>CANMNF010000001.1 GCA_947499255.1 uncultured Sphingomonadaceae bacterium
CCGAGTGGGAGGCCTCTGGCGTCGCATCTGGCGTGGAGCTTGGTGGTGAACCCGCCTCGCGATCGGCCGAGCGCCTCTGTTTGCTGAGTCCCCTTTTTATGCCGACTGCACAATGATGTGCTCGAACCACGGTGCTATCGATCATGTCGGAGGCTGTGTTGCGTCCCGCCAGCTCGGCCAGCGTCTCGAGCATGGCATCGAACACGCCGGTCGTGACCCATCTTCGGTAGCGCCGGAACACGCTGTTCCACTTGCCATACTCATCCGGCAGATGCCGCCACTGCGCCCCCGTGCGCGCGATCCACATCATACCTTCGAAGTAGCGTCGATTATCTTGCGCAGGTCGGCAGCCACGTCCGCGTTCTGGCGGCAACAGCGGCCCGATCAGTTCCCACTCGCTATCCGATACCCCGATCCGCTCGCCCAACGCCGCCTCCAAAAGGTAGCCTTGAATCAAAGGACGAGTCTCAGGTCAAGCTTTGTCCACGAAGCCTAGCAACGGATCGTCAAACTCTTACAATAGTATTTTGGAGATATTTGGACTAGAGCGAAAGGGAACATTTGAAGATTTCCCAAGGATGTAGAGATATGTGGTTTCGAAGAGAATTGTATTTCCTAACTGTTTTTGCTCTTGTCATTTCGTCATGTAGTAACAACGATAGCGGTCTGAATGATGTTGGAGAAATTGCCCGCTCAGACTACAAAATTGTTTTGAATGCTGATGCGATATCTCTTGTCTTCAAAGAAGAGTGTATTGCACTTCGTAATCTTGATTGGGTAGTTCGCAAAAGTGTCGTACAAGCGCAGGAATGCAAGAGCCAAAGCGCTGGCCGCTGTTTGCCTTCCTCTCCGCCCGGAGTGGTGAATTGGGACGTTAGTACGACTGACGGACACAGCGTGGGCATATCGTTGTTTTGGGACCCTAGGCTTGAGAACAAAGACGATATTCGTAAAAATGTGAGTTGCCGCGTTTCGTTCGACGACCGCCTACCTGAAGGCGTGCGCGGTCTGAAAGGCGAATTGGAAGCTAACGACGTTTCAGTTTCCAACGTTCACAGGCTGGACCCTCGAACCGAAGCCTATATTGCGGGTGTTGTCGGTGAAGTCGACATTTTTCGCTGGATGTCAAAGGACGATCAACCTGACGCTATCGCTTCATTTTCAACGGCAACTCGGCAAAGCGAACTCCCTGAAAACTATGAAGCGAGCTTGCAAGATACCATTTGGCTTCAGATTCTGAGAGATGAAAAGTTCTCGACGGTCTTGTCAGACTAACGTGGCAGCTGTGGTGAATGGCTGCTAATCCGGCCATATGAGCCGAAAATCCAGAGCCAAACCGCCCAGTCCATTCATACGCTTCAGTTCTTCACCCGAGGTGATCCGTCTCGTGGTGCTGATGTATGTACGTTTTCCTCTGAGTTTGCGGAACGTTGAGGATCTGCTCTTTGAGCGCGGGATCGACATTTGCCATGAGACTGTGCGCTTTGGTGGAACAGGTTCGGTCCAATGTTTGCAGCAGACGTTCGCCGCCAGCGGGTCAGTTGAATGAAAGGCTCCACACAATGGCGTTGGCACCTCGATGAAGTCTTCGTAAAGATCAACGGTGAGACCCATTACCTTTGGCGTGCGCTCGATCATGATAGTGAATTTCCAGAAAGCTATGTCAGCAAGAACCCGATAAATCCGCAACTTCGCTCCCCTCGAAAAGGCGCTCAACCGCCGTGGCTGATCAGTTGAAATTGCAGCGGGTGGCTTTCGCAATCGCTATGGTGCCCAACTTGAGCATGAGTATCGCCCTAGCTGGAAAGCAGCCCGCTCAACCGCTTTGACCACGTAAGCCATGTCTTGCCATGCCTTATGGTTTGAGTTCCACACGAGAGATGCCTTCAAGCAGCCTGCCGAGAATGTCTGCGCCGGTGATCACACGTTTGTGGTCTGTCCAGAGCAGGACCACATCCCTGTCGATGACGTTATCACCTCTATATTCGGGCCGTACTTCGAACTTTTGAAGCACATCGCCCAGTCGCACGTCCTGATCACGGATGATGATCGGGCGATGACAGTGTTCGTGCGGTGTGAAGGTATTTGGCTGAAGCAATGCCGCTCTAAGGTATCCATCTGTATCGATGACCAGCCTTGGTTCACCAGCCTTGTCGGTAACGATAGCCCACTTCTTGCCAGAGCGCTGAATGTCTTTGAAAATTTGGCCGTCCCTATCCGCCGCGTCGGCTGGAAACAGCGGAATAGCTGCGTTAAAATCAAGCGTCACAACACTTGCCGGATTGATGGGCTCGCCTTCATGAGAGGCCATCACATCGCTAACAGAGAAGAAATTGAGGGCGCCCAAGCCTTCTATGAAACCCAGATCCGCTTCATCAGCATGCATGTGCTTGCGAATGATCTCGCGGATGCCGCGCTCCCGGAAATACTCGATACCTTCCTTGCCCAGCCAAGCATCGAGCACAAGTGCCACAGGTTTTGCGACCGGATAAAGCACTATCTGATAGATCGCGAGGACGGGAGCCAATCGCGCTCCGATCCGCAGCGCGTTGCGCGAGAAATAGGCTTGCGGAAAGATCTCGCCAAAAATGGTGATCGCAAAAGTCGAAAAAGCAAAGGCAGTGATGCCTGCCATGACCGAGTTGGACAGCAAGGTTAGCAGCACATTGATGCCAACATTGCTCCACAGGATGGTTGTGAGGAGAAAATTGGAATCCTCGCGCATCTTGAGAATACGCTCGGCTGCTTTGTTGCCGGTCCCTGCTTCGACTTCGAGCTTTAACCGGCTTATGCTGAAATAGGCCAGATTGAGGCCGGAAAACATGGCTGATTGACTAAGGCAAAAGACTATACCGACCCATGTCAGGATCGCGATTGTGGTATCGCTCATAAAAACTGCATCATAAGTGTCGCGATCCCCAGGAATGCGAAGAAACCGGCTATGTCGGTTACGGTTGTTAAAATAATCGAAGAAGACGTTGCCGGGTCTTGTCCCAGCCTGGTGAGGATTACCGGGATCAATGCTCCGGCAAATCCGGCAGCGACCATCGCCAAAATCATCGATGATGTGATGACAGCTACAAGCCCGATGGATTGGCTCCACACAAAAACGCCGATACCACAGGTTATCGCGATCCCAACCCCATTAAGGAAGCCTGCAATCACTTCCTTGCGCAATACCTTTGTCCATTGCCTGATGGTGATTTCCCGCAAGGCGAGGCCACGCATAGTCACCGCCAGAGCCTGCGCGCCAGTGTTTCCTGACTGGCCGGCCACAACCGGCAACAAAACGGCTAGCGCGGTGACTTGCGCGATGGTGTTTTCAAACACGCCCACCACTGCCGCTGCCATAAATGCGGTAATCAGGTTGACCTGCAGCCAAGGCATACGTTTGCGCACTGTGAAAAACGGGCTGGAGAGAGCCCGTTCTTCCTTGCTGGCACCAACCATCGTTTGCAGGTTGGCGGTTGCATCCTTTTGGACCGTGCGTGCGAGCGTATCGTGCATGACTGCGCCCATCAGGATACCATCCAGATCGATGACCGGCAGATCCAGCACGTCTTCCTCTTCAAAGACGCGGCTCACCTCGCCAATGGAATCAATCGGGCGCACTGCCGCTGTAATCGGCTGCTGAAGCGCGCCAAGCGTGGTGTTAGGCGGGGCAAGAGCCAGATCTTCGAGCAGAACCGCGCCGGTCAAACGTTGTTCGTCATCAACCAGAAACAAGCTGCGCGCAGTTTGCATGCCGTCTTCGCGAAGCTGTGCCAGTGTCTGACCCGCGAGCGCGGTATCGCGGTAGGTTGAGACATCGGTTTGCATCATGCGACCCGCCGTATCGTCCGGGTAGGCCAGCAAGATATCAAGATTTGCGCGCACAGCAGGATCAAGCCGTGAAAGCCGTTCCTCTATCTCAGGTTTTGGCATATGCCCAAGCAAGCGGACTGCCTGAGATGGAGGCACTTCGGCCAGAAGGTCATCGGCGGTTTCTTGTGGAAGTGCCCTGAGCAGTTTGGCCGCTGTTGCAGGAAGAAGCCGGCGCCAAACTGGTGCCAGGATTTTTGCCGGCTGCCGTTGGGCTGCGTCTACCACTTCGTTGATGTCGAGCTGCTCAATCCGGCTTGCGGCATCCAAAGGGTAATCGACGAAAAACCGCCGGTTCAACGCATCGGTCACTTGCATGCTGGAGCCACTCATTCGCCTGCTCCTGGCAAGCTTGTCCCTTGCAGGGAGGTCCGTTTGGCATCCACATCAGTAAGCATGGCGCTCACTCCCAATGCGCTTGTGATAAACGCACCTGCAATTCCGGCAAAGATCGAGCCTGACTGGTCTATATTTTCAGCGACCGGAAGGCCAATTGCATGGCGCAAACTTTTCCGGGTTATAGCGCCTATCAACTGCTTGCGACGATTGAGTACGGGCAATTCAGAATAGTCATCCCACGCCGCAAGAGAAGCGACAGCTTCGATACGGGAACGCGACGACAAAGCTTCGATCTGCGGATCAGCGATATCGATCACGTGTGTTTGGCCAGAGGCCGCCAGAAGCATGTTTGCTTTGGCCACGCCGCGCAGCATACGATCAGAATCGACAATGTAGATCAGGTTTGTTTCCAGCTCCGAAGCGCCTTTGAAAGCGGCGATAGCGGCATCGCACGTCGCGCTGTAAGGTACGGTGATGATGGAGGTTTGCATATGGGCACCGACCGCATCGTCAGGAAAGGAAAGAGCTGCCTCCAATTCGTTTCTTTTGGATTTGGGCAACAGACCAAGCAGTTCGATCCGTTTTGCTTTTTCGACAAGTCTGAGTGTTGCTGCAGCCGATACAGGCTCCATGTTTCTAAGCGCCGCTGCAGCGCCCTCCGGCAACATTTGCGTTACGATAGAAGCGGCAGTCCATTGCCCCATATGGCCCAGCGCCAGCACCACATAGCGTGAGGGAATTGCGTCCAGATAACCGGCTGCATCAACACGCGGCAATTGTGCCAGAGTGTCCGCTGCCGAATGGGGCCGCTTCTCCAGAAATGAGAGGGATAGTGACGAAGGCTTATGCATGGTCAGCTGCTCCCTCGATTTTCGATGAAAGGATTACCAGCTCGCGCTCTTCGATCAGACGAGCAGGCAGCAGCGCCCGTCCATCCTCGGTTTCGATTGCAATCTGCGTAGAGGTGACTTCGAGCACTTCGCCTTCAATATCGCCGATGCGCAGCGTTGTACCTCGCTGCAACCTTCGCCGGGCCGTACGCGCTCCGATCAGATTGCTGACATGATCACGTGCACCAAGACCAAACGCGATCGAAAATCCGATCAGAATGGCCGCTGCACATACAACAAACAGAGCGGTGAGCAGCGTGACGTTTACACCAATCTGATCCAGCCCGATAATGATCCCGGTCACAAAAATAGCAGACTGTGCCAGGCGTCCCATCAATGCGCTTTGCGGGGACTTGGCCTTGCGCGCAGAATTTGAAACCTGTTCTGCAGCCGCGACGCTGACCAGATAGCCGATGACGATGATGGCAACGCCCATCAGCAGATTGGGCAGCCACTCCGCAATTTTATCGAGCCATCCAGAAAGTGCGGGCAGTTCGGCAATTCGCGCAGCGATTGCGGCGCCAAGAAAGATCACCGCCCAAAATACGATTTCGCTTAAAACGGATGCCACGATCGGAGAGAGCTGGGCACTGCCTGCGTCTTTCTTTCCGATCAGCCTGTTCAAAAGGCGATTGGTGCCAGTGAAAGCACGCCGCGCAACAGACCGCATCACACGCGCCAGCAACCAGCCAAGAACCAGAACCAACAAGGCCAGCAAAATGGATGGAAGGTGATTTGCAAATGTCGAGATAGCGTTCGCAGTCGATACCTTGATCGATGATAAAACTTGCTCGCCCGCGTTCATATTGGACCTCTCATGTTGTTAGAGCGTGTTGTTGGAGCGCAATTGAGCGCCGATCATCAAACGGGTCTGAAGAATCTGCGATCAAACCGTGTTCTAGAACTTACACGCAAATCTTTGTTGTGCCATGGGGTAAATCTATTTACCTAAAGGCACATGTTTGTGGACAAGGCGAAAACGGAAGCCATAGCCAGGGAGCTGTGCGATCTGTTTGAAGTGGAGTTTGGGGGCAAGCCACGTGGCCGATATCGGATTTCGGAAAAGTTTCTGCGTCATTTAATGGGGGTCACCCGGCTTTATCCCGAAACGATCACTTCATTGCAGCGCGCTGTTTTTGAACGCGGCTTTGTGCTTATCGATATGGACAGCTTTTTTGTGATCATCGGTGCCAAAACGCTGGCGACATATCGCCGTGTGGGGCCTGCGCTAGTGGATTACGAGGCCGATGGGGGCGGTAAAAACACGAATAATGACAATGAATCAGATGAGTAATCCGCGCCCGAAGGACTGCAATTATTTCTAACACCTCATCCTTGCTTACCGTTGGCTGGCGCGAGCTTGTCGATTTGCCCGATCTCAACTTGCAAGGCATCCCCGCCAAGATCGATACCGGCGCACGCACATCATCCCTGCACGCGAATGTCATTGATGAATTCCAACGCGATGGCGAAAGCTTTGTGCGCTTCGCCGTGGATTGGAACGGGGTTCGTCATCAATGCGAGGCGATCCATGTGGATGTTCGCGGTATCACAAGTTCAAACGGCGATACGCAGCGGCGCTATGTCATCAAAACCCCGTTGAAGATTGGCGATACACAGGTTCGTGCAGAAATCAGTCTTGCCGACAGGTCGGATATGAAATTCCCGATGCTAATCGGCCGATCATCACTTCGTCGCAGATTCCTTGTCGATAGTGGCCACTCATGGCTGCAATCACCAGATGCCAAGAAAAACAAAGGCAAACAGCCTTAAATCAGGAGACTTTCAATGCAGATCGCTATGCTGGCGCGCAATCCAAACCTCTATTCCCATACACGGTTGAAAGAAGCGGCTGAAACGCGCGGCCATACGCTTGATATCATCAACACGACCCGGTGCACGGTGAACATCGCCAGCCATCGCCCGACTGTGATGTATAAAGGCGAAACGTTAAGCGGTTATGATGCGGTTATCCCGCGCATTGGCGCATCGATCACGGCCTATGGCCTTGCCGTGCTGCGTCAGTTCGAGATGGGCGGGGTTTGGCCCCTTAATGAAAGTGTCGCTATCGGCCGTAGCCGGGACAAGCTGCGATCAACCCAGATTATGGCCAAACACGGGCTTGGCCTGCCGCTGACAGCATATGCGAATGACCCCAAGGCAGCCGAACAGATCATCAAAGCAGTGAACGGGCCTCCGGTTGTTATCAAACTGCTTGAAGGTACGCAGGGCATCGGTGTGGTGCTGGCAGAAACGCTTAAAGGCGGGGCGTCCATCATCGAAGCATTTCGCGGGGCGAATATCGCCATCATGGTGCAGGAATTTATCAAGGAAGCGGGCGGTTCGGATATTCGATGCCTCGTTATTGGCGGCAAAGTCGTGGCCGCGATGAAGCGTCAGGGTGCAGAAGGTGAGTTCCGGTCAAACCTGCATCGCGGCGGCAGCGCGCAGCTGATCAAGATCACGCCTGAAGAACGCTCTACCGCAGTGCGCGCGGCCAAGGCGATGGGTCTGAACGTTTGCGGTGTCGACCTGCTGCGATCCAATCACGGGCCTGTTATCATGGAAGTAAATTCCTCACCCGGCCTGGAAGGTATCGAAAACGCCACCGGGAAAGACATTGCCGGAATGATCATCGATTTCATGGCGGAGAATGCCAAGCACGGGAATACCAAAACTCGTGGCAAAGGTTGACAGTAAGGCTCTTGGCGCAAAACGGTCGCGGGGTGATACCTTTGCGATAGGCGACATGCGTGTTGCCGCTGGCAGTACCGCGACCGTTCAGCTCCCGATCAGCCGTCTATCAACCCATACCGAGATCAATCTGCCGGTGCGCGTTCTGCATGGCAGCAAGCATGGCCCAACGCTGTTTGTCAGCGCCGGAGTGCATGGTGACGAAATCATCGGGGTGGAGATCATCCGCCGGTTGCTGGGCAAAGTTCGACCTAAGACTTTGGCAGGCACGCTTATTTGCATTCCGGTGGTGAATGTTTTTGGCTTCATCCAGCATCAACGTTATTTGCCTGATCGGCGTGATCTGAACAGATCATTTCCAGGCTCGGCCACAGGATCGCTGGCATCGCAGCTCGCCCATGTTTTTTCAGAGCAGATTATCGAGCGCAGCGATTTTGGCATCGATATTCACTCAGCAGCGATCCATCGCACCAATCTGCCGCAAATCCGCATCAGTGATGATCGGCCCAAAGCTAACGAACTTGCCACCGCGTTCGCGCCGCCTGCCATCATCATCTCACCCCTGCGGCCCGGATCGTTGCGTGCAGCGGCTATGGAAGCAGGAACCGACGTGTTGCTCTTCGAAGCGGGTGAGGGCCTTCGGTTTGACGAATTTGCGATCCGCGTTGGCGTAAAAGGTGTTTTGCGGGTGATGACACATCTGGGCATGCGTTCGCCAAGCTCTTCATTGGCGGCCAAAGCGGATCCTATTCGTTCACGAAAAAGCAGCTGGGTACGGGCGCCGGAAGGCGGCATTTTCCGCGCACAAAAGGATACTGGCGATCTTGTACATACCGATGAAGTGTTAGGGGTTGTCTCAGACCCGTTTGGCGATGTCGATATCCCGGTGAGATCGCAAAGAGACGGCGTGATTATCGGGAAAGCCAATTTGCCGGTCGTAAATATGGGCGATGCGCTGATGCATGTTGCACAAGTGGGCAAAGTGGAGACGGCCGCTGAACGGTTGAACCAGATTGAGGCTGAAGCGTTTTCTGATCCCATGCTGGACGAGGATGAAGTAATCTGATCGTTTGCGGTTCGTCCAAAAAAGTGCCGCGTTCAGTGAGACAGGTGGCCGATTGGGTGCGGCGCAATGCGCCTAGCGCAAGGAGTTGCAATCTGGGTTTCTGGCAAATCGGCTGAATGCAAACTACGGTTCAGCTATGTCTCGATACGGAAATCGATCGGTTTGAACGTCCCGCCATTCGACGCGTAGGCCGAACACGCTGTAAGTCCCACAATCAAATCCATTTGCGCCTCGAACACCACATGATCGCCCGCCGTGCTTGTCGGCGGATCAACGCACAGGCCGCCGCCTTCTTTATCGAGCCGCACATTCATGAAGATGTTGAACGCCACAGGGATCGCATCAGGGCCGATCCCGTAAGGTTCCAGAGCATCCGCCAGATTGCCAAAGCAGCCGCGATGGACAGGCTTGTCAGGATAGAAATGCTTGAACGTATCTTCGCTGCAGGGGGTCAGCAGAAAGTCGTGCTTCCCAACTGTATCATCGACGATCTTCAGCATCGGGTTGGAGCGATTGGACCACAGCGTATTGCCCGTGGTTAGCGCAATCGTTTCCTCATAATCAAAAGTGCGCCCGTTGGAAATTACCTCGTCGATATTGTTGCGGGCATAGGCCAGCATATCGGACACTTGGCTTCCTTCGGGATCAATGACGCGCAGTCGCTCCCCACATTTTAATTCAAGTGCTACACCGCTGCGCGGCGGAATGTGTGATATTGCGGTCATGGATGCTTATCCTCAAACGGGCATTGCTGGTCCTTATCAACTGTGCGCCCGCTATATTGTGCCGCTTCACTCGCCGCGCTGTTTTGAGAAAGCATCGGGTTGGTATCACCAGCAAACGAAGCATCACGATCCGTAACCGTCTCACGCAGGCGATCATAACGATTATCCAATCGCAATTGTTCGAATTGATCGTGCAAATTGAACACCATCGCCGGGCGTTCAAACCGGCGGGCAGGGCGAGACGCGTCAGGGTGCATTCCAGCGACGAAATATGCCTCTCCCCCAAAGCTTAAGCCAAAATGGGCATCTGTTGTATCAACGCCGACCGTTCTAGCATAACCTTGTGCGCGCCATTCATATTTATCCGCCAACGACTGGAGGCGAAACCACATATGCTTTTCGAACTGCATTTCTGAAAGCTTGCTGGGTTTTGCAAAGATGACGGCGAGCGAACGAACCAAGGATGGATCGCGTCGATATTCCTGCGAGAAGCCAAGCAGATGTTCGTGGATGAGCAAATCGTTCCACGCGCTTGTGATGTCATTGCAGATCAATGTTTCCAACGTCCCGCGCGCCAAAGCTGCCTTTGCGCCAATGCACGGGAAATCCTTTGCATCAATATGAGCGCGAAAGGCATCGCCGAGGCGTATGTTCTCTTTTTCGTCAATATTGAGCATGGTATTATTCAACCACACTTAGCGTAAATCGTTGCACGGTTTCGGCACAACCCAACAAAGGTTAATCGGCGAAACAGTGCGATTTTTGAGCTGCTTCACATCGCGCGCGCAGGGGATGAGAGATTATCGGTGCAAACGCGGCGGTGGTCATCGCGGACCTGTATCCAAGCCGAGCTGCGCGGCTGGCTTGCGCTGATGTCATCCGCTGTGCGTTGGAATATTCCGCATTCCCGTCGCGCAGCGCTTGCGAGGGTTTTTCTCCGTCCAGACCCAGCCATTCGAACACGCTTTCCAATTGGCGGTCAGGTGATCGCACAAGGTCTTCATATCGAAGAACGTAGGCTGCGTGGAGGTAGCGCACGTCGTCGAGTGCAATATCGTAAGCGTCCAGCGCATAATCGATCAGATCTTTGGCAGACCGGTTCGACCACTTGGCCAATGCGGCAGCCATGGCCTCTGGATGGCGCAGGATGATGACAAATTGCGATAGCGGAAACAATTGCTGGTAAAGGCGCATACGTATAAGATTAACCGGCGACTTTTCTAACCGCCATTGGTCCAATCCCCGTTGGTCTGTTTGACGATCATCTGTGTCCTCAAACCATTGCTGCCAATCAGCTTCCATACGCTGGCGTGTTGCAAGGGTATCGAACGGGCATCCCTCGATCAAATGTTGCGCCGGATCGGTTGCGTAGTGGCCGGGGATGCCATGGTGAGCGGTGTGCGGTATCGCTCCTTGCAAGAAACACCCTTCATTTTCCGGCACCGGCGCCCCTGTTATTGGCGCAATCTGCTTATGCTGCCCAAGCATTTGGCCAAGCAAACTTGTGCCGGTACGATGCAATCCAGCTACGAAAATATAGCGCCCGGCAAAGCGCGCTGATTGGGCGGTCACTGTGCTGCCGCTTTTTCACTAGCTCCCTTGTCCAGGGCGTTGCCGACATTCAATCCGCCTTCGCCATAGAGATAGCTGGGTTCAAATCGACTAAGCTTTTTCAGCTTCTCGCCATCCAGGATCGTGATCCGACCCCGGCGAAATTCAACAATTCCCGCTTGTCGTAAATCACGCAGGGAGCGGTTTACATGGACGGTGGAAATGCCGCAAATCTGCCCGAGATGCACTTGGTTTAACGGAGTTTGAAATCCGCTGCTTCTGCCCAAATCCACCATGCGCAGCCGATACCAAATCTCTGCTATAAAATGTGCCAGCCGCCCCATCGCGCGCATTTGCTGGGTCTTCATGATCCATTCGCGATGAATCGAAGCGTCGAGCAGTGTTGAGAACCAGAAAATGCGCGCCAGATGCGGTTCTTGTTCGAGCACTTCGCGCAGCCGCTCATGCGGGACATAGCCGACCTTGGCTTTGCCGATGATCATCAAATCATGATCGAGCCGCTTTAACGCAAAGGCATGCAGATCAACAAAATCCCCTGGCACTTGATAACCGACAATACTGCGGCGACCATTTTCATGGATGGTTCGCAGCATATGCCCTTCGATCAGCATGGTCGAAAAGTCGCAAAATTGGCCGCGCTCTATAAGCAGGCTTTCGCCTTGCAGTTCAGCAGTCTCAGCGACCAAACCCTCAAGCAGTGCTTGTTCGCGATCGGTCATCGCGTGGCGCAACCTGCCTTGCAGGAAACGTCCGGTCATTGGATAATCATGGCAGCTCATATCGTTCCTCCCTGTCGCAGGCTGGAGAAGGTCACGCAGTAGCGAAACATACCACGAGCGAACAATATAGCCTTTGTTAGCATTGGAACCTATACCTTCTTAAGATCCTTGGTCCTTTGCTTGGCATATCCCAAACCGAAGTGGAGCGACCGTTCATGAAAATCGCCGTGGTGGCGCATATTCGCCATCCCATCGCCGAACCGTTCATGGGCGGAATGGAATCCCATTGTCACCAGCTGGTAACAGCGCTTGACCGGCGGGGGCATGACGTAACGCTGTTTTGCGCAAAGGGCTGCAAACTGCCACAGGCACGGTCCATCTGTCCCCAGCCTTATGAGCAGGTTTTACCCTGGAGCGACTGGCGCGGAACGGACCGTTTGGCATCGTACCAGCATGCCGCTTTTGAGAAAGCCTGGCAGGCAATTTTGCATGGCGGCTTCGATGTGGTTCACAACAATTCCCTGTTCACGCCGATCATCGATTGGGCGACGGCTGACACAATGCCAATGGTCACTTCGCAACACGTTCCGCCGTTCGGCGCGATGCGCGATACAGTGCAAAGCCATTCGCATTGCGCGTGGCAGCGATTGACGGTTACATCGCGCCATCAATTGACCTTGTGGAGGGGCTGTGCGCTTTCGCATTTCAAAGTGGTTCACAACGGGATCGACATCGCCAAGTGGCCGCTCGCAAAACAGCGCGGCGAACGGCTGATCTGGTTCGGGCGTATTACCATGAACAAGGGTTTGCGAGAGGCAGTGCAGGCCGCCCGTCTGGCGCAAATCCCGCTCGATATTGTCGGGACAATTGAGGACGAGGCCTATTTTGCCAAAGCCGTGCAGCCTTGGCTGGGGGAGCGTATACGCTATCTGGGGCACAAATCTGGTTCGGATTTACGCAAATGTGTGGCGCAAGCAGCAGCGGCGGTGGTGACGCCTTTGTGGGATGAGCCGTTCGGTCTGGTTGCCGCCGAAGCGATGAGTTGCGGTGTGCCTGTAATCGCTTTTGATCGCGGCGCGATGCGCGAAGTTCTGGGACCATGCGGCGCAGTAGTACCCGGCGGCGATGTGGACGCTCTGGCAGCGGCCATGGCCAAGGCTTCAAGCCTTGATGGCACAATATGCCGCAAGCGCATCGCGCGCTATTTTTCTGTCGATCAAATGCTGGATGGTTATGAAACATGCTACCGCGCGGCAATGCAGGGCGTTTATGCAGAAGCTTCCAGCTCCCGCGCTTCCAACCAGTCCAGCACAGTAGCTGAACTGGCATAAGGCTGGTCTGCTTGTTGCTGTGTTAGCGCGAAATCGTCTTCGGCAGGCTCGCGCAATTTCACCCAACCTTTGCCGCGCCTTTCGATAAGACCCATAAGCACAAACGCGCGCAGCCAATGCTGCATCGTAGGCTCGCCCCATTTTTCGATAAAGCGGTGGGTGTTGGCCAGAACGCTGTCGAGATGATGAACTGGCGGCATGTGGTGGGGGTGATATTGGTGATAGGCTTTGGCCCCGCGGACCCACCAGATGGGAAGGCCCACTGTGGCTACAGTACGTCCAAAATCGGTATCCTCACCGCCATAGCCGACAAAGCTTTCATCGAACCCGCCGGTTATCGCGAAATCGGCTTTCGACAGGGCGAAATTCAAAGACCAGAAACAGCGATAGTCGCCGCATTTGCCCAGTGGATCGCTTGGCGGACCGGCACGCTCGCTATGCTCCACGCCGACGCGGTCGAACGCTGCATAATCTATGCCGTTATCGGTCGCACCACTTGGCAGATATTTGACTTCGCCCATAAACACTCCGCTGCGCCCAGCGCTTCGATCGGCGTAATCTGCAACGAGGCAGGGATGGGGAATGCAATCGACATCGAGAAAGACAAGCAAGTCACCGCGTGCCTCGCGCGCGGCCCGATTGCGCGCCTGAGCAAGCGGAATACCATTGCTGCCCATCACGATCTGACGCACGGGAAAGACCGTTTCAGGCAAATCGTAAGGTTCAGCCTGCATCACCGCAATGACAAGCTCATCAGGTTCGCGCGTGCTCAAGGTCAGGCCGCGGACAAGATTGAACACGTGTTCCGCCCGGCCAAAGGCAAGGGTGCACACCGAAATGCTCATGCGCCCGCGACCTTGGCAAGAGCCGGGCTGTCTTGCGACGTGGTCCATATCCGTTCGATCATCGCGTTTATCGCGGTTGCGGCGGATTTGGCCGCGTTATCACGCACCAAAGCGCGCTGACGTTCGGGTTCGATAACCTCAGCGGCACGCCATAGTTTCATCCAGTCCGCGCCGCTGGCGGGCCATTGCCGCGCCATCGCTGCAACGCCTGCTGCATCGAGCGCTTCGGCTTTGCGCAATTGTTCTGCAAAATAGCGCCATTCAGGTACGATAACCCACGGCCTGGCTGCTGCTGCAATCATATGCACTGTGGTATTGCCACAGCTTGATACCAGCCGGTCGGCAGCTGAAATCCAGTCTTCGACATTATCAACCCAGCCAAGATGACGCAGGTTAGCGGGCGCCGTTTCGTGCCACTCGGTCTGTATTTTTCCTAGAGTAATCCATGTGCTGTCCGGTTCCGCTCGCGCCCCCAGGGTCAGCGGTGCAGATGGCAAGCCGGTGCCGCCCCCTCCGCCAATAACGACCACCAATTCAAGCTGCGGATCAAGCCCCAATTTTGCGCGCGCATGGTCACGCGAAGATATGCGCGAACAATCGATCCCGACGCCGGGGGTGTAAATAGTTTTCTCGCGCATCCATTTTGGCCGATCGGACTGCTCCAGTTCGCGCGCGTAAGGTGCCAGCAACCCGGCCGCGCCGCGATAAGCTGCCATGTGTCCTGCATCGCTGCGATCACCGTGCTGGAGGACAGCCATGTGCGGCACGGAGGCAATGCGGGCCAACTGCCCCAATTCTGCAGATACATCGGTGATGAAAAGCGCAGGCTTAGCTTTTGCAAACCAGCCGGTGATTTCCGCAATTGCATTGGTGATTGAAGGCCAGCCAAGCGGCGCGCAATGCAGTGTTTCGGGAAGATCAGCTGCGATTTCATGCGGTTTGTTGGTACAAGGCGGTTCAAAAAGCGAAGGTAATTCGCGCAATTCAATGCCATCTGCCAAATCGGGGAAGATATCGGTTCGTGCACAGAACAACACGATATCGCGATGGTGCACCAATTCGTTCGCAATAGAAGCTGCACGTTCTGCATGGCCGCGACCTTGATGGTGCACAAAGTAGCCGACAGGTCCCCGGGCGCGGTTCATGCGGCTTGCTCCATCGGCACAGCGTTCATATTGCGAAGGTGCACCAGCACGCCTTCCAATACGCCGGCTGCATGTTCGCCCTGCGCAAAATAGGCCGAGCCGCTTTCTCCCAAAACGCGCAGTTCCGCTTCACAATTCGCAACCAAAATCGCGTTCGGGCAATCTTGCAGCATATCGATATCGTTGCCGCTATCGCCTGCAACCATCACCTGATCCATCGCAAGGCCCAGAGTGTTGGCCACGTGAGACACCGCTGCGCTTTTCCCGGCGCGCGCGGGAAGGATGTCGAGCAGGCGTTCATGACTGAACACTACTTTTGCGCATGAACTGGAAACACCAACAGCTTTGCGAACTGAGCGTAATGCTGCACGATCTTCAAGAAAGTAACTAAGCTTGTGGCGGCGCTGATTGACCAATTCCTGCAATTGTGCCGCATCGATGCTCTCAAGCGCCTGTTTGACCGCGCTGGCCCGCCAATTCTTATCGATCTTCGCGGTGAAATCTTCATCTGCTTCCAGAGACTGTCCGCGGGTCCAGTGGATTTGCGTTCCTACCGATGTAATCCAAACACTTGGTTCGGGAAGGTCCCAATCGCGCATTAAACGTCGTGCTTCTATCAAGGAACGCCCGGTCGCCACGCCAAACGCAATATCGCCTCGCGCGCTAAGGAAGCGCGTTAGTCTGGAGGCAGATTTGCGGCACCCGGTCAACGTATTGTCGATGTCGCAAATTAGCAGGTAAGGCTTCTTGGAACGCGCCAATCGCGCGACAGTTGGCCGCATGAGACTGCGGGCCACCTTGCGAATTGCGCGAGCATAATCGCTCCATGTCACTCGCGCGATATTGGCCGCAGCATTGGCGGACGCGGCTTGCCAGGCAGTGGGATCTTCCAGCAATGCGCCAATCGCCTCGGCAATGGCAGCGCGATCGGTTGGCTCAACGATGGAGCCGTGCTGTATTTCGCCGATAATATCGCCTGGTCCGCCATGGCAGGTCGCGACAACCGGCAAGCCATGAACCGCTGCTTCCAGTATGGTTAGGCCGAACGGTTCGAACAGCGCTGAATTGACGAACACTCCGCCAGTGTCGCGCGCAAGGGCATATAACCCGCGCACATGCGATGGGTCATGCTGGCGAGGATATGCGACTTTGCCGTGTAAATCATGGCGGTCGATCAGATCCACCAGCTCGGCCATCACCTCAACCTGTTCAGCCTCACCGCGCCCTATCGAATGGCGCAGCCCTGGCAACAGCACCAGGTTCGCGCCCTGTTTCAATTGATCGCTATGGGCATATGCCTCAACCAAAGCGGCAAGGTTCTTTTTGCGCACGGGGCGAGCAATGGCGAGGATAATGGGCTTGTTCGCATCCCGCAGAAATGGCGCGATCAGCTTGCGCGCTTGCCTTACATCGCGTGGTAAAGCGGGCGTTTGGTCGATACCGGGGCGGATGCGGTGGATGCGGGTTTCATCTGATGAGCGATACGCCATCAGCTGCCGCTCACATTCATCCCGCGAAGACCCTATTATTGCATCCGCTGACCCAATGGCCCGGTTCTCCTGCGCGATCCTGTTATCCAGTTTGGGGCAGCCACTGCCATTTGCCATGCGCTTGTCGATGCCAAGCGAGTGCGCAGTATAGATAAACGGAATGCCCAAAGCTTCGCGAACCAAACGCGCGACTTCTGCAGCATCGGCAAAATGTGCATGGATCACATCGGGCAGGCGCTCACGCTCTTGCAATTGTGCGATAAGTGCTTGGGTGAAAGCGGGCAGATCTGCGGCCAGGCGGTCTTTAGAGAGGTATTCGCGCGTGCCGGTTTCGATGCGCGTAATTGAAAGGGAGGGGGTGAGGCGCTCTGTTTGTTCTGCATGAACAGCTCCCAATTCTGGATTGTCGAAAAGGCGCGTTACAATCTCCGCCTGCGAAACGTCACCGCGTTTTGACAAAGCGCGCATTGCACCCAGAACATAGGTGACGTGGCCTCCTGTATCCTCGGTAATGCCATATCGCGGCTCTCCTCGAATACACCCGCCAAGAGCGATCGCCATAATGTGCATAAGTCCCCTTCCGCAGTGTGTTGGACACTACAAAAAGGGAACAAACAAACGCTGCGTTCCAAACCCATCCTTTGTTATGACATCTGGTCGTCTTCGCTCGTGATCGGCTCTATCCCCTCATCACATTTGTTGATTGAGATAATCACTCGCCAAAGCCTGAACAGGCCGGGTTGTCTTATACCGTTTCTTGTTCAGGCCCTCTTCGATCCATTCAATAGCCTTCAGAGCCGGTGTGTCGGTCAGGTGGTCACTCTGTCATTTGTCGTCGCGAAAGGTTTTGCCTGACATGCGAGCGAAAGCGTGTCGGTAGCGCGGCAGCCGGCCAGACCAAATCGCTTTGGTCTGGCCGGCTCTCACATAGCCATTGGGAAGGATCAGATATCGGCAACTAACCTCACACCAACTTCGCGTTTGCGTGGGAGAACACCTTGCGCTCTGCGATCCGCGCCTGATGACGTTTCGCCACCTTCTGTGTTCCAGCTAAGGTCATTGGTTAGATTGTTGCCGTAGACTTCTACCGCAAAAGCATCGGTCACGTTCACGCCAAGTCGAGCGTTAAACCTCCAATATCCTTTGACTTCGTTGAACTCAAAATTGTCGGTGAAGAACGATCCGGTGTAATTGGAATCGACACGGAAGAATGCGCCTGCATCATAACTCAGCATTTCGCCCAGATCGAATTCGGCCGAGATACCGCCGGAAAGTTCCGGGTTCCAACGCGGCCGTTTGCCGGTTGAATCAATCTGAACCCCGCCGGTGATAAGGCCAGGTGCAAGAATGGCATTCGCTATCGAGCCTGCACCAGCAAAATTCTGCAATTCGATATCATTGTAATTCCCATTTGCGGAAAGCTGCAGCCAATCAACCGGTGCCCAAGTCGCTTCGACATCTAGGCCCAAAATCTTCGAATCCCCAGGCTGGTTTAGCGGGGTAAAGTTCGGGCTTAGGTCAGCAAATACCTGATTTTCCCAATCGAAATAATAAGCTGCGATCGAATAAAAAAGAGAGTTGCTGACTTCATGTTTGAGGCCAATTTCATACGCCGTTAGCGTTTGCACAGGCGTGAAGAACCCAACTGTTGATGAGTCAATTCCTGAATCCGGCACTGCATTCCCGTAATTGTCTGCATTGGTCGAAACGCCTTGAATGTTGCTTTTTGACCAGCTGGCATAAAGGTTCACATCGGAGGTGGGTTGATAAGACAGGATTACACGCGGCATGAATTTGCTGAAGGATTGAACCTCGTTCAACACTGTTGGTGTTTCTGTCGGCAGGATTTCGGTCGGTCCGCTGAACACGATAGTTTGTGTATCTTTGTTCCAGCGTCCTTCAAGTGAAAGAGTGAGCTGATCGGTGAGATCATAATCAACCGAACCGAAAATGCCGTAATTCTCGCCATCTTCGAAATTAAGCAGCTTTCGCGTTCCCAAGTTGGATTGCTCAAGATCTTGGGCATAATAACTCAACCCGATCATATACCGAAGCGGGCCAGTTGTTTCGGAGGCATATCGCACTTCGGCAAAGCTATCGCGTGTCCAGCGGATGAAGCCGACGAAGAAGCTGCCAAACCCTCTATCAACACCGGCAAATGAATCTGTGATGTTGTAATTGTTGGCTTCGCCGCGTGCAAAAATCGCGCTGATGGTCGCGTCATCTGCCAGTGTGTAGTCGAAATTCAGATTAGCCCGAACGACGCTGTATTGGCCACCAAGACCTTCTGGTGCCTGAAGACCGCTGCGGCCAGACAGCTCAACCGGTATGGTTGTAGCGGCTTCAACCGTGGGACCAAAGAAAGCGGTTTGGAAGCCGGGGCCAAACTGCCCCATTGCGGGGAATGCGGGCAATTGGTCATCAAAGTCTGGAAATTCACCACAGAAATGAGCACGCGATGTGTCAGACAAATCAGTGGTAAAGGTATCGAGCAGTTGGCCGGTTACGACATCGCGCAACTGGCCTGAATATGTTCCGATACAATCACCAGCTTCAGTTGTTGCCAATTGTGATGCTGAGTTGATCGTATCTTGTGAATCAACGTAGAAAATGTTGGCTTTGACCTTCAGCGAAGATGATGGCTCAAATACAAGCGTTCCCATCACCGCATCGGTATCAATCTGGCCATAAGGATCACCGTTTGCATACCTGAAGTCAGAGCCAACCCGTTCAGTCATGCCTGATACGCGAATGCCAAGATTGTCCGTAATTGGCCCGCCGACTGCGACTGTGGCATTGTGACTGTCACTGTCAGAAGGTGAATATGAAAGCAGTGCGCGGCCTTCCCAAATGCTGCCTGGTTCTTGTGGTACAAAGTTCACCGCACCAGAAAAGGTATTGCGCCCGAAAAACGCGTTTTGCGGGCCTTTGATCACTTCTACGCGTTCCAGATCAAACAGAGGCAAGATGCTCACACCATCCGAGATGTAAGCGCCATCCCAGAAGACCGCACCGGTGCGCGAGGCGGGCGTATTCACAACCGCTTCAAGACCGCGGAAGCGGATCAGCGGCGTGACGCGGTTGGAGTTGTTGAAATCAAACCCCGGCGCCAGCCGTGAAACATCCTCAAGGTTGGTGGCACCCGCCTTGTCCAGATTGTCCTGCGAAAATGCGCTAACGGAAACCGGCACTTCGAGCAGCGTCTCATCACGCTTACGTGCGGTCACAACTATGCGCCCTGATGTGGTGGGTCGCTCAGTCTGAGTAGCTTGTTCAGCACTATCTTGTGCATGGGCAGCTGTGGTCAGTGATGTGACCATAGCCACTGCGGATACAGAACCGGCGAAGATTCCTCTCAAATTACTAGGTGTCATAGTTCCCCCCTTAAAAATTGACATTTGGACAAGCGTGCCCAGCGAAATTGCGTGGTTTCTTGATCGGCGTTTTGGACTTGGCGAACTTTGGTGCACGGGTTCATGACCCAGCCTGGTCGATCACGCCTTTGCACCCCGATACGATCGTGGCCTACATCCGCTCTGGATATCTCTCTGCAATAGCTGCGCGGTGCACCCTTGGCAGATCATCGAGGGAATGGACTTTCTTCCCAACCGCGAGATCAATCAGCAGGTCTTCGTCGTCCATGTCATAACCAGCCCAGGATTTTTCCCAGGCCTTGTTGGCACCAGCAAAGCTGTAGCGCATATCGATCAGTGACTTGGCCGGATCCATCACATCGGCCATGCTGGATACCCACATATTTTCTGTGAAACGCGGCTGATGGGGGCCGGGCTCCGTGTAAGTCCCGCCCTGGAAAAGGATGAGGTCATCGCCAAAATCCTGGAATTGCGGCATTTTGGGAACGTTGGGCGGGTCGTTTGAAAACTGCGGCTCTTCCACAAACAGACTTCCACCCAGCGGGTAAGTCAGGAAGTTTTCTGCAAACAGCAGATCTTGCAGCTTCATTTCCACCTTTTTGAAAGGGTTCCACAAGGTTTCCACCGGCTCCATCGTGACAGGATCAAGATAGACCGAGTTGAAATGCGATCTGAGCTGAATTGTCCCTTCCGGTATATCCGGGAATTCGGTGGGATCTGGAACTTGCAGCTGCCAGGTGAACAAACCCGCCGCGCCCATCAGAACACCGCCGGGAAGATCCTCGCGAGCCACCATAAGACGCACAAACATGGGAATGTATGTGCGTTTACCAACAAGATTGTTCGTCATTTTCAACCGGGCGAGATTGGCCTGGCGTGGATCCGACAGGTCGAAATTACCATGCTTGCTGGCCACCCATGGCTCATTGCTATCAAGCTGCCCATTTGGAAAAACCTGCATGCGGTTGGCCGCGTTAAACACCTCGTCATCCGCTGTGGTGGCAGCAGCACCCTGAGCGGTTTCTGCCATGCTGCGACCAGTGCAGCCTGCAAGCGCAATCCCTCCGCCAATCGCGCCAAGCACGATCCTGCGCATTGGGTTTTCGATCTTTGGATCTTGCGAAAAAGCCGCGCCGTTATTCTCTGCCATCAGATTTCACCTCACGTTTTATAAGCCGATGCTGAAGCCTTGCTAAGGAGCGGCGGTCGCCGACTAAACACAGCACGTGAGAGCTGAATAATATGCGATGTTTTCGAGCTGAAATTGGAATCAGCGAACAAGCTATAACTTTCTGTGATGATGTGTGGCGATGGCGTGCTTGCTCATGTGGTCATGCAAACTGGCGCGCGCCGGGTTTGGTCAATGCAAACCACTGAGATAGATTGAGAAAAAGCCTATTGCTGCGTGCAGTAAGGGTAAAAGCAAGGCTCAAAGATGGACTGGCCGCAAAGCAATCAGGATGATCGCTCCAACCGCGATCTTCCACACACTTATTCGGCAGTCGAATATTTTGCTCGCATCCAATTGGGGCGAGCCTGTGAAACGACCGACAAAACCGGGGCGATCAGCTTAGCAGTTCTTTGGTTTTGTCGATAGCGACCTTGCGAAACAGCTGCATGGCAGGGGTTTTGGTTCTATCGCGTTTGTACATTAGCCCCGCTGAGATATCCCATGTGGGCTTGTCATAGGCAATTTTGCGAAATGCGCCGCTTTTGACAAACGGGCGCACGACATAATCAGGGATGAGCGACAATAAATCCATCTCATGCATGGCGGCGTGAATGAAGCTTGTGTCCCGCGATACGATTGGCCGGTCTAAAAAGCCGCTGGCTCTGTCTCCGGTGAGCTTACAGAAGAAATCGTCCATGCCGCGACTGTCAGGTGCGATCCACTGTGCCGCAAGCAGTTCGTCCAACTCAACACAATCTCTGGCCGCCAGGGGATGCTGGGCGCGGGCATAGATCGACAGCGACAGCTTTTGGATGTGATCGAGCACGAGTGTTTCGGCAATGCTTACCGCTGGCCAGTAGGTCGAGAGGATAAAATCGTGCTGATCATCGATCAATCCGTCCATCAACTGATTGAGATATCCGAAAGAAACTTCAAAGCTGAATTCGGGTCTTTGCCGGTTCATTTCAGCGATGATCTTTGGCAAAACCTGTTCGATAATGCCTGCCGGGGCACCAATGCGCAAATGGCCGCGGGAGCCGCGTTTAAGGTTGTCAATCTCCACATTCGCGCGATCAGCAGCACTTATCGCAGTCAGCGAAAAACGAGCGAGCGCTTCACCATACGGCGTTGGAAACACACCCTGAGGCCGACGCTCCAACAATGGAGTGCCATAAAGATCTTCCAACTTTTTGACGCAATTCGATAGCGCTGGCTGGCTGATGTTCAGCTCTTTGGCAGCGCGCTGGAAACTGCCTCGCTTCACTATTACGGTGAAGTATCGAAGATGATTGAGATTCACCGATTTGCGGTCGGATAGATGCTGGTCATCACAAAATCTTATACGCTTTATAGCAAAGCATCAAACAGCGCATTTCAGTCCGCTTCATTTCGAGACCCGGCGTCCAAGGATCTGACCCGCCCGGATATCAAAATTTGTTCCAAACCGTCCCATCCAGATGAGCCGGGCAGTTTTCTTGCACGTAGCCCAGAATGTTCGCGGGTATCGCGTCGACGGACGCCAGTTTCCGCCCGCTGGCATGAAGCGTTATGAACGTGTGATCGGTATCAACGTGCAACCAATCGCGAATGGATGCATCTTGGGAAACGTTGATGAGCCGGCTTGAGGGTACAAAGGCATTTGAACCGTCAACCAGATCGCGCAGATCAGCGGTCCATGAAAGCTCCTCGTACCAAGGTTCAGTACCTTCGCGCAATTCCTGGTTATACCGTTCTTCGATCAGGCGAATTTCTCTGCCAACAATGCGTGTTTCGCGCAAAGGCACCCGCTCGATGTCTGTCGGAAAAACCCGCACTTGAGAGAACTTTCCAATACCAAAGGTTCCGTATGGCGTGATGGTGTTGAAGAAGTCCGGATTTTCGAGCTGGCTTTTGCGGACCGTCACCTTTTGTCCTGTTATCGGATTGCGGTAGCTTTCCAGTATTTCCTCTGTACCAAATCGCCCGAAACTGCCGCAGTAAACGCGCCGCGAAATGTAATTGGGCCCGTCATCAATGTCTTCCAGCTTATAAGTCCAAAGGCCGATGACGGACACCAGCGGAACAGCTTCATTGTCGCTGCCAAAGCCATAAATGTTGCCGTTGACGGTTACAAAAAAGGGTTCTTCATCAAGGCGGGCGGTAATCTGGCGATGGATCCGGTGATCCTGGAGCGGATTGCCTGGAACATAGACGTTTGATGTTGCAGAGATATTAGATGCATCAGCGGTGTTCATGCAGGCGCTAAGCGCGGCGCCGAGCATTGCGAGTACAAGCGGCAAGGATATCTCCCGCACATGTGCAAATCGTCGTCTCGCCGTGACCATATTGGAACCCCACCAAAATTTGCAATCCACCCAAGACGCCCACTTGGCTATGGAGTTGAAGGCAGGCGAACTCAATAGGCGCAAGGCGTTATAAGGCCAACCGCAGCATCGCGTCGACCATTGTCACCCTTGGCCTATTGCAAGCCAGGCAAAGCCAGCCATTCAGCCGAGCAAGCTGGGCAGAGACTGCGCGAAGCGAAGGCGGGACGGTATTGAACCCGCAGCGCGCGTCAGCCGCCTTCGCCAATCCTGCGTTCAAGATCCGCAATTAGCCCACCTGCCTCGACAATTTTCATCAATTGCGGGGGCAATGGCGTGATTTCATAGGATTTGCCAGTAGTGCGGTTGGTAAGAGTGCCGCTATCCAAATCCAGATCAACCGCGTCACCAGCAGAAATCTCGTGCGTATGGGCAAATTCGAAAATTGGCAGCCCTAGATTAAGCGCATTGCGATAGAATATACGCGCGAAAGATGTCGCCAAAACCGCCTGAATGCCCAGAAGTTGCAGCGAGACAACGGCCTGCTCTCTGGAAGAGCCTTGGCCGAAATTCTTACCTGCAAAAACAATGTCCCCGCAAGCCGCGACATCGGGAAATTCTGGCATCATGGCGGTCATGCAATGCCGCACCAATTCTTCTGGCGGACATTTCAACTTGTTACCCGGAGCCAATAAGTCGGTACTAATCCCGTCGCCAAATACAAACGCCTTGCCCATTGTTACTCTGCCTCGATCATTGTGCGCGGGTCTGCAATATGTCCTGCCACAGCTGATGCAGCGGTCGTGTAGGGAGAGCCCAGATAAACCTCTGCCCCCGTGTGGCCCATACGGCCTTGAAAGTTGCGATTGGTGCTGGAAATGCAAACATCGCCGTCGGACAAAATGCCCGCACCCATTCCCGCGCAGGCACCGCAACCGGTTGACAGGATCTTTGCTCCTGCCTCGGCCAATATCTGAATGGTCCCATCGCCTGATGCCTTGATCATCGTTTCCTGCGAGGCGGGGGCGACCAACAAGCGCACGTGATCAGCAACTTTCTTGCCCTTCAAAACCCTTGCGGCCATGTGAAGATCGGAAAGCTTCGCCCCGACACACGCACCAATATAAGCCTGGTCCACGCGAATGCCTGCATGATGTTCGACGTCATCGGTATTTTCCGGAGAATGCGGCGCGGCCACCTGAGGTGCCATTGTGGCAATATCGAAACGGTGGACGGCTTCGTATCTGGCACCCGGATCGGTTGCCAATGCGCGGGCGGCATCCTCATCATCGACAGGCTTGCCCGTATTGGCGAGATATTCAAATGTCGTGTCGTCAGGCGCAATCATCCCGACTTCGCCGCCAAGCTCGGTGGTCATGTTGGTCAGCACCATACGCTCATGCATTGACATTGCATCGACGGTGGAACCGGCAAATTCGAACGCGCGAAAGGCATTATCCATGCCCACTTCGCGGCACAGCATCAGCATAAGATCCTTGGCCACAACGCCTTTGGGCAGTTTGCCATCAATTTCAATTCTGATCGTTTCTGGCACCCGCACCCATGTCTCGCCAGTGGCAACAATACCAACCATATCGATCGCGCCATAGCCGGCCACATAAGCGCCAAACGCCCCGCCAGTAGGCGAATGACTGTCACCGCCAGCGACAAAAGCGCCAGGCCGCATCAGCCCCTTTTCAGGCAGCACAAGATGGCAAATGCCGATCATATCAAAGAACTGATCAATGTTTTGATCGCGCACAAAATCGCGCGAAATTTTGAGTATCCCTGCTGCATCTGCATCGGCAGCGGGAACATAGTGATCGGTCACGATTGCGACTTTGGACGGATCCCAAATATCAATACCTAGCCGTTCAAGATGTGGCGCCCAGCGGCGCGGTCCTGAACCGTCATGCGCGAAAGCAAAGTCTACTTGCGCAGTTACAATCTGGCCTGGCGTAACATCTTTCAGGCCAGCGGCGCGGGCGATGATCTTCTCGGCCATAGTGGCAGGACGGTTCATTTATCGTGCATCCCTCTCATCGATAGAATTGGTCTGCCAGTCCATGATACAGCGCGCGACCATATCTGCGACAGAACGCAGTTTTCGTTTGAAGGGACGCAGGCAACTGAAAACAGTGGGCTTTGTGCTAATCGCCCCAAACATTGAAAAATATTCTGCCGTTTTAAACGCCAGTGACCTCCCGGTCACAAGGGCAGCCAGATATTATCACCGCAATGCGGTTAATAAATATCAGTTTATTGAGGAATTTAGCCCAATGCGCAAATGTGCACCACATGAACAGTCAGGCCAGCAGCAAAGTCGCAACTCTTCGCAAACTCCTTGAAAAAGGTGTTCTTGCGCCCGGTTGCTATGATGGCCTTTCAGCCGCTCTTGTAGCAAACCATGGTTTCGAAGCTGCTTATGTCACAGGCGGGTCGATTGCATATTCACGATTGGGGCGGCCCGATATCGGTCTTGTTTCCATGTCCGAGGTGGCAGATACAATCGCCCTTATCGCAGATCGGGTCGATCTTCCGCTGATCGTTGATGCCGATACAGGCTTTGGCAATGCGCTGAACACCATGCGCACGATCCGGGTGTTTGAACGATCTGGCGCAAGCGCTATTCAGCTTGAAGATCAACAAATGCCCAAACGGTGCGGTCATCTGGCTGGCAAATCGCTTATCTCGTGCGAAGAAATGGTCGGCAAATTGAAGGCCGCGCTCGATACGCGTGAAAACGCGCTTATTGTTGCGCGCACCGATGCGATTGCCGTGGAAGGGTTTGATGCCGCTCTGGATAGAGCGGAAGCCTATGTCGAAGCGGGAGCGGATATTCTGTTTGTCGAGGCACCGCCATCGCAAGATGCTGTGCACGAGCTGTGCCGCCGCTTTAGTGGCAAAACCACTTTGCTGGCGAATATGGTCGAAGGCGGATCAACTCCGGTCCAACCTGCCGATGAGCTGTTCGATTTGGGTTATCGTTTGGTGATCTTCCCCGGCGCTTTTGCCCGCACATTGGTGCACGCCGCAAACGCGATGCTAACCGTCCTGAAAAAGGATGGCACCACAAAGGCGCATTGGGATCAGATGGTGGACCTTAAAGGCATTAACGATGCGATCGGAACCGGAGAGCTGGTGGAGCAGGGACGCCGTTACAGTCCTGAGATGGAAAGTTTTTCCACGCTCAAGCAGGCCGACAAGTAATCGGGCCGCCACACAGGCAGGCTAACAATCCTATTGGTGGGTGGCTCAGTCTTGGAGCGCCGCGCCTATTGCCTCCAAACGCGCGCAGCAACAAACTGCGACAAAATTTGACAACATGACGTTTGACTGGCGCTCCACTTCGGGGCAATCCTTGCGAAAAGCGAGGTGGAGGCCAATTATGCGAGCCAATTCAATAAGATTGCTGGGCGTTTCGATAGCTTCGATATCAGCCTGTCTGGCTGTATCGGGCCTTAGCGGCGCGGTCTTAGCGCAAGATGCGGTGACGCTGCCAAACCCCGTTGATGCCGACACTGTGATAGAGCAAGAGCCCGTATCGCAGGCGCAGCCACAAACTGCAGACCCCGAAGATGCGATCATCGTGCGCGGTTTGGCGGAGCGTCAGTCCAGTTGGAAACGCGCCGAAACTGAACTGGTGGTGATTTACAGCAACGGTTCTGAATCGCGCATTCGCGAGGCTGCAGAAGAGGTACATCAGCTGCATTATCTCATGTCGAAAATCTTTGATCGGTTGGATGCGGTTGATGAGACGCAAAAGCTTGAGATTACGCTGATCGGTAACGACGAATTCATGCAATCCATGCGGCTGACCAATTGGCGCGCGGCAGAAGGGCCATTTGGTGGTCCGGTGCAAAACCAACGCTATTACAATCCCCGTATTGATGGCGCGAAAATGGCGGTGACGCGGGCGGATTTGTATTTTTCTGCCGCATCTGGCGGGGCTGGCAACCAATTCAACGAATTCCTTAGCGGCCCATCGATTGGCGATGATTTGGGGGGTGATGATCTTGATGATTCAGGATTTAGCGATGATCCCAGCGCGTTTGACTTTGTTGATGAAAGCGGCGGCGATCAGGAGCGTCCTTGGGAACAGGCCTTATTGGCAGGCTATGCGCAGCATTACGTCACCACCTATCTGCCCGAAGCTTATCCGCGCTGGTATATCGATAGCATCGGGGCGCTGTTTTCAACTGTCCGGTTAAACGATGATGGCGAGCTTGAATATGGCCGTTCACCGCCTGCTTTTCGTGGATTGTACAATCACAGCCAAGAAATGGACCTTGCCGAATTGCTGACCACCGGCGAAGCGGGCGAAGATGTTGTATGGTCTTCGCATCATGCCTGGCTACTGGGCCACTTTTTCTTCCTGTCACCAGACAATCCGGAACGAAAAATGCAGCTGGCGCAATATATGGGCGCGATTGCCAATGGGCGAACTTTGGCAGAGGCTGCGACTGTTTTTGGCGATCTTGAACGATTTCAGAAAGAGGTGGATCGTTACGGTGTCCGGCGCACGCGCTATGCGAAAGTGGAATATGAACCGATGGAGGATGTCGATCCTGTGATCAGTTCGTTGGGGGTCACAGAAGCGGCGGTGATGGATGAGCGCTTGCAACTTGATTCCCGTTTGATCCTGCCATCATTGACCGATGGCGACACCACATCTGAAGATTTGGCTGAACTGGAAACGGCGCGTGATGCGGCAAAAGCTTCGCGCGATAAGTGGATGGCCGATCTGCGCGATGATGTGGCGCAGCTTTCGCCCAATGCCAACGCATTGCTTTTGTTGGCAGAAGCGGAATGCCGGCTGGGCAATTACGATGCGTGTATCCGCGCCGCTGATGAGGTGATTGCGGAATTTTCTGGCGACACCAGAGCGCCTAGCTGGAAAGCGATTGCGCTGATCCAGCAGGCGGCCGATAGTCCGCCGAATTTGCGGCAAGATCGGGTGAAAGCAGCGCGCGCTCTGGTGAAAGCAGCAAACCGGGTGGACCCGGATGCGGTGATGCCATTGGTCGCTTATTTCCGCAGCTTTACAGATATTGGCGAAGCTGCGCCGGAAGAGGCGCTGTTTGGCATGTTGCGCGTCATCCAATTGGTGCCCAACGCGCCAGAACCGCGATTGTTGCTGGGTCAGGAATTGTTGCGGCAATCACGCGCGGATGCTGCGCGGCAGGTTATGCTGCCGTTACTCAATGGACCGTGGGATTCGCCTGAAAGGCAAATGGCTCTTCGCAATTGATCGCCGCTAAAGGTGCTGCGCTTATTTTGCAGGCCGCGCCTTTTTGTGTGGCCGATCATTTTTGCCACCACCGGCGTGGGGAGATTTGCCTTTGCGGTGCTTCTTCACAAAGCCTGCACCTTTCTTGCCGCCTTGGCCGCGATGGGGCGCGCCGCCGCCCTTTTTGGCGCGGCGAGCCGCATCGCGCGGGGCTTCGGGTGACAATTCGATAACGATATCGCCGCCATTTTCATCATCGCCAGCAGTCCGGGCAACGGCATCTGCGAATTTGTCAGAGGCTGCACGCGGGATTTGGAAATGCGTTTCGACAGGGCCGATGCGGATCGCGCCAATTTCGGCGCGGGTAATGTGGCCGCGCCTGCAAATCAGCGGCAAGATCCAGCGCGGATCGGCATTCTGACGCCGCCCAATGCTCATGCGGAACCACACAATATCTTCAAAGCCGGGGCGATGGCGATCTTTTTGCGCAGCGCGATGATCTTCTTGGGAATTGACCACCAGATCCTCTGGCTCAGGCATTTTGGCGCGGTGTGCCTGCACCAGCAGCGCGGCGATTTCTTGCGGGGAACGCTCGGCCAGCAATTTGTCCGCCAATTCGCGGTCAGCTTCGTGCACTTCGACCGGCTGCAACAACACTTCGAGCAAGCGTTCACGATCCTTGGCCATAATAGCATCGCGATCAGGCGCGCTGATCCATTCCGCTTTGATTTTGGCATGGCGCAGCATGGATTCCACCCGGCGACGGCGCGGGAAGGGCACTACGAGAACAGCCGTCCCCTTTTTGCCAGCGCGCCCTGTCCGGCCAGAACGGTGCTGCAAAGCCTCTGCATCGCGCGGAATTTCAAAATGGATTACCAGGCTCAGATTGGGCAAATCAAGCCCGCGCGCCGCGACATCGGTGGCCACGCAAACCCGCGCGCGCTTGTCGCGCAAAGCTTGCAAAGCCTGGTTGCGCTCTGTTTGTGAATGCTCACCAGAAAGCGCTACGGCGGAAAAGCCGCGTTCTTGCAAAGTGGCGTGCAAATGGCGGACCTTTTCACGCGTCGCGCAAAACAGGATCGCTGTGTCCGCTTCGTGAAAGCGCAGCAGATTGACCACCGCGTTTTCCATTTCCGATGGGGATACGGTCATCGCCTGATAGGCAATATCGCCGTGCCCACGCTCACTGCCGCCGGTTGCGATGCGCAGGGCATTGGTTTGATAACGGCGTGCGAGCGCTTCGATAGGGCGCGGCATGGTGGCGGAGAAGAGCAGCGTGCGGCGCGTATCGGGCGTTGCATCCAAGATGCCTTCCAGCTCTTCACGAAAGCCCATATCGAGCATCTCGTCCGCTTCATCGAGGACAACCGCGCCAAGGCCAGACAAGTCCAAAGCGCCGCGTTCAATATGATCACGCAAGCGGCCCGGCGTACCCACAACAATCGTTGCACCCGATTTCAAAGTGCGGCGTTCCTGCGATGGGTTCATCCCGCCGACACATGTCGCGATGCGCGCGCCTGCGCCTTTATACAGCCATGCCAATTCGCGGCTGACCTGCAGAGCCAATTCACGCGTTGGGGCGACAACCAGCGCGCTTGGCGATGTGCCAAAAGGTGCGCGGCCATCCTCACCCAGAACCTGCGCGGCAAAGGCCAAGCCAAAGGCGACCGTTTTGCCTGATCCGGTTTGGGCAGAGACGATAAGATCGCGGCCTTCGGCCTCAGGTTTCAGAACGGCGGCTTGCACCGGTGTAGGCGCATCATATTCGCGTTCGGTCAAAGCTTGGGTGATAGCAGCGGGCAGGGCGGGAAAAGACATGGAACTCGGCTTTCAAAAATACTAGGTGCGCGCCGCCAGACACAAGGCGACATAGAGACTGATTTTTCAGGTAAATCGCATCTCGCAAAAACAGCCCGGCTAGCGGGGTTGCGCGCCCTATAACGAACAAATCGCGGTTTGGCTGCGTTTATTTCTGCTCGGACGCAGCCAGCATATCCATCAGGTTTCGCGCCGCTTCACGCTCGCTCTCTTCTTCAAAGGCGACATCCAGATCGGGCGCGGCCCCCAGCATATACAGCAAGCTCCAAAGTGCGAATTTGCGGCCCGGATCAGTTTCCAATCCCAGATCGACCAACATCCGCTCAGTCCCCGCAGGCACTATGGCGGGATCGATCTGCGCCAAATCATCCGTTCCGAAATAGCGCCGCAGCATGTCATGCATATCCATCCACGCCGCTTAGCCAAGTGCATCCGCTTTGTCAGGCGGAACACGCATTTGCGCCATCATTTGCGCTATCGCAGCGATTTCGTTGGGTTCTGGCAAAAGCGCTGCTAAGGGCGCGCGATGCTTTCGATTGACGGTATCACTGTCCGGCTTGGCGGTCGGCCCATTCTTGAACGTGCCAGCGCAACGGTGCCGCATGGCGCGCGCGTGGGCCTGATCGGGCGCAATGGCGCGGGCAAGTCCACTTTGATGAAGTCCATCATCGGCGAGATTGAGCCTGATGATGGCGAGATTACTAAGCCTGCGGGAATGCGCATCGGCTATATCGCGCAGCAGGCTCCGATGGGTACGGCAACGCCCGAAGAAGTCGTGCTGGCCGCCGATCCGGAGCGCGAACGCTTGTTGGAAGAGGCCGAAACCTGCGCTGATCCTGATCGGTTGGGCGAGGTGTATGAGCGACTGATCGCGATTGACGCGTACAGCGCTCCATCACGCGCTGCGAAGATTTTGGACGGTCTGGGCTTTGATGAAGAGATGCGCGGCCAACCGATGGACAGCTTTTCCGGCGGTTGGAAAATGCGCGTGGCTTTGGGCGCGCTGCTGTTTTCAGAACCGGATATTCTGCTGCTGGATGAACCGTCCAACCACCTCGATCTTGAAGCGACTTTGTGGCTGGAAAACTTCCTTAAATCTTATCCGGCAACGCTTCTGGTGATCAGCCATGAACGTGATCTGCTCAACAAGGTGGTCGATCACATTCTGCATCTGCAAGGCGGGCAATTGGCGCTGTATCCCGGCGGTTATGATGCGTTTGAGAAACAGCGCGCGGAACGCGCGGCGCAATTGGCCGCCGCCAAAGCAGCCCAGGATGCACAGCGCGCCCGATTGCAGGATTATGTGGCGCGTAACTCCGCGCGGGCCTCCACCGCCAAACAGGCGCAGTCACGGGCAAAAATGCTCGCGCGGATGCAGCCGATTGCTGCGTTGATGGAAGATCCATCGCTCAGCTTTGATTTTCCTGATCCGGCGGAAATGCGCTCTCCCATGATCACGCTGGATGGCGCGGCGGTGGGGTATGGTGATGCGCCGCCTGTGTTGCAGCGATTGAGCACGCGCATTGATGCCGATGATCGCATCGCGCTGCTGGGCCGCAACGGCAATGGCAAGACGACGCTGGCACGGCTGATCGCGTCTGAACTGGCTTTGCGCGAAGGCGATATGAATGCGCCGGGCAAAATGAAAGTCGGGTATTTCACACAATATCAAGTGGAAGAGCTGCCTGACGATCACACTCCGTTTGATCTGATGACCAGCGCGATGAAGGACAAGCCGCAAGGCGCGGTGCGCGCGCAATTGGGGCGGTTTGGCTTTTCCGGCTCCCGTGCAGAAACCTTGGTGGACAAATTATCGGGCGGAGAGCGCGCGCGGTTGGCTTTGGCGATTATCACGCGCGATGCGCCGCATTTGTTGATTTTGGATGAGCCGACGAACCACTTGGATGTGGATGCGCGTGAGTCTTTAATCCAGGCGTTGAACGATTATTCCGGAGCGGTGATTTTGATCAGCCACGATCGTCATATGGTGGAGCTGACAGCGGATCGCCTAATGCTGGTCGATAACGGGACGGCGCGCGAATATGATGGCAGCATGGAGGATTACATCGACTTCGTGCTGGGCCGCAACCAGCCCAAGAAAGATACCAAGCAAGCCAGGCAAACCAAATCCAAAGGCAAAAAGCCGCGCTCTTCCAATGCGGTAAGCAAAGCGCGCGCTTACAAAGCGGAACTGGCCAAAGCGGAAAGCGCAATGGCGCAATTGAGCGAAGAAGTGGAGCAACTGGACCGGTCTATTGCGGCGCTCAGCGCGGACGATATGCAGCCGGGCAAGCCTAAGTTCGATGACCTTTTGGCAGCGCGCGATAAAGCCAGCAAACAGCTTGCCGAAACAGAAGCGGAATGGCTGGCGATTGGTGAGCAATTGGAAGCGGTGACTTAAGTTCAACTTGTCACCGCCATCGCTTCGTCGAGATATTTTGTGCACTGCCGCATAAACCATTTGCATTCCTCCGATGTTGCGCTGCAATATAGGCGCAATGCGCATAGTCATCGTTGACGAAAATGCGGGCCGCGCCTCGATCATTGAGGAAGGGCTATCGCAAGAGCCGGGTGGGGAAGTCTTCGTGCTGTCCAACCGTCAGGGGCTGTTGTCACAAATTGATGAGATCAAACCCGATATTGTCCTGATTGATCTGGGCAATCCGTCGCGCGATGTGTTGGAGGAATATTTCACCGTCAGCCGCGCATTGGCGCGCCCCATCGCGATGTTTGTCGATCAAAGCAATGATGAACAAATCGCCGCTTCCATTGATGCCGGCGTCTCCGCCTATGTCGTCGATGGGTTGAAAAGCCACCGGATTAAATCGGTGCTCGATCTTGCCGTGCGCCGGTTCGAAGCATTTTCGCGGCTTCAGGATGAGCTGGCCGATGCCAAAGGCAAACTTGCGGATCGCGATGTGGTGGACAAAGCAAAACGGATCATGATGGATTCCAAAGGCGTCTCAGAACCCGAAGCCTATGCCGAATTGCGGCGCAAGGCCATGTCATCGAACAAACGGATCGCTCAAATCGCAGAAGCGGTGGTGACGGCGCATGAATTGCTGGGAGATAGCTAACCAATGGCGACGCGCGAACTGACGATTGGCTTTCTTCCCTTGGTGGATGCCTGCTTGCCCATTTTGGCAAAAGAACACGGTTTTGCCGAGGAAGAAGGGCTGAACCTGCGCTTCGTTAAAGATGTGAGCTGGGCAACGGTGCTTGATCGCCTGTTATACGGGCATACCGATGCAGCACACATGCTTGCACCTTTGGCGATTTCCACGCGATTGGGGCGGGGCCGGCCTGCACAGGATTTGGTCGCGCCTTTTGTGCTGGGTCTTAATGGCAATGCCGTCACGCTGTCGAATGCGCTTGCAGACAAAGTGCGGGCATCGGGCCAATTTGATGATCCTGCACTTCTGGGCGCGCGATTGAAGACGGTCGCAGAAGACGCCAAGGCCGCCGGACAACGCTTGCGCTTTGGCGTTGTGCACCGCTATTCCTCGCACAATTACAAGCTGCGATATTGGCTGGCAGCTTGCGGCATCCGGCCTGATGAGGATGTCGAAATTCAAACAGTTGCGCCGCCATTCGTGGCGGATTCTCTGGCATCTGGCGAAATTGATGGAGCCTGCGTTGGCGAACCGTGGAATAGCGTTTGTGTTGAGCGCGGTGTGGGCACCATTGTGCTTGCCACCGCGCAGATATGGCGGCGCGGTGTGGAAAAAGTGCTGGCGATGCGGGAAAGCGTTTTGGAGGCCAAGCGGGCCGAGACCGAAGCGCTGATCCGTGCCATGCGCAAAGCTGGCAAGCATTTTGTAAACGCCGCAAACTGGGATCGCAACGCGCAGATTCTGGCTGGGCCGGATTATCTTGGCGCGGATGAAGCGTTGGTGCGCCGGGCCATTTCGGACAGGTTGATTTTGCAACATGGCGGGGCGCCAGTGGTCTTCCCCGATTTCATGTTCCAATATTCCGAAGCGGCGAACTTCCCCTGGGTTAGCCAGGCAAAGTGGATTTATTCTCAAATGGCGCGCTGGGACCATCTGGAATTTGACGAATCCGACGCTGAAAAAGCGGCCCGTACATTCCGACCAGATGTCTATCGTGCTGCGCTGCAAGGTTCTGGAGACGATTTACCATCGGCCAATGCGAAGGTCGAAGGCAGTGTGACACAGGCGACACAGATAGGAGCGTTACAAGGTTCTATCACATTGTCGAAGAACAGTTTTTTCGATGGTCGGACATTTGATCCCGATGCCGTCAAAAGCTATCTGACGAGCCTTCCATGAACAGATTTTTTGTGCGTTGCAAAAAATTCACTTGCTGTTTTCGGCGCGAATCGCTTACCCAATGAGGCGAGCAGGGATCATCATCCAGCGTTGGATGAGTGGATCGGTCCCCGCACAGTCTTTTATCAAAATGTGGCAACGTCGCCGCCCGATTTGATCGATTTTCGATCACGTCGTGGCGGCTTTTTTGCGTTGTCCATCCATTTGGAGGGTTTCATGTTGCAAACGGGTCAAGGTTTCACGAAGCGCGAATTTACCAAGCGTTTGGCATTCACCGCATTCGCCAGCGTCGCTGCCATGGGTTTGGTGGCCTGCGGATCGGGCGCACCCAGCAGTGAGAGCGGCGAAACGGTTGCTGCCGCCAATCTTGATGGCGCAATTGAAAAGCCAAATCTGACGCTGGGCTTCATCAAGCTGACCGATATGGCACCGCTCGCGATTGCGCTGGAGAACGGGTACTTCACAGAAGAAGGGCTGAATGTTCAGCTGATCCCGCAGGCCAACTGGAAAGTGCTGCTGGACGGCGTGATTTCCGGTGAGTTGGACGGCGCGCATATGCTGGCCGGGCAACCGATTGCCGCCACTATTGGGTATGGCACGAAAGCCGATCTGATCGCACCGCTGAGCCTTGACCTTAACGGCAATGCGATCACGCTTTCCAACCGTGTTTGGGATATGATCAAGGAAGACGTGCCCAAGCGCGCCGATGGTAAGCCTGCGCATCCGATTTCCGCCTCGCACCTCGTCCCCGTGGTGAAATCCTTCGAAGCTGAGGGCAAGCCTTTCAACATGGGGATGGTCTTCCCCGTCTCCACCCACAATTATGAGCTGCGTTACTGGCTGGCCGCTGGTGGTTTGAACCCCGGTTTTTACACCGATGGCGATGTTGCGGGCACTGTTGATGCCGATGTGAAATTGTCCGTGACACCGCCGCCGCAAATGCCTGCCACGCTGGAAGCGGGCACAATCGAAGGGTATTGCGTGGGTGAACCTTGGAACCAGCAAGCCGTGTTCAAGCGGATCGGTGTTCCGGTGATTACCGACGATCAGATCTGGAACGACAACCCCGAAAAAGTCTTCGGCATTCGCGAAGATTTTGCCGAGAAATACCCTGCCACCACGGCGGCCATGCTGCGCGCGATTATCAAAGCGCAAATGTGGCTTGATGACGATGGCGGGGCGAACCGTCCCGCAGCTGTCGAAATTCTGGCGCGGTCCAATTATGTGGGCGCAGATCCCGAAGTGATCGCCGCCTCCATGACGGGCCAATTCACGTTTGAGCCGGGCGATACGCGCGAAGCAGAAGGCTTCAACATCTTCTTCGATAAATATGCCGGTTACCCGTATTACTCTGACGCCATCTGGTATCTCACACAGATGCGCCGTTGGGGCCAGATCGCTGAAGATCAAAGCGATGAATGGTACTTTGAAACCGCCGAGAGCGTCTATCGCCCTGACCTGTATCTTGCCGCTGCCACTCAGCTGATCGAAGCGGGTGTATTGTCAGAAGATGACGTGCCTGAAACCGATGGTTTCCGCGCGCCGCAGGATGAGTTCATCGACGGCATTACCTACAATGGCAAAGCGCCAAACGATTACCTCTCCAAGTTCGATATCGGGCTTCAGGAAGGCGACCGCGTGACCGCATCTGGCGTCACCGGCAGCTAATCCAGACATGACCCAAGGGAGTTCCACAATGGCTACCGCTTACGCTGATTTAGACAAAACCGAACCGACGAAAAGCGAACAGGGGACGGCTGTGACCAAAACGGCCGCTCCGGAAGCGGATGCGGCGAGCGAACCTGCTGCCAATGGCAAGCAGGGGTTCGCGGCGAAACTGCCCGATCTTTGGAAAGAGATCTGGCCGCCAATGGTGGGCATTTTGGGCTTCCTTGCGATCTGGGCGGTGCTTGCGCCGCAGGTGGATACATCTCTGGGCGCTTTGCCAGGGCCGATCGAAGTCGCTGAACAGGGCGTGTCGCTGTACAATGATTGGAGCGCTGCAAAGGATGTGGAAGCGCAGTTCTATGTCGATCAGGAGGCCCGCAATGCAGCCGCCATCGCGGCAGGCACGCCGGGCCGGGTGACCGATTTTGAATATGCCGGACCGCCGACCTTTATCGATCAGATTTTCACGTCATTGCAAACAGTTGCGCTGGGCTTCCTCCTCGCAACAGTAGTCGCGGTGCCGTTGGGATTGCTGGCGGGTTTGAGCAAGACCTTTAACGCTGCCATCAACCCGCTGATCCAGATTATGAAACCTGTCAGCCCGCTCGCCTGGTTGCCGATTGTGACCATGGTGATCTCCGCCATGATCACGAGCGCAGACCCGCTTTTGCCCAAAGCTTTTGTCATCTCGGCGCTGGTTGTGATGTTGTGTTCGCTATGGCCGACATTGATCAACACTGCGGTAGGCACAAGCAGCATTGATAAGGATCTTCTCAACGTTGGCCGGGTGCTGAAACTGGGCTGGTTTGCCAAATTGACGCAGCTCGTCCTGCCGGCATCCCTGCCATATATCTTCACCGGAATGCGGCTGTCTTTGGGTGTTGGCTGGATGGTGTTGATCGCGGCAGAAATGCTCGCGCAGAACCCGGGGCTGGGCAAATTTGTCTGGGACGAATTTCAAAACGGATCGAGCCAATCGCTTGCCCGCATCATGTTCGCCGTGGTTGTCATCGGGTTCATCGGGTTTGGTCTGGACCGGATCATGATGGCTTTGCAGACGCTCGTCTCCAAGAACCGGACGGTGTGATCATGACAACACCTATCTTATCCCTTTCCGGCGTCACCAAATCTTATTCAGGCGGCAGTGGCACGACAGAAGTTCTCGCCGGTATCGATCTTGATATTGCCGACGGTGAATTTGTTGCAATCCTTGGTTTTTCGGGTGCAGGCAAAACCACGCTGATCAATTCAGTGGCGGGTTTGGTGGAGCCGGATGGCGGCGAGATTCTGCTGCGCGGTCAGCCCATCGATGGGCCGGATAAAGAACGCGGATTGGTGTTTCAATCCTATTCGCTGTTCCCGTGGTTGTCCGTCGAAGCCAATGTCGCGCTAGCCGTGGAAGCGGTACATAAGGACAAGTCCAAGGCCGAGCGTGCAGCGCTGATCAAACAGAAGGTCGAGCTGGTCGGGCTGGGCCATGCGATGGACCGCAAGCCGGCGCAGCTTTCGGGCGGAATGCGGCAGCGTGTTGCTGTGGCCCGTGCATTGGCGATGGAGCCGGAAATCCTCTTGCTCGATGAGCCGCTTTCGGCCCTCGATGCGCTCACCCGTGCTAAGCTTCAGGATGAGATTGAGCGTATTCGCAAGGAAGAAGGCCGCACCATTCTGCTCGTTACCAACGATGTGGATGAGGCGCTGCTTCTGGCAGACAGGGTGGCGGTTATGACACCGGCTCCTGCGGCCAAAATCGGCGCGATTTACGATGTCGATGTGGCCCGCCCGCGCGACCGCGAAGCGGTGAACGATGATGCCGGGTATCAGCGGCTGCGCAAGGAAATCGTCTCCTATCTCGGCTCTCTTAATGCCGCCAGCGGCACAGTGGGCGAAAGCGCAATTGCTTTGCCCAATGTGACGCCCGTTGATCTGGCTGCGCCACCCAAAGCATATCGCGATGCGGCCGAAACGCCGGTCGACAAACGCTTTTTGGAATTCTTCAAACTCGACAAAATTTACCCAACCCCCAAAGGCCCGCTCAAAGTGGTCGAGGACTTTAACCTCATCATGGACAAGGGTGAGTTCATCTCCCTGATCGGCCATTCGGGTTGCGGCAAATCCACCGTGTTGACGATGGCAGCTGGCCTTAATGAGATTAGCGGCGGCGGCATTGTGCTCGACAACCGTGAAATCAGCACGGCTGGCCCGGATAAAGCGGTGGTGTTCCAAGCGCCAAGCTTGATGCCATGGCTGACCGCGCGCGAAAATGTCGCGCTGGGTGTGGAGCGGGTCTACCCCCATGCACCGCGTTCAGAGCGCCGCGATATCGTGGATTATTATCTCGACCGTGTGGGTTTGATTGATGCCAAAGACAAGCTGGCGGCAGAGATGTCCAACGGCATGCGCCAACGTGTTGGCATTGCCCGCGCATTCGCTTTGTCACCGCGCTTGCTGTTGCTCGATGAACCGTTCGGAATGCTGGACAGCTTAACGCGGTGGGACTTGCAAGATGTGCTGGTGGAAACGTGGAACCGCACGAAAGTCACCGCGATTATGGTGACCCATGATGTGGATGAAGCGATCCTGCTGGCTGACAAAGTTGTCATGATGACCAACGGGCCGCGCGCCACAATTGGCAAAGTGCTCGAAGTGGATTTGCCGCGCCCACGGGACCGGCGCGAACTGCTCGATACACCGCAATTTTATTCTTACCGTCAGGAAGTTTTGCGCTTCCTGGCAGAATATGATCACGGGCCGCAAGCAAAGGCGGCCTGACCCAAAATAGCCTCTGGGAGGGGGCCAAAAGCGCCAATGGCGGCGTTTTTGAGAAACTCATCACCATGCCGGTTTGACCGGTGCACGGCGGGCAACGGCGCTCGTCTCTCACATCCGATTTGGACAGCGGATCGCGTTCGATCCGCTTGGGGAGATGTTCTAATGCGTATCAAAACTACACTGCTATTTGCCGCTTCCACTCTGGCCGCCGCCACTCTAACCGCCGCCACGCCTGCCTTCGCGCAGGATATCGAGCCGATTATGGTGAGCGAGAATGTCTCTCTTGATATATCGGGTAATGCGCGCCTTCGTTATGAGCATGTGTCGCAGGATAATGCTGTTGCCGATGCCGATGCGTTGACTTTGCGCGGCCGGCTTGGTGCCACGCTTAGTTCCGGCGGGTTTTCTGCTTTGGTGGAAGGCGAAGGCACGGTCGCGCTTATCGACGATTTCAACGATACGATCCCTAGCAACGGGATCGAAGCGCGCTCTGTTGTTGCTGATCCCGATAGCCTTGAGCTCAACCGTGCACAAATATCCTATATGGTTGACGGTAACGGTGCGACGCTTGGTCGTCAGCGGATCAACCACGCCAATCAGCGCTTCCTTGGCGCGGTTGGCTGGCGTCAGAATGAGCAGACCTTTGATGCTGTTCGCGGCCAGTTTGCAGTCGACAAATTCTCTTTAGATGCAGCCTATTCCAACTCTCAGCGCACGATCTTTGGATCGGAAAGCCCAAACAGTAGCTTTGACGGCGATTTCGTTTTTCTGAAAGGCGATTATGATGGCGCGGCGCTTGATGTGTCGGTCTTTAGCTACCTTATCGATTATGACACTCGGCTCGCTTTTTCGAGCGATACCTATGGCTTGTCGGCTGCATTCAAAGTGCCCGGCACACCAATTATGGTCAAAGGCTCCTACGCTGCGCAAACAGATGCGGGTGCAAACCCTGTCAATTACAGCGCGGATTACTTTTTTGGCGAAGTGGGGGGCTCGATTGCCGGGTTAAACCTTAGTGCAGGCTATGAAGAACTGGGCAGCGATGACGGTGTAGCCGCTTTCCAAACGCCATTGGCGACGCTGCATGCCTTTAATGGCTGGGCCGATTTGTTCCTGGCAACACCTGCAACGGGCCTGCGCGATTATTACGGCAAGGCCAGCAAGAAGTTCACTATTGCAGGCCTTACAACCTTCACCGCCACGATCGTTTATCACGAATTCGATGCCGATTTCGGCGGGGCCAGTTACGGCTCTGAAATCGATGCCGCTTTGGGCTTCAAAATCGGCAAAGTCGGCATGCTGGTGAAATACGCAAATTACAACGCCGATGCCTTTGGCGTCGATACAGAGAAGCTGTGGGTTCAGGCCGGGATCAGCTTCTGAACATGGACGATAGTGAGCGAGGGATTTTGCCATGAATGCACAAACCGCCGTTAAATCAGGCGATCCTGCCCAAACGGCTGAACGGCTGGTGGTGATCGGAAATGGCATGGCCGGGTGCCGCGCCGTGGAGGAAATCCTCGCTCGCAATCCTGCGCGCTATAAGGTGACGATTTTCGGCGCCGAACCGCGCGTGAATTACAACCGCATCATGCTCTCCCCCGTTCTGGCGGGCGAGAAGAGCTTTGATGAAATCGTCCTTAATACCGAACAATGGTACACCGATAACAATATCGATCTGGTGAGCGGCGATCCGGTTGAAAGCATTGATCGCACACGCAAAATTGTCCGCAGCGCTTCGGGCCGGGAAGAGCATTATGACAAATTGTTGATCGCCACCGGGTCAGATCCATTTCTGATCCCGATCCCCGGTGCTGATCTTGAAGGGGTGGTGACGTTCCGCGATCTGGACGACGTGGAGCGTATGCTCGCTGCTGCGAAAAGCGGCGGCGATGCCGTGGTGATCGGCGGTGGCTTGCTCGGGCTGGAGGCTGCGCATGGTCTCTCGCTACGCGGCATGAAAGTCACCGTCGTTCACTTGATGCCCACCTTGATGGAACGTCAGCTGGATGAGGCCGCGGGGTACCTGTTGCAAAGCGAGCTGGAGAGCCGCGGGCAAACCATTCTGACAGGCGCCAACACCAAGATCATTCACGGTGTCGAAGGCAAAGTTGTCGGCATTGAACTGGAAGATGGTTCCCGCGTAAAGGCCAGCATTGTGGTGATGGCAGCGGGCATTCGCCCCGCAACAGGCCTTGCCAAACAGGCCGATCTTGAATGCGAACGCGGCATTCTGGTCGATGATAACATGGTCACCTCAGACCCTGCCATTTTGGCGGTTGGCGAATGTGTTCAGCATCGCGGCCTGTGTTATGGCTTGGTCGCGCCTTTGTGGGAGATGTGCCGCGCGCTGGCCGATCATCTCACCGATACGCCCACCGGCTATCATGGCTCTGTCACCTCCACGAAGCTCAAAGTTTCCGGCATCGATCTGTTTTCCGCCGGTGACTTTTCTGGCGGAGAAGAATGCGAGGATATCGTGCTGCGTGATGCATCGCGCGGTGTGTATAAGCGGTTGGTCTTGAAGGATAACAAGATCATCGGCGCGGTTCTTTATGGAGAGACCGCGGACGGCAATTGGTATTTCGACCTGCTCAAAAAGGAAGAAGATATTGCCGAAATCCGCGAAGGATTGATCTTCGGACAGGCGTTTACACAAGGCGGCAATACGCTGGACCCTAGCGCCGCCGTTGCAGCATTATCGGACGACGCAGAAATCTGCGGCTGCAACGGTGTGTCCAAAGGCGAAGTGGTAGCCTGTATCAATAACGGCGCGCACAGCGTGGATGCTGTGCGCGGCACGTGCAAGGCATCGGCAAGCTGTGGTTCCTGCACCGATCTGGTGGAAGGATTGCTGGCTCTGACGCTGGGTGATGAAGTGGAGCAGGGCGCGGCGACAATGTGTGGCTGCACCAGCTTTGGCCACGATGATGTGCGCCGATTGATCTTGGAGAAGAGCTTCAAATCCATTCCCGAAGTCATGCAGGAACTGCATTGGTCCACGCCCGATGGCTGTTCCAAATGTCGGCCTGCGCTCAATTATTATCTGCTGTGCGCATGGCCTGGCGAATATGTGGACGATCAAAAGAGCCGGTTTGTAAACGAACGCCTCCATGCAAACATTCAAAAGGATGGCACCTATTCGGTCGTCCCGCGCATGTGGGGAGGGATTACCACGCCGCAAGAATTGCGCGCAATCGCCGATGTCAGCGACAGATATGGCGCGCGGCTGCTCAAAGTCACAGGCGGACAACGGCTTGATATCTTTGGCATTCATAAAGAGGATTTGCCCGCCGTCTGGGCCGATCTCAACGCTGCCGGGATGGTCTCTGGCCATGCTTATGGCAAATCCTTGCGTACGGTGAAAACTTGCGTGGGATCGGAATGGTGCCGCTTTGGCACGCAGGATTCCACTGGCCTTGGCGTCAAGCTGGAGCAGATGAGCTGGGGCAGTTGGATGCCGCACAAATTCAAGATGGCGGTCAGCGGATGTCCGCGCAATTGCGCCGAAGCCACGATCAAGGATTTCGGCGTGGTTTGCGTGGATAGCGGATATGAGCTGCATATTGGCGGCAATGGCGGCATCAAAGTGCGCGCCACCGATCTGCTTTGCCGCGTTGATACAGAGGAAGAGGCGCTGGAAATGAGCGCGGCCTTCATCCAGCTATACCGCGAAGATGCGCATTATCTGGAACGCACCGCGCCATGGCTGGAACGCAAAGGGCTGGAATGGATCAAGTCGCAATTGCTTGATGATCCAGCAACCGTGCCCACGCTGGCTGCGCGTTTCTATCACTCACAACAATTCATGCAGGATGATCCGTGGGCACAGCGCGTGGCTGGGGACAGGCGCGATCTGCATAGCCATCTCGGGGCCATTGGCGCTGATCAGTTGGAGGACGCATAATGGCGCAGGACTGGATCGATATCGGCGCAACATCCGCGATTGAAGCGGGCATGGCGGCCACTGTGCCGGTGGAAGGGGGCGAGGAAATCGCGGTCTTTCACACGATGCAGGGGCAATTCTATGCCCTCGTCAACAAATGCCCGCATAAAGCTGGCCCCTTGAGCCAGGGCATTGTGCATGGCGATAGCGTTTCGTGTCCGCTGCACAATTGGCGCATTTCGCTCGCCACGGGTGAAGCGCTGGGTGAAGACAAAGGCTGCACGCCGAGCATTGCGATGAAAGTGGAAGAAGGCCGCCTGTTCCTGTCGCGCGCAGCGGTGGCTGCAACGCGCACCCAAGTGCCGCAGAAAGCCTGCTGAATATGGGCGAGGCCGTCCGCACAACCTGCGCTTATTGCGGTGTTGGCTGCGGCATCGTCGCGCGCCATGAAGGCGGGCGCGCTATCACGATTGAGGGCGACAAAGCACACCCGGCCAATCACGGAAAACTGTGTTCCAAAGGCACCTATCTGGATGAGACGGTGGGGCTGGAGGGGCGCTTGCTGCATCCCATGATCGGCCAGCAAAAGGCCAGTTGGGACGAAGCGCTGGGCACTGTTGCCCATGCGATGCGCGATTGTATTGAGCGCCATGGACCGGACGCGGTGGCCTTCTATGTCTCAGGCCAATTGCTGACCGAGGATTATTACGTCGCCAACAAGCTCATGAAAGGCTTTATCGGTAGCGGCAATATCGACACCAATTCAAGGCTTTGCATGGCAAGCGCGGTGGCTGCACAAACCCGCGCCTTTGGTGAAGATGTGGTGCCGTGCAGCTATGAGGATTTGGAGCGCAGCGATCTCATCCTGCTGGTCGGATCGAACACTGCATGGTGCCACCCGGTCATCTGGCAACGCATCGAAGCGGCCCGTGAGGAGCGCGGCACAAAGCTGGTGGTGATCGATCCCCGCCGCACCGAAACCGCAGAGCGCGCGGACCTGCATATCCCCATTGCAGCCGATGGCGATGTGGCGCTGTTCAACGCCTTGCTGGCAGACATGAAAGCGCGCGGCCAAGTGGATGCAGGCTTTGTGCAGGAGCGCTGCGCGACCCCGGAAAGCTTTTGGGATGATCTTTCAACCGATCATCAGGTGGATGCGGACGCTTTTGCCGCCTTGACGGATTTGGTCGCTGAAAACCCGCGCATGATCACGCTGTTTAGCCAAGGGGCAAACCAATCGACCAGCGGCACTGATAAAGGCAATGCGATCACCAATCTGCACCTTGCCACGGGGCGGATCGGATCACCGGGCGCAGGGCCGTTCAGCATCACCGGACAGCCCAATGCGATGGGCGGGCGCGAAGTGGGCGGGCTGGCCAATATGCTGGCGTGCCATCTGGGCTTTGCCAAAGATGAAGTGGCCGATGTGCGCAGCTTTTGGAATGCGCCTGACATTGCCACGCAGCCGGGTCTCAAAGCGGTGGATATGTTCAAAGCGGTTCACGATGGCCGCATCAAATTCCTGTGGGTGATGGCGACCAATCCGGCGGTGTCCATGCCGGACGCTGGTTTTGTCCGCGAAGCTTTGGCCAAGTGTCCGATGGTCGTGGTGTCCGATGTGATGGCCGATACCGATACGGGCGCTTTTGCACAGATCCGCCTGCCTGCTTTGGGCTGGGGTGAGAAGGATGGGACGGTCACCAATTCAGAACGCCGCGTCAGCCGCCAGCGCGCTATTCTGCCCGCGCCGGGGGAAGCGCGCGCGGATTGGGATATCATAACCGATGTCGCGCGCCGCCTTGGTCATGGTGAGGCTTTTGCCTTTACAAACGCTGCCGATATTTTCCGCGAATATGCCGCGATGACCAAGCTTTCCGCTCAGCGCGAAAAGGCGCTTGATCTCACGCCATGGTCGCATATCAGCGATGCGGAATATGAAGCGCTGGAGCCATTTGTCTGGGGCGGCGACACACCATTTGCGCGCAAATTTTCGCACCCCGATGGCAAAGCCCGCCTGATCACCACCAAGCCGCCCAAGGCCAAAGCCATCGATCCCGCATTCCCGCTCACGCTCAATACCGGGCGATACCGCGATCAATGGCACACGATGACGCGCACGGGATTGAGCGCAAAGCTTTCCACCCACAGGCGCGAACCCTTGCTCGAAGTGCATCCGCGCGACGGGGAAAAAGCCGCGCTTACAGATGGTGGGCTGGCGCAAGTTCGCACCGCGCATGGGGTGAGCGCATTTCGCGTTCATTTCACCAAGGCGCAGGCGCGGGGCAGTGTTTTTGTCCCCATGCACTGGACGGATCAAACCGCTGGCGGCGGGCGTACAGGTGCGCTTGCTCACCCGCTTACCGATCCGGTTTCGGGCCAGCCGGGCTTTAAGAATGTGCCTTGCGCAATCGCACCATTGATCCCTGGATGGCGCGGATTTCTGGTGTCGCGCGATCAGGTAAAGCCGCAATGCACCTATTGGACGCAGGCGCGCATTGCCGATGGCTGGCTGTATGAGCTTGCCGGAGAAGATGAGTACCATGCAACGCAGCTTTTGCCGCGCGGAGAGCGCAGCGAAGTGGCCGATCCAGCGCGCGGAATGCGCCGCATTATGGTCTCGGCTGCCAATGGAGAACTGGCCGCTGCGCTCTATCTCACGCGCACAGGCGATTTGCCCGATCGCGATTGGATCACGCGTGAATTTGCGCAAGGACAGGCTTCGCAATGTGAGCTTTTGGCAGGCCGCCCATCGACCCCTTTGCCAGAGCGCGGACCCATTGTGTGCGTGTGCAAAGATGTCGGCGAATTCGAAATCGCGCGCGCGATTGAAGCGGGCGCAGATACGTTAGACGCAGTGGGCAAAGCGACCTTTGCCGGCACCAATTGCGGGTCTTGCCGCCCGGCTATTACGCGGTTGCTGAGCCAAGCGGCCGCGCTCTCCAAGGAGGCTGCACAATGACATCGCCGCGAACCGTTTTGCCGGGTGAAGTGTGGCTGGTTGGCGCAGGGCCGGGTGATCCTGAACTCCTGACCCGCAAGGCCGAGCGCTTGATCACCGAGGCAAGCGTGGTCTTTTTCGATGCGCTGGTGGGGGCAGGGGTGCTGGATTTGATCCCTGACCATGTTCGCCGCGTCTGTGTGGGCAAACGGGCAGGGCGGCATTCCAAGGATCAACCCTCGATCGACGCGCTGATCGTCCAAGCTGCGCTTTCCGGAGAGCGTGTTGTGCGCCTGAAAGGCGGTGATCCTGCGATCTTTGGACGTGCTACTGAAGAGATCGAGGCGTGCCGCGATCACGGCATAGCTGTGCGCATGTGCCCCGGTGTCACCGCAGCAAGCGCGGCGGCAGCGGACCTTGGCCTGTCGCTGAGTTTGCGCGGTCTTGCGCGCCGTATCACCTTTGTCACTGCACATTTGACCAAAGGCAAAGCGCTGGCGCATGACTGGGCCGATTTGGCCGACCCGCAGGCGACTTTGGCGGTATATATGGGCAAAGCTGCGGCGGGCGAAGTTTCGCGCGGATTGATCGCAGCGGGGCTGCCCAGTGCAACGCCTGTCGCATTGGTGGAATCGGCCAGTCATGAGAGCGCGCGCCACTTTGTGACCCGGCTCGATCTGCTGCCATTGGCCGCGCAAACCGCGCTTGGTGATGGACCTGCCTTGATCTTGATTGGTGAGGCCATCGGACGCGCTTCGTCAGAAGAGATTTGCGAAGCGGAACGCGCCGTTTCAAGCTATTGAAGCCGCCCCATCGAAGTCAGGATACTGATGGCGGCGGGCGAGGGCGCGGCAGCCGATGGCATGGTCAAACTTCTCAGATTAGGCGCTGTGTGATTGAGCAACCGCGCAAATATGCGCTAGGCCGCACGGTATGACGGTTCTGGGCGCAATCATTGCTGGCGGACAATCCAAACGTTTTGGCGCGGATAAGGCGGCGGCGCGTGTCGATGGGCGCGCTTTGATTGAGCACACGCATGAGGCGGTGTCACAGCAGGTTGATGCGGTGGTGATTTGCGGGCGCGATTGGGCCGGATGGAAGCGGGTTGATGATGCGCCCGCAGCCGGGCTGGGGCCCTTGGGCGGATTGGCAGGCGCGCTGCATTATGCGCAAGGATACGGCTTCCAATCGGTGTTGAGCCTGCCGGTTGATACCTATCCTTTGCCAAGCGATTTGATCGCGCGTTTGCAGCCAGCACCAGCGGCCTTTGCGCAGCAATATCTGATCGGTTTGTGGCCCACCGCGCTTGGCCCAAAACTCATCGCGCATCTGGATGCAGGGCACCGTTCCGTGCGATCTTGGATTGAGGCGTGCGATGCCCGCTTGGTGGATGAGAGCGACTTAAAGCTGCGCAATATCAACAGCCCGCACGATGTTGAAAAAGCGTCAGATTAGCAAGTTCGCGAAATCGATTCGGCTAACCCTGTCTTGACATAATCGCGGTCATAATCGGACAGCGCATCTTTGGCTTCGATCAGCGCGTAAACATCGCTTGCCTCACGATAATATTTGCACGCATCGCTCTTCATTCCGGCAATTTCCGCTACTTCTGCGACAATTAAAACGTTGGACGCATATTCGCGCAGGCGCCCCGGATCATCAGGGCTGAGGGCCAGTTCCGCGCGCTTGGATGCCTGACTTTGCCGCGCCAATGCCATCGCTTCAGATGCGCGCCCGGCATAAGCCAGGGTGATCGCCTTTTGCTCGCGCACAGAGGCTAGGTTGCGCACCAGACCTTTGTCCTCTGGATCGCGCGCCGCCATGTCGGAGAAGATCGCCTCCGCCTCATCCAGATCGACAAGCGCGCGCGGTTCTTCTTCCATCGAATAGAGCAGCAAGGACCGCTTAAACAGCGCCACCGCCATGGAACGCCGCGGTCCTTCGGCCTTTTCGCTCGCGGCGATATAGTCGCGATAAGTGGCGATGGAGCGATCTGCATATGTAAGCGCCTGCGTATAATCCTCATTCCCCGCATCCGCCGCGCGGCCCGCCGTTTCCGACAGATTGGACAGCGTGCGCGCCAGCAAGCCCAGATTATCCGCGCTGCGCCCATATTGCGCCAGATGCGCTTCCATCTTGGCCAGCGTTTGGGCCAACATGGCAACACCTTCATCACCGCGCCCGATCCATGCCAGCGGGATTGCGGCTTCTATCTCAGCATCGATGGCCTTTGCGCCATATGTTTGCGCATCAAAATCCTCAGCTAATTCCCAGTAAAGCGCTGCACTTTTGCCGCCAGCCTCATGGGCCAGTTCATTATCGTCCAGCGCGATGAAGGCGAAGACGGCTTGCGAATAATACGCCTCGGCCAGTCCGCGTGTGATGGCTTCATCCTGCGGGGCTTGGGTGTGCAATTCTTCCAATTGGGCGATCGCAAGGCCCAGCGTTTCACCCGCTTCATCGCGCCGCCCCAGATTGGCCGCGATGGGCGTGCCCAGCACATCGGAAAGCCGCTTATACGCCATCGCCGCTTCCAACCGCACGCCCTGATCCGCGCCTTCACTGCGCGACAGAGCATCGAGATAAATGCGCGCGCGGTCTGCAATATCGTTGAGCGCTTTGGTGGTGCCGGGCGTATCCTCCAGCTCATCATACAGATCAAACAGCAGGAAATTGGACAGCGCGCGCACTTCGTTAAAACGTTGCTCGGCATTGTCGCGCTGCACCGAAGCTTCGCGGTACGCATTGGTGACGAGCAGCAATCCTACCACCAGGATCAGCGCGGCAAAGCTGGCCAGCGCCACGGGCACAAGATTGCGCTGCACATATTTGCGCAGCCTGTATCCGCGCTCCAGGCTGTAGGCCGCAACGGCATATCCATCGCGGTGACGGCGCAGATCATCGGCCAAAACGGCGGCGCTGGGATACCGATCTTCCGGCGCTTCGGCCGCGGCTTTGTCGGCGATGGCTTGCAATTCGGGCGCATCGAACGGTTTGATCATGATCGCCAGAATTTTGCCCAGCGAATAGATGTCAGACAGCGTCGTAACCGCTCCGCCAGAGCGGCGTTCGGGTGCTGCGAAACCGGGCGTTAGGCTGAGGGCGGTTATCGTGCTTTGCGGCTGGGCAGGGCTGTCGCTTTCTTCAAAGCGGGCAATGCCGAAATCAATAAGTTTGGCCGCGCCTTCACTGGTCACCAGCACATTGCCGGGCGTCAGATCGCGGTGAACAATCAGGTTTTGATGCGCGAACTCCACCGCCGCGCAAATTTGCCGCATGATCGTGAGGCGCTGCTCCAATGGCGGTTCTTCCTTGGCCAGCCAGCGGCCAAGGGAAATGCCATCGACCAGCTCCATAACGATGAAAGGCGCGCCATCGGGCGTTTCCCCACCATCATAAAGCTGCGCGATATGCGGGTGGCGCAGGCCTGCAAGGATTTGACGCTCGCGGCGAAAACGCTCCGCCAACCTATCGGTGACGATGCCGGGCCGCACCACTTTGATCGCGACCTGATGATCGAAATCGGCATCCGCACGGCTGCCTTTATAGACCGCGCCCATGCCGCCGCGGCCCAGCAACTCCTCGATCTGAAACGCCCCGATCCGTTCGGGCATGGGCTCATCATCCAGCGTGACTTCGCTAAGCCCTGCTGCGCCGCCTGTTTGCAAGGAGGCAGAGCTGGCAGTGCTCGCCTCCAGCAAACGCAATGCGCGCGTGCGCACCGCGCGATCAGCTTCGCCAGTCTTGCGGATATAGTCGGCGGGATTGCTTGCGCCTTGTTCCAGCGCTTCTTCCAGAAGGGCCAGTGCCTGGCGTTCTTCGGCTGCAGAAAGCTGCGCGCTCACGTTTGTGTCAGACGGTCCTGCAACCAGGCGCGCGTAGCTGCCCAGCGCCGTTTGACCGTCGCCTCTGACAGGCCAATCACCACCGCTATGTCTGGTAAAGACATTCCTCCGAAATAGCGCATCTCGACAATACGGGCGCGTTCGGGATCAATTTGGGCAAGTTCGGCCATCGCCATATTAAGCGCAATCAGTTCCAATTTCGGCTCAGTATGCGCGATGTCGGTGCATAAGGTCACCGGATCATGATGCCGTTTCTGACTGTTCTTGCGGCGCACATGATCGAGCAGAACCTGCCGCATAATTGTGGAAGCAAGGGCAAGGATGTGAGCTTCGCTTTTCCAATCGATACGGTCGAGCCCGGCAAGCCGAATTACCGCTTCATTCACCAGTTCACCGGCGGAAAGCGATGTAGAGCGTTCAGCGGCCAAACGGCCCGCAGCAATCTGGCGCAGATCGCTTTCCAAGGCGCGAAACAAGGCGTTGCCCGCATCAGCATCGCCATCGCGCCATTGATTGGCATAGCTCCTTAGATCGACTGAGCTCACGCTTATCTGCCCCCAATTCGCGCAACATTTGCATGAACGCAGCGGTTTCACCAGCACTTCTGAAAGTCAAAACCAGATAGCGGCGAAACTTTCTCAAATCTTTTCTGATCCGCTTTGTCCGCCATTCGCGCCTTGAGCATTAGACCGCCATTTTTTGGCGAGGCGAATAATAGGGGGCGAAATTGACACAGGGCGCGCACATAAAATGGCTTGGCAGGATCGCAATCGCAGGCGTGATCGCGGGCGTAATCGCATTGCCGCAAACCGCTTTGGCTGAGGCGCACCAGGCGCATAGCGGGGACCTTTCGCAGCAGCTGGCACAGCTGGCGACAGGGGATCAGCTGGTCATCGAAAACGTCACTGGCGAAGTGCAATTTGGCGGTCACACCATCGCGCTGGACGCGTTCAGCGGGATCGCGGGATATGGCAGTGAAGTCGCGTATCTCATCACCGTAGATGGCGAAGCTGAATTGAGTGGCGCTGAACTGGGGGAAGGCGCGCAGGAAATCGAAGCAGGGCGAGGCCGGATGTTGATGATCCCGCCATTTGGCGCGCAGGCCGGTGTCCAGCGATATGATGCAAGGCGCCTGCACGAAGCATTGTCTGCGCAGCAGCAGGTAAGCGCGACCTTTACCGTCGCCAGCCTTGGTGATTTGGCCAAGGGGCAGGATCGCGCGATCTTTCTGGGTAGGCTGGGGCGCACGTCTTTCAATGTCGCCACGATGGGGTCTGCATCGCAGGAAACCGGCCGCCGTGAACGGGTTGGCGGCACGCATGTGCGCGATGTCCGTTTTACCAGCGAGGCGGGGGCCGACACGCTTGAACAACGCATCGTCTCACAATTCCTTGCCGCTTTGGCAGCGGGTGAAAGCGCGGCCGTGGCCCAGATGCTTGATCCGCTGCCTTATGGCATGGGCGCGATGGCGCATGGCGGCGATCAGGCGCGCATTGCGATGGCCAGCAATCTGATTGCCCAGCGCGATTGGTCCGCCGCCGCCGCCACGCCGCCGCAGCAAGTGGGTGAGACGCTTTGGCGAGCAGGCGATGCGCTGATCAATCTGCGCCGCACAACCGAATTTGCATATGTCGAAAGTATCGAGGTGGGGAGTTGATCATGGCTGATATTCGCACAAAATTGCTGTTGGGCGCAGCGGTCGGGGGTCTTGCATTGTTTGGCGTTCCTGTGGCCGCGCAGGAAACCGCCATCGCTTCGCAAGCGGCAGCCGAGGCCGAGATTGTCCGCGAACAGCAGCGTTATGCCGTGCGCATGATGATGCAAGTGTACGATGGCAGCCGCGATTTCTCGCACACACAAATGCTAGGCATTGGCCGTGTGCGCGAAGGTGATCGCAGCTTTACGCAGTTCGATTATGGCGATGGCGCGGTGGTGATGACCGGCAATAACGGAACACTCGCCGCCAGCAATTTCGTCAATCTGAGTGGTACGGAAAAGGCGATGATCTACGATTATCGCACGAAAATGATGTATGGCGATGATGCCATTGCATCGTTTCACAATGGCATCGTTGTCCCCTTGTTGGGCAATGCGCCGGATCTGGGCCAAAATGTGAATTGGTCAGCCAGTTTGACCCCGCGCGATATCGGCCTTGTGAACACCCCACAATCCGCCGTGGCAGGCGGCATCCAGATTGAGCTGAGCCGTGAATATTTCACCCATAATGGCATGGAGATGGTGCTGGTCCGCTATGTCGTGCCGTCCTTCGCCTATACTGACACATCGGGGCGCACGGTTGTGCATTGGGGCACCGGGGTCTCGCTTTCCGACCCCGGCTTTGGCATGGTTTACCTCAATTCCGCTCTGCACCGCTCTGTGGCCAGCGATAGCAGCGGGACGGTACCCTATCGCTTTGCCCGCACGGTTGTCGCGGCCAATCCCGATGGTTCAGCGATGGTGGATTACCGCGATGTCGCGCAATTGGCGCCATATGTTGATGAATTGTTTGGTGCCGATGCGATGCGCGTGGTGCCAACAGGCACAACGTCCACTCTAACCGCGCCGATTGATCTTGCGCGCACGTTGGACGTTGTGGCGCTGAGTATTGCCGAGGATGGCGGCAATGAAGCGCCGATGTTGACCAATGCGCAAATGAGCGATGATCGCGGCGCGGAATTCACCGATCCTTCGGCGGCCAACGCCTATATCAACGCCAATGCCAATGCGCAGAGCAATGCCGCTGGCGCGCGGGCTGCAACGCAAGGGAACGGCCTTGTCTTTGGCGATAACGGTTCGCCTTCGGACAGTGGGCTTGTCGCAGAAGAAACGGTCGACACGCCGCAAGGCTCATTTTCCACATCGACCGATGCGAGCGCGGAAGAGAATGCGGCAAATCAGGTGCAGAACATGACGCAGCCCGGCAACCGCAATGGCAACGGCAGCGGCAGCAGCAATGCCAGCGGTACGGGCGCAAACAGCATGACCGATGGCGGCGGCTTGATCTTTGGCCAGCCGAACGCAAATGATCTGGCGACCGAGGAAGCGACCCACACTATCCAAAATGGCTCGAACGGCCCTGCTGGCCCGCGTGGCCAAGGCGGGCAGGGCAGCTTTGGTGGCGGACTTGGTGACGAGGTTTCGCCTGAAACACTTGAATTGTTGGAACAATCTGCTGATAGCGGTGGCGGCCTTCAGGGCAATCTCAACCAGTATACCGACAATACGCAACTGTTTGGCGGCGGCGGCGGCGATACCGATAACCCCTATTTCGACGATTACGGGGCGACGGGCCAAGACGGAAGCCTAGCGCAATCGCAATATTGGCTGGACAAGGCGATTGCAATTTTTGGCGGCGCAGTGGCCCCGTTGGAACAGATGGCCACCGCTGAGCGCACTGACTTTCTGCTTGACCGCACAACGCAATTGGCTCGCAGTGGTCAAGCGACGACGAACCAGATCAATCAACTAACCAACGCCATTGAAAATACCGAGAACTGGTTGCGAACGAACGGCGCAGCGGTCCCCATGTTGACGGGAGAAGCTGCGGAATTGGAACAGGGACTTCGCGCCGCAGCATCGCGTCTTGGCGAAGCAGAGGGTACGTATGAAGCGCTGATCGATGCGCAAGCGCGCTTTAGTATTAGCGGTGTCACACCGCCTGATAGCTTTATCCAAGCCCTTGATGCTGCTGAAAGCGAAGTAACCGCAGCGCAGGATTTTATGCGCCAATCCGAAGGGGCAATGGAAGTTGCCATCCAGAACGGCAAATACATCCTGCAATATGATGTCACTGACCCAGCGACGGCCAACAGGCTTAATCAATTGGGCGAAGCCTATCGCCGTTTGGGTGAAACGCGCGATACCCTCACTGCGATTGAAACTGAGGCACGTGGATTAAGCGCCTTGGTGCGCAGTTTGCCAACCCAGCAAATTGCCGACGCTCTTGACCGACTTGGCAATTCGCCCGCTGGCAAACTGCTCGATGGGTTGAGCCACGGGATGAACCTGTATTCAACCGGCAAATCGGCATATAATGTCTATAATGCCAGCACGAATGACATGTCCTCGGGCGATCTTGACCTTGTGCGTAGCCATTCTCCGGGTGAATTGGGCCTCGATATTCTGGCGCTTTTGGGCAATGCCGCATCCGGCAATGTGAAAGCATTTTACAGCGATGCTGTAGCCATTTCTGCAGGTTCCATCAGCGATATCTATGTGGCCAACAAAGCGTGGAATGACACGATCATTCTCAACCAGCGTTTGAATGAAGAAGTCCTGGCCAACATGCGCGCATTGACGCGCCGGCTTCAAGAACAAGAAAAGGTCAAATATGAAGAGCTGATGGCGACCGAATATGGCTCCGTCACTTCTGAACCGACCACCGATGGCGGGGTCAGCGATCCCAATTGGAAAGACCCGCGCATTGACCCTGAAACGGGCCTGCCCAAGCCTGCCTATTGGGAACATCTCAAGAAAGCCAATCCGGGTAAGCTGATCTCATATGGGATTGATCCTGAAGCGCCGGTTGGCGGCTGGCCGGGTGGCATTGGGCCAGAGCATCGTCCTGCGCCCAAAGGCCCACCGCCTCCGCCAGCGCAGCTGCCGGAATTCCCCGGCCCGGATTATCCCACCGCGCCTCCGCGTGATCCCAACACGCCGCGCCCGCCCCGCGCACCAGAGCCTACGCTGGAAGAGCAAGGCTTCGTCACCGAAACGCCGGAAGAGCAGTGGCTGCGCGAAACCCGCGAAGAAAACGCGCGCGCTGCACAAGAGCTGGAGGAATATCAGGCAGAATTGCTCGCCAACCGTGAAGAAGAGACGATCTTCGATGGCGATTATGAAATGAATGTGAGCGAGCTTGAGGTAACCGAATTGGTCGTCTCGCAGTTCGAGATAGAGCCGGTTGAATTTGAACCGGTGACCTTCGATCCACCGACTTGGGAACCGCCCACTTGGGAGCCGCCTGAATGGGTTCCGCCAGAATTTGATCCGCCTGAAGTTACCAGTTTCCCGCCAACCGATCCTGATGATCAGGACGGCTATCCGGGTACAGGTGAGTATCCTGCATACGGGTTCGATAATATGTCCGGCACCGTTAATGTGGACCTGTCGCAGTGGGAAGATTGGCTGGCGACGCAAGATATTCGCAAGCTGATCCAGCTGGCGATTGCGGCAGGCTATCCATTCGCGCCGGGCGATGATGGCATGGCGACTTTGGCAGTGGCTTTGGCGGATGCAGAAAACATCATCCGCCTGTCGCAAGATGAAGGCTATCGCCAATGGGCCAATCAGGCGCCAAGCTGTTCAGGGTATGTCGGCTGCGGCCCGCAATATCTGGGGCGCTGGGCGATGAAGCGCTCTATCGTCGCGCTGGGAGATATTCTGGTGCAAAGCCGCGAAATCTTCTCCACCGGGGGCTTCTCCGACATCGGCATTTCAGGCTTCAACCTGTCTTATATGCTGCGCGATTTTGGCATTCAGGATGGCGATCTCATCGATGTGGAGATCACCCAGTTTGGTCGGACCATTGGCGGTTTGGAGGGGCATTTCCTCACCACGGCTGGCGACAGTTTCAACGTCAATCTACGCCCGGGCGTCGCCTCGGTTGTGGTCACAGCGCTGAACGAAGGCTCCGCATCGCCCAACACCGCTGAGGTGACCATCGATAATGTGGTGCGCGGCGAAGGCAGGCAGACTTACGACTTAAATACCGGCCAGACCGCGACCTTGCGGATCGAAGCCAATGCAAGCGCAGAATAGACGCAGGCGGGGGGAAATTATCATGACACGCTTTGGATTTTCTGTGGCACTCATCGGTGCGCTCGCATCATCGCCAACAATCGCTTGGGCACAGGTCTTGCCTGATATTCAGGACGCGATCAATCGCGGCTCTGGCATCGATACAGCGCTTGAAGAACAACGCCGCACCACTTTGCAACGCAGCGCTGAGGATGAAGGTGCGATCGATGGCGAGGCGGGCGTTTATGTTCTTACTCTCAATGAGATATTCTATGTCGGCGCATCGGCAGGGGCGGGCTGGTCTGAAAATCCAGTGCGCACCGTCGATGATTTAGGCGATTCTGTTTACGGCAATGCGGCGTTGAGCGCAGGGGTGCAAACCCGGCTGGGTGAGAGATTTGATGGCGGAATTTCGGCCACCGTTTCAGGCATCGAATTTGATGAACCTTTCGCCCCATCATCACGCTCTGTCACCGCCGCTACCAATATCGGCATGCCCATTGGCGACACGCCGCTTTATGTCAGCGTGAACGCGTTTGGCGGGTTCAATTACGATCAGGATTTCGAAAACGGCACCGGCTTTTACGGCGCCAGCCTGGCACTCAGCGCTGGCATCCCTGTGGGCCAGAGCACAGTTTTGCGTGGCAGCGTGAATGCAGGCCGTCAGGAGGGCGAGATCGAGGAAAACAATGCGTGGAACGCCAATGTCTCGTTCGATCTCACCCATTACGTCTCCCCAAGTATCAGCATCGGGGCTGGCGCTGCGGTGAGCCGTGTATGGTTTGACGATTTTTACGAAGACGTCACTTTCGTCACTCGCCGCGATTGGCAATATGGCGGCAATATCAACGCCAGCTGGCAAGCGACCGATTGGCTCTCTGTCAGTACAAACGCTGGATATCAACGCCGCGATTCTGCCTTCTTCCTGTCCGATTATGATGGCTTTGATGCCAGCATCACAGTGGCCGCGCGCAAGCGGTTTTGATGGTCAGGCTGCAATCACTCTAGAAAATCCGCAACATTGTGGCAAAGATCACCCCTTGCATATTTGATCGCGAATATGGGTGAGGGATAACAGGCGGCATGTATTTGGGAATTGATCTTGGCACTTCGGGTGTGAAGGCCATTATCATCGACGACGCAGGCCGTGTGGCGGGGCAGGGGACTGCCGGGCTTAAGGTATCGCGCCCGCATCCGCTTTGGTCAGAGCAATCGCCTCAAGATTGGTGGCAGGCGACCGGCGATGCGGTGAAAGCGATCGCGCCCGATTTGCGCGCAAAGATCACCGGGATTGGCATTGCAGGCCAGATGCACGGAGCCACTTTGCTGGGCGCAGATGATGCGGTTTTGCGCCCTGCAATCTTGTGGAACGATGGCCGCTGCGAAGCGGAATGTGCCGCGTTGGAGAAGACTGTGCCAGATAGCCGCGCGATTACTGGCAATCTGGCCATGCCCGGATTTACCGCGCCCAAACTGGAATGGGTGCGGGGGCATGAACCGGAAATTTTCGCCAAAGTTCGCAGCGTTCTTTTACCCAAGGATTACCTGCGCTTACGCATGACAGGTGAGAAAGCATCTGACATGTCAGATAGCGCGGGCACATTTTGGCTGGATGTGGCCAAGCGCGACTGGTCCGATGCGATGTTGGAGGCAACGGGCCTCACCCGCGATCATATGCCGCGCCTTGTCGAAGGACCGGAAATTACCGGCACATTGCGCAGCGACATTGCCAATGATTGGGGCATGGGCAAAGTGCCGGTTATTGCTGGTGGCGGAGACAATGCAGCCGGCGCTGCTGGCGTTGGCATGATGGCCGAAGGGGATGCGCTATTGTCGCTTGGCACGTCAGGCGTAATCTTTGTGGCCACCAAACAATTCCGCCCCAATCCCGGCGGCGCAGTTCATGCCTTTTGCCATTGCCTGCCCGATACGTGGCATCAGATGAGCGTGCACCTATCGGCCGCCAGCTGCGCGGATTGGGCGGCCAATATCATGGGGTTGGATGTGGCGGATTTCTTCGCCAAAGCAGAGCAGGGCGAGCCCGGCGACGGGCCAGAATTGTTCCTGCCGTATCTTTCGGGTGAACGCACCCCGCATAACGATCCCACGCCGCGCGGCAGCTTTCTCAATATGAGCCATGCCAGCGATCCAACCCGCCTTGCCAACGCCGTTTTGGAAGGCGTGGCATTTGCCCATGCCGATGGGCTGCGCGCGTTGCAGGAAACGGGCACAACAATTTCAGCGCTTACCGTAATTGGTGGCGGCGCGCGCTCTGCCCATTGGGGACAGATCCTGGCCGCCGCGCTCGACGTGCGCCTTGATTACCGTGAAGGCGGCGAAGTTGGCCCGGCTTTGGGCGCAGCGCGCCTCGCCATGATGGGCGTTAGCGGGGTGAGCGCTGCCGATGCCTGTCCCAAACCGCCATTGACCCACGCAATTGAACCCGATCCTGAATTGACCGACCGACTATCATCCAAATATGCTCAATTTCGCGCCGCCTATCCCTCGCTTGCGCAAATCTGAAGGAAGATCAGACACCATGTCCGCAGACTATTTCGCTGAATTTGAAACCGTCCGTTTTGATCCCGAAGGCGGCGATCTTGCGTATAAATTCTATGACAAGGACCGCATGGTTCTGGGCAAAAGGATGGAAGATCATCTGCGCTTTGCCGTGTGTTTCTGGCACACTTTCTGCTGGCCGGGCAGCGATGTGTTCGGGGCAGGCACATTTGATCGGCCATGGCTTGCCGGTCCCAATGATGCAGTCGCGGCCAAGGCCAAGCGTGAAGCGGGGCTGGCGTTCGTTGAGAAAATGGATGTACCGTTTTACTGCTTTCACGATGTTGATGTGATGGCCGATGCCAAGGATGCTGGCGATTTCCGCGCCAGCTTTGCCGAAGCGGTTGATCATCTGGAAGAATTGCAGGCCAAGCATCATCGCAAGCTTTTGTGGGGCACGGCCAATCTGTTCAGCCACCCGCGTTATATGGCCGGGGCGGCGACCAATCCTGATCCTGAAGTTTTCGCATGGGGCGCAATGCAGGTGCGCGATTGCCTGGATGCAACGCACCGGCTGGGCGGCCAGAATTATGTGCTGTGGGGAGGGCGCGAAGGTTATGACACGATCCTCAACACCGAATTGGCAACCGAGCAGGACAATTTTGGCCGGTTCTTGTCCCTCGTGGTGGAACACAAACACACAATCGGTTTCAAAGGCGCGATTTTAATCGAGCCCAAACCGCATGAGCCGACCAAGCATCAATATGATTTCGATACGCAAACGGTTTACGCTTTCCTGAAGCGTTATGGCCTTGAGAAAGAAGTGCAGGTCAATATCGAGGCGAACCACGCCACACTTGGCGGGCACAGCTTTGAACATGAATTGGCGATGGCGCGTGCTTTGGGCATTTTCGGCTCTGTCGATGCCAATCGCGGCGATCCGCAAAATGGGTGGGACACCGATCAATTCCCCAATTCGGCTGAGGAAATGACGTTGGCAATGCTGGAAATCCTGCGCGCAGGTGGTTTCACCACAGGCGGGTTCAACTTTGACAGCAAAGTGCGCCGTCAATCCATTGATGCCGCCGATCTGTTCCACGGGCATATTGGCGGGATCGATACGATCGCGAAAGGCTTGCTCAATGCCGCTGCGCTGATCGAAGATGGTCGTCTCGATGCGTTCCGCGAAGAACGCTATGCCGGATGGAAAGGTGAGCTGGGCGAGATGATCTATGCCGAGGGCACCAGCCTTGCCGATATCGCGCAACATGCGATCGATGCCAATGCCGGGCCAGAGCCGAAATCGGGCAAGCAGGAATGGTGTGAAAACCTGATCAACCGGGTTTAGGCACGAGAACCTTTCCTACAGGCGCAAAACTTGGGCAAAGGCCCTTCCGGCTCTTTGGCACAGGCCAATTGGGCGTCTTTACGAAAGAGAGGTTTTCGTCTTCTAGACTGTGTCCAATGTGTCCATTTTGTTGGATTTGCTAGTCGGCTGAAAAGGCAAAAGGCACGCCGCTATCGCGGAATGTCACAGGCAGTACATCGCGGCCCATTGGCGGGGCAGATCGCGCGATGCATTTGGGCCGGTGGCATATGCGGCAGGCAACGCCAATGGGTGTAGGCTCATGGTTTTGCAGCAGTTTGGCGTAAGCCAGCTTGTCGAGATGCTTGGCGGAACAGGCAAGGGCAACTGCGCGCACGGCTTTGGGCGCGCCATAGTGGCCGCCACCTGCGCTGACTGTGCGTGCGATGGAGACATAGCGTTCGCCATCGGGCAGCTCGATCAGCTGCGCATCGATGGCGCCGGGTGTCGCGAAGACTTCATGGATGTTCCACAAGGGGCAACCGCCGCCATGTCGAGCGAGCGGAAAGCCCGCACCATCCAAACGCTTGGAGACATTGCCGGCTTGGTCAACGCGCAGGAAGAAGAAGGGCACAGCTTCGCTGCCTGAGCGCTGCAAAGTGGTGAGGCGATGGGCGGCCTGTTCAAAGCTGACTGTGAAGCGCGCGGACAGCGCTTCGATGTCGTAACGGGTATCGGCTGCGGCCTTGGCGAAACGGTCATAGGGCATAAGCAGCGCGGCGGCCCAGTAAGACTGCAAGGCGCGGCGCACCAGATTGGCGGTGTCCTCGCTGGCAAAGCGGCCCGTGGCCAGCTCGCTCTCAATCGCCTCCTCCTGTTCAAGGATGGCGAGTTGCAGCGCGAGTTGGAAGCGGCGGCCGGGATTGTCGAGGCTTTCGGCAAGCCAGATGCGGCGGCGGTGATAGTCATGCCACCTTAGCGCGCCTTGCAAGATGCCCGCATCGGTAAAGCGGACATCGAGGCCGTGCTTGGCAGAGATGCGCTCTTGCAGCGAAGGCAGATCGCCCATTTCGCGGGCCATCGCCGCGGCGCTGTCATCAAGCGCGGGGAAGCAGTTGCGCCGCGCGGCAAGGAAAGCGCGAGCCTCTGCCACAGGGCTGGGCGCAGCAGGCGCGCTGTCGCCTGCCAGCACCTTGTCCGCGCGCCGTTCGGCCAGCGCCATCTGCTCTTCGCTATAGGCGGTGTGGAGACGCAGAAAGGCTTCGGCAAAGCCGGGATAGCTGGTGGCAATATCGGCCATGTCGAGTTCGGGCAGATCGATATCGGCAAAGATCGGGTCCTTGAAGACGCCTTGCAATTGCGCGGTTGTGGCATCGCTATCGGTGTCGGCAAGCTCGGCAATGTCGATGCGGTAGACGGTCGCGAGTTTGAGGAGCGTGTCAGCGGTAACGGGCCGCTGATTGCGCTCCATCAAAGCGATGTAGGATGGCGAAATCTCCAGATCATCCGCCATGTTGGCTTGTGTGAGGCCAAGCTCGCGGCGCATGTTCTTGAGCCTTGGGCCCATGTAAATCGGCTTACGCGCCACCGTTTCTCTCCTAGTAGAGCCGCAGAGTTGCGGGGTTTGTATGCATCCTTACAACTTTACAGCGCAGGTTTGTAAATATTGACAATGCGACACCGTCGCACGTTACGCAAGCGCGAATTGCGTGAGAAAAGGCTTTCAACAACCCCGTTACGAGAAAGCGAATCACACGATGACCCACTTCGCCGAAATCCACCGTCAAAGTCACATCAAGTCTGAAAAGGGCCAGAACTGGACTGACATCAATCCAGAATTCGCCGCTCGCCTTCGTGCGCAGAACAAGTTCGCCACTGGCCTCGATATCGCGCGCTATACCGCCAAAATCATGCGCGCCGATATGGATGCCTACGATGCAGACCCTGCGGCTTACACGCAGTCACTTGGTTGCTGGCACGGGTTCATTGGTCAGCAAAAGATGATTGCGATCAAGAAGCATTTCGGGACCACCAAAGGCCGCTACCTTTACCTTTCTGGCTGGATGATTGCCGCATTGCGGAGCGAATTTGGTCCGCTGCCCGATCAATCCATGCACGAAAAAACCAGCGTTCCTGCGTTGATTGAAGAACTCTACACCTTCTTGCGCCAGGCTGATGCGCGGGAGCTGAGCGGTTTGTTCCGCGATCTCGATAATGCGCGTGAAGCTGGCGACGAAATCGAAGCCAAGCGCATCGAGAACGAGATCGACAATCACCAGACGCATGTTGTGCCGATTATCGCGGATATCGATGCAGGCTTTGGTAATGCTGAAGCGACATATCTGCTCGCGAAGAAGATGATTGAGGCAGGGGCCTGCGCGCTCCAGATCGAAAATCAGGTTTCGGATGAGAAGCAGTGTGGTCATCAAGACGGCAAGGTTACGGTGCCGCATGAAGACTTCCTGCAGAAGATCCGCGCGATCCGGTATGCCTTTCTGGAGCTGGGCGTTGACGATGGCATCATCGTGGCGCGCACAGACTCGCTTGGTGCTGGCCTGACCAAGCAGATTGCTTATTCAACCCAAGCTGGCGATCTGGGCGATCAATATAACAGCTTCCTCGATTGTGATGAGGTTGATCCGGCCAACATGTCCAACGGCCAAGTCATGATCAGCCGCGATGGCAAGCTGATGACGCCAAAGCGTCTGCCGTCAAACCTGTATCAGTTCCGCCAAGGCAGCGGAGTGGATCGCGTGGTTCTGGACTGCATCACTTCGCTTCAAAATGGCGCGGACTTGCTGTGGATCGAAACAGAGAAACCGCATGTCGATCAGATCGCCGAGATGGTCGATAAGGTTCGCGAAACGGTGCCCAATGCCAAGCTGGTTTACAACAACTCACCCAGCTTCAACTGGACGCTGAACTTTCGCCAACAGGTGTTTGATAAGTGGGAAGAAGAATGCCGTGATGTCTCCGCATATGATCGCGCTCGTTTGATGAGCGAACAATATGATGAAACGGAGCTGGCCAAGGAAGCGGATGAGCGTATTCGCACGTTCCAACGCGATGCATCGCAGCGCGCTGGCATTTTCCATCACCTGATCACTCTGCCGACCTATCACACCGCTGCGCTCAGCACGGATAATCTGGCGAAGGAATATTTCGGTGAGCAAGCCATGCTGGGCTACGTCAAAAACGTCCAGCGCAAGGAAATTCGCCAAGGCATTGCCTGTGTGAAGCACCAAAACATGGCCGGTTCCGATATCGGAGACGATCACAAGGATGCCTTTGCCGGAGACGCAGCGCTCAAAGCTGGCGGCACCGACAATACGATGAACCAATTTGCAGCCTAACCCACCAACCGAAACTGACTGAATAAGGAGAAATACAATGGCACAACCAACACTAGCTCGCCCGGTCTTCTCAAACGAGGATTTCGGACTTCTGCGCCACGCTGTTGCTGAAGCGATCCGGCATGGCGAAGACAATGAAATGTCACGCAAGATGGCAAACCTGCATCACCGGCTTGGTCGCTTCAGCCGTTGATGTACCCGGCAAGGGAGGGAGCGGCCCCGCATCCTCCCTTGCCAACCCACTATTGCCTCGTCCCCTTTTCAGTTCCAAAGCAGGAGCGCTTAGCGTGAGCATGAACCTTGAGACATCCGATACACTTATCGCACCTTCGGCTAGCGATGCGGATATGGAAATCGATATGACACCTTCTGCAACAGAACAAATGGACGACCGCGTGAACAAAGCTGGCCTCAATGTGGCCAACCAGCTTGCCGATTTCATCGAAACGGAGGCACTGCCGGGCACCGGACTTTCTGCAGAGCAATTCTGGACCGGCCTGGCCGATCTTGCGCAGACATTTACACCGCGAAATCGCGCTTTGTTGAGCGAGCGTGATCGCCTGCAGGCAGAAATCGATAACTGGCACAAGAACAATAGCGACGCTGGCACAGGTGCACCGCAAAGCTTCTTGCGCGAAATCGGATATCTTGTTGATGAGCCAGCGCCATTCACCATCGGCACGCAGAATGTTGACCCTGAGATTGCAACGATTGCTGGCCCGCAGCTTGTGGTGCCGGTGCTTAATGCGCGCTTCCTGCTCAATGCCGCGAATGCGCGCTGGGGCAGCCTGTATGACGCGCTTTACGGCACAGACGCGCTGGACGGCACTTTGCCGCAGGGCAAAGGATATGACGAAGAGCGCGGCGAAAAGGTCATTTACTGGGCGCGCAGCTTCCTTGATGAAGCTGTGCCCTTGGTGTCAGGATCTTGGCATGAATGGACCGGGGAAAGCCCCATCCTCGCCGATCCTTCGCAGTTCATCGGCATGGCGGGGGCAAATTTCCTGCTGTGCCGCAATGGTCTGCATATCGAAATTGTGATCGATCGCGATCACCAGATCGGCAAAACTGATCGCGCCGGTGTTGCCGATATTGTGCTTGAAGGTGCGCTGACAACTATCGTGGATTGTGAAGATTCGGTTGCAGCGGTGGATGCGCAGGACAAGACCGCAGCCTATCGCAATTGGCTGGGCCTGATGCGCGGCGATTTAACCGCCAGCTTCAGCAAAGGCGGGCGCGAGGTAACGCGCACTATTGCTGACGATAGGCTCTATACCGCGCCCGATGGTACAGACATTGGCCTTGCAGGGCGCAGTGTGTTGCTGGTGCGCAATGTGGGGCATTTGATGACCAGTCCGGCGATTTTGCTGCCTGATGGCAGTGAAATTCCCGAAGGCATTATGGATGCCGCGATGACCAGCCTGATCGGTCTGCATGACCTTAAAGGCCTTGGCCAATATCGCAATTCGGAAGCAGGCTCGATCTATATCGTGAAGCCCAAAATGCATGGGCCAGCGGAATGCGCTTTCACCGATGATCTGTTCGATGCGGTCGAAGATATGCTGGGCATGGCGCGCCATACGATCAAAGTTGGCGTGATGGATGAAGAACGGCGCACCAGCGCCAATCTGTCAGCCTGCATCCATGCGGTGAAGGACCGGATTTTCTTCATCAACACAGGCTTCTTAGATCGCACGGGTGACGAAATTCATACCTCGATGAAAGCGGGGCCAATGCTGCGCAAGGCCGATATCAAGGCCGCGGATTGGATCGCGGCTTATGAAGATCGCAATGTGCAGATCGGCTTGGCTTGCGGCTTTGCCGGGCGCGGGCAAATCGGGAAAGGGATGTGGGCAGCACCTGACCGTATGCAGCAGATGTTGAAGGAAAAGATCGGCCACCCGATGAGCGGCGCGAACACCGCATGGGTTCCTTCACCAACCGCAGCGGTGCTCCACGCAACGCATTATCACCGTTTGAGCGTTGCCGATCGCCAGGACCATCGGATGAGTGAGACTGTGGCGTCGCTGGACCGATTGCTTACAGTTCCGCTGGCCGAAGATACAAGCTGGTCCTCGGACGAGATCGTGCAGGAACTGGACAACAATATCCAAGGCATTTTGGGCTATGTTGTGCGATGGATAGACGCCGGTGTCGGTTGTTCCAAAGTGCCCGATATTCACGATGTGGGATTGATGGAAGACCGCGCGACTTTGCGGATTTCCAGCCAACATATCGCCAATTGGCTGATGCACGGCATTGTTACTGAGGCGCAGATTAAAGCGGCTTTGACGCGTATGGCCCAAGTGGTTGACAATCAGAACGCGCATGATCCATCCTATCGCGACATGGCCGGGCGCAATCCGCCATGTCTACCGATGGAAGTGGCGCTGCGTCTGATCACCGAAGGCGCTGCGCAGCCCAGCGGATATTCGGAGCCTTTGCTGCACAGCTACAGGCTGAAAGCAAAGGCTGAATAAGGGTTTTAAAGTTGCTCGGAGAGGAGCCGGGGAAGAGTTGTTTGGGCAAAACCCAAGCTGACTCTTCCCCAACCGCTTCAATCTGGCTAATATGCCTTTGTGTCGGATGAAATTGAAACTACGCCTGATCCCGAAGTTACTCGGCTGATTGAAACTAGCCCGGTGGCATCTGTCATCAGCAACCCGCGATTGCCGGACAATCCTATTGTTGCGTGCAACCAAGCTTTTTGCGACCTCACCGGATATACCCGTGATGAGATCATCGGCCGCAACTGCCGTTTTCTCGCCGGGCCGGGCACCGAACCGTGGCTGACAGATGTCATCACCACCGGCGTGCAAGAACGCAAACCGGTCTTGGTGGAAATTCTCAATTACAAGAAAGGCGGCGCCCCTTTTCGCAACGCTGTGGTTGTGGCGCCAATTTTTGATGATGACGGGGAATTGGCCTATTTTTTCGGCTCTCAGGTAGAGCTGGACGAAGAATCCAAAGGCCCAAGCGTTACCCGCAGCGAACGCGCCGTGCGCAAGATCAAAGACCTATCTCGCCGTCAGCTTGAAGTGATGAGCATGGTGGCAGGCGGCTTGCGCAATAAGCAGATCGCGTATGAGCTGGGACTGTCTGAAAAAACGGTGAAAATGCATCGCGGCATTGCGATGGAGAAATTGGGCGTGAGCAGCGCTGCTGATATGATTCGGTTGGCGGTTGAAGCAGGAATTTAATTCAGAGCGAATAGAGGCCTACAAATAGTGGTCCTAAGTCCATCTGTTACGCGGGAAAGTATCCGCTATTTCAAATGAGCATCGTGGCTGAATATTTAACGAGGCTCCTTCTACCCTCCCGCCTCGTACCCTCCATCCCACACAGATCTTCGGCCACGATGCACCCCCTTTTAATATCAATCGGTTGTGCGCAATTCCTTTGGCAATTCAAGCGGTGTGTGACCGGGGCCAATCGGGAACAGCAGATCAGCGCGCTGCGGCATTTCATCAAGAATGTAGTTGGTGATTCGCTCATAATGCGCGCAGAACCGGTCAATATCGGCATCGCTCATCAGAACTGGCGCATCGGGGCGTGCTGCGCGTAGCTTGGCCTCTTGATGCTTGCGATTGGTGAGAACGGCATCAAAGCTTTCGACTTTCAACATGATCAGCATGTCCATCAGGCCAAACAGTTTCGCGTAATCCTCCTGCAAAAACCGATTGGCGAGGCCGCGCCAGATGCCATCGGCATCTTCTTGCGCTTCGAGCGCGTTGACCGGCTGCGCCAATGCGTGTGCATCCTGCGGCTTTGCACCAACACACCATCCTTCGAAGAACAGCACATCGACCGGCCCCGAAATCACATCGCCTTCAGCCTTGCGATCATCTTTGCCTTTATCAAAGCGCGGCATGGTGATGGTGCGTCCGGCGAGCACATCTTCGATAATCTGGATGCCCTCCAGCGCTGTATGTGTGCCAGGAACGCCGCGTGTCACAAATAAGGGATGCACCGCTTTGGCCAAGACTTCCCGGTCCGCGCGCGGCAGATACAGATCATCCAGCCCCAAAGTCACTGCGCGCACACCGCGCTTTTTAAGCAGCTCTTCGAGAAACATGCACATGGTGGATTTGCCGGTGCCCTGTCCGCCATTCACGCCCACAATCAACGGTTTATGCGCCGCGCTGGCTCGCGCAATATGGTGCGCCAGCGGTGTCCAGAATTGTTGGACAATATCGCGATAGGATGCGGGCAGCGCTTCTCTGGCGATCAGGGCGTCGATGGGATTATTGGTCATGCGCCATCCTTTGCACAGTCCTTGCGATGGGTGAAGTTGCGAGCGGAAATCGGATAGGGGACAAGCATCCCATGACTCAACTTGCCGCCATTTCTTTGGCCGACCCGATTAATCTTGTGGCCAAGCGCCTATCGCAGAGTTTCACGCAAACAGGCTTTGCGATTGTCAGTGATCACGGGATTGATCACGCGCTGATTGCACGCGCGCAATTGGCGATGGAGGCTTTCTTTGCGCTGCCCGATAATGTGAAGCGCGCTTATCACCAAAGCGGGCAGGGCGGTGCGCGCGGTTATACCCCCTTTGGTATGGAGCAGGCCAAGGACGCTGCGATCCATGATTTGAAGGAATTTTGGCATGTCGGGCGCGATGTGCCTGCCGGTGATCCGCTGGCCACCTCGATGCCGCCCAATATCTGGCCAAGCGAAGTGCCAGATTTTCGCGCGGCAAGCGAAGCGCTGTTTGCAGCTTTTGAGCAAGCGGGCGCACGGCTGTTGGAAGCGATTGCTTTAGGGCTGGGCTTGAAAAGCGGCTTTTTCATGCCCAGCGTTGCCAATGGCAATTCGGTGCTGCGGTATCTGCACTATCCGCCGCTGCATGATGCACCTCAAGGGGCCATTCGCGCTGCGCCGCATGAGGATATCAACACCATCACCTTGCTCTTGGGGGCAGAAGAGGCGGGGCTTGAACTGCTTTCCCGTGATGGCGCATGGGTGCCGGTGCAACCGCTTCAAGGTGCGATGGCGGTGAATATTGGCGATATGTTGCAAAGGCTTACAGCTGGCCGCCTGCCGTCAACAACACACAGGGTCGTCAATCCAGCGGGCGAGGCAGCGCAAAGGTCGCGTTATTCCATGCCGTTCTTTTTGCACTTCCGGTCTGACTATTTGATCGATCCGATTTTCGATGGGGGAGAGCCACCGATCACTGCGGATAATTACCTGCAAGAACGGCTGCGTGAAATCAAACTGGCTTAAAGATAACTGCTCGCCAGCAACATCAGCATCTTGCCATCAACGGCAACACCGCGCGCCCGCGCATCGTCAAGAAAGCTTCCAACATCGCGGCGAGCAATGCGGTGCACGGTGATATTCTCGCCTTCTACGCCGCCGCCCGGGCCCACTTTTTCAAGACCTTTGGCGAGCAGCAAAGTGTAGCTTTCACCAACCATTCCCGGCGATGAGAAATACTCGCCCAGATCGGTCCATTCGCGCGCGCTGTAACCGGTTTCTTCCTCCAGCTCGCGCTTTGCCGCATTGAGCGGATCTTCCCCTTCAGCACCATCATCATCGCCGATAAGGCCAGCGGGAAGCTCAATACAGTTGCTGCCCAGCGGCACGCGATATTGCTCCACCAGCACCACATCTTCGCCATCAATCGCAAGGATTACAGCAGCGCGGATGTTGCGCGCACGCGTCACATATTCCCAGCGACCACGCGTTTTGGCGATAATAAAGCGGCCTTCCCATCGCACCTGTTCAGGAGCATCAGCATCGGGCGTGCTCATAATTCGATCAGCCTATCGGGCAGCTCGTTCTGATCATCTTCGGCACGGGGGAAATGTTCGGACAACACTTGGCCGACATCACGCACTCCGGCGGCGATGCCTTCGGCAATGCAACCTTTGCGAATTTCGACCAGCATATCGGCCATCGCTTCGCCCCAAACTTCGGCATTCACCTTTTCGGCAATGGGTTGATCGGCAACGATTTCTGCGCGGTGTTCGTGCATGGAAAGATACAACAGCACACCTGTGCGACCGTGCGTGCGCCGCTCTGCTCCGACTTTGAAATGGCGGATCGCATGTTCATGCACGCGCGCCGTTTTGACAGGGCCGGGGACCAGCGCAAACCGGATTGCGGGTACCAACATTACAAGCCATGTGACGACAAAGGCGATGAGGCCCAACGCAATCGTCATGCTGGCCGTATCGCCGGTGGTCCATTCGCTACCCCAGCCGCCGATAAGATTGTCCCACAGCTCCAAAAATGGCAGCGGGAGAAGAGCAAACGCGCTCATCACGGTGAATGAGACCGCAGCGCAATAGACCATCGCGATATCAGAATAGCCATCCGATTGTTCGGCCAGGACGGGCACAATTTCGCCACTGGTGGTAAGCTCGGCTTTGCCTACCGCGTCGGATACCAGCTTGTGCTGCTCAGGTGAAAGAATTGCCATTGTTACCAGATCCGCTCTACCATCCACCCGACGCGCCGCCGCCGCCGAACGATCCGCCGCCGCCAGAGAAGCCGCCGCCGCCGCCAAAGCCGCCGCCTCCGCCAAAGCCGCCGCCACCGCCGCCCCAATCATCGCCGCCGCTCAAAGCGCCGCGAACAACTGCTGAGCCGACTTCCCACAAGATGATATCGCCAACGGTCCCCGCCGCCCCGCGATAACGCCGCTTGCGCCCGCCTCCGCCGAACATGGGCAAGACAAAGAACAGTACCAGAAAGCCAATCCACATGAGCGCGCCAAACGGAATGCCGCCATCGCTTTCGCGTTGTTGGCCCGCTTGTTGCGCGACAAGGCGGGCTTCTTCTTCGGGCAGGACCAATTGCTGACCGATGGCCTGCGTGCCTGCGACAATCCCGCCGGGCATATCGCCATCGCGAAAGCGGGGCAGGATCACGTTCTGGATGATGAGGCTGGACATCGCATCGGTCATTATCCCTTCCAGACCATAACCAACTTCGATGCGCGTTTTGCGTTCAGTGGGGGCAACGATCAACAAAGCACCATCATTGCGCTCGGCATCACCAATTCCCCATTCGCGGCCTAGCTGAAAGCCATAATCAGCAATGTCGTAACCTTGCAGATCAGGCACCGTTGCGACCACCAATTGTCGCTGCGATTGTTCCTCCAGCGCTGCCAATTGCGCGGTTAGCTGTGCTTCAACATCGGCAGGAATAATGTCCGCATTGTCGACCACGCGCCCAGTTAGCTCGGGGAAGGTCTGCGCCGACACTGGTGGCGCCAGCAACGTGCAAAGCGCGCCAAAGAGTATCGCAATCCGCTTCACGCCGCCTTCTCCAAATTAACCGAGGTGACTTCTTGGATCAGGCTCTCGACACCACGTTCAACGCCGCCTTCGAAATCGCTTTTTCGAAACCGTGGGAGCATGTCCTTTTGGATAATCTCCGCCGCCTCTTCATCACGGACCGATGCTTCCAAACCAAACCCCACCTCGATACGCACCGTGCGTTCACTGGGCGCCAAAAGGACCAACAGGCCATCATCACGCTCAGCGCTGCCTATGCCCCAAGAATTGGCAAGGTTGTAGGAATAATCAGCTATTGAATAACCCTCCAGATCAGGCGTCGTCGCGACCACCAATTGCACCTGCGTTTCGTCCTCAAGCTGTCGAAGTCTTTCGGTTAGCGCGACTTCAAAAGGCGCATCGAAAATCTCCGCGTGATCTACCACTCTGCCAGTCAGTTCAAATGGGGCATTGTCATTCGCGCTTTCAGTCGCAGCTTCGCAGCCAGCGAGCACAAGGACAGCACCTAACAGAAGGCAGGGTCGCAGCACTGCGCTGCGTGATCAGTTCGAGGTCAGATCAAGTTCGGGCGCGACTTCTGCGCCTTCGGTTACCGCAGAATAGGGCACCAGAGGTTCAGCGCCGTGAATGATGTTGGCACCGATTGTATCGGGGAAGGTGCGGATCGTTGTGTTATATTGGCGCACCGCCTCATTATAATCGCGCAACGCAACACCGATGCGATTTTCTGTTCCTTCAAGCTGGCTTTGCAGCGTGATGAAGGACTGCGTTGAGGTGATCTGCGGATAGGCTTCAAAGCTGGCGAGCAAGCGGCCGATGCCCTGGCTCATCGCGCCTTGTGCAGCGGCCAGTTCTTCCATCTTGGCAGGATCGCCCAAATCATCGCCGGTGACATTGATGCTGGTCGCGCGGGCGCGGGCCTCGGTCACTTCGGTGAGGATTGCGCGCTCATTTTCCGCTGCACCTTGGGCGACTTCGGCAAGGTTGGGAATAAGGTTGGCGCGGCGTTGGAACTGCGTTTCGACATCGGCCCATTTGGCCTTCGCATTTTCTTCAGCGGCCGGAACAGAATTAATCCCGCAAGCAGAAAGCGACATCGCAGCAGCAGCAATGAGGGCAGGACGGATGAGGCGTGCAAACATGGTGGAGGGTCTCCAAACTTAGGCAAAACTTACCTCAAACTGAGGTCCGACGGATCGGGTGTGTTGCTGATATAGAACGCCTGTTGCTTGGTGACAAGGCGCGGTGTGGCACTTGCCGCGCGAAATGCGCAGTGGCACAGCTTCGCCGCACAAGTTTTTAGGGGGACAATCGTCATGTTGCAGGAATTCAAAGATTTCATCGCCAAGGGTAATGTGATGGAGCTTGCGGTTGCGGTAATCATCGCCGGGGCGTTTGCCACCATCGTCAAATCGCTGACGGATGAGATTATTATGCCGATCGTCGGCGCGGTATTTGGCGGCGCTGATTTTTCGAACAAGTTTGTCCTTTTGAGCCTGCCCGAAGGGTATGAGGGCGCGATGGATGATTATGCAGCGCTTAAAGAAGCGGGCGCTGCGATGATCGGCTATGGCGCATTTGTCACCGCGATCATCAACTTCCTGATCCTGGCTTTCATTATCTTCCTGCTGGTCCGCTATGCCAAGAAGATCATGGCAGAAGCGGCCAAGAAGGAAGAAGAAGCGAAAGCGCAAGAGCCAGCAGGTCCTACGGAAATTGAGCTGCTCACCGAGATCCGCGATAGTTTGAAGAAATAGATCGATGAAAGGAGGAGAAATCCTCCATTCACTTTACATTTGGCGGGCAGTCTCTATATAGGGGCTGCCCGTTTTTGCGGGCTATGGCGATAAAATGCGGTGTGCAATAGGCACAGCGGACCCGGGGGCAGTACCCGGCGGCTCCACCAAGATGCGCGATTTTCGCGGGTTTTGACGGGGCCGAACTAGGATCGACGTGTGTTGAAAGGCACTGTTTTCGCCCGGGCTGAGATCCCCCGTTAAACGCTCACAACACACAAGTGCCAATGACAATGAAGCACTCGCTATTGCTGCGTAATCTGACGTCCTAACGGACTGATCTTACAAAGCTAAAGCGCGGTTGGACCGACCGGGCAACAGAACGGATTCCGGGGCTCCGGGGGTAGCTAGCAACAGAAACCCCCACTCATTTCCCTCTCTTTGCGCCCCATACCGACCTGTGAACGGCGCTGCGCAGCGCTTACTCAGCCTTCGCCGCGAGCGCCTCTTTCTCGGTCTGCTCGTATTTCAAACAGTCGAGGATTTTGCCGCCCGCCATAAATACTGCGCCCGTGCAGGCAAGGAACAGCAAATAGCCGCCCCAGCCGGGATATTGATCGAGATAGGCAACGCCCCGGCTCGTCGCGCCAAGGGCGAGGGCATAGATGATAAGAAATGCTTCCCAGCGGGTCTTAATCACGAATAACCTGCCGATTTTCTGAAACATATCCATCCCTTCTTAATGCCTGTTACAGCAAGCACTGTGCCAAACACGGCGCGCTGCGGGATGTGGTGGTTAACGCAAGGGCTTGTGTAAGGCAAACCGACACGAGCGCGGCAATCTGCGCAACGATCAGCGCAATTCCATCAGATCAAGCGCTTCGATCAGCGCGGCGCGGGCTTCGCGCACTTGATCGGCCAAGGCGCCCGTTTCCAAGTCCGCAGGGTCAATTTGGCTGGGCCAATGGGCTGCAATGACAGATTCGATCCGGGTAGCTTTGCCCTTGTCCAGCAAAAATCGCGGATCAACCGTGGCTGGATCACAAGCAACGCGCAGCCGCAAACAGGCAGGGCCCCCGCCATTGGCCATGCTTTCCCTCACATCGACGACATGTACACGCCTGATGGGCCCATTGCCCGCCACCATCGTATCAAGCCATGCCTTCACCGGCGGCGATGCTTCGCATTCAGAAGGCACTATCAATGTCATCACGCCATCGGGCGGCGTGATTAGCTGCGCGTTGAAAAGATAGCTTGCGATTGCGTCATCGAGGGAGACGGCGTCCTCTGGCACTTCGACAATTTCAACCCAGGGACATGCACTGCGGATCTTGCGTAAAGCACCGGCCTGATCGGCAAAAGCGCGTTCATGGGTGAACAAAACCCGCTCATTCGCGACGGCAACCACATCGTTGTGAAATGCGCCAGCAGCGATAGCTTCGGGCGATTGTTCGATGAAGAGCGCGCGATCGGCGGATAGGCTGTGTTTGCGCGCGATGGCGCGGCTGGCCTGTTCGTGTTGTCGGGCGGGGAAAGGGCCTCCGGGGCGGCCATAGACGAACACTTCGACACCGGCATCACCATGGCTTTCGCAAAAGCGCATGTGGTTTGCCGCGCCCTCATCGCCAAAGCACGGCCGGATAGGGCCATGCACAGCAAAATGCGTTTCATCGGCAAAGGCCAATTGCAATTGTTTGAGCGTATCGGGCCATTCGATGGAGCGATGCGGCATCGACACCAGATTGGCGACGGACAAATGACAGCGGCCATCCTTGGTATCAGGCGCAGGCGAAACGGTTGCTGCATTGGCTGTCCACATGGAAGAGGCGGAAAAGCGAGCTGCGCGCAATGCTGGATCGGCGGACGCGTCCAGGGCCATATCCTGCGGCCAATGCGCATCGGGACGAGGCAGTGGCAGGAAGAAGCCTTGTACCAGGCCCATTTCCATATTGCCGCGCATTTTTGCAAGACCCTGCAAGGCCGCTTCGCGGGGGTAGGACACCTTACCCTGATTGCGCGTAGCCGCTAGATTGCCGAGGCTCAGCCCTGCATAATTGTGGCTGGGGCCAACGATGCCGTCAAAATTGATTTCAACAATGCTCATCGCGCGATGCTCCACACCTGATCGCCAACGCTCACACCCAGCAATTCAGCAGCCAGCGCATCGATGGCAACGCCGTCCTCGCGTACTTCGCGCGCGCCATAACAACAGCGAAAGCCGGATAGCTTACCGGTGGCGAGCAAAGCCTTTTCCCCGCGATCTAAAGCAGTGTTGGTCACAGGCAGATCGCGTGCATTGCGAATGCTGGCGACTTTATCGGTGGGCGCAATCAAAGTTGGGCCGCCATCGAAAATATCGACATAACCTTGATAGGAATATCCCTCATTCTCCAACATGCGCATCGCCGCGCGGCCCGAAGGGTGGGGCAGGCCGATAACCCTTTTCGCCTCCTCATCCAGCATCGCGATGTAGACGGGATGTTTGGGCATCAGGTCGGCGATAAATTGATTGCCTTTGATGCCGTTAAACTCATCAGCATCCTGATAGCTCATGCCAAAAAACTTGCCGCCAATTGCGTCCCAAAACGGTGATCCGCCGCGCTCATCAACAATGCCGCGCAGTTCAGCCAGAAGGGTGTCGCCAAAACGCTGCCTGTGCGAAGCGATAAAAAGGTAACGGCTGCGCGCCAGAAGCAGGCCAAGCCCGCCTGCGCGCTCGCTTGGATGCAGGAACAATCCGCCCACTTCGCTGGAACCGCCAAGATCATTCACCAAGCTCAGCAATTCAGCGGTGACGGTCCGATCAAGCTCCTGCGAATGCTGCGTTAATGTGGTAATACGGTACGAATAAAAGGGCCACGCTTGCCCCACACTGCTGAACATTTGGGATGTGCCGCGCACGTCGCCGGTCTTTGTGTTTTCCAGCACGAGTACGAACAGATCATCGCCGACATCTTCACCATCGCGGGCAAACGCGCTGTCTGATCGCTCCAGCTTGGCCTTCAGGGTCGGGCGGTCAGGGGGAAGGTTTGTAAACCCACTCCCCGTAAGTTTGGCCATTTCATAAAGCGGTTGCAGATCGGAAGCTTTGGCTGACCGGATAACAAAGCTCACAAAGCGGCTCCTGTCGCGAGGCGTTGAAGGACCAACGCGGAAAGTTGGGCGCGCTCGGTTAAAGAGGAGACTATCATAAATTCATCGGGTGAGTGGATCGCTCCGCCGCGCACGCCCATTGTATCCACAACCGGGACATGATTGGCTGCGATATTGTTGCCATCGCAAACGCCGCCAGTTGCTTTCCACCCGATATTCTGGCCCAGCAACGCGCCGGTGTCACGCACCAGATCGAACAGCTTTTGCGCTTTGTCATCCACTGGTTTGGGTGGCCGCGTGATCCCGCCATGGCAAGCAATTGTCACCTCATGCTGCAATTCAAGGAGCTGCAACAAATCTTTAAGATCGCTTGCAAAAGCTTCGCCGGCATAGGTGGTCTTTGGGCGAATATTGAACCGCAAAATGGCATGATCGGGCACCACATTATTGGCCGCGCCGCCATCGATGCGCGCAGGGTTTATCGGCAGATCTGCATGTTGCATCGTCTTTAACCGCACCACGCAATCCGCTGCCGCCACCAGCGCGTTTCGGCCCTCTTGCGGGTTGCGTCCGGCATGGGCGGATCGGCCTGTAAAGGTCAGCGCATAATTGCCGCTGCCACCGCGCGCATGGGCAAGCGTGCCATCTGGCAATGCGCTTGGTTCATAGGTTAGCGCAGCGGTTTTGCCTTGCGCCAGTTGTGTGATCAATTTGGCTGAGGAGAGAGAGCCTGTTTCTTCGTCAGAATTGATCATTACGTCATAGCCAACCAAGGCTGCATCTGGCCCGGCTTCAAAAGCCACCAAAGCTTCTGCAATCACCGCGATGCCACCTTTCATATCCGCAGTACCAGGACCGTTAAGCGTGTCATCGTCCAGCCATTTCTGGTCTTGAAAAGGGTGATCTGCGGGGAACACGGTGTCCATATGGCCGGTCAGCAGGAAGCGCCGCTCTGCCTCGGGACGGACGCTAAGGACCAGATGTTTGCCATGCGCTTTCTCGATCTCGCGCCCATCAGGATCAACGGTCATCACAGGTTCGGGCTCATGCAGCGAAACCTCCCCGGGTAGATCGCTCAAAGCGTCAGCCAGCGTGTTGCCCATGTGGCCAACGCCAGCCAGATTGCCGGTGCCTGAGTTGATATCCGCCCACGATTGTGTGCGCGCAAGCATCCGATCTTGATCGATGGGTTCAATAAGAGCGTGATCTTGAGCGGATAATTGTTTCATACGTAACGGCATTAGCTCTTCGTGCTCCAGTGTCAAACTTGGAACATTGCTCTCGAACCGCAAAATGGGTGCGATCTTAACGCCAATCTAATGGTTGGCGCTTAACATCCGCCACGTAGCGCTGATTTGGGGAGTGAGCGTGCAGCACGCATTTGCTCAGAAGGAGCGGGTGGAACCGCGGATAAAAGCCATGGTGCGCGCCACCATGCGCGATTCCGTGACGGAACGCGATGTGTGCGTGATTGATCTGTCCACGCGCGGCATCCTGGCAACAACCGCGCATCCCCCAAAAATCGGTGAGTTTGTGGAGCTGCGCATTGGCCGAAATGTGCTGGTCGGGCAGGTGCGCTGGTCATCCGAGCGGCGTTTTGGCATTTCCTTGCGAGACCGCGTTTCTGTTGCGTCACTGGTCGATGGCGGCAAATGCAATGCCCGTCTGGCCAGCAATTGCGGCACCAAGCCTGCGGGATTCGGGCTTGCTGGATCTGGATTATCAGGACAGATTGCCAGCAATGTCGATAAAGTTCAGCGCATGACGCAGCTGGCGATGCTGACTGCTGCGTTGGCTGGTGCGGCCTATCTCATCATGGGGGTAAGCAGCGAAGGCTTTAATCCCATCAGCAAAGCGATGCACGATGTAAATGAGGAGCGTTTGGTTACCGCCGACCCTGCGCCATCGTCATAGCCCAATCTCAGCTCCAGCCTTGGCGACAGCCATAAACTCTTCAACTGAAAGCGTTTCTGCGCGCCTTCTGGAATCGATACCCACTTTCTCCAATGCTGCCAGAGCGCCCGGCTCACCTTTCAAGCTTTGCCGCAGCATCTTGCGCCGTTGGCCAAAGGCGGCTGCAGTCAGCTTTTCAAGTTTCGCGGCAGAAATACCCTTTTCAGCAGCTTTGGGCACAAGGTGCACGATTGCGCTCATCACCTTGGGTGGCGGGGTGAAAGCGCTGCGATGGACTTTCATGGCCAGCTTCGCCTCTGCCCGCCACTGCGCCAGAACAGCGAGCCGACCATATTCACCGCCGCCCGGTTTGGACACAATCCGGCGGGCGACTTCTTGTTGGAACATCAGCGTGAGCGATGTCCATGCAGGTGGCCAGCTTTCCCCGCCAAGCCACCGGGTAAATAGCAATGTGCCAATATTATAAGGCAAATTGGCGAGCACGGCGAAAGGTTCTGCCATCAATTGTGTATGATCGATGGCGAGTGCATCATCCTCAACAATCCGCAATTGTCCCGGAAAAGCAGAGCTCAACTCCTCAAGCGCAGGAACACAGCGAGCATCACGTTCTATCGCAGTGACACGTGCACCTGCACGCAACAAAGCGCGGGTGAGGCCGCCGGGGCCAGGGCCAATTTCCAGGACCGCCTTGCCTTGCAAATCGCCCGGTATCGCAGCAATGCGCATCAGCAATTGCTCATCCAGCAGAAAGTTTTGCCCAAGCGCTTTGGATGCTGAAAGCCCGTGAGTGGCGATCACTTCGCGAAGGGGCGGCAAATCTGTCATTGGCTGGCTGCGGCGCGGCGCGAAGCGACTTCTCCGGCCATACGGATTGCAGCGATCATCGCGCCGGGATTGGCGATACCTTTGCCTGCAATGTCGAAGGCCGTGCCATGATCGGGCGAGGTGCGCACAATCGGCAGGCCAAGCGTCACGTTGACGCCTGCATCAAAGTCCAAAGCTTTGAGCGGGACCAGCGCCTGATCGTGATACATGGCCAGCGCGACATCGTAATTTGCGCGCATATGCGGCGCGAACATTGCATCGGCGGGATACGGGCCGGAAGCGTTGATCCCTTCGGCCTGCAACTGTGCAATGGCAGGGGCGATAATCTCGATCTCTTCGCGCCCAAGGTGGCCATCTTCGCCAGCATGAGGGTTAAGGCCCGTAAATGCGAGGCGCGGGGCCGGCATCCCGTAATCTTCGCGCAGAGATTTATCGGTTATGCGCGCCCGGTTGAGGATGAGGTCTTTGGTCAGGCGCTTGGGCACTTGGGAAAGCGGGCAGTGAATGGTGATGGGGACAGTGCGCAATTGCGGCCCGGCCAGCATCATAACGACTTGATCATGCGGCAAATCGCATTGGTTCGCGAGCCATTCGGTCTGCCCCAGAAAGCCATCCGCAATCGCGGCAATGGCAGATTTGGCAACAGGGGCTGTAACAATGCCGCTTGCCTTGCCCGATTGCGCGGCGAGTGTGGCGTCACGCAATGACTGATAGGCCAATCGTGCGCCATGTTCGCTTGGTGCGCCGGGTTGATAGGGTGAAGCACCGGATGAGAGAACGGGCAGGGCATCGGCGAAGGTCGATACCGCCTGATCCGGCGATGATATGCTGGTGATCTGGCAATCGAGTCCAAGTTTTTGCGCTGCTTCACGCAACACCTGCTCACCGCCGTGAACATAGAACGGCGCCAGGCCTTCTGGCGCGCGCGCGCGCCATGCGGCAAGGATAATTTCAGGGCCGACCCCCGCCGGATCGCCCAGCGAAACGGCGAGGGGTGGTCTCATGGGATCAGTTATATTCAATCACAGCATCACGACGAAGGTCGCGCCGGTAACGCTGTGCACGCTTGCCAACACGCTCATCTTCGATCTGTGCTGCGATTTGTTGCGCATTGGGCGTTGCGACAGGAGCTGGATCATCGCGGCCACACAGCATCAATACGCGGATGCCTTCGGTCAGATCGCCGAAAGGAGGGCTGGCCTGGCCTATATTGAGGCCAAGCAAGACACCTTGCAAAGCTTCGGGCAAAGCGCGCACGGCGATGCCATCATTGTCAACAGTCGTGGCGCCAATTGCCGCCGCTTTGGCATCCGCATCACCGCAACCGCGCATCGTATCAACCGCTTCTATGAAAGCTGTACCGCGCGCTTCAGCGATTTCGGGCGAGGTATCAGGAGCGAACTCAATACCGATTTGCTTCAGGCTCAAAATGGCGTCACGCGGATCGGCCATGCCAATTTGACGCTTATCGATCATCAACAGAATGGAGAAACCGCCCGGGATTTCTACAGGCCCAACCAATTGGCCGGGCACCATTTCGCGAGCTATCGTTTCAAGTTGCGGGTTTTGCAGCTGTTCCAGACGCAACCAGCCAAGATCACCGCCCGCCGCCGCTGAGGAGGCTTCCGAAAACTGGCGTGCATAATTTACAAAACTGGCGCCTTGGCGCAGTTGCGAAACCATCTGCTGAGCATTGGCAAGCACAGTTTCGCGCGTTGCCGGTGCCGCCGCCAAGAAAATCTCGCCCAGACGATATTCGGCCGTACCGCGCGATGCTTCGAGCCTTTTGACAAGCTCTTCAACTTCGGTATCGGATACGCCGACAAAGGGTATGACATTGCGACGAAGCAGTCTTTCCCATGCCAGTTCGCCTTGAATCTGCCGCATAACAGAACGACGGCTTGATCCAATTGAGCGCAGATGTTCGTCAAGTTGCTCAACCGGCATATTGCGCAGTTCAAGCGCGTACTGATTATAAGCAGATTCCACTTCATCCTGATCGACCGGCATTTCCAGTGCAATGGCTTCTTGCACCTGAATGGTTTCATCAATCAGGTTGCGAAGCACTTGCAAACGCACGGCTTGCTCTTCTTCGGGTGAGAGTTCCTGATTATTGCCTTCCAGGAGTAGCGCGATCCGGTGATCGATATCGGTGCCGGTAATGATGCTGCCGTTCACCCGCGCAGTTGCCCGGCGCATATTGGGATCGGTATTGCCGATAAAGGAGATATCTTCAGGCAGGTTAAAGGCATCTGCGGCAGATGAGGCAACCTGCGCGTGCGCCGGCGTTCCGCCCAAGGCCAAACCTCCGGCAAAAACGGCTGCCGTCAGGGTCTTTAATGTCTTCGCGATAGGGATCACGGGGCAAATCTCTCTTAAATCTATCTGTACAGACGCATCAAAGCCGCGCCATGTTACTCGGTTTGGCCATGGTCAAGGGCAACTGAACCCAAGCTGAGCCGCGCTTTTAACCAATATGTGTGGCGGTGCCAAATTTTGTGGAACCTTGTCCTCAACGAAAGCCCAAATTGCGCAGTGAGAAATAGAACCGGAAGGAGCTTCCGCTTTGTGCATCAGCCAGTTCGATATAATCGCGCCGCCACGTAACGCCAAATTCCAGACAATCATCGGAATAAGCAACGCCAAGCCGGGTCCGCAAGGGTTCAAACCCATCGGCCAACTGGGTGGGGTCTTCATCCCGGTCTGTGAGATTAACGACCGCAGAGCCGAACACTGACCAATATCGCGAGAAGGTAAATCGGCCTGCAGCGCGGATCTCTTCCCGGTCCTGCAAATCCTCAAAGCCCAAAGCGATATCGCGATTAAGCCGCAAATAGCCCAGTTCAAGATAGTTGCTGTCCGACCCAAAGGTTGCATCAAATTCGTTGCGACGCGCAGCGAAATTGTCTTTGTCGAGCCGGAAACGGTGGGTGAGTTTCAGGAAATCGCGGTACCGGACTTCGGTACGGCCCACGAAATCAGAGAATTTCTCCGTCAAACCCGTACCATCGGGAAACAGCGTGGGCTTATCAGTCAGACGATAGGATTGGCCGATATTTGTTTTGACCCGCCAACCGGGGAAATTGGCCTGCCAATCAGCGCCATATGTTACGCGCGCGCCATCCTCCACCCGGTCATATCCCGGAAAACGGTTGAGCGCGAAGAGATTGGAATCCTCCAGATCAATCGCGCGCGCATCTTCGTTTGGAATATCGAGATTGCGGATGTCGGGCGTGGCCACAAACTGCACACGCGGGGTCAAAATCTGTGTCCCGTCACCGGCAAAGTTACCAATGAACGGCCATTGCACATCAACCGCACCGATCGCGATGCCGCGCGTCTGCCAACCACCTGCACCGCGATAGGAAGGTGTGATCGTCGCGAGGTTATCATCTGAATGATACACATCGCCGCGCACCATCCCGGTGAACGTTATTTCTTGTCCCAAAGGCGTAATCCGGCGCAAGTCCCACTGGCCGCGGGCAAATGCGCGCTGTGTATCTTGCCCTTCGATACGTGTGATTGCGAGTGTGTTGGCTTGCAATTCCACCTTCCCGCCAAGCACCGGATCAGTCAGCCGATGACGATAATCGATAAGCGGGAGGGCAAGCGGTACCTGACCTTGATCAGTGCTGACCAAAAGCGCCTGTGTCGCCCAGCCAGACAGCGAGAGATAGGATTGGTCGTCAATCCGCTCCAATTTCACATTGGAGCGCAACCGATCTTCACGGCTGATATCATAACGGCGCAGGAATGTGCGATCACTGGCAAGCCGCAACGATCCGCTTGCTTGCCAGCTTTCAGTAAGCTGAAAACGACCATTGGCGAACAGATACCCGCGAAAATCTTTTTCCGAAGTGGCAACCGTGGAATTGAGCGGAATGCGCGTGCCATAAGTGCCGTAACCTGTGACCTGAAACGCGCCGCGCTGTGTTAATTGGCGATATTGGGCAGAAACCATTGGCGCAGCTTCGGTATATAGAAAGCCTGTCAGCAGCAAATCGCGATTATCGGCCAGACGCCAATAATAACTATCGCTGATTTCAATACCGTTGGACGCGGTGAGGCCAATATCGGGAATAAACACGCCAGAGGCTGCACCGCCATCGGCGCGAACACGCAGGCCCGGCAATGGCAGTATGCGCGCCCCAAACAGTTCCAGATACGCGCCGCGAAAACGGATGCTATCGCTTGCAGCTTCGTAATATACCCGCTCTGCCGTGACGCGCCAGCTGGGGCTGCGTTCGCATCCATCCTCGTCCAGCACGCTGCAGGAGGAATATGTCGCCCGGTCCAGCGCAATATCGCCGCCTTCCAGCCGCTGCGCTTCTATTGCAGCCAATCTGCCGCCCTGGCGGAAGGCCAAAAGCAAATTCGACATCGCGCCCGCTTCAAGCGCATCTGTCAGGACAACGCGGTCTGTATAAAGCTGATTGCCATCCGCATCGACAAGGCGGATTTCACCTTCTGCGATAATTTCACCGGTCAAACGGTTCCATGTGACCGATTGTGCGCGCAGCGATTCGTCGCCAGAGCGCAGCACCACATTGCCATTTGCAGACACGGTATCTGTTTCATCATTGTACCGCAGTTCATCGGCTTCAAAGGCGATTTCGCGCGGTTCTTTCGGCTCGGCCTCTTGCGCAGTTTCAATACCTTGCGCGATAGCAGGCTGCGCGATGCCGCAAGCGGCCAGCACCAAAGCGGCGGCAGCAGTAACCTTCATCGTGGTATCGGGAAAGACGCGGAACAGCGGGGGCATGGCTTGCCTATTGCACCGTGCGCACCTATTCGCAACGCTTTGTAAAGCGCTTCATTCCTAGCGTGGCTTTCTTGCAATTTTTCGCCTCGGAGTATTCATGCAAATCCATTTCACTGCCGCCCCTGATGCCAACACGCCGCGCCTTGCTGCGCGCGTTATCAATCAGGACATGCTTCCCGATGATTTGCCCACAGCAATTGTTGAAGGCGCCAAGGCTTCGCGCTTTGCGGGCAAGACAGGGCAGGTGTTTGAAGGGTTTGTGGATGACACATCGGGCGTTTTGCGCCTCGCGCTTGCCGGGGCTGGAAAGCCCGATGATGATGGCCGTGCGGCGGCTTTGGAGCGCGCTGGCGCTGCCCTGACGGCCAAGTATCTGACTTCAGGGGAAGAAGCGCTGGCGCTGGATTGCCGCAGCGGCGATCTTGATGCAGCCGGTGTAACTTCTGTCCTGTTGGGAATGCGCCTGCGCAGTTGGCGCTGGGATACCTATCGCACGAAATTGAAGGATGAGCAGAAGCCAACGCTTTCCAGCATCACCGTAATCGGTGCGCCTGAGGGCACTGAGGCGGCGTGGGAAGACGCGGCAGCGGTTGCTACAGGTGTTGAGTTGACCCGCGAACTCGTCGCAGAACCTGCCAATGTGATTTATCCCGAAAGCTTTGTTGCGCGTTGCAAGGAGCGCTTTGCAGGCACTGGCGCAGAAATCAGCGTGCTGGGCGAAGAAGAAATGGCCGCGCTTGGCATGGGTGCGCTGCTTGGGGTGAGCCAAGGTTCAGTGCGCGAAGGGCAATTGCTGGTCATCAAATGGATGGGCGGCGCGGCCAATGAAAAGCCAACCGTTTTTGTGGGTAAAGGCGTGACCTTCGATACAGGCGGCATCTCCATCAAACCTGCTGGCGGCATGGAAGATATGAAGTGGGACATGGGCGGTGCTGGCGCGGTTGCCGGTGCCATGCTGTCTGTCGCTGGCCGCAAGGCAAAGGCCAATGTTATCGGTGTATGCGGGCTGGTGGAAAACATGCCCGATGGCAATGCACAGCGCCCCGGCGATGTCGTCACCACGATGAGCGGGCAGACGGTCGAAGTGATTAATACCGATGCCGAAGGGCGGCTGGTCTTGTGCGATGCGCTGACCTGGGCGCAGAAGGAATTTGCGCCCAAGCGGATTGTTGATCTTGCCACATTGACCGGCGCGATGATGATTGCGCTGGGGATGGAGCATGGTGGCTTGTTCGCCAATGATGATAGCCTTGCTGATGATCTTCTGGCGGCTGGCAAATCCTCTGGCGACAAGCTGTGGCGTTTTCCGCTGGCGCCGGAATATGACAAGCTGATCAACAGCCCGATTGCCGATATGAAGAATGTCGGCCCGCGCTGGGCAGGCTCAATTACGGCGGCGCAATATTTGCAGCGGTTCATCGATGATGGCGTGGCATGGGCGCATTTGGACATTGCCGGCATGGTCTGGTCAGACAAGCCGGGCGCAACGTGGGACAAAGGCGCGACAGGATATGGCGCGCGCTTGATCGATAACTTTGTGCGGGAAACCTGCGAGGGATAAGGGCGCACTTTCATGCCCAAGATGAAGCGCAAGGCCGATCTGCCAAGCAAGATTTGCGAGACATGCGGCCTGCCTTTTAACTGGCGCAAAAAGTGGGCGCGAGATTGGGACAATGTACGCTATTGTTCCGAACGGTGCCGGCGCAACAAGGGATCAGACGGTACCTGAGTGAATGGGGCGATAGGGCGGAATAGCGCCCTCAAGTAGCGAAGCGATAGGGCACAAACACGCCCTCAAGTAGCGAAGCGATAGGGCACAAACACGCCCTCAAGTAGCGAAGCGATAGGGCACAAATAATGCGCGTGGATTTCTATCAGCTCAGCCGTGATCCGGCCCCGCAAGTTGCCGCGCTTTTGGCAGGCAAGGCGTTGGGTGCGGGCGCGCGGGTGCTGATTGTCGCGGATGATCAGGCGCTGCTTGAGGAAAGTTCGCGCGCCTTGTGGGAGGCATCGCCGCAGAGCTTTCTCGCCAATGCGATGGCGGGCGGTGATCACGATGCGCGTCAACCGATCTTGCTTTCTTCACAGCTTTCGCCAACCAACAAGGCGGAGATGTTGATCCTTGCCGATGGGATGTGGCGCGATCCCGGTGATGCGTTTGCGCGCGTAATGCTGTTGTTTGATGCAAGCACTATCGACAATGCGCGCGCAACATGGCGCGAACTGGGTGAGAATGATGCGATCACGCGCCATTTCTGGAAGCAGGAAGGCGGGCGCTGGGTCGAAGGGCCTTGACCGCGCCGCCATAGCTGCAATTCTATGCGCCACTAGTTGGGAGTCTTGATATGCGAATGATAGTTGTTTTGGCAGGAGCTGGATTGCTGGCAGCATGTGGCGGGCCGGGCGAAGGCTCTTTCACCAATGAGGACGGCGAAACAGTCGATTATGATATCGACAGCAGCGGTGAGGAAAGCACTTTCACCATGCGCGGTGATGATGGTGAGGAAATCGAGATCAATACCGGCACCTCGGTTGAAGCCGATTTGCCCGGTGGTTTCACGCTTTATCCCGGCGCAACTGTGGTCAGCACTTCGAATGTGTCGGTCAATGAAGGCAAAGGCACGATTGTGTTTATGACCAGTTCTGACAGCCCGGCTGAACTGGCTGATTTTTATAAAGCGCAGGCTGAGGCCGCTGGCATCGCGATCAATATGGAAAACACTTCAGCCACCAGCAAAATGATCGCTGGTCAGAATGAGGCGGGCGACAGTTTTACCATATCTGCCAATGCGACGGATGGGGGGTCAAGCGCGCAATTGATGGTCGGCGTAGATCTTCAATAGGCTGGCAATAGGCTGGTATTTAGCTTGCAGTAGGTTGGACAATCGCACCGCGAATGTGACTGCGCGCTTGCCCATAAGCGGGCAGGGCGCTAGGGGCGCGCGCGAAAACAAATGTCCGTTCTCACAAGTTCAAGGAATATTCCCATGGCGGTTACCCGCACCTTTTCGATCATCAAGCCCGACGCTACTCGCCGCAATCTGACGGGTGCTGTCACCAAGAAGCTGGAAGATGCTGGCCTGCGCGTTGTCGCATCCAAGCGCATTCATATGAGCCGCGAACAAGCCGAAGGCTTTTACGCCGTCCATAAAGAACGCCCTTTTTTCGGTGAGCTGGTTGAATTCATGATCAGCGGCCCGGTTGTCGTGCAAGTCCTCGAAGGCGAAGACGCTGTTCCTGCCAACCGCAAAGTAATGGGCGCAACCAACCCTGCCGATGCCGATGAAGGCACGATCCGCAAGGAATTTGCTGAATCGATCGAAGCAAACTCGGTCCACGGTTCAGACAGCGATGAAAATGCTGCCAACGAAATTGCGTTCTTCTTCAACGAAGACGAAATTGTTGGGTAAATTTGTTTCGGCTTAGCTGAAACAGGACGGCTCCGGCCCGCTTCTCCTCCCAACCACCCGTTTGGATACTGGGTGGTTGGGAGGGGGAGCGGGCAGGCACCGCAACCAAAGCGCGGATGCGCTTTCCAGCAAATTATGCGCAGCGCGAAGTTTAGCTGCTTTGCGCTTCGTCAAAAGCTGCGTAGGCATTGCTGTGATGCTTATGGCTGCCTTTTTCCGCGCGGCTTTGTTCGCGGGCCATGACTGCCAAGGTTTTGTCCGAAAGCGGCAGGCCTAGCGCATTATAAATGCGGCTGACTTCGCTGCGCCAATCCTCTGTCAAATCGGCGAATTCTACTTCGGCAACGGGGCCGGAATAATCACGCAAGGCGTTTTCCATGCGGCCTTCGCGCAGCGCGATCTTGCGCGCAACCTCAGCCTCGATCCAATCCATATCAACTTCGTCTGACTGGATCGTCATTTGATTGGCAACCAATGAGCCAGCGCTTTTCGCCAGATCAATTTCACAGCGCCTCGTGCGCACCACCAAGGCTTGAGGGAATTGCGCCAGCAATGCCGGGAGATCTTCGGCAAATTGGGGTACTTTGATCACGCGCGGGCGATCCGCATTGCCGTGATTGCTGGCATCGGTGCGCAGGATGCGGGCAAATTCGCGGTAAATGGGGGCTGGATCGCGTGCCTCGCTCATCCCGGTAAAGCTGGGAATGCGCCATTGTGCTTCGTAAGCGCAATGATCAAGCGCGCCTGCAAGCCAGCCCAATTCTTCATCCGGGCGCGTGGTGCCAAAAGGGTGAATGGTATCGAGCCAAGGATCAATGGTGCGCGCAATCATCAGCGAAAGCGCCGACCATGCAGGCCGTGTGTCAGGCGTGCGCGGAACCGGATGCCAGCTATCGCAAAAACGGGTGCCTGCAAGGCCCGGATCAGCGGCCAACAGGCGATGGACCCGCGTGGTGCCGCTGCGCATTTGGCCCACCACGATAACAGGCGGCGCGATCTGGGACTCCAAGCTTTCGGGCCTCTCTTCCCAAAAAGCGCCCAATTGCAGCCGCTGCTTAATCACCCGCACCAATTGCCCATAAGCAATCGTCAGACCAAGCGCATTGAGGCGCGCTTCTTTCTCAAGCGAATGGGCAAGGGCGTCCAAGCGCATGCGAAAATCCGCCACATCTGCTTCACTACGCGCGATCATCTCGCCAGCAGCTAGGCCATCACGCAATGCCTTTGTCCACAGGTGATCAGGATCAAGCGAAGGCTTGGAACTCAGCCCCTTCTTCCACGCACGTTCCAGCAGCCCGCACAGCTGATCCACCCGTTCAGAACGGGCAAGGGGATGCGGTCTTGGGGGTGGTTTCAGCATTCCTCTAAAACGTATCTGCGACCTGTTTAAGCCTTGTCAGCCGCTTGGGTGCCACGCTTTCCCAGCTTCTTTCAAGCCATTGGCTTACATGATCCCAATCTACATTGGGACGATTGAGGATGATGCCGACCCATCCGCTGGCCCCGTAATAGTCCGGGCGATAATAGATTTCGGGGTCGCGTTCGATCAGGGATGCCATTTCGTCCGGCCCGCTGGTCTTCACCAGCAATGCCATATGGCCTGAGCCATGATGCCGGTCGGAGAAATAGGCGAAGTACTTGCCGCTTTTGCCGCCAGTGCGCCAGCCTGCTGAACCGTGGCTTTCGCGTTCCTGCGCCTCTGGCAAGGCCATCGCGCGCGTGCGCACCTGTTCAAGCAGCCAATCGGCGCGAAAAGGTCGCGCGACATAATCGGACAGCATCCGGGGATAAAGCTGATATTCGGCGAGCAGGACGCGGTGGGATAGGCTGTCCGAGGTATCATCGTCCAAAATCGCCACCGCCGTTTGCCCCAGAACCGGCCCGCCATCCAATTCCGGCGTCACGATATGAACCGAACAGCCCCCATGGCTATCGCCTGCATCTATCGCGCGTTGATGGGTGTCGAGGCCCTTATATTTGGGCAGCAGGGAAGGGTGCGTATTGAGCATTCGGCCTTCCCAGCCATTCACAAAATCCGCTGTCAGAATGCGCATATACCCGCAGCACGCGATATATTGCGCGCCTGCATCGCGCAGCGCCTTGTCCATGATTGCTTCATGTTGCGCGCGCTCAAGACCTTTATGCGGATGCGCGAAGGTGGGGATGCCTTCTGCCGCCGCAATGCCAAGGCCAGGGGCATCGGGCTTGTTGCTGGCGACCAGCACAATCTCATAGGGGCAATCGGGCATTTTGGCTTGGAACAGCAGGGCCGACATCGTTGTGCCATTGCCTGACAGCAGACAGGCAACCTTGGCCTTGGGCTGCACTTTATCAGCCGCCTTGTTATCAGCCATCGTGCGATGCGCTCCAACTCGCGCGTGCGGACCATGTGCCTGCTGATCCGGTGACGATGCAGCCTTTGTCGCCTGCAATGATTTCACCGATTTGCATGACCGTTTCGCCTTCCGCTTCGAGCGCCGCGGTCACGTCAGCGACCTGATCGGGCGCGATGGCCAGCACCATTCCAATGCCGCAATTGAACGTGCGTGCCATTTCTTCAGGCTCAATCGCGCCTTGTGCTTGCAGGAACGCCATGAGGCCTGGCTGTGCCCAGCTATCCGCATTCACAACCGCGCGCGCACCATCGGGCAGCACGCGCGGTATATTCTCCAGCAAACCGCCGCCAGTGATATGCGCCAGCGCATCGATTTTGCCCGCGCGCAAAGTGGGCAGCAATTGCTTCACGTAAATGCGCGTGGGAGCAATCAGCGCGTCGATCAGCAAGACGTCTTGATCAAACAAAGCCGGGCGATCCAGCCGCCACGCCTTGTCCGCGGCCAAGCGCCGCACCAGCGAATAACCATTTGAATGCACACCAGAACTGGCAAGGCCCAGCAGCACATGACCGGGCGCGACTTTCTCACCCGTCAGCTGTTCACCGCGCTCCACCGCGCCGACGCAAAATCCTGCAAGGTCATAATCACCTGCCGCATACATGCCCGGCATTTCCGCCGTTTCGCCGCCGATCAGCGCGCAGCCGGAAATCTTGCAGCCCTCAGCAATGCCAGCGATTACGCGCTCAGCCACGCCATTATCCAGCTTTCCGGTGGCGAAATAATCGAGGAAGAAGAGCGGCTCTGCCCCCTGAACAATCAAATCGTTCACGCACATTGCGACCAGATCAATCCCGACGCTATCATGCCGGTCATGATCAATCGCCAGTTTCACCTTGGTGCCCACGCCATCATTCGCAGCCACCAGCAGCGGATCTTTATACCCCGCCGCCTTGGGATCGAAAAAGCCGCCAAAGCCGCCAATTTCGCTATCCGCGCCGGGGCGCTGCGTTGCCTTGACCAAAGGGCCAATGGCTTTGACCAGCGCATTGCCCGCAGCAATGGAAACGCCAGCATCTTCGTAAGTGTAAGGACCAGTATTTGTCGTCATCGTCACTCCTTTAAGCTTTCGCGCTTGGATTTCCACTCGCGTTTGGGCAAAAGGCAGCGGATTTCCCCATGAACGCATCATTTCGCCTCTCTCCCTTGCCATTTGGCCGCTTGCCGCTCGCTTTTGCGATTGTGGCTATTGCGGCCTTGGCGCTTGTCGCCGCGGCATCCCTGTTTGCGCAGGTTTCCGGGGAGCGCGGGATTCAGCCCGTCGCCAGCAGCAGCGACATTGAAGTGACAGGTATCGCTGTCGATACGCGCGGGGATACAGCGCAGGAAGCGCGGACAAATGGTTGGCGTGAAGCGCAAAGAATCGCTTGGGACCGCCTTGATGGCCCCGCCATCCCCAATGCGCGACTCGATAGTCTGGTCGCGGCGATTGTGGTGGAAGAAGAAAGCCTGGGCCCGCGCCGCTATATCGCCAAGCTGGGCGTGATCTTTGATCGACAGCGCGCTGGCGCATTGCTTGGGGCAAGCGGCTCGCGGTCCCGTTCGGCGCCCATGCTGGTATTGCCGGTGACGCAAACCGGCGGTACCTTTATGATGTTTGAAACACGCAATTCCTGGCAACAGGCATGGGCGCAATACCAATTCGGATCGAGCCGGATCGATTATGTGCGTCCATCAGGCGCAGGGGGCGAATCGCTACTGCTCACCTATGGGCAGACGGGGCGCCGCAGCCGCGTGTGGTGGAACACCGTGCTCGATCAATTTAGCGCAGCGGACGTGCTTGTCCCTGTGGCAAAGCTGGATTGGCAATATCCCGGCGGCCCGGTGGAAGCGCAATTCACCGCGCGGTATGGGCCGGACAATCGCTATCTCGATAGCTTTGCAATGCGCGCTGATAGCGCGGCTGACTTGCCACAAATGCTGGACGATGCGGTAGAGCGCTTTGACACGATCTTTGTCGCAGCGCTTGCTGATGGCACCTTACGCCCTGACCCCACATTGACGCTGGACAATGTGGAAGTGTCGCCAGAAATTCGCGCGATCCTGGACGATGCGCGCCGGGCGGAAGAAGCTGCGGCCGCTTTGGCGGATAGCGATCCTGTCCCCGCCGATGCCGAGACACCTGCATCGCCAGTACAAACTTTGCCACCTGCTGCTGTGACCGTCACCATTCAAGTCGCCACCCCTGATGCGCAGGCATTTGACGGTGCGCTTCGCGCATTACGAGGTGTGAACGGCGTGGGCGGAGTGACTGTCACCAGTACCGCGATTGGCGGCACCTCAGTGCTGCGCGTTTCGTTTGGCGGCGATCAGGCGAGCTTGGCAGCAGCATTGCGCGGGCTTGGCTGGCAAGTCGTCGAAGGCAATGGCGCGCTTTCCATTTCGCGCTGATTTCGTAACCCGATTGCTGATAGAACCGGCGTGATGAGCCAGATTGCCCTCCCTTTGACCCCTCTGCGCGATGGCCCTTCGCGGATCGTGATTGGCGCGGGCAATGGCAATATCGCGGGCGCATTGCAGGCTCCGCAAGACTGGCCGTTTCACACAGCTGTACTGACCGGCCCGGCGCGTTCGGGCAAAACGCTGTTCGGACGCTGGTTTGCCGAAAGCGGCGCAGGCGATGTGATTGATGATGCGCACCTGATGGACGAAACGGACATTTTCCACCGCTGGAACAGAGCACAGCAGGATGATACCGCGTTGCTGATTATCGCAGGCACGCCGCCTTGGACGATCGCTCTGCCAGATTTGCGCTCACGTCTTGGAGCAGCTTTGCAGTTGGAAACCGGGCAGCCTGACGATGCGATGGCGGCGGATTTGCTGCAATCCATGGCGCAGGAGCGGGGGATGGCATTGGGCGCAGATGCCACCGATTATCTGGTGCCGCGCGCCGGGCGAAGTCAGGCGGAATTGGAACGTTTGGTGGTAGCAATTGATCGCCTAAGCCTTGAACGCAAGGCCGCGCCTACCCAATCTGTATGGCGCGCCGCACTGCAAACAGTGCACGGTCCAGACGAGCCGCGCTTGATTTGAAGCGGCGAAAATGGGACAATTCGGTCATGTTTAAGCGTTTATCCGGCTATTTGGACTCAGTCCGAGCGCGCGATCCAGCGGCGCGTTCTTCGGCAGAAATCCTGCTTTATCCTGGCGTATGGGCAGTGGGCTTTCATCGTCTGGCGCATTGGCTGTTCGAAGCGGACCTGTTTTTCATCGCGCGCATGGTGAACCACACATCGCGCTGGATAACCGCGATTGATATCCATCCTGGTGCAAAAATCGGCCATAATCTGTTCATCGATCATGGTTTCACCGTGATCGGAGAGACCGCTGAAATTGGCGACAATGTAACGATCTATCAATGCGTTACACTTGGCGGAACCAATCCCACCAATGGCATTGGCGGCAAACGTCACCCGACATTATGTGATAATGTGATCATCGGTGCAGGGGCGCAGGTCATCGGTCCTATCACTGTGGGCGAACGGGCCCGCGTGGGCGCGAATGCAGTTGTCACCGATGATGTGGCCGAAGGCGCGACAATGATCGGCCTTAAAGCGCGATCTACTTTGGTGCCTGCCGAAACATGGATGCGCGAATTTATCCCTTACGGCATGCCGTGTGATGAACCGTGCGAGCCAGCGCCAAGCGAAACTTTCGAGGAATTGCAAAGCGAAGTCGCCAAATTGCGCGCCGAAATGGTTGCGCTTCGGCAAGAGCGGCTGGCTGAAACCTCGCGCAAAAGCGGCACGGATAGCTGATGCTGGGCAAGGGGAGTGGCCCGGCCAATATCGTTGCTTTTCCAGGTGGACGCGCGCCGCAACAAGTGGGCTTTGACCGTACTGAACTTGCCAAGATACTGGACCTGTATGGCCGCATGGTCGCCGCCGGAGAATGGCGCGATTATGCGATGGATTTTACCAAGGAATGCGCAGTTTTTGCAGCTTTTCGCCGTGCAGCGGAATTCCCACAAATGCGGGTCGAAAAAAGGCCATCCTTGCGCAATCGCCAAGGGATGTGGGCGTTATTTGGTGAACAAGGCCAAGTGCTGAAACGCGGGCATGAGCTTGCAGGTGTTCTCGCGCCGGTTGAAAGGCGCTTGGTCAAAGCAGTCGATGGATAGGCGAGCGCTGGTTTAAAGCGATTGCAACATCGGGATCAGCTCTGCAAAATTATCGATTACACCATCTGCGCCCATTTCGCCGGGCGCAATGTCGTTATAGCCAAAGCTGAGCACGATCACCGGAGCATTGGCAGCTTTTGCGGCGCGGGTGTCAAAGGTTGAATCGCCGATCATTGCGAAGCGCCCGCCACCACAATCCTTTGCTGCCGCCAACAGCATATCGGGATGCGGTTTTGCGCGGTCTCGGCCTAATGTATCAGCGCCGTAAATCGCAGAGAAGAAATGCGTCATCCCCAGCGCCTCAATCAATTCGCGCGCCGGCGCTTCGGATTTGTTGGTGCACACCGCCAACGTCACGCCGCTTTCCTTCAGCTGCGTCAGCGCTTCGATACATCCGGGAAAGGGCACCGTATTATCAGCGATATGCGCCCAATAATGTTGCAGAGCAATGTCGGTAAGTTCGTCGAAGCGTTCTTTGCTGACGGGTCCGCCTGTTTCTTCCAGCGCGCGCTCCAGCATGCGAACTGCGCCTCCACCGATAAAACCGCGAACCGCTTCATGGGACACATTTTTGCGGCCTTGCGCTGTCAACGCATGGTTCACCGCGGGGGCCAGATCAAGATTGGAATCGACCAGCGTGCCATCAAGGTCGAACAGGACGATATCAAAAGGAAAATCAGTCATCGCCAGCGGCCCTAACGCGCTCTATGGAAACTGCAATCATTTGCTGGCATGGCACAAATCATGAGTGAACAAGATCGAGGAATCGCGGCAGTTATTCTGGCTGCTGGTCAAGGAACGCGCATGAACAGTGCGCGGCATAAAGTGCTGCATGAAATTGCCGGGCGCTCCATGATTGAGCATTTGCTGGCCAGCGTTGAGGCGCTTTCGCCAGAGCGCTTGGTGACGATTGTCGGGGAATCGCGCGAACAATTGCACGAAGCTTTGGCGGATCGCACCGCTTTTGCTGTGCAGGAGCCGCAAAAAGGCACCGGACACGCGGTGCAACAGGCGGCAGAGGCGCTGAGAGATTTCGATGGTGATGTGCTGGTGCTGTATGGCGATGTGCCCTTTGTCAGCAGCGCAACGATGGAAGCCATGATAGCGCGGCTGCGCGCGGACGATGCGCCCGCCGCAGTTGTGCTGGGGTTCCAGCCCGATGAAGCGCGCGCTTATGGCCGGGTGATCGCAGATGGCGATGGTCGGATCGCCAAAATGGTCGAATTCAAAGATGCCAGCGAGGACGAAAAGGCCTGCACGCTGTGCAATTCCGGTTTGCTGGCCGCGCGCGCCAAAGATGTGTTTGCCCTGTTGGACCGGGTGAAGAACAACAATGCGCAAGGCGAGTATTACCTGCCCGACATCGTCAATATCGCAATTGCTGATGGGCAGACCTGTGCCGCTGTCACTTGCGATAATGCAGGCGAGGTGGTGGGCATTAACAGCCGCGCCGAACTCGCCGCAGCAGAAGCGCAGTGGCAGGAATTAAAGCGCGAAGAGGCGATGGCAGCGGGCGTGACGTTACGCGCGCCTGAAACGGTCTTCTTTAGCTGGGATACCAAAATCGCGGCGGATGTGGTGATTGATCCCAATGTCGTGTTCGGCCCCGGTGTCACTATCGCAAGTGGCGCGCATATCAAGGCGTTCAGCCACCTTGAAGGCGCGACAGTGGGCGAAGACGTGGACGTTGGCCCCTATGCCCGTTTGCGGCCGGGTTCTGTCCTCGAAAAAGGGTCTAAAGTTGGCAATTTCGTTGAAATGAAAAAGACGACATTGGGTGCAGGTGCAAAAGCCAGCCATCTCACCTATCTTGGCGATGCCATGGTGGGCGCAGGCGCGAATATTGGCGCTGGCACCATCACCTGCAATTACGATGGATATTTCAAACATAAAACCACCATCGGCCCGCGCGCATTTATCGGCTCCAATTCGGCGTTGATTGCACCTGTTAATATCGGCGCGGATGCTATCGTTGGGGCAGGCAGCGCGGTTAGCCGTGATGTTGCCGATGGCGAATTGCGGATGGTCCGGGCAGATCAAATGGTGAAGCCGGGCTGGGCAGATCGGTTCCACGATACAATGAAAGCCAAGAAAGAGGCGGCGAAGAATAAGGGGTAAACCCACATTCACTCTTGCCTTCCAAAGCGCTGGAAAGATCTTGCGCAGGCCTAGCTTAAGCCGCGCTCAGCTTAGGCCAAATTCGGTCTAGTAATAGGGGTTTAGCTATCAATGTGCGGAATTATTGGGATTGTTGGTACAACAGATGTTGCCGCAGCGCTTGTCGATGGACTGCGGCGGATGGAATATCGCGGCTATGATAGCTCAGGGATTTGTACGATCCACGATGGCGCTCTGATCCGGCGGCGCGCGGAAGGCAAGCTGGTGAACCTGACCGTGGAGCTGGAACGCAATGCAGCGCCTGGCACCACTGGCATCGCACATACACGCTGGGCCACGCATGGCGCCCCAACGCAAAAGAATGCGCATCCCCATGCTACGCCGCAGGTCGCGTTGGTACATAACGGCATCATCGAAAACTTCCGCGAACTTCGCGCTGAATTAAAAGCGATGGGCCGCGAATTTGAAAGTGAGACGGACAGCGAAGTCGTCGTCCACATGATCTCTCGACATATCGAGGATGGAAAGTCACCTGAAGAAGCCGTGGCGCAGGTGCTGCCGCGCTTACGCGGAGCCTTTGGCCTGGCGATGGCGTTCCGCGATCATCCCGATATGTTGATCGGTGCGCGGCTCGGCTCTCCCTTGGTGGTCGGTTATGGTGAGGGCGAGATGTATCTGGGTTCTGATGCGCTGGCGCTGGCCCCATTGACTCAAAAGATCAGTTATCTGGAAGAAGGCGACTGGGCCGTAATCACGCGCGATGCAGTGGTCATTCGCGATGTAGACGGCACTGAGGTGGAACGCCGCATCCAGATTTCAGGCGCATCTGCTTCTGCGATTGAAAAGGGCAATTATCGCCATTTCATGCAGAAAGAGATATTTGAACAACCCACCGTGGTGGCACAAACTCTGCAAAGCTATGTACGTCCCGCTGAGCAGCGCGTTGCTCTGCCGCAGATCGATTTCGATATCTCCGGTGTTGATCGTATCACCATCGTTGCTTGTGGCACGTCTTATTACGCAGCGATGGTCGCCAAATACTGGTTTGAAATGTTTGCGCGTGTCCCTGTGGACATCGATTTTGCTTCCGAGTTTCGCTATCGCGATCCTGTGCTGGAAGAAGGCGGATTGGCGCTGTTTATTTCACAAAGCGGGGAAACGGCCGATACGCTGGCGGCTTTGCGCCACTGCCGGGAAAAAGGCCAAACCATCGCAGCGGTCGTCAACGTTCCCACCAGTTCCATGGCGCGCGAAGCTGATTTGCTTTTGCCGACCCATGCCGGACCTGAAATCGGTGTTGCTTCGACCAAGGCGTTCACGTGCCAGCTTGCGGTTCTTGCCGCTCTTGCAACCCATTTTGCTGTCGCGAAGGGTAAGCAGAACCGGGAGGAAGAAGAGGACATTGTGCAGCATCTGCTCGAAGCGCCCGCTGCCTTGAATGCCGCGCTCGATCATGATGCAGAAATTGCCAATATGGCGCATCTGATCGCGCCTGCGCGCGATGTGCTTTATCTGGGGCGCGGGCCGGACTTTCCGCTTGCTTTGGAGGGTGCCTTAAAGCTCAAAGAAATCAGCTATATTCATGCCGAAGGTTATGCTTCGGGTGAAATGAAGCACGGGCCGATTGCGTTGATCGATGAACATGTCCCGGTGATTGTCCTTGCACCTTCGGGGCCGCTTTTTGAAAAGACCGTTTCGAACATGCAAGAAGTGCAAGCGCGCGGCGGCAAAGTGGTGTTGATTTCGGACGCGCAAGGCATTGCCCAAGCGGGTGAGGGCTGCATGGCCACAATTGAAATGCCCAAAGTGCATCCGTTGATTGCGCCGCTTGTTTATGCAGTGCCGGTGCAATTGCTGGCTTATCACACGGCCTGCGCAAAGGGGACAGACGTGGATCAACCGCGCAATCTGGCTAAGTCTGTGACGGTCGAGTGATCACAAAATTTACTTAATGGCAAGGTAGCGGTTTCACCGTGCATTAACCAGCGCAGCGTTAGGTGTCGTTCGTGAGAGAAGACCGTACCGACCTTCCGCAATTGCCATTACGCCTCAGCGTCCTGGAATTGTTGGGCCTTAAAGATCCCGATTTGGGCGATCCTGATCGCCTGCGCGCTTTACAATTCGCCGGCCTGCCCAAAGTCTCCATGGTCCGCGCAATGGGTTGTGTTGTGGCTGCCTTTGCCACCGCGTTGTTATTTGCCGACGTGATACCGCCATTGCAGCTTGGCGTTTGGGCAATCACGCTGATCCTGGCCAGCCTTTATGGGATCCGGATTGATCGCGGATTTGCGCAAGGAAAGTGCACCCGGGTTACCCGTGGTCATTTTGTCAGTCAGGCAATAAGCGTTGCGGCGAGCGGGGTCTTGTGGGGCTATGCCATCCTCGCTTTTGCGCCTTTTGGCAGTCAGAGCGCGCATTTCGGCTTGTTCGCCATAATCGCCATGTTAAGCGCTGGGGCGGTGGTCATGATGTCGGCTGCACCTCTTGCAGCGATCCTATATATCTCGTTTGTCGGTTCGGCATCCTTCCTCTCCTTCGTTTTAAGCGGGAACTGGATGTTTGCCGCGATGAGCATCGTGTTTTCGTGCGCGATGATTGGTGGGATCATGTCTTTGGCCCGCATCCACATATCGGCGCGCGTTGCCGAAGCTGGAGTTGCTGAACAAGGTGAAGTTGTGTCGCTTTTGCTGCGCGAATTTGAAGAAGGTGAGGCAGACTGGCTGTGGCAAATTGACACCAAGCGCCGCGTCAAGACTGTCAGCCCGCGATTCGCCTATGCTCTGGGTCGGCCTATCAAGGAGATTGAAGGCGAAAGCCTCATCCGCCTTATCGCGGGCGAAAACTGGGAAAGCGGTGATCTGTCCAGCAGCCTTCGCGAAATGGCGGAACGGTTGCAAAAGCGGGAAAGTTTTTCCAATCTACTGGTCCAGGTGCATTTGCCTGATGGTCGGCGGTGGTGGGAGCTTTCGGGCACGCCTATTCGCGATGATAAGGGTGCTTATATCGGTTATCGCGGCGTTGGGTCTGATGTCACCGAACAGCGTGAGAGCGATGAGAAAATCGCTTACCTTGCGCGCTATGATACGCTGACAGGTCTGCCGAACCGCCTAATGTTGACCGAGGCATTGGGCGATGCTTTGCGGTATGCTGAGCAATGGAAAACGCGCTGTGCTTTCCTGATGATTGATCTGGACAGGTTCAAAGCGGTAAACGATTCTCTGGGCCACCAAGTAGGTGATCGCTTGCTGGCCAAAGTCTCGCAGCGTTTGCGCAGTGTCTTGACAGAGAACGAGCAAGGCGGACGCCTTGGCGGAGACGAGTTTGCCGTGGTGATCCGCGATGCTGGCGGAATGGGCAAAGTCGAACGCATCGCAGAGGCGATCATCGATACGCTTTCGCAGCCTTACACCGTTGATCAGCATACCTTGTTTATCGGCGCGAGTGTTGGCTCTGCCGTGGGGCCGCGCGATGGCAAAACGGTGGAGACGTTGATGCGCAATGCTGATCTGGCGCTTTACCGGGCGAAGGATGATGGCGGCGGCATCCATTTCTCATATGTGCCCGCAATGCATGCCGATGCTGAAGAGCGCCGCAAGCTGGAACTGTCCTTGCGCGGTGCCATCGGCAAGGATGAAATGGAGCTGCATTTCCAGCCTGTCGTCAATGCCAACAGCGAAAATGTCGTCAGTTTCGAAGCCTTGCTTCGGTGGAACAGCGCTGAGCATGGTTCGGTTAGTCCGGGGAAATTCATTCCGCTGGCAGAAGATACCCGCCTGATTGTCCCCATCGGCAATTGGGTGCTGCACGAAGCTTGCCGCGAAGCAGCGCGTTGGCCCGAAGATATCAAAATCGCGGTGAACGTTTCGGGTGAACAATTGCTGGAGCCCAACTTTGCGAGAACGGTGGTGCAGGCGCTGGCGGATACCGGCTTGCCAGCGCACCGATTGGAAGTGGAAGTGACCGAGAGCGTTTTTCTGCGCGATGGCCGGACTGCGCGGCAAACGCTTGAAGAGATTATGGCGCTGGGCTGCTCCATCGCGCTGGATGACTTTGGCACCGGATATTCTTCGCTTGGGTATTTAAGAACCCTGCGTTTCTCGACCATCAAAGTTGATCGCAGTTTTGTGCAAGGTGCCGCGCAAGGAAGCCAGGAAAGCATCGCCATTATCCGCGCCGTTGTCGCGATGGCGGATAGCCTGGAGATGACCACGACGGCCGAAGGCGTTGAAGATGTCGATCAGGCAGATATGATCCGCAAAATGGGCTGCACCAAAATCCAAGGATATTACTTTGGCCGTCCGATGGAAGTTGCCGCAGCTCGCCAATTGATCACTCGGCGCGCAGCCGCCTGATTGCTTCCCATGCCTCGCGTTGCGGCTGGTTAGGCCGCGTTCAACGCGCCCAATGCACTTTCAAACAAGGCGCGGCCATCGCGGCCGCCGTGATCTTTTTCGATTGCGCGCTCTGGATGCGGCATCATGCCCAGCACATTGCCCGATACATTGAGAATGCCCGCAATATCGCGCTGCGATCCGTTCACTGGCTCACCATAGCGAAATGCCACGCGGCCATCGCCTTCAAGCTGGTCCAACACCGCATTGTCAGCAAAATAATTGCCATCATGATGGGCGACAGGAATGTGGATCGTCTGCCCCGCTTTATACGCGCTGGTGAACAAGGTTTGCCCGTTTTCTACCGTCAAAGGCACAGTGCGGCAGATAAAGGTCTGCCCTGCATTGCGCATCAGCGCGCCGGGCAGCAATCCGCTTTCGGTCAACACTTGAAAGCCATTGCAAACGCCCAGCACAGGCACGCCGCGTTCAGCAGCGGCAACAACGCTGCGCATGATCGGGCTGTTGGCTGCCATTGAGCCTGAACGCAGATAATCGCCATAAGAAAAGCCGCCGGGCAGAGCGATAAAATCAAGGCCATCGGGCAGTTGGGCATCGCCATGCCACACGCGTATAGGCGCTTTGCCAAGGACGTGTTCGACAGCAACCGCCATATCGCGATCGCAGTTGGAGCCGGGGAAAGTGATTACAGCGGCGCGCATTATGCGGCTCCTGCGGCTTCTTGCTCCAGTTTCTCGATATGGTAATTTTCAATCACCATATTGGCGAGAAGTTTCTGGCACATATCATCAAGCACCGCATCGCTTGTATCTTCAGCGACTTCCAGTTCAATCAAGCGGCCAATGCGGACATCTTCGACACCGGAAAAACCAAGCCCTTCGAGCGAATGATGCACCGCGCGGCCTTGCGGATCGAGGACGCCGGGTTTGAGGCTGACATGGATGCGGACTTTCATCAGAAGAAACCTTTCAACGGCGGACGCGTGATCGATGGCAATGCTTGGCCGAGCCTATGACGAGAGGCGAAAAAAGAGGCAAGGGCAAGCGTCGCTTTAGTTGATGACATACAAAGCTTGGGACATGTGAGCATTTCCATGGTTTGCTACCACAAGTATTTGTTTTCCGGCGACAAGCGGCCACAAAGCCGGACTTGAAGCGCTCACCTGATTATAGGTCATCTTTCGCTCAATCCTGCTGTTCCAAAGCGCGCGGCAATACCACGACTTCCAATCGCTCTTCCGGGTTGAGATAGCGCAAGGCAGCGGCTTGCACTTCTGCCGGCGTTATCGATTGCAATTGCTGGTTGCCAACGAGAAACCGCTCAATCCGGTCGCTTTGCGTTTGCGCGCGGTCAACAAGTCCCATCCAGCCTGCATTAGTGTCGAGCGCATTGTCAAACCGTTCCAAAATTGGTTGGCGTGCACGCTGCATCAGATCATCACTGGGCAGTTCGGAGCGAACAGAGTCCAGAGCGCGCAGCATGGCATCGCGTGTTGCATCCACATCACTCACATCAACCGCCGATTGCAGGGTGAAGGTGCCATAGCCGGGATAAACCCGCGATTGGCTGGCGCTGACAGAAGGAGAGTAGGTCTGCCCCAATTCCTCACGCACGATTTCAATCAGCTGCAAACGCATGACATAGCGCAGCATATCAAGAACTTGTGAGGCTCGGTGATCGCTGTCATCGCGCGTGGGCCAGCTGATATTGACGATGGCCTGATCATCCGCGCCATCATGATATAAGATGCGCTGCGAACGGTCGGCAGTGAAGCTACGGTCGCGATTGGCAGTGTAAGCTTGGAAGCTGCTTTCACGCGGCGGCAAAGTGCCCAGTGTGCGCGCCACCAGCGATACCATCTCAGCTTCCTCAAAATCGCCAACCAGCGCCAGTTCCATCGCGCCATTGGCCATCCGTTCACCGATCGCTTGCCGTAAGCGGTCAAAGCTTAGCGCCAGATAATCCTCCTCATCCTGCAGGCTGCGCCGCGGATCATTGTCCGAACGGATCGCGCCAAGCGATGTCGACAAGGCTGATTCTGGCGTTGCAAAGCGGCGGGCATACCAATTGCTGATATTGCGCCGATATTGCACTTCACCTTCGGGCCGATATCCCGGATCTGCAATCAAAGCTGTCATGAGCTGCAATTGCAATTCCAGATCACGCTTGGTGGTGGTCGCGCCCAGACGGAATGTCTCTGGCGCAGCGGTAATGTTCAAGCCCACTTGCTTGCCCGCCAAAATGGATTGCAATTCATCCAGATCATGCGCGCCAAGCCCGCCCACCGGAAGCGAGGAAACCATCGCGGTTGCCAGCGGATTATCGCGCGTGTCGAGCAGCGATCCGCCATCGATATTAAGCTGAATATTGATGCGATCCTGCTGCAATTGCGTAGGCTTGAGATTGAGCTTTAAGCCATTGGCAAAAGTCAGCTGGCTGATCCCCAGATCGTCACTGCGCAAATAGCTTGTGATCAATCCCGGCGTGCCAAAATCGGTATAAGCAAATTCGGCTTGCTGTGTTTCTTCTGGCGCGGTGAGCGGCATTGCCATTCCGGCATCCCATGCCGCGCGTAAAGCGTCTTTGCCGCCTTCGGGTGCTTTCCGTCCAGAAAAGCGGATGAGCGGATTGTCCAGCGGCACAAGCTCTTGCGTGAGTGCGGCCAGAACCGCCTCTGGCGTGATCTCATCGCGAAAAGCGTTAAAGCGTTCCAGCGAGCTTTGCGGCGTGGTGGGCACTTGGCCATTGCGCAATGCGCCAAGCGCGCCTTGCACAAATGCGCCATTGGGCCTTGTTGCCGCGCCCGATGCTGCGGTTTCGATAGCGTTGGCGATATTGGCGACCTGTTCGGCCACTTCAGCAGCCGTAAAGCCAAATTCCAGCGCGCGGCGATATTCTTCCTGCGCAGCGCCAAGGCCGCGTTGCCATTCACCCTCGGCTGCGTTCACTTGCAACGTGGTGGTGCGGCCTTCTTCAAAGAAATCGCTGGTGACAAGACCGGCTGCGCGAAATGGCGGATCGCCGCGCCGCGAAAGGCTTTGCATCCGGCGATTTATGATCCCGTAACCGATCTGGCGCAGGATACCTGTTTGGCGGTTTGTGACGGTATCAGGCTTATCAAGATAAGCGCCGTGCCGGCTGATGGTGACTTGTTCTGACAAGGCGGGATCGATGTATATATCGGTTTGTCCGGCAAGCTGGGGATCGATCGGGCCAAACAAGGGATCACCATCTTTGGGTGGCCCGCTCCAATCGGCAAAACGTGCAGTGATAGCGGCTTCAACTGCTTCCACATCATAATCGCCAACCACAATAATTGCGGTGTTGTCAGGTCGATAGAAGCGCGACCAAAGCGCCTTCATTCCTTCGCCAGTGGCCGCTTCAATTGTTTCAATCGTGCCAATAGGCAGCCGCTCGGAAATGCGCGATCCGGGAAAGACAAAGCGAAAATTGTCCACCAACGCGCGCATTTGAAACGTATCGCGCACGCGCCATTCGGATAGGATAATGCCTTTCTCACGGTCCACCGCTTCTTGTGCAAAAGTCAGCTCGCTCGCTGTTTCGCGCATCAACATTAGCGCTGTATCAAGCAGCTCCAGATCATTGCGCGGCAGGTCCAGCTTGTAGATCGTCTGATCAAATCCGGTGGAGGCATTGGTGTCCGCACCAAAGGCCAGACCTTCGCGTTCAAGCAGTTTGATCATCTCGCCTTCGGGCAGATTGGTGGACCCGTTAAAGGCCATATGCTCAATAAAATGCGCCCAGCCTTGCTGGCCTTCACCTTCAGAGATGGAGCCGAAATCAACCCAGAATTGCACCATGCCTTGTTCAGGCGGCGTGGCATTGGGGCGAATGATATAGCGCATACCATTGTCCAGCACACCAAAGCGGTATTGTGGATCAAGCGGCAGATCGCTTTCGGCAAAAGCAAACGGATCGCTGGCCGCGCTCGCACTTTCATGCCCATCTGCAAAAGCGGGCGTGACGATAAAAGCGATAGGTAAAGCGAGCGCTACAAGCAGCGCTGTCAAAAGACGATTGATCATCCCCTTTTATTGGGGGCAGATGCCTTAATCCGCAATTACTTCTTTGGCTTGGCCGGGTTTGGCTTGGCAGGCGTGCTGGGGCGCAGGCGCGAACGATGCGCCGACATGTCGACCACTTCGCCGGGGCCGTTTTCATCGTCCTGCAACAGGCCAAGACGCTTGGCGACTTCCTGGTACGCTTCTTCTTCGCCGCCCAGATCGCGGCGGAAGCGATCCTTGTCGAGCTTTTCGCCTGTATTGAAATCCCACAGGCGGCAATTGTCCGGGCTGATTTCATCAGCAAGGATCACGCGGCTGAAATCGCCATCGAAAATACGGCCAAATTCCAGTTTGAAATCGACCAGCTTGATATCAATTGCAGCAAACATTCCGCACATGAAATCATTCACGCGGATCGCCATCGCAGCCATATCCTGCATTTCTTCATGCGTCGCCCAGTTAAAGCACGCGATATGTTCTTCTGAAATCAGCGGATCGCCCAGCTCATCCGATTTGAGATAATACTCGATAATCGTGTGCGGCAGTTGTTCACCTTCTTCGATTCCAAAACGCTTGGCGATGGAACCGGCGGCGATGTTGCGCACCACCACTTCGAGCGGGATGATTTCCACCTGTCGAACAAGTTGCTCACGCATATTAAGCCTTCGGATAAAATGCGTGGGGATGCCGATATGGGCAAGTCGCAGGAAGACGTGTTCGCTGATGCGATTGTTGATCACGCCTTTGCCATTGATAGTGCCGCGTTTTTCCGCGTTGAAGGCGGTCGCGTCATCCTTGAAATACTGGATGATCGTGCCCGGTTCTGGGCCTTCGTAAAGGATTTTGGCCTTGCCTTCGTAGATTTGGCGACGGCGGGACATGGGCAGGCAACCTTGCAATTAAAAAACAAATGGCGAAAAGCCAGCGCCCCGGTGAGCAAAGCAGATGCTTTACCAGAACCGGGGCGCGGGAAGAGTGTCTATACATAGGATGGAGCACAGGGGCAATTGCCCTTGGCTCGATCCGCAGGTACGGGCTGCGCACTTGTAGGGATCGATTGCATGCGTTTTGAGTTTGGTACGGTTTCGGGCGCAGCGCTTGCTGTGTGTTTGATGGCTTCAGGTGTGGCTGCTCAGGATGCGGCAGATGGCGATATTCTGGTCACTTCGACCAAGGATGCGGCCACCGCACTGCAAGGCTTCCCCGGCGGCATCACCATTGTGGACAGCGATGCTTTGGAAGCGCGCAGCTTCAATGATCTGTCCAATCTCAGCCATATCAGCCCCAATGTGACGCTCGATCCGATTGGCACGTTCAAAGGCGTTGCAAACTTTTCGATCCGCGGGCTGGGGATCAATTCTTCCATTCCGTCAATTGATCCTGCCGTCGGCCTGTTTGTCGATGGCGTTTATATGGGCATCAATGCAGGCACCGTGTTCGATATGCTCGATGTGGAGCAGGTTGATATCTTGCGCGGGCCGCAAGGCGTTTCCTTTGGCCGCAACACAACCGGCGGCGCGATTATGGTGCGCACAGCTGATCCCAGCCAGGTATGGGAAGGGCATGCGCGGCTTTCCACAGAAGGCCCCGTGGATGGTGGGCGTGGGGGCGCTATGTGGTCCGCGCGCGGGATTGTGTCCGGACCGATTGGACAAGATCTCTCGATCCGGCTGGGCGCGCTTTACGTCGATGATCAAGGCTATTTCAAAAACCAGTTTGATGGTCAGAATTTCGGCGGCGGGGAAACCGTTATCGTACGCGGCGGATTTGCCTATCGCGGCGAAGGTGTGACACTTATCGCCAAGGGTGAATATAGCGATGCGAATGGTGATGGCGCGCCAACGCATAATAACGGATTGTTCGGCCGCGATAATTTCGCAATCTCGGTCAATCAGCGCGGCTTTCATGATAGCGAAAATGGTTTTGTCTCGCTGCGCGGTGAAGTGGAGCTTGGGCGCGGGGCGATCACCAATATCTTTGGCTGGCGCAAATATGATCTGGCCACGCGCAATGACATCGATTCCACCCCCACACCAATTTTTGAAAGCGACACCGCCACCGCGCAAGAACAGTTCTCAAACGAGCTGACCTATGCCGTTGATCTGGATGGTGTGCGGCTGGTGACAGGCGTTTTCGCGCTGACTCAGGACGTGTCTTACGACGAATCGCGCGATCTCAGCTTCTTTGGCGCTGCGCCGCAATTTGGCGGTGGGCGGCAAGAACATGATGCGCTGGGCCTGTTTGGTCAGGTGGATGTGCCATTTACCGATGCGCTGTCTTTGAAAGCTGGCCTGCGGTTTTCGCATGAGGAAAAAACCGGCGCGATCACTTATGTGCGGCCGCGCGCGCAATGTTCTGTCATTGGCGGCACCTGCCCGACAAGCGGGGAACGTGTGGCCGGTGAAAACAATGGCTTCACCGATAAACGCAGCTGGTCATCCTTCTCACCGCGTCTTGTCCTAAGCTATGATTTGAATGCGGATACGCTTGTGTTCGCCAGCTGGGCGCGAGGGTACCGTTCGGGTGGTTACAACCTGCGCATTACGCAGCCTGCCGCCTTTGAAGAAGTGTCCGCGCTGCTTGGCTCCCCCGCCTTTGATGAAGAGCGTGTGGATACGTTTGAATTGGGCACCAATTGGCAATCCGCCGATGGCCGCGCGAATTTGCGTGCAGCGGCTTTCTGGAGCGAAGTGGACAATTTGCAACGCGAATTGAACGTGCCAAGCGATGCAGGGCTGGCGCAATCTGTTTACAACACTGGTGATGCGCGCATTCTTGGTGGGGAGCTGGAGGCATTCGTTGTCGCGGCACCCGGCTTTACGCTTGCTGCGCATGTTGGCCTGACCGATGCGCAATATCGCGATGTGTTTTTCGATCTGACAGGCGATGGCATTGTTAGCCCAGAAGATGTCGCGCTTGAATTACCGCGCGCCCCGAAATGGACTTACGGGGCAAGCGCTGATTGGCAAACGCCGCTTTCGGCTACCAAAACGCTATCGGCCAATATCAACTTCCAGCACCGCGATCGCGCCGCGTATACCGATAACAATGTCGGCTTTAACGATGCGGTTGATCGGCTTGATGCAGCGCTTGCGGTGTCTTGCAACACATGCGGTGTGACTGTGCGGGTGTTTGGTCGCAATCTGCTGGATGAGGTGCAGTTTGGCGGCGATACGCAGCTGCCCTTTGGTGGCGGACCGTTTTCCGATGGCGACAATACGCCGTTTGATCCTGCACCTGCGTCAGGCACGTTTTCCCCTTTGCACAAAGGCCGCACGGTTGGGCTGGAAGTGCTCGCGCAGTTTTAATCCGGCGCGTAGGCGGCGAGGAACATTTCAACCGATGCTTCGATGCGGTGCGCATTGATTTGCGCGACGTCTTGCGCACCAAATCGGCGTTCCAGATCGCCCATGCCTTTGCATAGGCAAACGAATTGTTCTGACGCCAGTTCGGGATCGGGCACGGCAAGCTCGCCTTGCGCATTGGCATGGGCGAGGAAAGCGGTGAATTGTGCCTTCATCCGGCGTGGACCTGCTTCGAGGAAAGCCATGCCGATGCTGGGGTCAGCATCGGTTTCGGCTGCGATTCGCCGTTCAAACTGAACCATTTCGGGGCGTGACAAAAACGCCACCATGGCCTCACCAATGGCGGTCAGGCGAGCGCGGATATCGCCGCCATTGTTCTCTATTGAAAAATACCCACGCAGCTTTTCACATTCCTTCTCAACCGCCGCTTTGAACAGCGCGGTTTTGTCTCCGAAGTGATTGTAAACCGTCACTTTTGATACGCCAGCATGGGCCGCAACCTGCTCTATCGCAGTGCCTGCAAAACCGTGTTCGAAAAAGCTGTTGGCAGCCGCGGCGATTATCGCATCTCGCTTGGCCACATCGATGGGCCGGCCTGCCTTTTTGGCCTCAGCTGCGGAATTGTTTACAGGTTTGCTGCTTGACAAAGTGTACGGCTCCGTTCAATTAAACGACACCGTTCAATATTGGGCGAAAGCTCAACCAACTGCAACCCCTTGCCCGATAGGCGCAAGGCAGAAGAAGGTTCCGCGCAAGCTATGCTTTGGATTGCTATCCGAATGCTGACAGGCGATAAGACCAAGTTTTATGGTCTGCTGTTCGGCATCGCCTTCTCCACGCTTTTGATCACGCAGCAGCTCACGATTTTCGTCAATCTGGTGGAGCGGGGCGGGGCAGGCGTGTTCAATGTGCCCACTGCCAATGTCTGGGTGATGGATAAGGTCAGTCGCACGACAGAGGTGGTTTATCCCATGCCCTCAACCGCGCTGGACCAGGTGCGCAGCGTGCCCGGCGTGGAATGGGCCGTGCCGCATTTGCGCTCTCAGGCAACTGTGCGCACCCAAAGCGGTGATCTTGAAGCGGTGGCGATTATTGGCGTTGATGATGCAACGCTAATCGGCCTGCCGCGCGATTTGACGGTGGGGAATCGCAAGGTTTTGAACCAGCCCGATGCAGTATTGATTGATGATGTTGGCGTGATCAATTTGTTGGAAGGGGGCCGCGATCCCATCGGTGTGGAGTTGGAGCTTAACGATCAACGCGCTGTGATCCGCGGCGTGGCCGATGCCATTCCCGGTTTTACCAGTCAGGTCACGCTGTACACCAAATATTCCAGAGCTTTAAATTTCGTGCCCGGCACGCGCAACCGCATGACCTTTGTGCTGGTTGGCGCAGCGGACGGGGTAACCGATGAACAATTGGCCCAGCGCATCGAAGAGCAAACCGGCCTGCGCGCCCGTACCCGCAATCAATTTGCGCGTGATGGCGTGGATTTCATCGTTGAGAACACCGGCATTCCGCTCAATTTCGGGATCACCGTGGCGCTGGGCTTTGTGGTTGGTGTGGCGATTGTGGGGCTGACTTTCAGCCTTTTTATCCGTGACAATATCAAGCAATTCGGGGCCTTAAAGGCGATTGGTGTGACCAATTGGAAGATCACCAGGATGGTGGTGGCGCAGGCCTCGCTGGTCGGGTTTGTCGGCTATGCGCTGGGTATAGTTGGGACAGTGGTGTTCATTTGGGGGTTTAGCGGGAATCCGACTTTCAAAGGGTTTTACATCCCGTGGCAAATCCCTTTGGTCAGCCTTGCCGCGGTGATCGTGATCCTCGCCTTCACCGGTTGGATCAGCCTGCGCAATGTCCTGAAAACCGAACCGGCGGCGGTGTTCCGGTGAGCAAGAGCGACAACCAAACAGCGATCCGCACACGCGGTGTCATCCGCGATTTTGAAGCGGGGCAGCAGACGATCCGGGTGCTGCACGGGATCGATCTGGATATCCGTCCCAACGAGATGACCTATTTGGTGGGCGAATCGGGATCGGGCAAAACCACACTGATCTCGATCATGTGCGGCATTTTGTGGCCGACACAGGGCGAAGTGGAGGTGTTTGGCACCGATATCTACGCGCTCAATGATACAGCGCTGGTGGATTTCCGCCTCGCCAATATCGGCTTTATCTTTCAGCAATATAACCTCATCCCCTCAATCGATGCCGCCTCCAATGCTGCGGTCCCTCTGATCGCGCGCGGTATGAACCGGCTGGAGGCGCGCGATCGAGCTGTGACCATGCTCGACAAGCTCAATATCGCAGACCAAGCCGACAAATTGCCCAGCCAGCTTTCCGGTGGTCAGCAGCAGCGCGTCGCCATTGCGCGCGCCTTGGTGCACGAACCGCGACTTGTGGTGTGTGATGAACCCACCGCCGCTCTCGATGCGCGTTCTGGGCGCAGAGTGATGGATTTGCTGCGCGAAGTGGCCGTGGCACAGGGCCGCTCTGTCATTATCGTCACGCATGACAACCGCATTTTCGACCTCGCTGACCGTATCCTCGTGCTCGAGGATGGTCGCATTATTCACGATGGCAAGGAGATGCCGGAAGATCATTGATCATTCCGGCTCTTGCAAGGACACAGCATATGCCAAATCCCCTTTCGAAATTCAGCTTCTCACGCCAGATTTTGCCGGTCATTGCGGTGCTCGGCCTGGTGTTCACTGTGGCGTTCATCTGGATGGGCGTGCCTGATCGCTCGCTCGAAGGGCCAGCGGACAATCCGCCGCGCGCCAATGGTGAACTCGCCGATGCAGCGCGGGTTGCGGGCGCGGGTGTGGTGGAGCCATCGTCGGAAATTATCGATGTGGGATCGGCGCTCTCCGGTCTGGTGATGGATGTGCTGGTGGCGCCGGGAGATTTCGTGGCCAAAGGCGCGCCGCTATTCACCGTGGACCCGCGCAGCGTGCAGGCACAATTGCGCGAAGCCCAAGCCGCAATCACAGAAGCGCGCGCTTCCATATCCGAAGCAGAAACAGCGCGCGCCACCGCACAGCGCCAGCTTGATCTGTATGCCGGTATTGATGATCCCGCTGCTGTCAGCCGCGCCGAAATTATCCGCGCAGAAGGGGACGCCAGCGCCGCGTCATCGCGCCTGCAAGTGGCCCGCGCGCGGCTTTCCGCTGCACAAGCTCGTGCCGGCAGTGCCCGCACGGAACTGGGCCGGTTGACGGTGCGCGCGCCGATTGGTGGAGAAATTCTCGCGGTGAATATCCGGCCAGGTGAATATGTCTCCACCCAAGGTGGCGGCTCTGCCGATTTTATCCGCATGGGTGAAACGCGCCCGCTGCATATTCGCGTCGATATCGATGAAAGCGAAGTGCCGCGCATTGCTTTGGGGGAGGAGGCTTTTGTCTCGCCGCGCGGAGCTGCGCAAAATCAGGTCAAAGCAACCTTTGTGCGTGCAGAGCCTTTGGTGGTGCCCAAACGGTCTTTGACCAATACAGCGGCAGAGCGCGTCGATGTGCGCGTGATGCAAGTGATCTATGTTTTGCCTAACAGCGCACGCGAAGATTTCCGCGTGGGCCAGCAAGTTGATGCGTTTATCCCTGCGCGCGCTGACGAAGACCAAGGGGAGGGCGTATAATGCGCTGCTTCGCGACCCTTGCTGCCGGCGCTTTGATGGTAAGCGCCTGTGTGGCTGGCCCTGTGCCCGAAGTCGCAACCCCTGCGCCAAGTATGCCGCAGAGCTTCGCCTATACGCCGGCGGCCAATGAGGCGGCGGCTTTGGCGGACCTGTTGCCGCAAAGCGATGCAGCTTTCCGCGCGCTTTCTGGCACTGCGATGACATCTGCTCCCAACCTTGCCGAAGCGCTTGCGCGGATCGATGCTGCGCGCGCCAATGCAGGGCGTGCCGGGGCTGCGCGTTTGCCCAGCGTTGCCGTCGATGGATCGGTCAGCGCGACGCGTATAAACCCTGCACAGTTCGGCAGCGATCTGCCCGGCGGCATCGCTTTTGATACCGAGCAAACCGCCTATGGCGCCAATCTGAGCGCAAGCTGGGATGCCGATATCTTCGGCGCGCTGCGGGCCAGTGAACGCGCCGCCATTGCCCGCATTGATGCCGCCACCGCCACAGCGCGGGCGGTGCGCGTGGCTTTGGTAGGAGAGATCGCCACCAGCGTGATCGATTGGCGTACGCTTGCCGCGCGCGAGGCCGCTTTGCAGGAGGACGTCAACGCCGCCCAGCGTCTTGCCGGCCTTACCGGCGCGCGCGAGGAAGCGGGGCTATCCCCCGGCTTTGACCGCGTTCGTGCCGAGGCCGCTGCCAGCAGCAGCCGTTCCCGCCTTGCCGCATTGCAAAGCGAGCGGGTGCGATTGGTCGGACGGCTGGTGACGTTAACCGGGCAGTCGGCGCAAGATGTGCAAGCGATGCTGGCGCTTGGTGCAGGCGATGACGTCATGCCGCCAGCGCCCGCTGCACTGCCATCGCAGCTGCTCGCCAATCGCCCGGATATTGCTGCTGCTGAAGCGGAATTAATGGCCAGCGATGCGCAGCTTGCCGCCGCCGCGCGCCAACGTTTCCCGCGCCTGACCTTGTCCTCGACGCTGGGCCTGCTGGCTTTCAATCCCGGTGATTTGTTTGACGAGGATTCGCTGGTCTACACGCTGGCAGGTGGGCTTACCGCGCCACTATTTGATGGCGGGCGCATCAATGCAGAAATGGATCTGGCCGCCGCCAACAAACGCGCTGCTTACGAAGCGTGGCGCGGCGCGGTTTTCACCGGGCTGGGCGAAGCAGAGGCGGGCTATGGCCTTGTCGCTGCTGCCGATGCCGAAGCGGCCGCGGCTGATGCGGAGCGGGCGGGGTTGGAACGCGCCGCGCGGCTTGCTGACACAAGGTACCGCGCGGGCCTTTCAGATTTCCTCACCGTGCTTGAAGCCCGCCGCAATGCCGATGCCAGCGGAGAACGCGCCGCCGCCGCAAAGGGCCGCGCATTAAGAGCGCGCGTTGCTTTGTGGCAGGCATTGGGGGGCACGGAAACATAGGTTTTCCGGCCAGCTGGATCCGCGCACGGTGCGTATGCCATATGACCTGAAAAATAGCAGCGCAGTGCCGAACAGTATCAAGATCGTCGGCAGCGCTTTGGTCTTCTGGCCAAGCACACCATCGCGATCAAAATTGGCAATATCATCATGACGCATCAGCCAACTGTCCTGCCGATGGACAGTTGGCTGTGCGATGATGGCAGCTTGTGCGCTTAGTAGCTCAATCCCAAAGTCAGTCCGAATGTGCGCCGTTCACCCAGATAGCTGCGGATGATGTTGGCACCGCCAGCTTGAATAATTTGCGATGCGCTGGAGATATACCTCTCGTCCAGAAGGTTTCGTGCCCAGAGAGAGACGTTGATATTGTCCTGGTACTCAAAATTGATGCGTCCATTCACCACAACTCGCCCTGGCGCTGTGGAGACGTTGATTGATTCCGCAAAATGAGAGGATTGGTACGCGACATCGGCGCGGACAAAGTAGGACAAATCGTCCGAAACATTGTCCTGCCACTGTCCGCCCAAAGCCATCTGCCATTCGGGTGAACGCTGAATGGTGTTGCCGCCAATATCGCCATCTTCTGAGCAAACAGGTGTGTCGAAACAGGATGCCGGGACACCATTGGCCAGGTTCCCTACAGTGTATTGCGAGTCAATCGTTCCATCCGCATAGCGTGCGCGGGTGTATGAGATGGCGGTGTCAAAGCTAAGGTTGTCCGAAGCTTCATAAGACCCCTCAAGTTCAAAGCCCAGCACAGTGGCATCGCCCAAATTTGCGATGGCGGTGGGGACGATGTTGTTAAGGTCGTTCGGGTCAGCGACGGGATCCTGATTGGAAATCTGCAGACTTGTCCAATCGGTATAGAATGCAGCGACATTCACAATGAGCGCGCCGTTCATAAGTGTGTTTTTCGCACCAAGTTCATATGTCCAGTTGAACTCTGGACCAAAGGTTGCCAGCGATGGCGTGAGAACGTTGGTGTTAAACCCGCCAGCCTTCGCACCGCGTGCAGCTGTTGCATAGAGCAGCGAGTCATCTGTCACTTCATGCTCTACCGTTACCCTTGGCGTAAAAACCTTAAACGTTTCATCGCCTACCAGCGATGATCGGCGTACGTCCTGCGTACGGATATCATCAGCTGTGTAACGCCCTTCAACACCCAATCGCGTACGATCATCGTTGAAAGCAAATGTGGCTTCCGCAAAGAAAGAGAGGGTCTTGGTTTCTGTGAAATTGCGTTGAAAAATCAGATTGGAAGGGAACGCACTGTTGACCGTATCAGGGATGATCGACGTCGTGAGCAAAGGCGGCAAATTGATGCTGATAGCGATCGATGTGTCATCGCCGTTCATATAAAAACCACCAACAGCGGCGCGCAGCGGGCCACCATTATCAAATGTAAACCGCAATTCATGCTGGTCATATTTGAGGTTGCCTACCGGTGCGCCCTGGAAATTACACAGAACAGGAAACCCCCTGTCCGGGCCTAAAATGGTGCCGCAGCCCACCGGGTCACTTTCCGCAGTATTGGCGCTGAACGTGTTGGCGGTGATGTTGCCGAATTGATAAAATGCAGTTACAGAGTCGCTCAAATCAAGCTCGGCAGAGACGCGGAAGATATCGATATCCGCCTGCCGTCCGAAGCCGCGCGGTTCAATGACCGTCGTCTCGCCCGGCTTGGGCAGTTCACCGCAGAACAGGCGATCAAAACCGGCATCGTTCACCGCGCCGCAATTGGTATCGCCCTGCTCAGAATTCAGCACGGTCGCTGCGCGTGCTTCTTCGCGCTTGCGAAAGTTCATGTAAGACGCTTCGATACTGACGCGGTCCGTAGGTGTGAAAACCGCAATGGCAGTGAAAGTATCGTTGTTCCACCCGCCAATATTGCCGTTTGTGCCCGGCGAGAAGCCGGCATCTGCATTGGGATGGGTATTCTCCCATGACCCATCGAATTCGGAGTGCTCATAGCCCAGACGAACGGCCAGTATATCTTCCGCGATAGGCAGGGATACCGCCCCGGACAGGTCATAGCGATCATCGGTTCCGATTGTGCCCACGACATCTACTGCCAAATCGTTGTCAGGCCGGGCCGAGATGTAATTGATGGCGCCTGCAAAAGCATTGCGCCCATAGCGCGCGCTTTGCGGACCTTTAACTACTTCCAAGCGCTCAAAAGCGGTCGTGCCCAAATCAACGACATAGGACCGCGGCAGATAAATACCGTCCACAAACGCCGCCACCGTCTGTTCGCGGTTTGTTGAAATCAGAGTGGATTGCCCGCGGATACCGGGGTTGGCGGCACCGCCATCGAAATCTTCAAAAGAGAACCCGGCAGTGAACCGCGCAATGTCATCCAAATCCTGAATATTCTTGCTGGTAATCGCTTCCTGATCGAATGCCGAGATCGCCAATGGCACATCCTGCACGCTTTCCGTACGGTTACGCGCAGTCACCAAAATCGTGTTTTGCGAAACGCCAACATCGTCTTGAGCGTATACCGCTGTTGGCAGCGATACGACGATAGCCACAATAGCGACCCCGCCTTTGATGACAGACTTGCGAACGGTATATTTCGAATGATTTTGCATGACTTGCACTCCCCCATGAATGTCGTCTGATCGCAAGATAGAGCGAGAGCGTTTGCTTCAGAGGAACTCATTGGATTTTATCCACCCGGCGGCGCTATTGATTTAATGGCTCGACGGTGAATGAAGCGTTTCAGGTTCCATCGCACCTGTTGTTGATTGTGGGGTGGGGCAGGTAAGCCGAGGCCATGCCCATATGCCGCAAAGAGCCATTGAGTGCCCATTGGTTCCGCTCGTCGCTTCAGGCTTCCCATCTGCTTTTGGGGCGATTTGTTCGCTGTGTGAGCTGGCATTTGGCGAGCCGTGGAGGTGCTGCCTATACACGGAATTGATTGTTGCGATGGCGGCTTTCTTGGCGGCAATTTGGAAAGGCCGATAGCGGTGAGACTGTGCGAATACCTGCAGATAGGCTCCATCACTGCAGCCAAGCATAACCTTTGCGCCAGATGTCGTGCACCGCGCAAACAAAAACGGCGGAGCATTGCGCCCCGCCGTCTTTAATATGGCTGAAAGCCAGCTTACTCAGCTGAATTATCGGGCAGCTGACCGTTCTTGACCATGCCTTCGAGCACATCTTCTTCAACTTTGGCATTATATTCCGCCACGGTTGAGACGACCTCGCCGTCTTTGTCGATCAGCAAAGCTTCACCATCACCACCGACTGGGACCATTTTGATGTTCACAGGATCTGGGTAAAGATGGTTGGAGGCACCATTGCTGGCATCAACAACACCGCCGATCAGGCCGCCTGCAAGCACATTGCCCACAACGCCGCCGCCGGTGCGGCTTTGGATGTAAACCGTTACATCCTGATATCCGTCGAGCGTGAAAGTGACCATGGAATCATCGCCGCGCTTCATGCTGTAACCGCATGGTGTCACACAGGTGAGACCTGTTCCTGTGACGATTGTGGCGCCGCTTGGGTCAGATTCAAATTCAACCGGCTGACTGGTGCCGTTAATAACTGTCGCACAGCCGCCAAGGCCAAGCGATACCGTTGCCAGAACACTGGCTAAAACAATTTTCTTCAAGATATACCCCCAACTAAATCGAATGCTTAAACTTGCCCACTGCAATAGTAAAAGCACTTAGATGGTGGCGCATATAGTAGAAGAAATCAATCACCGATGATAGATTTGACGATTTGGTGGAAAAGAAGTGGTGCCCGGGGGCGGATTCGAACCACCGACACGACGATTTTCAGTCGTCTGCTCTACCCCTGAGCTACCCAGGCATTGCTTCGTCATCTGATGCCAAAATCGCATCCTACGAGCAAGCGAAGCGCGCCTATGGCGGAGCTATGCGCGCTTGGCAAGGGGGTAAGTGAGACTCATGTCCAGCTATCTGTATCGCCTCGCAACAAGACCCTCTCAATCTTCCTTTGCCACATCCTCTGGCGCGGCGGGTGGGCCGGGCACGGCATAGCCATCATTGAACCACTGCGCGAGATCACGGTCGCGGCATCGGCTCGAGCAGAAGGGGGTGAATTCCTGGCTGCGCGGCTTCTTGCAGATGGGGCAGGGCTTGGTGCTCATAGCGTGATAAACTGGGCGTGAGGTGCCTCTGGCGCAAGGGCCGGATCAGCGCGGTCCACCACTTTGCGCCCCGTGCGGCGGACAAGCTCTTCGCGCCAGCCATCGGTGATCTTTGCAAGCACAGCGGGATGCGCGGTAAGTTCGATTGCGGTCCCGGTGCCTTCCAGATGCTCTGCACGCCGCAGCAGCAGCCGCGCAGCCATATCAGCGCGCTGAAACTGGGCGCGGTGCAGCAAAGATGGCCGGGCAAGCCGCGCGATAATCTGCACAAAGCCAAACCCGTTCATTCCGGTGCGCTCATGCGGCCAGTCTGCCAGCTCTACGCCAAGCGCCTCGTTCACGGCATTGCGCTCGGCTTTGGATTGCAAGGTTGGAAAGTCGATCCCGATATTGCCGCCTATATCCAATGTACGCAGCGCAGCCGCGATGGCGGGCACAGCGGTCAATGCAAGCTCGCTCGGGTTCCAGTCACCGTCCACATCGATCAATGTCATTGCTGGCGTGGGGGATAGCGTGAGGGAGCCGCCGGGGAAATCTATAACCCCTGTCAGCGCATCGCCAGTGATGTCGTCCCACGCGCTGCCAAAAGTTCGCACCGTTCTCACCGCCTGTCCTTGGGCCATGAACTGCTCGGCAAGAGAAGGTGCAGGACGCTTCGTCTCACTGCTTGGCCGCACCTGCGCGAGTTTGCCGCGCCCTTGTTCCAGCAGTGCAGGCCGCGTCACTTCGCATATAAGCGCAGCGCCTTCGCTGGCATCGCGCGGTATTTTGGAAATCAGCGCCATCTCGCCGTCAGCAAATTGCGCTGTGCCGCGCGATGATCCGGCGCGGCGGGTGATCAGCTTGGCCTCTGCAATGGTGCCTGTTTCAAGCTCTGAGGGCCAGCGCAGCCTTGCCGCGATCACATCGCCATCAGCGATGCAAATAGCCCGCTCCTCGCCAATGCCTTTTTCGAGCTGCCATTCAACGTTGGAGCTAACCAAGGGCAAATCCTGCAGCCATCAGCAACAATCGCGTTTCATACAAAGGCATGCCCATCACGCCAGAATGGCTGCCGCTGATCCACGGGATAAGCGCCTCTGCACGGCCTTGAATGGCGTATCCGCCTGCTTTGCCTTCCCATTCACCGCTATCGAGATAGGCGGCGATTTCGGCTTGGGAGAGGCGTTTGAAGCGCAATTGCGTCTCGTTGATCTTTTCACGCACTGTGCCATCGGGCGCGGCCAGTGCCACGGCAGATAAAACGCGGTGCCGCCTGCCTGACAGCAGGTTCAAACATTTGCGCGCCGTCGCACCATCTTCGGCTTTGGGCAATATACGCCGGCCAACCGCGACGACTGTATCGCCGGCCAGCACGTGCGAGCCGTCTCCCGCCACTGCGAGCGCTTTTTCGCGCGCCATGCGCTGGGCATAGGGGCGCGGCAGTTCGGCCTTGTGCGGAGTTTCATCGATATCGGCGCTGCGTACAGCATCAGGCTCCACACCAAGCCGTGCCAGCAGCTCACGCCGCCGGGGACTTGCCGAAGCGAGCAGCAATGTGGGCGAAGGCGCGGGGGTCATCCGCGCGCCATTCAGCCTTGCGGCCCGGGGCCGCCGCGACCGGGCATAAAGCGATAGGTGATGCGCGCCTTGGTGAGATCGTACGGTGTGAGTTCACATAGCACTTCATCACCCACCAGGACGCGGATACGGTTCTTACGCATCCGGCCAGCTGTATGGCCTAGTACTTCGTGGCCATTTTCCAGCTCCACCCGGAACATCGCATTGGGCAGCAGTTCAACCACATGCCCCCGCATTTCGAGCAGTTCTTCCTTGGCCATTTAAATCGCAATTCCATTTTGTGTCTGTTTCATGGCGGCGCGCATAGCGCTAGCAAGGAGAAAAGGGAAGCGTTTGCAGGAGACTGTGCCGATTATACGTCTTTTGGGTGGTGTTCGGGCACCGATTAACCTGTGCGACATTTTGTTACGCATAATGGCTTGTCCGGCACCCTTCACCGCGACATATCAAAGCTACGCCAGGGGGGGAGGCATCAATCGAAGCGGGATAGATATTGTGCGCGAGAAGTTTTCAGCAAGTTCGCTCACCATCGCTGCATGTCTTTGCATGACGATGCCCGCTGGCGTTTTGGCGCAAGATGTGGACGCAGATCCAGCGCCTGAGGCAGGCTCACCCGCGCCGCAAGTCGAGGACGATACAATCCTGGTGTTTGGCGCGCGATTGATCGATTCGATTGAAAGCCCGCAGCCGCCTTTGCTCGAACTCGATCCGCAAGATATCGCTGCCTATGGTGTAGGATCAATTGGCGAATTGCTCGATGCGCTTGGTCCCAGTGTGACCAGCAATCGCGGGCGCGGCGGGGGCGGGCGGCCCATTGTGCTGGTCAATGGTATTCGGGTTGCATCTTTCAGAGATATTCGCAGCTATCCTCCTGAAGCAATTGATAAGGTGGAAGTTTTCTCCGAAGAAACGGCGCAGCAATATGGCTATCGCCCTGATCAGCGCATCGTTAATTTCATCCTCAAGGACAATTATTCCAGCCGCGAGATTGAGCTTGGTTATGGCCAGCCTTTCGATGGCGGGTTCTCCAACCATGAGATCGAAGGCACCTATCTGCGCATTGATGGCGGGCGGCGTCTCAATATTCAGCTCGTTTGGGAAGGCTCCACTGGCTTGACCGAGGCAGAGCGCGGTGTGGTGCAATCAGGTGCGCAGCCCATCTTGCCAAGCGATCCTGACCAGGCGAATTTCCGCACTTTGCGTGCGCCGCAGGACGAATATAAAGCGACGCTCAATTGGTCAACGCCGCTGGGCAAAGATGGCAGCACGTTAAGCCTCAATGGCACGTTTGAGCGTGAAGATACCAAACGTTTGCAAGGGATTGATAGCGTTACGCTGACCGATCCAGATGGTAACGATCTTGTGCGCAGCTTCAACGCGGCCAATCCGCTGACGATTGTTGGACAACAAGATGAGTATGCGCTGGGCGCCAGTGTCACAACGAATCAGTCCGGCTGGCGCATTACGGGCACGTTGGACGCCTCTCGCAGTGAAAATGCCAGCATTCGCGCGCGCCGGGCGGACACTTCTGGCCTGATCGCAGATGCTGCTGCGGGAACGCTGGCGCTGGACGCCTCGCTTGATGGCTTAGTTGATGAGGTGGGGTTTGATTTTGCCGATACGCAAACGGACAGCATTTCTTCTCTCGTGACCGCGCGCGGGCTGACTTTCGTGCTGCCTGCAGGTGATGTCTCTTTGACTTTGGATGCAGGATACAATTGGAACCGCATTGAAAGCGCAGACACACGCAATCCCGGTGCGCTGACGCAGTTGACGCGCGGCGATGTGAACGGCGGGGCGGCGCTGACTATTCCGCTTACCCAGCGGGGCGGGTTTGGCGGCGCTATCGGGGAATTTTCGCTCAACGCGTCGGCTGGTGTTGATCACCTTTCTGACTTTGGCACTTTGTATGATTGGACGCTTGGCCTCACTTGGGGGCTGACCGATAGCCTTTCTTTGAACGCCAACCGTTTCGTGCGTGAGGCTGCGCCGGGTCTGGGGCAGTTGGGCAATCCGGAAATTGCAACAGAGAATGTGCCGATCTTTGATATCGTGAACGGTGAAACCGTGCTTGCGACAGTTATCGATGGCGGCAATCCCAACTTGCCGGCACAAGAACAACGCGATTGGAAATTTGGACTGAATTGGGAATTACCATTCATGGATCAGGGCCGGTTGAATGTGGATTATATCCGCAACACCACCAATGATCTGTCCTCTGGCTTCCCGGTTTTGACGCCAGAGATCGAGGCCGCTTTTCCCGGCCGCGTGTTGCGCGATGCGACAGGGCGTTTAATCCAGCTGGATGATCGCCCGGTCAGCTTTGCCGAGCAGTTTCTTGAGCGGATCGAAGTATCGCTCAATATGCGGGGGCAATTTGGTGAAAACGCTGGCGGCAGAGGCCCTGGCGGTCGTTTTGGTGGACGTGGTGGCGGCGGGCGTGGAGAGGGTGGTCGCGGAGGCGGCGCTCCTTCCGCGGGCGTATCCGATGGCCCACCACCACAAGCGCGCGGCGAACGCGGTGGCGGATCAAGAGAGGGCCGTGATCCGGCTCGCATGGCGCAAATGCGCGCCACCTTTTGCGAGACCCCCGAAGCTGAACTGCGCATGCGCTTAACTGCCGCAATCGCTGCTGCTGCAAATGGCGAAGAACCGCCTCCCGGCTCTGATGGCGAACCCTTGCGCATTCCCCCGCGCATGCTCGAACGGTTGCGCAGTGATGACGGGACGCTCGATCAAGAACGCTTTGCCGCCATGCGCGAACGGATCTGCAGCGGCGATGGCCCACCCGCCACTCCGCCCGCAGGAACCGCGCCGCAGTCTGCGCCGCAATCCGAACCACAATCTCGCCCCGCCAACGGGTTTGCCGCCGCTGCCGCTGCGCGTGGTGGCCGGCCCAGCGGGAATTCCGGACGCTGGTTTGCGAACATCACCTATCGCCTTGAGCTGGACAATACTGTCCTGATCGCACCGGGCATCGCTCCGCTTGATCTGCTGGATGGTGACGCCATTGGCAGCACAGGCCAACCGCGCCATTCCGTCCGGCTTCGCAGCGGCATCTTTTATGGCGGCTTTGGCGGGTTTGTGTTCGCCCGATACACCGGTCAATCAACGCTCGATGGTTCGGGTTTGCCAGGCTCTACCGATCTTGATTTCGGCGATTTCGTCACGTTCAATATGCGCGCCTTTGTGGATTTTAATCAACAGGAAAAGCTGGTTGAGAAAATCCCCATTCTGGATGATGCGCGCTTTATCATTCGGGTCGATAATGTTTTCGATGCGCGTCAGCGCGTGACAGACAGCAATGGCATTGTCCCTGTGCGGTTTCAGCCCTTCCTGCTTGATCCGGTTGGCCGGCGGTTTGAAGTTGAATTGCGCAAACTCTTCTAGCGTCAATTGGCAGGCGCGCATCAAGCGCCTATCTTACCTGCCATGAGCCGGAGCGAAGCAGGATCACCGCCACATTTAAAAGGGCAAGACCCGCGTGGGAAAGAACGGTTCAATGAAGACCGCGCCACTACCACGGTAAAAGGCAGCGCGCAGCCCGATCTGGAAGCGGGCGTCACCGCGATCCGCGAAGTTGTGCGTACTTTAAAGCCAACGCCGGGCGTTTACCGGATGACCGATGCGCGCGGCGATGTTTTGTATGTCGGTAAAGCGCGTTCGTTAAAGGCGCGCGTGGCGAATTATACGCAGGTCAAAGCGCTCACCAATCGATTACAGCGCATGGTCGCCCAAACCCGCGCGATGGAAATTGTCACCACCAATTCCGAAGCCGAAGCGCTGTTGATGGAAGCGCAATTTATCAAGCGATTTCGCCCACCTTACAATGTGTTGCTGCGCGATGATAAGAGCTTTCCTTTTATCCTGTTGCGCGATGGACATGACTTTCCGCGCATCATGAAACATCGCGGCGCGCGCCGGGCAAAGGGCGCATATTATGGCCCGTTTGCCAGCGCCGGTTCGGTCAACACAACCATCAATGCGCTGCAAAAACTGTTCTTGCTGCGGAGCTGCACCGATAGCTTTTTCTCGCGCCGCGACAGACCGTGCCTGCTTTATCAAATCAAGCGCTGTTCAGCCCCATGTGTCGGGCGCATCGACACAGATGGTTATGCCGATCTGATGCAAGAGGCGAAGGATTTTCTCGGCGGCAAATCGGGCGCGGTGCAGGCGCGGATCGAACAGCAGATGCAAAAAGCATCCGACGATCTGGATTTCGAAACCGCCGCCATGCTGCGGGACAGGCTGCGCGCGGCAACATTTATCCAAGGCTCGCAAGCGGTCAATGCTGAAGGGGTAGGCGATGCTGATGTTTTCGCTTTGGCGCGCAAAGGCGGACATATCGTGATCCAGGGGTTCTTCGTGCGCGGCGGGCAGAATTGGGGCCACCGCGCCTTCTTCCCGCGGCAAACGCAGGATGTGGACGATGCTGATGTCCTCGCCCGCGTGCTGGCGCAATTTTACGAAGAAGTGCCGCCGCCGCGCCATGTGCTGGTGGACCGCGATATGCCGGATCAAGAGGTGCTGGAAGAAGCGTTCAGCGCTTTGGCAGAGCGCAAAGTGGCGATTTCCGTGCCTCAGCGCGGAGAACGTCGGCGCTTGATGGAGCAGGCGTCGCGCAATGCAGTCGAGGCGTTGGAGCGCCGTCTTGCCGAAACGGGCACACAAGCGAAAATCATGCGCGAAATGGCGGAGTTTCTGGAGCTGGGCGATATCCCGCAACGCATTGAGGTGTACGATAACAGCCATATCCAAGGTGCGAAGGCGGTGGGTGCGATGGTGGTGGCAGGGCCGGAAGGCTACATCAAAAACCAATATCGCAAATTCAACATCAAAAGTGCGCAGACCAATGATGATTTCGGCATGATGCGCGAAGTGATGGAGCGGCGCTTTACCCGCGCGATGAAAGACGATCCCGATCGCGAGAAAGCGGGCGTGTGGCCTGATCTGGTGCTGATCGATGGCGGCAAGGGACAGATGTCATCGGTGCGCGATACTCTGGGGGAGCTAGGCATAGAGGACGTGCCGCTGATTGCGATTGCCAAAGGCCCACATCATGGCCGCGAAGGGCGTGAAGTGTTCCATTTTCCCGATGGGCGCGAGAAGACGCTGCCGGTCAATTCACCCGTCCTGTTTTACCTGCAACGCCTGCGCGACGAAGTGCACCGCTTTGCCATCGGCGCACACCGTGCCAAGCGCAGCCGCGCGATCACCGCATCGCCTTTGGATGAGATCCCCGGCATCGGGCCAGCGCGCAAACGCGCTTTGCTCCTGCACTTTGGTACAGCGGGCAAAGTGCGCGCCGCAGGGCTGGAAGATTTGCAACGCGCGCCCGGTGTCAGCGCAGCCGTCGCGCAGCGGATCTACGACTTTTACCACACAAGCGGGTGATCCCAAGCGCCGCTGCGCAAAGGTGGCAATTTCACCCCCGCGAAAAAAATTTTCACTTTTTGCGTAACCGATCCAGCTCCAGCGCGAATTGCTTCATGAACCGCTAAGAGGAACCCTTCATGTCGCATATTAAATTCGCCACTCTTACTATTTTGGCAGCCGCTGCAATCCCTGCTCAAGCATTCGCCAATGAAGCGTATGTATTTGGCTCTATCGGTAATTCTGATGTCAGCCATTCTATTGAGCGCGATATTGGTGCAAATCCACCAATGCTTCCCGTTGCGGATACAAGTGGTACAACAACTGCGCAGGATAGCGGGAGTTCTTATCAAATTGGTGCAGGTTATCAGTTTGATCTGGGCGATAGTCCTTTCTTCGTTGCCCTTGAAGGATTTTACGGCATCGAAGACATACAAACGCGCAATATCAACAGCATTCTAATTACAGAAGTCGATGTTGAAGCCCGCTATGGCGCGCGCGTGGTGAGCGGTATTGATGTGACCGACAATTTCTCGTTTTACACGCATGGCGGGTATACCTGGGTCGATTTCGATCTCACCAACAGGTACACTTTTGCACCGCCTGTAACTCAGCGTTCGGACACCGAGTCCGCCTTTAGCTATGGCATGGGCGTACGTTACGGCATTACCGAGAATATCAGCGCAGTGGTTGATTACACCCGCGTACAAGATATCGATTTTGGCGGTATTCCTGAAGTTGCCGGCAATACCAATCGGGTGAACCCCAACCGATTGGCTTTGGAGACGATCTCCACAGGTCTGCGTTTCAGCTTCTAAATTTTGGTCCTGATTACGGTCCCCCGGTGAGGCGGCAGAGCAATTAATTGTGCTCTGCCGCCTCTTTATCTTCGGGGTGATCAGGTGAGGTGGCGCAACATGCCTTCTTGCATCACGCTGGCGACAAGGCGGCCATCGCGTGCAAAAACCTGCCCCTTGGCACAACCGCGTCCATGGCCGGACCACGGGCTGTCGGTGACATAAAGCAGCCAATCATCCACTGAAAAAGGTTCATGGAACCAGATCGTGTGATCAAGGCTTGCAGCTTTTACTTCGCCAGTATGGATGCCTTTGCCAAACGGGTGCAGCGCTGTGGCAAGTACCTGAAAATCAGAGATATATGACAATACGGCGCGGTGCATCGGGCGATCAGGAGGAAGCGGTGCAACGGTGCGAAACCATACATGGCTAACCGGGTCGCGTACTTTGGGTTTGAGCCAATCGCGATCTTCGACAGAGCGGAAGTCAACCGGCTGCGGGCGCAGCAGCAATTGCCGCACGGGGCCTTCGGGCAGGTGTTCGGCAAAGCGGCGACGGATGATGGCGTCGGGTTCCAAATCTTCAGGGCCGGGGACATCGGGCATGGATGAATGCTGGTTTGATGGGCCATCGGAAGGTTTTTGGAACGATGCGGTTAGGTTCAAGATGGGCTTGCCATCCTGGCTGGCGACAACGCGGCGATTGGAAAAGCTGCGCCCATCCAAATCGCGTTTCACCCGATATTCGATAGGGCAATCATCGGTGCCGGGGCGCAGGAAATAGGCGTGGAGCGAATGCGCTTCGCGATCTGGTTCGACCGTGCGCCGCGCTGCACCCAAAGCCTGCGCAATGGCCTGCCCGCCAAACACGCGACCAGTCCCTTCGGGATGCCTGCGGCCAATGAAACGATCACCACCCTGCGGCTCTAAATCGAGCAGCAAAGTCAGGTCAGCGACAAGTTTCTCCGGCGTTGGCTTTGTGTTCTGGATCGTAGCCATCGATACAATTACCCCATGGCTTGCGAAATACGAAAGGTCAAGATTTTGGCAGAATTCGGCGGCATATACGCCAACCTAATGCCTTGGCACTGTTACGCGATGGCCACCTTCCGGGCGCGCGCGGGGATAGACCCATGCCGCGCAGCAATCCGTTAAACGCACGCGCATCCGCTTCGGCATAGCTCCATTGGGAGCGCCATGTGATCGACAAAGAGACAGACGCCTGCGGCCCATTGCGCACAAAATGCGGGGCCATTACCGGCACATATACAGCTTCACCAGATCCAAGCGCGATCCTCGCGCCTTGGTTTGCAAAATCGTCCTGCCACTTCAATTCACGCCCGCCGCCGGTGTGATAGGTTTCATGTAGCTCATCAGGGGCAAATCGCGCATCGCCAGCGGGAAAGACGGTCACGTCCTTTGATCCGGCAAGCTGCAGCAAAATGTTGTGCTCAGGATCAAAGTGATAGGGGGTAACAGCGTTGGGGCTGGAGATGAAAATATAGCCTTGCGGATGATGGATAGTGCCCGTGACCGCGCGAATTTCATCGCGCAATTCGGCAATCAAGCCGTGCAGCAGGGTCGCATAGGGGCTGTGTTGTTCAATATTTTTGAGAACCGCCCAGCTGTTTGACTGCGCGATATTGCGGATCGTCTGGCCGATGGGAATGCCAGTGCCTTCTGGCTTGCCGGGCACACCAATAGGCAAATCGCCGCGATTATATTCAATGCTGTGTTCTGGCAGTGCCTCGGCCAATGCCGCAATCGCATCAAGTCCAAGCAGCGGGTGATCATCAATCCCGTGGCGCAGCTTGATCGGCGTTTCGGGATAGGCGGCGGCGAAGCGGGCGCGCGTATGCTTGTCGAACACCGCGATCTCGCCAATGGGCACACCTTTAAGCCGTTCGCCGCCGCGCGTCATGCCAGCCCGTTTGGCAATGCGCCTGTCTCAATCCGGGCAAGCGCGGTGAAGGCGGCGCGGCGTATCGGACCGCCAAGCGCGATGGAATGGCGGGCAATTTTGCGCCTTTCGCGCCAGAGGTGATCGATCATCGGGTGGTCTTGTGCCGCGCAGCTATCGACCCAGTTAATGTCTTCGCGGTTGAGGATTGCGAGGTTTTCAACCTGCAACAGCATGCCGGGGGAAAAACGCGCATACTTTTCATCAAATGCGGTCTTGAAAGAATAGGCACCCGGCGCGCTGAGGAAGTTGGCGAGCATTGCAATGGGTTTGCCATCCATGCGCATGGTGAGGCGTTCAAGCTTCCCGCGCCGTGCAGCGCCGCCCAAAGCATCGCTGAACATATCGCCAGTGCTGGTATCGCATGAAAGCGCAGAACCAGCTTCGCCTTTCCATCCGCTATTTTCCAGTTTGAGAAAGGCGTTTACCCAGTTTTGCACACCCAGCGCGCTTGTATCACGTTCAATTGTGACTGTGCCCAAGTCTTCCAGCCGTCGGTGTTGGCGGCGCAATTCCTTGCGCTTTTTGGTCGAGAGTGAGCTTTCCAGATAATCTTCAGGCGATTGCGCAGAGGCGAGCAGGGCGCGTTCTTCGCGCAGCACTGTTGTCGCTATACGATCTTGCGCGCCCAATTCCGCCACCAGTGCTTCATGCAGCGGGCCTTTGCCTGGCACATGTGCGAGATGGAAGAACAGCGCAATTGAACACGCCTTGTCGCTCCAACGCAGCAATTCGCGCCAGAACAACCGTTCAAAGCCGCGCGCCACCAATGGCTGACCCAAGAAGCAATTGGCATGTACCCAATTGCGCCAATGGGGGATCGGGCGGCCATAATATCCCGTTTCGCGCGCCACAGGCATCAAACCGGCAAACTGCCCATCCATTTCAAGGACAAGGAGTTTTACCTCGCCCATAGGATCGAACGCTGACAAAGATGGCAGCAGGAACCAGCTTTCATAATAGGGATTTGGCTCCACCGCCCATTGCGCCAGCGCATCCCAAGCAGCGATCTTGTCCTTGCGATCAAACTCACGCCATGACCGCGCCTTCACCCGAGCACGCGGCGCGCGCGATTGTGTAGCCGCCGTGGGCGCTGCCACATTGGGAAGCAGATCAAGAGAGAAGGCTTGAGACAAGAGCGAGGGTTAACCTTTCAGTGTGCGGCGAATGCGAATTTGCATCTTTGACACTAGGCCAAGCAGGCCAAGGAAGGCTTAAGCGGAAAGGTAAACGCAAATCCGCCCGGCAGCCTGTTTTTGCAGGCTACCGGGCGGATTTTGTCTTAATGGCCCCCTTAATAGAGCCAGTTTTTCATCGTCCGATCAATGCGCTAATGCGGCGAGCAATAGCAGCGCCACGATATTGGTGATCTTGATCATCGGGTTCACGGCGGGGCCAGCGGTATCCTTGTAAGGATCGCCAACCGTGTCGCCTGTCACCGCAGCTTTATGCGCTTCTGAGCCTTTGCCGCCGTGATTGCCGTCTTCGATATATTTCTTCGCATTGTCCCATGCGCCGCCACCAGCGGTCATGGAAAGTGCGACGAACAAACCACCTACGATCACGCCCAGCAGCAATGCACCAAGCGCGGCAAAACCGCTGGCCGGGCCTGCAATCCAGGAGATTACGAAGAACACCACAATCGGTGCAAGCACTGGCAGTAGTGAAGGCACGATCATTTCCTTGATCGCGGCCTTGGTCACCAGATCCACGGTCCGTGCGTAATCGGGCTTTTCGGAATAATCCATGATGCCCGGCTTTTCACGGAACTGTTCGCGAACGTCTTTTACAACATCGCCAGCAGCGCGGCCCACAGCCGTCATCCCCATTGCTCCAAAGAGGTAGGGCAGCAATGCGCCAAGCAGCAATCCAACGATGACATACGGGTTCTCAAGGCTGAAATCGACAGCCGCGCGGCCATCAACAACATCCAGCCCCAGCTTATTGGCAAAAGCATTGAGATCGGCGGTATAGGCAGAGAACAACACCAGAGCAGCAAGCCCGGCTGAACCAATGGCATACCCCTTGGTCACAGCTTTGGTGGTGTTGCCCACAGCATCAAGCAGATCGGTCTTTTCACGGACGCTATCGTCAAGACCTGCCATTTCAGCGATGCCGCCTGCATTGTCTGTCACCGGACCATAGGCATCCAGCGCCACAACCATGCCAGCAAGCGCCAGCATCGCGGTTGCACCATAAGCCAGGCCGATAAGGCCAGCCAGCTGATACGCGCCAACAATTGCAGCAATAATCGCAATCGTAGGCAGAGCCGTTGATTCCAGACTAATCGCAAGGCCTTGGATCACATTGGTGCCGTGGCCCGTTTCCGATGCTTTGGCGATGGATTGCACAGGGCGGAAATTGGTGCCTGTGTAATATTCGGTAATCCAGATGATGATGCCGGTCAGCACAAGGCCGATCAGCGCACAATAGAACAGATCAAGGCCAGTAAATTCGACCATCCCGGTACCCGGGTTGAGCACGGTGTTCATATCCGTGCCCGCTGTGCCAAGCGCATATTGCATCACGATGTAGATCAGCGGGATGGATGCGATGGCGGTAACAAGGAAGCCTTTATACATCGCGCCCATCACATTCTTGCCGCCACCAAGGCGCACGAAATATGTGCCGATGATGCTGGTCACGATGCAAGCACCGCCGATCAGCAATGGCATCGCCATCATCGGCATCAACAATGCGCCAAGCGAGGTGAGCAGCAGCGCGGTTAGCACCATCGTTGCGCCCACGGTCACCACATATGTCTCAAACAAATCGGCGGCCATGCCAGCACAATCGCCAACATTGTCACCCACATTATCCGCGATCACAGCAGGGTTGCGTGGATCATCTTCAGGGATGCCAGCTTCTACCTTGCCTACAAGGTCAGCGCCAACATCCGCCGCTTTGGTGAAAATACCGCCGCCAAGCCGGGCAAAGATCGAAATCAGCGATGCCCCAAAAGCGAGGCCGACAAGGCCATCGATCACGGTGCGGCTGTTGGGTTCAAAACCCATGCCGGTGGTCAGCACATAGAAGAAGACAGCGATAGCCAGCAAAGCAAGGCCGGCGACCAACATGCCTGTAATTGCGCCAGCGCGGAAAGCGAGGGTGAGGCCTTGTTGCAGGCCCTTTTCTGCCGCCGCTGCGGTGCGCACATTGGACTTCACCGAGATATTCATCCCGATATAGCCCGCAACGCCTGAAAGCACTGCGCCGATTACAAAGCCGACTGCCGGGATAAGCCCCAGAAACACACCAACCAGTATGGCAACGACCACGCCAACAACGCTGATCGTAGCATATTGGCGGTTCAGATAGGCTTTTGCACCTTCCTGAATAGCGCCAGCGATTTCTTGCATTTTTTCATTGCCAGCATCGGCGCCGAGCACCTGTTTGCTGGTGATGATGCCATATACAATGGCGAGCAATCCCAAAATGATTGCGATGACCACAAGGTCCATGACCTTTCGTCCCCCTTCTCTCCAAATAAAACGACCCGATTTTTATCGGGTTCGCTAGGGGATTTGGGCTAATTGGTCCGCCATCCATACGCAAGGGGCAATGGAGGGTTTTGGACCGGAATGCGCGACAGGCGGTTATTTGTGCGAATAGCCAAGACCGCTGGCATTGCTCAAAGCTTCGCCATCCAGGAAGAGCGGAGCGAAACCGCGCGGCTCAACTTTTCCGATATAGGAAGCGGGGCAGGGCGGCTTTACGCCTTGTGGCAGAGTGAAGAGCAGTTCGTAATCATCGCCCCATGTCAGGCAATCCATCGCGCGGGCCGGGACGGCGACGGGGGCTTGGGCGCTTTCAATCGCGATGCTGACATTGCTCGCCTGCGCCATACGAAAAGCATCGAGCAGCAACCCGTCTGACACATCCATCATTGCGCCTGCAACGGGGGCCAGCGCCTGCCCCTCTGCAAGCCGCGCAAGAGGCCTGCGATATGCGGTGCTGTCTGCCTGTGTGCTATCACGCAAGGCTTCAAACCCCAACATCGCCGCGCCCAGCGTGCCGGTGACCCAAAGGTTTTCACCGATTTGCGCATCTTTGCGTGATGGAACAGGTGCATGCACAGCGCGGCCAATGGCAGTGAGGCCGTGGGCCTTGGGGCCATCGCCCGCCACGGTATCGCCGCCCAGCAGTGGCACCCCATAATGGCCCAAAACTTCGCCAAGCCCGTCCACAAACCCGCGATCATCGCGTCCCAGCATATGGCCGATCAACACCCCCACAGGCTGCGCACCTTTGGCGGCAAGATCAGAAAGGTTCGTCGCGACCAGCTTCCACGCCACATCGGCCATATCGGAATCGGGCAGATAATGCCGCCCTTCGACAAGCATATCGTGCGTGAGGATCAGCGTTTCGGAGCCAACTTCCAGAACCGCGCAATCATCGGCCAGCTCGCGCGCACCGGGATGGAGTGGGAGCGCACGCAAGGCAGTGATGAAATCAGCTTCGTTCACGCGGCCTTGTTACCTTGCTTGATTTAGCTGCGCACCTGTTTGCTCACAGCATCGAGAACGCCATTTACAAACTTGGCTTCGCGATCATCGAAGAAGGCTTTGGCCACATCGACATATTCGCTGATTGCAGCACCTGTTGGCACATCGGCCCGGGCCAGCAATTCATACGCGCCGCAGCGCAGGATTTGCAGCATGGTCTTGTCCAGCCGCGTCGTCGTCCAACCATCGGCCAGTTTTGACGTGATCAGCGCGTCAATCTCTTCATCACGTGCGACCGCGCCGCTTACCACATCATCGAAAAATTCGACTTCCGCATCGGCCATTTCGGCATGATCGATCATCTCGGCAAAACGATGCTGGTGGAATTCATCGAGCAGCTTGTTGAGCGCGGTTTTTTCCATATGCCGCTGATACAGCGCCTGCACAGCGGCAAGCCGCGCGACAGAACGGGCCGTCGATCTGGGGGTAGAGCGGGCAGAGGTGTTCATTTCAGGCGTACTTTCACGCTGGCCGCATGAGCGGGAAGGCCTTCGATATCGGCCAGAGCGGCAGCAGCTGGACCAATGGCGGCAAGCGATTGTTCGTCACAGGAAATAAAGCTGGTGCGTTTCATGAAATCGAGCACTGAAAGCCCGCTGGCAAATCGGGCGCGGCGCCCGGTGGGCAGCACGTGGTTAGGCCCGGCAACGTAATCACCAACCGCTTCGGGTGTGTGACGACCAAGAAAAACGCTTCCGGCATGATCGATTCTGGCAAACATCGCATCAGGATCGTCCACAGCCAGTTCGACATGTTCCGCGGCAAGGCGATTGGCGAGGGCAGGGGCTTCTGCCAACAGATCATCGACCACGATGATAACACCATGCTCGTCCCAGCTTGTCTTGGCGGTTTCACGCGTTTCTAACTGTGTAAGCGCGACATCGATTGCATCCCTTACCGTATTGGCAAAGCCGCTATCATCGGTGATCAAAATGCTTTGTGAGCTGGGATCATGTTCGGCTTGGCTTAGCAAATCAGCAGCAATCCAATCCGGATCGTTCTTACCATCTGCGATCACCAATATCTCGCTTGGTCCAGCCACCATATCGATGCCGACCACGCCATAAAGCTGTCGCTTGGCCTCTGCAACATAGGCATTGCCGGGGCCGGTGATTACATCAACAGGCGCGATACGATCTGTGCCATAAGCAAGCGCTGCGATCGCTTGTGCGCCGCCAACGCGCCAAATCTTATCGATCCCGCAAAGATGGGCGGCGGCCAGCACCAGTTCGTTCAGCTCGCCGCGCGGTGTCGGTGTGGTCACGACAAGGCGTTTCACCCCGGCAACTTGTGCAGGGATCGCATTCATCAGCAATGTCGAAGGATAGGCCGCTCTGCCACCCGGCACATACATACCAGCGGCCTCCACCGCGTTCCACCGCGCGCCAAGGCGCACACCGGCATCATCTGTATAATCGCGATTTTCGGGCAATTGCGCTTCATGATAGGTACGAATGCGATCCGCTGCGAGATTAAGCGCTTTCTTCGCATCGTCAGCCAAGAAATCGTAAGCAACTTTGCATTGTTCGGCGCTGATCAACCAGCTGCCCAGATCTGCGGTGAGCGGATGCTTGTCAAAGCGCATCGTATAATTGCCCAAAGCCATATCGCCTTGTTGCCGCACATCATTGATGATGTCGCGCACGGCAAGTTCGACACCGGCATCGCTTTCACGCCGGTCTTCGACGATCCGGGTAAAGCGGGCGGCAAAGTCTTTTTCAGAGGATGCGAGGCGCTGCATTATGCCGCTTTCTTATCAATCATGGCGCGAAATTGCTCCACCAAAGCCGCCACACGCGGATCGGTTTTCAAAGCCGCACGGTTGACGATCAGGCGCGCGCTGATCTGCATGATCACGTGCGTTTCCACCAGACCGTTGGATTTCAGCGTTTGGCCAGACGATACCAGATCCACAATCCGCCCCGAAAGGCCAAGCGAGGGGGCAAGCTCCATTGCCCCGTTCAGCTTGATACATTCGGCCTGAATGCCCTGCTTTTCAAAAAAGCGGCTGGTGAGGTTGGGATATTTGGTGGCGACACGCAAATGGCTGGCATTGCCCACCTTGTGGTCTTGCGATTGCGCGGGTTCAGCCACCGATAGACGGCAATGTCCGATATCCAGATCAATCGGCGCATATAGCTCTGAATAGCCGAACTCTTCGATCACATCAGAGCCCACAATTCCCACTTGCGCCGCGCCAAAAGCAACGAAAGTGGCGACATCAAAGGCGCGAACGCGTATAATCTGCGAAGCGCCATCTTCGCTTGCAAAACTTAACGAGCGATCCTTCTTATCGTGGAAAGCGGCTTCGGGTACCACGCCGGCACGCGCCATCAAAGGCAGCGCCTCATCAAGGATGCGACCCTTGGGCACTGCGAAAGTCAACGGAGAGGAAGCTTCTTTATTCATCGGCGCGCGATGTAGGGCGGGCAGACAAAAAGGGCAATGCGTATGGGCGATGGCACAAACAAAAACCGCGATGTGATGGACACCGCAGACGTGGCCGAGGCTATTGCGTGGCAGGCCCAGCATTGCGAAACATCTGGCGCGCCAATCACCGCACGCATGGTTCGCGCGCAGCTGGCCTTGATCAAAACTGGCACAGCGACCGGGCGGCGCATGGCCAATTGGCAGGGGTTAAGCTTGCAAGATGCGATGCCGCTGCGTGTCGCAGGGGCCTTGCATTATCTGCATATCTCAGGCGCTGAGGAACGGCTTGCGCCGATCTATGGCGGTTTGGTGAGCGATCAGGATGCGATTGATGGTTTGGTGGTCGAAGCCGCCCAGCGTTCCGATCACATCCTGCTGCCATGGCTCGACAGGCCGCCGCAAACCAATGAAGCAGGGCGATCTGCGCTGATCATGGCGGGATTGGCGGTGTTGGCTGAGCCATTGGGGCCGCGTTTCGACCTGTTTGAAATCGGAGCGAGTGCCGGGATCAACACGATGATGGGCCGCTACCACTTTGATCTGGGCGGCACGGTATTCGGCCCGCCAACATCGCCCATCCATATCGCACCGGAATGGCGCGGGGATGCGCCGCCTGCTGCTTTGGTGGAGATTACAGGCGCGAAGGGGTGCGATGTGGCGCCTGTTGACCTAACCGATGCAGATGCAGCGCAGCGGCTGAAATCCTATGTCTGGCCCGATGCTGTGGCCCGCATGGCCCGCGTTGAAGCCGCCATTGCTTTGGCGAAGGCGCAAAAGCCTGATCTGGCGCACATGGATGCAGGCGCATTCGTTGCGCAATGTTTGGCCCAGCCGCAAGCCGAAGGCACCACGCGCGCGCTGTTCCACACGATCATGTGGCAATATATGCCGCAAGAAACGCAAACCGCGATCACTGCTGCAATGGAGCAGGCGGGCGCGCGAGCGACACTGCAAAAACCGCTCGCATGGATCAAGTTTGAGCCTCAGCGCGGCACATTCGATTGCGAATTGTCAGTGCGCTATTGGCCGGGTGCACACGATTGGCGCAAGCTCGCCACCGCGCATCCGCACGGGGCATGGGTGGATTGGGGCGGTTAACGCGCGTTCGGGATCACATCGAGCAAGCTTACCGTGAAAAACAGCGTCGCGCCGCCGGGGATCGGTCCGCCACCGCGCATCCCGTAACCCATTTCCATCGGCACAACCAATTCCACCGTATCGCCAACGCCCATGTAAGGAATGCCAATCTGCCATGCGCGGATAAGCCGGTTGAGCGGGAATGTGGCCGGATCGCGCCCTTCGCTGGTGTCAAACACGGTGCCATCGGCCAGACGCCCGGTGTAATGCACCGTCACCTGATCGCGCAGCTTGGGGGCAGACCCCGTGCCATCGCCCGCAATCCGCCGCCACTTTACGCCGCCTTCCAAAGTGGTCCAGCCATCTGCTGCGACAGGTGCGTGAAGCGCCGCTTGCTGCTGATTGGCCCAAGCGACTGATCCGGGGCCGCTTTCCGGCAAATCCTGCGCATTGGCAGGCACGGCAAGGGTGAGGGTGGCAAGGGTGAGGGCGGCAAAGGCAGACAGGATTAGGCGCATCAAGGATTACTCACAGTGTTGGGCGTGCCGGTGGGCAGGGGAATACACTCTTTGTCATCACCGGGCACCTTGGGAAAGCGGCCTTCGCGCCAATCTTCCTTGGCTTGATTGATCCGTTCGCGATCCGAGCTGACGAAATTCCACCAGACATGCCGCTTGGTTGCAAACGCTTCGCCGCCCATCAACATGGCGCGGCCGCCTTTCTCACTGGAAAGCGTCAATACAGCGCCCGGTTTCAACAACACCAGAGCATAAGGCTCCAGCTTTGTCCCATCGACCTGCGCCTCTCCGCCAACCAGCATCAGTGCGCGCTCATCCGCCTGCGCATCAATGGGAATGGAACCGCCTGCCTCCAGCATAATCTCGGCATAGATCGTTTCGGCATGGGTGGTGGTCGACGCGCGCGCGCCCCACAAATCGCCCATGATGATATGCGCTTTGGCACCGTCGCCTTCGATTACTGGCAAATCGCTGACCGCTTCGAAGGCTGGGTCGATCTCCTCTTTGCCATCGGGCAAAGCGAGCCATGTTTGCATCCCGTACATGGCGGGACCCCTGGCCCGCTCCTCCGCCGGGCTGCGCTCTGAATGCACGATCCCGCTGCCCGCCGTCATCAAGTTGACTGTGCCGGGGCGAATGGTGGAAAAGGTGCCCAGGCTATCGCGATGGTCAATTGCGCCAGCATATTCGCCGCCAAACAACCAGGTAACGGTCGAAAGGTTGATATGCGGATGCGGGCGGACATCCATGCCCGTGCCCGGATCAAGCCTTGCCGGGCCAAACTGATCGATAAACACAAATGGTCCAACCATTCGCGCCTCTTTGGAAGGCACGGCGCGCCGGACGGTAAAACCGCCCAGATCATGCGAAGTCGGGGTAACAGTTTTGAGGATAGCGCTCATGCTTCATCCAGCTCCTCATAATGGCGGAAAATGCCGTCCTCGTTGAAGTCTATCCGCCGTTCGCTGGCAAGATAAGGGGCAAGGCTTTCAATTTCCGGCACGCTGGCTTGCAATGCTTCGAGATAGGGGAACTGGCCTTGCAGCGTTTTCATGTAATTGGGGAAGGCATAATCCAGCCCCTCCATCACTTGAAACAAGCTGGTATCGACATGGCTGAACTGTCCGCCCAGCATAAACGGCCCGCCATTGCCCGCCAGCGCGTTTTCAAAATGCAGCAGATATTTGGGAATGCGATTGGCACGGATTGTTTCGGCGCGCTGGAAAGCGGCATCCATTTGATCGGCATAGTACAGATCATGCGCGATGGGGTGATGAACGGAGTGAACTTCCTCCACCAAATCACTGATATCCATCTGCAATTGCATCAATTGCAAATCCGTGGCGAGATCGCCTGAGCCGATCCCTTCCTTGTCAGACAGATAGAGCAGGATCAGTGCAGTTTGCCCGATGACCACTTCTCCATCGACCAGATAAGGCGGCGCGAAAGGGCGCATTCCGGTGCGGCCAAACAAATCCTCCACCATCGCATCGGCATCTTGTTCGCGCGCCAGATCGACATAATCAATCTCGGCCGCTTCCATAAACAAACGCACAAATTCGCCGCGTCCGGGCAGGTCGGGCCAGTACCAAAGCTGCATCTTATGTCCCTTCGCCGGGCGCGCTTGCCTTGATCGCGATGGCGTGGACGCGGTCTCCGGGAATGTCACCCAGGGCTGCATTGACCATCCGCTGACGCTGCAATCTGTTTACCCCTGCAAAGCCGGGCGCTTCGATTACAATCGTGAAATGCGATTCTCCGCTGCCATCATCGCCCACATGGCCATGATGGCTGGCTGAATCGTTGATCACGTCTAGATGCGTGGGGTTGAGCGCTTCGCCAAGCAGGCGTTCCATTTCCAATTGCAGGGGTCCGGCCATAATTTTCGCTACCTTTGGGGTTTTCATCGGGAAAGTGTCTCCCCATCCTTATGGGAATGCGCGGCTCAAAATTCCATGGACGATTCGATGATGGGCAGCGCGAATGCGAAGCCCCCGGCTGCACCGAGGCCGGCGAATTCCGCGCGCCCGGCTCCTTGGGGGCCAGTTTCGATGGGCCGGGCGAGTATCGCCATTTTTGTCTCCAGCATGTGCGCGAATTCAACGCCGGTTACGATTGGTTTGACGGGATGAGCGCGGATGAGATGTACCAAGCGCAATCCCCAATCAATGGCTGGCAAAGCGAAACACGCGCCTTTGCCAGCAATGCCCCGATCGGTTCGGGTGTGGACGGCATGCCGCGCTGGATGGATTTTGAAGATCCGCTGGATGCAATCGGCGCGCGCGCTTCGGGCATCAAGGCAAGGGTTGCAGACGGCGCGCGCGCCACAGCGCCCTCTGCCGCAAGCCGCTTTACCGCCCGCGAACATGAGGCGCTGGGCGTGTTAGGCCTTGGCGCAGACGTGGAACGCCCCCAATTGCGCCGCCGCTATTCCGAACTGGTCCGCCGCTATCACCCGGACCGCAATGGCGGCGATCGCAGCCACGAAGCACGGCTGCAACGCGTGGTGGAGGCATATCAGGTGCTGAGGCGCGCTGCGGGGATGGGGTGAGGAGCGGGAGCCAAACCCCCTTATACTGATCGCGATTGTGCCGCGGTCGTGCTAATGCGGCGGCTAACAGTGAAATGGGCGCGGGGGAAATATGTCGGCGCGGTTGGTCCAAATATATTTGCCGGAAGATCGAGTGGCCCTGCTTGAGAAAATCTTGCCTCTGCATACGAGGCACTTCTGGCGCGAAACGGTGCCTGGCTCACAAGAAAAATACACCTGCATAGTGCAACAACGCTATACCGAGCGTTTGCTTGCAGAGTTGGATGCCAATTTTGCATCTGTGCCATCGTTCACCGCGCATGTCGCGCAGCTAGAGGCTGTTGTTCCGGCAGTAGAGGAGACGCCTGGAACAGAACTGCCGTTATCAACTGACCTTGAGCCACCAACCCCGCTTGAACGATTTTTCAGCCGCGATCGCCTAAGCACAGACGAGCTTTACGACGACATTGAAGAAAGCCTCCATATCCGTCCGTCTTACCTGCTGACAGTGGTATTGTCTGCAATCATTGCAGGCTTGGGGATGCGCAGCGGACAAACGGCAGTGGTGATAGGGGCGATGATCATTGCTCCGCTGCTTGGACCCACCATGGGACTGGCTCTCGCGGCGACTTTGGGCAATGCAAAGCTGGGCAAGCAGGCTGCGGCGACGCTCGCGATCGGCTGTCTGCTGGCGGTCGTCTCTGGAATAGCTATCGGCCTTATCGTTTTCATTGATCCGCTTGTTCCGGAACTGAAGAACCGCACCTTGGTCCAACCCGCCGATATTGCGCTTGCATTGGCTTGTGGAGCAGCAGGCGTTCTGGCCTTCAGCCGGGGAGCATCACTTTCACTGGTTGGGGTGATGGTCGCTGTCGCGCTGGTCCCCCCTTTAACTGCGGCAGGTATTTATTTGGGGGCCGGATTGCCGCAGGTCGGTTTGAGCGCTTTATTCCTGTTTACGATCAATCTGGTATGCGTGAATGTGGCGGGGATCGTTATGTTTCTAGCGCAAGGTCTTCCCCCCAAAAGTTGGCGCATTACCACCGGGATTGTCCTTGTCTGGGGGGTAATTTTGACTTTGTTGGGTTCAATGATGGCGGGCCGGGTATTTTTGGGACTAGGGTCATGGTCTAGCATAATCGGATATCTGGGCGGCGGCTGAGCCAGACCATTAGGCGCGGCGGTGACTGTTCTGCCGAAATGCCCATCGCAATGTCCCGCCCAATCCGCGCGTTGCCAGCTTGCTTGGCACCATGGCGAGGCCGGGGTGCTCCAATGCCAGCATGGTGCGCGCGAATGGGGGCAGCAGTCCAATTGCGGCATTGGCGAACATGGGTTGGACAGCGCCGATTGCACCGCCGCTGCGCCCTTTAAGGATCAGGTCTGCCACCTCGCGGGCCTCGGCGGAGGGGCGCAGGTCTTTGCGAAGGTCACGGAAAATCGCGTCGGCTTCTGCCTTGGTCTCGGGCACGGGATCTGCGCCAAGTTTGCGGGCGATAAGTGCGAATTGGCGGTAATACTCGTCCTGCTCGGCCAACGGCATATCGGGGCGCACATGGGTGAGCCATGCTTCGAGGAACATCACCGCTTCTGTTACATGCACCCAGGCCAAAGTGCGCGGATCATTGGCGGAGTATGGCGTGCCATCGGGCAAAGTGCCGCTGACTTTGGCATGAATGCGATTGACACGCGCAATCGCGGCCTCGGCATCATCGCGGTGCCCATAGGTCGTGACCGCGATAAAGCGCGCGGTGCGGCGCAGACGGCCATGCATATCATCACGGAAATTGGAGAAATCCAGCACACCGCGCAGCGCATGAGGATGCAGCATTTGCAACAATAGCGCCGCCATCCCGCCCACCATCATGCTCACCACATCGGCATGAACCATGCGAATGGGCGTGTCGCGCGCAAAAAAGGCCTCATCCGAAGGGGGCACGGGTTGCTCGCCCTTGTCAGGATCGTTGAAAAGCCCGCGCACCGCGCCAGCCACACGTTCGCGAACAAGCTCTCGCGGGTCAGGGAAGGGAAGCCGTGCCATAGCTCAGATGTGGGGCAGGGCAGCGCAAAATGCGAGAGGGGCTTTAGCCTGCCTGCATTTCTTCGATCAGCTTGCCATCAATCGCTTTGGCAGATTTGTACGCATCGCGGCCGCGCAGCCTTTCTGCATAGGCTACAAAGCTATCGCGCGGCGGCAGGTTTTCGAACAACAGGCCCCAATCCACCTGCGCGCCGACATAGACATCGGCCATGGTGAAGCGATCACCGCACACGAAATCGCGGGCTGTCAGCATGTCATCAAACGCATCGACCGCGCGATCATAACTGCCATATCCCAGCGTTGCCTGTTTGGCAGGATCATCCACGCTCCAACCCAAACCCTTGGCCATAACGGCCTGCTCCATCGGTCCCGCAGCGAACATCAAATAACGGAAATAATCGGCCTTTTCCGCATTTCCTGGCAGCAGGTTCGCATCGGGGTGCATTTCTGCCAAATAGTGGCAAATCGCTGCCGCTTCGGTCACTATAAGGTCTGTTCCGCCTGCGTGATGCACCAGTGTGGGCACTTTGCCCAAGGGATTGGCCTCCACCAGTGCGACAGGCAATTTGCCCCATTCGACCAGCTCTTGATTGTAACCTGTGCCAAGTTCTTGCCCAACTTCATGCAAGGCCCAGCGCGCGATTTGCCCGCGGCTCATCGGGTGAGTGAAAAGGGTATAGTCCGCCATGCCTTACGCTTTCTTTGAGGCAATAAGCGCAAAGAACGCACCGCCCGGGTCCATGCCGTTCAAAATCATATCGCCGCCGGGAATTTCCATCGGCTCTGTCATGATATTGCCGCCATTGGCTTTGGCATAGTCTGCTGCCGCCGCAATATCGTCCACCCGCAGATAATATACCCACGCGCTACCCGGCATCATATCGGGTTTCTTCATGATGGCAGCGTGGGTGTAATCTTGCGTTTTGAACATCTCATACAGGCCCATTTCGCCCATATGCATCTCATCCGATTTTTCCCAATGGAACAAATCTTCATAGAAAGCGCGCGCCGATTTGGGATCAGCGGTGACAAGTTCATTCCATGCGCAATGGCCCGGCTTCGCCGCATATTTCGCAAAAGCCTGGCTCGGCTCTCCCGTGCCGTGAAAAATATAGATCGGCGCGCCTTGGGGATCAGCGAACATCGCGAAGCGGCCTGCAGGAATATCGGTAGGCGGCATCAGCGCGGTTGCGCCAGCAGAAAGCGCTTTCGCCAGCGCTTTTTCAACATCATCCACTTCAACATAGCCGACCCACATCGGATGCGCGCCCGCTGCCTTCATTTCAGGCGTCAGGCCCAGAATACCGCCAATTTCGGCGTCACCTTTGGAGATCATGGTGTAAGGCGTGCCGGGCATATCGCTATCTGCAAAAGTCCAGCCCAGCAGGCCGCCATAAAACGCTTTTGCCGCCGCCACATCAGGCGTTACCAATTCATACCAGACGAATTCACCGTGTTGATCAGCCATAGCCTTACCCCTCCTTGATATCCCTGCCTTTACATACCACGCGCAGAACAATAGTAGAACACTGCGCCAATCGTCAAGCGAGTACGCGTAAAGTGTAGCACCATTATTGCATGATCAAGACGCGTTCGGGCCACCAAAATGAGACGCGAAAATCAGACGCTTTGCCAATGATAAGCGGACTACCTGCCTTTTCCGCAGTTGCAGCAAGGCGCACACGCGGTTAAGTCCGCCCGCGAAATGACAGATCAAACCAACCCTACCGATTCCAGCACCACCATCATGTCGGCACCCGACATCAAAGTTGATGTGCGTGAGACCTTTGGCATTGATATCGACATGAAAGTGCCCGCCTTTTCAAAGGCGGATGAGCGCGTTCCCGATCTTGATGAAACCTATGTTTTTGATGCGGATACGACGCTCGCGATCCTTGCCGGCTTTGCGCATAATCGCCGGGTGATGATCCAGGGCTATCACGGCACCGGCAAAAGCACGCATATCGAGCAGGTTGCCGCGCGCCTTAACTGGCCCACGATCCGCATCAATCTGGATGCGCATATCAGCCGCATCGATCTGGTGGGGCGCGATGCGATTGTGCTGCGCGATGGCTTGCAGGTTACCGAGTTTCGCGAGGGGATTTTGCCTTGGGCTTTGCAGCATCCTGTCGCTTTGGTGTTTGACGAATATGATGCCGGTCGCCCTGATGTGATGTTCGTGATCCAGCGCGTGTTGGAGCAGGCCGGTAAGCTGACTTTGCTCGATCAAAACCGCGTGATCCGCCCCAATCCTCATTTCCGCCTGTTTGCGACCGCTAACACGGTGGGTCTTGGCGATACGTCAGGACTCTATCATGGGACGCAGGCGATCAACCAAGGCCAGATGGACCGTTGGAATATGGTCGTGGGCCTCAATTATCTGCCTGCCGAAACAGAGCTGGCGATTGTAAGCGCGAAAACCACGCTAAAAGACGAGTTGGTAGCCAACATGATCAAAGTTGCCGATCTTTCGCGCCAAGGCTTTATGAACGGCGATATCTCCACCGTGATGAGCCCGCGAACCGTAATCACCTGGGCGCAGAACACCGAGATATTGGGCAATACCGGCTTCGCTTTCCGCCTCTCCTTCCTCAACAAATGCGATGAGGCAGAACGGATGCTGGTAGCGGAATATTATCAACGCGTGTTTGGTGAGGAATTGCCTGAGAGTGTAGTCGGTAAGGGCTAAGTCCCCGCCAATTGCGCAAAAGATGAAGGCCTTGGCGAAAGCTGCGGCGCACTGTAGCACTTGTAACGAAATTTTCGTTGAAGGTCTGCGCCCTATGCTCCGCTTGCCAATCGCCATCGCTGCCATCGCGGCGCTCTGGTTTTCCCCTCTCGCCGCCCATGACACCGCGTCAGATCGTGCCACGCTCGAACGTGATGTGCGCATTCTGGCCGATGACGATATGGAAGGGCGCGAGGCGGGCACGCGCGGTTATGCGGCGGCTGCGGGATATGTCGCGGGCCGTTATGCCAGCATCGGGCTGGAGCCGGGCGGTGACGATGGCACCTATTTCCAAACGCTCACCTTGCGCACAGTGCGTGATGCGCGCCCGCCAAAGCTGACCCTCACAATCGATGGCGAAGATGTGCAGGCAGAGGCTTATGTCGATTTCTACGGCGGCGGCACCGTGCTGCATGAAGAAGGCGAGGTTGAAGCCGAGCTGGTCTTTGTGGGATATGGCCTGCAATTGCCCGAATATGACCGAGATGATTTTGCCGGGGTTGATCTGAAAGGCAAGATCGCAGTGCGCGCATTTGGTGCGCCGTCTTATCTCAACAATGAAGAGCTGGCGCATTTGCGCTCAACCATAGCGGATCGCGTTTCTGCACAGGGCGCGATTGGGATGATCCTGGTGTGGACGCCCAAGCTTGATCAGTTGATCGCGTTCGATATGGCCGCACAAAGAGCCAGCACCACCAGCGTGATGACGTGGGAAAGACCAACCGGCGAAGCGTATTCGAGCGCGCCTAATCTGGAAGTGCGTACATCGCTCTCGCCCAGCCTGTCCCGCCGTTTGATGGACAGTTCGCAGTTTACGTATGATGCGCTTGTCGCAGCGGAGCAGACGCCGGGTGCGCAGATGCCCAGCTTTGCCATGAATGCCAAAGCGCGCATCACCTATACCAATGCAATTGAACGCTTTGCCGATAATAATGTGATCGGCATGCTGCCTGGCACTGATCCTGGGTTGGCGGATCAATATGTCGTGCTCACCGGCCATCTTGATCACATCGGTATGCAAGACGCCGAAGAAGAAGGTGATGATAACACCTTTAACGGCGCGATGGACAATGCCAGCGGGATTGCGGCCTTGTTGGAAGTGGCGCGGATGATGAAGCACAATCCACCGCGTCGCCCATTGTTGTTTGTGGCGTTAGCGGCAGAGGAGGTGGGCTTGCTGGGCTCTGCTTTCCACGCCAATTATCCGGGGCTTCCCGATGGCGCGTCGCTGACGGTGAATGTCAATCTGGATATGCCAATCCTGACCTACCGGTTTGAGGATGTGAACGCCTTTGGGGCAGAGCGGTCCAACATTTATCCCTATGTGGAGGCAGCTGTTGAGGAGATGGGGCTGGCGCTCACTCCCGATCCCAATCCGGAGCAGGGCCTGTTCGTACGCTCTGACCAATATAGCTACATCCAGACAGGCGTCCCGGCGATTTACCTTAAAACCGGCACCAATGGCGCAGGGGCCGAAGGGCAGGCAGCTTTCCTCGCGCGGCATTATCATCAGCCATCCGATGAAGCGCATTTGGTGGATTGGGAGCAGCTGGGCCGGTTTACCGATGTGAATTATCTGATCGCGCGCAATGTCGCCAATATGGATGCGCGGCCTGCTTGGCTGCCGGGAGATTTCTTTGGCGAGATGTTCGATGGGCCAGTTGCAGAGGCGGTGGCAGAAACCGAAAGCGCAGCGCGTGAATAAGAGGCTCGCCTTAGCTGTATTGCCCTGCTAACACGCCTAACGATGTTCAACTGGCTTAGAAAATCGCGGCAGCAGGCAGAGCCAGAAAGCTGGGCGCGCCGCGATATGGCGTTGGAAAATGCGCCGTGGTCCCCATTGGCCGATGATGACGATGATGATTTTGACCAAGGGCCATACAGCGGTACACCGCAGGTAGAGGCGGGGTGGCGGCGGTATGTGCCTGCCTTTGCGCGTGGGCGTTCGCGCTGGTGGTGGGCCGGGCGCATTGTGGCTGCGATACTGTTCGTGTTCCTGCTACTGGTGGCTTATCTGGCGCTTACCGCGCCGCTTTCCAAATCTTTGGAGCCAATTGCGCCGCCGCAAATCACTTTGCTGGCCGCCGATGGTACGCCGATTGCGCGCAATGGCGCGGTGGTGGATGAGCCGGTTAGGATTGCCGATCTGCCCGACCATGTGCCGCAAGCGTTTCTCGCAATTGAGGACCGGCGGTTCTATTCGCATTGGGGCATTGATCCGCGCGGCATTGGACGTGCGGCATGGACAGGGCGCGGTGGCGGCAGCACGATCACACAGCAGCTGGCCAAGTTCACCTTTCTCAGCCCCGATCGCACGCTCACCCGTAAAGCGCGAGAGGCGTTGATCGCGTTCTGGCTGGAAAGCTGGTTGACCAAGGATGAGATCCTGGAACGGTATCTTTCCAACGCGTATTTCGGAGACAATATGTATGGTCTGCGCGCGGCGAGCCTGCATTATTTCTACCGCCATCCCGAAAACTTAAAGCCTGAACAAGCCGCGATGCTGGCCGGCCTTTTGCAAGCGCCCAGCCGCCTTGCCCCAACGCGCAATCCTGATCTGGCGGCACAGCGTTTTGCGCTGGTGAAGCAAAGCATGGTGGCTGCAGGCTATATAACGCAAAGCGATGCAGACGCGTTGAAAGTGCCTGCCTTGGATGTGCGCACCAGCAATGATTTGCCTACCGGTACCTATTTCGCGGACTGGGCTTTGCCCAAAGCCAGGCAGGCGAGCCAGGGCGGATATGCGCGCCAAACGCTTACCACCACGCTGGATTCGCGCTTGCAGGGGATCGCCAGAAGGGTGGTGGCGCGCGCGCCTTTGGGAGAAGCGCAGATTGCGCTGCTCGCAATGCGGCCAACGGGTGAAGTTGTGGCGATGGTGGGCGGCAAACAATATGCGCAAAGCCCCTTTAACCGCGCCACACAAGCGCAGCGGCAGACCGGCTCCACCATCAAAACGCTCGTCTATATCACGGCGCTGCGTGACGGCTGGGAAGCCGATGATACCATCGCCAATACCGAGATTACGCAAGGCAGCTATCGCCCGCGCAATTCCGGCGGGCGTTATTCTGAAAGCATCACTTTGCGCGATGCTCTTGCGCAATCAAGCAATGTGGCGACGTTGCGGCTGTTTAATGCAGTTGGCTCTGACAATGTCATCGCCACGGCGCGCGATTATGGGATTACCGCCGATCTGGAGCCGGGCGATCCCAGCATCGCGCTTGGCTCGACCAGCATGACTTTGCTGCAACTCACCACCGCTTATGCCGGGATTGCAGCAAACAGTTTCCCGGTCGAACCGCGCGCTTTTCCTGAAGAGGAGGAGAGCTGGTACGATTGGCTGTGGAGCGGGAAGGGCAATCTGGCATCGCGGCAACACGAAGCGATCGAAGATATGCTGCGCGCCGCCATCAATTCCGGCACAGGGCGCGCCGCGATGTTGAGCGGGCCGAACTTTGGCAAAACCGGGACCACGCAGGATTATCGCGATGCGCTGTTCGTAGGCTATGCAGGCGAGGGCGATGATCGGCTGGTGGTGGGCGTGTGGATTGGCAATGATGACAATTCGCCGCTCAATGGCATTTCCGGCGGCGGACTGCCCGCGCGCATCTGGCGCGATTTCATGCGTTCTGCGATCAGCGGGGCAAATGTGCCTGCAACGCCAACACCGCGCCCTGATCCCAGCGGGCCTGTCGAACCGCTCGATGTGCCCGGCCTTGAAGACATCCCCTTGGGAGAAGACGCCAGCATGTCCATCCGCGATGGCGAAGCGGTGTTCTCTGGCGAGATCGAAGGCGTGCCCGTTGACCTGCGCATCCGCGATGGCGGGATTGCGGTGGATATTGATGGCGAAACGATCAGTACGCAGGACGATGTGCCTTAAGGCGTGACAAGATATTTCTCGCCTGTCCCCATTTGCGCGTAATCCATGATCACATCTTTGGTGAGCATTTCTTCCAAGCCCACTTTTGCTTTGTAACTGCTGGCAAAAGTGGTGGTCAGGCCATCGAGGATACGCTGCCGGATGGCCAGCATTTGCGGCATTTCCAAGCTGGCAAGGAATGACATGACCAGCCAACCCGAAACGCTCCAGCCAAAGCCATAGCTTGGCGTTAGCACCGTTGGCCGGGCATCAAGGCGGCCATAAATATACATCCGCTTCATTTCTTCAGAGCCATATCGGCTCCACTCGGTCATCCGCGCGGCTGCGACCTTTTCCATCGCGATAAGGCATTTATCGGTCATATCGCCGCCGCCAATCGGATCGAAGCCGATCATTGCGCCTGTTTCCTCAATCGCGGCGGCCAGATCATCGATAAAGCTGTCTGAGGAAGAATTGACGACATAATCGGCTCCTTGCGAACGCAGCAATTCGGCCTGTTCTTCGCGGCGCACGATATTGATCAGGTCCAGCCCATCTTCCTTGCAAACCCGCGCAAGCATCTGTCCCAGATTGGAGGCGGCGGCCAGATGGATCAGCGCGCTGCCACCATCGCGCCGGGTTGTTTCAGCAAAGCCCAGCGCCGTCATCGGATTGACGAAACTTGCCGCGCCTTCCTCGCTGGAATGCTCACCCAAAGGCAGACACATCATCGCATCGGCAATCGCATATTCGCCAAATGCATGGCCGGGAAGACACGCCACGCGCTGCCCGATCAGCCCTTGCGCCATGGGTTGATCACCTGCGGCAACAACTTCGCCAGCGCCTTCATTGCCCAAATCCATGACCTGACCATGGCGCGCCTTTTGCGCTGCTGCATAAGCGGGCAGGACGGGCGCGACGATCTTGCCGGGCGTGTATTGCGCCTTCTCCAGATCAGCGCCCATCGTCATCAAAAACAAATCCGAGGGATTGATCGGTGCCGCTTCCATGCGCACCAGCACCTGATTGCCAGTGGGGGCAGGCCATTCGCGCGCGATGGCTTCGATAGTGACGGTGTTATCGCTGCCAAGTGTCGAGACGACCTGTTTGCCGGTGGCGTTCATCAATCCTGCTCCTCGTCGGGATAATTTGCTTTTACAAAGTACAAACCCACAGGCGGCGCATTCAGGCCCAAAGCCGCGCGGTTTTTTTCTGCAAGCGCTTCGCCAACCTGCTCTGCCCGCCATTGGCCAATCCCGACAAGAGAGAGCGTGCCCACCATTGAGCGCACCTGATGATGCAGGAAACTGCGCGCCGCGGCCTCGATAATCACATATTCGCCTTCACGCCGAACATTGAGCGTATCGAGCGTTTTGACAGGATCACGCGCCTGACAATGGGCAGATCGGAAGGTGGTAAAATCATGGCGACCCACCAGCGCTTGTGCAGCCTCATGCATCGCCTGCGCATCCAGCGGGCGCGCAATATGCCACGCGCGGCCTCTCTCCAGTGTCAAAGGCGCACGGCGATTGGCGATGCGATATTCATATTCGCGGCCCGTGCAGGAAAAGCGCGCGTGCCAGTCCTCCGGCTTTTCCTCAACCGCTGTGATGGCGATGGGGCAGGGGCGCAAATGCGCGTTCAAAGCTTCCATCAGGCGGAAAGGTTCAAACGGTTTTGCGATATCCAGATGGCTGCGCATGGCAAGGGCATGGACCCCGCTATCGGTGCGCCCTGCGCTAAACAAGGTGATATTCTCACCCGTCACACCTTCGGCCGCCTCTTCAATGCTTTGCTGCACGGTTGGCCCATGCGGCTGGCGTTGCAGGCCAAAAAATGGCGTTCCGTCAAATTCTATGGTGAGGGCGAAACGGGTCATGAAAGGCGTGTGCCCGTCGCCACCGGTCGCCCGCGCAGATAATCCTCCAGCGGCATTGCCGGTTTGCCGGCGCGTTGCAGGACGGCGGGGCGCAATGCGCGCTTGCCGCAGGCAATGGTAAGCTGATCGTCCAGCACATCGCCTGCTGCACCTTGCGCATCCACAACTTGGGCGCGCAGAAACTTCACCCGCTCATCTGCAATTGTGCACCAGGCGCCGGGGAAGGGCGCAAAAGCGCGCACTTCGCGTTCAAGCTGTTCGGCAGGTTTGGCGAAGTCCAGTTTTGCCTCGGCCTTATCGATCTTGGCTGCATGGCAGGTGAGAGCGTCGTCCTGCGGCTCGGCCTGCAATTGATCCAATTGCGCCAATGTCTCCACCATCACACCAGCGCCCATCTGGGACAGCTCATCATGCAATTGACCTGCAGTTTTGTTCCCAATGGGCGTGGCGGCTTTCATCAGCATGGGGCCGGTATCCAGCCCGCGTTCCATCTGCATAATGGTGATGCCCGTCTGCGCGTCCCCCGCCAGAATAGCGCGCTGTATCGGTGCCGCCCCGCGCCATCGCGGTAATAGCGATCCGTGCACATTCAAGCACCCATGCACGGGCGCATCCAGCACAGCGCGCGGCAATAACAAGCCATAGGCCGCCACCACTGCCACATCTGCGCCAAGCGCCGCGAAAGCCTCCTGTTCGTCTGCACCTTTTAAGCTGACGGGATGGCGCACGGGGATCCCAAGCTGCTCAGCACGGGCGTGCACTGGGCCAGGTCGAACCTGCTTTCCACGACCGGCGCGGCGCGGTGGCTGTGTATAAACTGCGCACACCTCATGCCCTGCGTCTACCAGCGCATTCAATGTCGGCACCGCAAAGTCCGGCGTTCCCATAAAGATGATGCGCAATGCTGGCCCTTTCTAATTCCGCGCTGCGGCCCTATCTGGCAGACTATGGCATCGCAAGAGATCGAAAATCTCGCGTCAGCATTGGCGCGCCTTCCCGGACTTGGTCCGCGTTCTGCCCGGCGGGCGGTATTGTGGCTGGTAAAGCACCGCGAAAACGCGCTTGGCCAATTGGTTGATGCGCTGGGCGCGGTGCGTGAAAGCCTCGTGGAATGCGAGGTTTGCGGCAATGTGGATACGCAAAACCCTTGCGGCATTTGCACAGACACACGCCGCGATCCCAAAAGCATTTGTGTGGTTGAAGATGTTTCCGACCTGTGGGCGCTGGACCGCGCGCGGTTGTTCACCGGGCGCTATCACGTGCTGGGCGGGAAGCTGTCTGCGCTGGATGGTGTCGGGCCAGAAGATCTCGCGATTGAAAGCCTGTTGGCGCGTGTTGGCGCTAAGCATGGAGAGGACAAGGTCGAAGAGGTGGTCCTCGCCATGAATGCGACGTTGGAAGGGCAGACCACCGCGCATTATTTAGCCGAACGGCTGGAGCAATTTCCTTTGCGCATTACGCAATTGGCGCATGGCCTGCCTGTGGGTGGTGAACTGGATTACCTCGATGAGGGCACTTTGGCGCAGGCTTTGAGGGCAAGAAGGCCACTCGGCTGAGATTGAACTGCGCTGAGATTGAACTGTGCTGAGATTGAACTGTGCGAAGTTCCACACTAAATGACCCCTTATGGCTATCCGTGAAATCCTCGAAGCGCCCGATCCGCGCCTGAAAACCGTCTCCAAACCCGTCGAAACTTTTGACGCAGAGCTCAAAACCCTCGTCGAGGATATGTTTGAGACGATGTATGATGCCCACGGCATCGGCCTTGCCGCCATTCAGGTGGGTGAGCCGTTGCGCTTGTTGGTGATCGATTTGCAGCCCGAAGATGAGGATGCAGAACCAGTGGAATGCGGCCATGATCATGGCGATGGCGGCCACACCCATTCACATCAGCCCACGAAAAAAGAACCGCGCATTTTCGTCAATCCGGAGATTCTCGATCCTTCGGAAGACCTGAACACCTATCAGGAAGGCTGCCTGTCGGTCCCCGAGATTTACGCGGATGTAAAGCGCCCATCAGCCTGCCGCGTGCGTTATCAGGATTTGGACGGCATCGTGCATGAAGAAGAAATGTCCGGCATGCTGGCAACGTGTATCCAGCATGAAATGGATCACTTAAACGGTGTCCTCTTCATTGATCACCTCTCTCGCCTCAAGCGTAATATGGCGCTGAAAAAGCTAAAGAAAATGCGTGAGGCAGCGTAACCTTAAAGATCACGCCACCTCTCGCAGATAAGTCCGCCTGTTACCTGTTGGCAGTTTCCACCATGCCTTCGAGCGCTTTGATGCAGTCTTCGAAGGTTTCCTGACACATGCGTGCGCAACGCTGACAATGCGGATGGTCATGCTTCGCGCATTCTTCATGACTAACCTTGCAGGCGATGATTGTCGCTTCGAGCAGCGATTTGATCACCACTGTATTGCCATGCGTGCGACGGCTTCCCACACGATAAAGCGCGGTGCAGATATCCGATGTATCCGAACATTTGCGGATGCATTGTGACATATCCATGCCCTCGGCATTGCACGCGTCGACGCAGGAATTGGCTATCGCGGCACAATACATGGCGTGCTTGACCGCTTCTCCCAGAGCTTCATTGTAATCTCCGCCCACATCGGGATGGTCTTGGATCATTTCCTTGATAGACATAATATAATCTCCTTTTGACAAACTAGCGAGCGAGGCAGGGTATAAGTTCCTAAAACGCTTGGCGCCCCATGCGGTTCGCGCTATGTTCTACTGATGGATTTAAGTATTGTTACCGTTGTGGCCGCGCTGATTGTTGGTGCTGCCTTTGGCTGGTTTATCGGCGGGCGACCTGTTGCCAATTTAAAAGCGCGCCTGGGTGAGCGGGAAGGCGATTTCAAAAAGGCGGTTACTGATCTTGGCAATGCCGAGATCGCTTTGGGTGAGGCCAAGGTCGAAGTCGCAACGCTTAAGGCAGAGGCCAAAGGCTTTGATGCGCAGATGGCGCAAATGAAAGAAGCCCGCGAGGAAATGCTCGCGCAGTTCAAATCGGTGGGCGGTGAAGTCCTCTCCAAAAGTCAGGATGCCTTCCTCAAACGCGCCGAGGAACGGTTCAAGCAATCAGAAGAGACGGGCGAGGCCAAGATACAAGCGCTTCTATCGCCTGTGGGAGAACGGCTTGCGAAATATGAAAAGCAGGTCGAAACACTGGAAAAACAGCGTGTTGATGCGTTTGGGCAGCTTACGGGCCTGATCAATTCCATGCGTGAGGGGCAAGAAGAAGTCCGCCGTGAAGCGCAGCGGCTGGGCAATTCTCTCACCAATGCCCCCAAAGCGCGCGGGCGCTGGGGGGAGCGGGCTTTGCAAAATGTGCTCGAACAATGCGGGCTGGCTGAGCATACCGATTTCCACCTCGAACATTCGCTGGAAACAGAAGAAGGGCGATTGCGGCCCGATGCCATCGTGAATGTGCCTGGGCAAAAAAAGCTGGTGATCGACGCCAAGGTTTCGCTCAACGCCTATCAGGCCGCGTTTGAAGCTGATGAAGATGAAGACCGGTTGCGTCACCTTGATCTGCACGCGAAATCAATGCGCAATCATGTGCAAACGCTCGGCTCGAAAGGGTATCAAAGCCAGTTCGATGATGCGCCCGATTATGTGGTGATGTTTGTGCCGGGTGAACACTTTGTGGCGGCGGCCTTGGAGCATGATCCTGAATTGTGGGATTTTGCTTTCCGCAACAAAGTGTTGCTGGCCACACCCACCAATCTGGTAGCAATCGCGCGCACTGTGGCGCAGGTTTGGCGGCAGGACACGATTGCGCAGGAAGCGGTTGATATCGGTAAGGCCGGTGCGGAATTGTATGACCGGCTGGCTACTGCGGCAAGCCATCTGAAACGCGTGGGCGGCGGGCTGGAAACCGCGGTCAACAATTACAACAAATTCGTCGGCTCGTTTGAACGCAACGTGTTGTCTTCTGGCAAACGTCTTGCAGAAAAAGGCATCGAAATCGGCAAGCGCGAGATTGAAGAGGTGCCGCTGGTCGAATCCGCACCGCGTTATAACGCGCAAGATGCGGCTGAAGCGGACAGGTTGGAAGATGGGCGCAAGGCGGCGGATTAAGGCCGCATCACTCCAACCCTGCCAACACCTCATAAGCCAGGACCGCCGCAGCTACTGCCGCGTTGAGCGAATCCGCGCGGCCCCGCATCGGCATCGTTACCCGCAGATCGCAAGCGTCCTCATACCCTTGCGGCAAACCTTGCGATTCATTGCCGACCAGTACGAAGCATGGCGCTTGGTAAGCCGCACCGCGATAAGGCACCGCATCGCGCAAGGATGCGGCCACCAGCTGGCCCCGCTTTTCTTCGTCTTTAGCGCGCAGCCACACAAGGAAATCGCCCCAGCTTGCGCGCGCCACTTGCTGTGTGAACACTGCGCCCATGCTGGCGCGCACAGCTTCAACCGAAAACGGATCAGCGCAATCATCGATCAGGATCAATCCGCCAGCGCCCACCGCATCGCCGGTGCGCAGCATGGTGCCCAGATTGCCTGGATCGCGCAGCGCTTGCGCGACCAGCCAAATCGGCGCGGCATTGCGGTCCACTGCGCTTAGCGATGTGTCCCATTCCTCGAACACGCCGATCACTGCCTGGGCGTTATCCTTGCCGGTGATTTTGGTGAGGATGTCGGGCGAAGTGTCGATCACTTCGCCGCCAGCGGCCAGCACATCGCTCTCCAAAGCGTCCAGCAGCGGATGCGGATCGCGTTTTTCGGCCATGACCAATTGGCGCGGCAAGCGGCCACATTCGCGCGCATCGGTGAGCAGGCGCAGCCCCTCTGCCAGAAAGGCGCGTTCGCGTTTGCGGTGTTTCTTGTCCCGCAAGCTGCGCAGATATTTGACCGTGGGGTTGGAAAAGCCGGTGATGGTGCGGCGCATGGCCTGAATATCCAGCTCAGTCTTCGTCGAAGCCGGCTTCGACCATCGCGATCAGTTCAGCCAGCCGCGTTTCGGCATCTTCGCCGCTTGCGCCCAAAGTCACCGTGTCACCTTTGGCCGCGCCCAGCATCATCAGGCCAAGGATCGACGTGCCATTGGCGCTGTGGGAATCCTTGGTAACGGTGATCGCAGTCCCGTCCATCTCCGCGGCCATAGCGACGAATTTCGCGCTGGCGCGGGCGTGCAGGCCGCGTTTGTTGACGATTCTGACGTCGCGTGAAAATTCACTCAATCTGCCGTCTCCTTGGACAGAAATTCCGATGCCAGCGTGATATAGCTACGACCGGCTTCGCGTGCAGCCTCAGCCGCTTCGTGCAGGGCCAGTTCCTTGCGCGCACCGGCCAGACGGATCAGCATTGGCAGATTAATCCCTGCGATCACTTCGGTTTTGCCTGGTTGTAGCAATGAAATCGCCAGATTGGACGGTGTGCCACCAAACAGATCGGTCAACAAAATCGCGCCAGCGCCGCTATCAACCTCGTCAATCGCGTGGCTGATTTGCCGACGACGAATTTCCATATCGTCATTGGGGCCGATGCATACAGTGGCGACTTTTTCCTGCGCGCCCACGACATGTTCCATCGCGGCTACGAATTCCTTGGCCAATTGGCCATGCGTCACCAGAATTAGTCCGATCATGCGATCAATAAACGTTCGCCGCAGCGAATCCCGTAATTGTTGTGAAAAGTTGCGCGGTCATGATCTCTACAGTCACGGAGCCTTGTTGCCTTCAACCTGTTCCGCTGCGCGCGATCCCAGATTGCGATGCAGAAGCGTGGGCGAAAAGCCGCCCTCGCGCAAGGCCTGTGCCATCCTTTCCGCAGTATAGACAGAGCGGTGTCTCCCGCCAGTACATCCAAAGGCGATATTCACGTAGCTTTTGCCCTGCTTGGCATAGAGCGGAAGCAGTTCCAAAAGTAGCGCGCTGATCTTGTCAAAGGCGGAAACAAAGGCGGGGTCCTTGGCGATATGGTCGGCCACGGCTTTGTCTTGGCCGGTTTGTTCGCGCAAGCCTTCTACCCAATGCGGATTGTCCAAAAATCGCATGTCGAACATTAAATCGGCAGCGGGCGGGCGGCCACGTGAAAAGCCAAAGCTGGAAACGGTCACTGTCATTTCTCGCGGGGCCGCGTGGGAGAAATGTTCGCGCACCGCGATTTTCAGATCGTTCACAGAGAATTGCGAAGTGTCGATCAACACATCGGCCCAGCGCCGCAGCGGAGAAAGCAGTTCACGCTCAGCTGCAATGCCGCGCGTGACGGGCAGATCCTGCGCCAGATAATGGCGGCGGCGCGTTTCGTTGAAACGGCGCTCCAACTCTTGTCCTGCGCAATCGAGGAACACGGTGGTCAGCGCAATTCGGGGATTATCACTAAGCTCTTTTACCTGCGCGATAATATCAGCAGGCACAAAGCCGCGCGTTCGGCAATCAAAGCCAAGCGCAAGCGGGTGCGTCGCCATATCCTGACCGATCAGCCGGTCGAGCAGGCGGATGGGAAAATTGTCGATACTTTCCCAACCCAGATCTTCCAGCTCACGCAGCGCGGTCGTCTTGCCCGCGCCGAGCATTCCGGTGACCAGCACAATGCGCTGTCTTTCTTGATCGGATGGCTGAGTCATTGCTGCGGTCTTTTGCGCCCGTCTAACGCGCTTGAAAAGAGGTATTAGGCGATACCGTATCGTTTTAGGGCGAATTCGGCGCGCAGAGGCAGAGTGCCCGCATCGGGATACAGCGTGATTTGTGGCAGATTTAAACCTGCAAAAACGATGCTGCCTGCAGCTTCGGGCAGGCGCGGGGCGTCGGGCGATAAGGTGATCGCAAGGGCGCAAGGCGCGCTGATGGTGGGCAAAGTGACAAGGCCGACGCCGCGTATCTCTATCAGGCCAGTGTGATCGTGCGGCGGCGCTGCGTGCAAGATACCCTTGCGGTTTTCCAGCAGCACGCCATCATCGCCGATCAACATTGCCCCGCGATCAATCAGAGCCAGCGCGAGCGAGGATTTGCCGCTGCCCGGCTCCCCTGTGATCACAAGGCCGCGCCCGCCAATCGCAACGCAGCTGATATTCAGGGCCAGCCCGCTCATGCCGCTGGCACATACAATTCAAGGCAGGCACCTGTGTAATAGCTTTCACTGCCGACTTTGAGCGCGCCATCATGCGCCTCTGCAATAGTGCGCGCGATGGCGAGGCCAAGGCCGGAATTGTTGCCAAAGCTTTCGGCATCGGGGCGCACGGAATGGAAGCGGCGGAACACCTTTTCGTGTGCTTCTTCAGGGATGCCGGGCCCTTCATCGCAAACAGACGCCACCACATTTTTGCCCAATCTGGCAACGCACACCAAAATGCGTCCGCCTTCAGGAGAGAAGCTGACCGCATTGTCCAGCAGGTTTTGTGCAATCTGTTCCAACCGCAATGGCACGCCCATCACGCGTGTGCCTGTGGCCGCGCAATCCAGTTCGATGATGCAATCGCGCGTTTCGCCGCGCACCCGCTTTGCCTCCACAACATTGGCGAACAAATCGCCCAGATCGAGCATTTCGAAAGTCGCGCGGCTCAATTCGGCATCGATCCGGCTCGCTTCAGAGATTTCGGAGACGAGGCGGTCGATCCGGCGCACATCATGGGCCGCGACATCGTGCAATTGGTGGCGCAGGTCATCGTCCTTGACCTTGTCCATCGATTCAATTGCACTGCGCAGGGAAGCAAGCGGGTTTTTGATTTCATGCGCAACATCGGCGGCGAATGTTTCCACCGCATCGATCCGGTGGCGCAAGGCTGCCGTCATATCGGAAACATTGCGCGCCAGCAGGCCGATTTCATCCGAGCGTTCATCCATGCGCGGCACTTCGACATCGCGCTCCCGCCCGGAACGCACCTTTACAGAAGCGCGCACCAGGCGGCGCAGCGGCTCGATTATGGTGGAGGCAAGATAGAGCGACAGGATCGTGGACATAAACAAAGCAATGGCGATGATCGTCATCAAACTGGTGCGTGCAGAGCGTACAGCAGCGGTAATATCAGCTGCATTGCGGGTGGTAAGCAGGCTTGCACCGTTCAGGCCAACGGGCGCAGCTGCGGTGATGACAGGTGTGCCATCGGGCGCGCTGCGCAGTTCAATTTGCGTGAGGCCTTGCTGGCGCGCGCGGACAAGTTCGGGCCAGGCATCGGCGGCTTCGCTATTGGTTTCCACAAAGGGCGGTGCGGCAGGCGCGCGTACAGCGAAGTTCACCGCATTATCCAACCACCTCGCCATATGATCGAATGACTGTTCTGCCGTGGGATCAGCAAGCGTGAAGCGCGGTTCATCCAATGTGAAGCTGTCAGCATATAGCGCGCCATCGGCATCATACATGCGCAATCGCATGCGCTGTTCCTTGCCGATCTGGATCAACAGCGCTTCTTGCCGCTCAATCGTGGCGCCGGCCAACGCCTCGGCAGTAATCTGCGCTTCGATCCGGGCAAGGCTGAAACGTTCATCCAGCAATTGGCGGCGATAGGAATCGAGGAAGAAAAGGCTAAAGGCGAGCACCAGCAAAGGGATCAGATTGACCGCCAGAATGCGCGCGGTGAGCGAACGGCCAACGGGAAAGGCGAGCCGTTCCAGCCTGCCAGCGCGCAGATCATCATTGGGCATCAGGTGAGGCCGTCCGCATCAGCCATCGGTGAAGCTGTAGCCTGCGCCATACAAGGTTTCGATCGCGCCAAATTCATTATCGATCACGCGAAATTTGCGGCGCAATCGTTTAATATGGCTGTCCACTGTTCGATCATCTACGAAAATATCGTCCGGATATGCGGCGTCCATCAACTGGTTCCGGCTCTTAATAACGCCCGGCCTTTGCGCCAACGCTTCGAGAATAAGGAACTCTGTGACGGTCAGCCCAACTGGCTTTGCATCCCATGTAACCTGATGCCGGGCGGGGTCCATTTTCAATCGGCCGCGCACAATTATGCCGCCCTGAGGTGTCTCGGTTTCTTCCGCCAAAGTGGCGCTGCCTTCTGCGCGCGGAGCTGCGCGGCGCAAAATGGCGCGTATGCGGGCGAGCAACAATCGCTGGCTAAACGGCTTGCCGATATAATCATCTGCACCCATCGCAAGGCCGGCCGCCTCGTCTTGTTCTTCATCCTTACTGGTCAAGAATATGACCGGAAGCATCGATTTCTCGCGCAGCTTTTGCAGCAATTCCATGCCGTCCATCCGCGGCATTTTTATATCAAAAACAGCAAGATCGGGCGGATTGTCGAGAAGCGCTCCCAACGCTGCTTCACCATCGGAATAGACCCGCGTGGCAAAACCTTCTGCCTGCAATGCAATGGATAAGGTGGTGAGAATATTGCGATCATCATCCACCAACGCGATGGTGCGCTGCGCCTCATCGCTATGTATCTGCGCACTATCATTCAGCTCTGCGTTATCCATGCCATTCCTCATTGCTGTCACAAGGATTAGAGCCTTGTGCAGCCTGAGACAATCGTTGCGACGCATAGATGCTGCGCCCAGCACGTATTGGCGCGATGAAAGGTGCGGGGCACATGACGCGAAGTAATGGCACCGGTGTCACAAAACGCGGCACAATCGATCTGACCGTAATTGCATCGCAACAAAGAAAATTCACAGTACGATCACACAGGATTTGGCCAAATTGACGGCACATTTTGGCGTGATTAGAGCTTTGCATGATTCGGCAGGCCCAACAAAAGTTGGCCGCTGTTTCGCAGGAGGAGAATTAAAACCGTGTCCACGACACTAAACGTGCCACTGTCCGCTCAGGGCATAGCGACTGACGCCACCCTTTTTACAAATCTGGGCACTGCATCTCTGGTTGAGCATGCGCTTGGCAATGGCGAAGGGCGGTTGGCTGCTCATGGACCGTTGGTGGTCGAGACAGGTAAGCACACCGGGCGCAGCGCCAATGACAAGTTTATCGTGCGCGATGATACCACCGAAGATACGGTCTGGTGGGGCAAAGTGAACAAGAGCATGACTGCTGATCACTTCGCCAATCTCAAAGCTGATTTTATGACCGCGCTGGCTGCCAAAGATCGCTTGTATGTCGCTGACCTGTTCGGCGGATCGCAAGCGGAGCACCGCGTAAATGTGCGCGTGATCAACGAACTGGCGTGGCATAATTTGTTCATTCGCACGCTGCTGGTGCGTCCTGAGGTGAGCGAACTGGCCGATTTCGCCCCCGAATATACGATCATCGATCTGCCCAGCTTCAAAGCTGATCCGCAGCGCCATGGTTGCCGTTCAGAAACGGTGATCGCGGTCAATCTGACGGAAAAGCTGATCCTGATCGGTGGCACCAAATATGCCGGGGAAATGAAAAAGAGCGTGTTTGGCATTCTCAACTATCTGCTGCCTGAAAAAGGCGTGATGCCGATGCATTGCTCCGCCAATGTGGGCGCAGATGGCAAGACGGCGGTGTTTTTCGGCCTTTCGGGCACGGGCAAAACAACGCTTAGCGCCGATGCCAGCCGCACGCTGATCGGTGATGATGAACATGGCTGGTCGGATGAAACGGTCTTCAACTTTGAAGGCGGCTGTTATGCCAAGATGATCCGCCTGAGCGAAGAAGCAGAGCCGGAAATCTACGCCACCACCCGCAAATTCGGCACCGTGCTGGAAAATGTGGTGATGGATGCGGACACGCGTGAACTGGATTTCGATGATAACTCGCTGGCGGAAAACAGCCGCGGTGCGTATCCGATTGAAAGCATTCCCAACACCAGTGAGCACAATCTTGGCCCCGTTCCGGCCAATGTGATCATGCTGACCGCTGATGCGTTCGGCGTGCTGCCTCCGATTGCGCGGCTGACGCCCGAACAGGCGATGTATCACTTCTTGTCAGGCTATACCGCCAAGGTTGCGGGCACCGAGATCGGCGTGACCGAGCCTGAAGCCACCTTCTCCACCTGTTTTGGTGCGCCGTTCATGCCGCGCCACCCCAGCGTCTATGGCAATTTGCTGAAAAAGCGCATTGCCGAGGGCAAGGTACAGTGCTGGCTGCTTAATACCGGGTGGACCGGCGGCAAATATGGCGAGGGCCATCGTATGCCGATCAAAGCCACGCGTGCGCTTTTGAACGCAGCCCTGGATGGCGATCTGGACACTGTGACCTATCGCAAAGATGCCAATTTCGGCTTTGAAGTGCCGGTGCATGTGCCTGCGCTGGATGCCAAAGGCATCGATCAAACGATCCTTGATCCGCGCAGCACGTGGTCTGATGGCAATGCCTATGATCAAACGGCGGAAAAGCTGGTGCAATTGTTCGTCGACAATTTTGCCGAGTTTGAAGCGCATGTGGATGCCGATGTGCGGGAAGCTGCGCCTACCGCAGTTTAGTCACGGCAACCTACGCAATTTCGTTGGGGGGAGGCCCCGTCACGGCTCGCGCTGTGGCGGGGCCATTCTTTTGGTGCTTTCAGCGCAAATCGCCTTTCCATTTGGCCCATGCCCGCCTAGCTTTGCGGGCATATCCACGCATAAGGAGATTTGGCGATGAGCATGCTTGACGGAATTTTGAAGAACATTGGCGGCGCACCCGATGATGTGACCAATCTGGCTGAAAAGGTGGGGCTTGATCCCGCTCTGGTGGAAAAAGCAATTGGCGTGCTGGGCCAAACGCATCAGATGCAAGGCGATACAGTTGAGCTGGCTTCGGCCAAGACGGGTATCGACACCGGCGTCCTGTCGCAGATTGTCGAACAGATTGGCGGCGAAGGATCACTGACCAATTTTGCCAATATGCTGGACCTTGATGGGGACGGCAATCCGCTGGACGATATCGCCGGCATGGCCAGCAAATTCTTCGGGAAGAAATAAGATGAGCCTGGCACAAATCCTTCAGCAGACCGGCGTCATCACCAGCATGGCGAACGAGCTTGGCGTTGACGAACAGACCGCCCGCATGGGCGCAGGCGCATTGCTGCCCGCGATCGTTGCCGGCATGGGCCGCAGCGCCACAGGCGGCGCAGGCGGCGATCCGATGAGCGGCCTTGGCGGCTTGGCCGGAGCGGTGCTGGGCGGTTCTGGAGGAGGCTCCAGCTCAGGCGGACTTGGCGGTATGTTGGGCGGCGCATTGTTCGATAGCGTTCTGGGCAGCAGCCCCACGCAGACCGATCAGGGCAACTCCATCCTTGGCAATATCTTTGGATCCAAAGATGTCAGCCGATCTGTCGCGGGCGAAGTTTCTGCGATTACCGGGCTGGATGAAGGTTTGCTCAAAAAGATGCTGCCGATCCTGGCTATGGCGGTGATGGGCTATATGGCCAAACAAGCCACCGGCGACGCACAAAGCGCGCCTTCAGGCAGCAGCAGCAGCGGCGGACTTGGTGGCGGTGCAATGGGCGGCATACTTGGCTCCATCATTAGCGGAATGGCCCGCCGATAAACGCGCTGCGCCGAGCCGATTATGTTTGATGTCATTCTCTCTATCGTCATGCTGGCCGCTTTCGCGCTCATATTGGGCGGGGGGTATTTGCTATATAAAGGCACGCGCAAGCAGGGCGTGTTGATGATCGTGCTGGCCTTTGTGATGATGGCCAATGCGGCGATTTGGGTGATCCCTGATGCGGAAGGCGGCAGCCCGCTTGAGCAAGCTGACGCCCCCACGCAATAAAGCGGATCTCAAAAGCCCTAATAGCGTCTGGGGGAGGTGCCTTTACGCCAATAAAGGCGCTCCCGCTTTATTCCGGGATATTCCAAGTGACCACGCCGGAATAACTCCCGACAATCGGCTTGGCTTCGGCATTTTGGGCTGGATCAAAGCGGGCGCGCCTTTCAATATGGCGGCAAGTTGCGCTGTCGAGTTTCGGATGACCGGTGCTGGCGGTAATTTCGCAAGCATCAACGCGCCCCTCGCTATTCACGACAACGCGATAACGCGCTGTGCCTTCATTGCCACGGCGCAGTTCACTTCCCGGATAATCACTCGTCGTGATCCACCCTTGCGGGCCATTGCGCGGTATTGGCACGGTGGGCGTAAAAGTGGGCGTTGGACGCGGCGGCAAAGCTATTGGATCGGTTTTCGGTGTAGGTACGCGGATCACGTCCAACGACGGCTTGTCCGGCGCGACCGCGACTGTGAAATCGGGTTCCGGGGTCAGCACGGTGTCTGGAATTGGCGCGGTAAAAGTTGTCGTCGGAATGTCTGGTTCTGCCGTCTTTTCAATTGGCTCTGGCGTGGGAGGGGGCGGAACAGGGAGGTGGAAACCGTCCATCCGCTCTTCTGGCTCCGGGATCAGTACCGTCACGCTTAACGCCGCCATCAAGCCCAAGCCAACGGCGGCATGAATTCCTCCGACAACCAGCATTGAACCCATTTTTGCGCGCGCATTTTGTTGTGCATCTGCATAGGCCATTATCCATCTCCTCTTTATATGAGATAACATGACATACGCGTATTGAGAACCATTTGCAAATCGCGCACGGCGAAACGCTGCCTTTACACAGGACGTTGTGTTTGAGTTTGAGGTGTCAATTCCAGGCCGAAACGACTCGGTCAGAACGCGCTAATCAGGTGATCGGGCAAGATGGATCGAGGCGGAAATCGAGATAGTTATCGACCGCCCCCATCAGCTCTTTCTGTTCCGTTTCAAAAAAGTGATTGGCGCGCGGAATCTCTTCGTGATGGATGGTAATATGCTTTTGCGTGCGCAGCTTATCGACCAGCTTTTGCACCGCAACAGGCTGCACGACCGTATCGGCCAAGCCTTGGATGAAGATGCCAGAGGCCGGGCATGGTGCCAGAAAGCTGAAATCATACATGTTTGCAGGCGGAGCGATGGAGATAAAGCCACGAATTTCCGGGCGACGCATCAACAATTGCATGCCGATCAACGCGCCAAAGCTGACGCCAGCAACCCAGGTGGTTTGCGCTTCTTCGTGGATTGACTGCACCCAATCCAGCGCGCTTGCGGCATCGGACAATTCGCCAATGCCATTGTCAAAGCTGCCCTGACTTTTGCCAACGCCGCGAAAGTTAAAGCGCAAAGTGGCAAAGCCGCGATCGGTGAATGTTTTGTACAAACGTTGCACAATGCGATCATTCATCGTGCCGCCGCCTTGCGAATGGGGATGCAGGATCATCGCCACAGGCGCGCGCGGACGCGGACCGGGGGAGTAACGACCTTCGAGACGGCCTTCGGGGCCGGGAAAAATAACGTGCGGCATGAAAAATTCGCTTTGATCTGAATGGCCGGAAATGCGCGTCTGGCGCATGGCAAGTGCGCGGCTATATAGGCATTATGACAGGTTTCGCAATTCTTTCGCCATGAGCCGTATCTATCTGGATCACGCCGCCACCTCTCCGCTGCGCCCCGAAGCGCGCACAGCGATGGAGGAAGGCTTTACGATATGGGCCAATCCGTCCAGCCCGCATGCCGATGGCAGGCGCGCAAAATCGGCGCTTGAAGATGCGCGTGACCGGGTAAAATCGGCGCTGGATTGGGATGGCGAAATTGTCTTCACCAGCGGCGCCAGCGAAGCGCTGGCTCTGGGTTTGGGCCGGGCAAAGGCAAGCCGCCGCATCATTAGCGCGGTGGAACATGACGCGGTGTTCCGCGCTGCGCCCGATGCAGAAATGTTCGATGACAATGTGGCTTTGGGCAAGGATTGTGTGCTGGCGATCCAGCATGTGAACCCGGAAACAGGCACAATCAATCCGGTCAGCCAAATGGCCGGCGTGGTGAAGCAGACAGGCGCGCTGGTCTTGTCCGATTGTTCGCAAGGAGCGGGGAAACTGCCTTTGCCCGATGTCGATATGGCGGTAATTTCGGCTCACAAGTTTGGCGGACCGATTGGAGTTGGTGCGTTGCTGGTGCGCGATTTCAAACTGCTGGAGCCGACCGGCGGGCATGAGCGGGGATACCGCGCAGGGACCGAGAATTTGCCAGCTATCATGGGCATGGCCGCCGCGCTGGAGGCAGGCGATTGGGTAACATCACCGCAAGATCGCGCGGACTTTATGGGCGGATTGGGCGATGATGTGATGAAGCTTGGCGAGCAGGTCGATTATATCGTGCCGCTGGTCCACCCCAGCATGAGCGCGCAGGCTCTGGTGATCCGGCTGGACGCGATGGGGTTTGCGGTATCGGCGGGCAGTGCGTGTTCTTCAGGGACTTTGAAATCGAGCCGGGTGTTGGCGGCGTTTGGCGTGGATGAGGATATTGCGCGGCGTACCATTCGGGTTTCTGCGGGGTGGTCGACCACGGTGGCTGATTTGCAGGGCTTTGCGCAGGCCTGGCGGGGGCTGCGATAGCGCGAACCAAATTCTGAACCTTCGACAAGCACCACCCAAGCCGATAAAGCACCCCGCCAATGACCTATCTCGATTATCAAGCCACAACCCCTCTCGCACCCGAAGCACGCGCTGCGATGTTGCGCTGGCTGGATGGCCCCGGAGGCACCGGCTTTGGCAATCCGCACAGCCCGCACAAAATGGGCCGCCAAGCTGCCGCCGCCGTAGAGTTGGCGCGTGATCAGGTGGCCGCTTTGTTGCCGCCCGGTGGCCGCGTGATCTTCACCAGCGGCGCGACCGAAGCGATCAATCTGGCGATGCGCGGGATCGTGGATAAGGGCGCGTTTGCCGTCTCTGCGATAGAACACGCCGCCGTGCTGGACACTGCCGAGGCGTTGGGCCGGGCGCATATCCTTTCGGTTGATGGCGAAGGGCTGTGCGATGCAGCGCAGGAACTGCCGGGCAAAACCGCGCTGGTGGCCGTGATGCAGGTCAACAATGAAATCGGCACGATCCAGCCAACCCGTGACTGGCACGAACGCGCCAAAGCGGCTGGCGCGCTGTTCTTGTGCGATGGCGTGCAGGCGCTTGGCAAAATGCCGATCACTCATGCCGATATGATCGCGGTCTCGGCGCACAAGCTGCACGGTCCCAAAGGCATTGGCGCGCTGTGGCTGCGCGATGGGGTGGAGCTCAATCCAACGCAAACAGGCGGCGGACAGGAAGCGGATTTGCGTTCTGGCACGCTCTCGCCTGCTTTGTGCGCGGGCTTTGGCGCGGCGGCCAAGCTGGCGACAGAACGGATGGGAGAGGATGCCGCCCATGTCGAAGCGCTGTGGAACCGGGCGCGCGATATCTTCGCTGATTGGGAGCTTAACGGCAGCGCTGAGGCGCGCTGGCACGGCAATCTCAATCTGCGCAAAGAAGGCCTCGATGTTGCCCGTTTGATGAGCGATTGCCGCGACGTGATGTTTTCCGCCGGATCAGCATGTGCCAGCGGATCGGGCCGGCCAAGTCATGTGCTCAAGGCAATAGGCCTCGATGATGCAGGTGCGAAATCATCGATTCGGCTGGGATTTGGTCGATATACGGATATGGGTAACCTTGAAGACGCTGCAAAAACTGTTATAAATGCTGCAGCGCAACAAGGTATTTAGCAATCCAAGGTATTTAACGATCAAAGTCACCTTTATCAGCCGCGATAACGAACGCACCACCGTTGATGCATCAGTGGGCGATAATCTGTTGAGCGTGGGTCAAGCCGCCGGAATGCCGCTTGAGGGCACATGCGAAGCGCAGATGGCGTGTTCCACCTGCCATGTGATCGTGGCGAAGGAATATTTCGCCAAATTGCCCAAAGCACGCGAAGAAGAAGAAGATATGCTGGATCTTGCCGCCGATGTGCAAGCGACCAGCCGCCTATCGTGTCAGATTGACCTGACCGATGAGCTGGACGGCATCGAAGTGCAAATTCCCAGCGAAAGCTACAACGCGCAAGGGTTCTAACCTTGGTGCAAACAAAAGGCCCCGCCGTTGGACGACGAGACCTTTGTCTCTGAGATAGGGCGCTGAGCCTTATGCAGGAACGGCAATGCGCTGTTCTTCGCGCAGCAATTGTTCTTCAAGCGCTTTGATCAGCTCGCGTGAGAATGCGGGGATATCATCGGGATTGCGGCTGGTAATGATGTTGCCATCAACTGCCACTTCCTGATCCACCACATTGCCGCCGGCGTTTTTGAGATCGGTGCGCAGGCTCGGCCAGCTGGTGACGGTTTTGCCATCCACCACACCGGCTTCGATCAACAACCACGGTGCGTGGCAGATTGCGGCGATGGGCTTTCCGCTTTTGGCGAAATTGCGCACCAATTGGATTGCGCGCTCATCCATGCGCAAAGTATCGGGGTTGATCTGACCACCGGGCAGCAACAGCGCATCAAATTCCGCTTCGCCAACTTCATCAATGGACAGATCAACCTTCACCGGATCACCCCATTCACCATCGGAAAAGCCGCGAATCTCGTTATCTTCGGGGCTGACTACGACAGTATCATAGCCCGCTTCATCAAGGTGGGATTTGGGCTTTTCCAATTCGGATTGCTCAAAACCGTTGGTGGCGAGGATCATAATTCTTTGTGACATGTTTAACTCCTTGATTGGGATATGAAAATTCAACGAGTGAACGGGCTTTTCCGTTCCGCCCTGTCCGGCGAGACGTGGCGGTGATAGGGCGAGTCGTTGGACACGCTTTTTGAAGCACATAGCAGGACATTTTATGCGACAACGGATCGATCAATTGGTGTCGGCGCGCTGGTTTGAAGCGTTCATCATCGCGGTGATCATCATCAATGCAATCATGCTCGGCCTTGAAACCATGCCCAGCGTTATGGCGCGGTTTGGTGGGATCATCCGGGCGCTTGATACGTTGGCTCTGGCGATTTTCACCGTTGAGATTGGCCTCAAGCTCTTCGCATGGCGCGGCCGGTTCTTTCGCAATGGGTGGAACTGGTTTGACTTTATTATTGTCGCAGTGGCGCTGATCCCTGCGGCACAACAATTCAGCGTGCTTCGTGCTTTGCGCATCCTGCGGGCGCTGCGCCTCATTTCGGTTGTGCCCAGCATGCGCAAAGTGATCGTTGGCCTGTTCAGCGCAATCCCCAGCATTGCAACAGTGATTGTGATGCTGCTTTTGATGTTCTATATCAGCGCGGTAATGGCGACGAAGCTGTTTGGTGAAGCGTTCCCGGAATGGTTCGGCAATCTTGGTTATTCGATGTATTCGCTGTTCCAGATCATGACGCTGGAAAGCTGGTCGATGGGTATCGTGCGGCCAGTGATGGAGGTCTATCCGTATGCGTGGCTGTTCTTCGTGCCGTTCATTTTGCTCACCAGCTTCATCGTGCTCAACCTGTTTATCGGTGTGATCGTCAATGCGATGGCGGAGGCAACGGGCGAAGAGGCACATACCGAACGTGAGGAGATTTTGCACGAATTGCGCGCGATGCGTGAAGATATGGCAGCTTTGCGGGCTGGACAGAGTGGAGGCCAAAGTGTGGGCCAGAACCTCAACCAGAACCCACACACAGAAAAACCCGGCGAAAACTAACGGAATTTGTGGATAGCGCTCTTCCACCCCGGCTTCCCGGCTTGCTAGGGCACAAGGCACATGGCCGATACAGCTGAACCTGATACCGATCCCTTTGATGCGATCGTTGATACGCCTTTCGATAGCGCCTTGTCAGAGCGCTATCTTGTCTATGCGCTGTCCACCATTACGGCGCGCTCCCTGCCTGATTTGCGCGATGGCTTAAAGCCGGTGCATCGCCGCTTGTTATGGGCGATGCGGGCGATGAGGCTGGGGCCGGACAGCGCGTATAAGAAATCGGCGCGCGTTGTTGGCGATGTGATCGGCAAATATCACCCGCATGGCGATGGCGCGGTGTATGATGCGATGGTGCGCCTGGCTCAGGATTGGACGCTGCGGTATCCGCTGGTCCAGGGGCAGGGCAATTTCGGCAATATCGATGGCGATAATCCGGCTGCGTATCGGTACACAGAATGCCGCCTGACCAAGACCGCGATCGATTTGATGCAAGGTCTGGATGAAGGCACGGTAGATTTCATCCCGACCTATAATGGCGAAGAGGTGGAGCCGGAGATTTTCCCCGGCCTGTTCCCCAATCTGCTGGCCAATGGGTCGAGCGGGATTGCCGTGGGCATGGCCACATCGATCCCCAGCCACAATGCCGCCGAGGTGATCGAGGCAACGCTGGAGCTGATCGATAACCCCCATGTTGAACATGCGCGGTTGATGGAGCTGATGCATGGGCCGGATTTTGCAACCGGCGGGCTGATCGTTGATAGCCCTGAAAGTATCTCCACCGCTTATGAAACAGGGCGCGGATCGTTCCGGGTGCGTGGGCGGTTCTATGCCGAAGAAGCGGCCGCGCCAGAAGACCGCGAAGCCGGTATCGAACGGCAAAAGGGCGGCGCATATCAGCTGGTCATCTCGGAAATTCCGTATCAGGTTTCCAAAGGCAAGCTGATCGAACAAATCGCCGCCGCGATTGGCGATAAGAAGCTGCCGATTTTGGAAGATGTGCGCGATGAAAGCGATGAGGATATCCGCATCGTCCTCATTCCCAAAAGCCGCAATGTCGATCCCGATCTGCTGAAAGAATCGCTCTATAAGCTGACCGATCTGGAATCGCGCTTTTCGCTGAATATGAATGTGCTTGATGCCACGCGCACGCCGATGGTGATGGGGCTGAAAGAGCTGCTGGGCCATTGGGTGACATCGCAGCTGGATATTTTGCAGCGGCGTACCAATCATCGGCTGGGCAAAATTGCGGATCGGCTGGAGCTGCTTGAAGGCTATATCATTGCCTTCCTCAACCTTGATCGGGTGATCGAAATCATCCGTACCCAGGATGAGCCAAAGCCGGTGATGATGGCCGAATTTGGCCTGACCGACCGGCAAACCGAAGCCATCCTCAACATGCGCTTGCGGTCTTTGCGCAAGTTGGAAGAAATGGCGCTGCGCACGGAGAAAGATGCGCTGCTGGCAGAGCAAGAAGAGCTGGAAAAACTGCTCGCCTCGCCCGCTCGTCAACGCACCCGGTTAAAACGCGATCTGAAAAAGCTGCATGGCGAATATGGCCCGGACACGGCCATTGGCGCGCGGCGCACGGAAATTGCCGAAGCTGCACCAACTGTCGAATTCAGCATGGATGCGATGATCGAGAAAGAGCCGGTCACCGTCGTGCTTAGCCAAAAAGGCTGGGTGCGCGGCGCGAAGGGTCATGTTGATCTGGGCAAAGATGGTTGCGGAGATTTCAAATATAAGGAAGGCGATGGCCCCGCCTTTGCCGCGCATTGCCAGACGACGGACAAGCTGTTGTTGATCGGTGATGATGGCCGCATCTTCACGCTGGGCGCGGACAAATTGCCGGGCGCGCGCGGCTTTGGTGAGCCGGTACGCAATACGCTCGATATCGATGCGGCTGCGCAGATTACCGCGCTGGTGGTGCATGAGGCACAAAAGCAGGTTCTGTTCGCCAGCTCCATCGGCAAAGGCTTTGTGGCGGACACGGCGCAATTGCTCGCCGAAACGCGCAAAGGGCGCCAGGTTGTGAACCTTAAAGGCGATGCGAAGCTGGCGGTGGTGCGGCCTATTGATGCAGGCCATGATCATGTCGCCGCGGTGGGTGAAAACCGCAAGCTTGTGGTCTTCACCTTGGATGAAATGCCGGTGATGACACGCGGGCAAGGCGTCACTTTGCAACGGTATCGCGATGGCGGATTGTCCGATGCGACCACCTTCACTTTGGAAGAAGGGCTAAGCTGGGCGATGGGCGGTGATAGCGGGCGCACACGGACCGAAAACGAGATCGGCATGTGGAAAGTGGCGCGCGGGGCAGCGGGCCGATTGCCGCCACAAGGCTTCCCCAAAGATAACAAATTCTAGGCGCAAAAAGGGCCGGAAGGATTGCTCCTGCCGGCCCTTTTTAGCGTGCAGCGTTGGCCGCGTTTAGCTGTCAGATGTGTTCATCGCGGCCATGATGGCGGAATGATTGGCCAGCACCATCACAGCGCCATTGCCATCCAATGCAAACAAGTTCTTGGGCAGTGTCAGCGGCGCTTCTTTATAGGTCAGCACGATAGCTTCAGGCTCAATCATTTCGATAGTGCCAAGCGGCATGGCATCGGCGGTGACCACGGCAGCGCCTTCAACAAGAGCAGCTTCCAAAGCGGCCATTTGCTGTGCTTTCATCTCATCCATCATCGTGTCGAGATCGGTTTTGGTGGTGTTGATCGACCATGCGCCGTCCGCTTGCGCAAACATATCCGGGCCAAGCGGCACCTGATGCGCGCCTGTATCGAGCATGACGGTGGTGCCATCGTTGGAGGCGACGGTGCCGACAACTTTGCCATCATTGCCCATGATCGAAGCGCCAGCTTCCTGCGCGATAGCGGGCGCTGCGAAAGCAGCGACAGTAAGAGCAGCGGCGGTCGTCATAGTCTTCAAACGCATTGATAAATCCTTTTTCATTCGCAACGCTGGGGGACGCATCGCGAGCAACAAAATAGTCCGACAAAAGGGCCGGGATTGGAAGACCGGGTGGCACTCCTTGAACGAAGGAAGACGCGTGGAACATCAAACGGATGTCCATCCCGATCGGATCGACTGACCAGCAAATGTGATCGTCAATCGCAAGGTAGCCAGCGCGCCTTGCGCTGGAGTGAACCGTCTAACAAATATTGAAAATTGTGCAAGTGCGAAGTCAGGGAAGTTCTTCAGAAAGAATCTGTTCCACTCTTGAAATATCTGGAAAGCCCTCAGCTATCCATCGCGCCTCTACCGTTTGCAATATTCGCGCGACTTCTGGCCCCGCACCAACGCCGCGCGCGACGATTACGCCGCCTTTGAGCGGGAAGGTGGGGATGTCCCAGCTTTGGATCGCGTCGCTTTTTTGCCCCGATAGCAATAACAGATCGCGCGCCGTTTCCCGCCCGTGGCGAAAGGCGAGCGCGCGCGGATCGGTGGCGTATGTGTCGCGCTTTGCCAGCAGCAAAAGCTGTTTGCGTTGGGCGTTGGAAAGGCGCAGGCGAGCCGCGACTTGCTTGGCCATTGGCGCATCGGCGGGCAGCAATGCAGCAAGGCGGCGCAGCGGATCAGGCGGCGCGGCATCGGCGTCCTCAGCAGCGCGCAGGGCAGTAAAGGCGGCAAGCTGCGCAGCGCCCGCTTCGGGAAGAACAACGCCCAACACACCCGCTTTAGCCATGCGCTGCACCGTCGCATAAGGATCGGGCAAAGCCAGCAAAGCGAGCAATTCCATCGCCACGCGTTCCCGGCTCAACCCTTTGAGCGTGCTGGCCAAAGTTGCAACTGCGGCTTCAGCCTCGGCATCAAGTTCAGCGCCAAAGCGCGCCTGGAACCGGTAATACCGCAAAATCCGCAAGTGATCTTCACGAATGCGCTGTTCGGCATCACCGATAAAGCGCACAAGGCGCGCATCAAGGTCGGCAAGCCCATTGAAATAGTCGCTGATTTGCAATGTCTGCGGATCGACATAGAGCGCATTGATCGTGAAGTCGCGCCTTGCGGCATCATCGCTCCATTGGCTCGCAAAGCTGACTGTGGCGCGGCGGCCATCTGTCGAAACATCGCGCCGCAGCGTGGTGATTTCCACCGGCGCATCAGGCAAAACCGCAGTGATGGTGCCGTGATCAAGGCCGGTGGGGATCGCTTTGATACCGGCCTCTTTCAGCTTGGCCAGCACCGCATCGGGCTGCAAAGTGGTGGCCGCATCCACATCTTTCACCCGCGCGCCCAGCAAAGTATCGCGCACCGCGCCGCCGACCCAGCGGATGGTGTCTGCGCCAAGCACTGCGACCAATTGCGCCAGGTCATCGCGCTGCGTCCAATCGGCGGGGGGCAGCTTAGCCATCGCGCAATTCCTCCCATGCCAGCCGGTGCGAGAGATTGCGCAAAATTCCGGCGGTAATTCCCCAGATCCGATGGCCTTCCCAGTGCATCTCATAATAGGGGCGCTGATGCCCGCGAAACATGCCCTCTTTGGCGATATGATTGCGCTGATCCAGCACGAAATCGAGCGGAGCTTCGAACCAGTCATCCACTTCGCGCGGATCGGGCCGCAATGGCAGGTCGGGCGGGATCACGCCCAGCACCGGGGTGAGACGAAAGCCGGAGCCGGTGTTGAACGCGCTGATTTCTCCGATCACCCGCACAGCTGATTGCGGCACGGCGAGTTCTTCTTCTGCTTCGCGCAAAGCAGCGGTGATCGCGTCTTCGCCCGCTTCCAATTTGCCACCGGGGAAGGCGACCTGGCCTGCATGAGAGGACATGGTTTGCGGCCGCTCGGTCAGCAAAACGCCGGGGCGCGCGCGCTCTGTAATCGCCATCAACACGGCGGCATCGCGCAAATCGGGCGGCGCAAAGGCGCTGTCATCGCGCAAGCCTTCGGGGCCAAAGCTTTGGCTGGCGGAAAATTGATCCTGTAGGCGGCGGGCGAGCGGGGTCATGACGGTGTCAGTCTAGCGTCAACTCGGCGTCAACGCGAAAGTCGCGCCCATGCTGGTGACGCTAAGATTGGCGGGATCATCCTGCTGCGCCAGCGCATATTGCGCCAATTGCAGCCATGTCGAACGGTCCAGCCGCGCCTCACACCCATGACGCACGCCCAGATACATCGCCGGACAATCTGCATCACCATCGGCGCGCAGGGGATTGTCGGGGCCAGCCACCACCAGATCATCGGTGTTCAAGCGAAAGGCGAGCGCATTGTCCTGACTGCGCATATCCACAGCCAGAAACGCGGCATCCTCCACTTCGATAAGCTGTTTGCATTGCGGAGTGTAGAGATAATGCTGGCCGTCATCCTCCCGCATCAACAACGAGGAGAACGCGCGCACCATTGCTGGCCGGCCAATCGGGCTGCCGGCATGAAACCAGCGGCCATCAGCCGCGATGCGCATTTGGCTGTCGATAATTTCGGGCGGTTGCCATTGTTCCACCGGCGGCAATTTGCGCTGCTCCACCGCAGCAGCAATCTGGGCGAGAGACATTCCGGCAAGGTCAGGCGGTGTTTCATATGGCATGGCACAATTGCGATGCCAGAGCGGCTTAGCCAATCCAAGGGCCGAGATGCCCTTTTTCGGGAAGAATGCCGGGATTGTCACATGCCACCAACAGGCGATGGCGTTCAAACGGGCCGGGCAGGGACCAGCGCTGTGTCGGCGCGGCGCTATAACCAAACTTGCCGTAATATTCAGGATCACCGATCAAAACGCGCGGCAAAGGTGCCTCTGGGCTCAGCGCGCTGGCCATCGCTGCCATCAACGCATGGCCAAAGCCTTCATTCTGGCGTTCAGGCACCACAGCCACCGGACCGACCATCAAAATCGGATGGCGCCGCTCGGTCTCATCGGCCAGCGCGGTGGGCCACACCTGTATTGTGCCGACCAGCTGATCATCATCATCCAATGCTGCAAAGCTTAGCGCAGGCAGCCAATCGGTCCCTTCGCGCACCCGGTATGCGGTGCGCGCATGGCGATCAGTGCCAAAGGCGCGGTCCAGCACATCCTCGACCAGAGCGGGATCAATGCTGTCGAGCGGGACTATACTCGCAGAGGAGTTGGCGCTCGCAAACGAATTGGAAACAGGATCAGCCATAGGTTGCGCGCCGATAGAGCGCAGCTGCACGCGGGGCAAATGTTTCCGCAGATACTGATTGTCTGGCGGTTTTCAAAAAGGTGCGCGCTTATCGCGGGGTGAGGCGCAGCAAACGGCCATCTTCGGCATCTTCAGCCACCCAGATCGCACCATCAGGAGCGATTGTAATTCCGCGCAAACGTTCTGGAAATCTGTAATTCGCCGCTACGTTGGCCGAAGAACCATCCGCTGCCGTTTCAATCCGCACCAGCGATTTTGCGCGCAGATTGGCCGAAAGCAGATCACCTTCCCAATCGCCAAACATCGCGCCGGAATAAGCGGCCATGTCGCCCGGCGCAATGACCGGGGTCCAGTGGATCAGCGGCTTGGTAAAGCCATCATCGGGCGTGTGATCAGGGATCGGGTCACCATTATAGTTTTCCCCGTATGAGCGTACTGGCCAGCCATAATTGGCTCCCGGCTCCACCAGATTAAGTTCATCCCCCCCAGCGGGTCCATGTTCCAGAACCCATAGCTTGCCATCGGGGGCAAAGCTGAAGCCCAGCGGATTGCGATGGCCATAAGACCAGATCTGATTGGTGGGCGCACCTTGATCGGCAAAAGGATTGCCGGGGGCTGGCGTGCCATCGGGCAGCAAGCGGACAACTGCGCCAAGATTGTTGGACGTGTCTTGCGATGGCGTTTTGGCTTGCCGATCACCGCTGGCGATAAACAGATATTGGCCATCGGGCGAAAAGGTCATGCGATGGGCGAAATGCCCATCGCGCGGGAACGATGCAGATTGCTGCCAAATGCGGGTGAGGCCATCAATGTTGCAAGTGGTGTCACTGTCACACGAGAGTTTCCCGCGTGCCGCAACGCTGCGCTTATCGCGTCCACTTACGGCTTCGGACCAGCTGATATAGATCATGCCGCTTTCAGCATAATCAGGAGCAAAGACGATTTCGCCAAGCCCGCCTTGCCCGCGTGATGACACCTCATCAGGACCACCTGAAACGGTGCCAATGGCGCCCGTCGCGGTATCGACGAATTTCATCGCCCCGCCTTTTTGGTTGATGAAAACACGGTTTGTCCCCGGCTCCACTGCCAAACCCCACGGACGATCAAATTCACCATAGCTTACCGCATCGAATGGCAGGCTGGCATCAAGCGTCACGGCTTCACCCACCATCGCTGCACCCTCCGAAGGCGTGGCAGGAGGACTTTCCCCCGCCGGTTCAGCCGCGCAGCTTGCACTTAACAGTGCCGCACACGACAACAGAGCGGGACGAGCAAATGCTCTGGTGAAATTCAGGATTTTCGTGTTCATGTTGTCAGGAACGCCTTTCGCGCGATTTGGTGCCAACCAAAATGACGAACCTTGCATAGTGGGCGTTGATGAAGCGGGTCGCGGTCCTTTGGCGGGGCCGGTCGTCGCGGCAGCGTGCGTATTGTGCAAGCCGCCGCCAGATGGGCTGGACGATTCCAAAAAACTCTCTGCCAAAAGGCGGGAGGAGCTGGAGCAAACTATCCGCAAAAGCTGCGCATTTGGCATTGCGGTGATCGATGCAGGCGAAGTGGACCAGCTCAATATTCTTGGCGCAACAATGTTGGCGATGACGCGCGCGGTGGCAGCGTTGGAAGCGCAATTGGGGAGGAGTTCGCAAATGCCGCCACTGACCACTTTGATCGATGGCAATCTCACGCCAGAGGGTCGCTGTCACGAATGGCGCTGGCCAGCACGCGCGATTGTGGGCGGGGATGGGCTGGAGCCTGCCATTGGAGCAGCTTCGATCCTTGCGAAAACATGGCGTGACCGGATGATGGTGGAAGCGGCCAGGACGTATCCACAATATGGGTGGGAGCGCAACAAGGGCTATGGTTCAAAAGAGCATATGGCCGCTTTGCGCAGATATGGCCCAACACCGATGCATCGCCGCAGTTTTGCGCCTGTTTCGCAGATGGAAATGCCGTTATAGTCTTTCGCGCAAATCGGGTCTGTCATTCGGGAACCGGGGGAGCTATTGGGCATTTGAATAGGTAAGCGGGGGCTATGGCTTTGCAGGGCGGCGTCATGTCGGCCTTGCAAGGGACCGCAATTCCCATAACTCGACTGTTCGCCAGCTCTGTTTTGACAGCGATGTTTCGATAGGATTTGATGCCATGCTCCGTACTCAACCCGCCATTCTCGCCAGCGCGGCGAGATCTCTGAAAGATTTTCTCCAACAGGAAAGCGCCGGGGGCATTGTCCTTATGGCCTCTGCGCTGCTGGCGCTGATTTTGGCCAATTCGCCTGCATCGGGTGCCTATTTCGGCGCTTTGGCAACGCCGATTGTGGCAACTGTTGGCGGAACGGGCGTTGAGAAATCGGCGCTGTTGTGGATCAATGATGGTTTGATGGCGCTGTTCTTCCTGCTTGTCGGCTTGGAAGTGAAACGCGAAGTTTTAACCGGTCAATTGTCGAGCTGGAAGCAAGCCTCCTTGCCGCTTTTTGCTGCAATCGGCGGCATGGCGATCCCGGCCTTGGTGTTTATCGCAATCAACTCTGGTTCACCGGAAAACATCCGCGGCTGGGCCATTCCAGCGGCAACGGATATCGCCTTTGCGCTGGGTGTGCTGGCTTTGCTGGGTAAGCGGGTTCCGGTGGCGTTAAAAGCCTTGCTGCTGGCCGTTGCGGTGATTGACGATATCGGCGCGATTATCATTATCGCGGCTTTCTATACCGAGAATGTGGACCTTGGTGCGCTGTCTTCGGCCGCTGTTGTATTCGTCTTGCTGGCCGCATGTGGCCGAGCCAGGATCGGATCGCGCCTGCCTTACGTGATCCTTGGCGTGGCGCTGTGGTATTTCGTGTTGAAATCGGGGGTTCATGCCACGCTGGCTGGCGTGGCCTTGGCGATGTGTATCCCGATTGAGGACCGCAAGGGCAATGGCCTTTTGGAAGCTATGGAACACGGGCTTCATCCGTGGGTGGCGTTTATGGTCGTCCCGATTTTCGCGCTGGCCAATGCGGGCGTCAGCTTTGCCGGAATGCAGGTTTCTGCCGTGTTTGAGCCGTTGCCACTGGGCATTGCGCTGGGCCTTTTGCTGGGCAAGCAGATCGGTATTTTCGGCTTTGCATGGCTGACGGTGAAATCAGGGATCTCAACGCTTCCGCCGGGCGTTCGCTGGGTACAGATCTGGGGTCTGTCGCTGATTGCCGCTATCGGCTTCACGATGAGCTTGTTTATCGGAAATCTCGCCTTTGCCTCGCCTGAGATGATCAATGCGGTTAAACTGGGCGTGTTGTCCGGCTCCATCATCGCAGCGATTGCCGGTGTGGTGATCCTCAAGCTCGCCGCGCGCCCGGTTGAAGAACCGGTTGTCGAGACGAAACCTGCCTAGTGTTGATTATCACCCTTAGCATTATCGGCGGGCTTATCGGCCTGGCTGTAGGTGGAGAACTGCTTGTGCGAGGTGCCGTTGGCATCTCGCTCAAAGCGGGGCTGTCAACGTTGGTGACAGGCGTGGTGATCGTTGGCGCGGCCACCTCCATGCCGGAAATGGTGGCCAGTGTGCAGGCCGCGATGATCGGCTCGCCAGAAATTGCTTGGGGCAACATCGTCGGCTCCAACCTTGCTAACACGCTGTTGATCCTTGGCGCGACGGCTTTGATCGCGCCGATCATCTTGTCGGGCGCGGGCAAGCGTGATGCGGTGAGCGGGCTTGTGGCTGTTATCTTGCTATGGGGGCTGGGCCTTTCCGGCATGGGCGCGGTGTGGATCGGGATCGCTCTGTTGGTGATCCTTGCCGCCTATATCTATTGGCGCGTGAAGCACCCCAGCAAAGCGCATGATTACGAGGAAGAGGAAGAGGGCGCGCCAGACAATATCGCGCTCGCCATCGTTCTGTTTGTGGCCGGTGTGGCGCTGTTGATCCTGGGCGGCAAATATCTGGTCGATGGGTCGATCCAGCTTGCGCGCATTTTTGAAATTCCAGAAACCGTGATTGGCCTTACGATTGTTGCGATTGGCACATCCTTGCCCGAATTGGCCGCCAGCGTCGCTGCAGCGCTTAAAGGCAAATCAGGCCTTGCGATTGGCAATGTGGTTGGCTCCAACGTTTTCAATCTGCTGCTGATCGGCGGAGCGACCATGTCGATCACGCCCAAAGCAATCCCTTATGAGCTGTTCGATCTGGAATGGCCGGTTCTGGCGGCGAGTGCGGTCATGCTAGTGCTGCTATGCCAGTTTGCACACAAGATCGGGCGCGCGCTGGGCGTCCTGCTTTTGGTGGCATTTGCAGCGAACACCGCGCTTTTGTTCGCTTAAGTTGCAAAGGCTCCTTCTTTGAGCTGCGCAATATAGGTTTCGGCCCATTTTTCGAGCAGTTCGGGATCGGAAGGGAGGCCTCCGCCTTCATCCGCCTTTGCGCCCAATTCATCGCGGCTGTTGACGCGCGGGAAGGGCTCTGCCGGCACTGCTACGTCCAAAAACGCGCATAGCGGTTCCCACCCTTCTTTAGGATGAAACACCAGCAAGCGCTCAGCCGGGATGGTGTCGATCACTGTCTGATTATGCGTTTGGTACCAGTCCGTCATGAAGGCACGGTCTGCGGTGCGGCCATCGAGACCCTTGAGATAGGTGCCTTTAAACATCGCCTCCATTGGCGAGCCTTTCAGCGTTTCCAGCATGCGGGGCGCCATGATCGTCTCATTCACCGATTCAAACCAGCTATCCGCATCGCGCACGGTCAGCACCACTTTGGATTGCGGAAAATGCTCGGCCAACTCTTTCCAATAGATGCTGGCTGGGAAATCCGTGGTCGAGGCATAGCCGTCAAAGATCGTATCCCAATCAGGCTTACCAGCGGCCACATCCAGCCAGAGCGGCAGATTGCGGCGCACCTGCCGGAAGACTTCGGCCATGTGGTAACACGGACCAATGCAAATATGCTCAAGCGCGAATTTGAGCGAGAATGTCGCGGTGCGCCCAGGCCCTGCGCCGATTACCTGTAGTGCCATATCATGTCCCCCTGCTGATTTTGCAAAGAATGCCACAAGCGAGTCTTGCGCGCCACACCCCATCATATCGAGTCCCGTTTGGGCCAGGAGACTCCACATCTTGTGCCGGACTCTTTTCGTTCTCTTTTACCAAAACGGTCGCGCGAGCATCGCTGCCAAAACTATCCCTTGACCTGAGGACTCCACTGACTCACCCTGTGGATAACTTTGGGGAAGTAATGTTCATGGGTGAAGTAACAAAAGTTCGGCCAGCGCAGATTGGGACACCGGTCAAGACGCGCAAGAAGGCCAAGCCAGTCGCCAAGGCAGACTTGCCATTGGGGAAAATCCTCGATGGTGATTGTATCGCCTCGCTCAAATCCCTGCCCGATGCCAGCGTCGATCTGGTCTTCGCTGATCCGCCCTACAATCTGCAACTTGGCGGCGATCTCAATCGCCCCGATGGCAGCCATGTTGATGCCGTAACCGATGAGTGGGACCGGTTTGACAGCTTTGCCGCTTATGACAAATTCACCCGTGAATGGCTGGCCGAGTGCCGCCGCATTTTGAAGCCCGATGGCGGATTGTGGGTGATTGGCAGCTATCACAATATCTATCGCGTTGGCACGATCATGCAGGATCTGGGCTTTTGGCTGCTCAACGATATCGTCTGGCGCAAGACCAATCCGATGCCCAATTTCCGCGGCACCCGCTTTACCAATGCGCATGAGACGCTGTTGTGGGCGAGTCAGGGGGAAAAGGCGCGCTATCACTTCAATTATCGTGCGATGAAAACGCTCAATGACGAGCTGCAAATGCGCTCTGACTGGGTGCTGCCGATCTGTTCTGGCGGGGAACGGTTGAAAGGGGAGGATGGCCACAAAGCGCATCCCACGCAAAAGCCTGAGGCCTTGTTATACCGTGTGCTGCTGGCCACAACCGAGGCGGGCGATGTTGTGGTCGATCCGTTCTTTGGCACCGGCACAACGGGCGCGGTGGCCAAACGCCTTGGCCGCGAGTGGATCGGTTGTGAGCGGGAGCCGGATTATCGCAAAGTCGCGACCGAGCGGATCGCCAAAGAACTCCCCCTCGATGAAAGCGCGCTGGCAACGATGCAAAGCCGCAAAAACGCACCGCGCGTCGCGTTTGGCGCTTTGGTGGAGAACGGTTATGTGAAGCCGGGCACGCAATTGTTCGACAAAAAGCGCCGCTGGATGGCGACAGTACGCGCCGATGGCTCGCTGGAATGCGGCCATTCTACAGGCTCAGGACAAGCAAAGCTGACCGGATCAATCCACCAAGTCGGCAAAGAGGTGCAAGGCGCGCCAAGCTGCAATGGCTGGACGTTCTGGCACTTGGAGCAGGGCGGCGATGTGAAGGTGCTCGATGCGGTGCGGCAGGTGTATTTGCTCAGCGTCGAAGATTGATACAGGGCCTTTACCGCGCCCCGCCACCACCGCGCTATTCAGCGGGACAGCGCAAATATTCGCTATCTGTCGCAACGTCACCGCTTGCATCATTGTAAACTTTCAACGCGCCATCATCCTGCAATTCCAATTTTTGCCGTGCCGTGGTGGGCGTATCGGCATAGGTGGTGTCAAATGTGGCGTCGATCATTTCAGGCGAGCTGGAATGAACTTCCATAAGCTTCCCGCTGCTTTCAAAACGTGAATACCCCTCTGGCGAGATCGTCAACACCTTCTCAAAATCGCGATTGGCTTGCACGGAATAATCGCAATCTCGCGCCTGTGGTGACCGGCCAAGATCGTCTCGGCGCCATGTGCCAACCATGCTTGCAGGAATGGTCGTTGCGCGTTGCGCATCTGGCGTTTCGGCAGAAGGCTGCGCTGTAGCCATCGGTTCGCTTTCAGCACCTGCCATATCCCCATCGCCTGCACCATCCACCGTATCATCGGTTGGAGAACACGCGGCCAGCAGAGCGCCGCAAAGTAGAGCAGAAGTAATTGAACGCAAGAGATATTTCCTCCGATAATGTGCAGTCCAAACGGGCGCGCTGCGTTAAGTTTCCCAAATGAGGAATTATTGCAAATACTGTTGAGGGGATGCTGCGTTGGTACCGATCAGGAAAGCGCGCCAAGCTGCAATAGCTGGACGTTCTGGCACTTGGAGCAGGGCGGTGATGTGGAGGGGTTTGATGCGGCGGGGCTAGTTTGTTTGTTGGGTGTGGGGGTTGAGGGGGTTATTCAGCGATTGGGATAGCTGCTTGCGATCCAGTTGCTGACATTGGCAGGCCAGCCGTAATTTGCCACAAGAGGCAATGCTTGGAAAACAACTTGGCCGAACAAGACTATTTCTGCTGGTGATTTTCGCCGCGATATTGATCATCTACGCGGCCCGCCTTGTTGCAATGCAATTATGGGCAACCGATAATCCTGACGGACCAGACCTGATAGATTTCACCTTAGAAGTATATGGGGAACCCGGCGGCATTAGGTTCGAAGAAAATTCAAATCCGACCCTTCCCGTGTTTGAACCGGAAACTGGTCAGTGGGACCTGGGAGGGGAACTTCTTGGTGACTTTGCTTCGCAGATTCAAGGTTTTGAAGTCGGCCCCCATGGAAGCAGCCCTTTTGTGATCGTTGACCTACCAGAGAACGCAACAGTAGATGTGTACCGCAAGGCAATCGCATCACTAGCCAGACAGGGCATTTGCCGCGTAGGAATTTACTCTCCCGCTCCGGCAGAAAACCTGCTGCCTCCTTACGGAAATCCAAACTGGCCACCCACGCGGTTTGTCGCAGTTTTTCGAGTGTCGAGTGTGAAACAGCATTCGGGAGTGTTGGAGCCATGTAAGGATCGTTTCCCTGCTTGGCCTTAAGCTATGTCAGCCTTCACCCCAAGTTCGGTCAGAGCAGTATCTCACCCACTTTGCGAGAAACCGCAGGCCTAGCGGCAATCCACTAGCGCTGCGCCATGAATTGCGCGCTACGCTCGCAATGACGCATCGGGCTTCGAAACCCCTATCCTACACGCCCCAAACCATGCCACCCAGCGCGGCGATGACACAGCACACTCCCACATCTGTTGACGGCCTGCGCGGGCCTCTTGCGGCCCTGCGGCTTTTCCTTCCTAAGACTGTGTCCAACGTGTCCATTTTGTAGGATTTCGCGCATGGCTCACCAGCTCTATATCCAGCCTATCAGCACCGTCTCTGGCCCGCAGGTTGTGCAAGGGGATGCGCTGCGATTGGCAGGCTCCATGGTCTATGCGCGCGAGTTTGCGGTGATCGTGCGCGATGATGGCGTGGTCGTCTCTCGCGAGATCGTCACCAAGGATCGGATGGCCGATGTGCTGGGCGCTTTGCCCGATGCGTTGGCTGCGGATGGCGCAGGCCAGTGGGCGGCTTTGGGCAAAGTCCATGCGCCGCTTGTGCTGGAAGAGCGCACTCTTCGCCTTGATCAGCCGCAAGTGATGGGCATCCTCAACGTCACGCCAGACAGCTTCTCGGATGGCGGCGCGTTCATGGACGATCCCGAAACGATGCGCGAACAGGCCGCCTCCATGCACGAAGCAGGCGCTGGCATCATCGACATTGGCGGGGAGAGCACGCGGCCGGGCGCAGGTGCGGTGTGGGAAGGCGATGAGATCAAGCGCGTCGTCCCCGCGATAGAGGCCTGCGTGGCGATGGGCGCAGTGGTCAGCGTGGACACAAGGCGGCCCGCCGTCATGCAAGCCGCGCTGGAAGCAGGCGCGCAGATCATCAACGATGTCTCGGCCCTACGCCACGATCCTCGCAGCGTGGAGCTGGTGGCAGAGGCAGGCGTGCCGGTGATCCTGATGCATGCCCCCGGACCCAGCACCGAGAAGGCCGAGGATCTGCACAAGGATGGCGACTATGCGCATGCCGCGCTCGACGTGTTTGACTGGCTGAAGGCGGCGCGGGACAGGGCGGTGGCAGGCGGCATTGCGCAGGACAGGATCATCCTTGATCCGGGCATTGGCTTTGGTAAGTCTTTGGCAGATAACCTGCTGATCTTGAACCACTTACCGCTCTATCACGCGCTGGGACAACCACTGCTGCTGGGCGCTAGTCGCAAGCGGATGATCGGCGCGCTCTCCAATGAGGCTGGCGCGCATGAGAGGCTTGGCGGGAGCGTGGCGCTGGCCGGGCTGGGCATGGATGCAGGCGCGCATGTTGTGCGCGTGCATGACGTGGCCGAGACGTTGCAGGCAAGGAACGTGTGGCGCGGTTTACGCGATGCGGCGCTGACGGATTTTGGAAGCCTGCCTATGTAAAATTACGAAGTTTGGCACCAAACGGTCTGCAGGACCGCAAGGGCGACCGCCCGCCCGCAGCGGGGGCAGCTTGCTGCCCGTCTAGCGAGGACGAAAGCCCGGATGGGCTTTCGCAACACAAACGGCTTACCGCAAGGGCGACCGCCCGCCCGAGCTTATGCGAGGAGCCAAGCGCCCCGGATGGGGCACGCCCGGCGCTTGAGGGCCAAACGAGCTACGCCGCGTTGTCGATGCCCAGATCGGAGAGCTTGCGATACAGCGTTGAACGACCAATGCCGAGGCGACGTGCCACTTCGGTCATGCGGCCACGGTAATGGCCAATGGCAAGGCGGATGACATCGGCCTCGATCTCTTCAAGAGGGCGCAGATTGCCGTCCTCGGTGTAGAGCAAGACGCCCGCGCTTTCGCGCTGTTCGCCTTCATCCGCGTCCAGCTCGCCAACAATGGCGCTGAGTTGAGGGAAGTCCTCAGAGGTCAGCGCATCGCCATCGCAGAAGACGGCGGCGCGGAACAAAACGGCCTGAAGTTGGCGGACATTGCCCGGCCAGTCAAAGGCGGAAAGGAGTTGCAGTCCATCTGACGTAATGCCCATCGGACGCAAACCGGGCTGATCCCCGATGCGTTTGAGGAAGTGGCGAGTGAGAGCCGGGATATCGGCGGAACGCTCACGCAAAGGCGGCATGGTGATAGTGGTGCGCGATATCAGATCGAGCAGCTCCTGGCGGAAATGGCCGGTTGCGACCAGGTCAGCCAGTGGCAGATTGGAGGCGGCGATCACGCGGATATCGACTTTGAAGGAATGGGTGGCACCGATGGGCCGGACCTGGCGTGTTTCGAGCGCTTCGATCATACGGTCCTGCAAATCAGGGGCAAGGCGATCAACCTCGTCAAGCACCAGCGTACCGCCATCGCAGCTTTGCAAGGCACCGGCCTGTTGCTCAAACGCGCCGGGAAACGCGCCTTTCTCATGCCCGAACAGCGTCGATTCAAGGCTGCTGGCAGGAATGCTGGCAACGTTGATAAGGCGGAACGGGGCTTTGGCGCGGGGGCTGGCGGCTTGCATGGCGCGCACCAGCATCTCCTTGCCGGTGCCGCTTTCGCCTTCGATTAGCACTTCGCCATGACCGCGCGCAGCCTTGGCGGCTTTGGCCAAAGCATCGCGGAAAGTGGGCGCGGTGCCGACCATCGCGTTGAAATCGAGGTCGGCAGGCATCTTCTCGGTAAGCGGGGTGAGCTCATCTTGCGGCGATTCGCGCGTGGTGGCGTTGCGCAAAGCTTGCATCAAGCGGTCGGGCGCAACGGGCTTCACCAGATAGTCGGTCGCCCCGGCGCGCATGGCTTCCACGGCCAATTGCGGAGAAGTGCTCGCGGTGAGCATCAGGATGGGCAGGGCAGGGCGGCGGTCCTTGAGTTCAGCGATCAGCTCGCAAGCTTCCTCGCCTGGAACCCATTGGTCGAGGATGATTGCAGAAAGCTGCATGCCTTCGCGCGTGCCAAGCGTGGCGATGGCTTTCTCGCTTTCATCCACCACCAATGTGCGCCAACCCTCGCGCCCGGCAAGCGCGGTGATGAGCCGGCTTTGCGCTGGCTCATCATCGATCAGCATCAACATACGCTGTTCAGCTTCGCTCATTGTACCCAAGTCTCCCACGCGGAACGCCCGCCAATGTCTCAAAAAGGGACAATAGCAAAATCAGGTAAATACGCGATTAAGCGCGTAACTTGGCAATCAGAGCGCTTGCCCCCCTTGAGCATTGTTCAAAGGCCGGATAGAGGGACGTTCAACAGCCATTCACGAAAAATCTCAGGGGCAGGACCACCATGGCCGAACCGCATGATATGAAATCCGCAAACGGAACTTACGAAAGCTTCATTTCCACATTGAAATGGGCCGTTCCTGTGCTTGCTGTCCTCACGCTCTTTGTTGTGATGTTGATCGCTTAATGCGCATTGCTGTATTGAAAGAGCAAGCCTTGGGCGAAACGCGCGTTGCCGCGACGCCTGAGACAGTCAAGAAGTTTACCGCACTTGGCGCTGTGGTCGCAGTGGAAGCGGGAGCGGGCGCGTTTGCCTCTATCACCGATGAAGCGTTTGCAGATGCTGGGGCAATCGTTGGCAGTGCCGCTGACACAGTGAAGGGCGCGGATATCGTGCTTGGCGTGCAAGCGCCTGATGTTGCTGCGCTTTCAGGTGCCGCAAAGGGCGCTTGGGTCGCGGCATCATTCGATCCGTTCGGTCAGAAGGGCCGGGTTGAAGCTTATGCCAAAGCTGGGCTTGAAGCGCTTTCGATGGAATTTATGCCGCGTATCACGCGTGCGCAAAGCATGGATGTCCTCTCCAGCCAATCCAACTTATCCGGTTACAAGGCAGTGCTGGCGGCGGCTGATACCTATGGCCGCGCTTTCCCGATGATGATGACGGCGGCGGGCACAGTCTCTGCTGCCAAGGCGTTTATCATGGGTGTGGGTGTGGCAGGCTTGCAAGCGATTGCCACGGCCAAGCGGCTTGGCGCGCAGGTTTCGGCGACTGACGTTCGCTCCGCCACCAAAGAACAGATCCAATCGCTCGGTGCAAAACCGATCTTTGTGGAAAGTGTTGAAGGCATCGAAGGCGAAGGATCGGGCGGCTATGCCACCGAGATGAGCGATGAGTACAAAAAGGCGCAGGCCGAACTCGTCTCCTCCCACATCGCCAAACAAGATATCGTGATCACCACCGCATTGATCCCGGGCCGCGCAGCACCTGTGCTGATTACAGATGCACAGATCGCCACGATGAAGCCGGGCAGTGTGATCTTTGATCTCGCGGTCGCGCAAGGCGGCAATGTCGAAGGCTCTGTCGCGGATCAGGTTGTGGACAGGCATGGTGTGAAAATCATCGGCTATTCCAATACGCCCGCACAATTGCCAGCGGATGCCAGCGCATTGTTCAGCCGCAACTTATACAATTTTCTCAACGCCTTCTGGGACAAGGAAGCGGGCAAGCCCGTGCTTGACGAAGAAATCGGTGATGCCGTGCGCCTGACGCAGGGCGGTGCAGTCGTCAATGAACGGCTCAAAGGGGGCTAATCATGGACTTCATTTCAATTCTCTCGATCTTCGTTCTGGCCTGCTTTGTGGGTTATTACGTTGTCTGGTCAGTAACACCGGCTCTTCACACGCCTTTGATGGCGGTGACCAATGCGATTTCCTCGGTGATTATCGTGGGCGCACTGATTGCTGCGGCGGAAGCTGGCAGTCCCGCGGCCAAATGGCTGGGGCTTGTCGGTGTGGTGCTCGCTAGCGTGAACATCTTTGGCGGTTTTGCTGTCACCGGGCGAATGCTCGCCATGTATAAGAAGAAGGAGAAAAAATGATGATCTCCTTCTTCGCATCAGGCGCTGCCAATGAAGCTGCGGCCGCCGGTACACCTGCATGGGCGATGCTTGCATATCTTGCAGCAGGCGTGTTCTTCATCCTTGCGCTGCGCGGGCTTTCCAGTCCTGCGACCAGCCAGGCGGGCAACCGTAATGGTATGATCGGCATGGTGCTGGCCGTTGTTACAACGCTGGTCACGCATGAGATTGCCACATTGCCGGAAATCGGCGTCGCGATGCTGATCGGTGGGGTTATCGGTGTCACCATTGCGCGCAAGATCGCCATGACTTCCATGCCGGAATTGGTTGCAGGGTTTCACTCGCTTGTCGGCCTTGCCGCCGTACTCGTGGGCTGGGCTGCTTATATGGATCCGGTCGCTTTCAAACTGGCCGAGCCAGGCGGTCCTATCGGTATGGTATCCAAGATCGAAATGGGTCTGGGCATTGCCATTGGTGCGATTACCTTTTCGGGCTCCGTCATCGCCTTTGCCAAGCTTGCTGGCAAGATGAGCGGCGCGCCGATCCTTTTGCCGATGCGCCATTTCATCAATCTGGGCACTCTGGCTGCGATTATCGTTTTGACTGCGATGTTCGCGATGGCCACTGGCCCTGCTGAAACGATGCCGTTGATAGTGGCATTGACTGTGCTGGCCTTCATCATCGGCTTCTTATTGATTATCCCGATTGGCGGTGCGGATATGCCCGTGGTTGTGTCCATGTTGAACAGCTATTCCGGTTGGGCGGCGGCAGCGATGGGCTTTACGCTTGGCAATAGTGCGATGATCATCACCGGCGCTCTGGTCGGTTCTTCAGGCGCGATTTTGAGCTATATTATGTGCCGCGCGATGAACCGCAGTTTCATCAGCGTAATCGCAGGCGGCTTTGGCGCAGAAGATAGCACAGGCGGTGCTGGCGGTCCTATCGAACAACGCCCCTACAAACAGGGCAGTGCGGACGATGCAGCCTTCATGCTCGATCAGGCCGAAAAGGTTATCATCATCCCGGGATACGGCATGGCCGTTGCCCAGGCACAGCACGTGCTGCGCGAAATGGGAGATCTGCTGCGCGAACGCGGGGTCGAGGTGAAATATGCCATTCACCCGGTTGCTGGCCGTATGCCGGGGCACATGAACGTGCTGCTGGCCGAAGCCAATGTGCCTTATGACGAAGTGTTTGAGCTGGAAGATGTAAATTCAGAATTCAGCCAGGCGGATGTCGCCTTTATCATCGGTGCAAATGACGTGGTGAACCCGGCGGCCAAGACCGACAAATCCTCACCCATTTACGGCATGCCCGTGTTTGATGTCGATAAGGCCAAGCAGGTCTTTTTCATCAAGCGTTCGATGGGCGGCGTGGGTTATGCCGGCGTTGATAATGATGTGTTCTACATGGATCAAACCATGATGCTGCTGTCCGATGCCAAGAAGATGGTGGAAGAAATCAACAAGGCATTGGACGCTTAACGCCATCACAATTGGCGCTTTTTGTTTCATTGGGTTAGACTTGGTTCATCTGTGTCCCTTATGGGATGGAGGATAGGCCGTCTGTGCGGTAGTTATGGGGGCTTTTTGATGCGTAAACTCGGACTGATCGGTGGCATGAGCTGGGTCTCCACCCACCGTTATTACGAGCGTATCAATCGCATCATTCAACGCGATGTGGACCAGAAAGCGTCTGCCCCGATGTTGATCGAAAACCTCGATTTTCGTCCGCTCTACAGGCTCGATACTGAAGAGAAGTGGGCTAACGCTGCAGATATCATCACCGCCTCGGCACAGCGGCTGTCCGATGCGGGCGCGGAAATGTTGCTGATCGGCGCGAATTCCATGCATAAAGTGTATCGCGATGTGGCCGCGCGCATTGACACACCGATCCTGCATATTGCGGAATGTGTAGGCGTGGCGATGAAAGCTGATGGCATTGGCCGCGCGGCAATCATTGGTTCAAGCAATGTGATGACGGAAAGCTTTTACCGGCGCCGTCTGGTCGCGCATGATGTTGATTTGCTGCCACCAAATATGAGCTATGTCGCCGATCTTGATCGCATCATTTATGAAGAATTGATGGTGGGCAAGGTGAAGCGTGATAGCGAGCGCACTTTGAAAAGCATGTTTACCCGGCTTGAAAGCGATGGCGCGCAGGCGATTGTGCTGGCCAATACAGAGCTTGGCCTGATCGTTGACGTCGATGCCAATGTTTTGCCAATTTACGATGCGATGCGCATCCACGCCGCGCGCGCTGCGGAGTGGATCATCGGGGACAAGTAAGCCGGGTTGACCACAAAGCGCGAGCGTTCGCGCCTTGTTCCCGTTGTCAGCCTGCGCCCCATTCAATAGCGCTTAGCACATGTCTCGTGCGCCCTACGCCGCTGATCCCGCCGCTTCGCGCGGTCGTGAATTCGATCAACCGGGCCATGGTGTGCGCGGGCCGCGCAGCGCGTTTCAGCGCGATCGTGATCGTATCATCCATTCGATCAGCTTCCGCAGATTGGCCGGCAAGACACAGGTTTTCGTCGCGCCCGATGGCGATCATTACCGCGTCCGCCTGACGCACAGCCTTGAAGTTGCGCAAATAGGCCGGGTTATTGCGCGCGCGCTGGGCTTGGACGAGGATTTGACCGAAGCATTGTGTCTGGCGCATGATCTGGGCCACCCCCCATTTGGCCACTCGGGGGAAGAGGCGCTTAACGCTGCGCTTCAGACGCGCGGCGGATTTGCCCATAACGAACAGACGATGCGTATCCTTATGCGGCTCAATAGCCCCTATATTGGGCTAACCGGGCTTAATCTCAGCTGGGAAGTGCTTGAAGGATTGGCCAAGCATAATGGCCCTGTTCAACAGCCGGGCTGGGCGCTGGAACAGCTTGACGCAGCCTTCCCTTTAAAGCTGACGCGGTGGCCTTCGCTCGAAGCGCAAGTGGCCGCGCTGGCGGATGATATTGCCTATGACAATCACGACATTGATGATGGCGTGCGCGCCGGGTTCCTCTCAATAGATGATCTGCTGACGCTCGATTTTCTGGCGGAGTTGTGGAACAATATCACGGCGCGTTATCCCGATGCATCGCAGCAAGCGCGCCTGCGCGAACTGGTTCGCACGCAGATCGGCATCATGGTCAATGATCTGCTGGAGACGACGCGCGCACGGCTTTCCGGTATCAAAACCATAGACGATATCCGCGGTGCAGGCGGCCCCATTGCGGGGTTCTCACCTGAAATGGCGGCGCGCGAACGCACGCTTAAAGCGTTCCTCTATGACAAGCTCTATTATCATGAGGAACAGCGGGCTACCGCGCAGCGCGCGCGCGATGTGATCGCAAAACTTTATGCCGCTTATGATCAAAAGCCCGAACTGATGAATGCAGGCTGGGCTGAGCAATTGCCGGAACAAGAGCCTGCGCGCGGCCGCCATATTGCAGACTTCATCGCCGGGATGACAGATAGTTACGCAATAGGGCAATACCGCCAAATCTTTGGCGAGACACCCGAAGGGTTGCGCAATGTCTAAGCGGCGCGTCATGTTGGTGGGGGCAACGGGCCTGATCGGTCGCGAGGTAATCGCGCGCGCATCGCGTATGCCCGATATCGCTTTGGTGGGGCTGGGCCGCAATGAAATGGAGATGCCGCCGGGGGCGCGGTTTGAATTGCTGCTGGCTGATCCTGCCAATTGGGATGAGGCGGTGGCGACGATAAATCCCGAAGTGGTGATCTGCGCTTTGGGCACAACGCGTCGCAAGGCAGGCAGCGATGAAGCGTTTCGCAAAGTCGATCATGATCTGGTGCTGAAAGTCGCGCAGGCTGCAAAAGAGACGGGGGCCGATCATTTCGTCCACATCTCCGCCGTTGGCGCAGATATGGCATCGCGCAACCTTTATTTGCGGACCAAGGGAGAGACTGAGCACGCGTTGCAAAGGCTGCATTTTCGTCGGCTCGACGTCATGCGGCCCGGTCTGTTGCGCGGCGCGCGCCAAGGTGATTTCCGCTTGGGTGAACGGGTCGCTACCGTGCTTAGCCCGGTCACCGACCTGTTGCTTTGGGGTGGTTTGAAACGGTTTCGCTCTATCGCGGCGTCCGCTGTAGCGACCGCTTGTCTTCAGGCCACGCGGGAGAAGCCGGGTGGGGCGTTTGTCTTTCAACATGTGGGCATGCACCGTCTGATCCAACGTTTCGAAAAAAAGCGATAGGCCGTGGCGCGATTGTTCGAGAAGGCCACTGCGCTCTTTGCCATTTGGACAGTGTTGGGCGTGGCATGGGCGTGGTTTACCCCTGCGCATTTCGCGTGGGTCACATCAAGCCAGATCGCCGGTCAATCGCTGATTAGCGTGCTTCTGGGTATCGTCATGCTGGGCATGGGGCTGACGTTGAACTTCGATGATTTCAAGCGCGTGCTCACCATGCCGCGATGCGTTGCCGCAGGGGTTGGATTGCAATTTACCGTTATGCCAGCGGCCGGCGTCTTGCTCGCGATTGTTACAGGGTTGGAGCCGGGTCTTGCTGTTGGGTTGATCCTGGTATCCTGCTGCCCCGGCGGCACGGCGAGCAATGTGGTTGCCTATCTCGCGCGCGCCAATCTGGCTTTATCGGTAACGATGACCATGGCCTCAACGCTGATTGCGATCGTTTTAACGCCTATTCTCACAGGCTGGTTGGGAGGCGTATTTATAGAGATTGATCGTATGGCTTTGTTCCGCAGCATGGTGGCGATTGTGCTGGTGCCGGTGATTGCGGGCGTTGCGCTCAATCGCCTTTTTCCGGGCCTGACGTCGCGGGTTGCGATGGTCTCACCTTTGATATCGGTGCTAGCTGTCGTGGTGATTGTTGCCGGCATTGTGGGCGCATCCAAACCTCTGATTGAGCAGCATTTTGGTGTGCTTTTGCTGGCGATCTTTGCCTTGCATGTCACAGGCTTTGCGCTTGGTTACATCGTCCCGCGCTTGATCGGATTTGGCGAAGCGGAACAGCGCACGATGAGCATTGAAGTGGGCATGCAAAATAGCGGCCTTGGCGCAAGCTTGGCCTCTGCGCCCAGTTTCGCAGGCCAGTTTGTCAATCCGATGCAAGCTGCACTGGCCCCCGTTCCCAGCGCCATCTCATCGGTCTATCATGTGGTCATCGGATCACTTTTGGCGAGCGTGTGGTCGCGCCGCGCTGCGCAGCAGGAGCAAGAATAATGTGGGATGGATTGTTTGGAGCTGCCAATCTGTTGGCCCTGATCGGGTGGCTTGTGCTGATCCTTGCGCCGCGCTGGCCGATCACGGCAACGCTGGTAATGTATGGCGGCGCTGGCTTGTTATGTGCAGCTTACGCGGTGCTTATCTCGTCTGTTATTGGCGGGCTTTTGGACCCGGTGCGATTGCCTGATGCGGGCAGCGGCGGCTTTATGTCCATCCCCGAAGTGCGCAATTTGTTTATGAGCGATGGCGGCGTTACGATTGGCTGGATCCATTACCTTGCCTTCGATCTGTTTGTCGGCCTGTGGATCGCCAAAGATGCCGATGCGAAGGGATTTTCCCGCATCGTGCAAGCGCCCATCCTGCTCCTCACATTTGTCGCGGGGCCATTTGGTTTGTTTGTATGGCTGCTGGTGCGCGAAAAGCGCGCGCGTCATGCAGACGGGGCCATGCGTTCGCAATTGCGCAGGTGAGCGTAGAACTATGAAGAAGTTTGCCCCCGCAACACAGCGCAACCGCAAACCTATTGCCGCGGTATTGGCGCGGGAATTGCCTGAAAACGGCTTAGTACTGGAAATCGCCAGTGGCTCTGGTGAGCATGCGCTTTATCTGGCGGCACGGCATGCCAAACTCGCTTGGCAACCGACCGATTTTGATGGCGAAGCGCTGGCGTCGATTGGGGCGTGGAGCGATGAGGCGCACCTCACCAACATCCTGCCGCCATTGCAGCTTGATGCGAGCAGCGCGCAATGGCCGGTGCCTCAAGCAGATGCGATCTTTTGTGCAAACTTGATCCATATCAGCCCGCCCGCCGCGGGTGAAGGATTGCTGGCCGGGGCGGGGCGGGTGTTGGGCAAAGGAGCGCCGCTCATCTTATACGGCCCGTTTATTGAACCCGATGTGGAGACGGCGCCCTCCAACATGTCCTTTGATGAAAGCTTGAAAAGCCGCAATCCCGCATGGGGCATTCGTGAAATTGGCTGGGTGGATGAACTGGCGCACAAAGCCGGAATGCGGCGGACGATGCGTTATGCGATGCCCGCCAACAACCTCATCCTCGTGTACCGCAAGCAGTGAACGCCGTTTAGGTCGCTTCGTCCACATCATTGGCAACCGATTCCAGATCCTGACCAGCGCCGCGCACAGTGTTGCAAGCGGATGCCGTCAAAGCGAGCACGCCTGCGGTTACGGCCAAAACAATCTTACGTGTCATTTGCAAGTTCCTTTTGTGATTGGGGTTAGAACGCTTGCGCTTTCGTCAAGTTCCGGTGGCTTGTCGCTGATCAGCCAGCTCTCGGCGCGCCAGCACATGTTCGCGCCATGTGATAAGCAGGCCAGCGGCAACAACCAAAGGCGCGCCAACCCACGTCCATGCGCCGGGTAAAGCGCCGAAGATGAACCAGCCATAAAGCGTTGCCCAGAACAGCGATGAATAATCCATCACAATCACGCTCGCGACATTGCCATAACGAAGGCTGGCGGTAAGCAGCAATTGCCCGATCGTGCCAATAACGCCTATCGCCAGCAGCAAAAGCATGGTTTGCGAAGTCAAAGCGGTGCTGACAAATGGCAATCCCAATACGCAAATCGGCGCGGTGATCAAAGCGAAGTAAAACACGATGGTTTGCGGGCTTTCCGTTTTACCAAGATCGGCCAATTGTAAAGAGACAACCGCCACAATAAACGCACCGCTCAGCGCCACGGTCGCGCCAAATAGCGGGATCGTGCCGCTGCCCGGCTGAGCAATGATCAAAACACCCGCAAAACCCAGCGCAACGGCTGACCAGCGCCAGATCCCCACTTCATCTTTAAGGAAGATCATCGATAAAATGACCGCCCATATCGGTGTGGTAAAGGCCATAGTGGTCGCCTCAGCCAAAGGCAGCAACACAACGCCGCCAAAATTTCCGAACATGCCCAGTAAACCGACAACCGCGCGCTTCACATGGGCGCCGGGCCGGTTTGTCGCCAGTACCTGAAAACTGCGGGTCGCCAGCCAAATCCACCCCAGCAAGATCGGCAGGGATAACGCCTGGCGCCAAAACAGTATTTCAAGCAGATGCACGCCCTGATCAGCGGTATATTTGATCAGCGCGCCCATCGTCGCAAGCGCTGCAATTGCACCGATCCTGATCAGCAGAGCCTTCAAGGTTCGGTTGGGCGGGGCGGGTTGATCCATTTCTCTCGCGCTATACGCGCCGCGCTCCCGCAATCAAGCTTGTCGCATCGCGTCTGTCTGCCCATATGCGCGCAATGGAGCTGCCCACCTTCTTGCGCTTTGCCAGCGATGCGACGATTGTGGCCATTTGCGGTATCGTAGTGCTGACGGTGTCGGCCATCGCCCATCTGGGTGAGAGACGCCGGACGAACCGCGCAGATGCGGACCGGGTTGGGTGGATGCCGTGGCGTGATGTCTCGGCGCTGAGCCTGTTTGCCGGGCTTGCGCTGCTGGGTTTTGCAGGGATTGGCTGGCTGAAAGGCTAGTAGGAAAGCGAAACCGGCGAACCGGCCCTCACAGGCTTATAGCCAACCTTACAGGCAAGCTTCCAAATAGGCTTGATCAAAGCCAAATTGTCTCGCTTTTTCAAGCGTATAGGGGCGCAGGCCACTAGAGCGGAATTCTCCGAGGATTTTGCCGTCTTCGCTCTCATCGAGATATTCGAAGTTGAACAATTCCTGCGTCACAATCACATCACCTTCCATCCCGATAACTTCGGTGACGTTGGTGGTGCGGCGTGAACCATCGCGCAGACGTTTTACCTGCACAACCAGATCGACGGATTCGGCAATCTGACGTGAAATCGCTTCCTTGGGGATCTTGATATCGCCCATCAGGATCATGTTTTCCATACGGCCAAGGCACTCTCGCGGAGAGTTGGCGTGCAGCGTACACATGGAGCCATCGTGGCCGGTGTTCATCGCGGCGAGGAGGTCGAAACACTCCGCGCCACGAATTTCGCCCAGGATAATACGGTCAGGACGCATACGCAGGGCGTTCTTCACCAGATCGCCGATTGTAATCGCGCCTTGCCCTTCAAGGTTAGGCGGACGTGTTTCCAGCGGCAGCCAATGCGGTTGTTGCAAACGAAGTTCCGCAGCATCCTCAATCGTCAGCACACGCTCACCCGGATCGATCATTTTCGACAGGGCGTTGAGCATGGTGGTTTTACCAGAACCTGTACCGCCCGAAATCACCACATTCATCCGGCAAGCACCCGCGATTTTGAGCGCGGTACACATCTTGTCATTCATCGACTGCCAGTTTTTCAGCATGTCGAGCGTAATGGGCTTTTCAGAAAACTTACGAATGGAAATCGCAGTACCGCGCAAGCTGAGTGGCGGCACAATCACGTTCACACGAGAACCATCTTTAAGGCGCGCATCGGCAAGCGGCGTGGTTTGGTCAACCCGGCGACCAACCTGGTTCACGATACGCTGAGCAATTTGGAACAAATGGCTCTCATCGCGGAATTTGATCGGCGCAATGACCAGTTTGCCGCCTTTTTCGATGTAAGTCTGATCAGGGCCGTTGACCATGATATCGGTAACATCCGGATCGCCCAGCAGCTCTTCGAGCGGACCAAAGCCAAGCAGTTCGTCAATCAGCACCTTCTCCAGCGCAAATTGCTCACGCCTGTTCAGGGTGATCTTGAGGTCAGCCAGCACTTCCATGATGATCGGACGAAATTCTTCGGACAGCTCTTCTTTGGTGAGCGTGGCCGCCGCTTCGGGATCAACCCGTTCGAGCAGGCGCGGCAGCACCTGTTCCTTAATCTTGTGAACGCTAGCTTCAAAACCGCCAAGCTCGCTATTGCCATTCCCCGCTTCGGCGTTGGAGCGTTCTTCCAAACGGCTCATCGCGTCGCCATGCGGATTGGGCATGCCGGGTTCGACTTCGGCACCGTCCGCGGGGATAGGCGGGAACTGCTCTCCGCCCGAAGGGACATCGTTCATGCCGTTGGGTTTAGGTGAAGGAGGCGCATTTTCGCTGCTTTGGCCGGCGTCACTGCTGCTATTGCCGCCGCCGCCGCCACGCATCGGCTTGGCAACGCCGAAGCTGCTTTGACGGGAGCCTTTGCCCGTTCCACCCGCTCCGTTTTTGCGTCCAAAAGCGCTCATTGCGAATCCTTTGTTATTCACTCAAAACCGCCGAAAGGTGCGAACCTTCGTGCAGCGATGAGTCTGTTTCGCGGAACTTGGTAAATAATTTGCAAAGATTGCCTGTGCGCATTGCGCCTTTATAGGTCATTACGGACCCATACCTGAACCATGCGAGGATACCGCAGTTCCTCCTGCACCAGCCGGTAATCTGTACCGAGCACCTGATTGACGCGCGCTACTGCTTCTTGGTCGAATAGCGCTAGTGTCATTTCGCGATCTTGTGTTGCAACGATTGCTGCTGGTCGCTTGGCAAGAACCCGTTCCAGCTCTTCGAACGGATCTAATGGCATGGCATTGCGTTCCCGCGGGTTGGTAAAGTGATCGGGATAGACGAGACGCGATGGAATACAGCGGTTCGTGGTTTCATAAAGAATGGTCGGACCAGCGAATATGAACAAACATTCGTCTTCTGGGGTATTGGTGACGATCGCCTGCGTTAAGGCGGTGATGGAATGCCGATGGGTAAGAGTGCGCATCACCTGTTCATCAAACGATGCCGTTACCATAGCTGCACCCACAGCGACCGCCGCGAACAGCTTGTTCGATGACGAATAGCTAAAGAATGGCACTGCCAACAAGCACATGAAAGGCAGCAACGGCGTAAAATAATGCATGTAGGGCTGTCCCAGCAACAACACCGAAGCAAAGCCTGCTACAGTAAAGGTCAGTAGCGAATAGCGCGTGTTGCTCGTCCGCAATTCTGTTCGACGGCGCGCTTCGAAATTGCCAAGAATAGCGAATACGCACAACGGAAATGCGGCAAGGATCATATGAATGCGAAACCGACTAGCCAGATCGTCGGGCATAGGAGCGCGGTAGAAAATAGATACGAAATTGGCGTCGAAGAACTCCCAGAACGCACCGTTTGCAAGAAAGTAGACTGCGAAAAGAAGCGTTGGAAGCAAACCAAGCGTAGCGAATAGCAGCGCGGTCGCAGCCATAGCTATCCAGGTCCATTGCATCCGATACAGGCGGTAGATAGCAAAGCATCCAAGCATGACACATATCGGCAAAATGCCATATTTGATCTGCAGGGCCACACCGCCCAACAACATGGCCAGCGACAGCTTTTGCAAGACCTTACGTGGCTTGGTTAGCTCAAAACTTTGTAGCATCAATGCAAAACTGCCTAGCAGCAGTGGCAATTGATAAGTCTCGCTCTGGCCAAGATGCAAAAGAAACAGCGGAATATTAAGCAGGAACAGCGCAGTACCGGTGAGGGCACCGATCTGTGTGCCTATGCGCAAAGCGAGTTTGTAAAGTATAATGCCCGCAGCTGCCGTAGCTATAACGCCGGGTATCTGAAAGGCCCATGGTCCAGGTCCACCAATCCAGTGAAACGCAGCAAAGATCAAAAAGAGGCCGGGAGGCTTGCGATCCCACATATCACGATAGGGCAATTCGCCAGCGAGCCAACCTTGACCAATTACACTATACAATTGTTCGTCATGATCTGCTGCAGGATCGCCCAGATATGGCGCCCGCACGATCACCGCGACCAACACGATCAGCGCTAACCATGCCAAGCTTTGCCAGCGCGCGTGTTCCCACAGGCGCGGTGTCATGGGCCGCGCGGTATCGGCATCGATGATAGGCATTGCAGTCATAACCTGCCCCATCGGGCAGTATGGTTAAGATTGCCTTTAGATTGCCTCATTCACTCGCCTCATTCACGTTTTGCTTTGAGCGAACCCACACGGTGTGCACGCGGCCATGGACATCGGCGCTGGTAAGGGGCCGGTAGTTGGCTTCGATTGCCGCTACCACCAAGGCGGTGGTTTCCCGGTTTTGCGGGGCTAGCGCTTTGTCCGCTGTGACGATCGCGCCAGGCCGCGTTGCCATAATGCGCGCGACTTCGTCTGCCTGATCGACCCCCAAAGCCTTGGTTTCAAGCGCATTGTTGAGGTGATCGGGATAGACCACGCGGCTTGGCACGCAGCTGTTTGTCAAACGGTACAACACGGTTGGACCATCATAGACAAACAGGCATGTCTCTGGCCCCACATAGGGCGCGGTGTCGGCCGCCAGCTGCGTGATATCGGCCGCCATTGCGCGTGATGCTTGATACCGCTCGGGCAAGGAGAGCAGGAATGTCGCCCCGGCCACAAGCGCAATTGCAGGCACCAGCTTGAACGGCCCAGATCGGTCCAGCAAGGGAACGGCCAGCAGCACTGCGCCCGGCACAAGAGCTGCGAAGTAGTACGGATAGACCGTTGATGGCAGGTATGCCGTCGCCAAAGCTCCCGCGAACAGAGCGGCGTATAAGCCATACAACCGCCCATCGCGCGGGCGTGCCATGCGCGCTGCGGCATAGGCGCCCAAAACCACCAACACACCCACCGGCATCAGGAACAGCGCATGGGCTGCATCGAAGCGCCCCGCTTGTGCGGGCAATCGGTCGAAGAAGGAGACGAAATTGGCAAAGAAGAACGCGTCCCATTGGCCGATCACCGCGTAGAACACGCTCACCAATGCTGTAGGCAAGAGGCCAAGCCCCGCGAATACCGAACCAAGCCGGACAAGTCGCGCCAGATCACCATCACGCCGCCATGCGCCCCACAAGGCCCAGCAGCCCAGAACCAGGCATTGCGGCAACACCGTGTACTTCACCTGCAGAGCCAGCCCACCAATCACCATCGCGATCAGAGCGCGTCGCGTTGCATGGGGGTGGCGTTGCTCTGCCACCAGCACTGCCATCGCCAGCACCATGGGCACATGGAACACTTCGCTTTGTGCCGAGTAGCTCGCATAAGCGGCCATCAACACGACATAGAGCAAGCCTGCGAAAACCGCGCTTGTGCTGTCTACCAGGGGGCGCGCCAAGCGATGCACCAACATTGCCCCGCCCAAAGTGACAAGCGCTGCCAGCACCTGATAGGCTAGGGCGCTTGGTCCCGCTATCCAGTGCGCCAAGCCGAAGATCGCGAACAGCCCAAAGGGCTTGCGATCCCACCAATCGACATAGGGCAACTCACCAAACTGCATGCGCCATCCGATGAAGGAGTAGAGCTGCTCATCGATATCGGCCACCGGATTGCCCAGCCATGCCCCGCGCGTCACCAACACCGCCAAAGCCATCGCGGCGAGCGGCCACCACAGCTGCTTGGCCCGTGACAAGGGCGCTGCGGCTTGGCGCGTGTCCCTGTCTAACGTGTCCAAGGGCTGGCCTGCCGTGATGGTGCTATGCGCGGTCATAGTGCCCGCTCATGGAGCCAACATGGTTAAGGAGTTGTTGTCACGGGGCTGACCAAGCGCCGGATCGCAGGCCAGTGAGGCAATCGGGAAATCCTACAAAATGGACACATTGGACACAGTCCTAGAGAGGAAAACCTCTCCCGTCGCAAAGCTACCCAGAACCGCCGCTATCCATACTATCAAAGAGCCGTTCTGCGCCTTGGCATAGGCCTGTTCCTGTAGGACAGTTTAACCTTCGAGCATAAAGATTGTTGAGTAAGAAGATCGTTATTTTTCAATACCGTAATACCAATAGCTCTCACCATCTGGCGCCTGCTTTCCATACGCGCTACGCCCGGACTTCTGGCTGAGGCGATCCAAGCCCATGTCGTAGGTTTTGCTGCTCGATATTGCGCATGGTGGGCACCCGGCTGACACCTGACCAGCTCACCGAAATTTTGCACAAATCCGCGTGGGGTTTGGCCCGGCCTGTTCGCAAGGCCATCATCTGCACGGTGTCTATTCCCGCACTGGCCTTAGCGAGCGCATGCCTTTGGTGCGGCTGGTAAGGTGGTATTCGCGGCATAGCGAGCAGCGATAAGGACGCACAGATATGCGGGCTTTACAAGCGACCGCAATCGCTTCTGCCTCGGTTTCGAACCGCCGCTTGCGGGCGCAAATTCCGGGACGCGTTTTCACGCTGCCCAGCCAGAACCACTAGGCCTCGACGTGCTCAGCCAATACGGTCAGGCCATTATCGCCCACCTCGGCAAAGCCGCCTTTAACGGTGATCACTTCAGGCGCGGCACCTTCGGACTTGATCACTTGCACCTCGCCATCGCGAATGGTGGACATGAAAGGCGCATGGCCTTCTAGCACACCAAATTCACCCTCGGCACCGGGCACAACAACCATAAACACGTCCTCAGACCGGACGAGCTTGGCGGGGGTTACGAGTTCGAAGTGTAGTGCCATTGCTTGTTTCCTGTCTCCCCGCCCGTATTCGGGAGGGGCAGTGAGACTTGCGAGCTTGCTCGCTAGTCGCAGCGGGCTGGGCTCTTGCGAGCCCAATCCCACCCCTAACCCCTCCCGCAGTCGGGAGGGGAACTTGCGTTAAGCCTCGTCAGCCATTTTGCCGGCTTTTTCGATCACATCGTTAATGCCGCCGACCATGTAGAAGGCGCTTTCGGGGAGGTGATCGTATTCGCCTTCGACAACCGCTTTGAACGAAGCGACTGTGTCTTCCAGCTGCACGAATTGACCCGGGATGTTGGTGAACACCTCGGCAACGTGGAATGGCTGGCTGAGGAACTTCTGGATTTTACGCGCACGGGCCACAGTAAGCTTATCTTCTTCGGAAAGCTCGTCCATGCCCAGAATGGCGATGATGTCCTGCAAAGATTTATACTTTTGCAGCGTTTCCTGCACCTTACGCGCGGTTTCATAATGCTCTTGGCCCACAACGCGCGGTTCAAGAACACGGCTGGTGGAATCGAGCGGGTCAACAGCGGGGTAAATGCCCAGCTCTGAAATCGCGCGGTTCAGCGTGGTCGTTGCGTCAAGGTGAGCAAACGAGGTGGCAGGGGCCGGATCGGTCAAGTCATCGGCAGGCACGTAAATGGCCTGCACAGAGGTGATCGAACCCTTGTTGGTCGAAGTAATACGTTCCTGCAGGTTACCCATGTCGGTCGACAGGGTCGGCTGATAGCCCACAGCAGAAGGAATACGGCCTAGCAGAGCGGACACTTCTGAACCCGCCTGGGTAAAGCGGAAGATGTTGTCCACGAAGAACAACACGTCCTGACCTTCCTGATCGCGGAAATATTCCGCCATGGTGAGGCCGGACAAAGCAACACGGGCACGCGCGCCGGGAGGTTCGTTCATCTGACCGAATACGAGGGCCACTTTGGAGCCTTCGGAAATCGCTTCGCCAGCGTCGTTCTTTGCGATAACGCCAGCGTCGAGGAATTCGTGGTAGAGATCGTTGCCTTCACGGGTCCGCTCACCAACACCGGCGAAGACGGACACGCCGCCATGGCCTTTGGCGATGTTGTTGATCAGCTCTTGAATAAGCACGGTCTTGCCCACGCCAGCGCCGCCGAAAAGGCCGATCTTGCCGCCCTTTGCGTAAGGTGCGAGCAGGTCGATCACCTTAATACCGGTGACAAGAATGTCAGCTTCGGTGGATTGGTCGATAAAAGCAGGCGCTTCGGCGTGGATCGGGGCGCTCATATCGGCACCGATGGGGCCGCGCTCATCAATCGCTTCGCCAACAACGTTCATGATCCGGCCCAAAGTCTTGGGGCCAACAGGCACAGTGATCTGCGCACCGGTGGAAATCACTTCCTGACCGCGGACAAGGCCATCAGTGCTGTCCATCGCGATGGTGCGAACGGTGTTCTCACCAAGGTGCTGAGCAACTTCGAGGACGAGCGTGTTGTCGCCATTCTTGGTCTCCAACGCGGAGAGAATAGCGGGCAGCTCACCCGGGAAGGTCACATCGACGACAGCGCCGATGACCTGGGCAATCGAGCCATTGGTGGTCTGGTTCATTACGGGGGCGGTAGCCATTATCTTGTCCTCAGGAGTTAGAGCGCTTCAGCGCCCGCGATAATTTCAATAAGTTCGGTTGTAATCGCGGCCTGGCGGCTGCGGTTGTATTGGATGGTCAGCTTGTCGATCAGGTCGCCGGCATTGCGCGTGGCGTTGTCCATCGCGGTCATCGACGCGCCGTGTTCGGAAGCTTCGCGTTCGAGAAGCGCGCCAAACAGCTGCGTCTTCACATAGCGCGGGAGCAATTCTTCGAGGATTTCCTCTTCGCCCGGCTCATATTCGACAACGGCTTCTGACGTTTCGGCCAATTGAGGGGCAGGGACGGGGAGCAATTGCACCGTCGTCGGGTCCTGCGCCAGCGCGCTTTTGAAAGTGGGGTAGACGAGATGCGCGACGTCAAATTCGCCCTTCTCAAACTTCGCCACCAGATCATCCGCGATGCCTTCGGCTTCGGTAAAGCCGATGTTTTTCACCGCGCTGGTGTCAAAACGATCATTGATCGCATCGGCATAATCACGCTTGATCGGGGCGAGGCCTTTTTTGCCGATGAGGTAGAAGGACACATCCTTGCCCTCTGCGGCCAGAGCCTTCGCCTGCAACTTCGCTTCTTTCACGATGTTGGAGTTCAAACCGCCGCACAGGCCCTTATCGGTGTTGACGACGACCAGCAGATGCTTGGTGTCACCGCCCGTGCCGCGCAGCAGCAGGGGAGCAGAATCGGATTTGCCGACTTTGCCCGCAAGGCTGCCCATGACGCTGGCCAAACGCTCAGCATAAGGGCGCGCGCTTTCGGCGGCCGCTTGTGCTTTGCGCAGCTTGGCGGCTGCGACCATTTGCTTGGCCTTGGTGATCTTCTGAGTCGATTTAACCGACCCGATCCGATCCTTGAGTTCCTTTAGGCTTGCCATTTCGGCTCCTCAATCACTCTGGGCTTACGCAAACTGCTTTGCGAAAGTATCGAGAGCGGCGACGGTTTTGTCTTTCGTCTCGCCTTCGAACTTGCCGCTTTCCCGGATCGCGTCGAGCACATCGGAGTGCTCGGAGCGCATGAAGGAGAGCATGGCGGCTTCATATTCGGTCACGCGGTCAACGGCGACACTATCGAGATAACCGTTTGTGCCAGCGAAGATCGACAGCGTCTGCTCTTCAAACGGCATCGGTGAGAACTGGGCTTGCTTGAGCAGCTCAGTCAAACGCGCGCCGCGGTTGAGCAGTTTTTGCGTTGAGGCATCAAGATCCGAACCGAACTGCGCAAAGGCCGCCATTTCGCGGTACTGCGCCAGCTCCAGCTTAATCGAGCCGGACACCTTCTTCATCGCTTTGGTCTGAGCGGCACCGCCCACACGGCTAACCGAGAGGCCCACGTTAATGGCAGGGCGCACACCTTGATAGAACAGGTCGGTTTCAAGGAAGATCTGGCCATCGGTGATTGAAATCACGTTGGTTGGAATATAGGCGGACACGTCGCCCGCTTGCGTTTCAATGATCGGCAGAGCGGTCAGCGAGCCGCCGCCATTGTCGTCATTCATCTTGGCGGCACGTTCCAGCAAGCGTGAGTGAAGATAGAACACATCGCCCGGATACGCTTCGCGGCCCGGAGGACGACGCAGCAGCAATGACATCTGGCGATAGGCCACAGCCTGCTTCGACAGATCGTCATAAACGATCACGGCGTGCATGCCGTTGTCGCGGAAAAATTCGCCCATCGCAGCGCCGGTATAAGGGGCCAGATATTGCAGCGGAGCAGGTTCAGAAGCGGTCGCGGCGACAACGATGGAATATTCCATCGCGCCGTTTTCTTCCAGGCTCTTCACAATCTGTGCAACGGTGGAGCGCTTCTGGCCCACGGCAACATAGATGCAATACAGCTTCTTGCTTTCATCATCCCCGGCATTCACGCCTTTTTGGTTGATGAACGTATCGATGGCGACGGCGGATTTGCCGGTTTGGCGATCCCCGATGATCAATTCGCGTTGACCACGGCCAACAGGCACAAGCGCGTCAATCGCTTTAAGGCCGGTCTGCACAGGCTCATTCACCGATTTACGCGGGATGATGCCGGGCGCTTTTGATTCCACGCGGGCGCGCGTCACATCTGTCAGCGGGCCTTTGCCGTCAATCGGATTGCCCAGCGCGTCAACCACGCGGCCCAGCAGGCCTTTGCCAACAGGAACGTCCACAATCGTGCCGGTCCGCTTAACAACGTCGCCCTCTTTAATCTCAGCGTCAGAGCCGAAGATCACCACGCCAACATTGTCCGCTTCCAGGTTCAGCGCCATGCCCTGAACACCGTTGGAGAATTCAACCATCTCACCGGCCTGCACCTGGTCCAGACCGTGAATACGGGCGATACCATCACCCACTGAAAGAACGGAGCCGACTTCGCTTACTTCGGCTTCACTGCCGAAATTGGCGATCTGGTCCTTGATGACCTTGGAGATTTCTGCGGCACGGATTTCCATGGCGATTAGCCCTTCATGGCTTGAGCGAGTGAATTAAGACGGGTGCGGATTGAACTGTCGATCCGCTGTGATCCGATGGTGACGACAAGACCGCCCAGCAGATCGGCATCGACCTTGCTGGAAAGCTTGACGGTGCGGCCCTCTCGGGCGCGCAATTTGGTTTCCAGCGTAGCGATCTGCTCATCAGAGAGCGGATGCGCGCTGGCGACTTCGGCCTGCACTTCGCCGCGCTGGGCCGCTGCGATCATTGCAAAAGCGCGGATCATTGCGGGCAGGGCAGACACGCGGCGGTTATCCGCCAGCACGCCGAGAAAATTCTTGGTCAGATCTGACAGCGAAAGATGATCGCCCAAACCGCCAACCACGCGGCCTAAAGCCTCGCGGCTGACTTCGGGATTGCGGATCAGTGCCCGCAATTCGCTTGATTCGGCCAAAGCCGCTTTCAGATTGTCGAGATCGGACTCGACAGCAGAGACCGTTCCGGCCTCGCTCGCGAGATCGAACAGGGCTGATGCATATCGCCCTGCTAGGCTAGCCTTGATACCGGCGGAAAGCTCCACGCGCGAAGTCCTCTTGGGTCCGTAAGAAACGAAAAATGTGACGGCCTACAAAACAGTGCGTTTGAACGCATCGTCATAAGCTGGCGCGCGCCTAGCATCGGCCATGCTGCGATGCAACCCAGACTCAGGGATAGTCGACTGGCGAGGATTATTCCGCGTCCGTTTCGGCAGCCTGCGTACAGCGATAGACCAGCCGCTCATTCGGCCTTTCGGGCAGGCTCGCGGTGATCTGTCCCTGCGCTGCGCCAAGGGAGCGTGCGGCCTGCGCGCCATCGCCGCAACTGGGGGCTGCATATGTGCCGCGCGCTGTGCGGGCCGCTGTCATAGCATCGCGGTCCAGCAGAAATCTGTCCACGGAATATTGGCGCGCTTCGGGATCAAAGCGGATGACGGATACCGCCGACTCGCTGGCGGGCACCAGCACGCGGGTCCATTGATCATCCATCAGGCCATATTGCGTGCGACCATTCACGCAGCCATCTTCGCGCCAGTTAAGTGGCACATCACTATCGGGCGCCCCGATCACGCGGCTGCGATCCAGATCCAGAACGCAGGTGAGCGCGGTTTCATCGGGAGTGTCATCGGGGCCATCACCATTAACGGGCGCAGTTATAATGCCCGTCTGATCGCCATCACCGCCCGATTGCGCGCGCAGCTGTTCTTCCAGCCGCGTTTCAATATCGGCAAAGCTGGGGCGGGTAAGCCATGCAGCAAGCGCGGCGATGAGCGCAATGACCGCAATTGCTCCGGCAATGGCCCGCAGGCGCATATCACCACGTTGATGCGCATTCCACACAGCGCCAGCCGCTGCAATTGCGATTAACAAAGCGACCAGCGCAAGGAACTGGCGGTTCCCCCGCTCATCAAACACGTCATACATTATAGTACGGCGCAGATCAGCGGTACGCTGGGCTTCGCGCTGCGCTGCGGCTTCGGCGCGGGCGGCTTCGGCGGCGCGTTCGCGTTCCTCGCGCTGCGCTTGTGCTGCATCGAGTTCAGCGATGGAGCGGCAGGGCAAGCCATTAAGGCGCGGGCTGACATCATTGGCGCGCAGGAAAGGCAGCAGTTCACGATTGGATACGGCGAAGAAAAACTCGGCATCAGTGCCTTGGCTTTCCGCGCCAAAGCTGTTCACCCCGATCAACCGCCCGCAATCGTCCACCAGCGGACCGCCGCTATTGCCTCGACCAATGGGTGCGGTGTGCAGCAGGGTATCGAATTCCAGACTGGGACGGCGGCCCGATAGAAAGCCGGTGGAAGTGACAGGGGGCTGCGGGCGAAACATATCTGCTTCGCCAAGCCCCTGCGCCAAATCGACATTCGCGGGGTAACCGATAGCCGTGACCGCGCCTGATTGTGAAGCCGGGTTGGCTGCAATCGTGATGGGGGGCAGCCGCATAGGCGTAGTAGCCTCCAGCAAAGCCAGATCATTGCGCGGACTTACCGAAAGCAGTTTGGCATATACCGCATCGCCGCCATCGGCAGGCACCAGCCCGATGGCAAGACGGTCATCTTCCTCCACTGCGCGCACCACATGGGCATTGGTCACAATCCGCTCATTCCCGACGGAAAAGCCGGTGCCGTGGCTGATCGCGAATACATCATCCCCGTCGCGCCCTATTATAATGACACGCACCACGCCGCGCGCTGCCGCTTCGATATCGGCAGGGTCGGCGGATGCCGGAATGCTGGCTGTAAAAAGCGCGGCAAGGGCCACAAGGGCGGTGAGGAATCGGCGCATGATCATAGAGTGCTTGTCGCGCCCGTTTGCTGTGAACGCAAGAATCGCGATGACTGCGGGGCGCATTTGATGGTGGTTAAAACGACAAGGGGAAAAGCTGCCGCCATGCGCTGGGGCGTATTATTGAGTATAGGTGATTGCGAAATTGGCGCGATAAGAGGAGCGGTGGCGGTGGTTGCGAGTGCATGGGTGAAGGGCTGCGCAGGCGTTCGCATACGCTGGGCGGTGGTGGAGACGAGCCTTGGCGTGATGTTGGTTGCCGCAACGGACAAAGGCGTGTGCCGCCTCTCCTTCGCTGAAACGCGCGATGATTTGGCCGCGCGCTTTCCTAATGCTGATCTGGTGGAGGGCGGGGCGGCGTTTGCAAGCTTGCTCGAACAGGTGATTGCCGCTGTCGAACAACCCGCCATTGCGCAAAGTTCTAACATCCCGCTCGACATGCAAGGCACCGCGTTTCAACAAAGCGTGTGGGCGCAATTGCGCGCGATCCCGCCGGGCGAAACGCGCAGCTATGGCGAACTTGCCGCAAGCTTAGGGAAACCCAAAGCCAGCCGCGCGGTGGGCGGTGCAAATGGCGCAAACCCTGTCGCGGTGATTGTGCCGTGTCACCGGGTGGTGACCGCAGATGGCGGTCTTGGCGGCTATGCGTATGGCGCTGGTATTAAAGCGGAATTGTTAAAGCGCGAGGGATGCACAGTTTAGGTTTTGCTGCTCTATCCCGGCCGCCCGCGATTTGCTTGCAGCACAAATCCGGATCACAGGTTTTTCAATACAGCTTCGGCGCTTTCCAGATAATCGCGCTGCTTTTCCTCACCCATGCGATCCCAATTGGCGTAAATTCGCCCGATACGATGGTTCTTGGAGAGCCTTTCGCGATGCCGGTCCATGAAATGCCAATATAGTGGGTTGAATGGGCAGGCATCCTCACCGGTTTTCTTGCTGACAGAATATCGGCAATCGCGGCAATAATCGCTCATCTTGTTGATGTAATTGCCGCTCGCCGCATAAGGTTTTGTCGCCAGCCGCCCGCCATCGGCATACAGCACCATCGCCGCCACATTGGGCAGCTCCACCCACTCATACGCATCGGCATAAACCGCCAGATACCATTCCTGCACCTGCTTTGGCTCCACCCCGGCAAGAAGCGCGAAATTGCCCAGCACCATCAGGCGTTGAATATGATGCGCATGGGCGTTGTCATGGGTTGATCGCACGCAATCGGCCAGACAGCGCATATCTGTTTCACCAGTCCAGTAAAATTCGGGCAGGTCGCGGGTGGCCTCCAGCGCGTTCGCTTCGGCCAGATCGGGCATACAATACCAGTAAAACCCGCGTACATATTCGCGCCAGCCGATGATCTGGCGGATAAAGCCTTCCACTGAATTAAGCGGCGCGCGCCCCTCTTCATAAGCGCGCTGCGCCCGTTCACAAAGCTCCAGTGGATCAAGCAGTCCCAGATTGATGCTGGTGGAAAGCATGGAGTGGAACAGATCATCAGAGCCGTGGACCATGGCGTCCTGATAGGGGCCAAAGTGTTCGATCCGTTCAGCGAAAAAGGCATCGGCGGCTCGCTCTGCCTGATCGCGCGTGACGGGCCAGCCAAATGTGTCGAGCGCGCCGAAATGGTCGGCGAATTTGTCCTCGACCAAAGCGATCACGTCTTTGGTGAGAGCATCGGGTTCGAAAAGCGGGCGGGGCGGGGCGTCCATTTCATCGCCGGGGCTTTCACGGTTCTGCTTGTCGAGGTTCCACTGTCCGCCAACAGGTTTTCCCGAACTTATCAACAGACCTGTCTGCTTGCGCATCTCGCGATAGAAATGCTCCATGGTCAGGTGATCGCGGCCATCCGCCCAATCGCGGAATTGCGCGACGGAGCATAAGAAGCGGTCATCGCTCAGGATTTCAACGTCGCACGCAAACTTGCCGGGCCATTCCTCGATAGCTTGCTGCACGCGCCATTCGCTCGCCTCAACGACGCGAATTCTGGCGGGATCATGCCGCTCGATCGCGCGGGCCACTTCGCCGGTGAAGCTGCCTGCATTGTCCTTGTCGGTTAGCTCCACATAATCGACCTGCCACCCGGCATCGCGCAATTGCGCAGCAAAGTGCCGCATGGCCGAAAAGATCAGCGCGATCTTCTGCTTGTGATGTTTAACATAAGTCGCCTCATCCCACACTTCCATCATCACAATGACGGTATCATCCTTGGCCTGCCCGCGCAGACTGGCAAGCGTGCGGGTGAGTTGATCACCAAGGATGGGAACAAGAACGGGGCCGGATTGATCGCTCATACGCATTCAATGACCGGCCCCGATAATAGTGCCAAGCTGGCTTAAAGTCCGGCTATCGCTTCTTTCGCATCGGCAATTGCCTTGGCGCGGGCATCATCGCCCTGGCTGACGCCTTCGGCGCGGATTACGGTCACATCGTCAATGCCGATAAACCCGAAGAAGGTTTCCAGATAGCTTTCCTGAAAATCCATCGGACTATCATCACCATAAGGCCCGCCACGTGCCGATGCGATAATAATGCGACGCCCGCCTGCAAGCCCTTCAGGCCCATTCTCGCCATATTTGAACGTGCGCCCCGGCACGGCCAGCCGATCAAGCCAGGCTTTAAGCTGAGAGGGTACGGAGAAATTGTACATCGGCGCGCCGATCACGATCACTTCAGCGTCCATAAACTCCTCCAACGCCGCCTCATCAGCATTATCGATTTCGGAATTGCGGTTGGCCTGCGTGCGTTCCAGATCGAAATGCGGCAGCGGATCTTTGCCCAGATCGCGCGCTGTAATGCTGGGGTCACCAGCATTGCCGGTAAGCTGCGCGACAATCGCGCTGGTAAGTTCACGCGATACTGAATCGGTGCCGTTGGTTGAGCTGTCGATGCGTAAAATCTTCATAAGGATATCTCCGGTAATAGGTTTCTCGGACAAACAGATGGTGATCGGCCATACCAACCTGCAAGACGGGCAAACGCCCGTATTCAGCAGCTTTTCTTTCTAGGGGTGTGAGCTGTGCTTTACGCGCGCTCTATGTGCACCGCTGTGGCCTTGAACGATGGCGTGCGGCTGCGTGGATCGACATCGCGCCCAGTTAACACATTGGCCTCTGGATAATACGCCATCACACTGCCGCGCGCGATATCATATCCGCGCAAAGTCACGCCCTCCATCCGGCCATGTGCGGACACAAGCGTGACTGTATCGCCCGGCGCAAAGCCCGCTTTGGCGATGTCCGCTGGATGCAGCATTGCATCGCGCCGACCGGCTTTGCCGCGATAGCTGTCCTCGCGCTCATAAATGATCGAGTTGAACTGCCCTTCAGATCGCACCGTAGTGAGCACCAGAGGGCTTTCATGCGGGTTGGGCAGAGGATTGGTGACGAAATGCGCTTTGCCGCTGGGCGTGTTGAAATGCGGGGTGTGCAGCAGGCGGCCTTTGATGTGAAATTCGCGTTTGGCGACATCGATATCGGCCAGCGCTTCCATGCCGGGCACGATCTTGGCAATGGCATCGCGAATGTGGCGATGCTTGGCAAAAGCGGTGAAGTCGAGCGGGCTGCCGGGCAACAATCGCCTGCCAAGTTCGGCCAAAATCGCGGTTTCGGGCCGGACATTGGCCAGCCGATCAATCCCGCCATCGGAAAGCCGCACGAAGTTGAACATGCTTTCCTGCGTGGTTGGCTCCAATTCTTCATCGCGCGCTGTGACCGGCAGGATGATCGCTTCACCGCGCGATATGCCCGTTACATGGCCGCGATTGAGCGTGGTGGTGAGATAAAGCTTGAAGCCCACCGCTTCAAAAGCGTCTTTGGCAAAAGCGCTATCGGGGGTCGCTTCGAACAGGTTTCCACCCATCAGCACCATCGCATCCAATTTGCCATCACGCGCCGCTTCCAATCCGGCGAGTGTGTCAAAACCCTCGGTCTTGGGGAGAGGCAGGCACAGTTCGCGTTCAATTGCATCAAAGACTTGCGCGGGCAGCACAGGTTTTACACCGATCGTGCCAATGCCTTGAACATTGGAATGGCCGCGCAAAGGAAGCAGGCCCGCACCTGGACGCCCGATCTGGCCCAGCAGCAGCGCAAGGCAGGCAATCGCCTCCACTGTATCGCTGCCATGCAAGTGATGGGTGACGCCCATACCCCACGCGAACACAGCGTTCTTGGCTTTGGCGAGCTTTGCCGCAATGGCGCGTATCTCGCCTTGCGAAACTCCGCTGCCCGTCGTGATCTCTTCCCAGGAGGCCGCATCTACAGCTTTGCGATATTGCGCGAAGTTTTCTGTATAACCCTCTAGGAATGCGCTGTTTTCCTCGCCCGCTTCCAACACCGCCTTGGCCAGCCCGAGCAACAATGCCGGATCACCGCCAATGCGCGGCTGGAGATAGGCGCTGGCAATCTCATCCCCGCCTTTCAGCATGGACTTGGCGCTTTTGGGAGCTGCGAATTTCACAAGGCCCGCTTCCTTGGCGGGGTTTACCATCACAACTTCGCCGCCGCGCGCTCTGATCCCGCGCAGCTTATGAATAAAGCGCGGGTGATTGGAGGCAGGATTGGCCCCGATCACCACAATCATATCGCATGTGTTCAGGTCTGCAACTTCAACTGTCGCCGTGCCTGTCCCGATGGTGGAGCCAAGGCCCACACCGGACGCTTGATGGCAGTAATACGAACAATTGTTGACGCTGTTCGTGCCGTATGCGCGGGCGAGGAGCTGGAACAAAAAGCCTGCCTCATTAGAACTGCGGCCTGAGGCGTAGAACATTGCGCGCGCCGGATCGGTCTGTGCCAAACGTTGCGCTGCGCGGGCGAGGGCAAAGTCCCATTCGACAGGTTCAAACCGGTCTGCGCCCGCAGGCTTATAAAGCGGGGTGTCCAGCCGCCCCAAATGTTCCAGATCATACCCATCCAGCTCAGCAAAATCGGCCAGTGAGTGGGTCAGCACTTCGTGCGGGATGGCGGGTTGGATGTCGGTGGATTGGGCTTGGACGGATTTGTTGCACACAGCTGGAAACTCGCCCAGCTCATCCACCATGCCGCCCGATTGGCCGCCCATGCCCAGCGCACACGCTTTGCAGGTGTTTTTCGATGTGAGCGCCTTGGTACTTTTGCGCAAACCCATTTTGCGCGCCGTTTCCAGCGCATAGAGAATTTTCTTCGGCCCACCGCCGACGGTCTGTGTGCTCATAATGGAGCGAGTATGGCACCCACTTGCGCCAGTGCCTAGTCGCTGCGCGCTGCAGGAGCGTTTAGCGGATGGCGATCAAACGAAGCTATACGGATCAATATCCACGCCAACGCGCACGCCGGGGGGATGGTTGATCGTGCTCAGCCAATCGCGGATTACCTGCTGCAATTGCGCGGTGCGCCGCGCGTTGAGGAGCAGGCGATAGCGATAGCGCCCGCGCAATAACGCCATTGGCGCAGGGGCAGGGCCAAGGATCATCACATCATCAAAGCGCGGGCGGGCATTGCCGATACGGTTTGCCGCTTCGCGCGCTTCGCGGTCATCCTCTGACGATACAATAATCGCGCCCCAGCGCCCGAATGGCGGGGCGCCGGCATGGCGCCTTGCATCGGTTTCTGCTTCGTAAAAGGCATCGCGGTCCCCGGCGGCAAGAGCTGCGATAACGGGCGCTTCGACGTGGCGTGTCTGGATTAAGACTTCGCCCGGCTTGGCCCCGCGTCCAGCACGCCCCGCAACTTGTGCGACTTGTTGGTAGGTCCGCTCTGCCGCGCGCAAATCGCCGCCTTCAAGGCCAAGATCTGCATCGATTACGCCCACCAACGTCAATTCGGGGAAGTGAAATCCCTTGGTGACAAGCTGCGTGCCCACGATCACATCAATGGCGCCGCCTTCTGCCTGCGCCACGAATTCGGCGGCTTTCTCAGGCGAATTGAGCGTATCAGAGGTTGCCACCGCAATGCGTGCATCGGGCAGTATTTCGGCCACTTCATCGGCAATCCGCTCCACCCCCGGTCCGCACGCGACAAGGCAATCAGGCTCCCCGCATTCAGGGCACTTTTCTGGCGGCTTGGTTTCATGTCCGCAATGGTGACACGCCAGCCGCGCAGAAAGCCGATGTTCGACCAGCCATGCGCTGCAATTGGGGCATTGGAACCGGTATCCGCAATGGCGGCACAAGGTCAGCGGAGCATAGCCGCGCCGGTTGAGAAACAGCAGCGATTGCTCCCCGCGTTCCAGCCGCGTTTTCAGCCCCGCAACCAGCGGTCCGGCCAGCCAATATCCGCGTCCGGGCTGTTCCTGCGTTAAATCGATTGTTCGGATCGTGGGCAGCTGCGCACCGCCATATCGGCTGGCCAGCACCAGCCTTTTGTACGTTCCGGTGTCCGCCATATGCAGGCTTTCCAGCGCAGGCGTGGCGCTGGCGAGGATAACCGGGATCTTTTCAAACCGCGCGCGCATTACCGCCACATCGCGGGCATTATAGCGCACGCCATCATCCTGCTTGAAGCTGATCTCATGCGCTTCATCCACCACGATCAGGCCAAGCGCGGCATAGGGCAGGAACAAGGCAGAACGCGCACCGACCACCACTTGCGCTTCCCCGCTGGCAATTGCGCGCCATGCGCGGCGGCGCTCGGTCGATTTGAGGGAGGAATGCCACAGCACTGGCGCTGCACCAAAGCGCGCTTCAAAGCGGGCGAGGAATGCTTCGGTCAAAGCAATTTCAGGCAGCAGAACAAGCACTTGGCGACCATCTTTGAGAGCTTGTGCGATGCCTTCGCAATAGGTCTCTGTCTTGCCGGATCCGGTCACACCATCGAGCAGGAACGGCGCGAACTCCCGCGCCTTTACCGCGGCCACCAGTTCCGCTGCGACTTGCGCTTGTTCGTCGTTCAATTGAGGCGTTTCATGGTCCGCATCTGCGCGGGTGTAGGGCCGGTCAATATCGACGCTGACAGGTTCCAGCACCCCTTGGTTCACAAGGCCGCGCAACACCCCTTCGCTCACATCGGACAGGCCGGAAAGCTCGCGGATCGAGCCTTGTTCGCCTTCCAGCGCGCCAATCGCGCGTTCGCGTTGCGGTGTCATGCGTTCAGGCGCGCCGCCGGACAGGCGATATTCGGTCATGGTCGAAGGGCCAGACAACGCGCCGCCACTGGAAATCACCATACGCGCAACGGAGGCAAGGGGCGCGCAATAATAGTCCGCTGTCCATTCGATCAGCCGCCGCAGCTCAGGCCGGATAGGCGGTACATCAAGGACAGCATGGATCGGGCGCAGCTTTTCCTCAGGCACTTGCGTTGCGGGCAAGCGCTCTGGCTCCCACACAATCCCGGTCACTTGCCGGGGGCCAAGCGGAGCCAGAACCACTGTGCCCGGACCAATGCGCACGCCATCGGGCACCCGGTAATCCAGAGGGCCGAGCGCGGCATTCATCACAAGTAGGCGAACACGTGTTAAAGTCACAGTCGAAGATATGCGCATTGCCATTGCGATGTCGCAAGTGAAGGAGAGAACAAATGCTCGATAATCCCATGCTTAAAACCACAACTCCCCTCGGTCGGAGAGCGTTTTTGGGCGGGGCATTGGCGAGCAGCGCGCTGGCTGTATCGGGCTGTCAGAGCTTTGGCGGCTTTGGTTTGGTCGATGCGATTCGGCGGCTTTTGTTCTTGTCGAGCGAGCGCGCTTTTGCCCGTTTGCTGCAACCAGATGGCTTTTGGGATGATGCGGTTGCCGAGATTGGCGTGAATGAATTGCTCGGCGTGCGCGGGGGCGGAGTGGCCAGTTTGCTGACCTCAACCGTGTTCAAAAACCGGCTGGAGGATGCCTTTGCCGATATCGCCATCGAAGGGGCAGAGCGTGCTGCGCCATTGGTAGCTGATGCCGTGCGGGTGATCGGGATTGAAAATGCAGCGGCGCTTGTGCGCGGCGGCCCGACGGCGGCGACCGGTTTTCTGCGCGCAGAAATGGGCGGTTCACTGGTCGAAGCGATGGTGCCGGAATTGGGTGATGCCATCCGCATCGCGCAAGAACCGTTGGTGGCGCAATTGCTGACCGAAGTGGCCGGGATTGACTTTGGCACAGCGGCCAGCAGACTTTCGGGCAAGATAGATGCCGCGATCTGGAACGAGATCGGCGTGGAAGAAGCCGCCATCCGCCGCGATCCGGGCGCGACGAATGATCCTGTATTGATCGGTATTTTCGCCGCTGGCAGCGTGCTTTAAAAGCTCAATGCCACGCCGATAAAGGGCGCATGACCCACACGGTCCGGCGCATTGCTGCGAATACTTTGTTGGCGCAGATATGTACCCTTCAGGTCCAGATTGTCGCTCACTTCGTATTTAAGCGAGACTTGCGTGCGTACCCCGGTAATCCCGGTGGAGCCGCCCGGACTGGTGCCACGCAACGTCCAGAACAGCTCTGCATCGGTGCCGAAGCTTAATTTGCCGTCTTCGCTGAGTGGCAAGGAAATGCCAGCACGCGGCCTGACCCGCAATCCCATGCGGCCACCGCGCCCTTCGGAAAAGCGTTGTTCAAAGCGCAGCCGTGTGCGCACAATGCCATGCGATCCATCAAGCTGCTGCATGGTACGCAATTCATCGCGCCCGCCATCATTGAACCGTTTTTCAACTGCGCCGCCCAGCCTCAACTGGTCAGAGACCTTTTGCTGAACCCAGCCGCGGAAAAAATATGTGTCCACCCGGCCTTCGCTGGCAGAACGGAAACGCTGCGCTGTATCCAGTTTGAATGTGGTATCATCATCCAGCGCGACGGAGACAGAAGGGTTGAACCACAATTCCACATCTTCATCTGTCGCCTGCGCCGTGGCGGGCAGCGCCATCAAAGCTGCACCCAAACACCCCATTTGCCATCGCTTCATCGACCCAGTCTCCATCACATTTTCAACACCGGAAAATTTTTCGACGCTTGAGCCGCGCTGCGGTTCCATTGTTGCACAATTATCCGTTGTGCATGGGCGAGTGCAGCCCCATAGATATGCCCAAGTGTGTAATAAAAAGCCTTCCCAAAAGTGTCCGACAAATCCGATCTTGATGAATTCAAAACCGCGCTGACCGGCGCGGCGCGGGCCATTGCGCGTGATGGCGAGGCAGAGCTTGGCTGGACGGCGGATACCCCGGCGCTGCAAGGCAAAACGATGCGCGTGCCGATGCCGGGCCGCGATATCGCTCCGGCACAAGCGCGTGAGGCGCGCGGGTTCGCTGATAGCTTTGCGCTGCGCCTGCGCCATCACAACGCGGCTTTGCACCGCAAACGCGGGCCAGACGATCCCGATGCGCGCGCCTGCTATGATGCGATTGAGCGGGTGCGGTACGAAGCGATTGGCGAAACGCAATTTGGCGGCATGCGCGATAACATGGCCGCGATGGTAGAGCGGCGCGTTGCCGGATCGTCGATCACACGGGCTCAAACGGCAGACGATGTGGCGATGGAGGCGGCCTTATCGCTGATGCTGCGCGAAGCGATTACCGGCCAACCCGTGCCCGAAGCCGCGCAGGACGGCGTTGATCTGGTGCGCGCCTTTGTGGAATCGCGCACCAGCGGCGATATCGCCAAGCTTGCTGAAAATCTCCACGATCAAGAAGCTTTCCAGGAACTCTCCATCGATCTGCTGCGCCATCTCGATATGGTTCCAGCCGAGCCGGAAAACACCGATTTTGGCGACGATGATGACGCCGATGATGAAGGCGAGGACGAAACCTCCGACGATGATGAGGAGGAAGAGGATGAGGGCAGCGAGGAGCAGGCCGACACCCCCGATGTCCGCGCTGAAGGTGCCGAAGGCGATGATGGCTCTGACGAAAGCGATCAGACCGCTGGCGATCCAGATATGGCCGATGGCGATTTGGGGGATGACGGCGATGAAATGATGCTGCCCCAGCGCCGCAATGCGCCGTGGCAGGACATCCCCGATACCTTCGATTATGAAGCCTTCACCAATGATTTTGATGAAGTGGTTGAAGCCAGCGACCTGTGCGATCCTGAAGAATTGGCGCGGCTGCGCGCTTATCTCGACAGCCAGCTTTCCGGCCTTGCGGGCGTTGTCACAAGGCTAGCCAACCGATTGCAGCGCCGTTTGATGGCGCAGCAAAACCGTAGCTGGGATTTTGATCAGGAAGAAGGGCTGCTGGATGCCGCAAGGCTGGCGCGCATCGTCACCAGCCCCGGCCATTCGCTCAGCTACAAGATTGAACAAGAGCAGGACTTTAAAGACACCGTCGTCACTTTGCTGATCGACAATTCTGGTTCCATGCGCGGGCGGCCCATTTCCATCGCTGCGATCAGCGCAGATATCCTTGCGCGCACATTGGAGCGCTGCGGAGTGAAGGTGGAGATTTTGGGCTTCACCACGCGCGCCTGGAAAGGCGGGCAAAGCCGCGAAAAATGGCTCAACGATGGTAAGCCGGTAAAGCCGGGACGCCTCAACGATCTGCGCCATATCATCTACAAAAAAGCGGATGAACCGATGCGCCGCGCGCGCCGCAATCTGGGCCTGATGATGCGCGAAGGCTTGCTGAAGGAAAACATCGATGGCGAGGCGCTTTTGTGGACGCATGATCGCCTGATCGCGCGGGCCGAAGATCGCCGCATCATGATGGTGATTTCCGATGGCGCGCCGGTGGATGACAGCACGCTATCGGTTAATTCCGCCGGTTATCTCGAAGCGCATTTGCGGCGCGTGATCGAATGGATCGAGAAGGTCAGCCCCGTGCAGCTGGTCGCTATCGGCATCGGCCACGATGTGACCCGCTATTATCGCCGCGCAGTGACGATTATGGATGTCGAACAACTCGGCGGCACGATTATCGAGCAGTTAGCGGATTTGTTTGAGGTGGAATCATGAAAGTTTCAGAAGCCATAGTCAGCCGCCGGTCCATTCGCGACTTTATGGATAAGCCGGTTGATCGCGCGATTATTCAACGGATTTTGGAGCGTGCGCAGCGCAGTCCATCGGGCGGCAATGTGCAGCCTTGGCATGGGCTTGTCGTCACTGGCGAACCGCTGGAGCGGTTGAAAGAAGTCGCAGCGAATGAGCTGACCAAGGGCCGTGATGGCGTGAAGCCGGAGTTTGATATCTACCCGCCCGACGTCGAAGATCCGTACAAGTCGCGCATCGGCAAAGTGGGCGAGGATATGTATGGCGCGTTGGGCATTCCGCGTGAGGATAAGAAGGCGCGGCTTGGCTGGTTCAAAAGCAATTTTGAAGCTTTCGGAGCGCCCGCTTTGATGCTGGTGCATACCCCCAAATATATGGGCCGCCCGCAATGGGGCGATATTGGCATGTGGCTGCAATCGATCATGCTGCTGGCGCGGGAGGAGGGCATTGATACCTGCCCGCAGGAAAGCTGGGCGAATTATAGCGGCGCATTTCGCGAAGTGGTTGATATTCCTGAAGATCATATCCTGTATTGCGGTGTTGCCTTTGGCTATCGCAATCCAGAAGCTGAGGTAAATTCTTTCCCCGTAGACCGTGCTGGCCTTGAAGATGTGATCCGCTGGGATGGCTGGGAATAATCATGCGCAAAATGTTTGCCCTCTTGGTGCTTGTCGCCGTGCTGGCCGGTGGCTGGTATTTCGCCTCCCCGTGGCTGGCGATGAAGGGGTTGGTGGATGATGCGCAAGCCGGCGATCTGGCCAGCCTTGAAGAGCGGATCGATTTTGTGACTCTGCGTGAGAACACCCGCAATGAAATGCGCGATCAGATTGCCCAGCGCGAAGGGCGCGGCGGCTTGCTCGATCGGATTGGCGGCGAAGTGGCCGGGCGTATCGCCAATGAAGCGATCAACCGCGCGGTGACGCCAGAAGGCTTGGCCGCCATCGTTGTCTCAGGCGGATTGGCCGCGCCGCTTATCCCCGATGCTTTGCGCGGGCAGGAAGTGAGCTGGGATGTAGAGCGCGAGGGGATCGATAGCTTTCGCGCCGTTTCAACCTTTGAAGATGGCACGCCGGGGCCAGTTTTGATGTTTGCGCGCGATGGCTTGGGCTGGGATATGGTCGGCATTACGCTGGGAGACGGCGGATGAACGATCAACCGATCAAACTGTTCAATTCACTGACCCGTGAGGTGGAGGAATTTCAACCCGTCCATCCCGGCGAAGCGCGCGTTTATACGTGCGGCCCCACGGTCTATAATTACCCGCATATTGGCAATATGCGCGCTTATGTTTTTGCCGATATTCTGGGCCGGACGTTGCGCTGGCACGGGCTTGATCTGACCCATGTGATCAACATCACCGATGTCGGCCACCTTACCGATGATGCCGATGAAGGCGAGGATAAAATGGAGCGGATGGCCGCGCAGCGCGCGCAGTCCATCTGGGAGATTGCAGCACATTATACTGCGGCGTTCAAAGCTGATGTGGCCGCACTCAACATCCGCGAACCAGCCGAATGGACCGTGGCAACCGACTATATCGAACCCATGCTGGAATTTGCAAAATCCATCGCGGACAAGCATTGTTATGAGCTTGAAAGCGGGCTTTATTTTGATGTGTCTACGGTGGCCGATTATGGGCGTCTGGCGCGCGCGGTGACCGGGGATGGGGAAGGCCGCATTGATACGGTCGCAGGCAAGCGCAATGCCGCCGATTTCGCGATCTGGCGCAAGACGCCTGCGGGTGAAACGCGGCAGATGGAATGGGACAGCCCGTGGGGCAAAGGCGCGCCGGGTTGGCATTTGGAATGCTCTGTGATGAGCGAGGCGAAGCTGGGCTTTCCTTTTGACATTCACACAGGCGGCATTGATCACCGCGAAATTCATCACCCCAACGAAATCGCGCAGAACCAAGCGCGCTGTGATTGCGGCTCGCTCAATGAAGCGTCGCATTCGGGTGCGCGGATCTGGATGCACAACAATTTTCTGGTTGAGCGTTCGGGCAAGATGTCCAAATCTTCGGGTGAGTTTTTACGACTGCAATTGCTGATCGACAAAGGCTTTCACCCCCTCGCATACCGTATGATGTGCCTGCAGGCGCATTATCGCAGTGAGCTGGAATTTAGTTGGGACGGATTGCGGGCTGCGCTGGTGCGGCTCAAGCGGATGGTGATGCAGGCGGAGCGGCTCCGCGATGGTGCTGCCACGCCCGGCGATCATCCCAAGCTTTCCGACCCGCAAGATGCCTTTGCCGCCGCGATGGGTGATGATCTTAACACCCCATTGGCGCTGACCGCGTTTGAGGATGCGTTGGGCACCAAGAAGCTTGATCTGGGCATTAAACGCCATGTGATTGAACAGATGGACACGGTGCTGGGCCTTGGCCTGATGGAGCTGAGGCGGCAAGATTTGCGCGTCCGCCCCAAAGCCGCCACCATTACCGAAGCCGAAATCGAAGCTGCGCTCGCCTCTCGCAAACAAGCCCGCACGGCCAAGGATTTTGCCGCGTCCGATGCGATCCGCGATGGACTCACCGCAGCAGGCGTCGAGGTGATGGATGGCGATCCCTTGGGCTGGGATTGGAAAGTTTGAACCTGTCTGTAGAATTAACGCCTGACTCTCGCCAAAGCCTCTGATACGTTTGCGCAATAGTGTCAGAAATGGCCGGTAATGCGCTTGGGTGGCGCAAATTTTGGCGGATCGGGGCAGGGCTTTCCTGCGCCGCAACAGGGGGTAGTTTATGGCTGGCAGCAGCAAATCATCAGATCTTTTTATCGAATGTCTCGAAGCAGAAGGCGTTGAGTATATTTTTGGCGTTCCCGGTGAAGAGAATCTGGACTTTCTGGAAAGCCTTTCCAACTCCACGCAGATCAAGCTGATCCTCACCCGCCATGAACAAGGCGCGGGCTTTATGGCGGCAACCTATGGCCGCCACACTGGCAAAACGGGCGTGTGCATCGCAACGCTTGGGCCGGGCGCAACCAACTTTGTGACCGCCGCTGCCTATGCGCAATTGGGCGGGATGCCGATGATGATGATCACCGGCCAGAAACCTATCAAAAAGTCCAAGCAGGGCCGTTTCCAGATCCTCGATGTGGTGGCGATGATGGAACCGATCACGAAATACACCCATCAATTGGCCGCCGGTGACAATATCCCCAGCCGCGTGCGCGAAGGTTTCCGCCTGGCTGAGGAAGAAAAGCCCGGCGCAGTGCACCTCGAACTGCCTGAAGATATTGCCGAAGAACCGGCCACCACCCGCCCGATCAAAGCATCGGTGGCGCGCCGTCCATCTGCTGAACCCAAGGCGGTGCGCCTCGCGGTGGAAGCTTTGGAAAAGGCGAGCAATCCGGTGCTTGTTATTGGAGCGGGAGCGAACCGCAAGCTGACCGGGCGGATGCTCAATCAGTTTATTGAAAAGACCGGTATTCCCTTTGTCACCACGCAAATGGGCAAAGGCGTGATCGATGAACGCCATCCGCTATTCCTGGGGTGTGCCGCGCTGTCCGCCGGCGATTTCTGCCACCGCGCGATTGAGGATGCCGATTGCATCGTCAATATCGGCCATGACGTGATCGAAAAGCCGCCTTTCTTCATGAACGACGATGAAGTCACGGTGATCCACGTATCAACCCGCACGGCGGAAGTTGATCCAGTATATTTCCCGCAGATCGAAGTGATCGGCGATATCGCCAACGCGATTTGGCAGATCAAGGAAGACATCGTTCCGCAGGGCAAGTGGAGCTTCGATAAGATGCTCGATTATCGCAAGGCCGATGTCGCGCATACTGAGCCTTTGGCGAAGGATGACCGCTTCCCGATCTTCCCGCCGCATCTGGTGCAGCAGGTCCGCGATAGTCAGCCTGAAGATGGCATAATTTGCCTCGATAATGGGGTGTACAAAATCTGGTTCGCTCGCGGATATGAAGCGTATCTGCCCAACACCGTGCTGCTCGATAATGCGCTCGCCACAATGGGCGCAGGCCTGCCGTCTGCGATGATGAGCGCGATGCTCTATCCAGAGCGAAAGGTCATGGCGATCTGCGGCGATGGCGGCTTTATGATGAACAGCCAGGAGATGGAAACCGCGGTGCGCCTCGGCCTCAATCTCACCGTGCTGATCCTCAATGACAGCGCCTATGGCATGATCCGTTGGAAGCAGGCGAATATGGGCTTTAAGGATTATGGCCTGACCTATGACAATCCCGATTTCGTCAAATATGCTGAAAGCTATGGCGCGCATGGTCACCGGGTAGAATCCAGTGCACATCTGACCGAAGTGTTGGCGCATTGCCGCGATACGCCGGGCGTGCATTTGATTGATTGCCCGGTCGATTATTCGGAAAACGACCACATTCTCAATCACGAGATCAAAGAGCTGAGCAAAAAGCTTTGATACCGTTCCCCTCCCTTCACCGGGAGGGGGCAAGGGGTGGGCGCGAATTAGCTGAGCGCCCACTATACAGTCCCACCCCCGGCCCCTCCTGAAAATGGGAGGGGGGAGAGTAAGATGCCTACACTCAAAGACACCTATCCGCTCTATCTCAACAACAAAGCCGCGCAGCCCAATACCGATCTTGAAGTGACGGACAAGTACACTGGCGAAGTGGCGTTTCGCTGCGCGCTGGCAACGACCGATGTAATTGAAGAGGCGATTGCAGGCGCGGTCCGCGCAGCTGAGCCGATGGCGCGCATGGCGTCTTATGAAAAGCAGCAAGTGCTCGAACATTGCGTCACGCGTTTTCGTGAACGGTTTGATGAGCTGGCCTATGCTTTGTGTGTTGAGGCGGGCAAGCCGATCAACGATGCCGAGGGCGAAGTTACCCGGCTGATCGATACGTTCAAAATTGCGGCGGAAGAATCGACGCGCAATTATGGCGAAGTCCAGCCGCTCGACATTTCACCGCGTGCGAAGGGGTATATGGGCATGTGGAAGCGCGTGCCGATTGGGCCGTGCTCGTTCATTTCACCGTTCAATTTCCCGCTCAATCTGGCCGCGCACAAGATTGCGCCAGCGATTGCTGTTGGCTGCCCATTCGTAATGAAGCCTGCCAGCAAAACGCCGCTTGGCGCGATCATTATGGGCGAAGTTTTGGCTGAGACGGACCTGCCCGAAGGCGCGTTCTCGATCCTGCCTGCCAGCCGCGATGGTGCCGATCTGTTTACCGTGGACGAACGGCTTAAACTGCTCAGCTTCACCGGTTCTCCCGGCGTTGGTTGGGACTTGAAAGCGAAGGCGGGCAAGAAGCCTGTTATTCTGGAGCTGGGCGGAAATGCCGCGGTGATCGTAGACAAGGATGCCGATCTGAACCACGCGATGGAGCGGATTATTTTCGGTGCGTTTTACCAGTCAGGACAAAGCTGCATCGGTGTGCAACGCATCATCGTTCACGAAGATATTTATGACACCTTCAAAGACATGCTCGTTACCAAAACGGCGACTTTGATTGCGGGCGATCCCAAGGACAAATCGACCTTTATCGGCCCAATGATTTCGGAAAAAGAAGCCAGCCGTTTGAAAGGCTGGATCGATGATGCGGTGGCTGATGGCGCAAGCTTGCTATGCGGCGGCAATCTGGAAGGCGCGATGTTGGAGGCGACTTTGCTCGAAGGCGTGGCGCGTGGCTGCGATGCGGTGACCGAAGAAGCGTTTGGCCCGCTCGCCATCCTGTCCAAATTCTCCAATTGGGATGATGCGATGGCGGAGGTGAATGATAGCAAATTCGGCCTGCAAGCGGGCATCTTTACCAGCGATATTCACCAGGTCCTCGATGCGTGGGATACGCTCGATGTTGGCGGCGTGGTGGTGAACGATGTCTCGTCTTACCGGGTGGACAATATGCCATATGGCGGCGTGAAGGATTCAGGCCTTGGGCGCGAAGGCATCCGCTTTGCGATGGAAGATATGACCGAAATTCGCAATCTGGTGATCCGGCGAGTTTGATCTCCAGCCAATCCCAATCGGGCCGCTACTCCTTTTCGTAAAAGGCGCGGCGCGATTCTTTGGTTGCGGTGGGAAAGTCGGCGGGGATGGGCAGCGTTACATCGCCCGTTGCGGCCCACTCGGCCCCGCGCGCTAGCGAAGTCATCAGGCCAACGCCTTCAAACGCGGCTTCATCATGGCCCAATGTCAGGTGAAATACCCGGCCTTTGCCGTAATCGATCACCATCATGGCCGGTTCATGCCGGTCAGTTGGCGCGTTATCGGCCTGCTCCTTACATGTGGCCAGCACTGTCATAGCAATAGCGGGGCCACGCAGCTTGGCGTAACATTCATCTTCTGAAGCCATCCAAACGCTCGGCATTCCGCGCGTAATCGGGTGATCGGCAACGCGCAATGTGATCGGGAAAGCATGACGCGGCCCATGCGCGCCTGCGTCACCGGGGGCATCATCGCGCACCAGTTCACCGCCATTGGTGTAATAGACATACGGGCCGTCATTCTCATCACGGTCACCCCAGCCGCCAAGTCCGGCCATCCGGTTGTATTCCGGCCAATCGGGAAAAGCATTGTTCGCGGCGTGCACACTAACAAAGCCGCCACCGCCTGCAACGAACGTTTCGAATTTGCGCTGTGTTGCTTTGGGCCAATTTGCGGTGCGCCAGCCGAAATTGGAGATGACCACATCATAGCGCGAGAAATCTGGTGAGAAGCTGGGATCGTTAAGCGGCTTTTCAAAATTGCCCGATGGCGGCAGATTGGCATGGGCAAGGTATTGTGCTTCTCGCTCTGCCTGCCAGAGATAGGCGGTGCGCGCGATTTCAACTTCGAACTTGCCCGTTTCTACCAGATGATCGCGCATCATAATCGTGGATTTGGGCCACACACCGTGATTGTTTTGCCCATCGATAATCAGGGCGCGGATATTCTCCTGTTCCTGCGCGATGGTGGACGGGGTAAGAAGCGCGAAAAGGACAAGACTGGCGAGTAAGCGAGCAAACATATGCACAATATGACGCGGTCGCTCAGGCTTGGCAACGATGGCAAAGCTTTGCTGCGCGAGGGAGGCGCTTAGCCTGCGCCGCTGCGCTTTGTCACCCAGGCATAACCGCGCCCCCCGATCAGGCGTTCTTCTGCATATTCGTTGCGCGCACCGATTGCATCCACTGCGGCCACAACGCCGGGGAATTGCGCAGGCGTGACATCATCGAACACCACCATATCGCCTGTATCCTGCATTTGCGCGATGGCGGCAAATTCGCTGAGCACGTCCGCTTCAAGATGTTGCGCATCGAGATAGGCGAAGTTGACGCGCGCCATGCCGATTTTACCCACCTGATCCAGCGTGTCGCCTTGCACAAATGTGATCCGGTCCATCAACGTGCCCCATGGTGCCAGCAGTTCGCGCCGGGTTTTGCGTCCTTCCAGATCATCGATGCAATTCCAGTAAATCGGGGTGAGGTGCGGCAGGCGGTCAATGGTTACGATATGGCCCGGTGTTGCGGCATCTTCTAACGCTTTGGCCATACACAATGCCGAAAACCCGCGCGCTGTGCCGGTTTCCACGATGCCCACATGGCGCGGATTTTCACGGGCAATATAGGCGCGCAGCAAGCTGTACAGCAATCGCCCATGGTCATAACCAAGCGCGCTTTTCTTGCGGACGATCTGCGTATGCAGAGCCAGATTATCCAGCCATTCCCGATCTACCGCAAAGCCTGTTTGCGCCTCCAGCGCCTCAATTTCCGGGTATGTTCTTTTGGCTGCTGCTGCGGCAAGCGCGTGAAATTCCTCCTCAGTTCCCGAAGGCGCATCCACCAAAGGATCGCGGTTCCAGCGCGCATCAAGCTTATCATTGAGGCCAAAGCGCAATTGACGATACGCCTGATGACCAAGGACGCGAAGTGCGGACACAAAAAACCCCTTCCTGCAAAACTTAGCCAACAGTGTCAGCGAGTAAGCAGGAAGGGGCAATCATTGTTGGCACCAGATTGGAGCGATTGGCAAATTGGAGCGCTTGGCGGCTATCCTTCTTCCAGCAACAGCAATTCGCACGTCACTTTGAGCACTTGCGGCTCCACGGTGTGTTCAACTGCCGTCACCGCAGCATCGGCGACCAGAAAACCGGGAATGGTGAATTCATGATCGGGCAGGAGAGCGATGAAACATTCGCCCGCCTCCACTGCTTCATCGCCGTGAAATTCCAACGTGTAGCGATGGCGCGATCCGGCAAAGGTGATGCTGGCCCACGGTTTTTCATCATGCGCGGTAATGCACCCCTTTCCCTCGGCGAGGGCGATCAAGGCGCGGGCAAGTTGGCCACCGGTACCAAGGCGGCGCGGGCGGCTATTGGCGCTTTGTGCGGGGGCTTTATCATCCATATACATTGGCAGTTTCCCGGTATTCGTTCATGAAATGTTCCACTTTTTTCTCGGTATTGGGGCGAGGGATGCGGCCCATGCGCAGATCGAGCACGAAGCGCGGATCCTTGGTGGCGAGGCGGCCAAATTTGGTCGCGGGCATTCTTGTATGGCGGAGGAAAACCTCAATTTTTCGAATGAGCATGATGGGCAGATCCTGTTCGTTCATGGGCGTTCAGCGGTTCGGTTCGGGCCGAGTGCGTTTGGCGACTCGATGACCCAAGAGTTGCTGTTCAAATCCTACTTGTCTAGGAAAAATACTTCGTGTAGGAAGATTCTGGTAACCACACCCTACGGACTGCAGGGAATTAACTATGAACACACGGGAAAAGCTTGCCGATTTGGCACAGAAACGCGGCAGCTCGTTGGCGGCTTTGTCGCGGATGATCGGGCGTAACCCGTCATATCTTCAGCAATATATCACCAAAGGCAGCCCGCGAAAGCTTGAGGAAGAGGATCGCCGCCATCTCGCGCAGTTTTTTGATGTGGACGAATCGGAATTGGGTGCGCCAGAGGAAAAATCCTACGATTTGTCAGCGGCGGTAAAATCCGGGCTGCGGGGAGACTGGATTGATGTGCCGCGCCTGGCTGTTGATGTCTCTGCCGGGCCGGGTGCTTCGAGCGCGGATGAAGTGCCTTTCGATGCCTTCCGCTTCAGCCGCAAATGGCTGGCCGAGCAGGGCCTTGAAGGCGCGCAGCTTTCCGCCATCCGCGTGGTCGGCGATTCGATGGAGCCGCTTTTGCGCGAAGGCGATGAAGTGCTGGTCGATCGCCGGACACAACCTTTTCGCGAAGGCATCCACGTGGTGCGCCTTGGCGATACGCTGGTGGTGAAACGTGTGACGAGCAATGGAGGAGGGCAGTTCTCGCTGCTTTCCCAAAACCTTGCCTATCCACCAATGCAGGTGAGCGCGGATGATTGCGCGATTATCGGGCGGGTGGTGTGGAAGAGCGGGCGGTTGTGAACGCGAGGCACCAAATGACCTTGCGCACGCGCGGCCCAATGACCAAAAAGAGGACATGACCAACCCATCTCCCATCCGCGCGGCAATCCTGCCTGTCACACCGTTTGAGCAGAATTGCTCGCTAATCTGGTGCACCAAGACAAACAAAGCTGCATTGGTCGATCCGGGTGGTGATCTGGATAAGCTTAAAGCCGGGGTCGCGAAGGCGGGGGTGGAGCTGGAGAAGATTCTGCTCACTCACGGCCATGCTGATCATTGCGGGCAGGCGGGGATGCTGGCCGATGAGCTGGGCCTACCCATCGAAGGTCCGCATGAGGCCGACCGGTTCTGGATCAGCCGCCTTGATGAAGACGGCCCGCGTTTCGGCATGCAATGTGCGGTGTTTGAACCCACGCGCTGGCTGGATGATGGCGATACGGTGACGGTGGGCGAGGTCACGATGGATGTGATCCATTGCCCCGGCCACACGCCCGGCCATGTGGTGTTCGTGCATAAGGATGCCGCTTTTGCCTTTGTCGGCGATGTCTTGTTCCAAGGCTCTATCGGACGCACCGATTTCCCGATGAGCAATCATCAGGATTTGATCGACGCGATCACGCAAAAGCTTTGGCCGCTGGGTGATGACATCACTTTTGTGCCCGGGCACGGACCCACCAGCACATTTGGCAAGGAACGCGCGAGCAACCCGTTTGTCGGCGATGCGGCCTTGGCCAAAGCGTAAGCCGCGCGAAAGCTTAGATCACTTTCGCCACGACCAGCACCGCCGCGATAGCCCAGCCAAGCAGCAGCGCCATTGTGCCCAAAATGCCAAACATGCGCAGCTTGCCGGGTTTATCCGCTTCCATGCCAAACATATGCATGATGCGCGCGAGGAAATAGACCGCCGCGCTCACAGCAAGCACGATGCCGCCGCGCCCGCTAAGTTCGAGGACGAGGATCAGAATAAGCGCAAAGGGCGTGAACTCGACATAATTGGCATGGGCGCGCATCCGCTTGATCACCCAGGTATCACCGCCATCACCAAGCGCAACTTTGCCAGCCCCGCGCGCTTGTCCGCAGCGCACCGCAAGCCACAGGTTTATAATGGCTGCAGCTGCAGCGGCGCATAATGTAATGGACAAGTCTGGCATGGTTTGAGGCCCCCGTTTTCTTTATAATCTTGGACAAGCTGCATAGAGTGGACCTCGCGCGCTTGCAACGCGGCGAAAACCCGGTATAGCGCGCGCCTTCGCCGCTTCCTTGGAAGGTTTGTCACTGCGCTTGCGCGCTTCGTGCCTATCGCCTAGGGCGGCTACCGAAACACTTAATGAATTCAAGGAACAGGTGCCACAATGGCTGTCCCTAAAAGAAAAGTATCGCCGCATCGCCGGGGCAATCGCCGGGGTCATGATTCGTTGAAGGCAGAAGCCTTCCACGAGTGCTCCAATTGTGGTGAGCTTAAACGCCCGCACATGATGTGTGGTGCGTGTGGCCATTATAACGGTCGTTTGATCCTCGAGCCCAAGGGCCTTTGAGCCCTTCGAGATAAGGAAAGTATCGCATGAGCCTGCCGCGTATCGCCATTGATGCGATGGGCGGTGATGAAGGCGTGCGCGTGATGGTTTCAGGCGCGGCGCTTGCGCGCCGCCGTCATGAGCAGTTCAATTTCCTTCTCGTGGGTGATGAGACGCGGATTAAAGCCGCGCTCGATGACCATCCCAATATGCGACAAGCGTCCGAGATCCTCCATTGTGAGGATGTCGTCGCTGGCGATGAAAAGCCCAGCCGTGCACTGCGCCGTGCCAAGACCACCAGCATGGGCCTTGCCATTAATGCTGTGAAAGCGGGCGATTGCGGCGCTGCGGTCAGCGGTGGCAATACCGGCGCGTTGATGGCGATGAGCAAGCTTGCCTTGCGCACCATGCCCGGCATTGATCGCCCGGCTTTGGCGGCGTTGCTGCCCACATTGGAAGAGCATGATGTGATCATGCTTGATCTGGGCGCCAACACCGATGCTGATGCCCGCAATCTGGTGCAATTTGCGATTATGGGCGCGGAATATTCGCGCATTGCCACCGGCCTTGAAATGCCGCGTGTGCGCCTGCTCAATATCGGCACAGAAGATATCAAAGGCACCGAAGAAGTGCAGGAAGCCAGCCAGCGTTTGCGCGATGCAACAGGGCTTGCGCTGCGTTTCGAAGGCTTTGTTGAAGCGGACAAGATCAATCGCGGCGATGTGGATGTGGTGGTGACCGATGGGTTCTCAGGCAATATCGCATTGAAAGCGATTGAAGGCTCTGCCCGATTTGTGACCGATCTGTTGAAAACAGCTTTCCGCTCCTCAATTCGGTCTAAAGTCGGCTTTTTGATTTCGCGCCCGGCAACAGAATTGCTGCGCCATCATCTGGACCCCAACAATCACAATGGCGGCGTTTTCCTGGGGCTTAATGGTGTGGTCGTAAAATCGCATGGCTCGGCCAATGATCACGGCGTGGCCAATGCTGTTGCGGTAACCGCACGGTTGCTGGAGGCGAATATTACCGAGCGTATTGCGGCTGGCTTGGCAGAGCTGGGCGAAGATGCGTTGCGTGATAATGGTTCGGCCAAAAACGGCGCGACCGGGGAGGCAGATGCCAAGTGATCCGTGCTGTGCTCAAAGGAACCGGCTCTTGCCTGCCGGCCAAAGTCGTCAGCAATGAAGAACTGTCGGCCAAAGTTGACACCAGCGATGAATGGATCCGTGAACGCACCGGCATAACGCAGCGCTATATCGCCGATGACACGGAAACCACCGGCACCCTTGCAACAGGCGCCGCGCAGGCCGCGCTTGATGATGCAGGGTTCACGATTGACGATATTGATCTGATTATTCTGGCCACCGCAACGCCAGATCACACCTTTCCCGCCACCGCCACCACGGTGCAACATGCGCTGGGCGGCAAAGGCTTTCCTGCTTTTGATGTGGCGGCGGTGTGTTCGGGCTTTCTTTATGCGCTGGGCACTGCGGATTCGATGCTGCGCACCGGGATGGCGAAATGCGCGCTGGTTATCGGCTCAGAAACATTCAGCCGCATTCTCGATTGGGAAGATCGCGGCACGTGTGTCCTTTTCGGTGATGGAGCGGGCGCGGTCGTCATGGCGGCGGAGGATGTCGCCGAAGATGGCCCCGGCATTTTGGCCACGCGCCTTCATGCCGATGGCGAACATCGCGAATTGCTGTGGGTCGATGGCGGTCCCTCCACTACCGGCACTGTGGGCCATTTGCAGATGAAGGGGCGCGAAGTTTTTCGCCACGCGGTTGTCAATCTGGCCGGCGTGCTGCGCGAAGTGCTTGAAGAATCGGGCACGGATGCCAGCGCGATTGACTGGATCGTCCCGCATCAGGCCAATCTGCGTATTCTGGATGCAACCGCACGCAAACTGGGTCTGCCGATGGACCGGGTTGTGGTGACTGTTGATCAACATGCGAACACGTCGGCTGCCTCTGTTCCGCTGGCCTTGGATGTCGCGCGGCGCGATGGGCGGATCAAACCCGGCGATCTCATCATGCTCGAAGCGATGGGCGGCGGCTTTACCTGGGGCGCAAGCCTTTTGCGCGTTTGATACCAATGGTTGGAATTTTCCGACGGACAAAGCCTTGTAACACTTGCCAATTGGGCCGCATTTTGACATTGTCACGAATGGGTCGTGGAATAAAACAGGAGTGTTCATATGGATGCTATGCGTTCCGTCGGAACTCTAACCCGCGCCGACCTTGCCGAAACCATCAATCACAAAATGGGTTTCTCTCGTTCCGAAAGCCTCGACTTGGTGGAAGCTATTCTCGCCAAGATGTGCGATGCTATGACCAGTGGCGAGAATGTAAAGATTTCCGGTTTTGGCAGCTTTGTCTTGCGTGACAAGAAAGAGCGTATTGGCCGCAATCCCAAAACGGGTATTGAAGTGCCGATTACGCCGCGCCGGGTGATGACTTTCCGCGCCAGCCAAAAACTCAAGGAACGTGTCGCAGGAGACTAACGATGGACCAGGCTGATATCGCTACCGCATTTTCTGACGGGAAGGCGAATGATGCTATGCGCACCATCGGAGAAGTTTCCAAAGCTCTTGGTATCAAGCCGCATGTTTTGCGTTATTGGGAACAGCAGTTTCCGATGCTCAAACCTTTGAAACGCAGCGGTAATCGTCGGCTTTATCGGCCCGATGATGTTGCGCTGGTGGCTGAAATTGATCGGCTGATCCACAAGCAGGGCTATACGTTAAAAGGCGCGCGTGCTGCTTTGAAAAATGGTCAGGGTGAAGCGGTGACGGCTGCGGAAAATGCAGCAGGTGTTGCGGTGGATAGTGCCAAGACTGACACGCCCGATGTCTTGCCGCAATTGCGCGCTATTCGGGATCGGCTGGCCAACGCATTGGCGGCCTGACTACCGTTTAATATCCTGATTGCGGGCCCAATTCCGGATCCAAATCGCGAGGCCGCGCAAAATGTGTGAGCGTCCCGCAACCATGCGCCAGTTCATCCCAGCTCGCGATATTCAGATCGATCACAGCAAAAGCCGCTGTGGGAAATTTGGCCAGCAGCTCTGTGTAAAGCGGGCTGTCATCGGGCGATGCGGACAATTCCAGTGCCAAATCATGCAGGCCCGGATTATGCGCTGCCAACAACACTGCATCGGCTTCGCCTGCATGTTCGACGATCAGTTTCAAAAGCGAGTCGCTATCGGCGAGATACGCGCGTTCTTCCCACACCACCGGCACCTCAAGGCCGCTCGCCTCAATCGTGCGCTTCACCCGTTCAGCAGGGCTGGCCACCAGTTTTTGCCATTGTCCGCCATGGTCGCTGATATGTTCGCCCATCAATTGCGCGCCTTTGCGGCCACGATCATTCAGACCGCGATCGAAATCACGCAGGGACATATCATCCCAGTCCGATTTGGCATGTCTAAGAAGACCGAGCCGCTTCACTGCGCGAAATTTCCTTCCGTATCTGGATTCGCCGCCGCAGCGGGCTGTTCCCTAGAAACACCGCTGGCCACGCATTGTAAAGCCTCCTCCAGCGGCAATCGTACAATCTCCACCTGCGCAGGGAACGCTGTCAGCAGGCGCGATGGAAAAGCGGGTGACAATACAACGAAATGCCCGTGATCCTGCTTGGTCCGGATAAGCCGGCCAAACGCCTGTGCCAATCGCGCGCGAATGATCGCGTCATCATAGGTCGAGCCGCCTCCTGCCGCGCGCCGGGCGCGGTGCAGGATACTGGGCTTGGGCCAAGGCACTTGTTCCATCACCACGCAGCGCAGGGATTGGCCTGGCACATCCACACCATCGCGCAAAGCATCAGTGCCCAGCAAAGACGCGGCTGGATCATCGCGAAAAATATCCACCAGCGTGCCTGTATCAATCGGGTCCACATGCTGTGCGTAAAGCGGCAAACCGGTGCGCGCGAGACGATCAGCGATGCGGCCATGCACGGCGCGCATCCGGCGGATCGCGGTGAACAGGCCCAGCACGCCGCCGCCCGATGCCTCGATAATGCGCGCGTAAGCTCCGGCAAGGCCAGCAAGATCGCCTTTTTTGACATCAGTGACGATTAAGACGCGGGCATTGTTGGCATAATCAAACGGGCTGGCAGCTTCGGCCAGATGGGGACGCGCTTCGATATAGGGCGCGCCTGACCGGGCAAGGGCGCTTTCCCAATCCACGCCTTCATCTTTGCGATCTGTCAAAGTGGCACTGGTCAGCATCACGCCATGCGCACCTTCGAGAACGGTTTTGGCAAACGGCTTCATCGGATCGAGGAAATGGCGGTGCAGGCCGATATCGAATTCACGCGCATCATTGCGGTCCACTGCCAGCCAATCGACAAAATCCGGGTCCGCTGGTCCGCCAAGCCGCGTGAGCAGCGCTTCCCATGCGGTGAGTGTATCGATCCGCCAGCTTAGCGAATGGCGCGCACCGTCGATGCGCGCGCGCCCTTGACCATCGAGCCAGTCCGGGGGATCGGCCATCATCGCTTCCAGGCGCACGCCCAGTTTGATCAGCGGCTGACGGATTGCGCTCAAAGCAGCGGCGGCATTTTGCGCATGTTCAATAAAAGCCCCGTCCAGCTGCGAAGCCTCTGTTTCAATGCCATAGCCTGCATCCTGTGCGCCGCTTTCATCGCGGGCATAGGTGAGATTGCGTGTGCTGGAGAGGAGCTGTTCAATAGCGCCATAAGGCTCGCTCTCGTTCAGGCGTTGCAGCCAGCCTTCGCCGGGCAATGCTGCCGCTGCTTCACCGGCTGCTTCAATCGCTTTGCCGCCTTGTTCATCATAGCTCGCGACATCGGCCAGCCTTGCGGCCAAACCGCGCCTGCGCCCTTTGGCTTTGCGTTCCGGGCCAAGGATCCAGCGGCGCATCTCAATCGCCTCTTGTCCGGTGAGCGCGGCGGCAAAAGTGCTGTCGGCGGCATCAAAAACGTGATGGCCTTCATCAAAGATAATGCGGGTGGGGCGCTGCGCATGATCGCGGCCGCCAACTCCGCTCCGCGCGGCATTGATCATCACCAGCGCATGATTGGCGATTACCAGATCCGCGCCCGCGCTGGCCCTTGTGGTGCGTTCGATGAAGCATTTTCGGAAATGCGGGCACCCGGCATAAACGCATTCGCCGCGCTGATCGGTCAGGCTGCGGATGGCGCGGCTGCGGAACAATGTGCCCAGCCAACCGGGCAAATCCCCGCCGATCATATCGCCATCTTGCGTATAGCTGGCCCAGCGCGCCACCAATTGCGCGAGCACCGCAGCGCGACCACCAAATCCGCCTTGCACCGCATCTTCCAAATTGAGCAGGCACAGATAATTCTCCCGCCCTTTGCGCACCACAACGGGCCGCGTGCCATCGCCGCGTTCTTCGGGCCAGGCGCGCCGCGCTTCGCCGCGCAATTGGCGTTGCAGGTTTTTGGTGTAAGTGCTGACCCAGATCGTGCCTTGCGATTGCTCAGCCCACACAGCAGCCGGCGCGAGATAACCCAGCGTTTTGCCAATCCCTGTGCCTGCTTGGGCGAGCAGCATATGCGGATGATCGGCTTTGTCGCGGGGTGCAAAAATACGGCCAGCTTCGCGGGCATAATCGCGCTGCCCTGCGCGTTTCTCCGCGCCATCACCTGTCAGCTCATCCAGCCGCGCAGCGATTGCGCCATCCGTCAAAGTCACTTGCGCAGGTTGCGGGCGATCAGGTGCATCTTCCCATTCAGGCAGGCGGCTAAACAGCCAGCGCTCTGCCTTTTGGGGACGAGAAACATGTGCGCTGAGCACCGGCGCCCACGGCCAGCGCAGCTTGGTCAGCGATTGCAGGATGCTCCAGGCGCCTTCCCGCTCGGCCCAGTCTGTGCTTTCACATGTGGCCAGAAGTGCGCCCGCGGCGCGTTGCAAGAATGCCGGAACATCGCCATCTGTCGCAGGAGCTTCAAGTTCAAGCGCTTGAGCAAGTCCCTTCGCGGTGGGCACGCAAAATTGCGCCGGACGGACAAAAGCGAACAGCTCCAGCAAATCCAGGCCAGACAGATCAGGATAGCCAAGCCGTGTCGCGATCAACGGTGCATTGCAGATCAGGTGCGGCGTATCAGCGGCGGCCATTACCGCTTCGCCTTTGGGAATGCCCTGCGTTACCGCGTCTGTGGTACAGCTCCAGCTTCCAGCATGGCTGGCATGCAAAGCGGGCAAAGGAACAGGCGACACCATCGCGCCACTATCGGGTGTGGCGGGGCAAAGTAAATACGCGCCAGACAGCTGACCACAGGGCCTTGCCCATGATCAGCCATTTCACATGTGGTTTTGGCGCGTGTTTTTTATCCTGCATCCTTCGTTGTTTCCTGCACAATCTTGAGCGGTTCTGGAAACAGCGTGGTTTGAATGGGGAAGGGGATATCAATGCCCGCTTCATCAAGGCCCTTTTTAATCGCCTTGATCGCTTCACTTTTGGTTTGGCGAAGATCGCGCGCGGCAGATTGTGCGTACCACTGCACAAGGAAATCAATCGAGCTGCCGCCAAACGATTGAGCATAAACGATCACAGGCTTGTCTTTGACGATAGCCTCAACGGTGTCCATCGCTTCGCTGATGACGCGCTGTGCGAGTTCAAGATCGGTATCGTAACTGACGCCAACGACGAGATCATTGCGGCGCACTTCATCATCGGTGAGGATTTGCACCGGATTTTTGAACAGCATGGCATTGGGGATCAATGTCAGTTCGTTGGAAAGCTGACGCACATAGGTTTCACGCAAAGTAATCCGTTCAACCTTGCCCATGATCCCTTCAACTTCGATCAGATCGCCAATGCGCATCTTTTCGCGCAGCATGATGAGCACACCGGCGAGGAAGTTTTCAAAAATATCCTGAAACGCAAAACCAATCGCAACAGCGCCGATCCCCAGACCCGCAATAACGCCGCCCGGCGTAAATCCGGGGAAGACAATAGCGGCCACGACCAGCAGTCCGATGATCCAGATCACCAGCTTGATCAAAGTTTCGACCAATTGCTGAAGGCTTGCGCGCATGTCTGTTTTGCCGATCAGCTTGTCCGCCAATCGCGTTGCCGACTTGGCGACAAGCCAGGTGAGAAACAGAAGAACGATTGCGATCACAAGCTGCGGGATCATAGCAACAAAGGTGCGACCAAAGCTTTCCAACTGGTCGGTAATAATCTCAATGTAATTCACAAAATTCCCCGCATTCCTGCTTTTGCATGACCTACGCCGCAAATAGGCCGGTGGTTCCAAGATGGCTCGGCGTTCATACCTTCGCGCTTGCACAAATGCCCGCTTTGCGCAAAAGCCCAGCGCCATGTTTGATGCTGCATTGATTGACGCTGCCCGTAACTCCAAGGCCTGGCCTTTTCAGGAGGCGCAGCGGCTTGCCAAACGCTTTCGTGGGCGGGACGGGCAGACCGGCAAACCTGGTGGAGAGCCAGTTGTGTTCGAAACAGGCTATGGCCCATCGGGCCTGCCGCATATCGGCACTTTCCAAGAAGTGTTGCGCACAACCTTGGTGCGCAAAGCGTATGAGATTGTCGCTGCATCGGATGACGGCACACCAGCGCCAACCCGCCTGATCGCGTTTTCCGATGACATGGACGGCCTGCGCAAAGTGCCTGACAATCTGCCCAATCAAGCGCTGCTGACGGAAAATCTCGGCAAGCCGCTAAGCCGCATCCCCGATCCATTTGAAAAGTTTGCAAGCTTTGCACATCACAACAATGCGATGCTGTGCGATTTTCTTGATCGGTTCGGTTTTGAATATGAATTTGTGGCCGCCAGTGATCGTTACAATTCCGGCGCGTTTGATGATGCGCTGGCCAATGTGCTCACCAATTTTGATGCGATTATGGGCGTCATGCTGCCAACTTTGCGCGAAGAACGGCGCAAGACATACTCGCCCGTCCTGCCGATCAGCCCGACAAGCGGAATTGTTCTGCAAGTCCCCGTCGAAGTGCTTGACCCTGCAACGGGCATGATTGCCTTTGAAGATGATGGCGAGCGGATCGAACAAAGCGTGTTCGGCGGTCAGGCCAAGCTGCAATGGAAAGTCGATTGGGCCATGCGCTGGTATGCGCTGGGCGTGGATTATGAAATGTGCGGCAAGGATCTGACCGACAGCGTCACGCAATCGGGCAAAATTGTGAAGGCTTTGGGCGGGCGCAGGCCCGAAGGCATGATTGTCGAGATGTTCCTCGATGCCAATGGTGAGAAGATTTCCAAGTCCAAAGGCAATGGTCTGACGATTGAGGAATGGCTGACCTATGGCAGCGAAGAGAGCCTTGGCCATTATATCTACGCCAATCCGAAAAGCGCCAAGCAGCTGCATGTTGGCGTGATCCCGCGCGCAGTGGACGAATATTGGCAATTCCGCGCCGCGATCCCTTCGCAACCGGTGGAAAAGCAGCTGGGCAATCCTGCATGGCATTTGCTGCGCGCAAGCGGCCCTGCCGATGGCGCAGGTGATAGCCTGCCTGTGACCTATGGCCTGTTGCTCAATCTGGTGGGCGTTTTGGGCGAGGGTGCCACGCGGGAGCAGGTGTGGTCGTATCTTGGCAATTACATTGAAGACGCATCGCCCAAGGCCAATACCGATCTTGATGTATTGGTGGACCGGGCGCTGGCCTATAATCGCGATTTTGTGGCGCCCACGCTTAACCGGCGCGCGCCCGAAGCGAATGAAGCGGCGGCTTTGCGCGATCTTGATGAAGCTTTGTCAGCGCTTGATGCCGACACTGCGGCAGAAGATATTCAAACGCTGGTTTACGAGATCGGCAAGAACGAAACGCACGGGTTTGAAAAGCTTCGCGATTGGTTCCAAGCGCTTTACGAAACGCTGCTGGGCACATCACAAGGGCCGCGCATGGGCAGCTTTATCTCGCTTTATGGTATTGAAAACAGCCGTAAACTGATTGCAGAAGCGCTCACGCGTTAAGTCCACTTCTTGGTGCGATACCATTTGGTGATGATGTATTTCTCACCAGATATCACCGGGCGTCCGGCATGGATTGTTTTGGAATTGGTTTGCCCATTGGGCAGCGCGTTGTTCCACACCACCAGCACACCCGGCTTTGGCTCCAAAGCGATTTCCAGATCAACGAAATCGGTTGTGCCGCCGGCCTCCACCTGATTGAGGAAGACCATCGCGGTAAAACTGCGCTGGCCTCCACGGTTCATCTCCAGATCCCAGTAATTTGTGCCGGGGTGGAACCAGTCATGATGCGGCTGAAACTCTTGGCCGGGCATATAACGCTGGCCTTGAATGGTCTCCCCAAAGCTGGGATCAATGCCGAGCAGATCGTCGATCCTGCGGCTGATTTTCTTCACGAAAGGATCATGCGGATCGACATCGCCCGAATAGCTGGTGCGATAGCCTTCGGAATAATCCATATCGAACACGACGCTTGGCTTGGCCGATGCGTCAATCAGTTCGCGCATTTTGGCGCATTCGTCCGGCGTCATGAAATCACCGATGGCGAACAGCTCAACCTCTTCGCTGGGCACTTTGTAAACTTGCGGGTTGGTTGCTACACGTTCGCGCACCTGGCGGCCCATGCGCATCAATCCGGCCTGATCAGCGTTTTCAGGGAACTTGCTTTTCGTCTCGCTCATAATGTTCATGTTTAGGCAGGCTGATACCGCCACGGCAAGCCCGAAACGCAAATCCGCTCACCCATGCAAAGCCCCCCGCCACAACAGGGGAGGCGGGGGGCTCGCAGTGCCGGTCACTCGCACCGGCATAGTTGGGTTTGGTTGGCGCTAAAACGCGCTCTTACCAGAAGAAATCATGGATCACGTCGACCACTTCGCCGGTGTAGATATCGACAAGGACGACATCGTCATAATACCGGACCCAGCGATAAGGGCCGTACACTTCGGGCAAGCGATAATCATACGGATCGTTGATCCAGTACCGGCTCGAGAAGAACAGGCTGTCGATATGAAAACCGATGCTTAAGCGGCGATAGGAGTAATTCCGATAGGGCGCGTAATACCGGCCAAGGCGGAAGATGCTCCGATTGCTGTAACGGTGACGGTTCCAATTGTACCGGTTGTGCGAACGCCAGCGACGATCCCAGCGGCGATGATTGTGCCGCGCTTCGCGCCGCGCATCGCGATATCCGTTGCGATAGGAGCCATTGCGATCGCGATATTGGCGATTGTTCCGAGCGGAATACGAACGGTTGCGGTCACGATCACGGTAGCTGCGGTTACGATCCCGATCGCGCGCATTGCGATCCCGGTTCCGGCGCTCTGCCCGATCAATCGCGCGGCTATCGGTGGAGCCTAAACGCTCACCCAGATTGCGTGGCCGATCATTGCGGCGTTCTGCGCGCTGATTATTGCGACGATCATTGCGGACATCGCGTGTTCGTTCGCGCGTGCTAACCCGCTCCCGATTATTAACCCGCTCCCGGCGATCCTGCCGGGCAGTGTTCACCACATTACGCGCCCTTTGATCACCGCGCCGCTCAATTTGCCGGGCATTGCGTTCCGAACGCCTGTCAATGGTACGTGCGGCGCGATCATTGCCATTGCGCGATGCGCGATTGGCCTGACGATCACCGCGATTTTCAACACGGTTGGCGCGTCTTTCAGAGCGCTGATCAATCTGCCGCGCACGTTGCCTGGCCTCGGGCACACGCTGCTGCGTGCGGCGCGGTTCGGCCCGCGTGTTGGTGCTTGTGCGACGGTTGGTTGTCGCCCGGTTGGTGTTGGCCGCTCTGTTGCGCAGCTGTTCGCCGCGATTGTTGGCGCGCTGTTGGCGCGAAGAACTGCGGCTTTCACGCGAAGTGCTGCGCGATTGACGCTCTGTCCCGCGGTTCGACCGACGCTGTGAGCGTGTCTCATTACGGTTTGCGCGTTGATTTCTGGTCGAGCGATCAGTGCGCTCGGCCCGCTGTTCTGCGCCAGCGGCATCTGCGCTCGCCAAGACGGGCGCCGGTGCGGCAAGAGCGGCAAGGGCAGCTGCAAGAGCTGTCCACCCGCTTGTTTTTAATAGGTCTTCCAGTCGCATCTCTATGCTCTCCCCAAATTGAAGCCGCTCGAGTGCTGCGGCGCTGGTAGAGGCTTTCTAGGCGAGTCGGGCTGTCCCACAACTGAACCGGCCTGTCAGGCTTACGTTAATGTTCAAGGCGCTGAACATGAACAAGGTAGCGCTTGCCTCTCGCGGTGTAGCGCTTACTTCCAATCAGATGTTCGACACTCTTGATGACATTCGCGACGATATCGCCACCCGGCTGATTCAGGCAGGCAAAGATCGCCGCTCCCCCATGCACACCCCTGTTGTCGGCACGAGCGATGCAAATCTGCGAGTGATGGTGCTGCGGGAATTTGATGGGGAGCAATGGGGCTTGCGCTTTCACACCGATGCGCGCGCACCCAAATGCACCGCTGTTCGTGAGGGCGGGGCGGTTGGCGTGCTGTTCTATGATCCGGGCGCAAAAACGCAGATTAGAGCGCGTGGGAACGGCAAAGCGCTTACCCAAGGCGCGCAAGTAGATGCAGCGTGGAAGCAAAGCAGCAATTATGCGCGCCGGTGCTATCTGGCCGAGGGCGCCCCGGGCCGCGCGGCGGATGGGCCAACATCAGGCCTGCCGCAATGGGCCGAAGGTATTCAGCCCGATGACGCGCAGGTCGCCCCCGCAAGAGAGAATTTTGCGATTTTAACAGTGGAGCTGACGTCGCTCGACTGGCTCTATCTGGCGCATGACGGCCATCGCCGGGCACGTTTCCGGCGGGACGGAGCGGAGTGGCGCGGGGGTTTTGTGATACCTTGAGGGGTGGGGGCTTTTCTAGCGCCCCGGCTCTCTTCATACCCAACAAATGGAAAAAGGCGGCTGGGTCTACATTATGGCAAACCGTTATCGCGGCGGGATGTATGTCGGTGTGACCTCTGATCTAGCGCGCCGCGTGGTCCAACACCGCGAAGGCATCGGCTCTGTGCATGTGGCTGAAACCTGCAAAAACAAGCTGGTCTATGCAGAGCTGCACGAGCAGATCGAGCCTGCCATCGCGCGCGAGAAGCTGGTGAAGAAATGGCGTCGGCAGTGGAAGTTTGCGCTAATCGAGAAGGAGAATCTAGATTGGGATGATCTGTGGGAGCAGTGGTATCCTGATGTGTCGGCACCGAAAGAGTAGCCAAGCCCCGTGTCAAGCACGGGGCGACGGGAGAGGGGCGGGGTGTCGCCCCTCCCACAAACGTCTTCTCACTCCGCAACCGCCCATTCGCACCACACCCACGAGATCGTCATCCCGCACTTGATGCGGGATCAGGCTTTGCAGTAATTGCTCATAGCGAACGTCGATACGCTTCCAGGAAATTGCGAGAAGGCCGACGGGCGCACATCTCGTAGACGTCCTGCGCATCTGGAACTTCGGTAATCTCGCCTCGCAAAAGTGGTCCTGCGGACAAAAGGCCAACAGTCATGCGCCAAACCCGCATCTGGTCGAGTTTGGCTTCAGGATTAAGCTGATGAAACCAATCGGCATCGGTTACGAAGTCAGCACAAGTCCTTGCCCCTAAAGTACCATCGACGATACTGTCCTTCCAAAACTGCAGGGAGTATTCACCGCGTACCACTACGGGCAATCCATCCTTGTCCCGCCCAGCTTGTCCGGAAAACTGCGATACTAACGAGACTGCGACTTCGTCGAGCTCGGCTGAGCCACCCGACACTTGGACGTTGACATCGTTTACAGAACCGTCCGTGGTTACTGTGAATTCGACCCCAACCTCGCCTTGGATGCCCTGAGCGAACAATGCGCGCAAGTCCGGTTCTTCGGGAGTGTTGTCAATGATTGGAGGTTCGCCACCAGCTTCGACAAGCTCAGGTACCGTGTAGACCTTGGTCGTCTAGTCCACAGGCTGGGTCTCAATTTGCTCCATCGTCTCAGCAGCATCTAGGGTCGGAGGCTGAGGCGAATCTTGTCCACTCGCCGCCGAGAACATGGAAGATGTGCAAAGGAGAGCAACAATCAAAAGCGCAAAGTCTCTCCGCATCAACGCGACAACTTCTTATAACTCACCCGACTTGGCCGATCCGCTGCATCGCCCAGGCGGCGGCGTTTGTCTTCTTCATAGCTTTCGAAATTGCCTTCAAACCATTCCACATGGCTATCGCCTTCAAACGCCAGAATGTGCGTTGCGAGGCGATCCAGGAAGAAGCGGTCGTGCGAGATGACCACGGCGCAGCCCGCGAAGTTTTCAATCGCTTCTTCCAAAGCGCCCAATGTCTCCACATCAAGATCGTTGGTCGGTTCATCGAGCAGCAGCACATTGCCGCCTTGTTTTAGCATCTTGGCCATATGCACGCGGTTCCGTTCACCGCCCGATAGCTTGCCAACATTCTTCTGCTGATCAGCGCCTTTGAAGTTGAACGCGCCAACATAAGCGCGCGTGCTGGCGTCGTGGCCGTTGACCTGCATGTAATCCAAACCGTCGGAGATTTCCTCCCACACATTGTTCTTCGGATCGAGATCATCGCGGCTTTGATCGACATAGCCCAGATGAACGGTATCGCCGATCTGCACTTCGCCATCGTCAGGTGTTTCTTTGCCAGTCAAGATCTTGAACAGCGTGGATTTACCCGCGCCGTTTGGCCCGATCACGCCGACAATGCCGCCCGGTGGCAGCATGAAAGACAGGTCTTCAAACAGCAGTTTATCGCCATAGGCTTTGGTAATGCCTTTGGCCTCGATCACTTTGCCGCCGAGACGTTCTGGCACCTGGATAACGATCTGCGCTTTGCCCGGTTTGCGGTCGCCTTGCGCGTCCTGCAATTGTTCGAACTTGCGTACGCGCGCTTTGCTCTTGGTCTGGCGGGCAGAGGGTGTTTGGCGGATCCATTCCAATTCGCGCGACAGGGCTTTTTGCCGCCCGCTTTCCTCACGACCTTCCTGCTCCAGCCGCTTGGCCTTCTTTTCCAGATAGGTGGAATAATTGCCTTCATAAGGGAAGTATGAGCCGCGATCGAGTTCGAGGATCCATTCCACCACATTATCAAGAAAGTAGCGATCGTGGGTGATCATCAAGACAGCGCCGGCATATTCCTTCAGATGGTTTTCCAGCCATTCAACGCTTTCAGCATCCAAGTGGTTGGTGGGCTCATCAAGCAGCAGAATATCAGGTTTCTGGATCAGCAACCTTGTGAGCGCAACGCGGCGTTTTTCACCGCCCGAAAGGCTTTCAACGCCCATATCCGACGGCGGGCAGCGCAAAGCTTCCATCGCGATTTCCAGCTGGTTATCCAGCGTCCAGCCATCCACCGCGTCGATTTTGGTTTGCAGCTCGCTCATTTCCTCGCCAAGCTTTTCGAAATCGGCATCAGGCTCAGCCATTTCGGCAGAGATGGCATTGAACCGCTCAACCAGCTGGGCCGTTTCCATCGCTCCCTCGCGCACGTTTTCGATGACAGTCTTGCTCTCATCAAGCTGCGGCTCCTGCTCAAGATAGCCCACAGAGATATTTTCGCCCGGCCATGCCTCGCCGGTGATGTCAGTATCAATCCCGGCCATGATCTTGATCAGCGTGGATTTACCCGCGCCGTTGGGGCCAACAATGCCAATTTTCGCACCGCGATAAAATTGCAGATTGATGTTCTCCAGCACCGGCTTGTTCGCGCCGGGGAAGGTCTTGGTCATGCTCTTCATGACATATGCGTATTGCGCGGCCATCGGGTCGGTCCTTCGAGGTATATCTGGGTGAATGTGTTGGTGCGCAGATAGGGATTGGAGGCGTTGCAGGCAAGCGTGGCGGAACCTTCACTTCGCACGCCCCGTTATGCAGCCATGTTCTTCGAAAATACGACACTTGATCTGATCGTGCGCGGGCTTGCGCTAGCGATGGTGGCGCTGCTTTTTGTGGTGGTGCAAATCCGCATTCTTGGCCTGCGCTCCTTGTCCAAGATGACCAGCTTTGATTTTGTGATGACCATTGCGCTGGGATCGCTGGTGGCAGGTGCCGCGCAGGCCACCCAATGGACCGGTTTTGCTCAGGCTTTGCTGGCCATGGCCGGGTTGTTTATATTGCAATGGGCAACTTCGCGGCTGCGCAAGGATTCCGAAACAGCGGAAGATGTTCTTGATAACGAACCGCTTATGCTGATGCGCGATGGCGAAATTATACACTCCGCATTGAAGAAATCGCGCGTTGCAGAAAGCGATCTGCGGGCCAAGCTGCGCGAAGCCAATGTGCTTGACCTTCGCGAGGTACGCGCGGTGGTTCTTGAATCGACCGGCGATGTCTCTGTCTTGCATGGCGACAAGCTGGACGAAGCTTTGCTAAAAGGCGTCAAATCAGACTGAATAGCGAAGGGACTGAAGGCGGTATTGCTCTCAGGCTCTGAACTTACAAAAGGCAGATATGGATATTGCGATTATCGGGGCCGGAATGGCCGGATTGGCTTGCGGCGCGGCTTTAAAAGCTGGCGGACATGACGTGCGCCTGTTTGACAAAGGGCGCGGGCCGGGTGGCCGGATGTCAACGCGGCGGGTGAATGTGGGCGATGCGCAATATCGCTTCGATCACGGCGCGCAATATTTCACCGCCAAAGATCCGCGTTTCGCAGCACAGGTCGCAGTTTGGGAAAGCGAAGGCGTAGTCGCACGCTGGCCTGCTGCCGGTGATGCGGCATGGGTGGGCACGCCGGGCATGAACGCGCCGATCAAGGCTATGGCCGAGGCGGCGGATGTGGAATTTGGAGCGCGCATTCAATCGATCCGGCGCGAAGGCAAAGCCTCATGGCTGCTGCGCGATGATGGCGAAACGCAAGGTCCGTTTGATGCGGTGCTGGTTGCAGTGCCAGCTGAACAGGCCGCGCCTTTGCTGGCTCAACTTGCCCCAGCGATGGCCGACGCGGCCGCTGCCGTGGTCTCTTTGCCCAATTGGACGGTGATGGCCGCTTTTGAAAGCCGCGTGGACGCCGCTGATTGCTTGCGCGATGCAGGTGCGATTGGCTGGGCGGCGCGCAATTCATCCAAACCAGAGCGCGAGGATGCGGAATGCTGGGTGATCCAAGCGTCGCCAGAATGGTCGCGTGAACATCTGGAGCTGGAGCGCGAAGAGGTGCAAGATTTGCTCCTATCCGCTTTGGCAGAAGCTCTCGGCCCGCTTCCTGCCACCGTTTCCGTCAGCGCGCATCGTTGGCGTTATGCCAATGTGCCGGTGAGCGATGTGGGCGCAATGTGGGACAAGGATCAGGGCATTGGCGCTTGTGGCGATTGGCTGCTGGGGCCACGGGTGGAGCTGGCGTATTTGTCAGGTCTGGCTTTGGCACAAAAGGTTGCACGCGTTGGCTAGGGTGACCGTATGGCATGATGGCAATTGTCCGCTGTGCCAGCGTGAAATCGCGTTCATGCGCAAATTGGACAAGCGCGGTACGATCAATTTCGTCGATGCGACTGATTGCGATGATGCGTCATGCCCTATTGATCGCGGCGATCTGCTGGCGCGCTTTCATGCGGAGGAAGATGGTCAGATTCGCTCCGGCGCAGCGGCATTTGCGGCTATGTGGAGGGTTATCCCCGTTCTTCGACCGCTTGGTTTACTAGCGCACAACCGCCTTATCTTGGCCATTTTGGAGCGGATTTATCGCGGTTTTCTGCGGTTTCGGCCACGTTTGCAAAAGCTAATGCGCTAAGCGGGTTGCCCAGCGGCATTCGGCAAGCTAGGGGCATTGCGCAGCAGACAAAGCTGGCCGGAAGGGCCTGTAGCTCAGTTGGTTAGAGCTGGCCGCTCATAACGGCTAGGTCGCGGGTTCAAGTCCTGCCGGGCCCACCAGCATTGTCCGCGAAGACCCCGGTCGGGGAGTGGCGCAGCCTGGTAGCGCATCTGTTTTGGGAACAGAGGGTCGCAGGTTCGAATCCTGTCTCCCCGACCATTTTCTTTTTTCTGGAAAACTTGGGCCCCGTGTCTGTTTTGGATCATGTGGCGGGCCGGTAAGGCTATCGTACCACTGTGTCCATCACATCGCGCACATTGCTGGGCTTAACCCCGCGCATTTCCAGATAGCTAAAAACGCGCCGCCACCAATCATAGAGCGCATCCAGATCCGCTTCACCTTTCACATAAGGCGTATGACCTGCGCGCAGCGATGGGCTGTGAAACGAAAAGACGAGCAGCGGCAATTTGTCATCAAGCGCCATATCGATCGCGCGAATGGCTTCCTCAACGCTCACTCCTTCGGGCGTTAGCGGAATACGTTCGAGCAGGCCCAGCCGCGCCAAGACACCGCGCAAAGCAGGCGCGCGCCACAGCCTTGGGTAAATCATATCCCCCTGCCGCCGCAGCATTCCCCAAAAGCAAGTCGTCAAAGGCAGTTCAAGCAATTGGCGTTCATCATCCAGCCAATATGGCGCAAGCGGGTGGGGCCGATAATCGGGGCCTCCAGAATGCGAATAATCAAACTTCGCGCGCACAGAACTGTCAATCGCAATGCTATTGCTTGCCAGCATTTCCGCCGTTGATGGGCCAAGGCCATAGCGGCCTGCGCGGTATATCATCGGGGCAATATCAAAATTCGCCTCGATCTTGTCGCGCAAATGGCGGAACTTTTGCGCTTCCAGATCGGGCGTCAGATTGCCTGCAAATGAATTGTACTGCGTCACATCCTCGGCAAAAGGCGGGTTGACCCAAGGGTGCAGCTGCACTCCGATTTCAGCTTTGCCCCGCGCCAATGGCTCGCGCAAAATCTGTGCCGCTTCGCGCGAATTGGCAATTGGCCAATCGACCAGCCACACCGGAACCACGCCTTCATTTTCGCAAAATTGTTGAAACTTGGCGATGCGCGGGACGTGGACGGTGCCGTGGGTGTCGCGGGTAAGGGGTTGATCCCAATCGAATTCCTCTTCGGTATCGATGGTCAGCAAGAAACGCGGCGTATCGTCGGCAAACTTCGCCATCGCGCTTTGAGGGGGCGGATCGAGTAAGCTCCGCATTGCCATCATTCTTCCCCCAAGCGCCTCGTGCAGCGGGCGATGGCCCTATGCTCCGACCTTTGCGGCGTCATCGGTCTGCTCAGGTTCTTGGGTGCCAGAGGCTGCATGAGGGGGCAAGGTCAAAGTGATGCGCTTTTCCCCCAGTTTAAGCTTGCCGCCCGCAGCGCGCGCTTCTGCATTGGCCAGCCGCAAGGTGAAGCGCGGATGGAACATGCCAGCGGAAATGGCTGCGCGGCGGCCGGTATCGATCTTGTTTTCTTCCAATCGCTGCCGCAGACTATCGGGCCAATCCAGTTTTATGCGCAGCCGCTCTTCATCGGCAATCATGTCCAGCCGAATGTGCTCGCCCATGTTCAGCGATCCTGCAACAGTTGCCAAAATGCGCCAGATAAGCCGCGCCAGTTCAGGCTTGCTCATCGCAGTGGTGAAAGGCGAGCCAGCGACTGTCAGGTCAAACCCGGCCCCGCGCGGCTCCAACACACCAGCCAGCCGCTGTATGGTTGCGCTTACACACTCGCGCAAATCCGCCGCCCCGCTATCCAGATCAAGCGCGTCGCTTTCCAATCTGGTCAGCCGGTCCACTTCGTCAAAACCTGCCAAAAGCTTGGCCGCATCAACCGCAATGGCGGCGGCATGGGCGCGATATTCATGTGGGGCCGGACCGAACAGCTGTTGTTGAATAATCTCGGCAAAGCCCTGGATGGCATTTACAGGGGTGCGCAATTCATGCAGCAATTCACGCGTATGATCGCCAGTATTGCTTGGCTTTTGCGATGGTGCTGGCAAGTCCGCAGCACGGCGCAGGCAAACGCGATACCCTTCAAATGCTCCCGTGGCAGAAGCGAAAACGGGCGTTGCATCCAGCCACCACTGCCCGCTGATCCCCGGCGCTGCATCAATAGTAATGAGCGCGTTGGAAAGCGGCTGCTGGCGGCGCAGCGCTTTGGCGATCGTCGCATCACCAAACCGCACAAGCGGGCCGGGCTTTGGCGCGGTGAGGACCATGCCGATCAACCATGGCGCAGTGCTGCTCGACGCCCAAGTAACAACGCCGTTCGCATCACAGCGCAAATTGGCCATTTCAATCCGGCCCGCCGCATCGGTAGCTGCGTTATCGCCTAGCGGCAGGCGAGGGGCATAGCTGGGCGTGCGGCGCGTACCGCGAAACCGCTCAATACGTTGCAGCAGCGTTGCGATGCTGTCGGGCGTTTCGGGGCTGTCAGCACTTTCGGGGCTGTCAGCACTTTCGGGCCTGTCAGCACTTTCTGCTTTGGCTGCGGGCTGGGGTTCGATTGTTGGAGCAGGCGCCGGACTAGGCGCCGGAGTAGGCGTTCGTGCAGGTGCAGGTGCAGGGACAGGGACCAGTTTAGCCGCAGCAATCTCCGGTATGGCCACTGGCTCCTCAGCAACCGTCTCAAATTCTGCAAGCCCCGGATCGGCGAACACCAGATCGCCTATGCCCAGTTGGTCAAGCTGACGCTTCACTCTGGTGGGCAAATCCCTGCGATGCCGCAGGAAACCACGCGCCACTGTGGGGAGCCGAGGGATCATCGTCAGCCATTCGTGTTCACCAAGCTGAGCCATCGCCATACTTGATGCAGCGACTTTGGGCTCGGCCCATGCAAGCGCCTCAACCAGTTCTGCATTGCGCAATCGCAGACCCGGTTCGCGCAGTATTTGTGTCTGCACATCGGGTTCAATTGCATCGCATAAATCCGCCAAGCGGGTTCCGGCTTCAGCGTTTAACCCGCGATCTCGCTTGGTTGCGCCGCTCCCCAGCAAATCCAGCAATTGCCGAAATTGTGTCCGCGCACCCGCCGCGCTTCCTGCGCGTTTGCGCAAGACAGTACTGAGGCGGTCGTCAAATTGCATGGATACTCCGGAACTAAACGCATTTGCGCGCAGATATCCCTAACCTGATCGTAACCATGCTGGAATTGAGGCTTTACCGTGCGTTGCAAAAAGGGACGATTGCGGTCATAAACAATAATCTGTCTGCAAAAGCGGTGGAAAAGCGTATGATATTCCAAACGCATTGCCCGTTCTGGCATGAGAGCGACATTTAAGGGGCATTTGATGGGTAATCTTGACGAGATTGATCGGCGCTTGCTGGCCGAATTGCAAGATGAGGGGCGGGTCACCAATGTCGATCTTGCTACCAGAGTTGGCCTGACTGCGCCGCCATGTTTGCGCCGTGTGCGGGCTTTGGAAGAATCGGGCGTTATCAAAGGCTATCACGCCGATCTTGATGGATCCAAATTGGGTTTTAGCATCACGGTTTTTGCAATGGTGTCCTTGCGCAGCCAGGCCGAAGAGGATCTGCGCGCTTTTGAAGATCACGTGCTGGCACTTCCCGAAGTGCGCGAATGTCATATGCTCAATGGCGAAATCGATTTTATCCTCAAAATCGTGTCAGAAGATTTGCAGAGTTTTCAAGAGTTTCTCACCAGCAAGCTGACGCCTGCGCCCAATGTCGCTTCTGTCAAAACCTCGCTGACGATCCGCACAGCAAAGCACCAGCCGGGCGTTCCGCTTACAGTTTAACAGCAGTAACTGGCGAATTGCGGCTGCAGCATCTCTGCAGCCGATGATGATGCGTAGGAAAGGCTTTTGAACGCCCGGCTAGCAATGCGGAGGCTAATCCGTCTCGCGCTTTGCCAGCCATTCTTCCAGCCATTTGATCGTGTAATCACCGCTGATCACATCGGGTTCGCGAAGCAGCTCTTGATGCAGCGGCACAGAGTGCTTCACGCCTTCGATCACCATTTCTTCCAACGCACGGCGCAAACGCATCATGCATTTTTCGCGGCTTGACCCGTAAACGATCAGCTTGGCGATCATGGAATCGTAATAAGGCGGAATGCGATATCCAGCATACAACCCGCTATCCACGCGCACATGCATGCCGCCAGCCGCATGATAGTAGTTCACAAGGCCGGGCGAAGGCGCGAAGGTGAACGGGTCTTCGGCATTGATACGGCATTCAATGGCATGGCCGTGCAGCTCGATTTCATCCTGCGTGACAGAGAGCGGATGCCCTTCGGCAACGCGGATTTGTTCGCGCACCAGATCGACGCCTGTGACCATTTCGGTAACCGGATGTTCGACCTGCAAACGAGTATTCATTTCGATGAAGTAGAACTCGCCATCTTCCCACAGAAACTCAATCGTTCCCGCGCCGCGATATCCCATATCGGCCATCGCTTTGGAGACGATCGAACCCATCCGATCACGTTCTTCAGGCGTGATAACGGGCGAGGGCGCTTCTTCGAAGACCTTTTGATGGCGGCGCTGCAAAGAGCAATCACGCTCTCCCAAATGGATCGCATTGCCATTGCCATCGCCAAATACCTGAAACTCAATATGGCGCGGATTGCCGAGGTATTTCTCGACATACATCGTGTCATCACCAAAAGCGGATTGCGCTTCGTTCTTGGCCTGTGTGACCAGTTCTTCCAGCTTTTCCGGCCCGGTGATGACCTGCATCCCGCGGCCACCGCCGCCAGCAGCAGCTTTGGCGATCACGGGATAGCCAATCTCATCAGCGACCGCGCGAATCTCGTCCATGGTTTCTACCGCGCCAGCCGATCCGGGGACGAGCGGGAGGCCCAGATCACCAGCGGTTTTCTTGGCGGCGACTTTGTCACCCATGGTGCGGATATGTTCAGGCTTGGGCCCGATCCATGCGATATCGTGGCTTTCCACAATCTCGGCAAATTGGGCGTTTTCCGACAGGAAGCCGTAGCCCGGATGGATCGCATCCGCGCCGCTGATCTCAGCTGCTGAGATGATCGCAGCATGGTTCAGATAGCTTTGACCGGCAGGCGGCGGGCCGATGCAAATCGCGTGATCGGCAAGGCGCACATGCATCGCATCGGCATCGGCGGTGGAGTGCACCGCCACAGTCTCGATGCCCATTTCATGAGCAGCACGGTGAATGCGCAGCGCGATTTCGCCGCGATTGGCGATGAGGATGCGGGTTATTGGCATGGCAGCGCGCGCTTCAGGCAATGATGACCAGCGGTTGGTCAAACTCGACCGGATCCGCATTGGCCACCAGCACTTGCTTGATCGTGCCAGCTTTGTTGGCGGTAATCGGGTTCATTACCTTCATCGCTTCAACGATCAGCAAGGTATCGCCTTCTTTCACGCTATCACCAACTGACACAAACGGTGCGGATTCCGGATCGCCAGAGAGATACGCCGTGCCCACCATGGGAGAACGCAGCGCATTGCTGAGATCGCCTGCCTCAACAGCAGGTTGGCCCGCGGGCGCTTCAGCCGCTGCGGGTGTCGCAGCAGGGGCCGCCACGGCCGCTGACACTGGCGCTGACACTGGCGCTGACACTGATGCTGGCGCAGCCAAACCGCCGCGCGCCACGCGAATGCGCCGCTCTCCTTCTTCAACCTCAATTTCGGTGAGGCCCGTTTCGGACAGCATTTCAGCAAGTTCACGCACCAGCGCGGTATCGACTTTCATTCCGGAGCGAGCCCCGGCACCAGATTTGGCGTTCGGCATGAATTCTCCATTGCAACGTTATTCGCTAAACCGTGGAGCTAGAAGTTGTTGCATCGCAACGCAAGAGCCGCCGCCCGCTTATAGCTTGGCCGCCGCCTCCAATGCGATGAGATAGCTTTGCGGCCCATGCCCTTTCACACATTGCACCGCGCCCAAGCCAACCCATGAATGATGCCGGAAATCCTCACGCGTTTCAGGGTCTGACAGATGCACTTCGATCACCGGCGTAGTGATCGCCTTGATCGCATCAAGCAGCGCGATCGAGGTGTGCGTATAGGCCGCCGCATTGAGCAAAACTGCCTTTGCATCAGAGCCTTGCGCCTCATGCAGCCAATCCACCAAATGGCCTTCATGGTTCGATTGGCGCATCTCAATGGTCAGGCCAAGCTCTACCGCGCGGTCTTGCAACATGGCCGCAATATCGTCGAGCGTATCGGAGCCGTAGATCTCCGGTTCTCGCGTGCCGAGCAGATTGAGATTAGGGCCGTTCAGGACGTAGATGATGTCAGTCATGTGCACCAACTTAGCCGCTTGTAAGCAGCGGGGCCACGGCAAATCCTACAAAATGGACACGTTGGACACAGTCCTGGAGGCAAACCTGTGGCCCCGATGCAGTTGGCGGGGGGGCAGGAGGTTTGCGCGCCTATTTGTCCACGCCTTTCACTTTGCCCCACTGCCGCGCGGCGGTGTAACCCAGATAGCCTGTACCAAACAGCGCATAGAGCGGTTCGGGCAAGCCATTGAGATAGGCGTTCATGCCAGCACCAATGTCACGCGCAGCACCGGGGTTGAAAGCGGCAAGCAGGCCCATCGGAAGGGCGAAGAGAAGCATCGTATACATGACATACAGGAAACTGGGCCGCGCGCGGCTTGTCCACGGGTCTTTCGAATTGGCCTCGGCAACAATGGCGGACAGGCGCGCTTCGATGTTCTGCAAATCTTGCGTGCCTTCGAGCCGGATCAATTCCAGCTTGGCTTTGGCGGCGGCTTCTTTGTCAGGAATGATCTTGTCGATCAGCTGAGCAACGGGTCCGATAAGGGCTTCGAGTAAGGCCATGCGTGGTTCTCCTTGGTGATAAACAGCCAAGGCGTGAACCTATTTGGTTATGTAGGAAAGGGGGTGGGGTGTCTGGTTTGGGGCGGGCGGCGCGATTGGGTGATTGCCCGGAATTGGGAGTGAAAGCCGACGTCAAATCGTTAGGCCGGTCCAACTGCCATCTGTTAAATCGGGCTGATCGCTTGCGAACGCTGGATCGAAGTCCGGCTGCCACGGAAACAACCCCGTACGGTCCGGCCAAACAAGCTGGAGGCACGGGAAATCGTCACCGCGGTAGAACCACCGACTCCAACCAAGATGCTCTGCGTAGAAGTCCCGAGAGGCAGGAAGGAGCACAGCCTGATGGTTCCCGAATATACCCGAGAGCCTTGTCTCTGGTTTCGGAACATCCCCATCGCGAATGTCGCGGTAAATGTCCCATAAAATGTCGTGGGACACCTGCTTCGGCAATGAGAACACAATGATTTCTGGATAGCCTAGCCCATGGAAGAAGCCGGTTGAGTAGGTGAAGTCAGGTTCCTGCTTCTTTCGATCGAAAACGCGTGTGCCGAACCACCCGTGCTCCCGGATTTGTGCAAGGAAGTCACGATCTGCGGGGTCAAGTTCAGTTTCATGGAGCTCGAGAGCTGTTTTCATACCCATGAATCTGAACGCAAATACCACTTTTCGCAATGCCCGAAACTGGGTCGAGAGTTGAATGTCAGCCTTTCGTCAGCTTAACATCTAAACTAGCCATCCAGCTGCAACCCCCAAACGATCAGTCGTCATTTGCCACCGCTTCCTATAAACCAGAGGCACGCGCGGCATTTTGCTGATCGTGAGGAGCTGTTTTCGGGGACGCATAATGGACAAACGCATTATCTATTCATCGCAGCCCTTTGGGTTTGAAAGCGCGATGCTGGCGGGCATTTTGTCGCAGGCACGGCGCAATAATGCCCGTAATTCCATCACCGGGGCGCTGATCTGTCGGCAGGACATCTATCTGCAATTGATCGAAGGGCCCGCTGCCGCAATTGACGCTTTGTTTGACGAAATCCGCGTCGATGATCGTCACGTCAATGTGCAACTTCTTATGCAGGAAGAAACGCCTGAGCGGCTATTCCCCGCATGGTCGATGGTCGACGATGAAGCGCCATCAATGTTCTGGTCGCGCGCGGAGGTGGACGCCGGCATGATCGAGCAGGCGACCCCAGAGCAATTGCTGGCACCTTTTGTCAGGCTTAAGAAAAGGCTTGAAACCTCCTAAAGGCTGGCGGCACTAAGCGTCAGCCCCCTAATCTTCCAACTCCAAAATCACCGCATCCACCACCAGGGTTTCGCCTTCTGCGTGGTTGATGCTGGCGATGGTGCCGGATTTTTCGGCGCGCAGGATGTTTTCCATCTTCATCGCTTCGACTGTGGCCAGCGGCTGTCCAGCTTCAACCGCATCACCAGCGGCGACATGCAGTTTTACCAGCAGGCCGGGCATGGGGCACAGCAGCATCTTGGATGTATCAGGCGGGATCTTCTCGATCATATGTTCAGCAAGCGGCGCAAGGCGGGCGGGCAAAACGCGGATGCGATGGGTGCGGCCGCGTGTGTTGATCTGCCAATGGGCGCCATCACGCGCGATTTTGATGCCCAGAGTCTTGTCACCCGGCAGGCTGACAATTGCGCCGGCCAAGCCGGGTCGCCAATCGGTGGTGAAGGCAATCGTTTGGCCATCTACTTGCGCGCCATTGCCGTCCAGATCGATGGCAAAATCGCGCCCGTCAATGCGCACAGCCCATGATGTGCTGGCCACTATTGGCTCGGCCAATTGCTCTGAAATCGCATTGGCGCGCGCTTCGCCCGCCGCCTCAATACTGGCTGCAACACCGGCGAGCAGGCGCAGTGTTTCATCGTCTACTGCCGCGCCTTCAAAGCCGTCAGGATATTCCTCGGCGATAAAGCCTGTGGTGAGTTCTCCAGAGCGGAACCGGTCATGCTGCATCAGCGCCGAGAGGAAATCGACATTGTGGCCAAGGCCTTCAATGCGAAACGCATCAAGCGCGGCGATTTGTTTGTCGGCGGCTTCATCGCGGGTTTTGCCCCAAGTGATCAGCTTGGCGATCATCGGGTCATAGAACATGGAAACCTCGCCGCCTTCATAGACGCCATCATCCACGCGCACACCGTCCACGCCGCGCCGCCCATTGGCCGCGCCGTCATCGGCCCATGGCTCAACCGGCGGTTCATAATGCACCAGCCGCCCGGTGGAGGGCAGGAAGCCGCGATACGGGTCTTCGGCATAGACGCGGTTTTCGATGGACCAGCCTTCGATGCCGATATCATCCTGCGTCATGGCGAGCTTTTCACCAGCGGCCACGCGGATCATCTGTTCAACCAGATCAACGCCGGTAATCGCTTCGGTCACAGGATGTTCGACCTGCAGGCGGGTGTTCATTTCAAGGAAGTAAAAGCTTTCGCCCGTTTCATCCGCGCCGCTGACGATCAGCTCAACCGTGCCGGCAGAATGATAATCCACCGCAGCGGACAAAGCGACACATTGCTCACCCATCGCTTTGCGCATTTTGGGTGTGACAAAGGGTGAGGGCGCTTCTTCGACGACTTTCTGGTGACGCCGCTGGATCGAACATTCCCGCTCATTCAAATAGAGCACATTGCCGTGCTTATCGCCGATGATCTGGATTTCGATATGGCGCGGGTCGAGGATGAATTTCTCAATGAAAACACGGTCATCGCCGAAGGAGTTGAGACCTTCTCGCTTGGTCGCTTCGAACCCTTCGCGCACGTCTTTCTCGCTATAGGCAAGGCGCATTCCCTTGCCGCCGCCGCCCGCGCTGGCTTTCATCATCACCGGATAGCCGATCTCACCTGAGATGCGCACCGCGTGATCTGTATCCTCGATTTCACCAACGAAACCGGGGACGACATTGACGCCTGCCTTCTTGGCGAGTTTCTTGGATTCAATCTTGTCCCCCATCGCCGCGATGGCAGCGGGAGGCGGGCCGATAAAGGCGATGTTTTCTGCTTCAAGCGCTTCGACGAAAGAGGCCCGCTCGGACAGGAAGCCGTAGCCGGGATGCACGGCTTCTGCGCCGGTTTGCTTACACGCGGCGATGATCTTTTCCGGGATCAGATAGGATTCGTTGGCAGGCGGCGGGCCAATATGCACCGCTTCATCCGCCATACGCACAAAAGGCGCGCGCGCATCGGCATCGGAATAGACCGCAACCGTGGCGATACCCATACGGCGCGCAGTTTTGATAACACGGCAAGCGATTTCGCCGCGATTGGCGATGAGGATTTTTTTGAACATTATTTCTTCCCTTGGCGTGACAGCCTAAAGATCAAAAAGATGAGTAAAGCACAAAGTGTGCAGTAGGCTACAAAGACTGGCTCTGCCCAATTGTCGCAAAAGTTTCTTGGAATGTCCTCGCATTGAACGCCAGCGCCACATTCCTCGTCACAAGCGATTGAAACGAGCATAATGTAAAGGAGGCCCAATATAGCGAGCAACAGTCCTAGGCACCCACAGCCGAAGCAAGTGTCTTCTAGGGAAAGCGATCGGCCATCAGAATACTCTTTATTGCTCATACCCTAAGCTTCACCCTGAACTTGTTTCAGGGTCCATTCTTCCGCCAGCGCCGCCGGAGCGGGCCGCCAAATAGATGCTGAAACGAGTTCAGCATGACGAAGCTGTTGGGTTTTGCTCATTCCGGCCATCCTGCAAGATACTCAAGTTCTTCAGTTCGCGCTTTTGTCATCCTGGCAAGGCAAGAGCTGACAACCATCGGAAGCATGGAGCCACCTATGAGCATGTCGCCTTCCAATCTACAGCTGGTATCCCGATACTTGAGCCACGCGCGTTGCGCGTCGAGCAGTGAACTGAAGTACTCGGGCGCAGGCCGTCCCCAATCATATTCAGCGAAACGCGCATCAAGTTCTCGCATCTTGGCAGCCGTCACTCGCCATTGCGCATTGAGCGCGCGGTCTGCGATCACGTGCTCCCTATGTGCGCACTCGGTCAGGTGTAACTGAATACCCTGATCGGCTTTCGCCTGATCACAAGGAGGCAAGTCCGTGCCCTGAGACGCCAGCAGCAATGGCAACACAGCCAACATGTCCAGCGATCCTCCCCCAAGCGTTTAATCAAATAGCATCCAGCGCCTGCGCCAAATCGGCTTTGATGTCATCGATATGCTCAATTCCAACCGACACGCGAACAACGTCTGGTCCGGCGCCTGCATCTTTTAAGCCTTGTTCGTCCAGCTGGCTGTGCGTGGTCGAGGCGGGGTGGATTATGAGGGAGCGGGTGTCACCGATATTGGCAAGGTGGCTGAACAGTTTTACACCGGAGACGAGTTTCACGCCCGCCTCATATCCGCCTTTCACGCCGAAGGTGAACACCGCGCCGCCTTTGCCGCCCAGATATTTGCCTGCCAGCGCATGGTAAGGATCATTCTCCAGCCCGGCATAGCGCACCCACTCCACTTTCTCATGCGCTTCAAGCCATTTGGCAACTTCCAGCGCATTGGCGCAATGCCGCTCCATACGCAGGGACAGTGTTTCCATGCCCGTCAAAGCCAGAAACGCGTTCATCGGTGCCATAGCGGGGCCTAGATCGCGCAGGCCCAAAACACGGCAGCCAACGATAAAAGCAATCGGCCCAACAGGGGCCACACATTCAAGCAAAATCGCGCCGTGATACGAACCGTTCGGTTGGGTCAGGCTGGGGAACTTGTCCGCTTGGGCGGCCCAATCAAACTTGCCCGAATCCACAATCACACCGCCAACAGCATTGCCGTGGCCATTGAGGAACTTGGTGGTCGAATGCACCACGATATCCGCGCCATTTTCAAACGGACGGCACAAAACAGGCGTCGCCATCGTATTGTCCACGATCAATGGCACACCAGCGGCATGGGCGGCATCGGCAATCGCAGCAATATCGGAAACCACACCGCCCGGATTGGCGAGGCTTTCGATAAATACACAGCGCGTTTTTTCATCAATCGCAGCGGCGACATTGGCCGCATCATCAGCATCGACAAAGCGCGTTTCCCAGCCAAACTTCTGGAAACTTTCCTTCATCTGGTTGAGCGATCCGCCATACAGTTTCTTCGCCGCCACGATGTTGCAGCCCGATTCCATCAGCGTGTGAAAAGCGATGAGTTGCGCCGCATGGCCCGAGGCAACACCAAGCGCGCCAACGCCGCCTTCAAGCGCGGCGATTTTCTGCTCCAGCGCATCATTGGTGGGGTTCATGATACGCGAATAAATGTTCCCCGGCTCTTTAAGCGCAAACAGGTTTGAGGCATGTTCGGCATCATTGAACACGTAGCTCGCGGTCTGATAAATTGGCGTAATGCGCGCATTGGTTGTGGGGTCTGGTTGCTGGCCAGCGTGGATGGTGGCTGTGTCAATGTGCATTGCTGGCTCTTGGGATTTGTCGGTCATGTGGCATCCGCTCCGGTAAGGTTTTGTGTTTCGGCGGGGGTCTTAGCACAAGAACGCGCCGGTTCCTCGCCCTGCAGCGCGGTCAGCCCGAGTTTCTTGAACAACGCCGCGTCACTATCATCGCCGGCATTGGGCGCGGTGAGCAATTTTTCGCCGGTAAAGATCGAATTCGCACCGGCCATAAAGCACAGCGCCTGCGCCGCTTCAGACATGCTTTCACGCCCCGCAGACAGGCGCACCATGGCGAGTGGCATGGTGATACGCGCCGCCGCAACGGTCCGGACGAATTCGATATCATCAATCTGCGCCATCGGCGTATCGGCCAACATATCGCCAAGCGGCGTGCCTTTAACAGGCACCAGCGCGTTCACCGGCACGCTTTCAGGATGCTGGGGCAGAGTGGCGAGCGTATGAATAAAGCCCACGCGATCATCGCGCGTCTCACCCATGCCAACAATCCCGCCGCTGCACACATTGATGCCAGAATTGCGGACATTCTCCAGCGTATCGAGCCGGTCCTGATACTTGCGCGTGGTGATCACGCGGTCATAATATTCAGGGCCAGTATCGACATTGTGATTGTAGTAATCGAGGCCCGCTTCGGCGAGCTGCTCGGCCTGATGCGGGGCGAGCATGCCCAGCGTCATGCACGTCTCCATCCCCATCGCAGCCACCCCTTCGACGATCTGGATGATGGCGGGCATGTCCCGGTCTTTAGGATTGCGCCATGCGGCACCCATGCAGAAACGCTGCGAGCCTTGGTCCTTGGCTTGGGCTGCGCGTTGCAGCACCTCCTGCACATCAAGCAACTTGGTCGCCTCAACACCGCTGTCAGCATGGGCGGATTGCGAGCAATAGCCGCAATCCTCCGGGCATCCGCCGGTCTTGATGGAAAGCAGGGTGCACAGCTGCACTTCGGTCGGCGGATGGTTCTCGCGATGCACGGTGGCGGCGCGGAAGAGCAGTTCGGTGAAGGGGAGGTCGAACAATTCCGCAATTTCGGCGCGGGTCCAGTCATTCCTTGCTCCGTCATGCTGAACTTGATTGTGCAAGCACGTCTGCGACTCCAGCATCCATCTTTCCTTTCGCGCTTCGGTGTTTGAGGTGAGATAGACCCTGAAACAAGTTCAGGGTGACGGCAATGGTAGTGCTCCCCCCAATTTCGTCATTCCCGCGAAGGCGGGAATCTAGGGTGGCTGTGAACCGTTTGTGCGTTACGCTCTGGATCACCGCATTCGTGGGGATGACGAGGGTGTCACTCACTCCGCCAACTCATCCAATCCCTCACCAGCAGGCGGCATATTGTGCCCCAGCAGCGTCAGGATTTCCGCCGCGGCTTCGATCACATTCGTACCGGGTCCGAAAATCCCCGCAACGCCTTTTTCGCGCAGGAAGTCATAATCCTTGGGCGGGATCACGCCGCCAGCGGTCACTTTGATATCTGCGCGGCCTGCTTCTTTCAGCAAGCCGATCAGCTCTGGGATCAAGGTATTGTGGCCAGCTGCCAAGGAGCTTGCGCCGATCAGGTCGACGTCTTTCTCCAAAGCCATATCGCGCGATTCTTCAGGTGTTTGGAACAATGGCCCAGAGATCACGTCAAAGCCCATATCGGCAAAGGCGGATGCGATCACATTGGCGCCGCGATCATGGCCGTCCTGACCCATTTTCGCGATCATCACGCGCGGCGCGCGGTCTAGGCGGCGCGCGACAGAGGCGACGCCATCGACAACCTGTTGGTAACGCGCATCATCGGCATAAGCTTGGGTATAAACGCCGCGCACAGGGCTGGGCACGGTGTCATAGCGGCCAAAGACCTCCTCCATCGCAAAGCTGATTTCGCCCAAAGTCGCATCATGGCGCGCCGCTTCCACGGCCAGCTCCAGCACATTGCCACCATCCCGGCAGCCTTGGGTTAGCGCCTTCAGTGCCGCCTGACACGCAGCTTCATCACGGCCAGCGCGCACTTTTTCAAGCCGGGCGATCTGGCCTGCGCGAACCTTGTGATTGTCGATATCGAGTGTGTCGATATCCTCTTCTTGCGACAGGCGATATTTGTTCACGCCCACGATCACCGTTTCGCCGCGGTCGATGCTGGTTTGTTTTTGTGCGGCCGCGCGCTCAATCGCGGCTTTGGGTTTGCCGGTCGCGACATAGGCGGTCATGCCGCCAGCTTCGTCCACTTCGGCAATCAGCGCCTTGGCTTTATCGACCAGTTCGGCGGTCAGCGCTTCGATATAATAGGAGCCGCCCAGCGGATCGGCGACATTGGTGATGCCGCTTTCTTCTTGCAGCACCAATTGCGTGTTGCGCGCGATGCGGGCGGAGAAATCGGTGGGGAGCGCAATGGCTTCATCCAGCGCATTGGTGTGCAAGCTTTGCGTCCCGCCAAGCACGGCGGCCATCGCTTCGATTGTTGTGCGCATGACGTTGTTATACGGGTCTTGCTCTTGCAAGCTGACACCCGATGTCTGGCAATGTGTGCGCAGCATTTTGGACTTGGGATTTTGCGCGCCAAGCCCTTCCATCACATCATGCCACACCGCGCGCGCTGCACGCATTTTGGCGATTTCCATGAAGAAGTTCATGCCGATGCCCCAGAAGAAAGACAGGCGCGGCGCGAAACTATCAATATCAAAGCCAGCATCCATCGCGCGCTGGGCATATTCCTTGCCATCGGCGATGGTGAAGGCGAGTTCCTGCACCGCCGTCGCACCGGCTTCATGCATGTGATAGCCGCTGATCGAAATCGAATTGAAACGCGGCATATTGGCCGAGGTATAGCCGATAATGTCCGAGATGATTCGCATCGATGGTTCGGGCGGATAGATATAGGTGTTGCGCACCATGAACTCTTTGAGAATATCGTTCTGGATGGTGCCCGATAGCTTCTCAGCCGAAACGCCTTGGCGTTCTCCTGCAACGATATAGAAAGCCAGCACCGGGATCACTGCGCCGTTCATCGTCATGGAAACGGACATGGTGTCGAGCGGGATCTGATCGAACAAGATCTCCATATCGCGCACCGTATCAATCGCCACGCCAGCTTTGCCGACATCGCCGACAACGCGCGGGTGATCTGAATCGTATCCGCGATGGGTAGCCAGATCGAACGCGACCGACAGGCCTTTTTGCCCGGCGGCCAGATTGCGGCGGTAAAAGGCGTTGGATTCCTCGGCCGTGGAGAAGCCCGCATATTGGCGGATCGTCCACGGGCGACCGGTATACATGCTGGCATAAGGACCACGGGTGAAAGGCGCGAAGCCGGGCAGGCCGGGATCAATGTCCTGCGTATCTTGCGCGGTATAAAGTGGCTGTACCGCGATGCCTTCTGGCGTTTGCCAGGTCAGATCGCCTCCTTTGGTTTCGCGCGCCGCAGCCGCGTCCCAATCATCTTTGGTTTTCTTGTCAGTCATGGCCGCACCCTTTTTCCACCTGCAATGAGGCGGGGTCAAATCTGATATGTCTGGAAAACCGCGCAAGTGTGCAAGGCTCTCCCCTCGCGATGCGCCTTAGCGCGGCATTTGCGCAATCGAACCACACGGGCGCGCCATATCCGACCTTCGGTCACTAAAACGCGAATTTGCGGCGCGCTGTTCATAAGTTTGAGGAGAAATTCCACTGGTCGGGACGACTGGATTCGAACCAGCGACCCCTACACCCCCAGTATAGTGCGCTACCAGACTGCGCCACGTCCCGATACCAGTGGAATGCGAGCGCCTATACCAGCCGCGCGCGGGATGGCAAGCACGCGGTTCGCATCGTGATTGCCACCTCTGTCGCTACCACTGTCCGCAGCCTTGATTGCCAGTGCTGGGAAAGGCTGCTAGGCGCGGCGCCTTCAAGCGTGTGGGGGCAGGGATTGCATTGTCTTTATGCGTAACCCACATGATTTTTTCCCAACCGATCCAAGTGGACCGTGACCATGATTGATTTTCTTGCTGCTGGCGGTGCTGGCGGATCTTCTGGCCTTATTGGCTTTCTGCCGATCATCGGTATTTTCATCATCTTCTGGTTCTTCTTGTTCCGCCCGCAGATGAAGCGGCAAAAAGAACATGCTGCCAAAGTTGCTGGCCTGAAAAAGAACGATAAGGTCGTCACCGCAGGGGGCCTTGTGGGCAAAGTGACCAAGGTCGATGATGATTATTGCGAGATTGAGCTGGCCAAGGATGTGCGCGTCAAAGCGGTCAAAGGCACGATTGGCGATATTATCGATCCGGGCGCCAAGCCTGCGGCAAACGATTGATCTGAAGAGATAGGGCGGGGCGTCTGGGCGATGCTGGAATTTCCAACTTGGAAGCGCGTGATGCTGTGGGCCATCACGCTGACGCTGGCGGCGTTATCGGTGCCTTCGATCAGCACGCTTTCTGGCCTGAGCTGGCCTGAACAACTGCCCGATCCCGAAGTCAATCTCGGCCTCGATCTGGCCGGTGGCAGCCACATCCTGCTCGAAGCTGATCCCGCCGAAGTGGGCGCACAGCGGCTGGAGAATATGGAAGAGGCTGTGCGCGATGCTTTGCGCGATGCCGAACCGCGCATTCGCCATGGTGATGTGCGCACAGGCGATGATAGCCTCAGCTTCATTCTCAACGATATCAGTCAGGTTGACGCGGCCCGCGAAGAAATTCTGCCCGATCTGTCCGGGCCCGGCCTGACACAGGAATGGGAGCTGTCGGTAGAAGATGGCAATCGTTTGGTTATCACAGCAACCCAAGCGGGCTTGGAAGAAGCGGTCGACAATGCGATGGAAAGCGCCACCGAAGTTGTGCGCCGCCGTATTGATGAGCTGGGCACGCGCGAGCCCACGATCATCCGCCAAGGCGATAGCCGCATTGTGGTGCAGGTGCCGGGCCTCAGCGATCCGCAGGAATTGAAAGACCTGCTGGGTCAAACCGCCAATCTTGAATTCAAAATGGTTGCAGAACCCGGCGCTATTGGCACCGAGGTGATCCCCTATGCTGATACGAGCGATTTTCCGGGACAAGACGTCACCGTTCGCCGCCTTGGTGGCCTGCGCGGTGATCGTTTGACTGGTGCACAGGCGGGCGTTGATCCGCAGGATAATCAGCCGGTTGTAAACATCCAGTTCGATACGCAGGGCGGGGCGATCTTCGCTGATCTGAGCACCCGCAATACCGGGCGGCAATTTGCCATTATTCTGGACGGCGAAGTGCTTTCCACTCCCGTTTTTCGGGAGCCGATCCTTGGCGGCGCGGCGCAAATTTCTGGTGGCTTCACAACTGAAAGCGCCAATGCGCTGGCTATTCAGCTGCGCTCTGGTGCGCTGCCGGTTGAGCTGACGGTTATTGAAGAGCGTACCGTGGGGCCAGACCTTGGCGCTGATTCTATCAAGCGCGGGACATTGGCAATGGGCGTTGGTTCCTTGCTGGTGATCGTTTTGATGATCGCAGCCTATGGCCGGTTCGGTGTGTATGCGACCATCGCTTTGGTGCTTAACGTGATGATGTTGCTGGGCATTATGGCGTTTATGAACACCACGCTGACTTTGCCGGGTATTGCCGGTTTCGTGCTGACAATCGGTGCGGCGGTGGATGCCAATGTGCTGATCAATGAACGCATACGCGAAGAACGCCGCAAAGGCAGACGCGTGGTGGCCGCGGTTGAAAACGGATATCGCGAAGCCAGCCGTGCGATTTATGATGCGAATATCACCAACTTCATCGCCGGTGTGCTGCTCTTCATGTTCGGTTCTGGCCCGATCCGCGGCTTTGCCGTCGTGTTGATCATCGGCCTTTTCACCAGTGTCTTTACCGCCGTTGTGCTCACACGCATGTGGGTCGCGGGATATCTGCGGGCCAAACGGCCTACAGAGCTGACGATTTAAGGGGAGTTGGACCATGAAATTGCTCAAGCTCGTCCCTGAAAATACGAACATCAAGTTCCTGAAACTGCGTATTCCGTTTTACGTCATGAGCATCCTGCTGATCATCGCCAGCTGGGGCCTCGTGTTTACGCAAGGCCTGAATTACGGCGTGGATTTCGCCGGTGGTCAGGAAATCACCGGTACTTTTACGCAAAGCGAACAAGCGCCCGTCGCCGCAATCCGCGAAAATGTGACCGGGCTTGGCTATGGCGAACCGATTGTGCAGCGTTTTGGCGAAGACAATCAGGTTTCGATCCGCGTCCGATTGCCGGAAAGCGCCGTGGGCGATGCCGCCGCAGCAAACCGCATTGCCGATGAGATCATCGAAAGCGTCTCTGGCGAATTCGTCGATTTTCAACGGGACAGTGTGAACACCGTTTCAGGCAAAGTTTCCGGCGAGTTTTGGAACACCGCCATGTTTGCGCTGATCGCTGCGATGGTGGCGATTTCGCTATATATCTGGATCAGGTTTGAATGGCAGTTCGGGGTCGGCGCATTGTTCGCTTTGTTCCACGATGTGTCGCTGACCCTGGGCATGTTTGCGCTCTTTCAGCTGGAATTCTCACTCCAGATTATCGCCGCTATTCTGGCGATTATCGGGTATTCGTTGAACGATACGATCGTTGTCTATGACCGTATTCGTGAGAATTTGAAAAAGTTTCGCAAGATGGAATTGACCGCGCTGCTTGATCTGTCGGTCAATGAAACGCTGGCCCGTACGGTGATGACATCGTTGACGTTGCTTGTCGCTTTGGTGCCGCTGCTGATGTTTGGTCCGGCAAGTCTGTTCGGCCTTGTCGCTGCAATCACGCTGGGTATCTTTGTGGGGACCTACAGCTCTGTCTATATGGCCGCGCCGATCCTGATTTGGCTGGGCGTGGATTCGGACAGTTTTGTACCCGAAGAGACGCTGGCCGATCAGCAGGACAAAAAAGCGCGCGGCGAAGTTTAACGCTAACCAACTAGCTTGTCGTAATAGGTGGCGAGCGCCTGCGCATTGTTTTGCCAGCTAAAGCGCGCAGCCATCGCGGCGACATCTTGTGGCGCGTAGTCGGTGGCCAACACTTCGCGCAAACCCGCTGCGATAGCATTAGCATCACGCTCCACAATCCGGCCCGCTTGCGGCGCGGTTACCACTTCGCGCGCGCCGCCAGCATCAGTGATTACCAGCGGACACCCGCAAGCCAGCGCCTCCACCCAGGCATTGGCCAAGCCCTCACTCGCCGATGGTAGCACCAAAGCCTGCGCAGCCGACAGGACGATGGGCAGGGCGGCATGGTCCAGACTGCCGAGGAAATGCACCCGGTCTTGCAATTCCAGCTCACCGGCCAGTTCCTCCAACCCGGCCCGGTCCGAACCCATGCCCACCAGCACAAGATGTGTATCGGGCAGCGCGCGCAATGCGCGGATCGCAAAGCTTTGCCCTTTACGCGGGATCAGTGCGCCAACGCTGGCAATCAGCCGCTCATCATCGCGCAATTCTACGCTCAGATCACGGGCCAGGCGGCGGCGCGCATCCACCCGATCAATGGGGCGAAACAGCGCGTGATCAAGCCCGGTATAATGCATCGTGATCTTGTCTCGCGGCAAGCCAATGGCGGCCATATCATCGGCCAATGCTGCGCTTACCGATAACAGACCAGCGGCTTGCTGTGCGGCTGCGATCATTTTGGATTGCGCATAAGGTTTGTGCCCCCAAAAGGAGATGTCCGCCCCGCGCGCTTTGATCGAAAGCGGCAATCCAAGCTCTGTCGCAATGCGCGCAGCTGCTGGTCCATCGGGATAGAAGAACTGCGCATCCACCAGATCAAACGGCTGCGCGCGGTGCATAGCGCGGGCGATTGGCAGCACAGCTTTTGCGATCATCGCAGGATTAAACGGGCCGCCAATTTTCGGCAGCAAAGTAAAGCGCGGGCGGTGCACATGAACGCCGCCCACATCGCCAGATACCGCCGCTTTGGACAATGCTCGATACCGGCCAAGCGCTAGCGGAGGCACGCCGATGGGATTGATCAGCGTCACATCCCAATCGCCGCGCGCGGCCAGCGCCTCCATCTGGCGCGCCACAAAGGTGCCAAAGCGCGGCATATGCGCATTGGGATACAGCGTGGCGATGGACAGGACGCGTTTCATGGCGGTGATATGTGCGCGCTCTAAAGCTTCCGCACCAGCATCTCTGCAACTGCCAGCCATTGTGGGCCGTCAATTACGATCTGCCTTTGGCCAAGCCCCGGCGGCAGCAAGCCAACCAGCGAACCGCGCCGATCAATCAACCTGCCAAATGCAAACCGCCCGCCAGATCGCGGGGCCAGCACATCGCGGTTGATCATTTGCGCTGCGTCCGCTGGATCAAAACGGCGCATCCACAATTGATCACCGGTGCGATATTCACCCTGCGATGTCTCAATCGCGAGGCATATCAAAGTGCCCGCCTCCAGCAATTCGGTCGGCAAAATGGCATCGCGCGGAGTGGTCAGGCTTTCCGCGCCGCTTTCTGTGAGGCGAGCGATGATATGCGGGCTTTCCTCCTCATCACCTTTGACCAATGATTGCGGATCGACATCCAGCGCATCGCCAATACGGTTCATCCAGCTGAGCGAGAGATTGCGCATCCCTGTTTCCAGCCTGCCAATGGTCTGCGCGGTCGTTTTTGGCGCACAGGCCGCGGCGACTTCAGCCAGAGTCATGCCTTTTTGTTTGCGGATCTGGCGGATGCGGTTGATCATGGGAGCACGCTCTTGTGTAACCAATATGGTTTATCTGCTTTCCTACACATGGTTCGTTTTGGCAAGGCTTCCCCGCATCGAATTGGTGCAAAACCGAAGGGGAAGGCTTTATGCAGCGCAAATTGGTCGAACGTGAACTTACTCTTGAAGGTCCGCGCAAGAAGGGTGGGGCGTTAAAATCGCGGCGTTCGGTGACGGTGAATGTCGCAGAATCGCCTTTGGGGTGGCTGCATGCGCACGGCCATCTGGATGATCGCCTGTTTGCAGCTGGTGAACGGTTGCGCAGCGATTATGAACGGGCACAGCTTTCTCCCAGCACCACGATGCGATGGGATCCGGTGCGTGCGAAGACAACTGGTGAGCAGGATTTGACCGCGAGCGAACGGCAATTGGCGGCGCGCCACCGCTTCAACGCAGCGCTACGTGAGGCAGGCAAGGGCCTTGAGGATATTTTGTGGCGGGTGGTGTGTGCAGGTGAGACGATTGCGGTCGCGGAAAAAGCGCTGCAATGGCCATCGCGCAGTGGCAAGCTGGTGCTGAAACTGGCGCTGGATCGGATCGCGGGATTTTACCGCATCAATTAATCCGCTATATCAGCCTAGGAACTTGCGCCACAGATTAGCAACCCACGCGGTGATGCGGCCCCAAAGTGAGGGTTCCTCTTCCTCAAACACCGGCTCTTCACCGCGGACGAGGCGCGCGCGCAGGCTGTTTTGCGATCCTGCTGCGGCAGCGGAAATGTCTAGCTTGCGCGGCGCATCCCCGCGCATAAAGGCATAGCCATCAACGTCCTCATCTTCATCGATATCGGTGACATTGACGGTTGCAGCTGGCTGGTCGGAAACAGGCGCGGCCTCTGCCGTGGTTTCAGCGGGCTGCTGTTCTTCGAGGATTGGTGCCGCTTCAAGCTCCGGTTCTGCCGGTTCTGCCGGTTCTGCCGGTTCTTCCAGGGAAAGCGGCAGAGTTCGTTCTTCGTCTTCAATCAGCGCCGGGGCATCGGCCTCAACCGGCTCATCCGCTACCGGATCAACCGGTGGCTGAGGCTCGGCGATTGGCTCTTCCTGCGGAACCTCTGGCAAATCGTAAAGCTGCTCTTCCACCGGGTCGCTCGCGCTATCATCATCGTCAGCAAAAGGCACAAACGGTTCCACCGCATCCAAAGCCGGATCGCCATCGGGTGGCAGCGCCACCATGCTCTTTTTCGGTTTGCGCGTATCATCGGCCACGGGCGCTGCGTCACTGCGTGTCAGGTTCAGCACGTCTTCGGGCGCAGGCGCATCCGCTTCAACCGCGTATTCGTCCTCATCATCATCGGGCGTATCATCGATTTCGACATCTGAACCCAGCGGCGCAAGGCTCAACGTTACAGGAGCGCGCTCGATCAGATCGGCATCTTCAAGCTGTTCAGCGGCCCCTTGCTGGAAAAGCAAATGCGCTTCGGCCAGCTCATCGGCATCCAGAACAAGCACGGGTTTTTTCTTAGGTTTGGGCCGCGAGGCAAGGGTGGCAAGGCTGCCATAGGCATCGTTCGCCGGTGCGTTCCCCGTCAAGGGATCGGTCGGCGCCGCTTCGTTGAGGCGTGCGGCGGAGGTAGATGCGTTGCCCATGTGACGGGTTAGACAACATTGCTGGTGCAAATGCCGTGTGCAAACGTGGTTAAGGCGATATTACCGCGATATTCCCTTACCCCTCAACCAGCTCCGCCAGATCGAGCCAGCGCATTTCGGCGGTGTCTTTCTCTTCGCGCGCGAGTTCGAGAGACTTGCTGATGCGCGCGAATTTATCGGGGTCTTTGCTGTACAGATCAGGATCAGCCAGCGCGCTTTCGCCTTTGTTGATGAGCGTTTCCAGCTCCTCAATGCGCGCGGGCAATTGCTCATAATCGCGTTGATCTTTGTAGCTCAGCTTTTTCGGGTTTGTAGCGGGCGTGCTTTCCGATTTTGCAGGCTCTGCGGCTTTCGCCGGTTTGGATTTCCTGGCAGGCCGCTGTTTGCGCTTTGCTTCCCAATCGGCATATCCGCCTGCGATAATGTCCACCGCGCCGCTGCCATCAAGGCCCAGCGTGACGGTGACCGTGCGATCCAGAAAGTCGCGATCATGGCTGACGATAAGGACGGTGCCGTCGTAATCCGCGATCACTTCTTGCAACAGGTCAAGCGTTTCCAGATCAAGGTCATTGGTCGGCTCGTCCAACACCAACAGGTTGGAAACCCGCGCAAATTCGCGGGCGAGAAGCAGGCGAGAGCGTTCACCGCCCGATAGCGTCCCGATCTTTGCATCGACCAGAGACGGCTCAAACAGGAAATCCTTGAGATAGGCCTGCACATGTTTGCGCTGCCCGCGCACATCGATCCAGTCGCCGCCTTCCACCAACACATCGCGCACGCTCTTTTCATCGGTCAGAAATTGGCGTTGCTGATCAATCATCACGCCAGAAAGCGTGTTGGCATGGATCACGCTGCCAGTATCGGGCGCGATCTCCTTGGTCAGCATTTTGAGCAGCGTTGTTTTGCCCGCACCGTTTGCGCCGACAATACCGATCCTGTCACCGCGTTGAATGCGCAGGGAAAACGGCTTGATAATGGTGCGATCATCATAGCTTTTGGAAATGTCTTCGGCGGTGATGACGGATTTGCTTTTAAAATCGCTATCGCTTGCCAGTTTCAGCTTGGCCGTGCCGCCCGGCGTGATCATCGCGGCGCGCGCCGCGCGCATTTGGTGCAGCTTATCCAGCCGGCCCATATTGCGCTTGCGCCGCGCGGTGACGCCGCGTTCCAGCCAGTGGGCTTCGATTTTCAGGCGCGCATCCATCTTTTCTGCCGCGCGCGCTTCTTCGGCATAGACCTGTTCTTCCCACGCCTCATATCCGCCAAAGCCCACTTCCTTGCGGCGCATCGATCCGCGATCCAGCCATAAAGTCGCACTGGTCAGGCGTTTGAGGAAAGTCCGGTCATGGCTGATCGTCATGAACGCGCCTTTATACCGGCCCAGCCAATCCTCCAGCCAATCAATCGCGGCCAGATCGAGGTGGTTGGTCGGCTCATCCAGCAATAACAAATCGGGATCTTGCGCCAAAGCCCGGGCAAGCGCGGCGCGGCGCCGTTCACCGCCGCTGGCCGTCGCGCTTTCGGTGGTCATATCGATGCCAAGCTGGCCTGCGATCGATTCCACTTCATGCGGCTGGGGCGCATCTTTGCCCGATAGTGCAAAGTCCATCAAAGTGGCGAAGGCGGTAAAGTCCGGTTCCTGCTCCAGCCATACGATATTGGTGTTCGGCTTTACTTTGCGAATACCGCGATCCGCTTCGATTTCGCCGGTAATCAGGCGCAGCAGCGTAGTTTTGCCTGCGCCATTGCGGCCGATTAAAGCCAGCCGGTCACGCGGGCCAATATGCATATCCAACCCGCCCGTTTCCGGCGCGCCGAACAGCCAGCGGCCGCCTTGTTGCTGGCCAAGGCCTTCCCAGGACAAGATTGGTGGTTCTGCCATAATTGCCCGGCGCGTTAGGCCGCGCAAAGCTTAAGGGCAAGCAAGAGTGACATTCACACCTTGTTCAAGGCCTAAACCTTAGGCACAAGGCCATTATGCGAAAGGTGATCCTGTTCTTCACAGCAATAGCGACTCTGGCAAGCCCGATGCTTGTCACGCCGACTTATGCCCAATCTCGCGGGGATCAGGAAAGCGCGCGCGCCGAAATGCAGGCCGGGCGCAATATGTCGCGCCGGGATATCGAACGGCGCGTGGTTCCAACCTATGAACGGCAAGGATATGAATATCTTACCGTTGAGTTTGATGGAACTGCACAAGCTTATCGCTTTAAATTCATACGTGATGGCAATGTCATCTGGGTTGATGTCGATGCGCAAACCGCCCGCGTCCTGCGCGTATCGCGTTAGCTCATATTGACCCTGCCAGCACAAACGCCCACACAGATATTGAACGTGACAACAGGGGTTTCTCCATGCGTATCCTGATCGTCGAGGACGAGCCAACTTTGGGCCAGCAGCTGAAAAGCACGCTGGAGCAAAATGGTTATGCAGTCGATCTTTCCACCGATGGCGAAGACGGCCATTTTCTCGGCAGTACCGAGGATTATGACGCCGCCGTGCTCGATTTGGGCTTGCCGGAAATTGACGGGCTGACCGTGCTGGGGATGTGGCGCAAAGAAGGGCGCAATTTCCCGGTTTTGGTGCTGACCGCACGTGATAGCTGGTCCGATAAAGTCGCTGGCCTTGATGCCGGCGCGGATGATTATCTTGCCAAGCCGTTCCAGACCGAAGAACTGATTGCACGCCTGCGGGCTTTGATCCGCCGCGCATCGGGCAATGCATCGAGCGAGCTGACGGCTGGCGATGTGCGTTTGGATACGCGCTCTGGCCGGGTGACATTGGCGGGGGAACCGGTGAAGCTGACCGCGCAGGAATATAAGCTGCTAAGCTATCTGATGCATCACAAAGGCAAAGTGGTCAGCCGCACAGAGCTTATCGAGCATATTTATGATCAGGATTTTGATCGCGATTCCAACACGATTGAAGTCTTCGTCACCCGCATTCGTAAAAAACTCGGCGCAGAAGTGATAACAACGATCCGTGGCCTTGGTTACAGCCTCGACGACCCCGACGAAGCCCCGCGCGAATAACAGCGCGGGTGCAAGTGATGGTCCTGCCGCTTCGTCAGTTGCCTCGACAATCGATGCGGCTGGCGGAGGCGAAGAAGGCGTAACGCAGCCTCCGCAAACAGATCTGGCCAATACAGATCCGGCCCATACTGGCAGCCTAGCCCGGCGCATGATGATGATCGCGGCGGGGTGGATCTTCGCGCTGCTGTTAATCGGTGGACTGGCGCTGGATCGTGCGTTGACCGGGCTGGTCACCAACCAGTTCGATGAACAGCTGGAATTGTCGTTGATGGCGATGGTGTCTTCGGCAGAACTCGATCCATTTGGTGAGGTTTTTTTCAACCGCCCGCTCGGTGATCAGCGGTTTCTTGAGCCGGGCAGCGGTTTTTACTGGCAAATCAGCGCACCGGAAATGGACGCCTTCGCCTCGCGTTCTTTATGGGATGAGCGGCTGGAAATTGATTACAACCGCGATGCAGTTAAGCCAGCTTTCTATTATTCGAACCAGTTTGCTGACGAACGTTTGCGCGTCGTGCAGCGCTCCATAAACCTGCCGGGCAGCGAAACGCAGTGGCAATTCGTTGTCGCGGCCAGTCTTGCTGATCTGGATAACGAACTCGCTGATATCCGTGCTATCCTGATCTGGTCTTTTGTATTGTTGGGCTTGGGCTTGTTGCTGATGGCGGCGGTGCAGACGTGGTATGGCCTTGGCCCGTTGCGCCGCGTGCGCCGCGCGATTGCGCGTATTCGCGGGGCAGGGACCAACCGTGTGACCGATCCGCTGCCTTTGGAAGTGCAGCCGATGGTGCAGGAATTGAATGCATTGCTCGAACATTCGGAAAAGCAGGCCGAAGAAGCGCGCACCCATGCGGGCAATCTCGCCCATGCGCTCAAAACTCCGCTTACCGTGGTGACCAACGCGGCCAGTCTCTCTGATCCTGAACTCAACCGGATCGTGATGCGCGAAGTCGCTTTAATGCGGCGACAGGTCGATCATCATTTGGCGCGGGCAAGGGCTGTGGGGCGGCGCGGCATTGGCCTATCGCGCGCCAATGTGATGGAAAGTGCGCGCGGTGTGGAGCGCGCCGTATCGCGGCTTTACCCGGAGGTGCGGTTTGACATTGCCGGGAAAGGCGATGCCGATGTGGCCGTAGAGCGCCAGGATCTGGACGAGATGCTGGGCAATGCCATCGAAAACGCGGCGAAATACGGCGGCGGTTCGGTGTTCGTGACGCTTGATGCTGATCCCGTCTCGGAACATTGCGTAATCTGGGTGGAGGATGATGGCCCCGGCATTCCCGAAGAAGAACGGACCGCAATTTTCGCACGCGGTGCGAGGCTTGATACCGAAAAGCCCGGCACCGGATTGGGTCTGGCGATTTTGCGCGATGTTGCGGAGATTTATGGCGGCTGGGTCGCGCTGAGTGAGAGCGAGGATTTGGGCGGATTGCTGGCAGAATTGCATTTGCCCCGCGCATAAACCGGCGCATGAACGCGCGTTCAAAACGGTCGCGGCGCGAAGCTAATTATCAATAGTGTCCAGCGCGGCTTCGATCACGAAACTGGAATCGGCAGGTTTGGGAATGTGGCGAACACCCAATTCCTGAACTGTCTCATCCTTGCGGTTCAGATTTCCCGAATGCAGCAGGTATGGCACACCCATATCATCAAGCTTGTGCGCAATAGGCTCACACGTTGTGCCGCCGCCCAGATCAACATCAAGCACGGCAACATCAATCCGCTGCGAATTTTGGATATGCACCATTGCTTTGGCAATATCGGTCGCGGCCAACACGTTGCAGCCCCTATCCTCAGCCGCAAATTCCAGATCAATGAGGATCAAAGGTTCGTCTTCCAGCAGGAGAATGGTCGGATGCATAGTCATTGCGCAGGCGTCAATCCTACAGGATAGGTAATCGTTACGTGCAACCCATCACTATGCCAATCGCGCACGGTTTTTCCGCCGCCATATTTGATCATGCGATCGATGATCGTGTTGCCGGACCCTGCGCTTTGCGTTGGTTCAATCACATCTTGAACACCGCTCTCACGCCATTCAACGAGAAGGTGAGGAATGCCGTCTTTGTCACGTTGATACCAGTCTACTTCAACCAATCCGTCATCGCCTGACCACGCGCCATGCTTGGTCGCATTAGCGGCGAGCTCATGCAGTGATAGGCCTATGCCAGAAACTGTGCTGAAAGGTACGCGAAGGCCATTGCCAAGCACTTTCAGGCGACTTTCATCACTGGAATAGGGATCGAGAATTGCGCGGATTGCAGGGCCGATCTCGATATAGCCGGTAGACGCGTTATCCAGCGTCGTCTCATACGCGCGGGCAAGGGCCTGCACCCGGTCATTGATCTCGCGCGCTTCTTTTTCGATGCCGCGCATCCGGCCGGTGATGTTCACGATCCCTGATATAACAGAGAACATGTTCTTCATCCGGTGCGACAATTCTCGCGCCATTTCGCGGGCGTGTGTTTCCTCGGCTCTGGCTGCGCGTACGTCTGATACGTTCCACTGGCTGCCGAAAAAGTAGATCAGCTCACCATGTTCGTTATAAATCGGGCCCATGTGCAGCGCGTTCCAAAACGATGTGCCATCCTTGCGATAATTGAGCAGTTCGACGACGACAACGTCTTCCCGCTCTATCGCATCGGCAATTTTCGCGACTTGGGCGCGATCAGTTTCGGGACCTTGCAAGAAACGGCAATTGTTGCCTAAAATCTCGTCATCGTCATAGCCGGTCAGGTCGCGAAATGCGCGATTGGCAAAAACGATAGGCACGTCCTTTTCACTTGGATCGCACAGGCAAATGGCCATGCGCGTTTGCGCCATGGCTTGTTCAAAAAGTACGCCAGATGCTCCGGTGAACCGGTCTTTGGAGCGCGTTTCGCGGAAAGCTTTTGGGCTCGGGTCAAAATTGGGAGACCGGGCTCCTCGCACAGCGTCTTGCGGCGCTTCGGGCGGAGCCGAAACGTCTTCTGATTCGTCAGTCATATTTCATCATCACAGGGTAACTAAGTTTGCTTGCATAACACACAAACAAGCCAAACGGTTCCGGTTTGGTCCTGCTAAGGGAACATGCCGCTGGCCTGTTTGGTCGCTATGTCACAGCGTATTATTCGCCCCTTGCGCGGCGATGATGGCGGATCACTTCATCGATGACAAAGCGGATGAACTTCTCGCTGAATTCAGGATCAAGGTCGGCTGCTTCGGCCAAAGTGCGCAGACGCTGGATCTGTGTCTGCTCGCGGCTGGGATCGGCGGGCGGCAGTTCATTTTGCGCCTTAAATTCGCCCACAGCCTGCGTAATGCGAAAGCGTTCGGCCAGCATATGGATGAGAGCTGCATCGATATTGTCGATCGAGCGGCGGAAATTGGCGAGTTTCTTGTCTGAAGCAGTATCGGTCATCACGTCACCCTCTTTCGCGAAGAAATGCCGTCTTGCCAAGCGCAAGTCGCTGCCCCATGTGAATTGTTATGAGTGACAATGTGGTCCCTATCAATCGCGGCGGCTCGGTGCGGCCGACCTTGTCGCCAATCCTTTCGCTAACCGCGACGGCGATGAATTCGGTCAATCAGGTCATACTTGACCGGATGCAGAGCGAAATTCCGCTGATCCCGGCGCTGGCTGGCCATCTGATTTCAGGTGGTGGCAAACGGATGCGACCAATGCTGACGCTCGCCGGGGCCGAAGTGGTTGGGTATCAGGGCACGCGGCATCATAAACTTGCCGCCGCTGTTGAGTTTATTCACACCGCCACGTTGCTGCATGATGATGTGGTCGATGGGTCCGAAATGCGGCGTGGCAAGGAAGCGGCCAATATCGTCTTCGGCAATCCGGCGACGGTTCTGGTCGGGGATTTCCTGTTCAGCCGTGCGTTTGAACTGATGGTGGAAGATGGCTCGCTTAAAGTCTTGAAAATCCTTTCCAGCGCCAGCGCCATTATCGCGCAGGGCGAAGTAGATCAGCTCACCGCTCAGCGCAAGGTAGAGACAAGCGAGGATCGCTATCTCACCATTATCGGTGCGAAAACGGCGGCATTGTTCGCCGCTGCCAGCCGGATCAGCGCCGTTGTTGCAGAAAAGAGCGATGAGGAAGAGCGCGCTTTGGATGATTACGGGCGCAATCTTGGGATCGCTTTCCAATTGGTGGATGATGCGATTGATTACGATTCGGACAGCGAAGAAATGGGCAAAGATCGCGGCGATGATTTCCGCGAGGGCAAAATGACACTGCCGGTCATTCTCGCCTATGCGCGCGGCAATGCAGAAGAGCGGCGCTTTTGGCAGGACGCCATCGCAGGCTTTCGTAATGAAGACGAGGATCTGGTGCATGCGACAACGCTGATCGCACGCCATGATTGCGTATCCGCGACGCGTGAACGGGCGCGCCACTATGCGCAAAAAGCCTGCGATGCCCTGGCGATATTTCCCGAAAGCGCAGCCCGCCGCGCGATGGTGGAAGCTGCACAATTTGCGGTGGCGCGCGGATATTGATGAGGCCGTGTAAGGATGCAGATTATGGCTGCATGCGCCTCATAGGCTTTTAAATGTTGCATCCAATGCGCGGTACCATGTCCTATACCAAGATGAGGGCCTTGACCGTAACCTCATATGCACAAACCAGTTTGCGCATCGCGCACCCGTTTGGCGTGGGGTCTAAAGTAATGTTTGGCCAAGGCGGCAAATAGTGGCCCAATTGCCTATCAATGCAGTGCTGCCCGAACTGCTCACCGCTTTGCGCGATCAGCCATCGGCGGTTCTTGTTGCACCGCCCGGAGCGGGCAAAACCACAGCGGTTGCGCCCGCTGTGCTCGATCAGGAATGGTGCACCGGGCAAATCATCATCACCAGCCCACGCCGGGTCGCCGCGCGCGCTGCGGCAGAACGTATGGCGCAGATGCTGGGTGAGGAAGTGGGGCAGCGCGTTGGATACCTCTCCCGCCTTGATAGCAAGAAATCCAAGACCACGCGTATTCTGGTGGTGACCGAAGCTATTCTCGTCAATCGCCTGCTTGAAGATCAGGAGCTTGAAGGTGTTTCAGCCCTATTGTTCGATGAAGCGCATGAGCGCAGTCTTGATAGCGATTTAGGCCTTGCTCTCGCGCTCGAAACACAAAGCGTGTTGCGCGAAGATCTGCGCATTTGCGTGATGTCCGCCACCATTGATGGCGCGCGTTTTGCCCGGTTGCTGGGCGATCATGCACAGGTGATTGAAAGCGAAGGCAAAGCCTATCCGCTGCGGGTGGAATGGTTGGGCGCGCGGCCTGAATTGCGGCTGGAAGAGGCGATGACAAGCGCAATTCTGACGGCGTGGCGCGAAGAGGAGGGCGATATTCTCGCCTTTCTGCCCGGAGTTGGAGAAATTGCGCGCACCGCGCAGCGGCTGCAAGACCGCTTGCCCAACACGCCCATCCTCCCGCTGCATGGCCAAGTGCGTCCAGAAGACCAGCGCGCCGCCATCCGCCGCGATGCCGATGGGCAGCGCCGTATTGTGCTGGCCACCAGTATTGCGGAAACCTCGCTAACTTTGGATGGTGTGAGCGTGGTTATTGATAGCGGCGTTGCGCGGCGAGCCGAATTTGACCGCGCAGCAGGCACCAATCATCTGGTGACAGTGCAAGCCAGCCAAGCTGCATCAGCGCAGCGGGCCGGGCGCGCGGCACGGCAGGGGCCAGGAGTTGCTTATCGTTTATGGAGCGAAGGCGGCCACGCCGGTCGCCCCGAATTCGATCCACCTGAAATGACCACAGCTGATCTTGCCCCGCTGCTTTTGTCGCTGGGCAAATGGGGCGTGGGCGATCCGCTGACATTGCAATGGCTCGATCCGCCGCCAGAGGCATCTTTGGCGTCCGCGCGGGAACGTTTGGCGAAGCTTGATGCCTTGGACGAACATGGCGCGATTACAGCGTGGGGCGCAAAGCTGGCCACAATGCCGATGGCGCCTTGGCAAGCGGCGATGGTGCTGCGCGGGGCAGAGCGCGGCGTGGCGGATGTCGCGGCCAAGCTTGCGGTATTGTTGCAAGAACGCGGGCTGGGCGGGCGCGGTGAGGATTTGGAAGCGCGCCTGTCGCGCTGGGATAGCGATCAATCGGGCAGGGCAAAGGCCGCGCGCAGACTGGCCCAGGGTTGGGCAAAGCGCGCCGCGAGATTGATCAAAGCGCCCGCATCCATGGCGAGCGTCCCAACCGCAGCGCTGCTGGCGCTCGCTTTGCCGGACAATATTGCCCGTTCGCGCGATGGATCGGGGGAGAATTGGCACTCGGCCGGTGGGCGCGGATATCGGCTGGATACCGCATCGCCTTTGGCGCGATCGGATTGGTTGGTAATCGGCGATGCGCAAGGTTTGGCAAAAGGCGCGCGTATCACTGCCGCTGCCGCTTTGACGCAAAGTGAAGTTGAGCGCGATCTGGGCCAGTTGATCGAAAGCTGCTCCACCGCGCGCTGGAACGCCAAAGAAGGGCGCGTAGAGGCGCGGCTGGAAAAGCGGCTGGGCGCGATCACTTTGGCAAGTGGCCCAGATCCCTCGCCCGATGAAGAGGCGATGGCAGCAATTTTGTTGGAGAGAGCGTGCGCGAAATTGGCGGATTTGCTGCCGCCGGAATTGTTGGCGCGGGCGCGGTTTGCTGGGGTTGAGGCATTGTCGCTCGAACATCTTGAAGCGCGCGCGCAGGAGTGGCTCACACCATTGCTCCACGGCAAACGCAATCTGGATATTGCGCCGGGCCGGTTTGCGGAAAGCGCGCTGAGCCTTGTTCCGTGGGATGAAAAGCAGACGCTGGATAGAGCGGCGCCGCGCGAGTTTACTTCGCCCGCTGGCACTGGGCACCGCATTTCCTATACCGGCGATGATGCGCCCAGTGTTGAAGTGCGCGTGCAGGCGCTGTTCGGGCTTGAACGTCATCCGATGATTGGCACCACGCCGCTGCTGCTCAAACTCACCAGCCCGGCAGGTCGCCCCATTCAATCCACGCGTGATCTGCCCGGATTTTGGCGCGGCAGCTGGGCCGATGTCGCCAAGGATATGAAAGGCCGCTATCCCAAGCATCGCTGGCCTGAAGAACCGTGGGCTGAAAAGCCGAGTTTGAAGACCAAAAATGCCTTTAAGAATTCGGGCAGCTGATTTACAGCGGCTCCCATGCAAGCTCGTATTTACAAACGCCCGCAAAGCGCGATGCAATCTGGCAAAGCGAACACCAATGAATGGGTGCTCGATTTCACGCCTTCAGAAGCGAAGAAGCCTGATCCCTTGATGGGCTGGGCAGGCAGCGGCGATACGCGCCAACAAGTGCAGCTGACCTTCCCAAGCAGTGATGCGGCCAAAGCGTATGCGGATAAGTATGGCATTGCAGCGCGCATCCATGCAGCTCCTGCGAAAAAGCTGAAAATTCAGGCCTACGCCGACAATTTTAAGTGAGCTTATAGTCTGCGCGTCCACGCGTTCATGCGAGTTAGACGGGTAGGCAAGTGCCCACGCTGCGGGCGGGCAGTGGACCTTGCGGCATGCCGGGCCGATTGTGTTGGTCCAGCCCACGTTTTTTCCGACTTGCAAGACCGCCACTCTCTCTCCATATGGCGCAACGGGAGTCGGGTGGACGTTAGCGTTTGCTCACCGGGTCAGATCCGGAAGGAAGCAGCCCAGGTAGATTGCAGCGGGTCGCTCGGCTCCTTTTTCCTCACATGACAATTCGCGCGCTACCGCCTACCAAAGCGGTATGAGTGATTCTGGCGATATTTTTGGTGACGAGCCGGAAGGCGGCAAAGGCGAGCAAGGCGAGGAAGAGGCCAAGCCCAGCGCTGCTGAGTTGGAGGCCGCAGGGCAAAACGCCATGTTTGGTGATCCTGAACCGGCCCCTGCTGAACCTGTCGCCATTGCAGCGCAGGACAAAGCCGCGCCGCCGCCACAAGCTGCTGCTGAACCGGCACCACCTGCCAAGACTGAAGCAGCGCCCGAAGGCACCACCGCGCAGCCTTACCGGGTGCTGGCGCGGAAATATCGTCCGCAAACTTTCTCTGAACTGATCGGTCAGGCGCCGATGGTGCAAACGCTCTCCAACGCGATTGAGCGCGAGCGGCTTGCCCATGCCTTTTTGATGACGGGTGTGCGCGGTGTTGGCAAAACGTCGACCGCACGCCTGATCGCCAAGGCTTTGAATTGTATTGGCCCTGATGGGGAAGGCGGCCCGACAATTGATCCATGCGGCCAGTGCGAACCGTGCCGCGGCATTGCCGAAGGACGCCATATCGATGTGATCGAAATGGACGCAGCTAGCCATACCGGCGTTGATGATGTGCGAGAAATTATCGAAGCGGTACGCTATGCTGCGGTTTCGGCCCGGTACAAAATTTATATTATCGATGAAGTGCACATGCTCACGCGCAATGCCTTCAACGCCTTGCTCAAAACGTTGGAAGAGCCGCCGGCACATGTGAAATTCCTGTTCGCCACAACCGAGGTGGAAAAGCTGCCCGTCACCGTGCTCAGCCGCACGCAGCGGTTTGATTTGCGGCGTATTCCAGCTGACCTTTTGCAAACGCATTTCGGCAAGATTTGTAAGCTTGAAGGCGTAGAAGCAGAGGAAGAGGCGCTGGCCATTGTCGCATCGGCGGCAGAAGGATCGGTGCGCGATGGTCTCTCCATTCTCGATCAGGCAATTGCCCATGCCGATATGGATTCCGGCGATGGCGAGGGCACTGTGGTACGCGCTGATAAGGTGCGCGATATGCTGGGGCTGGCCGATAAAGGAGCACAACGGCGCGTGCTGTCTGCCGTTCTTGAAGGCGATCCCAAAGCATTGCTGGACGGTGTAGCGCAGCAATATGCGCTGGGGGTGGAACCGCTGGCATTGTTGCGCGGGCTGATGGACCTAACGCACCGGATTGCGGTGACCCAAGTGGGGCAGGGCGAACCCGATGCGCCCACGGCAGAAGAACGTGCCGCGATTGGCGAGTGGTCTGACCGTTTGACGGCTGGCCAAGTGCACCGATTGTGGCAGCTTTTGCTCAAAGGACATGATGAAGTGCGCGGCGCGCCTGATCCGCTGGTGGCTGCGAAAATGGCATTGCTGCGCGCGCTCCATGCTGCCGATATGCCCGATCCGGGGAAGTTGGCGAAGGAGTTGCAAACCCTTGCGGCGAGTAGCGCTGCGGCGGCAGCGGCAGCGGGTGAAGGCGGCGGCGACGGCGGAGTTAGCGCTACGATCAATGCCTCAATGCAGTGGGAGGATCTGGCGGCGGCTATTCGCGATTGCGCCAAGGTTGAACATTCCATGTCGCTGTATTCGCAGCTGCAATTGCAGGTGCGGGTAATCACTTTGGAAGATGGCAAACTGATTTACTCCCAGCCATCCGAGTTCGAAGATGATCTCACCCCCGTTTTGCGCCAGGCGCTGTTTGCTTTGACCAACAAACGATGGGAAGTGGCCACGGGAACCGGAGAGGCGGCTCCGACATTGGTCGAACAAGAACAGGCGGCTGCTCAAAAAGCACGAGAAGCCATCGAAAATCACCCCATGATAAAAGCTGCACGGGAAGCTTTTCCGCAAGCCGAAATCATTGATGAAAAAGACCCGCCGCGCTCAGCTCGAAGCTGGAGCCGCCGCGCCTGATACGGAGATATGACATGCAGAGTATGGAAGAAATGATGAAAGCCGCACAAGAAGCGGCGCAAAAGATTCAGCAGCAGATGAATGATGCGCAAGCCAAGCTGGACAATCTCGAAGTTGAAGGCAATTCCGGCGGCGGCCTGGTGAAAGTGCGCGCGTCTGCACGCGGCCGCATTCTGGGCGTCAGCATTGATGACAGCCTGATCGTCAAAGAAGACAAGCAGATCCTTGAAGATCTGGTAACGGCTGCATTCAATGATGCTCGCACCAAGGCTGATCAAAAGGCCAATGAAGAAATGCAGGAAATGCAATCTGGCCTTGGTCTGCCGCCGGGCTTTAATCTGCCGGGCATGGGTTAAGCTTTAGCCTGCTGATGCGGGGGCAGGGCTGGGTGCTGTCTCTGCCTTATCCCTGCTTTTCACCAGCCATTTGGTGATGACTTTGGCCAGCTCTTCCCTGCGGATGGGCTTGACCAGATGGTCCTGCATCCCTGCATCCAGGCATTCGCGAATATCGCTTTGATAAGCGTTGGCGGTAACCGCAATAATAGGCAAATCGCCGGGTCTGCATCCAGATTTTCGCAGGCGCTTGGTTGCTTCCAACCCGTCCAGATGCGGCATTTGCACATCCATTAAGACAAGCGGGTATGGCGCGCCCTCCTGTTCGGCTGCCTCAATGGCTTCAATCGCTTCTTTGCCATCGTTCACCATATCGACCGTCTGACCCATATTGGTGAGCAGGTTTTCGATCAGGACCTGATTGATATCATTGTCCTCAGCCACAAGAATGCGCGCATACGGCAAAGCTCTTCGATCAGCTTTGCGCCGTTCCGATTTACGCTTTTCCGTTTTGGCTGGATCGGCACATTTTAGCAGCGGCAAATCTAGCGATACCTGCGTTCCGTGCCCTTCGGCTGAGGTAAGTTCAAGCGTGCCGTCCATCAGTTCTGCCAGCTTGCGACTGATCGGCAAACCAAGCCCCGTGCCGCCAAAACGACGCGCGATGGAATCGTCGGTTTGGACAAATTCTTCAAAGATATTGGACTGCCGGGATTGCGGGATGCCGATCCCGGTATCGCTTACTGTTACAGACAGGCTGCAATCCTGTTTGCGAACCTGCACGCGCACATGTCCTTTTTCAGTGAATTTGATCGCATTGCCGATAAGGTTGGAAAGGATTTGGCGCAGGCGAAATGCATCTCCGCGCACATATTCAGGCAAATCTGTGGCAAAATCCACTTCAAGCCCGATGTCTTTTTGAATGGCCGCGCCGCGCATCATTTTGACACAGCCATCAATAGTGTGGCGCAAATCATACGTATCACAGCGAATTTCCATCTGCCCAGCGTCGATTTTGGAAAGATCCAGAATGTCATTGAGAATGGTGACCATGGATTGGCCGGATTCCAGGATCAATTGCGCATATTTGTGATGTTCGTCATCAAGCTCGCCCTCGATCAACAGCTCTGCAAATCCCAGAACACCGTTCATCGGCGTGCGGATTTCGTGGCTCATATTGGCAAGGAAGCTTGATTTTGCGTGAGCAGCCATTTGCGCATCATCGCGCGCCTCGCGCAAAGCTTCCATAGAACGACGGTTCTCCGTCATATCGATCAGCGCGCCGACATGCCCATTGGCTCTGCCAGAAGGTGCGGTAAGGGGGGTGGATACAGCACGCGTATATACATCCTCATTGTCGGTAGCGACGAGCAGGTCGGCTTCTTCCAGCGTACCATCGGAAGATAAGAAGCCTTCATCAGCAGCGTTGACATCGAGAACTTCAAAGATATCGCGTTCCAGCAGAGTATCAGGCTCGCATCGCAACACATCGCCCATTGCTTCATTCGTGAAGGTGATTTTGTTATCTCTGCCGGTGCGGAAAATGCCCACGGGCAGCGCTTCGGCCAATTGCCGGAAATTGGCTTCGCTTTCAGCTACTGCATCCTTGCTCGCTTGCAATTGAGCAATAGCGTTGACGTTGTCCAAATTGGTGGCTTGGTCTTTGTTGTTCCTGTTGGCATCGCGCAGAATAATGGCCACCAGGACCGCCATCATCACAATACCCAGCAAGCTCAATCCGAAATTGGGATCGAACGCTTCCTGACCAATGCCGATATTGATAATAAGCGCGGACGCGATTGGCAAAATTATGCAATAAGGCAGCAATCTGCGCGCGCTGGCACTGCCGCGCCCTTGGCCATCAAGGATCGCCACCCAGCCACGATCGCGCCTTGTCCAAAGGCTTGCAAGGAAGATGACCGTGAGGCAGGCCGCAGTGTGCAGAGCCATCGTTGTGAAGAACGCCATCTGATACAAAGACTGGGCATCAAAGGCACTGACAATAATGGCCAACATGGAAAGGAACAGGCCAATCGTGCCTGATGCGACAAACCAGACATTGCGTGTCTTGCCGCTTTCACATGTTACGAAAATCACCGCTACGAGGATGAAGCAAAAGCTTGTGGCCTCAGACATCTTCTCTTGGGTGAATATGGGCATATCGGTGAATAAAGCACGATCTATGCCGGACAGCCCTGTCATAGTGGTAATGGCAATATTTGCTATCGCAACAACGCAGATAAAGGTGGCCGCTGCGAACATGACGCGCCGCTGCCAGACGGGTGAAAGATAAGGGCGGGCCAGCAAGGTGACACTACATAAGGCTATCAAAAACGCTGTGCTGGGCACCATCGCGGCAAGGCCGGGCGCGATGTGTGTGATGGCCATATTGCCCATCAACCACCCTGCAATAAGCACAGTCATCGCAAGCAACAGCACTACAATAAGAGCGCTTTGCGCAACCAAATCGACCTGACGCCGATCAGGTGGGCCTGCAAGAAAAGGGCCCTGCAATTCACTCAGGTCCTCAGCCGGTATATCTATAGTGTCGTAATACATGATCCCTCGAAAAACCCCCTCCTTGATTAACTGCCAATAAACCAAGTGGGGAAAAGATTCTGAGCGAATAGACCTAGGTACTTGTGATTAGCTGCTCACAATCGGCCGATTGAAGGCCGATGAGGATTTACTACGTTTTTATGGGGCAATGCGTGAAGGCGCGGTCTCTCTTGTGGCCGGCGTTAAGGTGTTTGTGGGAACATTGGCCTTGTCCAATTTGGAAGAAATTTTAGCGTCGCCAATCCACAACTTCACACCGCGTACCGTTGCACGGATAGGGTGCCGACCCCATATCCTTGGCTAAGCCAAATTCAGCCATATCTCGGCCACACATTACGGACCTTTTCATGACCGCTTTGCCTCTCCTTCCCTTGCGCGATCTCGTCGTCTTTCCCGGCATGACTGTGCCGATTTACGTTGGCCGCGAGAAATCGGTCGCAGCGCTTGAAGCAGCGATGGAGACTTCAAAGGAAATCTTCCTGCTGACGCAGCTTGATCCGGTTTGCGATGATCCTGAGGCGGAAGATCTGTACGATATCGGCGTCGCCGCACAGGTTTTGCAAATGCTCAAGCAGCCCGATGGCACTGTGCGCGTTCTGGTCGAAGGGCAGGCGCGCGGCAAAGTTACCGGTATGAGCGTGACCGATGGCTATGTGCTGGCACAAGTCGATGAGATCGAAGAGGTTACCGCATCGGGCACCGAAGTTACCGCGATGATGCGCAGCGCGCTGGATCAGTTTGCCGATTATGCGCGGCACAACAAAAAGCTCTCCGAAGAACTGGAAGCGGAATTGCGCGATATCGAAGATGCCGGGCAGCTGGCCAATGCGATTGCGGCAAATCTGGCCGCCAATGTTTCTTCCAAACAGCAATTGCTGGCGGAAAGTGATGCGTTGAAGCGCCTGGAAATGGTCTATTCCGTGATGGAGGGCGAGCTTTCTGTCCTGCAGGTCGAACGCAAAATTCGTGGCCGTGTGAAGCGCCAAATGGAAAAAACGCAGCGCGAATATTACCTCAACGAACAGCTTAAAGCTATTCAGTCAGAACTGGGCGGCGGCGAGGATGGCGAAGTCGATGAACTTGCCGAAATGCAAAAGAAGATCGCTGAGACAAAGCTGTCCAAAGAAGCCAAAGCCAAGGCCGAAGCGGAGCTGAAAAAGCTCAAATCCATGCAACCGATGAGCGCTGAGGCGACCGTCGTGCGCAATTATCTTGATGTCCTGCTTGGCCTGCCATGGGGCAAGAAATCGCGCCTTAAGAAAGATATCGCCAAGGCGCAGGAAATCCTGGACGAAGATCACTATGCGCTCGACAAGGTGAAGGATCGCATTGTCGAATATCTCGCTGTGCAGGCGCGCACCAACAAGCTTAAAGGTCCGATCCTGTGCTTGGTTGGCCCTCCCGGCGTCGGCAAAACCTCGCTTGGCAAAAGCATAGCGCGGGCGACGGGGCGTGAATTTATTCGCCAATCGCTTGGCGGCGTTCGCGATGAAGCGGAAATTCGTGGCCACCGGCGTACCTATATCGGCTCCATGCCGGGTAAAATTGTCAGCAATCTGAAAAAGGCAGGCGCCAGCAATCCGCTATTCCTGTTGGATGAGATCGATAAACTTGGTCAGGATTTTCGCGGTGATCCGGCATCGGCGCTGCTTGAAGTGCTGGACCCGGAACAAAACAACAAGTTTCAGGACCATTATCTGGAACTCGACATCGATCTGTCGGATATCATGTTTGTCACCACGGCAAACTCGCTCAACCTGCCGCAGCCTTTGCTCGACCGGATGGAGATCATCCGCCTTGAAGGCTATACCGAGGATGAAAAGGTCGAGATTGCCAAGCGGCATCTTATCGCCAAACAAGTCAAAGATCACGGCTTGAAAGATGGCGAGTTTGAACTGAGCGAAGATGGTTTGCGCGATCTCATGCGCTATTACACCCGCGAAGCTGGTGTGCGCACATTGGAGCGGGAAATTGCCAGCCTGGCGCGCAAATCCTTGCGCAAAATCCTCGAAGGTGAATTCAAAACCGTCACCATCACGCCGGACAATCTGGGCGATTTTGCAGGTGTGCGCAAATTCAAACATGGCATGTCCGAAGAAGAGCCGCAGGTTGGCGCGGTAACGGGCCTTGCATGGACTTCTGTTGGCGGAGAACTGCTGACGATTGAAAGCGTGACAACGCCGGGCAAAGGCGAAATCAAAACGACGGGTAAACTCGGCGATGTGATGAATGAGAGTATTGCAGCAGCTTTCAGCTTCGTGAAAGCGCGCGCGCCTGCCTATGGCGTGAAGCCAAGCATTTTTCAGCGCAAGAACATCCACATCCACTTGCCCGAAGGCGCCGTTCCCAAGGATGGCCCAAGTGCTGGCATCGGCATGGTGACTTCGATCATCTCGACCCTTACTGGCATTACGGTGCGGCCTGATGTGGCAATGACGGGCGAGGTGACTTTGCGTGGCCGCGTATTGCCGATTGGTGGTTTGAAAGAAAAGCTGCTTGCTGCCCTGCGCGGCGGGATCAAAACGGTGCTTATCCCGGATGAGAACGAGAAAGATCTCGCGGAGATACCGGATAATGTGAAGAAAGGGTTGGAAATTGTTCCGGTCGCTCATGTCGATCAGGTGTTGGCGCGCGCACTTACCGCGTTGCCTGCGCCGATTGAATGGACCGAAGCCGATGATCTTGCCAGCCAGCCACATAATGCCGCGCCCGGAAGCGTGGCGCCATCCACAGCGCATTGATTGGCCCAGTAGGTTGGCCCAGTAGATTGGGCCAGTAGATCGACACAGTGATTTCTAGCGGAGCGATTACTCTGCACTGAAAGCGAATCGCCAGGTCAAAAAATATCGTTCAATTCCGGCGCTTACCGCAGGATATTGGCGAATTTTGCGCCAATTGGATGCGAAACTTCCAATCAATGGAGAAAATGCGTCCAATCGAGCGGCTTTACCTTTGACAGCCGGAGAAAAAATCGCTCAATTTGTACGATTGCGAGCCGATGTCCGATTGGCTTGAACTAATGTTGTGAGGGGCCTCAAAAACATGAACAAGAATGAATTGATCGGTGCCGTCGCGGAAGCGAGTGGATTGTCGCGCAGTGATGCGACCAAAGCTGTTGAAGGCGTTTTCGACACAATCACCGGCTCTCTGTCGAAAGGCGACGAAGTGCGTCTTGTGGGTTTTGGCACATTTTCTGTTGCCAAGCGCAAAGCATCTGAAGGCCGCAACCCGCGCACGGGTGAGCCTATGAAAATTCCCGCTTCGATCCAGCCCAAGTTTAAAGCGGGTAAGGGTTTGAAAGATTCGGTGAACGCATAGCTGCGTGAACTTATCGGGCGGTTTCGCACCGCCGATTTGAGGGCCGCCCTGTCTATCAGGAGCGGCCCTTAAATTTGCACCTAAGGCGTTGGCGCCAAGGCCAGTAAGGCGGAAGGCGCAGCGCCGGAGTTGGGCGTGATGTCCCAACTCAGAGTTTGCATCCCGTTATCGCCAAATTGGGGACCTTCATCGGTGTTGTTGGTGAGGATCTGCGCATTCGTGATAATGCGGAAGGTGCCTTCGATCGGGCGGGCATCATCGTTTGTTTCGGCATTGGCCGCAGTAGCTTGACCATCACCCATCGCGCCGATCATCTCGCCCATCATGCCGCTCATCGGGTTGCCAGCCTGCGGGCTGAAACCGGGTGCATCAATGCGCAGCCGGTTTCCATCGCGCAGCCGTGCTTGCACAAAGCTGCTGGCAATCGGCATGCCTTCGATGGTCGGAAAATCGAAATCGTGGCCAAGCCTGCTGGTTATTGCAAAGCTGACCTCGAACACGCCTTCACCGGCAATCTCAACCGCATTCCACCCCGCCTGCCTTTGCAATACTTCGGCAAATTCGGCCATTTGCTGCGGATTGCTCATATCCGCCTGACCCATCATAGCCTGCATCATGGCCTGGTCCTGCGCCTTTTTGGCCGCGCGATCATCAAGCTCTTTCTGAGGACAGGGGCGTTCTTCGCCTGAGCTTTCGTCAGTGCAGGGTTCCTCACCCTCGGCCGCGTCTGCCATTTCTGCCAGATCACCAATGCCGCCCATCACGATCTCGCCATCATATGCGAAAGTGAAGCGGCCATCTTCAAGCACGGTTAAAGTCGAATCGAAGCTGCCGGGTTGCAGAAAACAGCCTGAAAGCGCGGTTGCCGCGCCAAGCAAAAGGGTGGCGCGGGCCAGTGTCTTGAAGGTCATCATCAAATCAGCTCCCTGGTTTACGCCGGCTTTCTTAGGTCTGCTTTCCTAAGCCGGCTTTCTTGTCGCGATGGCGTATAACGCGATTGCCGCCGCATTGGACACGTTCAAACTTTCCATCGCGTTACTGATCGGCAATCGGGCGAGGGCATCGCAATGGCTCGCGATGTTTTGGCGCATCCCTTCGCCTTCCGCGCCCAGCACCAGCGCAATTGGACCTGTGGGCAAAGCATCGCCAAACGAAGCCTCTGCCTCGCCAGCCATGCCGATCCGCCAATATCCAGCTTCGGCTATTTCATCCAAAGCACGCGCCAGATTGACCACGCGCACCCATGGCACCACTTCCAATGCGCCCGAAGCAGATTTGGCCAAAGCGCCACCTTCGGTCGGGGCATGGCGGTCCTGCGTGATAATCGCCGCTGCATTAAAAGCCGCCGCAGAACGTAGGATCGCGCCGACATTATGCGGGTCTGTCACCTGATCGAGGATTAGCAGGGGCCGCGCTGCGTCTCTACTCAACACATCGGACAGGTGCAATTCTTCCAAAGGCGCACAATCCAGCACCAATCCCTGATGCGGAGAATCACGCGAGATCAGGCGGTCCAGATCACCAGGCCCGGCATATTCCAGCGGAAAATCCTGCGGCAATTGCCCGTCCAGACCTTCCACTGCATCATGCGTTCCCCACATTTTGATATGCTGGCGCGCGGGGTTTTTAAGCGCTGCTTCCACCGCATGACGGCCCCACAAGCGAACCGCGCCTTTCGATGCTCTGCCGGAACCGCGTCCGCCTTGCATCCGTCCAGCGCGTCCGCGCAAATTTCGTTTGCCATCTTTTTTGGCCATAGAATTGTTTCCAAAAATCACTGTTTCGAGCGTCTCCTGCCAGCCGCCCCATTGACAGGCAAGCAGTGCTTCGCCATTGGGGCGCCTCTCGGCTTGGCGGCCCCTTTGTGGGCGACAGCTTTATGCGGAAGTTTTTCGCATTCCGGCACCGGTGTGGACAGGTGGCCGAGTGGTTAAAGGCAGCAGACTGTAAATCTGCCCGCGCAAGCGTACGCTGGTTCGAATCCAGCCCTGTCCACCACCACCCTTTCTCGTATCATCCCAGAAACACCCTAGAAATCCCAGAAAACCAAGGGTATTCTGCCTTCCAAGGGCCGCACTTGTTCGCTGTCATTTGCCTGCAGCCGGCAGTGAGTGTGGGGAAGGTGTGGGGAAGGAGGTATGCTTCCCCACACTGCGGCTCTCTCAATTGGCCTCCAGAAGTGTGGGGAATGGGAATGGGCAAACTTACAGCGGTAGCGGTCAAGGCCGCTTTGGCGAATCCAGGCACCTATCAGGACGGAGACGGCCTTTTCCTGAAAGTTGGAAAAACTGGTGCGGCTTCTTGGCTCGTGCGACTCCAGCGCGATTGCAAACGACAGGACATTGGTTTGGGTAGTGCGAAGCTGGTGACGCTCGCTGAAGCGCGCGCCAAGGCGGCGGAGCTGCGAAAAGCCGTAAAGGTCGAGAAGCGCGACGTGCTAACGGAACGCAAGGACGAGGAAGCTGCCAAGGTCACCTTCCGTGAAGCCGCTACCCAATATCACTCGGAGAACGAGGCAGGCTGGAAGAGCGAAGTGTACGGTCGCCAGTGGCTCGCCAGTCTGGAGAACTACGCTTTCCCGAAGCTCGGCGACATGACGACCGGCGGGATCACCGCTGCCGACATCATCACGGTCCTTACGCCGATCTGGCAGGAAATTCCAGAAACAGCCCGCCAGGTTCGCAACCGGATTTGCGCAGTGCTGGACTACTCGCACGCGAAGGGGTGGCGCTCGACGGAGGCTCCATCAGGCAATAGCAGCCTGAAAGCCGGACGTGGGCTGCCCAGGCAGGTCAAGAAGCCCAACAATCGGAAGGCGATGCCCTATGTCGCCGTTCCCCCATTCCTGACCGCGCTGCGTCGCAAACCATCCTATTCGCGTCTTGCGCTCGACCTTCTCATTCTGACGGGCGTTCGCTCGCAGGAGGTGCGGCTCGCGAGCTGGGACGAATTCGATCTGGATCAGCGCCTTTGGACAATCCCAGCCGAGCACATGAAGCGCAGCAGGGCGCACATCGTACCGCTATCAGAGGCGGCCCTGGCGGTGCTTACAAAGGCGGACGCCTTTCAAATGGAGGGAGCCGAAGTGGTTTTCCCCGGTATGACCGGCAAGGCGATGTCCAACATGACCCTGCTCAAAGTCATGCGCGACATGCAGGAACCTTTCCACGTTCACGGTTTCCGCTCGAGCTTTACCGACTGGGCAGCGAACGAAGGCTTTTCCAATGCGGTCGTCGAAGCGGCGCTGGCGCATAAAACGCCCGATGCGGTTCAGGCTGCCTATCGTCGCACTACTTATCTCGGCACACCGGACAATCCCGGGAAGCGGGTGACGCTGATGGAGGCGTGGGGGAGCTACTGTTCTGGAGCAAGTTCTCCGAAAGCGTAGCCTCAGTATCCTAGCCCACATTGTCAAAACACTTGATCTGAGAACAGGACGCCACAGGCGACCCCGAGAGAAAGGGTCGAATTTTAACCATCTAGACTTATCCCAGCGCCAATTATCTACTCAGAGAGACGCCCAATGCCGGGACAGATTCATCATTTCAGCGACCAGACAGTCATTCGCGCAAGCGAGGATACCGAGGGGTGGATCATCAATGCCGGTTATCGGACCGGCCTGTTCGGCCCCGAGAAAGCGCGCTTCTGGCAATTGTTGAAGGACGGCACCTTCCGTCTCGGCGATCCGGCGACGCGGACCTTTTTTGCCAGCCTCAGGATCGGGCTGGGAAAGCCCGAACAACTTCATGTCTTTGCTGGCGAGAGCTGCGTCTGGATTGTTCCCTATGATGCCGCGCAGGGCGATGCCGTCGTTTTCGACCTGAACAGTGCAAGCATCATTGCACGCATTCCGAAACTGTCTTGTCGCCAATACTCTCTGGGCAGGGTCAATCCGGAGGGCGCGCTGATCATTCAGGGGAGCCGCCGGGTCAATGATGGGCTCTACAGCGAATTGACCTATGCAGATCCGGTGTCGTCCGAGGTTCGGACATCTCAAGTGGTCTGTCCCAAGCTGCCCGATACTTACGTGTCCCTCGACTTCTTCCAGGCCAGTCCGAGCGGGCGATACTGGCTGAGACTGGATCACACCCATTTTCCGGTCGTCGAGCATAGCGAGACACCGAGCGCCCCACCGCGCCGATATTACGGTTTGACAGTTCAAGTCTGGTCGGCGTTTCCGCTGACGTTCGAGCGGCGCATGGTTGTCGCCTGGCTGAAAGCGGAAGACCTGCCTGACGAAACGCACATTTTTAAAAGCGACGGACTGACCGCGCTCAAAAAACAATTGAATTCTGAACAGCTCGCATCCGCCGTGTCGCCTCCGCCCACGGCGCTGGGCCGCTTGTTCGGCAGGAAGGGAGTGTCTGCGCCTGCCTCCGATCCGGACCAGCGGTATCGCGCGGTCCTCGCCGCCTCGGCGCCCCAGCGTGACCGCGTCTACACTGCAATAAGCCACGCGCTCCACCGGCCAGATGCCGATCCGCAAGCGGCGTTTCCGGGCCGGGAGGCGTTTGGCGAGGCCGCCCACGATGACGATCTGTGGCAAGCGGTCACGAAGAATCTCGCGGAACTGTTTCGGCATGCTTTGGACAATGCCGAGGGTTGGGATGGTGACGATGCGATCTGGTTCAACCGTTTGGGGCACCTGATCTGCGTCGGCATGGATGGGACGGTTTCGCCGCAAATCTGGTTCGAGCGTGCCGGGCTGCAACACATGATGCGGCCGTTCCCCAACCTGCCGGGCAAGCTGGAAGTCGTCACCGGTCGCAAGCTGCGCGCTGTTCAAATGCCAAGGCAGACGATCGCATCGTTGCCCGAAATTGAAGGCGGCTGCCTGATAGTCGATGGTGTATCTGCTGAGCAACGTTATGAGCCTGTCCGTATCTCGAAATATGCCGATGGTTGGCAGGGGCCTCAGTCGATCCCGGCGCGTTGGTTCAACGAGGATGCCGATCGCAAAGCTGTCGACGAATATCGCAAGACCCGCAGCACCATCACGATCCCGGTGGAGGATCTTGACCCTGCCGGACGGATCGCGGCGATCAACGCCTATCGCGATCTTCTGGATTTCTCGTTCTTCGAGCGCGCCGACAATTCGTCGATCAAAGTCCGCTTCAAAGTCGGGAAGAAACTCGTTCCCGAGCATGAGTTCTTTTCCGAGCTGAAGCCGGACGACCGCGATTGGGCGGTCGCACCGCTGCGCGCGCTGATCACCAGATACGCCGGATTGAAGGGTCCGAACCTCCCGACCACTTATCAAGAAGACGGAGAGAACGGCAGCTTGCTGGCGCAGGCCGTGCTCAGGCTGGGTCAGATGGACGCAGCGTCACTGCCGCTCCTGATCGCCTATGGCGAAGGCATCGACGGGGGGCATGAATACTTCTTCGCCGGTGAGACAATGCCGGCGATGGTTGCGGCACATGGTTGGACCGATGAAGTGATCGCCTTCGTGGCTTGGGCTCATGCGTTCAACTATTACAACACCTTCGATGCGGCTACCACGATCTGGCAGCAGATCGGCCTTTGCAAGGCGCTCAAGCAGCGAGCCCCACAAGCGGCGGCAGAGTTCATCCACGAGCAGTTGGCGCCTTTTGTAGAGGCTGGGCGCCTCGAATGGACCAATTTCGCCTGCCTGCGCAACGAGCTTGGCAGTGCTATGGATGGCTGGGAGCAGGACTTTTTTGATCGCCTGATTGCGCTCGCCGGAGAAAGTGCCTTCGAAGGAAGCTGAGTCTTTCGGCGCACTCGGCCGACGGCTATTCACACTGGCTCGGCTGTTTGGGTTCAGCGGTTCGAGAGTTGTTGCAAAGCCGCACTTGCGTTGCGCTTGTTACCGGCCTGACGGCCGCTATGTGGTCGCAAGCCGAATGGCAGGAAATATCTCTGAAACGGGTAAAGCGGACGTGTCAGGGCGAAATCTTTATTGAACAACTGACCGACCGTTCCTCTTTCCGCGCCTTCTCCTTGCACCGATCCAGCGCCTCGCGGTTCGCGCTCAGCATACTGTGGGCCGTCATTAACTCTTCAAAACCTTCCGGATTCTGTGTCCGGATGAGCTGCATTCCCGCTTCCACGATGGTCGGCTCGCCAACCGCCTTGCGAGCCATCCGTTCAGGCCAATGCCAGCTTTCCGGCATGGCGCGGGCGATGGTGCCGGGGAGGATCGACCAAAGCAGGATACCGGCCAGCACACCCATGCCTGCAAAACGCCAGGACTCGCGCCTCTGCTCGGCCTCGGTGCGGACACGCCCGACAATTGCAGCGAGGCGTCCAGTCGCATTGTCCAGGTCTTTGCGGCCCTGCCGGAACAGGTCGCTGCTGTCGCGCTGCATGTCGAGCGAGGCGCGCTTGATCTGAGCTGAAATGTCTTCTGGCGTCAGCTCCATGGCAGGCTTGCTGGCGATTACCTTAAGGCTATCGGAAAATCGCTCCAGATGATCGGCCATCTGGCCGAGCGTGGCCGTGTAGTCCGGGATCACGATGTCGGCTCGCTCTCTGGCCATGTTCTGGATGGTATGTCGCACCATTGCCATTTCGCCTTCGAGGCGAGCGAAAGCCTCCGTCGCCGGATCGGTTTCTGTCTCGGCTCCAGGTTCTGGCTGCGGGGCGGGTGGTTCCTCGACTTCAAGGTCCAGTTGCACTTCTTCGATGTGATCGTCTTCCATGTCGTTTCTCCTAAAGGCCCATCCCAAGATCGCGGGTGCGCTCGCGGGAGAGGGTTGCGGTGAGTTCGTTTGCGATGCTGCGCTCGGGCTTGGGATCGATGCCGAGTTCGCGGGGCTTACCGCGCAGCAGGCCTTCGACCTGCGGATCGCGTTCAAGCGTCTTCGCCAATTCATTCTGCTTGGTGGAAACGTGGGCAGCGCCTGCACGGTCGCCTTGCTGCTCAAGCTGCTTGCGCGCTGTGCTGAGTTGCTGCCAGTCGCGGACAAAGCGCTCGGATCGCAGCGTCGGATCGGTGCGCACGGCGGCCTCTTGGCTCATGGCGCGCATGGCCTCCTGGCTCCGACCGCCTGCGGCCTCCGCAATCAGCTCAGGACGCCGATGAAGCGCCTTGGCGAGATCGGCGGCGGCATGGGGCCGGCTCGCGTCGAGCGCCTTTCCAGCCTTCTCCAGCGCGGCCTTCTGGTGCGGCAGGACGGGCAAGCCCTGGGCCTGCATCGTGCCGATGTCGCCAAGCGCACGGGCGTAACGTTCGACCGCGCGGCGCTGCTCGCTCTGCGTACTCGCAAGCGTCGGGATTGGCTCAAGCTGGCGGGCCTGCGGGCGGAAGTTTCCGAAGATGGATTTGGTCTTCTCCGGCACCTGCCGAACGATCTCCATGATCCGCTCGCGGAAGCTGATGCCGCGCAGTTCGGCGAAGGCCTGCTCGGGCTTGTAATCACCGGCCATGTCCTTCCCGCGCTCGCGGCTCAGGGTGCGAACCAGCTTCGACTGGTCGGCAAAATCATCGCGGCCATAGTGAAGGGCCAGCCCATCGCAATGGCGTGACATGGCGACATAGGCGGAATGGCTATCCATTCCGGGAGTGGCGAGCACATGAGCGCGATCAACCGTCATCCCCTGCGCTTTGTGGATCGTGGCTGCGTAGCCATGATCGATATGGGCATAATCCTTGGTATCGAAGGCAACTTCGCGGCCACCATCGGTGCGCACCGCCATGCGTTGCGCACTTGCCATTGCGACCGTGCCCAGCGTCCCGTTCTTGACCCCAAGCCCGCGCTCGTTGCGCAGGAAAATGATGCGGTCGCCCGATGCAAACTCCCGTTCGCCGCGTGCTGACTTGATTGTGGCATCGACTCCCAGTGTGCCCGCCTCGCGCATCTTTTCGCGCGCCATTTGGTTCAGCTCGCGGACCTCGTCATTGGCGTGCGTAAGGATGATCCGGCTGTCTTTGGGGCTGCCCTGTTGCTCGCTACTCCAGCGCTAGATCAGCTCTGTCCGTGCAGCCTCGCGCGTGTCGGCGGCATGAACCATGCCGCGCTCGTCATAACTACGGATCGCTTCGCCGGTTCGGCCAGTGGCGAGCTGCCGGGTCGCATCCTGCTGCCAAGCGGAAAGCTGGCGGCGGACTTCGCTGATCTCGACGCCGCCGTGGCGTTCGTGGATCGCCCGGAAGGCTGCACCGGCTTCGATGGCCTGCAACTGCTGCTGGTCGCCAACCAGGACAACCTTCGCTCCAGCCTTGGCGGCATGAGACAGCACGCGCTCCATCTGGCGCATGCCGACCATGCCCGCCTCGTCGATGACGAGCACGTCGTGGGACGTGAGCTGTTCGCGTTCCTTACCCCATTGATGCTCAAGGCTGGCAATGGTGCGCGATGCGATACCGGAGCCTTTCTCCAGCCCCTCCGCTGCGATGCCGGACAGGGCCGCGCCGCGTACGGTGAGGCCAGCGCCTTCCCATGCTTCGCGCGCCACGCCCAGCATCGCGCTCTTGCCGGTCCCGGCATAGCCAACCACAACCGCAAGACCGCCCTTCTTCGTGACGTGTTCGAAGGCAGATTTCTGCTCGCCGGATAGGACCAGGCCGCGCTTAACGGCGCTGGCGAATGCGGCGTTTCGCTGGACATCACTGACGGCGTGACCGGTGCGCCGTGCCATCGTGTCGACGGCGCGATTGAGCCGCTGTTCGGTCTCGATCATTCCCCGCGAAGTGAACCTATCCTGCCCGCGTCCGTCCTTGCCCAGAGAGATCAAATCGGGAGAGCCGCGCACCGCATTGTAGGCGGCGTCGAACTGCTCCTTGCCGTCGCTATGCCGGTGAACAAATGCGGCAAGATCGCGCCTGGTGAACGTCGCCTGCTGGTGCGTGATCGCATCCAGCGCCAACGCGGGGTTCTCGATGATCCTCTCGCCATTGCGCTGGGCAATCGCGCGATGTTCTTCGATCCGCTCAGCTTCAAGCCCGCGCCCGCCAATGCGCGAGGCTGCGGGACCGATCTTGTCCTGCGGTTCGAGCGCAATCCCCTGCGCCTCCAGACTGCGGTGATCGATCCGCGCATCGATATCGCGTTCCGCCAGCGCGCGGTTGACGTGATCGGCCCAGCGCTCGCGCCATTGCTCGATCAGCGCGGTCTTGTTCCAGTCGCGGACCTTTGCGCCAAAACCTTCCTTGCTCACTTCGCGCATCGTGAGCATGACATGCGCGTGCGGCTTGACCTTGCCGTCTTTGCCGATATCCCAATGAACATTGAGATCGGCGATCATGCCCTTCTCGACGAACTCGGCTTTGACGAACGCGCGCGCCAGCTTGATGTTGTCCTTTTTCGACAACTCGCGGGGCAGGGCGAACTCGACCTCGCGGGCGAGCTGGGCATCCTTGAGCTTCTCGGCGGCCTCGATCGCGTTCCACAAGGTTGCCCGGTCGGAGAATGCTTCGGGTGCGCCCTTGGGCAGCATCACTTCGGAATGAAGGACGCCCGCTTTATTGGTGAAATCATGGGTTCTGTCGATGCGTTCGTCGTGCAATCGCTCGCCTGCACGATAGGCCGCTGCCGCCACGGCACTGCGTCCGCTCGACCTTCCGATGACCTTTGCGCTGAAGTGAAAGATTGCCATGACGGCAATCCAGTTACACCGCAAAGCCTGCGTCGGCACGACGTATAAGCGCGCCCTCTCATGATAAAATCCTGATCGGGACTAGGCGATTTCACATTGTCCCGGCGACCTTACTGCATTGGATTACAAGCACGATTATCATGGCTCCATCACACCAACGATGGAGACTTCTCATGCGCAAACCCCGCGATTTTGATTCGGAACTGAAGGCGCTTGCGGACAAGGCGAAGAAACTAAAGGAACGCCGCGTGCGCGACCTCGGCGCGCTTGTCACGGCAACCGGAGCCGACGTGCTCGACGCTGATGTGCTGGCTGGCGCTCTGCTCGATGCTGCCGCCAATACCGACAAGGCAATCGGGGAGGGCTGGCGCAAGCGCGGCGCGGCTTTCTTTCAGGGCCAGCCACGCAACACTTCGAGCGGACCTCGCCAGCAGCAGGAAGGCACTCTTCCGCTCGATAGCGGCGCGGCATCGGCTTGAGGCAGCAAAGGCACGAACCGACATGCGCGAATGGCAGGTAAAACGACGCGAGCGAACCCGGCAATTGATCGAGCTAGGCGGCCTCGTTTCAAAAGCCGATCTGGTCGAGCTAACGGACGATGACCGCGCTGCACTCTACGGTGCATTCCTCACGGTCGCCGCCAAGCTGCGCGGGTCGGATGGAGCGCAGGCGTTGGTGCTGTTCCGGCGCAAGGGGAAGCGGGCGTTCGACGCGGAGCAATCAGACTGATCGGCAAAGGAAAGCGGCTCAAGTTTCTGAAAGTTGGAGTCGATTGCTCGCGTCAGCTTTGCGCTCCAGTTTCAGCCGCAACGACTCAGTTTTTTAGTTCCTGAAAGCGGACGCTCTCCAAGGTCATTCCGACCGAGGAGAAATGAAAATGACATACTCACAATACGATCCGGCTAGCTTGAACCGAGTTCCTTGGAACTTCGGGGCGAAGATTGGCCCCAAGCGACCGTTCACGCAGAAGCAGATATGGGCAATTCGGTTCTTTCTAGATCGTGAGAAACGCTTTCGGGATCGAGCATTGTTTGACCTAGCAATCGACAGCAAGCTGCGAGGCTGTGACCTCGTCGAACTCAAGATCGGCGATCTGGTTAGCGGACCGGAAGTCAGAACGCGGGCAACAATCACTCAGCGCAAGACAGGGAGGCCAGTCCAATTTGAGATAGCTAAGGACGCCCGAGAAAGTTTGTTCGCATGGCTGGAACTTCGAGGTGGCTCAGTTGATGACTTTGTGTTCCCAAGTCGGATCGATCATTCGCGGCATTTGAGCACGCGCCAATATGCACGGCTAGTGGATGAATGGGTCGAAGCTATCGGTCTTCGCCCTGAAGAATATGGAACCCATTCGCTTCGAAGAACCAAGGCGTCGATCATCTACAAGGCGACTGGCAATATCCGAGCAATTCAAATCTTGCTCGGTCATCCCAAAATCGAAAATACGGTTCGCTATCTGGGCGTCGACATCGAGGACGCGTTGACGTTGGCTGAGAAAACGGAAATCTGACGTTAGGGCGGTTGCTCAGATGCTCTGGGCGACCGCTCTCAAACTCTATGAAATCCACAATCTACGGCAATGGATGGGGTGGAGAGCGGGCGGTCCACTTTTAAGCGGGTCGCGCGGCGAAGCGGACATCTAGTCGAGCAATCTGACGGGCCGCGTTGCGCTTCAAATACCGAACCTCAGCTCGATTTTTCTACCGCCTGAAAGCGGATATTGACAGTGACTACTTCCGAAGTCACTCACTACCAAGCTGATAAAAGGCCTCCTCGGACCCAATCGCTCGCTTGAACGTTAGGACAGGAAGAGGAGCGACCATGCCTTTGAAAATCAACAACCATCCATACGATTTACCCGGCGATCCGCGCGTTAGCCTGCTCGATTTCATTCGGCGTGAGGCGGGACTTACCGGCACAAAAAAGGGCTGCGACCACGGGCAGTGCGGGGCGTGCACCGTCATCGTAAATGGCAAGCGCATCAATAGCTGCCTTACGCTGGCGGTGATGCATGATGGCGATGAAGTCACGACTATCGAGGGGCTGGGCACGCCGACCGAACCATCGGCGCTGCAGCAGGCTTTCGTTGAGCATGACGGCTATCAATGCGGCTATTGCACACCGGGGCAGATTTGCTCCGCCACAGCGATGCTGGACGAGATTGCCGCAGGGATGCCGAGCGATGCGACCGATGATGTTTCGGGCGCTCCCACCCTGACAGACGAGGAAATCCGCGAGCGGATGAGCGGCAATCTGTGCCGCTGCGGTGCCTATCCCAACATCGTCGCAGCCATTCGCGAAGTGGCGGGAGCAGCATCATGAAGCCGTTCGATTATCTCCGCGCCGAAGGTCTCGACCTCGCCAGCCAGCAGACTGCTCCCGATGGAGCAATGGCGATTGCGGGCGGGACCAATTTGCTCGATCTTATGAAGCTGCAGGTCGAGTCGCCCGATACACTGGTCGATGTAAACCCGCTCTCGATGGATCAGATTGCTGACGAGGGTGACGGTTTGCGCATCGGCGCTCAGGCAACCAATACTGCGACGGCCAACCATGCGCGGGTTCGCTCCGACTATCCGGTGCTGGCCAAGGCCATCCTCGCCGGAGCAACGCAGCAATTGCGCAATAAGGCGACCACAGCGGGCAATCTGTGCCAGCGCACGCGGTGCTATTATTTCACCAATATCGACCAGCCCTGCAACAAGCGCGAGCCAGGTTCGGGCTGCGGCGCGATCGACGGTATCGCGCGGCTCCATGCGGTGCTCGGGACTAGCAGCGAGTGTATCGCGACCTATCCGGGCGATATGGCGGTGGCGATGACTGCGCTCGATGCCAAGGTCGAAATTGCGAATGGCGATGGCAATAGTCGGACAGTCCCGGTGCGCGATTTTCACCGCCTGCCTAGTGATACACCGCATATCGACAATGTTCTCGAACCCGGTGAGATAATTACCGGCGTCACACTGCCCGCTCCGGTCGGCGGCACCCAGCTTTATCGCAAAGTGCGCGAACGTTCTTCCTATGCCTTTGCGCTGTGTTCGGTCGCGGCGATTGTCGATATGGCGGACGGGCGGATTAGCCGCGCGGACCTGGCTTTCGGCGGGTTGGCGCATAAGCCTTGGCACGATCCGCGCATCGGTGAATTGCTGGTAGGCGAAGAGCCTTCGCTGGCATTGTACGACAAGGCGGCGGACCTGCTGCTGGAAGACGCACAGGGCTATGGCGAGAACGATTTTAAGATACCGCTGGCACGGCGCGCCCTAACCGCGACCCTGTGCGAAGCGACGGGAGTAGAGGCATGAGCGCGCATTTGAAGCAGGACCAACCCGATGATCGTAATGTGCTGGATAGCACCGCGCAGGGCATTATCGGCGAGCCTCTAACGCGGCCCGACGGGCTGCTTAAGGTGACCGGCACGGCGACCTATTCCGCAGAATACGATATCGAGAACTGCCTCGAAGGCGTGCTTGTCACCGCACCATTCGCGAAGGGGACTGTGACCTCCATCGATGAAAGCTCCGTCACCGATATGCCGGGCGTGATCGCCGTCATCTCCGACCAGCGCATGACTCCGCGCGCCATTCAAGGCACGGCGGGCGAGGCGCCAATTACGGGCGTTTGTAAGGTCGATTATTGGGGCCAGCCCATCGCGCTGGTGGTAGCCGAAACCTTCGAAGAAGCACGCAATGCGGCCAAGCATCTTGTCATCGAATACGACGCCGATGACGACGCGGTGTTCGACCCGCAAGCAGTCGAACCCAAGCCCGATGACGATCCGACCCGACAAGGCGACCTCGCCAGTGCCATGTCTGATGCCGCGCATTCGGTCGATGTCGAATACGACACCGAAGGCCACGCCAGCGCAGCGATGGAGCCCCACGCGGCGATTGCCGAATGGGATGGCGATACGCTTACCGTCCATGCCTCGCTGCAAATGCTCAATTACAATATCAGCGAACTGGCTGATGCGATGGAGCTGGAGGAGAGCAAGGTCCGCCTCATCGCACGGTATGTCGGCGGCGGGTTCGGATCCAAGCTGGGGATCAGCCAAGAAATTGTCGCGGGATCGGTCGCGGCGATGGAACTGGGCAGGCCGGTGCGCGTGGTGATGAGCCGCCAGCAGGTTTTCCAGAATGTCATGCGCCGCTCCGAAACCACGCAGCGGCTCCGTTTGGCGGTCGATAGCGAAGGCAAGCTGACCGCTTTCGGCCATGAAGCTCTGGTTTCCAATCTGCCGGAGGAAGATTTCGTCGAGCCGGTGCTGCAATCGAGCCATTTTCTTTATGCGGGCGAAAACCGCCTGCTGGAAAGCAAGACCGCGCGTATTCACCTGATGACCGCTGGTTCTGTCCGCGCTCCGGGCGAAGCGGTAGGAATGCCGGTGCTCGAAGCAGCGATGGACGAGTTGGCGAACGAGGTAGGCATCGATCCGATCAAATTGCGACTAAACAATATCCCAGAGGAGCATCCAGCGACCGGCCTGCCTTTTGGCTCGCACAAGCTTGCCGAGTGTCTGAAACAGGGCGCGAAAGCGTTCGGCTGGGACAGCGGGCCGCGTAAACCGCGTCAGAATCGCGAAGGCGAGTGGTGGATCGGCACCGGCATGGCCAGCGCTGCGCGCGTCCACAATGTCGGCGAGGCGAAGGCGCGGGTGACATTGCAGCCCGATGGGACCGCGCTGATTGAGACAGACATGACCGATATCGGCACCGGAACCTACACCATCCTTGGCCAGATTGCGGGCGAGATGGTGGGTCTGCCGCAGGACAGCGTTCTGACCGAGCTGGGCGATACGCGCTTTCCGCGCGGGCCAGGGTCGGGCGGTAGCTGGGGCGCAGCCTCGGCTGGTTCTGCCGTGTTTCTGGCATGTGAAGCTTTGCGGGAGGAGATTGCGGATAAGGTCGGGCAACCGGTGGATACGCTTACTTTCAAGGATGGCGTGGTTTCGTGGGATGGCGGCTCTTCAAGCCTTGCCGACGTTGCTGGCGATGAAGCGCTCGCCAAGGAAGGCCATTACGAACCCGGCGATATCGCAGAGGATTATACAGCTGCCAGCTTCGGCGCATTCTTTACCGAGGTCGCTGTCAATCGCTGGACCGGCGAAACGCGCGTTCGGCGCATGACCGGCGCGTTCGGTTTCGGGCGCGTGCTCAACGCCAAAACCGCGCGCTCGCAATGTCTGGGCGGCATGGTCTGGTGCATCGGCAGCGCGCTGACCGAAAGTCTGCTGTTCGACCCCACAGACGGGCATCTGGCGAACTGCGACCTCGCCGAATATCACGTTCCGGTAAACCGCGATGTGCCCGAATTGGAAGTCATAATGGTCGAAGAACGCGACCCGGTCGGCAGCCCAATACAGGCGAAGGGCGTCGGCGAACTCGGCATGTGCGGCGGTGCGGGAGCCATCGGCAATGCGATTTACAACGCCTGCGGTGCGCGGCTGCGCAGTTTCCCGATGACGCCGGACAAGGTGCTGGCCGCGATGCCCGATGACTGACGCAGCACTCGCTTTTTCGCGCGACTTGGCGGTGCCAGATGGCGACCACGCTGCGCTGCTGGCCGCCTGCCAGCCCGGCGTGGCACTTTGCACGATTGTCGGAATCGAGGGTAGCTTCTCGCGCAGGCTTGGCGCACAGCTGGCAGTCTTACCCGACGGCTCGACGATCGGCAGCCTCGCCGATGGCTGCCTGGAGAGCCAGCTTGCCAGCGACGCCCGCGATTCCAGCGAACCGGTGATCAAACGCTATGGCAGCGGATCACCGCTTATCGACTTTCGCCTACCATGCGGTGGGGGTCTCGATATTCTGGTGGACCCTGCTCCTGACCGCGCCGCCTGCCGTAAGGCGGCGTCGCTGCTGGATCGGCGCAAACCCGTAATCCTGCCTCTGCCCGACAATTCTGGTCTCACTCAACGGCATTACATTCCGGCGCTCAAAATAGCAGCAATTGGAGAGAGCCCGGAACTGGATGCTCTTGCCGCGATAGGCAGCGCTGCCGGTATCGATATTGCCATCCAAACCGAACTCACTGCTTTGCCCGATTTGGACCGATGGTCTGCCATTATCCTGCTGTTCCACGATCACGACCGTGAGCGCGACATTCTGGCCCAAGCCGTCAAAGGCGATGCCTTTTACATCGGTGCACAAGGCGGCGAGACAGCGCGCAATGCCCGTATCATGCAGTTGCTCGCCGATGGAGTTTCCGAAGAGAAAATTGCCCGCATACGCGGCCCTATCGGGAGTGTTCCGGGTTGCCGCACCCCCACGGCGCTGGCGCTTTCGATCCTGAGCGAAGTGGTCGGCCACTATGAAGGGCTCAAATCCCATCGCTGAGTATGCAGAAGGCGAAATTGCCATTGCAGTTCTGGCAGCGGGAAAAGGTAGCCGGTTTGGTGGCGGCAAGCTGGATGCGACTTTGCGCGGGAAACCGCTCGGTCGTTGGATTACACAGAGCGCCGAGCAGGCCGGTTTTTCCCGCCGGATCATCATTGTCGGTCAGACGACCCCTAATTTTATTCAAGGCCTCTCCGGTTGGGATGTGATCGAGAAACCAGACGCGGAAGACGGGATGGGAACCTCCATCGCCGCTGCAGCCAAAGCCGCCGAAGGATGCACGCGCCTGATCATAGCGCTGGCCGATATGCCACGCGTATCGACGGCGCATCTGCGAAATATCGCCAGCCAGTCAGCCATTGTCTTCACCGCCTATCCGGACGGGCATGCCGGAGTGCCCGCCGCATTCCCGGCACGCTGCCTCCCGCGTATGGAAAACCTGTCCGGAACGAACGGAGCCGCTTCGATCGACTGGGAGGAAGACATTCAACTCCTTCCACCTCCCGAATACGGCGAGTTGGACGATGTCGACACTGTCGAAATGTTGGAGCGCCTGCGGGTTACGCTTTGATGCTGCCGTGAAGTCGAAGCGATGCCGGGTGCATCGAATGCCGATTATCCATCACATACCTACCGCAAACAGCCGATCTTCTTTCGGCCCATATACAGACCTAATTTGGCCCAGTTCCTTTGAGTATGATATCCGCTACGTCTCGCGGCTGATCCCAGATGGTGTAATGTCCACTGCCCTCGATCCAGTGGAATGTAGCGTGAGGGAATGCGGCACGAGAACGAGGTGCTTGGCGCGGAGGGCACAGGCGATCCTTTTCGCCCCAAGCGATGGCCACGCGTCCAGCCTGGGGAGACGCAGGGCCGCTTTGAGCCGGACCGCTCGCCAGATCCTCGATCAAAGGAACCACCGTTTCCGTCTCGGCAAACGACGCGAGTTCCTCTTCCACCATTGCTTTGTCGAGAGCCCAAGGCCGCGCCGATAGTTGAGCGAGCAACGCAGTTCTGGAAATTGGCGAGCTGCTCAGGGTTCCGAGCTGACCCTTTAGCGTGCGGAGCAATTTAGTTGAGGCTGTTAGCGTCCACTTGAAATAGGTCCGCTCCCATCCGCGCCAGAAACCGCCCGGATTCAGCGCAACGACGTTTCCGACGCAGCCGCGCCGCGCCATTTCCAGCACCAGTCGCCCGCCCAAGGAGAAGCCGACGACATCGACGCCGCCGAAGTCTTCTTGCTCGATATAATCCTGCAAGCTGTCGGCCAAACCGGCAAAGGTTCCGCTGTCAGGACGCGCGGTGCTGTCGCCATGGCCGGGCAGGTCGATGGTGACGACTTCTCGATGTTCGGCCAGTAGCGGGCTGACCGGTGACCAGGATCTGCCACTTCCCCCCAACCCATGAACCATCAAGAGCTTTGACCCGCTTCCCGTGGTGCGCGATTTGATCTCGTTTGTCATTGTCATCCCAACGCTGCTTTAACCCAAAGGTGCCAGCTATTGCCATTAATTTGGCCGGAAGAGTGCATGCAACCTTAGCGCATGGTCTTTGACGCGCTAAGCAATCTCATTCCGCGATGATCACCGGACAGAGCTTTATAGATTTGATACGGGTTGTGACCATTTGTGAGCGCAGATAACGAATGGCGGCTTACCACGAGCCTATGGATGAAAGCCGCCGGTCCGCTATCGGCCCAGTTTCAGTCATTCTGGGCAGCTAGATTCGGTAGCATCCATATTTCTAGCTTCATGCAAATCCGAAATCGGCAAGGATCGGGATAGCAGCACATTCTCAACTCGATTCGCGCAAATCCCGGCTCCGCTGGCGCGGAAATCCATCTTTGGCGTCGCAACTCCGTGCGCGTTGATCGCGGGATAGGGCAGCGTGAGAAAATTCTCTTGATCAAAGGCGACTGAGAAGCTTGTCCGCAAAAGTCTCCATCCGTCCATTGACGTTCCAAATCACGTAAATCCCAGAAGGTTTGGCCGAATTCCAGCTCAGACTGCCCCTTGTGTTGCACAAGAAAGTTCTCATTATGTTCCGTAAAGGGGCTGCCAGTACCAAAGTGAGAACGCCCAATGTCCAATACAGAACGCATCATCCGACTGAAGACCGTACTCGACCGCACGGGTCTTTCCCGCTCCACCATCTACCGCAAGATCGCTGAAGGCACTTTCCCCTCGCAGGTGAAGATCAGCGTCCACGGAGCAGGATGGTATGAGTCTGCCATCAATCGCTGGATCGCCGATCCCGCTCACTACCGTGAAGAGGAACCGGCAGAATGAGCGGGCAGCAACCTGTCGAGCCGATTTGCGTCAGGGTCAATGACGCTGGTCGCATGATCGGTGTCGGGTGCACAAAGCTCTACAAGCTGATCTCCAGTGGCGAACTCGAAGCGGTCAAGATTGGCAAGTCCACGCGCATCACGACAGCCAGTTTGCACCGGCTGGTGGAGCGGCATCGAGGATTGAACTGACCAGGCCGCGAACTCGCAATTGGACAGCGTCAGACCGTGCCATTATGTTGCGATCAAGCGCGTTGCGAACCGCCCATTTATTCAGCTTTTCGACCAAAACGCTGAACCGAACCGCCGTTAAATGAACGAAAATGTGGGGGAGAGTGTGGGGGAAGGCCTGCGTTTGTTCCAAGAACAGGATTGATCTCAAAAGGTTATTTTTCCGGTTCGATTCAAGCCCTGCCACCACCTGGCTTTTTTCAGTTCGAAAGAGTTAGCCTCAAGCACCTCGCTATCAGCGAACCAGCGTTGGCATCGCGAATGCGAGGCCATGCTGGTTTGTAGTCAGAAGCGCTTTAGCGCTGGAGACGGCGCCGCATGGCGCCAATCCAGCCCTGTCCACCACCTCGCTTTTTTCAGTTCCAGAGAGTTCATCTCAAGCGTTTCGCTATCAGCGAATTCGCGCCAAAATCAGGCCGCAGCGTTGTCCGCCAGCATCCGTTGCGTCATTGCGCGCACATCCACTCTCGCTTTGAGCCGCGCGGCCAGCAGGGCCGTGCCGCTGATCTTGCGTTGTGCGAACAGGATGTCGGTGGGCGGGATGTGCCAGCTGTGCTTGTCTTCGGCAATGGACAAGCCTTCATCGCGCAACGAGGCGACAAAAGCGCGGTCGCCAAAATCAAAAGCGCCGGGCCTGTTCAATTCCACCATGATGACCTCGATCATCCGGTTCACAGCATCGCGGTGCCTTGTACTCGCCGCCTCGGACATAAAGCCCGCCTCAACCGCGGCCTTACGGATTGTTTCGCGATCAGACGCCATGCCAGCAATCAACAAATCGCTATAGGCTTTGGCCACGCGTGGGGACACTTCGCGCGCAGCACCGAAATCGAGCAGCACCAGATCGCCGGTGGCGGGTTGATAGCGATAGTTTGCGAAGTTGGGGTCGGTTTGCATCACGCCAAATTCGAATAATTCGCGCAGGACCAATCCGATCAGGCGAGCCATCACCTCATCGCGCTCGTCTTGTGGAGCATCACCAAGGCTCTCGATTGGTTTGCCTTCGACGAAATCCATCGCAAGAACGCGCGATGTAGTGAGATCGGAATGCAGGGCAGGGACGACAAAACCCGCTTCCCCATCCAGCAGCCGCGCATAATCGGCAAGATGCTGGGCTTCGCGTTCATAATCGGCTTCTTCTTTGAGCTGCTTTTTTGCCTCTTCCAGCAGAGGTGCAATGTCCAATTCCCTGGGCAACAGGCCAGAAACGCGCAGCAGCGTGGCGACATTATCGACATCGGCATTGATGCTTTCACGCACACCGGGATACTGCACTTTGATCGCCAAATCGCGCCCATCGCGCGTTTGTGCGCGATGCACTTGGCCGATGGAAGCAGCGGCGATGGGGCGCGGATCGAACAGCTTGAATTGCTTGCGCCAACCATCGCCCCATTCAGCATTGAGCACTTGCTGCAATTGTTTGGGCGGCATGCGGTGCGCGTTATCGCGCAGTTTGGCGAGGATGGTGGAAAGCTCCTCGGGCAACATATCGCCGGCATCCATCGAAATCATCTGGCCCAGCTTCATCGCCGCGCCGCGCAAATGCGACAGCCGATCAGCAAGGCGATTGGCGTTGCCCGGCGTCAACACCATATCGCGCAAGCGAGGGCGTTTGCCCTGGCCCAATTGCCGCGCACCTTCAGCCAACATGCCGCCTGCAACCCCGCCCGCAAGCCGACCAAACTGCCCAAGGCGCGCCGAACGGCTGTCAGGAATGGGGCGGGAGGGAGCGTCGTCAGATTGATCTGTCATGATGCTAGGGAAATAGGCACCGCGCGCGCACTTCGCTAGCTGGATTAAAGGCGGTCTTCGCGAATGGAACAACCGGCCCACAGGAGAAGGGGCGATGCGCCTTGTGGGCGAGCGAGGAAGCGCCTAAATGGCGTTGTATGTCAGGTGAACTTAGAGACAATCGCGGACGCGGTAATGCCGAATGGGGCTTTCCAGCGATCCATCCCGAGGGACGCAAATTCGGGCTGATCGGCGTGGCCGTAGCGCTGGTGGTTTTGCTGGGGCTGGAATGGACGTGGATCGGTTGGCCTTTGCTGGTGCTATCTGCTGGTATTTTCGCGTTTTTCCGTGATCCAGAGCGGGTGGTTCCGCAAGATGAAAACCTTATTGTTGCGCCAGCAGATGGGCTAGTAACGTTGATCTCCAAAGTCGCGCCGCCGCCTGAATTGCAAGGCGATGATGGCAATGGGAGAGGCCTTGGCGAAGCGCCTGTGACGCGTGTCTCGATCTTTATGTCGGTGTTCGATGTGCACATTAACCGCGCACCTGTTGCAGGAACGGTGCGGCGCATTGTCTATATTCCGGGCCGGTTCATGAATGCAGACCTCGATAAAGCAAGCGAAGAGAACGAGCGTCAGCATATTCTGATCGAGCAGGCCGGTGGCCGATCCATCGGCTTCACGCAGATCGCGGGCTTGGTGGCGCGGCGTATTGTACCATTTATCAAGCCGGGTGACATCGTGGCCGCAGGGCAGCGCGTTGGCCTTATCCGTTTTGGCAGCCGGGTTGATGTGTATCTGCCCGCGGGGACAGATGCGAAAGTATTGCTGGGACAGCGCATTATCGCAGGGGAGACTGTCCTCGCCCAGATGGGCAGCGAGATGCTGCTTGAAGGTGTGCATCAATGAGCGATAACGATCCTGATTTTGATGAAGGTGAATCTGTATCATCGGGCCCAGCATGGCTTGGCCCTAAGGCTAGCGAAGGCGAAACTGTGAGGCGGTCACGTGCTGGGCGCGGACTGTCTATGCGGGCGGTTTTGCCCAATGCGATCACCGCGGCGGCGCTTTGTGCCGGTTTGACAGGTGTAAAGTTTGCCATTGTTGGTGATTGGGAAAAGGCGCTTCTAGCGATTATTATAGCCGGTGTGCTCGATGGTATTGATGGGCGGATCGCACGATTACTGAAAGCGCAATCGCGTTTTGGCGCTGAATTGGACAGCTTGGCCGATTCGTTGAGCTTTGGCATGGCGCCCGCGATCATCTTGTTCTTGTGGTCTTTGCAGGATTGGTCGCGGATCGGTTGGTTCGCTTCCCTGGCTTATGCGATTTGCTGTGCGTTGCGGCTTGCGCGTTTCAATGCTGAAATTGATGCTGAGGATAAGCCACACAAGTCCGCCGGTTTTTTAACAGGGGTTCCGGCGCCTGTTGGAGCAGGGCTGGTGTTTTTGCCGACCTATCTTTGGCTCGCCACCGATATGCCGGTTTGGCGCGAGCCGTTGCTGGTTGCGGGATGGATTGTGTTTGTCGCGTTTTTAATGATCTGCAATATTGCCACGATGAGTTGGAAATCATTGCGGCCCAGCAGCGATATTCGCATTGGTGCAATTGCCATTGCGGGCCTTTTCGTCGCTGCGCTTCTGGTAGAAACCTGGTGGACGCTGGTTGGAATTTGCGTCGTTTATCTTGCGCTGATGCCGTTTGGCATTGTGAAATATGCCAAGGTGAAGAAAGCGCGCACCGCAAAGGCACAAGCGCCGAATTAAGCCCTTATGACACCGCCCACAGCCCGCGCGATTGGACAGGTGTGTAAGGCTGGTTCACCTGCACCGTATCCATCTCCGCCAGTTCGCGGCGAATTTCGCGCCCTTTGCGCAGGCCGACATTGATTGAGGCCAGGCACACGCCCAGCGCAATCGCCGCAACAAATCCGATAAATAGCGAAATCAGGATGGTGGTCAGCATGGCATTTGTCCTTGTCAGCAGGCCGATCTTCTGAGAAGAAGGCCGAGTTCACCAAATGTTCCACATTCTATTTGGAACGGTTCAGCGCTTTCGATATCCGCAATGTTCCTTATTTGTTCCAAGCTGTCAACAGCTATTGTACAAAGGCAGAGGCTCGAACGAAAATTTCACGCTGGATTTTCCGCCAATGCCCCGTTAAAGGCGCGGCTCGCCTGATGGCAGCGTGCGATTCTCGTGCGTTGACAAACAGGCAAATTCACATGGAAGGCACTGACATACCGGTGCTGCTGCTGGCGCAAGCCTTGGCGGTTCCCCGTCTTCCAGAGGACTAACCGGAAGGAATTCTACTATGGCGGCACCTACCGTCACGATGCAGCAATTGATCGAGGCCGGAGCACATTTCGGCCACCAGACCCACCGCTGGAACCCGCGCATGAAGCCGTATATTTTCGGCAATCGCAACGGCGTTCACATCATTGACCTCTCGCAAACCGTGCCGCTTTTCGCGCGCGCTCTTGATTTCGTCTCCAGCACTGTTCGTGCAGGCGGTAAGGTTTTGTTTGTTGGTACCAAGCGTCAGGCGCAAGAACCGATTGCTGAAGCGGCGCGTTCATGCGGTCAGCACTTCGTCAACCACCGCTGGTTGGGCGGCATGCTCACCAACTGGAAGACCATTTCTGGCTCAATCCGTGAGCTGAAGAATCTGGAAGAGCAGCTTTCCGGCGATACCGCGGGCCTGACCAAGAAGGAAGTCCTTCAACTTACGCGTAAGCGCGACAAGCTTGAACTTTCGCTCGGTGGTATCCGAGATATGGGCGGCGTTCCTGACATCATGTTCGTGATTGACGCGAATAAGGAAGAGCTGGCCATTAAAGAAGCCAACGTGCTTGGTATTCCTGTGGTGGCCGTGCTTGACACCAATGTTGATCCTAACGGTATCGCATTCCCGATCCCGGGCAATGATGATGCAAGCCGCGCTGTGCGTTTGTATTGCGATGCGCTGGCCAAAGCTGCGACCAAGGGTTCGGATGAAGGCGTGGTTGATTCAGGCGCCGATATCGGTTCCATGGATGCACCGCCTGCCGAAGCTGCTGTTGCTGAAGAAGCACCTGCTGCTGAAACTGCTCCGGCTGCTGAAGCTGCTCCGGCTGCTGAAGAAGCGCCTGCCAAGGAAGACGCCAAAGCGTAACGCTACGGCTCAATTGCGCGCGGCTTTATCCTTTGCAGGACGTAAGCCGCGCGTCACAATCCCCCTTCAAAGCGATGCCCCGATGCAAGTGGGCGGTCGCCCTGTATGTAAACAAGAGGAATGAAACCATGGCTGCATTTTCTGTCGCCGATGTGAAGGCTCTGCGCGAGAAGACCGGCGCGGGCATGATGGACGCCAAGAAGGCACTCGAAGAAGCTGCTGGCGATATCGAAGCGGCTATCGATGGCCTGCGCGCCAAAGGCCTTGCCGCGGTCCAAAAGAAATCGAGCCGTACGGCTGCTGAGGGCCTTGTGGGTGTAACTGTCGATGGCACCAAGGGTGTTGCCGTCGAAGTAAACTCCGAAACGGACTTCGTTGCCAAAAACGAGCAGTTCCAGGATTTCGTGCGCAGCGTAACCACGGTCGCTCTGACGCAGGATAGCGACGATATCGAAGCGCTCAAGGCGGCGGACTATCCAGGCGGCGGCACTGTTACTGACAAGCTGGTGGAAAATGTCGCGACCATTGGTGAAAACCAACAGGTTCGCCGTATGAAAACGGTCACCGTGCAAAACGGCCTTGTCGTTCCTTACGTGCACAATGCTGCGGCTGCTGGCCTTGGCAAGATCGGTGTTCTCGTTGCGCTGGAAAGCCAAGCGGGCGCAGATGTGCTTGAGCCTTTGGGTAAGCAGCTTGCGATGCATATTGCCGCTGCATTCCCACAAGCGCTTGATGCCGATGGCCTTGATGCTGAAACGATTGAGCGTGAGCGCAAGATCGCTCAGGAAAAAGCTGCCGAAAGCGGCAAGCCTGAAATGGTGCAGGAAAAGATGGTCGAGGGCGCGATCAAGAAGTTCGCGAAAGAAAACGCGCTTCTTAGCCAGCTCTTCGTGATCGATAACAAGACACCTATCGCTGATGTTGTTGCCCAAGCTGGCAAGGATGCCGGCTCTGCAATCGTCCTGAAGGATTATGTCCGCTTCCAACTCGGTGAAGGCATCGAAAAGAAGGTCGAAGACTTCGCAGCAGAAGTTGCCGCGACGCGCGGCGGGTAATTGTCCGCACTGATTTTACGGGAAAGGCCGCCAGAGCATCACGCTTTGGCGGCCTTTTCTATTCCCCCGTCAGCTCCACCAGCCAGACCTCGGGCCGTGTGCCAAAGCGGATGGGGAGCAAGCTTGTGCCGATGCCGCCGCTGGTGATGATGGTTTGGCCGCGCTCCTCGGTTACGCCGCAAGCGAAGCGTTCGCCATAGCGGGACATGTAAGCAGGCGCGCCGATAAAGGGCAAGCGGATCTGGCCGCAATGGGTGTGGCCTGCCAGCACCAGATTGATATCACTTGGCACGTGGGGAAAGACATCGGGGCTGTGTGTCAGGATTAGGCGGCCGCCTTCCAGCCCCTCCATCGCGCGCAAAGTTTTGGGCAAATCATCGCGGCGGGTAAAGGCATCATCGACCCCGCCCACCACTAACGGGCCAAACACTGCCGCTTCGTTTTGCAATATGCGAATGCCGCTTCCCGCCAATTCTCGCGAGAGCCCTGGCCAATCGAACCAGTGATCATGATTGCCCGGCGCGACAACCACGCCCAGCGGAGCCGAAAGATTGCGCAAAGGAGCGACGACTTCTTCGACGGAATAGTGCTTTGTGGCCGTGCGCTTCTCGCTCACCAAATCGCCCGCGATCAACACGATGTCCGGCTGCAACGCATTGACCTGTTCGACAATACGCTCAACACGGGAAGGCGGCATATCGGGGCCTGCCACATGAATATCGGCGAGCAAGGCAACAGTGATTGGCGTAGCATCTGTTGACAGACCTTTGAGCGCGATAGACGCCCGCTTGATCTCAGGGTCCGCCATCGTGTCTGACCAAGCCTTACCCGCCAGCAATGCGCCGATAAGGACAAGCGCGCCTGCGATCCATTTCCAGCGCCGCAATATGGCAGATAACGAGTGTTTGAGAGAGTGCATGGCGCACCTTAATGCTTGGCTTTGGGGGAGGGGGCAAGGAACACCATTGCCTCTTGCTGCTTTGTTCCCGCATATTTGCTGAATGGATGAAGGCGCGAACCTTATAAAACGTGATCAGTCGATTGAGGCGCTGCGCATTCTTGCCGCCTTTGCGATTGTCGCGTTTCATGCGCAATGGGGCGATTATCGCTGGTGGCATTCGGGGCTGGTCGTGTTTGTGTTTCTGGCCGCGATGTTCGCTGCTCGCCCGAGGGACGAGCCGCGCGCCATGCTGCCGATCCTGCGACGGCTGATGGTGCCGTTTGTGTTCTGGTACGCGGTATATCTCGCGGCCAATTTCGCGACTGGCAGGCCGTTATTGCTGGCGGACAATTGGGTGACGGCTTTTCTGGCCGGACCAAGCTTTCATCTGTGGTTTTTGCCTTTTGCAGCTTTGATCCTTGTGCTTGCTACCCAATTGTCGCGGGTGTCCGACATTTTGCAGCTTGTGAGCGTGATCATATGCGGGGTGGCAGGCTTTGGATTGTTGTTCACCAGCGCATCGTGGTTTCCGCTATTTTGGGATTTGCCTGTCCCGTTGACGCAATGGGGCCATGCCATCCCCGCGGCATTGCTCGGCATTTTTATCGCAAGCATTATTCGCGGCGGCAAAGTTACTCTTATGGCGGGGCTGATTTGTATCTGGCCCGCACTGATCGCGCGGCAATTTGGTATCTCTTCGATTGAGCTGGCTTACTATGCGGGGTTCTTCGCGATTGCTCTGGCGATGATGCTGTCGCGCTTCTGGCCCCGCAACTTTTCTGTGCAGCCTATCGCGGACTGCATGTTCGGCGTTTATCTGACCCACATCATCGCGCTTGCCGTCGCCGCGCGGTTTGTGGAACGGGGTAGTTTTGTACAAGTCCTCATCGCCTTTGGCTTAAGTCTCGCAGGCGTATGGCTCGCGCGCCGTTTTGCGCCGATCACGCGCGCAGTTTTGGGATAGCGCAACGGCGCACTTGGCACAGGCTTGCACTGCACTATAAGAGCGGCCCAACGCCACCAGTCAAAGGAACGCTACCTCTATGCTTTTGCCCGATACAAAGCGCATTCTGCTCAAGCTCTCGGGCGAAGTGCTTATGGGGGAACAGGAATACGGGATTGATCCTGAATTCGTGATCCGCCTTGCAAAAGAGGTGATCGTGGCGAAGGAAAGCGGGCTGGAGGTCTGCCTGGTTATCGGCGGGGGCAATATCTTTCGCGGAATTTCCGGCGCGGCTAAAGGTCTGGACCGGACAACCGGCGATTATATGGGCATGTTGGCGACGGTAATGAATGCGCTGGCGATGCAAAATGCGCTGGAAAAGCTGGGCGCGCCAACGCGTGTGCAATCCGCCATTCCCATGCCTGCTGTGTGTGAACCCTACATCCGCCGCCGCGCTGAACGGCATTTGCAAAAGGGGCGCATCGTGATTTTCGCAGCGGGCACCGGCAATCCATTTTTTACCACCGATACCGGCGCTGCCTTGCGCGCGGCTGAGATGAATTGTGATGTTCTGCTCAAAGGTACCAGTGTTGACGGGGTGTATGATTCTGATCCCAAATCAAACCCGGACGCAACGCGATTTGATACGATCAGCTATTCGCGCGTATTGTCCGATAATCTCAAGGTAATGGATGCAGCCGCCGTTGCCCTATGCCGCGAAAATGCGATCCCGATTGTGGTCTTCTCGATCCGCGAAAAGGGCAATGTCGCAACAGTGCTGGCGGGCGATGGCGTGCAAACGATTGTGAAGAAAGAAGGCTAAATATGGCGAAGTATGACAAAGCGGATATCGAACGCCGCATGAGCGGAGCGATTGAGAGCCTGAAGGGCGATCTGGGCGGTTTGCGCACGGGCCGCGCGAATGTGACATTGCTCGATCCGGTTGTGGTGGAAGTCTATGGCGCGATGATGCCGCTTAATCAGGTGGCAACGGTAAATGCGCCAGAGCCGCGCATGTTGGCCGTGCAAGTGTGGGACAAAACCAATGTCAGCGCGGTGGAGAAGGGCATCACCAAAGCCAATTTGGGGCTTAATCCGATGACCGATGGCCAGACCGTGCGCCTGCCGATGCCCGATTTGACGGAAGAGCGCCGCAAGGAGCTCGCTAAGCTGGCGGGCACCTATGCGGAGAAAGCCAAAATCGCGATCCGCAATGTACGCCGCGATGGCATGGAAATGCTCAAAGATGATGAGAAGGCAAAGGACATCTCCGAAGATGAGCGCAAGAAGCTTGAGGATGAAGTCCAGAAATTGACCGACAAATATGTGGCCGATGCAGACTGCGCGACCGAGGCGAAGGAAAAGGAAATCCTGACTCAATAGGATTTCGCGGTGGCTGAGAAAAACTACCCCCGTCATGTCGCCATTATTATGGACGGCAATGGCCGCTGGGCAAAGCGCAAGCATTTGCCGCGCGCCATGGGCCATCGCCAAGGCGGGGAAGCGGTGCGCCGCGCGGTGCAGGCGGCAGAAACGCTGGAGCTGGAATGCCTGACGCTGTATGCCTTTTCGTCTGAGAACTGGAAGCGCGAAGAAAGCGAAATCAGCGATCTGATGGGGCTGATGCGCCGCTTCATCGAAGCCAATCTGAAAGACATGATTGAACGCGGTGTGCGGCTTAAACTTATCGGCGATTACAAAGCGTTCGCACCCGATATTGTCACCAAGCTTGAAGATGCGTTGGAGCGGACCAAGGATGGCACGCGCACGCTGGCTGTGGCGCTGAATTACGGTTCGCAACAAGAACTGGCCCGCGCGGCTGGATTGGCGGCGCTAGAGGGTGAGGTGACGCCTGAAACAATTGAGAAACACCTTTATACTGCGGACCTGCCGCCCCTCGACCTGTTGATCCGGACCAGCGGCGAAGTGCGTTTGTCGAACTTTCTGTTATGGCAGGCGGCCTATGCAGAAATGCTGTTCGTGGACGTGCTGTGGCCCGATTTCGGCGAAGATCATTTGCGCGAGGCCTGCGAAGAATTCGCGCGGCGGGAGCGACGTTATGGTGGGCGATAAGGTGGGGCACAATTCTCCCTTCCGTGTCATCCTGAACTCGATTGTGCAAGCACGTCTTCGACTCCAGGATCCATTTCTCCAGCTGCGGGAACTTCGCGGTGATGCGAGATGGATGCTGAATCGAGTTCAGCATGACGGGTCTGGACACCCGGCTCCATGACCGAACACGCCACCCCCGAAGCGAAAGAACGCAAACGCGACCGCATGAAGCGCTATGCCAAAAAGGCGGTGACTGTTCCGCTTTCCGTGCGGACCAGCGATTTGCCCAAACGCGCGGCGAGCGCGGTGGTGATGCTGGTGGTTACTGGCGGGGCGATCTGGCTTGGCGGGTTTTGGCGTGATGTTTTGTTTCTGGCGGTAGGCCTGATTTGCATTGCTGAACTGGTGCGACTGGTCTGGCGGGCAAGCGAAAACGTGATCCGCCGGCTATTAGGGATCGCGGCGGGGGCGGTTTACATCGGGTATGCGACTTACCTCCTGACCCGTATTGATAGCTTGGGGATTTTGTTGCTTCTCATCGGCGTAGTGGTCTGCGTGGATACCTTCGCTTATTTCTTCGGTCGTACTCTTGGTGGCCCCAAGATCGCACCGCGGATAAGTCCATCAAAGACTTGGGCGGGCTTGTTAGGAGGCGCTGTAGGAGCGAGCACAGCCATAGCGTTGTACGTGATTTTCGGAACTGCGCTCGCGTCTGCCAATCTGATGTATTTGATATTTGCCGGTGCTGCGTTGGCTATTGTTGCGCAATCGGGTGACTTTCTTGAAAGCTGGCTCAAAAGGCGCGCAGGCATGAAAGACTCGTCAAATCTAATTCCAGGCCATGGCGGTGTGTTTGACCGGATTGACGGGCTTATTCCCGTCGTCATCCTTGTCGGAACGGTGCTGGTAAATCACTATCCCCACTGGTTAGACAGGTAACATGACCCGCTCCATTTCCATCTTCGGTGCCACAGGCTCCATCGGCGATTCCACGCTCGACCTGATCCGGCGCAATCGCGGCGAGTGGCGCGTTGTTGCGCTCTCGGCGCATTGCTCGGCGGAAAAGCTCGCCAAGCTGGCGCGCGAGTTTGGTGCCGAAATCGCGGTGGTAAGCGATGAAAGCTGCCTGACCGAATTGCGCGGGGCTCTTTCCGGCACCAATATACAAGCTGCTGGTGGCGCGCAGGCTTTGTGCGATGCGGCGGCGATTGAGGCGGACCTTACTGTTGCCGCGATTGTCGGCTGTGCGGGCCTTGCGCCTACTATGGCGGCGATTGCGCGGGGCGGGGTGGTGGCGCTCGCCAATAAGGAATCGTTGGTATCTGCGGGCGAAGTGATGACCAATGCCGTGGCCAAACACGGCGCCACTTTGCTGCCGATGGATTCAGAGCATAATGCGATCTTCCAATGCCTCGAAGGCGGCAAGCTTGACGATGTGCGCTGGATAACGCTGACGGCAAGTGGCGGGCCGTTTCGCACCAAGACGATGGCTGAACTGGACGCGGCAACTCCTAAGCAGGCGGTCGCGCATCCCAATTGGGATATGGGCGCCAAGATCAGCGTCGATAGCGCCACGATGATGAACAAAGGCCTTGAATATATTGAGGCGTTTCATCTGTTCCCCGTGGGGCTGGAGCGGCTGCGCATCATCGTCCACCCGCAAAGCATCATCCATTCCATGGTCGAATATCGCGACGGCTCGACGCTGGCGCAGCTTGGCCCTTCCGATATGCGCGTGCCGATTGCCTCGACGCTGGCCTATCCTGCGCGCATGAACACGCCTTGCGAACCGCTCGATCTGGCCGCGATTGGGGAGCTGAGCTTTTTCGCGCCCGATGAGGAGCGCTTTCCCGCCACCCGTCTGGCGCGCGAGGCCGCAAATGCTGGCGGCGCGGCTCCGGCTATTCTCAACGCATCGAACGAGGTCGCGGTGGCCGCATTTCTCGATAGTCAGATCACATTCACGCAAATTTCGGCAATTGTCGCCAGAACTCTGGAACAATTGACGCTCGCAGCGCCGCAAAGCCTTAACGACGTACTCGCCGTTGATGCACAGGCGCGGGTGCGAGCACGGGAGATGCTGGTAAGTGCCTGAGACTATTCAATCGGTTCCTATCTGGATGATGCTGGTCGGCTTCCTGCTGATGCTGGGGCCGCTCGTCACATTGCATGAGCTGGGGCATTATCTGGTGGGCCGCTGGTGCGGAGTGAAGGCGGATGTTTTCTCCGTTGGTTTTGGCAAAGAGCTGTTTGGTTGGACCGATAAACGCGGCACACGCTGGCAAATCGCGGCCATTCCGATGGGTGGTTTTGTGAAGTTTGCCGGCGATATGAGCCCGGCGAGTGAGCCAAGCGATGAATATCTCGCACTGTCTCCTGAAGAGCAGGCGCAGTGTTTACAATCCAAAACGCTGTGCCAAAAGACAATGATTGTGGCGGCCGGGCCGGTGGCGAATATCATCATCGCTTTGGTCATTTTTGCCGGGTTTTTCATGATTTATGGCAAGCCTGTTGCCGTGGATCCCGAAACGACTAACGTGGTGTCCGAATTTGCAGAAAGCGGATCCGCCGCGCAGGATGCAGGCGTCGAAATTGGTGACAGGATCGTTGCCGTCGATGGGGAGCCGATGAGCAACCCCAACGAAGTGGCGCGCGCCGTCATGCTGGAGCTGAATTCAGAACTGCAATTGACGGTCGAGCGTGATGATCAATTGCTCACGATCCCTGTCACAACCCGCGTGATCGAAGAAGCTGATCAGTTTGGCAATGTCTCGCGCCTTGGCCGGATCGGCGTGGCTTTTGGCAATGCGCAGCTTAAATTTGAAGATGTTGGCCCGATTGAAGCGACAGGTCTATCGGCCAATGCGGTCGCGGATGGGTTTGTGATGATCGTCACCGGCATCAAACAGATTATCGTAGGTGAACGCTCTGTCAAAGAGATGGGCGGCCCGCTTACAATGGCCAAATTCTCCGGTGAACAGTTGAGTTTGGGCGTTACAGAATTTGTCTATTTCGTGGCATTTGTCTCAATTAACTTGGCATTCATTAACCTGCTGCCAATCCCTGTTCTCGACGGTGGGCACCTGGCGTTTTACGCAGTGGAAGCAATCCGCCGTAAACCGCTTAGTCCCCGTAGTCAGGAATACGCGTTCCGCACCGGTTTGGCCCTTGTGCTATCGCTGATGCTGTTCGTGACGTTGGTTGATATTGCCAAACTGCCCATTTTTGGCAGCTAGGCGTGGATAAGGATACCACGCAAAGGCCGGATTTCCGCCTCTTCGCTTGATTGCTCGTGTATCATCGGGCACACGCCTCCTTCGCGTCGCGATCGGGAGTGTGAGAGGGTCCACACGGGCCTTTACAGGCAAACTGGTTGTCAGGCCGCGCGGGTGTCGATGAGAGTGGACGGATAATGGGTTTGAAAACCGGCAATTGTGCAGATGTGCGTCATGGCGTGCAGCTTGGAAGTAGATTTGTTGCAGGGCTTCTTGGTTGCACGATGTTGGCAGGGCTTCCCGCTGTTGCACTCGCGCAGGCGGATGCCGCTCCATCATCAACTCAGGCGGAAGAACCACAAGGCGATGTGATCCGCACGATCGCTGTCTCCGGGGCACAGCGCTTGGAGCCGGAAACCATCGTCAGTTATGTGCAATTGCGCACCGGGCAGGTTTACACGCCGGAAATCGGCGATCAGGCGCTGGTCGATCTGGCCGCGACAGAGCTGTTTGCTGATTTCTCGATTGCCAACAATGATGGCAATATCGTTATCACCGTTGAAGAAAATCCGGTGATCAATCGCATCGTGCTGGAAGGGAACAAGCGGCTTAAGGAAGATAAGATCCTTCCAGAAATCCGCTTGTCCCCGCGACAGATTTTTACCCGCTCCAAAGTGCGCGCAGACGTTTCGCGCATTATTGAACTGTACAAGCGCCAAGGCCGTTTTGCCGCTGTGGTCGAACCGCAGATGGTGATGCTGGACCAAAACCGTGTGGATGTGATTTTTGAAATCACAGAAGGGCCAAAATCCAAAGTCCGCCAGATTAACGTTATCGGGAATGAAGTTTTCTCCGATGGCAAACTGCGCAGTGAAATGGTGACTAAGGAATCCGGCTTGCTGAAGATTTTCAGCTCGAACACCAGCTACGATCCTGATCGCCTTGCGTTTGACCAGCAAAAATTGCGTCAATTCTATCTGACCGAAGGCTATGCAGATTTCCGGGTTATCTCTGCGGTGGCTGAGCTTACCCCGGACAAGCGCGATTTTATCATCACCTATGTGGTGGAAGAAGGCGAACGCTATCGTTTTGGCGATGTCGAAGTGGAAAGCCAACTTCGCGATTTTTCGAGCGAAGCGCTGACCGAACGTCTGAACATCGAAGAAGGCGATTGGTATAACGCGGATTTCATCGATGAAACGATTGATGGCCTGACCGAAACGGCCGGTGCATTTGGGTATGCCTTTGCCGATGTGCGTCCGCGCATCCGAGCCAATCCCGATGATTTGACGATGGATATCACCTTCCTGGTGGCCGATGCACCGCGTGTGTATATCGATTCCATTGAGATCAACGGCAACACGATCACCCAAGACAAAGTGATCCGCCGTGAATTTCGTATCGCAGAAGGCGATGCGTTTAGCTCACTGCAAGTTAACCGGTCCAATGCGCGGATCAATTCGCTGGGATATTTCCAAGAGAATTTTGAAATTTCGCAAGTCGAGGGCAGCGACGGCGATCGCATTACCTTGCAGGCGAACGTTCAGGAAGAACCTACTGGCGAATTGTCCTTGTCGGCCGGTTTCTCCAGTTTGGAGAGCTTCATCTTCAACGGTTCGATCCGTCAAAACAATTTCCGTGGCCGTGGGCAAACGGTTGGTTTGGGCGTCAACTACTCGCGCTTCTCACGCTCCGGCAATCTCAGCTTCACCGAGCCGCATTTGTTCGACAAGGATATCGCGGCTGGTATCGATATTTACCGCCAGGATTTTAACAACGGCTTCTTCAACCGCGATCAGGCAACGTTTGAACAGGCCACCACCGGCTTCCGCCTGCGCGCTGGTATTCCGCTCACAGAATATCTGAGCCTGCTTGGCAGTTACACGCTTAATTATGATCAAGTGACCGTTGCGAATTCCTCGGGCTTTTTTGCTGATTTGGACGGTGACGGCATTGAAACATGTGAGCCTTTGTTTGCGGGCCGTTTTTTGTGCGACACACTAGGCAATCGCACGCAGTCAATTTTGGGCCTGTCAGTCACCTATAACTCACTGAATTCGCGCCTTCGCCCTACAAGTGGGCGGCTTGTTACATTCAGCGCGGATCTCGCCGGGTTAGGTGGCAACACGCAATATCTTCGTGGATCGATGCGCGCTTCGCAATACCATGCTCTGGGTTCTGGTTTTGTTGGTTCGCTCTCATTTGAAGGCGGCTTTATCCAAGGGCTTAAAGATCGCGGCGCCGGACGTGCAGATGTCCTGCTAACCGATCGGTTTTTCCTTGGTGAGGGGCAGATGCGCGGCTTTGATATTCGCGGTGTTGGGCCGCGGGTTGTACGGCAACGCATTCTTGGCTTGGACGAAGACGGCGCAGAAATTCTCTCCGATCCGGACAACAGGCAGGCAAGTAGAATCGATGCGTTGGGCGGCAATGCCTATTATCTGGGACGCGCTGAAATTGAGATTCCGCTTGGAGCTGGCGCGCGCGAGCTTGGCTTAAGACCTTCGATATTTGTTGATATCGGCGCTACGTTTGGCATCAAGAGGCCGCAGCTGAACCAAAGCCCGTTTCCCAACGGTATTTTCCTTCCGCAGCGGGATGAGAACGGGTTGGAACAGTTTGCACAGATTAACGATGCCGTGCTCGTGGAAGACCCAAACATGCCAGGAACATTCAATTGTTCAGGTACGGTCGCAACCGTTACTAATCCGGTAAATCCAATGCCGGGTTGTCTGGAAAACGCAAATAATGCGCCTATCGGTCAGACTATCGATCCCTTTCGTGAGACGTTCTTCGGAGATACGGCCAAACCGCGTCTTTCTTTTGGCATCGGGGTGAACTGGAACTCACCTTTCGGACCGTTCAGGATCGATTTAGCCCATGTGCTATTAAAGCAGCCGGGTGATGAAACCAAAACACTATCCTTCAACGTAGGAACGCAATTCTAATGAAATCTCTATTCAAACCGGCCATTGCTGCCGGCCTCGCCATGATTGTTTCAATCGCTCCGGCATTTACGGCGCCCGCTGTTGCGCAAGTCAGCGGCACTATTGCAACCATAGATATTCCGCTTGCCGTTGCTGGTGCATCCGCGCGCGCGGCCGCTTATCAACAGATCAACAACACGTATTCCGCTCAGCTGGCGACCATTCAACAGCGCAACCAGCAGCGCCAACAGTTGCTGCAAACATTTGACACCAATGGCGATGGCAATGTGGACGAAGCCGAGGCGGCTCCTGCACAGCAAGAAGGCAACCCCACGGTTCAGCAAATTCAGGCTATTGATGCCGAAATCCAACAGCTGCAAGGCCCGATCCAACGCGCGCGTATCTATGCCATTTCGCAGATTGGTACTGAATTTAACGCATCGCTGCAGCAGGTCGTGTCCGCGCAAAACATTCAGTTCGTAATTTCTCCCGAAGCGCTGATTTACGAGCCTCAAGGCGCGAATATAACGCAACAGGTTATCGATGCGATCAATGCGCGCATCCCAACCGTCACTGCTTTTCCGCCAGAAGGCTGGCAGCCTAGCGAGCAGGCCGTGAACCTGTTCCAGCAAGTGCAGCAGATCCTTGTGTTCGCAGCGGTCCAACAGCAACAGCAAGCTGCACAACAAGCAGCTGGTGAAGGCGGCGCGGTTCCTTCGCGCTAAGCCAAGCTGGCGGCTAAACTGACGAAAGTGATGGGGGCTGGGCGATGAGCGAAGCTTACGATATTCCGAAGATTCTCGCTGCCCTGCCGCATCGCTATCCGATGCTGCTGGTTGATCGGGTGGCCGAATTGAACGTGGGTGATAGCATCCGCGCCATCAAAGCGGTCAGCTTCAACGAAGGCTATTTCCAGGGCCACTTTCCAGGCCGCCCGATTATGCCAGGCGTCTTGCAGATTGAGGCATTGGCGCAAGCTGCCGGTATTTTGGCCGTCGAAACGCTTGAACTAGCAGGCTCTGGCAAGCTGGTTTATTTCATGGCCATTGAAGGCGCGAAATTCCGCGCTCCTGTGGAACCGGGCTGTTTGCTCGAATTGGAAGCCAGTTTTGTCCAACAACGTTCGAAGATCTGCAAATTTGCGGGCAAAGCTAGCGTTGAGGGTAAGACCACTTGCGATGTGCAATTCACCGCGATGATTGCCGACGCACCGAAATAAGGTTGCATTTGTGGAAGAGCGTGGTTATCCGCGCGCCTTCCCCGAATTTGGCGGACCGGTCGGAACCGGTTCACACCATAAAGGACTAATGCCATGAAGGCCGATACGCATCCCGAATACCATATGATCACGGTCAAGATGACTGATGGCACCGAGTTCCAAACGAAGACCACTTGGGGCAAAGAGGGCGATACGATGAACCTCGAAATCGACCCCACCAGCCACCCGGCATGGACCGGCGGCCCGCAGCGCCTGCAGGATGGCGGCCGTGTTGCAAAATTCAACAAGCGTTTTGGTGGGCTCAAGCTCAAGTAAGACGTTTTTGCTTCTGACGAGTTTAGCAAAAAGCCCCGGAAGCGATGCTCCCGGGGCTTTTTCTTTGTTCTATAGGTTACTCTCTTCGATACGTTATTTTGCTGAGGCGAGTTCCACTTCGCGCTCGGCCTTGTTGGCGGCGAGGCTGAGAAGCGGTGCATCGATTTGGGCGACAAATTGTGCGGTAAGTTCTGCGGCACATTCGTCTGCATCTTTGGCGGGAATATTGCGGTCTGATGCGTAGCGACATTTGCGTTGTGCATAATATTGTATGCGTTCAAAAAGCGATGCGGCTGCTGTTGGTGATTGGGTTTCTTCGATGAAGAAGCGGAACTGAACATCCTCGCCTATTTCATCGGCCAAAGCTGTAAGCGGTGCAAAAAGTGCGTAAAGCGATGCGGTACAGATAATTAGAGATTTCATATTCAGCCCCCTGATTTTTGGTCGAAACCAAATGTCCGGCACACATGGCCGGTTGTAAGGCTCGTCAAAACGAAACGCTCCTCTCCCAAAAAGACGAGCGACAATGTTCACCGGATAAAACGGTAGAACGACGGTACTTGGAAATTGGGGATCGTCGCGCGCAAAGTTGGCGTGGACGATTCGTATATCGTTAAGACAGTATTAAATGCCCAAACACAAAAGGGGTCAAGGGCAAATTGTGCAGCGCACCAAATGCTTCCGATGATTTGACCGTCTTAGCCCCAGGGTTTTTCGCGATACCATTTGGTAATTACATATTTCACGCCCTTGCGCACCTTCATCCCGTGATGCAGCGAAGCGGCATTGAGCGATCCATCAGGGCGTTTATTGTTCCAGCACACAAGTTTGCCGATTTCGGGCTGGAAGGTCTTGCCCAACACTTTGAACCGCGTTGCTCCGCCCGCGTCCACAGCGTTGAGGTAAATCATAAAAGTCCATGTACGATTGCCAGCGACATTGCAGAACTTTTCGAAATCTGCGCCATTGGGTTCAAAATAATCGGTGTGCGCTTTGAATTCCTGCCCCGCACTATAACGCTGGCCCTGGATTGGCTCCCCATGAGCGGGATCAATACCGTTTAGCGCCAATAACCGTTCTTCCAAATCGCGCACCGCAGGTTCGTCAGCGGCCAGATCGCAGGTTTCGCTGGTGCGGAAATAATGATCACCATCGCTATCAGCGATAGTGGATGGGCGCCGGTCGCGGTCGATCAGAGCGATCAAATCTTGGCACAATTCCGGTGGTAGGAAACCAAGCTTATCGAACAAGGCCAGCTTAGGGCTGGGCACGCGGCGCATCTGGCCATTTTCGATCAACCGCTCAGGCGTGGCTTCTCCCGGATTCGTCATGGCGCTTGTGATAAAGCCTGGCCAACGCCGCGCAAGCCTGTGCAGGCTAGCGCAAGATTATTTCGTGCAAGGCGCATTTGCCCACTTTTCGCTTTGCAATTGCGTCATCCTATGCAACAGGCTCGCGCCCGCGTTGATGATGGCTTGACCACGCAGCGCAGACCCGTATGGCCCCTCGCTTCTGGCTTGTGTGGCTGGCATGTGGCGATCGTAGCTCAGTTGGTTAGAGCGCCGGTTTGTGGTACCGGAGGTCGCGGGTTCAAACCCCGTCGATCGCCCCATTTTTGCCAGTGAGAACTGCCAATTTTCAAGCCTTGAACAAAGGCACGAGCGAAGGGTTTGGCAGTATGTCAACATTGTGGACTGAAGCCGACTGGGACGCCCATGAACAGGTGCAGGTGGTGCACGATCACGCTGCCAGCCTGACCGCGATTATCGCGCTGCATTCCACCCATCTTGGCCCCGGCGCTGGCGGCACGCGCTTTTGGCATTATTCTGATCCTTCGGGCGCGATGCGTGATGCGCTGCGCCTGTCGCGCGGGATGAGTTATAAAAATGCAATGGCGGGCCTGCCGATGGGCGGCGGCAAAGCTGTCATCCTGCTGGATAAGAACCGCAGGCGCACACCTGAAATGCTGGCCGCATTTGGCGATGCGGTTGAAGCGTTGAACGGGCGCTATGTCACTGCCGCCGATGTGGGGGCGAGTGAGGCGGACATGGTCGCGATCCGCCAGCGCACCGCGCATGTTTGCGGGTTACCGGTGGATGCAGGCACAGTTGGCGGCGATCCCGGCCCGTTTACGGCCATGGGTATTTATCACGGCATCAAAGCCGCTGTGGCGCATAAATTGGGCAAGGATCATCTCAAAGGCGTACGCGTGGCGGTGCAAGGTTGCGGCTCTGTTGGCGGCGGCGTAGCGCGTTTGTTGGCCAAGGATGGTGCGCGCCTGATCGTTGCCGACATCAATGAAGCGCGCGCAAAGGCGCTGGCTTCCGAAATAGATGGTAAAGCCGTGGCAGCTGATCGGATCATGGGGACACCTTGTGATGTTTTCAGCCCCAATGCCCTTGGCGCTGTTCTTGATGATGCAGGCATTGCGCAGCTGGATTGCGCAATTGTGGCAGGCGGGGCGAACAACCAACTCGCGCGGCCTGAACACGGCGATCAGTTAAGCGGGCGCGGCATCCTGTACGCCCCCGATTACGTGATCAATGCAGGTGGCATCATCAATGTAAGCCTGGAGTATCTCGCCCGCGAACGCGCAGAGCCAAGCGACATTAATGGCCTGCGTGAACGCATCGCGCAGATCCCTGTTCGCTTGACCCAGATCTGGTCGCAAAGCGATGCGAGCGGTAAGGGTGCGCACACCATCGCGGATGCCATGGCGCGTAAGTTGATCGGTCGCAGCTGATTTAGCTAGCGATTTCCTCCGGTTTCGCTTGCCGGGAGGGCGGGCAGATGGCACATAGCGACAAATAGAAAATCGCTCTGTGATCATGCACTTTTACGCCAATCCCACACGCTTTCTGAAGCTCGCCAAATGGCTTACTCCGCTTTTTTTGATTAGCGGGATTTTGCTGGCGTCTGGCGCAGTGGCTTGGGGCTATTTCATGGTTCCGCCCGATCGCCTGATGGGGGAAACGGTGCGTATCTTGTTCATCCATGTGCCCGCCGCATGGCTTGGCATGGCCGGATGGACGTCCATTGCGATTGCCAGCTTGATTGAGCTTGTGTGGCGACACCCGCTGGCCACGATTGCCGCGCGCGCCAGTGCGGTGCCAGGCGCAGTGTTTTGTTTTGTGTGCCTTGCCACCGGATCAATCTGGGGCAGGCCGACTTGGGGCACATGGTGGGTGTGGGACGGGCGGCTCACCTCGATGCTGGTCCTGCTGTTCTTGTATTTCGGCTATATCGCGCTTTCCAGCTCGCTGGCGCGCGAAGGGCAATCGAGCCGCATAGCCGCCATCTTTGGCTTGGTAGGCGCGATCAACGTGCCGATTATCAACCGCTCCGTTGTCTGGTGGAATTCGCTCCACCAACCGCCCAGCATCACCACCGGCGGCAGCGCGATTGATGGAGTGTTCCTGTGGCCGCTGCTGGCCGCCACCATTGGTTTCTCGCTGCTGTTTGGCGCCGTGGTGCTCATGCAGATGCGCGCATTATTGGCAGATTTGCAATCAGAGGCGCGCTTGCGCCGTAAAGCCATGCAAGCAGAAGAGGCGGTGACAGCATGAGGGAAGGGTTAGACCAATGGCTGTTCGTCCATGGTGCCTATTTCGTGGCGATCGTTAGCATTGTGCTGCTTGTCGCGTGGAGTTGGCGGGATATGCGCCGTGCGGAAAAGCGCCGAGAGGAAACGCGCCGAAAATGAGTAAGCTTTCATGAAATCAGGCCTCAAACCCAAGCATCAGCGCCTCGTGTTGATCAGCATTGCATTGATCGCGCTCGTCGGCGCTGCATTGCTCGCCGCTTACGCGCTGCGCAATCAGGCGAGCTATTTTTACGTGCCTGCCGATATCGAATCTGATCCACCGCAAGTGGGTCAGGCCATTCGATTGGGCGGCATGGTCGAAGTCGGCTCGATCAACACGGCGACAGATGGGATCACCACCAATTTCATCGTGCAGGATGGCATCGCCCGCGTCCCGGTGCAGTTTGCCGGCATTTTGCCTGACCTGTTTGTCGAAGGATCTGGCGTTGTTGCGGAAGGCCGGATGGAAGATGGCGGTACATTTGTTGCCGATAATCTGCTTGCCAAACATGATGAGAATTACATGCCGAAAGAGCTTGAAGGCATGGAAACCGCGCAAATGCGCGAAGCCTTGGAGGCAAGCGTCGAGTGATTGCAGAAATTGGCCTGATCGCGCTGTGGCTATCCGCAGCATTGGCGGCATTGCAATTGCTTGGCGCGGTTGCAGGGGTGCGCGACGATAAATCGGACATTGCCGCTCTTGTGCGTCCTGCGGCTAGTTTGCAGGCCTTGTTGTGCGCGATAGCGTTTGTGGCGCTGCTGTGGGTTTTTGCAATAACCGATCTTTCAGTGAAACTGGTCGCGAGCAATTCGCATTCGCTCAAGCCGATGATTTTCAAGCTGTCGGGCGCGTGGGGCAATCATGAAGGCTCGATGCTGTTATGGATTACAGTGATGGCTGTTGCAGGCGGCGCAATTGCATTGCTGGAACGGCGTCTGCCTGAAAAAACGATGATGGCCACCTTGGGCGCGCAGGCGTTTGTCGGGCTTGGTTTTTATGCCTTCCTGCTGTTGTCTTCCAACCCGTTTGAGCGGCTTGTCGAAACGCCGATTGAAGGCAATGGCCTCAATCCGCTGTTGCAGGACATTGGTCTCGCCTTCCATCCGCCCACGCTTTACATCGGTTATGTCGGCCTGTCGGTAGCGTTCAGTTTTGCTGTTGGCGCATTGTTGACCAAGCAAGTGACACCAGAATTTGCCCGCGTCATGCGGCCGTGGGTGCTGGCGGCTTGGATCTTCCTCACTATTGGCATTACGGCTGGATCTTACTGGGCGTATTATGAGCTGGGCTGGGGTGGCTGGTGGTTCTGGGATCCGGTGGAGAATGCCTCGTTAATGCCGTGGCTGGCCGCGACGGCGCTGCTGCATTCGGCCAGTGTTTTGGCCGCGCGCGATGCTTTGCGAACGTGGACCATTATGCTGGGCGTGATTGCCTTTTCGATGAGTATGCTGGGCACTTTCCTGGTGCGCTCTGGCATTTTGACCAGTGTGCACGCCTTCGCTGTCGATCCAGAGCGGGGGAGCTTTATCCTTGGCCTGCTGATCTTGTATATCGGCGGGGCTTTGGCGGTTTTCGCCTTGCGCGCTAACACCGTGGCGGAGGGCAAACGCTTTGCCTTGCTTAGCCGTGAAGGCGCGCTGGTGGTGAACAATATCGCGCTGTCGGCTATTTTGGGGATCGTGCTCTTGGGGACGCTCTATCCGCTATTGACCGAGGCGTTCGATGTGCGCGTTTCCGTTGGCCCGCCTTACTTCAATCCGGTGGGCGCGATTTTCTTTCTGCCGATGTTGTTGGTGATGATGGTCGGGCCGCTGCTGCGCTGGCGGATGGATTCGCCGGGGCGGATCCAGCTGCCTGTTATGATTGCTCTGGGGGCAGGGTTTGCCACGCTTGTTCTGGTGTTTCTGTTCGCCGATGTGACAATCCTGCCGTGGCTTGGTCTTGGGCTTTCCATCGCGGTTGGCATTGCCAGCTTTATGCCGATGCGCGGGCGTTCCTTGCGCCGCGCGCCGCTATCTACCTGGGGCATGTGTGTGGCGCATTTCGGTGTTGCCGTGGCGCTATTTGGCATGTCCGCTGATAGCGCTTTTCAGCAAGAGCGGCTTGTCGCTGCTGATGTTGGTGATGTGGTCGAAGTTGGTCCCTGGACTGCGACTTTGGATGCCGTTGCTCCTGTTGCCGGTCCCAACTGGACCGCGATGCAAGCCAATATAAGAGTGCGCCATGGCGATGGCCGTGACCGTCCGGCAAAGCCACAATCCCGCAGTTTCTGGAGCCCGGCACAGGAAACCAGTGAAGTGGCGCTTGTCACCCGCTGGAACGGACAGCTTTACGTGGCCGTGGGCAATCAGGCGCCCGATGGCCGCTGGCAATTGCGCCTTTGGTGGAAGCCGTTTGTGACCTTTATCTGGTATGGCGGCTTGCTGATTGCCTTTGGCGGAGCTTTGTCGCTGGTAGGCCGCCTGGCAACCGATCTGCGCCGCCGCGAAGCTGTGCGCAAAGGTAATGAGCGGCGCCAGGATATGGCGGAGCTGCACGCATGACGGGCGTTCGCTGGGGTCTGTGGATCATTGTCGGCGTTACTGCGGGCCTGTTTGGCCTGTTCGCCTATCAATTGACGCAGCCCAAGGATGAGTTCGTCGAATCTGCGATGGTCGGCAAGCAAATGCCTGATTTCGATCTTCCAGCGGCAAGCGCAACCCGGCCCGGTCTTGCTACTGGAGATTTGGCAGATGGTACGCCCAAATTGCTCAATGTCTTTGCCAGTTGGTGCATCCCATGCGCTGCCGAAGCGCCTTATCTGGAAGAGCTGGAGCGCAACGGCGCGCAGATTGTGGCCGTGGCCATTCGGGACAAGCCCGAAGATGTGGACCGCTTTCTCACCATTTATGGCAATCCGTTCACCCGCATTGGCCGCGATGATATCAGCGAAGTGCAGCTCTCCATCGGTTCATCCGGTGTGCCAGAGACATTCGTGATTGATGGCAAAGGCCGCATCACCCACCAACATATCGGCGATATTCGCGCAGAGCATGTGCCGATGCTGTTGCGCGAATTGAAGGAGGCCGGCGCATGAAAAAGCTCATTTCGCTGATCATGGCAGTAAGCCTGCTCACCCCGCTTCCGGTGACGGCGCAGGACACGATGCCGCCTGCGCCGCTCGCTTATCAACAGCTCGATGATCCCGCACAAGAGGCCGAGGCGCGTGATCTCATGCACACTTTGCGGTGCCTTAAATGTCAGAGCCAATCTATCGCAGATAGCGATGCGCCTATGGCTGGTGATATGCGCCATCAGGTCCGCTCGCGCATTCTGGCGGGTGAAGAGCCAGAGGCAATCCGTGCTTGGCTGGTGGAGCGGTATGGCGATTATGTCAGCTACACCCCCACGGTGAGCAGCACGACTTGGCCGCTTTTTGCAATCCCCGTTTTGCTGCTCGCGATCTGCGGGTTCGTTTTCGCTAGCAGGATGCGTCGCCGCTCATGATCTGGTTCATCGCTATTTTGGTGGCCCTTGTGGCCTTTGCCGCTGCTGTGGCTTTTTTCCGTTTAAAGCGCTCTTTGTGGATGAGTTTTCTGGCCGCCCTGGCTTTTGGCTTGGCGGGATATGCAATGCAGGCCAGCCCGGATTTGCCAGGCAGTCCCAAGGCGCCTGAGGACGCACGGCCCGATGATGGCTTTGATAGTATAGAGGCGCGCAAACAACTGTTGGATGATGCGGATCGTTCGCGTTCCGCTTTGATGATCACAGCAGACGCAATGGCACGCCAAAGGCGGTATTCCGATGCGGCAACGCTGTATAACGGGATCACGTTGGATAATCCGCAGGATTTCGATGCGTGGCTGGGCAAAGGCAATGCGTTGGTCGATCATGCCAATGGCGCGCTGACACCGCCTGCGGTTTATGCCTACAGGCAGGCGGCGGATTTGAAGCCAACGCATCCGGGGCCAGGGTATTTCCTTGGCGTTGCTTTGATCCGCCAAGGGCGCATGATGGAAGCGCGGCAAGTGTGGCGCGATACCGTTGAAGAAGCGCCAGAAGGCGCTGCTGGCTTGCCACAGATTATTGGTCAGTTGGACCGGTTGGAAGGTCTTTTGGGTGTGCCGGAAGATCAACGCCTGAACGCGGCACCTCCCGTAGAAGAAACAGAATAGCATTGTTGCGCTGCACAACGTTGCGGCGCGGTGATCACGCTGCTATGCGCCGCTGCCTATGAGTGCAGCCGGACAGGAAAGCGGCAAGGCGAAAGCCAAGCTTGCTGCGGGGGCCATCGGTATCGTTTTTGGCGATATCGGTACGAGTCCTTTGTACGCTTTTCGCGAAACCTTTCGTGGTGCGCACACGCTACCTATCGATGATTTGCATATTCTGGGCGTTGTCAGCTTGATTTTTTGGTCGATGACGCTGGTCGTCTCGATTCAATACGTGTCCATCTTAATGCGCGCAGACAATAAAGGGCAGGGCGGTTCACTCGCGCTGGTGGCTTTGTTGTCGAGCAATCTGGGCAAATCGAAATATGGCTGGCTGATTGTGCTTTTGGGCGTGTTTGCAACGGCGCTCTTTTACGGCGATTCCATGATAACGCCTGCGATTTCGGTCCTCTCAGCGGTTGAGGGATTGACCGTTGTTGAGAGCAGCCTGCAACCGCTTGTAATCCCTATTGCATTGGTATTGCTGGTTTTTCTGTTTATCCTGCAGAAGCGCGGGACGGCCAAAGTCGGCGCGCTCTTCGCGCCGGTAATGATGGTCTATTTCACCGTCATCGCTTTCCTTGGCATCATGCAAATCTGGGGCACGCCGGAAATTCTGTGGGCGCTCAATCCTTGGTATGCGGTGCAATTCTTCATCACCGATAAGTGGTTTGCCTTCCTCGCGCTCGGCTCTGTCGTGTTGGCTGTAACGGGTTCAGAAGCGCTCTATTCTGACATGGGACATTTTGGCCGGGGGCCGATGCGCCTGTCATGGTTCGGTTTTGTGATGCCGTGCCTGCTGCTCAACTATTTCGGGCAAGGGGCGATGATTATGGGGCTGCCCGAAGCAGCAGCAGAAGAGGCGATCAACAACCCGTTCTTCTTCCTCGCAGATGAAGCATACCGTTTGCCGCTAGTGATTCTCGCCACCGTCGCGACCTTTATCGCCAGCCAAGCGGTGATTTCCGGCGCATTCTCGATCACCCACCAGGCAATTCAGCTCGGCTTTGTGCCGCGACTGTCAATCCGTCACACATCGGACGAGCATTCCGGCCAGATTTACATTCCGATTGTCAACTGGGCGCTGATGGTGGCGGTGATCATTCTGGTGCTGACGTTCCAGAACTCATCCAACCTTGCCAGCGCTTATGGCATCGCGGTGACGGGGGCGGTGACGATCGATACAGTCATGATGGGCGTCTTGTTTGTGGGCGTGTGGAAATGGCGATTGTTCTTGGCGATACCTGTTGTGCTGCTGTTCCTGATCGTCGACGGCGCCTATTTCGCGGCAAACCTGACGAAAGTGCCCGATGGCGGGTGGTTCCCGCTTATGGTGGGCGCGATTGCTTTCACCATGCTCACCACATGGGCAAGAGGGCGCAAACTGATGCGCGACAGGATGACGGAGATGGGGCTGCCGCTCGATATCTTCGCGAAATCTGCCCGCTCCAGCACAGCAAGAGTGCCCGGAACCGCGATTTTCATGAATTCCGGCAGCAAAGGGACACCTTCTGCGCTGCTCCACAATATCAAGCACAACAAAGTGCTGCACGAGCGGGTGGTCGTGCTCACTGTCCAAATTGCTGACGAACCGTATGTGGACCCTGCAAATCGCTGTGAAGTGATGGACCTTGGTGACGGTTTTTACCGCATTGTGTTGCATTACGGCTTTATGGAAGAGACCAATGTGCCGCGAACATTGGCGCGCCGCGATATCTGCGGGGGGCCGTTCGATATGATGCAAACAAGCTTCTTCCTATCGCGCCAAACGCTGCTGACGGCGGAAAATCCAGGCATGATGATCTGGCGAGAAAAGCTGTTCGCGTGGATGATGCGCAATGCCGCAACGCCGATGGAGTTCTTCCGGCTGCCGACAAACCGTGTGGTTGAGCTGGGCAGTCAGGTGGAGATTTAGAGCCTATTCAACCGGTGGCGGCTCTTTTACGACCTTTTCCTCATCCGTCAGTGACAACCCATGCTTCATCAGCATCGGCAATTGCGTGAAAGTGAACAGGAAAGTCAGCGGCATAAACACCCAGAACTTCGCCCACAGCCATGTCTCAAAGCCGCCTGTTTCGACATTGTAGAAATGGCGCAAGCCTTCGTTCAAACCGGCGAGTAGCAGGAAGAAAATGCCCCAATTGCGGCTAAGTTTAAGCCATCCGGCATCGTCCACGCCTTCAAATGCGACTTCGAGCAAAATCTGCAAAAGCGCTTTGCCGCGCATCCATCCGATCAGGAGAGCGATCCCGAAAAAGGCGTAGATGATGGTCGGTTTCAGCTGGATGAAAAGCGGGCTGCGGAAGAAGATCGTCAGCGCGCCGAAAAAGACGATCAGACCGGTTGAAAGCCACAGCATGGGGGAGATGCGGCCAAACTTCATTTTGGAGAAGGTCAGCGCTACAATCGCTGCGATGATAAACGCGCCGGTACCGTAAATCACCGCTTGAACCTCGGCCAGTGCGTTGGTTTCTTCAGGTGAGAAATATTTGTAAACACCTAGGAAAATCAACAACGGGCCATAATCGACAAAGATATTGAGCCAGCCTGATTTGGGCTTTGTCTCTGCGGTCACTTCACGCCACTCCAGCAATCACGCGCGCCACCAGATCGGGATCAAAGGGTCGCAAATCTTCCAGTTTCTCGCCAACACCGATGGCGTGGATCGGCAGGCCATATTGCTCCGCTGCGGCCACCAGAACGCCGCCGCGCGCAGTGCCATCAAGCTTAGTCATAATCAGACCAGTAACGCCCGCGACTTCCTTGAACACATCGATCTGCGACAGCGCGTTTTGGCCATTCGTCGCATCGAGCACCAGCACCACATCATGCGGTGCCTCTTCATTCAAGCGGCCAAGCACACGGCGTATTTTCGAAAGCTCGTCCATCAGCTCGCGTTTATTCTGCAAGCGGCCTGCAGTATCGACCACCAGCGCATCGATGCCAGTATCGGTTGCCTGCTTCACCGCATCAAACACGATACTGGCCGGATCGCCGCCTTCTGCGCCGCTGACAATGTTCACACCGATACGGTCCGCCCAAACTTTGAGCTGGCCGATAGCAGCAGCGCGGAACGTGTCACCCGCGGCCAGCAAGACGCCGTAATCATCTTCCTGAAACCAATGCGCGAGCTTGGCGATAGTGGTGGTTTTGCCGCTGCCGTTCACGCCGATCACGAGGATCACTTGCGGGCGCGGGAAAGCGGTCACTTCGAGCGGTTTGGCAACGGGGCGCAGGATCTCTGCGATCTCCTCGGCCACGGCCTCTTTCAATTCGCGTTCTGTAATTGTCAGGCCAAAACGTTTCTCGGTCAGCTTTGCGCGAATGCGCGCCGCCGCACTTGGGCCAAGGTCGGACATGATGAGCGCATCTTCCACCTCATCCAGCGTCGCATCATCCAGAGTGGCGGTGCCGACAACGCCGGTGAGGTTGTCTGACAAGCGTTCCGATGTCTTGCGAAAGCCGCCAAACAGCTTCTCAGTCCAACTGCTCTGGCTCATTGCAGCAGGCCTCCTTCGACCGATTGCGGGGTGACTTCGATGAATGTTGCAGGCGCGCAGCCCGGTGGCACGCGCACCCTCGCGAAGTTTCCGGCATAGCCTGCACCGTCCTTCTCGGCGAGGACGGTGAGAGGAGTTCCCACAAGACTGTCCAGCCAAGCTTTGCGGGTGGCGGCGACGGCTTCGCGCAATTCAGCGGCGCGGGCGCGGATTACGTGGTGATCGGTTTGCGGCATGCGTGCAGCAGGCGTGCCGGGCCGAGGCGAGTACGGGAAGATGTGGCCATGCACGATCGGCAGTTCGCGGATGATGGAGAGATTGTCCGCGTGGTGCGCGTCCGTCTCCGTTGGGAAACCAGCGATCAGGTCTGCCCCGATGGCGATCTCAGGGCGAAGTTCGATAAGGCGCTGCACCAAGGCAAAGGCTTGCGCGCGGCTGTGACGGCGTTTCATGCGTTTGAGGATCAGGTCCGCGCCATGTTGCAAAGAAAGGTGCAGGTGCGGGGCCAAGCGCTTCTCTGTCGCCAGCAAAGCAAACAATTGTTCTTCAATTTCAATGCCGTCCACGGAGGACAGCCGCATCCGCTGCAATTGCGGAAATTCCTGCAATATCGCGGCAACCAAAACGCCCAAACCCGGCGCGCCTTCCAGATCATGGCCCCAGCTTGTAAGATCAACACCGGTGAGGATGATTTCGGGCGCGCCTTGATCAAGGTGGCGTTCCACTTCGCGCAAAACTTGTGAGACGCGCAAAGACTGGCTTGCACCGCGACCTTGCGGGATGACGCAGAAGGTGCAGGCGTGATCGCAGCCCGTCTGCACACCGATGAAGGCGCGGGTTCGCTGGATCGGCGGCGTTATTGCTGGCTCTGGCATGTTCCAACTGCGCGCGTCCAGCTTGGCGGTGTTAGCGATCAGGCCGTCAACCTCCTCCATCGCAGAGATTTGATCGCGTTCAATATCGGCGGCGCATCCGGTCACCAGCAGCCTAGCATCGGGCCGCGCGCGGCGGGCTTTGCGGATCGCTTGGCGGGTTTGTCGCACGGCTTCTGACGTGACTGCGCAGGAATTGACGACGACGATATCTTCGCCATCCACCAGCGCGCGGATTCGCTCACTCTCAGCGATGTTAAGGCGGCAACCCAAAGTGATGACTTGGGCCTTTGGTGCAGTTGCACTCACGCAAAATCCTCAAGATCGAAGGAGCCGCGAAAGCTCTCCGTCGCAGGGCCGCTCATGATAATGCGGCCAGGATTGGCGCCTTCGCTTGACCAAGTGATATCGAGCGGGCCGCCGGGCAGATGGACAGTAACTTCCTGATCCACAAGCCCGCGCTTAATCGCTGCAACCGCGGTTGCACATGCCCCCGTGCCGCAAGCGCGCGTTAAGCCAGCGCCGCGTTCCCACACCCGCAAACGGATGGTGCCGCGATCTTCGACTGTGGCGACGTTCACATTGATGCGTTCAGGAAAAAGCTCATCATTCTCGATGATCGGGCCAAGGCTTTCCAACTGCACCGCATCATCATCAGCAACGAAGAAGATGACATGCGGATTGCCTACATTCACGGCGAAGGGATGCTCCAGCTCTTCCCAAGCGACGGGCAGAGCCATCGTATCCATCGGATATGCCAGCGGGATTGCATCCCATTCAAAGCGCGGCGTGCCCATATCCACCGCAATCGCTTCGCCATCGGGGCGGGTTTCGATGATGCCGCCAGCGGTGACGATTTGTGCGCTCTCTCCCAGCAACAGGCCAACTGCGCGCGCAGCATTGCCGCAAGCTTCAACTTCGCCGCCGTCCTGATTGAAAATGCGCATGGTACATGTGGCACGCTCTGCCGGCTCCAGCACGATCAGCTGATCGCAGCCAATCCCGCTATTGCGATCAGCTAGAGCGCGCACCAGTTGCGGCTCTAGCGTGAGCAATGGCAACTCGCGGCGATCCAACACCACAAAGTCATTGCCCAGCCCGTGCATCTTGATGAATTCGACACGCATAATGCGCCACCTAGTTACCCGGCGCGATCACCGCAATGGCGTTTCGTTATGGACTAGCCAGCCTTGCGGTCCTGCTCCGCTGTTTCTTCGGATAAATCGGTCGTTGCCGGGTGTTTGTCAGCGGAGGGTTTTTTCAAGGAAGCTGGCTCATCCTTTAGCAATTCCAGCTGTGCCAAACGCGCGGTAGTCTGGGTGGCATCCTCAGGGTGACCATACAGATAGCCTTGCCCCTTAAGATGCCCCATCTTCTTCAGCGCAGCGAGGACTTCAGGGCTTTCAACGCCTTCCGCAGTCACCGGCAGAGCGAGGCTTTGGCCAAGTGATATGATGGCTTCGACAAGCTTGGTTCCGGTGCCATCTGATGTCAGCTCATGCACAAAGCTGCGATCAATCTTTAACCGATCAAACGGCAAAGTCCGCAGTTGTGACAGGCTGGAATAGCCGGTGCCAAAATCATCAAGGCTGATGCTGATACCCTGATTTTTCAGGCTAGAAACAATTGAGCGCACCGCACCGATATTGTCGTGCAGGCAGCTTTCGGTAATTTCAATTTCCAACCGCTTGGGCGGAAACCCACTTTCGACCAATATTTGCAGCAGCTTCTGCGCAAACCACGGATCGCGCAATTGCAACGGTGAAATGTTCACTGACAGCGTAAGTTTTGGGTTCCATTGTTTGGCATCTGCAAAAGCCTGTCGCAGCAAACTTTCTGACAGCTCAGAGATCAAATCGATTTCTTCCGCCACAGGAATGAAAATCTCCGGGCTGACCACGCCGTATTGCGGGCTGTGCCACCGGGCGAGCATTTCAAAACCCATCAAATCGCCTGTTTCAAGGTCAATCTGCTGTTCGTAATAGGGCACAAATTCGCCTTCGGGAATGCCGCGGCGAATGCCTGTTTCCAGTTCATTGCGAAAGCGCAATTCATCTTCCATCTGCGTTTCGAACCAGAAATAGCGGTTCCGGCCACGTTTTTTCGCGTGATACATTGCGATGTCGGCGCGGTGGACTAGCAGCGCTGCGTCCGTGGTTGTTCCATCCATGTTTCCGCTACGGGCTATGCCAATAGAGGCGGTGGGCTCAACGCGAATTTGATTGTCTTCGATGGGGGCGGAGATTTTGTCAATCAAACGCGCCGCAAAGCAATCCACGATATCGCGATTGTTCTTGTCGATAGAAAAAGCGCAGATGAATTCATCGCCGCCTATGCGTGCAAGAATGCCTTCGCTGGGCAGAGCATTCTTGATCCGGCGTGTTACTTCGGTCAGCACCGCATCGCCCATCTGGTGACCGTTTAGATCATTGATCAACTTGAAATTGTCCAGATCCACCATCAGCACAACAACGCCCAGATCTCGCACTTTGGCGTCTTCATGCAATTGATCAATTGCAGGCAGACCGCTGCGGCGGTTGAGGCATCCGGTGAGGGGATCGGTTTCGGCCAGCTCGCGCGCTTTTTGTTCTGCGCGTCGGCGTTCCTGCACTTCGCGCTGCAATTCAGCATAGCGGCGCCATCCAAAGATCAGCAGCGCGATATTGAGCAGCACTGCATTGGTTAAGATCATGTCGGGCGCTTCGCCAGATCCCATCCACGCGCGCAGGATCTGCGGCATCAACGATCCGCCGGTTCCCACGAACATGATCACCGCAGCAATCGCGATGCCCAGCGCTACAAGATCGCGCTCTGCGGTCCCCAGAACCGCTTCTTTTTTTGGCTGATCGTTCTTCATGTCTTTGTGCTAAACACTTGTCCCCAGAATCTGCGTAATCTCTTGCACAGCGTGATCAATTTTCGGTTAATTTGTGTCATCAGAATCGTATCGCTAGGCATTGCAGTGAAACAGGAGATTGGCACTTGCCACAGCATTGGTTGATTAAGACAGAACCGGCAAAGTATTCATGGGATGATCTCATCGCCGATGGCGAAACCGTTTGGGACGGGGTGCGCAATCACCGTGCGGCCAACAATCTGCGCGCCATGAAAGAGGGTGATCTTTGTTTCTATTATCACTCGGTAAAGGGAAAAGAGATCATCGGTATTGCTGAGGTCAGCCGCGCTGGCCTGATCGATCCGACCGATGTGGAAGGTGTTTGGGCAGCTGTTGATATCAAGCCTGTTCGCAAGTTTGCCGTGCCGGTAACATTGAAGGCGATTAAAGAGAGCTCCGCGCTCGAAGGGATTGAATTGGTGCGCCTTTCCCGCCTTTCGGTTGCTGAAATCACGCCCAGGGAATGGGACATCATCTGTGCGATGGGAGATGATAGTTAGGATGAACTGCGCGCCGCTTACGGATGCGCGCGTCTCCTACAGGGTATCACAGACGGGCAAGAAGCTCTCTTTCCAGAAACGGTGAATGCGCGGTCACAGCCTTGTTCAACGAGGCAATTGACCAACAAGCGAGCGGTATTGCCAAAGATCGCCTTATAGCCAGCGCCTTAGCTCCGCCTGGTTTCACCCGCAGCGTTCTACGCCAATACCTGTCTGACAACTTTTGGCCCATTGTGGTGACCGTCCCGCTTGTGGACACGGGCAAGGGCAGGTTCGCAAATAGTTACCAAACCGTTAATATGCGGGCCATGCGACGCTCCCTTGTGCTTACCGATGAGTCGGCCCGTCATCCGTTTCGGATATCCTTGCCACCGCATGTCCTTGCCCGTGCAGGTGAAATTGAACATGCTGTGCATTGGACCAAACGGCTTGGTCTGACGCGCAAGGATGCACAAACGATCGCGGCGACCTATACCGCTGGCTTCGTTGCTACGACGGCGTTCTTCATGTAGGACAGCGCTATTGACGGAAGCGCTCTAATCCGCGCTTAATCGGCAGGATAGGGCGCGGGTGCCTCTGCTTTATACAGCATATGGCCCAGCCAGGCTGACACCAGACACATCGCGGCACTCAGCAGCAATTGTTCGGTCAACGGAATGCCGACAAAGCTAAGCGCCAAAGCCAGTAGCGAGCCCATCACCATTGCGCCTGCATTGACGATATTGTTCGCCGCCACCGTCCTGCTTGCCTGAGACTTCTCAACCTTGGTGGTCAGGAAGGCGTAGAGCGGGACGACGAACATGCCTCCAAAAACCGCGATCAAAACCAGCGTCGCCAATACGACCCATGCCAGGGGGTAGGAAAGAAATTCTGTCGCATTCATCAGCCTTTCATGCGAGACGGTGCGGTTCCATTCGGCACATACGAAGTAGAACGCGGCAACCATTGCGCCCATCATCAACACTGATATCGGGGCATAGCGCGCCGATACCCGGCCTTTAAGCAGCGCATTGATTGCCACTGATCCAATCGCCACTCCCACCGAGAAGATGACCAGAAACAGGCTGGCGACTTCCTTGCTGGCCATCAGCACGTTCTTGGCCAAAGGGGGAAACTGGATGAACAGTACAGCGCCAATGGTCCAGAAGAAGCTGATGGCGAGGATTGCGTAGAACACCTCCTTTTGCTCCATCGTCTTCTTCACAATCTGGATTGAAGCGCGCCATAGGTTGTAGTCTATGACGCGTTCATCACCCATTGGCGGGGCAGGGGGAACCTGGCGGCTGGTGACATAGCCAATCAGCGCCACGATGATGACCAGCACTGCGGCCAACTCTACCGCGATGAAGCCTGCCAGAATGGTGCCACCCATGATGGCGACATAGGTGCCCGCCTCCACCAATCCGGTGCCGGCCAGAACCTCATCCTTCTTCAAATGCTGTGGGAGGATTGAGTATTTGATAGGGCCAAAGAACGAGGAGTGCATACCCATCGCAAACAGCGCCAGCATCAGTAAAGGCAATGCGAGGAAGTCCACCGCCACCCCTTGCCAAGCCAGCCAAAGGCCGCATGCGCCAACGATCATGATGGCGATCTCAACCGCTTTCACAATGCGGATAATCCGCGCTTTATCGCGCATATCGGCAAGCTGGCCTGCCAATGCGGAGAACAGGAAGAAGGGCAGGATGAACACCGCTGATGCCACTCCGCTAAAGATCGTCTCTGCTTCGGGCGAGTTGTACACCGTGTATACCACGAACAGGACCATCGCGTTCTTATACAGGTTATCGTTGAACGCGTTGAGCAACTGTGTTGCAAATAGCGGGAGAAAGCGACGCTGCTTGAGCAGATGTGTCGAAGTGAACATGTCTGGTCCGTAGCTGCCCTTGAAGGCGAAGGGTAGGGGGATAAACGGGCATGTTGTGGACCGCAGCGCTTTTTCCCACGCGCTTTTGCCGCTAGGGCCGTGTGGCTTATGTGGAACTTGCCCAATATCCTCACCATGTCACGCATTCTGGCACTGCCGCTTTTGGCTGCGCTGTTGTGGTGGCCGGGATGGCAGCTTGGCTATTTGCTGGCGTGGCTATTGTACTGCGCGATGGGCATTACCGATTACTTTGACGGGATGCTGGCGCGATCATCGGGCGCTGTGTCAAAGCTTGGCATCTTCCTTGATCCGATTGCGGATAAGCTGATGGTGGCCGCAGTCATCCTTGTGTTGGCGGCGCAGGGGATGCTGCGCGGGCCATATGTGGGTGATCTGCATGTGATTGCCGCGCTGATCATCTTGATGCGTGAAATCGCCGTATCAGGCCTGCGGGAGTTTCTGGGTGGTTTGCAGGTGAGCGTGCCTGTCTCCAAACTGGCCAAGTGGAAGACGACGTTTCAGCTTGTGGCGCTGGGCGCGCTGATCCTTGGCGGGGCAGTGCACGGGCCGCCTTGTGCGGCGCTGGCCGATGGCAATTGCGGCACATGGCAGGATCAGTGGATCCGCATTGTTGGCCTGATCAGCTTATGGTCTGCCGCGGTGCTTACGGTGATCACCGGCTGGGATTACCTGCGCGTTGGCCTCAAACACATGGATTGAGAGGCGGCCACGCTTGGGCCGCGTCCAAGGGGCTGCGTCCAATCCTACATAATGGACACATTGGACACAGTCCTGGAGCGAAACCTTGCAGCTTTCACAAAGTACCGTTTTACCGAGGGAAACCGACCATTTCAAAGAGCGATCCCGGCCTTGGCCGATCGCCTACTTTGTAGGAAAGCTTAGCCACTTCGTGCGACAGTCAATTGCGGGATCATTCAGAAGGCAAGCGGCGAAGCTGTGGATACTAATGTTCTTAACTTGTTCTCGACGCCCGATCATTCTAATGTTGAGCCGACGCCAGGCTAGACTTTAAGGAAATTCTGATGCCAAAACGAGTCACCACGACGGAAGAGACCACTACTGGTCGCAACACGAAATTTCGTGATAACTTCACAGGCTCAAACATGTCTCGAGCTCAATTTGTTAAGCAGATAAAAGACGGAGCATACCCGAAATACCACGTCAGAAAGATCAATGGTGTCAATACTCCGGTGTCCAATCCGGACTCCGCCCGCAACAATAATCTCAATTGACTAGCCCGCCCGCAATTCCTCTGCGAGCAGCCTGAATTCTTCTTCGCGTGGGGAGCCTGAGCGCCAGATCAGGGCGATTTCGCGCGTCGTATTCTCGCCTTGCAGCGGACGGGCGACGACATCGGTGCCGTTCAATATCCCTGAATCCAGCGCCATTTGCGGCAACATCGTCACGCCAAGCCCATTATCGACCATCTGCACCAGCGTATGCAGGCTGGTCCCGATCATCGTGGCACTCGCGCGCAATTCAGGCCGGTTGCAGGCGGCAAGCGCGTGATCGCGCAAACAGTGCCCATCTTCCAGCATCAACAATCGCCCTTCATCAATCATCGCAGCGGGAATTTCAGCTGGCGGATCGTTGGGATCGTTTTTGGGGAAAGCGACATGCAGTTGGTCCTGACAAATTGTGGCTGATTCCACTTCGCCAGTGGCAAAGGGCAAAGCGAGCAGCACGCAATCCGCGCGGCCATGTTGCAGGCTTTCTACTGCATTGTCAGAGGTTTCTTCGCGCAGGAACAGCTTTAATTGCGGGCGTTCCTTGCGCAGCCGCGGCAAAATACGCGGCAGCAGGAATGGCGCGATGGTGGGGATGACGCTCATGCGCAATTCGCCCGATAAAGGCTTGCCGGCTGCTTGAACAAGGTCGGACAATTCCTCCGCCTCACGCAGCAATTTGTGCGCTTTGGCAACGACCTGATTGCCCAGCGGCGTAAACCGCACCACGCGGCGGCTACGCTCTACCAAGGTCACACCCAGCAGCGATTCCAGTTCACGAATGCCAGCAGACAAGGTGGATTGCGAAACGAAGGACGCCTCTGCCGCACGGCCAAAATGGCCATGTTCATGCAATGCAATCAGATATTGCAGCTGCTTGATGGTGGGCAAATACGTGCTCACTTGGTTTCGGCCGCATCTTCCGCAGAATCTTCCGCAGCATCTTCCGCAGCGGCTTCCGTAGCGTCTTCCAATACGGCTTCGGCATGGACAGGCGTATCGCCGGGCTTCACATCGTCAATATGGGTCATTTTCAGCCGACCCTTTTCCACCGCGAAAGCCAGCTTGCCTTCCACCAGATCAACCGCTTCCTTGCCAAACACATCATAGCGCCAGCCTTCCAGCACTTTGAGATCGCGCAAGCCCGCAGCCAATGCCTCCAGCTCATCCGATTTGGTCAACAGGCGCGATGCCACATCAATTTCCCGGGAGCGCACTTTTAACAGCAGTTTGAGCAGGTCTGCCACCAATGCGCCTTCTTTGCCCAAAGGCGCGCCGCGTTTTGATTTGGCGGGCATTTCATTGGCGGGCAAAGGCTCCGCATCGCGCAAGATACGCATCAGCCGCCGACCGATTTCGTTCTCTTTCCAAGCATTGGAAAGCCCGCGCACTTTGGCCAGATCGGCTTGTTTCTTGGGCGGGTGGCTGGCCAGATCAGCCAGCGTTTCATCGCGAATGATGCGGCCACGCGGAATGTCTTTGTCCTGCGCTTCTGTTTCGCGCCATGCGGCCAGCGCTTTTAACCGGCCCAATACTTGCGGATTGCGCCCCGGCGAACGGATGCGCCGCCAGGCAATTTCCAGATCATTGGCATAATTGGATGGATCCGCGAGCTTCTCCATCTCCGCATTCAACCATGACCCGCGATCCGTTTTGATCAGCTTGTTCAAAATCATGGGGAAAATTTTCGCCAGATACGTCACATCGCCAATCGCATATTCGATCTGCCGATCGGTCAGCGGGCGGCGGCTCCAATCTGTAAAGCGCGCGCCTTTATCGATGGTTTTGTTCAGCCAGCTTTCCACCAGATTGGCATACCCGATCTGTTCAGACTGGCTCACCGCCATCATCGCGATTTGCGTGTCGAAAATGGGGTGCGGGGTTTTGCCGGTGAGGTTGTAGATAATCTCCACATCCTGTCCGCCAGCATGGAAGATTTTGAGAATGTCCTCATTATCCGTCAACAATTCCAGCATCGGGGATAAATCAATGCCGTCTGCCAAAGGATCAACTGCAGCGGCTTCTTCCTCATTCCCGATCTGCACCAGGCAGAGCAGCGGGTAATACGTATTTTCGCGCATGAACTCAGTGTCCACGCAGACAAAATCGCCTTTCGCAAGCCGCTCACATAAGGCGGTGAGAGTGTCTGTATCGGTAATCAGGGGATGAATTTGCATGTCACTCATATTTCTGTTTGGCCGGTTCACCAGCCTGCGGGGCCGCCGCTGACAGCCTTGCCATGCTTGACAAAGCGCCGTGCATCCCCTGTTAGCGCGCGCATATAGCGAGGAAGACTGTCCTCGCGCACAATGCGCGCCTTTAACGCCATAGACCCCGATTTGGAAAGAGAACAGATGCACGCCTATCGTACCCACAACTGCGCAGCCCTGACGGCCAAAAATGTTGGCGACACCGTTCGCCTGTCAGGCTGGGTCCACCGTAAACGTGATCATGGCGGCGTGTTGTTCGTCGATCTGCGCGATCATTATGGCATGACGCAAATTGTGGCGGACGAAGATTCGCCCGCGCTTGCCGTGCTTGAAAAACTGCGGGTGGAAAGCGTTGTGACCATCGATGGCGATGTAAAAGCGCGTACGCCCGAAACGGTGAATGCAGAGCTGCCAACTGGTGAGATCGAAGTGTTTGCCCGCGCGATTGTGGTGCAGTCAGCTGCGGAAGAGCTACCAATGCCTGTGGCGGGCGAACAGGAATATCCTGAAGATATCCGCCTGAAATACCGCTTCCTCGATCTGCGGCGTGAGACGTTGCACGCCAATCTGATGAAGCGCACACAGATCGTCGCTGACATCCGTCAACGCATGAACGGCATCGGTTTTAACGAGTTTTCGACCCCGATCCTGACCGCTTCTTCACCCGAAGGCGCGCGCGATTTTCTCGTGCCCAGCCGCATTCATCCCGGCAAATTTTACGCGCTGCCGCAAGCGCCGCAGATTTATAAGCAGCTTTTGATGGTCTCCGGCTTTGACCGGTATTTTCAAATCGCACCATGTTTCCGCGATGAAGACCCGCGCGCAGATCGCTTGCCAGGTGAATTCTATCAGCTTGATCTGGAAATGAGCTTTGTAACGCAGGAAGAGGTGTGGGAAACGATGGAGCCGGTGATTGCTGGCACTTTCGAAAAGTTTGCCGATGGCAAGCAGGTCACCCCTGCCGGTGAATTCCCGCGCATCCCGCATGCCGAAGCGATGTTGAAATACGGCACGGACAAGCCTGATCTGCGCAATCCGCTGATAATTTCAGATGTCACCAGCCATTTTGAGAAATCGGGCTTTGGTCTGTTTGAAAAAATTGTCGGCGGGGGCGGTGTGGTCCGTGTGATCCCTGCGCCCGGCACCAATGAGAAGAGCCGCAAGTTCTTCGATGAAATGAACGATTGGGCGCGCAAGGAAGGCTTTGCCGGCCTTGGCTATGTAACGCGCAAGTCCGGCGAATTTGGCGGCCCCATCGCCAAGAACCACGGGCCTGACCTGATGGCCAAGCTGTATGACGAGCTGGGGCTGGGCGAGAATGACGGGTTGTTCTTTGCTGCGGGCAAAGCTGCCGATGCCGCCAAGTTGGCTGGGGCCGCGCGCACGCGTGTGGGCGAGATCCTTGAGCTGATCGACACGCAGCGCTTTGCCTTTGCGTGGATTATCGACTTCCCGTTCTACGAATATGATGAGGACGAGAAGAAGGTCGATTTCAGCCACAACCCGTTCTCCATGCCGCAAGGCGAGCTGGAGGCGCTGGAAACGCAAGATCCGCTGACGATCAAGGCGTATCAGTATGATCTGGTGTGCAACGGTTTTGAGCTGGCATCCGGCTCCATCCGTAATCACAAGCCCGAAACAATGGTCAAAGCGTTCGAGCTGGTTGGCCTGTCGCAGGACGATGTGGAGCGCGATTTTGGCGGCATGTACCGCGCCTTCCAATATGGCGCACCGCCGCATGGCGGCATGGCCGCAGGTGTGGACCGGATCGTGATGCTGCTATGCGGCGCGCAAAACCTGCGCGAAATCACGCTGTTCCCGATGAACCAGAAAGCGGAAGACCTGCTGATGGGAGCACCAGGCACTCCGGAGCCGAAATCCCTGCGAGAATTGCATATCCGCGTGGTGGAACCGCCAAAGACCGGTGAAAAAGCGGGGTAATTGGGGCGTTTTTATCCAGCGTAAGGCGCCGCTGGCTCTTGCGTAGCACCCGTGTGTTCACTAGGTGCGTTGTGAGTTTGTAATCCCTGCTTAGGAAGAGGGCCGAATATGAGTGATATCGCCGATCGCGTTAAAAAGATCGTTGTTGAACACCTTGGTGTTGAAGAAGCGAAAGTAACTCCAGAAGCATCGTTCATCGATGATCTGGGCGCTGACAGTCTCGACATTGTTGAGCTGGTGATGGCTTTCGAAGAAGAATTTGGTGTTGAAATCCCCGATGATGCGGCGGAAAAGATCAATACGGTCGGCGATGCCAACAAGTATATCGAAGAGCATAACGACTGATATTATTGCACGCCCGCTCACGCAGAGCCTGGCTCTCCCCGTTTTGGGTGAGGAGTTGGTTTGAAGGGGGCTATCGGTTCGGATTGTTGAACGAACCTTGCAGGCTCAGCCCCGAATAAGGGTTGGGCCTGTTGCATTCTTGATCGGCATTCGGCCAATATCTTGGGCCTTGGGACTTGGAGAGTGACTATGCGGCGTGTTGTCGTGACCGGAATGGGGCTCGTCACCCCGCTTGGTGCAGATGTGGAAACATGCTGGGCCAACCTTATCGCCGCCAAAAGCGGCGCCGGACCGATCACCAAGTTCGACACTGAAGGGCACAAATGCACCATTGCGTGCGAAGTAAAGCCTGCCGATCATGAATATGGCTTCGATCCCGACAAGCGCGTCGATGTAAAAGTTCAACGCCAGGTCGATCCGTTTATCATCTTCGGCATCGATGCTGCAGGTCAGGCTATTGAAGATGCTGGCCTGACGGATATGTCCGAAGAAATGAAACTGCGGGCAGGGTGCTCGATTGGTTCAGGCATTGGCGGTTTGCCCGGCATTGAGCTGGAATCGATCAAGCTGCGCGATCGCGGGCCGAGCCGGGTCAGCCCGCATTTTGTGCATGGTCGCTTGATCAATTTGATCAGCGGACAGGTCTCCATCAAATATGGCCTGATGGGCCCCAACCATGCCGTTGTGACCGCGTGTTCCACCGGCGCGCATTCCATTGGTGATGCCGCGCGCATGATCAAAGATGATGATGCGGATATTATGCTGGCAGGCGGCGCAGAAGGCACGATCAACCCGCTGGGCGTTGCAGGATTTGCGCAGGCGCGCGCGCTGAATATGAGCATGAATGACCGGCCCACCGAAGCCAGCCGCCCTTACGATAAGGACCGCGATGGCTTTGTGATGGGCGAAGGCGCGGGCGTTGTTGTCCTTGAAGAATATGAACATGCCAAAGCGCGCGGCGCGACGATCTATGCCGAAGTGGTCGGCTATGGTCTGTCCGGCGATGCGTATCACGTTACCGCGCCCCATCCCGAAGGCAAAGGCGCAGAAAACGCCATGCGCATGGCCTTGAAGAAGGCTGGATTGAATGCAGGCGATATCGATTATGTGAACGCGCACGGCACCTCGACAATGGCCGATACGATTGAACTGGCTGCGGTTAAGCGGGTGTTGGGCGATGACCTTGGCGGCGCTTCGATGAGCAGTACCAAATCGGCCATCGGACACTTGCTGGGCGGTGCAGGCGCGGTGGAGAGCATTTTCTGCATCCTTGCGATGCGCGATCAAATCGCTCCGCCAACGCTTAACCTGCACAATCCCGATGAGGGAACTGATGGCGTTGATCTGGTGCCTCTGACCGCCAAAAAACGCGAGATTCGCGCCGTTTTGAACAATAGCTTTGGCTTTGGCGGAACGAATGCTTCGCTGGTGATGAAGCAGGTCGATTAAGGTGCGCAAAGCTGGCTGTTTCCTTTTCGCGCTGGTGATTACAGCGTTGATCGCAGGAGCAGCTTGGCTTGCTTTTGGCTGGTATTCCTCCGGCCCTGTCGAAGAAGAAACCGCCTTCACCGTGCCATCTGGCGCGACGCTTTCTTCTGCTGCTGGAAAGCTGGAGGCCGAAGGTCATATCCATTCCGCAGAAGCGTTCTTGCTGCGCGCGAAGATCTTTGGCGGGGGAGAGCCGATAAAGGCCGGCGAGTTCCGCTTGCCGGCAGGTGCCAGCCCGTCACGCATTCTAACGGCCTTGCAAGCAGGCGATGTGATCCGCCGGTTCATCACCATTCCCGAAGGCTTCCCCAGCGCGCTGGTGCATGATCGTTTAATGGGGGAAGATTTGTTGACAGGCGAGATTGCCGTGCCTGATGAGGGCACTATTCTCCCCGCAACCTATGATTTTGAACGCGGTGAAAGCCGTCAGGCTGTGCTTGATCGGATGCAGAATGCGATGACGCAGACATTGGCGGATCTATGGCCAACGCGCACCGATCGCAGCGTGGTGGAGACGCCAAGTGATGCCGTGATCCTTGCCTCCATCGTGGAGAAGGAAACGGGCGTTCCTGAAGAACGGCGCATGGTGGCAGGCCTGTATTCCAACCGCATTCGCCAGGGGATAATGCTGCAAGCTGACCCCACGATCATCTATCCGATCACCAAAGGGCGTCCGCTGGGCCGCCGTATTCGCCAGTCTGAAATTCAGGCGATCAACGATTACAACACCTATACGCTGGTCGGCCTGCCCAAAGGTCCGATTGCCAATCCGGGGCGTGAAGCTTTGGCTGCTGTGCTTGATCCGGCGGAGACCGAGGCGTTGTTTATGGTGGCCGATGGATCGGGCGGACATGCCTTCGCCACGACCAATGCAGAACATAACGCCAATGTTGAAAAGTGGTATGCGCTGCGGCGTGAACGCGGGGAAATGTGAGCGAAGCGGTGTCAGACAGGCCGTTAATCGTCACCGCGCAGCTGCCGCATGAGCTGCAAGCGCGCGCCAATGCCTTGCGTCAGGAACATTTTCCGCCCGAACGCAATTATCTCGATGCGCATGTCACGCTTTTCCACGCAATCCCCGCGCAATGTGAGGATGAGTTAAAGCGGTGTGTGAAGTCCATCGTGGGTGAATTTGCACCTGTTTGCGCCCGATTACTGGGGGTTATGAGCTTGGGCGGAGGCACCGCGCTTAAGCTGGAAAGCCCTGCAATGCTCGATCTGCGCGATCATATCGCGGATCGTTTTCACGGCATGTTGACCCAGCAAGATCAGCATAAGCCACGCCTTCATGTGACCGTGCAAAACAAAGTCAGCAGCCGCGCAGCCAAAGCGTTACAGGCGCAATTGACCCCGCAAATCGACGCGCAAGACTTCGCATTTCGCGGTTTGGCCATTTGGCGCTATCTTGGCGGCCCGTGGGAAGCGTTGGGCGATTATGCCTTTCGCGGCAAACAGGTGATCTGAAGGGCTGAGGCAGAGGTAAAGGTAATGGCAGACATCACGCTCTATCTCTTTCTCATATTGTTAATCGCAGCGATGTTGGCTGCGTCTTTGCGCTGGATGCGGATTTTGGCGCTTGGCGCTTGTGCGGCAGGGCTTGCCCACTATGCCCTGGGCGATAATCGCATTGCGGCGGTTCTGGCGGGTATTCTCGGCTTTGTGGCTTTGCTGCAATTGTTGATCCTGCTGCGCCGTTCGCGCACTGGCGGAATGTCAGCTGAAGAACGCGAGCTGCTTGAGCAGATTTTGGCGATAGAAGATCCCGCCAATCAACGCCGCCTGCTGGGCCTTATCGAATGGCGTGATATGAGCGAAGGGCAGGCTTTGATGGAGCAAGGGGAACGCGATCCCCCGCTGGTTTATCTGGCGCAAGGAGCTGCAATGATCGCGCATGATGGCAAACAGGTTGGTGAAGCGGGCAAAGGCGATTTTCTGGGCGAGATGAGCCTTGTGACAGGCGCAACCGCCAGCGCAAGCGTCACCGTCACCAAAGCGGCGCGCGTGGCGCGATTTGATCGCGATGCGCTGGTGCAGGTCTCGCGCGCTATTCCAGAGATTGGCAAGGCCTTGGACGGCGCGCTCAATCGTTCGCTGGTGGCGAAAGTGATACGAATGAACGAGGCGGCAACCAAACAATAGCACCGCGTTTGCATCCTCTTTTTGAAGAGCTTGCCACGGGGCCTGTTCACAGCACCCAAATCCATTCTTGACCCGCCTGCGAACCCGCCCTAAACGCGCCGCCTTGCCCACGCTTTCGCGCTTGCGAAAATGGCGCTGTTGGGGCGGAGTAGCTCAGCTGGTTAGAGCAGCGGAATCATAATCCGCGTGTCGGGGGTTCAAGTCCCTCCTCCGCTACCAATCCCGAATCCGTATGGGTTCGCGGTCCTTCGGAAAAGTCCAAAAAAGCAAAACGAATCAGTAGCCTATCGCTGGGTTCTGTCCGTTTGTGTTCGCTTGCATTCGTGTGCAGCCGGATTTGGTGTGGGGGTATTTTGGGGGTACTTTTCTGGGGTTAGCAAATGGAGCGATACCCCCAATGGCTTTGAAGGAAATCCAGATCAAGAATGCCCGGGCAAAAGACCGGCCCTACAAGCTCGCGGATGGAGAGGGGCTTTTCCTTTTCGTTAAACCAAACGGATCGAAACTCTGGCGTCTGAAATATCGTTTTATGGGAAAGGAAAAGTTGCTTTCTTTCGGTGCTTATCCTGACATCGGAATTTCTGCGGCGAGAGAACTGCGTGCGATTGCGAAAGGTGCGCTGGCTAAGGGCGAAGACCCGATGATCGTTAGACCGGGGAAGGGCTCCCGTGATGGCGAGACACTTAGGAGTGCAGCCACGCTATGGCACCGCAACCGAGAATGCAGTCTTGATCCTGCACATGCAAAACGGGTCTGGGCCCGCTTGGAACGCGATGTCTTTCCTTCCCTCGGCCATATGATGCTGGAGGATATCTCGCCGCCGGATGTCTTGAGGGTCATTAGGAAAATCGAAGATCGCGGTGCGCTCGACATAAGTCGACGTGCCAAGCAGAGTATTGGCCAGATTTATCAGTTCGCCATCGCGAGCGGCATCTGCAGCAGTGATCCGACCGCTCATCTTCGTGGGGCTTTGAAGCCGCGGCCACGGGTGAAACACATGGCGAAGCTGCCACTGGCGCAGCTCCCTGAGCTTGTTTCAAAGATCATTCTCTATTCAGAGGAGGGGCAGCGTCGGTCAGAAATCACTAAAGCCGCTCTGATGTTCGCGTTGCTCACTTGGGTCAGGACCAAAGAGCTTCGGTTTGCTAAAAAGGATGAGTTTGAAGGTCTGGACGGACCATCGCCGGTCTGGAGAATTGGTGCCGACCGGATGAAGATGGGCCGCGAACATCTCGTTCCATTGTCCAGGCAAGCCGCAAAGATTACTTCAGAACTGATTGCGCTCACTGAATCTGAGTTTGTGTTTCCGGGAACAAAGCCCAATCAACCCCTTTCAGAAAACACCATGATCTACGCTCTCTACCGCCTCGGCTTTCACTCGAGGCAAACTGTCCATGGGTTCAGGGGACTGGCTAGTACCTGGGCAAACGAGCAAATGGTCCAATCGGGTAAGCCTGCCGTTTGGATGCGCCGATACCATGCGGATTGGGTCGAACTTCAGCTAGCGCATAGCGAAGAAAACGAAGTGCGCGGGGCTTACAATGCAGCTGAGTATCTCGCGCCTCGCCGATCCATGCTTCAAGACTGGGCGGACTTTCTTCACCGAGAGATCTGCCTTAGCCCCGGACAAAAGCCGAAGTGCAGAACAATTGACGCTTTTGTAACTTGAGGTTGCGAGCTTGAGCCGCGAGCTGAAGGTCCCACAACCTGCGCCGCTTTATCGGCTCCAACTTTTCATCGAATGGCTGATAGCGACTCGCGAAGGATTTGATGAATCCAAGTTCTTGTGTGGTATGGGGACTTGATGCGACCTCGATGAGGCTTCTTACAAAAAAAGTTTTAAAACAATAGCTTAAGATAGTCTTGCTTATACCTACGAGCTGCAGCGGGCTACAGAGCGCCAATATTTCAGGATATTGCGTGGTTAATCAATCGGTTAGCGCGCAACCCGACAGCAGGGTGAAAATCGCTTCCAATCAAGATTTGTCGAGGTATATTATTAGCGCGATATCCAAACCATGCACAGCTTTCGGAGTTATGTATGGTTACCAGATTAAAAAGTGCCGGGGTTACCTTCGGCCCGCAGACCGCCGATAAGATTGACGAGCTTGCCAATGTTCGCGGAGCTTTTCGCTTCGAAGCAATCCAGATTTCCGCTGATACCGGCCTATCGCTGCTCAAGTTTGTTATGGCGTTTAACGCCGACCGCGCTTTTTCCATCCTAAAGCATGCGCAGTTTGCGCTTCCGGTCGAGCGGCAATGTTCTGAGGGCGTCGACCAACTTATAAATCAGGCTTTGTCCAATGTGTGTGAATGTCATGCATGATCACAGTCTTAATAGCAGTTCACCGGACAATCCTGAACGCGTCAGACCGCCCCGGCTTATTCGTTTACCTGAGGTCATGGATCGAGTTGGTCTTCGCCGAACCGCCGTATACGAGCGCGTTAAAGAAGGTGAGTTTCCCAAGCCGCGATCGCTTGGTCCAAGGTGCTCAGTATGGGTCGAGTCAGAAATAGATGAATGGGTGAACCGGGTTATCGATAATGGGCGTTCATAGGAACAGATCACGCGATGGTTGCGATATGAAGAGCTTTGGTTTCGCTCGGCAACCACTCGTGCCGTCTGCACATTGTCCGCTTGTGGTCTCTTTAAAGTAGGAAGCTAGACATTCGCTTATTGGCTGCAGACGGATTGTCCGGTCAGCCTTTTACCAGCGGCGAAGCCAGGATTGAGGGGAAAAGAAGAGAGGGAAGGAAAAAGCGATGAAAGGAGCGGCCTATGTATGTCGCGCTGCGCCCGACCCAGAACACCATCGACATCGTAGCTGCGCTACGCGGCAAATGGCACGGAGCTTACGCACTCTGCTGCTGTCCCGCGCATGATGATCGCAGGCCCTCCCTGTCGGTCCGACAAAGCCACAAAGGCATTCTGGTCCATTGCTTCGCGGGCTGTGAGCCTCAAGATGTGCTGCGCGAGATTGCACGATTGCCTGCCGGCGCACGAGCCACTGTGCCAACATCAGGAGCATATCCTCGCCAATCTCGCGGCAATCCCCACCGCCTTTGGGAGAGCGGTAAGCCGATTGTGGGCACATTGGGTGCCCAATATCTCGCTGGACGCCACCTTTCGATCGACCTCCCCGACGTTCGCTTCCATCCTCGTTGTCCACTAGGACCCAAACCGCGCACACGCTATCGGCCAGCGCTGCTTGTGGCACTACGAGAGAAACTCGAACTTAAAGCCATTCAGCGCATTTTCCTCGATCCCGCAACAGTGCGCTGCACGGCAAAAATGCTTCTTGGCAAGCCGGGGAGGGCGGCCTGGCGGGCAAGGACCTCAGCTCGAAGTCTCGCTCTCGCCGAGGGTTTTGAGGACGCAGCCGCCTTCACTAAGCTGACCGGCATACCTTGCTGGGCCGCGCTAGGCGGAGAAAGGCTGCCTCTGCTCAAGCTTCCAGATGATCTCGATCACCTTATCCTTGCTCCCGACCATGACAGGGCAGGGCACATTGCGGCGCAAAAGGCCAAAGCCGCCTACCAACAGCCCGGGCTAACCATTGAGACACGCTATCCGCTGCCTTTCAAGGACTGGGCAGCGATGAACGAGCGGCTGTGCGAGCGCACCTAATTGACAACAATCAGAAACGCCCAATTGTCCTTCTTATCCAACGCAAGCCATTCTCATACATCCGAGATTGGCGGTGGGATCCAGACTGACTTGTTGCCACTTGAGTATCAACGCCCATGTCCCAACGTCGGGTGGGAAGCCGTTAGTCTAAATTTGGTGTCTTTGGACCTCAACTGGCGGTTTGCTTCAGCCCTTGCCAGTTAGGCTCTCTACCACTGGGCATCGGTCATGATCGCTCACGCCGCACTGTTCGACTAATGTAGCGAGTGCAAGTTCCATCCGTCCGAGGTCTGCCAGCTTGGCGCGAACATTTGAAAGGTGCTGTTCGGCGATGGATTGCACGCGGTCGCAATTCGTGTGAGGTCGGGGCGCTAGATCGAGCAACGCTTGCACCTCTTCTAGCGAAAAGCCGAGTCCACGTGCACGCCGGATAAAGCACAGACGCTCAACATCCGACGGACCATAGTCGCGGTAGACGCCTTTGCGCGGCGGCGGTTCGATCACGCCGATCCGTTCGTAATACCGTATTGTTTCGATATTGCATCCGGTTCGCTTCGACACTTCACCGATCTTCATGCGACACCTCTTGAGTCTGTAGCAGCTACAGACTGTAGATATGACTGCGACTCGGATTTTGCAAAAGGACATCCAATGAGCAGCCTTGGCAGTTGGTGGAACGGATTGGCGACAGGCGGTGGCATCTTCGCAGCATTTGGTGCTGCGGCTTGCTGTGCACTTCCTTTGGGGCTCGCGTCGGCTGGCCTTGGTTCGGCGTGGCTTGGAAGTGTCTCACCGGTCCTAGCCCCTTATCGAACACCACTTCTTATTCTCGCGTCGGTCCTGCTTCTGGCGGCGGCCCTCCGGCTAATTTGGCAATTTCAAAAGGCGCGGGTCTGCCCAACCGATGCAACGTGCGGATCATCGAGCTACCGGGTTCTGACCGCTGCCGGGATTGCCATCGGTGCGGCATTGCTGATGGGCGCTTTCTTGTATGGCTGAACCGATCATGGTGTCCCGCCTGCGTTGCCCGGGATGCGGCCACGAAAAGGACGAGGAGATGCCGACCAACGCCTGCATGTTCTTCTATAATTGCTCGAGCTGCGGCGCGCGCCTCCAGCCGCTCCAAGGCGACTGCTGCGTATTTTGTTCCTACGGCACGGTCCCCTGTCCCCCAATCCAAGAAGGAAATTGTTGCAATGGCTGAGAGGTTTGACTTCATCGCGATCGGCTCTGGAACCGCTGCGCAGGTCGCTGTCCATCGCATGGCCAGCGCGGGGAAGCGATGCGCGGTTATCGATTATCGACCTTATGGCGGCACTTGCGCGCTGCGCGGGTGCGATCCGAAAAAGATGATGGTCAGTGGCGAGGAGGCGCTCGCGGCCTTTCGCCAAATGAAGGGAAACGGGATCAAAGGAGCTGTTTCGATAGACTGGGGCGACCTTCAAGCCTTCAAGCGCAGCTTCACTGGTCCTGTCCCGGAAAAGCAACAAGCGCGTTACGAGCGCAAGGGCGTTGCGACGATGTACGTTAAGGCACGTTTCGTCGGTCCTGATCGGATCGAGGTCGACGGCAACGAATTGCGGTTTTCGCACGCACTGATCGCAACCGGAGCAACCCCCCGCCCCCTGGGGATCAATGGTGAAGAATTGCTAACGCATAGCGATGCCTTTCTCGAACTGGATGCCCTGCCCGACCGGATCGTATTCGTCGGCGGCGGGTATATAGCGGCGGAATTCGCTCATCTCGCAGCGCGCGCCGGAGCCAAAGTTACCATCGTACAACGCGGCCGCATATTGAAGGCATTCGACCCTGACATTGTCGATTGGCTGATGCCGAGCTTCGATGATCTTGGAATCGAGATTGTAGATGCGGAAGTCAGCAGCGTGACTGATAATGGCGGTGGTCTTACTGTGCACGCTGGCGACCGCACGATCCAGGCAGAGCTGGCGGTTCATTCAGCGGGGCGAGTTCCTGCACTTGGCGAACTCGATCTGGAAGCGGGTGAAGTAGCTTGCGATCAAACGGGCATGTTGCTTACTCCGCAGCTTCGCAGCCAAAGCAACGCCAACGTGTTCGCCGCCGGTGATGCTGCTGCGAACGGACCGCCATTAACGCCCGTTTCCAGCCACGATGCAAAAGTCGTGGTGGAAAATATTCTAGAAGATAGCGGGCGAACACCAAATTATCAGGGCGTGCCGAGTGCGCTCTTCACCGAGCCACCAGCAGCAAGGGTAGGAATGCTCGAGAGCGAAGCGTGCGAAGCTGGTTTAGAATTCTCAGTGAATGCGGGTTCACACCCAGACTGGTTTTCGGCACGGCGGCTCAATGCGCAGATTTACGGACACAAGGTTCTAATTGAGAGCGGTTCCGACCGCATTTTGGGCGCTCACCTGGTTGGACCGGACGCTGACGAACTAATCAATATCTTCGGTCTCGCCATCCGGCATGGGATGACTGCAAACGATGTTCGATCGACGATGTTCGCTTACCCGACCGCTGCATCCGATGCTGGGTATATGGTGGAATGAAAGACGATGCCAGCAACCAAGTGATCTCGGCGAACGTCCGCAATCGGGTCTATTCTGTTGAAAAACTTCACCAGTGGTTTCCGCGCGTAATTTTGTAATCCCGGTCCGGCGGACGGCGCAAGAATGATTCAACCGCAGAGGATTTTGTGAATCATTCTTGCCGAAAATTCGCGGGACTGCTGCCTAGCCCGAGTTTTCAACAGAATAGGGTCGTAAGCCGCCGCAACGTTTCAGCCTCGAAGCAGCCACTACTCCGGGATCTCTGATGGAATGGGAAAGCTTGCAAGTTGGACCCTCCGAAGAGGGTTCCGGCGTTCGCGTGGCCCTAGCGCTCCAAGGCGAGAGTTCCTGCCTCTGAGGCTAGCGAGTATCGCTCGGATGTAGTTTCGGGTTTCACGGAAGGGCGGAATGCCGCCATACTTATCGACCCGCCCCGGACCAGCATTGTAGGCGGCAAGGGCGAGATCCCACGAGCCAAAACGGTCTAGCTGTTCGCGCAGATATCGCGCCCCTCCGCGCAGGTTCTCCAGGGGGTCCCACGGGTCGGACACATTGAGATATCGCGCTGTACCGGGCATCAGTTGCGCCATACCCATCGCGCCAGCATGACTTTTGGCAAAAGGTCGATACCGGCTTTCCTGCGATACGAGTGCGTCGAATAAGCGAACCGGCACGCCCGCCTCGCACGCGGCTGTAAGAATGTGATCGAAATACAGGCGCCGACGTACTTGCGCTTCTGTAGAAATATCGTGCCGCGGGAAGTAGCCATGCGTCAGACAGTCAGGATCGGCGGCGTGCGCCGGTTGGGCCAGTCTCCTCGCCTCGAATACTGATCGTCCTCCTCGCATCCAGGCTGGAACATAGGGGCGAACAGATGGCGTGCCTAAGTCGACGGATGTGTTTTCGAATGGATTACTGGAAGATGGAGGTTGAGCGTCCGAGATCGTCGGACTTTCAATGGGCCCAGGCTCCGACTCTCGTCCGGGAATCAGCAAATGGAAAGATGCAGGCTCTCGCAGCGTAAATTGCTCAAGCCTTGCTTCTTGCGCTGCCGCCACCTGACTGGAAAGAGCGACCAGCGCGGTCAAAATCAATTTCTTCATCACCACACCTTTCGGCGTGGTTTGGGTATCGCGACGCCATGCTAGCCAAGCGAGCATGCGTGAACAAGCACTGTTTTGCGCTGCTCACGCTTAGTCGCCAGACGTTAGCACCGCTTAAGCACTCTCCTGCGGCTGCCCGAGCGTACCTGACCTCCTGAAAAGAGAAGGGGGAGGGGGGGCTGTGTCCAATCCCAGGAGCAGCGCCATGAACGATCTCTTCACTCCCATTCGCATCAGCCTAAACGACGCCATCGGCACCATCGCCGGACGCATCGCCTCTCATACCCTCGACAAACCCGCACTGTTCGAGACAATGCGGGCGCTCAATGGCGGCGATGCCGCCGATGGCAAGTGGTCCCAGCGTGACGCCTATGACCTTATGGAAGCGGGGTTGGTGCGGTACCTAATGGACAGTCCAGCGCCTCGCACGCTCGACGACATTGCATGCATCTCCAAGCTTGTCGAAGCCCTTCCAACCCAGACCGTGCGCAGCGAGGACCAGATCCGCTGGCAACAATTCTCAACGCCCGCTGATTTAGCGGCGCTGATGGTCCAGCTAGCGCAGCCGCGCGCCGAAGATGTGGTGCTTGAACCGAGCGCGGGACACGGGATGCTCGCTTCGATGCTGCCGCCGGTCGCGGCGCTGCATCTTAACGAGATCGATCCCAACCGTCGAACCAAGCTGGCCGCGCTGTTCTCGAAAGCCCCGCTCACCGGCCACGATGGCGCCGTGCTCACCTCGCTTTTGCCACCAACGCTGAAACCCAGCCTCATTCTGATGAACCCGCCCTTCGTTCGCTCGAAAGGAAGGGGCATCGATCCGCACGCCGCCGTACGCCATCTGCGCTCGGCGATTGCCAAGGCTGCGCCAGGCGCACGCATCGTCGCCATCATGCCGGACGGGTTCACCCCGTCGGCCAAGATGATGGCTATCTACGACGAGACCTTGGATGGCTGCACGGTGGTCACATTGTGTCGGCTCGCTTCCTGCTATCGCAAGCAGGGCACGAGCGTGGCGGTTCGGCTTTTTGTGATCGACAAACACCCCGGCAATATCAAGCCATCGGTGATCAGCCGCGATACTGTTGCAGAGCTCTGCGAGGCCGTCGACATTGCCCCGCGAGCGCAAGTAGCAAGGCCAGCTCCGCCACCTGTCGCTGCTCTGCGCAGACCCAGCAGCTCGCTATTCAAAACGGTTCGCTCTGCCAAACAGCGTACCCCAAGGCCCGGGAGGGCCAAGCCAGACAACAAATCCTCTAAGGTCGCAGCGCTCGACTACAAAACGCTCCAGACGCCGCGCGCCCTAGGCAGGCAGGCCGGCGTCTATCTGCCTTACCGCCCGAGCCGGATCGATATTGCGGACGCAGGTGAGCATCCCACAACTTTGGTGGAATCGGTTGCGATGGGTTCCATTCCAGCGCCGATCCCGGACTACATTCCGAACTTGCCCGAGCGGCTTGTCGAAGGCAAATCGCTCTCCGAAGCGCAGCTCGAGACGGTGATCTATGCTGGGAGCGCGTGGCAGCAATTCTTGCCCGGTCTCTTCAAGCCCTGCGAAGAGGGCGTCGGCCTCACGCTCGCCGAGGATGGCGCGATCTATCGCAAGGGATACTTTCTCGGCGATGGCACCGGGGCAGGCAAGGGCAGGCAGATCGCAGGCTGCATTCTCGATTCCTGGCTGGCCGGTTGCCGACGCGCCATCTGGGTCTCAAAGAACGAGAGCCTGCTCGAAGACGCGCGCCGCGACTGGCAGGCGCTCGGCGGATTGCCCGCCGATATTCAGCCGCTCTCGAATTGGAAGATCGATCAGCCAGTGCCGTTCACCGAAGGCATCCTGTTCGTCACTTATCCCACCCTCCGCAGCCAGAGGCAGGATGCAACGCGGCTCGATCAGCTTCTCACTTGGGCCGGCGAGGAATTCGATGGCGTGGTCGCCTTTGATGAGAGCCACGAAATGGGCGGCGTCGCGGGCGGCGAGGGCATGCGCGGCAAGCAAGGCGGTTCGCAGCAAGGGATTGCCGGTGTGCTCCTTCAGAACCACCTGCCCAAGGCGAGGGTCCTCTACGCCTCGGCGACCGGAGCGTCTGATGTGAACAATCTCGCCTACGCGGTCCGTCTGGGCCTGTGGGGTCCCGAAACTGGCTTTGCCTCGCGCGAAGACTTTATCGGCCAAATCCGTGGCGGCGGGATCGCAGCGATGGAAGTGGTATCGCGCGATCTCAAGGCTCTTGGCCTCTATCAGGCGCGTGCGCTGAGCTTTGCTGGTGTCGAATACGAGGTGCTCAAGCACGAGCTGACGCCGGAACAGATACACATCTACGACGCCTATGCCGATGCATGGGCGATCATTCATCAAAACATGGAGGCTGCTCTCGAAGCGACCTGTGTGGTCGACGATATCGACGGAGAGACGCTCAATTCCGGCGCAAAGGCTGCGGCGCGCTCGCGCTTCGAAAGCTGCAAGCAGCGCTTCTTCAATCAGGTGCTGCTGTCGATGAAGCTCCCGAGCTTGATTGCCGCGGTCGACGCGCATCTGGTCGAAGACGCCTCAGTGGTGATCCAACTGGTCTCAACTGCCGAGAGCATTCTCGACCGCCGCCTGGATGCGCTGTCGCCGGAAGAGCGCGCGCATCTCGAAATCGACCTCTCCCCACGCGAAAACGTCATCGACTATCTCGAGCGCGCCTTTCCAACGCAGCAGATGCAGACCTTTGTCGATGACACCGGCAAGGAACGCTCGGCGCCGATGTTCGAAGAGGATGGCAGGCCGGTCCACAACCAGGTTGCGGTCGAAAGCCGCGCCAGACTGATCGAGCAGCTTTGCGCGATGCCGCCGATCAAGCCTGCGCTCGATGGGCTGATTGAGCATTACGGGCCCGAACGCATCGCCGAGGTGACCGGGCGCACAAAGCGGCTTGTGCCGCAATCGGATGGTTCGCAAAGACTCGAAAGCCGCTCTAAGCGCAACAACCAATCCGAGACCGAGCAGTTCATGGACGGTCGCAAGCGCATCCTTATCTTCAGCGATGCGGGCGGCACTGGGCGATCTTACCATGCGAGCCTTGATGCCAAGAACCAGCAGCGCCGGGTGCATTTTCTGCTTGAGCCAGGCTGGCGCGCCGACCGCGCTATCCAAGGGCTTGGCCGCACGCATAGAACCCATCAGGCAGCAACGCCGCTCTTCCGCCCGGTCACCACGGACTGCAAGGGCGAGCTGCGGTTCACCAGCACAATTGCGCGCCGTCTCGATAGTCTGGGCGCGCTGACGCGCGGTCAGCGTCAAACCGGCGGGCAGAACCTGTTCGATCCCGCCGACAATCTCGAAAGCGAATACGCCAAGGCCGCGCTCGTCACCTGGTTCCATCTGCTCAGCAGCGGCAAGCTCGCAAGCACGACGCTGGTTGATTTCGAAAGCCGCTCGGGGCTCACGCTGACGGGCGAGGGCGGGGTGCTGGTTGAGGACCTGCCGCCGATCCAGCGCTGGCTCAACCGCATCCTTGCGCTGCCGATCGGGATGCAAAACGCGATCTTCGATGAGTTTCTGGGGCTGGTGGAAGCGCGGGTCGCCGCTGCGCGCGAGGCCGGCATGCTCGATGTTGGGGTTGAGACCGTGCAGGTCGACAGCGCGTCAGTAGAAGAAGACAGGGTGCTACGCACCGATGACCGCACCGGGGCGAGATCGCATCTGCTTACCCTTTCGCTGACCAGCAAAGTGAAGCCCACACCGCTCGCGCGTGTGCTCGAGATGCGCGAATGGGCGAGCAATCCACGCCTGATGCGCAACGCCAAGAGCGGGCGTGTCGCGCTCGCGGAAGACGCGCGCAGCTTCATGGAAGATGATGGCACAGTGGTGCCGCGCGTCTTGCTCACTCGACCGACCCGTCGCCAGTATCGATTGCTGGCCGATCTGGACGAAAGCGCATGGGAACTCTGCAGCGAACAAGCGTTCATCAGGCGATGGGCGTCCGAGGCCAAAGACGCGGAAAGTCAGGCACGGACAGAGACCGTTTATCTCGCGACCGGTCTCCTGCTCCCAATCTGGTCTTCGCTACCCAAGGATCGGCTTGCCGTCCACAGGATCGTCGATGTGGTGGGGCAGAGCTGGCTTGGACGGATCGTCGACGATGCCGATGTTCCAGGGTTGCTGAAGACTTTCGGGGTCGAGGCAGAGTTCGAGCTGACACCTGAGGCTATCCTCTCAGCGGTACAGAAGGGCAAGCCCATCACAGTCGAACGACCATTCCCGATGACCATCAAGCGTTCGCTCGTTGCTAGCGAACAGCGGATCGAGATCTGTGGGGAGATCGGCGCACAGCTTGAATGGCTCAAGAGCCTTGGATGCTTCACTGAGATCATTCAGTATAAGACGCGGGTGTTTGTGCCCGTGAAGCGCTCGCATTCAGTGCTGACTGCGCTGATCAAATGAGCGGCGTGCTCCGCCATCTGTGTACAGCTCTGTCTCAGACCATCGGCTTGATCCGCTATTTAACTTAGTCCTCACCTGCATGTTGACAAAGTACGGAGATTCTTGATGCGAGCGCCAAAACGAGTGGTGATCCCAATCGACAGCCAGGAGCCAGCGTCTTGGGAATTGGCTCGTGCCTATGCTGAGAAGATGTTGGAACTCAGTGAAGTCCGATCATCCGAAGTCATTCTGCTGACGCACACCAAGCAGCAGTTGAGGCATACTTCGCTTGGGTCCCATATTGGTGAGGGCGCAGTAAAGGTGCTTCTGAAGAACCAAACGTTGAGCATGCCTCCGTCCGCACGGCTTCGACACGAAACGATCAAAACGATCGGAACCTTCGTTCGCGGTACCGTCGTGATCGTTTTCTATGCCGATGAAGAGTTGCTTGAACTGGTCGATGGCCTAGACGGAATTGCAGGCGTGGTGGTTGTTCCATGGATCCCTGGAGACGTGGACAATTGGATTGCCCGCTGGAACCCAATTGTCCACGGGAAACCTCAGACTGAAGCCGCCGATCTGCTCTCAGACAAGACGGTAGAGCGCGCGCTTACTTCGGTCACAAGAATGATTAATCTTGCCCATGGTGTTCTGCATCCGCGTGACAAGCAATATGCAGACGATGTGCTCCGCATTCTTCGTGCAAAAGGCCACATGCTCAAAGCCGAGGCCATTAAGTCGTGGGCAATAAGCAAGGGTTGGAAGCCAGACGCGGCAAGCGAACTTGCAAAACTTGCTAATCGTATTGCGAACCTGAAATCCAAGCCATCAATTTCCAAAATCCACGATCCTCATGGACGATACGAACGCTGGGTTTCGGGGCAAGACTGACGAACTGGGCTGCCGCAGCCTGCTTTGGATCGAAAGAGAAGGGGGATGGAGGTTTGATGGTCCGTCATTGGGACGGGCGATCAGATGGAGACCTCACATGACTGCAATTCCTCTTTGCAAGCTCGATCAGAGCCCCAGCAATGTGCGCAAGGTGATCGACGAAGTCGCAGACGAGCAGCTTTCCCACGACATCGAAGCGCACGGTCAGCTTCAGAACCTTATCGTCACCAAGTCGAAGAAGCGCACGCGCTTCGATGTGATCGCAGGCGGCAGACGCCTGCGTGCCATGAATATGATCGTCGAGCGTGGCGGGTGGGACAAAACCCACGACGTTGAGTGCCTCGTGATTGACGGCAAGACGAGCAATGTCGGCGAGGTGTCCTTCGCCGAGAACTTCCAGCGTCTCGCCATGACCCCGACCGAAGAATGCCGCGCCTTCCAGCATTTCGTGACCGAGGACGGCGACAGCGCCGCGGTTGCCAAACGCTTCGGGCTGACGCAGCGCTTCGTCGAAGGCCGTTTGCGCCTCGCCAGTCTCGCAGAGCCGATTTTCAAAGCGCTAGAGGCGGGTGATATTACGCTTGATCTTGCCAAGGCCTATGCCTCGACCGACCGACACGAGGTGCAGCTGCGTGTCTTCGAGCAGGCGCGCTACAATTCCTATCTCAAAGCCGATGCGATCCGGCGTATGATCGCTGAAGGCTCGCTGCGCGGCAGCGATCCGATCGCGTTGCTGGTGGGCGAAGAAGCCTATGTCGCCGAAGGCGGCCGGGTCGAGAGTGATCTCTTCAGCGAAGCCTCGGAGGATCGCTGGCTCGATATTCCCATCGCGCACGAACTCGCCGCTGCGAAGATGGAGGCCAAAGCCACCAGACTTGTCGCTGACACAGGTCTTGCCTGGGTAAGGCCAGTGGCCGCAACCTCAAGCTGGCATGCGCGCAGCGAGGCCGATGTTCATCCCGTGCGCTTACCGCCTGCACCGATCCGCGAAGACGCGCAGGTCCGGATCGACGAAATCGAAGCCCGCATGAGCGCTATTGGCGACATCTTTGAGGCCTACGAAGTCGAACCCTCGGATAAGGTGGATATCGAAGCGCTTGAGGCAGAGTATGAAGAAATCGACGAGGAGCGCAGGACGCTTTCTAATCCGAAGCGCGCGCTGCCTGAGGAATGGAAGGGCGAGGTCGGCCAGTTCCTGATCCTCACCAACGAAGGCGAGATGGTGCTTGATCCGGACTACTACTCGGAGAAGGAGCTGCGCTTCGAGGAAGACGACAACGGCCAGATCACCGGCGGCGCGTTCGAAGCTCCGACCACGAAGTCGGGCGGAGCCGCGAAGCCGGCCAAGCCCGAGGCCGCCGCGCCGGGTGGCAAGGCGGTCTCAGCGCGCCTGTTCGACGAATTGGCGGTCCAGCGCCGCAACGTTTTGGCCGCGTCTCTGCTTGGCGACCCCGGCTTAGCGCTCGACTATGCAATCTTCGTGCTGGCCGATGGGCGCGGATACGAGCCCAAGGGCACCACCATTCGCGGTGGAAAGGCCGATGATCCGGTGCGCGGCGAATGTCCGACTGGCGAAGCCGATCAGATCTTGGCCGATGCCCATGACGCGCTCGAGCGCGCCTGGCAGGAAGAAAGCGAGCTTACGGACCGGTTTCTCGCCTTCCGCGCGCTCAACGACGAGGCCAAGGCAGCCTGGCTGGCCTACTGCGTGGCGATCTCGCTCGAATCCAAGAAAGGCTATGCCAGCGAGCACCATCCGATCCACGCGTTGCTCGGCACGATCCTCGATATCGACGCAGCCGCCCTGTGGCGACCTACCTCGGAGAACTTCTTCGATCGGATCAGCAAGGCTTCGTGTCTGGCGGCCTTGACTGAGATTGGCGGGAGCGAACTTGCCGCGCGCTATGGCGCTTCGAAGAAGTCCGAGCTGTCGACTTCCTGCGCGCGGCTGTTTGCCGGCGATGCGATTGTCGAAGAGGACATTAAGGAGCGTGCGATGCGCTGGGTCCCGGCACCAATGCGGTTCGAGCTGCCGGTGGCAGATCAAGCTGAGGCCGGTGGGGCCGAAGCAGACGCGCCCGATGGTGTGGACGATCCGGCCGACGAGACCGCGACCGATGATCCCTGTGCCGACGAAGGCAAGGCCGAGGAACCGGAAGCAGACAAGGCCGAGCCGCTCGCCGCCTGACCAGCGCTATCACCACCATCCACCGACAAGGCCCGGGCAACGCGTCCCGGGCCACTTTCGTTTCAGCTTAAGGAGACTTCGCCATGGCGAAGAAACACCGGCGCGATGCCGCGCAAGCGATCACCGATCTCATCATTCGCAAAATCGAGGAGGGTACTCCGCCCTGGCGCAGGCCCTGGACAAGGCGTGGTGGGGGTGGGGCGCCTCTGCGCGCCAATGGCGTGCGCTATTCGGGCATCAACGCGCTCTATCTCTGGGCGGTCGCCGATACGTTTGGGTTCCGGTCGCGCTACTGGATGACCTATGCGCAGGCTCAAAAGCTCGGCGGTCAGGTCCGCAGGGGGGAGACCTCGCAGCCAAGCGTCTACTTCAACTCGGTGAAGAAGGAAGAGCGCGACGACGTGACCGGCGAGGATACGGTTCGCACGATCCGTTTCATGCGCAGCTACAGCGTGTTCAATTGCGATCAGATCGATGGCCTGCCGGTACACTTTTATCCCGATGATGTGGACGAAGAACCGCTTGAACCTTCGGCCAAGCGCGAAGCGATCACGGCCTTCTTCGAACCGATCCCGATCGAAGTGCGCCATGGCGGCGACCGTGCCTTCTATGCACCCGGCGCCGACTATGTGCAGCTGCCGCACAAGACCGCCTTCGTAACGGAAGATCATTACGCGGCGACGCTCGGGCACGAGCTTGGCCATGCAACCGGGCATCCCGATCGGCTCGATCGCACATTCGGAAAGCGTTTTGGCGACAAGGCCTATGCGTTCGAAGAATTGGTGGCAGAGATCACCAGCGGGCGGATCTGCTACGAACTCGAATTGCCGCCCGAGCTGCATGACAGCCATGCAAGCTATGTCGATCACTGGCTGCAGATCCTTAAGGCGGACAAGTCGGCGATCATCACCGCGGCGGCGAAGTCTGAGCAGGCCTTCGCCTGGCTGGCGGCGCATTCAGGCTATGGCTGCGAGGCCGACGAGCCAACAGCAGCCGTAGACGCTTTACCACCCGAGAAGCTCGCGGCCTGAAAAGGCACCGAGATCATCGGTCAAATCACCACGCATGATAGGAGGCCGCTATGGGCTGGCTCTTTATGACCCGCACCGGGATGGGCGAACACACAACGCCAAAGGCCTATCTCGATGCGCAATTCACCTATGAGCGCGAAGCCAAAAGCGAGAATAGCGCCGAGCCCGAGTTCATCGGACTGCGCGTGCTCGACAGCGCCTTTCCGGGCAACCGGACCTGGTACGGTGCGATTGAGCGCTACGATGAAGCTGGCGCGCGTCTCTTTGTCTTCGCCGGAATCTGCCTTGTTAAATGGAACCCGCGCACCAAAGACGACCTCGTATTCGGGTACAAAGATATGGACGAAACGGCCGGGCCCAGTCAGGCCGCGTGCCCGCAGCGGCTGCTCGATCTGCTGACCAGCACCAGCGAGCCTTACGCGCTCGACTGGCGGCGGCGCTGTCATCTCACGGCGAGGCTCCGCGCTCGCAAACTGCCAGACGGCGCGCTCATTCGCTTGCCGGAAGCGATGACCTTCACCGACGGGTCCAAGCATTCAGAGTTTCGGGTTCAGCGCGAAGGCCGGCGTCTCGTGCTGACCGATCCGGAAGGGAGAGGGCGCTATCGCGTCTCGCGCCTGATGGACCGCGCCTTTGAGATTATTCGCGAGCCGGTGCCAGCGCGGACGGTCTTTCCAAGCGTGAGAATTTGAGGAGGGTGCCGTGCCGCCTCTTGATCCCCGCCGCTATCAATTGTGCGGCCTTGCCCATGCAATTAGTGTCGCGCTGCGCCTTTGCGAGGATACCGAGTGCGACCATGTCGTGATCCAAACCGCTGAGCCGCTACAGCCCTATCGGGTGTGCCGCCTCGGTGAAACAGAGAGCGACAACATCGCTCTTCAGATTATTGTTCTTTGAGGGCATTCTAAAGTCATGTGGCTGATCCCGAAGGATACCGATGGACGCGAGGAGCGCGTCAAAGTTCCGTCGCTGCTTCGTGCGGGACTGGTCCGCTGGTATTTGGGCCAGGGCAGTGAGGCTGATCATCGCGCCTCTGTCTCGCTGGTGGTGACCGCGCGCGAGAACGGCAAATGGCTCGCCTGCCATTGCTTGGGTGAAGACGGAACGCCGCCACTGCTAAGCCCCGCCTATCTTAGCTCGCAGGAGACCTACTATCTAAGGCGTCTCACCAGCAGGCCGCAGCACAGACGCGATTGCCCGTTTTTTCTGCCCCAGGCACCCGATCGCATTCGCGAGAAGGCTGGTGGCGCGCATTTCGAGATCGACTATCCGCGCGGGCTATTCAACGCCCACAAGGATGCGCCTGAGAAGCTGGCGACCAAGCCCGACGAGGCCGAACCCGATGATCGCCGCCGAGGCGTCACGATTCCAAGACTCGGCAAGCTTCTTTGGATGTTGCTCGAGGCCGCTGGCACCAATGTGATCACTGGCCTGCCTGCAGAAGGCAGACCTTCATTCGGGATTGCCAAGGAACTCGCCCGCTTGCGAGAAGCGGCGCGGCGCTTCGATATCGCGCCTGGCATCCCGCTCGCTTCGCATCTCTACACAAATGCGGTCGATTACGAGCGGACCCGCCTCCATGCGAGGCTGCGGGAGGCCGTCAAGGACTGGCCGGTCGGCTACGCGCCGCAGGCCTTCCTGCTGCTCGAAGCGAGCGCTGTGCACTCGAACACTTTGACAACAGGGCTCGGCGATGTGGCTATCCGCAATCGCATCCAGCAGGCCGGAGTCGGTGCAAGTGCAGGAGACGGCCAAGCAAATGGACCTTATCTGGCGCTCGCCGTGGTTGGCGAGCATTCCAAACGCGAGGGCTATCTGGCGCTGCGCGCCTATGCGCAGCCGATCTTCAAAGGCAACCAGTTCGTGCCGGTCGAACGCGCTTCAGAGCGTCGGCTGTTTGAGCTGCTCACTCGGTTCCAATATCTGATGCGCGCCAGGTGTGTCACAATCGCGATCAAAAAGCCGCTGTTCGATATCCTCACCGACAAAGGGTTCGTGAGGCCGGAGGCTATCGTTGCCTTCCGCGATTACACCACCGGCGAGGATGACCAGTTCGCGCTCCAGCTGATCGATGGCGACACGCTCGAAGGCTGCGAAGCGCATGCACGCGACCGGGAACGCATCGCCGAAATCGCACCCGTTCTGAGCGTTGCGCAAGACGAGCTTGCAGGCGACGGGCTGCTCGCCCGTCTCGAGGCCATGATCGGTTAAAGAGAAGGGGGAAGAGCAGGGACGTAAGGAGATTACGTCATGGCTCGCTTCGCATCCTCACCCAGTCCTTCACACTCGATCTGGGGGTCGATCATCATGGCCGAAGAGTTCCTCCCCGGCCTGTGGGTGGTCACCACCGCTTCGCATGGCGGGATCATGCTGTCGGCACCCCGACAGGCGGCCATGCCCGAAGCCCTCCGGCTCGGCACAGCCAATTACGAGGAAGACTGCGACTGGGCATTGCCCGTGCTCGCGTTCCGCGACGAGTTCGAAGCCGCACGGCCTGATCGCGCCTCTTGGCTGCAGCTCGCTTTCGATACGGTGCGCTGCTGGCATCCCGACCGCTACGAGGCCTTTACCGGCGACGCCGTGCCTGAGAACGCTTCGCGCGTGCTACGCCAGCGCGCGGCTTACCTTGCCGTAATCGGCAAGTATTGCGTCACCGCCGCTTGGGGCGATTGGGCGGATTGGGTGCCGAAAGGCAAGACGGGTGTCGTCGCCTGCAAGGTCCTTTCCGTCGATCATCTCGGCAACGCGACCTATGGTGAGGAGCGCCGCTACGCGCTGGTGGACAAGCAAACCTATTCAGAACGAGACGAAGTCTTCTGTCTGGATGACCACGAACACAAACTCATCGAAATGCCGGAGGAGTTCCGACCGACCAAGCGGATCGGGTGACCCGCTTCCGAACAAGAGCGACGCGGACCCTGCGCTGCCGCTTCAGGTCCACGGATGGCGCGCGGGCGAGCGCGCGCTGCCGGGCCGGGCGGCCCGGGTGGGGAGGGGGATGAAAGACAGTGGTCCGGGCAAGGGGCTCGGACGAACCAAGGAGACGTTCCAATGAATATCGGCAATCTCAAGACCAACGAAGAAGGCATTTTCGTCGGCCGCATTACCACTCTCGCATTCACGGCCACCGTGGCCCTGCGCGAGTTCACTTCGAACAACGACAAGGCGCCTGCCTATGACGTCATGGCGCTTTCAGCCGATCGTCGCAGCTGGGTGAAGGTTGGCGCGCTGTGGGAATACGCATCGAATGAAACAGGCGAGATGTTCTTGTCGGGCCGGATCGATGATCCCAGCCTCGACAAGCCGCTCGATGTCGCGCTCTTCAACCAGGACGATGGCAGCTACAATGTTGCCTGGCGGCGTCCGAAGGCCAAGCGCAGCCTGCCAACCGCGACTAACGATGAGAGCGCGCTCCCGTCGCTGCCCGGCTTTGACGAAGAGGGCGAGCAAGAGCAGCGCCCCGCAGGCGATGGCCTGGGCGAGAGCACTTACGGCGCTGACCAGCAACAGGCTGCCTGAACAGCATCCTCCGGCCGGCGCTTCCTCCCGCGCCGGCACCTTGGAAGGCCCGTCCCGCGCAAGCGAGGCGGGCCTTTTTTGTGCTTGATGCTTCCTTGCCACCGAGGCCGTCCTAACTGCTTGTCCCCATGTGTCAGGAGGATTTCGCGCCGTGAGCAAAGCCGAGCGCATGAGCAGCGTTTGCACTTCATCTGAGAGGAGAGGGGGATACTCTCACTGATAGACCAAGTGTGGCACGCGGGGTGTGGCGCTCCGTCAAGGATCCGCGGTTCCCCCAATTTTTGCGTCCACTTCCGCTTGCGCGTCCGTTCCCGAAAAAATCGGCTCCCCCACGGCCCGCTTCGCGGCGCCGGCCGCTGGCCGGCGTCCCTGACCTCGCTGACCGCCGCGTGCCGGAAATGAGTTGTCATCAAGAGGATGACGATTTCAAAGTGGAGGATATTCCCATGACTACTTTTGCATCTTTCGAAGAACTCGCCAACGCACGCATTGCACGGGCCGATGAGCGTTCCAGCACAACCCAAAGCTATGACGGAGCCTTTGTCGAACCATCCGATATGGCCAAACTTTCGGTCATCGACGGACCGACTTCTACCGAGATGCCCGATCCCGATATGGCGCGGCGCGCGGTCGAAATGGCGATCGGCACGATTTTCGATGTGCTCAACGATACCCGCATGGAAGAATTCGCGCGGCAGCTGGCTTGGGGCATGGTCAATTCGTTTCATATGACTGCCCGGATTGCGGAAGGACGAGAAGACGAAGCGGCCAAGAAGCTGGGCGAGATGGCGCGCAACTACGATCCATCGGAAATCTATGCCAACGAGCTCGAAGAAGCACAGATGCTGTGCCAGACCTTGCAAGGGTGTAGGGAAGCGCTCGAAGCGATGCGCGATCACGCGGCTGATGTTTATCGCGTCGAAACCGGCAAGCCCTTTACCGCCACACGTGGAAGCCAGGTCAGCAAGAACGGGGTAACTGCGAGCCAGGTGCAGGCGCGTGATTTTCTGGCCTCACGCGCCAAGGACCGCAGGGCGCAATTCCAACCCGAAGGTCCGATGGTCGTGGTTTCGGGCGGGCAGGATGGCTGGCATGATCACGCCATGGTCTGGGCCATGCTCGACGAAGTGAAAGCGCGCATTCCGAACTTGGTTCTGGCCACCACAGGCATGCGCAAAGGCGTCAATGCGATGGCCTGTGCCTGGGCCCAAGCGAATACGGTCAACGCGGTGCTGTTTGTGCCCGATCGCAAGCTGGGCAAGCGCGCGGCCTTTGTGCGCAACGAGAAGCTCGTGAACATGCGCCCGGTCGAAGCGATCGTGTGCGAAGGCTCGGGCGTCCAGGCCAATCTCGCGCAGCGACTCCGGGCTGCAGGCGTGCCGCTGCATGTTCGCCGGATTGCCGATCAGCAAAGCGCTCGGGTCACGGCCTGAGCGCTTCTTTCGGGAGGCCTTGGCACATCGCCGAGGTCTCCCATTATTTTGCTGCAAAGGTGCGCGTTTCATCGTCAATTGTGCGCGTATTTCTTTTGCAGCACTGGGCGGCGCGTCAGGGGCATCGAACCCCTGACGCGCCGACGAGGATAGCCTGGTTTAGCAAGCGAAATTCAAGTGCCTTGAAGCCGTTTGATTGCGGTATCTGGCTTGACCCTTCCGGCGGCTTCCAAGATCGCAAGCGCCTTGGCCGGACCGACCTTTTTGATCGCCTTGTCGAGGCTCTTTCCGAGCTCTTCGGCTTCCAGTTTCGCTATCAGCTTTTTCTTCTCGGCAACCGCCGCCTCGGCTTTCGCCAAAGCTGCTTTCTCGCGCTCCACTTTCGTCACCATTTCCATCTCCTGAATCGATCCAATCGGGACGCGAATGCTGACGCATCCGCGCCCCGATTTCCAGACTGATTTATGTGAAAATTTGGTCGGCTTAGATCCTGTGTCTGGCACTCGGTTTGATGGTGTTGGTCGAAGGTTTGGTCCCATCCCGAACGAGCCACATGTCTCGTCCGGGACCGCGCTCTACTGCGCTAGGTTCGTTGCGCCTACGCGCTCCTCACCAAGCTCCGCCGAGCCTCCCGTCTCGCTTTGCTCGTCGTGCGTCTCGGCCCATTCGGGTGACGATCGCTTGGGGGGAAGGGGCAGGGGAGGTGGGCTTCATTTTATCGAGCCAGAAGGCTAACGTTCGACCTTCGGCCGATCCTCGTTGGATGAGTTCCCCCCGACTCGCCGAGCTTCTAAGCAACCTATCTCAGCACGAAGCCACCAAGTCCCTGATCTTGCACACCGAACACGGCTGAGCCGTAGGTTGCTGCAGTCAGTTTATCATTTGTAATTAATGGCTTAGTCAGAAACTTCTGCTTGTTCTCAAACCTGCAGCGGGCTGCAGCTAGTCGGCAAATTTCTAACACTCATTGGAAATCAGTACGTTAGCGCTGCAGCCGGCTGCAGGCGCAAAACCTCTTCCAATGAAGATTATTCGCGCTATACTAATAAAGCGATACCCAAACCATGCACAGCCTTGAAGGTTATGTATGGTTACCAAATTACAAAGTGTCGGGGTTACACTTAGTCCCCACACCGTTGACCAGATTGATGAGCTTGCAAAGGCTCGCGGGGTGTCCCGCTCCGAAGCCATTCGGATTTCCGTAGATATAGGCTTACCGCTCCTGAAGCTCGGTATGGCGCTGAATACGGAACGCGCTCTCACCATCCTCGAACACACGCAGCTTGCGCTTTCCCTTTTGGTTGAGCGGCAATACCCCGAAGACGTCAACGAGCTTATCAATCAGGCGTTGTCCAACGTGCGTGAATATCATGCGTGAGGACATCCGTTTCAGCAAAAACGCAGCCACGCTTACGCACGATTCTGCGCGGGGGAGAGTGAAGCGAAACGCGACCAATTTCACACGCGGATCCCAGCTCTTTCATCACGAAGTTCTGATGACCTGGGCAGGGGTACGACTGCCGCTGATTATCTGGGTGGTAACAGCACTTATTTTGCTTTGCGGTCTCGGGTTTTTCACCTTCAAAAACCAAGAAGTGCAGCTCGTCTTGATGCGCCTCATGGCAGTCACCTGGTCCTGGATGTCACTCGATCCAACCAAGGCTGTCAATCTTACCCTACCATCAGGTGATGTGGTTCGCGGGACGATGCAAATGGTGCCCTCTCACCCAGCGGTTGAAGCCGCATGGGCGCGCGCAATTCAGGTGACAGTGTCAGCGCTCATTGGGGCATCGTTCATCTGCGTTCCTCTGACTATTTGGTTCGTAGATTTTTCCAATCGGCGCGGCTCGGATATCCTCACCGAACGGCACGAACGCGGCTCCGTCTTGGTCAACGACAGACAAACACTGGCGGATGCCATTGCGCGCCATAATTGGACCGAGCATAGTAAGGAATGTCTCGAACGCGAGCCATCCGAAGACCCAAAAGATGTGCTCGAGGAGGATCTAAAAAGTCGTATCCGGCGCGGCTTCCACCAACCCTATAAGATGGCCGGACTTCCGATGCCCTGGCGCCTTGAACAAAGCCACGCCATGTTCGTCGGGACAACCGGCGCGGGTAAGACAACCGAACTCAAGAAAATTATCGTCCAAGCGCGGAAGCGAGGGCATCGCTGCGTGGTGTTCGACCTTACGGGTGGGCTCGTCGAAAACTTCTTCAATAGAGATACAGACGTCATCCTGAATCCCATGGATGAACGCTGTGAGCCGTGGTCGATTTTCAACGATTGCGAAAATTACGCTGAGTTCATGAGCGCTGCCGCTGCGCTCGTTCCCAGTGGCCATAACGCTGAGGACGATTTCTGGCAGAAGGCCGCTCGCACGCTGTTCGTCGAAATGTGCATGAAAATGACCAAGCTAGGTGTCCAATCGAACGGAGGCCTCGCCTACTTCCTCATGCATTCAGACCTCAAGACGATCAGCCGACAGCTTGAAGGAACGATTGCAGGTCCGCTCATGTCTCCGTCGGCCGCCAAGATGGCTGAATCAATCCGCGCCACCTTCAACGCGAACGCCAGCGTCTTCCGCTTTCTGCCCGAGCCTCCCAAGGGTGAGGAGGGGTTCTCGATCAACAAGTGGATGACCGAAGACGTAAAGGAGGGCTCGATCCTTTTCATCACATCCAGCCACCCTGATCTTGTCCTCAATCGGCCGCTACTGACGCTATGGATGGACCTGGCCGTTAACGCCCTTTTCCGCATGGGCCGCACCCGTAATCTTCGCACATGGTTCCTGATTGATGAGGTCCATGCGCTGCACCGTCTTCCTGCCATCGAGCATGGTCTTCAAACGGCTCGCGCAGTCGGTGGCGCTTTCGTGCTTGGGATGCACTCATTCGGCGCTCTGAAGGATACCTATGGCGAGAACGGCGCTACACATCTGACCTCGCTTGCAGGCACCAAGCTGATCCTCAAACTGGCCGATCACGAAACCGCAGAGCAATGCTCCGAATTCATCGGCCGACGTGAGGTTCGCCAAATGGATGAAGCCTATTCCTACGGGTACAACAACAGCCGCGATGCATCGACGATCACACCGCGAAAGCAGATCGAAGAACTGGTTATGGCAGAAGACATCAAGGATCTCCCGAGCCTGCACGGTTTTATCAAATTCCCCGATGGTTTTCCCGCTGCGCGCATCAAGCTGAGTTGGCGCGACTATCAGACCGTCGCCGAAGGCTTTCAGCGCGTGCGCGAGATGCGCGCCGCCGCCTACACCCCAAGTGAAAAAGAGGCCGCGGAAATGGGAGTCGATGGCCGCGAGGGTGGCGGTCCGGACGACAAGCCCAAAAAGGTGATCGAGGCGGATGTTGAGCGAAGCGATGCCGAGCTTGAGGCTGAGCAACTGCGCAGGGAGATCGAAGGATCTCTGGGCCATGTCGTGGAAGAAGCTGAGCGCGAGATTTCGAAAAATGAGGACGGCCGCATCGATCCGGATGCCGCTAAGAACGCTGATGGGCACGTTGACCAGTTCAGGTTCAAGAAAACGGGTGAGAAGGACTATCGAGAGCGTCAGAAACAGGCCCAGCGCGATGTCGAGGAACGATCAAACGAAAAGGACAAAACGACACATTCGCGCGACCTGCACAGCCGTCAAGACGGGCAGGAAAGCGAGCTGGCCAAGGAGAACCAGCGCGGCTTCGGTTCCGAGCCGAAAGACCGCGACGACTTCGGCATTGAGGACGATGACCAGGAGATTGGGCGGTGAAACACTCTCCACGCGGCAAGGACGATTCTTCACACTTCAGAATGGGGCTTGGAAGACGAATTCGATGCGTCCGGGTTGCGCTTGGTCAAACGCAAGAGACACTCGCCAAACACCTCGGGATCGCGCGGAAAACCCTCATTACCTATGAGAATGGTCGCAGCGAGATACCTAGCCGCATCCTGAAGCGACTGTGCGACGATTTTGCCCTCGACGCGGGTTGGCTGCTCCTTGGCGATGCCTCTCGCCCCATGTTTGCGCACCATGAAGCCAAGGCGGCTTGAAATGCTATCGGTTGCCTCCGTGTCATCTGCAGGCGGCGCAGCGAACTATTTTGCGAAAGACGACTATTACGTGGGCGACGGCCCTGCGGAGCTCAGCGAGTGGGGAGGGAAGGGCGCTGAGGCGCTTGGGCTATCAGGACCGGTGTCGAAGGAAGACTTTGAGAAGGTCCTGGATGGGAAGCTGCCCGACGGGACCGTTATCAACGCAAGCGACAAGCGGCGCGCGGGGATCGATCTGACATTTTCAATGCCCAAGTCAGCGAGCCTCATGGCTCAATTGGGCGGCGATAAGAGGGTTCTTGGAGCTCAACACGCGGCTGTTAAGTCGGTGATGAGCTACCTCGAAAAGCACTTTGCAGAAGCGAGAGACTATTCGCGCAATCCGAAAGGGGAACCGATTAGAACCGGGACGCTGCTCTACGCTCTTTTCCAGCACGATACGAGCCGCAAGCTCGATCCTCAGAACCACACCCACGCCGTGATCGCGGCGATGACGCAAGATAAAGAGGGCAGCTGGAAGGCGCTTTGGAACACAGAGATCTGGAAGAACAATTCCGTTCTCGGATCGATCTACAACGCGGCTCTCAGGACCAATTTGGAAAGGCTAGGATACCAGACCGAGATCACCGGGAAACACGGCCAGTTCGAGATCAAAGACGTCTCGCGCGACGTCATCGAAGCCTTTAGTCAGCGACGCCAGGACATTCTCGCCGAAGCTGAGAAACAGGGGAAAGGGAAGAACGAACCAGAGGCCCTTCGAAGAATCACAAAAATGACCCGCGACCCCAAGCTTAACGCCGACGACAAGCAGCGGTTGCGCACCGAATGGAAAGAGCGTGCAGCAGCGCTCGACTTCAATGCAAAAGAGCATGTAGCGGCAGCCATAGCCAGAGCACCCACTGCAGGGGAAAGGCCGCTAGGTTCACCCGCGAACGTCCAGACTCTTATCAAAACAATCCGCGAGACAGCGAAGATATACACCCGTCCAGCGGACGCGCTGACAACCAACGGCCTTAAGAGGACGCTGCTCACCCCCACACAGTTGCGAACTGAGATGGCGACTGCATCCGCTGTTCGGATCATCGGGGAGCGTGAAACCTCCTGGACCCAAGCCGAGCTGGTCAAGACGTCGCTCGACGTGGGCCTCAAAGGTGTCACCGCAGACGGTGTTGAGGCGCGCATCGACAGTCTCATTCAAGATGGCAAGATGCTCGAGGGAGCCACCACGCGGCTCGATAAGCAGATTGAGAAATACACCACGCCCGAACACCAAATGATCGAACGGGCGACGCTCAAGAATGTCGCGGCAGGTAAAAATGCCAGCCCCGGCATGATCGAAGCGTCCGAAGCGCCGGGGCGGCTGAAGGAAGTGTCCGGGGGCCGCGAACTCACCGCCGAGCAGATAGCGGCCGGCACGCTTGCGCTGTCAAGCGATGACCGCACCATCGTCATTCAAGGGGTTGCCGGGGCGGGTAAGACGACGCTGATCTCTGCCATTGCAAGCGTCGCGCATCAGGAGGGCAGGGAGGTGCTTGGCCTCGCCTTTGCCAACAAGATGGTCAACGATCTTCGCAGCGACACCGAAATCCGCAGGCAAGGAGGCGAACTGGTTGAAAGCGAGATTGAAGCGAAGACCGTTTCGTCCTTCATCAACCAGCATTTGGGCGGTGCACTCCACGGCTCAGGACCACGATACGAAGCCTCGCGCGCAGTGTTGGAGGGCAAGATACTCGTCCTCGATGAAGCGTCCCTCGTCGCAAACAAGCCAATGAATGATCTCCTCACCATCGCCAACAAGCTCGGTGTCGAAAAGCTCATCATGATCGGCGACAGAGCCCAGCTGCAGCCGATCGAGGCGGGCAAATCATTCTCGCTCATCCAGGCGGATAATCCCGCGATGGCGCGTCTCGATACAAGCCTGAGGCAGCGCACAGAGCATATGAAGGAAGCGGCAGGGCTCGCCCGGTCTGGAAACTTCAAGGAGAGCTTCGAGAGGCTTGGAGAAAGGGTTGTAGAGGCGGGCAAAGACCACTTGGAGGTGACCGCCAAAACATGGCTCGATCTTTCAGCTGAAGACCGCGATCGCACCGCGATCTATTCGTCGGGTCGTGACGCGCGCTCTCTGGTGAACCGAATGGTGCAAGACGGCCTGAGGGCAGAAGGCAAGGTCACCGGCGAGGGGCTTACGCTGACGACGCTTCTGCCGGCCCACGCAACCCGCGAAGAGCTACGCTATCCCGGAACTTACCGAGAGGGGCAACTCCTCGAGGTCATGCGCCATAACGCTCCGGGTGATCTCCTGCGAGGACGATACGATGTCGAAGGAGTAGACGAACAGGGAAGAGTGCTGCTGCGCAACGAGAATGGAAAACTCCAAAGGTTTGACCCGTCGAGGATCGATCCTGCCGACAAGCGCGATGCTCTGCGTCTTTCAGAAAAGCATGAAGAGATGGTCTTTGAGGGCGACAAGGTGCGCTGGACCGAGAAGGACGACGCCCGCAAGCTGATGAAGTCCGAAGAAGCCAAGGTGCTCAAAATCAAGGACGGCGTTGTCACCGTCGAAAACCGAAATGGCGACACGGTCGAACTGAAACAGGGCGACAGGATGCTTGAACGCATGGGGCTCGCCTACGCGCTCAACATGCACCAGGCGCAAGGGGATACTCGCGATATGGCAATCGGCGAGATGCATTCCTCTGCGCGCCACCTGTCGAACCAAAGACTGGCGCTGGTGATGATGACCCGGGTGCGCGATGACATCACGATCATCACCAACGACAAAGACCGGCTGCTCGCCCAAATCGGGCGCAACCCTGGAGACAAGACCAGCGCATTGGAAACACTTGGCGAAAAGCAGGTCGAACTGCCCAAAGGGGGCGGACCGGCTCGCGACTTTCATCCGAAGATTCCCGATCATCTGCGGAGCAGCGACGACAAGTTATCACCGCACCCCAGTGTCGATCGCGACAGCCTGCGCGCCGTACCACAGATCGAGCTTCTCGAACGCAACCTCGAACGCAGTCGATAGGAGGACCACGATGAGCGACCAATCGCACCGCGCGACGCAAGGTGAAAAAGAAGGTGGGACCTTCGCCAAGCAGCACGCCGATCAGCCGATACTCTCAAGCATCGTAGAGCAGGCCGGTCTTCAGGAAATCGCCTATACAGTGGAGGGGCGGGATCATGTCGTATGCGATGCGAGCGTACAAGGCGCCCAGGAATGCGCAGACAAGCGAGAAGCCGCATCGCACCAGCAGATCGCCGCCGAGTGCGCAGCGCTGGGCCTTGCTATCCTTATGGCCGTGATCGTGGGGTCTTTGGCGGTCACCTTCGTCAACCTCGTCACCAAACTCGCAGCGCCGGTCGGAAAACATCGCATTTACACGGTCTTCCCAAAACATTTCTTGCCAGCAATCGAGCCTGAAGGAGAATCAAACCATGGCATTTGACTACGAGGACGCCGGCACATTCGGCAGCGAACGTGAAGCGAAAGACTGGGCGCATCGCAACAGGGTGGACTTGCGAGATCTGCACATCCGCAATCTTGGAGGCGACCGCGTTGAGGTCGGCATTCGCAAGAGCTCGTACGACAAGAGCGAAGGTTACGATAATCGATACGGGCAGCGACGCAACGGATTTTGGCGCTGATGCCTGCTGACGTCGATCAAAATCTCAAAACCATCGAGAAAAAACATCTTTGGGGAAGTAGACAGGCGCGACCGCAATGTTGGTTCTGCATAAGCTTTATGCGAGTCTCGTTCTCTCGCTGTCGCGCGAAGACCTGCCAGCCCTGCTAACAATCTGACAAGGGATATAGAGCGACAGAACAATAAATGGCAGACTAGAAGATACCAACTTCGATATCTTCGATCTATTAACACCTTGCGAAAAAGGGAAGCGACATCCGTAATCTGCCACCACGCTTTTCAGCAATTCTGGTCATGGCCCTTTGGGCGTCATGCTACCCCTTGATAACGATAAGTCTCGACAGCGCTCCGCATCTGACCTTTGCTGTGATGCGCGCTGTGATCGCCGGCTCGCTTCTTCTCGGCGTGGCCCTTATGCTGCGGCGAACCTTCCCGGTGGATCTGGAAAGCTGGGGTTGGATAGGCCTTGCTGGATTGGGCATGACAGGGTTGGGCTATTATGGAATGTTCCACGCCGCCGAATTCGTATCGCCCGGATTGGCAACGGTTATTGCTAACAGTCAGCCCCTGATCGCGGCGGTGTTGGCTTTTCTCTTCTTGGGAGAGCGGCTTTCAAAATGGGGCTGGGTTGGTCTTCTGCTTGGATTTGTCGGCATCTTGGCCATCGCCGCACCGCAAATGCTTCAAGGACCGATCTCTATGACAACCGGGTTGTTTTACGTGGTCCTTGCGGCGAGCGGCGTCGCGGTCGGAAATATAGCGATCAAAAAGTTGGCTGGGCGCGTGGACGCTGCGATGGCGATGGGGCTGCAACTTCTGATCGGGGCGCTGCCACTTGGCCTTATTGCCAGCCTGACCGAAACGCCAAGCGACATTGAATGGTCGCTGATATTCATCCTGAGCCTGTTGGGCTTGAGCATTCCTGGGACCGCTATTGCGTTCTGGCTTTGGCAGGTCACGCTGTCCAACCTCGAACTATCGAAAGCCAATGTGTTCAGTTTTCTGGTACCCGTTTTCGGACTCACCATCGGCAGCGCCTTCTTCGGAGAACGTCTCACGCTGCTCATTGTCATCGGCACCGTTATCGCCACTTCAGGGGTACTGATCACGACTGCCCGGTTTGCTTCCAAACCGGACAGCGCAGACGGACACAGCGTCGGAATTGCGGCGAGCGAAAACAGTTAAAGGCGTTCTCCGCCCGCCAGCCAAACAATCAATGCGGTGCAGCACCCATCAGGGGCTGCGCTGATTTAGAGAGCGCGCGAGCTGGAGTGATAGCGCTGGATCTTCCAGTTTCCACCGGGTTCATGCGTCAATACCGATGTGGCGACGCCCTTCCGGTCGAACACACGTCCGTCGGTCAACTCGATCCGGTAGCGATACGTTTCACGGCCCAAAGCGGCATGCTTGCCAAGCATCTCGATTTCGGTTTGCGTGTCGAAGAACTCGAACGTTTTGATCGCGTCGAGCTCGGGGCCCAGATGGTGCTCCATGTACTCGGCAAAGGTGCCTTCGACCTTACCGTTCTCGACGACAAGCGACGCATCGGCGAACAGTGCCATCATCGCACCTTCATCACGCTGCGTCAGCGCATCGCGATATGCCGTCAACGCTGCCATGGGAGCTGCATGCATCTGATGGTGTGCTTGTTGGTGGCTTTCGGGCTTGTATTGATCATGGTGCTGCGCGGCCGCGGGCGAAGCCAACAAGACGGCTGAAGCCAGCAGAGTATTCAAAAAATAGGACATGTTTGTCTCCCTAGAACCAGAATCTTACGCCAATGACGTAGTTTGTTACACTCGAATCTTCGCCCTCTGTACGCGCGAAATCGCGACTGTTGCCGACCCTCCATTCCTGTTCGATCCCGATATAGGGCGCGAACTCGCGTGCGAATTCGTAGCGCAGGCGGATGCCCGCCTCGATCGTGTCGATGCCTGCACCGATGCCGAGCTCGGGAATATCCTGAGCCGACAGCGAGATTTCGCCGCGGGGTTGCAGAATTAGACGCTGGGTAATCCGCTGATCCACTTCGCCCTCGATCGTGGCAGTCAGATCGCCCTTAGTCGACAGGAATGCCGCAGCATCGACTTCGAATTGATACGGGACAAGGCCCTGGATCCCGACGACGGCATGTGTCCGTTCAGGTCCAGTGAAATCCTGCCGGACACCGGCCTGGAAATCGAAAAACGGCGCGATTGCCCGGCTCCATAAAGCCTGCACCTCGGCTGTTTCGATTGATTCGCCGAAACCACCTTCGCCTTCGGACTTGAACCACAATTTGTTGTAGTCGCCGCCGTAATAGCCCTGGACGTCCCAAAGGTAGCCGTCGTCGCCGTCCCGCATCCGATATTCGAACCGGTCGCCCTGGAACCAGAAAACGGGCGTACCGCTAACCTCTTTGGTCACCGCTTCGCGCGAGGCCGCCATTTCCTCGGCGCCGACAAAGGCGTCCGCGGCAAAGGCCGGGCCTTGGAGCGCTTCGGGCGGGGGAGGGCCCTCGGGGATAGTCATATGGTCGGCCTCTGCCCCATGACCCATTTGTGAATGGTCCATCATCTGATGATCGGCACTTTCAGCTGGCTGCTCTTCCTCTGAAGACGGCTCGCTTTCGCTTTTCGCCTCCTGATCCTGATGGGCCGCATGGCTTTGGTCTTGCGCCAGCGCCGAGGCTGGCAGGGCAAGCAGGGGCAAAGCAAAGATGATGCTTGTATGTTTCATCAGGCCCCTCCCGCTTCGAGCGGTCGGACCGTGACAACTTGGAACATCCCAGTGTGCATGTGGTAAAACAGGTGGCAGTGGAACGCCCAATCGCCGCGCTCATCGGCGGTCAGATCGAACTGCGCACTGCCGCCCGGTTGAACGTTGACGGTATGTTTCAGCGGCTGACGGCCATCCGGGGCACCGTTGACAAGCTCGAAGAAATGCCCGTGTAGATGGATCGGGTGCACCATCATCGTGTTATTGATCAGTTTGACGCGCACACGCTCATTGTAAGCGAACTGTATCGGCTCGGTGATCTCGTTAAACTTCTTGCCGTCAAACGACCACATATACCGTTCCATGTTGCCGGTGAGATGAATGGTCTTCATCCGGCTTGGGCGACGATTGTCCTTGTTGGGCTTTTCCGCAACCAGTTGACCATAATTGAGAACCCGGTGATCGACATCGTTGAGCCCTAGGCCAGGGAAATCCATTCGGTCGATAGGATTGGCCGCCACAGAATCGATACCTGGACCGACTTTCACATTGGGCGGAAGCAATGAGGTGTCGCGCATCTTCATGGCGCCCATACCCGCCATCGCGCCTGCGGCTTCGGAACCATGGTCCATGCCGGCCATCGCGTCTCCACCGCCGGATCCGTGATCCATACCAGCCATCGTGCCCGCGCCTTCGGAACCATGGTCCATGCCGGCCATGCCCATATCGGTCATGGTCAGAACCGGCGGTTTCCTAAGCGCTGGCACACCAACTCGTGCGCCCGGGCGGCTCGCCAGTGTGGCAACACCCATGCCCGAACGGTCGATTGATTCCGCGACAATCGTGTGCGCTTCGCCATTCGGTTCGATTATAACGTCATAGGTTTCGGCCACGCCGATCTGGAATTCATCGGTCTCGACCGGTTGTACATTTTGCCCGTCAGCTTGAACGACGGTCATCGGGAGGCCCGGGATACGAATATTGAAATAGGTCATCGCCGCGCCGTTGATGAAGCGCAGGCGCACCCGTTCCCCGGGGTTGAAGAGGTATTCGAGATCATCGGCGGGACCATGCCCGTTGATGAGGTAGGTATAGGTCGCGCCGCTGACATCCGAGATATCGGTCGGCATCATCCGCATCTTTGCCCACATACGGCGCTGCTCGCCGCTCAGATCGTAATCGTCGGTCCAGCTATTCTGGTTGTAGTTGAAATAGCCCTCGCCGACCTTGAGCTTCTTCATGATCGTGTAGGGACTCATCGTCGTCCAGTCGGACAGCATCACCACGTAGTCGCGATCGTACTGGTATGGCTCGGGTTCGATTGGATCGACAATAAGAGGACCGTAATGGCCAAGCGGCTCCTGCAGCGTATGCGCATGCCACCAATAGGTGCCTGATTGCCGGATCGGGAACTCATAGCGGTATGTCTCGCCCGGCTCGACCGCTGACATGCTTACGCCCGGAACCCCATCCATCAGGAAGGGCACCAGCAGTCCGTGCCAATGGATCGAGGTGCCGTGACCGCTGCGATTGACGAGATCGACCGCGAGGTTCTGGCCTTCCTTGAGCCGCACAAGCGGACCTGGGATCGTGCCATTTACCGCTACGCCCGGACCGCGCCGTGATCCGGTTGTGAAGGTCGTATCGGCAACCGTCATCGTGAGGTGCTCGCCTGACAGGACATCGCTGCCGCGGCGAGCGACGGTTCCGCCCGCCGCACCGCGCGCCCAGGCGGGCATGGCACCCGCAAGACCGAGCAGCCCTGCCCCGCCAACGCCTGTGCCGATGAATTTCCGTCGATTGATCGCGACCATTTAGGGCTCCTGTAGTAGTCGTACACTCCCAATTACGCACATCGCGCAGCTACCCCTCAAAAATCCTTCAAACGCTCTCTCAAACGCTTGCGGGCGCGGTAAATGCGGGTTTCGACCGTTTTTTCGCTAACCCCCAGAAGCGCTGCTGCTTCGGCTTGGGTTCGATCGTCCATGATCACCAGGACCAAAGCCTCGCGCAGGCGGATTGGAAGCCGCTCGATTTCAGTTGTCAGCCGCCGAAGCTCGTCGCGCTGCGCTGCGACCTCTTCTGGATCCGGGCTTTCGTCCGCGACGAAAAGCGTTTCGGTCGGCGTATCCAAACCGAACAGGCGCGCTGCCTTGCGCTTGCGGAGCTGGTCGCGGCATTTGTTGAGCACAACGGTCGTCAGATATGGGCCGATCGGCCGGTCCGGATCGAGCCGGTGGCGCGCCAGCCAAACTGACGCTAGCGCCTCCTGTACGGCATCCTCGGCTTGATGCGTCCCGCCCAGCATTCGACCTGCAAGCGAGATCAGCCGCGCAAAATGAGCTTCAACCAGAGTCCCGAAGGCTGCCCTGCTACCGCTAATTGCGCGCCGGATCAGCGCTGCGTCAGAATGATTTTCGAGCGCCGACACGGAGCGGCTAGTTGCTGGGATCGCCGGTGAGCGCCCTCGAAACTTGGCGGTCGAAGGCGCGCTGTTGTTCTGGGTCGAGTATCTCGCGCATATCGAACACGTGCTGGACCGTCGCCTTTTGCAACGCTCCCATACGCGCGTGGACATCATCAATTGCCGCGCTGACCTCCGGTCCAAACTCATGCTCTTTTTCCATCGCCTGCGCGAGCCGTGCATTCGATGCACGTAGAGATCCCTCGAGCGCCGAGCGTTCGACTGCGTAGCGCGCTTCGAGAGTCTCAAGCTCCCTATCCTGCTTGTCGGTGAGGACCAGTTCCTCATGAACAAATTGATGCAGGCTACCGGCGCGCTCTTGATTTAGCCACCGATCCGCAGCGATCGCCCCGAGGCAGCCGGCCAAGGCAGCAAAAAGAACCGCAAAAATGAGCTGGCGCGTCTTCAAGGTCTAGTCACCTACATGAAGAAGGACGGCCGGCGAAAGCTGATCACCGGCCGCAAAATCGCTATAGACGACCTGCGGTGGTGGGCCGAAGCCGTATGGGACTCCAGTGACCCCCATGCCCGCGCTTAGTCCGATCATAAACAGACCGGAAAAAAGCGCGGCGCGGCGGCGGCGATCTGCGATTTCACCGAGCTGGCCAGCGCGCTGCCAGACCCCGTCCATGAAGTCCGGTGGCTGCTGTGCAAAAGCCTGCGATCCCAACAATTTCAAGGATGAGTCGAGTGAAGAATGATCTACCATGAGCGGCCTCTCTTTTGTTCCAGTTCCTATACGCCCGAGCCAGTCTCAGCCCTCAAGAAAATGTTGAGGGGTGGACCCGGTTCGTTCGTAACAGGAAATATGAGCATATACACCCGCCTCGGTATCGCGCCCCTTATTGCAGCGCTTCTGCTGTCCGCCCCTCTCAATGCGCATAAAGGGCATCAGGACGATATGTCCGATGAAGAGATGGTGATGATGGAGGCTGGTCTGACCGATGTCGAGGACATGCACGCGATGGACCATGCTGCATCCCCCGGGGCTGACCCGAATGTCGCCGCTCCCGCGCAAGCAATGACGCCGGCGCAGGTGATGCAGGAAAAGATCGAGGAAAATCGGCTTTCGTCTTTGAGCGATTTGATTTCTCGGCTGCATCCTGCCGTTGTCCATTTTCCAATCGCTCTGCTTCTCCTTGCTGGAATGGCAGAGGTTGCGATGAAATGGTCTCCGAGCGTTGGCCTTCAAACAATCGTCAGGCTTCTCGTAGCCTTCGGAACTATCGGAGCAATCATCGCGGTCCTTTTTGGCTGGTTTGCAGGAGGCTGGAGGCTCGACGATCAATCGTCTAATCTCGCAATTCATCGCTGGAATGGGACGGCGATTGCGGTGCTTGGCATTGCGGCTTGGACACTAGCAGTCCGCGATGGCGGTCGTACACGGTTGCGAATTTTGCTGGCGATCATCGCCGCAGCCATTATCGTCCAAGGCTACTATGGCGGAGAGATGGCCCGTGGCCCCAACCATCTGGGGATCATGTGATGAGCGATTCCGCCAAGTCTGAGAATGCGCGCACCTTCACACCCGCTCTTGGCAAAGGCTGGCTGACACCATTCTATGACGCTGCCATCGCTTTGCTCACGCGTGAAGAGGCATGGCGCGGCGCGCTGGTTCGCGCCGCAGCCTTGGTGCCAGATGACAAAGTGATCGACGTCGGAAGCGGTACCGGCAGCTTGCTGCGCGAACTAATGGCGAGCTGCCCACCCACCGACCTGGCTGGCGTCGAACCCGATCCGGATGCACTGGCAATAGCACGCCGTAAGTTTGGCGATGCCTCAGATTTGATCCGATGGCACAATGGTTTCCTCGATACTCTGAGCTTGCCTAAAGGGTGGCGGCCCAACAAGATTGTTAGCAGCCTTGTCCTTCATCAGGTGCCGCTTAAGCAGAAGCGTTTGATCCTTGAGCAAATTTCTGCCCTGTTGGCGCCGGGCGGAATGGTCCTGATTGCCGACTACATGCATCAGGAGAGCCCGCTGATGCGCAAGCTTTTTCGCATCACAGTCCAGCAGCTCGATGGGCGCGAGGACACCCAGCCCAATGCGGATGGGATCATCGAACGTCACCTCCAGGACATCTTTGAAGACGCCGAACGTCTGCAGGTTTTTCAGACCGCTACCGGGGCGATCTCGCTCTGGTGCGCAACCAAGAAAGGAGCCGGGAATTGACCCGCACACCCCATAATCGAAGTCTTCGCAAGTCGCTCCTGGGCACAGCGTTTCTCGCGCTTGCAGCCTGTTCAAGCGTCGCGCAGGCGGCAAGCTACACGATGTTTCGTGATCCCGGCTGTGGATGCTGCGTGAAATGGGCGGAACATTTCGAAGAGGGCATGGACGCACACGTCACGACGACGAACAGCACCGATATGGCGGAAGTCAAAATGGACAAAGGCGTGTCGCGCGAGCTGTGGTCCTGCCATACCATGGAGGTCGAAGGCTATGTCATCGAAGGCCATGTTCCTACAGCGGCGATCGAGAAGCTTCTGCGCGAACGTCCTGAAGGTGTAACGGGCCTTGCTGTACCGGGTATGCCGCTTGGCTCGCCCGGCATGGAAGCCGGTAAGCGCGTCCAACCCTATCAAGTCATCGCCTTCGGCAGCATCGGCCAGCGCGTTTTCGCGAGTTACCCCTGATATTGCTTTCAACCCCGCTCATGATCCGAAGCCGAGACTTCGATCTCCCAAGGCAGAAAGCCTTGATTATGACCTCAATCGGATCATTTTGCCATCTTCTCAACAAGCGCGATAAGCTCAGCGACCTTTTCCGACTGGTCGACTGTGTCATTAGAAGCGAGAGCTTCTTGGATGCAGTGTTTTGCGTGAATATCGAGGACCTTAATCCGTGCTTTCCGGGCAGCGGCCTCAAGCGCGATGAGTTGCTGGAGGATGTCGACGCAGTAGCGGTCCTCTTCCATCATTTTGATAATGCCTCGGGCCTGGCCTTCAACCCGCCGCATGCGAGTGATCGGGTCTGCAAACTTGCTCACATTCTCTTCGTCCATCGTCGCTTCTCCGTTGTCGAGACCCATTCCCGATTTCGATGCCACTTGCAAATCTTGCGATATATACTATACCCCCCTATGGTATATGTGAAGGAGAAATTTGATGACTGATGGAACTCTGCGAGCCGCAATCACACGTTGGGGATGGACGATAAGCCTGTTCCTGCTGATCAGTTTCATAGTGTGCGTGGCGTTCGGCCTTCTCGCGCCCACGCAATTTCACATGCACGAAGCTTGGGAGCCGCTGCTGCCAGGATTTGAGTGGCTGACTTGGCCCGGTTTCTTCGCCGGTGCAGTCGGAAGCTTCCTGTACGGGTGGTACATCGCCATTCTCGCGGTGCCGCTGTATCGCTTCTTCAGCAAGAGCCGGCGGCCTTCGTAATCTGAAAACAACGACGGCATTCCCATCGCAGCCGGAGGCTTTCGAGCAAGGGATGGCATCACAACGAAATGGAGCAAGCGATGGACCACTCTCATTGCGATCACGACCACGCCAGCGCCCCTATCTCAAGTGACGTGAGATATGACAAGGTCCCGGCTGACTATAGTGGGACCGTCTATACGTGCCCAATGCACCCGGAAGTGCGGCAGACCAGGATGGGGTCCTGCCCGATTTGCGGGATGGGCCTCGAGCTTGAATCCGCCGCCATGGTTGAAGACGGGCCGAATCCCGAACTGGTCGATTTCACCAGACGCTTCTGGGTCGGCGCGGTTCTTACACTGCCGCTGCTCATACTCACTATGGGGCCTTTTCTGGGCTGGTCAGGCGTGCGCGAGATATTTGGCGAGCGGAGCACGCTCTGGATCGAATTCGTTCTTGGCACACCCGTGGTTTTGTGGTGCGGCTGGCCATTCCTCCAGCGCGGCTTGAACTCGTTCAGAACCTGGAATCTGAACATGTTCTCTCTGATCGCAATGGGCGTAAGCGCGGCATGGCTATTCAGCGTCGTTGCAATCATTGCACCCGGCGTCTTTCCGGATGGCTTTCGCGACGCTAACGGTCATGTCGGCGTCTACTTCGAAGCAGCAGCCGTGATTGTGACGCTGGTCCTATTGGGGCAGGTCATGGAGCTGCGCGCTCGAGAAGGCACCGGCAAAGCCATTCGAGCGCTTCTGGATCTAGCCGCCAAGACTGCCCGGGTGATCCGGGACGATGGATCAGAAGAGGAGATCCCGCTCGAACATGTTGCGGTGGGCGACAGGGTTCGAGTGCGCCCGGGTGAAAAAGTTCCGGTGGACGGCACGGTGCTTAAAGGACGCTCCTCGATCGATGAAAGCATGATCACAGGCGAACCTGTGCCCGTTGAGAAGGTAGAAGGCGAAACGGTCACTGGCGCGACGATCAATGGCACGGGTAGCCTCGAGATAGAGGCAAGACGGGTCGGCTCAGACACAATGCTTGCCCAGATTGTCGATATGGTTGCTGCCGCCCAGCGCTCGCGCGCACCAATCCAGAAATATGCCGACAAGGTGGCCGGACTGTTCGTCCCGGCAGTCATTGCGATTGCGGTCCTGGCATTTATCGCGTGGGCAGTCTGGGGACCGCAGCCTTCATTGGCTTATGCACTGGTCGCCGCGGTTGCAGTGCTGATTATCGCATGTCCATGCGCTTTGGGCCTCGCAACGCCGATGTCGATCATGACTGCGACGGGCCGCGGCGCGCAAGTTGGTGTGTTAATCAAGAACGCCGAGGCACTTGAGCGCTTTGAGACCATCGACACATTGATCATCGACAAGACAGGCACCCTTACCGAAGGCAAACCGCGACTAATGGCCGTGATGGCCGAGCCAGGCTTCGACCAAACGGAGATACTCCGACTGGCAGCCTCGCTTGAGCGAGGGTCAGAGCATCCCCTTGCCGAAGCGATCGTGAGGGGCGCAGAAGAGCGTAGCATTGAGCTGACAAGCGTTGAAGACTTCGAAGCGATTACGGGCAAGGGCGTGATAGGACGGGTCTCCGAAAAGTCGGTGGCTCTCGGCAATCTTGCGCTGGTGACGGATATGGGCCTTGATAGCGGGTCGCTGAACGAAATAGCCAATACGAGGCGTGACGAAGGTGAGACCGTCATGTTTGTCGTCGTCGACCGCCAGATCGCAGGACTCCTAGCGGTGGCTGATCCGGTTAAGGAAACAACACCGGCCGCGATTCAATCGCTACACGAGCTCGGACTTACGATCATCATGGCCACAGGCGATAACGAACGCACCGCAAAGGCCGTCGCGAACCGGCTCGGTATCGACAAGATCGAAGCTGGAGTGCTGCCCGACGACAAAGCCAGGCTCATTTCTCAGTTGCAGGCGGAAGGCGCGAAAGTTGCTATGGCCGGAGACGGCGTCAACGATGCGCCAGCACTAGCGCAGGCAGATGTCGGCATCGCCATGGGAACCGGGGCGGATGTGGCCATCGAGAGCGCCGGGATTACTCTGGTCAGAGGCAACCTTGATGGGATCGTTCGGGCTCGGAAGCTGGCGCGCGCAACCATGCGCAATATTCGGCAAAACCTGTTTTTTGCGCTCATCTACAATGCATCCGGCGTGCCAGTCGCCGCAGGATTGCTCTATCCATTCTTCGGAATTTTGATCAGCCCGATGTTCGCTGCCTTCGCTATGAGCGCCTCCTCGATCTCAGTTGTGGTGAATTCCCTGCGACTGCGAAGTGCGAACCTATGACTGGTTTAGGCTCGATTGATCCAAGGGAAGGGCGACACATTGATCTAGTGTCGCCTCACCTCGCGGAAGATGTGCGTCACCGCAAACATGGATTTTTTTTGAGGGGCGACGTCGATCCTTCCGTACTGACGATTAGCGCCCTCTTGTTCCAAGAATTCAGGTAATGGGGAACACTTTGCCTACAAACGAGCACCGCGACGAGCCGAGCGACAAGCAATCGATAAGCCTTTTGGGCGGCGTTGCGATGGGAACTGGCGTGATGATTGGCGCTGGAATTTTCGCGCTGACGGGCCAGATTGCCGAACTTGCCGGCCCCCTGTTTCCGCTGTCCTTTGTTGCGGGCGCTTTGGTAACGTCGCTCGCAGCTTACAGCTACATCAAGATGTCAAACAAGTGGCCATCTTCTGGCGGGATCGCGATGATCCTTCAGAAGGCATATGGGCCCGGCGTGGTTGCGGCATCGGCGTCTTTGCTGATGGCTCTATCGATGGTTATCAATGAAAGCCTTGTTGCCAGAACCTTCGCCACATACGCGCTGCGTCCGTTTGGCCTCGAAACTACCGGGTGGTTGGTTTCTCTTGCAGCATTGGCACTCATAGTATTCGCCTACCTCGTCAACGCCGCCGGCAACAAATCGGTAAGCGGATTCTCGGTCATAATGTCTGCGATCAAAATAGGCGGGATCGTCCTCTTCGCCGTAGCTGCCATATGGGCTAGCGGCTTTTCTTCCGGCGCTTTTTCGCAAACGGTCTCAATGACTGGAGTGGAAGCCCTGCTCGCTTCGGTCGCCTTTTCCATACTGGCCTTCAAGGGCTTCACCACCATCACCAATAGCGGCGGTGAGTTGGTCGATCCGCACAAGAATGTTGGCCGCACGATCATGATTTCGATCGCAGTCTGCATCGTCGTTTATCTTCTTGTCGCGATCGCTGTTGGCTCAAGTCTGAGCATTGAAGAGATTGTCAAGGCGCGTGATTATTCGCTTGCAGCCGCTGCGCGGCCCGCTTTGGGCGATCTGGGCTTCTACTTCACCGTGACGATCGCAATTGCTGCCACCACGTCGGGCGTCATTGCGAGTGTTTTCGCTGTGTCCCGGATGCTGACGATGCTGACCGAAATGAAAATGATCCCTCATAGCCACTTCGGCATGTCCGGCGGAATCCGCAGCCATATGCTGGTCTACACGGTTGTGATCGCGGGAACACTCGCCGTCCTGTTTGATCTTTCGCGGATCGCTTCGTTGGGAGCTTTCTTTTATCTCGTAATGGACATGCTTATCCATTGGGGCGTTTTCCGCAATCTTCGCAAAGAGGTGGGCGCACGCGCATCCATCCTGCTTGCCGCTCTGGCCGCGGACGCCGTTGTGTTGGCCGCTTTCACCTCGGTGAAACTGAAAAGCGATCCTGCGATTGTAGCCTATGCCGCGGTGGGGATCGCCACGGTCTTCTTGGCCGAGTGGTTCTATCTGTCACGGAAGCCCGAAGACCCTCAAGAAATGACCGAGCATGAGGCGGCGGGAGATTAACTGACAGCTCTGCTAATCTGTCGGTTTGTCCGCAGGCCGTCCATCTTTTAGAAAACCAATAGGCCGAAGCATTGTAACTTATAGGCACGCGAAAAACCGCAAAAAGAGACACTACATGGCAACGAAAACAGCTCAGGTCTATCGGATGGTTATGGAGGACCATGTTTGTCCTTATGGCATAAAGACCGTCGACTTGCTCAAGCGGCAAGGCTTCACAGTAGACGACAACCATCTCACAACCAGAGAGCAGACCGACGCTTTCAAGGAGAAGCACGACGTCGAAACGACGCCACAGACCTTTATAGATGACAAGCGGATCGGCGGATATGACGACGTTCGTGAACACTTTGGTAAAAGCCGATCCCAGCCTAAAGAAGGCGAGACCAGCTATCAGCCTGTTGTCGCTATATTCTTGGTCGCGTTTTTACTTGGGCTCGGGTTAAGCTGGTCGTTCTTTGGCACACCCTTCACCATCCGCGCTGGAGAATGGTTCGTCAGTTTGTCGATGACTCTGCTTGCTCTCCAAAAGCTGCAGGATGTGCGCAGCTTCTCGACAATGTTCCTCAATTACGACCTGCTCGCTCAGCGCTGGGTGCCTTACTCGTTCGTCTATCCCTTCGGCGAGGCTGCGGCCGGTATTCTAATGACCGCAGGCGCACTAGTGTGGCTGTCTGCGCCGCTTGCGCTGTTTATTGGCACGGTTGGAGGCGTCAGCGTATTCAAGGCCGTTTACATCGACAAACGCGAGCTCAAGTGCGCCTGTGTCGGCGGAAGCAGCAACGTACCGCTGGGTTTCGTCTCGCTGACCGAGAATCTGTTCATGATCGCCATGGGTTTGTGGATGGGAGCGAAGGCGCTGGGTTGGATCAGTGTCTGATCGTTCCGAAACCTCCGATACTGTAATTGCAGAAGATACCGCCTCGTGGCGTCAGACTTATGATGCCAATGCACGACTTTACACCCTTATGGCGGCCGGCTTTCATCTCACCGGCGTTGCCCGGCAGCGTAGGCGCATGATCGACGCACTTCGGTTGCAAGAAGGCGATACCGTCATCGATCTTTGCTGTGGATCGGGACAGAATTTCGCAGAACTTCGGCGACGCATCGGTCCAAGTGGGCGACTTATCGGCGTCGACATTTCTCGCAACATGCTCTCGATCGCAAGAGAGCTGATCGACAAGAATGGGTGGCAAAACGTCGAACTCATCGAGGCTGATATCGCCGATTACGATCCACCTTCGGCAATGCGCGCGGCGATCTCAACTTTCGGTCTGGATATCGTGCCAAGTGCAGAGCGCATCGTCGAAGCCTTTGCCCATAAGATGCCTGAGGGTACGCGTCTGGGCCTACTTGGCTCACAGGAACCGGAGAACTGGCCCGACTGGCTCGTGCGCCTCGGCATCTGGATGAACAAGCCGTGCGATATAGAGCGAAAACACCTTTCAATTCGACCGGATAAGGCGGCTGCGCGCACTCTGGAGCAAGAGGAGCGTCAGGATTTTTGGTTCGGGATCTTTTACTGGTCCGTTTGCCGCAGTGCCCGGCAGGTACGAAAGCTGGAACAGGAGTCCACGCAATGATGCTCCTCGCTTTAGCAGTCGCAACGGTATTGTTTGTGTTATCGATCATTTCTCACCTCGGTATTCTTGGCGTTGCCCATTCATTTGTGGATAGACGTGGCGACCTGATCGCCAAGCTTACCGTGTCACTGCTGGTGCTTTTCTCGCATCTTTTCGTTGCTGCGCTGTTCGCGGTCGGTTTCTGGATTGGGATCGAGCTAGATCTTGGCAGCTTCGACAAGACATCCACCATGGGATGGATGGACTATTTCTATTTTTCGCTGATCAACGTGACGACCTTGGGTCTGGGGGACATCTATCCCACACAACATCTGAGAGTTCTTGCTGGCATCGAAGCCCTGACGGGCTTCGCTCTGATCAGTTGTTCAGCGCAGCTATTCTGGAAGATGATGACGAACGGAGAAAAGAAATGAATGACAGCACACATCACTCTGAGGGAGGCGGAGGCGGCAGTTACTGGCGTTTCATGGCGATGGTCTCGACCTCTACCGTCATCATGTTCTTTCTGATGTATTCCAACACATTCGATGCGGACGATATCTTCTGGAGCGAAACACGTTTTTGGATGACGTTCGTGATGGGCGGGATGATGATGATCGTGATGCTCCTTTTCATGTGGGGTATGTACAAGGATCGGACCAAGAATTTCATCATCCTAGGAGTGGGGGCGCTTACATTCGCGCTCGCTCTCTGGCTCGTCCGCAGTCAGACGACCGTCGATGATACTGAATACATGGCCGCCATGATCCCCCACCATTCGATCGCGATCATGACTAGCGAGCGCGCAAGTCTCAAAGACCCCCGCGTCCGTGAGCTGGCCAAGGCCATCATCGTGGCCCAGCGCCGCGAAATCGCCGAAATGAAATATCTCATCGACGATATCGAGGAAAACGGTGTCCGAACCGAAGAACGCCTTCCCGAGGAGATGCAAAAATGAAGAAGATCTTGATCATAACGCTTGCAGCGCTTCCGCTGGCGGGCTGCAACTCCAACACGGCACCAGGCAACGATAGGGAGGCCGCAATGGACTCTCCGAGCCCTGCCGCACCGATTGAAGCAGCCGAGGAGGCGCTTGCAAATGTAAGCCCAGGGCTGATGCTTCCGGAAACGATGACGGACGCCGATCTTACCGCACTTGGTGCGGAGAAATTGTGCCAGTTTCGCCTTACCGAGATTGCGTTCCCAAGCTTCGTTTATGGTGTCGATGGCAATGGAGCGATAAAGATCAACGGCAGACTGATCCCCGTTTCAGCTGATGGGCCGGACAGCTATTCAAGCGGCGAGCTTCGCATCAAAACACGCATGCTCGATGATGAAGGAACGGCCGGTCTGCAAATGCAGGAAATGATCGTTGTCGCACCGCGCGCCAAAGACGAGTTCGGCTTTTGGGGCTACACAACATGCGGAAAAGACCAGATCTAATGGCGAATGGCCGACAAAGTATTCTGATTATCGGTCAGCTTCCCCGACACGCTCGCGCCGTGCGCGCGTACGGTCACACCGGACACACAATATGAGCCAACCAGAGAAGATCGCCGTTTTTGGTGCCGGTGGCAGCACTGGAGCTGAAGTTCTGAAGCGCGCGCGAAAACGCGGCCTCAGCATTCGCGCACTTGAACATAGCCTGCCGAAGCAAAGCGAACGCATTGCTGGCTTTGAGTATGTCAAGTGCGACGTGTTACAAGACGATCTGAGCGAGGCCCTTGAGGGCTGCGATGCTGTCATTTCGGCGCTTGGCGTCGCATTCGGGCCGCGAACCGCCATCGATCCTCCTCCCCTATACACCGAGGGTACAAGGAACATCGTCAAGGCTATGGACAAGCTGGAGGCCAAGCGCATAGCAGTCATATCCGCCGCTTTTGTCGAGCATCAACCGAGCGTCCCAGCTTGGTTTGAACTCACCGCCAAGCCGGCGCTTGCTAATATCCTCGAACAGATGCGCGCAATGGAAGCGATGCTGCAAGCCCATGAACATCTACAATGGACTGCGGCGCGCCCGGGTTGGTTGCTGGACGAACCATTCACAGGCGAGGCGGTTGTATCGGACGAGAGGCTGGCCGAAGGCTGCTTTCGCTGTCGTCATGCCGATCTGGCCGAATGCCTCCTCGACTTCATCTGCGAAAACAGCTGGCTCCAAGCCAAACCAGCGATCGGCAAGCCGGAGGCAGGCGAATTTGAAAGTCTCGCTGCGGTCAAGTCAGAATTGGAGCTCGACCTCTAGCGTCTTAGCGTGACCACGCGAGACGCAGTTTGTTCGTTCGGCAAAATCAAGACGGAAAAGACTATGCTTTTAGAAAAGATCAAAACATCCGGCCTGTCACACCTGTCCTATCTCATCGGATCCGGAGGAAAAGCGGCGGTGATTGATCCGCGGCGCGACTGCGACGTGTATGTCGAAAAGGCGCGGGCCCTTGGGTTGGAGATTACCCATATTTTCGAGACACATCGTAACGAGGATCTCGTAACCGGTTCACCGATCCTCGCCCAGATTACCGGAGCAAAGGTCTTCCATGGCCCTAACGCAGGAGGCGAAGTGACATTTGCCGAAACCGCGACAGAGGGCGACAAGTTTAAAATCGGTCAGCTCATTATCGAAATACTTGAGACACCCGGCCACACCGACGACCATCTTGCATTCGTTATCCATGACAACGCCTATCCTGAAGGTCCTGTCGGGGTTTTCACCGGTGATGCCTTGTTCGTTGGCGATGTCGGGCGGACCGATTTCTATCCCGACCGCGAGCGCGAAGTCGCCGGTTCGCTTTACGACTCGCTCGAAAAGCTAAAGGCGCTTGGAGACCAGACGATCATCTATCCTGCGCACGGGGCCGGTTCGGTCTGTGGATCGGGAATGGCGGAGCGCGAATTCTCGACCATCGGGCACGAGCGCCGCAATAATCCGCGCTTGCTGATCGAAGATCGAGAGGCCTTTATCGAGGCGAAGGTGGCGGAACACCATTACCAACCTCCCTATTTCCGTCTTATGGAACGCCTCAACCTCCAAGGTACGGCGGCCGCCCCTCGTATCATGCGCCCGCGCCGGTTGAGTCTATCGGAGCTGCGTGACGTCAAGACGGATCACTTAGTCGATGTGCGGGAGCCGATGGCTTATGCTTCGGGTCATTTTCCCGGATCAATGTGTTTGCCTGTTGGCATGATCTCCGCTTTTGCTGGGTGGTTTATTCGCGAGGGAGAAACGGTGGTTTTGGTGGGGGCCGACGAAGACCAGCTCTCCGAGGCGATGTCGCATCTGACGCGCATCGGGGTCGACAACATTCTCGGCGGTTACAATGGGGTGGTTCCAGCGGCAGCCAACGGCATCGGAATGGACTCTATCGCGATGATCGACACCGTCGCCGTCAAATCAAGGCTCGAGAACGAAGAAGCCAACTGGACCTTGCTCGACGTTCGCGATGCAGAGGAGCGGGCAAATATGGCAATCCAGTCATCGGAGCACATCTATGTCGGGGAACTCAACGAGCGCTGGACGGAACTCGATAAGCAGCGCCATTTCACGCTTATGTGCGCCAGCGGGATGAGAGCTAGCGTCGCGGCGGGCTGGCTTGCCAGTCAAGGTTTCAAGCAGCTCGATATCTACCTTGGCTCGATGGGAGCATGGATGAATGATTCTCAGTAGTTCAACTGACATGACTGCGAAAGCGTTCGACTGCGGACACAATCCTGTTGCCGAATTGCACTGGGTCATCTAGGGAATTCGTGTGTCTTTTCTTCGCACCCTTGCACTTATGTCGTTATGCATCGGCCTTGTATTTCAGGTGTCTGCCCAGGCATCGGCTATGCCGCAGTCCGAGACGATGCTTGCGTCTGACTGTGCCGAAATGCAGCATCATGCATCGGAGGAAGAAGGGCACCATAGGGCTGGCGAGGATGCTAACGGCGCGTGCCAACAAATGTCGATCGACTGCCTTCTTTCGATGAACGCGATTTCTCCCGTTTGGATTGGAACCGATCAGGGAATTTCTCTAGAGAAGCCGATTGGCGAAGACTTGACGTATCTAAGAGGAAGCGAACCGCAATTCGGCAGCCGGGTGTCAGATCCGGACAGTCCGCCTCCCCGATTCTAACTCGATTACAGAGAATAGCGGCGCATTGCGCCCTTTCTAAGCGTTGCCTGGGCGTATCGATGCATCCTTAGTTGCATCAATCAGCTTGCTGGCGCGCAGCATTCTTTTCGAGTGAGAATACTTCATGAAATGGTTCATAGGCGGAGCCCTCGTCGCGGCTCTATTGCCAACACACATCGCATTTGCGCAGCCACTAGGTTATGAAGAAGCCTTGCGCGCTGCGCGTGAAGATCAGCCGCTTTTGCAGGCCGGTGAAATGCGTGTCCGGGGATCGCGCGAAGCCTCAGAAGCAGCAGACGCGCTTCCGGACCCTATTCTGCGCGGCGGAATTGCCAATCTTCCGGTCACCGGACCGGTTGCCTTCGAATTGGATCGCCAGCTCCCCACCCAACTCAGCGTGGGGATCGAACAACCCATACCAAACTTGGCAAGGCGCAGGGCGCGACTGGGTGTTGCCAGCTCTGATACCCGTATTGCGGAAGTGCGACTGGGCGTTGCGGAACGCAGGATCGACGTCGCCACCGCCCTCGCTTGGGTTGACCTCTATTTTGCTCAGGACAAGCTTGCGTTGGCGCATACGGCTCTGAGCGATTTGCGCCGGCTGTTGCCCGTCGCCAATGCTGCTGTCGCTTCGGGTTCCGCGCGTCCTGCCGAAAGCCTGGCCATCCGCCGCGAACTTCTCGCAATTGAAGATGCCGTTACGCGGATCGAAGCGGAACAGGACGCGGCGCAGGCCGCACTTGCGAGCTATACAAATATCAGTGAACCCTCGGCGTCGGGCAGTCCACCCGCGTTCGAGGTTGACCGCGAGGCTCTGCTGAACCTGCTTGAGCTTAACCCGGAAATTCAACTGGCCGATGCGGAGAGCGGCCGCGCCGATGCGGGTGTTGACCTGGCTCGCTCTGCATTGCGGCCAGATTTTGGCGTGAGCGTCAATTATGGCCGGCGCGACCCTGGGTTTGGTGACGCACTGTCGGTGATGGGGTCCGTAACTCTGCCAATTTTCTCTGGAAAGCGACAACAACCTCGCATCCGGGCCGCCGAAGCCGGCGCCGCTGCGGCCCAGGCTGAACGCGCCGACCGTTTGCGGGCGCTGCGGGTCCAATTTGAAACGGATATGGCCGCATGGCGAAGCGCCCGGCGTCAATGGGAGCGGGCGCGGGATGAGCTCCTACCTCTGGCACGCAGCCGGGTGGAATTCGAGACCGCCAGTTTCGCAGCTGAGCGTGCCGATCTCATTGATGTCATTTCAGCCAAAGCTGATCTCGCGCTGCTCGATCTGGAGATTCTCGAGCGAGAGGCCGCCACGGTCGCAATGGCAGTAAAAATCAGACTCTATTATGGGGAGGCACGGCGATGACCGACGAAAAAGAACGTTTCACGCCGAAGCAGCGCACTTACGGCGCAATGGCGGCCATCGCGCTTGTGAGCCTGGCCGCCGGATATGGTCTTTCGACGCTTGGCGGCGAGAGCGAAGTTATGTCCGACGACGTCGCTGAGGGCGAGTGTGAGGACGTGCTTTATTGGTACGACCCCATGGTTCCCGGCCAACGCTTCGATGAGCCAGGCAAATCTCCATTCATGGATATGATGCTGGTCCCGAAATGCGCGGGCGAGTCTGCCACCGCAGGAGTTCAAATTGATCCAGGGCTGGTGCAGAATTTCGGCATTCGCACCGCTCCAGCTGAGTTCGGAATCCTTGAGCCAGAGATAACTGTATCAGGTGCGCTTGCCTATAACGACCGCAGTGTCGCCTTGGTGCAACCGCGTGCCGGTGGATACGTGCAGCGTACTTATGGATTAGCACAGGACGACCTGGTCGCCCGAGGCGCGCCTTTGGTCGATATACTTGTGCCCAGCTGGGGCGGAGCCCAACGCGAATACCTCGCTGTTCTCGATACTGGCGACGCAGCGCTTACCGATGCGATGCGGCAAAGGATGCATTTGCTTGGCATGCCTGACGGTATCATCGCCTCCGTCGAACGGACGCGCCGCGCTCAGACGGTCATAACGGTCACCGCGCCTTCTGGAGGCGCTATCACCTCGCTGGGGGTGCGCCCCGGAATGACTGTTATGGAAGGGCAGACTCTCGCAGAAATTACGGGCTTCTCACCGATCTGGTTGGAGGCCTCCGTTCCTGAGACACAGTCAGCAGACATTCGCGAAGGCCAGACCGTCAGCGCCAATCTGGCAGCGTTTCCCAATGAAAAGTTTGCAGGCCGGATCATTGCGATCCTGCCCAGCGCCGAAAGTGCGAGCCGAACGATCACTGTGAGGGCACAGCTTCCAAATCGGAGCGGGAGGCTTAAGCCCGGTATGTTCGCGCAAGTCTCCCTCACGCCAGACACTCGCCGCGCTCTGCTTGTCCCGTCTGAAGCGATCATCCGCACCGGCCGCCGCAACATCGTGATGCTCAGGCAAGATGAGGGCGCATTCCTTCCCGCAGAAGTCGAGATCGGGCGCGAAGCGAATGGCCAAACCGAAGTGCTTGCTGGTCTGACACAAGGCGAACAGGTCGTGATCTCCGGTCAATTCCTGCTCGATTCCGAAGCAAGTCTTTCAGGCATCGAAATCCGTTCGATCGATGGAGTCATGCCTGATGCGTCCAAAAACGAACAGGCTGGCAAGAGCTACAAGACCACGGGTCGTGTGACGAAAATCGATGGTGATAAGATCACGCTCAATCACGCTCCAGTGCCGGAGTTGAGTTGGCCGAGCATGGTCATGCCATTTGAGCTGGAAGACGCGGCGTTGACCGCTGTTGTCGAAGTTGGAGATGAGGTCGAATTCACCTTCACACAGCACGATACCGGTCCGCGCATCGTGTCGATCAGAAAGGTGGGCCGATGATCGCCCGGATTATCGACCTCTCGATCGCCAACCGGTTAATTATCGTTCTGGCTGCAATCGCTGTCACGCTCGCCGGTTTCTGGGCGGTGCGCGCAACCCCTGTGGATGCCATTCCTGACCTGTCCGATGTTCAGGTCGTGGTGCGTTCAAATTATGCCGGCCAAGCTCCGCGCATCGTCGAAGATCAGGTGACCTACCCACTCGCCACCACCATGCTTTCCGTTCCGGGAGCGCAGACGGTGCGCGGCTATTCGATGTTCGGCGACAGCTACGTCTACATCATCTTCGAAGACGGTACCGATCTCTATTGGGCGAGGTCGCGTGTTCTCGAATATCTCAATCAGGTTGAGGGCGAGTTGCCCGAAGGTGTGACCACAGCGCTCGGACCCGATGCGACTGGGGTGGGATGGATCTACGAATACGCTCTGGTCGACCGCACGGGCGGCAATGATCTTGCAGGCCTCAGGAGCCTGCAGGACTGGTTCCTGCGCTACGAACTTCAGACCATTCCCGGCATCGCCGAAGTGGCGAGCGTGGGCGGAATGGTGAAACAATATCAAGTGGTTCTTGAACCCTATCGCATGGCATCGCTTGGCGTGACCCACAGCCAGGTTGTGCGCGCAATACAGGCGGCCAACCAGGAGGCCGGCGGTTCGGTGGTCGAGACGGGGGAAGCCGAGTTCATGGTTCGCGCGTCGGGCTATATCGAAGGACTCGATGACTTTCGCCAGATCCCGCTGAAGACGGTCGGCAATGGGATTCCAGTCACCCTTTCTGACGTTGCAACGATCCAGCTGGGCCCTGAAATGCGCCGCGGGATCGCGGAGCTCAACGGAGAGGGCGAAGTCGCAGGCGGCATCATTGTGCTGCGCCAAGGCGAAGATGCGCGCGCCACGATCACGGCAGTCGAAGAAAAGCTGGAGATGCTCAAGGCGAGCCTGCCCGAAGGGGTCGAGATCGTCACGACCTATGATCGTTCACAGCTGATCGATGCTTCTATCGACAACCTCACCGGAAAGCTGATTGCTGAATTCATTATAGTTGCAATCGTCTGCGCGCTGTTCCTTTGGCACATGCGCTCCGCTCTGGTTGCGATTGTCACTCTGCCACTGGGTGTCCTCGCCGCCTTCATTGTTATGCGCATTCAAGGAGTGGATGCGAACATCATGTCGCTGGGCGGCATCGCGATTGCAATTGGCGCAATGGTCGATGCGGCAATCGTCATGATTGAGAACGCGCACAAGCACATCGAACACTGGGAACGCGACAATCCGGATTCCGAACTTTCAAAGGGGGAACGATGGCGCCTCGTCGCTGACGCTTCGAAAGAAGTTGGGCCGGCCCTGTTCTTTAGTCTGCTCATCATAACCCTCTCCTTTCTGCCGGTGTTTACCCTGCAGGCGCAAGAGGGACGCCTTTTCGCACCGCTTGCCTTTACCAAGACCTATGCGATGGCGGCGGCAGCGATCCTGTCGGTGACCTTGGTTCCGGTTCTGATGGGATGGCTCGTCCGGGGTAAGATACCGTCGGAAGATTCCAATATCCTCAACCGCTGGCTGACCAAAGCCTACCGCCCCGGCCTCGACTGGGTCATGAAACGCCCAAAAGCGACGCTGGTAATCGCAGGGCTGGTTTTCCTCACCGCATTGGTCCCGTTCAGCCGCTTGGGCGGCGAGTTCTTGCCTCCGCTTGATGAAGGGGACTTACTCTACATGCCAAGCGCGCTGCCGGGGCTATCGCCAGGGGAAGCATCGGCGCTGCTTCAGCGGACGGACAGGCTCATCAAATCAGTGCCAGAAGTCGAGACCGTCTTCGGCAAGGCTGGCCGCGCGGATACGGCCACTGACCCCGCGCCGCTGACGATGTTCGAGACCACTATCCGGTTCAAGCCGCGCGAGGAATGGCGTGCTGGAATGACTCCCGAAAAGCTGGTCGATGAGCTGGACAAGGCCGTTCAGGTACCCGGCCTCGCAAATGTCTGGGTGCCTCCCATACGCAACCGTATCGACATGTTGGCCACCGGGATCAAAAGCCCGATCGGGGTCAAGGTCTCAGGTGAGAATCTGGCAGAAATCGAGCGCGTCGCGTTGCAGATCGAGAATGTTGCCAAACAAGTTCCGGGCGTGAGCTCAGCGCTTGCAGAGCGTTTGTCAGGAGGGCGCTACATCGATGTGGACATCGACCGGATCGCTGCGTCCCGCTACGGCCTCAATATTGCCGATGTCCAACAGATCGTATCCGGAGCCATAGGCGGCGCGAATATCGGGCGCACGGTCGAGGGACTGGCGCGCTATCCAATCAACGTTCGTTATCCTCGCGAAATCCGCGACAGTGTAGACGAAATCCGTGCTCTGCCAGTGCTTACTCCCGCTGGTCAGCAGATTACATTGGGGACAGTTGCGCAGGTGAGCGTGAGCGATGGCCCACCAATGCTCAAGAACGAACAAGGCCGTCTCGTCAGTGCGGTCTATGTCGATGTTCGCGGGCGCGACCTCGCTTCAGTAGTGGGCGACTTGCAGACCGCCGTGGCCGACGGTGTCGATTTGCCTGCAGGCGTAAGCCTTTCTTACGCGGGACAATTTGAATATCTCACTCGGGCCTATGAGCGTCTGCAGATTGTCATTCCGGCCACGCTCGGCATCATTTTCTTGCTGCTCTATCTGATCTTCCGCCGCGTCGATGAAGCGATGTTGGTTATGGGAACTCTGCCTTTTGCCCTCACGGGCGGCTTCTGGCTGCTTTACCTCTTGGGTTACAATCAGTCGGTCGCAACAGCGGTTGGCTTCATTGCTCTTGCCGGGGTCTCCGCAGAATTCGGCGTCGTGATGCTGATCTATCTGAAGGCCGCGATGGAGCGACATTCGGGTGAGCCAACTGCGGAATCCGTTACCAAATCCATCAGGGAGGGCGCGCTTCTTCGCGTTCGGCCGAAGGCGATGACCGTTGCCGTCATTCTGGCTGGCCTGTTCCCGATCCTGGTTGGCACGGGGGCAGGTTCGGAAGTTATGAGCCGGATCGCCGCGCCGATGATCGGCGGCATGATCACCGCACCCTTGTTGTCCATGTTCGTATTACCCGCCGCTTACCTCTTGATGCGGCGCCCCCGGCCTGAACGGCCATCACAATCCGAAGGAGAAGAAAAATGCGTACCACAACCCGCTTAACCCTACTGGTTGCGCCATTGATGCTGGCCGCGTGCGACAGCAATGCAGAAATGGCTGAGCACGAAGGCATGGCAATGGACGAGAGATCCATGCCAGGCATGCATGACGGCATGGATCAAGGCGTCACCCCCAAGACGGCTAGCGCTATTGGCACTGTGACTGCCATCGACGCCGAAGCAGGCACAGTCACGATCGACCATGCGGCGGTTCCAGAGCTCGAATGGCCCGAGATGGTCATGGCTTTTGACGCCACCGAGGAAGTTCGCGGCGACGTCGCGGTCGGCGACACTGTCACGTTCGAATTCAGCACCGGCGAAGAAGGCAACACAGTCACTTCGATCACAGCGCAATGACCAAGGTCAAGTGAGCCGACCCACCAAGTGCCAACCCCAGGAATGGAGATGCTAAATTGCCAAAACCCGTGATGCTGCGCTTCGCCAAATGGCACATCTGGCTTGGTTGGCTGGTGGGAATTCCGATCTTGATGTGGATGGCGAGCGGCCTGTTCATGGCCGCTCGCCCGATCGAAGAGGTGCGCGGCAATCATCTGCGCATTGCCTCTGATCAGTCTGCTCTCGCTTTGCCGTCCGATGTGGTCCCAGAGATCGATCAGCCTCTGAAAGAGATGCGCGCTTTCATGCAGGACGGGCGAGCCATCATGATGCTGACCGCGATGGATGGAAGCATCACCCGATTTGATTGGGAAAGCCGTACGCCCTTGCCGCCAGTGGACGAAGCTCTAGCTCGGTCAATTGTGGCCGAGCAGATCGTCGGAGGTGGCAATATCAGTACGGTGCGCCAGTTTGAAGCCAATACCGCGCCTTTCGACTTTCGCCGCCCATTACCTGTTTGGCAGGTCGTTTTGGACGAGGGAACACATGTCTATGTCGGCCGCGACACGGGTCAGATCGAGGCGGTCCGCACACGTTGGTGGCGCGCGTTTGATTTCATGTGGGGGCTTCATATCATGGATCTGCGGTCACGAGAGGACACGAGCCACCCGATACTAATTCTATTCGCCGCGCTTGGTGTCTTCGCGAGTATTCTTGGCTGCATTCTTATGTTTCGCAGGCGCAAAGCCCGCGTCACTGCCAAGTAGCCGTAGCCGGAGCGAGTTGGCTGAGGACTGGGGTATGTGGCCACGGCATTGAAGGGGTTTGGGCCACTGTCCCTAGTGGTTTAAACTGGGTCGGTCGATATCCGCTCGGTTTGTGACTCAGGCAACTAGAAGCGCGTGTTTGGCCATAAACCCGGATGCAGATGTAGGTACTCGCCAGATGGCGTGTAGCGATTAGTCCGAGGTCAAAGGTCTAATAGCGATCGCGAGTCATGTGATCATATAGGAAAAGAAGAGTTGCAAAAGCGCCTACCAAAACGCCTTCGATTGTTAGCTCTCTGATCATTCCAGTCGACACCTCAGGCCAAGCCAAGATGACTGCACCGGCACGCGCCAAGAACACGCACGCGAACAAAGAGACCGCTAGCCAAAGCCGAGAATGAAGCGGGACGCCGAATTTTTTGCCGAGAAACAAGAACAGTCCGAGACCAATTTCGCCGCCTCCGATCATTGAGCGCAGAGCAATGGCCGCGGACGGCTTTGCAGCATCGATACCGTACAAGTCCGTGAATACCTCAGGATCGGCAAACGACCAGACGCCCAAGATTAGAAGAAGTAAGCCTGAGCCTGCCACCATCACCTCTGCAACGGTCGAAATCCTCACCGCCCTCATACGAACCGCGCAACTGATGATTTATAGCGCCGAAATTCATCGCCATATTGTCGCTCCAGCCAGCGCTCCTCAAGGAAGGGCGCGAGCACATACAAGAGAGCCCACAACGTAAGCAGGACAGTCACACTCGACTGACCGAGGACTAGGCCCCAGCCCAAAAGACCAGCCCAAGTTGCCACGTAGACCGGGTTGCGGCTGATCGCGAACCAACCGTCTGTTACCAAGCCCTTTTTTTCACCGAATGCGTTGCGCCAACCCATTTGGAGAGTGATGCGAAGAGCTAGCCCAAAACCCAACAAAAGAAGCAAGCCGCCTATGGCTTGTCGCGACAATCCGGTGGCATTGTTGGCTATCTGGAATTCCAGAAACGATAGGACAACGAGCGGGTAGAGAAACAACCGGAAGAGCGCCAAGAACGTGCGATGTTGCCAGCTCTTCGGTGCCGGGGGCGGCCAGAACTCAAAGCGACCCGATAACTTGGAGAAGGCGGCAAGTGTGAAGATCGCTGACACGGCGAGAAACGACATACCGAACGCAGCGAGCGAGTAGGTGCTGGATAGTCCCAACCAAGTCACAGCCAGCGCCTCACACGTTTGCGATATTCAGCGTAATCTTGGCCAAATATCTTCCCAAGCACCTCTTCCTCCGGCTTGATCTGAAGGGCCGTGATGGAGACTACAAACAGCACGGGCCCAATGATCGCCAAAGCATTGGCTAGGTAGAGCGCCCAAGCGAATAGTAAGAGTGCCATCCCGAGATACATCGGATTTCGCGTGAAGCGAAATAGACCAGATACGACCAGCGTTTCCGCTTGCTCAGGCTCAAGCGGATTGACGGTTGTCTCATTCCGCGAGAAGTCCAGCACGGCAGCAAGCAAGATCGCCGAGCCGATCATTAGCAATCCGATTGCAATAAGGTTTAGCCAGTTAAGTGAGATCGAGGCTTGTGGCACTAGGGCGGCCAATGCCCAGCTTATCAGTGCAAAAATGGCGGCTTGCAGCAACGGTGGGATGCGAAGCTTCATTTGCTCTCTCCAACTGGCGCCAGACCTACAGCGTTTCGCCAGCCACCGCTTTCCTCCAGCGCTTGGCCAATGATTGAATAGGAGGATCGGAAGAACAGACCTGCAAGGATCGCAGCGACGATCAGGTCAGGAATGGCAGATTGCGTCACTGCAACCAAACCACCTGCTATGATGACGCCAATATTGCCGATGGCATCATTGCGTGAGCACAGCCAAACGGAGCGCACATTGCTGTCTCCATCGCGCCAACGCAGCAGGATCACCACCGAGAACAGATTGGCAGCCAGCGCCAAAAAACCGACCCAGCCCATGGTAGAGGCCTCAGGCGGCGTGGCATCGAAGAAACTGATCGCGGTCGAGATCAGTACGAAGATGGCCATTGCCGAGAGGGAAAGCCCCTTGAGCAAAGCCGCCCTCGCTCTCACGATCAAGGCAGAGCCGATCACAGCCAGGCTGATCGCATAGGTTGCGGAATCTGCGGCAAAGTCCAGCGCGTCGGCTTTCAAAGCCTGCGAACCGGAAAGATACCCAGCTGCAAACTCGACCCCGAACATGATCCCATTGATGATGATGACAGCGATCAGGGCCCGTTTGTAGGCCGGTGACACGCCGTCAAATGATTTGTTTTCGCAACATTCGCTCATTTCAAACTCGACTCATTGATTACCAATGAACCCATGATACAATCTACAGCGACTGTAGAAGCAACAACAAAAAAATGGAGCGGGATTTGAAGAGCATCGGAGCCTTGTCCAAGGCTACAAATGTCAAAGTGACGACCATCCGCTACTATGAAAGCATTGGGCTACTGGCGGAGCCTGAGCGCACCGAGAGTGGTCGCCGCGTCTATGGCAAAGAGACTTTTGAGCGGCTGCGTTTCATCCGGCATGCGCGCGATCTAGGCTTCGAGATCGACGCCATTCGGGAGCTTATCGAGCTGCAATCCAGCGAGGAACAGGATTGCAGTCATGTTGATGGGATTGCACGCCGCCACCTTACCGGTGTGCGAAACCGGATTGAGCAACTTCGATCACTCGAAAACGAGCTGGAGCGGATGCTCGACCAATGTCGGGGCGGAAAGATCGAGCAGTGCGCGATCATGGAAAGCCTTGCTGATCACGAGCATTGCATCAGTGACCAGCATGAACAACTGGACATCCGCGTGCAGCCCCGGTGATGAACATCATCAGTTGGAGCCTTGGTATCATTGAATGGCACACGAGAGTCGAAAGGGCCGACACGACCAAATTTCTTTAGTTGCTCGGTTGTTTTTCTGTTCGCCTACCGTCACACTACTGGCTCACCAAGGAGAATAATCATGGCTGTAAAACATACACCCACTAATGAAGTACATAGTGGTACGAAGGGTGGCACGACTGGCTGCGGTTTCGATACAACTGTTAATGCAGACCACTGGGTGAACACTTCCTCACGGATAACTTGCGACAAGAATGGCTGCAAAAACTAAGGCGCAGAAAACGAGTCCAGCAGGACGCAGAGTTCCGCTGGCTTAGTCTGTATCCCCTGATCTCTGTCAAAGCTCGCGCGGAATTGGTCCAGCGCCGTCTAAGCTGGATTCAGCTTTTCTGCTGTCAGTGAGTCCAAGACGGGCAATCGCAGTCAGTACAAACAATGTCAGCGCCGTGGCCGTAACTAAGTCGCGAATAACGACCGTTGCCAGGGGACGCTGAACCTCTGCACCCGTTTTCACTAAGTGCGCTCATCTTTTAAATCCGCCATCTTTTTAGTGCTCGGTGCCTTCCTGATCATGCTTGTCCATGTGCGCATCGCGCAAGATGTCGATGCCGCCGTATAGCGCGATTCCTGCGACCGCGATGCCAACCAGCAGATCAGGCCAATTTGCGCCGGTCAGCATAACAATAGCGCCAGCTAAGATGATACCTCCGTTGGAAATGAAGTCGTTAAAGCTGAAGGTTGTGGCTGCGCGCAGATTTACGTCCTTCGCCTGCATGTTCTGCAGCAATCGCAGACACACCAGATTGACTACGGCGGCCACCGCAGCCATCGCCATCATCATGATGCCCCCAGGTTCAGATCCCTCGAGGAAGCGCCGAATGGCGTCGGCGATGACACCACCCGCAAAAACGAGGAGCATAATGCCAGAAAAGCGTGCCGCCCCCCGCTTCCATGTCCGCGAACGGGTGAGTGCAAGTAGGCTCAGCGCATAGACGATAGCATCCGACGAATTGTCGAGTCCGTTGGCAAGCAGCGCATTGGAATCGGCAAAGTAGCCGACAGCAAAAAAGCCGACCGCGATCGCCACGTTCAACCAAAGAACGATCCACAACGTCTTGCGCTTCTCCGGAGTATCAGGGCTGATGTTGTCGTCACCGCTCATCGGGCGCTCCCCTCAGTTTGTATTCGGCTATCGACAACCTTACTCTCCTCTCTGTCACTCTCGTCGTCAGACCCGTTAAGCACAAGACGGGCAATCGCAGGCAGTACAAACAGCGTCAGCGCCGTGGCCGTAGCTAAGCCGCCAATAACGACCGTTGCCAGAGGACGCTGAACTTCTGCACCCGTACCAGTGGCGAGAGCCATCGGAACAAAGCCAAGCGCGGCCACCAGCGCTGTCATAAGAACCGGGCGCAAGCGCGCCAAAGCGCCATCAGCTATCGCTTCAATCAGCGGCATTTTGGCTTCAAGCCGCTGCCGGATTGCGGTCATCATCACCAACCCATTGAGAGTGGCAACCCCAGACAGGGCGATGAAGCCTACCGCAGCCGAAACCGAAAACGGCATACCGCGTAGGGCCAAAGCGAAGACCCCGCCCGCCAGTGCCATTGGAATAGCACTAAAGACCGCAAAGGCTGGCACCCATCCGCCGAGTGCGACGTAAAGCAGCAGGAGTATGATCGCAAAACAGACAGGCACCACTATGGAGAGCCGAGCCTGGGCAGCTTGCAGGTTCTGATATTGCCCGCCCCATTCGATGAATGAACCCGGTGGGAGCGTCACATTGTCTTCAACCACCGCCTGGGCCTCATCCACGAAGGACCCAAGATCGCGTTCACGAACATTGGCTGAAACGATGACCAGCCTTTGCCCTTGCTCACGGCGTACTTCGGCAAGTCCATCAACGACGCGAAAATCCGCCAATTGCCGGAGCGGGATTGTGGACCCGCTATTGAGCCGGACAGGCAGCGCTCCCAGCTGATCGAAATCGTTGCGGGTTGCATCGTCCAATCGGACAACAATCTCAAACCGCCGATCACCCTCGAACACCAATCCCGCAGGACGCCCGCCAACGGCAATGGCGGCGGATTGCGCCACCTCTTCGACTGTCAGGCCGTAGCGCCCAATCGTGGCCCGATCGAACGCGATGTCGAGTGTGGGAAAGCCGGTTACCTGCTGGACGTTTACATCGCCCGCGCCATCGATCCCGCGCAGCAATGTGGCCACCTCATTGGCCGAATCGCTCAACGCAGAAAGATCATTGCCATAAAGCTTGATCGCGACGTCCCCGCGCACGCCTGCGATAAGCTCGTTGAAGCGAAGCTCAATGGGCTGGCTGAACTCGTAATTCATGCCGATCAAACCACCGAGCGCTTCCTCCATCTCTTCGACCAGCTCATCTTTGGGAAGACTGGGATCAGGCCATTCATCGCGCGGCTTGAGAATGACGTAAGCATCCGAGATGTTTGGCGGCATCGGGTCGGTCGCTACCTCGGCGGTGCCCGTGCGCGAGAAGATCAGTTCAACCTGCGGGAAGTCTTCCAAGCGGTCCTCAACCCCCCGTTGCATGGTCAATGAGCGTTCCAGCGAGGTCGAGGGGATTCGGATCGACTGGACCGCCACGTCGCGCTCATCGAGCTGAGGTGTGAACTCGCTGCCAAGCGTGGTGAACACCAGCATGGAGACTGCGAACAGGCCTGCCCCAGTAGCGATTACAGGCCACGGGCGCGCGATGGCACGTGCGACCGCTGGACCATAGCGTTCCTTCGCCAGCCGCACAGGCGTCACTTCCTTCTCGGAAATCTCCTTGTTCAGAAGCACTGCGACCATCGCTGGCACGAAGGTGAGCGACAGAACGAAGGCTGAAGCGAGCGCCAACATCACGGTTATCGCCATGGGTGAGAAGGTTTTGCCTTCCACGCCGGTAAACGTCAGCAGCGGCGCATAGACCAACAGAATGATCGCCTGACCGTAAACGGTCGGCTTGATCATTTCTCGCGCAGCAGCCTGAGATTCGGACAGGCGCTCGCGCAGTGTGAGCAAACGCCCCTCGCGCTTTTGCCGCTCAGCAAGCCTCGCAACGCTGTTCTCGACGATGATCACTGCGCCATCGACGATGAGACCAAAGTCGAGCGCACCAAGGCTCATCAGGTTGCCTGATACGCCAAGCCGGTTCATTCCGATGGCTGCCATCAGCATGGAAACAGGAATGACGAGCGCAGCGATGATAGCGGCACGGATATTGCCGAGCATGAAGAACAACACGGCAATCACCAGCAGCGCGCCCTCGGCCAGGTTGGTTCGCACGGTGCTGATCGTCGCATCGACCAAGGCAGACCGATTGTAGACAACCTTGGCTTCCACGCCTTCCGGGAGAGAGGCCTGAACTTCTTCAAGCCGCTCCGCTGCTCCGGCGGCAACCGTGCGACTGTTCTCGCCCGCGCGCATCAAAACGGTGCCGATCACGGCTTCTTCGCCGTTCAGCGATGCAGCGCCCGTGCGCAAATCGCCGCCCACTTCCACATCGGCTATGTCACCCACGCGCACCGGAACGGCTTCGCGCGTCGTAACGACAGCTTGCCTGATGTCTTCGACACCCCCAAGTCGTGCGTCGACACGAACCAGCAAAGCCTCGCCCGCCCGGTCTACAAAATTGGCTCCTTCAGCGAGATTGGCCGCGTTCAAGGCATCGATGAGCTGTTCAAAACCGACGCCATATCCTGTCATACGGGCCGGATCGGGCTGGACTAGAAACTGCTTTTCGAAACCTCCGATGGAATCGACACCGGCAACACCGTCCACCGACCGCATGAGCGGCGCAACAATCCAATCCTGAACGGTTCGCAGATAGGCTGCTTTCTCGACCTCACTGGCAAGCCGCTCCCCGCGCTCAGTGATGAAACTTCCATCACCTTGCCACCCGGACGCGCCGACAGTCCCTGCGCCTTCGCCGCTAGGGTTCGTGTACTCGACCGAGTACATCAAAACCTCGCCCAGCCCGGTGGAGATCGGCCCCATGCTGGTTTCCGCGCCTTCGGGCAGTTCGGCTCCGATTGGAACCAATCGCTCGGAAATCTGCTGCCTCGCAAAGTAGATGTCGGTGCCTTCTTCGAAAATCGCAGTCACCTGGCTGAAGCCATTGCGAGAAATCGAGCGGGTCAGTTCCAGCCCTTCGATTCCGGCCAGTCCGGTTTCAATCGGGAAGGTCACCTGCGTTTCAACCTGTTCGGGCGAAAGCGCGGGCGCGGCAGTGTTGATTTGCACCTGTGTGTTGGTGATGTCGGGAACCGCATCGATAGGCAGGCGCAGAAGGTTAAGCGCACCCCAGCCCGACACGAGCAGTGTGAGCGCAATGACCGCCCAGCGATAGCGAACCGATAGGTTTAGAATACCGGCGATCACGCCGCGCTTTTCCGACCCTTCAGCAGGCATTGCGGTTTGCGCAGATGAATCAGTGGCCATGACCAGCCTCATCCTTTTCGAGCTCGCCCTTCAAGAGCACGGCATTTTCTGAAGCGATGCGTTGACCTGCTTCAATGCCCGATAGGACCGTCACCATTCCGGCTGACCGGTCGCCAGTCTGGACGGGTTGAACCCTGAACCCCTCTTCGGTGCGGATGAACACAACAGTCTGGCCATCCACGGTTTGAACGGCGTCTTCGGGGACGACAATCCGACTGGGGTCACTTTCGCCTGAACTCTGCAGTCGAACCTCAACAAACGATCCCGCCTGCAGGCCTGCCAAAGCGCGCGGCAATGGTAGAACTGCAATCACAGTCCGACTTTCGGGGTCGAGCGATTGTGTGACAGCGCGCACTTGTGCTGTGGCTGACCCCCCACCTGGCAAATCGAATGTCGCTATATCTCCGGGCCGTATTCTCCCGATGTCGGAAGCCGGTATCGCGACTTCGATCTGCAAACCATTCGGGTTGACTACGCGGAACAATTCTTCCCCCGCGTTAACGAAAGAACCCAGCGTTGCAGGTGCTATGGTCACGCTGCCTGAGATTGGGCTGGTGACGGCGACAGAGCGCCCATCGCCGCCTACTCCGGCCGCTGATGCTGCCGCACTGGCTCGATTGAGTTCAGCGCGTGCGACTGAAAGATTGGCTTGAGCAGCCTCCAAATCCTGCCGGGCCGTGACATTCTGCTCAAACAGCCCTTGCTCGCGCTGAAAGAATGCCTGCGCCTGATTGAAGCGGGCTTGCGCCGAAGACCGGGCCGCCGCCAATGAGGCCGCTTCTGCGCTTTCTATAGTCGCAACTGTCTCGCCGCGACGAACATTCTCGCCCAAAGACTTACGCAAGCTACGAACGACACCGGATGCGCGCGCATCAATGATCGCGATACTGTCCGGGCGTGCAGAAACGGTCGCGGGCAAAACCAGCTCCGCAGCGCCACCAAGGGTGACTTCGACAACAGAGATCTTGGCTGCCGTGATCTGTTCGGGCGAAAGCGAAATTACCCCTTCCTTGCCAGCCGAAACAGCTTCATCGCCTTGCTCTTCGTGCACATATTCATCAGGCGACGCGAATGTCCAGACGGCGAGGGCTATGGCCAACATCGCGGCAACAACGCCAATAATTGTTTTGTTGCGGCTCATTGGCCCGCTCCTTGAGATTGGGTTGCCAATCGGATCAGAAGTGCGGCAGCTCGACCGCGTTCTTCCTTGGCTTCGATTAAAGACGCGCGGATTGCATCGCGAGCTTCGGCAGTATTCAACACTTCGATCAGAGGAAATCGGCCAGCGCGGTATCCGATCTGCACAAGCCGCAGAGCCTCCTCAGCCTGAGGTAGGGACGCCTGAGAGAGCGTTTCGACACGCGAGTCTGCGGCGAGATAGTCAGACCGCGCCTGCGCTATCCGCTGGCGCAGTTCAGCGAGCACTACCGCTTCGCGAGCGGTCGCTGCGCGCAGCTCGGCCTCGGCAGCCCGGACATTGCCCTGGTTGCGATTCGAGAATGGGAGCGGGATCGAAACACCCACGATGAACGCAGTGTCACCGCTTTCCTCAAACTGCCGGATGCCTGCTGAAAAGGTCGGGTCAGGAACGCCCAGTGATCGCTCACGGCTAATCATGGCTCGCGCGGCTTCACGTTCGTCACGTGCCAAGCGATAGCTCAGGCCGTTTTCAGGCCCAATCTCATCTGACGGTATCGCGATGGCGGGAAAGGCCGAAGGAATAGATTGCGAGCCGGGCTCATCAGACCAGAGCGCGAACAATGCGGTCCGTGCAGCCATGCTGGCAGCTTTCGCTGCTTGTTCATCAGCCTCTGCTTCAGCCAATGCCGCTTGCGCACGCATGGCGCGCAGGGGAGGCTCGCGCCCCGCCTCGACTAGGGCTTGGGCTATCCTTGCCAATTCGCGATTGCGCTCAACCACCTCCGCGGCCAGTTTCAAGCGAGCCTCGGACGAGACCGCAGCGAGATACCGTGTGCGGACAAAAAGAGCCAGGTCAGCGCGCGTCAGGTCGGTTCGAGTGTTGGCTACTGAAGCCAGCGCTTCTGCCGCTTCGATCCGTGCGCTACGTTTCCCGCCAAGCTCGAACTGTTGGCCTATCGCTAAAGTGTATTCGGTTGCTCGCAGCCCTGTGAAGGCTCCCGAGCCCGCAAAATCTTCGACTTCAACCGACAGTTGAGGGTTTGGCCGGAGGCGCGCTTGATCGATACGCGCCTGTGCGGCGTCTGCCTCGGCAACCGGGCCGATCAGGCGCGGATTATCAGACGACGCTGAAGTGTCAGCCTCGGAAGACAGGCCGGCACGAGCGAGTGCATCCTCGAGGGAAAGGGTCTCCTGCCCGAAGGCGGGAGAGGCGAGAGCCAAGGCTGCAACAGCCATAGGCCAATGTCGAAACGACATGTTGGAAACTCCTGACAGATAGGGACGAAAGAAGCACGGACGGCTCCATTCATGGCTTCGTGTCAGGCTTTCGGTGGTTCTTTCAGAACGTCTTGGGCGCGCTTGTGTGGCGCCTGATCGCTCAAAGGAAGTACAGGCAGCGCCAGCGTAAGGCCGCTGATGTCTTTCAATCTAGCCAGGGTCGGTACATCAAAACTGCAACTATGATGGTGCAAATCAGGATGAGATTGGCCATCGGCATCGTCGTTGTGATCTACATCAGCGTAGTGCTCTGACCCGTGTGCGGCGAGATGATCAGCGACGTGAGTGCCCGAAAACGGCTCATCCGCATGCACATCGGGCGCGACCAGAAGCTCGCAAAGAACAAGCGTGGCAATCATTGCCAAAGAGATTAGTGCGCGTGTCATGGACGACGACGATATGTCGCTTTGTTCGCTGTTTGGCAATCAAATTTGGTAAATGATCTTGTACCCTGGCCTCATCGGACCAGTTTTTTCAGAAGGCGCAAGCATCCGAATTCCACGCAGAGGTACGCCGACGGCCTCTGTCCGAAATTCAGACTTCTTACAGATCCCAGAAGACTGAGAAGCCGACATGCGATGCATAATAAGCCGAGATCGCTAGGATCACCGGAGCCCCGTGCATGTAGTTCACTTGCCATCTCAGCCAAGTTTTGGGCAGGAACAGCACTTTGTCGAGGCCAGTCTCAAGGGCTGGACGCCATCGACCAGCGCGCCAATCATCCGCAGTAACCAGCACGGACAGGACCGCGCAAATCAGCGCCATGATACCCACAGCGATATAGAGCGACGTCCAGGCAATCAGGGCTTCGTGCTTCATAGTCGCAGAATATCGAAATCTGCGCCCCTTGTCGTCCGTGAATTTTGGGTTTGGCGGCGGATCGCTTGATCGATCCGCATGCATTCCGTGATTGCGTGCCGGTAGCGCTCGGCAGTCACCCAAACGCGCGGTCCGCGTCACCTATCGGTTCACGTTGAGCTTCGATGCGCGCATGATTCTCGGCAATCGCCGTAGTCGCGCGCTTGGCAAGACCTTGGCAAAGCCCCTCCTTCAAAGGTTCGAATTCGCCCTCACAAGCCGCCATAACTTCGAAGAGTTGAACGGCCAGAGCAGTCGCAACATGGGCCGTGGTCTCGCAGCAGGGGTCTTCATAGGATTCCGGGCTATCAAAGCAGCGCATCGCTAATTCCGCGCGGACCGGGTCGATTTTTAACCTCTGCCTCAGCTTGACGATTTCATCGAACTCCAGCTTGCCTTCCTCGATGCGCTCATAGAACCGATGGCGGTGGCTGGTCTTCACGATCCCTTCACTCACGAGGCATCTGATGCTCACACCCTGCTTTTTCATCTGAAGCTTTATGAGAATGGCGTTTTCACGGTGCACCTGAGCGCACGATTTCTCTTCAACACTCCCTGACCCCTGATACATGATCCTTCCTTATACACAGCCTATGCACACGCATACTGTGGATAACTTTTCAAGGGTTTGGCAAGAGAAAATTTACCCTTTTGCGATCTGCATCGAGCAATAGATGACCGTTTCTCGCACGCCGCAATGGTCTCCCGCGCGCTGGCACAAGCTGGCTCGAAACATGTCAAGCTCGTCGTTGAGAGGCTTGGCCAGCCTCAGATTGATAGGAATTGGGCCGCCCAGTGGCGGGTCTTCCCCGAAGCCTTCAGGCAGCGCTGCGCTCTCGGGTTCCACTGTTTCCAGAGCGGTCGTAATGACGTCGCTAAGTCTTTGAAAGCGCTCTTCTCGCAGGGTCAGAGCTTTTACGGCTTCCGCAATGACCTCGAGACCCTCTCTGCTGACCATCAGCTTATGATTGACGCTCGGCTCGGCGGCCATTGGCGAGTTCCTCCAGTCTTATCGTTCTTTCCGAAGCGTCTGTCGCACTTAGCCCATCACTGGTCGAGCCTTCCGACTCGAAAAATTTTCGGACTGGTTATGCCCGCAAACCACGCGGCAAGAAATAATACCCACGTGGGTCGATAATCATGACCGCCCGGGTCTGAATACGACACCACTTGGCTACGCCGGTGAAGCCACCTGGTTACGAATTTCGTGCCAGCCGGGTCCAAAAACAGTGATTCGGGCAAGTTAATTCTAAGTTGCTGCGATCAATCACTTGAGAAAAGACCCGCGAAATTGCCCTTTTGATTGCGACGCCATCAGCGTCTCTCGTCAAACCAGAAGGGAAAGACAATGAAAACACACGCTTTGAAAAAACCGGAATTAAAGAAGGCCGGCTCGACTCTCGCCGTGGCCGCAGCCGCGGTCGCCGGAATGAGCGTCCTGGGTGTGGATGCTGCATTGGCCGGCACCGACACTACCTTCGATACAGCGCTGACGACGTTCACGAACTTCCTCGAGGGTTCGGGCGGTAAGATCATTACCGTCTTGTCGCTTGCTGGCGGCATCGTCGCGCTCGCCTCAGGCCGCTTTTCGATGGGTCAGATTGCCATTCCGGTCGGCGTCGGCGTTGGTGCTGGCACCGGTGTGCCGATCGTCACTTCGACGATCACCGGCACGGTCTGATCTGGCGATCGAACCTTCATCGAGGGGGTGCATCGCTGTCTGCTTTTCAGATGACGGCCACCTCCTTTTTTGGCGGAGCTGACCATTGGACCAATATTCCATCCCAAAGCATCTTGATGATCCGGAGTTAATCGGATTTTGGACGCTCGATGAATTCCTCGTGATGGTTATTCCCTTCGCGTGGGGAATTCTCGCACAGCATATTGTCATCGGCCTTATCTTGGCCATCGCTGCGTGGTTTGGGTATCGCAAACTCAAAGCCGGGCGTTCAATGTATTGGGTGCTGCATTTTGGCTACTGGCATTTGCCAGGTGGTTTCTTTGGTCTGAAGGTCGCTCCGCCCTCTCATCTTCGTGTGATGGCGGGCTGACATGGAATTATCTCTTGCTCATGAAGCGTCGCAAAAGACGCTTAAACAACGCAATCTCCTCGCGCTGATCTGCATTGTCCTCGGTATCTTGGTCGTGGTCATGTTCACCGCAGCGTCGACCCGCGACCGCGAGATCGTGCTGCAGCCGATCCTTCCCAGCAAGATGGCGCTCAGCTCGACTGCCGTTACGCCCGAATATCTCGAGGCGGTGACCCGCGACACAGCGCAGCTTGCGCTCAATCGCTCTCCTGAAACCCTGCAATATTGGCTCGATGGAATCGTCGCGATAGCTGCGCCGGAATCGCGCGGCGCGCTCAAAGCCGATCTTATGACAATCATGCAGGAGCAACAGGGCTCGCAGGTCACGCAGTTCGTCACGATCGATTGGATCAAGACCGATCCGGAAGCCCTCACTAGTCAGGTCGGCGGCGTGCTCCACACGATCGTCGGCTCGCGCGATGTCCGCCGCGAGCACAAGATTTTCGAGTTCCACTGGAAATACACCGGTGTGTCGCTTCGCCTCAAAGGCTTTGGCGTGGTCGTAAAAGAGGGAGAGGACAAATGAGCCTATTTGTCTCTTCACTTATGATCGCGACTGGCGCTGTTCTTGCTTCGCGGATCGATTGCCAGCTTACCCGCCTTGCTGGGAGCGCGTTAATTGCCGGTTCGCTCACCGTTTCAGTTGCTCCGGCTGCTGCCCAGGAACACATCCTCACTGTGGATAATGGCGAGGTCCTCTGCCAGGCGTCCAAGTCTGATCTCACGCGCATCGCGTTGAAGGATGACCAATTCGTGTCCGTCTCGCGTGTCCAATCAGGCGTGCCAACCGAAGACTTCTCCATCGTGCACGAGCCGACGCGCGGCGACCTCTATCTCTCTGTCCCGCAGGGCTATTCCAAGCCGAACATCTCGTTCTTCGGCACCACCCAAAAGGGCTTCGTCTACAAGTTTGATTGCCGGGTAGGTGGGGAGGGCGCTCTCCAGGTTTTTGTCGCGAATGCGGATGTCGAGAACCCGCAGCCTCCGGCTGAAACGCTTCAGGCCTTTGCGCCTCTTGAAGACCGTGCTGTGGGCCTTGTCCGGGCGATGTTCGAGCAGCGTCCTGTCACGGGCTTCGACATCAGCGACGCGGCTCGCGCTCCGGTGAATGTCGGCGACTTCAAGGTCCAGTTGGTCACGGAATATCGAAGCCCGACGATGACGGGGAAGGTACTCCGCATCGAAAACACGGGCGACGCGCCGCTCGTTCTCAATGAACAGCTGATCGCTGGCGATGGGGCGATCGCTGTGACGATTTCCAATCCGAACCTCGAAAGCGGGCAGGCCACCGCTGCTTACGTCGTGGTCCCCTCAGGAAGGTAAAGCTCATGGATTTTCTGAAGCGCAAACCAAAGAACCTCGATGCGGCCGAAGTCGACCAGCACGATACTCTTGATGCGACGGGCTCGATTGCCGAGAATTCGCAGACGCAGAAGCGTCAGAAAATGCTCATGTTCGGTCTGGGTGGAGTGATTGCGATCGCTGGCGCGATGTATGTCCTCGATACCGACGACACGATTGATGAGGCGATGGCTGATGGCACGCAAACGACCGTGTCGACCGATGCCTTGATGAACCGTCAGCGTGTCGATCAGGAATGGGTTGCGATGTACGAGGGTGAGATCAACACGCTCGACACTCGTGTTAAGGGCACCGAAGCTCAGGGCGCTCAATTGGCCGAGCTCAAGAGCGAAGTGGAACAGCTTAGAGGCGCCAATGCGGAGATGGCGCGCGACGGCCAGCGCGTGCTGGAAGCCTATGAACGTGAGAACCAGCAGCTGCGCCAACAGGTGCAGCGCGGGAACGCTCGGCCAACAGCGCCGGGCCCGGTCGCCGCCGCGCAGGCTTTGGGCGTGCCCCCCGCCCAAGGTTCTGCTGCGGCGGCGCCAACCCCTCCTCGCCGCTCGAATGATGTCCAGATGGTGTCGTTCGCGGCTGAGGGTGGAACAGCATCGCGCATCGATCCCTCGAACTCACCTGCCGTTTACACAGATTCTCCGAACTACCTTCCGCCCAATTCTATCGCCAAGGCGACCGTGGTGGTCGGTGTTGATGCGACTACGAACACGCGCAGCCAGAGCGATCCGCTACCTGTCCTTCTGCGTGTCACGGGTCCGGCGCGCTCGGTCTATGGGGAAGGGAAACTCCTCGCGACCCGCGTGCAAGGCTGCATGGTCAATGGCGCTGCCTATGGCGATCTTTCCAGCGAGAAGGTCTATGTCAAACTCCAACGCATGACCTGCGCGCAGCCGGGCGGGCGGTTCGCGGTCTCCGAAGTCAAAGGCTTCATCGCCTTCGGCGGCAAGGTCGGCGTGCGTGGACGGGTTGTGAGCCGTGAAGGCGGATTGACTACGCAGGCCTTTATCGCCGGGCTCTTCGGCGGCGTCGGCAACGCCTTCCAAGGCGCCAATCAGATCCCGCGCATCGCCAACGAACCCGTTCTGCCTTCGGCGGAGGATGTGGGCATTCAGGCTATTGGCGGCGGCGCGGCCAATGCCGGCAACACCTTGTCTGAATATCTGATCGAGCGAGCCGAACAATATCAGCCAGTGGTCGAAATGCCGACCGGGGCGGAGGTCGAGGTCGTTTTCCTCGACGGCACGTTCATCCGAAACTGAGGAGGAGTAATGGTATGAAGAAGTATACACCCTTGGCCAAAGTGACCGGCGGTATCGCGGCCCTTGCGACAGGAAGCGGCGTTGCGGTCGCCGCCGCCGCTCTCGTCTCCCCGGCTGACTCCAACGTTGCCAAAGCGCTCGCCGACAGGCTGCCCAAAACCGAGATCACGGCGGTTGATTGCGCCAGAATTGATGGCGTCTGCGAGGTCCAGGCCAAGCAGAACCTGTTCTATGTCGACGAAGGCGCACGATATCTCATCATCGGCCGTGTCTACGATATGGAGACCAGGCAGGACCTGACCGCCGCGCGCCTCCTCGAAATGAACCCGGATATGCTTGTCGGGGGAGGGGGCGCTGCTGACAATGCGCCTGCACAGTCCGGTCGACTAGGTACTCAGCCAAAAGGTGCAGCGCCGACCATTGACGCGCAAGTTGATCCGGCTGCTCTTGGAGCTTTGCCGAAGAACGGCGCGGTTACGATGGGGCGGGGTTCTAGAACCCTGACCGTCTTCAGCGACTTCCGCTGTGGGTACTGCAAGCGTCTGCACGAAACGCTTGAAACGCTCGATGTGAAGGTGGTCGAGCGCCCGATATCCGTTCTCGGCACCCGCCCGATTTCCGAAGCGGTGATCTGCTCGCCCGACAAAAAGCGCGCGGTGAACCAAGCCTATGATGGTGGGTCAATCACGACAGGCGGCGACTGCGACACTTCGGGCCTTGATGCCAACGAAGCGTTTGCACGTAAGCACGGTTTCACCGGCACCCCGGTCATCGTTCGCGAGGATGGCGCTGTGGTTCACGGCTACCGCCCGCGCGAATTCCTCGAAAACTGGATCAAAGGGAACGCCTCATGACAATGAAGCCGCTTATCGCGCTTGCAGCGCTCGCCGCAGCTCTTGGAGGTTGCACGACGTTCGGGACGAACATCAATGGCAGCTTCCGATGTGATGCTCCTGACGGCGTGTGTGCACCCTCGACAGTGATTGATGACAATGCGCTCGCAAGGATCGGAGAGACGAGCTCAACCGACCTGCTCGACCCTGTCGGCCCCTACCAGATGGACGACGGCATCGACACGCCCGTTCACATCATCGCTGCTGCGAATGCTCCGGCGATGTCGCGTCCTGCGCCGAGTTATGAGCTGTCCGTCGTATTCCCCGCCTATACCGATGCATCGGGGACCTCTCACGCTCGACGCGTGGTTCATACCCAGGCGGGCTTGCCAGGGCGCGGGGATGCGATGGATGCAATGGCCCAGCGCGGCGCTCAACCTTCGCGCAATCGCGGTCTTTTGGCGGCTGCTGAAAGCGCGCCTTCCTTTCTCGCCATCGCTCCCGGAGTCTTGAGTGCAGGGCTTCCTCCAGCAGGCGACGAAGTTACCGCGCAAGCGGCTGCTGCCGATCGCCCCAATCCCATCGAGGAGATCGAGGACAAGGTGAAAGAGCGCCTATCCACTCAGCAGCAGGCACGCCGAGAGGCAGCCTCCTTTCCAGGCACCGTGGAGTAAAGCGCGATGGGCAACGTCCTCAGCAACATTGTCGATCTCGTCGTGGGAGACAGCCGCAAGCCGGAGCAAAATGCACGGCCAGCGGCGATACCGATGCTCTCGCATTATCTGGGCTATCGCTCGTTCGATGAGAACAAGCGGATATTCCATCAGGTTCGGTCCAAGGGATTCATTCTTGAGCTCGCTCCCTTGGTCGGTGCGAACGATCGCGTCAGCGACATGATCGGCTCGATCTTCTCCGATATCCTGTTGCCCGGAACCAAGTTCAGCGTGACAAACTATGCAAGTCCGCGTGTTGCCGAGAAGCTGCAGGCTTGGGCGTTGCCTCGTATCAAAGCTTCTGGCGTGTTTCAGACCCTTGCTCGCCACCGGCTCGACAAGCTTACGGGCGGCGCGTGGTCCACACTCGCTAGCGACGGCCCGTTCTTCGTGCGCAATTTTCGGGTCATCATGTCGGTCGGGGTTACGGATGGATCATCGCTTACGAGCGAAGAGCTGCAGACCATGCGCGATGGCATTATCTCGGCGCTGGAATCGATCGATGTCCCGGTCAAGGAATACGAGCCGACCGATCTCATCCGCTTGTTCGACGAGATGCTTGCGCCTTCAACCGGCGCCGGCGACGAAGTGCCTGGCTACAATCGGTTCGATCCGATCAACGAGCAATGCGTCCGGCGCGATCTCGTCACCCACGTCGAAAAGGACCGTGTGATCCTTCAAGCGCAATCGCTGCGCCCGACCGGCGCGACCGTCGAAGGCGTGCCGGAGATGAAGGATTTCGTGCCGGAGCGTTTTGATATTCGCACGATGGCTGTGCGCAATTTTCCCGATCGGTGGGCTCCTTGGGATACTCAGAAGATGATCGGTGATATCTTCAATCCCAAGCTCAGCCTGCCGTGCCCTGTTCTCCAAACGGTTTGCGGCATCATCCCGAGCCAGGAATCCTCCGAAGGCAAAGCGGGCTATAAATTCGCACGCACCAGCTCGCTTGCGGAAGGCAAGGGCGTGAAGCTGGTCCCCAAGCTCCGCACCGAAGCGAGCGAATGGGAGTTTGTCCAGGACCGCGTCAAACAGGGCGAGAAGCTCGTCCAATGTTATTATGCCGTGACGATCCTTTCTCCGAAGGGCAGGGGAGAACCGTGTGAGCGCACCCTGAAGGCGCTTTACAAAGCAAGCGGGTGGGATCTCATCGATGAGACCCACATTCAGCTTCCGGCCTTTATGTCGCATTTTCCGCTGATGGTCGCGGATGGTCTCGACCATGATCTGAGGCGCATGAAGCGGCTGCGCACGATGCGTTCGGCGAATGTGGCCGCGATTGCGCCGGTCCAGGGCGAGTATGTTGGCGGCAACATCCCGCATTGCCTGTTCATCGGAAGGCGAGGACAGCCGCAATTCTGGTCGCCGTTCCAGAATTCAGCCGGCAACCACAATGTCGCGATTGCAGGCAAGTCCGGTTCAGGCAAATCGGTGCTGCTGCAGGATCTGACGGCCAGTTTTGCGGGTGTCGGGGCCAAGACCATCGTCATCGATGATGGGCGTAGCTTTGAACATATGGCCAAGGCGCTTGGCGGCACTTTCACCGAGTTCAAACTGTCCTCGGGCATCTCAATTAATCCCTTCCGCATGATCGACGAAAAACTTGCGGAGGGCGATGACGATTACCTCGTCGATTGCCTCGCCATGCTCAAATCGATCATTTCGCAGATGGCGCGGAATGAAACGCGATTGAACGACACCGAGCGCGGGTTGATCGATCAGGCGGTCAATTTGGTCTGGGACGCCCACGGCCGTGACGGCACGGTCGATCATGTGATCGACGCGCTCAAAGGGGCCGGACACCCTTACGCTTACGATCTTGCGACTTCGCTTCTGCCATTTGCTGCGAGCGGCACATTCGGTCGATTTTTTCTAGGTGAAGCTAACCTCGATCTTTCGGCCGATCTCACTGTCTTCGAACTCTCGGATCTTGCGACGCGCGAGGAACTGCGCGGCGTTGTTCTGACCTCGATCATGTTCATCGCTTCGCAGGTCATGCGCCGAATGGACCGCGCGATCCCGAAACCGCTGATCATCGATGAAGCTTGGCAGATGCTGAAGGGCGGGGCGATGGCCGACTTCGTTGAGACCTATTCGCGCACCTGCCGCAAATATGGCGGTTCTCTCATCACCGCGACCCAATCGATCCACGATTATTACAAGTCCGAAGGCTCGCGCGCGGCGCTTGAAAACTCCGACTGGTTCTTGATCCTCCAGCAAAAGGGTGAGACAATTTCTGACTTCCGGAACTCGGATCGCTTCGAAATGGACGGGATGACCGAGGCTTTGCTGCGAAGCCTCAAGCGCAACGGGATCGACTATTCGGATATCTTTATCCGCGGGCCCGATACTGAAAGCGTTGGTCGCCTCGTACTCGATCGGTTTTCAGGGACGCTTTATTCGTCGAGTCCCGACGTCTTCGCCGAGATCGAGGACCTCGTGCACTGCGGCTGCACCATGCAGGAGGCCATCGAAGCGGTCGCCTTCCCTGATGTGGCGCCTCTGCGGGAGGCTGCGGAATGAACTCCCTGTCTCAAACAAAGACCCGCGCAGGCCACCAAGAACGCAGGCAAGACGCGCTGCTTGTGGGTCTCCGGCTTGCTGGTTGGCTTGCGACGAGCGTGATGGCAACGCTCGGCGTCGCGACGCTCTTCTTCTGGCTTCTCGGCAGCTTCACGCTGCCCGGCACAATGCTGCAGCTCGACAATCTCACTTCGCGCTATCTCGAAGCGGATGCGGCGCGAAGAGCGCAGTTCAACTCGATCATCTGCGCCGTCCTCGGCCTCTCTTTTGCGTTCATCGCTTTTTTCCGCCGCGCAAGTCTTCGCGCTGCCTTCGATGTCACGGGAGGTGACCATGACTGATCTGTTCGAGAATGCTGGTATGGAACTCGATCCAGACCCCAACACGCGTGCTCGGCCGCGTGCCAAAATCCGTCGATTTGTCGGAATGACGCCGCGCGAATTCATCATGCTGGGTGCTGCCATCGCGATCTTCATTTGGGGAGCATGGGTCACCAAGAACCTTGTCTCTGATGATGCCGGCGAACCAGAGTTCGTGCAACTCCAGTTGCAGTCGATCATCAGCGAATATCTAACGGCTCAGGCGCGTTCGAGTGCCGATGAGCAGACCGCAGCCCAGCAAACCGGCATCTTCATGACCACACTGGATCGGACGGTCGCTGGCCTGTCTGAAAGTGGCAAAGTCATTCTGGTTCATGAGGCCATTATTGGAGGGGATATTCCCGATGTGACCGAAAGCGTGAAGGCGGCTGTCTACGCCAAGGTCCCGCGCCCGCAGATCGCGCAGGCGCCGAACGCAGCCCAGCCGTCTCAGGCCGCGCGTGTCCAAGGCGAAATGCAGGCCTTCATGGCATCCAATGAGGGAGGCGAAGGCGATGGCGCGCGCTAAGACCCACCGTCCAGAGACCAGGCGTCTCTCAACCAAGGGCAAGCTTCTCGCATTCGCAGCGCTCTTCGGTGTGTTCGGCGCGGTCAGCGCGCTCGATGAATGGTCCCAGAACCACGCCTTGATGATTAACGCCACGGACTCGCTGCCCAACTGGGCTTTCCTTGTCGAGAGTGGTGGTTTCCCCAAGCGCGGCGATTACGTGATTTTCCATCCAGGCGATGACCCGGTGACCAAGAAGTACTTCGGTGATGAGCCCGAAGCTTTCGCGAAGATCGCGTTCGGCATACCCGGCGATGTCGTGACCCGCGAAGGCGGCGACGTCATGGTCAATGGAAAGCGCATCGCATCGCTCAAACCCCTGACCAAAAACGGTGATCCACTCTCCAAGGGACCTGTCGGCGCTGTCCCTGAAGGCTGCGTTTTCGCGGCGACGCCGCATAAGGATGGGTTCGACAGCCGGTATTCGCATATCGGATTTGTGTGCCGTGACCGTCTGGTCGGCACCGGGCAGCCGATCCTGTGAAGCGCCGCGTTCTTCTTGCTGCGTTGATGGCGCTGGGCGCTTCGGCGAGTGCGTCTCCGTCATCGACAGCGCAGGCGGTGGATCATGGGCAGATGGGTCAGACCTGGCTCGTGATCGAGCCTGATCTGATGTCGGTTATCAAGGCCCGCCTCGATCACGCTGAGGCTAGCGGCAAGCTCGACGAGCTCAACGAGCGCTTCGCAGCGAGGGTCAAAGAGCGTGTGATGCGGCCGGTTCCTGTAAGCGGTATCGCGCGCGCGGAGGTAACCCGCAGCTGGGAGTTCGATCCTTCGATCATCGTTGAAAACGACATTCGCGATCACAAGGGCAATCTCATCGCGGCTGCTGGCCAGCGTGTGAACCCGCTTGCCACTTCAGTGCTCAGCAAAAGCCTCGTTTTCGTCGATGGCGATGATGCCGATGAGGTCGAATGGGCGCTTCAGCACGGCTCGGACCAGCGAGCCAAAATCATCTTCGTCGACGGCTCGCCCTTCGAACTGATGAAGGTGCACCGACGCCGGTTCTACTTCGATCAGAACGGCACGCTCACCAGCCATTTCGGGATCACGCGCACTCCCGCGCTGGTCGAACAGCAAGGCGAGATCCTGCTCGTGACCGAGCAGGTGATTGCGCGGAAAGGGAAGGGGGAATGAGCTGGCTCAGAGACATAATGCCGGTGCCCCTGGCCGCGCCGGAAACAAGAGAGCTTCGCAGCGCGCGGTATCGCACGATGGGGTCTTGCGTGCTGGTTGCGACGTTTGTCCTGTTTTTCGAGCCGCTTCATGCTGCTCTTGGGCCGTTTGCGCTTCCGATGCTGGCTGCGGCTGCGACCTACTCGATCGTTCAGAGCTGGCTCTGGATCAAAGCCAAGAACGCGGCGGATGATGCCTGGCTTTACCGGGAGAGTGGTGATGTGGCGTAAGCTCCTTGGATTTCTGGCGGCATTGGCGGCGTTCGCTTTTTCCGTGCCTGTGGCTGCCCAGGGGCTGCCATCGGGGCCGGGGCGTTGCTCCGGCTCTTTCGTCAATCCGATCACCGATGTGTGCTGGGGCTGCATGTTTCCGCTGTCCTTGGGCTCGCTCAAGATCTGGCCCAGCTCGCGTGCGGACACGAAGAACCCGGACCTCCCCATCTGCGCCTGCGGCACGCCGGTCCCGCGCATCGGTCTCGCCATGGGCTTCTGGGAGCCTGTTCGGTTGATCGATGTCTCGACCAAGCCCTGGTGCTTTCCCAATCTCGGCGGCATCAAGCTCGATCCCGGCTTTCCGATCGGCAACGGCTACGCCTCGAATGTGTCGCAGATCGGCGGCCAATCGCAGATGACGGCGAAGTACCACGTTCACTATTACATCTATCCGCTGCTCTACTGGCTCGAGATCGTCACCGACTTCCTCTGTCTCGAGGCGAGCTCTTTCGACGTTGCCTATATGAGCGAAATCGATCCGCTGTGGCAGGATGATGAACTCGCCGCATTGCTCAATCCTGAAGCGGCTTTGTTCACTTCGCCGATTGCGCAGGCTGCGTGCTCGGCCGATTGCATCTCTGCCACCGCCAAACTGCCGATCGATGAGCTGTTCTGGTGCTCTGGTTGCCAGGGTCCAATGTACCCGATGAACGGCAATATCGGCGCGAATATCGGGATCAAGCAATCCTCACGCCTCGCAGCCGAGCGCATGGTCTTCAAGATGCACCGCCAGGGTCTGGCCTGGGGCACGAGCGGATCAAAGGCGCTGTGCAGCAAGTACATCATGCCGATCCTGAAAAAGAGCCAATACCGGCTTCAGCAGGTCAATCCGACCCCGATGGTGAGCGGACGCAAGGCGTGCTCACCGATCGGCGCCACCACCATCCTGCCTAAGTCGGGCCAGGTCTATCCGGTGAAGGGGGAAGATGTCGGCTTCCTCCTGTGGCGCAAGCGCAATTGCTGCGTGCTTTGAGGGGAGGGCTGACATGAACAGCAAACTTGTCCTGGGAACTGCCGCGCTGACCGCTCTTGGCGGTGTGACAATGGTCTTTGCGCAAAGCATGGAAGGGTTCGACCCTCAGGCAATCGAAGCGCGCGCGGATGAGTTTCGCGATGACGCACAAGCCCTATTCGACTACGCGACGACAAACAGTGAACCCCACCGCGAGGAAGCCAAGACGGTTGTCCAGGACGGTTACGCTGCGATCGAGGACCTCGACGTCTCCAATATCGCGGGTGGTGAGGGGCCTTTCGATTTCGATGAAATGGTTGCTGGCGCCAGGGCTGGCATGGCGAGCCCCAAGGGCGCGCCGCTCTTTATCGCCTTTGCCAGCCTCTCCATGCCTGAAGAGGCATTGTCGCAAATGATTGTAGACACCACCAAGGCCGGCGGTGTTGTCGTCTTCCGGGGCTTTGCGGCCGACAACCCTCAGGATTTCATCACTGGCATTCGCGATGTGGTGGATCAGGCGGGCGCAAGCAATGTCGCGATCGATCCGCGTCTGTTTCGATCATTCGGTGTGGACCGCGTGCCGACCTATGTGGCGCTTTCGAGTGATTTTGAACCGTGCGACCAGCTCGATTGCGTGACAGCGCCGCCGCCGCATGATCGCATCGCTGGAAATGTCAGCGTCTCCTATGTTCTGGAGACCTTTGCCGATGCCAATGGTCCGGGCGCTCCCGTTTCGCGCCTCGCGCTGTCGAATATTCGGGGGACGCGATGAATGGCCTGCGCTTGCCTGTTGTGTGCGCTGCGCTGCTTGCCACCGGACAGCTCGCTCATGCCCAGATGACATCCACGGAAGCGCGCGCCGAAGGCGAAGCGCTGGGGGAGGGGGTGCGGGACAGCACGAGTGATTCCATTCTTGCGTCTGGCACTGAAGCCGAAGTGCCCACCTATGGCGGTACTGACTTTCCGCACTTGGACTATGTCGAAGACCCGGTTGGCTTGAGCACGGCAGGGGAAGCGCAGCGCTATGCAGACGATTACAGGACCGTAGTTGATCCCTATCGGACGACCTTTGATCAGACGACGATAGACCTATCGTCCGCACAGGCCATCGAAGCTGATGCTGATACCTATCTAGGGCCCGGGGTCGCCCCTGACGGTTCCGCCGGCACTTGCGATCCGCTCCCTCCGGGTGGCGGCGGAACCACCACATATCTGGAAAGCTGCAATCAGGGGTCTGAGCCCTATGATGAAGCGCGGGTGTGTGCGGCGCCGCTTAATGTGCAGGTTTCTGGGCGAATAGACTATCTGCACGAGTGCACCAGCTATTCGATCTTCCACGTAAATTACATTCCTGGGGCCTGCACCTCGTTAATCACGGATGCGAATTCTCAAGGGGCAAACTGTCGGCGCGAAAGCAGTCGCCCCGGCCCCATTATTTGCCTTCAGGGAACGATCAACGACTGCACAGAACCCGAGCCCACGACTATCGACACTTTCGCTTGCGACGAGCCGCTGTCTGGTTGGGCCTATCGCGAGCGCAATACACTGTCGATCGCTAGCGAAAGCGTTGACGAGAGCATTTGTAGCAGCGCGAAGGGAAATGCGACTTGCACGCTCGACACTGAAGTATGTGTGTCGCCGAACGAGACGCGTAATATCAATGGTCTAGACGTCCTGCGGCCCTGTTGGGAATGGGAACGCACCTATCAGTGCCAAGGCGTTAGCCCCGCCAACGATTGTGGCGATTTAGACGCCCGCCCGGAATGCACGCACAGCCACGATGATTGCCTGAGCTACGATCCAGATGGCGTCACCTGCAACGTCTACGACCGTTGGTATCAGTGCACGACGCCGAACAGCGGCTCGCCGCCTCCACCTGCCTATGTCTGCGCGGATGATCTCTATTGTATCGACGGCGAATGCACGAGCATCGAGCGTGAGGCTTCAACTGAATTCAAGGACGCTATGGTTGCCATGAATGTAATGGGCGAGCTGCGCGATGAGTTCGATCCCAATGAGCTGAAGATATTCAGCGGCGAAAATCTTAAATGCACCAAAAAGCTCTTCGGGCTTTCTAATTGCTGCAGCGGGAAAGGCGTTCCGCTCCTCACACCGTTCCTGTGCAGCAGCGAAGATCGCGATGTCGATAAGAAGGATGATGAGGGGCTCTGCTACAATGTCGGGACCTATTGCTCGAACAAAATCCTCGGCGTCTGCACCACCAAGAAGCAATCCTATTGTTGCTACGGCAGCAAGCTCGTTCGCATCCTCAATGAGCAGGGCAAGGCCCAGCTCGGCATGCAATGGGGCAAACCCAAGGACCCGGATTGCGAAGGGTTTCTGATCGACCAGTTCCAACAGCTCGATCTGAGCCAGATGGATTTCTCGGAAGTCTACGCCGAGTTCGTGGACGCAGCCAAGCTGCCTGATGAGATCGAGATGTCGATCCAGATTCAAGAAAGAATTGAGAATTATTACAACCTCCACGGAGGCGTTTGATCGTGCCGGGTGCCGATATCCTTGCCATTGAAAGCGGCGATCCTTTTCCGCCCGCTCAAGTGCTCGACCTTGCGGTGAGCGTCGCGATCGGGCGCGAGCTTGCAACCAGCGAGGAGGAACTGCTCGCTCTGATCAGGGAGTGGTTTTTGCGGCCCGCGAGCCGCTCCGAGCTAAGCGCCTCGCTCGCCCGGCTGCAGGGCAAGGGCTGGATCCGGCGCTCGAGCGGTGAGGGGCTCGATTTCTGCCTTACCGAGGCCGGCGTTGAGGCCGCCACGACATTGTCCGGCGGAATGATCCGCATGATCGACCGCGGCCGGGGGCATTTCAAGACCGCCTTTCTCCTCCAGATGCTCGATCTCGAAAAAGGAAAATGCCCATGAAAAGACTAGCTCTTCTCAGCCTCGCCGCGATAGCAGCGGCCGTAACCACACCCTCGCTCGCGCAGACTCTCGCGAACCAGGATCGCGACGAGTTCTATTGCGAAGAGCGCAAGCTCGGTAGCTGGTTCTACTGCAACTCGGAAAAAGCAAAGCGCGAGGCGCGCGAACGCGCTGGAGCAGCTGCGCCCTCGCCAGAACCAGCGGTGACGCGGATGGAGGCGATCACCCGGCAGCTCGATGAGTTGAAGGCGCGGGCCATTCTCGACCCGACGCAGGACAACATAGTCAATTATATCCGCTTTCAGCGCGAGCAGCTTGATCGCGCCTCCACCTTTGCCGACGTCTGGAGCAGGGCGCTCTGGCAAAACCCAGAGCTCGATTACACGCTTCAGCGGCCTGTAGGGACGCTTGCCAAGCAAACCTGGCTCGAGGAACGACGCGATCAGCGCACGGGTTCAATGGAAGCCCTGACGCAGCGTTATGGCGTCTTCTATTTTTACTCATCCACTTGTTCGGCGTGCCGGACTTTCTCGCCCGTGATGCGCGCTCTGTCTGACCGATACGGTTTGGAGGTACTTGCGGTCTCGATGGATGGCGGTCCTAACGAGCATTTCCCGAATTTCGTGATTGATCGAGGCCAGTACCAGCGCATGGGGCTCCAGGGCGGCACTGTCCCGGCGATCGTCCTTTTCGATACGCACACCAAGCAGCCGGTTCCAATTGGCTACGGCGTCATGGCTGCCGACGATGTGATGCAGCGCATTTTCTCTCTCACCCAGCTCGAACCAGGGAGCGACTACTGATGGATCAGCAAAACAAAGGCGGCGTGGCCGCACGGATCGCAAAACGCGCATTCTGCAGAGGGGGTGTCGCTCTCTCGGCGTTGGCCGCTGCGAGCATGGCGGTCTCTCCTGTGAGCGCCAATGTTGGCGGCGAACTCAACGACTTCTTCGATGACATGGGCGCAGCCGCCAATGTTACCGGACCAGTGGCCTATCAGGGTCAGCAAGCGGGCTATTATTCGGGCGGGAACATCTGGACCCGGTTTCCGCAGAAAAACGTCGATCCGGTCAATCTTCAGCTCCCATCGATCAAAGCGGGTTGCGGGGGTATCGATGTCTTTTCGGGCTCGTTCTCTTTCATCAATACCGATGAGATCGTGGCGATGCTCAAGGCCACTGCCAACAATGCGCTCGGCTTCGCCTTTCAGCTCGCGATCAAATCGATCAGCCCTCAGATCGCTGCGACCATTGAGGAAATGGCGCAGAAAGCGCAGCAGATGAACCAGTTCAACATGAACAGCTGCGAAGTGGCGCAGAACTTGGTCGGGGGCCTTTGGGGCAAGTCCGACCGGATGTCCTCGGAGATCTGTAAATCCGTTGGCAACAGCCAGGGTTTGTTCTCTGATTGGGCGAAGAGCCGGCACGAGTGTGGCACGGGAGGCCAGCGCTCATCGACCATTCAAGCCAACAACGACCCCGATATCCCGGCCGAAAGCTATAACTTCACTTGGGAGATGCTTGATGAGAGCTATCCAAGCTTCTCGGTCGAATTCCGCGAATATCTCATGACGTTCGTCGGGACGATCATCTTCTACCAGGATGGTGATCCAAGCGGGAACACCGGGTATCAATTCGTCGGAAACGCCAACAGTGACTTACTGACGGCCCTCCTTGATGGCGGCAGCGCGGTTGAGATTCTTGATTGCGATACGCCTGACAAGTGCCTCAACCCGACGAAGCAGACCCTCACGATATCGAGCTCTGAGGCGCTGAAGCCGCGTGTGCGCACTATGATCAAAGGCATCAACACCAAGATCCGCACCAACGCTGCATTGAACGGCGACGAGATCGGACTGCTCGGTGCAACGACGATCCCCCTCTACAAGATCATGACGGTGAATGCGGCGGCAACGCTTGGCGGGATGACGAATAACGACATGAACGAGCTCGCCGAAGTCGTCGCGGTCGACTTGCTCGAGACGCTCGCTCAGCAGCACTACAATCTGGCGATACGCGGTGTCGGCACCTTCCAGAACGGCCAAGAAGATGCGGTCGAACAGTGGCGCGAGCAGATCGCTGTGGCTGGCGAGGTTTTGCGCGACAACTCGGAGAAGATGACCGCGCGGCTGAGCCGCACGCAGATGATCGTCGAGCGCGCTGTCTTCCTCGAAAGCACGCTGCGCAACAACATCTCCCCGCAAATGTCGTCGGCGCTCTCCTTCAGCACCGCGCTTTCGAACCAGGGCATTCAATAAGGACGGCAGGCCATGCTGGAAATCTTCACGACCGGTGGCGGCGAATACGTCGTCAACGTCTTCAACGCGGTCAGCGCTTGGACCGGGGGAGGGGGCTTTCGCTCCTTGTTGACGGTCGTGATGGTCATGGGCCTGATCTACAGCCTTCTGGTTGTTGCGTTCAGCCTGAATTGGCGTGCCTGGCTCAACTGGTTTCTTGGCGCGACTCTGATGTTCGGCGCGCTCATCGTTCCCACCACCACGGTCAAAGTCACCGATCGACTCAATCCGTCTCTGGCGCCCGCCACCGTCGCCAATGTTCCGGTGGGGCTGGCCCTTGTTGCATCAATCAGCTCGACTGCAGGGGACTGGCTCACGCGCACCGCCGAGACCGTCTTTGTCATGCCGAACTCGCTGCAGATGTCGAACAACGGGATCATCTATGGCGCCAGGCTCTGGGATCGTACACGGGATTTTCGGATCAAGGATCCGCGTATCAGCGCGAATCTCGACGAGTATTTTCGCCAATGTCTTTTCTACGATATTCTCCTCGGGTTCGAAGACTTCGACACGATCGCCAATTCTGACAACATTCTCGTCGATATGGGCCCGGGATCTCCCGCCCGCGCTATGACGCAGATACCGGTTTCCGGGCCATCCACCATCGTTACCTGCCAGGCCGGATACACCGAATTGCAGACCGCGATGGCGGCTTACACCGAGCTCGGTCTTGAAGAAGAAGGCCGAAAGATGTTCCCCGGTCTCACGCCAGCAGCCGCAAAGGCCAAACTGGTGGCCGACATGCCGGTGATCGCGAACCACTTTCACGGCAGCTCGCAAACCGCGCAGCAAGTTTTCCAGCAGCGCTCGCTTGTCGATGCGTTCCTGCAGGCCCGCGCCAACCTGTCAGCAGCCGATGGCGACACGTTCGCCATGCTCCGCGCCGAGGAACAGGCGCGCAACACTTACAGCTCGATCGCGCAGCAAGCGATGACCTGGGTGCCGCTTCTCAACATCGTGTTGACGGTTGTGTTTTACGCGATGTTCCCGGTGATCTTCCCGCTCTTCCTCTTTCCGCGAACTGGTGTCACGGCGCTAAAAGGCTATGTCACGGGTTTTTTCTATCTAGCCGCTTGGGGACCGCTTTATGTGGTCTTGCACATGTTCATCATGGATCGCGCGGCAGACTCGCTGAACGCGACCGCGCCGGGCGGGATTACGATGGCTGGCATGGCGGGCATTGATGCGGTCAACGCGGATACCGCGACCATTGCGGGTTTTCTGATGATGTCGATCCCGTTCCTGGCCGCCGGCATGGCGCGCGGCGCAATGGCGGTATCAAGCCAAGCGACCTCGATGCTGGCGCCCGCTCAGGCGGCTGCGGAAGCGGCGGCGGTCGAGCGCACGACCGGCAATTATTCCTACGGCAATGAGAGCTTCATGAACCTCTCAAGCTTCAACAGGCAGTCGAACCAATGGAACACCGCGCCGTCTTACACGGGCGGGTCGGCTATGATGAGCACGGTCAACGACAACGGCACATTCATTAAGCGAACCGCTGATGGCTCAACAGTCTTCGATACATCGCCCGGAATGAGCCGCCTGGCGTTTGGCGCCTCGCTCAGCCAGTTCAACAATTCTGAGCGCCAGCAGACACTCTCCGAGCTGGAAACCGCTCGCTCGACGCTCAGCGAGGAGCGCTCGCGCGCCTTGTCATTCCTCGACCGCACTTCGAGTCGTCAGACAAGCGGCGTGCGCAATTCAAGCGGGAGCGAGAGCACGTCTGGCTTTCGGTCCGGCGAAAACCTGCAGCGCTTCGACAATCAGTCGCTGGATTCACGCGATGGGGTGAGCGAAAGTGATCGGGTCACAAGCTCACGGGGTAATCAGCAGACGAACACTGATAGGCTCGAGACAACACGGTCTGGCAATGCTGGCGTTGGCGGGACTGTTGGCCGCGGCAACTCAACTGGTCGGGTAGGTCGCGGTTCTGGTGCAGGACTTAATGGGGGTGCACAGGTTGGCATGAATGGCGGACGGGTTCGTACTGATTCTGTCAATCGCGGAAGCGACCGCATGACGGGGCAGGGCTTCGAGTCCTCCACTTCAGAAAACCGGGCTAACGGATCGAACGCCACACAGGACGCTGGTAGCTACAGACATAGCGGGAGTTTCAACCGCAGCGAAGGATACTCGGACAACTCACACTCCCGCGAGCGCGCGCTTGAGGAGGTCCGGCGCATCGATGAGCGCATCGCCGAGATCGACGAGTTGTCCACTTCGCTCAGCAACAACACGTCGTCGCGGGACGGCTATGGCTCGAACGTAAACTTCGACATGAGCCAGATCGTCGCGAGCCGCTATCAGGAGAAAGCGATCGAACTGGGCATCACAGCGCCGAGCCTTGCGCGGACCGACTACAGCCCACAAGAGCAGGCCGCCTATGAACTCGTCGCCCGCGACATCATCTTGGACTATTATGATGAGCGCGTCGCTCCCTACCGGGATCTTATCCCTGACGAAGGCAGCGTGGTTGGCAATGTGTCCGGCCCCGGCCAATTCAGCGAGGCGGACCTGCGCGCAAGCACACCTCAGCGCTCGCATGGAGGCCCGCGCAACCTCGTAAGCGGCTCAAATGACGGTTCCATAGGCGAACGCGTTGATGAAGGCGCGGAAGGTTTGGGTGATCGCTATGAAAGGAATGGATCGCGTTATGGCGAACGACGTGAGGAGTTCGATCGGAGCCGTGAAGGTCTAGGTGGGGCAGACGACAGGTTCGACGAGCGCTTCTATGATCACGATCAGCGGGAGAGAAGTCCGCTGCACAGACGCCTTCGCGGTGATGAAAAGTGAGCTACCAGCTCAGAATGGCAAACGCTAAGAAGGCAGATGCCAACACCAATGCAATCAAGCCCTGGACAGCACCGCCGCTGCCACTTCGACGAGAGTCTTGGTGATCAGAATTCTCGGGCTGCGACGTGAGCCACTCTGGGTTTACGCCGCCAGACGGGTCGTGCTTCGTCGCAGCTTGTAGAACACCGGATTCGCCTGCTTGATCATCCAAGCCCATCTTATTTCTCCTAGCTTTCTTATACCATTCAAGGGTGGCAAACACAATTACTGGCGGAATTCTGCGAAAAGACTAGGAGAGCGTTTCGGGGCGATCTGGTACTAGGTTCGACCTGGATGATAAGTTGAGGAACTCGAGGGGGCGGAACATGTCGAAAAGGCAGGCCGTTTGGACACAATGCAATCCAAGATCGATGCGACCTATATAGAGTTGCGCGAGAAGATCCTGTTCGGCGAACTTCAGCCCGGCTCGCCGATGACGTTCGAGCATATAATCGAGCACACCGGGGTCTCGGCATCTATGGCGCGCGAGCTCATCCTTTCATTGGGGGCGGGCGGGTACCTCACTCGGCGCGGCAGAGGGCATGTCGTTTCGTCATTCACCAACGAACAGGTTGAGGAATGGCGCCTCGCGCTAGGGGCGATCGTGGAGATTGGCGCGCTGCGCCTGGCCCTTATTGGCGGTGAAACGCTCGATGCAGCTGAGCAATTTCTCGACGCCAATGTTCGCGACATCTCTCACAGGCAAGAGGACTTCTTCCTTGGAGCCGTCGCGTTCACGAACATCATTCTGGGAGGAAGGGGCAGCACACTCTCAGGGCTGGTCGAGCAGTTCATCCCGCAGGCGTTTTTCCGCCTTCAGTGGTTGTCGGATGTCTACGCTGAGCGCACCGGGTATTTGGTAGAAGCTTCCGATCGCTATCTTTCAGCGGCGCGGGCGAAGGACTTGGAGGGTGTTAGAGAAGCGAGCCGCTTCTTCTTCGATGGGACTGCGCCGGCGCTGCACGAACTGGTCAATGAAATGGCTGCGGGATCATACCCGCCCAAAGACAGGCACGATGGATTTCATACGATTGAGCCAAAGATCACCGGAGCACCGACCTATGCCGGCAGCTCAAGGGCTATGACTCCCCTTTTAAGCCCGCTCGGCGAACGAAAATGCGACGCTCACTCGTTCTAAGCCTCGCCTCACACTTGGGCGGCTTTCACAACCAATGGATCTGACGGATGCACTCGCATGGCTACAGCCGCGGCGGCGCAGGTCCTGACCTCGATCTCGCAGAGGTGATGAAACATCGTCTGCGCGGACTGCGCCATGCCATCCAGATAACGCTCGCCTAGCCTGTACGAGCGTGCGTAGATATGTGCGATGCTCGCTCTCTTCGCATATTCTTCGAGCATGCGGCGCTCGCCGACCGCAGCGACAACAGCCATCATCATCTTCTGGTGAGCGAGGAGGGCTGCCAATGGTTTCCCGGACCCGGCGACGGTCTCGAACGCTCGAACCCGCTTGCGCAATTCAGGGATCGCGGGGGTGCAGTTCATCGAGGAGAGCCGGACGATGGCAGTCGCTTCTATCCCTGCGAGCGCAGCCTGTTCCTCCCAGAGCTGTGTCTCTGTGGGGCGATACCATTCTAACCTGGTGATGTTGGTGCGGATGAACCCGAAGCTGCGAAGCTCGCTAAAGGCGTATTCACCCCAGGCGAGGTCTTTGTCTGCCGTTTTCGCCAAGGCTTCGGGGGAGGGGGTAAGCGGAATGCCTTCGCCTTGCGCAATCGCTCGCCTGAAGGTCTCGATCTCGGAATCCGCAGCTTTAGCCAGTTTCTCGATGGCGACGCGGTATAGCTGATCGACTCCTTCACTCATGGTCAAATGATAGCAGCCTGGTTGCGGTCATCAATTGGGCTTGGGCCAACTGCCGCCGTTTACTTCCTGCTCGTACTCGCTGATCCGCTTCCATTCGATCGCCGTCTCATCGAAGGTGTCATTCTCCAGAATGCGCGTGCAAATCGCATCGAGATCTTCGGCGTCCGCTGGGATGGTTCTCTTGGTCCGATAAGCGTGGACCGCCTCCACAAGGCGCTTTAAGTCTTCATACTGCCCCATTCACTGTCGTACCCACCTGTTTCGTATCTTTTATTAAACTACCGCAAGTATTAAAGAGAAATACGGTCCAACACGGTATCAGGTTCCAGAGCATTCGAGACGGGCACCAATCGCACCGGAGCGACCTCGAAGCGACGTCACATTCGACTGCATCTCCTCCCCGTCCCTGACGGGCAGGGAATTGAGAGAAAGCCTCCCATCCCCTAAGTCGCGTGAGAATCTGCGAAAACCGAGTTCGAGGTTCGCTATTTCCGCAGCACGTCCTCCAAAATGCGGACTAGCCTCAGCCGTTTGGTCGCAGGGAGTGCGTCCAGATTTTGCTGCTTCCACAAGACCGCCGGCAGGTCCTTCGCATGGGGAATATTCAGAAGCTGCCAATCAGGGTCGCCGGCTTTGAAGCCGATCAAGAATTCTCGGTGCTCCTCCGGCATGCCATCGACCATCTGGGCGACGATGGCTTCGCGTGTTTCCTCGAGTGCGGCAAGCTCGATTGGCTCTTGCGTCATGCCAACCAGCCCGCGCTTGAATTCTTCTTCTAACGGCTTGCGGACCGGCGCTAGAGTTTCCGCCATGGGGCGGTTGTGGCTGATGAGATAGACAACGAAAGCCTGTCGCAGAGCATCGTCGATCCCTTCGTTGGCCAGCAGGTCTCGGACATCGAAGAGATCGCGCGGATGCTGGCGGTCAAGTGCTGCGACAATCTTGCCAGCGTAGAGATCTGCAAAGGAAACGATTTGCATTTCGGAGAAACCAAAGGCGTCCTCGACCGCCGGCGCAACGCTTCGCAAGGCGGTGCCCTGGACCGTTCCGCGCAGTACGGGCGTGACTTCGATCTTGATCTGGACCCCATCTGCGCGAACGATCAGCTTAGTGAGGATTGTGTCCTTTGGGGAGGGCAGGCCTGTGACCGCCGCGCCGGGTATCTCTTGTTCGATCCGCTCTTTTATGCGGGTTAGAGAGCTGTCGATGGTTGCAAGTGAAGTCGCTCGATCTTGGACCGGCAGATAGGTCAGATCTATATCGACCGAGAGGCGGGGCAGGTCGCGGACAAAGAGATTGATTGCGGTGCCACCTTTAAGCGCGAAGACCCTCTCTTCGGCGACAAAGGGCATGGTGCGGATCAACAGCTCAACCTGTCGGCGATAGGATTCTGAGAAGGCCATGCGTCGCTACTCGAACAGCTCTGCTGGCAGCGTGATACCGTAGCGGGTATCGAGCTTTCCGCCCTCGACCAGCGCCCGCTTTCCGGAACCAAGATCGATCTTCGAGAGGTCAAGATGTGAGCGCCATGCGTGGTTGTGCCGGTCGGCAAAAAAGAGAAACAGGCGCTTCACTTTCACACTGGAGCAGTGCTCAAGAAGCGGCTGCAATTTGCGTGGGCTAAGAGTGCTCATCCCCTCGAACAGCATGTCGACTTGATGGAAGCTTTCATGCTTTGGCAATTCATCCAGAAGCTCGAAGGCCGCTCGCTCCTTAGTCGAGTAGCGTATGGGCAGCTGCATGCCGGATGCGCTGTACATCACCGGGGTCGGAAGCGGCGGCGCTTCTGCGTCTTTGGGAAACAGGCGGCGATTGTTTCGCCACTCAAATTCAGTCTCTAGGGGCAAATCGTCCAGCCATGTCGGTGGTTTTTCTGGCCCGTAGAGATAGACGCGCTGGGAGACAGTCGTGATGTAATGGGCATAGCCTTGCTCTTCGAGCGCTGTTCGCCCGCCGACCGTGAGTGGAAGGTCGAGCAAAGACTGAAGTGAGATCACAGTTTGTTGCCAGGTGAGAGGCCCTCTCGATCTCCGATATACTCGCCGGGTCGGGCTATCGAGCCAGCCTGAGGTGAGGTAATGGCTGCGCAGGGCTGACGAATAGCCCTTTGCCTCCAACCAAGCGGCATCGACTAAGAGGCCCTCAGGGAGCTCTTGTAGAAGCTGGTTTAGTTTGCCGTCTGAACGCGTAGCCATACTTAGCGTTTTAGGCTATTATCAAACCAATGTCGAGTTTAAAGTGAGCAGGAAACACTAAACTTGGTTTAACGAATGGCCGGTCGGGCAAACTGCAGCTGTTGCTCTCGATTGTCCATATTTCTTGGAATGCCGGTCCATGATGCCGGTGCTTGAGATCCAGTGCGAGTCGGTAGAACCAATCTCGAGATCATGATCATTCTATCCCTTCATGTTCGCATCAGTTTCTAGGCCGTTTGTTGACTGTCCGGATTCATCGGAGCGGATCGCCGAAGCGGACGCTCTGCATTCGTCCGCCGATCAGACAAATCGGTACTACAGGCGGTTACGCGCACCTTGGCTCAGCGTAGAATGAACAACTGCAAAGCAGCGAAATCCTCTAACCTCAGACTGGGACGGCAATTGAAAATCTGGCGAGATGAGAGACTAGCTCTGTCCTGGTGATTGGAACGTCGTATCGCCATTCGAGTAGCGGTACCCCATGGCTCGACAGCAAGGTCCGCTTCTTATCATCTCGGGCACAAGTGAGCTCAAAGCCTTCCTGTCCACCGAATAGTGCGATCGGCTTGTAGTGTTGCTTTCCTTGGTATTCGATGGCGAGCCCTAGTTCTGGAACATAGATGTCAACGGACTGCATGCCCAGGAAGGCTGGTCGCCACTGATGGACCGCTGATGGCCATATCGAGCGCACAAGGTCGAGAAGTGCGACCTCAGAGACCCAACCGCGGCCAATCTCCGGGATAGATCGTTCTCTACGAAAGGCGTCTTCTGCAGCGACCATCCAGTTCGCGAAGAACTCGGAGGCCCCTGTGTCCGCAACGCCCAAATTCCAAGAGAAAATTCGACCGCGTTGTCCGCTCGGATTGATGAATTGAGCGATTTGCCGACGGCACGCGGCCCAATCCGAAGCGGGAGGCATTTGCGGTACCGAAAAGGATTCATAGTCCGGTCGCAGTCTGTTCATTTCTTCGAGAACTGGTGGCTCTAATGCGAACTGTGCGTCAAGATGGTCGAGGAAGGCCCCAAACTCTTCGAGCAAACGCCCAGATATGGGTGAACTATCTGCGTGTTTTCGCGCGAGGACGCGGATGTCCTGTGCTTGCAATGGCGTTTTGGTGAGATATCTCAGATAGATGACCTCGTCGAAAAGCGTTTCTCGTTCTCTGCCAGGAACCGCTTCGACCAGCTCAAGCGCTTCGCGAAGCCGGTCTGCGTCTGTAAGGTCGAGAACCTGTTGCCAATAGGGGTCTGGATCCCATGTGCCTTCCATTGTGTCCGGCAGATCTTCTGGCAGTCCGGTCCCATCAACTCCGCGCCATTGATTACCTAGCAGACGCGCCTGCAAGCCATATCCTCTCGACCTCTCATTATCTTCCCGAATCCTAGCAATCGGCAAGCTCGGGTCGAGCGGGTTGGCAGTCCAGGATTGGCCTTGCGGGATACCATCTGGGCGCATGACGTAGCCAATGTCGAAGCCCGCGGTCGAAAAATCGCCCAATGCAAGATCGCCGATCGCTTCGACCAGCCGCTCATAGAGTCGGACTTGATCCTTCCGGACTCCCACAGAGATTAAGGTGCGGCCTCGGCCCGATGTCTGTCTAGCAACGGCAGGGGCATAATTTGCGAGCGCGACTGCACGTTGTCGCCGAAGGCCCGGGCCTTCGAGAAAATGAATACGGTGAGTTATGTCGTCGGCGAAGTGGGGATACGTCAGAGGGACAGGATCGACTTTTTTCGATCGTCGCTTCTTTGGTGGTGGCTCCGGCCCGTATTCGACAAGCAGCTCCTCGCAAAGGCTCGAAAGTTCTGCGAAATGCAAGGCTGCAACAGAGCCAGCTTCACGCTTTCCCGCAAGAGTAGCGTAGAGCTTCTGCCATCTTGCTAGGTCCTTGCGATACAGTTCGCGACTCGCTTTGTTGCGCAACGAGCTTTCGTAGATCTTCGCCGACGTACGAAATTCTTCGAGGCCTGTTTCGCCCTCATTGGGAGGCGGCGGCTTCAGCAACAAGCGCTCCTATGATTTAGCTAATTCTCGGCACCGCATGCGCCTTCTCAAAAGCCCTAAACACCTCTCTGGTGTACGCAGCGTAGAACTTGATAAAGCGCATGAAGAGACCCAGCGAGAGGATCGCTGCACCGATTGCCAGTATTGCATCAATCCGTTCACCTGTGCGCACCGCAAGGCTCGAGAGGAACAGGGCACCCAAGAAGCTTGCGAAAGACACGTTCCGGCACAACCCATAAAGGTTCAGGAAGTTGTCCAGCCGATTAGCCGAGTCGGGAAGGGATCGAGCACGCGGGAAAGCGTATTGAAATGCAGCTTCAGGCTCGATCTCGCATTCTTGCACACTGAGGGCATCGCGTAGCTTGGTCACGATGACTTTCGAGTAGTCGGGTGAGAATGGTTCGTATTCGCGCGCGCCCACTGCCGCCCCGAAACAGCGCTCCCGCCAGCGCTGATTTTTCAGCCCAAGGATGACAGAGGACGGATCAAGTAGAACTCGTTTGGCAAGCCAGTGCTCTATTATGGCAGAGGACGGCATCGCAATAATGTGTCCGATTAGGTATGCAATCGCGGCCCAAAAGACGCCGACTACAATCCCCCAATCCATTTCATTCGCTAGGAATGATCCCATGAAGGCGCGGTCAAATGCTGCCAAGACGACCATTCCTGTCGTGAGGTACGCATAGAAGTCGTAGCTCGTTAGCGGGAACCAGTCCTTCATAGTGTGTACTCGGTTTCGACAGTGAAGCTTCCGACATAGCCATCAAACTTCGATTGCTCCTCATCGGTTAGCTTCTTGTGGGAATAGCCTTCCTTTGAGGCGTAGACGTGAACCTTCTCGTCGATGATGTCGAAGGTCAGGTCACCCGCTTTGTGCTGGGTAAAAACGTTGTAGCCAGTGTAATAGTCAAGGTGGCGAGATGGGGCCTCGCCGATGATGATGAATTGCGGGTCCAGCTTCTCAAGCCAGCTATTCGGAATCTTTCCCGACTTACGCCCGTGATGCGCTGCAATCACGACCGTCGTTTTATTCAAATTAATCGCATCTTCTATGTTCTCCATAAACTCTGTCTCGAGGTCACCGAGCCAGAGGAAGCTGGCGCCGCCCTTGAGGCTGTAACGAACCACTGCCGAGGTGTTGTTAAAGCTTTCGCCAGCATTGCAAGCGGCCAATGCCTCCTTGAAGTATTTGTTTTTCGTGTCCGGCCACAGGATGTTGATACCAGCGGAGCCGCGTCCCTCACCATTCTTGTTCATCCACCTGCGGCTGCAGCCTTTGTGGATGTAGAAGGCTTTGTCGCTATCGCGAAGCTTACAGTAACGCTTGAAGGACTCCGTTTCCTCGTCCTTGATTGCTTTGTTCTTCACGCAATAGAAATTGACAATCGACTTAGCATCATCGAGCCGTTCGATCCCCCCAAAGTGGTCTTGATCGGGGTGTGTGCAAATAAACCTGGTGATCCCTTTTTCCGCCGATTCCGTCTTCAGTTCGTCTATGATCCGGTCAGCATTCTCATCGTTGAGATTGCAGTCGATAATAGAAAAGTTGTCGCTGCCATGCCGGATGTAAAACATGTCGCCGTTGCCTACTGAGAAACTCTTGATGACAGGCACAGCCAGACCCCTAATCAGCGCACTTGGACTTTACTTAGCGCCAGATCAAATGCTTGCAAAGCGCTGAGAGCGGACCGTAAATATATGCACAAGCATTCTGGCATCGCTATCATACTGCATTTAGGATTTCGGTGCCCCGAATTTCTTCGCTAAATTGACTGTCCTCTACGTATGTAGGTTGGGAAAGAACTCCAGTCTTCGGCGCAGTATCAGCTGCGATATTGATAAAGTGTGGACGCCTTACCCCATGGCGTTGAATTAGGTACGAACGTTCTTATATTGTTCCAAATTCCAATTCTCCGATTCGAGCGCAGCATGGCCAATAATCAGATCACTTTCTTCACTGTCGATAATGGAGACTCGGTTCTTCTCGAGGCACATGGCTGGACCATAATGACGGATGTCAATTATCGCGCGGGCGCAGCGGATGAAGATGACGACGATCACCACGATTTTGCGCCCATTCTCCGTGACGCCTGTAACGACGATAGCCTAGACATCTTTGTCCTAACGCACCCTGACGAGGACCACCTGAGAGGGTTTGGAAGTATCTTCCACCTTGGCAAACCAGAAGATCGCGACGATGATCCAGACGAAGGTGACGTCCTGCTCATAGCCAATGAAATCTGGTGCTCAGAGTATGCAGCAAACCCAAATTACACGACCGATGTCTCCAAGCCTGTCCTGAACGAAATCAAAAGACGCAAGAACCTTCAGGGGACTCAGGAAGGGAAAAAGGACGGTAATCGGTTGCAGATTTTGACAGCAAGCGGCGGTGCTGAGCAGGATATTGTTAAAGGCCTTTCCTGGCGTCTGCTTGCTCCTGATGCAGATGAAGCCGATATCCCCGTGGCACCCGAAGGCGAGCCTCGAAATAGCTCGAACTCTTCGAGCCTAGTCATTCAATGGTCAATTACTGTGGGCTCGTCGGCTTCGAAAGTGCTTTTGGGCGGGGATAGCACCGTCGAGGTCTGGGAGCGGATCGACAAAGATTACGACGCCGCTGCCAAAGAATGGAACATCTTATTGGCCCCTCACCACTGCTCCCGACATTCGATGGGACGCAAGAAAGGTGATGATCAATTCGAATGGTCAGATGAAGCTATTGCTGGCCTTGATAACCCAAAAGGCTCCAGCCCTCATGTTGTATCCAGCTCAAAGAAGTTTGAAGGGGGTACGCCGCCGAATCCCAAAGCGCGGGACAAATACCATAAGATTCTCGCACAGGGCGATGATGTCGACGACGAAGTTCGTTCGAGATTTCTGGTGACGGCCGGGAAGAAGGGTGAAAAGGCAAAGGACATCGTTTTTACCTTTAAGAGCTCGGGGCCGAGCCTGAAGCTCATCGGCACGGCTACATCAGCTTCTATCATTTCTTCATCGCCCGCCTCCGCAGGTGGCGGCGGCTATGGCTGAAGAAGGCGAGCGGTTACCTAGAAACATAGATTGGGAAATTGCCCGTATTCGCAACTTCCCATCGACAGTCGACGATAGCGTCGCTTTTGAGATGCGAGACGATGCCGCAACAGTGAAATTTCAGATCCGCACTGACCTGCTGCTGGATGGAGAGAAGGCAGCGCCAATCAATGAGGTTGAGCCGATCTGCTTCGTATATGGTGCGCCGGATGAAATCGGTAAAAAGGCACCTGTCGCGCTAAGTGACCGCAAAGACTTCCCACGGGCTCTCTCCCATCTAAATCCCGGTGCCCGCGAACGGCCCGCCAACCTTTGTCTTTCGCGTGCTAGCATCCAAGCCATCTATGATCGGTTCGGGATTGTCGGTGTTCTAGATCGCCTGTCGAGTTGGCTTAGCGATGCAAAGAGTGGCGTTTTGTATGAGGACGGTTGGGAGCCCGTACCCACACCGACTGCAGAATTAGGTGTCGTGGGCCTGATCGATCCGAAAAGATTCCAGATGCTCGCGGCGCAAAATCCCTCCGGTGGCTTCAGGTTCATTAGTGCTGGCGTGAGGCACTTGAAGAGCGGCGGTGTCGGCATCGATGCTGTTGAGCCATTCTTGGATACGGGCGACTTTGAATCCTTACGACGCGCCAAATCTGAAATGTCTCAAATACAGGTAGGCCGGACCGCCATTCCTGCCATTTTTTGTTGGCCGAACAGCGAGACACAACAGAATGCGCCGCACTTCAATCAATGGACTGAGGTAAGCTCGATCGTGGACGGCCTGAAGGAAACTGCACTTTGGGATCACGTTGATAAGGCGACTATCATGATGGACGTTCTGTTCAATGAACAGGATGGGAGCGCTAAGCTGGCAGACGTACTCTTCAAAGAACAAAGACGCGGCATTCTCCTTATCGTCGGACTTTGGCGGCCCAAGCCAATAGACCGTTCAATTGGCGGGTTAGCGGAAGATGATGATCTCGCCCGATCATTGGAATTGCGCGCCTTCTTTATCAGTCGTCATGCGGAAAAAAGCGACCCTTGGGATGCTTCGGCGCGTGTTGACCCGTTCCTAGCTCTCACACCTGCAAACTCCGAGACCTTGAGTGCAGTTTCGGGTGAACCACCACTTGAGGACTTGCTGGTGCTTGGCGCAGGGGCCCTAGGAAGCAACCTAATAGACCATGCTGCACGAAGCGGAGTGGGGCGATTACATGTGATCGATGACGATGTTCTCCTTCCGCACAATATCGCAAGGCACATTGGCAGCAGATTGGCGATCGGCGAAGATAAAGCTGAAGTGTCGGCCCAATATGCTTCGGCAGCAAACTGTGATGCCTCAGTCACGTATGTTCGGAAAGACATTCTATCGCTTTCCGACGAAGATCTCGAGCAGCAAATCGAACGTTCGAAAGTTGTGATAGACGCAACTGCCAATGCGCAGGTGCGAGTTAAACTGTCTAAGAACGGGTTGCCGAAGCGTCCGGTCGTTAGAACCGAAATTTTCAATCAAGGCCTACTTGGGGTTACGCTTGCCACGGAGACTGACAGCGCTGCGTCAACGAACTTCCTTTATCACTGGCTGGTATCGCAAGCCCCTAGCCATCCTGCTGTGAAGGACTGGATCGCCTACGAAGCGACGAGTGACTTTAGGGATCAGGAGTTGCTGCTGGGTTTTGGATGTCACTCGCTGACGACGAAATTGCCAAACTACAAACTGTCTGGCCATGCAGCCGCGGCCTATGCCGCGATAAGGTCACACCAGCTCAGCGCCGACAAACGACCGTCTGTTTATCTCAATGAGATAGACAATGATGGATTATCACGTGGCGCTTCAGTTTTGCGGCCAGGAGCAGTCGCAGTGTTCGACGACGAGAATGACACCGACGGATGGCGGGTCATCGTTCCAGAAGACGTCCTCACTCGAATGTATGCTTTACGAGCCGAGAAGGCGCCGAATGAGACAGGCGGCTATCTCTACGGCGCAATCTGTGAACCTAACTCAGAAATCTACGTGTTGTTCGTTTCTGCCGAGCCGCTAGGAACAGTCGGCAGTCCAGCCCACTTGGCGCTTGGCCCATGCGGCAGGACAGGTCAGGAAAAAGCATTTCTCCGACGGACAGGACGCTGCTTGCCACCGATCGGCACGTGGCACTCTCACCCCAATGGCGCCCCAACAGCTTCGTCTAAGGACTGGAAGACTATCGAGGGTTTCCTCGACACAGATTCGACCCACGGCATTCCGACATTCATGCTCATTAGCGGCGCTCAAAGTGATCGCGCCTATGTGAAATCTCGTCGAATTTGATTGGCTCTGATCTCTAATTTGAATGAACTCTCCGCACACTTGCCGCGCGGGTTAGAATCCAGGTCGAATTATGACGAACGTGGCCACGCCTAGACGGCAAAAGACCAATGGCCGCTTTTGAGGTGTGACTAAGGGGCAGCTTGTGTCCGAGATTGGGGCGCGAAGCTGACATAGAAGTGGGATGATACTTCTCATAAGCTATGCTGCCGCTCTCTAGCGGCTTGGCGAGATTTAGAAACGGTTCGTCGCAGGTGGGGGTACAGTTGGGGGTATCGCACGGGTTGGATAGGGGAAAAGCTATGAATAACAATTGCTTGTATAGGAAATGCGTGTCCCTCCTCCGCTACCATATAATCGGTTTCGCATCAGCATGACAAGATTGCCGTCGGGGCAAAGTGCGATGGCTAGGCGCTTATATGGTGATCGGTTGCTTAAGCTTCTGGCGCTTCCCAACGCAGCCGCGGATTGCGTGCAGCTCCTGTCTCATCAACCCGTTTGCGCGGCGCGTGATAGGGCGCGTTCCTAAGCGTTTCATCTCCTGCCTTTGCCCGCTGGGCCACAGAGCGGAAGGCAGTGATAAATTCGTCTAGGCTTTCCTTGCTCTCTGTCTCTGTTGGCTCAACCAACATCGCGCCATGCACCACTAGCGGGAAATACACCGTCATCGGGTGATACCCTTCATCGATCAGCCCTTTGGCCAGATCAAGCGTTGCAAGATCGCCGCCAAACCCTTCATCGCTGAACAAGGCTTCGTGCATACAAGGTCCATGCGGGCCGAATGGCGCGTCGAGCACATCTTCCAAGCTGCGCAGGATGTAATTCGCGCTAAGCACCGCATCGCCAGACACCTGGCGCAGGCCATCGGCGCCATGGCTGAGGATATAGGCCAGCGCGCGGGTGAACATGCCCATCTGGCCGTGAAACGCAGTCATCCGGCCAAAGCTTTCCGGCGCGCTTTGAGCAGCGCTTTCCTCTTCGATCAGGACGAATTTTTCATCACGCTTTTCCACCGTGGGAAGCGGGGCGAAAGGCGCCAAAGAATGCGAAAAGACAGTCGGGCCAGATCCGGGGCCGCCGCCGCCATGCGGGGTGGAAAAGGTTTTGTGCAGATTGATATGCATCGCATCAACGCCCAGATCACCGGGGCGCACGCGGCCCACAATCGCGTTGAAATTCGCCCCGTCGCAATAGACATATCCGCCCGCATCATGGACCGCATCGGCGATCTTTTTGAAATCGCGTTCGAACAGGCCGCACGTGTTGGGATTGGTGATCATCACGCCGGCCACATGCGGGCCAAGCCGTTCGATCACCGCCTCAACGTCGATCTTGCCATCATCGGCTGCGGGGATGCCTTCAACCTTGTAACCGCAAAAGGCGGCTGTGGCCGGATTCGTGCCATGCGCGCTTTCGGGTACCAGCACCACTTCGCGCACGTCGCCATCGGCTTCCAGCTTGTGCCGGATCGCCAACAGGCCGCACAGCTCGCCATGCGCGCCAGCCTTGGGGCTCATCGCGATACCAGGCATTCCAGTGAGTGTCTTGAGCCAGTCCGCCAGCTCATGGATGACTGCCAGCGCGCCTTGGATCGCCGGGATCGGGGCGAGGGGGTGCAGATCGGCAAACCCGGGCAGGCGCGCCACCTTCTCATTCAAACGCGGATTGTGCTTCATGGTGCAACTGCCCAGCGGGAAGAGGCCCAGATCAATCGCGTAATTCTGGCGACTTAGCCGTGTGTAATGGCGCACGGTTTCCGGTTCTGTGAGGCCGGGAAGGCCAAAGCTTTGCGTCCGCTCCAACCCATCAAGGTGATTGGGCGCAGAGGTATCGGGCGCGGGCAGATCAACGCCGGTGCGCTCTCCTCCACCCGCTTCGAAGATGAGCTTTTCTTCGAGCATAAGCGCACGATTGCCCGTCGATGTTTTGGGGGTGAAGGTCATCTCGCTTGCGTTCCCATCTTCGCCTGTCGCTTGGTCTGCGGGCCTCATGCCAAGTCCTCCTCAAGCGCGCGGGCGAGGTCTTCGATATCCTCATCGGTCGCGGTTTCGGTGACATTGACCAGCAGGCCATTGGCCAGCCCCGGCTCATCAGGATAAAGCCGCCCGAGCGAGACGCCCGCCAGCATATCCTTCTCATCGGCCAATCGCCGCACAAGGCTGCGCGCATCGCCATCAAGCAGCAGAGTGAACTCGTTGAAAAAGCTATCGTTGAGCAGCGTCACGCCAGGCACTTTTGCAAGCCTGTCCGCGGCCTTGGCGGCGAGCCGATGGTTTTCCGCTGCCAGCGCGCGCAGGCCCGTTTCGCCAAGCAGCGTCATATGGACAGAGAAGGCGAGGGCGCACAGCCCGCTATTGGTGCAGATATTGGACGTCGCCTTTTCACGGCGAATATGCTGTTCACGCGTGGCGAGGGTGAGGACGTAAGAGCGCTTGCCATCAGCATCCTCGGTTTCCCCGCAAAGACGCCCCGGCATTTGCCGCACGAACTTTTTGCGGGTGGCGAACAGGCCCAGATACGGCCCGCCAAATTGCAGTCCCACGCCCAGCGATTGCCCTTCGCCCACAACGATATCCGCGCCCATTTCGCCCGGGCTTTTGACAGCACCCAAAGCGACAGGTTCCGTTACCACCGCGATCAACAATGCGCCCATTTCATGCGCGGCTTCCGCGATGACGGACAAGTCAGACAGCCGCCCAAGAATGTCTGGATATTGCACCACCACACACGATGTCTGATCATCAATGCGGCCCACCAGACCTTCAATATCAGGTGCGCCCTGCAGGCTGGGTGAGGCATCTGCGATCACATCATCGGTGACCCGCGCCATCGTCTTGACCACTTGCGTATAATGGGGATGCAATGCACCCGATATCACTGCGCGTTTCTTGCGCGTAATCCGGCCCGCCATTGCGACCGCTTCCCAGCAGGCGGTGGAGCCATCATACATCGAGGCATTGGCCACATCACAGCCATAAAGCTTGGCCACTTGCGTTTGAAATTCGAACAAGACCTGCAAAGTTCCCTGCGCGATTTCTGGCTGATATGGCGTGTACGATGTGAGGAATTCGCCGCGCTGGATAATGTGATCCACGCTGGCGGGAATATGGTGGCGATATGCGCCTGCGCCCAGAAAGAACGGGCGATGTGTCGCGGGCATGTTCTGCTCTGCCAGTTTCACCATGTGGCGTTCCACCGCCATCTCACTGGCATGCATAGGCAGGCCATGAATGGGGCCGTCGAGCCGCGCCTCTTCAGGCACATCGACGAACAGATCATCAATAGACGGCGCGCCCACAGTTTGGAGCATCGTTTCGCGGCATTGATCGGTCAGGGGCAGGTAGCGCATCGGTTCAACCTTTCGTCAGCATGACGATTGCGGTGGGGTTATTGGCTGTCGCAAAATGCCTTGTAAGCCTTGGCATTCATCAAGCCTTCCAGCTCTTGTGTGTCGGACAAGGTCATGCGGAAGAACCAGCCTTCTTCTTCGGCGGAGGAATTGACGAGCGCGGGATCATCCACCAGCGCTTCATTCCCCTCGGTCACGCTGCCGCTGACAGGGGCATAAATATCGCTTGCTGCTTTCACGCTTTCGACCACGGCGGCTTCGGCTCCTTTAACAAGCTCCGCGCCGCTTTCGGGCACTTCGACAAACACCACATCGCCAAGCTGGCCTTGCGCGAAATCGGTGATGCCAACGGTGGCCGTATCGCCTTCGATGGCGATCCATTCGTGTTCTTCTGTGTAATATGTAGGCACGTCTTATTTTCCCCGGAAATAGCGGTGTGGGACAATGGGCATTTTGGTCACGCGGGCAGGCAAACGCTTGCCGCGAACTTCAATCTCTAAGGCTGTGTCGATGGCGGTATGGGCGGCATCGACATATGCCATGGCGATTGGATAGCCGAGCGTTGGCGAGTGACCGCCGCTGGTGAGCTGGCCGACCGCTGTGTCACCTGCAAACACTTGCGCTCCTTCGCGGGCAGGTTGGCGGCCTTCAAGGGTCAAGCCGATGCGTTTTTGCGCAGGGCCATGGGACAAGACTTTGGCGACAGCTTCGTGTCCCATCCATCCGCCCCTTTCCCGCCGCGCTTTGGATAGGGCGAAAGTGAGGCCAGCGCTGACAGGATCGGTGCTTTGGCTAAGGTCATGGCCATAAAGCGGCAGGCCCGCTTCAAGCCGCAGCGAATCGCGCGCACCAAGGCCAGCGGGACGCACACGCTCATCTTCAAGGATAGCATTGGCAAATCGCTCTACTGCATCTGTGTGCAGGGACAATTCGAACCCATCCTCGCCAGTATAGCCTGAACGGCTGACGCCTAACGTGGTGCTGTCCCAATCAAACGTCGCGGCGGTCATAAAGGTGAGTGCGCTTGTTCCCGGCACAATCCGCTCCAACACCCGCGCCGCCTCTGGTCCTTGAAGGGCAAGAAGCGCTTGATCGGCATGGTGGTTAAGCGTGATTTCATCGGGCAGAAATTCGCGAAGATGCGCGATATCGTCCCATTTCATCGCCCCGTTCACCACCAGTGCAAAATGATCGCCCGCATGGGTCACGATCAGATCATCCAGAATGCCGCCATCTGCATTCAACAACAGGGAATACCGCATACGCCCTGCGGAAAGTTCGGAAAAATCACCCGGCATCAAAGCTTCCAGCGCCTTGACCGCGCCTTCGCCCGATACGGTGAGCTGTCCCATATGGCTCACATCAAACAGGCCCGCCGCAGTGCGCGTCCAATTGTGTTCAGCCACAATTCCATCATACTGGATCGGCATTTCATAACCGGCAAACGGCACCATGCGCGCGCCTTTGGCCCGGTGCCACACATCCAGCGGCAGCAAGGCGGGTGCCTCCACTTCGATTTCTGTTTCGGTTTCAGTATCGCTCAAAACACACGGCTCCCGATGGGGCAGGGCTTCGCCATGAAGCGCCTTGTCCACACCCCCTCTGTCGGGAAACCTGAGAGCTTAGTCGGATATCAATCCGACTTTCCCCTTCGGTGGCGGCGCGCCTTATGGCTGTCCGCACTTTCCAGAGTGTCGATCACATCGCGGTCCGGCTGCCTGAGAGTTTCCGGGGTGGTTGCTCCTTCGGCGTCAAACAACCCAAAGGGCCGCTCAATCTCTCCCGCTAATGCGTCCGTAGAATCGCTTCTACGGCAACAGATTTTTTCTGCGCAAATTGGCTGCCATCGTCAATGCAGATTGGGCCGCAGCCAGCGTTGAGCCGTGGACAACTCCATCCCGCGCCGATTTGCATAGTCTTCCAGCTGATCCTCTCCAATCCGGGCCACGCCGAAATAGGAGGATTCAGGATGCGCGAAGTAAAAGCCGGAAACCGCCGATGTGGGCAACATCGCCTGACTTTCTGTCAGCGTAATGCCAACCTTGTTTGTCGCATCCAGCAGATCGAACAGGATGGGTTTGAGCGTATGATCAGGACATGCGGGATAGCCGGGCGCAGGGCGAATGCCGCGATATTGTTCTTTGATCAGCGCCTGGTTGGTCAGCTGTTCTCGCGGCGCATAACCCCATAGCTGCGTGCGCACATGCTGATGCAAACGCTCTGCAAAGCTTTCCGCAAACCGGTCCGCCAAAGCTTTGAGCAGGATGTCGTTATAATCGTCATTGTCCGCTTTGAACCGTTCCAGATGCGGCTCAATCCCGTGGATGCCGACAGCAAAGCCGCCGATCCAGTCACCGGTGGGGTCGATAAAGTCCGATAGGCAGAAATTCGCCCGATCCCGGCTTTTGGCGATTTGTTGGCGCAACATCGGCAGGCGCGTGCCATCGTCCAGGATCACATCATCGCCATCGCGCGTGCAATGCCAAAAGCCGCAAGTGCCTCTGGCTGTCAGCCACTTCTCGGCAATGATCTGATCGAGCATGGCTTGCGCATCTTCGTAAAGCGAACTGGCGCTTTCCCCCACGACTTTGTCTTTCAAGATCGCGGGGAACGTGCCTGCCAGTTCCCAAGACCGGAAGAACGGCGTCCAATCAAAACAATCGCGCAGGTCCGACAAATCCCAATCATCGAACACATGCTGTTCCGGGTGCGCCGGGGCCGGAGCCTTGTCCGTAAAATCCGCCTTAAACGCATTGGCCCGCGCATCGGCGAGGGGGAGCAGATCGGATTTGCCCTTTTTCTCACGCGAAATGCGAACCTTTTCGTAGTCCACTTCAATCTCGCCCACATAATCATCGCGCTGCGTATCGGAAAGCAGTTTGGAAGCGACGCCCACCGCGCGGCTTGCATCAAGCACATGGATTACCGGGCCTTTGTAAGCTGGATCAATGCGCAGTGCGGTATAGACCTTGGAGGTTGTCGCGCCGCCGATCAGCAGCGGCATTTTCATTTGCGCACGCTGCATTTCTTCAGCCACTGTCACCATCTCATCAAGCGATGGGGTGATAAGGCCAGACAGCCCGATCATATCGGCGTTCTCTTGCTTAGCGGTTTCAAGAATTTTGGGCCACGGCACCATCACGCCAAGGTCCACCACATCATAACCATTACAGCGCAGCACCACGCCCACGATATTCTTGCCGATATCGTGCACATCGCCTTTCACCGTGGCCATGATGATTTTGCCTTTGGCTTGTGTGACGCCCAGCGCCTCTTTCTCTTCCTCGATAAAGGGGATGAGGTGGGCGACGGCTTTTTTCATCACGCGCGCTGATTTGACCACTTGCGGCAGGAACATTTTGCCCGATCCAAACAGATCGCCAACCGTGTTCATACCCGCCATTAACGGCCCTTCGATCACTTCGATCGGACGGTCCGCGCCTTGGCGCGCTTCTTCTGCATCGGCGACAACATGGGCATCGATCCCTCGCACCAGCGCATATTCCAGACGTTTTACGACATCATAGCTGCGCCATTCCTCCGCCTGTTTTTCCGCCACTTTGTCTGTGCCTTTGAAGCTTTCCGCCAGATCAATCAGCGCCTCTGTCGCACCTTCGCGGCGCATCAGGATTACATCCTCGCACGCATCGCGCAGCTTGGGGTCAATCTGGTCATACACGTCGAGCTGACCGGCATTGACGATGGCCATATCAAGGCCCGCGGGGATCGCGTGATACAGGAAAACAGAGTGCATCGCGCGGCGCACCGTTTCATTCCCGCGAAAGCTGAAAGACAGATTTGATAGGCCGCCCGATGTGTGGACATGGGGGCATTGTTCTTTGATATCGCGCACCGCTTCGATGAAGTCCAAGCCATATCGGTCATGTTCTTCGATGCCGGTGGCGACGGCGAAGACGTTGGGGTCAAAGATGATATCTTCAGGCGGGAACCCGATCCCGACGAGCAGATCATAAGCACGCTTGCAAATCTCTACTTTTCGGGTCCGCGTGTCGGCTTGTCCGTCTTCATCAAACGCCATCACTACAGCTGCTGCGCCATAAGCCATGCATTTGCGGGCGTGTTCAAGGAATTGGTCTTCGCCTTCTTTCAGGCTGATCGAATTGACGATGGGTTTGCCGCTTACCCAGTGCAAGCCTGCTTCAATCACTTCCCAGCGTGAGCTGTCGATCATGGTGGGAACGCGCGCAATATCGGGTTCCGCTGCGATCAGTTTGAGGAACGTTGTCATCGCCTCAACCGCATCGAGCAGCCCTTCATCCATGTTCACATCGATGATCTGCGCGCCGTTCTCAACCTGTTGACGCGCGACTTCGACAGCGGTGGTGTAATCGCCGGACAGGATCAGCTTTTTAAACCGGGCTGAGCCGGTGACATTGGTGCGCTCGCCAACATTGACAAAACGGGCGGTGGTGGCGTCGTTCATTGTGGGTCTTTCGAAAAGAGATCGAGATCGAGAGCGAGAACCTGATCATTGCACATGGTTCCGCCCATATTAAACTGGCGCGTGGCGACGGGTGTAAACCCGCTTTTGGCATAAAAGGCGAGAGCGCGGGTATTGTGTTCGTACACGCCCAAAATCAGGCGTTTGGCAGCTTTGGCGCTCGCAATAACGGCGTCCAGCAACGCTTTGGCAGCGCCTGAACCTTGATAGCGGGAGAGCAGATAGATGCGTTTCAGCTCCACATCGCCATCGGCCATGCCTGGAATATCAGGCGCAGTTGTCATCGCATAACCTACCGGCGCACCTTTGGGTTCGGTGGCAAGCCATGCTTTGGCACCGTGCGCAAAAAGGCTCTGATAGGCAGCAACGCTGTGATGTTCATGGCAATGGCGCACAATGCTTGGTCCATCCAGATCACCTGCAAAACCATCAAGAAAGCTCGCCGCGCCAATCAGCGCGAGAGTTTGCGCATCCGTCGGGATGGCGGGCGTGATGGTGATGCTCGTGGTCATGGGTCAGGCGGTCATAAATTAAGCAGGCATGGATTTGGCAGGCACGAATCAGGCGGCCATCACAAACGGTTCAAGCCCGGCAAGCCGTGTTGCCGGCACCACCTTAACCGGCGCGCGCGGCGTTTTGCCAGCGACCGTTTCGGCAATGGCGGCGATATGCGCTGGTGTTGAACCGCAGCATCCGCCCAACATATTGACCATGCCTTCATCCGCCCATTCTCGTAAAAACGCCGCGGTTGTTTCCGGCATTTCATCATACTCGCCCAGCTCATTGGGCAGGCCAGCATTGGGATAGGCAAGGATCAAGCTATCGGTCAGCTTGGCCAGATGCTGCACATGGGGGCGCAATTGCTCCGCACCAAAACTGCAATTGAGGCCAATCGCAACCGGATTGGCATGGCGCACCGAATGCCAGAACGCTTCGACCGTATGGCCCGACAGATTGCGGCCCGAAAGATCGGTCAGCGTCATCGACAGCATGATCGGCACCTCGTGGCCCAATTCCTGCTCCAACCGCTTCACCGCAAAGATTGCGGCTTTGGCGTTGAGCGTATCGAAAATCGTCTCGATCAGGATGAAATCCGCGCCGCCTTCGATAAGCCCAGCGGCCTGTTCCTGATAGACATCGGCCAGATAATCGAAAGTGATCTCGCGGTAGCCGGGGTCTTCCACTTCGGGTGAAAGCGAAAGCGTCTTATTGGTCGGCCCAATCGCGCCGCACACAAAGCGCGGGCGGCCATCCTTGGCGGCATATTCATCGGCCAGCTTACGCGCCAATCCGGCAGAGGCGACGTTGAGTTCGCGCACCAGACCTTCCGCGCCATAATCGGCTTGAGAGATACTGTTGGCGGAAAAGGTGTTGGTGCTGACAATATCTGATCCAGCTTCCAGATAATCGCGCGTGATTTCAGCCAACACTTCGGGCTTGCTCAAAGCGAGGATATCATTGTTGCCTTGTTGGTCATGGCCAAGGCCCAGATCACCAGCATAATCGTCCTCTTTCAGACCCTTGTTCTGAATTTCGGTGCCAAACGCGCCATCCATAATCAGAATGCGCTGCTTTGCTTGTTCGAGCAGTCTTTCGCGCGCAGTCATCATGCGGTCTCCTTTTCGGGGGCGGATGCCGCGCTCGTTAGGCGGCGGCCTAGCAGGTGGCAAACACCAGATGTAATTTCTGCCCGGTTGAGCGTGTAGAAATGGAAATCGCGCACGCCGCCTGCATAAAGCTGGCCGCAAAATTCTGCCGCCAGCGTGGTGGCGACATTGGTGCGCAGCTGCGCATCATCATCGAGGCCGGTGAACAGTTTCTCCATCGAAGCAGGCACTTGCGCCCCGCAGGATTGCGCAAACTTCTTGGCCGATGCAAAATTGGAAACGGGCAGAATGCCGGGGATGATGGGCGCAGTAATACCGGCCGCCACTGCTTTATCTCGGAACCGGAAGAAGGCTTCGGGACGGAAGAAAAACTGCGTGATCGCGCGGTTGGCACCTGCGTCCAATTTGCGTTTGAGATTGTCGATATCGGCCTCGGCACTCACCGCATCGGGATGCACTTCGGGATACGCCGCCACGGAAATATCGAAATCGGCCACCTTTTGCAGGCCCGCCACCAATTCAGCGGCATTGCGATACCCTTCGGGATGCGGTTCAAACGGAGTGCCGGGAGGGCCTCCATCGCCGCGCAGGGCAACAATGCGTGTGATGCCGCGTTCGAGGAATTGTTCGGCCACCTCATGGACGGTATCCTTGCTCGCGCCAACGCAAGTAAGGTGGGAGGCGACGTTAAGGGCAGGGCGCTCATTCAGCTCCGCCACAGTGGCCAGCGTGGTATCCTGCGTCGATCCGCCTGCGCCATAGGTGACCGATACGAAATCGGGGCCGTAACCTTCCAATTGCGCCGCTGTTTTGCGCAGTGTTTCAGCACCCTTTGGCCCTTTGGGTGGAAAAAACTCAAAGGAAACCGCCACATCATCGGGGCAATCAGAAAAGGCAAAGCCCGGTTTGGTGTCAGGGGCTTGGTCGTTAGACGGGGCCATGGATCAATTCTTTCTTTTTGACGGACTTTTTGACAGGCGTTGCCGTTGGCGTTGCACAGCGGGTGGCGACCCAGATCTTGGTGGTCAAGTCCTGACCGGGAAGGGTGAGGGGGCTGGCAGGTGCAAAGCCGGATTGCACCAGCCAATCGCGCATCTGTTCATCGGTAAAGCCAAGGCGCGCATGGGCATGGCGGGCGCGCAATTCCTCGCGGTTATGCGCGGCCAGATCCACAATCGCGATCCGTCCGCCCTCGCGGCAAACACGTGCAGCTTCGGCAAGAGGCAAAGTGGGATCGGGCGCGAAGTGCAGCACTTGATGCAGCAACACGGTATCAAAGCTGACCGAGGCAAATGGCAGCGCGCCAAAATCGCCTTGCACCAATTCCCACCTGGCGGCGGGCAAATGTTGCAAGCGCGCGCGGGCCAGACGCAGCATTTCAGGGCTGCGATCCAGCCCGACAATATGCGCAGCCTCTCCCGCCAACACTTCGGCGCTGCGGCCTGTCCCAGTGCCGATATCCAGCAACGTGCCCAATGGCGCATCACCCAATGCATCGCGCAAGGCCGTCTCCACATCGCCTGCGGGCGTCACCATATCGCGCAACCTGTCCCAATCCTCGGCATGGTCTGCGAAATAAGCGGCGGCGTGATCTTCGCGATGTTCGCGAATGGCGGCGAGATGGCGGTGATCTTCCTCACATTGCGCGGCGAAGGCTGGGTCATGCGCCTCTGCGCTATCAAGCAATTGTGCGGTTGCGCCCAGTAGACCGGTTGAAGCGCCGGTTCCTGCAAGCGCACAGCGCAGGAATATCCAGCTGCCTTCACGGCGGCGTTCGATCAGCGCGCTGTCCACCAGTATGGCGACATGGCGCGAAACGCGCGGCTGACTTTGCCCCAGCACCTGCGCCAGTTCACCCACAGCCAATTCCATACGCGCAAGCAAACGCATGATCCTAAGGCGTGTAGGATCGGCAAGGGCGCGGATGATGCGTTCGGTTTCCATCGTTCGATTGCTCATATAAAGATATCTTTATATAGCAAGAAAAATATGAAGCTCACGTTACCCGTTGACGCTTCCGAACCAATGCGTATTCCCGCGACATGCATAACCACGATGATTTGCCCGCACCGCCTGCTTTGGATAGCCTTCGGGGGCAGGATGATATCGCCCTGTTCCTCGATTTCGATGGGACTTTGGTGGAACTGGCTCCGACGCCCGATGGCATCGATGTCGCTCACGATTTGGCGGACAGGCTTGGTGATCTGGGCAAAGCGTTGGATGATCGGCTTGCTTTGGTGAGCGGGCGCGCGATTGTCGATCTAGAAAAGCATCTTGGCCCCATCGCGCATGCCTGTGCCGGATCACATGGCAGCGATTGTCGTCAGGCATCGGGAGAGCCTTTGGGCGATCCGCCCGGCGGCCTTCCGCCCGAAGCGCTTTCCGCAATTGCTAAGTTCGCGCAGGCAGAGGGTTTTGATCTAGAAGACAAGCCCCACGGCGCAGCATTACATTACCGGGCAAACCCGGATCTGGAACCGCAAGGTCTGGCTTTTGCCGAGCAGCTGATGAAAACCCATGATGCTGAAATGAAGCGCGGCAAATGCGTAATCGAACTCGTGGCGCCCGGCGCGAATAAAGGCACCGCTGTTGCCGCCTTTATGCACGAAGCACCATTTGCAGGCGCTGTTCCCATCTTCATCGGCGATGATGTTACCGATGAGGATGGCTTTGCCAAAGCAGCAGAATTGGGCGGTTTTGGCATCATTGTGGGAGATCGCTTGGGGACAGTTGCGAAATACCGCCTTGCGTCCGTCGCTGCACTGCACCATTGGTTGCAACCGTGACGGACAAACAAAGCAATTTAGAGCTTTGGCCAATTGGCAATTGCCAAGTTTCAGGCCTTATTGATGATCGTGCTGGATTGGTCTGGGGTTGTGTGCCCCGGGTCGATGGTGATCCAGCCTTTTGCGCGCTGTTGAACGGCGATGCGAGCGATGTGGGCGTATGGCGCTTTGAACTGGTCGATCAGATCAGCGCGACGCAGCATTATGTGCGTAACACGCCGATCCTTGTGACCCGATTGGAAAGCGCTGACGGCAGCGCGGTGGAGATCTTCGATTTCTGCCCTCGCTATGAAGGGACAGGGCGCATGTATCGCCCCGTCGCGTTCTTGCGCATTGTGCGGCCTGTTGCGGGCACGCCGCGCATGACGGTGACGCTCAAACCGATGTGCGATTATGGCGCCAGCGTTGCCGAGACAACCAATGGCACAAATCACATTCGCTATCTCACCCGCGGGCAGGCGATGCGCCTCTCCACCGATGCGCCGGTTGGCTATATCCTTGAAAAACGCACGTACCGCGTTGAAACCGATCAACACTTCTTCCTCGGCCCTGATGAACCGTTCAGCGGCAATATCCGCAGCGAAGTCAGGCGGATGGAAGCCAATACGAAGAAATATTGGCAGCTTTGGGCACGTGGATTGGCAACGCCATTGGAGTGGCAGGATGAAGTCATCCGCTGCGCCATCACGCTTAAGCTGTGCCAGCATGAAGAAACAGGCGCGATTGTAGCCGCGCTCACCACCTCGATCCCCGAAGCCCCGCATTCGGAGCGCAATTGGGATTACCGATATTGCTGGATCCGCGATTCGTATTACACAGTGCAAGCGCTCAACCGGCTTGGTGCGTTGGATGTGCTGGAAAAGTATCTGGGATATTTGCGCAATATCGTGGATGCAGAACAAGGTGGCCAGATCCAACCGCTTTATTCCGTGATGGGCGTGGGGCAGCTTGATGAAACGACCGCCGGCTTCCTTGAGGGATATCGCGGCATGGGGCCGGTGCGCGTCGGCAATGCGGCGTATAAGCAGGTGCAATATGACTGCTATGGCCAGATTGTGATGCCCACTGCGCAGGCATTCTTCGATAAACGCTTGTTGCGGATCGCGGATGAAGGCGATTTCGCCAGCCTCGAAGAAGTGGGCGAAGTGGCGTGGCGAATGCATGATCAGCCCGACGCAGGACTGTGGGAATTTCGCACCCGGCAAGAAGTGCACACCTATTCCGCCGTCATGAATTGGGCAGCATGTGATCGCTTGGCCAATGTGGCTGAGTTTCTGGGCAAGGATGATCGTGCAAAGCTGTGGCGCGAACGGGCCGATACGATCCGCGATACAATCGATAAAAAGGCGTGGAAAGAGAATGGCGAAGGCGGGCATTACGGTGCCAGCTTTGAAAGCGATTATCTTGATGCCAGCCTGCTGCAATTGCTGGAACTGCGTTTTATCAAGCCCGATGATCCCAAATTTGTAAGTACGTTCAAGCAGGTTGAAAAGGCGCTGCGGCGCGGTGAACATATGCTGCGCTATGCCGCAGAGGATGATTTTGGCGCGCCGGAGACGGCGTTTAACATCTGCACTTTCTGGCTGATTGAAGCGCTTGCATTGTCGGGCCGCACAGAAGAAGCGCGCACGCTGTTTGAAACCATGTTAGGGCATCGGACACAATCTGGCCTTCTGTCGGAGGACATGGATTTTGAAACTGGTGAGCTTTGGGGGAACTTCCCGCAAACCTATTCGCTGGTTGGAGTGATCAATTGTGCGGGGCTTTTGTCCAAAAGCTGGAATACCGTGCGTTAAAACAGAATTTTTGGGAGGCTTATGGCCCGTCTAGTCGTTATCTCGAACCGTGTCGCTGTTCCCAAGGCGCGCGGGGTTCAGGGTGCGCAAGGTGGATTGGCAGGAGCTCTTAATTCAGCGCTAAAAGACAATGGCGGCATCTGGTTTGGCTGGTCCGGCCAGGAAACGGACAATTTTACAGGCTCTATCAATGTCCAACGGTCAACGGAGGGTGTCACCACAGCCACCATCGATTTGGAAGAGCAGGACGTTGAGGAATATTACAACGGCTACGCCAATTCCACGCTGTGGCCGCTGTTTCATTATCGCATCGATTTAACGCAGTATGAGGCCGAATTTGGCCGCGGATATGAGCGGGTGAATGAACGCTTTGCGCAAAGTGCGCTGCCTTTGATTGAGCCTGACGATGATGTCTGGGTGCATGATTATCACCTGATGCCTTTGGCCCAGCAATTGCGCGATATGGGCTGCAAAAACCGCATCGGCTTTTTCCTGCATATCCCCTGGCCCCCAACCAATCTGCTGGTCTCGCTGCCATATCATGAACGGTTGGTGCAATCCTTGCTGCGCTATGATCTGATAGGGTTTCAAAACGACACCTGGCTCGATAGCTTTCTGCATTATTGCGGTAAGGAACTGGGCGCGCAGATCGATGAGGAAACCGGCACGGTCACGCTGAATGGACGCACCACGGTTGCGCGCGCTTACCCCATCGGTATCGACTATGATTTCTTTATGGCCAAAGGTGAGACTGGCGAAGCGCGACAGGCTGCGCAGCGGCTATTGGCCTCGACCCGTCATCGCACGGCAATGATTGGCGTTGACCGGCTCGATTATTCAAAAGGCCTGCCTGAGCGGCTTGATGGGATTGGCCGCTTTTTCGACAATTATCCTGAGCGGGTCCGCGATTTGGTATTCATCCAGATCGCACCGCCAAGCCGCGAAGACATTGGCAGCTATCAACGCATCCGTGCCGAGCTGGAGCAGAAGACCGGGCAGATAAACGGCGCGCGTTCCGAAGTTGATCAGGTGCCCATCCGATATGTGAACAAAGGCCATAGTCAGGAAGAACTGTTTGGCTTTTACCGCGCGGCCAAAATTGGCCTTGTTACTCCTTTGCGCGATGGAATGAATTTGGTGGCGAAGGAGTATATCGCAGCGCAGGACCCGGAAAATCCCGGCGTACTTATACTGTCCCGCTTTGCTGGCGCAGCACAACAAATGCCGGATGCTTTATTGGTCAATCCGCACAGCTCTGATGAAATGGCATCGGCCATTCGCGATGCGCTGGATATGCCATTGGAAGAACGCAAAGCGCGGTATGAAAAACTGATTGGCACTGTCCGCGATGAAAATGTGAAGCAGTGGACCGAGGATTTCATTACCGATCTCACCGCCCTTTGTGTCTAATTAAGGTTGGGTGTGTCTCACCCTGTTTAGAGCATGCGGGGCTTGGGCGTCATGCCCTGGTGCGGTTCTGCCCCCACGCGTTGACCGATTGGCCGGTGGCCCGGGGCGCGGGTGCGTGATTTCAAGATCTGATTGATGCGATAGACCAGCATCTTGGAGCCAAAAGGTTTGCGGATGTAATCCTGCGCACCGCTATACAGCGCAATCTGCTCTTCTTTAAAGCCTATCGCACCGGTCAACATAACTACCGGCAGATCATAAAGCTTGGGCGAATTGCGCAGACGCCGAAGCAAAGTCGTGCCGTTTTCACCGGGCATATTCTGATCCAGCAGCAACAAATCAGGCCGCCTCTTGCTGATCACAGCCAACGCTGATTTGGCATCGGACACCCAGCCACAGGCATGGCCTGCATCCATCAGAACATGGGCGGCGTGTTCGGCAACGATATCGTCATCATCCACAACAAGAATATGGGCCATCACTGCGGCTCCCGCTTGTGCCGGTTACGTATTGTCCGACAGATGGGGTTTGCCACATGGGTGTGCACCAGTTCTTTCGGTTACCCCACGGTTTACCGCGTATCTACCTGTGAACGCGTCAGATTACTGCCAAAAGCGCACGCACGCCCATGATTATCAACATGATCGAACCAATGGTAAAAAGGGCAAGGCGCACCGGAATGGTGTTCACAACTGCCTGCCAAACAGAATGCAGCACGCGCAGCAGCACATACCCCCATGCCAGCCAGATATCGAGCTCACCCGCACCTGCCAGAGCGAGGATCACGCAGGTTGCGTAAAAGATCGTAGGCTGTTCCATCAAGTGATTGTAATTATGTGCTTTCCACTGGATTTCATCAGGCAAAACACCATCCAGATCAGACCCGCGCGCACCGCGTGACTTCTCCTTTGGCATATCAAGTTTGGTCAAAGCGGGCAGCCGCACGGCACTGGCCCAAAGCAGCATGATAAGCGTCCAAACAATCAAAGCCGCCGCTGGGGCGAGCATCTCGGTATTCACAGGCATCTCTCCTTTTGGCCGCAGACGATGGTTAGCCCGCTTTCAATTGTCAATCGCAACTGATTTTGCGGTGTTGGGCGTGCGTTGCAGATGCAAGCTTGCGCCGCGCTGCACAATTCGTCAGAGCGCGATGAGAACACCCTCGTTTGATGACCCATCAGGAAGCCACCATGTCACAAAATCCGATCAACGATACGCGCAAAGCCGAACTGCTTTCGAGCGAAGTCGAACATATCGATATCACCACCTATGATGCGCGTCCGCTGATTGAAGCGATGGGCAAGATGAGCTTTACCAGCCGCGATCTGGCCCGTGCGACCGGCATTTATAATCAGATGCTGGAAGATAAAGAGGCGACCGTTTTCCTCGTCATTGCCGGTTCCACCAGCGCCGGTGGCTGCATGGATTTGTATGCCGAACTGGTGCGCTCCAACATGGTCGATTGCGTTGTGGCAACGGGCGCGACGATTGTGGATATGGATTTCTTCGAAGGGCTTGGTCACAAACATTATCAAGCGCTTGAAGTGCCCGATGATAATACGCTGCGCTCGCTTTATATCGATCGGATTTACGACACTTACATCGATGAAGAACAATTGCAGGATTGCGATCTGACCATCGGCAAAATCGCAGATTCGCTGGAGCCGGGCGGCATTTCAAGCCGCGCTTTCATCCGTGAAATGGGCAAATATCTGGCCGAACACGGCAAAAAAGAAAATTCGCTGGTTAAGCTGGCATACGAACATGATGTGCCGATCTTTTGCCCGGCCTTTGTCGATAGCTCAGCCGGTTTTGGACTGGTGAAGCATCAGGTGGACCGGATGAAGGAGAACAAGCCCTATCTGATGATCGATGCGGTCGCAGATTTCCGCGAACTCACCGAAATCAAAGTGAAAGGCGGCGAATCCGGCCTGCTGATGGTGGGTGGCGGCGTGCCCAAGAACTTTGTGCAAGACACTGTGGTTTGTGCAGAAATTCTGGGTCACGATGTCGCCGTGCACAAATATGCGGTGCAGATCACCGTGGCCGATGTGCGCGATGGCGCGTGTTCATCCTCCACCCTGCAAGAAGCGGCAAGCTGGGGCAAAGTCTCCACCGCGATTGAACAGATGGTGTTTGCCGAGGCAGGCTCTGTCATGCCGTTGCTCGCCAGCGATGCCTATCACCGGGGCGCTTGGAAAACGCGTGAGAAGCGCAGCTGGGCCAAGCTGTTCAACGATAGCTGATCTCAACGAACGCTGATGGGGCCGGGCAGGCCTTCATCGCGGTTTAACGTCGCAGCAAGGTCTGCCAGCTTGCCAAATTGATCGAGCGTTTGTTGTAATCGGGCGCGATCATCGCGCGCTTCGATTGATCCGCTTTCAAACATATCGCCTGTTTTCACCGCCACGATCAGGCTGCCTTCGTGGAAGATCGTGCCAATATCCTTGCCCTTATACGCGCGTTCCAGCGCGATTAACCGTTCCACATAAACCGGATCGATCAAGTCGCGCGCTTCCACCTGATCGCTGGTGTAAATATCGAACGCATCTTCGAAATCGGGATGCACCATTACGGCATAATCAAGATGCGTATCGTTCACTTTGATGTGATCTTTTTTGCCGCCAAAGAAGCTGCGATGAGCGTTGTCGCGCACCAGCAAGGTAGTGCCGTGGAACCGGCGGTTATATCCCACCGACATGATCAGCCCGCGAAACACTGTGACCCAGCGTTTGTTCTTCCCCGATCCGCGCCTTTCCGACAGTGTGGCTTCGTGCAGAGAAAAGGGGACATCGCCGAAGTTTCCGCTCCATTTGTCTTCAAACCTGGCGCGATCATGGCTTGGCACCAGACGGCAGAATTTGGCGAGAACAAAAGCTTCGCCCGCTTCGCATTTCTGTTCGTAGGTAAAGCCCAAAGATTGCGCGATTGCGGTGTTAATGCCGTCCTTTACCCGCTTGATCGCCATCTTTTTGGGATGTTCAGACCATGCAAAGCCGAGCACCCCAACAATCCCGCAAATCCACATCAGCGTGACGATATTGACCGGCAAAGCGATCAACGCAAACACGCCTGCGCACAGCACCGCGCCCACCACGATCCAACGCCTGTTGCCCGTCTTGGCTTTGGCTGCTTCGCGCACCGAAACCTGGCTTTCCAGCCATTGGCCCAGCTCACCAGTCATCAATGTATCGACATCGGGCCGTTCGATCACGGCAACCCCCATTTGCTGCTTACCGGTTGTGCACCCTTTTGTGGTATAACGGTTCTTGCCACAAAAAGCCTAAGTTGGGCCTAAACAGATTTGGCGAAGGAAGCATGTGATGGGTTGGATTGTTTTTGCGGTAATTGCTGGCGGGCTCATTTTCCTGTTGATCGGGATTTACAATCGGCTTGTGGCGCTGCGCCAGAACGTCAATCAAGGTGTGGCGGATATTGATGCGCAGCTGCGCCAACGCCATGATTTGATCCCCAATCTTGTGAATATCGTAAAGGGTTACGCCAGTCATGAGCAGGAGACATTGGAACAGGTAATCACTGCGCGAAATCAAGCAGCGCAAGGCGCGATGAATTCCGGCGATGAACAGACTTTGCGCGTGGCGCTGGATAAGCTGCTGGCTCTGGGTGAGGCGTATCCGGACCTTAAAGCGAACACCAATTTTCAAGAATTGCAGCGCGAACTGGGCGATGTGGAAGACAAGCTGGCGGCCGCGCGCCGTGCGCTGAACGCCGCTGTATCACGCTTCAACACGGCGCGCGAAAGCTTCCCGGCGATTATGTTCGCCGCAATGCTGGGCTTTTCCGAGGCGGATTTTCACCGTCTTGATGAAAGTGAGCAGGGCACCGTTGATCAGGTTCCGCAGATCGATTTCGCCAAAGGATGATGCGGCGCAAATTGGCTTGCGGTTTGTCGCCAGCGTCTTATATGCGCGCTTCCGCTGTCGAGCCCCGCTTTTCGGGGACTTCCCAACAACCGGGCAGCATGTCTGATTGAGACACTTGGAGGTCCCTTGAGTTGCACCAGTTTCCCGACGCCAAGGCTGTAGTCGAGGCCCTTGCGCCTGACGAACCCGTGATCCTTACGCGCCCCCATGCGGCAGCGCGCGCCGCTCAGTTCTTCACACAGAAGTTTCCGGGCAAGGCGATGTATGCGGTCAAAGCGAACCCATCCCCTGATCTCCTGCGCATTTTGTGGGACAATGGCGTGACGCATTTTGACGTCGCGTCAATTGCAGAGGTGCGTCTGGTGCACGAAGTTCTGCCCGATGCGGTGCTGTGCTTTATGCATCCGATAAAGACGGCCAGCGCCGTTCGCGAAGCGTATCACGAACATGGCGTGCGCACTTTCAGCCTCGATACGATGGAGGAGCTGGAGAAGATTGTTGCTGCGACGGGCGCCGCGCAGGATCTCAATCTGCTGGTGCGTTTGCGGGTCTCTTCGGAACATTCTGAATTGTCGCTGGCGGCCAAATTTGGCGTTGATCTGGTGGATGCCGCTGAGCTTTTGCAAGCGACGCGTCAGCATTGCGATGCGCTGGGCATATGTTTTCATGTCGGCTCTCAGGCGATGACGCCTTTTGCCTATATTCAAGCGCTGGAGAAAGTGCGCGCGGCCATTGCCGAGGCTGCTGTCACGGTCGATATCGTGGATGTTGGCGGCGGCTTTCCCAGCATCTATCCCGGCCTCGAACCGCCAGCTTTGGAAGATTATTTCAAGCTGATCGAGCACCATTTTGAAGCGCTTCCGATTTCTTATTCGGCGCAGCTTTGGTGTGAACCGGGCAGGGCGCTATGTGCAGAATATTCCTCTATCGTTGTACGGGTGGAAAAGCGGCGCGGCGATGAGCTGTATATCAATGATGGCGCCTATGGCGCGCTGTTTGATGCAGCGCATGTGGATTGGCGGTTCCCCGTCGCGGCGCTTGAAGATGATCTGATCCAGCCTTTGGAAGAGTTCTCCTTTTATGGCCCGACATGCGATGATGCCGATTACATGAAAGGCCCGTTTATGCTGCCTGCCGATATTCAGGCGGGTGATTATTTCGAGATCGGGATGCTGGGCGCTTATGGGGCGGCCATGCAGACGCGTTTTAACGGCTTTGGCGCGACATTGGCGGCCACGGTAACAGATGAGCCCATGGCAAGCCTGTATCGCGGTGACAGGCGCGATACGCGCACCAGCAATAATGTGATCAATTTGCGCTAGATCAATTACAGCGCTGCGTCCGACCGGCAGAATCCTCCTTGTAGCAACTCTTGTGAGGAGGACAGGGCAATGGAAGGACCAATTTTAACAGCAACCGATTTTAGCGCACGTGCCGACCGGGCAATCGATCGCGCGATCATGTTGGCGCAGCAGATGGGTCAGAAGGTTATTCTGGCGCATGCGTTGGATCGCAAAGAAGCCGCAGAGACGGACGAAAAAAGCCTAGAGCGGCGAATGCGCGGCGTTCTGCCAGAGGGTATTCCCGGCTCAGTAACTGTGGAATTCGCGCATGTTGAAGGCTCTGCTCCAGCAGCGCTGGCGCAGTTAGCGGGCATGCATAAAGCAGGCTTGGTCGTAATGGGCCCTGCGCGGCACAATTCTTTACGCGACTATCTGCTGGGCACCGCCGTTGATTACACATTGCGGCATGTCGATCAGCCGGTTTTGCTCGTCAAACAGCGCCCGCATCACCCTTATTCTAGGATCGTCTTGGCGACCGATTATGCCAAGCCTTCTGTGCAAGCATTGATGTTGGCTTTGGCCGAGTTTCCCGATGCCGAGGTTCACATCGTTCACGGGTGCCACATGCCTTTTCAAGGATTGGACAACGCGGTGTATTCTTATGAAGAGGTGCTCAGCGCATGTCGCACTGGGATGCAGCGCTTTTTGGAAACGCTGCCGATAGAGCCTTCCGATCGTGAGAGGATCACCACGCATGTTGCGATGGGTACGCCATATGAAATCGTGCGCAATGTCAGCCGGGTTGTCGATGCCAATTTGCTGGTGGTCGGCTCTCATGGGGAAAGCGGTTTTCGCCATGCGACAATAGGCAGCATTGCAAATGTGCTGCTAACGTCCTCGGCAATTGATACGCTGGTGGTGAAGACGCCTGATTAGGCGGCTTTCAACAGTTCCAGTTCCATCCGGTCCCAGATTTCGACGAGCGCCTGGGTAAGATCCGTCATCATTTCGGCAGAGTGAGCGGGGCCGGGGGTGAAGCGCAGGCGCTCTGTCCCGCGTGGCACGGTGGGATAGTTGATCGGCTGCACATACACACCGTATTCCGCCAGCAGGATGTCAGAGATCTTCTTCGCGCGCACCGGATCACCCACCATCAGCGGCACGATATGCGTAACCGAATCCATCACCGGCAATCCGGCATCGCGAAACTTGTCTTTGAGCAATTGCGCAGCGGCCTGTTGCCCGTCACGTTCCTCGCTGGAACCTTTAAGGTGGCGCACAGCGGCAAGCACACCAGCGGCCAAAACCGGGCTGAGCGAAGTGGTGAAAATAAAGCCGGGGGCATAGCTGCGGATGCAGTCAATAATCCGCTTTTCAGCAGCGATATAACCGCCCATGACGCCAAATGCTTTGCCCAGCGTGCCTTCGATAATGTCGATCCGATGCGCAGCTGCATCGCGTTCTGAAATGCCGCCACCGCGTTTGCCATACATGCCAACCGCGTGAACTTCATCGATGTAGGTCAGCGCGTTATACTTTTCCGCCAGATCGCAAATTTCGTGGATCGGGGCGACATCGCCATCCATTGAATACACGCTTTCAAACGCGATCACTTTGGGCGTGGCTTCGTCTTCCGCAGCCAGCAATTCTTCCAGATGGACCAGATCATTGTGGCGGAACACGCGCTTTTCACATCCGGCATTGCGGATGCCTGCGATCATGCTGGCATGGTTCAGTGCGTCGGAGAATATCACACAGCCGGGCAGCAGTTTGGCCAGCGTGGAAAGCGTCGCATCGTTGGAGACATATCCGCTGGTGAACAGCAGCGCGCCTTCTTTGCCATGCAGATCGGCCAGCTCATGTTCCAGCTCGACATGGTAATGTGTGTTGCCGCCGATATTGCGCGTGCCGCCAGAGCCTGCGCCAACATCGTGCAGCGCTTCTTCCATGGCTTCCACGACTTTGGGATGTTGTCCCATCGCGAGGTAATCGTTGGAGCACCACACGGTGATCGGCTTGGGGCCATTATGGCCGGCAAAACAGCGGGCGTTGGGGAAAGCGCCTTTGTTGCGCAGGATATCGATGAAAACTCGATAACGGCCTTCTGAGTGAAGTCGATCAATCGCCTGATCGAAGATGTGATTGTAATTCACAGGTGCGATATCCGTGTTGCGCCGCTGATCTTGCGGAAATTCTGAAATGGGCACTTAGTCAATCATGCCAGTAGTTTGAAGAGTAAAGTTTGCGATCCATTCGCAGCTAGAGCTGCTCGACCCGCGTTATGCCAAACGGCAGCAAGGCTTGTTGCAACGCTTCATCCACGGGAGAGGTGACAATCGCGCGGTCCTCTCCATCGCGGGCAAAGCTGTGCCCTTGCGTTAGATGCGCGATCCGGCGCGCAATGCCCTGTGCCCCGTGCACGAAGCGCACATCGCCGCCCATTTCAGCCCGAAGCTCTTGTTCTACCAATGGAAAGTGCGTGCAGGCCAGCACCACTGTATCAATCGTCGCATCGCCTGCTTGCGCGCGCATTGCATCCACAGCGCGCGTGAAAATCGCCGGGTCTGGTATCTCGCCGCGCAGCTTGGCTTCGGCAGCGCCCACCAATTCAGGTGCGGCATGACGGATCAACCGTTTGCCCGAAGCAAACTCAGCTTCCAGATCATCGACGTAACGCTGGCGAATGGTGGCCGCCGTTCCCAGCAGGCCGATCGTGCCGGTGAGGGAGATCGCAGCAGCAGGCTTGATCGCAGGCACCGTGCCCACAATCGGCACCTGCAAAACACTGCGCACCATGCCAAGCGCAATGGTGCTGGCCGTGTTGCAGGCAATGCAGATCAGGCGCGGGGCGAACCTCTCGCTCATCCGGCCAAGCAATCCGGCGACACGCGCGGCAATTTCAGCCTCGGTCTTCTCGCCATAGGGCAGGCCTGCGGTATCGGCGGCGTAAATGATCGGTGCATCGGGCAGCTTTTCACGCAGCGCCGATAGGACCGATAAACCCCCAAGCCCTGAATCGAACAACAAGATCGGCGCATTGGCTGGTGGCAAATTGTCCAAATCCGTTGGTCCTGTACTTGTCGAAGGCAGGCATTTGCCTCTAGCGCGGCTGTAGTCAGAAAAACTCAGCTTCGACAAGCTCTGGCCAACCAGATACAAGGATTTGCATGGACCAGTTTCTTGGATTTTTGCTCGGTTATGCCTTTGGCTCGGTTCCCTTTGGCCTGTTGCTGGCCATTGCTGCGGGTAAGGGCGATATCCGTCAAATTGGCAGCGGCAATATCGGGGCAACCAATGTCCTGCGCACCGGCTCCAAATGGCTGGCTGCGGCAACATTGCTGCTTGATCTGGGCAAAGGCCTTTTGCCCATCGTGATTGCGAAAGCCTTGTGGGATATGCCGGGCGAGATTTTGGCGCCTGTGCCGCTTGCCGCTGTGGGTGCTGTGGTCGGGCATTGCTTCCCCGTCTGGCTCAAATTCAAAGGGGGGAAAGGCGTCGCGACCAATTTGGGCGTCAGCCTTGGCCTCGCAGTGCCCATTGGGCTGGCCTATGCGGGTGTGTGGCTGGTGATGGCTTTTGCTTTCCGGATCAGCTCGGTTGCAGGGATGAGCGCGGTCGTGGGCGCAGCTATTGCAGCCTATGCGCTTGGCTTTGCCAGCTATGGCCCGGCGCTTGGCGTGATTGCGGTGCTGATCATCTGGCTGCACCGTGCCAATATCGGCAGGCTGCTGCGCGGTGAGGAACCCAAAATCGGCAGCAAATTATGAAAGAGCTGACGCAGGAGGAAGCCTTCGCCCGCATCCGTTTGTTGCGCTCTGCCAATATCGGTCCTGTCACTTACCGCCAATTGATTGCCCGGTTTGGTTCTGCGCAAAAGGGGTTGGAGGCGCTGCCCGATCTGGCCGCGCGCGGATCGCGGCGCGATTATCGCCCCGCACCTGCGAACAAAATCGCATCCGAAGTGGAAGCGGCAAGAGCGGCCAAAGCGCGCTATCTGTTTCACGATAGCCCGGAATATCCCGCATTGCTTGGCGCGATAGAAAGCGCGCCGCCGATCCTCACTATTCGCGGCGATGCCAGTTTGGCGATGAAGCCATGCGTGGCGATGGTAGGCGCGCGCAACGCAAGCGCTGCGGCGGTGAAGCTGGCGCGCGATTTCGCCAGTGGTTTGTCCAAGGCCGGCTATGTCGTTGTCAGCGGGCTGGCGCGCGGCATTGATGGTGCTTGCCACGAAGGATCGCTGCCCGCGACAATTGGCGTGATCGCCAGCGGAATCGACATCGCCTATCCCCCGCAACACGCCAAATTGCAGGAACAGATCGCGGCAGAGGGCCTGCTGATCGCTGAACAACCTCCGGGAACAGAGCCGCGCGGCCGCCACTTCCCAAGCCGCAACCGCATTATCGCAGGGCTGGCTTCGGGCACGCTGGTTGTCGAAGCTGCGCCCAAATCCGGCTCCTTGATCACAGCGCGATTGGCAGGCGAAGCCGGGCGCGAGGTGATGGCGATACCCGGCTCTCCGCTGGAAGCCCGCAGCCAGGGTTGCAATCAGTTGATCCGCGATGGCGCGGTGCTGGTGCAATCGCCTGAAGATGTGGCGGAATTGCTGTCAGGGTTCGATGGCGTGCCGCGTTCAAGTTTTCAGGAAACGGCGACAGACTATGCGTGGGAGCCGGATGAGGACTATGATGAGGCGGCAGGTACCGCGATTGCCGACCTGCTGACCACCGCGCCCGTTTCCGTCGATGAAATCATCCGCCAATCGGGCGCAGCTGCGGGAACGGTGCAGATGGCACTGTTGGAACTGGAAATCGCGGGCCGGTTGGAGCGCCATGCGGGTGGACGCGTTTCGCTTAACGCTGCCTAAGCTGGGTGAGTTTATGAGATGGCAAGGCGTTTGCTTGCGTATCGCTTTTGCCTATTGTGTCGCGAAACATGGCAACTGACAGGGGCGGGCAGTATTATGACAGATGCGCAAAAGCCAAACATTGGCGATCTTCTCAACGGAATGATGGACGAGCTGCGCGGCAATAAGCCCGCAGTTCTGCGCTATCTGGCGATATTCATCGTATTGACCGCAATCGCTGGCTATCTCGACCTATCTCTTGGTCTGGTAGATCAATCTGCATCGCAAGATTGGGACACAGGCTTTGAATATGGGCCAATTGGAATGATTGTTCTCATTGCCAGCGTGGTGGGCCAATTTTGGCTCTTTGGAAAAATACTTGGCGTGGATGTCCAGCTTAGCGGCGATAATGCAGGCCGCATTCTGGCATTTATTGGTTTGTCCATCGTGACAGGCCTTGGTGTGATGTTCGCAACGGTGTTGCTTATTATTCCGGGCCTGTTTGTCGGGTCCCGCTGGTTGATGAGCCCAGCTTTCTTTGTTCATGATAATGACGCGGTGTTCGAAGCCATGGGCAAAAGCTGGAACCAAACGAGGGGCAACACGCTCACGATCGCGCTCGCAGCTGTCATCATTGTGCTGTGCCTGTTCGTTCTATCGCTCCTGGCGGCCATCATCACATTCTCCGAGCTGATGATTTTGGAAGCCATTGCTGGTGCGATATTGGGTGAACTTTTCACTGTCCTGTTTGTCGGGCTATCGGTCACCACATTCCGCAAAATCTCTGATAGCGCAGGCACAGTCTCTCAAGTCTTTGAGTGATCACCAAACCTGCATCCTTTTGGATATTGCGTAAAAGAAATTCGCGAATTGCTTGACGAATCTGCGAAACGCGCACCACCCTCGCGCGTACGTACACGTGTAAGGATTAGTAACTCTCCATCATGCAATTAGTCATCGTCGAATCGCCCGCCAAAGCGAAGACCATCGAGAAATATCTGGGTCAGGACTTCAAAGTCCTGGCATCCTACGGCCATATCCGCGATCTGCCGCCCAAGGATGGCAGCGTGCGGCCCGATGAAGATTTCGCGATGGATTGGGAAGTCTATTCCGAAAAGCGCAACCGCGATCAGGTGAAAGCCATTGCGGATGCCGCCAAGGGGGCAACGCGCCTGATCCTTGCAACTGACCCTGACCGCGAAGGCGAAGCGATTAGCTGGCATGTGCAGGAATTGCTGGCGAAGAAAAAGGCGCTGCCCGACTCAGTGGACCGGGTGACGTTTAACGCCATCACCAAGTCTGCCGTAACCGAAGCGATGAAAGCGCCGCGCGCGCTCGATACCGATTTGATCGATGCTTATCTGGCGCGCCGTGCGCTGGATTATCTGTTCGGCTTCACGCTCTCGCCCGTTTTGTGGCGCAAATTGCCCGGAGCAAAATCGGCTGGCCGTGTACAATCGGTGGCGCTGCGCCTGATTTGTCAGCGTGAGCATGAGATCGAGATTTTCGTGCCGGACGAATACTGGTCCGTCACTGCGAAGATGGAGCATGATGGCACTGCGTTTGATGCGCGGCTGGTCAAATTTGCAGGCGACAAGCTGGAGAAGCTTTCGCTGGGCAATGCAGGCGCGGCAGAGGCGGCCAAAGCTGCTGTTGAAGGTGCGCCCTTTACCGTTGAGCAGGTTGATACCAAGCCGCTCAAACGCAATCCCGCACCGCCGTTCACGACCTCAACTTTGCAGCAGGAGGCCGCGCGTAAGCTGGGCTTTTCCGCCAGCCACACGATGCGCTGTGCGCAATCGCTGTATGAAGCGGGCGCGATCACCTACATGCGTACCGATGGCGTGGGCATGGATATGAGCGCCATTCTGGCCGCGCGCGATGCCATTGTAGAACGCTTCGCCGCTGAATATCGCCCGGAAAAACCGCGCTTTTATCAGACCAAAGCCAAAAACGCGCAGGAAGCGCACGAAGCCATTCGCCCCACTGATTTTAGCCGGGACCGCGCAGGCTCTGGTGATGAAGCCAAGCTCTATGATCTGATCTTCAAGCGCGCGATGGCGAGCCAAATGGCAACCGCACAGCTTGAGCGTACCACCGTCACCATGCGCGATCCCACCGGACAGCATGAATTGCGCGCAACAGGGCAGGTGGTGAAATTCCCCGGCTTCCTTGCGGTGTATTCAGAAAGCTTTGACGATAAGAAAGACGATGATGATGGCTTGCTGCCGATCATGCGCCAAGGTGATCTGCCCGCGAAAAAGGCTGTGGAAGCGATCCAGCATTTCACGCAGCCGCCGCCGCGTTTTTCCGAAGCGTCATTGGTTAAACGGTTAGAGGAATTGGGCATTGGCCGTCCCTCGACCTATGCCTCAACCATTCAGACGCTGCGTGATCGCTCATACGTCCGCATGGAGAAAAACCGATTCTTTGCAGAGGATTCGGGCCGATTGTTAACAGCGTTTCTGGAGCGCTTTTTCCCCAAATATGTCGCCTATGAATTTACCGCAGGCATGGAAGATGAGCTGGACGAGGTGTCCGGTGGCCGCGCCGAATGGAAGGCATTGCTCAGCGCGTTTTGGAAGGATTTCAAACCCAAATCTGACGAAGTGATGGAGCAGCAGCCCTCCGAAGTCACCAAAGAGCTGGACACCTTTCTCGAAGATTATCTCTTCCCCAAGCGCGAAGATGGGCATGAGCCGCGCTTTTGCCCGCTTTGTAATGAGCAGGGCCGCGATGGTGGCAAGCTACATTTGCGCGGGGGCCGCTATGGCGCGTTTATCGCCTGCGTGAACTATCCTGAATGCGATTTCCGCCGCAAATTCGGTCAACCGGGCAAGGATGACGGTTCAGACGACGGCGTGATGGGCGAAGACCCCAAAACCGGTCAGAAAATTGAACGCAGGACCGGGCGCTTTGGCCCCTATATCCAGATGGGTGAAGGCGATGATCTGAAACGCGCCTCCATCCCCAAGGATCTGGATGATTTCGATGTTGAGTGGGCGGTGAAGTTGCTGGGCTTGCCACGCATTGTCGGCGCGCATCCGGAAACCGGCAAAGAGATTGAAGCAGCGATTGGCCGTTATGGCCCATATCTGCGCCACGATGGCAAATATGCGAAGCTTTCGAACACGCGCGAAGTGTTTGAAGTCGGCATGAATGCTGCCGTCACGATGCTGGCCGAAGCTGCAAACCGCAAAGGCGGGCGCGGTGCGCGCGAACCTTTGAAAGTGTTCGGCAAGAATGAAGGCGGGGACGATATCAAGCTGATGGATGGGCGTTATGGCCCCTACCTCACCGATGGCTCCACCAATGTGACCGTGCCCAAAGGCAAGGATCAGGATGCCATCACGCTGGATGAAGCCTTGGCGATGATCGCGGAGAAAGCCGCGAAAGGTCCGGTGAAAAAGAAGCGCAAGAAAGCGCCTGCCAAGAAGAAGGCCCCGGCTAAAAAGAAAGCCACCGCAAAGAAGGCTCCTGCAAAGAAAGCCCCTGCGAAAAAGGCGGCAGCCAAGAAGGAATAGCCTTAACTTGCTATTGCGCCGGATGGGGAGATGAGAATGCTCAAAAGACTGATCCTGATGGCATTGGCAGGCGCATTGGCGGCATGTTCGACAACGCCGGAAAGCACCGTTCGCGCTGCGCCGATGATTGTGCTGAAACTCGATGATTTTCGCGCGGATGGCGGCGTGCATCCCGGTTGGGCGCAGACTTTTGCGTTCCTCAATGAACACGATGTCACCGCAACGATTGGCGTGATCGGCGAAGGGTTGGAGCAGCCTGATCCGGACGGCGTCACATGGTTGTTGGCCCAAGATGCGCGCGGTCACGAATTGTGGAACCACGGATATTGCCACTGCCGCAGCGGCGAGGGCGCAGCGCAAATTCGCGAATTTCGCGGCATGCCTTTTGCCGAACAACGCACCGCGATCACCCGCACTCAGGAATTGGGCGAAAAGGTGCTTGGCCTCGCTTTCACCAGCTTTGGCGCGCCTTACAACAGCACCGATGAAGCAACCGCGCAGGCCTTGGCCGAAGTGGATGCGTTGACTGTGTGGATGTTCAAAGAAACAAGCGATATTGCCGCGCCAACGAACAAGGTGCAGCTAAAGCGAATCGCGGCGGTGAATATCGAATATCCCGTCCATATTCCTGATTTCGATCAGTTTGTGGCAGGATATGAAGCACACCGGGATAAGCCGTTATTGGTCATCCAAGGCCATCCGCAAAGCTGGGTGGAAGAGCCTGCGCGACTTGCAGAATTCAAACAAATTGTGATGTACTTGAAAGCTGATGGCGCGCGGTTTGTTACCCCGGTTGAAGCAACGGCAAAGGGGGCCGGAATCTAATGGCGAAAGAACGATTTGAACGACACAAACAGCCATGGAACGGCGAAGAAGCGGGCAAGCTCAAACTGCTGGCAAGCAAAGGGCAGGGCCTCAAACAAATCGCCAAAGCGCTAAACCGAAGTGAGGAATCGACCCGCGATTTCGCCAAGAAAAACAAGATCGCGGTCGCCAAGAAGCGGTAGGGGGAAGCGAACCTATGGCTCTACTGGTGTACGGTTACGCCTCTCACGCTTCAGCGACCATCAGCGTTTCAAACCTTTCGCAAACCACCATTAGTTCATCGTCGACCGGGATACCGCGTCCGTCAAAACTGCGCTCAAAGAATGCGCGGTGGGCCGTTCGCCACCAATCTAACGTCAGATCACCTTCGCCTTCGGCGCGGGCAAAATCTTCGTCGATGTCACCAAAGCGGACCATTTTTACCGACGTGATTTGAATGACCGCTTTGGCGACGCCTTCAAAATCGGTGATGACGAAATATTGGCCGACCTGCGCCAATTCTTCCCCGTAAAACTCCAAATCAACAAATGCCCCTGCGGTGGCTTGTTTCCGGCCTTCTACAACCAGTTGCGCGCACGCGTCCGCATCGGCCTTGTTGTCGCAGAAATAGTACGCTTCCGGCGCATCCACAGGAGCACTTTTGTGGTGGTCCCGAAAGCGGTTCCAGAGTTCAGTAACGCTGGCATGGGTCACTTCACCCAATCCAGCCCGATCTCTTCAAAAATTTCGCGGTTTTCAGCCCATTTCTCATCCACTTTCACGTGGATATACAAATGCACTGGCACGCCCAGAATTTCGCTCAATTCCTTGCGCGATGCCTCTCCGATGGCTTTGATGCGGGAGCCTTGTTTGCCCAGCACGATCGGTTTTTGGCTAGAGCGCGCGATCACGACTTGTTGATGGATTTCAACCGAGCCATCTTCGCGCAACTCATAACTTTCAGGGCGCACGGCGGTGTCGTAAGGCAGTTCCTCGTGCAATTGCGCGAAGACCTGTTCGCGTGTCACTTCGGTGGCCAGCAAGCGTTCTGAGGCATCGGAGACTTGATCTTCCGGGTAATGCCAAGGCCCCTCAGGCATGGTTTGCGCCAGCGCCGTTTTCATTTCCGCAACGCCATCACCAGTCAGCGCTGATACGAAAAACACCTCGGCAAAATCTGCCGCCTGCGTCAATTCCTGCGCCAGTTCCAGCAGCGGCTCTTTCTTGCTGACATCGACTTTGTTGAGGACGAGGATCTTGCGCTCTTTGCGGTCTTTCAAAAGTTGAACCAATGGCATCAGCTCATGCCGCCGTTGCTTCACCGGATCGACCACCAGCAGCACTGCATCCGCTGCCACGGCGCCTTCCCATGCCGCACTAACCATCGCGCGGTCCAAGCGGCGGCGCGGTTCAAAAATGCCCGGCGTATCGACCAGGATCATCTGCACCTGATCTTGCAAGGCAATCCCCATCAACCGCGCACGCGTGGTTTGCGCTTTGGCCGATGTGATGGCGACTTTTTGTCCGACGAGCTGGTTCACCAGTGTCGATTTGCCCGCATTAGGCGCGCCAATCACGGCGACCACGCCGCAGTGGGGCTTTTGCTCAGTACTCAACCAAATTTCTCCATAAACAATCGGGCAGCTTTAGTTTCAGCATCCTGTTTGCCGCTGGCCGTCGCTTCGACTTCGCCAACATTGGGGATGCTGACCTGTACGGTATAAAGCCGCGCGTGATCCGGGCCGTGTGTATCGACAACTTTGTAGCTGGGCGATTTGCGGCGATTGCCTGCGGCCCATTCCTGCAGCGCGCTTTTGGGGTGCTTTGCGGTGCCCGCGCGCCCTTCAACAGCGTCACGCCAGATGGTGTGGATCAGCGTTTTGGTCGCGTCAAAACCCGCTTCGAGGAATTGTGCACCCAGCAGCGCCTCCATCACATCGCCCAGCACATTGTCGCTATCAGCCGCGCCATCGTCGCGCGCTTGTTTGCCAAGGCGGATATGGGGCGGGGCGGCGATGGCGCGGGCGCGCGTCGCGCACATTTGGCGGCTGACCAAAGCGTTAAGGCGTTGTGCCAGATCGCCTTCGGCCCCATCGCTGCGCGAATACAGCCAATCGGCAATGGTCAGGCCAAGCACACGATCACCTAGAAATTCCAGGCGTTGGTAATCGCGCGCTTCGCCGGTGCTGCCATGTGTCAAAGCTTCTCGCCAAAGCGCATCATCGCGGATGACAAAGCCTGTCTTGGTCAGCCAGTCGCGCGTGTCCGGCTCCAGTCCGGTCATATCCCGCGGCCCAACCGGCTCCACCGCACGCCATTGCCCCAAGACCAGTACATAAAGCTCGCTTTGCCCACGAGATCTTGTTGCGGAACCATGCCAACCCAGCCACCAGAAACGGTGGGCCGGCGGCTGTCTTGCGAGTTATCGCGGTTGTCGCCCATCATGAACAAATGGCCTTCTGGCACGATGACAGCGCTGGTGTTGTCCACCGCTACTTCGCTCAGATCGAGGATGTTGTACGACACATCATTGGGCAAAGTTTCGCGGTATTGCGGATAGGCACAAGCGCGGGTGCCATCATCCAATTGCGTCACATAATCGACGCGGAAGCAGCCCACGCCATCGCTGATCGGCAGGATGAAATCTTCAATCCGCTCCATCCCGACAGGCGCATCGTTCAAATGCAGCACGCCATCGATCATCTGCACTTTATCTCCGGGCAGCCCGATCACGCGCTTGATATAATCCACGCGGTCAATGGGATGTTTGAAAATCACCACATCCCCGCGCTCTGGCTGACTGGCGAAAATGCGTCCTTCGCCAAGATCAATGCCAAAGGGCAATGAATTTGTGGAATAGCCATAGGGCCATTTGGACGCGAACAGATAATCACCGACCAACAGGCGCGGTTGCATGCTCTCGCTAGGGATGTTGAAGCTGGTGAAGACGAATGTGCGGAAGACCAGCACAATGATCACCAATTTCACCAGGAACCAAATAAAACTGCCCCAGCTTTCCTTTTCCTCAGGCGAATTGTCAGCTTTCGCAGACACAGGCTTGCCGGGTTCGACGACTTCGCGGATGTTCTCTTCATTCATGCCCGGTGGAATGGTGACCGGCGAGCATGTCGTCAAGCACTTGCTTTGCACAATGGACAAACAGTGGTTCCTTGGCGCGCGTACCTCTGTTATGCTGCACCGCAACACAAAATCACACAGGTGTGAGACGGCGTTGCTTTACCAAGGGTTTTTCCACGAGATGAGCCGGGGTATTGCAAACTCTCGTCAGAAGCCTAGCCAGTTATAGATGATCAGGAGTACCCCATGACCCTTAGCCGCGAAGCCGCATGGAAAAAGCTGGACCTTCATCCAGATCCCACATTGGAGGAGCTGTTTGCAGCTGATGCGGAGCGTGTGGAAAAGCTTTCAACACGGCTTGAACTGGGTGAAGTGGGCATTCGGTTCGATTGGTCAAAGACGCATTTGACGCAAGATTTGCTCACCGATTTCGAAACTTTGGCGCAAGTCAGCGATTTCGATGCGATGCGTACCAAGCTGTTCAATGGCGAGACGGTAAACCCGACAGAAGGCCGCGCGGCTGAACATTCGGCTCTGCGCGGTGTAGGCAAGGATTCCAGCGTTGAAGAGGCAGCCGCGCTGCTCGAACGCATGAAATTGCTGGTCGAGGCGATCCATGATGGTGCTTTTGGCGATGTGAAGCATTTGATCCATGTTGGCATTGGCGGCTCTGCCCTGGGGCCGGCTTTGGCGGTCGACGCGTTGGGCCGTGATGATCCCAAAGTCGATGTGCATGTCGTATCCAACATCGATGGCGTCGCGTTGGAAGAGGCATTTTCGCATTGTGATCCGGCCACCACGATGATCGCGATTGCCTCCAAGACCTTCACCACTATTGAAACCATGACCAATGCGACAAGCGCGCTCAAATGGCTTGCCGATAGCGGGGTTTCTGACCCAACAGGCCGGGTGATTGCGCTCACCGCCTATCCTGAAAAAGCGGTGGAATGGGGCGTTGATGAAACACGCATCCTGCCTTTTGCTGAAAGTGTGGGCGGGCGGTATTCGCTGTGGTCTTCAATCGGTTTCCCTGTCGCGATGTCCGTGGGGTGGGACGATTTTGCCGCAATGCTGGATGGCGCGGCCAAGGTGGACGAACATTTCCGCGATACAAGCGGACGCGACAATCTGCCTTTGCGCGCAGCGTTTTCCGATCTGTATTACTCGCAATTGAAAGGCAGCCAGACCCGCGCCGTCTTCGCTTATGATGAACGGATGCGGTTATTGCCGGATTATCTTCAACAGCTTGAGATGGAATCGAACGGCAAAAGCGTGAAAGTGGATGGTACGCCCGCAGGCTCCACCGCGCCGATCACCTGGGGCGGAGTGGGCACCGATGCGCAACATGCGGTGTTCCAATTGCTGCACCAAGGCACCCATCTTGTGCCGGTCGACTTCATCGCCAGTATTGAGCCGGGCGATATGCTGGATGCAGCGCATCACCATATCCTGCTGATGAATTGCTTTGCCCAAGGCGCTGCCTTGATGGCGGGCAAACAAAGTGATGATCCGCACCGCCACTATCCCGGCAACCGCCCGTCGGCCACGATCCTCGTCGATGATCTGGACCCGGCAACTTTCGGCGCGCTGGTGGCCTTCCATGAACACCGCGTTTTTGCCGCCGCTGTGCTGATGGATATCAACCCGTTCGATCAATTCGGCGTAGAGCTGGGCAAGGAAATCGCGAAGAAGATCGAAAAAGGCGGCGAAAGCTTTGATGCCAGCACCGAGGCATTGCTAAAAGCTGCAGGAGTTGGGTAGCACCATTTGCCAAGCCGCATTGCGCAGCGTACGCGATAAGCCATGACATTTCCGATTATCTTCGCCGTCGCATGGGCCGTGCTTCTTGGCCTTGGGGGCGGCTTGCTGACCAGTATTGGGGAATGGTATCGCGATCTGGCCAAGCCTAGCTGGCAGCCGCCTGATTGGCTGTTTGGACCGGCGTGGACGATCATCCTTGGACTTGCAGCATGGGCGTTTGTGCTTTGCTGGGATGCGGCGCAGGCATCGGGGCAGGGCGGTTTCTTGATTGGGCTTTATGTGGTCAATGCGGTGTTCCATTTCCTGTGGTCGCCGATTTTCTTTACCCTCAAGCGGCCGGATTGGGCGCTGATCGAAGTGCCGTTTCTGTGGCTTTCGGTTCTGGCGCTGACTGTGTTTTTGCGAGAATTCTCTGTGCTGGCGAGCTGGTTGATCGTGCCGTATCTGGTGTGGGTGACGTTTGCGACTCTGCTCAATTGGAAGATCGTGCAGTTGAACAAGCCTTTCGTCCAGAATAACTAAATCGCGATGACAGACATTGCGTTGATTTGCGGGAATACCGGTGCTGGCAAAAGCACTTATGCTGCCAAGCTGGCGGCCCAATCAGGCGCGCATATCTTTGCAGTGGATGAGTGGATGCGTACGCTGTTCCTGATGGATATGCCCGATCCGCCCGAATATGCCTGGGCATTGGAACGCACGCAGAGATGTGATCGCCAGATCCTGATTGAAGCAGCACGGATGGCCGATCGCGGCATTCCTGTGATCCTCGATCTTGGCTTTTTCGGAGAAGAGCAGCGCACCCGGACGCGCAAGGCAATAGAGGCTGCGGGACACACCGCGGTTCTGCATTATCTCGATGTCGATAAGGCCACACGGTGGAGCCGGGTGGAAGAGCGCAATAAGGGCGAGGCCGAAACCTTCCAATTCGAAGTGGATCGCGAAACATTTGATTTTTGCGAAACGATTTTTGAACCGCTTTCAGATGAAGAACGCAAGGGCGCGATTGTCGTCACATAACGCGCCATCATTGTGCAGTGCGCAATTTGCTTTGACTTTTCCCGCAATTTCGGTCATCTGCCACGCAATCGAAGCGCGTTAGCCAGCGTGAAGTGGCGGCAATTGACAATCTCCGCCCCGGCCGCCTTCGATCTTTTACGAATAGACTTCCCTTTTCACGCGGGTCGTTTTGACACCCGCGCCGCGCGCCGATTTCGGCTGCGCGCCGCAAATATTTGCGAGTATTCATGACACAGTTTTCTGACCTTGGGCTTTCACAGCCCGTTCTCCAAGCCCTTGATATGAAGGGTTATACCGAGCCTACGCCTATCCAGGAACAAGCCATTCCGCCGGTTCTTGAAGGCCGCGATCTGCTTGGCATTGCACAAACCGGCACCGGCAAAACCGCCGCCTTTATGCTGCCCAGCATCGACAATATGCGCAAAGCCGACAATCAGGTACCTTTCAAATCCTGCCGTATGTTGGTGTTGGCTCCAACGCGCGAATTGGCCGGGCAAATCGCCCAAAGTGCCAAGGATTATGGCGCGATGGCCGGCATGAAAGTGCATTCAATCGTTGGCGGGACCAGCGTCAATAAGGACCGTAACAAGCTGCATCGCGGCTGCGATATCCTTGTGGCGACACCGGGCCGCTTGCTCGATCTGATTGATCAAAAGGCGTTCAACCTTTCCGGACTTGAAATTCTGGTGCTCGACGAAGCGGATCAAATGCTTGATCTGGGCTTTATCCACGCACTTCGCCGCATCCATCAACTTGCGCCGAAAGAACGCCAAACGCTGTTTTTTAGTGCAACGATGCCCAAGCAGATCAAGGAATTGGTTGGCGCCTATTGCCAAAATCCTGTGCAGGTTTCAGTCACGCCAGCGGCCACCACGGCTGAGCGGATTTCGCAATATCTGCTGATGGTGCAGCAAAATGAAAAGCAATCGCTGCTCGAACTGATCCTGTCTGGCCGGTATGAAGTACCCGGCAAGATTGAGCGTGTGCTGGTCTTCACCCGGACGAAACACGGCGCAGATCGTGTGGTGAAAAAGCTGAGCCAAGCCGGCATCGCGGCCAACGCCATTCACGGCAACAAAAGCCAGCCTCAACGCCAGCGCGCTTTGGATGAGTTCAAGCGGGCCAAAACCAACGTGCTGATCGCAACCGATGTTGCCGCGCGCGGGATCGATATCCCCGGCGTGAGCCATGTGATCAATTACGAATTACCCAATGTGCCCGAACAATATGTGCACCGCATCGGCCGCACAGCGCGCGCAGGCGCGGATGGGGTTGCAATCGCGTTTTGTGCCGAGGATGAGCGCGCGTATCTCAAAGACATCAACAAGCAAACCGATGCCGAGTTTGAGCGTCTGCCATTGCCGGAAAATTTCCGCGCCGTGGTGGAAGGCGTGGGGCCAACCAAGCCTGCACCAAAGCAACAACGCCAACGCGTGAACGCCAAGCCGCGTCATGGCGGCGGCGGTCGTGGCGGCAGTGGCGGCGGTGGTGGTGGCGGCGGCGGTGCGAACCGTTCAAAACAGCGCAAACCCAACAGAAGCGGCGGAAATTCGCAAAATCGCGGTGATGGTCAACAATCCAGAAGCTCCAATCGCGGGCGTCGATAAAGGCGGCAATAATAGCGCTTTTTTAACCATGCTGAGGCTAAGCCCCTGTGACGAGAAATATGCGACACGAGAGTGACGCGAAACGTTTGCAGGGGCAGCCACGAGAATGATTAGAACGAAGACCACCTTGGTCATCGGTGCCGGTGCAGGTTACGAGCTTGAGATGCCCGACGGGCGTGAACTTTTGAACAAAGTTGCACAAGGTTTTGATTTTTCGCGGCTTGGCAGCGATTTGCAAACGCGTGACATGGTGGTGCTGGACAAGCACTTTGACAAGTTTTCCCGGCGCGTTGGCGCGACTAGGGAAAAGCTTCACGAAGCTGGCGGCACGATCCGCACATCGGCGCGCATTGCCAGCAGCGTGGATGCTATTCTCGAACAGCACAGCACCGATCCTTTGGTGCAGGCCGCTGGCAAGCTGGCGCTGGTTTACTATACGTTGCAGGCCGAGGCGCGTTCTCCCTTAGCGTTGGAGCCGCGCGATCCGGGTGATTTGCCTTTGCGCGGCAATGAAAACTGGTTGTTTCAGCTGGGGCGCCTGATCGTTGACGGCGTGCCGCGTTCTGAGGCGGAAAAATGTTTTGACAACCTTTCCATCATTTCCTTCAACTATGATCGTTCCATTCAGCATTATCTGCCCTGGATCGTCCATATGGCGTTTGGCATGACGCTGAATGAAGCGCGCCAATTGGTCAGCGCCAAGCTGAACATTACGCAGCCATTTGGCAATGTTGGCCGTTTGCCATGGCAGCAGGGTGAAAGCCCGGATGTCGAATGGGGCAATGAAGAGCCGTGGAACATTCACAATCTCGTGAAGGAAATTCGCACCGCTTCCGAAGTGAAACGCAACCACCAATTGACGCAGTTTTTGGTTGGTGAGCTGGCAGGCGGCAAACGCATTGTGTTCCTCGGATTTGGCTTTGAATCGGCAGCAACTTCGCTTTTGTTCGATTATTCCTTGAGCCATGATCCCGATGTGTTGGTGACCCTGCTGGGCGGCAATGCAGCATCCAAGGCGGCCATTCATCGCCTGTTGAAACGGCAAACCGGGATTGAGGATGATGAGCTGATCACCATTCTCGAAATGCGCGCGTATCAAATGCTGCGCGATTACGCGCTTCTGCTGGAAAACTAGCTCTCTATCGCAATCTATTTTGAACGGTTGGCAAGCGGATAGGCTTAGCGCATAGGGCGCACACGACCAACCAGGAGAACTTTGCATGGCCGATTACGATTTTGATCTGTTCACAATCGGAGCAGGTTCTGGCGGTGTCCGGGCAAGCCGCGTTGCATCCGCCTATGGCGCAAAAGTTGCGGTGGCCGAGGAATATCGCGTCGGCGGCACCTGCGTCATCCGTGGCTGTGTGCCCAAAAAAATGCTCGTTTACGGCGCTCATTTTGCCGAGGATTTGGAAGACGCTAAGCAGTTTGGTTGGAACATTGAAGGCAAAAGCTTTGATTGGGTGCGCCTGCGCGATGCCATCCAAAAAGACATTACGCGGCTAAATGGGCTTTATACCGAAACGCTCGAAAACCATGATGTTACGATTTACAACCAGCGCGCTGAAATCACTGGTGATCACGAAGTCACTCTGGCCGATGGCACGGTCATCACGGCCAAATATATTCTGATCGCCACTGGTGCTCAGCCGCATGTCCCCAGCTTCCCCGGTTGTGAGCTTGGCATCACATCCAACGAAGCGTTTCACCTTGATGAAGTGCCGGAAAAAATCCTGATCGCAGGCGGCGGATATATCGCCAATGAATTTGCCGGGATATTCAACGAGTTTGGCAGCAAGGTCTGCATCATGAACCGGTCAGACACGTTGCTTCGGTCTTATGATGCCAGCTTGCGCGACCGCTTGCTCCAGATCAGCATCATGAAAGGGATCAACTTCCACTTCCATTCTGAATTTGAAAAAATTGAGAAGTTGGAAAATGGCCGTTTGCTGGTGCACATGACCAATAACGATCCTGTCGAAGTCGATCAGGTGATGTATGCCACGGGCAGAGTTCCCAACAGTGATGGGTTGGGCCTTGAAAATGTAGGCGTAGACACGGGCAAGCGCGGCGAAATTGTCGTCGATGATTACAGCCAGACCAATGTCGATTACATCTATGCCGTGGGCGATGTTACCAACAGGGTGCAGCTCACCCCTGTCGCCATCCGCGAAGGTCAGGCTTTTGCCGACACCGTATTTGGCAAGGATGGCCCCAAAAAGGTCGATCACTCCTGCATCCCCAGCGCCGTGTTCAGCCATCCGCCCATTGCCGCAGTTGGCCTGACCGAAGGCGAGGCACGCAATTCACTTGGCTCCATCAAAGTCTATCAATCCGATTTCCGCCCGATGAAAAACGTCCTTGCGGGCCGCAATGAGCGCGGACTTTACAAAATGGTTGTCGATGCAGCGAATGACAAAGTAGTTGGCATTCACATGATTGGGCCAGAATCGGCAGAGATCATGCAAGCCGCCGCAGTCGCGGTGAAGGCCGGCCTGACCAAAGCCGATTTCGATGCCACCACCGCAATCCACCCCTCAATGGCAGAAGAGCTTGTCCTCCTGAAATAGCCAGGACGCGTGTCCGCACAGCGATTGCCCCGTGTCCGCACAGCGATTGCCTTATGTAAAAGCACATGCACTGCGCCGTTCCTGCTCATAAACGCGCCTCTGACGGTCATTGACGCTTGTCCAGACAGGCGGCTACGCGACCATAAAAGATGAGGGCAAGGAGTGCGCATGTCGGCCAATATTGAAGAGATGGAACGTCGGCGCGCAGCAGCCCGGTTGGGCGGCGGTGAAAAGCGGATTGCAGCGCAACATTCCAAAGGTAAACTAACCGCGCGCGAGCGTGTCGAAGTGCTGCTCGATGATGGCAGCTTTGAAGAGCTAGACACCTATGTCGAGCATGATTGCGTGGATTTCGGCATGGCCGAACAACGCATCCCGGGTGACGGCGTTGTTACAGGATCAGGCACGATCAATGGCCGGCTTGTTTATGTTTTCAGCCAGGATTTCACGGTGTTTGGCGGGTCTTTGTCCAAACGTCATGCGGAGAAGATTTGCAAGGTAATGGACACCGCGCTGAAAGTGGGTGCGCCTGTCATCGGCCTCAACGATTCCGGCGGTGCGCGTATTCAGGAAGGCGTTGCCTCGCTTGGCGGCTATGCCGAAGTGTTTCAGCGCAATGTGCTGGCATCAGGCGTTGTGCCGCAATTGTCGCTGATCATGGGGCCATGTGCGGGCGGGGCGGTGTATTCACCTGCCATGACCGATTTCATCTTTATGGTGAAAGACAGCTCTTACATGTTTGTGACCGGGCCAGAAGTGGTCAAGACGGTGACGAATGAAGTCGTGACGCAGGAAGAATTGGGCGGCGCGGTAACGCACACGACCAAAACCTCTGTCGCCGATCTCGCGCTCGAAAACGATATCGAAACACTGCTCGCCGCGCGTGAGCTGATGGGTTTTCTGCCAGCTTCCAACCAATCCGATCTGCCTGTCCTGCCCACCGATGATCCGTGGGACCGGATGGAAGAGAGCCTCGATACGCTGATCCCGGACAATGCGAACCAGCCTTATGACATGCATGAGGTGATCGCCAAGACAGTGGATGAAGGCACCTTCTTCGAGATCCAGCCTGCCCATGCGGCGAACATCATCACCGGTTTTGGCCGCGTGGAAGGTCGCCCTGTCGGCATCGTCGCCAATCAGCCGATGGTGCTCGCTGGCGTGCTTGATATCAATGCGTCGAAAAAGGCTGCGCGGTTTGTGCGGTTCTGCGATGCGTTCAGCATTCCGATCGTGACGCTGGTCGATGTCCCCGGCTTCCTGCCCGGCACTGCACAAGAGCATAATGGCATTATCAAACACGGCGCCAAACTGCTCTTCGCCTATGCCGAGGCGACGGTGCCGAAAATCACCATTATCACGCGCAAAGCCTATGGCGGGGCATATGATGTGATGGCCTCAAAGCACTTGCGCGGCGATTTGAACTACGCATGGCCCACGGCAGAAATCGCGGTGATGGGTGCGAAAGGCGCTGTGGAAATCATCTTCCGGTCACAACGCGGCGACGCGGACGCTATCGCGGAGAAAACCAAGGAATATGAAGACCGCTTCGCGAACCCCTTTGTCGCAGCGCAGCGCGGGTATATCGACGAGGTGATCTATCCGCATTCTACGCGCAAGCGGATTGCTTTGGGATTGCGGAAACTGCGGACCAAGCAGTTGGAGAACCCTTGGAAGAAGCATGATAATTTGCCGTTGTGAGGTGGCGCGGTTTTTTCATAATTTTGCTGATTACAGCTGCGGTTTTTGTGATGATGTTTTACAGTGGGATGTTCATGCACGGCGATCCGATCGAATGAAACAAACCCACCACAATCGTCATTGCGAGCATAGCGAAGCAATCTAGTCCGGCGCTCGCTGGATCGCCACGTCCCTGCGGGGCCCGCGATGACGGGAAGAAGCGGTTATGCACATTGAAAAACGTCCAGCTGTCTACATCATGGCTAGCAAGCAAAACGGCACGCTTTATACCGGTGTCACTTCAGACCTTTCCAAACGCGCCTGGCAACACCGGGAAGGCCAAGTTGATGGTTTTACGAAGCGTTACGGGTGCAAGCGACTCGTTTGGTTTGAACAACATGCGACAATGGAAAATGCGATACTGAGGGAAAAGCAAATCAAGGGTGGGAATCGCAAGGCCAAACTTTCCCTGATTGAGACGGGCAATCCAATGTGGCGCGATCTGTTTGAGGATATTGCGAATGGGTAGAGCAGGACTTGATTGCTTCGCTGCGCTCGCAATGACGAAGAGGTAGAAAAATGAAACTAGGCCGCATAAACCACATCGGCGTTGTCGTGCCCGACATGGACCAAGCCGTCGCCTTCTGGCGCGATGTAATGGGCGCGACGTCCTTCCATGAGGCGGATGTGCCGCAGGATGGGCTCAACATCATCTTTGTCGATACGCCCAGCGATAACGGCCTCAACGGCACGCAGATGGAGCTGATCCAGCCCCTGCGCGATGACACTGCCGTCAGCCCTTTTCTTGCGAAGAACCCTGCTGGCGGGCAGCATCATGTCTGCTTTGAAGTGCCTGATATCGAAGCCGCGCGTGCAGAGTTTGAAGCGCAGGGCAAACGCGTCCTTGGCCCCACGCGCATCGGGGCGCATGGCACGCCCATTTTCTTTGTCCACCCCAAAGATATGGGCGGCATTCTCACGGAAATTCTGGAAACGCCCAAGGAGGCGCATTGAGCCATGGCTGACCTCGTCACTTTTGAATTGGATGGCGCGGTTGCCACGCTCACGCTCAACCGCCCCGATCGCCTCAATGCGTTAACGCCAACCCTGTTTGGCCACTGGCAGGCGCAGCTGGACAAGGCGCTGGGAGATGGCGCGCGCGCGATTGTGATTACGGGCGCGGGCAAGGGCTTTTGCGCCGGTGCTGATCTGACAGGCGGCGATGGCCCCGGAGACGCGCTCGACCCCGATCTCTCCAAGACGCTGGAGACCTATTACAACCCGATGATCCGCCGCTTGGCCGATTGTCCGGTGCCCGTGATGATGGCTATCAACGGACCGGCGGTGGGCGCCGGCATGGGCTTTGCGCTGGCTGGCGATATCGCGATCATGGCGAAATCCGCGGTGATGATGTTGGCCTTTGTAAATATCGGACTGGTGCCTGATGCCGGGACAACATGGTTGGTGGCGCGCGCTGTTGGCCGGGCAAAAGCGCTTGAACTGGCGATGTTGGGCGAAAAGATTTCCGCTGATGAAGCGCTCGCCATGGGTCTTGTGAACAAGGTGGTCGAGGATGATGCTGTCCTGGCCGAAGCGCAAGGCTTGGCCGCACGTTTGGCCGCTGGTCCGACCAAGGCACTCGCGCTGATCCGCAAGCAAGTTGCCTTCGCGCTCGACAATGATTTTGACGAGGTTCTGCGCGAAGAAGCTGTCAATCAACGCGCGGCAGGCTTCACGCAGGATTTCGCCGAAGCGGTTGCCGCTTTTGCTGAGAAGAGAAACCCTGTATTCAAGGGCGAGTGAGCCCGCTTTACACCATCGGATACCAACAGGCCGCGCAAGCCTCGCTCATCGCTTTACTGCAAGAGCACGGGATTGCAGCGCTCGCCGATGTGCGGGCGCGGGCGCAATCGCGCAAACCCGGTTTTTCGAAGAGCAACCTTGCAGCCTCGTTGGAAGAAGCGGGCATCGCCTATCACCACTTCCGCGATCTGGGCACCCCGCCTGAAGGGCGCGCAGCGGCGCGGCGCGGGGACCGTGCAACATTGGCGAGGGTTTACGCCGGACAGCTGGAATTGCCTGAGGCGCTGGCGCAAATGGCGCAATTGCAGGCCTTGGTCGCGGCCAAGCGAACCTGCCTGCTATGCTATTGCCGGGAGGCGGAAAGCTGCCATCGCTCGCTTCTGGCCGATGCCGCCTTGCAAGGATTTGAGCGCATCGATCTTGTGCCAGCCCTGTGATCTTTGCTGCGTGTGCGGTTTAAGCCAATTGCTCAGTGAGAAATGCGGCGACATCATCCAGCGCGACGTCTTTATCCAAATACGCTTCACCAATCGCGCGCAGCAGGACAAAGGGCAGGGTGCCTGCATCCATTTTCTTGTCATGCAACATATGCGCGACCAGCACGGCTCCATCACAATTCATGCCAAGATCGCGGATCTCGGTCCGCAAGCCTGAGGCAGCGATTGCAGTGGCGACGCGTTCTGCGTCTTCGCTGCCAATATGCCCAAGCCGCGCGGAGTACCGCGCCGCCAGCGCCATGCCCATCGCCACCGCTTCGCCGTGCAGCAAGCGCTCTGAATAGCCGGTCTGCGCTTCCAGCGCATGCCCGAAAGTGTGTCCAAGATTGAGCAAAGCGCGCGCGCCGGTCGTCTCACGCTCATCCTCGGCCACGATGCGTGCTTTGGCTTTCACGCTTTGGGTGACGGCATATTCAACAGCGTCGTGATCATGGGCAACAACATTCGCGCCGTTGCTCTCACACCAATCAAAAAAAGCGCGGTCGCCAAGAATCCCGTATTTGATGACTTCGGCATATCCAGCCAGCATCTCGCGGCGGGGCAGGGTGGCCAGCGCTCCTGTATCGGCAAGCACCAGCGACGGCTGATGAAATGCGCCGATCAGGTTCTTGCCCGTGCTGGCGTTGATCGCGGTCTTGCCGCCAACCGAGCTATCCACCTGGGCGAGCAAAGTTGTGGGCACTTGAATAAAGCCACATCCACGTTTCATGATGGCGGAGGCAAAGCCTGTGAGATCGCCGATCACACCGCCGCCAAGCGCCACGATATGATCGCCGCGCTCCACTTCGCGGGCGAGCAGCCAATCGACCACTTCTTCCAGCACAGGCCAGCTTTTCGCACTTTCACCCGGATCAAGCACAAGGTAATCCGGTTCAAACCCAGCGGCTTGAAGCGCGGTGGTAAGCGTGTCGCGCCAGTTGGCTGCGACATTCTTATCGGTGATGATCGGAACATTTTTCTTGCGCAGCAAAGCGCCGCAAAGGCTGGGGAAATTCACCAGCAGCCCTTCGCCTACTTGCACATCATAGCTGCGCCCGGCCAGTTCAACGCGTGTCACAGCCATTTGTCTAATCCCTTGATAATCCGCAACACTGTTTGCGAATGTGGTCCGCCATCGCTGATCGCGCGGATAGGAGCTTGTTTGTAAAACGGCTCGCGATCCGCCTTCATGGTGCGCACAATGTGTTCGATATTGCCGCCGCGCAGCAAGGGGCGTTTGTTGTTGCGGCTCACCCGCTCCACCAAAGTTTCCACATCACTATCCAGCCAGATGGCAATGCCATGCTGTGCAATCACTGCGCGCGTTTCATCCTCGACAAAAGCGCCGCCGCCTGTCGCGATGATACAAGTCGGCTTCTCCAGCAACCGCGCGATCACCCGGCGCTCTCCATCGCGGAAATGCGCTTCGCCATAGGTGTCAAAGATATCGGTGATCGGCATATTAGCCGCTTCAACAATCTCATCATCGGCATCGAAAAAGTCGAATTCGAGCATCTGCGCAAGCTTCCTGCCCACGGTCGATTTACCCACACCCATCATGCCAACCAGCACAAGCGGCTTGGTGATCCGGGCACGCAGCGCTTTCAGGCTGGCCTCGGTGGGGGGTGAAGTCGTGTTACGCATTGCCGCATGGCCTATAGTTGGGCTAACCGCGCTTGCAAGTTTGCTGCACGTTGCAGTGTCTGGTTTGCAGAGAGTTTGATGGCCAACCCCTTGGTAAAAATTGCAGTTGTTCTGGGAATAGTCATCATGGCTGTGCTTGCTGTTGCGTGGTATGATGGCGGACGTGAAACTCCGCGAATGATTGAGCAAGCGGTGAATTTGGCGGAGATCGGGACATGATGCAGCCGGCAAAGCGATATGGCTTGATGGTGGGCGCTGCGTTGATTGCCTTGGGTTCGGCCAGCCTTGCAGTGGCTGCGCCTGAGGATTTGTTGCCGCCCGGCTTTGGTGCGCCTCCTCCAGCGCCTTCCCCAACGCCTGCTCCAACGCCTGCTACTGCGGCATCGCCAACGCCGGGCGCGGTTGCGCCAACGCGTCCCGCGGCGCCAGTTGCAACGCCTTCACCGGGTGCATCTCCCGTGGTGCAACCTTTGCCCGGGCAAGCCGGAGCGCAGCCTTACACCCCCGGCGACTTCGCTTTGCCAGAAGGCTTTCCCACACTCGAACAACTGTCGCGAATGGAAGATGATGAGATCAACGATCTCCTCGGTCTGCGACCCAAATTTGATATTCCGCCAGCTGCGCGCCGTGCGATGCAGCAAGTGGGCGTTATTGCGCGCTCCGAAGGCGGCTTTGGTGTCAATTCGCTGTCGGGCCAGTCACCGCGCCTGATCCGCGCGGCTTTGCAGGCCAGCGAAGGCCCGATCATTTCGCGCTGGGGTCACATCCTTTTGCGACGCGCTTTGGCAAGCCGGATGAACGCACCAGAAGGGATGAGCCCGGTTGAATTAGCCGCGCTGCGGGCGCGGGCGCTCAATGCGATGGGCGAAGCATCGGTCGCGCGCGCTTTGGTGCAAGATATTGACGGCAACAATTATGATCGCGCTTTAACCGATGCTGCATTCGATGCGTATCTTGGCACTGGCGATGTGCTGGGCATGTGTCCTGTCGCTCGCTTGCAGCCGACCTTGCGCGATGATGGTGAGTGGGAGCTGATGCAGGGGATTTGCTCTGCTTATTTGGGGGATACGCGCAGCGCGGATCGCCGGTTGCAGCGCGCTTTGGGGACCGGCCTTGCGCCTGAAATCGATGTGCGATTGGCGCAGCGTTACGCAGGCGCTGCGGGTGAGGGGCGGCGCGCGGTCAATATTGAATGGGACGATGTTTCGCAATTGACGCCATGGCGCCATGCCGTCGCGCGCAGCTTGGGCGAACCATTGCCCGATGGTTTTAACTTCACCCGCCGCTACACATTGGCCGATGCCATGATCCCTGCAGTCCCGCTTAATCGCAGAGTTGAAGCGGGGACCTATGCCGGACAACGCGGCGTTTTGTCTTCCGCCGCCATGGTGAGTTTGAACGCGCAACTTTTCGCCAGCGACCGTTTTACCAATGCCGATAGAGAGCAGGCGCGGCAATTGCGCGAAGCTTATGTCGCATCCTCGGCTGAGGCGCGTTTACTGGCTATGCAATCTATCTGGGAACAGCCGGGCGCAGGCGCTTATGGCCGCAAAGTCTTAACTGCTTTTGCCGCTGCGCGTTTCCCTGTGGGTGAAGCATCGGGCGAAGATGCAGCTGACCTCATCGTCTCTATGCTATCGGCAGGACTGGATCGCAATGCGGTGCGTTGGGCCGGAGCCGTTGATGATGGTAGTCAGGGTTGGGCGTTGCTGGCCCTAGCTGATCCAGCGGGCGGTTTGGTCGATGAAGGCGCGCTTGATAGCTATGTCGATAATGCCGCGGCAGCGAAATCCGCTTATCTGGTGGCAGGCTTGGCGGGGCTTGGCCGGATATCATCTGGCGATATGGATGATTTTAGCGATCGGCTTGATCTCAACCTCACTCGCAGCAGCCCGTGGAGCAGCAAGATCTCGCGCGCAGGTGAGCTTGGCAATCCAGGGCTTGTTGCGCTGTTGGCAGGGTTGGGCATGCAAGGATCGCAATGGGAACAGATGACGCCGCGCCATCTCTATTTCATAACCCGCGCGCTCAATGCCGCAGGTCTTTCTGCCGAGGCCAGAATGATCGCCGCAGAGGCAGTTGCGCGCGGATAGCATGTCTGCTGCCATCGAAGATTTTCTGGTGATGCTGGCCGCAGAACGCGGCGCAGCGGCGAACACGTTGTCCGCTTATCGCCGCGATCTTGAAGGTAGCGAAGAACTGGCAGGTGATTTGCTGAAAGCAGCGCCTGAAACGCTCGCCAAACTCTCGCGTGCATGGAGCGATCTTGCACCATCTACAGTTGCGCGGCGGATCTCTGCCTTGCGCCAGTTTTATGCCTTTGCGCAGGATGAAGGCTGGCGCGATGATGATCCTTCGGGCGTTCTTGTCCGGCCCCGCGCCCGCCGCCCGTTACCCAAGATATTAAGCCACACGGATATCGAATCGCTGTTTGCTAGAGCGGAAAGTGAAGCGATGAGCGAAAAGCCTGCCAAAGTGCGCATGCTAACACTGTTGGAGCTGCTTTATGGCTCCGGCTTGCGGGCAACTGAATTGGTATCTTTGCCGTTTTTGGCGGTGCCGCGCGATGCGCCATTGCTGACCGTGACGGGTAAAGGCGGCAAGGATCGGATGGTCCCGATTTCCGCGCGGGCCAGCCAAGCGATTGGGCGCTGGCTTAATGTGCGGCCCGAAGGTTCGGCGTTTCTGTTTCCCTCTCGCAAGAGCCATCTGACGCGTATCCGCCTGTATCAATTGCTAAAAGAATTGGCCGCGCGCGCCGATCTTGATCCCACTAGGGTCAGCCCGCATGTTTTGCGCCATGCCTTTGCCACCCATTTGCTGGAAGGCGGCGCGGACTTGCGTGTGCTGCAAACGCTGCTTGGTCATGCCGATATTGCGACCACACAAATTTACACGCATGTGGATGCGGCACGGCTTGTGGAGCTGGTGAATGCGCGGCATCCTCTTGCAGCGCGGCATTCTCCAAGGTAGCGCGGCTGCAACATGATTTCTTATCTCGAATTTGAAAAGCCCGTTGCCGAACTCGAAGCGAAGATCGCCGATCTGCGCGAAGCTGCGGGTGAGGGCGATGATGTCGATATTTCAGCTGAGCTGACCAAGCTGGAACGCAAAAGCAATGATCTGCTCAAAGCGACGTATGCTGGCCTATCGCCATGGCAGAAAACGCAAGTGGCGCGGCACCCATCGCGTCCCCATTTTCATGATTATGTGAAGCTGGGCTTTGAAGAATTTCTGCCGCTTGGCGGTGATCGGCTGTATTCTGATGATCTGGCCATCATGGGCGGTTTGGCGACATTGCAGGGCCGTAAGGTTGTGCTGATTGGCCATGAAAAAGGTCATGACACGCAAACCCGCATCGCGCACAATTTCGGCATGGGCAAGCCCGAAGGATATCGCAAAGCCATCCGTTTGATGGAGCTTGCGGACCGGTTCGGATTGCCCGTTGTGACATTGGTGGACACCTCGGGTGCTTTCCCCGGTATCGAAGCAGAAGAACGTGGCCAGGCCGAAGCAATTGCCCGGTCAACCGAGGCGTGTCTTGCGCTTGGCGTGCCGATGGTGGCAGCGATTGTGGGTGAAGGCGGATCTGGCGGCGCGGTAGCTTTGGCAAGTGCGGAGCGGGTGTTGATGTTTGAACACGCAGTATATTCCGTGATTTCGCCCGAAGGGTGCGCTTCGATCTTGTGGCGGACGGCGGAAAAAGCACCCGATGCAGCACAAGCGATGCGCATGACCGCGCAAGATTTGAAAAAGATCGGCGTGATCGATCGTATCGTGAAAGAACCGGTTGGCGGTGCGCAGCGCGATCCCAGAGCCGCAATCGCAGCGCTTGGCGATGCTATCGCGGAAGAGCTTGATGGACTTTCGGGATTGTCATCGGATGAATTGCGCCAGCAGCGTGAGGATCGCTTCCTTGCCATAGGACGCGATTTGCCGCGTTAATCACGCGCTCACATCAAAGCTAACAAAAGCTAATCTCATCATGGCCTTGCGGCTTTACCGCCGGACCGATAGCCTTATGAGTGAGAAAAGGGCGTGCGTTTGCCGCGCTTTATGAAATTGAGGAGAGTGCCGCCATGGCCACGCCCATTATGAAAAGAATTGCCAGCATCGCTTTAGCCGGTGCCGCGTCCAGCGCATTGGCAGCATGTGCTTCCATCCCGGGGGCCAATGTCGCACCCGGTACACCTATCACCGCAGCAGAATCGGCCCAAGGCGCGGAATATCATCCGCAGTTTGTGGCTGAGTTTGGCGGTGAAATGACGGGGCCGTATGCCCGCTATGTCGATCAGGTCGGCTCCAATATCGCGCTGCAATCCGGCCTTGCGAATAGCGGCGATGCTTTCGAAGTCACGCTCCTGAATTCAAGCGTTAACAATGCCTTCGCGGTGCCGGGCGGCTATATTTATGCCACGCGTCAATTGGTGACATTGATGAATGATGAGGCCGAGTTGGCCGCTGTTCTAGGGCACGAAGTGGGCCATGTCGCCGCGCGCCATTCCGCGCGCCGGCAACAAGCAGCGCAGCGTAATCAACTGCTCGGCTTACTGGGCACAATTGTGGGTGGTGTCATCCTCGACAGCCCCGAACTGGCACGATTGAGCCAGCAGGGATCACAATTGCTGACCCTGAGTTATTCGCGCAGTCAGGAGCTTGAGGCTGATCAGCTTGGCGTGCAATATCTGAACCGCGCGGGGTACGATCCCAAAGCGATGGCGTCATTGCTGGCCAGCCTTGCTTCGCAAAATCAGCTTGATGCGCAGTTGCAGGGGCGCGGCGATGCTACGATTCCCGAATGGGCATCAACCCACCCAGATCCAGCAAGCCGGGTGCAAAATGCGTTGCAATTGGCCGCAGGCGGAACAGGGGTCACCAATCGAGACCTGTTTCTTTCCCGCATCGATGGCCTGATTTATGGCGATGATCCAGAGCAGGGCGTGATTGAAGGCCGCCAGTTCATTCACCCCGAACTGCGCCTGACATTCACCGCGCCGCAGGGCACATATATGGTAAATTCGACGCGTGCGGTTTCCATCAATGGTGATCAAGGGCGCGCGCAGCTTTCTCTCGCGCCATATAGCAATGATCTCAACGCCTATGTTGGCAGTGTTTTCCAAAAGATTGGCGGTGATCAGCAAACGCTTCGCCCATCCAGTATTGAGCGCGCCACCGTTAATGGACTGCCGGCAGCTTATGGCACTGCGCGGGTGAACAATGGTCAGCAGGAAATCGATGTCACGGTGTTTGCGTATGAATTTGCCAACGATCAGGCTTTCCATTTTCAAACGGTAACACCTGCCGGGCAAGCTGGAAATTTCAATGCGATGTATCAATCCATGCGCCGCATCAGCGCAAGCGAAGCGAGCCAGGTGGTCCCGCGCCGGGTGGATGTGATTACCGCCGGCCGCGCCGATTCGGTGCGAAGCCTGGCACAGCGTATGGCCTATACCGATGCGCAAGAGGCGCGTTTTCGCGTGTTGAACGGTTTGTCTTCAAGCGATCAGATCATACCGGGGCGCAAATATAAGATCGTCCTTCGCACCAATTGATCGCGGTCCTTTTTCGATCACGCATAAAAAAGGGCGGTGAGTTTCCTCACCGCCCTTTCAAGCAACTAGAAGGTTAAGGGATTAGCCCTTGTTGCCTTCATTCAGTTCCGTTTGGACCTTGTTGAAGGTCGTGCTGAGTTCGTTGCCCAGAGCCTGCATAGCAGTGATGGCAGCGACAGCGATAAGAGCAGCAATAAGGCCATACTCGATGGCAGTTGCGCCTTCTTCGTCACGGATCATGTTTTTGAAAACGGTCATTGTAGTCTCCTGGTTTCAGTCTTCGGTACCCGGTCCAATTCGGTAATCTCGAAGCGGACGATGATTGGTCTAGGGGTTATTTCTTGATAAACTCCTAATACCATTCAAACCGTAGTGACTTTCGTCTCAACGGTGCCCCACATCTCGATGATCTCGGTCGCCAGGGTCTGCAAAGACAAGATCATGGCAATTACGATCATCGCGAGGATCAAACCATATTCCACTGCTGTCGCGGCCTTCTGGTCGCGCAAAAGAGCAATAAGAAAAGAACGCAAGTGCACCAAAAGTCCCCTAGCGATGGTTCGACAAGGGCCGATTTGTCATGAAATCTCTAACGAAAGATTGATATAGCTGCACGATATGGAAGATTTTCCGACATGGTTGCCGGTTGTGGCGATAGCGCTCTTCGATGATGCAGGGCGCGTTTTGATGCAGCAACGAGCATCACAAAAACATCACGGCGGTTTGTGGGAATTTCCCGGCGGAAAGGTGGAACCAGCTGAAAAACCACGCGAAGCTTTGGTGCGTGAAATAACGGAAGAGCTGGGAGTAACGCTGGATAGCGCGCAGTTTCAACCTGCCGGTCTGGCTGAGGAGGAAGGTGATAAGACAGTTGTCTTGCTTCTTTACACTACGCAGCAACCCGCAACTGGCATCGTTCCGGTTGAGGGGCAGGAGTGGGGATGGTTCGCGCTTGAGGAAGCCAGCGGACTACCGCTCGCCCCTATGGATCGAAAACTACTGTCACAATTGCCGCGATAGCTCTTGCCAAGCGCGAAAGCCGCTTCTAAGAGCCGCCCCTCTAATGTGCGCCCGTAGCTCAGCTGGATAGAGTACCTGACTACGAATCAGGGGGCCGGAGGTTCGAATCCTTCCGGGCGCACCACTTCTCCTAATCGTTGCTTTGCCGCCTCGCCACACCCGTGGCCTGCGCTTTTGTTGCCAAGGCTTGGGGGGCTCGGTGGGCTGGCGAAGTTCTTCCCATTTAAATCGGTTTTGCACAGAGCACGCAAATTGCCCCCAAATCTGCGAACGGCGCATACCTCTCTTGGTCGGTATGCCTGGCTTTTTCGGAACAACCTGCTCCTGCTTCCATTGGTTATACAAAACAAATACAGGAGTTTATTATGTCACAGGACATTTTTGAGACCATTGAAAAAGACCACAACAAGCACCGCGAAATGCTCGACGCGCTGGAGAATACCAGCGGCGATACAGAGCGTCGACGCGAATTGTTCGAAGCGTTCACCAAGGATGTGAAGAGCCACGCAGCCGCAGAAGAGCAGGCATTGTATTCGAAGATGCTGAAAAAGCCCGATACTACGGATGAAACGCGCCATTCCGTAGCGGAGCATCAGGAGCTTGACGAAGCGCTCAATGATTTGGCCGCAACTGATATGGCATCATCAGCATGGTTGACGAAGTTCAAACAGCTCGCTGAGGAGTATCGCCATCACATCGTTGAGGAAGAAGACGATCACTTCCCAAACTTTAAGGACAATTTGTCTGATGAAGATCGCGAATCGCTCGGCGCAAAATTCGAAAAGCGCAAAGAGATTGAGAAAGCCGAAGCTGAGGTAACTCCCGTCGCGATGGAAGATGCCAAGCATTAAGATCGACCTATAAAATTGATCGATACAAAGGGGCGTTGCCAAATATTTGGCAGCGCCCCTCGCTATTTAGCGTTTGTTGATAGGAGCACCGCACCAACATGCTAGCCACCTCTTTTGGTCCATGGGCGTTGCAAATACAGATCAAGGGCGCAAATTGGGGTAGTACGACATTCCAGCGCGCGTATCGGCGCTTCACCAAAAAAAGCGATTTCCTGTCATGGCAGATTATGAACACGAACCAGAAGATGATGGCAAGCTGCCGGTCCCCCAAGACGTGCAGGATGCCGTGCGTACGATTATCCGCTGGTCTGGCGATGATCCGAAACGCGAAGGTTTGCTGGACACGCCAAAGCGCGTGGCGCGGGCCTGGCGTGAATATTGTCAGGGTTACGCAGAAGACCCCGCAGTTCATCTCAGCCGCGTGTTTCACGAAGTGGGCGGGTATGATGAGGTTGTTTTGTTGAAGGACATCCCCTTCCAAAGCCATTGTGAGCATCACATGGCGCCCATCACTGGCAAAGCGGCCATCGCCTATTTGCCTGATCAAAAAGTTGTTGGGATCTCCAAGCTAGCGCGCGTCCTGCATGGTTTTGCCAGCCGCCTGCAAATTCAGGAGCGGCTGACCGCCGAAGTCGCGCAGTGTATTTGGGATCATCTGGAGCCGCAGGGTGTGGCTGTGGTGATCGAAGCACAGCATGGTTGCATGACGGGTCGCGGCGTGCGCACGCATGGCGTGGGGATGACGACAAGCCGTCTGCATGGCTGTTTCCTGGAAGATCATCGCAGTCGCAAAGAGGTGCTAAGCCTGATGGGCTATTGACGCGGCAGGCCTTCGCGGGCCAGAGCGCTCCCTTACAGCTTAACCGTTAAGCGAGAGGGATTTACATGACAGCATTGGCAGTACGCGGCGGGCAACCGTTGAAAGGCCGGATAGAGCCATCTGCGAACAAGAACGCAGTGTTGCCTGTGCTATGTTCAACGTTGTTGAGTGACGCGCCCATCATGTTGCGCAATGTTCCTGAGATCACCGATGTCCAACGCATCAACGCATTTTTTGAAGAGCTGGGCAGCACTGTCATTTGGGACAAGGCAGCCAAGACCTATAAAATTGATCACTCCACCATTCCCGCCAATGCGAGAGCCAGCTTGCCCCAGGCGATGCGTGCATCGATCATGATGATCCCGGGCTTGCTTGCGCGTTTGGGTGAAGCGCGGCTGGAACATGAGGTGAAGGGCTGCACCTTGGGTGCGCGCGAAATCGATCCGCATGTTGAAGTTTTCAAAGCGTTTGGCGCGACCGAGAGCACAGAAGAGCGCCACCTTGTTTTTCGCCGCAAAGGCAAGAGCGAGGCTGCGCGCATGTGGCTTGAATATGCGTCTGTCACCACAACAGAAAACTTCATCATCAGTGCGCTGAGTGCTGATGGCAGCAGCCAGATCGTCAACGCTGCGTGTGAGCCGCATGTGCAGGAGCTGTGCGCGTTTCTTGAGAAGATGGGCGCGTGTATAAAGGGCAAAGGCACTTCGATGGTCTCCGTCGAAGGCAAGCCGCAATTTACCTCAGTCGATTATACATTCGATGAGGATTTCCATGAAGTCGCGACTTTCCTCGCTCTATCCGCAGTGACGGGCGGCGATATTTTCATCCGCAACAGCCGGCCTGATCAATTCATGCTGATTGACCGCACCTTTGCCAAATTCGGTGCGCATGTGGAACATGCAGACGGCTTTTCCCGCCTTAACGCGCCAGAGCAGCTGGTAGTGCAGCAAAACTTCACCTCGCATATCACCACCAAGGTGGAAGCGGCGCCGTGGCCATATATCCCTGCCGATTTGCTGCCGATCTTTATCGCGCTTGGCGTACGGGCAGATGGGCAGACGATGTTCTGGAACAAAGTTTATGAAGGCGGTCTGACGTGGCATACCGAGCTATCGCTGTTCGGTGCGCATACGTTGCTGTGCGATCCGCATCGCTTAATCACGTTTGGCGGCGATAAGCTGCGACCGGGAACGGTTACCAGCCCCTATATCATCCGGGTCGCAATCGCGATGTTGATGGTGGCAAGCTCGATCGAAGGCGAATCGACTATTCTCGATGCCGATCCGATCCGCCGTGCGCATCCTGATTTTGTGGCGAACATCGATAGCCTTGGCGTCGATGTTGAATGGGACGATTAAGGCAGTCCCTAAAACTTAAAGCTCGCCTATTCAGCGGGCTGCTGAACAGCTTGCTCGGCAGAAGTCTCAGCATCAGTTTCAGCGGCCTGACGCGCGGCTTTTTCTTTCTCAAGCTGTTCGCGTTGCATGGCAACTGCGCGGGCTTGATCAGCAAGTGCCTGCCATGTTTTTTGCGCGCGCAGTTCACGCTCGCGGACATTGGCAAGGGTAGCTTTCTTGGCTGCTTCACCGGCAGCTACGGCACGCTCGGTGCAGGTTTTGTATGTGTCAGCCATTCAGGGCTCCTGCCTGTGCGGTAGAGAAAAGTAGGGTGCGACGCCCGAAGCCGCCGCACCCAACAAATAGGATTAGTCAGCAGCCGAAAGGTTTACGGCGCTATCCTTGCCATTACGGCCAGTTTCGATTTCGTAGTTGAGACGCTGCTCTTTATCGAGCGTCTGCATACCAGCGGCCTGAACCGCAGAGATGTGCACGAAGCTATCGTTCGAGCCATCGTCAGGCTGGATGAAACCATAGCCTTTGTCTTGGTTGAAGAATTTTACGGTGCCTGTCTTAGACATAAGGGTGTTCCTTTCGAGAACGTGTCTTGCCACCAGGCGGAAATGCCTGTTGGTCGTGCGTCAAATCGTCCGATGAAAGGAAGTCGTCGTCTTATTTGTGCCAAGGTATCGAGCAAAAACTCTATTCCAAAGGCACATGGCAAATTTCGAAGTCCGTCGCATATTTCGACGTCAGCGGCAGCTACATAGCAATGATTTGCGAAAATTGCGAGGATTTAGTTTTTTCGGCTATTTCAATAGGCAATCTTTACGAAACCGCACAAACGAAAAAGGGCGCCACAACGGGCGCCCTTCGTCATTTCATCGCCTTACAGCTTTGATTAAAGCTGGCCGAGCATATGCTCTGCGGTTGAGACTTTGAATTCGCCGGCTTCTTCGACATTCACTTCCTCGACCACGCCATCATTGACGATCATCGAGAAGCGCTGGCCGCGTGTGCCCATGCCAAAACCGTTGAAATCGGCATCAAGGCCGATGGCTTTGACAAAATCGCCATTGCCATCGGACAACATCGTCACATCGCTGCCACCATCTTTGTCATTCCATGCCTGCATTACAAAAGCATCGTTGACTGCGGTACAAGCGATTTCATCAACGCCTTTGGCTTTAAGATCAGCGGCTTTCTCAACGAATCCGGGCAGATGCTTGGCCGAACAAGTCGGTGTGAAAGCGCCAGGGACTGAGAACAGGGCAACTTTTTTGCCAGCGAAGAAATCGCTGGATTGCACGGCATCGGGGCCTTCGGGGGTTGCTTTGACCAGCTTTACGTCGGGAAGCTTATCGCCTTTGGAAATTGTCATGAGAAATGTCTCCTGTTGGGTTTCGCAGTTTCAGATAGGGCATCGTAGCGGGCAGACAAGCAAAAGCGGGCGCTTTGCTCGGTATGCGGCTGTAACACTATAGTCCGAAGTTGGGGTTGCTGTGATGCAGCGCTGCGCCTATGCCTGCGCCTACATCGGCAATGCACGGAGCCCCGGCATTGCTTCAGCCTGACATCACAGGAGAATTTTCCGTGGCCACTTCCGCTGCCCAGACCGATTACATCATCGCCGATATCGCGCTTGCCAATTATGGCCGCGCGGAAATCAATATCGCTGAAACCGAAATGCCTGGCCTGATGGCAACGCGTGAAGAATATGGGCCGTCACAGCCTTTGAAAGGTGCACGCATCACCGGCTCGTTGCATATGACGATCCAAACCGCGGTCCTGATGGAAACGCTAACCGCTTTGGGCGCTGATCTGCGTTGGGCCACCTGCAATATCTTTTCAACGCAAGATCATGCAGCCGCGGCTATGGCAGAAGCAGGCATTCCGACTTTTGCCATTAAAGGTGAAAGTCTTGCCGATTATTGGGATTATGTTGGCCGGATCTTTGATTGGTCAACGCCAGACAATCCTGATCAAACCGCCAATATTATCCTCGATGATGGCGGTGATGCGACGATGTTCGCTTTGTGGGGCGCGCGGGTTGAAGCTGGTGAAGAATTGCCTGAGCCTGCCAATGCCGAGGAAATCGAATTTCAGCGCGCTTTGAAGAATTACCTGAAGGAAAAGCCGGGTTATCTGACCAAATCGGTGCAGAACATTGTCGGCGTATCGGAAGAAACCACAACGGGCGTCCACCGCCTCTATCACCTCGCCAAACAAGGCAAATTGCCTTTCCCTGCGATCAATGTGAACGATTCTGTCACCAAGTCGAAGTTCGATAACCTTTATGGCTGCCGCGAATCGCTGGTCGATGCGATCCGCCGGGCGACTGACGTAATGCTGTCTGGCAAAGTCGCTTGCGTTGCTGGCTATGGCGATGTGGGCAAAGGCTCTGCAGATTCGCTGCGTAATGGCGGCGCACGTGTTCTGGTGACTGAAATCGATCCGATCTGCGCGCTTCAGGCTGCGATGGAAGGGTATGAAGTTGTAACCATGGATGAAGCCGTCAAACGCGCCGATATCTTTGTGACGGCTACAGGCAATGAAAATGTCATCACCGCCGAACACATGAAATCGATGAAGCATATGAGCATCGTTTCCAATATCGGCCACTTCGACAGCGAAATTCAAATCTCCGCGCTCGACAATTATGAGTGGACTGAATTGAAGCCGGGCACTGATCTGGTCAAATTCCCCGATGGAAAAGAAATCATCATCCTTGCCAAAGGCCGTCTGGTGAACCTGGCTTGCGCAACGGGCCATCCCAGCTTTGTGATGAGCTGTTCTTTCACCAATCAGGTGCTGGCTCAGATTGAGCTGTATACCAAAGGCGATGATTACAAGAACGATGTCTATGTTCTGCCCAAGCATCTTGATGAAAAGGTCGCTGCTTTGCATCTCGATAAGCTGGGCGCGAAATTGACCGTGTTGAGCGAAACACAGGCCAATTACATCGGTGTTCCTGCCGCTGGTCCGTTCAAGCCTGAGCATTATCGCTACTAATCCCGATTGCATCATTGCATCGCGAGCCGTCGGTGAATAGCTGGTGAGGGTATGGAACTGTCACCAACTGCACTGGCGTTACTTGGGCTGCTTTTGGCGGCCTGGACGTTTGGTGCGATTTGGCTGGTAATTGCGGCGCAGAACCGGGCGCGTGATGCGCGCGGGGCACAAAAGAACCTGCGCCGCCTCTCCCGCCTGATCGAAGAATCACCGGCAGTCCCGCTGCTGGTGAAAAGCGATGGCAAGTTGGAAGGTTCGGACAGGCTGGCCGCGTGGCTCGGCTTGGATGCGCTGCCCGATTATTTGAGCGAACTGGCCCAAAGCAATACAGGCTTGGCCGAAGAAGAGCTGCAAAACCTCACCGAAGCTGTGCGGCGCACGCAGAAAACGACCGCACCATTTACGCTCAGCCTGACGCCACATGGATCGCGCCGCAGCCTTGCTGTGCAGGGCCAGTTGGCCGATGGCGCGATTGCCAGTGGCGGGGCGGTGTTGCTATGGTGGTTCGATTTCTCCGATAGTGAAAGCGAACTTAGCCAGCTGCGCGAAGAAACTGCGCGAGCCAAAAAGGATTTTGCCGCTCTTGTTGGTCTTATCGAAGCGGCTCCCATGCCGATGTGGTTCCGTGGGCCGGATATGCAGCTGCGCCTTGTAAACAGCGCTTACGTCGAAGCAGTGGGTGCAAAAGATGCCAATGAAGCTGTGCAGGGCCAGATAGAGCTGGTCGAAGCGGTCGATGGCCTGTCCGCTGCGCAAATTGCCGAACAGGCGCAGGGCCGCGACACGCCGGTTCATCGCGAAGTGCAGGTAACCGTTGGCACACAGCGCCGCACTGTGCGCGTCTCGGATTTGCCTTTGGGTGACGAGGGCGTGGCCGGTTACGCCATCGACATCGAAGACATGGAAGAACAAGCGCGCGCCTTCCGCGCTTTCCGCGCAGCGCAACGCTCCATGCTGGATCAGCTTTCCGTGGGTGTGGCGCAGTTTGATAGTGACAAACGCCTTGCCTTTATCAATCAGCCGTTCTCGCGCATTTTTGCCTTGCCCGGTTCCGCGCAAATCGATTTGCCGGACTTTGATCGTTTCCTAGATCTGGCGCGCGACAAAGGCCGGCTGCCTGAAACGCGCGATTTTCCGCAATGGCGCGAAGAATTGCACGATTGGTTCCAGATCGGCCATCCATTGGAAGATGCTTGGACATTATCGGACAACACGCATTTGCGCATAGTTGCACAGCCTATGCCTGATGGCGGCCTGGTGCTGGTAGCAGAGGATCGTTCTGAACAGCTCGCTTTGTCGGCAACGCGCGACACTTTGCTGCGCACACGGACAGCGACATTCGATTCGCTGTTTGAATCGCTGGCGGTTTTTGCCCCCAATGGCCGCACCCAATTGTGGAACCGCAGCTTTCCCGAGATCTGGGGCCTGCCGGGCGAGTTCTTTGACGAACACCCGCATATCGATGCGCTGCTTGAGAAAATGGGCGAAAGACTGGCTAGGCCCGGCCAACGCAAAGCGATTGGCGAAGTCGTGCGCGCCGCCACCTTGGATCGCAAACAGCGCGGTGGCCGGGTGATCTTGTCTGATGGTCGCACGCTGGAATTTGCCGGTGTTCCGTTGCCCGATGGCAATGGCTTGCTGACCGTAATGGATGTGACCGATTCCACCAAAGCAGAAGAAGCTTTGCGAGGCCGGGCACAGGCTTTGGAAGAGGCGGACAAAGTCAAAACGCGCTTCCTTGCCAACATGTCCTATGAATTCCGCACCCCGCTCACCTCAATCGGCGGATTTGCTGAATTGTTGCAAGAAGGCGTAGCAGGCGAATTGACCCCGCAAGCCAGCGAATATGTGGCAGCGATTGTGGCATCGGTTGAGCGGCTTTCTCAACAGATCGAAAGCGTCCTTGATCTCACGCAAAGCGAAGTGGGTCTGCTGCCTATTGCGACGGAGAGTATCAGCCTGATCGCCTTTACCACCGACGTGGTCCGCCAGCGCGAGGACGCGATTGAGAAGAAGAGCCTGACGCTGGATCTGCGCGGGGATCGCGGAGCTGGAAAGGTCAAAGCGGATAAGCGGCAATTGGGCAAGGCGCTGGGCAATGTGCTCGACAATGCGATAAGCGCAACGCCTGTAGGTGGCCGCATTCTTGTCGCCTTGTCGCGAACCAAATCGGGCGCGCGCATCGTGGTGTCGGACAATGGCGATGGCATGTCGCCAAGTGAACTGGCGCGCGCGCTGGATGGGTATTCCCTGGATGGTGACACCGAAGGGAAGAGCCAGCGCGGCCTCGGCCTGCCGCTCGCCCGGCAATTGATCGATGCGCATGGTGGCAGGCTGGAAATCCAGTCGGAGAAGGGCGCAGGCACAACCGCGACGATCCTGCTGCCGTGATTGTCGATCTGCCGGATTTGCCTGCAATGGTGCGCTTTGGTGCGCGGATAGCTGCGATGCTGCGGGCAGGCGATGTGGTGGCGCTTAATGGCGGGTTGGGCGCTGGCAAGACAACGCTGGCGCGCGCGATTATCGAAACGCTCGGGCACAAAGGCGAAGTGCCATCGCCCACATTCACCATTGTCGAAGCTTATGACGACACACAGCCGCCTATCGTCCATGCTGATTTTTACCGGTTGAATGATCCGGGTGAAGCGGAGCAGATCGGCTTGGACGAATATCGCGAAGGTGCAGCGTTGATCGCAGAATGGCCAGCCAATGCCGGCGGCTTTGCGCATGAGGCAGGCTGCCTTTCAATTATGCTGGAAATCGTGGGTGACGGGCGCAAAGCGATTGTCGAATCTGGTGCAGATTGGCAAAGCCGGTGGTCATGAGCAAAGCGTTGCCCGAGGGGCTTGATACATTTCTCACCGAAGCAGGATGGGGCGGAGCTGAAATAGAGCCGCTGCCCGGTGATGCGAGCTTTCGCCGGTATTTCCGCATTCGCGATGGCGAGCGCAGTGCGATGTTGATGGACGCACCTCCACCAGAAGAAGATCCCAAGCCCTTTATCGATGTCGGCAATTGGCTGTGCGGCCAAGGATTGCGGGCACCTGTAATCCATGCCGCACGGGCCGAACAAGGCTTGGTTTTGATTGAGGATTTTGGTGCGAACCGGATGCGCGATTGGTTGGATAACAACCCCGCCCAGGAAAGCCGTGTTTACGCCAAGGCAATCGAGGCTCTGGCGCAGCTGCATCGCTGTCCGCCCGGACCATTTTCGCTATATGATATGGCGGTGTATCACCGCGAAGCGATGCTTTTTCCCGACTGGTTTTGTCCAGCCGCCGGGATTGCGGTGGATACCGATAGTTATAACCAAGCATGGGACGAAGCGCTCACCCCAATGCTCGCCCGGCAAAAGCCCGGCGTTACTGTTTTGCGCGATTATCATGCAGAAAACATTATGTTGCTTGATCCCGATGCAAGCGATGGCGGGGAACAGGGTCTGATTGATTTTCAAGACGCATTGGTGGGCCACCGCGCTTATGATCTGGTGTCCTTATTGCAGGATGCCCGCCGTGATGTATCGCCCCAATTGGAAACGCAAATGCTGGCCCATTATGCCAAATTGATCGGATGTGATGATGATTTTGCGGCGGATTATGCAAGGCTGGGTGCGCAGCGCAATGCCAAGATTGTGGGCATCTTCGCCCGCCTTTGGAAACGCGATGGAAAGCCGCGCTATCTCGACATGATCCCGCGCGTTTGGGAAGCGATGGAGCGTGATCTTGCCCATCCCGCAATGGCTCCGGTGGCGCGGTGGTTTGATGCCAATGTCCCGCCAGAAATACGCGCCAATCGCGGCGGAGGTTTGGGATGACCAAACTGGCGAGCGATACTGCGATGGTCCTTGCTGCAGGGCTGGGCAAACGCATGCGGCCTCTCACAGCTTCTCAGCCAAAGCCGATGGTGCGCGTGGCTGGAAAACCTCTGATCGACCATGCGTTAGACCGTCTGGCAGCCGCGGGATTGGCGCGCGCAGTCGTAAACGCACATTACCGCGCCGATACCATCGAAGCGCATCTGGCCAAACGCAAGATACCCGAAATCACGATCTCTGATGAGCGTGAAAAGCTGCTGGAAACAGGCGGCGGGATGATCAAGGCGAGCGACAATTTGCCCGATCCGTTCTTCTGCTTGAATAGCGACAATATCTGGCTTGATGGACCGCGCGATTGCTTTCACGATCTTAGCCGGGTGTGGGATGCAGACCGGATGGATGCGCTGCTGCTGCTGGTTCCTCATACCAAAGCGATCAATTGTCGCGGGCTTGGCGATTTCCATATGGACAGTGCCGGTCGGCTGACCCGGCGTGGCCCTTCGCGAATTGCGCCTTACATCTTCACCGGCATTCAACTGGTATCAAAACGGCTTTTGCGTGACCCGCCACAAGGATCGTTTTCGACCAACGTCCTGTGGGATCGCGCACGCGAGGAAGGCCGCTTGTTCGGGCTCGCTTTCACCGGACAATGGTTCGAAGTTGGCACACCCGAAGCGATAGCGCCCACCGAAGCGGCGCTGCGTGATGTCTGAGGCCGCGCGGCCCAATATCTATTCCATCGCCGCTCATCGCGGTTTTGCCGATGCGCTCGTGGCCGGTTTGGTGCCGCGTTATGCCGAAGGCGATTTTGGCCTCGCGCGGCTGACACTGCTGCTGCCATCATCGCGCGCCGCTCGCACGATTTCCGAAGCTTTCATTCGTCATGCAGGCGAGACGGGCGGCAAAGGTCTGTTCATGCCGCGCATGATGCTGGTGGGCGATCTTGATCTTGATGAGGCAATGGGGCCGTTGTTCGATTCGCTGGGTGCGGGAAGCGCCATACCGCCCGCCGCCGATCCCACGCGCCGCTGGTTGCGCCTCGCTGCATTGGTTGCGCAGCATTATGACGATCCCCCACGCGGCAGCGCTTTGCTGCAACTTGCCTTTGAAGTTGGCCGCACGATTGATCGCCTGCTGGTGGAGGACAAGACCTATACCGATCTGCTTGATCAAGATGTGATCGGCATGACGCAGGAACAGGCAAACCATTGGCAAAACAGCCTGCGCAATTTTGCCAAGGTGCAGGCTGCATGGTCGCTTGAATTGGAAGACAGCGGCGAGATTGATGCAGCGGATCGTCGCAATCGCCTGTTTCGCGAAGCTGCGCGGCGATTGCGCGATGATCCTCCTGTAACGCCTTTTGTTGCAGCAGGCGTCACCAGTGCCGCGCCTTCTTTGGCCGAGCTTTTGCGCACAGTGAGTGAGCTTCCCAAAGGTGCGGTGATCCTGCCTGATTTCGATCTTACGATGGAACCGGCAGTTTGGGACGAATTGGGCAATGCCGATGGCCGCGATGCCGCCATGCCTTTTGCCAAGGATGACGCGGTCACGCATCCGCAATATCATCTCAAATTGCTGCTTAACCGGATGGGTATTGCGCGCGGCGAAGTGCAGGCATGGCATCGCGCAGGGATAGGCAAAGGCCCGCCGGAACGCAGCCACGCGATCTCCAGCCTGTTTCTTCCACCAGAAGCGAGCAAGGCATGGGTGACTTTGCCCAAAAAGAAGCGCCAGCTTTCGGGTGTGCGCTTGCTGGAAGCGGCCAATCCAGAAGAAGAAGCGCAAGCCATCGCATTGCTCGTGCGCGAAGCTTTGGAAGAGCCAGAGCGCCGCGTTGCCGTGGTTACACCTGACCGCGGATTGGCTGCGCGTGTAGTGCAGCATTTGCGACGGTGGAAAATTACGGCTGATGATTCCGCAGGTCGCCCACTGCCGCAAACCGCTGCGGGGCGAGTATTGCTATTGCTGGCGGAGCTTACGGCGGAAAAGGCAGCGCCAGTGCCATTGATGGCATTGCTGCAGCATCCTTTGGTCAAAGCTGGCGATGCCCGCGCGGATTGGCTGGCGGCGACGCGCAAGTTGGAGCTGGAACTGCGCGGCCCGCGTATTGCTTCGGGTCTTGATCCTATCGCGAAGAAGGCTGCAAAAGCTGATTTGGCGCAATGGTGGCACGAAGTTTCGGCCATACTCGAACCCATATTGGCCAAGGAAGACGAGCGCGGCCTTGCCGATTGGCTCGACAGCCTTGCCCATGCTGGCGAAGCGTTATGCGGAGAAGGCTTGTGGGCGCGCGAAGATGGGCGCGCCTTGGCCGGGTTTGTTGAGGAATTGCGGCTGCACGCCCGCGATGCAGCGATTGCTTTGACCACTGCCGATCTGCCAACAGCTTTGCGTGAAGCGATGGACCGGGTGGCGGTGCGCCCCGCTTATGGTTCGCATCCGCGTGTGGCGATTTATGGTCTGCTTGAAGCGCGCATGACGCGGGCTGATCTGGTGATTTGTGCAGGGTTGAACGAAGGCATTTGGCCACCAAAACCAACCACTGATCCGCTGCTTGCTCCTGCCGTTTTGCGTGCGCTTGGTGTGCCGGGCGCCGATTTTCGCATCGGCCTATCAGCGCACGATCTCGCTGGCGCAATGGGCGCGCCCGATGTGGTGCTCAGCCGAGCGCGGCGCGATGTCGGTGGCCCTACGATTGCTTCGCGGTTTTTGCTGCGGGTGCGGGCCTTGCTTGGCGATGATCTGGTCAAGAATTACGAAGATGAGTTTCCCATCGCGCTGGCCCATGCGCTGGACCCGCCGCCCGAAACTGTGCCGCTTTATCCGCGTCCAGCGCCCGAACCTTCATCCCAGCAGCGCCGCCACAAGATAAGCGTCACCGCGCTCGACCGGCTGCGTTCGGACCCGTATCAATTCTATGCCTCCATCATATTGCGCCTGCGCGAATTGGACACTTTGGACGCAGCGCCAACGGCAGCATGGCAAGGCTCTCTTGCGCATAAGATTATTGAGCAATGGCATGGCGGCCAAGGAACGCTGGCGCAGCTGACGGATCGACACCTCACCGAAATGGATGCGCACCCATTGCAACGCGCACTGTGGCGGCCACGTTTGCTCAAAGCGCTGGAATGGGTGGAGTTGCAGTTGGAAGAGGCCGGGCGTGAGATCGTTGGCGTTGAGGCCAAAGGTGCGATGCAAATTGGCGGAATTACGATTGAAGGACGCGCGGACAGAATTGATCGCTTGGCCGATGGCACGCTGGGCGTGGTCGATTACAAAACCGGCACTCCGCCAAGCGCGGCGCGGGTGGAAGCGGGCTTCACTCTGCAATTGGGCACGCTAGGCCTGATCTTGGGCGCGGAGGGTTTTGACGGGATCGATGGGCATGCCACCGCCTTTGAATACTGGTCGCTGGGGCGCAGCAAGGATAGCGCGACAGGCTTTGGCTATGTCACCTCACCGGTTAAAACAGGCAATAAGCGCAGCGGCCTGCCGCCCGAAGATTTCCTCCCGGTGATGAGCGAGTTTTTGAATGAAGCGCTAGACCGATATATCCTTGGTTCTGAACCGTTTACCGCGCGCGAAAATCCCGATGCGCCTGTTTATGACACCTATGATCAGCTGATGCGGTTGACCGAATGGTTGGGGCGCGAAGAGACATGAGCGCAGCCGTCTATCAACTGCAGGACAATCAGGCCAAAGCGGTCAAACCGCTGGATAGCGTGTGGCTGTCCGCCTCTGCTGGAACGGGCAAGACACAGGTGCTGTCCGCGCGTGTTTTGCGGCTATTGTTGGAAGAGGACGTTCGGCCAGAGCAGATCTTATGCCTTACCTTCACCAAAGCAGGCGCAGCGGAAATGGCAACGCGCGTCAATGATGTTCTGGCAGGCTGGGTGCGGCATGGTGATGAAGCGCTCAGCAAAGATTTGATCGCCATCGGTGCAAAGAACAATCCGGCCACGATAGCGCGGGCGCGCAGCCTGTTTGCTTCTGTGCTCGATTGTCCAGGTGGAGGCTTGCGGATAGATACGATCCACGCCTTTGCACAATGGCTGTTGGGCGCATTTCCCGAAGAAGCGGGCCTTATTCCGGGCACCAAGGCGATGGAAGATCGCGATCGTGAGGCGCTGTCGCAGCGTGTCTTGAGCGAGCAATTGTCGATCTGGGAAAAGAGCGATCCGCAAGCGATGGCAACGCTCGAAATGCTAAGCCTTGCCAAAGGGCCTGATGGCGCGCGCAAATGGCTGGCGCGATGTGCGGGTGAGCGGGATTTATGGATCGGGCCGGGCGGTTGGCAATCGCCTATGGTGGACCGGGTGAAGCGCCTTATCGGCCTTGGCGCGGATGTGACAGCAGAAGATATCGCCGCGATGGGCGTGGCACCGCGCTTTGATGAAGCGCCATTGCGCGCAGTGCTTGCGGCCTATGAGGCGTGGGGGACCAAATCCGCGCTGAAATATACGCCTGCGATCAGCGCGTGGCTGGCTGCTAATGGGGCGGAGCGGGCCGCGACTGTCACCGACTTGCTTAGCGCCGTTTACAACAAAGAGGGCGAGGCGAAATACGGCAAGAATATCGAGAAAGTCGAACCCGGAATTGGCGTGATCGCAGGGCAGGCGCGCGAAGCTCTTGAAGCCATTCGCGATCAGCAGCTCCTATTAGATCTTGCCAACTTCATCGCGCCCGCATTGGAGCTGGGCCGCAAATATGCGCTGGCTTGGGATGATGCGAAAGCGCGCGAGGGTTTGGTCGATTTTGATGACCTGATCGAACGTGCCGCAGGTTTGCTGAATACCGCGGCGATGGGCGATTGGATCCGTTACAAATTGGACCGGCAAATCGATCACGTACTGATTGATGAAGCGCAAGATACCAATGCCGCGCAATGGGATATTATCGACGCGCTCACCGGCGATTTCTTCACCGGGGAAGGGCAGGCAGGAGAGCGCAACCGGACCATTTTTGTGGTGGGCGATTACAAGCAGGCGATTTTCGGGTTCCAAGGCACCAGTCCTGAAAACTTTGCCGCTGCGCGCAAACGTTATGCTGAATTGCTGCACGTCCGCAAAGCCAATGCCGAACAGCTGCGCCTCAATCACAGCTATGATATTTTGCAGGAATTGCCGCTGGGCCGCAGTTATCGCACGGCCAAACCGGTGCTGGAATTTGTCGACCGGGCGATTGATGCGATCGGGCATGACAATATCGGTCTCGACCGGAAGCCTGATCTGCATTTCGGCGATGATCGTCCGGGCCTTGTCACATTGTGGAAGCCGGTGCCCGGGCAGGATGATAGCGACGAGAATGACGGCGACGGTGATGGCGATAGCGGGGTGCAATTGCGCACCACGAAATCGGATCGCCGCATGGCTGACAGGATCGCAGCGCAAGTTAAAGAATGGATCGACCGGGGCTTTCCCCTCGCCAAAGGAAAACCGCGCAATGCGACACCGGGCGATATCATGGTGCTGGTGCGCAAACGGGCGGAATTGGCCGGGCTGATCGTGGCGCGCCTCCATGCGGCCGGTGTTAAAGTGGCTGGTGTTGATCGGTTGCGTTTGGGCGCGCCTTTGGCGGTGAAGGATTTGCTGGCCGCGCTGCGCTTTGCCGTGCAGCCGCGCGATGATTTGAGCCTTGCTTGCCTGCTTGTTTCACCATTGATCGGGTGGACGCAGGAGCAATTGCTCGAACACGGTTATCGTGAAGGCCGCGTAACCTTGTGGCGGCATCTGCAATTCAGCGATCACCCTGACGCAATGGCAGCGGTTGCGATGCTGAAAGAGCTGCTCTCCAACGCTGATTATGAACCGCCGCAAGCTTTGCTGCATTGGATGCTGGTCGGTCCGTGGAAAGGGCGGGGCAAGCTGCTGGCACGGTTGGGCAGCGAAGCGGGTGATCAGATTGACGAACTTCTCAATGCCGCGCACCAATTTGCGGCCAATCATACGCCGAGCCTGCAAGGCTTTATCCATTGGTTCGACAGCGACGATAGCGAGCTGAAACGCGAGGCAGAAGGCCCCGGTGGCCTTGTCCGCGTGATGACGGTGCATGGTTCCAAAGGATTGCAGGCACCGCTTGTTATCCTCGCCGATGCTTGCGGTGATCCTGAAAGATCACGCGCACGCGATTTGACCCTTACCGAGGCAGAGACGAAGCGCGATGTCCCTATTCCCGACCTTGCGACAGATCAGCGTGTCGGCCGCATTCAACGCGATTACGATGCCGCCAAAGCGAGCGAAATGCAGGAGCATTGGCGGCTGCTTTATGTCGCCATGACCCGCGCGGAAGAGGCGCTGTTTATCGGCGGGGCGCTGGGCAAGAAACAGACCGAAGCGCCTGATGCGAGCTGGTATGCGATGCTCGCCCCGCTATTTGCCGGCGAAGCGATTGCCGATGATCGCTGGGGTGAGCGGTTTGAGATCGGAACGCGCGCGCCCGAAGTGACCAAGCGCGCGCAATCCGAACTCGCAATCCTGCCCGGACTGCCTGCGTGGGCGAAGCAGCCGATTGGCGAAGAACCACGGCCACCGCGCCCCTTGGCACCATCCGGCATGGGTGAGGATTTGAGCGCTGATCCGCCGTTGCCTGCTGAACAAGCGGCCATTGCGGCGCGGCGCGGCGTTCTGATCCACGCTTTGCTCGAGCGCTTGCCCGACGTACCTTTAGATTTGCGCGAGGCGAGCGGGCGTGCTTGGCTCAAGCGCCAAGGCAGGGAATTGTCAGAGGCGGAACGCGAGGAGATGTTGGCCCGCGCGATAAGCGTTCTGGATGAAGAGCAATGGCGCGACTTGTTTGGCCCCAATGCCCTTGCCGAAGTGCCCATTGCGGCCACTGTGGGGCACGATGTGATTGCCGGCACGATTGATCGGCTTTTGATCAAGGATGCCCGCATTCTGGTCGCCGATTTCAAAACCGCGCGCCGCCCGCCCAGCGATGTCAGTGGCATTCCCGATGCCACGTTGAAACAAATGGCAGCTTATGTGGCCGCGCTGGAAGTCATCTATCCCAAGCGCCTGATAGAGGCCGCAATTCTCTATACCCAAACCCCGCAACTCATCGCGTTGCCCGATGAATTGCTGGCAGTGCACAAGCCGGGATTGGCCAAGGCACAATAATCCTTTGCGGATGGGATATTGCACGGCGCTGATGCGTCTCTAAGTTAAAGATCAATCAAGGAGACATCCAAAATGGCGACTGTAACCGTAACCGATGCCAGCTTTCAGGCTGACGTGCTTGACGCTGATAAGCCAGTGCTGGTGGATTTCTGGGCCGATTGGTGTGGTCCGTGCAAAATGATCGCGCCTGCGCTTGAAGAAATCAGCGAAGAATTGGGTGAGAAAGTCACTATCGCCAAGATGGACATCATGGAGAATCCTGATGTGCCCGGCAAAATGGGTGTGCAATCAATCCCGTTCCTCGTGCTGTTCAAAGACGGTCAGCCCGTCGCACAGCAAATGGGCGCAGCGCCCAAGGGCCAGCTTAAAGGTTGGCTCGAAGGCGAATTGTAAGGATTAATTGGCGGCAGGCTCATACCCAATGGCGTTGAGCTTTGCCGCCAATTCTTCAAACAAAGCCGGATTGGCCGCTGCAACCATGCCTTTGCGGCCATCGTCCACACGATACACCGATCCGTCGAGCCTGTGACACGCGCCGCCTGCTTCGTTGAGAAACAGGCACCCGGCGGCGTGATCCCACGGCAAAGTCCGCTCATAAATCGCCAGATCGTGCTGCCCTGTTGCGGTGAGCGGATATTGCTCTGCTGCACATCCAGGCGCTGTGACGAGGGAATAGTGCGGTTCGATCTCCGCTTCGAAAATGTCGCGTTGATCAGGCAGCATAAAGCGTTTCATCGCGGCAAGTGTAGCCGGATCCTGCCCAGAAGCGCGCGCGACGAGTTTCTCACCATTGATTGTTGCGCCTTCGCCGCGCCTTGCGACACACAGCCGATCACGCTGGGGATCGTAAATCCACCCGGCAACCGCTTCGCCTGCATCGGCCAGGGCGACCATGATCGCGAAATGCCCATCGCCCTTTGCAAAATTGCTCGTCCCGTCAATCGGATCGATGATCCAGCACGCGTCTGACAGTTTCTCCATGATGGAAGCATCTTCATGCACCGCCTCTTCCCCCACGACAGCGATATCGGGCGCTAACTTGTTCAGCGCTTCGGTGAGGAAAATCTCGGTCTCCTTATCGGCTACAGTGACGAAATCGTCCTTCGCCTTTTCCTCAACCTCATTCTCCGCCAGATTGCGCCAACGCGGCATGATCACTCGCTGCGATACAAAGCGGAAGATATCGCGCAATTCGTTATCAAGCGCGCTCATGATCGGTAATCCGCATTGATCGAAATGTAGCCATGCGTGAGATCGCAGGTCCAAATGGTTGCGCGGCCTTCTCCCATGCCCAGATCCACGGCGATATCGACCTCACGCCCTTCGAGATGTTTGGCGACAGGTGCCTCATCGTAATTAGCCACGGGCAGGCCATCGCGCGCAGCCCAGATGCCGCCAAAAGCGATGGAGAGCTTGTCACGATCCGCAGGCTCACCCGCTTTGCCAACCGCCATGACTACGCGGCCCCAATTGGCATCGCCGCCAGCAATTGCGGTCTTCACCAAAGGCGAATTCGCGATAGCCAGGCCGACGCGCCGGGCGCTTTCATCGTCTGCTGCGCCTGAAACGCTAACGCTGATAAATTTCTGTGCCCCTTCGCCATCGCGCACAACCAAATGCGCAAGTTGGCGGCACATATCTTCCATCGCGGCCATAAAGGCATCGGCCCCCGGATCATCGAAAGAGGTGAGGGGAGCATTGCCCGCTTTGGCGGTTGCAAAGGCGAGGACCGTATCGCTGGTCGAGGTGTCGCTATCTACCGTGATGCAAGAGAATGTGCGTTTGTTTGCAACAGAAAGGCAATGTTGCAGGAAGGCAGGCTCCACCGCGGCATCGGTGAAGATATAGCCCAGCATCGTGGCCATATCGGGCGCGATCATGCCGCTGCCTTTGATGATCCCGGCAAAGGCCACGCGGTGTTCGCCCACCATCGCCGCGGTAATTGCGCCCTTTGCAAAGGTATCGGTGGTGCCAATCGCGTTGGTCGCATCTTCCCAGCTTACCGGGGTAGCGTTCAACACATTGGCCACGCCATCGCGCGCCTTATCCTTGGGCAAAGGCACGCCGATCACGCCGGTGGAGGAAACAAACACATCAGACGGCGCGCAATCCAGATGCGCGGCGACTTGCGCCATGATCTGCTCCACCGCTTCACGCCCGCGATATCCGGTAAAAGCATTGGAATTACCCGCATTGACGATCAGTGCGCGCGCATGGCCGAGCTTGACTTGCTCGCGCCCAAGCTCAACCTCACTTGAGGAACAGACATTTTGCGTGAATACGCCCGCAACCACCGTTTCAGGTACCAATTCCACGAAGGTCAGATCAGCCCGGTCCCAATCCCTGTAATGCGCGCGCGCCACGCGCAGCGTCACGCCACCAATGGGCGGAATATCGGGAAAAGGCCGGGCGAGGGGCGAGCGTTCAAGGTCCATACCACGCGCGCTTAATAGCTTGCCCGCGCCATCGCAATCATCAGATGGGGTTAAAGGTAGCGATCCGAAGGGCTGCTAACTGGACTTTAGGGGGTTAGTCGCTATTTGCACTGGGACATGCTTCGCCAAGTCCTCACCTTGCTGGCCGTTATATCGGGTCTCACGCTTGTGGCAGAGCCTGCCCGCGCGCTGGATACCGATATTGTCAGCATTGCCGAGGCGGCTGACAATGATTGCGAACTCAAAGGTGCGCGGCCTGCTGAACTGATCAGCGGCGTCATCGCCCGGGCCGAACGGGATAAGCCGTGCCCAAAGGCGACGTTGGTTGTCTGGTTCCCGCCTGTCATCCTTCAGGTAGACCGCGCGCACGAATAGCCCACCGGCTTTCTCCCATCGCTATAATACCTTTCCGGGTGCGCTCAAAAGAAGCGCTCCTGCACTCTCATTACAGATTAGGAATCCGCCCCCCATGTGGCAGTCCCTCAAAAAGACATTTCTTGGTTCATCCAATGACCGTTACGTTCGTTCGCTCGACAAAATCGTTGCGCGTATCAATGCGTTGGAAGAACAATTGCTTGATTTCTCTGATGAGGAATTGAAGGCGCAAACTCTTAAATTCCGCAAGCAGATCGAAGAAGACGGTAAAACGCTGGACGATATTCTGCCCGAAGCTTTTGCCACGGTGCGTGAGGCGTCAAAGCGTGTTTTGGGAATGCGGCATTTCGATGTGCAGATGGTGGGCGGCATTGTCCTGCATCGCGGCGAAATTTCGGAAATGAAAACGGGTGAAGGCAAAACGTTGGTGGCAACGCTGGCCACCTATCTCAACGCGATTGAAGGCAAAGGCGTCCACGTTGTTACCGTGAACGATTATCTCGCCGCGCGCGATGCGGAATGGATGGGGCAACTGTATAACTTCCTGGGCCTCACAACCGGCGTAATTGTGCCCAATCTTCCCGAACAAGCGCGGCGTGCCGCATATGAAGCGGATATCACTTACTCGACCAACAATGAGCTGGGTTTTGATTATCTGCGCGACAATATGAAGCAATCGCGCAGCCAAATGGTGCAGCGCCCGTTCAATTACGCGATTGTCGATGAAGTCGATTCGATCCTGATCGATGAAGCGCGAACTCCGCTGATTATCTCTGGCCCGACCGAAGACAGATCTGAACTGTACGTGGCCATCGATGCCATCGTGAAAGAGCTTGAGGAAGAGTATTACGAGAAAGACGAGAAAACCAAAGCCGTCCAGCTAACTGAAGATGGCGTTGAGGAAGCTGAAAAGCGTCTGCTCGCTGCCGGTCTGCTGGAAAGCGATAACCTTTACGATGTCGAGAACACGCAGGTCGTTCACCATCTTGATCAGGCATTGCGCGCGGTGGTGATGTTCAAGCGCGATACCGACTATATCGTGAAAGACGATAAGGTTGTAATCATCGATGAATTCACCGGCCGCATGATGGATGGCCGCCGCTGGTCTAACGGTTTGCATCAAGCCGTGGAAGCCAAAGAAGGCGTGAAGATTGAGCCGGAGAACCAAACGCTCGCTTCAATCACTTTCCAGAACTATTTCCGCATGTATCCCAAGCTTTCCGGCATGACCGGCACCGCGGCCACCGAGGCAAGCGAATTTTGGGATATCTACAAGCTCAACGTCGTGGAAATCCCAACCAATGTGCCAGTGCAGCGCATCGATGAAGACGATGAGTTTTACAAGAACACGCAAGACAAGTTCAAAGCCATCGCCAAAGCGATTGCTGAGAAGAACCAGATTGGTCAGCCGGTCCTTGTGGGCACGGTGTCCATCGAAAAGTCTGAATTGCTTAGCGAATTTCTCAAGCAAGAAGGCGTGAAACATGAAGTGCTCAACGCCCGGATGCATGAGCGAGAGGCGCATATCGTGGCGCAGGCGGGCCGGCTTAACGCTGTTACCATCGCGACGAACATGGCGGGCCGTGGCACCGATATTCAGCTAGGCGGCAATGTGGAATTTCGCACCGGCGATGAGCTTGGCGAGATGGAAGATGGCGCGGCCAAGGATGAAGCCATCGCCAAGATCGTGGCCCAAGTAGAAGCGGAAAAGCAGAAAGTTCTGGAAGCGGGCGGTCTGTTCGTTTTGGGCACAGAGCGGCATGAAAGCCGCCGGATCGATAACCAGCTGCGTGGCCGTTCGGGCCGTCAGGGTGATCCGGGTCTGTCGCGCTTTTACCTGTGTCTTGAAGATGATCTGTTGCGCATTTTTGGCCCCGATACGCTGTTCTCCAAGATGATGAATTCCAATCTGGAAGATGGTGAGGCAATCGGCTCCAAATGGCTCTCAAAAGCGATTGAAACGGCGCAGAAGAAGGTTGAAGCGCGCAATTACGAAGTGCGTAAGCAGGTCGTCCAATACGATGACGTGATGAATGATCAGCGTAAGGTCGTTTATGAACAGCGCGCTGAAATCATGGACGCGGATGCCGTAGGCGATGTTGTTGAAGATATGCGCCGCGATGCGATCAATTCCATCGTGGTTACGCATTGTCCTCCGGGGTCATATCCAGAGCAGTGGAACATCGAAGGCTTGAAAGAGCAAGTCGATGAAGTGCTGGACCTGCAGCCTGATTTTGATGCGTGGATGGAAGAAGACGCGCTCGAACCTGAAATCATCGAAGAACGTTTGCAGACGCAGGCCGAAGAAAAACTAGTCAGCCGTAGCGCCGATTTCCCGGAAGCGGATTGGCAGCGGGTTGAGAAATCGATCCTGCTCGACCGGCTCGATCACAATTGGAAAGAACATCTCTCAACTCTGGATGCCCTGCGACAGGTGGTTGGCTTGCGTGCTTATGCGCAAAAGCAACCCATCAACGAATATAAGCAAGAAGCATTTGGCCTGTTTGAAACCATGCTCGATACAATCCGCGAGGATGTGACGAAAGTGATGTTGACCGCAGAATTCCGCGCCGCAGCGCCTCCGCCAAGCGGACTGCCGGACTTGCCTGACTTTATGACCGGTCACCTCAATCCGCTGACAGGTGAAGACAATTCGCGCGACAGCGATGGTTCTGCCGCCCGCGCGCCCTTGTTCGGCACGCTGGCAGGCTCTCCGATGGCGGAAACGGGCATGGGGCGCGGGCAGGGCAAGGATCCTTATGCAGATCAGAATGTGAGCCGCAATGCGCCTTGTCCGTGCGGTTCTGGCAGCAAATACAAACATTGCCACGGGGCAGCGGTATGACCACCCCAGCCTGACACAAAGAAGGAGCGTCAGACCGGGTCTGGCGCTCTTTTCATATGTGTTGAAGAGAAGAAATGGCTCCCCGAGTAGGATTCGAACCTACGGCCAAGTGATTAACAGTCACCTACTCTACCGCTGAGCTATCGGGGAGCAGCCCCCGAGCGGTATTTGGGGGCGAAGCGGGCCTATATGGCGGCGCTGGATGTTTGGCAAGAGGCCAATGTGCCCCTTTTCCTCAGGTTGCGAATTGTTCGGTGACAATGCGCTCATCCAGCGCATGCCCTGGATCAAACAACAAGGTCATTTCCAGCTCTCTGGCGATGGCCACCTTCACCTCTGCAACGTCGCGCACTTCGTTCATATCGCCCACGGCCGCAACGGGACGCTTGTCAGGCTCACGAACGCGGAATGTGACGGTGCTGGCTTCTGGTAAAACAGCGCCGCGCCAGCGACGCGGGCGGAACGGGCTGATCGGGGTGAGGGCGAGCATGCGCGAATCAAGCGGCAGGATCGGACCATTGGCGGACAGATTATACGCGGTCGATCCAACGGGCGTGGACAAAAGGATGCCGTCTCCTGCCAGCTCTGGAATGCGCACTTTGCCATTAACTGAGACTTCGATCTTGGCGGTTTGGCGCGTTTCCCGCAGCAGGCTGACTTCGTTCACAGCATAAAAGCTGCTTATTTTGCCGTCTTGCGTGCTCGCTTCCATGCGCAAAGGTGCAACCGTCAGAGGTTTGGCCGCCGTAATGCGCTCCACCACATCACCGGACCCATGATAGCGGTTCATCAAAAAACCAACAGTGCCAAGATTCAATCCGAATACGGGCATCAAACGGCCGGTATTGAGCATATCATGCAGCGCATCGAGCATTGTGCCGTCGCCGCCCAGCGCCACCAGCGCATCAGCTTCGGCAAGCGGGACAAATTTGATCCGCGCGCACAATTCGCTGGCTGCCTTGCGTGCACGATCGCTGCGGGAATAGATCAGCGCGAGTCGATCTGGCCGAATTTCGGGCTTTGCAGGCGTAACTGGCTGATTCATTAAATTCCCCCTTGAGACGTTCCTATGGAGCGGCGTCCCGATTTGCAACGCGCTTCGCAAGAGCCAAGATTTGCTGCAATAAGTCCGCCATGGGCCGCACTGATGTTGGAGAAGACTATTTTGGATGGGCGTGACACCCTCACAGGGCTGATCGATGGTGATTGTGCTATTGAGGAGATTGCCCGGTGGCAGGCCAACGCCATGCCCGGTCAAACCCCGCCAATTCACGCCATGCTGCTCACACTAAAGCGATTTTCCGCGGTCAATCTGGCTTATGGACCGGCGGCCGGTGACGCGGCCTTGGCAACAATTGCCGGGCGCATTGTGCAATTTGCCCGGGATGAATTTGATCGCGAATGGCTTGTTGCCCGCATTCGGGGTGGCACGTTTTTACTGGCGGCGAATGAAGCTTGTAGCCGGGAACGCTGGCAATGGATTGCTGAGGAGCTGGCGTTGGAAATAGCGCGGCCCATCAATGATCTTGGTAGCAACAGCAATGTCCGATTATGGCCGCGACTGGCCTTGCTGCGCGCGCTGAAAGAAGAATCGCCAGCTCGCATGATGTCGCGCCTTGGCGAGGCATTGGAAAGCGGCCGGCATAACCCGGGAGAACGGTTTTGCTGGGTTGATGGCGATATTTCCCTGCCTGGCAGGCCAGCGCAACAGCTTGAAGCTGATCTGATTTCTGCGCTGGATCGCGATGAGATCAAGGTTTTGTATCAACCGCAATATTCGTGCGAAGATGGCCGCGTTGTCGGTGCCGAAGCGTTGACCCGTTGGCAGCATCCAGAACTTGGCCGCATTGGCGCTGGCCCTTTATTTGCGATTGCGGAGCGCGCCGATCATGTCGGGCAGTTATCGCGCAGCATCGCGCGGCAGGCTTTGCGCGAAGCGGCAACGTGGCCGCCGCATTTGCGTCTTTCGCTCAATATCACCTCCGCCGATTTGGCGAGCCGTGATTTTGCCGATGCGATGGCCGAAGTGCTGTTCGAAACCGGCTTTGCCCCGGAGCGTCTTACACTTGAGATCACTGAACAGGCTTTGCTGGCCCAGCTGGACCGTGCGGCGGACCGATTGGGCAGGCTGGCTGACTTGGGTGTGCAGATCGCACTCGATGATTTTGGCGCGGGGTTTTGCAACTTTCGATATTTGAAGATCCTGCCGCTCGATGCGCTAAAGCTGGACCGATCAATGATCGAAGGGGTGATCGATGATAAGCGTGACCTTGCCGTTTTGCGCGCGATACTGGCGATGGCAAAGGCGCTTGAGCTTAAAGTGATTGCAGAGGGCATCGAAACACCCGCTCAGCGCGATATTGTGGCGCGCGAAGGATGTGAATTTTGGCAAGGATTTCTGGGCGCACATGCTATGCAGGGCGCTGAGTTTGTCGCTTCACCGATGCAGGTCTAGAGCAGATTTAAGGGCAGGTTTAGCCCGGCTTCAGGAAATCTGTGTCCTCTGCTTCGCGCGGCGATCATCTCCAGTGCGACGTTGTCCCTCGCGGCGATCTGGAAATGCCACAGGCGTTGTGTCTTGGCGCCGATCTGCGCCGCGACGGTCTTTCATCCGCTTGTCTGATGACGATGCCATTTCTTCCTCCATAAATCCGCCACTAATCTTGGAGGTATTGGGTAAATCTTTTGTTAAAGGCACCTCAACCTAAGCATAGAAATGCACGGAGGTGCGTATTTATTCAATTCTTACAATAGCCTGAGTGTCAACATCACCCTCAGTATTTTTACGAAATACTTTTACATCTCCAAAGTCAGCGTCTAAGGTATAGTTGGTCTCGAACCATGCCTCGCTATTGGTGACAGAGGTGCGGAACCAATGCATCAGCCAACCATCCAGCACTAGGGAGCCTGTCACGATGATGTCGGGTGGCATGTCCAAAATACGCTGAAGTTCGCCAGGGCCAACATAGCCCGATTGCGCCATCACTTGCGTGACCGATGGGCGCACCAGATTGCTGGGATGGGTGCCGATTGGCGACAGGGGTGGGCGGTCCAGATACCACAGCACGAGGTGTTGATAGAGGACGTAAATGTTTTCATCGGGCGCAACCGTTGCCTCCAAATGCCGCGCTGCTTGCAACATCGGATCAGATTGGAAAGAGAAATCGGGATTGTGGACCAGATCCGCTGTACTTTGCGCGTGCAGGGAGAATGCAGCAAGCGCCATCAGCCCGCTGGCCAGAACTGCGACCGGTCGGCCAAGCTTCAAAGTTCCCATCCAACCTAATGCAAGACCAACAAGCAATGCGATGAAGGGCAGCAATTGCAGCCAATAATGCAAATATGGCTCACCCGACATCACGATCGACAAGACAATCCCAGCCACTGTGACAGCTGGCAAAAGAAGCTCCCAAGCAAACCATCGCGCCCCAGCACGCCCGATCACCCATGCACGCCACACACCGATGGCTACCAACGCGCAGACCGGCCCCATAAAGCCAATATTCTGCCAGCCAAATCGCGCGAATGTGATTGCCAGATAATACAGATCGGTAAGCAGACTATCATCCTTGGCATAAGCCAGCGGCACCCCGATCAAAGCTGGGACGAGAACATCAGCTTGCCCAAACCAGGCATAGATCATGACCATCACTGCAGGCGGCACAAGCCCGGCGATACCAAACGCCACAAATCCCCATCGCGGAATGCAAAAACGCAGATACGGAGCGACCATCATCAGCAAGCCAACCAGCAACATGGCAATCGCCAGATTAGTCCGGGTCAACACAGCCAAAGCCATCATAAACCCCGCAAGCGCGCAATGCCCCATCGTCACATTGGGTTTGGTCAAGACTAGACACGCGATCCCGATAAAGGCGGCAGCTGGGTATTCGCTCAAGGTCGCTTGCGCATAATCGGGCGCGCAAAATGCAGCCGCTGCCACTCCGCCAGCAAGAGCGGCCCAATTCCCAACGTACCGCCGCGCGAAGAACACTCCGGTCGCAATGGCCAGGATAAGGCTGAGATCGCCGAACACTCTGACGGCGAGCAGGCTCTTTTCAAACACGTACAAAACGGCGCCCAGCATCGCGAATAGGAGCGGCGGCTTATTGTCATAAATGCGGGTGTATGGCAGCCACCCATCGGCAACTTCCTGTGCCATCAAGATGAAGGTGTACTCATCCTCAGCAAAGCTGACGCTGCGATAGGAATTGGCCTGAAGCAGCAGGACAATCACGCCAATCGCCAACACCACCAGCATAGCGGAGCGTTTAGAATATGCGTTTGGTTGAATGGCTTGTCCCGTCACGCGATCTGCCTAGCTGGCGGCATGGGGCTTCGCAACTTTGGCCTGAACATTGCAGGCAGCGTCAGCTGGCCTTTTGCGCGATCCGGCTTAATCCTTTAGTGAGCTGGAACAGGCCATTTAGGCGGCTTTGTGGATCGCCCCAATTGCGATTGACCACCAGCTTCATATCCGGACGCAATTTCGCTGTGCCTTTGAGCCTGTCTACATAGGCCAGAAGCCCCATTGGATCAGGGAATTCATCCTTGTGGAAAGTGACAAGTGTTCCGCGCGCGCCCACATCGATTTTCGAGATATTCGCACCAATCGCCTGATGCTTGATTTCGATAAGACGGATCAGGTTCTTGGTTGCATCGGGAAGGTCGCCAAACCTGTCGATCATTTCAGCGGCCATAGCTTCGATCTCAGCTTTGTCGGCGGCGTCGTTCAGGCGGCGATATAGCGCCATGCGCACGGCAAGATCAGGCACATAATCTTCAGGGATCATAATCGGTGCATCAACGGTGATTTGCGGGCTTAGCCCGGTGCGATCCGCTTCGAGCCCAGCTTCGCCAGCTTTGGCCGCAAGGATCGCTTCCTCCAACATCGATTGGTACAGTTCAAACCCGACTTCGCGGATATGGCCCGATTGCTCATCACCCAGCAAATTGCCAGCGCCGCGAATGTCCAGATCGTGGCTGGCCAATTGGAACCCAGCCCCCAGCGAATCCAGATCACCGAGCACCTTGAGGCGCTTTTCCGCAACTTCAGAAAGCTGCGTGTCGGCAGGTGTCGTCAGATAGGAATAGGCTCTGATTTTGGAGCGACCAACACGCCCTCGCAGCTGATAAAGCTGGGCAAGGCCAAAGCGATCAGCGCGGTGGATGATAATGGTGTTCGCACTAGGCAGATCAAGCCCGCTTTCCACAATCGTGGTGGAGAGCAGCACTTCATATTTGCCTTCGTAAAACGCACTCATCCGTTCTTCGATTTCGCTTGGCGACATTTGCCCATGCGCGGTGACAAAGCGCACTTCAGGCACGGTTTCGCGCAACCATTCTTCCAGCTGCTCCATATCCGCAATGCGCGGCACGACGACAAAGCTTTGCCCTCCGCGATGATGTTCGCGCAGCAAGGCTTCGCGCAGGATCATATCGTCCCATTCCATCACATAAGTGCGCACCGCAAGACGATCGACGGGCGGAGTTTGGATGGTGGAAAGCTCGCGCAGGCCCGTCATTGCCATTTGCAATGTGCGGGGGATCGGCGTTGCGGTGAGGGTGAGAACGTGCACATCAGCGCGCAGCTGTTTCAGCTTTTCCTTGTGGGTTACGCCAAACCGCTGTTCTTCATCGACGATAACAAGGCCCAGATCCTTGAACTTGGTGTTTTTGGACAGGATCGCATGGGTGCCGATCACGATATCAACCGTGCCGTCGGCAAGCCCTTCGCGCGTCGCTTTCATCTCGGTAGAGGAGACAAGCCGCGAGAGCCGACCAATTTTGAGCGGGAAGCCGGAGAAACGTTCAGAGAAGTTTTGAAAATGCTGACGGGCAAGCAAGGTTGTGGGGGCGACCATGGCGACTTGCTCGCCGTTCATCGCCGTCACAAAGGCTGCGCGCAAAGCAACTTCGGTTTTGCCAAAGCCCACATCGCCGCAGACAAGCCGGTCCATCGGGCGGCCACTTTCCAGATCGCGCAGGACATCGGCAATCGCCTGATCCTGATCCTCGGTTTCTTCCCAGGGGAAGCGGTCCTGAAATTGTCCGTAGCTTGCTGGATCAGCCGCCAAAACGGGCGCTTTGCGCAATGCTCTGGCCGCTGCTGTTTCCATCAGTTCACCGGCAATGGCGCGGATGCGCTCTTTCAGCTTGGCGCGGCGTTTCTGCCATGCCTCGCCGCCCAATCGATCCAGCGGCACGCTTTCTTCAGCAGAGCCATAGCGCGATAGAACATCGATATTCTCAACGGGAATATAGAGCCTGTCGCCGCCTGCATATTCCAACATCACGCAATCATGCTGGCTTTTGCCAACAGGGATGGGTTCAAGGCCCAGATATTTGCCGATGCCGTGGTCCAGATGCACCACCAGATCACCGCGCGCCAGTGCCTGCAATTCAGCAAGGAACGCGTCGGCATCCTTCTTTTTCTTGCGCCGCCGGACAAGCCGATCACCCAGCAAATCCTGCTCGGTCAACAGTTCCAGCGTCTCATCCGCAAAGCCGGTATCCAATGGCAAGACCATCGCGGCCGCTTTGCCTTTGGCACCAAGGCCAAGCGCGTCTTGCCAGCTTTCCGCTTTGGCAACGGGCGTTCCGGCTTCCTCGATGATTGAGCAGATACGGCTGAGCGAGCCAGCGGAATAGGCTGCGATGAGCGGCTTCTTGCCTGCTTTGCTCAGCGCTTTGAGGTGCTTGGCCGCCGCATCATAAACATTCGCGCCTTGGCCACGTTCCGGGGTGAAATCACGGGCAGAACGAAAGCCAAAATCAAGGACGCGGTCGCTCTCCGGCTCTGCGAAGATCACCGATTTGTGGATCGGGCGTTCGGCAAGCTGGGTACGCCATTCCTCTTGCGTCAAATACAGCTCGGCAGCTTCAAGCCGGCGGTAACTTCCTTTGGCTTGGCCCGCGATTTGGCCGCGTTGCTTGTGATAATCGGCGATATCAGAAAGGCGTTCCTCGCCTGCCGACATCGCGCCTGCATCCACGACCACCAGATCATCATCCGATAGGTGATCGAATACGGTCGCCAGCTTTTCTTCAAACAGCGGCAGCCAATGCTCCATGCCTGCAAGCCGGCGACCTTCGCTGACCGCTTCATAAAGCGGATCTTGCGTCGCATCTGCGCCGAATTGTGAGCGATACCGGCTGCGGAACCGTTTGATTGTATCGGGATCGAGCAGGGCTTCGCTGGCGGGCAGCAACAAATGCTGTTCGATAACTTCGGTGGTGCGCTGTGTGGAGGGATCAAACAGGCGCAGGCTTTCCAGCTCATCACCAAAGAAATCCAAGCGCAGGCCCGCTTCCAAGCCGCTGGGATAGATATCAAAGATCGAGCCGCGCACCGCAAATTCGCCAGTATCAACTACGGTATCCGTGCGCGAATAGCCTTGGCGTTGGAGCAGGCTGGAAAGGCTTTCATGGCCGATTTCCACACCGGCCTTTAACTCACGAACAGATTCGCGAATGCGGAACGGGGTTAGGACGCGCTGCAACACGGCATTGGCTGTCGTCACGATCAGCTGACTGGCTGATTTGCTGGCCGCCTTGCTCGCCTGCATTTGATAGAGCGCGGATAGGCGCTGTGCGTTAATGCTTAAAGCAGGGCTGGCGCGGTCAAACGGCAGGCAATCCCATGCCGGAAATTCGATAACTTGCACTTCGGGTGCGAAGAAGCGCGCCGCATCCGCCACACCGCGCATCGCGGCGTCATCGGGCGCGATAAAAACAGCGCGGCCCTTTGCTGCGCGCGCCAGATCGCCCATCACCAATGGCTGCGCGCCGCGCGGCAAAGAGGCGAGCGTCAGCGGTGTTTCGGCAGAAAGGATGCGGTTCAGATCGGGCATAGGGCGGGCTTGGCGAAGGGTTGCTGGCGAGCGGCGCTCAATGGCCTTGCAATCACGGTCTGGCAAGCCTCTCTATCGTGCAGGGTGCAGCTTAATAGATTTCGACGTAATCCAGCTTGCGAAAAGCGTCCAAGATCTTACCTTGAATCTGCTCGGGCGCGTCTTCTTTGCCCATCGCCCATGCCATGATCTCGACATCATCAAAATCGAGCAACGCTTCGAACCAAACCAGCTCTTCTTCGCCCCATTCTTTCGCATAACGATCGAAGAAACCGCCGATCATATAATCGGCTTCGCGGGTTCCCCTGTGCCATCCGCGAAATTTTGCACGGGCAAGGCGGGCTTCGAATGGGCGAGCTTCGAATGAGTGTTTTGATGACATAGCGCGTGCCTCCTACCGCCCCGCGCTCACTTGCGCTAGGGGGGACAAAATGCGGCCCGATATCCTCAATCCCCTTTTTGCTGAAACGGACACGCTGGACGGCGTTGGTCCGAAGCTGAAAAAGCCGTTGGAGCGGCTTGGCCTGACGCGCATCCGTGATCTGGCATATCATTTGCCAGATCGGTTTGTGACGCGGCGCATGGTGGCTGATCTGGATAATGCGCAAGTGGGTGAGCAGGTGATCATCGCGCTGACTGTGGCGGAACATCGCAGTGGGTCCAGTGGCCGCGCGCCGTTCCGCGTGTTTGCGCATGATGCCAAGGGCAACGCTTGCGCACTCACGTATTTTGGACGCTCCAGCTATACGGCGAAAAAGCAGCTTCCTGTGGGTGAGCAGCGCTGGATTGCCGGGCGGCTCGATCAATATGGCGATATGTTGCAGATTGTGCATCCCGATCATGTCGCGAAAGAAAGTACCGGTGCGATGGGTCGGCAGGTGGAGCCGATCTATCGCCTTGCCGAAGGGCTGACACAGCCGCGCATTGGCGGGATGATTGAGCAGGCCTTGGAGCGCGCACCAGAACTGCTTGAGTGGATCGATCCAAGTGTTTTGGACAAGCAAGGCTGGCCACAATGGCGCAATGCCTTGACGCTCGCCCATCGCAGCGAAAATGGCAAAGCGCGCGATCGGCTGGCTTATGATGAACTGTTCGCCAATGCGCTTGCACTGATGCTGGTGCGGGCGAGCAACCGGGCGCGCAAAGGACAAGCGTTGCATGGCAATGGGCATCTGCGCGACAAGTTGAAATTGCCATTCCCGTTAACCGGCGCGCAGCAGCGTTCCATCACTGAGATCACCGGCGATATGGCGCAGCCATCGCCGATGCTGCGCCTGCTGCAAGGCGATGTGGGCGCAGGCAAGACGGTGGTGGCATTAGAAGCTATGTTAGCAGCGGTCGAAGCAGGCGCGCAGACGGCGTTGCTGGCCCCGACAGAGCTTCTTTCCCGCCAACATTTTGAAACTTTGCGCAAAATGGCCGCGCCAACGGGTGTTGAAATCGCGCTTCTCACCGGACGCGATAAAGGCAAAGCGCGTGAGAGCATTTTGATGGGTCTGCTCGATGGCAGCATCAATATTGTCGTGGGCACCCATGCAATTTTTCAAGACACGGTGGCCTATAAGAATTTGGGTCTGGTGGTGATCGATGAACAGCACCGCTTTGGTGTTTCACAACGGCTGCTGCTCACGCAAAAAGGCAAGGTGACGCCGCACACCCTTGCGATGACAGCAACGCCAATCCCGCGTACGTTGGTACTGGCGCAACATGGCGAAATGGAAGTCAGCCAGCTGGATGAGCTGCCGCCGGGCAGACAAGCGATTGATACGCGTGTCGTGCCGCTGGAACGGATGGACGATATTGTCGCCGGATTATCGCGTCATGTCAGTGGCGGCGGGCAAGCGTATTGGGTGTGCCCAATGGTGCGCGGATCAGAGAATGAAAACGAAGATCTGGCCGCTGCCGAGGCCCGCTATGCTGCGCTGAAAAAACATTTTGACGAAGATGTAGTGATGGTGCACGGCCAACTCGCGCCGGAATTGAAAGATGCCGGTATGGCGCGCTTTGCCAATGGGGATGCCAAGGTTTTGGTCGCCACAACCGTGATCGAGGTCGGCGTAGATGTGCCTAATGCAACGCTGATGGTCATCGAACAGGCCGAACGGTTTGGCTTGGCCCAACTCCACCAGCTGCGTGGCCGCGTGGGACGGGGCAGCGCAAAGTCGGTGTGCGTACTGCTGCGCGTTGCAGAATTGAGCGAGACGGGCAAACAAAGGCTCGCTTTGATGCGCGAAAGTCAGGATGGCTTTCGTTTGGCAGAAGAAGATTTGAAACTGCGCGGTGGCGGCGAATTGCTGGGCACCAGGCAATCGGGCGAAGAAGGATTTCGCATCGCCACGCTGGAGCAAACGCAGAAATTTGCCGAAATGGCGCAGGATGAAGCGAAACTCCTTGTCGAACGCGATGGCGGGCTGGAAGGAAAACGCGGCGAAGCGGCGCGCATGCTTTTATATCTGTTAGAACGCGATTGGGGCGTGAAGACGCTGCGCGGCGGGTGAGGGCTTTGCATCAAACCCGGCTTCGACATGGGGGATAGCGTAAAGCCATTCATTGCAGCACAAGGTACTGCTTCCTAAACGGCTTGCTCATCCGCTCGCCATAAAACAAGGCCAACACCGCCCGTGATCCTCTCCCCTTTCGAATGGACCATTGCCAAGCGATACATGCTGCCCGGTCGCGGGGAAGCGGTGATCGCATTGGTCGCGGGCATTTCCATCGGCGTTGTCATGCTGTCAGTCGCCATGCTGGTCATCGTGATGAGCGTAATGAACGGCTTTCGGGCAGAGCTGACTGACAGGATAACAGGCCTGAATGGCCATGCGGTTATTCAAGGATATGATGGCAGGCTGGCCAATTGGCAGGATGTCTTGGCCGATGTGCAAGCCACAGATGGCGTCACCAGCGCATCGCCTTTTATCGAACAACCTTTGCTGGCCAGCTTTAACGGACGCGCCGAAGCGATCCTTATGCGCGGAAGTGCGCAGGAAGACATTGCCGATCTGCAGGATAAAGTGCTTATCGGATCCATGGCTACACTTGCGGTGGGCGAACGCAAAGTGGCGATGGGATCTCGGCTCGCCAGCAATCTGGGCCTGCGCATTGGCGACACCGTCACCATTATCAACCCACAAGGCCGCACCACGCCATTTGGCACTGTGCCACGGCAAATCGGTTACGAGGTAACCGCGATTTTTGAGCTGGGCGTTTACGATTTCGATGAACGTTTCGTCGTCATGCCCATTCCCAACGCGCAGACATTGCTATTGTCAGGCGACAATATCGGCATGATCGAAGTGCAAACAGAAGACCCGGACCGCGTCGATGAAATCCTCCGGCCATTGGGTCAACAATTGAGCGACAGAGCCCTGATCACCGATTGGCGCAGCATGAATGCCGCTTTGTTCGAAGCCTTGCAGGTTGAACGCGTGGCGATGGCTTTTGCGCTGGGTATTATCGTGTTGGTGGCAGCCTTCAATATTCTGTCTTCGCTGGTGATGCTGGTGCGCAGCAAGACGCGCGACATTGCGATTATGCGTACGATGGGGGCACGGCGGCAAAGCCTGCTCAAGATATTTGTTACAACGGGTTCTGTGATCGGCGCCATAGGGACATTTGCCGGGATAGCCTTGGGATTGATTGTGCTGTTTTTCCGGCAATCGATTGCCAATGGGATACAGCGGTTAACCGGTGCAGAATTGTGGGATCCTTCGGTGCGGTTTTTAACAGAACTGCCATCGCGAACTGATCCGTTCGAGGTGTTGGCGATTGCGGGGATGGCGATGGGGCTTTCCTTCCTCGCAACGCTGTATCCCGCATATCGTGCGGCCAATACCGATCCTGTGGAGGTGCTGCGCTATGAGTGATGCGGTGGTCCATCTCACCAATGTTGCGCGCAGTTTTGAACAAGGCGGCGTAACGATTGAAGTCCTGCGCGGTGTCAATCTGACTGTCGCACCGGGAGAAATTGTGGCGTTGCTGGGGCCGTCAGGTTCAGGCAAATCGACGATGCTGCAAGCGGTTGGTTTGCTGGAAGGCGGTTTTTCAGGATCGATCAGCATTGCCGGGACACAGGCGAGTGATCTTTCGGCTGCTGAGCGCACCACTTTGCGCCGCGATCATCTGGGATTTATTTATCAATTCCACCATTTGCTGCCCGATTTCAGCGCTTTGGAAAATGTTATACTGCCGCAATTGTTGATCGGCGTGAAACGCAAAGCTGCCGCCGATAGGGCAGAAGAACTGCTCACCGCGCTTGGCCTTGAGCACCGGATGACGCACCGCCCAAGCCAGCTTTCGGGCGGGGAGCAACAACGTGTCGCGGTTGCGCGCGCGCTGGCCAACAAACCGCAATTGGTCTTGGCAGATGAGCCTACGGGCAATCTGGATGAGGCCACATCAGACCGCGTGCTGGGTGAATTTCTTGAATTGGTGCGCGGGCAAGGCAGCTCTGCTTTGGTGGCGACACATAATGAACGCCTCGCCGCGCGCATGGACCGGGTTGTAAGGCTGCATGAGGGTCGGCTCCAAGAAGGTTGAAACAGGAGGCAAAACGATGTTCACGCCATTGATTGCAAGTCTATTGTTCGCACAACAAGCAGCATCGCCCGCCGGTGCACCCGCCGCTGCACCCCCGCCGCCTTGTGCCAGCGAAGCGCATAGCGAATTCGATTTCTGGGTTGGCGAATGGGAAGTCTTTCCAAACGGGTCCGACACCAAAGTCGCCAACAGTTCCATCGCGCGGATGCACAATGGCTGCGCGGTGCGCGAACATTGGCAGCCTTTGCGCGGAGGTGGAGGGTCCTCGCTCAACTCGCTCGATCCTGTAACGGGGCGCTGGCATCAAACATGGGTTGGCTCTGGTGGCGGAAGGGTTGAGTTTGTTGGCGCAGCTGTTGCGGGCGGCATCGTGTTGCAGGGTTTTTGGCCCAATATCGGCGGGCCTGGCAAAGATGGTTTGGTCCGCATGACCTATAAGCCCAATCCTGATGGATCGGTGCGCCAACATGGTGAAGCAAGCTTCGATGAAGGGCTTACCTGGGCGACCAGTTTCGATCTGATTTACAGGCCACGAACCGCGCAATGATCGCACACAAGTAACCAACTGTGCCCATATGGCGAAACACTGGGCAGAGTATACAGGAGGTCACAATGTTAGAAGCGATCAATGAATGGATCTTGGCGCAAGGCGCGCAATACGGGGTCAATCCGTATATTTTTGTGGCGATTTATGTCGGCGCGATCCCTTGCTTTCTCGCTTCTGTGGCGTGGTTGGTGAAACGCGCCAGAGCAGGGCAATCAACCGTATTGCCGACGATGGTGGCCGGGTTCTTCTTCGTTTCCGCTTATCTGTATCTCGGCATATTTGGTCAGGATATTCCGGTGTGGGTTTGGATTTTTCTCGCCGCTCTGATCGCTTACGGCGCATTTTCAACCATCCGCGATACACGCAAGAAAATCGCCGTGGCCAAAGCGGCTGAAGAGGCGGGGGACAGCGTAAGCTAATCCCTTGGCTATTTGCGCCGGTGTTCGCATATTGGCAATATGCGATTTGCCCCCTTTGTCCCTTTACGAGTCCTTTCAAGCTTTTCGATGCTCGAAGGGGCAATCGATCCAAAAGGCATTGCCAAGCTAGCGAAAGAACGCGGCTTTCCCGCTATCGCGATTTGTGACCGCAATGGCCTTTACGGCTCTACCGCGTTTGCCGCCGCCGCGATTTCGGAAGGGATCCAGCCCATCATTGCAACGCTGCTTGGCGTATCACGCGGTGATGGGGAGCCGGTCGATTACTTGCCGCTCTATGCTCAAGATGAGGCGGGGTGGAACAATCTGTGCCACCTTGTCAGCGCGGCGCATTTGGATCGTCCATTAGAGCTTCAGCCGCATGTCAATATGGCAGACCTTGCAGGCCACACCGATGGCCTGATCGCATTGACCGGCGCGGGTGAAGGCGCAGTGACGCGGTTGCTCGCAGATGGCAAGATGGAGCGCGCCTCCGCATTGCTGGGCGAACTGGCGGCATTGTTCCCGGATCGGCTCTATGTTGAGCTGGCAAGGCGCGGTGATGCGGTGGAGCAGGCGGCGGAAAGCGCGCTGATCGATCTTGCTTACATGCTTGAGCTGCCGTTGGTGGCAACCAACCCTGCCAAATTTGGTGAGCCGCATATGCACAGCGCGCATGACGCAATGCTGTGCATCGCCAATTCCAGCCAGCTCGACAGCGCCGATCGCCCGCGTTCGCGTGATCAGGATTTCGTAAAATCCTCCAAGATGATGGAAGAGCTGTTCGCAGACCTTCCAGAGGCAACGGCCAATACGCTGGTGATTGCCCAAAGGTGCGCTTTCGCACCGCCCAAACGCGATCCAATCCTCCCCAGCCTTGCAGGTGATCTGGAAGGGGAAGAGCGGATGCTGGAAGATGACGCGCGCAAAGGCCTTGATGCGCGTCTGGCCGTTTATGAAGAACTGAGCGAGGAAGAGCGCCAAGTCTATCTCGAACGGCTTGATTATGAAGTTGGCATTATCAAACGGATGGGTTTTCCGGGCTATTTCCTGATCGTTGCCGACTTCATCAAATGGGCCAAAGGGCAAGGCATTCCTGTGGGGCCGGGCCGTGGTTCAGGCGCGGGTTCACTGGTTGCTTGGGCGTTGACGATTACTGATCTTGATCCGATCCGATTGGGCCTGCTGTTTGAGCGGTTTTTGAACCCCGAACGTGTTTCCATGCCTGACTTCGATATCGACTTTTGTGAAACGCGCCGCGGCGAAGTCATCCGCTATGTGCAGGATCGTTATGGCCACGATAAGGTCGCGCAGATCATCACCTTTGGTAAGCTGAAAGCGCGCGCCGTTTTGCGCGATTGCGGTCGCATTTTGCAAATGCCATATGGGCAAGTGGATCGCCTGACAAAGATGGTGCCCAACCATCCAACCGACCCTTGGACATTGCCGCGCGCTTTGAACGGGGCATCGGATTTCAAACGTGAATACAATAACGATAATGAGGTGAAACGCCTCGTCGATCTGGCGATGCAGCTGGAAGGTTTTCCGCGCAATTCTTCCACGCATGCAGCCGGCGTTGTGATCGGTGACAGGCCCTTGTCACAATTGGTGCCGCTTTACCGTGATCCGCGTTCGGACATGCCGGTGACGCAGTTTGACATGAAGCATGTTGAAGATAGCGGGCTGGTCAAATTCGACTTTCTTGGCCTCAAAACTTTGTCTGTCTTACGCAAGGCTGTCGATCTGCTGGCGCGGCGCGGGATCACAGTCGATCTGGATGGCCTCGCTTGGGATGATGAAGGCGTTTACGATCTGCTCAAACGCGGTGATACCGTAGGTGTTTTTCAGCTTGAATCGGAAGGCATGCGCCGCACGCTCACGGCCGTGAAGCCCACGCGGTTTGAGGACATTATCGCGCTCGTCTCACTCTATCGTCCGGGGCCGATGGACAACATTCCAAGTTTTGGCAAACGCAAAGCTGGCGAAGAAGAGATCATCTACCCCCATGCCAAGCTGGAAGAGATTCTGTCCGAAACTTACGGCATTTTCGTCTATCAAGAACAGGTGATGCAGGCCGCGCAGATCCTTGCGGGATATTCGCTGGGTGATGCCGATTTGCTGCGCCGCGCGATGGGCAAAAAGAACCAGGATGAAATGGACAAGCAGCGCGCCATTTTCGTGGCCGGGTGCAAAACCGTTTCGGACATTGATGCCACCAAAGCGAATGAGCTGTTTGATTTGATCAACAAGTTTGCAGGCTATGGCTTTAACAAATCACACGCGGCTGCATACGCCTTGCTTAGCTATCAAACGGCATGGCTCAAAACGCATTATCCCGAAGAGTTTTACGCCGCTTCCATGTGTTTCGACATGCACCAATCGGAAAAGCTGGCGATCTTTGTCGATGATATGCGCAAAAACTCCATCGCACTGCTCGGCCCTGATATCAACGCGTCTGAACCCCAGTTTTCGGTCGAACAAACCGATGAAGGGCACGCGGTTCGTTTTGCTTTGGCAGGCATTCGCAATGTCGGTGAAAAGGCGATGGCTGAAATTGTGGCCGAGAGGGAAAAATCCGGGCCTTTTGAGAACCTGGAAGACTTGTTCCAGCGTATGCCAGCAGGGGCGATGAACCGTCGTCAGCTTGAAGGGCTGGGCGGGGCTGGTGCGTTTGATGGCTTGGAAGCGAACCGCGCCAAGGTTTTGGCCAATGCCGATATGCTTTTGGCAGTGGCCGATGCAGCTTCGCGAGAACGCACCTCAGGGCAAGCTGGGTTGTTCGGCGGGGAAGATCAGACAGAGCAAACGCTACGTCTCGCCGATGCGGACCCATGGTCGCGCGCAGATCAAATGGCGGCTGAGCGCGAAACTTTTGGCTTCTATTTCGCAGCGCATCCTGTGACGGAATATAAGATGGCGGCGTCCTCCCAAGGCGCGCGATCCTATGCGTCCTTAATGGAAAGCGGGGTTTCAGGCGGACGATCGCCCGCAGTCATGGCGGCCATGGTGGAAAGCGTGAACAAAGGCCGCACCAAACGCGGGGCGGAATTTATTCGCGCTGATTTCTCTGATCAATCAGGGCAATTCAGCGCGGCATGTTTTGAAGAAGGTTTGGTAGAGAGCTTTCAACGCTGGGCTGATGATGGCACCTGCATCCTTTTGAATGTAGAGCTGGATGCGCCCAACCCCGATGATCCCCCGCGCGTCACCGTGCGCGGTGCAAAGCCGCTATCCGAAGTGACCAGTGCAGCGCGGATGCGGCTGACGGCGGTGGTTCATGATATTGGCGCGCTGGCACAGCTTCAGCCGCTGCTTCACCCTGGCAAGCCGGGTCACGGCGAAGTATTGGTGCGCATGATGCTGGGTGATGGGCAAGATAGCGTATTGATGCGTCTGGGCAGTGATTTCGCGCTTGAAGGCGGGCTGGTAGATGCGTTGGCCGCGATGAACGGGATAGATGATGTGCAACTTTCCCCTATCCGGGAGAAAGGGCATTTGCGCGTCGCTGCGTAAATCAGGTCTCTTTAAGCCGCGGCATCAGCTCTACAAAATTGCATGGGGAGTGGCGGCTGTCGAGCTGGTATTGCAGGATCATATCCCACCCATCTTTCACCGCGCCGCGCGATCCGGGCAGCGCGAAGATGTAGGTGCCACCCGCCAAGACTGCGCAGGCACGCGATTGGATCGTGCTGGTGCCGATATTTTGATAGCTCAGCATCCGAAACAGTTCACCAAATCCGGGAATATCCTTGTCGGCAACCATGGCCAATGCCTCTGGCGTAACATCGCGCCCGGTAAGGCCCGTACCGCCCGTTGTGATCACGGCATCTATGCCTTCAATAGCAGTCCAATCGCGTAATCGTTGCGCGATTTCTTTCGCGTCATCGCGCAACAATTCTCGATAAGCCAGATTGTGGCCAGCACCGGTAATGCGTTCAGCAAGAATGTCCCCCGAAGTGTCTTCGGCCAAGCTGCGCGTGTCAGAAACCGTGAGCAGTGCGATATTGATCGGAATAAAGGTGCGCGCTTCATCAATGCCGCTCATCACTCACCCCCGCTTGAAAGCCAAACGCGGCCATCGGATGTGCCTTCGCCTGGGAATGCAGGCCATTCATTCTGCGCCAGAGCAACGCGGCTCATCGATTGCGCCCCTGCCTGGCGTTCATACATCCAGTAATTCCCGATGACGATCTGCGTGTAATATCGCGTCTCCCAATATGGGATCGCCTCCATCCACAATAGCGGATCGTTCTGATCATTGATCTCATCGTCCCAGCGCGTGACAGGGGTAAGGCCCGCATTATAGGCAGCGATGATCTTGGGCAGCTTGTCACGTGTCGCAGAGGTGTCTTGCAACATTTGCAAATTGCATTGACCCAAAGCGAGGTTCGTTTCGGGGTCAAATACATCAATGGATCCAAGGGAGCGGCCGATGCAGGGCACGTGCTGGCGCACCGTAGGCGGTGTAATTTGCATCAAACCCTGCGCGCGCGCCGGGCTAACAGCATCGCGGCGAAACACCGATTCCTGCAAGATATGCGCAAAGGCGAGAGCTGGATCGACGCGCCAGCCCCCTTCGGGGACCCAGCCAGAAGCAGGGAAAAAGGCCGCAGGATCAGCGCGCCCGCCAGCAGGCGCTGAAAGCGCCATCGCGATTTGCGTACGCGGGAAACCAAGCGCGCGGGCAAGGCGCGACAAAGGCGCATAAAGCGCAGGATCACCGGTGCGCGCCGTGTGCAGCAAAATCTGGCTGGCGAGAATATCGCGATCAATTTCAGCAAGCGCGATGGATTGGCGGATCGTATTCAAATCACGCACTGCGCGCCAATCGTCATCCGTAAAATCGGCATTTTCCACCCGGTCTGGCAGAGTGCGGCCAAGTGCTTTTGTTGCCAGCATTCCGTAAAGCGTGGTGTCACTACCCGCTGCATCCTGCAGCAATTGCGTGGCTAAAGCCGGCTGACGGCATCGCATTGCGGCACGGTGAGCCCAATACAAGCTTGCCGAACGCAGTGATACATCCACAGCTCCAAACGAGGCGCGGCGGAAATGATCCAGAGCAAGCTCACAATCGCCAAGGCGCCATGCGGCAAGACCTGCGGAAAAGTCGCCTTCCGCGACCCAGGGGCCGCTGCCTGCTGCCACGCTTTGCGCCAGTGCCAAAGCCTGCGCGTCCTGATTTTCGATGAAGTAACTCCACGCAACCTTTTGCCGCCATTCGGCCCGCGTTTCCGGGCTTAGCCCCGCATCAACACCATCAAGGATCAGGCGCGCACCATCGGGATCATCATTGACTATGCGCTCTTGAATGGCTGCAGCGATTTCGCTTGAGATTGAGCCATCATTGATGCTGCGCGGCCTGCTGCGTTTTGGCATCGGAGATTGCCGCCGCATGTCGCGCAGTCGCGGCAGGCGCGGTGCATCTTCCAGACCACGCCTTTGCCCCAAGCGCACAATTTGCGGGGCCTGCGGAAGCTCTACGCCTGTTTCCAGCCACTCCTCGATCTGCTGGAGTTCAACGCGCGGGCTTGTTGCCGCCAGATAATATTCTGCCAGCGCTACATCATGCAGTGGGCCATCTTCACGCTCTTGCAAAAGAGCCGCCACTTCGCTCCAGCGCGCATCCTCAATCGCAGCAAACAAAGCACCGTAATAGGCGCGATCATTTGCATCCAGGATCGTGGGAACCTCATCCGCATAAGGCATCGCCGTGAAATAAGTGCGCGTATCCTGTGCGGTGGCCGGTACGGCGATGGCGAAGCTGGCTGCAAAAGCCAAAAGCAGACGCATAATCATTCCATCCATTCTAATAGGCGATGCCACAGGAGTTTGCGTTGCCGCGCATGACCCAACAATCGATCAGGCGCAAAGCTGGTAAGGACAGGCAGCTTGCCTGCCGATGAATCGATGTCCACCAGATTTTCGGGCGCGGCATCTGCGCCATGGCCCAATAAAAGCGGCAATCCACGCCCGAGCAACAGCACGCGCTTGGGTTGAGCTAAACCGATATGGTGAGCCAGCACCGTTCCAAGCCCTTGGCGGTGCAAATCGTTCCAGTCAGGTTCGGCCATTGCGCCGGGCAAGGCGCTGGCGAGATAGCTGTCGCTTTGCGCGATATTCAAAGCGCGCAATATATTCGCGACCAATACGCCTTGCGCTCCTTCGAGCAATTGCGACCGGTCTTGCATTTCAGGGCTGGGCACGATTACCATCAACTGCGCGCCAACATCCCCGCGCGGCGCGAGGCGGCGCCCGGTCGCGCCCGGAATAGCGTTCGCCTGATCACACCACCATTGGTGAAACGCGCCCAGATCTTTGGGCAAGTCTTCGCTCTGGATTGCAGGTTTTGCGGGCTCTGGCGGCGGCGCATCTTCCACCTTGGCCACAGATCGCGGTGCTGGCGCGGCTTCAACCTCTTTTTCTTTCAGCCACGGTTTGGCCTCATCACAATAGTCATATTCCACGCCCACACCGCGCCACCATTCCTGCGCTGCAGCAAGCCCTTCGGAGAGCGACATTTCTCGGTGGTTGTTCATAGTGTGACCAAGGCTGGTCTTGACCTCTTAGCAGTGAGGTTTCAAGCCCGGTCACGATGAGAGAACACAAATACGGGGCGTAACAATGAGTGAACGCGAATCCATGCCATGCGATGTGGTGATTGTTGGCGGTGGTCCAGCAGGCCTGTCGGCGGCAATTCGGCTAAAGCAGCTGAATGAAGAGCTGGAAGTTGTCGTGTTGGAGAAGGGCTCTGAAATTGGGGCGCATATCCTGTCAGGCGCAGTGGTTGATCCTAAGGCTTTGGACGAGCTAATTCCCGATTGGCGCGATCAGGATTGCCCGATGGCGCAAACACCTGTGACGGACAATTGGCACTGGGTGCTCAGCAAAGGCGGAAAGACCTCGCTGCCGCACCTGTTTATGCCGCCTTTGATGAGCAATGATGGCTGTTACACAGGCTCTCTTGGCAATCTCACCCGCTGGCTGGGTGAAAAGGCGGAGGAGCTGGGCGTGATGGTCTTCCCCGGTTTCCCGGCATCGGAAGTGATGTTTAACGAAGCGGGCGCTGTCACCGGCGTGATAACGCAAGATATGGGCATTGGCCCCGATGGCGAGCGCAAACCGGAATTCCAACCCGGCATGGAGATTGAGGCGAAATACACCCTGTTTGCAGAAGGCGCACGCGGCAATCTAACCAAGCAGATGAAGGCGAAATATGACCTTGAGGCCAATTGTGAGCCGCAGGTTTATGGCCTTGGGATCAAGGAATTGTGGGACATTGATCCCGAATTGCATGAACCGGGCCGGGTAATTCATACGCAAGGCTGGCCACTAACCGAAAGCGATAGCTGGGGCGGGGGCTTCCTGTATCATCAGGCAAGCGGCCAAGTGGCCTTGGGTTTTGTGACGGGCCTTGATTACAAGAACCCGCATGTCTCCCCGTTTCAGGAATTCCAGCGGTGGAAAACGCACCCCGCAATCCGCGAATATCTCGAAGGCGGCAAACGTGTTGCTTATGGCGCGCGCGCGATCAATGAAGGCGGTTGGCAATCAGTGCCCAAGCTCGCCTTCCCCGGCGGCGCGCTGATCGGTTGTGCGGCGGGCTTTGTGAATGTCCCGCGCATTAAAGGCAGCCATACGGCGATGAAGTCCGGCATGCTGGCGGCGGAAAGTATCGCTGCGGCAATCGGCGCTGATCGCGAACACGATGAGGTTGCTGACTATGAAGCGACGTTGCGGGAAAGCTGGATCGCCAAGGAATTGAAGCTGGTGAAAAACGCGCAGCCCGCTGTGGCGAAGTTCGGCGGCGATATCGGCACGGTGCTGGCAGGCGCGGATATGTGGATGCGCACGCTGAAAATCGGTCTGCCGTTCAGCATGAAGCATGAGCCTGATTACACGCTGACGGGCCGCGCCGACCTGTTCCCCAAGATCGATTATCCCAAGCCCGACGGCGAAATCAGCTTCGACCGTCTCACCAGCGTCTCTTTCAGCTTCACCAACCATGAGGAAGAGCAGCCCAGCCACCTGCAAGTCGCCAACCTCGAATTGCAGCGGCAAAGCGAGCTGGGCGTCTATGGCGGACCCTCAACGAACTATTGCCCCGCAGGCGTCTATGAATGGCTGATCGAGCCGGGCGAAGAGCCGAAATTCGTAATCAACGCGCAAAACTGCGTGCACTGTAAGACTTGCGACATCAAAGACCCGAACCAGAATATCAACTGGGTGACGCCTGAAGGTGGCGGCGGGCCGAACTATCCGAATATGTGAGGGGTGCGCGTGGCCGACGAAATCCAAGCTTGGAACAACTTCGTGATAAACAGCCATCACTCCGACTGTAAGAAGGGGAGCGAAAGACGAGCCGCTGCGATTGCCAACACTTTTATGGGTTTGGCCAATAATGGCGGGTTGAACTACTTTCTGACCTATAGCTTCGATCTGGATGCTAGAGAGGTAGTCACATCGCTTGAGATGCTGGGCGCTCGCGCGGCCGCCGCTCAGCTTCGATCCATCCTTGATGGCTTGGAAATCGAATTGGTCGTTCAGTCTGAAGACGAACGGTGGGACTTGCTGGAACAGCATTGGACCGACGGCTTGGATGATCATGATGTCTTTGGCGGCTTGGCACACAAACAGCTACTTTCAGCCTTGGAGAAGCATGTTTCCAAGAATAGGCTGTTTTACCTAGATCTTGTTTGACGAGATTCGATGTCAGTCCAAACCGCCTACGCCAAAATCAACCTCGCTTTGCATGTCCGCAAGCGGCGTGATGATGGCTATCACGAACTCGAAACGCTCTTCGCCTTCGTGGATGCGGGCGACACGCTTATCGCCAAACCGGCGAAGCAAGACACGCTCCACACCATCGGCGAATTCGCCACCACGCTCGACAATCCGCTCGACAATATCGTGATGCAGGCGCTCACCGTACTGCCGCGCCCTCAAGGCCTCGCGATTACCCTCGAAAAGAACTTGCCCGTTGCCGCGGGGCTTGGCGGCGGCTCGGCAGATGCCGGCGCGTTTTTCCGCATTGTCCGTGAGTATCACGGTCTGCCCGATGACTGGCGCGAGCGGGCCGCCAAGCTTGGCGCGGATGTGCCAGCCTGTGTAGAAAGCCGCACTTGCATCGGGCGCGGCACGGGGACCGAGCTTGAGCCTATCGCCAATGACCTCGAAGGCATGCCCGTCCTGCTCGTCAATCCGCGTGTGGCCGTGCCGACCGGGTCGATCTTCAAAGCTTGGGACGGCGTGGATCGCGGTCCCATGCCTGAAGGCCCGCCCAGCCACATCGCGCAAGCTGGCCGCAACGATCTGGAAGCACCTGCGCTTACTTTGCAGCCTGTTATCGGGGGCTGCCTCAAGGCGCTCAACGCCACAAAACCTTGGCTGGCGCGCATGTCAGGCTCTGGTGCAACGTGTTTCGCACTGTATGAAGAGGCCTCCACCCGCGACGCAGCCGCAAAATCCATCCGCGCCGCGCATCCTGACTGGTGGCAAATGAGCGGGGCTTTACGGTGAGCGAATTTCCTTTCCGCCTGATTGGCGAACCGACGCGCGGCGGCATTGTCGCGGTGTGTGATCATGCATCAAATCATGTGCCAGAAGAGTTTGATCTGGGCATCCCGCCTGATGCGCGCGAAAAGCATATTGCATGGGATATTGGTGCCGCTGGCGTGGCAGAACGGCTTGCCCGGCGCCACAATATCCCTGCCTTTCTGGCCGAGGTCAGCCGCCTTGTGGTGGATTTACACCGCGAAGAAGATGTCGATGGTGTCATTCCAACACAAAGCGACGGCATCCTTGTTCCGGGCAATATCGGCGCCAATCGTGAAGCGCGGCTCGACCGGTATCATAGGCCCTATCACAATGCGTTGGGCGCCTGGATTGCTGCGGTGGAGCCTTCCCTTATCCTTTCCATTCATAGCTTTACGCCGCAATTGGAAAGCGCAGCTGAGAAACGCCCTTGGGATGTGGGGCTGTTGTTTAACGAGGATGACCGCGCCGCGCGCCACGCCATGCGCCTGCTTAGCGAACAAGGGATGACGGTAGGCAAGAATGAGCCATATTCCGGCCGCGAACTCAACGCTACGATGAACCGCCATGCCGAGGCGCATGGCCGACCATATTGCGCAATTGAAATCCGCAATGACCTGATCACAACCGAGGCCGGACAAGCGCGTTGGGCCAAAACCATCGCGATGATGGCAGGGCAAGTCACCCTCGCGCTCAACGCTGGCTCTTGATTTGCAGGCCAATACGGCGCAATCGGCCCCAAATAATTTCACGAGAAAATCATGAACACATTCGATAAATCCAAACTTCCCAGTCGCCACGTTTCGGTAGGGCCTGAACGCGCGCCGCATCGCAGTTATTATTATGCGATGGGCATGACCGAGGAAGACATCGCGCGCCCCTTCGTCGCCGTGGCCTCTGCTGGCAATGACAGTGCGCCGTGCAACACCGCGCTTGATCCGCAGGCCGATATTTGCCGTCAAGGCGTGATTGAAGGAGGGGGCACACCGCGCCGGTTCAACACCATCACTGTTACCGATGGCATTGCGATGGGCCATCAGGGCATGAAAAGCTCTCTGGTGAGCCGCGAAGTTATTGCGGATTCGGTTGAGCTTTCTGTGCGCGGGCATTGCTATGACGCGCTGGTGACCTTTGCCGGGTGCGATAAGAGCTTGCCGGGCATGATGATGTCCATGCTGCGGCTCAATATCCCCTCGATCTTTGTTTACGGTGGATCAATCCTTCCGGGCACTTTCAATGGCAAAGATGTCAATGTGAAGGATGTGTTTGAAGCTGTCGGCCAGTATGGCGCGGGCAATTGCCCTCTCAAACAGCTGACCGCTCTCGAAAAAGTGGCATGTCCCGGGCATGGCGCGTGTGGTGGCCAATTTACGGCGAACACGATGGCATGTGTTGGCGAAGCGATTGGTTTGTCGCTGCCAAACAGCAATATGGCGCCTGCTCCTTACAAATCGCGCGAGGAAATTGCGCTGGCTGCTGGCAAGCAGGTTATGCAGCTTCTAGCCGACAATCTGCGGCCGCGCGATATCTGTACCAAGGCTGCGTTTGAAAATGCCGCGCGCGTGGTTGCGGCAACGGGTGGCTCCACCAATGCCGCGCTCCATCTGCCAGCGATGGCGAACGAAGCCGGTATTAAATTTGATCTGTTTGATGTGGCGGAGATTTTCAAATCTACTCCATACATCGCCGATTTGCAGCCGGGCGGGCAATATGTTGCCAAGGATATGCATGATGCAGGTGGGATCTACATGGCGATGAAAACCATGCTGGATGGCGGCTTCCTCAATCCAGAGCCGATGACGGTATCGGGCAAAACACTTGGCGAAAATATCGAAGAGATCACCTGGAATCCTGATCAAAAGGTGATTTACGACGTTAAGACGCCGATCACACCCACAGGCGGCGTAGTCGGCCTTAAAGGTTCGCTGGCACCGCTGGGTGCAATTGTGAAAGTTGCCGGGATGGAGCGTTTGCAATTCTCTGGCCCTGCGCGCGTTTTCGATTGTGAAGAAGATACGTTTGAGGCCGTCAAGAAACGCAGCATCAAAGAAGGCAGCGTCATCGTCATCCGCTATGAAGGCCCCAAAGGCGGGCCGGGCATGCGCGAAATGCTCTCCACTACCGCTGCGCTTTATGGTCAAGGCCTGGGTGAAAGCGTCGCGCTTATCACCGATGGCCGTTTTTCCGGCGCAACGCGTGGATTTTGCATTGGGCATGTCGGCCCCGAAGCCGCGGAAGGCGGGCCGATCGCTTTTGTCGAAAATGGCGATATCATCTCTATAGACGCCGAAGCAGGCACGATCGATCTCGAAGTGGACGAAGCCATTCTGGCAGAGCGGCGCAAGGTTTGGCAGCCGCGACAGCATGAATATCAATCTGGCGCCTTGTGGCGTTTTGCTCAGAACGTTGGCCCTGCGGTCAATGGTGCAGTAACCCATCCTGGCGCGAAGAAAGAAAAGCATGTTTACGCGGATATCTAGCGCGTTCACCGCCACTTTGGCGCTTGCCGCCTGTGGTGAGGCTGATCCGCAGCAACCCGGCGCAATGATTGAATGCGCGCTGGGCGGTGCGGCAGGATTTTCCGAGGAATGCACGATGGAACGCCAAACGCGTGAAACGTCAAGCCTGCTGATCGTGCGGCATCCTGATGGCGGATTTCGTCGCTTTGAATTGGGCGTTGCGGGGCGCGGTATCATCACCGCAGACGGAGTTGAACAAGCTACAGTCGATCAAGGCGATGGTATCGTAGAACTCAGCGTGGGCGCGGATCGTTATCGGCTCCCGGTAGCGGAGTAGAGCGCTTTGGCTGCGCTTGATCAGGTGTTGACGGCGGCCCAAATGCAGGCTGCGGAACAAGCGCTGATCGATCAGGGCATATCTGTTGCAGAACTGATGGAGCGCGCCGGGAGAGGCGCTGCTGATTGGGTCTGGCGCATGGCCGCTGGACGCAAGGTTACGGTTCTTTGCGGGCCGGGCAATAATGGCGACGATGGCTATGTGATCGCGCGTGTTCTGGCAGAGCGTGGTTTATCGGTTGAAGTGGTCGCGCCAATGCCTCCCACGACAGAGGCGGCAAAGGCAGCTTACAAGGCATGGGGCAAACAGCCTGTCACCAATGCTGAAGGCGATGTGCTGGTCGATTGCTTGTTTGGCACCGGGTTGCAGCGCGCCTTGTCCGAAGATTTGCTCGAGCTGCTTTCTGGTTTAACGGTGTGCCATGACCAGATCATCGCAGTCGATCTTTCAAGCGGCATCGATAGCGATTCGGGTGCTGCGCTCAATGATGGGCTGCCATCTGCCACCCTCACGCTGGCGCTGGGAAGTTGGAAGCGAGCGCATTGGTTGATGCCCGCAATGGCGCAGATGGGAAATTGCAAGCTGATTGATATCGGGATCGATGCAGTGGAGGGGGCTGCACATTTGACGCAAGGTCCAAAACTGTCCGCTCCATCACCCGATGCTCATAAATATACTCGCGGCCTTGTTGCTGTGGTGGGCGGCGCGATGCCGGGCGCTTCGATTATGGCAAGTATGGCTGCCATGCGTGGCGGGGCAGGGTATGTAAAACTGCTTGCATCAAAAGCCATTGGCGATGTTCCGCATGATCTGGTCTTGGATCAGCGGTCGCTTCAAGAGGCTTTGAGCGAAGAGCGCATTCGGGCCATTCTTATCGGTCCGGGACTAGCGCGAGGGACTGAGGCGCAGTGCCAACTTGATCACGCGCTGGCCGCCGGTCTGCCTATGGTGATCGACGCTGATGCCCTCACATTGCTCAAACCAGAGATGATTGCGCAGCGTTCGACACCGCTTATCGCGACACCGCATCCGGGCGAATTTTTGACTCTATGCCAGACGTTTGGAATCGATACTTCAAACCGCGTCTCAGCTTGCCAAAACCTTGCCAATGCTATGCAAGCAACGGTGATTTCCAAAGGACCAGACACCATTATCGCATCACCCGAACAGCCTCTCACATTCATACCACCGGCACCAAGCTGGCTCAGCATTGCGGGCACTGGCGACATTTTGGCGGGCCTTTGCGCAAGCCAGCTCGCCACTGGCAAAGCGCCCCATAATGCCGCTGTCGCTGCAACCATGCTTCACGGCGAAGCTGCGCGCATCGCTGGCCCTGCATTCGCGGCATCTGACCTGATCAACCACATCCCCTCAGCCTATGCGCATTTCCTATGAGCGAGGGTGACCTTATTGTGCGCTTGGCCGCGCGCGGTGATGGTTTAACCGCCAGTGGTAAGCATGTTTCTAGAAGTGCGCCGGGTGATCTGGTGTTGCCTGACGGGACCCTCGAACATGGTCCCAACCACGTGGAGCCGCCATGCCGCCATTTTGGCAAATGTGGCGGTTGTGAGTTACAGCACGTTTCAGACGCTGAACTGGCCAAGTTTGTTAAAGAGCGGGTCGCCCATGCGGCGCAGGGGCAAGGTCTCACGCCAGCCATCATCACTGATGCCGCCATGTCACCACCACGCAGCCGCCGCCGCGCCAGCTTACAAGCGATAAATGGCGGTGGCAGACCGCTTATCGGCTTTGCTCAGCGCGGGTCGCACAAGCTGGTTGATATGCGCGAATGCCACATCTTGCACCCGGCACTGTTCGGTTTGCTCGCGCCATTCCGCAGCTATTTTGCAAAGCTCAAGGGGCGCTATGGCATCGGGATAGAATTGGCGATGACCGATCAGGGACCGGGCGTCTCACTCAGCAATTTCGCACCAGAGGGGCTGGAAGCGACAGAAGGCTTGCTCGATTTTTGCCGCGAACATGGTTTGGCGCGATTGACGGTCGATCATGGCTTTGGCCCGGAGACTTTCTGGGAGCCTGATCGTGTGACGGTGACTTTGGGCGCGGTGCCAGTCGCGTACCCGGCAGGAGCATTCTTGCAAGCAACCCAGGATGGTGAAGCAGCTCTTATTGGTGCGGCCAAGGAGTGGCTGGCTGATTGCACGTCTATCGCAGACTTGTTCAGCGGGCTTGGCACGTTCGCTTTCGCGCTTGTGCAAACTGCCAAAGTCGTTGCGGTTGAGGCTGACAAGGCCGCCATTCTGGCTGCGAAACTGGCAGCAGCGCGCGGCAAGTTGCCGATGCAAACCATCCACCGCGATCTGTTCCGCAATCCCATGCGCCCGCAGGAATTGAGCGGTTTTGATGGCGTTGTGCTCGATCCGCCGCGCGCTGGTGCCAAGGCGCAGATTGAGCAATTGGCGCAAAGCGATGTGTCACGGATCGTCTATATCAGCTGCAACCCATCAAGCTGGTCACGCGATGCAGTGCAATTGTGCGACGCGGGTTATGAATTGCGCGAAGTGCGGCCTGTGGGTCAGTTCCATTGGTCAACGCATGTCGAGCTGGCGAGCCTGTTCGTGAAGCGCGCCGAGGATGGCGTCGAATAACCACGCGCGCGCAGCATCTGAGCTGAACGCATGATCTGCATCGGCCAAAGCAGAGATGCGCGGATCGTCTTTTGGCCATGCAGCGGAAAAGGCCTGCGCAGTGCGATCACGCGCCGCAAGCAGGATCTGCACTTCGCCGTCAAATTTGCTCAGCGACTGGGCGATCTCTTCGGCCAAAGAAGATGGCGCAGATTCAGAGGCAACCGCACCTTTCAGCCCACGCGTAAGCTTGCCCAAATCGACATTGCCGCGCAGCAATCGGCCCCATTCCTTGGGATCGCACAGCTTGCTTACATAGCGTGAGCGGATGGCCGCTGGTGGCGGCAGCGCATCGCTCACCTCATTGTCTGAAAAGGTCCACGGATTGGCCATGATCAGACCCGCACATCCCGCGCCGCTGCGCAAAGCCAATGCAGTTGCCGCATCACAATTACCGAACGCGACGACGCGCGACAGCCCGGACGCCTCGGCCCGAAATGCTTCCAAAGCAGCCGCTATATCAGGACCGCTTGTGCGATACCCACCATTCTCACCGGTTGAATCGCCAACCCCGCGCCTGTCAAAACGCATGACCGGGAAGCCACTTGCGGCGATTTTCGCAGCCAATTGCGCCTGACCTCCGAATGCCCCAGCACGAACTTCATTGCCTCCTGATACGATCAACAATCCCACCGGTGAGATGGCTTCATCGACCGTGCCCGACAGTTGCTCCCCAGAACACGGGAATTGGAAATGACGCCGCATCAGCCGACCGCCTCGCTAACAATCGCGGCAAGTTTTTCCGCTTGTTCAGCATCGTGCGATGGCTCTGCGCGCAGCCACAAGGCACCGCCTCCAATCGCGCTTTGCGCCAAGCTCGTGGCCGCGCTATGCGGAAACTCTGCCTCTGCAAGCTGGGTGATCATTTGCGCGCCAAGCTCATAGCCGCCAAGCCTCAGGCCATTGCGCTTGCCATCTTCCAGCAACGCTTCGCGGTCGCTATTGATGCCTGCTTCGCGATCACTCATCACCCGGGCGCGCAGCATTGACTTGAGCACTCCTGCTCCATCAAGCGGCGCATAACGCAATCCCGCAATATTCCCCGGATCGAGCAAAGCGCTTGCGCGAACCGTCAGGATAAATGTTGCCCCAAAGTGCTCTGCCGCAGCGCGCGCTTGCTCTTGCCATGCTACAAGGGTCTGCGCGGCCATAGGTGCGATGCTTTCATTGCAGCCGGAAAAGTCGGGCAGGAAGCTATCAATACCGCGCTGCTTAAGCGCACGCATCACCTCGACGGTGAAATGGCGCAGCTTGTTACCTTCTTCAAACAAGGCTGGTAAAATGAGGATGCGCGTATCGGACCCACTATCGCAGCTCAGCGCGAGTTCCGGTCCTGCATCACCGGGGCAAGGCCATGTCCCCAGCATATCAGGCGGCCGCGTCAATCGGTCTGACGTTTGTCAGTGACAAAGGCGAGCAATCCGCCAAACGTTTCCAGCATTTCGCCATCGACATCATCATCCTCGATAAGGATATCGAGCCGATCCTCGATCTCTGTCAGCAAGCCTGCCACTGCCATCGAGTCCAATTCGGGCAAGTGACCAAACAGGCCGCTGTCCTCGTCCAATTCGGCCACTTGTTCTGGCGCAAGGCCCAGCACATCGGCGAGCACTTGACGAAGGACCGCTTCGGTCTCCTCCGCCTTGTCGATCTTTACGGGCAAGTTCGTGGCCATGGCGATTGGGATTAGCCATTGCGGCGCTGCGTGACAAGATTGCGCATGCCCAAACGTACCAATAATGGCCAATTTCCGGGGAATTCAGGGCGAAGACAGGTCAAACTGTAACGTTCTCGGACATTGTTCATCCAATCGCGTTTGTAGCTATCATCGCCCGTGCCAAAATCAACTTCGCGCACTTTGTCCTTATCAACCACGTGCCGAAATAGCGCTGCGGAAAGCGAGGTTCCCGCGGAAATCTTCTTGGATGCTTCAAGATGGGCGAGCTTGTGAATATAGGCGACGTCGCTCTCAACCGTCCAAAACTGCGCCGCCACCGGCTCACCTTCATGGCGCGCGATGCCAAAGCGGAGCTGGCCTTTTGCGCTTTGGGCCTCAGCAAAGCGGCGCAACATGGCAGGATCACCTTCTTCCGGCTTCCAACTGTGCGCATAGATCGCCTCATAAGCCTCCCAATCATCAGCCGAAAACTGATCCGTCACTGTGATATCGACAAGCTTGGCCTTGCGTTTGATCGTCGAACGCAATTGGCCGGGGAGCGAGGCGAAATATTCGGAGTAGGTTCGGCCATCAACACGCAGGAAATGATTAGTGTCACATGGCTCTTCGAACACCCGCCATCCCGCCTTGCGAAACGCGTCTTTGAAGTGGAGCAACGTGCCATTATCCAAGGGCAGCTTGGAGAAATGGATATGTTTGGCGTAATTGGCAATATCGCGCGCAATCGCTTCGAGTAATGCGGGCTTGGGGCCATCGCCGGTATATATCGCATGCCAAGTAAACGCATACCAATTGGTGCAAATTTCCAATCTGTTGCCCGCGTTCTGCAACGGCAAAGCGAGGGCGTCTTCGCCATCTTGAGCCAGCGCAATCAAAGGCTTATGCCCGGCATCTTCCAGCATCTGGAACCACGATAGGCGCGTGAAGGGATCATCCGCGCGCCAATCAAGGTCTTGCAGATCTTTAACTGTGTCGTGATAGCTGACCGCTGTCACCGCCCTAACTTCTCCATAGGAGCCCCATGCCCATCGCGCTTGATCCCCAGCCTTACCCGCTTGATCACCTTACACAATATGGTGACGATACGCGCGATGCTCTCGTGCTGCGCGGCGAAACGCTTAGCTGGCAGGACTTAAGAAGCCGTGTGGGCGCGCTTGCGGCATGGCTCGTGCAGCAAGTGCCGCAAAAGGGCACTCGTATTGCCAGCTGGGCCGCGAAGGGTGAGCTGACCTGTTTGCTGCCGCTGGCCGCAGCGCGGGCCGGGCTGGTGCATGTTCCGATCAACCCATTGCTGAAACGCGCGCAGGTTGCGCATATCTTGGGCGATTGCGATGCCAGTATGCTCATAGGTAATACAGCGCGCCTCAAGTCGTTGGATGATGGAGATACGCCCGATAACTGCGCGGTAATCGAAGATAAGGTGGCGTTGAGCCAGGCGGCTGACTTGGATGCAAACTTGGCAATATCCGATGCTGATCCTGAAGAGCTTGTCGCTATCATGTACACCAGCGGCTCCACCGGTCGGCCCAAAGGCGTGATGCTAAGCCATGCGAATTTGTGGCTGGGTGCGGTGAGCGTGGCACATTATCTAAAAATGGAAGCCGATGACCGGACGCTTGCCGTGCTGCCATTGAGCTTTGACTATGGGCAAAACCAGCTGCTTTCCACATGGCGCGCAGGGGGATGCGTGGTGCCGCTCGATTATCTGATGCCGCGCGATGTCACCAAAGCTTGTGCCAAGTATCACATCACCACGCTGGCAGCTGTGCCGCCTTTATGGGTCCAGTTAACAGAGCAGGATTGGCCCGAAGAAGCCGCCACTAATATGCGCAGACTAACCAATAGCGGCGGCGCATTGACGACGGATTTGGTGCGCTATCTGCGCCGCCTTTTGCCCGATGCTGATCTTTATCCGATGTACGGGCTGACAGAAGCTTTCCGATCAACCTATCTCGATCCAGCATTGGTGGATACCAATCCCACCAGCATGGGCACAGCGATACCCTTTGCAGAAATACTGGTGGTGGATGAGGCAGGCGAAGTCACCGATGAGGGAGAACTGGTCCATTGCGGACCTTTGGTCGCGCAAGGATATTGGGACGATCCAGAACGTACGGCGCGGCGGTTCAAACCAGCGCCCAAAGCGTCACAATATGGCGGAACAGCAGTTTTTTCCGGCGATACAGTGCAGCGCGATGGGCAAGGTTTGCTCTATTTCGTGGCGCGCGATGATGCCATGATAAAAAGCGCGGGCAACCGCATCAGCCCGCAGGAAATTGAGGAAGCGGTTTTGGCAACAAACTTGGTCAGCGAAGCGGTGGCATTCGGCATGCCAGATGATCGGCTTGGCCATGCCATCCATCTTGTGGTGCGCGGCGCGGTGAGCGAGAATGACCTTCGCAAAGCTCTCCGCATTGATCTGCCCAATTTTATGCAACCTGCCGATATTCGTATTGTTGATGCCATGCCGCTTAATCCCAATGGCAAGGTGGATCGTTCATTGCTGGCGAAAGAAGCTTTGGAGAAACTGGCGTGAAACCCACAGGCCCCATTCCTGCCGATTTCGCCGCAAAGGATGGCGAACTTGTCATCGGCGGCAAAACTGTCAGCGCTTTGGTGCGCGAGGCGGGGGATACGCCGCTTTTCGTCTATTCGCGCGAGATAATCGCCGCGCGCATCGCTGCGGTTCGCGCGGCAATGCCGGAACGCATTGCTTTGCATTATGCAATGAAGGCAAACCCTTATCCGCCATTGCTGGAATGGATTGCAGATGAAGTCGATGGCCTCGACATCGCCTCTGGCGGGGAGCTGGAGCAAGCGCGCACGGCCGGATTTCTGCCGCGCGAAATAAGCTTTGCCGGACCGGGCAAACGTGACCGCGAATTGGAAGCCGCCATTGCAACAGGTGTCACGCTTAATGTGGAATCCGAGGGGGAGGCCAAGCGCGCCTTGAAAATCGGAGAACGGCGCGGCGTTGCTCCAAGGCTGGCAATACGGGTCAATCCGGGTTTTGAAATGCGCGGATCGGGCATGAAGATGGGTGGCGGCGCAAAACCATTTGGTATTGATGAAGATCGTGTGCCCGCACTGGCGCGCACCATTGTTGATGCCGGGGCACAATGGCGTGGATTTCACGTTTATTCTGGCAGCCAAGCTCTTGATCCTCAAGCGATTGTTGAAACCCAAGCCCAGGTGATCGCATTAACAGCCAAGCTGGCCGATGAAGCCGACGTGCCTGTCCCGCATCTCAATATGGGTGGCGGTTTTGGAATCCCCTATTTCAGTAGGGATACGCCGCTTGATCTGGCACCGATCGGCGATGCTTTAGAGCAACAATTCGCGCAATTGCCGTCAGCTTTACAAGACACGCAATTCGCTATCGAATTGGGCCGGTATCTGGTTGGCGAAGCGGGCGTGTATCTCACCACCATTCTCGACCGCAAAGAGAGCCACGGCGTCACCTATCTCGTCACCGATGGCGGGCTGCATCATCAGCTCGCCGCTTCGGGTAATTTCGGCACAGTTGTACGCCGGAACTATCCCGTCGCCATCGCCAATCGCTTTGGCGAAGAGGCCACAGGGCAGGCAAGCGAGGAGGTCAGCGTTGTAGGGTGCCTGTGCACACCGCTGGATCGTTTGGCGGACAATGTAGCGCTTCCGCGCGCGGATGTGGGTGATATGGTCGCGGTGTTTTGCGCAGGCGCTTACGGAGCGAGCGCAAGCCCGGCAACGTTTCTGGGCCAAGGTCCAGCGCATGAGATGCTGGTTTAGGCCACGCTTATGTGTTGTCCCGTAGCGGGACAGTGGCGTAGAAAGGCTCGGATATCCGGCCTTTGCGGCAAAAGGCTAACGCTATATTAACCCTTCATCGCGAAAAGGTTCGATGGATCCATAGGCAGGTCCGCATTTGCGTGAAGAAACGCACTGCACTTGCCGCCATTCGCGAAGGACGCATTTGATGCGCAACAATATTGTTACCAGGCTTTTCCTCGCGCTTGCGGGTATGACCCTCGCGCTTACCGGCTGCGCTAGCGGCAGTGGCAATGAGCTTGAGCCTGCACGCTTTGTCGCCATGCAGGAAGGTCCGGGCGAAGAATATGTGATTGGTCCGCTTGATAGTTTGACGATTCATGTCTGGCGCAATGATGAGCTGGGCGCCTCTGTTCAAGTGCGCCCCGATGGTCGCATCACCACGCCGCTGGTTTCCGATATGCCTGCAGTTGGCAAAACGCCAACCATGCTTGCCGAAGACATCCGCTTGCAGCTCTCGCAATATATTTCAGAGCCGCTCGTTACCGTAATCGTGAACGAATTTGCCGGTACTTTCAGCCAGCAAGTGCGCATTGTGGGCGCGACAGAAGCGCCTGCATCGCTGCCTTACCGTGCGAACATGACATTGCTTGATGCGATGATCTCAGTCGGCGGTTTGAGCGAATTTGCCGCTGGCAACCGGGCAAAGCTAATCCGCTTTGACCGCGAAAGCGGGGAGCAGAAGGAATACAACATTCGCCTCAACGATCTGCTGCGCAAAGGCGATAGCGATGCGAATGTTCTGTTGATGCCGGGTGATGTGATCATCATTCCGGAAAGCATGTTCTAAACAGGGGCTCTGGGGCATTGAACCACCTTATTGAAGAATTGCGCGCAGCCATCTGGTCGGTCTGGAACCGCCGCTGGTTAGCTTTGGCAGTAGCCTGGGGCGTGTGCCTTTTGGGCTGGCTGGTCGTTGCGCTGATCCCGAATAGTTACGAGTCCGAGACCCGCATTTTTGTGCAATTGGATGATGTACTGGCCGAACAGATCGGTATCGGTTCAGGTGCGCGTGCGCGAGATATCGATCGTATCCGGCAAACGCTGGTGAGCGCGGTCAATCTTGAAAAAGTGGTCCGCACAACGCGGCTTGGCGATACTGTAACGACCGCGGGCGAGATGGAGGCTGCGATTGGCGGCCTTTCTGATGACGTTAAAGTCGTTAGCCAGGGTGAAAATATCTTCGAAATCACCACGACGATGGGGCGCAGTGATCTGTCCGATTCTGATAATGCGGAATTGGCGCAAATTGTCACCCAACGCATGATCGACATTTTTCGTGAGGAGAATCTGGGTGGTTCGCGCGGTGAAATGGCGGACTCTATCGAATTTCTCAATCAACAGCTGATCCAGCGCGAAGCTGAACTGGCTTCTGCCGAAGAACGCCGCCTGTCTTTCGAAGCGGCGAATCCGGAATTGGTCGGCGGCGCGCAAGCGATCTCACAAAAATTGAGCGCAACGCGTGCTGAATTGCGCAGTGTTGAAGCCGATCTGGCAGCTTCGCAAAGCGCGATGGCAGCTATTGAAGGTCAACTGGCCAGCACGCCGCGCTTTATCGTCACGCCTGGCTCTGGCGGGCCGCAGGCGAATTTGGCGCAGGCTGAAGCCAATCTAACATCTTTGCGCGCGCGTGGACTTACCGATGAGCATCCCGATATGGTGGCCGCGAAACGCACCGTGGCATCGTTGCGCGAACAGGCGCAGGCATCAAACGGGGCAGGGGGCACGCCCAATCCGGCCTACACGTCCTTGCAGTCGATCCGCGTGCAGCGTCTTGCCTCAGTGCAATCGCTGCAATCACGCGTTTCGGCGTTGCGTGCTGAGATCGCATCGATCACCGCTGATCAAGCGCGTGAGCCAGGCGCTGCCGCTGAAGCGCAGCGCATCAGCCGCGATTACGAAGTTCTGCGCCGCCAATATGATGAGCTGTTGCAAGACCGCGAGCAATTGCGCCTGCGCGGCCAAGTGGAAAGCGAACGCAGCGCAGTGCAATTCGAAGTGATCGATCCGCCAAGTACACCGCTATCACCTGCTGCTCCCAACCGTCCGATATTGCTTTTTGCAGTGCTGGTGCTTGGCCTTGGGGCAGGGGGCGGTGCAGCTTTTGCGATCAGTAAGCTGGGATCAACCTTTTCCACCGCAAGCCAGCTTGAGCGCAGTTTCGGCCTGCCTGTAATCGGCACCGTTTCACACACGTTGAGTGAGGCGGGACGGGCCATCCGCACGCGTCGGCTTAAGTATTTTGCAGCTGGTATTGCCGGTCTGGGCGCGCTGTTTTTCGTGCTGCTGGGCGTGGAATTCGTCCAGCGCGGATTGGTTGCGTGAGGGGTATGGGATGACTGAACAAAGCAAAATCCCGCCTGCTGGCGCTTCATCGATTGAGCGTGCTGACCAGAGCTTTGGTTCTGGCGAATTTGCGCCAGCGCCAGTGCCTGCAAAGTTGAAACGTCCGATCAATCGCCGTCCGTTGGCGAAAAAGATTGAGCAGCCTGCGCCTGCTCATGTGATTGAGACCGGTGCAAGTTCCAATGCGCCTCAAACAAAGCCGGAAGTGCCGGCGCTGCGTATTGATGGTGAAACCCACCCAATCGATCGTGACATGCTGGAAGTACACGGTTTGATCATCCCAGAGGCGCAAGTGAGCGGCCTATTGGAAGAGTTCCGCATTGTGAAACGCAGCGTGCTTAGCTCCATGCGAAAAGCACAAGAAGCAGGTTCTGGCGGTCAAGCACAACGCATTCTCGTCTCATCTCCATTGCCTGATGAGGGTAAGAGCTTTTGCGCCGTCAATCTCGCCATTGCGCTTGCCGCGGAAAAGGACAGCGAAGTTCTTTTGGTCGATGCCGATTTTGCCAAACCATCGGTACTCTCCATGCTTGGCTTGCCCGGTGGCAATGGATTGATGGATGTGCTGGCCAATCCCAAAATTCAGCTGGAAGATTGTGTTCTCAAAACCGATATTTCGGGCCTCAGCGTCCTGTCAGCAGGCAATCACACCAATTCCGACAGTGAATTTCTTGCCAGCAACCGGACTGAACAAGTGCTCGATGCATTGACGCGCGGTGCGCCCAATCGCGTTGTGATTTTTGATAGTCCGCCAGCACTTGCCGCATCACCTGCGGCAGAGTTGGCGGATCATGTTGGGCAAGCGATTGTGATCGCTCGCGCTGACCGCACAGGGCAAAGCGCGCTGGAAGATGCGCTAACGTTGCTCAGCACCTGTCCCGATATCAAATTGCTGCTCAACGCAGCGCATTTCAGCCCCAGTGGACGCCGCTTTGGCGCATATTATGGGCAGGACGGATAGAGCCATGCGTAAGCTTTTATCATCTCTCACTGTGATCGGCTTGTTGGCAGCACCTCTCCCTCTGGCCGCGCAAGACGGCGGCACAGACGCCAGCGATGGCGGCGAGCGGTCCGAACGATCGCCGCGCCGCGCGCTTGAAGTGCAACCATATATCGAGGCTGCGCAAGTCATTTCGGCTGAACTTACGCCCGGCGATGATGTGGTCACCTATACCCAAATTGCTACAGGTGTGGACGCCGGATTTGGGGGTCGCAATTCAAGCGGCTCGGTCTCGCTGCGTTATGAACGCCGCATTGGTTATGGCGATGCGAATGATGTGGATACTGTCAGCGGTATCGCGCGCGCATCGCTTGCACTTGTGCCGCGCGCGCTGTCATTCGAAATCGGCGGATTGGCATCGCGCACCCGGATTGATGGCAATGGCGCCACCTCGGTCGGCGCGTTCGGCAATCAGGATGAAGCCACCAGCCAGATCTATTCCGTATTTGGCGGACCAAGCTTCCAAACGCGGCAAGGCCCGGTGGAATTGAGCGGGTCATATCAGGCAGGCTATTCCCGTGTGGAATCGCCCAATGCTTTGGTGCTTGCGCCAGGTGATGACCCCGTGGACATTTTCGACGATAGCATCGTGCAAAATGCCAATGTGCGCGCTGGCATTGCGCCGCGTACGGTTTTGCCTGTTGGGCTGGGTCTTGGTGCGGGCTGGAATCGGCAGGATGTTGGCAACCTGGATCAGCGGGTGGACAACAAATATGTTCGCGGTGACGTGACCCTTCCGGTATCACGTACAGTGGCCCTTGTTGGCGGTGTTGGATACGAAGATGTCACCGTTTCAAGCCGCGATGCTATTCTTGATGATGCAGGCAATGCAGTGCTTGGCAGCGACGGGCGCTTTTTGACCGATACATCGCAACCACGCGAAATCGCTTTTGAAACTGACGGCTTGATTTGGGATGTGGGCGTTATGTGGCGCCCCAGCAACCGCACATCGTTGTCCGCAACGGTAGGTCGCCGATATGGCTCGACCACCTACTATGGCAACCTGTCCTATGCGCCCAATCCGCGCACCAATGTGAATGTCGCAGTGTATGACAATTTGACCACCCTTGGCGGCCAGCTCAACAGCAATCTTGGCGGGCTTGGCACCAACTTCCAAGCTTTTCGTAATCCGATTTCGGGCGATCTGAATGGCTGTGTAGCAAGCGATGAAGGCGGCAATTGTGCGCTGGCGGGCATTGGTTCTTTGCGCAGCGCAGTGTTTCGCAATCGCGGTGTCACCGGCAGTGTGTCACGCAATTTGGGTCGCACTACGCTTGGCGTTGGGCTTGGCTATGATCGGCGCAGCTATATCGCTGCGGCCGGTACAGTTTTTGCCGACATCGATGGCTTGACCGAGGAAAACTACTGGGTTTCGGCCTATGGCAACCGTCAGCTTGATCGCCGATCGGGTGTAAACTTTGGCGCAACGGCAACTTGGTTCGAAAGTGGACTCGATAACTCTGGCGATGGCTTCGGATACAGCGCAAACATGTCTTACTACCGAGAGATCATTGACGGGTTGAGCGGCACGGCTGCTTTGGGCCTCGATGGGATTTCACGTGATGAGGTTGATAACTTCGCGATTATTTCCGCGTTGCTCGGCCTGCGTTACACATTTTAACGGGCACGAGGGAGAACCGGCCCATGTTTGATAATTTCTATGGCCTGACGGGCAAACCGTTTCAGCTGACGCCAGATCCGGATTTCTATTTCCGGTCCGCCACGCACAAAAAAGCTTTGTCCTATCTGGGATATGGCCTGGCGCAGGGTGAAGGCTTTATTGTTATTACAGGTGAGATTGGCGCGGGTAAATCCACGCTGGTCGCGCATATGATGGAAAATGTGGATTCGGCTCAACTGACCGTGGCGCAAGTCGTTACCAGCAAGCTGAATGAAGATGAGCTGATCCATGTGGTCGCGCGCAGCTTTGGCTTGTTGATCGATGGACATGATAAAGCATCAGCGCTCAGCGAAATCGAAGCTTTCCTGCACGAAGAAGCGCGCGAGGGCCGGCGCTGCCTGTTGGTGGTGGACGAATCACAGAACCTTTCGGTGGGCGCTTTGGAAGAGCTGCGGATGCTGTCCAATTTCCAATTGGGCAATCATCCCCTCCTGCAAATCCTCTTGCTGGGTCAGCCGGAATTCCGTGATCTGGTAAAAAGCGATGCCGGACTTGAGCAATTGCGTCAGCGGATTATCGCCTCGCATCATCTTGGGCCGATGGAAAAGAGTGAGATCGAACCGTATCTCACACATCGCCTTGGCCAAGTTGGGTGGGAAGGCAATCCCGCCTTTGACCAACGCGTCTTCCATGAGCTTTACGAATCGAGCGGTGGCATTCCGCGCAAAGTGAACCAGATCGTCAACCGGGTGTTGTTGCTGGGCGCTGTTGAAGAACGTCAGAAAATTGATGCGGCATTGCTGCAACAAGTTCTTGAAGAGATGGCGGGCGACAATTCTGCAGGTGCCACTGGCAAACCTGTCGAAGTAGCCAGCGCTCCTGTCATGGCCACTGGAGATGATGCGGTGGCACAGATCGACTTCTCCAAGTTCGAAACCGCGCTGGGTGAACGCGATGCGCAAATCTCGGAGCTGCAACAGGCTGTAGTCGAGCTGGCAAACGCGCAGGAAAGCAATTCCGCCGAAGGCCTGGATCCGCAAATCGCGGCCCTCAACGAACAGATCGCCAAGCTGGAATCGCGCATGTTTGAACAAGAGCGTACTATCCGGCAGACCCTTTCGATGTTGATCGAATGGATCGAAAGCGAAATGGAAGCTACCAAGGCGGCCTGAAAGGAACCCTCGCCGTGAACGCGATCACTCCCAATGCTGACCGCGATAAGGCGCGAAACCTCGTCAACGGACTATCCGTGGACGTGGAGGACTGGTTTCAAGTCGGCGCGTTTGAAGACGTGATTGAACGGGACAATTGGGCCCAGCTAGATGACCGGGTCGAACGCAATACGCATGAAGTGCTCGCCCTGTTTGACGAAGCGGGTGTTTCTGCAACCTTCTTCACGCTTGGTTGGGTGGCCCAGCGGCACGGCCCATTGATGCGCGCGGTGGTTGATGCAGGGCACGAAGTGGCAAGTCACGGTTGGGATCATCAACGCGTTTTCAATCTAGGCCAACAGGGGTTCGCAGAAGATATCGCAAAGGCGCGCAGCGTGTTGGAAGATGCGACTGGCCAAATGGTCGTGGGCTATCGCGCGCCAAGCTTCTCCATCGATCATCGCACGCCGTGGGCTTTTGAAGAACTTGCCGAGCAGGGCTACCTTTATTCCAGCAGTGTCGCGCCCGTTGCGCATGACCATTATGGCTGGGCCGACGCGCCGCGATTTGCTTTCAATCCTTTGCCGGGTTCTGATTTGGTAGAATTGCCTGTCACTACCGCGATGTTTGGCGGCAAACGTATGGCAGCAGGCGGGGGCGGGTTTTTCCGCGTGCTGCCTTACGCTTTTAGCCGCTGGGCCATTCGTCAGGTTAATCGGGACGAGGGGCGCCCCGCCATGTTCTATTTCCATCCGTGGGAAATCGATCCGGGTCAACCACGCGTCGCCGGCGCTCCGATCAAATCGCGCCTGAGGCATTACACCAACCTTGATCGCATGGCTGATAAGCTGCGCCAATTGGTACATGATTTCGCATGGGGCAGGGTGGATCATATCGCGCAACGCGAAGCCGCCCGACTTTCTATTGAGGCGAAGGAGACGGCGTGAACATGCCGTTCGCCTTGAATCTTGAAACGGTGCGCGAAGCTGATTTGTCGCAGCCTGATGAGGTGCAGCGCATCGAAGGCTTTGTCGCAGCGCAAGGCGGCGCAGTGTTTCATCGCCCCGCATGGCTGCGCGCGGTTGAGGCAGGCACCGGGCAAATCGCAACGGGGCTGATCGCGGAAAGATCAGGCGAAATCACCGGGTGGCTTCCGCTAACCGTTGTGCATTCGGCGATCTTTGGCCGTGCATTGGCTTCCAGCGGGTTCGCCGTTGAAGGCGGCATTCTAGGCGCGGACGACGCGACAGGCACGGCTTTATGCCGCGCGGCAGAAGAACTCGCCCAGCGCCATTCTTGCACAACAATCGAATTGCGCGGCGGGTTTGCTCCAGCAAACTGGAACGTCACGACAGACAGCCATTGCGGCTTCATCACCGCTCTAGCTGAGGATGACGAAGCGCAGTTGATCGCTATCCCGCGTAAACAGCGAGCAGAAGTTCGCAAAAGCCTGAAAAACGATCTGACCGTTTCGGTTGGACGCGACGTGGATGATCGCGCGGCGCATTATGCTGTTTATGCGGAAAGCGTCCGCAATTTGGGAACGCCTGTCTTTCCTAAAGCGCTTTTCAAACATGCGATGGACGCATTGGATGCCGACATCCTCACCGTGCGCCATGACGGCAAACCTGTGGCCAGCGTACTATCGATTTATCATGATGGCGCCGTCATGCCTTATTGGGGCGGAGGCACCTGGGATGCGCGGCGTTTGCGCGCCAATGATCGGATGTATTACGCACTGATGTGCCATGCGCGCCAACGCGGGTGTGACAGGTTTGATTTTGGCCGCAGCAAAACGGGCAGCGGCGCCTATAGCTTCAAAAAGAATTGGGGTTTTGAACCTGAGCCGCTTTCTTATGCAAGCTGGACTGCACTTGGCCACGAAGCGCGCGACACCAATCCCAATAGCGGACGGCACCAATCACGCATTGCGCTTTGGAAGAAGCTGCCTTTGCCCATCGCCAATCGCCTCGGCCCCTTCATCGCCCGGGGCCTTGGATGAGCAGCGACGTCCTGTTTCTGGCGCACCGCATACCATTCCCGCCTGATCGCGGGGACAAGATCCGCTCGCACCATATCCTCAAAGCGATTGCCGAGCTTGCGCCTGTGCATGTCGGCTGCCTTTCTGAAAGCGAAGAAGATACAGCGCATGAAGATGCTTTGTCCGATGTCGCGGCAAGTTATTGGATGCCGCCACGCTCTACTCCGCTGGCAGTAGCAGGCTTGCAAGCATTGCTATCAGGCACCCCGGTTAGCGTAACGGCCTTCCGCGAAAGCTCGCTCATACGTTGGGTCGAACAGGTCATCGCGGCGCATCAAATTGAAACGATCTACGTCTTCTCCGGACAGATGGGTCAGTATATCCCTGACGACTTTGACGGCCGCGTCGTGCTCGATCTGGTGGACGTGGATTCTGCTAAATTCGAAGCGTATGCCGATCAATGCAGTGGCCCAAAAAGGTGGCTTTATAAACGCGAAGGTCGATTGCTTTCTCAGGTTGAACATCAGCTTGTTTGCCGGGCACAAACCACTTTGCTGATCAGCGATGCAGAAGCCAAATTGCTGCAATCGCGGGTCGGCGAAGTCGGGGTCATTCGTGCGATGGGTAACGGTATTGATTGCCAACGATACTCCCCAACCGTGGCTCATGCCGTGCCTTCACCTTTCGAAGGTGAGGGCCCGCATTTCGTCTTTACCGGCCAGATGGATTATCCGCCGAACAGCGATGCCGTGATCCGCTTTGCAGAAGATATCTTTCCTGCAATTCGCAAGGAAAGCGCCAAAGCGCAGTTTCATATTGTTGGTCGTTCGCCTGTATCCTCGGTAGAGAAACTGGCGAGGGACGGATATGTGACCGTGCATGGTGCAGTTGACGATATGCTGCCATTTCTCGCCCATGCGGACCAAATCGTGGTGCCGCTAAAGATCGCGCGCGGTGTGCAAAACAAAGTGCTGGAAGCCATGTCGATGGCGCGTCCCGTCTTGCTATCTCCTGAAGCGGCGACAGGCATTGCTGCCAAACATGCTGAGCACTTCGTGATTTGTGAAACCGATGAAGCTTTCATCGAAGCAGCGCTAAGTCTGATCGATTGGCCGGACGATGCAGCAATTTTGGGAAAGAATGCGCGCAAATTCGTATGCGATTGGATGAGCTGGCCTGCCGCTCTTTCCGACCTGCCCGAACTGCTGGACCTGCCAAGCGATACAAGGCCTGCTCTGGCCGATGAAGAACGCAATGCAGCATGAGGCGATCTCACCGCGCCGCGCTTTGATTACAGAGCGCATTACACCGCATTGGCGCGCTGCTTTGTTGCGCTTGGCATTGTGCTGGGCAGGGCTGATTATGGTCTTCGCGTCCGATTGGGCCGAAATGGCAATGCAATGGTGGGACAGCTCTACCTATAATCACATCTTGTTCGTGCCATTCATTATCGGTTGGCTGGTGGTGCAACGCGCGCGGGAGCTTGCAAAACTCACACCGCAAGCATGGTGGCCGGGCCTGATTGGAATGGTCGGCGCTTTATTGGTTTGGCTTCTTGGCGATATCTCAGGGCTTGCGACGGCTAGTCATCTGGGCGCAGTTTTGATGCTGCAAACCAGCGCGATTGCTTTGCTTGGTCCGCGTATCGCAGCAGGCTTGCTGTTCCCTCTTGCATACGGATTGTTCCTAGTGCCGATTGGTGATGAGCTGGTGCCTGGCTTGCAGATGATAACAGCGTTTCTGACAATCGCTTTGACCGAAGCCTCCGGCATTCCAGCCATTATTGATGGCGTGTTTATCGATACGCCCGTGGGCCTGTTTGAAGTAGCCGAAGCGTGTTCAGGGGTGAAGTTCCTCGTGGCGATGATCGCTTTAGGGGCACTGGTCGCTCATGTCTGTTACCGCAGCTGGCCAAAACGCATCGCTTTTATGGCACTTGCAATAGCGCTGCCAATCCTTGCCAATGGCGTGCGCGCTTGGGGTACGATCTATATCGCGCAAAGCCAGGGCATCGCGTTTGCCGCAGGGTTTGATCACATCTTTTATGGATGGGTCTTTTTTGGGCTTGTGATGGCTGCACTTTTGGCAATCGGGTGGCGGTTTTTTGACCGTCATATCGATGATCCATTTATTAACGCGCAGGAGCTGCAGGCAAAAAAAGGTATCACTCCGCTTGAGAAATTTAACGCGAAAGGCTGGCCCGTTCTCGCGGCCTTGGCAGGCTTGGTGATCATTACCCTGGGTTGGTCAGCCACGGCGCGATCCATCGAAGCTGACATTCCTGCACAAATTGCTCTGCCGCAAGTTGACGGATGGGAGCGCGCGCAACGCAGCGATGCGCATCCGTGGGAACCACGCATGGGCGGGGCCGATCACCGGCTCATAGGCACCTATCAAAGCGCGTCCGGCAAGCAGGTCACCGTTGCTTACGCGCTTTATGCCGCACAAGATGATGGGCGCGAAGCTGGTGCCTTTGGACAAGGCGCTTTGCCACCCGATACGGAGTGGCGCTGGCTTGCTGCGGCAGAACCTTTTGCGGGCGGCCAGGGTGATCGTTTGCTGGCCTTGGGTACCCACCAACGCGTTGCCTTCACATGGTATCGCCATGGCGAATGGACCGGCAGCAGCAAGCTGCGCCTCAAGCTTGGTAATATGCGAGATCGCGCGTTTTTATCCGCGCAGCCAACCAGCATGTTGATCCTCTCCGCCGAAGATACAGAAGCCCACGATGGGCAACAGGCTATCGCAGATTTTGTGGCATCCACCGGTCCGTTGGGTCTGTGGATGGACCGCATCGCAGGACTGGAATAGGGCGGGCCTATGTGCGGCATCGCTGGTATCTTTCATTGCGGACCCATCGCGCCGGTTGATCCCAAACAGGTTGAGAGGATGTGCGATGTCCTTGCTCATCGCGGCCCTGATGGATCGGGTGTTTGGACTGCGCCGGGCGTTGGCTTGGGTCACAGACGCCTTTCGATCATTGATATCGAAGGTTCCCCGCAACCCATGCATTCGGCGGATGAGCGATGCGTCCTGACCTTTAACGGCGAAATCTATAACTTCCGCGAATTGCGGCAAGAACTGATCGAACGTGGTGCAAAATTCCGCACTGACGGCGATAGCGAAGTCATCCTCGCCGCTTGGGAACAGTGGGGAACCGATTGCGTGCGGCACCTGCATGGCATGTTCGCTTTCGCCATTTATGACCGCAAGGATCGCACGCTTTTCCTTGCCCGGGATCGCTTTGGTGTGAAGCCATTGTTTATGGCGCGGCTTAGTGATGGGAGCATGGCGTTCGCCTCTGAATTAAAGGGACTTTTGGCACACCCTTTGATGCGGCGCGAAATCGATCCGCTGGCCATCGAGGATTACATGACCTGGGGCTATGTCCCCGATACGCGCTCAATCCTGAAAGGTGTTGAAAAGCTTCCCGCCGGGCACACGCGTTTGCTGTATCATGACACACCGCCCGGGCCGCCAGAGAGATATTGGGATATCTCCTTTGATGCGCGCCACAAAGGCAACGTACGCGATCTCGAAGCAGAATTGTCGCATCATTTGCAAGAAGCGGTGTCTTCGCGAATGGTCTCTGACGTGCCGCTCGGCGCGTTTCTTTCCGGCGGCGTGGACAGTTCCAGCGTTGTCGCGATGATGGCGCAGGAAAGCGCGCAACCGGTCAAAACCTGCTCCATTGGGTTTGACGTGAAGAGCGCAGACGAAACCTCATACGCACAGCAGATCGCCGACAATTACGGAACTGACCATGCTTCGCGAATTGTAAGCTCGGATCAGTTTGATGCACTTGATCGGCTTGCCGGTATGTTCGATGAACCCTTTGCCGATGCTTCTGCTCTGCCAACATTGCGTGTGTGCGAATTGGCGCGGGAGAATGTGACCGTGGCGCTTTCTGGTGATGGCGCGGATGAAGCACTGGCCGGTTATCGCAGGCAAGTCTTTCACCACCGGGAAGAGCAATTGCGAGGCCTACTGCCCGCCTCTTTTCGCAAGAATGTTCTGGGACCATTGGGACGTCTCTATCCAAAAGCGGATTGGGCACCGCGGCCTTTGCGAGCCAAATCCACCTTGCTCGCCCTCGCAGGATCAGGGGCCGCGGGATATGCGCGCGGACTTTCAGTGATCCCGCCTGAGCTGCGGTTTGGTCTTTACGATGCTGACTTTCACAAGGGGCTCGGCGGGTATGAAGCCGAAGAACCTTTCATCACGCTTATGAACAATGCGCCCGCCAGATCAGGATTGGACCGCGCTCAATATGCAGACCTGATGTTCTGGCTGCCCGGCGATATTCTAACCAAAGTTGATCGCACCAGCATGGCCGTTGGCCTCGAAGCGCGCGAACCTTTGTTGGATCACCGGTTTGTGGAGTTTGCCGCGGCTTTGCCAGAAGATTTGCGCGTCAAAGGCGGGCAGGGCAAATGGCTTTTGAAAAAGGCGATGGAGCGGCATTTGCCCAAGGACATTCTGTATCGGCCCAAACAAGGTTTTGTGACGCCCATCGCGCAATGGTTGCGCGGTCCATTGGCTAAGCAGGCAAAACGGATCGCAAGCAGCGCAGCGATTTCGCAAATGGGCTGGTTTGACAATACACGGCTTAGCCAATTGGCCGATGATCACATTGCCGGCAAGTCAGACAATTCGCGGATATTGTGGCAATTGCTGATGCTAGATCGCTCGCTCGCCCGGCTTGGCATCACCACGTGATTTATTGCACCGCGCCGTGGCCAAGCGCCATGTATTCCTGACTGCGCATTTCATTGAGGCGGCTGACCGTCCGTTCGAATTCAAACGCACCGTCGCCTGATGGATACAGGTCTTCTGGCTCACATTCTGCTGTCGTGAACAGTTTCACCCGGTGCTCATAAAGGGCATCGATCAGCGTTACGAAACGGGAGGCTTCATTGCGGTCATCCTTCGTCATGCGGGGAATTCCCACAAGAAAAACAGTGTGATATGTGCGTGCGATGGCCAAATAATCACTCGCTCCGCGCGCCTCTTTGCAAAGGCGGCGGAAGCTGAAAACTGCCACACCCTTCAAACTTTTGGGCACGTGAAGCTTGCGCCCGCCGCCAACATCCAGCTCGGCCGAAGGCACATGCTCGGCATCCTCTGGTCGAAAGTCTGTTAGTTTGAAAAAGGCTTCGCGAACCTTTTCTGTTGTGGTCTTGCTGATCGGGTGATGCCATGTCGCAAGCCCGCCAATGCGATCCATGCGATAATCGTTAGGCCCATCAAGTTCGACCACATCCAAATCCGCCTCAATCAGATCGATAAAAGGCAAAAAATGTTCCCTGTTGAGACCGTCTTTATACAGGTCGCGCGGCGGGCGATTGCTGGTCGAAACCACCGTAACATTGTGTTCTTTGATCAACTGCGTGAACAATCTGCTCATGATCATGGCGTCGGCTGAATTGTTCACCACCATCTCATCAAAAGCGAGGCACCGCAGGCCTTTGGCAATAGCGGCAGCAACGGGCGGAATAGGATCACCCGTTTCCAATTTGCGCGCTTCACGCAGCCGTTCATGCACTTCCTGCATAAAGGCGTGAAAATGGACGCGACGCTTTTCGGAAATTTTGAGCCGTTCGACAAACAAGTCCATCAACATGGATTTGCCGCGCCCAACACCGCCCCACATATACACCCCGCGAGGGCTGATACGTGTACGATTGAAAAACTGCCCAAGCCGACCGCCTGGACGATCCGCCTCCAATTCTTTCTGCAACTTATCAAGCCGCGCCGCAGCCGCGCGTTGATCGCGGTCCTCCACCAGTTCGCCACTGGCGATAAGTTGTTCATATCGGGCCAGCATGCAGTTTAACTCTTGCTCAGTTTGTTATGCGGTCAATCTTGACCTTCTTCGCCATTCTAAGAGTCTTCAAGGATCGAAGGCGCATTCTGCACAATTTGTTGGTGCAGTAATTTTTCCAGGGCCTGCGTGTCCCTGGTTGCCAGATCTTGCAGCATTCCGCGCAAGAATTCCCCCAGATTGGCAGGCGTGAAGAAATTGTGACTTAATGTCAGCGTGTGATCTTCGCTGCGCACGTGATGCCACCATTTCGAAGGGATGATCACCAAATCCCCCGGCGATAATCTGCCTTGATAGACAGCACGACCGCGCAATTGAGGAAAGGCGTCGAAGTCGGGCCGTTCAGGGTCAAATCCACCAATGGCATTGGTGTCATCCGCATCGTGCGCGATCAATGTCACCCACTTGTTTCCCTCAAATTGGGCGAGGGAGCCTGTGGTACCGTGAAAATCGCGGTGGAGCGGTGTGACGGTGCCTTGTCTGCTCATATAGATGGCAAAGAAATCGCGCTTGGTGATCTTTTCAAAGGCGGCGGCAACGTCACCTGGAAGGTTTTGTGCCAGATTGGACAGGGCGGATGGATAGGCGCCGATATCATCGCGCAATTGCGGATAATCGCGAAATGCGCGCCAGTAAAAGGACCATGTACTGATCCCGTCTGATGGATCGTCCGCAAGTGGAAGGCCATCGCGATCAACCCAAAAGCCCGGAGTGTGCGCCGCGCCTTGATCGAGGTTCTCGGCAAAATCGCGGAGGCTAGTCGCCTTGCCCCAGGATCCGTCCAGAAACGAGGCCGGGATTAATCCGAAATGATCACCAAACTGTTCAACGAAATAGTCGATGGACCATTTTTGCGCAGCCGGCCAACCGGCAAGCGCATCGGTAAAAACAACTGGGCCATCCAGCAATCGCGCCACGTCATCATGGATCGAAACGCGCGGGATAGGGACCGCTTTTTGCTCGCCACACCATTCGGCAATATCAGCCGATGGCACTTTGTTCATACGTGGCGCTCAACCTGCATTTTTTTGATTTCGGCAATAGCTTTGGCAGGCGACAGGCCTTTGGGGCAAACATTCGCGCAATTCATGATCGTGTGACAACGATACAGGCGGAAAGGATCTTCCAGATCATCAAGCCGCTCACCTGTCATCTCATCGCGGCTGTCAGCCAACCAACGATAGGCTTGTAGCAAGATGGCGGGGCCCAGGAACTTGTCCGAATTCCACCAGTAAGACGGGCACGAAGTGGAGCAGCAAGCGCACAAAATGCACTCATACAATCCATCAAGCTTCTCACGCTGTTCAGGCGATTGCAGACGCTCTTTGCCCGAAGGCGTGGTGGAAACCGTCTGCAACCAAGGGCGGATCGAAGCATATTGCGCATAGAAATGGGAGAAATCAGGCACCAAGTCCTTGATCACATCCATATGCGGCAGCGGCGTAATACGAATTTCGCCGTTCAAATCCTCAATCGCGGTGGTGCAAGCAAGGCCATTGCTTCCGTTCAGATTCATAGAGCAAGAGCCACAAATCCCTTCGCGGCACGAACGGCGGAAAGTCAGCGTAGGATCAATCTCGTTCTTAATTTTGAACAGAGCATCAAGAACCATCGGTCCACATTCATCAAGATCGACTTCAAACGTATCATATCGCGGATTTTGCCCGCTATCGGGGTCATAGCGATAAATCTTGAAGGTCTTCTTCGATTTGGCCCCATCAGCCTTGTGAACTTGCCCATCCTTGCGGATCTTGCTGTTCGCGGGGAGAGTGAAGGTAGCCATGCGTTGTATTCCTTGTCGCTCGGTTCGTGTCCTATCTAGACGCTTGGTCGCAGTAGGCAAGGCGAAGCTTTGATTGATTAACCGCCAAGTGGACTGATCAACCACATACGCTAAGCCATTGGGATATGGACTCTAGTCTACATAGACCAAGTCCAATCGATTACCTTACATGGCATATAAGAATTGTAGGGAAGAGGTTTAAGTATGCGATGGCGTTGTGCGGCCATTTTTGGCGCGGGCGGAGCTATTGGTGGGGCTTTGACGGAAAAGCTGGCGAGCGACGGGACCAAGGTTTTCGCCGGATCGCGCGGCGCGCGTGCGCCAGAGGCTGAGAATGTTACCCCGTTCCATTGGGATTTGACCGACGAAACCAGCATTGCGGATGCGGCGAGATTGATGAGCGGTTCTCCGCCCGATCTGGTTATTGTGGCCAGCGGTATTCTCACGCTGGAAGATGGTACCGGGCCAGAGCGAAGTTTGAAACAAATCACGGCGGAAAACATGGCAGACATCTTTGCCATCAACACCATAGGTCCCGCTTTGGTAGCAAAACATGTGCTGCCGCTGCTCGACCGCAAACAGCCCAGCACCTTTGCGGCACTTTCCGCCCGCGTAGGTTCCATCAGCGATAATAAAATTGGCGGCTGGCACAGTTACCGGGCGAGCAAGGCTGCGCTCAACATGTTAATCCGCAATTATGCGATTGAAATGCAACGAACACACAAACAAGCCAGCATTATCGGCCTGCATCCCGGCACAGTTGACAGCGCTTTATCAGAACCATTTCAAGGCAATCTGCCCACCGGACAACTGACCAAGCCCGAAGATGCCGCAGATAATTTGCTCGCCGTTCTGGACAAGGTTGGCCCGAGCGATAGCGGCAAGGTGTTTGATTGGACGGGTGAGATTATACCCGCCTAACCAGGCTGACCGACGATCTGTGCGATGGCTTGCGCACCGCGTTGGGACGCACTTCGTGCCGGATTATGATCTATCGTGTATTGAAACAATTCACGCTGAACCGCGCGGTGCTGCGCCCCGACTTCTTGCCAGGCGCCGATCTTATCAAGCAGCTCGCGAACATTGCCAACCACAGGACCATTAGCCCAGAACGGATAGGAATCCGCGCCTTGAGCCGCGCTATCTATAAAAAAGCACGGTTTGGGCGACCGTAAAAACTCATAAACCTGACTGGAAACGTCCCCGATATAAATGTCGGCAAATGATGTGTACGTCATGTCAAACAGCGCGGGGGAGGCGGTGTCGACCAACACATTTTCGCGCGCCGCAACTTCATTTGGTACATCGGGCCGAACACGCATCACGCGGTATTCTGGCGAGATATGCAACTTCTTGCGAAACAGCATCACATGCGGGGCGAAGATCACATTAAACTGATCGCTCAGGCCGGTCAGCTCATCGAGCAATTGCGGACCCATGGTGTACCAGGAAGACAAGTGCGGATCGAAATGCGGATTGTACAAGATGACCGGCTTATCATCTTTGAAAAATCTCCGATTGGTGGCCGGGGCAACCGCATCGAATTTAGCATATCCGATAATTCGGCACTGGTCTTTCGTCGCAATCCCATGCGCGACCATTTCATCGACGATCTTTTTCCCGCTCAGGAGATGAAAATCAAACTGCGCGAGGCTGGGGTGATACGCCACGCTGCGATCACCCGCGCCGTGGGGGATATAAAAAAACAGCGGCACATCGGACGCATTCTTGGCTCGCAGCCGCTCCTTCACCCGCAAACAAGTGCGTTCAGTTGAAATCAGTGCATCAACGCTGGAGAAAAAATCTTCGTTGGTGCGCAGTCTTGCCAAACGTTTGGCGGGCAAAACGGCATTGGGCACCGAAAGTATTGCGTCATAAAGCGGGTCCAGAGAGAGATCGACCCAATGGATCCGATCCTCAACCAGAGCTGGCAAAAGGTTGCGAAGCTGCGCCTCAATCGCGGCATTTCCGGTGCCAGCAATAGTCTCTATCTGAGGGTGCGATGCTGCAAGTTCAGACATGATGCTGGCGCTATGGGCCACCTGATGGGCAGCATCATGATTGAACAGGAAAAGAACGCGTTTGCGATCGGTCACTAGCCAACTTTCATCGCTACCGAAGCAAAATGCTGGCAACTCTGAACAAGATTGAGAAGTGCACGTCGCACCGTTGATCCCCTTTTTGACGGCTGAACGCATAGCGTCGAGGATCGAATTCGCAATGGCAAATTCGCGTTGGGCATTAGCGTTCCAGAAAATCCTGCGTGACCACGCTCACTCATGTGGGATAAATCCTTCCACGACATTTCTCGCGGCAAATCTTTGCGCGCTGCGTTGCGCTGGCAAAGGTGTTGCGCCATATGTCGCGCGCCGTGGTCAGCATGTCGGCAGCCGTTTCGTGCGTTTTCAATTAAGAGAAGTTAGGCCTGTCCGGTGTCCATCAAAGTGTTGGTTCTTGCCGGTTCTAGGCCCGGCATTGATGCTCTGGCCAAGAGCGAAGGCGTATCGCATAAATCTTTGATCACCGTCGCTGGCGTCTCAATGCTAGCAAGGGTTGTGACGGCCTTGCGGCAAAGTGATGCGAGCGAAGTTATTGTGGCAACGCAAGATGAAGCAGTTGCGCGAGAAGCCGAAAGACTTGGCGCTCGCTGTGTCGAAGCGCGCGAAAGCCCTAGCACAACGGTGCAATCCGTTTTGCAAGAGGTGGGCTTGCCGCTGCTGGTTACCACCGCGGATCATGTCTTTTTGGAAGCGGGCTGGGTCAACCATATGATTGCGGCAACTCCGCAAGATCAGGATTTGGGAATTATGTTGGCGCGCCGGGATCAGATCGAAGCGGCAATGCCGGGTACCCAGCGGACTTATTTTCGATTTGCCGATGCGCAGTGGTCTGGCTGCAACCTGTTCTACCTTGCCGGTGATCGCGCGATTGAGATCGTCAAATTGTGGCAAAAGGTTGAAAAGGATCGCAAGCAGCCCTGGCGTATTGCCGCTGGCATCGGCTTGGGTACGTTATTCCAGCTACTCCTCGGGCGTTTAGGCGCGCAAGAGGCGATTAGTCGTGTGGCCGCGAAAGTCGGCGCGCGCGCCACTAGCATTACAGCGCCAAACGGCCTTGCGGCTATCGACGTCGATAAGGTTGAAGACCTTGAACAGGTTCGCGCTTATTTGTTAGGCGAAAAATAACGCTCTGCACTAACAGTTAAGGCAGCGGGGATAGGCGCCCGACATTTCTGGCGGTTAACCTATCCCCGATATCCGCTAAACTCTGATCAATTGCCGAAAGTACGCTGCCACCAGCCGCCACGGCGTGGGCTACCTTCATCGGCATGACCTTCCGGCGCAGCTTCAGCTTCGCTTGTTGCAGCTTTGGTCGGGGCAGGGGCCTTTTCCTGCGCCACATCCTGCTTCGCTACATCTTCCGCAGCTTCGACATCGGCCTTGGGTTCAGCTTTGGGTTCAGCTTTCTTGCGGCGGGTGCGCTTGGGCTTTTCCTTCGGCTCTTCGCCATCATTGGTTTCCGCATCAGCTTTTTTCTTGCGAGTGCGTTTCGGCTTGGGCTTTTCTTCAGCGGGCGTGTCTTCGGCAGGCTTGTCTGCCTCGCCATCGCCTTCAGAAGGCTTTGCCTCTTGCGTATCAGCCTTTTTGCGACGTGTGCGGCGCTTGGGTTTTTCGGCAGGTTCTTGTGCTACGCTCTCATCGCTTTTTGGCGCGTCAGTGTCGGACTTATCATCAGCAGCTTTTTCTGGCTGATCTTCTGTCGCCGTACCATCCGTTGGCTTATCATCAGCTGACTGATCATCACTGGATGCTTCACCATCTGACTGTTCGCCATCACGTTTGCGGCCACGTCCCCGGCCTCCTCGGCGGCGACGGCGGCGGGGTTTTTCTTCGCCATCATCGTCAGAGCTTTCCTCAGACGAATCATCCCCAGAGCTTTGATCGTCGCCGTCTTCTGACGTGTTCTCATCATCGGACTGACGATTGCGATTGCGGCCACGACCTCCGCGACGACGACGGCGACGCTTTTTGCGCGGTTCGCCATCTTCATCTTCGCCTTCTTCGTCGGATACGGCGTCGTCCTCATCACCCTCGTCATCATCCTCATCCACGATGGGTTCAAATTTGGGTGCTTGCGTGGGCTTGGGTCCAGATGAACCGACACTCATTTTCGCGCCTTCATCTTCGCCTTCGGGCTTCACCTCCACGCCAACGCCATAACGCTGTTCAATCTCGGTAAGATCGGCGCGCTTGGAATTGAGCAGATAGACAGCGGCCTCGGTCGAAGCACTCAGCGTGATAATACTACCTTTGCCCTTGGCAGCTTCATCTTCAATGAGGCGCAATGCCGACAAACCTGAAGAGCTTGCGGTGCGGACAAGGCCGGTGCCATCGCAATGCGGACATTCGCGCGTGGTGGCCTCGAGCACACCTGTACGCAAGCGTTGGCGGCTCATCTCCATCAGGCCAAACCCTGAGATGCGGCCCACCTGGATCCGCGCGCGGTCGTTCTTGAGCGCATCTTTCATCGCGCGCTCAACTTTGCGGACGTTGGAATTGTGTTCCATATCGATGAAATCGATCACCACCAGACCGGCCATATCGCGCAGACGCAATTGGCGCGCGATCTCTCGTGCGGCTTCCAGATTGGTGTGGAGGGCAGTTTGTTCGATGCCATGTTCTTTGGTCGAACGGCCAGAGTTGATGTCGATCGACACCAGAGCTTCTGTGGGGTTGATAATCAGATAGCCGCCTGATTTCAGCTGCACCATCGGATCATACATGGCCGTAAGCTGATCTTCGGCGCCATAGCGTTGGAACAAGGGCACCGGATCGGCATAATGCTTAACCCGCCTTGCATGGCTTGGCATTAGCAATTTCATGAAGGATTTCGCAGCTTTATAGCCAGCGTCGCCTTCAACGATCACTTCTTCGATTTCGCGATTGTAAATGTCGCGGATTGCCCGCTTGATCAGATCGGAATCGGAATGAATGGCGCTGGGTGCGCTGGAGCCCAGAGTGCGTTCGCGTATTTCGTCCCACAGCCGGGCAAGATAATCGAAATCGCGCTTTATCTCTGTCTTGGTGCGTGACAGGCCCGCTGTGCGCACGATCAGGCCCATTGTTTTGGGCAAGCTGAGATCAGAGACAACCTGCTTCAAACGCTTGCGATCAGTGCCATTGGAAATCTTGCGGCTGATACCGCCGCCGTGGCTGGAATTGGGCATCAACACGCAATACCGGCCTGCAAGGCTTAGATAGCTGGTGAGGGCCGCGCCCTTGTTGCCGCGTTCTTCCTTGACGACCTGTACCAGCAGGACCTGGCGGCGCTGAATAACGTCCTGGATTTTATAACGGCGGCGCAGCGCCTGACGTTTGGCACGCACATCGTCAATTTCCTTGGCGCGGCTGCCTTTGCGACCACGGCCTTGCTGACGATTGCCGCTACGGCCCCGACCACGACCACGTCCGCGGCCCCGGCCACGACCCTTGGGCTTTTCATCATCGCCATCTTCATCGTCGTCGTCGCTGTTATCGCCATCTGTGTCGTCAGAATCGGTATCATCTTCGTCATCTTCGGAACCGTCATCGCCATCTTTATCGACCTGGCCGTCTTCGATGGTGGCAACGTCATCTTTTTCGCTGGTGTCGATCTCCTCAACGCCGGCTTCGACTTCGTCATCATCATTGTCATCATCGCCGTCATCCCGCTCATCAGCAGGTTCTTCGACTTCGTCATCGTCTTCCGCTGCGCGCAGGGCAGCTTCTTCTTCAGCCGCCTCTTGTTCTTCGGCGAGCAAAGCTTCGCGATCCTCATGCGGGATCTGATAATAGTCGGGATGAATTTCACTAAAGGCGAGGAAGCCATGGCGATTGCCGCCAAAGTCCACAAAAGCCGCCTGCAACGAGGGTTCAACCCGCGTAACTTTGGCTAAATATATATTGCCTTTGATCTGCTTGTGTTCAGCAGATTCAAAATCGAATTCCTCAATCCGATTTCCTTTTACGACCGCCACCCGGGTTTCTTCCGTGTGGCGCGCGTCGATCAACATGCGCGTTGCCATTAAATTGTCTCCAGGCAAACCCGCAACGCCTTACGAAACTGGTCCGTTGTAGGCGCAAAAGCGATGTCTGCCGATTTGTGTGAATTCCCCCTGCGATGGGCGATTGGCCACATGCGTTTGGGGAGGATTTGAAAGAGCCGCTCTCATTCGTGGGAGCGGCAATGCGAAACGTGTCTGCCGAAATGCAAAGGCGCAGGGATTTTCGCTGCGCTAGCTTTAAAAAGCGGTGCCCGGTCATGCCCGATGCGCGGCCTTGCGGCTGCGACGCGGCATGTGAGCGGGTGCTTTGCATTATGGCATCAACCTGTATTTGAGCCCGGAAAACGGCGAAATGCCGGTTCTGGGAAGTCGTGAGCAGAAACCTGGCCCCAACAATCAAAGCGCTAGCATCCGGGGAAAGGCTCGGCAACCTTATTGCGCAATTGGGTAAATATACCTTGTAACGTACCAAGGTGACTTTGCGTGCGCGTTGCTGCACGGCAATCAAGCCGCTGATCATTTCGATGGGGATACGCCTTGCGAGTGCCAATTTTGCAGACCTATTGGTTTACCGGGCTGATTGCCGGGCTGCTGGCTGTTGCAAGTGTCGCAGGGCTAATCGTAGCGGGAATTGTCCACATCAAACCGCAAGCCGTCCCCTCATTGCGCTTCACATTGCCTGTTGCTGCACCCGGCATGGCTTTGCCCGATGTGGCTGGGCCTGCCGATACGCGTTTGCCTTTGGTGGTTATTGATGCCGGGCATGGCGGCCATGATCCTGGCGCCGTGAGTGACAATCATCTTGAGAAAGAGGTTGTTCTGGGCCTTGCCATCGCCTTGCGTGATCGGCTTTTGCAAGATGGCAATATTCGGATTGCTCTTACACGCGAGGATGACCGCTTCCTCGCCTTTTCAGAACGCGTGGCAATCGCGCGGGAGCTGGAGGCGGATCTGTTCCTCTCCATCCATGCTGATAGTGCAGGGGAGCGATCCGAAGTCACCGGCGCGAGCATCTATGTGTTGTCCGATGAAGCGACGAGCGAGGCGGCAAGGCGGTTTGCCGCACGGGAAAACCGGGCCGATATGGTAAACGGCATACCGATTTCCGGGGACAGCACGGAAGTCACCGATATTCTGGTCGAACTGTCCCAACGCCGCACGAGCGCTGCTTCAGAAGAATTTGTTGAACTGATGTTGCGCGAAGGGGAAGGCGACATCCAATTCCATCCCGATCCGCAGCGTGCCGCAGGTTTGGCAGTGCTGCGAGCACCAGACGTCCCTTCGGTGTTGTTCGAATCGGGCTTTATCAGCAACCCTGATGAGGCCCGCGCATTGGCATCGCCGCAGGGGCAACAACGGTTTGCCAATGCCATTTCTCGGGCAATCCGCGTTTATTTCGCGCGCAATCCCCCTGAAGAAGAGTAGAGAAGGTTCAATTCACCGCAAGCGGTGCCGTTCATGGTGGCGCCAGCTTTTTGTGGCATGTAGATAAGCGGGCCTATGACCAATTCAGATACTACAACCGGCGACAGCGCCATGCACGATTTTCGCACGCGATTGAGCGGCATGAGCGCATGGTTCAGTACCAAGTGGCAGGAAAGCCGCCTGTTCCGCTGGGGATTTTGGTTGGTGTTGCTCTCGCTTATCGTGCTGATTGCGGGCTGGGCATTGCTGGCGCGCAATTTGCCGGATGCCGAACAATTGTTGGAATATGAACCCAACCTGCCCAGCGTCGTGCGCGGCATCGACGGCGAAATCGTCCATCGTTATGAACGTGAGCGCCGGGTTGCATTGCAGTTTCCAGATTTGCCGACCCAATTGCTCAATGCCTACACATCGGCAGAGGACGAAACTTTTTGGAGCCACAACGGCATTGATGCGACCGGCTTTGCCAATGCTGTGTTCGATTATGTGACCAAAATTGGCAGCGATCAACGCGCCGTGGGCGGCTCCACCATCACACAGCAAGTCGCCAAGAATGTGCTCTTGACCAACGAATATTCCATCGTGCGCAAATTGCGCGAAATGATCTTGGCCACGCGCATTGAAGAGGTGTTGACCAAAGAAGAGATCATCACGCTTTATCTCAATGAAATTGCACTGGGTCGCCGCTCCCACGGCGTACAAGCCGCCGCGCGGACATATTTCGATAAGGATGTAGGCGATCTGGAGCTGCATGAGATGGCCTATCTTGCCATCCTGCCCAAAGCGCCGGAGCAATATAGCCGGTCAGCCAATTTCGATGCTGCGATAGTTCGCCGCAACATTGTGCTGGGCCAGATGGAAGACAATGGACACATCACAATGGCCCAGCGCGATGCCGCGCGCGCATTGCCACTGGGCATTGTCGAAGGCCGCCGTGAAGAGCGATCAGCTGATGCGGGGTATTTCCTGGAAGGCGTGCGCCGCGCCCTGATCGAAATGTTTGGGGAAGAAGCCGAAGATGGCCGCAACAGCGTTTATGCAGGCGGGCTGTGGGTGCGCACGTCATTGGATACCGAGCTGCAAGCAGCTGCGCAAAATGCGATGCGTACTGCCATGCTGCGATATCATGGCAATCGCGGCTGGAGCGGTCCGATTGCGACGATTGATTTGGACGAGGGCAATTGGGCCAGCCAATTGCGCAGTTCATACCTTTCCATCGGCTATGATGATTGGCGCATCGGCGTTGTCACATCGCGCAATGGCGCGGCTGCGCAAATCGGCTTTTCCGATGGCAAGCAAGCACCCTTGAGCAATTTGCCTAGCGCTTTGAAAGCAGGCGATGTGATTGCGGCCAGCCCAGCGGGCACTGGCTGGCGCGTGCGCGCTATTCCCGAAGTTTCAGGAGGTTTTGCAGCACAAGCGCCCGGCACAGGTCGGGTGCTCGCGATGCAAGGCGGCTTCGATGCAAGGCTGGGCGCATTTAACAGAGCGATGCAAGCCAATCGCCAGCCCGGCTCAACCATCAAACCCTTTGTCTATGCCACGGGGCTTGAATTCGGGATGACGCCAGCTTCCGTCGTGCCAGATAAGCAATATTGCTATTACCAAGGCAGCGATTTGGGTGAGAAATGCTTCACCAATTTCGGCGGTTCGCGCGGTGGCGGTGAATATCCAATGCGGTATGGTCTAGAGCAGTCCAAGAATTTGATGACCGTGCATATCGCGATGGATTCCGGGATGGAGAACGTCATCGATACGTTTGAAAATGTCGGCATTGCGGAAAGGGATCAGTACCAACCCTATCCCGCCTTTGCCCTTGGCGCTGGTGATACCACAGTCATGAAAATGGTTAGCGCTTATGCCACGCTTGCCAATCATGGCCGCAGGATCGAACCCACTTTGATCGATTACGTACAGGACCGCGATGGCAAAGTTATCTGGCGCGCGGATGAACGCGAGTGCATGGGTTGCAATATGGATGAATGGGACGGCGAGGCGATGCCTCGCTTCGGTGTGCGCGGGCAACAGGTGATGGATGCTCGCACCGCGTTCCAAACTGTGCACATGTTAACCGGCGTGGTGCAGCGCGGCACTGCGACACGCTTGCGCGATCTAGATATTCCGCTGTTCGGCAAAACAGGTACGAGCACCGGCCCGACAAATGCGTGGTTTGTGGGCGGCTCGCCCGATATCGTTGCAGGGACGTATCTTGGCTTTGACACACCGCGCAATATGGGCGGCTGGATCCAAGGCGGGAACACGGCTGCGCCTATTTTTAAGCAGTTTGTGGAGGAAACGCCAAACAAGTGGAGCGGGCGCCCGTTCCTTGCTCCGCGCGGGGTGCGTATGGTGCGTGTTGATCGGCTGACGGGGCGGCGCGTTTTCAACGCATGGCCGACCGATGATCCCAAATCCGCTGTAATCTGGGAGGCATTCCGTCCCGACACCGAACCGCGCCGTAGCCAGCGGCAGGATGATATTGCAGCCATGCGCAATCTCATCCTCGCTCAGTTGCGGCGCCAGGAAGAAGCGCGCAATCGTGGCCCAAGCAATGCGGATGAACCTGAGAACTTTGCCGAAGAGCAGGGCGGCTTGTATTAGCTTGGGCAGTATTTTGCAGGTCATGATGACGCTGGCCACCGGACCGGGCATCTCGGCGAACTTGCCACGCGCTCTTCCCCAAACCACTGCGGTGCGCTAGGCGCGCTCTCTTTCATTTTGGAGATATACCATGCGTGCCGAAGGGCAGGCCCATATAGACCGGATTGAAGCGGCACTCGCCCTCGTCAAGAAGTCGCTCGATTGGGAGCACGCCTTGCGCCGTTTGGACGAGCTGGAAGCGCGCGTGCAAGACCCTGACCTGTGGAACGATCCCAAGAAGGCACAGGCCATCAGCCGTGAGCATAAACAGCTTAAAGATGCTGTGGAAACGGTGCGCGAAATCTCCAGTGAGATGAAAGACGCTGCTGAGTTCGTCGAAATGGGCGATGTAGAAGGTGACGAGGATGTCATCACAGAAGGTCTGGGCAGCCTTGAAAAACTTGCCAACAGAGCGGACCGTGACAAGGTCAGCGCTTTGTTATCGGGTGAAGCAGATGCCTACGACACCTACCTGCAAATCAATGCAGGTGCAGGCGGCACCGAAAGCCAGGATTGGGCAGAGATGCTGCAACGCATGTATGCGCGTTGGGCCGAACGGCGCGGTTATAAGGTGGAAGTGGTCGAATATCAGGCAGGCGAACAAGCTGGCATCAAATCCGCAACGCTGCTTATCAAAGGCGAAAACGCCTATGGCTATGCCAAAACCGAGAGCGGCGTGCATCGCCTTGTCCGGATCAGCCCGTATGATAGCGCCGCCAAGCGGCATACCTCATTTAGCTCGGTTTGGGTCTATCCGGTAATTGATGATTCCATCGATATCGAGATCAACGAAGGCGACCTTAAAATCGATACTTACCGCGCCAGTGGATCAGGCGGGCAACACGTCAACACAACAGACAGCGCCGTTCGCATCACCCATAAGCCCAGCGGCATTGTGGTTGCCAGCCAGAACGATCGCAGCCAACATAAGAACCGCGCCACCGCCATGAATATGCTCAAAGCGCGCATGTTCGAAGCTGAATTGGCGCGCCGCGAAGCAGAAGCGGCAGGCGAGTATCAGGAAAAGACCGAAATCGGCTGGGGCCACCAGATTCGGTCTTACGTCCTGCAGCCATATCAGATGGTCAAAGACCTGCGCACCGGCACCACCTCCACCGCACCAGGCGATGTGCTTGACGGAGATATCGATGATTTCATTGCTGCCGCACTGGCCCAACGCGTAACCGGAGAAAGCGTGGATGTTGAGGATGTTGAGTGACTTGCCATTGCGGCGGTAAGCGGGTTAGCTCGCAATCGGGTTGGGAGAGAAATGATGATATCAGCATGGCATAAGGCCAGCGATTGTGTGATTGCCAAGACGATCGCTGCAATGGCCACGCCTGCCTATGCTGATGTGGTGGTCGGGCCGCGTTTCTCTTACTATTTCGACAAATGTTGCGAGAGTGGCAATTTTCGCACTTGCGTCATTGCTGGCGGCAAGGCTGATCAAGGCGGATCGGTCGATCAATTCGATATTGAACGAGAGGAAGAACAGTTTCCAGGCCAAGCCGCATTCCAATCTCTGGACCAGATATTCCGGCAGACGGCCATACGGGTCAATGAAGACGCCAGCGAAAGCCAAATACCTTGTCGGACAGATGATCTGCCGTTTAATGTCTTTGTTGCAGGTATGCGGTCCTTGCCGATACCGTGACACTGTAATGCGCACAATCATCGCTCTTATGGCCCTTGCGGCATTGATCGCATGTGATGTTGCGGAAGACGACAGGCCGCCGACCTCGCGCGATTTTCCGCGCGCCTATCGCCCGGTTTCTGACACTGGCAGCACAGCATTTTCGACAGAACAAATCCGTGATGACCGCCGCGAAGCCGTTACCGTGATGGATGAAGCGCAGATCACGTCGGGCATGACGGTTGCCGATCTTGGCGCTGGTGAGGGTTATTACACCGTGCGGCTAGCCGCTCGTGTGGGTGCGCAGGGGCGCGTGTTGGCCAATGACATTGACGAAAACGCGCTGCGGCGCCTAGGTAACCGGGTGGAGCGTGAGCGGTTGGACAATGTTTCCATTGTTTTGGGCGATCCTGATAATCCCAAATTGCCCGAACAAAGCTTCGACCGGGTTTTCCTGGTGCACATGTATCATGAGGTGGCAGAGCCATACGCCTTTTTGTGGCGCATGCGGCCAGCATTGGCCGATGGCGGGCAAGTGATCGTGGTGGATGTTGATCGCCCGGCGGATGAACACGGCATTGCTCCACAACTCCTGTTTTGCGAATTCGAACGAGTAGGCTATCGGCTTGTAGAGTTTATACGCAAGCCACAAATCGCTGGCTATTATGCACAATTTGAAGTCACTGGGCCGCGCCCCGACCCGCACGAAATAGAACCGTGCGTGCAACCTGGTGATGACGCCAATGCCCTGTCCATTTCTACGGACAGCGACACTGAGGACAATGATGACGTTCAAGGGACTTAAACCGATTACATATGGTGGCCGTGAAGTTTGGCCGCTGATCGAAGGGGGCAAAGGCGTATCTGCGACCAACCATGCAAGCTCCGGCGCATGGGCGGCTGCGGGCGGCATCGGCACGGTGAGCGCGGTCAACGCAGATAGCTATGACGAGAATGGCGATCCCATACCGCAGGTTTATGACCAACGCACGCGTGAAGAACGCCATCAACAATTAATCCAATACGCGATTGATGGCGCGACCGAACAGGTCAAGCGCGCGCACGAAATGGCTAATGGCAAAGGCGCAATCAATATCAATGTGCTGTGGGAAATGGGCGGCGCACAAGAAGTGCTCGAAGGTGTTCTGGCGCAAACCAAAGGCATGGTGACAGGCGTCACCTGCGGGGCAGGGATGCCTTATAAGCTTTCCGAAATCGCCGAACGCCACAATGTCTATTACCTCCCCATCATCAGCTCAGGCCGTGCGTTTCGGGCTTTGTGGAAGCGCGCCTATCACAAGGTGCCGCATTTGATGGCCGCGGTGGTTTACGAAGATCCATGGCTCGCAGGCGGTCACAATGGCTTGTCCAACGCAGAAGACCCGCGCGAACCGCAAGATCCCTATCCGCGCGTAAAACAATTGCGCGAAATGATGCGCAAAGAAGGCGTCGCAGACGACATTCCTATCGTGATGGCAGGCGGCGTGTGGAATTTGCGCGAATGGGAAAACTGGATCGACAATCCAGAACTTGGCGCAATTGCCTTCCAATTCGGCACCCGCCCTTTGCTCACCCATGAAAGCCCCATTCCACAAGTGTGGAAAGATGCTTTGCGAGACATCAAGCCGGGCGATGTGCTGCTCCATAAGTTCAGCCCCACCGGGTTTTACTCCAGCGCTGTCAAAACGCCTTTCCTCTATGATCTGATGCACCGTTCTGATCGCCAAATCCCGTTTGCGAAAGCGGCGGATGAAGATCACAGCGTGCAGCTGGAGATCGTCAAAAAAGGCGGCAAACTTTGGGTCAAGCCTGAAGATAAAAAGCGGGCGAAGGTCTGGGTTGGCGAAGGTCATACCGAAGCTTTGAAAACGCCCGATGATACGCTGGTATTCGTGACGCCAGAAAGCCGCGATACCATCCGCAAGGATCAATCCGATTGCATGGGTTGTTTGTCACATTGCGGATTTTCCAGCTGGAAAGATCACGATAATTTCACCACCGGCCGTCTGGCCGATCCGCGCAGTTTCTGCATTCAGAAAACGCTGCAAGATATCGCACATGGTGATGCGGTGGAAAACAATCTGATGTTCGCTGGTCACTCGGCCTATCGTTTTCGCGAAGATCCGTTCTATTCCAACAATTATACGCCCAGTGTAAAAGAATTGGTCGAGCGGATTTTAACAGGCGACTAACAGCTTGGTATTACCTCCTCCCATCCGCAACACATTGAAGGAAGGCCTCGCTTTCCCGCGAGTGCTGGTCAATCCGCTGCGGATGCCGCGTAAAGGCGCAAAGATCGGGCGAGGGCGCCCGGTATTGGTGATACCCGGCCTTGCAACAGGCGATATCTCGACAACATTGCTGCGGCGGACCTTGCGGATGCGCGGTTTTGAGCCAGAGGGTTGGCGGCAGGGCATGAATACTGGCGGCCACCCTGAAAAGCTGGACAAGCTGGAACATCGCGTGGCGCAATTGCATCGGCAGACGGGGCACAAACCTATCGTCATTGGGTGGAGCCTTGGTGGTCTTTACGCTCGCGTTCTGGCGCACCGGGCTGCGGATGATATCGCGATGGTGATCACTGTGGGCACGCCATTTTCCGGTGATCGTCACGCTAATCACGGGTGGCGCGTTTACGAGGCGCTGAACGATCACACCGTCGATAATCCGCCTTTTGCTGAGGATTTCAGCGTCAAGCCGCCGATCCCCACCATCGCCATCTGGTCCGCCGTCGATGGAATTGTCGCGCCTGACAGTTCGCGCGGGGACAAGGATGAAGCCGATATCACCATCCAGATCGATACACAGCACTTCGCCATGGCCGCATCACACACCGCGATTGATCGGCTGATCGCAGCAATTGGTGAAACGGATTCGCTTTTCGCATAACCACACCGCTTGCCCGCCGCGCAGCCAGCGGCTAGGGCGCGCAGCGACTTCTTTGACATACCCGTAACAAGGCAATGACCGATGAAAATGAGCGGCGTGGACATTCGTCCCGGCAATATCCTCGAATATGAGGGCGGCATCTGGAAAGTTGCCAAGATTCAGCACACGCAGCCGGGCAAAGGCGGCGCCTATATGCAGGTTGAGATGAAGAACCTCATCGATGGCCGCAAAACCAATGTTCGCTTCCGCAGCGCAGACACGGTTGAGAAGGTGCGTCTGGAAACGCAGGATTATCAATTCCTCTATGAAGATGGCGACATGCTGGTGTTCATGGATGAAAACACATTTGAGCAGATCAATCTGCCATCAGACCTACTTGGCGATGCTCGCCCATTTTTGCAGGACGGCATGAAAGTAAGCCTGGAACTCTGGGAAGAGCGCCCTATCAGCGTGCAATTGCCATCACAAATCGAGGCGGAAATCGTTGAAGCGGATGCCGTGGTGAAGGGGCAAACTGCCTCCTCCAGCTATAAGCCTGCTGTGCTCGATAATGGTGTTCGCATCATGGTCCCGCCGCATATTGGCAGCGGCACGCGCATCATCGTTGATGTGTATGAGCAAACCTATGTCGGGAAGGCCAGCTAACCCCAATGTCGATGTATTCTGGCCTGATTCGCGTAATGGAACGTGCTGCTCGTAAAGCGGGTTCGCGGTTGCGCCGAGATTTTGGCGAAGTTGAAAAACTGCAAGTCAGCCGCAAAGGCCCTTCCGATTTCGTTTCCAAAGCAGACGAAGCGGCAGAGCGTATTTTGTATGACGAACTGGTCAAGGCGCGCCCCGATTGGGGCTTTTTGCTCGAAGAAGCGGGCGAAATTGATCCCAATCCCGATGCGCCGCGCTGGGTCATTGATCCGCTCGATGGGACGAGCAATTTTTTGCACGGCATTCCGCATTTCGCGATCTCGATTGCAGTGCAAGAACCCAAGCTTGATGGCAGTGGCTGGGGTGAAGTGACTGCGGCGGTGGTGTATCAGCCCGTTCTGGACGAGACATATTGGGCAGAAAAAACACGCGGTGCATGGCTGCAAGATGCCCGTCTTCGTGTTTCCAAGCGCAGCCAGATGTCCGACGCGTTGTTCGCCACAGGTATGCCATTTCAAGGGCATGGCGATTTCGATGAATGGCTCAAGATTTATAACGCGATCGGTCCGCAGATTGCAGGCGTTCGCCGGTTCGGCGCGGCCTCGCTTGATCTGGCATGGGTTGCTGCGGGTCGCTATGATGGTTTTTGGGAAAGTGGTTTGTCTCCGTGGGACACGGCAGCTGGCGGATTGCTGGTGCGTGAAGCCGGGGGATTCGTTACCGATTATCGTGGTCGGTCACAGCCAATTTGCGATAAACAAGTCATTGCAGGCAGCGATCCATTGCATTCAAAACTGCATAAGGCGATTGCAGGTGCATTGAAGGCATAGACATGTGCTCTAACCGCTTGTAATCGTCCTCGCATGACGCGAGCCTCCGTGGCGGAATTGGTAGACGCGCTCGACTCAAAATCGAGTTTCTTACGAAGTGCCGGTTCGACTCCGGCCGGAGGTACCATCTTGTTATGCGCTAGCCCTGATTTGATCGGGGCTAGCGCAAGCAATCAGGGACACAGGATATAATCGAAGTCCCATCCTTTCACGCAATTGCGGCCATGGCTTTGACCGTGGCCGTGTTCGTTGCGTTCGCGCGCGGGCGCATGTCGGTTGAGATCATCTCGCTGATGACCATTGCTGTGATTGCGGTTGGCCTGTATTTCTTCCCATTGCCGCACACGTTGCCTACCGATGGCCTGACGCTCGCCTTTGGCGGTTTTGGGCATTATGCGCTGATCACGATTTGTGCGCTGATGATCATGGGGCGGGGTCTGGTCGTCACTGGCGCGCTTGAACCTGCGGCGCGTGTTTTGGAAAGAGTGTGGAAGTTTAACATTCATGTTGGCTTGCTCGCGTCGCTGCTGCTCGCCTTTGGTCTCTCGATGATCGTCAATGATACACCGGTTCTGGTGTTGCTGTTGCCGATCTTTGTCGCCTTGGCACAGCGCGGGGCGATGCCTGCTTCCAAGACGCTTATCCCGTTGAACGCAGCTGTTCTGATCGGCGGCATGGCAACAACTATCGGCACTTCGACCAACCTTTTGGTGGTTGGTATCGCTGTGGATTTGGGCATGCCGCAAATGCCGGTGTTTCATTACACGCCGATTGTCTTGATGGCCGCGATTGTCGCCTTCCCATATCTGTGGCTGGTCATGCCGCGATTGTTGCCGGACAATTCCACCGATCAAGTGCAAGCGCAAAGACGCTTTACCGCGCGGTTGCGGGTCACCCAAAATAGCGGCCTGATCGGTAAGCATTTTGACGAAATCACCGATTCCCTGCCCGAAGAATTCCGCTTTGAAGAGCGCCCGCAAGGCACTTTTGAAGCAGGCCAGAGACTGACCATTTCCGGCACGCATGAAGGCTTGGAAGAGGCTTTGCGGATCTTGCGCGGTCAGGTTGCGCCTGGCTGGGTTATTGACCGCATCGAACGCGAGGGCAAAGCGCGCCGCGAAGACATTCAAGTGGTTGAAATGGTCGTGACCAGCGATAGCCGCATTCTCAACCGTACGCTCGCCACATCGGGCATCGCTGATCATTTTGGCGTGGCAGTGCTGGGCATCCACAAACCGGATCGGCTGCTGAGCAATCCAAATCCAGAAACATCCAAGGAGCTGCGGCTTTGTGAAGGCGACGTGCTGCTGGTGATGGGTCTGCCCGATGAGCTGGAAACTTTCGCCAATGCAGATAGCCTGCTGCAGCTCGAAGGGGCGAAGGTCATTCCGCGCCGTTCCAAGGCATTGCTTGCGGGCGGGATCATGGCTGGCGCTATCGCGCTCGCTTCGGTCGGTCTGCCTTTTTATGGCGATCAAGGGTTCTACCTTCTCAAAATGCCTATCGCGATATCAGCGCTGGCCGGCGCGATTTTGATGTTTGTGACCGGCTGTGTGAAATTTGACCGCGTCGGGCGTGCATTGTCGGGCAAAGTCATCGTACTGGTCGCCGCCAGTATTGCGATTGGCCGTATCATTCTGGATAGCGGCGCAGCCGGTTGGCTGGGTGAACTTCTAGCGATGGGGCTGCAACATTTACCCGCAGCAGGCGTTTTGGCAGCGATCATGCTGTTTGTGACCTTGCTCACCAACTTTGCATCCAATGCCACCGCTGCCACTGTGGGTACGCCCATAGCATTCAACATCGCGACCGAGCTGGGCCTGCCGCAAGAACCGCTGATCCTGGCTGTGCTGTTTGGGTGCAACCTGTGTTATGCAACCCCCATCGCCTATCAAACCAATATGTTGATCATGGCGGAGGGCAATTACAAGTTTGCCGATTACCTCAGAACAGGCGTGCCGCTGGTTTTGATTATGGTGACGACGCTCAGTATCCTGTTGGTGCTAACCTACGGAATGTAACGTGGTTTCCATGCCGCTAACCTGCGTGTGCAACCATTATAGCCTCTTAAAAACCCGGCAATCGTCGAAATTGCGGGACATTCGCATCTTTGATGTGTAAAATTTACCGACAATTTATCTGTCTGCGTTAACGCTTGTCCTTCTCGGGAGCAGTACCCGGGGAACAGACCGGTTGGGGCAATGATTCGATTATTCAAACATTACATTCCCCACGCAGTGTTGTTGCTGGGAATGGCCGATTTCGCGTTGCTGCTGCTGGCGGCCGATCTCGCATGGAATTTGCGCGCGTCACAGATCGGCATTGATCCAGGAGCCTTGTTTGATCGGCTGATCCCGATCTTTGGCTTTGCCGTCACAACGCTGACCGCGCTGATCGCTGTGGGTGTTTATGGCGGCGATGCCCTGCGCTCGATGCGCTTTGCCTGCGCGCGCATGTTGGTGGGTGTGAGCCTTGCGATACTTGGCCTAGCGATGATCGATTTCGTATTGCCGGGGCATACCTATTGGCGCTCGACATTGCTTTATACGATGGGGCTGTCGATCTTTTTACTGGTGATGAACCGGCTGATCGTGGGCGCGTTTCTTGGTACATCAGCCTTTCGTCGCCGCGTTCTTGTCCTTGGAGCGGGAGGCCGGGCAGAGCGTATTCGCAAATTGTCAGAGCGGCGCGGTAGCGGATTTGTTGTCGTAGGCTTTGTTGGCATGTCCGATACCAAAAACACCGTGGCCGAAGCGATTGAACGCTCTGCCATCCATGACCTGTCCAAATTTGTCGCCAATCTGGGCGCAAGCGAAGTGGTGCTGGCTTTGGAAGAACGCCGAAATTCATTGCCGCTCAAAGATCTGTTGCGCATTAAAACAGCCGGTGTGCATGTGAACGATTTCTCCAGCTTTCTGGAGCGGGAAACGGGCCGCGTTGACCTTGATACGCTCAATCCCAGCTGGCTGATATTCTCGGATGGCTTTTCATCGGGCAGAGCGATTTCATCGGTCGCCAAGCGGCTCTTCGATATCGGTGCAAGCTCGCTGCTTTTGCTGCTGACCTTTCCGGTGATTGTAATCTTTGCCATTCTGGTAAAACTGGACAGCAAAGGCCCCGCCTTTTTCCGGCAGGTCCGCGTGGGCCTTTATGGTCAGGAGTTCGTGGTTCTCAAACTACGCTCCATGCGCACAGATGCCGAAAAAGACGGCGCGAAATGGGCCGAAAAAGATGATGCGCGCATCACGCGTGTGGGTAAGATCATCCGCAAGCTGCGCATAGATGAATTGCCGCAGGTTTGGACTGTTTTGAAAGGCCAGATGAGCTTTGTCGGACCGCGCCCGGAAGTGCCCAAATTCGTGGCCGATCTTGATGACAAGCTGCCCTATTATGCAGAACGCCACATGGTGAAACCGGGCATCACAGGCTGGGCACAGATCAATTATCCTTATGGGGCATCGATTGAGGATTCGCGCCACAAGCTGGAATATGATCTGTATTATGCGAAGAATTATACGCCATTCCTTGATCTGTTGATCCTGCTGCAAACGCTGCGCGTTGTGTTGTGGCCAGAGGGTGCGCGCTAATCATGACAGGTTGGGAAATCCTTGTGTATCTGGCGCATTTGGCCACCGGGGTAACCTGCGTGGTCATTGCGCTCGCTCTGGCTTCCGGGCGGCGGCAACATGGCGCGGCAATCAAAGCGTGTATCGGCGCGCTGTCTTGCGCAGCCTTTTGGGCCTTTGCCGTCACGGGGCTTGGCGTCCACAATCTGCTTACCGCGCTGGGTTTAAGCGCAACGTACCTGGCTTGGCTATGGATGCTGTATCGCATGTTCGGCCATGATGCGCGGGACAAGAACTTATCCCCGATCCGTCCGGTCGTTGCAGCACTTGCCTTGGTGGAATTTTTGCAAGTCGCGATCCTTTTTGTGTGGCTGCAATATGCCGGGCAAGCCGGAGCTGAACTACTCATCGCGCGCTTTGCCATTATTTTGCGGATGCTTTTTTGCATCGGCGCCTTGGTACTGGTGCACAATTTGTATGTCGGTGCATCGCAGGAAGCGCGGCGGTCATTGCAATGGCCCGCTGCGGCCATGGCGGTGTTCTGGCTGTATGAGTTGAACCTGTTCACCGTTGCATATCTGGCGGACGCCATGCCGGTATTGCTGCGTGATTTGCGCAGTGTCGCGTTGCTGGCGGCGTGCTTGCTGCTTGGCATTGGCACGATGCAGCAAGGCAATGAGCTGCGCTTTCGCCCATCGCGCAGCTTCGCGTTTCAATCCTTTTCGCTGCTGATTATCGGCGGATATCTGGTGGTGATGGTCGTTATCGCCCAAGGTATTGCCTATGCGGGAAGTGAAAGCGCAGGGATCTTGCAAACCGGCTTTGTCCTGCTCGCCAGCATCGTTGCGCTCACCGTTCTGCCGTCGAAGAAATTGCGCGGTTGGCTGCGCGTGACACTGTCCAAACATCTGTTTCAACACCGCTATGATTATCGCGCGGAGTGGCTGCGCTTTACCAATACGATTGGCCGTGCCGGTCCAACTGCGCCGCCGCTGCCTGAACGTATTGTCCAATCTGTGGCCGACATTGCCGACAGCCCAAAGGGTTTGCTGCTTACGCCGCGGGAAGAAGGCGGCATGGCGCTCGCTGCGCGCTGGCAGTGGCCGGGGCTTGATGTGCCAGGGCAAGCATTGACCGAGGAAGGTGTGACCTTCTTTGAAGACAGCCAGTTTATCCTCGATCTCGATGATATCCGTTCTGGTCAAGAACAGGGCATTCCCAAGCCTGCCTATCCCGATTGGTTGCTGTCCAGCGAAGATGCGTGGGGCATGGTGCCATTGTTGCATTATGAGCGGCTTGTTGGCGTGGTTGTGCTGGCACGTGCTCCTACGGCAAGGCGGCTTGATTGGGAGGACTTTGATCTCCTGCGCGTGGTGGGTCGTCAGCTGGCGAGCTATCTTGCGGAACAAGCCAGCCAGGATGCCCTTGGCGAAGCGCAGCGGTTTGACGAATTTAACCGCCGCATCGCCTTTGTGATGCATGATATCAAGAACCTTGCCAGTCAGCTGTCACTGCTCGCCCGCAACGCTGAAAAGCATGCTGATAAGCCGGAATTTCGCGCCGACATGATTCTCACCTTGCGCAATTCAACCGATAAGCTGCAGGCGCTGCTCGCGCGGCTTGGCCGATATGGCGCACAAGGTGACAATCCGCGTGAACGCCTTGCGTTACATAGTCTGATCGCGAAAGTCGTGGATCAATATCGCGCGCAGCATAATGTCAGAACGCTCGAAACCGAAGAATGCGAAGTGCGCGCCGATAGCGAGGCGTTGGAACAATCACTCGCCCATCTTGTGCAAAATGCGATTGAGGCGAGCGACGAAAACGCACCGGTCTATGTCAACTTGCGGCTTGAGCCGGGATGCGCCGTCATCGAAGTCAGTGATAGCGGGCAAGGCATGAGCCCGGAATTTATCCGAACGCGTTTGTTCAAACCGTTCCACTCGTCAAAATCCGGCGGCTTTGGCATCGGCGCGTTCGAAGCGCGCGAATTGATCCGCGCCATGCAAGGCCGCCTTGATGTGGAATCGCGCGAGGGGTTGGGCACCCGTTTCATTATTCGCCTGCCGCTTAGCGAGGCGAGTGATCTTATCGAAAATTTCAAGGCACAGGCTGACGAGGTAGCGTAATGGCCGAGGACAAAACCAAACTTCTGATCGTTGAAGACGATGAAGGGCTGCAGGCTCAGCTCAAATGGGCTTATGACGATTTCGAAGTCGTAATCGTTGGCAATCGCAAGGATGCCATTGCCGCTTTGCGCGCCGAGGAACCGCCCGTTGTCACGCTCGATCTTGGCCTCCCGCCTGATCCCGACGGCACGACAGAAGGCTTTGCAGTCCTTGATGAAATTATGGCGATAAAGCCTGATACCAAAGTAATCGTCGCCTCAGGTCACGGCGCGCGGGAAAGCGCGCTGAATGCGATTGAGCGCGGCGCTTACGATTTTTATCAAAAGCCGGTTGATATCGAAAAGCTTGGTCTGATCGTGCGGCGTGCGCTTAATCTTCATGAGATTGAGGAAGAAAACCGTCGCCTTGCTGCCAAAGCTGGTGATGGCAATGTTGTGTTGGGCAACCTCATTACTGCAGCGCCCGAAATGGTTCGTGTAGCGCGCACGATTGAGCGGGTGGCCAACACCAATGTCTCTGTCATGCTGCTGGGCGCGAGCGGCACGGGTAAGGAATTGCTTGCCCAAGGTGTGCACAATGCCAGCGGGCGCAAAGATGGTGCTTTTGTCGCGATCAACTGCGCTGCGATCCCGGAAAACCTGCTGGAAAGTGAGTTGTTCGGGCATGAAAAAGGTGCATTTACGGGTGCTGTAAAAACCACTGAAGGCAAAATTGAGCAGGCCGATGGCGGCACGCTGTTCCTTGATGAGGTGGGCGATATTCCATTGCCTTTGCAGGTCAAGTTGCTGCGCTTTTTGCAGGAGCGCACGATTGAGCGGATCGGCGGCCGCAAATCGATTGCCGTGGATACGCGCATCGTGTGCGCGACGCACCAGAACCTTGAAGCGATGATCGAAGACGGGCGTTTTCGCGAAGACCTGTTCTATCGGCTTGCAGAAGTGGTGATCAAAATACCGTCGCTGGCAGAAAGGCCCGGTGATGCGACTTTGCTCGCCAAGGTCTTCCTCAAACGGTTTGCTGAAGAAATGAACCCGTCTGTCACCGGCTTGGCGCCCGATGCGCTGGCTGCCATCGATGCATGGGGTTGGCCCGGCAATGTGCGTGAGCTGGAAAACCGGGTAAAGCGCGCGGTGATTATGGCTGATAGCAAACTGGTGGGCGCGCAAGATCTGGATCTCGATGGCGAAGATGGCGAGGCCAGCGATGCGCTTAACCTTAAAAGCGCGCGCGAACGCAGCGATCGCAAGATGATCCGCCATGCTTTGGCGCGCAGTGAAGGCAACATCTCCAGCACCGCGAAAATGCTCGGGATCAGCCGGCCAACGCTTTACGATTTGCTCAAGCAGTACGATTTGCAACATTGACCGGTGAGGGCAAGGCAATTGCCCGGTTCTGTTTTCGCTATTCGAGCAACTAGATTTACTTAGCGGACAGCTTAACCGTTCCATGCTTGCGATTGTGCCGCACAGACCACCAGAAGCTCAGCCCGATCAGAACAGCGCCAATAAGGCCGGTAATCGTCTCTGGAATATGGACAATCGCGGAAAACAGCATGATGGCGCCAAGTGCGATAATCGCCCAAAATGCGCCATGTTCAAGATAGCGATATTCAGACAGCGTTCCGGCCCGCACCAGATGGATCGTCATGGATCGCACAAAGATCGCACCAACCGACAGGCCCAGCGCAATCACGATCATGTTGTTGGAAAGCGCAAACGCTCCGATCACTCCGTCAAAGCTAAACGATGCGTCCAGCACTTCAAGATACATAAATCCGCCCAAGCCTGATCGCACCACTTCGCCCATCGCCTTTTTCTTCGCCTCACGCGCTTCGATCAAAGTGCCAAGCGCGTGGACGCCGATGAAGGCGAGCAGGCCGAATATGCCGGCGGTCAGGAAAGTGACCGCATCGGCTTGTGGCAAAGCGCCCGCGATCAGCACAATGATCAGCAAGCAGATGCCAAGCTCAATTGCTGGCACGCTGGAGAAGCGCGATATCTGTTTCTCGATAAAGCTGATCCAATGCACATCCTTCTCACCATCGAAAAAGAAGGTGAGGCCCACCATCGCCAGAAACGCGCCGCCAAATCCGGCGATACCGATATGTGCGCCTTGCACGATCCGCTCATATTTCTCTGGCTCGTTCAGTGACAGATTGATCGCGTCCACGGGGCCAAGATTGGCGGCAATCGCGACAATCGCCAGCGGGAACACAATACGCATGCCGAACACCGCGATCAGAATGCCCCAGGTGAGGAAACGCTGCTGCCACACCGGGTCCATCTCTCGCAGGACTGTGGCGTTCACCACCGCATTATCAAAGCTGAGAGAAACTTCCAGGATCGACAGCACAACCACGATCCACAGCAAGCTTAGCGTGGCGGACACCGATTGCGTGCTTGCCCAGCCATACCAAATGGCAAGACCGAAACAGATCGCAGTGAAGATGAGCGAGAAGGTGTAGTGGCGCAGCAATGTGGCCATAAATAAGTCAGCCTTGGGTAAGAGCGATCAGGTCTTGGGTTGATATGTCTGCGCTTCGCTGGGAAAGCTGCGATCGCGCACTTCTTTCGCGTAAGTCTCCGCAGTGTCGGAGATGACGCTGGCAATATCGTGATACTTTTTTACAAAGCGCGGCACGCGTTCAAACATGCCGAGCATGTCTTCGGTCACCAGCACTTGCCCATCGCATTGGGCCGATGCGCCAATGCCGATTGTGGGGCATGCAACCGCTTGCGTGGCGGCAATTGCGATAGGTTCCACCACGCCTTCCACCACGATTGCAAAGGCACCTGCTTCATCTAGCGCTCTGGCATCGCCCACGATCTTGTCCGCTTCTGCATCACAGCGCCCGCGTGCCATATATCCGCCCAGCACATTCACCGCCTGCGGGGTCAGCCCCACATGGCCCATCACCGGAATGCCGCGTGAGGTGAGGAAGGCGACCGTTTCCGCCATCGCTTCCCCGCCTTCAAGCTTCACCGCCACAGCGCCGCTTTCTTTCAAAAGCCGTGCTGCGCTTGCAAACGCTTTTTCCGGCGAAGCTTCGTATGCACCAAACGGCATATCGACCACGACAACGCTATGATAACTGCCACGCACCACAGCCGCGGCATGGTTTGCCATCATATCCATAGTGACAGGCACGGTGGAGGGCAGCCCATAAATCACCTGCCCCAGCGAATCTCCCACCAAAAGCAAATCGCAATGCGGATCGAGCAATTGGGCCTGACGCGCCGTATACGCCGTCAACATCACGATCGGATCTTGCGTCACGCCATCTTGCTTGCGGGAGCGGATGCGCGGGACTGTAAGCCGCTTCATCGGAGCAGGCGTTGGATTGGCGCGCGAGGTCGAGGTGTCGAGTGTAAAGCTAGTAGACATGCATGGCCTTGTAAGTTCCAAGCTGGCAACCTGCAATCACTGTAATTGCCGGCAACATTGACCGGGTAATCTTTGCATTCCTTTCTCGACGTGACGGGTATTTCGTTGCATCATGACGTCACTTCGGGGGCAAAGGATATAAAAGGATGGCATTAACCCAAGGCGGATCGACGCGGGATGGGTGGTCTTCGCGTAGCGCGTTCATTCTCGCAGCGATCGGATCGGCCGTTGGCCTGGGCAATTTGTGGCGCTTTCCCGCAGAAGCAGGGGCCAATGGCGGCGGTGCCTTTGTGCTGTTTTATATTGGCTGTGTGTTGTTGATCGGCTTGCCAATCCTGCTCTCCGAAACCTTAATTGGTCGCCATGGTCAGGCAAGCGCACCTGAAAGCGTGCGCCGCGTGGCCAGCGCTTCGAAAGCCTCGCCAATGTGGGCTATGCTTGCCAATATTGGTGTGCTCGCCGCGTTTCTTATCGTCTCGTTTTACTGCGTGGTTGGCGGATGGGTGCTTTATTATGTTGGTGTTTTCGTCGTCGACATTTTCCAAAGCGGCCTGACCGGCGGCGCGTTTGCCGGACAGGATCCCAAAGCTGTGGAAGCGCTTTTGCCTGCCATGTTTGCCAATCCCTCCTTAATGATCGGCCTGTTTGTCCTGTTCCTTGCGATCACAGTGTTTTTTGTGGCGCGCGGCGTATCGTCAGGGATCGAAGTGGTGGCGACATGGATGATGCCGGCGTTCTTCGTGCTGCTTATCGCGATCACGATTTATGGTGCATTTGGTGGCGCATTTGGTCAGACAATCGATTTCCTGTTCACGTTTGAGCCCGAAAGGCTCACCGGCCCGGTGATGTTGGCCGCTTTGGGGCAGGCATTCTTCTCGCTCTCGCTCGGTATGGCAGGCATGATCACTTATGGCAGCTATGTCGGGCGCAACGTCAATCTGGGCAGCACGTCTGGCATCATTGCGAGCGCTGATACATTCGTCGCGCTGCTTGCCGGGCTGTGCCTGTTTCCGATTGTCTTTGCAGCCGGATTGGAAGCGAATGCTGGTCCGGGATTGATGTTTCAGACTTTGCCACATGCGTTTCAGGATATGCCAGCAGGCGCGTTAATCGGCTTCCTGTTCTTCCTTATGATTGGGTTTGCGGCTTTGACCAGTTCTGTGGCTTTGCTCGAAGTGCCGACGGCATGGGTGGTTGAAAAATTCCGTATCGTGCGGCCGGTCAGCACAGCTCTGGTGGCGTTCTGTGCTTTGTTTCTTGGCGTTCTGGCCGCACTGTCTTTCAATGTTCTGGCAGATTTTCACCCGCTCGATTTCATCCCGCTTTTCGCAGGGCAGGGTGTGTTCGATGTCTTGGACGGGATTACGGCGAAACTGCTGGTTCCCATCGGCGCGATCCTTGTATCGATTTTTGTGGGTTGGGTAGCCGATCGCCAGCTTGTCGATATGGAAAACGGGCTGAGCGGTGTATTGCATTTCGTGTGGCTGATGCTGGTGCGGTTTGTGTGTCCAATTGCGCTTATTGCCATTTTGATCGTCGGTATTTTCCCAAGCCTTTCACAATAGACCCCTCGCAACAGGCACAGCAAAACGGCCGCCACCCTTGTGGATGACGGCCGTTTGCGTTGGGATTGCGTGAATTAGAGCGCTACTTCGGCATTCTCTTTGTTGGCTTCTTCGCGCACGTCTTGTCCCAATAGCATTTTGATGCTGTCAATAAGGCCAAGATCGCTGTTCCAGATTTCAGCTTTGCCAAGGTCCATACGCAGCATGATCAGATTGGGATCATCCTTGCCGCCGGGGAACCACGCTTCGACCACTTTGCTCCACTGTTTGTCGAGGCGATCTTTGCTGGTTTCTTCCGATATATTTCCGCCGATACGGGCAAACATGTCATGATCCTGGCCAGAAAATGTTGCCGTGGCAGCACCCAACTGTGCAAGACAGTGATCGCGGGTGGTGAAAAACCAGATGGCGCTATCAGCATCGTCATCAAGCTGCGCGGTCATTGGGACGGCATTGTGCGGGGCACGGTCCAATTGCAGAAACAGAAACGGGCTATCGGCAAGCGCTTCCCAAAATTTGGTTTTGAGTTCCGTGTCGGTAGTCATTGATTTCTCCTTTGTTTTTTCCAACGAAGAGCAGCGCTTGAAGTTCCGTATTGCTATTCCATCACTACTGGAACATATTGAGAACATCCGCATTTAACGCGAACAGGAGATTGATTCGCATGGATATGGCCCGTTTGCCTCGCGCAGCGGAGCTGGCCCGTGGAAGCGCGCGCAATCCGCGCTGGCGTCCGGGGTTAAGCGCCGCGTTGTATAGTGAAATTTTCGCCTCTTCGCGTGAAGGCAGCGGGGCAGGCGCTGCTGTGGCGCTTGCCTGCGATGGCATGCGGCAAGAGCGCAAAGCTGTAGCTGAAGAAAAGGCGATTTTGTGGGTGCAGGATGCCGACGCGATCCGGCGGGGCGGAAGGCCGTATCGCCCTGGCCTGCCGCAATCGGTGCGAGACAGGATCGTACATGTTGCTGCGCGCAATTGCAGCGACGCGTTGTTTGCGCTGGAAGAAGGGTTGCGGTGCCGCGATCTTGCCTGCGTGATTGGAGAGCTGGCAGGCAATCCCAAGCAATTCGATTTCACCGCCAGTCGCCGCCTGACTTTGGCGACGGAAAAACATGGCGTGCCGCTATTCCTCATACGCCTTGATGCGCATCCTGAATTGAGCGCGGCCCGCATGCGTTGGCGTGTCACATCGGCCCCTTCTGCGCCGCCTTTATGGAACCGCAATGCGCCGGGCCGCGCGGCGTGGCATGCCGAACTGTTCCGCGCCCGTGCGCATCCCCCCGGAGAATGGATATTGCGTGATGACGACCCTGTCCTCGCTGCCGAAAGCCCAGCTGTCCAAAGCCCAGCTTCCGCCGCGCCGGATCATGGCGATCTGGTGCGCGCAGCTGGCGCTTGATCGTTGGCGGCATTCCCACAATTGCAAACCGGGTGAGGGGCCTGATGCACAGCCTTTCGCGCTGATCACAGAAACGGCGCATGGACCGCGTATCGCAGCGCCCAATGCAGCTGCGCAGCTGGAAGGGGCAAGCTGCGGTATGATGGTGGCCGATGCGCGTACGCTATGTCCAGCGCTGCAAACCTCTCCGGGTGATCCGGCAGGTGATCTGGCTTTCCTTGAACGCTTTGCCATTTGGGTACAGCGCTGGGGGCCGTGGTCTGCGCTTGATGCGCCCGATGGCGTGTTGGTGGATGTCAGTGCGGTGGCGCACCTTTTTGGTGGGGAGCGGCGCTTGCTCAGCGATGTGGCCGGGCGGTGCCATGCACGCGGCCTGACGGTGCATACAGCCATCGCACCCACGGCAGGCGCGGCATGGGCGCTGGCGCATTATGGGCAAGGCGCGGCTATCCTTGGTTCTGATGATGATATGGCGATGCGGCTTGCCGATCTTCCCGTTGCGGCGTTGCGACTTGATGATGATGTACTGCTGGTCCTGCGGCGTCTTGGTCTTAAACGGCTGGGCGATCTTGCTGGTATTGGGCAGGGCGAAGGCGAAGGACGTAATGGCCGCGATGCGATCAAGCGACGTTTTCGCAATCACCGTTCGCCCGGTGCCAATCCGTTGGTGCGGATGGATCAGCTGATCGGCCTTGTGCCCGAACCTTTGCTGCCTGTGGTGCCGGTTCATGCGCCTTTGGTCCAACGCCGCTTGCTTGAACCTGTACGCCATCGCAGCCTGCTGGATACCGTCGTCGATGATCTGGCCGCTGATATGGTGCGCGAATTGGAAGCACGCGGCAGCGGCGCGCGGCGATTGGAGTTGGCGCTGTGGCGTGTGGATGGCGAAGTGGTGATGCGGCAACTTGAACTGGCCGCAGCGACCCGCGATGCCAGCCACATCACCCGCCTGTTCACCTCGCGACTTGATGATGTGGATGCAGGTTTCGGGATTGAGATGGTGCGATTGCGCGCCGCCTGGTGTGAAGAACTAACGCTGGCACAATCCGATATCGAAGCCGCAGCGCAAGAGCATGGCACCTCGCTTGCCGCCTGCGTTGATCGGTTAAGTGTGCGGCTTGGCGAAGATGCAGTGCAGCGCCCCACTTTGCGCGCCAGCCATGTGCCCGAACGTGCGCAAAGCTGGCAAAGGCCGCTCGATCCCGAACCGGCTTTGCAGCACGAGCTGGCTTTTCACACACGCCCGCTCAAACTGCTTGACCGGGCCGAGAAAATCGCTGTGCTTTATGCCAGCCCCGATGGCGATCCCCGGCAGTTTCGTTGGCGCGGAAAAGTGCATGATATCGCGCGTGTCGAAGGGCCAGAACGCATCGCGCCTGAATGGTGGCGAGAGCGCGGCGCGGCGCGGCTGCGCGATTATTACCGGATCGAAGATGGGTCAGGGCGGAGATACTGGATTTATCGCGAAGGCCTTGCCGATGATGGGCGCGGCGGAATGCCCGATTGGTTTGTGCAGGGGCTGTGCGCCTGATGCCGGACGCATCGCTGACCCCTGATAAACGCCGCATCCCGCTCAACCCTGAAGAGCTGGAGGTGCCAGCGCGCGCGTCTTTTGTTGAGCTGGGTCTGGTGAGCTGTTTTAGTTTCCTGCGCGGTGCCTCTGACCCTGTTGATCTGGTAATGGCCGCCCGCCAGCTTGGCTATGATGCGATCGGAATTGCCGATGCCAATTCGATGGCCGGCGTGGTGCGCATCCATACTGAGGCGAAAACAGCAAAACTGCGCCCGGTAATTGGCACAAGGATCGAAACGGTCGAGGGCCTTACTTTCCTCGCATACCCCAAGGACCGCGCAGCCTATGGTCGCCTGTGCCAAATGATCAGTTCAGGTCGGATGCAGACGCTGGATGGCGGTTGGCAGGAGAAAGGCGTGTGCGAGATTTCCCTGCCCATGGTGACGGCGCATTGTGAAGGCGTGCAGCTGATCCTGATCCCGCCGGGTGAGCTGGAGGCGGCTTTCACGATCACAGTTCCGGATAATGTCGTGCCGTTTCCAGCTAAGAATGATCTCACGCAAAGCCGCACAGGCGCTAAGAAAGGCGCCGAAAAAGCAGGTTTGACACAGCCAGAAAATCTTGGCGCCTGTGCGTCTTCGCCTGATGAAAGTTATCGCAATCTTACCGCGCCTTTTGCCGATCTGATCCCGCATCTCACGCGGCAGCTTCCCACGCTCAAACATCTTGCCGCGAACTATCTTTATCGCGGCGACGATATCACCCGGCTACACCATCTCGATACCTTGGCGCGGGCCAATGGGCTGCAATTGCTTGCCACCAATGATGTGCATTATCACGCACCTGATCGGCGGCCTTTGCAAGATGTGATGACAGCAATTCGCCATAAAACCACAGTAGCGGCGGCTGGGCATTGGCTACACGCCAATTCCGAACGGCACCTGAAATCGCCAGAGGAAATGCAGCGCCTCTTCGCCCGCTGGCCGCAAGCGATTTTGGCGGCGCGCGAAATTGCCGATGCGTGTGATTTCAGCCTTGATGAACTGCAATATGAATATCCTGAGGAAATCTATCCTAAAGGGATGGAGGCGCAGGATTATCTGGCAAGCGAGACATGGAAAGGTGCGCAGTGGCGTTACCCGGACGGCACGCCCGATTATGTTCAGCAGACCTTGGAGAAAGAGCTGGCGCTGATCGGCAAAATGGCGCTGGCACGCTATTTCCTGACGATCAAGGATATCGTGGATTATGCGCGCGGAATTGATCCGCCGATCTTGTGTCAGGGCCGTGGCAGTGCGGCCAATTCGGCGGTATGTTTTTGCTTGGGCATCACCTCGGTTGATCCGGCCAAACATGCGCTTTTGTTCGATCGGTTCATATCGGAAGACCGCAAGGAACCGCCCGATATCGATGTCGATTTTGAACATGAGCGACGCGAAGAGGTGATCCAGTATATCTATCGCAAATATGGCCGTCAGCGCGCTGGCCTGACTGCCACCGTCATTCATTATCGCCCGCGCATGGCCATTCGCGAAGTGGGCAAAGCGATGGGGCTGACAGAGGACGTCACCAGCGCTTTGGCCCGCACAGTTTGGGGCAGCATGGGCCGCGAAATTGGTGAGCGTCATGTGGGCGAAACGGGCATGGATTTAAGCGATCCGCACCTTCGCCGCGTGCTCAAACTTACCGAGCAGATGATCGGTATGCCGCGTCATTTATCGCAGCATGTCGGCGGCTTTATCCTCACCCAAGGCCCGCTGACGCAAACCGTGCCCATCGGCAATGGCGCGATGCCAGAGCGCAGTTTTATCGAATGGGACAAGGATGACATTGAAGCTTTGGGCATTCTCAAAGTCGATGTGCTGGCCTTGGGCATGCTGACCTGTATCAAGAAATGCCTCGATCTTTTGGCAGACCACCATGATCGCCACCTAACCTTGGCCAGCGTCCCGCGTGAGGATGCAGAAACCTATGCGATGCTGCGCAAGGGAGATTCGCTTGGCGTATTTCAGGTAGAAAGCCGGGCACAGATGAACATGCTGCCACGGCTGCGCCCGCGTGAATTTTATGATCTGGTAATCCAGGTTGCGATTGTGCGGCCAGGACCAATCCAGGGCGATATGGTCCACCCCTATCTTAAACGCAGGCGCGGGGAGGAGCGGGTGGTGATCCCCGCACCAAGCCCGAAACACGGTCCTCCAGACGAACTTTCCAGCATTTTGGAACGGACTTTGGGCGTGCCGATCTTTCAGGAACAGGCGATGAAAATCGCACTGGATGCTGCAAAATTCTCCTCGGTCGAAGCAAACCGATTGCGCAAGGCAATGGCGACTTTTCGCAGCCGCGGCATGGTGCACGCTTTGGAAGATATGATGGTCGGGCGTATGGTCGCGCGCGGTTATGATCCCGATTTTTCGGAGAGATGTTTCAACCAGATTAAAGGTTTTGGCGAATATGGTTTTCCAGAAAGTCACGCCGCCAGCTTTGCACATCTGGTCTATGTCAGCAGTTGGCTGAAATGTCATTTCCCTGCCGCTTTTGCCTGCGGTCTGCTCAATTCACAGCCGATGGGGTTTTATGCCCCGGCCCAAATCGTGCGCGATGCAAGCGAACATGGCGTGGAGGTACGCCCTGTGGATGTGAACCATTCGCACTGGGATTGCACCTTGGAAGAAGACCGCAAACGCGCCAGTTCGCCAGCTCTCTCTGACAAAGGTCGCCTTGATCGTCACAACGCCATGCGTCTTGGCTTTCGCCAGCTTGATGGCTTGCCTGAACATACCGCCGCGCGCCTTGTGGCAGAGCGTGAGGAGAACGGGCCTTACGCGGATATTGCCGAGTTGCGCGAGCGGGTTGGCCTGTCACCTGCCCATATCGAGATACTCGCCAGCGCCGATGCGTTCACCTCGCTCGACCTGTCCCGCCGCCAAGCCTTGTGGGATGCGCGCAGCTTAATTAGCGCGGCGCAATTGCCGCTTTTCGCGCATGCCGATGAACGCGATGAAGGTGCAGAACGCAGCCGCGCGATCCTGCCCAACATGCCATTATCCGAAGAAGTGGTGGCCGATTATCAGACCACCCGGCTCAGCCTGAAAGCGCATCCGATGTCATTCCTGCGCGCCAATCTGGCAGAGCGCGGCTTTGTGCGCGCCAGCGATCTGCGGGATCGCAAGTTCCGCTCCATGGTCCATGTCGCAGGCGTTGTCCTGATCCGGCAGCGACCCGGCAGCGCCAAAGGAGTGTGCTTTATCACGCTTGAAGACGAGACAGGTGTCATCAACCTCGTCGTTTGGCCGGATTTGAAAGAAAAACAACGCCGCGTGGTTATGGGCGCGCGGTTAATGGAGGTGCGAGGTAGGGTGGAGTATGACGATGAAGTGATTCACGTGATTGCCCATCATATGCGCGATGCAACGGCAGAGCTTCATCGCCTGTCCGATGACCTGCTCAACGCGCCTGTTGCAAGGGCAGACCATGTCAGCAACCCTTTGCCATCCAAGGCCTTGCCCAATGGTCGCAATCTCACCAGCCTGACCAGCGAACAGCGGCGCGAGAAGACCATCCGGCCGCGCGATTTGATCGATGAATTGCCCAATGCAAAAGGGCATCCACGCGATCATCGCATCATTCCCAAATCACGAGATTTCCATTGAGCAAGATTTTGCAACGAACGCTGCGACTGATCGGCGCTTTGGCGATTGTGCTGGCACTTGCCGCTGGCACATTGGCCGGGCGAGAATGGCTTGAAGATCATCCGCAGCACAACCCCTGGGCACCGCTTGATCTGCGGCATGAACGTGGCTGGGCAACGCAAGGCAAGATCGACGCGCTGATTGGCGATACTGCGGCATGCCGTACGGTCCTTACGCAAAGCGAAGTATCTTTCACCGCGCTCGAACCTGTGGGGGAGGGCGCCTGCAGCAGACCCGATCGCATGACATTGGATGACGCAGGATTGCAGCCTCAAGGTGCACAGATCACGTGCCCGGTCGCAATCGGCCTATCGTTATGGGTGGAGCAGGATGTGCAGCGCCTTGCGCGCGAAATCCTCGGCAGTGAAGTAACCGCTATCGAACATATGGGAACATATAATTGTCGGCGCATGTATGGCGCATCCAATGGTAGCTGGAGCGAACATGCCACCGGAAATGCCATTGATATTGGCGGTTTCCGGCTGGCAGATGGACGCCGCATCCGTTTGCTCAGCGATTGGGATGGCGACCATCCCGAGGCGCAATTCCTGCGCGCTATACGCGATGCGGCATGCGATAGCTTCGCCACCGTCTTATCGCCCGATTACAATACTGCCCATGCCGATCACTTCCATCTTGACCAGGCACAACGCATGGGCGGCTTCGCAGCCTGCCGATAAGTGATTGGCGTTGTGAGGAGTTGGCGAGTGGCACAGCGCAATGCGTGCCACCCACCTTATGCCCGATTTAAGGGCTTGTCGGTATTTCGTTTTCGCCATCTTCAGTGACGATGACGATGCCAGCAGCAACAGCTGCAAAAGCAACAGCAAGCAAGATCGTAGATGGCCCGGCACCTTCGCTATCGCCGATAGCGGCGCCTGTGCGTTGTGCGGTTGCGGCGCTGGCCACAGACGTTCCCGCGATTAAAGCAAGGGCGGCTATGCCGGCGGTCAATCTCTTCATGGCAGTTTCCTTTTAAAAACGTGAATGCGCGAGGCGCTGCTAAGCCACCTTGCGTTACTGCGCTAATGTCGCTTTGCGACTGCGCCTACCATTCGGGAAACTACTTAAATGTGCCAATAACCCACAGACTGATGGCATCCGGCTCTAAACTGGCTCCAATGCATATCCCGCAGAGCGCACCGTACGAATAGGATCGCGGGTATTTTCAACTGCGATAGCTTTGCGCAGGCGACGGATATGCACATCAACAGTGCGCTCCTCAATCTCGCTGCCATTACCCCAGACCGCATCAAGCAATTGCCCACGTGAGAACACGCGGCGCGGATGCTCCATAAAGAATTTGATCAAGCGGTATTCGGTTGGACCGATCTGCAATTGCTGGCCGCGCCGTTCCACACGGTGGGCCACGGGATCAAGTTTGATATCACCAGCCTCAATCGTCTCTCCAGCAAGGGCGGGGCGTACACGCCGCAACACCGCAGCAACGCGGGCCAATAATTCACGCGGACTGAAAGGTTTGGTGACATAATCATCTGCTCCCGTTTCCAGACCGCGCACTCTATCATCTTCAGCTTCACGCGCGGTGAGCATGATGATCGGCACAGCAGCTGTTTCTTTATTGCGGCGCAAACGGCGGCACACTTCGATACCGCTGGTGCCTTCGATCATCCAATCCAGGATCACCAAGTCAGGGGGATCTTCAGAGGCCATCATCATCGCCTCATCTCCATCTGCCGTCACCCGGACAGCATACCCGTCACTTTCAAAACGATATTCCAGAAGTTCAGCGAGCGCTGAATCATCTTCCACCAACAACAATTTGGGTGCAGACATTGACCCTTGTCCTCACACTAGACGCGCAAAACCTTACGCGACCTCCCCCTTATTGCAGTTTTTTTACAGTTTTGCGTCTGTGGAAAACTACTGGGGTCTAGCGCTCAATATCATCAGGATAGCTTCCGAGCGCTGCAAAATGCACCATTTCAGCAACATTGGTTGCGTGATCACCGATTCGTTCAAGATTGCGGGCAACGAACAGCAATTGTGCTGCACTGCTGATCGTGGCGGGATTTTCAACCATATGGCTCACCAGATTACGGAAGATGCTGTCATAAAAGGCATCGACCTTGGCGTCCCGTTCGATAATTTCGCGTGCCACCATCGGATCGCGCGCGGCATAGGCGGTCAGCACATCGTGCACCATGTCAGCGGCCAGCTCACCCATCGCGGGCAACAAAGTTAGTGGTTCAAACCGGCTGCGGCCTTCGATGCGGCCAGTGCGTTTGGCGATATTTTTTGAATAATCGCCAATTCTTTCAACGACACCGGCGATTTTCAACGCAGCAATAATTTCCCGCAAATCATCAGCCATAGGCGCACGCAAAGCGAGCATTCGCACGGTCATTTCGTCCACTTCGGCTTGCAAAGCATCAAGCTTCACATCGCGATCGACCACTTCTTTGGCCAGTTCTTCATCGCCGCTGATAATCGCGTCGAGAGCTTGCTGTATTGCAACCTCGGCAAGTCCGCCCATCTCTGCGATGAGACCTCTAAGGCGCGTAATGTCCTCGTCGAAAGCCTTGACTGTGTGTTCAGGCATTAGCCGTAACGTCCTGTGATATAATCTTTGGTCCGAACTTCTCTCGGATTGGTAAAGATATCAGAAGTGCTGCCATATTCCACCAAGGTGCCCAAATGAAAGAATGCGGTGCGCTGACTAACGCGGGCAGCTTGTTGCATTGAGTGCGTTACAATAACGATAGCATAACTGCCACGCAGCTCATCAATTAGCTCTTCAATTTTGGCTGTCGCGATGGGATCAAGTGCAGAACACGGCTCATCCATTAAAATCACTTCGGGATCAACGGCGATGGCGCGGGCAATGCACAGGCGCTGTTGCTGACCACCGGAAAGCGCTGTTCCTGAATCGGTCAAACGGTCTTTGACTTCTTCCCAAAGGCCGGCGCGAATAAGGCTGCGTTCAACGATTGCATCAAGCTCGTTTTTGCCTTCGGCGATACCGTGAATCCGCGGGCCATACGCGATGTTGTCATAGATCGATTTGGGGAACGGATTGGGTTTTTGAAAAACCATCCCGACCCGTGCGCGCAATTGCACCACGTCCATGCCAGAGGCATAGATATCTTCGCCGTCCAGTTCTATCTGTCCTTGCACACGGGCCGAAGGGATCGTGTCATTCATGCGGTTTAGCGCCCGCAAGAATGTGGATTTGCCGCAACCAGAGGGCCCGATAAAGGCGCTCACATGCTCTGTATGCACATCGATGGAGACAGAGTTAATCGCCTGTTTCTCGCCATAATAGACAGAGACATCGCGCGCGCGCATCTTGGGTTCACCCAAAGGAACTTCTTCAGCTGAAAGCGGCGCAGGGGCAGGTGGAACGAGTGTCTCTGACATTACCATCTCTTTTCGAAGCGGTTGCGCAGATAGATGGCAAGGCCATTCATCAACAGAAGGAAGATCAGCAAAACGATAATCGTAGCGCTGGTCCGTTCAACAAAGCCGCGGTCAATTTCATCCGACCACAAGAAGATTTGCATCGGCAAGACGGTGGCATTGTCGAAAAAACCATCGGGAGGAGAGGCCACAAATGCGCGCATACCGATAAGCAGCAAAGGCGCTGTTTCCCCAAGCGCGCGGGCCATGCCGATAATCGTGCCGGTAAGGATGCCGGGCAAAGCGAGTGGCAAAACGTGGTGGAACACCACTTGAATGGGCGATGCACCCACTGCCAGTGCGCCATCGCGAATGGATTGCGGCACCGCTTTGATCGCGTTGCGTCCCGAAATCACGATCACAGGCATTGTCATCAACGCCAAAGTCATACCCCCGATTAAAGGGGCAGAGCGCAAATTGGGAAATATCGTCAGGAAGACGGCAAGGCCCAACAAGCCAAAAATGATGGATGGAACAGCGGCCAGATTGTTGATCGAAATCTCGACAATATCGGTCCAGCGGTTTTTTGGCGCATATTCTTCAAGATAAAGCGCGGCGAGCGCTCCGATGGGAAAAGCCAGCGCCAGCGTCACAATCATCGTGAGCATGGAGCCTTTGAGCGCGCCCCAAATACCGGCCAGCTGCGGATCCGTTGCGTCAGAGCGCATCATGAAGCCGGGATCAAAGCGGTCCTCTAGCAAGCCTTGTTCTGCCAGCTCATTGGCAATCGGTACCAAATCAGTTTTGCCATCCCCGGCAAAGGCCGTGGCGAGATCTTCACCGGTGGGCAGCCAAAAAACTGTTTCCCGACCAATCAGGCTAGGATCTGCGGCAATCCTCTGCGCAACAACGCGCCAAGCCTCTGAATTGATATGCTGTGCGCCGTCATCGCCCAATGATTGTTGCGCGCTAAATTCCACAATATCGGGCAGGCCTTGCGCGAAAAGAGAACGCTCAATCGCGGATTGCTGTTGAACATCGGGATTAACGGAAAGCGCCGCATTGGTCAGATCAATTGGCACCTGCAGTTCCGCGCGCTTGAAGCCAGGCAGGCCGTTCATCGTCATGCTGACCAGCAAGAAGATCAGCACCGCAACGGCAAACAAAGTCGCGCCAAGGCCCATAAGTTTGAAGCGCCGTTCAGAAGCATAACGCTTCTTCAATCGCGCTTCGAACGCGGCCGTGCGGGTCGGCGTGGTGATCGCAGCGTCACTCATAAGCTTCGCGGAACCTCTTTACGACGCGCAAGGCGATAAAGTTGAGCCCAAGGGTTACCATGAACAGCACAAAGCCTAGCGCAAAGGCTGCCAGTGTCGCCGGGTGATCAAAGCTGCCTTCGCCTGTCAGCAAAGCAACAATCTGCACTGTGACGGTTGTCATCGCGTCCAAAGGGTTGGCGGAAAGGTTAGCGGCAAAGCTTGCAGCCATCACCACGATCATGGTTTCACCAATTGCGCGGCTGATAGCGAGCATCACGCCTGCAACGATGCCGGGGAGGGCGGCGGGCACAAGGACGCGTTTGATCGTCTCATTTTGCGTTGCGCCCATTGCGAGTGAACCATCGGCCATCGCTTGCGGAACAGCCGTTATGGAATCGTCTGCCATCGAAGAGACGAACGGAATTATCATCACACCCATCACCACACCGGCGGCAAGCGCGCTTTCGCTTGATGGGTTTGAGACGCCTATCGCAAGCGCCATATCGCGAATGGCAGGCGCAACCGTCAAAGCCGCGAAATACCCGTAAACCACCGTCGGCACACCGGCGAGCACTTCAAGCGCGGGCTTCAACCAGGTCCGCATTCTCGCAGGGGCATATTGGTTCAGATAAATCGCGCTCATCATGCCGATGGGAATGGCCACGATCATGGCAATTATCGCACCGATAAACAGTGTGCCCCAGAACAGCGGGATCGCCCCATATCGGCTTGGATCAGGATTATCGGGATTGCTCATCGGGTTAGGGGCCCAATGCGTCCCGAACAAGAAATCTATGGGTGAAACCATGCCGAAGAAACGGATCGTTTCGAAAACCAGGCTCGCCACAATTCCCAGGGTTGTGACAATTGCCACAAGCGATGCGAGCAACAGCACGAACAGAACCGTGCGCTCCACCTTGTTGCGCGCACGGAAATCCGGACGAAGGCGAAGGAACGCGATGGCACCGCCAACGGCGGCAATGATCAACGCAACGACAAAGCCGATCACCCGATATTTACCTAGCGCTTCGCGGAATGGCTCCACCAATTCCCTCGCCATCGGGTTGAAAACGGTATTGGCACTTCCATCCGCCACGGCTTGCGCCTCTGACAATATAGATTCGCGGGCAATGCCGAAAGCTGGAAGATCAGCCGCGGCAGGGTGCGCCAAGACCGATTGCGTCACCAGAGCATCGGCAATCGGGCTCCAGATAATGGTAAAAAGAATGGCCGGCACTGCGATCCAGATCGCTGCGTACCAGCCATGAAAATTGGGCAATGATGCAATGCGGTTGTTGCTGGCCGCGCGCCGAAACATAACGGCGCGCGACCGTGCAACCAGCCAGCCAGCAAGCCCTAATCCAAGGACGACAAGAAGCAGCGTGCTGGCAGACATTGTAGTGGGTGCAGCTCCTACTCGAAGTCGGCGGCGGTAAGCGGCGTAAACTCAGTAGCCGCTAAGGTGTTTTTGGCCATAACGTCTTCTGGATTAGGCACAAGACCCACTTCAGCAAGTGAACCACCTGCTCCCCAAGATTTCGTCCATTCGCCAACAAATTCGCGAAGGCCAGGAATGGCTTCGAGATGGGCGTTTTTCACATAGATGAAGAGCGGACGCGCTCCAACATATTCAAATGCAGAGATATTTTCATAAGTCGGCTCAACCCCGTTAACGGTCAGGCCGTGCACACGGTCTACATTGGCATCAAGATAGGAGAAGCCAAAAACGCCGATGGTATCGGGATTGCCTTCAATTTTCTGGACGATCAGATTGTCTTGCTCACCCTGTTCGATGAATGCGCCATCTGTACGCACTTCAGTGCAGATCGCTTCGAAAGCTGATTCGTCTTCTTCTTCAATCGCGGCCATGCCTTCGCCAGCTTCGCAGGCCACATGCATAACCAGCTCGTTTAAGGCATCGCGTGTGCCTGAGGTCGAAGGCGGGCCGTACACCAAGATGGGCTTGTTTGGCAGTGAAGGATCAATATCGCTCCAATTGGCAGCGGTTTGTTCCTCGCCAAAGGGGTTGGCTGCGATAGCGCGGTAAATAATCTCTGGCGTCAGATCGAAATCAATTCCGCCATTCGCGCTGGCAAAAGCAATCCCGTCGAGGCCGACTTGAATTTCGGTCACGTCGGTCACGCCATTGGCCTGACAGGTTTCAAACTCGCTTTTCTTCATGGCGCGAGAGGCGTTCACGATGTCAGGCGTATCTGCGCCAACACCGCCGCAGAACAGCGCCATGCCGCCACCTGTTCCGGTAGATTCCATGATGGGCGAGGCAAAATCGGTATTGCGCGCAAAGCTTTCTGCCACGCGGGTGGCGAAAGGATAGACTGTGGAAGAGCCCACAGCGCGAACTGAATCGCGGCTCGCTCCGCCGCCTGCATTGTTACAAGCTGCAAGCATTGAGATGCCGAGAACGGCGGTGATTGTACAAAGATTTTTGTTCATGGTGATTCCCATTTTCTTCAGATGTCAGATCGCTAAGAAGTTAGTGTGACGGCTTTGCGACAAACTTGCGACCGATACATGACTTTGTGTCACATCTACCCGTGCCAGCGCCGCAATTTGTCTCTTAAAAATCGATTTGTGCGCGCATGCCAAAAACATCGACGCTGTAATCCCTATCACCTGTTGCGGTGGGAAAAACGGCATCGGTGTAATCAAGGCGGCCATAATTGAACAAGAAGCGCGTATAATCCGTGGGGATCCAAACCAGGCTGGCCATGTAGCCGTCTTGCGTTCCGCCTACGATGCCCGAGTCTGTCAGATCAAGGTGGTCGTAGCGAACATTGATCTGGATCGCGCCGATACCGCCTTCATCAACGGGTGACTGCGGGCGAGTGCGGTTGAACGTTCCGCCCTTGTAACCGCGCTTTTCGCCTTTGGTGAGGTACAGGCCAGCTTCGACATAAGCCCCAAAAAAGGTCGGGTCTTGCATCACGCCGACAAGGTCAGCTTGCTGCCAGAAACCTTCGCCGACCACATGAAACGGACCGGAGATGTAGGCTGCTTCCACACCAGCGCCAAATTCGCTGGAGGTGGGAAGGTTGCCGGTGTTGATGAACCGCTCAGAGGTAAAATGGACAAGAGGACGCTGGCGATACCGCACCGTATCGTCTTCAGGCACATCGGTGTGGTGGACAGAAGTGCCAAGGTGGAGTTGATCTTCACCAAGCTTGGGGAAAAACGCAAGTCGTCCATCTGCGCTGAACGCTTTGCCCGGAAGGTCACCGATATTATCAGTAAACACGCCTGCTTGAATAAGCAGCGCATCGGCTGGTTCGATTTCAGCGGAAATACCAACGCGGCGTTCAAAGCCGAATGCATCGGTGAATGCAGCGCGTTCAATGAAGGATGACCAACGGCTGCTGGTCAGCTCTTCCAGAGATTGGAAGTTGTTGTGCTGCCCCATGTTAACAGTCAGCGGACCATCTTCATAAGAAAGGATCGCATCGGTAACAGTGGCGGCATTGCCTTCAAAATCGAATTCAAATTTGTAACTGAACCCGCCTGGAACGTCGCCTTCGACTCCAAGGCGCACGCGCCGGATTTCACTGTTGAAACCATCCTGTCGCCCGGTGGAGTCAGGCGCATTGAAAGAACCAGCATCAAGATTCAGCCTGCCACGCGGTTTAAAAGACCATCCGCCATCGCCAGTGATCTTTGGCGCACCGCCCCAGCTGATCTGCGCTGGCTCTTTCGCGGTGACAGCTGGTGCTGGTGGAGCAGGGGGACCCGCAGCTTTAACGACGGCATTCATCTCGGTTTGTATCGTTGCAGCTTTTCCAGCCTGCTGCGTTTCCAGTTCCACAACCCGCTGTTTTAGCCGGTCGATCTCTGCTTTCATGGCAGCGAGCTGATCGGCAACGGAGGAAGGCATTTCCTGCGTTAAAGCGGCGACCGGTGTAAGGGCGGTTGCCCCAACGAGCACGATGGACAAAATCTTTTTCATGACGGTTTTGTTTCACTAATATTTCCAAGTGATGACGCCGCTATGATGTGATTATGACAGCCAAATGACATTTGTCACATTTCGGACCGAACCCGTTGGAGAGCCTGTGCAAAGGCTTCAATCTGAAGGGGCCAAGGGAATGCGAACAGTTACCGTTGTTCCTTCGCCGCGTTCGCTTTCTATATCGAGCCTGCCAAGATGACGTTCCACAATATGCTTTACAATCGCGAGCCCAAGGCCAGTGCCACCTGCAGCGCGGCTGCGTCCGGGGTCTGTGCGATAAAACCGACGCGTAAGGTGAGGGATGTGTTCGGCTGCAATACCTTCACCAAAATCACGAACAAACAAAACTGCCATATCGCGCGGCCCACGTTTCAAGCTCACATGGACAGGTTTGTCCTCCCGCCCATATTTAAGCGCGTTGTCGACCAGATTGCGAACCAATTGTTCCAGCTGACGCTCGTCCCCCAACACATAGATATCAGCTTCGCACGCTTCAAACTCCACCCGCTCAAACCGTTCTGCGCCCGCGCCATCACGCGCAGCCTGACGCACCAGAGGAGAGATATTCAGAGGTTTATCGGGCCGGTCATGTTTCTCAGCTTCAACCCGGCTCAGCGACATCAGATCATCGACAAGCGTCTGCAGACGCCGGGCTTCGCGCAATACAGTCCGATAAAATCGCTCAGCTTGTTTTGGAGGTACAGATGCGCCCTCTTCGGCCAGGGTTTCCATATACCCGATGATTGAGGCGAGGGGAGTGCGCAGTTCATGACTGGCATTGGCCACAAAATCAGTATGTGCGCGCCCTACATCTGCCTCTGCAGTGCGATTGATAAGCTCAATAAGGGAATAGCGCTCATCAATAGGTTGAACGCTCATCTGCCAATTGCTTTTGGGACCGGTAAGGCCTTGGACATTGACACTGCCACCTTCTGCACGCGCTAACAGGTCAACCGCAGCCGGATGGCGCAAGGCAACGCGTGGATCTTGGCCAACAACATGTGCTCCAATTGCATCGCGGGCATTGCCATTGGCCATAATGATGCGATTTGTATCGACCAGCAGCAGCGGCAGGCTGGAATGTTCCAACAGATCGCGCAAGCCCGATTGGGTTAGCTGCACACCTTCTGGTTTTTCTTTGCGCGGCTCAGGCGGGGCAGGGACAATCAGCCAGAAGGATAAGATCCAAACGAAAGTCACACCCAGCACCGGACCAGGCGCAAGCCCTGCAACAAGCAGCACGATGCAACAAGCAACCGCCAGTACGATTCCGGAAAATGGGATTTGGCGGCCTTCCATGTGCAGACACATGGGGCAGATCGATTGCGTTTGCTACCGGGAAAAACGATCGGCCCGCAGGTGCCGATCTTCGCCGAGTGTGTTGGGTGGGAAAAATTCGCCTCGCTGGTGACCCCTACGGGAATCGAACCCGTGTTTCAGCCGTGAAAGGGCCGCGTCCTAACCGCTAGACGAAGGGGCCAATAGCGAGGCGAGCGGCGCACTTAGGGGGGTGTAGCGATGGGGTCAAGCCCTGCTTTTGCCCTTATGCGATAAAGCTCGTGATTCAATCGGCCCAAGCGGCGTCTTCCAAATGCAATTCCGCCGCTGGGCGAGAGCCCCAATCATCGATCTTGGCACGACCAGCAAGCCATAGCTTGCGCCCTTTGCTGGCATGCAGAAGAGCTTGCCCCATATCGCTGTCAGCTGCGCGAAAAGCGATGGCTTTAAAACTTGTGCCATCTTCACCGCTGGCAATTATTCGCACATGGTCTGTGCCTACAATATCCACCTTCACCAAACGCACAGGGCCCACCGCCAAACGCGGTCCCGGCCAGCCAACGCCAAAGGGGCCAGCAGCTTCAAGATACTCAACCAGATCGGGCACCAAACCTCCTGGTGCCAGCACCAGATCAAGAGACATTTTCTGATTAGCACTTGCCTGTCCAACAGATTTGCTGAGCCGTTTTTCCAAAAATTCAACGAAGGGATCGATCCGATCCTGTTTGATGGTCAATCCCGCCGCCATCGCATGACCACCCCCGGCAACCAGCAATCCTGCATCCTTGGCCGCAATAATCGCTGCGCCCAGATCGACGCCCGCAATCGAGCGGCCAGAGCCTTTGCCCTCGCCTGATTGCTCATCACGGGCAATCACAATGCTGGGCTTGCCGGTTTTCTCTTTAATGCGTCCAGCGACGATCCCGATAACGCCGGGATGCCAGCCATCGCCGCTGACGCAAATGACAGCACGATTGTGCTGGCTGGCCAGTTGTTCCTCAGCCGCCTCTTGAACTGCTGCTTCGATAGCGCGGCGTTCTTCGTTCAGTTGAGAGAGCTGCGCTGAAATTTCGCGCGCTTCTTCCGGATCGCGCGTTGTCAGTAAACGCACGCCTAAAGTCGCTTCGCCTACGCGCCCGCCGGCATTGATCCGAGGTCCGAGCGCAAATCCGCAATCGCTGGCCTTGAGTGCAGATTTGAGACGACTCGCATCAATCAAAGCCGCCATGCCGGTATTTTCCCGGCGTGCCATGATTTTGAGCCCCTGCGCCACAAATGCTCGGTTCAAACCTCTGATCGCAGCGACATCGGCGACGGTGCCCAAAGCCACGAGATCAAGCAGCGACATCAAATCCGGCTCTGCCCGTTCCTTGAAATGCCCGTTCTGCCGCAAAGTTCTCACCACTGCGATGGCAAGCAAAAAGGCCACACCAACTGCCGCCAAATGCCCATGAGCGGCTGCGATGTCGTTTTCATCCAACCGATTCGGGTTCACCAAAGCGAAAGCCTTGGGCAATTCAGGGGAACATTTGTGATGATCTACCACAATGACATCAACGCCCGCTTCGTGCGCCATTGACAGCGCTTCGTGCGCCATCGCGCCGCAATCCACTGTGACAATCAGGCTTGATCCTTGTTCAGCCAGCTTGACCAAAGCCTCTCCGCTAGGGCCATATCCTTCCAGCAAGCGATCAGGAATATAGTGATCCGCCTCAAGACCAAGCATGCGTAGCAACAGAATCAGAAGCGCCGAACTGGTGGCCCCATCGACATCATAATCGCCGTAAACGGTTACATTTTCGCCGGCGATAACCGCCTCGCACAGCCTTTGGGCGGCCCGGTCCATATCGCGAAATTCCGAAGGGTCGGGCAGGAATTCACGTAAGGATGGGCGACGGTGCCGATCCAGATCTTCACGCGCCACACCGCGGGACAACAATAGCTGCGTCACAATATCATCTTCAAGCCCTGCGACCTTGCCGCCAAGCTCCATATTGCCGCCACGCCAATGCCACACCTTGCCGCAAAGCGACTGTTCCACACCAAGAACGGCTCTTTGAGTTGCCATAAGCGACCGAGTATCCGAATAGGTCTCGAAGAGATAGCGTGGTAATGTGGTCTATCGACAGGCGTCAGCAAATTTTCCGGGTGAACGTGAACCAGTCCTAAACGCCATGCTGACATAGAGCTGGACTCGACCTAGAAGCGCTTTCGCGCCAGAAGGACGGACGTCGGAACAAAGGGGCTTTGACGATCGCGAGCGCGAAACACATCGTGGAGGAACACGATTTTTCGGCTGTATCCTTGCTGTTTGCGCCCGGCGGAAGGCCTTCCGCCGACGCGTTGTACACGCTTGCGCGTGAAACAGGCCGTTTCGCAATCAGCCACGATCCGCAGGCAGAAGATGGTTCAACCCAGCAAAGCGATGATGTTTGGGTCGAGTTGATCGCGATGGGTTTGACTTTCGACGTCACCGGATTGGCCCCGGGTCGCAGCCGAGAATTGCCAGACGCGGTGCACCGCTACGGGCTGGACAGCGATTTTGAACCGGATGGGCTCGATGTTGTGACCATTGTTCCAGGCCCGCATCTGATGGGCGGAGGGCTGATGTTTCCGGTGATCCGCTGTCTGGCGTGGCTGGGCGCGCTGATGGCCCAATTACCAAATATTCAAGCCATCGCATGGCATCCGGCCCGCTCTTACAGCGATCCGACATTTTTCGAGACAAGCGTGCTGCGCTGGATCGAAGGCGGTGCATTTCCAGGGCTTGGCCTGACCTCTATCTCTCCGACTAAGGTTGGTGGCCTGCGCAGCGAAGGGCTGTCAGTGTTTACCGGCCAGGAACTTGAACTTGCCGCTGAACTGGTCGCAGACCAGGCCGAAGGCGCCAAATTGGCGCTGCGTTTGTTGCATTGGATGATCGAAAACGGCCGTGTGACGCAAAGTCAGCTCCTCACCGGTCCATCGGGAGAGCCCTTATTGATCCAACCATTAGGCGCAGGCGGAATTGTTCGGGTGTTAAGAAACGCCCATTAGCCTAGCGCGCCGATGGAGACGGCAAAGTCAAATAATGCGGCTTTGCGTCAGAAAATTCCGTTTCGAGCGGTCAATCGGCGCAATAAGTCCGGCTTTCAGGAAGGGATGCAACGCCATCACCTGCTGCCACTGCAATTGCGCAGGCGAAAGTGTTTCTCCAGACTGCTTCAGGAAATGAAATGGGATGCGGTTGGTTTTGATGATTTTCGCTTCAATGGTTTACTATTGCCCACAAGCGATCACGCCGCCATCGACCTTGGCCTCCCGCTGCATCGCGGGCCACATCGCATCTACAATGACGTAGTTGCTGAACGCATCGGGCAGGTCGAATCGGCTTGGAGCAAACATCGACGCGCAAAACCTGAATTGGCCTTGGAAGAGGCGCAAATGCGGCTGCGCTTGTTGCAAAGAGCCCTGCGCAGAAGGCTGTTGGAACCCGGCCACAAGCGGATTTTGTTAAACCGCAAGGATCCTTTGGGAACAGGCGTTGATTTTAGCGGGTTGGACGCGATGGCAGATGCAATCTGGGCGGCAACCCGGCAATCGTAAAAGGCAGACGTTTAAGCTGCATCCTCAAAGCATGGCCATTCCCTACGCAACGCTTCGAGTCGCAAATGCGGCTCCGGTGTCAATCGCAAGCGCCGTTCAAGCCTGCGTGATGCTTCGCCAAGCTCAGCCTCACCGAAATTTGCCGCCACACCTGCCAATTTGTGTAACTCCATAGCAAGCTCATCCCAATCCACAGCCTCTGGATCAACTTTCAGCGAGCTTACCATGTTCGAAAAAAGCTGTCCCTTGCGATCGCGATATCGATCTTCCAGTCCGGCAAGGGCAGGGTCGAAACCTTCTGCCGCAACCTCTTTATCCGCTTTGCGCGCTTCCAATTCCTCTGGAGATTTTTGCGGCAAGCAGCGCGCAAGCTCGCGCGCCAAAGCAATCGTTGTGACAGGTTTGCCAAGATGCGATTGCATGCCAGCCTTTTTGCACGCGGCAATATCATCTGGATAACAATTGGCGGTCAGCGCAATTATTGGCAGCTGCTGCCCATCAAAACCAAGCTTGCGCAAACGTCGGCTGGCTTCGAGCCCGTCAACATCGGGCATTTGTACATCCATCAAAACGGCATCGAAGCTTTCGCCTGCACGGTGCGCTTCTTGCACCGCGTTCACCGCTTCTTCGCCATTCTCAACCAGTTGCGCTTCCAAGCCGAGTGAGGATACCATCGCGATAATCAGCTGTTGGTTAATCGCATGGTCTTCCGCGATCAGCAATTTGACGCCTTCCAGATGAGCCATCGCGGGCATGGGCGCGTCGCTATCGTTATGCGCCACGCGCGCCTGGGCAGACACTTCCTTCAAAGGCAAGCGCACGGTGAAATTCGATCCGACGCCGACCTTGGAATGCACCGTAATCGTGCCGTCCATCATCGTGACCAATTGGTTGCTGATAGTAAGACCAAGGCCAGTGCCACCCTGCCTGCGCGCAGCAGAGCTGTCCTCCTGCGAGAAGGGCATAAATATCGCATCAATCCGCGTTTGATCAATCCCGATCCCTGTATCGATAACAGAGATCAACAACTGGCGGCCATTGGACGAATTTTCGATGCGGGCTTCAACATCAATGCCACCGGTTTCTGTGAATTTAACGGCATTGCCGACGAGATTAAGAATGATTTGACGAAGGCGAAGCGCATCCAGCTGCACCAATTCTGGCACTGCATCATCAATCCATACGCCCAGGGATAAGTTTTTTGATCGCGCCAACGGCTCCAGCAATTTGGCAGAATGACGCAGTTTCTGGCGTATGTCTGTTGGTTCAAACTTAATCCGCAACTGACCCGATTCGATCTTGGCAACATCCAGTATATCATTAAGCAGGTGCATCATCGCATGGCCAGAATCGGCGATCAGCTGCACATGGCTGCGCTGTTCATCGGGCATGTCCGATTCCAGCAGCAATTCGGTAAAGCCAATTACCCCGTTCATCGGCGTGCGAATTTCGTGGCTCATATTGGCAAGGAACGATGTTTTCGATGCCGCTGCCTGTTCGGCCTTGTCCAATGCGGTGGAGAGCTCTTGCTCCAACTCCTTGGATTTCTGAATGCTGAGATTGATGCCGACATAGCCGACCAACTCACCCTGGGCATCGAATTCAGGAGCACCAAGCGTGCGTACCCACATCACCGAACCATTGGGGTGTGACCAGCGTAATTGCTCTTCAAACTTAGTGAGGTTCGCGACCGCATTACTGAAGCTTTCGAAAACACGTGCGCGATCATCGGGATGCAGAGCGTCGGCCCAGCCATTGCCCTTCCATTCGCCATCCAGCATCCCGGCCATTTCTTCCCAGGCAGGATTTACATAAACGCATTGCCCATGGGGATCCGTGCGCCAGATACCTGCGGGGGAATTTTCGGCAAGAGTTCGAAAACTCAAACCTGCACTGTCTAGTTTTCGACGGTCTTCGCGATGCGAAATGAACAAAATTCCAAAGACAATCGCTGCCAAGGAAGCCGCCGCCAAGAATACATGTTCAACCATCAAACCCGCCATTGAAAGAAATGTGATCTTTCAAATGGCAGGTGAGGCCTACATTAAAGCAAGCAATGGCATCCGGAATTTTGCCTAAAGTCGCGGTGTTCCCGGTCCCTCAGATGCGACGTTAGCGGCGCTAAGAATTGCACGAACGCTGGCGGTCGAAACATCCTGATCAATGCCCACACCCCATCCGGTTTGGCCATTGGGAAGCTTGCATTCCAGATAGGCTGCAGCACGAGCATCGATGCCAGAACCAAGCGCATGTTCGGAATAATCCAGCACTTCAAAATCAAGGTCGTATGCTTCTTTGATGGTCGCCAGCACGGATGACATAAGGCCCTTGCCTTTGCCAGAAACGCGTTGTTCCACACCATCGACTACCACTGTGCCAACAAACACCCGCGTGCCATCTCCAGCGCGGCTTTCATCGTAATCGATCAAGCGGAAACGGCGTTTTTCCACTTTGACGTAATAGGTTTCCTTGAAGCATTGCCAAATATCAGGCGCGTTTAATTCACGCCCTTCAACATCGGCCATATATTGCACATGGCGCGAGAAATCGGCTTGCAGACGCTTGGGCAATTTCAGGCCCTGACCCTGTTCCAAAACCCACGCAAATCCGCCTTTTCCACTTTGCGAATTCACCCTGATAACCGCTTCGTAATCGCGGCCCAAATCGGCTGGATCAATGGGGAGATAGGGCACACGCCATTGTTCGTCATTGCGTTCAGCCTGGGCGGTAAAGCCCTTCTTGATCGCATCTTGATGGCTGCCGGAAAATGCCGTGAAAACCAGCTCTCCACCGTAAGGATGGCGCGGATGCACAGGCAATTGGTTGCAATATTCGACGGTCTCAATGACCTTGTCGATATTGGAGAAATCCAGATCTGGATCGATCCCTTGCGTGTACATGTTCATCGCCACGGTCACGAGGCAGCAATTGCCCGTCCGCTCACCATTGCCGAACAGACACCCTTCAACCCGGTCCGCGCCCGCCATGATGCCCAATTCGGCCGCAGCTACGCCAGTGCCACGATCATTATGTGTGTGCAGACTGATGATGGCAGCCTCACGGTTGGGCAGATGCTTGCAGAAATACTCGATCTGATCGGCATAGATGTTGGGCGTTGCTGCCTCTACCGTCGCAGGCAGGTTGAGAATCAGTGGCCACTCCTTTGTCGCGCCGACCGTCTCCATAACGGCTGCGCACACTTCAATGCTGAAATCGATTTCCGCGGTTGAGAATGTCTCAGGCGAATATTCGAAATGCCATTTGGTGTCAGAGCGCTTATCCGCCTCATCAGCCATCAATTGCGCGCCTTTAACCGCAATCGCGAGGACATCCTCACGGCTCATCTGAAACACGATTTCGCGCCAGGCGGGGCTGACGGCATTGTACATGTGCACAATGGCTTCGCGCGCGCCTTCAAGGCTTTCAAAGCTGCGCTTGATCAGATCTTCGCGCGCCTGTGTCAAAACTTGTACTGTCACATCATCGGGGATGCGATCGGAGCGCACGAGGCCGGAGATGAAATCAAACTCTGTCGCGCCAGCGCTGGGAAAGCCGACTTCGATTTCTTTCACGCCCACTTCGAGCAGCAAATCAAAAAAACGGTTTTTCTTTACTGCATCCATCGGATCAATGATCGACTGATTGCCATCGCGCAGGTCGGTCGACAGCCAGCGGGGCGGGGCGGTGATGGTACGAGAGGGCCATTGCCGGTCCGGCAGATCGATCTGCGGGAAGGGCGAATATTTACGGCTCGGATCTTTGAGCATGGGCATGAATTTTGCCTTATCGACTAATGTCCGCGCAACAAGAGGCGCGACGGGTTATCAACGTTGTTGCTGTGAAAAGCCCTTAGGCGATGACCCGGCGCAGCGCGCACGAATCGGTAGCGCGCCTAAGGGCGCGTAAGTCGAATAAGCAGAATTGGGCCAAGTGCTCGGTTCGTCATGCGATGAGCCTTAAGCGGATCTGGTTAAGAAAGTCCAGCGGTCTGTTCTCGCTAACAAACAAAGGTGCCTTCATCACGGCGGATGCGCAATTCGGGCAGGGTGAAGCGTTCGGGCGGTGCAGAAGCTGGGCAAGGCCGGTACGCTGGATCTTGCGTAAGGCAGCCTGCGCCGCAAATCTGAACGGCTTCGCGCGCCACGCGATCATTGCGCCAGAAACGCCCGCCCGGCGTTGCGATATAGCCGTCGATACCTTCGGCGATATCGCTCTCCAGATCGAGAACTGATGGCCGTTCACTATCGTAGCGCAAATCATAAGCACCGTGGGTGTGGATGCTGGCAACAGGCGCCATCCCCGGTTCGTCAAAGTAAGAAAGTTCGCAGGATGCTTCGTGGCCGGCGATAACCCGCGTTGTTTCCAGATCGCCATCTGCGTTTTCGAAGATGACGCTGCAATATTCAACTTTGTCCGCAAAAGAGCGTATTTGCAGTGTTTCCAGCTGTTCACGCGCAAAACTTTGAACTTCAGATTGTGTAACGGTTATGACGAAGTCTTCCGGGCCCTTGGTGTTCATCACGGCGCGCAAAACAATCGCGGCCCACGCAATAGCGCAGGCCGCGAAAATCAATTTGGTTGTTCTGCCATCCACCACGGTGGCACCATACCCAATTCTTAGTTCTTGTCTTTATCAACCAGCTTGTTGGCGCTGATCCAAGGCATCATGGCGCGCAATTGAGCACCTGTTTCTTCGATCGGATGCGCGGCTTGGCGCTTGCGGCTGGCCTTCATCTCAGGATTGCCAACTGCGTTATCAAGCATGAAGCGTTGCACAAAGCGGCCCGCTTGAATGTCTTCAAGAACGCGCTTCATTTCAGCCTTTGTCTCATCGGTGATGACGCGCGGGCCGGTGTGATAATCGCCATATTCCGCCGTGTTCGAGATCGAATAACGCATATTGGCAATGCCGCCTTCATACAGCAGATCGACGATCAGCTTGGTTTCATGCAGGCATTCAAAATAAGCCATTTCGGGCGCGTAACCCGCTTCGGTCAACGTTTCGAAACCGGCCATGATGAGGTGCGTGATACCGCCGCAAAGAACAGCTTGCTCACCGAAGAGATCGGTTTCGCATTCTTCGCGGAAGTTTGTTTCAATAATACCGGAACGTCCACCACCAACGCCGCTGGCATAGGCGAGGGCGATGTCATGGGCGTTGCCGCTATTGTCCTGATGGACAGCGATCAGGCAGGGCACGCCGCCGCCTTTTTGGTATTCGCCGCGCACTGTGTGGCCAGGGCCCTTGGGTGCGATCATGATCACGTCGATATCTTCGCGTGGTTCAATAAGGCCAAAATGCACGTTGAGACCATGCGCGAATGCAAGCGCGGCGCCAGCCTTCATGTTGTCTTTGAGATCATTCGCCCAGATCGCGGCCTGATTTTCGTCAGGTGCAAGGATCATGAGAATATCGGCCCAAGCCGCAGCGTCGGCATTGCTCAGCACTTTAAAGCCGGCATCTTCCGCCTTCTTCGCGCTGCCAGAACCCGGACGCAGCGCAATCGCGACATCCTTCACACCGCTATCACGCAAGTTCTGCGCATGGGCGTGGCCTTGTGAACCATAGCCAAGCACGGCAATTTTCTTGTCCGTGATGAGATTGAGATCGCAATCGGCGTCGTAATAAACTTTCATCTCGTGTCCTACTGAGTCTGATAAACGGCGAAGAGCGTGAGCCCTCCGATAAGTGTGATAAGCGGCCAGCCGATATGCTGCCCCCTCGTTAGAATGGCGTCTGCAAGGCCCATGACCACATGCACCCCGCCTATGGCAACCAACAAATGCACGCTGTCGATAAGGCTATAGGCGGACAGGGCGAGTGTCGCTGCAACCAATAACCACAATGCGGTTGTCCAATGCCACGCAAACCGGGTGACTTGCCGGGCGAGATTGTTCTGCATGATCGGCAGATCGCTGGCGAGCAGAGGCTGGATCAAACGCTGTTCCCCCAGCACCGAATGCAGCAGCCCGGTGATGACACATAAGGCTGCTGCCATAAGCAGGAAGAATGCTGGTTCAGGCATCAAATTATGCCCCTTTGGCGCCGCGCATCATGCCAACAATGCCAGTGCGGCCCACTTCGACCATGCCAAGATCACGCATTAGAGCGATAAATCCATCAACCTTTTCCGGCGATCCGGTCAGCTCAAAGATGAAGCTGCTCTTGGTGGTATCGACCACGCTGGCGCGAAACACTTCGGCGGTGCGTAAAGCTTCGACGCGGATTTCCCCGGTGCCGGTAACTTTGACCAAGGCCAGCTCACGCTCGACATGCGGGCCTTCGTCGGAAAGATCGACGACCTTGTGAACCGGCACCAGCCGTTCCAACTGCGCCATGATCTGGTCGATCACAGGTGGCGGGCCATTGGTAACAATGGTGATCCGGCTAACCGCATGGTCTTCCGAGATATCAGCCACAGTCAAACTGTCGATATTGTAACCGCGTGCAGTAAACAGGCCAGCAATCTTGGCGAGAATACCCGCTTCGTTATCGACCATTATGGTGAGCACGTGCCGCTCAGATTCGCGATGTAATATTTTCATCAGATCAGCGCCTTTACACCAAAGCCTTGGCTTCATCTTCCATCGTGCCCGCAACCTGATCGCCATAAAGCAGCATATCAGTATGCGCAGCACCCGACGGGATCATGGGGAAGCAATTCGCTTCCTTGTCGACCAGGCAATCAACGATCACAGGTCCATCATGGTCCATCATCGCCTTGATGCCAGCGTCCAGCTCGCTCTCCTTATGAATGCGGATGCCTTTCCAGCCGTAGGCTTCGGCCAAAGCCACGAAATCGGGCAAGCTATCGGAATAGCTGTTGGAGTAACGGCTTTCATAAGTCAGCTCTTGCCACTGGCGAACCATGCCCATGAACTCATTGTTCAAGATAAACACTTTAACAGGCAGGCGATATTGGCTGGCCGTGCCCAATTCCTGAATGTTCATCTGGATCGAAGCTTCACCGGCGATGTCAATCACGAGGGCATCAGGATTGCCCAATTGCGCACCGATTGCGGCAGGCAGACCATAACCCATCGTGCCAAGGCCGCCGCTGGTCAGCCACTTGTTCGGGCTGGTAAAACCGAAATATTGCGCCGCCCACATTTGGTGTTGCCCAACTTCGGTGGTGATGATGGGATCGCGTTCACGGGTGAGTGCAAACAAACGCTCCACCGCATGTTGTGGCATGATCATATCGCTGTGACTAGGATAGGCGAGGCTATCGCGCGCGCGCCATCCGGCAATGCGGCTCTGCCACTCGGTCAAGTCTGCGGGTTTGCGATCACCCCATGCTTGGATTAGCTGCTCAAGCACGGTGGTGCAATCCCCCACGATGCCCAGATCAACCGGGACCACCTTATTGATGCTCGCGCGATCAATATCGATGTGGATCTTCTTGGAATCGGGAGAGAAAGCATCAAGCCTGCCGGTCACACGGTCATCAAAGCGCGCGCCGATATTCACCATCACATCGCACTGATTCATCGCCATATTGGCTTCATACGTGCCGTGCATCCCCAGCATACCAAGCCAATCGGGATGGCCATCGGGAAATGCGCCCAATCCCATTAAGGTCGACGTGGTCGGCGCGCCTGTCAGGCTTTGCAATTGGCGCAGCAATTCAGTGGCGCGCGGGCCGGAATTGATAATGCCGCCACCCGTGTAAAAAACAGGGCGTTCAGCGCCTGCGATCATCTCAATGGCTTCGGCAATCTCTTCAACGGCGCCAACGGTGCGTGGGTTGTAACGCTTGGGCCGTTGTGGCGCGCCATCCTGCATCATGGCCGTTGCAACTTGCACGTTTTTGGGAATGTCGACCACAACAGGGCCGGGGCGACCCGTCGTGGCGATCTCAAACGCTTCATCAAGCGTCGCGGCAAGAGATTCTGGGTCTTTCACCAGATAATTGTGCTTGGTGCAGTGGCGCGTCAGGCCAACGGTATCGGCCTCCTGAAAAGCATCGGTGCCAATCAGATTGGTCGCCACCTGCCCGGTGATCACCACAAGCGGGATTGAATCCATATAAGCATCCGCAATGCCGGTGATGGCATTGGTCGCGCCGGGGCCCGATGTCACCAGCACAACGCCGGGTTTGCCCGTCGCGCGGGCATAGCCTTCGGCCGCATGGGCCGCGCCAGCTTCGTGACGGACAAGGATGTGACGAACGCGCTCATCAGAGAACATTTCGTCATAAATTGGAAGAACAGCGCCGCCAGGATAGCCGAATACAAATTCGACGCCCTGACGTACCAATGTTTCAACCAATATCGCAGCGCCGCTGAGTTCTTGGGCCACGATGTGCCTCCTTCAATAATGCGCCCGGCATGATCGCTCATACCGGGCTTGTCCTTGAAATCAAATTCGTGTGCGCGCTAAGGGAAAGGGAATTTCATGTCAAGAGCTAATTACGTAATATAATATCAAAAGCGGCGTCAATCACGACATTTTCAGGCTCTATTCGACGCCATTCAGTAGGGGGTTGGTGCCTAAGCCATGTATATTGGCGCTTGGCATAATTGCGCGTCGCTTGCTGGCCGCTGGCAATGGCGTCATCGCGTGACACCTCACCGCGCAATAAGCTGGCAATTTCAGATACGCCAATGGCCCGCATAACGGGCAAATCTGAAGATAGCTGCCGAGACAGCAGCGCTTCGACCTCAGCAATAGCCCCTTGGTCCAACATCGTCGCAAACCGCGCATCGCACCTGGCATAAAGCGCTTCGCGATCCGGCAGCAGGATTAGCGGGGCGAGGCAAATCTCCTCGCCGATTCCGCCTTCAAGACGCTCTTGCCACGCAGCCATAGTGCGCCCGGTAGAGCGAACCACTTCAAGCGCCCGGGATATCCGCTGCTTATCAGCAGGCTGCAACTTTTCTGCCCGTTGGGGGTCTTCCACTTGCAACGCAGCATAAGCATCGCCTGTATCGAGAGCGCGGACCTCTGCACGAATGCCCGCATCAATTTCCGGTATCGGCGCAATGCCTTCCAGCAATGTGCGGATATACAGGCCCGTCCCTCCCACAAGGATGGGGATAATATCCTGCGCATGGGCGCTGGCGATTTGCGCCTTGGCGGCCTCTGCCCAATCCACTGCGGAGCAAGGCGTTGCGCCATCCCATGTGCCGAACAAATGATGCGGCACGCCGTGCATCTCCTCCTCGCTTGGCCGCGCACTGAGGATGCGCAGATCGGCATAGACCTGCGCGCTATCGGCATTAATCACGCAGGCGCGCTTGCCGCTCTCACCAAGGTCCAAAGCCAGCTTGACCGCGAGATCGCTCTTGCCGCTGGCGGTTGGCCCTGCAATGAGCGCCACCGGCTTTAGATGCTGATCGTATTCAGGAGATTTTGTAGTGCTCATCGCCCGGCTGATAGCAGACGCAGCCCAAAACGAAATCTCGCTCGAAGCACGCGTCAATGCGGTGAGCGAGGCATTGTCCGAAGCTGGCCTGCCTTTGGCCTCTGCACAAATGCTCGATCACAGCAGCGACGTGCTGCAACTGGAGCTGCCCGGCGATGATGCGGCAACGCTGCGCACCGTGATCGATGCGCATTTTGGCGCATGTGATGGGCTGATATCCAATGGTCCGATTGTTGTGCCGCGCTTGTTTGTGTCCGACATGGATTCCACCATGATCGGCCAGGAGTGCATCGATGAACTTGCCGATTACGCTGGGCTAAAAGAGAAAATCGCCGAGATCACAGAACGCGCAATGCAGGGCGAATTGGACTTTGAAAGCGCGCTGCTGGAACGCGTGGGCCTGCTTGCCGGATTGGATGAAAGCGCAATTGGTAAGTGCTTGACCGATCGCATCGTTGCGACACCGGGCGCGCAAGTTTTGGTGGAAACCCTAAAGGCCCACCGATGTCGCACCGTGTTGGTCACAGGCGGCTTCCATCACTTCGCAGACCGTGTGGCGGAAGAAATCGGGTTTGAGCGGGTGGTCGGCAATCGATTGGCCGTGGCGGATGGCAAGCTTACCGGCGATTTGGCCGGGCCAATTGTGGATAGCGCGACAAAAGTAGAGGTGCTTCAGGATGAACGAGACAAATTAGGCGCGGATGCCGTGACAATGGCCGCAGGCGATGGCGCGAACGATATCCCTATGCTCGATGCCGCGACATATGGCGTCGCTTACCGAGCCAAGCCAAAAGCGCGCGCCGCCAGCAATGGTTGGATTGATCACGGCGATCTTACAAGCTTGCTGAAACTGTTGGAAATTCCACAGCGCGATTGGGTCTACGGCTAATCAAACCAGCTGGAAATCTGGCTGAGTGGTTTTTTCTTCATGGCATGTTCGGGAACAGTTGCATCGTGCGCCGGGTGACCGGCTGCGATAATCATCAACGGCTTTTCCCATTCCGGCCTGCTGCAAATTTCCCGCAAAAAACCCATAGGCGAAGGCGTGTGCGTTAAAGTGGCCAAGCCCGCTTCATGCAATGTCGCGATCAGCATTCCGCAAGCGATCCCAACGCTTTCATTCACGTAATAATTCTGCGTCTCGCCGTCTTCTGCAATGCCGCCTTTGCGCTGTGCAAAGCATACGATCAGCCAGGGTGCCGTTTCCAGATGCGCTTTTTCGGCATTGGTACCGATGGGATAAAGCGCCTCCAACCATTCCGCAGATGCTTTGGGCTCGACATCGCCCTCACCATAAAAGCGTCGCTCCTCTGCTTCGGCTGCATCGCGGATCGCCAATTTGGTGTCTTCGCTCGAAATCGCGGCGAAGTGCCAAGGTTGATGATTGGCACCGTTGGGCGCGGTGCCTGCAGCGGCGATGGCCAGTTTGATGACATCGCGCGGCACCGGTGTCGGCGCGAAGCTGCGGCATGAATGCCGCGTGCTTAACCGTGCATATGCCGCTTTGGCGCGGGCGATTCGCTCTTCGTCGGAATATGCAGGTAGGGAGGGAAAGGGTGAGTGATTTTGGTTCATCGTGAAACCAACTCTATCCGCTCCCTCCCGACTTGTCGAAGTTTTAGCTTTCCATCCAATCAGCGAAAAAACTTTCATGCGCGCTGCGAAGGTCGTTCAACGAGACACCGAGCAGCGTATCACCGCCGACAACACCAATCCTGCGCAAGCCAACTTGCGCGGTTTCTGCATCGCGCGTTCCCTTGGCCATTTGCGTGTTCAATGCGGCTGTATCGGGCACGCTAATAATGTAGCGGCCCTGATCTTCGCCAAACCACCATTGCGCAGGGGTGTAAGCTTCGTTCGCCATAACGTCAGCGCCAAGCCCGCCTGTCAGCGCCATTTCCGCAAGCGCCACCGCAAGACCGCCATCGGAGAGATCATGCACGGCATTGACCAGACCGGCTTCGATCAGTTCGCGGATCATCTCACCGGCATTGCGTTCCAAAACAATATCAACAGGCGGGGCGCGGCCATCGTCGATACCATGAATTTCCTTGAGCCAGATCGATTTACCAAGGTGAGAGCGCGTAGGATCAGGCTTTGCCCAGAATTCCGGCCCCACCAGATAGAGAACATCGCCTTCCTGCTTGAAGCCGGATGTCATCATCTTGGAGTAATCCTCAATGATGCCAACGCCGCCAATCGCAGGGGTGGGCAAAATGGCGGAACCGCCACCCGTCGCCTTGCTCTCATTATAAAGGCTGACATTCCCGCTCACGATGGGGAAGTCGAGCGCGACACAGGCTTTGCCCATGCCATCGAGTGCATGGACAAATTGCGCCATAATTTCGGGCCGCTGCGGGTTCGCAAAGTTCAAGCAATTGGTCACAGCCAGAGGCCGCGCGCCCACGGCGCACAAATTGCGATACGCCTCGCAAATCGCTTGCTTCCCACCTTCATACGGATCGGCATAGACATAACGTGGTGTGCAATCAGTGCTGATTGCCAGAGCTTTTTGCGTGCCATGCACGCGCACAACGCCCGCATCACCGCCCGTTTGCAGCGTATCTGCACCAACTTGCGAATCGTATTGCTCTGCAATCCAACCTCGCGAGGCAAGGGCAGGGCTTGCCATCAATTTCAGCAGGTCCGCACCCACATCATCAGTGGCAGGCACGCTATCCAACGGCTTCACATTCGCCCAAACCTTGTAATCCTCTTTCGAGAGATACGGCCGGTCATATTCAGGCGCATCAGCAGCGAGCGGCCCAAGCGGAATATCGCACACCACTTCGCCATCGAATTCCAGCACCATATGGCGTGTATCGGTTACTTCACCGATGATCGCGAAATCCAGTTCCCACTTTTCAAAAATGGCCTGCGCCATGGGTTCTTTGCCGGGCTTCAAAACCATGAGCATCCGCTCTTGGCTTTCGCTCAGCATCATTTCGTAAGGCGTCATGCCTTCTTCGCGGCAGGGCACCATGTTCATGTTGAGCCGAATGCCGGCCTTGCCATTGGTTGCCATTTCCACGCTGGAGGAAGTGAGCCCCGCTGCGCCCATATCCTGAATGGCCACAATCGCATCGGTCGCCATGAGTTCAAGACATGCTTCGATCAGCAGTTTTTCGGTAAATGGGTCACCCACTTGCACCGTTGGGCGCTTGGCATCGGCATCTTCTTCGAAATCGGCACTGGCCATTGTTGCGCCATGAATACCATCGCGGCCGGTCTTTGAACCGACATAGACGATGGGGTTCCCCACGCCTGTGGCAGCCGAATAGAAGATTTTGTCCGCATCCGCCACGCCAACAGTCATCGCATTAACGAGGATATTGCCATCATAGGCCGGGTGAAAGTTGGTCTCCCCGCAAACCGTTGGCACGCCCACGCAATTGCCATAGCCGCCAATGCCCGCAACCACGCCTTGCACCAGGTGCTTCATCTTTGGATGCTCAGGCCGACCGAATCGAAGCGCATTGGCATTGGCCACTGGGCGCGCGCCCATGGTGAAGACATCGCGCAAAATCCCACCAACGCCTGTCGCCGCACCTTGATAGGGTTCGATGTAAGATGGGTGGTTGTGGCTCTCCATTTTGAAGATCGCTGCTTGGCCATCTCCAATATCGATCACACCGGCATTTTCACCGGGACCGCAGATCACCCAAGGTGCCTGCGTCGGCAGCTTTTTAAGGTGCAGGCGCGAGGATTTGTAAGAACAATGCTCAGACCACATGACCGAGAAGATGCCCAGCTCAACCAGATTAGGCTCACGGCCAAGGCCTGCGAGCACGCGTTCGTATTCTTCGGGAGACAGGCCGTGCTGCTCAATGACTTCTGCTGTAATTTCGCTCATAAATGTCGCCTCTAACGCCGGTGATTGGGGAGCGCCAGTCCCACTGCGCTTGACCCCACAAGCAATCCTGCGCCAAACCGGCCCCTATGAGTGAGAAAATACCCCAAATTGGCGAAATGAGCTTTGAAGACGCGCTTGGAGCGCTCGAAGATGTGGTGCGACGATTGGAAAGCGGTGACGTGCCGCTCGACGATTCGATCCAGCTTTATGAACGCGGCGAAGCTTTGCGCAAACATTGCCAGGCGCGGCTTGATGCTGCGCAAGAGCGAATCGAGAAAATCGTCAAGGATGAGGGTGGGGCGGTCAAATCCGCAGTACCCTTCGATGCGGACTGAGCCGGGCTATGGGATTGGTTTTGGCCGATGATGTGTTGGGGCGCGGTATTCAACAGGTCCAGCGTGAGATCGATGATGTGTTCGATGCATTGCTGCCAGTGCCCGACGATACGCGTGCGCCCCTTGTTGAAGCGATGCGGTATGCCGCGATTGGCGGAGGCAAGCGGATCCGCCCACTTTTGCTGATCACCATTGCGGAAATGTTTGGTGCCAGCCGCCATGCCGCGACGCGCGCCGGATGCGCATTGGAAGCGATCCATGTTTATTCGCTTATCCACGATGATCTGCCGTGTATGGACGATGATGACATGCGCCACGGCAAACCGACGCTGCACAAGGTCTATGACGAAGCGACAGCCGTTTTGGCAGGCGATTGCCTGCATGTGTTGGCGTTCGAAATCCTCGCTAGTACCGAAGTAAGCGGTGATCCCTTTATCCGCGCAGAATTGGTCCACGCACTTGCCACGGCCAGTGGCCATAACGGCATGGCGGGTGGACAGGTTATGGATATGGCCGCCGATGATCAGGATTTTGATCTTCACGATGTGACCCGGCTCCAGCAGCTTAAAACAGGAGCGCTATTGGGGGCAGCTGTCGAGATGGGCGCTATCCTGGGCAAAGTGCCAGAGGAAGGCCGCGCACACCTTCGCAATTATGCGCGCGATATCGGGCTGGCTTTTCAAATCGCAGACGACCTTCTTGATGAAGAAGGCGATGAGGAAAAAGCGGGCAAAGCGCTGCGCAAAGACGCTGATCAAGGCAAAGCGACGTTCGTTTCTCTGATGGGAGCTGACAAAGCGCGTGAACAAGCGCGCGCTTTAAGCGAGCAAGCGATCGGGCACCTTAGCCAGCACGCAAAAGAAGCCGATTTGCTGCGCGCGTTGGCGCGTTTTATCGTGGAGCGTGATCAATAACGCGCCCACCAGAGTTGAGAAACTCGCAAGGGTTAGGAGAGAGTATATGAGCGAACGCATTGGCGTTTATCCCGGCACTTTTGATCCGGTGACATTGGGTCATGCCGATATTATGCGGCGAGGCAGCAAGCTGGTGGATAAACTTGTTATCGGAGTGGCCACCAATCCTTCAAAAAATCCCATGTTCACTACGCAAGAGCGGATTGAAATGGTGCTGGGTGAAGTGGACCGACTGGGGCTCAGCAATATTGAGGTGAAGAGCTTTGATGCATTGTTGATGCATTTTGCAGAAAGCGAAGGCGCCAGCATCATCATCCGAGGTTTGCGCGCCGTTTCAGATTTTGAGTATGAATTTCAAATGGCAGGCATGAACCAACAGCTTAATGCAGATATTGATCTGGCGTTTTTGATGTCCGATGTTTTGCTAACGCCGATCGCCTCCAAATTGGTCAAAGAGATCGCACTATATGGCGGAAATATCGAAAAATTCGTCAGTCCGGATGTGAAAGCGCGTGTTGATGACCGTATTCAACAGGTTGGGCGGCTTGGTACGCGTTAACAGCGGCATTTCGCGACATTCATTGAACTGTCATCATGCATTGACTAGAGCCGCTTCCAACACCTTAACTGTATTAGACAGGTCCATGATCCGCTCCTTCGCAACTCTGGCGCTTACCGCCTCGCTCGGTTTCACAGCCGTCCCTGCCATCGCGCAGGATACCACCCTCACACCTGCGCTGGAAAACACCGCAAACAGGAACGATGCTGTGGGCCGCGTGCCCATCAAAGTTGAGACAGATATGCAGGTTGATCCTGAGAATATCTTGTTGCTTGACCTGTCCACTGGTGAACGCGTGGCTATCCGTCTGGTCCCGCAATGGGCGCCAAACCATGTTGAAAGAGTGAAAACTCTCGCTCGTGAAGGCTTCTATGACGGAGTGATCTTTCACCGCGTGATTGATGAATTCATGGCGCAAACGGGTGACCCGACAGGTACAGGGCTTGGCGGCTCTGAACTTCCCGATCTGGAAGAAGAATTCAACATGCTGCCGCATGTGCGCGGCTCGGTTGCTATGGCGCGGCAGGCAGAAAACACTGATAGCGCGAACAGCCAGTTTTTCATTGTGTTTTATCCACGCTTTTCGCTGGATCGCAATTACACCAATTTTGGCCGCGTGATTTCCAACATGCCCGCAGTCGACAAAATCGAACGAGGGCAACCGCCCAGCAATCCCACATCGATTTTACAAGCATCGATCGCTTCTGACAACAAACCGCAAGTGATGCCGAGCGCCGCTGCGCCCGCTGAGGAAGAACGTATCACGCTCGACATGCTTAACGCTTCTGCTGAGGAATAGGCTGAGGCTACGAGGCTCGCGCAATGCAAGTCGATCTGTTTGATTTTGATCTCCCGCAGGAATTGATCGCGCTGCGGCCCGTTCGGCCACGCGATGCTGCGCGCATGTTGTTTGTTCCCGGCGATGGTGCGCTGGAAGATCGCGGTGTGCTCGATCTGCCCAAAATACTGCGCGCAGGTGATGTGTTGGTGTTTAACGACACACGCGTCATCCCCGCACAATTGGAAGGCAAACGCGGCGAGGCGCGAATTGGTGCAACTTTGCATAAACGGTTGGACCTGCGGCGCTGGCAGGCGTTTATCCGCAATGCCAAACGTCTGCGCGAAGGGGAGATGGTGGATTTTGGCGCAAACGTCACCGCCACCGCCGAAACGCGCCATAAGGACGGCAGTTTCACTCTCACGTTCCATGGTGATGAACCTGTCGAAATCTTGCTTGAGCGGGCAGGGCGCATGCCGCTGCCACCGTATATTGCGGGCAAGCGCGATGTCGATGAAGACGATCTGCAAGATTATCAAACCATGTTCGCATCGCATGACGGCGCCGTTGCAGCCCCTACTGCTGCGCTGCATTTTACAGACCGTCTAATCGCTGCGCTTGATGAGGCAGGCATTCAGCGTGAGACACTGACCTTGCATGTCGGGGCCGGCACTTTCTTGCCTGTGAAAGCGCAGGACACCGATGATCACCAGATGCATTCCGAATGGGGATGCATCGATAGCGGAACCGCAGCCAGGCTCAATGCAGCCAAGGATGCAGGACACCGCATAATTGCGGTCGGCACCACAAGCCTGCGCTTATTGGAAAGCGCAGCCAGTGAAAAGAGCCGGTTAGAACCTTTTGCCGCCGACACTGATATCTTCATCACGCCGGGACACCGCTTTAAGGTAGTTGATGGATTGATGACCAATTTCCATCTGCCCAAATCGACCCTTATGATGTTGGTGAGCGCCTTGATCGGGCGAGAGCGGATGATGCAGGCTTACGCGCATGCAATTGCGCAAGGTTACCGCTTCTATTCTTACGGCGACAGCTCTTTGCTATTGCCCGATGGCTAGCGGGTCAGGTTGCCAAGCCTTGTCAAAAGCGCGATGGCGCGGACATGAGCGAGCCGATTTTAGACATTCGAGGCCTGGAAAAAACCTATCGCGGTGGCGTTAAAGCGCTGGGCGGCGTCGATTTGCAAATTGAGCGCGGGGAAATATTCGCGCTGCTCGGCCCCAATGGCGCGGGCAAAACTACACTTATTGGCGCGATATGTGGATTGGTGCGGCCAACGGCAGGCTCAGTCCATACGTTTGGGCAAGATCTGCTCAAAAACTCCAAAAAGCTGCGTCAGCGCATTGGGTTGGTGCCGCAAGAAATCAGCGTGGATTTGTTCGACAATGTGATACGGCAAGTGCGCTATTCGCGTGGAATGTTCGGTTGTCCTGCCGATGAGACGCGGATTGAAGAAGTGCTGCGCTCGCTTAGCCTGTGGGACAAGAAAGACGCGCGCATCAATGAGCTTTCCGGTGGAATGAAACGCCGTGTAATGATCGCAAAGGCATTGGCGCACGATCCTGAGCTGCTCTTCCTTGATGAACCCACAGCTGGCGTCGATGTGGAGCTAAGGCGCGATATGTGGCTGCAGATTGGGAAGCTGCGCGAACGCGGCGTCACAATCATTTTGACAACCCATTATATCGAAGAAGCCGAAGAGATGGCTGACCGGGTCGGCATCATCAATCGGGGTGAAATTCTGCTGGTCGATAACAAGGATGCGATCATGAGACGCCTTGGTCGTACCGAAGCGCATTTCACCTTGGCACATCCTTTGTCGCAATTGCCCGTTAGCCTTGCCAAGTTCCCGCTGACCATCGAAAGTGAGGGCACTTGCCTGATTTATCGGGGCGGTGACGGCGCGGGCAAAGGCAAGCGCGAAGTGGCCGAACTGGCGCAAATCCTGACTCGCGAAGATATCGCATTCAACGGCCTTGAAACGCGCGATTCCTCGCTCGAAGATATATTCGTACAGCTTGTGGCACAAAAACAGGACCAGGCGACATGATCGCAGGAGGCATCAACTTTCGCGCTGCTTTGGCGATTTTCAAAAATGAAGTCATGCGCATGTTTCGCGCGGTGTTCGGCTCTGTATTATCGCCCGTCATCACAACTTCCTTGTATCTTGTGGTGTTCGGCGCAGCGATGGCGGATCGGGTCGAAGCTGATCCTGGCGTTTCGTATGGAGCGTTTATCGTGCCCGGCCTGCTGATGCTCACATTGCTTTCTGAAAGCACCAGCAATGCCAGCTTCGGCATCTACATGCCCAAATTTACTGGCGCGATTTATGAGCTGCTTTCCGCACCTGTTGGCTTTGTTGAAACGCTGATCGGTTTTGTCGGAGCAGCAGCTGCCAAATCATTGATACTAGCAGCGATTATCTTAGGCACTGCGGCGCTGATCGTTGATTATGAGATCCGTTATCCGCTGTTTGCCTTAGGGTACATAGTGCTGATTGCTGCTACATTTTCCATGCTGGGTTTTATCATCGGGCTGTGGGCAAATGGCTTTGAGAAATTGCAGATTGTTCCATTGTTAATTTTGATGCCACTGACTTTTCTTGGTGGGACATTCTTCTCCATTGATGTGCTGCCAGAGCCTTGGCGGTCGATCTCCTTGATTAATCCTATCGTATACCTGGTGAATGGTTTGCGCTGGACCTTTCTAGGAGAATCAGACTTTCCGATTGCGATTTCATTCGCGGTGACAGTGGGATTTTTGCTGCTTTGCACCATAATCATTGCGGTGATCTTCAAGACAGGGTGGCGATTGCGCGAATGAGGCGCTAACCCGCTGCCTATGCGCAAGATTTTTCTCCCATGTTTTGCAGCAATCGCGTTGTTTGGCGCGCAGGCTGCATCTGCTCAAAACGCAGCTGGCGATCCTTCAACCGAAACGCCGACAGCGTCCCAATTGCCCGATCCTGTACGCGCCATGCTCGATGCAGCGGTGGAAACGGGCAACCGGGACAAAGTGAAAGCCGTGGTGGATGTTGCCAAAACAACCAACCCTGATGCCGTGGACGAGATTGACGGTATTTGGCGTGATTTTCAGACCAGTCAACGCAGGCTCGCCAATCGCCGCGCGCACCGTGAAGAAAAGGCCATCCGGCAGTCTGGTCTGTTTGATCTGTGGTCAGGCCGCGGACAGATTGGCGCTTTCCAATCCTCCGGCAACAATGACAGCTTCGGCCTCACTGCGTCGCTCAACCTTGAACGCGAGGGGATCGACTGGACGCACAAGCTTGATGCAAGTGCAGACTATCGCCGCAATAATGGCAGCACACAGCGCGAACAGTTCCGCCTCTCTTACGAACCCAACTATCAAATCGACGATGGGTTTTTCGCCTACGGGCTAGCCCAGTTTGAACGCGACAGGCTGCAAGGGTTCTCGGCGCGTTACGCATTGTCTGGCGGGATTGGTTACAAGCTGTTGGACACCGATTCCGTGGCGTTATCGGCCAAACTTGGTCCGGCGGTCAGGCGTTCTGAATTCACCAGCGGCGGGTCTGAAACACGGCTGGCTGCGCTTGCCGGCCTTGATTTCGATTGGCAATTGGCGGAGAATTTAAAGTTCACGCAAGATACCAATGCGGTCGCCGAAACAGGCGGATCAGCGGTGCTCATCGTGGATAGTTCAAACACCAGTCTCAACTTGGTCACTGGTCTTGAAGCAGGTGTTACCGACAGCCTGACCACGCGCCTTTCATGGACACTGGAATATGACAGCAACCCGCCTCCCGGTGGGGTTAGCACCGATACTTTGAGCAGGTTCACTTTGATCTATGGATTTTGACAAACCCCGCTTTGCTTTCACGATAAGCGCGCGCGATGGCAAGGCCCGCACCGGCGCTATAGAAATGCGGCGCGGCACTATTCGCACGCCTGCCTTCATGCCAGTGGGAACGGCCGCCACCGTTAAAGCGATGCGCCCGGAAGAAGTGCGCGCAACAGGTGCCGATATTATTCTTGGCAACACCTATCACCTGATGCTGCGTCCGGGGGCAGAGCGGATGGCGCGGCTTGGTGGGTTGCACAATTTTATGCGCTGGAAACGCCCGATTTTGACAGATAGCGGCGGCTATCAGGTTATGAGCCTATCGGATTTGCGCAAGCTGACCGAGGAAGGCGTGGAGTTTCGCAGCCATATTGATGGCTCCAAACACATGCTCAGCCCGGAACGCTCTATGGAGATACAGCGGCTGCTGCGCTCCGACATCGTTATGGCGTTTGACGAATGTCCGCGCGCAGATCGCCCGATGCAGGAAATCGAGACCAGCATGGATCTGTCGATGCGCTGGGCCAAGCGCAGCCGCGATGCCTTTGATGCAGGCGGCGCGCATGCCGCATCCGCTGCCCTTTTCGGGATTCAACAAGGCGCGTTGAATGAAGGTCTGCGCGCCCGTTCTGCTGAGGCTCTGCGCGAAATTGGGTTTGATGGATATGCTATTGGCGGCTTGGCTGTCGGGGAAGGGCAGGAAGCAATGTTAGGCGTTCTTGATTACGCCCCCAGCCAATTGCCTGACGACGCACCGCGTTATTTGATGGGTGTGGGCAAGCCCGATGATCTGGTTGGCGCGGTTGAGCGCGGGGTGGACATGTTCGATTGCGTTCTACCCACGCGATCAGGCCGCAATGGACAAGCCTTCACCTGGAACGGCCCGCTCAATATCCGCAATGCCCGGTTTGCCGAGGATCAAGAGCCGCTCGATACCAGCTGCTCAGGTCCTTGCTGTGCATCCTATTCGCGCGCCTATTTGCATCATTTGCACAAATCTTCCGAAATTTTGGGTGCAATGTTGATCACACAGCACAATTTGCACTTCTACCAGCAGCTGATGTCTGCCATGCGCGATGCGATTGCCGCAGGGACATTTGCGGATTTTGCAGCCGAGTTTCGGCAAAATTATCTTGGAGCAAAAGCGTGAGCGTGAAGCGGCCTGAAGATTGCGAAACGATGGGCGATGTTCGCGCTGGCGTGAACGCGACTGATCGCGCTCTGATTGAGCTGTTCGCAACGCGCTTTGGCTATATGGATGCAGCTGCTCGGATTAAAGAAACGCGCGATGCCGTGCGCGACGAAACGCGCAAGGCCGAAGTGATCGAAGCGGTGCGCGCGGATGCTAAGGCGCGCGGCCTGCCATCGGATGACCTTGCCGACATCTGGGAAAAGCTGGTTGAAGCCAGCATCGCGCATGAGCTGGCCGAATGGGATAGCCTGCGCGATTGACCAAATACGAAAAGGGCGACCCCGCAGGATCGCCCTTTCACATTCACCAATCGCAATGGATCAACGTGAGTAGAACTCGACCACGAGGTTAGGTTCCATTTGTACCGGATAAGGCACTTCGTCGAGCGTCGGGACGCGCGTGAAGGCAACTTTGTCCGTGCCATCAGGTGCGACATATTCAGGAATTTCGCGCTCAGGCAGGCTTTGCGCTTCGATCACAAGAGCCATTTCCTTGGCCTTGCTTCCCAAGCTGATTTCGTCACCAACATCGATGCGGCGCGAGGGAATGTTGCACTTCACACCATTTACATAAATGTGACCGTGGTTCACGATTTGACGCGCGGCAAAAACCGTCGGCGCGAATTTGGCTCGGTAAACGATCATGTCCAAACGACGCTCAAGCAAACCGATCAGGTTCTGGCCGGTATCGCCCTTCATTTTGGAGGCATCTTTGTAGGTCGAACGGAACTGCTTTTCCGTCACGTCGCCATAATAGCCCTTCAGCTTCTGCTTGGCGCGCAATTGCAGGCCAAAGTCAGAAATCTTGCTTTTACGACGCTGACCATGCTGGCCGGGACCGTAAGAACGCTTGTTAACCGGGGAATTTGGGCGACCCCAGATGTTTTCACCCATCCGGCGATCAAGCTTGTGTTTTGCACGTGTGCGCTTCGACATAAGTCGTATCCTTCAATTTGCTGTCTCTACCCACATGGCAGAGCTTTAACCCGGCTTCGCACCGCCATGGCTTTGCTCATTATGAAAATGAGCCCATGACGCGGCCACTGCTTCACCGGGGTGCAGGGCCAATAAGCGAAGGCGCGCGTTTAGCAGCGTTACGGCGGAAATCAAGCTTTGCGATCAGCCTTGCCAAGCGAACTGAGCACACCGCGCATCGTGCGCACCTGATGATGGTTCCATCGCGACTGGGTGAGCAAGGTGCGCAAGGCGCGCCGCGTGCTGGGTTCACGGTCTTCAGGCAGGAAATATCCTTTGGGGACCAGCATGCCTTCAAGATGTCCGATTAAACCCTCCAGTTCCTCTTGCGGGGCGGGAGGAGGCTCTTCTTCGCGCGTTGGCATCGCCAGATCGCGAAATTTGGATAGCTCGTAAGCCACCAAAATTACTGCTTGCGCAAGATTGAGCGAGCCGAATTCAGGATTGATCGGAGCCGTTACAATCGTGCGGGCAAGAGCGACATCATCTGCATCCAAGCCAGAGCGCTCCGGCCCGAACAAAAAAGCGCAACGCCCCTGTTCTGCGGCGACATCTTTCGCGGCATCCTCCGGCGTCAAAACTGGCTTTGTAACGCCGCGTTTGCGCACGGTTGTTGCGAACACATGCACACAATCCGCCACTGCATCTGCTGTGGTCTCAAAAACCTGCGCCCTATCGAGCACGATATCCGCTCCAGCAGCAGCAGGCCCGGCAGATGGGTTGGGCCAGCCATCGCGCGGCGCAACAATACGCATTTTAGCCAAACCGAAATTGAGCATGGCACGGGCCGCTTTGCCGATGTTTTCGCCCAATTGCGGGCGCACCAAAACGATGATCGGATCAGGCACTATTCCGAATTGCCCGCTTCCTGCACGGCGCTGGCAAATTCTTCAAAATCGCGCGCTTCGGAGAAATCGCGATAGACAGATGCGAAACGTATGTACGCCACGCTATCGAGATGCTGCAGCCCATCCATCACCATTTCGCCCAAGCGCGATGAGGGGATTTCGCTTTCCCCGGCAGTCTCCACTTGGCGTTGAATACCCGATACGAGGCGGTCAATACGCTCTTGATCAACGTCTCTTTTGCGGCAGGCCAAGGCTACCGATTGTTCAATCTTTGAACGATCAAAAGGTTCGCGCCGATCACCCGATTTGATGATGACAACTTCGCGCAATTGCACCCGTTCAAAGGTTGTAAAACGCCCGCCGCAACTTTCGCACTGCCGCCGACGACGGATGGCGCCATTGTCTTCTGTCGGGCGCGAATCCTTTACCTGGCTGCCATCATGCGCACAGAACGGGCAACGCATTTAGGGCCGGACGCGCTTATAAAGCATATAGCCAGCGCCAGCGATCAAACCAACTGGCAGACTGATTACAGGCAAGATCGCACCCGCCACAGCGCCAACCGCTGCGCCTGTCAAAACAGGCTTGGTCGAGGGATGCTGCATCCCTTCGCGGCCTATCGCTTTGGCTTCATCTACGGCGTCGGAGAGGATGGTGCTATCAATCGGTTTTTTTGGATCGCTCATCAAATCACCTTCCAGGATATACAGGGAAAGCGGCACAAAGCTCGCTTACTTTGGCGCGAACAGCTTCTTCAACTTGGCCATCGCCTTCGGGGCCATTCTTAGAGAGGCCGTCAACGACTTCGGCAATCAAAGCACCGATCTTGCGGAATTCCGCCGGACCAAAGCCGCGCGTTGTGCCTGCAGGTGTACCAAGGCGAATGCCGCTCGTCACAAATGGTGAGCGTGTGTCGTATGGAATACCGTTTTTGTTGCAGGTGAGCCAAGCGCGATCGAGGCCTTTTTCTGCATCCTTGCCGGTCACATCCTTGGCCGTGAGATCGACCAGCATCGAGTGATTGTCTGTCCCACCAGACACAATGCGCAGGCCATTTTCTTCAAGGCTTGCCGCAAGAGCGCGGGCATTTTCCACTACGCTGGCAGCATAGGTTTTGAAATCAGGACGCAGCGCTTCGCGGAAAGCCACTGCCTTGGCAGCGACCACATGCATCAACGGACCACCCTGCAGGCCGGGAAAAACCGCCATATTCAGCGGCTTGCTCAACGCTTCATCATTCCACAAAATGATGCCGGAGCGTGGACCACGAAGGCTTTTATGCGTTGTCGAGGTAACGATATGCGCATGCGGGAAGGGCGTGGGGTGCGCGCCGCCTGCAACAAGGCCGGAAATGTGGCTCATATCGCAAAGCAAATACGCGCCAACTTCATCGGCAATCGCGCGGAACCGTTCAAAATCCCACAAGCGCGAATAGGCGGTACCGCCGCAAATGATCAGTTTGGGCTTATGCTCGCGCGCGGTGGCCGCGACCACATCCATATCGATCAGTTCTTCACCCTTGGTCACGCCGTAGCTGACAGGGTTGAACCATTTGCCGCTCATATTCACTGGCGACCCGTGCGTCAGGTGACCGCCTGAATTGAGATCGAGGCCCATGAAAGTGTCACCCGGCTGCAAAAGCGCGAGGAACACGGCCTGATTCATTTGTGAGCCGGAATTGGGCTGCACATTGGCGAAATTGCAACCGAACAGCTCTTTCGCGCGATCAATCGCAAGCCGCTCAATCACATCGGCATAATCACAGCCGCCATAATACCGTTTGCCCGGATAGCCTTCGGCGTATTTGTTGGTGAAGATGCTTCCTGTAGCTTCAAGAACGGCTGTGCTGGCAATGTTTTCGCTGGCGATCAGCTCGATCTTGTCTTGTTGGCGGCCAAGCTCTTTGCCAATCGCTTCAGCGATTTCGGGGTCGGCTTCGGCAAGGCTGTCGTGCCAAAAGCGGTGCATGATATCGGTTTCGGGCGCGGGGGCAGTGCTCATCACGGGTTCTCAAAGGCTGGGATTGGAAAGTTTATCGACTCGGCGTTGATGCCGGCCACCTGCAAAGCTGGTTTCGAGGAACGCTGCAATACAGGCTTTGGCCATCTCAAGGCCCGTTAGCCGCGCACCTATGGCAAGGCAATTGGCATCATTGTGTTCGCGCGAAAGGGCGGCGGAAAGCGGCTCTGACACCAAAGCACAGCGCACTTGCGGGTTGCGATTGACGGACATGGAAATACCCAAACCGCTGCCGCAAAGCGCTATCCCGCGTGTCACAGTCCCATCAGCGACAACGCTGGCGAGTTTATATCCAAAATCTGGATAATCGACGCTGTCAGAATTGTCCGGCCCAAGATCGGCAACCTCGTGCCCTTCTTCGATCAACCAGTCGCGCAAGTCAGCTTTCATCTCAAGGGCTGCGTGGTCAGATGCTATCGCTATTTTCATGGCTTCGCACATAGGGGGCAGTCGCAAGACATGCCACCAAAAATCCAGCTTGTCCCCAAGATGTAGCGTGTCTTGGCGCGGAAACGCCTCGGAGCAGCGCTACTTCGCCTGCGCTTTCAACTGCTTTTTGACCCATTTCCAAAGTGCGGACACTTCGCCAGCTGCTTTGCCGTCGGGATCAATTTCTGCTGCTACTTCGCCCTTTGCCGCGCTCCGGTGAAAATCAGCACGTTCGCCAAAGGTTATTGGGCACACTTTAAGGCCATGCTCCTTCGCCGCTTTTTCTGCTTCCTTAATCAGCTTGGTTGCGCGTGCTGGAACGGCGTTAAATACCACAAAGGCAGGCGTCTTGGTCAGTTCGAGCAGATCGGTAATCGCTTCGAGCGCATGAAGATCAAAGGCGCGTGGTCGGGTGGGGATCAACACGAGATCGGCGATCTTGATCGCTTCTCGCATAGCCGCGTCGGCATGGGGCGGCGTGTCGATCACGAAAAACTCTTTACCCTGCCGCTCGCCCTGACGAATGGCCATGCCAAGCCGGGCAGGGGGGCTGGTGATGATTTCAGGGAGGAAATCTCCGCGCCAATCACCCCAAGCAGCCGCCGTTGCCTGCGGATCGGTGTCGATCACAATGCTCTGTTTCTTGGAATAGGCAGCACATGACGCAAGATGCAGCGCCATGGTGGTTTTTCCAGAGCCGCCTTTTTGGCTTACGATGGCGACAGTTGGCATGGCGGGAGGTCTCCAAGTGAAATTAGTAGGGCCCTCCCCTTCATAATCACGCCCATGTTGCGCTTGTATCGCGGCTTATCAGGAACGCGGTACGCTATTTGCTCGAACTTTGCCCATCGCCAAGATCCGCAAACGCTTTATTAAGGTCGGGCATACGATCCCTTGTAATCGTCATGATATCATTGTGATAGGCTTGATTTGCCGACACAAAGACCGGATTTTGCAGTACGTCTTGCTGAGAATTCATAAATCTCAAGCCGCTTGGCGTTTGGACAAAAGCCAAAATATCACGCAGCTCGGCGGCTGTGAATTCGCTTGCATAGGCTTGCGTCCAAGCTTCCATGATTGCTGCGATATGACGACGCAAAACCGCCTCTTCTTCCTGAACGACTTCCTTCTGCCAGGCCTCAAACACTTCAATCGCGCCGGGCTGAGCATCAGAAAACAATGTTGTTCGCACAGCTTCCATTGCCTGGGCATTCATTTGCTGGCCCACATCATTAAAAAGATCAAACCGCACATCCTCTGGATATGATGTGTCAATGATTTGTCGCGCAAGAGCGAGACGTTGGGTTTGATTATCAGTGTCTGCCTGTACGCTCTCTTGCGCAAAGGCAGGTGCTGCGGTGGCGGAAACTGCCAAAAGTACGGCAATTCCAGCTGACACTAGGTGCTTAATTCCCATCAGATCATTGATCCAAGAACGACCGCATCTTCCGCGAACGGCTTGGATGCTTGAGCTTCCTAAGCGCTTTCGCTTCGATCTGACGGATACGTTCGCGGGTCACGCTGAACTGCTGGCCAACTTCTTCCAGCGTGTGATCGGTGTTCATGCCGATGCCAAAACGCATCCGCAAAACACGCTCTTCACGCGGGGTGAGAGAGGCTAGCACGCGCGTCACGGTTTCTTTCAGGTTCGCCTGAATCGCCGCATCCACAGGGATGATCGCGTTCTTGTCTTCAATAAAGTCGCCCAGATGCGAATCTTCTTCATCACCAATCGGCGTTTCAAGAGAGATCGGCTCTTTGGCGATTTTCATCACCTTGCGTACTTTTTCCAAAGGCATGGAAAGACGCTCAGCCATTTCTTCGGGCGTCGGCTCACGGCCTTGCTCGTGCAGGAATTGGCGAGAGGTGCGCACCAGCTTGTTGATCGTTTCGATCATGTGCACCGGAATGCGGATCGTGCGGGCCTGATCCGCGATTGAGCGCGTGATCGCCTGCCTGATCCACCAGGTCGCATAGGTGCTGAATTTATAGCCGCGGCGATATTCGAACTTGTCGACCGCTTTCATCAGGCCGATATTGCCTTCCTGAATGAGATCAAGGAATTGCAGGCCGCGATTGGTGTATTTCTTGGCGATGGAAATCACGAGGCGCAAATTCGCCTCAACCATTTCCTTCTTCGCGATGCGCGCTTCACGCTCAGCCTTTTGCACCATGTTTACGATGCGGCGGAACTCTTCGAGGCTCATGCCCGTATTGGCAGCGATGTCGGCGATTTCCGCACGAATACGCTCAATCGCTTCGCCTTCTTTATCAGCGAACGCAGCCCACTTTTTGTCCTTTTTGGACACGGTCTTGAGCCAACCATCATCAAGCTCATGCCCGATATACGCTTTTAAGAAATCGAGACGTTTCACCTTGTGCCGCTCAGCCAGACGCAACATCTGACCACCCAGCGCGGTCAGGCGGCGGTTAAACGCGTAAAGATTGTCGACCAGATATTCGATCTTGGTCGCATGGAATTGCACGCTTTCCACCTCTGCGGTGAGTTCTTCGCGCAATTTTTCGTATTTCTTTTCCTTCGCGGCGGGAAAATCATCCCCGCGGCCAAGCGTATCAACGCGCTCGGCTTGAAGTTTTTCAAACTTCTTGAACAACGAGGTGATGCGATCAAAAGTCTCTAGAGCTTCGGGCTTAAGCGCAGCCTCCATCTGAGCAAGAGACATGGTGTTGTCTTCTTCCTCTTCTTCCTCACGCTTGGAAGAGCCTTCCTCACCCTCTTCGCCGTCTTCATCGCTATCATCATCGTCGTCGTCTTCATCGTCGTCGCGGATGGTAGGGCCGGTTGTCTCTTCGGAGATTTCGCCGTCATCGTCTTCGTTTTCTTCCTCCATCTTGTCGACCGGAGGTTCTTTTGACAGCATCGCATCAAGATCGAGGATCTCGCGCAGCTGCATTTCTTCTGAGTTCAGCGCTTCGGACCACATGATGATGGCGTGGAAGGTGATGGGGCTTTCACAAAGCCCGATGATCATAGTGTCGCGGCCAGCTTCAATACGCTTGGCAATGGCAATCTCGCCTTCGCGGCTGAGCAATTCCACTGCGCCCATTTCACGCAGATACATGCGCACCGGATCATCGGTACGTTCGCCCGCGCCAGTTGCTTTCTTCTTTTCCGGGACGTTTTCTTTTTTCTCAGCTGCGCCAGCGCCTGCGGGCGCGATCTCTTCGGGACCGTCATCGTCCTCTTCAGCTTCTTCCGCGCTTTCAACGATCTGCACACCCATTTCCGAAATCGCGGTTTGGATATCCTCGATCTGATCGGGGCTCATCTGCTCAGATGGCAATGCTTCGTTCAGCTCATCATATGTGATGTAGCCTTTGCGCTTTGCTTTCGCGATCAGCTTCTTGATCGACGACTCATTGAGATCGATCAGAGGGGCATCTTCATTGGGTTTGGTCTTGGCTTTGCTGGCCATAACGTTTGGTCAATCCGTTTCCTGTCCGAGCGCATTTTTCGATGCTGCCTCGGGTACTAATTCTTCCTGCTCCGCAATTGCGGCGCGTTTCCTGGCCATTTGCCCGATACGCTGCTCAATTTCCAGCTTTCGTTTGCGCAAGCGTTGTTGCTCGGCAAAAGCGGATTCTGGATCGTCATCGAACCGGGCGATGGCCGCACGTATCGCTGCCTCAAGAGCCGGTCTTTCAACCAGCAGGGCGATCGCTTCGGCCAGATCCTCGCGCGCTTCTACCGGATCGGTGCCTTCAACGAGGAAGGAGAAACGGGTGTTATCCGGCGGCGGAAGAATTTGCCTACCTTCTGTTATGGGGGAATTTGCGCCGTCTTCAAGGGCCTCGGCAAGATCAAGCAGGATATCGACAGGTTTTGCGAGCGCCTGATCCTCGGCGGCAAGGCGCAAAAGGCTGTCTGAATGGCGGTGGATTTCTTCGGGATAACGCGCCAGCCCGGCAATGACGGCTTGCCCCAACATATCGCGAAACGCACCGCTGGCGGCATTGCGCAATCGCGCGGCCACTTGCGGAGTTGAGCGTGCACGACTGGGGCGCAAATCTGCCCCGCGACCACCACCATAACCGCCTTTACGACCCCCATCTCGAACAAATTCGCGCTTGGGAAAAGCGAATGCGCCATAACGATCCAACAACTCGCGGCGATAAAGAGAGCGGATATCGGGATGCTGGATAGCGTCCACATGCTCCAGCAATCGCGCTTTAAGGCCCGCTTTGTCTTCTGGTGAGCCAAGCGGTTGTGCTTCGCGTTCGTGGTTCCAGATTACGTCCAACATCGAGGATGGCGTATCGAGCAATTTCTGCATTGCGCCTTTGCCATCGCGGCAGATCAGATCATCGGGATCAAGCCCTGTGGGCAAGTTCACAATTTGCAACGAACACCCAGGGCGCAACAGGGGCAGGGCACGTTCCACCGCGCGCATCGCGGCACGCTGTCCCGCTGCATCACCATCAAGGCACAGCACCGGCTTATCTGCCATGCGCCACAGCAGTTCAATCTGCTGTTCTGTCAATACAGTCCCCATTGGCGCAACGGCATCGTGAAAGCCTGCTGCTGCCAACGCGATCACATCCATATACCCTTCGGCCACAATAACGCGGTCCGTCTGGCGCGAGGCCGCAGCAGCGCGGTGAATGTTATAAAGAGAGCGCCCCTTATCAAACAGCGGCGTCTCCGGGCTGTTGAGATATTTCGCCACTCCATCGCGCGCATCCAAAATACGGCCGCCAAAGCCGATAATGCGTTGCCGGGTATCTTGAATGGGCAGCATCAACCGCCCGCGAAACCGATCATAAGGCTCTTTGCCTTCAACCGTTATGCGAAGGCCTGCTTCGATCAGCATCGCCTCGTCAAACTGGCCAATGGCGTTCTTCATTGCCTGTTTCGCTTCAGGCGCAAACCCAAAGCCAAACTCGCGAATGGTTGCTTCGTCAAAGCCGCGCTTGGTCAGATATTCGCGCGCCTGCGTCCCTTCAGAAGATTGCAGATTGCGCACAAACCAATCTTGCGCGGCTTGCGTCACATCATGCAAGCCAGCGCGTTGTTCGGCACGCTGGGCGGCTTGCGGATCAGGGGCGGGCACGTCGATCCCGGCCTCTACGGCCAATTCTTTCACCGCGTCCATAAAAGGCAGCCCATGCTGCTCAATCATCCAATCAATCGCGCCGCCATGCGCACCGCAGCCAAAGCAGTGGTAAAAGCCCTTTTGATCATTGATCGTGAAGCTGGGCGTTTTCTCATTATGAAACGGGCAACACGCTTTCCACTCACGACCGGCACGTTGCAGCTTGGTCGTGCGACCAATCAGCGCAGATAACGTGATCCTGCTCTTAAGTTCATCAAGCCATTGGGGTGACAGCGCCATGCGATAAAGATGCGCGTCTGCGCCTGGCAATTCAAGCGCAAGCCTTAGTCGCTTGTGGACGATGCAGACAAAGCGCATGCATTGCTTGCAGCAGTATCACCTTTCGGGAAGGGGCCGGGTCCGATGGCGCTGGTGTAATTGGCAAACACTTCATAGGCCTCCGATGGACCAGCTGGTGGCAGTGTAGATTGCCAGAAGAAAGTCAGCGGCTCTCCCTGACGCCATTGGTTGCCGCCATCGCCTTCTTCAATCGTCCAGGCCAGTCCCTGTTCGTGACAAGTGATCACGACACCGCCGATCGGTGCGATGGCGGCTTTGGCCTCGGCGAAAGAATATCCCGCAACGCCGGTAAACCCATGACTGGGCTTGATCATGCGAAATGCCTCGGTGGTTTCGACAAGCGACGAATCGTTCCCAGTGCCACTTCCGGTGCTGGGATCGTTATCCTCACCGGGATAAATGATATGCACATAGGTATATATGGTGCCATCGGGTGCAGTGGCGGGATCGCAGGTGTCCATCCCCGCGGGGCACGCCACATAGGACGTAATGTCAGCAAACGCTCCTTCGGCATTGGTGAGCCGGGATTTTACCTCGGGTCCCTGCGGGCCAACGATTTTGGCCCCAAGCTGCAGTTCAGCAAAGTCTGTCCGCGGCAAGGCTTCTTGCGCGATTTCAGACTGCTCGGCTTCGGCGCCAAGCTCGTCTTCGTTGACATCTACGTTATTTGAGCAGGCGGCAAGCGCCAGTGAGCTGGCGACAGCCAGAAAGGGCAGGGCGCGGCGAATAGTCATTGATAAAACCTCACGTATCACGCGCCAACAAGCGCGTTTCCTCGCCGCCTGAACGAGCAGGACGGGCGGCAGGTTCCGCCATACAGTCACGCAAATAGTTAATGCAAAAGCAAGGTTTAGCCGAGCGCAGCTTTCACCAATCCGCTCGCTTTGCTCATATCCAGCTCGGTGCCGTGGCGCTTTTTCAATTCGCCCATCACGCGGCCCATATCCTTCATGCCGTCTGCACCAAGTTCTGCCTTGATCGCTTCGATAGCGGCGCTGGTATCAGCATCGCTCATCTGCTGGGGCAGGAATTCTTCGATCACGGCCAGCTCGGCCTTTTCCTGCGCGGCCAATTCATCGCGGCCCCCATCTTCATACATGGTGATCGATTCGCGGCGCTGTTTGCCCATCTTTTGCAGCACATCGATAATTTGCCCATCATCTGCCAAACCGTCACTCGCAGTGTTTGGGCTGAGACTCCCTTTGCCGATGGCGACGGTCGACTTCTTTGAGCGCAGCTCGATATCGCGATCCTTGATCTTCGCCGCGATCAAGCGCAGCGCGGCTGTGCGCTCCTTATCTTTGGCCTTCATGGCTGTTACGGTTTCGGCCTTGATCTGATCTCGGAGCATAACAATTCGACTTTCCTGTGGATGAATTGCCTTTCCCATAGGCGCACACGCGTTTGCGTCAAATGTTGTGCGCACAAGCGCTTGACGAAGGGGCACCATATCCTTAGCGGCTAGGTCTTAGCGCACATCACTGTTTTACCTCTATTCGGGAGCCCCCAATGGCTTTTTCCGCCTCTTCGCCTGCACGTCCTAAATCAGCGACCGGCGTTTTGGTTCTGGCGGATGGTACAATCGTCTGGGGCAAAGGCTTTGGAGCGGTTGGTCATTCGGTTGGCGAAGTCTGCTTTAACACCGCGATGACAGGGTATCAGGAAGTGCTGACCGACCCGTCTTACGCGGCGCAGATCGTCACTTTCACCTTTCCCCATATCGGCAATGTCGGCGTGAATGATGAAGATCTGGAAAGCCTTGTCGAAAGCGCTGTTGGCTGCATCGTGCGAGAAGATATCACCGCGCCCTCCAGCTTCCGTTCTGCCGGCGAGCTGGCGGATTGGATGGCGGGGCTGGGCAAGATCGGGCTTTCGGGTGTTGATACGCGCGCTTTGACGCGGCGCATTCGCAAATCCGGCGCGCCCAATGCTGTGATCGCGCATGATCCCGATGGCAATTTCGATCTCGACGCGTTGTTACAACGCGCGCAGGCATGGCCCGGCCTTGAAGGCATGGATCTGGCGCAGCGCGTGACGCGCGATTCTGGCGAGGGCTGGGAAGGCGGCATCTGGCAGTTGGGGCAAGGTTATGCCCGGTCCCCGCGTGATGGGCGGCCCCATGTTGTCGCAATGGATTTCGGCGCGAAAGACAATATCTTCCGCAATCTGGTAAAAGCTGGTGCGCGGGTAAGCGTGGTGCCCGCCAAGACTTCGCTCGAAGACATTTTGGCGATGAAACCAGACGGCGTATTCCTCTCCAACGGCCCCGGTGATCCGGCGGCGACGGGCGAATATGCAGTGCCGGTGATCAAAGCTTTGCTGGAGCGCGACATACCGCTTTTCGGCATTTGTCTGGGCCACCAGATGCTGGCGCTGGCGGCGGGCGCAAAAACCACCAAAATGCACCAAGGCCACCGCGGCGCAAACCACCCGGTGCAACGTGTGGGCGAGGGTTGGGGCGAGACTTCGGGCCTCGTCGAGATTACCTCAATGAACCACGGTTTCGCGGTGGATAGCGATAGCTTGCCCGCAGGCGTGGAGCAGACGCATTTGTCGCTGTTCGACGGCTCAAACTGCGGGATTGCGATATCGGGCAAGAAGGCGTTCGGGGTGCAGTATCACCCTGAGGCTAGTCCGGGGCCGCAGGATAGCTTCTACCTGTTTGAGAAGTTTGTGGGGATGTTGGGGTGAAGAGACTGATCATCGCATTAATGACATTTCTTGGTGCCTGTAAAGGTAGCGATTTCGGTATTGCCAAAGGCGTCAATGATGCCGAAGCCGCAGACATTGTGGCAAAATGCGACCTTGCACCTGCTGATTACCACTTAAACGACGGCAATCTTTTCATGCCCCGCAATGTGTCGTTCGAGAGGGCACAATGCGTTATTAAACGGGTAAAGGCACTTGGGAAGTATTCAGGGGCCGAAGTAGGTAACAAAAAGTTTGTGTCGGAGCCAAATCCATGATGCCTTACGGTGAAAGCTCCCTTCCCCTTGGGGAAGGGATGGGGATGGGGGGGCGGCGGTGAAGTGGCGGGGCGACTCTTCAGGCGTTCTACACCCATCCCCCAGCACCTTCCCACTAAGGAAGAGGAGTTTGGGTCCGTGCAATCGCAATCTCTTGTGCGATCACCTGCAATACCGCGTCGATATTTCCAAGTACCTCGTTGTTCCAGAAACGGATCACGCGGTAGCCGTGGGCTTCGATGATCCGCGAGCGGTTCTCGTCGGACTCGCTTTGGGCATGTTGGCCACCGTCGAGCTCGATTGCGATCCGCAAACTTCGGCAGGCGAAGTCTGTGATAAATTGGCCTACCGGAAATTGCCTCGTAAACTTCACTCCCTCAAAATTGCGGTTGCGCAAATGCAACCACAATTGCTTTTCCGCTTCGGTCGGTTCCTTGCGCAATTTGCGCGCGAGGCTAGTCAGTCGCTTTTCCGCCATCGTGGTTAACCCATCCCCAACCCCTTCCCTCAAGGGAAGGGGCTAATAGCAACGAAGTTGAGCTAAATGCCAAAAAGAACCGACATCTCCTCCATCCTCGTTATCGGCGCTGGCCCCATTATTATCGGGCAGGCGTGCGAGTTCGATTATTCTGGCACGCAGGCGATTAAGGCGCTCAAGGAGGATGGCTATCGCGTCGTGCTGGTGAACTCCAATCCCGCCACGATCATGACCGATCCCGATATGGCGGATGCGACCTATGTTGAGCCGATTACGCCCGATATCGTCACCAAGATCATCGCCAAGGAACGTCCCGATGCATTGCTCCCCACGATGGGTGGTCAAACCGCGCTGAATTGTGCGCTTCAGTTGGAAGAGCTGGGCGTGTTGGAAAAGTATGGCGTGGAAATGATCGGCGCGAAAGCGGATGCGATTGATAAGGCGGAAAACCGTCTGCGGTTCCGCGATGCGATGGACAAAATCGGCCTCGAAAGCGCGCGCAGTGGCACTGCGCATACGTTGGATGAGGCGCTCGAAGTGCTCAAACGCACCGGCCTGCCTTCGATCATCCGCCCCAGCTTCACTATGGGCGGCACGGGTGGCGGCATCGCTTACAACAAGGCGGAATTTGAACAGATCGTGCGCAGCGGCCTTGATGCCAGCCCCACCACCGAAGTTTTAATTGAGGAAAGCCTGCTTGGATGGAAAGAATATGAGATGGAGGTGGTTCGCGACAAAAACGACAACGCCATCATCATTTGCGCCATCGAAAATGTCGATCCGATGGGCGTGCATACCGGCGATTCGATCACTGTCGCGCCAGCTTTCACGCTGACCGACAAAGAGTATCAGATCATGCGCAATGCCAGCATCGCTGTGCTGCGCGAAATCGGTGTGGAAACAGGTGGCTCAAACGTCCAATTCTCGGTCAATCCCAAGGATGGGCGCTTGATCGTGATTGAGATGAACCCGCGCGTATCGCGCTCCTCAGCTTTGGCGTCAAAAGCCACAGGCTTCCCCATTGCCCGCGTCGCGGCGAAATTGGCCGTGGGATATACGCTGGATGAGATCACCAATGAGATCACCGGCGCGACCCCGGCCAGTTTTGAGCCGACAATCGATTATGTCGTCACCAAAATCCCGCGCTTCGCCTTTGAAAAATTCAAAGGGGCTGAACCGCTTTTGACAACGGCTATGAAGTCCGTTGGCGAAGTCATGGCGATTGGCCGCAACTTCAAGGAATCATTGCAGAAGGCTCTACGCGGTTTGGAAACAGAATTGGACGGTTTCAACCGCGTACCTGAGCTTGAAGGCGTTGCGCGCGATGTGATTGTAGCATCGCTTAGCCAGGCGACACCTGATCGCCTGCTCAAAGTCGCCCAAGCATTCCGCGAAGGCTTCACCATGGAAGAAATCCAGGCGATCACGCATTACGATCCGTGGTTCCTGCGCCATATTGAAGAGATCATCCAAGAAGAGCTGAATATCAGCAAAGAGGGCTTGCCCAATACGGCCGAAGAAATACGGCGCCTCAAAGCAATGGGCTTTTCTGATAAGCGCCTCGCAACTTTGGCTGTCCGCTCGGTCGGCGTTGCTGGCGGCATGGGGGAAACACAGGCGAAGCGTTCCGGCCTGCTGCACGATGCCTTGCGCGCGATGGCTGGTGCCACCAGCGAAACCGAAGTGCGCCAATTGCGCCAGAAGCTGGGGGTTGTCCCTGTATTCAAGCGCATCGATAGCTGCGCCGCAGAGTTCGAGGCGATAACGCCGTATATGTACTCAACCTATGAAGCGCCCAGTTTTGGTGAGCCTGAAGATGAGGCCATGCCCTCAGACCGTGAAAAGGTGGTCATTCTGGGCGGTGGGCCAAACCGGATCGGGCAGGGGATTGAGTTCGATTATTGCTGCGTCCATGCGTGTTTTGCATTGGCGGAAGCTGGCTATGAAACGATCATGGTCAATTGCAATCCAGAGACAGTCAGCACCGACTATGACACGTCAGATCGCCTGTATTTTGAACCACTTACAGCCGAAGATGTGTTGGAAATCCTGCGCGTCGAACAAAGCAACGGCACGCTTAAAGGCGTGATCGTTCAATTTGGCGGGCAAACCCCGTTAAAACTTGCCGCCGCGCTGGAAGATGCGGGTATCCCGATCCTTGGCACCAGTCCCGATGCGATTGATCTTGCCGAAGACCGTGAACGCTTTGCCAAGCTGGTCAACAAGCTCGATCTGAAACAGCCAGAAAATGGCATCGCCTATAGCCGCGATGAAGCCGCCGCCGTGGCCTCGCGCATCGGTTATCCTGTATTGCTGCGCCCATCCTATGTGCTGGGTGGCCGCGCGATGGAAATCGTCGATAGCGAAGCGCAGCTTGATAATTATATCGCAACCGCGGTGAATGTGTCGGGTGAAAGCCCTGTCTTGGTGGATCAATATTTGCGCGATGCCATCGAATGCGACGTTGATGCCTTATGCGATGGCGATGAAGTCGTAATCGCAGGGGTCATGCAGCATATCGAGGAAGCCGGCGTACACTCTGGTGACAGCGCGTGCTCGCTTCCCCCACACAGCTTGCCAGATGACATCGTCGAAGAAATGGAACGTCAGGCCGTGGCGCTTGCAACATCCTTGGGCGTGCTGGGCCTGATGAATGTCCAATTTGCGGTGAAAGAGGGCGAGGTTTATCTGATTGAGGTGAATCCCCGCGCAAGCCGGACGGTCCCGTTTGTGGCAAAAGCTTCAGGCTCGCAAATTGCCAAGATCGCATCGCGCATAATGGCAGGTGAGAAGCTTGCGGATCTTCCCAAGATACGGCGCGAATTGGATTGGGTGGCGGTGAAAGAAGCTGTGTTCCCCTTCAATCGCTTCCCTGGCTCCGATCCGGTTTTAACACCGGAAATGAAGTCTACTGGCGAAGTTATGGGAATCGATGCAGATTTTGCGACGGCTTATGCCAAATCCCAAATCGCCGGCGGAACCGTTCTGCCGCAATCGGGGACAGTGTTTGTCTCTGTAAAAGATAGCGACAAGGCCTCGATCGTCGAACCTTTGCGGCAGCTTATCGAGAAAGGCTTTAAAGCCGTCGCGACAACCGGCACACAACGTTATCTGGCTGAGCAAGGTTTGGCCGTCGAAGCTGTGAACAAGGTTGCCCAAGGCCGGCCTCATATCGTCGATAAAATTGCGGACGGCGATATCTCGTTGGTTTTCAACACCACCGAAGGTTGGCAAAGCCATAAGGACAGTCAATCGATCCGGGCATCGGCGCTGGAAATGAAAGTGCCGTATTATACAACTGCGGCCGCATCAGTCGCCGCAGCGCAGGCGATTCTTGCGGTAGAACCACGTGATCTTGAAGTGCGGTCGTTGCAGGACTATTATAGCTGAACGACAAGCACTCGATTTTCCCCCAAAAATCGGCCTAGCGCATCCGCCTTGTGGGCGGGGCAGGGTCGTTTTGACGGATTTGACGAAAGACAGGAACGAAAATGCAAAAGGTGCCGATGCTCGCGGAAGGCTACGAAATGCTGACCACCGATCTCAAGGCGCTGCGTGACGAGCGGCCAATCATCGTGGATGCGATCGAGGAAGCTCGCGCACATGGTGACCTATCCGAGAATGCGGAATATCACGCTGCCAAGGAACGCCAAGGCCAGGTCGAAGCGCAAATTGCTGATCTTGAGGACAAGGTAAGCCGCGCACAAATCATCGATCCGACATCGCTTTCAGGCGATCGGGTGGTCTTTGGCGCGACGATCACCGTGCTCGATGAAGACGATAAGCCTTCGGTTTACCAGATTGTCGGTCAGGCAGAGAGTGACGCGAAACAAGGGCGGATTTCTTATGAGAGCCCGCTGGCTCGCGCATTTATTGGCAAAAGTATCGGTGAAGAAGTCGAAGTAACGGTTCCGTCGGGTGAACGGTTTTATCTCATCGACAAAATCGAATTCATTTAAGGCCTGAACGGCTCCTGCTCACACCCAACAACCGTTATTGCGGCAGTTCAGGCTCCAACAGCTTGTGCAGATGTACGATGACGTATTTCATCTCGGCATCGTCAACGGTGCGTTGCGCCCATCCACGCCAAGCTTCCTCAGCCTCAGCAAAGCTTGGATAAAAGCCAACCGTGTGAATATCCTTCAAATCCTGAAATTCCACACCGCGCGGATCGGTAACGCGTCCGCCTATGACAAGATGCAAAAGCTGTTGATCGTCAGACATGCTGAGGCCTTTTTATAGAGGGGTTCGCTATGCGCGGCGCTTTAACCGACCCGTTAATGAGTGCAAGCCTGCAAATCAGTCAAAGCCCAACTTTCGAGCGAGCGTTTTAGTCGTATTGCGCTTTGTAATCCGTGCCGCATCGCTGGCATTGCCTGCACGATAAGCTGCTTCACGCCGAACCTTGCGGGCTGTGTCACCAACGCTGTCACCCAGATCATCGAGCTTGCGGGCGCCTTCACGGCTCGCTTCCTGCGCTTTTTCATAAGCATCAATGGCATAGGCCAAAGCCAGTTCGCCACCGACCGCGGCATAGCCCGCAGCTTTAGCGCCGCCCTTGGCCGCCAATTTGCGTGGGCCTTTGAAAATGCTGGCAATGGCCAAACCGGCAACAACACCGCCTGCAATCGCAAGGCCAGGATGCTCCTTCGCAAACGTCGTGACTTTGTTGGTAGCATCCGAGATGACGCGCCCAGCTTGGTTGGACAAATCTTCCACCGCCTGTGTCGCCTCGTCAGTGAGATCCGCAGTATCTTTGGCTGGACCCAGATCGGCAGTACGCTCTGCATTGCGCGCTTCTGCGTCTTCGATCCGTTCGCGAATATCTTCTTTGGTCGTTTCAATCATGATTGGCTCCAAATTTTATGTGTTATGCTCGTCCGGCTGCGCGCCGACGGTTCGATTCTCATATTCTTCAATTTCATCGCTTTGATCTTCGTCGTCTTGAACCGGATCACTGTCCGTTACGAGCTCCATCAAGCTGTCGAATACTTGCTCGATCTGTCCACGAAATATCCAAACGGCAAAGGCACCGACACCAAGGGCAACGCCGGTCCCAATTTTAGCCTTATGCACGCTGGCGAACTGCGCTCCTTCGCTGGCGGTTTTGCGCGCGGTCTCGTTAGCACTATCGACAAGCCGGGGAGCCACGGTTTTGCCTCCGCGTTCACCTTTCATCAGCGCTACATCTTCGCGTAGCAAACCCTTCGCGCTGTTACGAAGTCGACGCAATTCTTGCATCTGCCGTTCTAGTCTAGCCATTACGCGGCACCGTCCTCATTTTCGTTTAGCGCTCTTTTAATCCCCTTGAAGGCAGAAATTGCGCTGCGCACCATTAACAATGCGATCAACAAATAGCCCAAAACGACTACCGCTGTTGCGCCCCATGCGGTGATCAGCGGTGTGAGCGCGATAACAAGACCAACGGTAAAACCGATCAAAGCCAGAAACACCAAAACCAGCGCCACTACAATGAAACCGACGCCCTTTTTCAGGCAATCGGCAACAAACGCTGCGCGTGACTTTTGATAAGTTAGCTCGGCATCAAAATAGGTTCGCGCATCGTCGATCAGCGCGTCTACATCGTCAATCAACGACCGCTTACCTTCGGACACGCCTGCATCGGCAGGCCCGCCCTCAGGCAAACGCGTTGCATTTACGGCCTCACCGGGGGTCTCCGGCACGGTAAGGCTCTCGGCCTCCCTGCCAATCACGGCCGCTTACTTGCGGAAAAGGCGGGAGACAAAGAAACCGGCCAGCGCCGCGATGCCCACAGCGGTTGCGGGGCTTTTTCGGATCGCTTGGCGCGCATCTTCGCCGAGCTCTTCATAGCTTTTTTCTTCGAGCGTTTTTGCAGTGTCACGCAAAGACTTGGATGCAGTACGGGCATAATCGCCATATTGCGCGCCGAATTTTTCATCCAGCACAGCAGCGTTTTCTTCAATCATGTTAGAAAGGCTGGCAATAGCTTCGCTCGCCTGATGCTTGCCTTCCACGGCCAACTCGCCTGCCTTGGACTTGGCATCTTCTGACCAATCCTCACCTGCAGCCAATGCCTGTTCACGCTTGGTGGCGGCGCGCGTTTTGGCATCCTCTACCAGAACGGCGGCACCTGCTTTGGCTTCGTCAAGCGCAGCGTTGAAACGTGATTTCGCTTCTTCTGTCGCCTTGGGCTCTGTCACTTTTGTGGTTGATGCTTTGGGCGCAACATCTGGTTCAAGCGTCACTTCTGGAGCAACAGTTTTCGGTGGTGTATTCTTGGTGGTAGCCATAGTTATTTCCCTCGTTATGCGCAGTCCGGCCCGCGCTCACAGTTGTATTATGGGGACAACACACCCCCATTCAATAAACGAAACGCTTCTTGCGTAGCAAAGTTCCGGCGAATAGGACGCCCGCGACTGCCAAAAGGAACCTTAATCAATGACCGCCATTATCGACATTCACGGACGCGAAATTCTGGATAGCCGTGGCAATCCCACCGTTGAAGTGGATGTGCTGCTGGACGATGGCAGCTTTGGCCGCGCGGCTGTGCCATCTGGGGCTTCCACCGGAGCGCATGAAGCAGTTGAGCTGCGTGATGGCGATCCGGACCGTTATATGGGCAAAGGCGTCTCCAAAGCAGTGGATGCCGTAAACGGTGAAATTGCGGATAGTTTGCTTGGCCTCGACGCCGAAGATCAGCGCGATATCGATCTCGCCATGCTTGATCTGGATGGCACGCCGAACAAAGCTCGCCTTGGTGCAAACTCTATTCTGGGTGTGAGCCTTGCAACTGCCAAAGCGGCGGCAAACGCACGCGGCCTTCCGCTCTATTCATACGTTGGTGGAGTTTCGGCCCATGTCTTGCCCGTTCCGATGATGAACATCGTGAATGGCGGCGAACATGCAGACAACCCCATTGATGTCCAAGAATTTATGGTGATGCCTGTGGGCGCAGATAGCATCGCAGAAGCTGTGCGCTGGGGTTCTGAAATTTTCCACACATTGAAGAAGGGTCTTTCTGAAAAGGGCTTAGCGACATCCGTTGGCGATGAGGGCGGCTTTGCACCAAACTTGGCCAGCACGCGCGATGCGCTCGATTTCATTATGGCATCGGTTGAAAAGGCTGGCTTCACGCCGGGCCAAGATGTGGTTCTGGCGCTCGATTGCGCTTCAACCGAATTCTTCAAGGATGGGAAATACGAAATTTCAGGCGAGAGCCTGTCACTCAGCCCTACTGAAATGGCGGCCTATCTCGCGAAGCTGTGCGATGATTATCCGATCAAGTCTATTGAAGATGGTATGGACGAAGATGATTTCGAAGGCTGGGCAGCGCTTACCGAAATGGTGGGTGACAAGGTTCAGCTGGTCGGTGACGATCTGTTCGTGACCAATCCAAAGCGTCTTGCGATGGGCATCGAAAAAGGTCTGGCGAACTCTTTGCTCGTCAAGGTCAACCAGATCGGTACGCTGTCTGAAACACTCCAGGCTGTCGATATTGCCACACGTGCTGGATATACTTCGGTAATGAGCCATCGCTCGGGCGAAACCGAGGATGCAACAATTGCAGATCTCGCAGTGGCCACCAATTGCGGCCAGATCAAAACCGGCTCTCTGGCGCGGTCAGATCGGCTGGCCAAGTATAATCAGCTTATCCGCATTGAAGAAGAGCTTGGCGACAGCGCCCGCTATGCAGGGTTTGGCTGCTTCGGCAATTTGAGCTGATAGCTTTGAAAGTAGGGCGGTCTGGGCGAATTGCACCTCAGACCGCCCCTCTAATGTCAGGCAGCAAACGTTTGCTGCAATTCCAGCATGCGAATGGCCGCTTGCGCCGCTTCGCCGCCCTTGTTCTTTTGCGTTGGATCAGCGCGCACCAGCGCCTGTTCTTCGTTTTCAGTTGTCAAAATGCCATTGCCGATGGGGATGCCATCCATCGTCAGCGCCATAATCGCACGGGCGCTTTCCCCGGCGACGATTTCAAAGTGATAGGTTTCCCCGCGGATCACCACGCCAATCGCGACAAAGCCGTCATACTGACCACTTTCCGCCGCCAACGCGATAGCGCCAGGGACTTCCAAAGCGCCGGGTACCGTGATGACCTCTGATTCATGACCAGCACCTTCTATTGCAGCCTTTGCACCGGTGATCAGCATATCATTCAATTGGCCGTAGAAACGAGCTTCAACAATTAGAAAACGGGCCATTTTCAGGCTCCTTCAATAGAAATAGGATGTTCGCCAACGATGGACAGGTCATAACCTTCCAGGCCAACAAGCGAATGGCTCTTATTGGTCAGCAACACCATGTCATGGACGCCAAGTTCGGCAAGGATCTGCGCGCCTACGCCGTAATCGCGCTGTTCAGGCGGAATCTGTGACTGGTCCGGTTGAGGAGCAGTGCCAAGACCTGCCACCGCTTTGGTGGCATAGTCAGGCTGGGGCCGATTGATCAGCACCACAACGCCAGCCCCTTTTTCGCCAATGATCTTCATTGCCCCGGCCAACAGGCCAGCGCGCGAGGTATCACGGGCGAAAACATCATCGAAAATGGACAGCGCATGCATTCGCACCAAAGTTGGCTCATTGGGATCAATGTGCCCTTTGACCAGCGCGAGCGTCTCACCTTTGGTGGCTTTGTTGTAAAAGCTTATCGCCTGCCATTCGCCGCCATATTGGCTTGTGAAACGGTTTTCGGCACGCTTTTCGACCAAGTGATCATTCTGCCGGCGATAGGCAATAAGATCGCGAATTGTGCCGATTTTCATCCCATGTTTGCGGCCAAATGAGATCAGATCCTCAAGCCGCGCCATAGAACCATCGTCATTCATAATCTCGCAGATCACGCCGCTAGGGTTCAAACCGGCGAGGCGCGAAATATCTACCGCAGCTTCAGTGTGACCGGCACGCACCAGAACACCACCTTCGCGCGCCACCAACGGGAAGACATGGCCCGGCGTCACGATATCATCGGCACCCTTTGATGAATCGATGGCAACAGAAACAGTGCGCGCCCGATCTGCCGCGCTGATCCCGGTTGTGACGCCTTCACGCGCTTCTATAGCAACGGTAAACGCTGTTTCATGGCGCTCTCGGTTCTTCTGGCTCATTGGATCAAGGCCCAGCGCCTGCACGCGTTCTTTAGCCAGTGAGAGGCAGATGAGGCCGCGGCCATGGGTGGCCATGAAGTTGATCGCATCGGGCGTCGCCATTTGCGCAGGGATGATGAGGTCGCCTTCATTCTCCCGATCTTCATCGTCGACAAGGATGAACATACGGCCATTGCGCGCTTCTTCAATAATTTCCTCGATCCCGACAAGCACTGGCGTATCGTCATTGGCATCGAGAAATTGGCCAAGTTTGCTCAGCGTTTCACTGGTCGGGTTCCAGCTTCCTTCGGTGCAATCGCGCAAAGTATTGGCATGAAGGCCAGCTGCTCTTGCAAGGCCGGCTCGCGTCATCTTGCCATCTTCGATAATAGTTCGGACGCGGTCTATAGTAATATCAGTCATGGGGGCCTGATATCACATTTTAATGTGAGGGCAAGTACGATAATCACATTGCAATCGTAAATTGCCTCTTGCGCGTTGGAGAAAGCGCCCTCATGTGTCGCGGGTGACCGATGCCAATCTTCCCACTTCCGAGTTAATTGATAACTTCCGCAATGCGATGCGCCATGTCGCGGCGACCGTCTATGCGGTCACCACGCAAGTGGATGGGGAGCGCTTCGGCATTCTGGCAACTGCAGTAAGCTCACTAAGCTTTGATCCGCCATCACTATTGGTGTGTGTCAATCAGACAGCATCCTTGCATGACCCATTGGCGCAGGCAGAAACCTTCGGGATCAATGTACTTGGCCTTGGCAATCGCAATGTTGCAGAACATTTTCAAAAACCTTTGCCCACTGATCGGTTTGCCGAAGGCGATTGGCAGGATTGGCACGGCGTCCCGGTGCTCGCCAGCGCGCAATCCAGCTTGATTTGCCGGACCGCTCATCGCCATGAATTTGGCACGCATTCCATTTTCGTTGGAACCTTGGAAGCCGCCAAACACCGCGACAATGCTACGCCGCTGACCTATTATGACAGGCACTATATCGACATCAGTGAAGCTCCGGAAAAGGCGCGCAAGCTTTAATCCTTGGTGAAAGGCTGGTCACGCAAAGCCAGCAAATGCCCCGGCCAGCTTGGCCCTTCGCGCAAAGGCAGATATCGCTCAATTTCCTGCTCAATCATCTCGGCCCGCGATGTTGGCGAGGGATAGACAAAGCTGAGCGCGCCCGTCACGCGGCGGCCTTGAGAACTGCGGAAGAAAGCGGGCGCTATTTGCGGATCATATCCCGCGTTGGAAAGCAGGTGCACCATCAAACGATCAGCCTCAACTTCAACCTGCCGATTGCGCTGCTGGTTGCGCCCGAATTCTCCGAAAAAACCCTTGCGAACGCCCGCCGCGCTCAACCGCGCGCGGTGCTCCAAAACCGAATGCGCCAGCTCGTGGGCAAAAATCGCGGCGAGCTGTTCATCTGTTGCAATGGCGGCGAGGGGGTAGGATATTTGGATCACTCTACCGTCTGATCTCGCCGCGAGGCTTTTCTCAGTGGTGATTTCGAAAAGGGCCAAGCAACCAGTCGGCGCGTCCATATCAACCAAGAGAGATTGGTCCGCGCGCAGATAGCTGACTGACAGTGGTTCTTGCGCAGATTGGCCGGCGATCACATCGAACACAGCATCGCGCAATGGGACCTCCTCAGGAGGCGATACTTCACTAAGGAGTGCGCCACCAATCTCAAGCAGCACATCGCCTCGGCGCAGCCCGGATAGCGCCGCGGGGCTGTTTGGAACCACATTGGCAACAGCAACAGTACCGTTTCCGAATTCAGGGGGGCGCGTGTCGTCAGAGTACTGATCGTAACTATGGATGATCAATCCGGTCACAGGCATCTGCGAACGACACAGATGCGCGTTGGCCGTCAACAAGCGTTCTGCGATTTGGGCAAGACGCAAATCCTGCGCGGACAAAGCGGCGTAGGGATCGGGTTCCTGTGCGCGCACAGGCCCGGATATGCCAAGCAGGCTTATGGCAAGCGCTAACGCCAACAGAACAAATTTCAAGGAAGGTTTGGTGGACGCACTAGGGCTCGAACCTAGGACCCGCTGATTAAGAGTCAGCTGCTCTACCAACTGAGCTATGCGTCCATTCCGGCTATTCCGGGAGCGTGACGATTCACGCGAGGCCGCTGCGTATAGCGAAAGTTTCGCGCAAGGGAAGGGGACTTTAGGCCCCGTCATGATAGCTCAGAGCTGGGCCGTTGTCGGTTCCATCGTTCCACCATCATCAAGGCGCCGATGCAGATCATATTGGTGAGCATGGAAGAGCCGCCATGGCTCATAAACGGCAAGGGAATGCCGACAACAGGTGCCATCCCCATCACCATCATTAAATTCACCGCGACATAGAAGAAAATCGTCGCTGTCATTCCCGCTGCAAGCAATCGTGAAAACCTGTCCTGTGCTTCCCGCGCAACGATCAAACCCCAGCGCAAAATCATGCCAAAGATCAACAACACCAAAAGGCCGCCCAAAAGGCCCCATTCCTCTGCCATGGTTGCAAAAACAAAGTCGGTGTGGGGCTCAGGCAGGTAGTCGAGCTGGCTTTGCGACCCTTCGCCAAAGCCTTTGCCGGTCAGACCGCCTGATCCGATCGCGATCTTGGATTGGGTGATATGATAACCTGCCCCCAAGGGATCGCTTTCCGGGTCGAGGAAAGTGGTCACCCGGCGCTGTTGATAATCTGCAAGGCCAAAGAAGAACGCGATGGGCGCAGCGATCAATGCTGCGATGCCTCCACCAATAAACCATTTTGCCGATAACCCTGCGAGAAACAGCACAACGGCCCCTCCGAACGCAATGGCCAAAGTCGTTCCCAGATCCGGTTGCATGAGGACAAGCCCCATTGGCAAAGCAATCAAAATCGCAGGGATCACAATCGCGCGAGCGCTCGCAATCATGCCAATGGGCAGGCTTGCAAAATAAGCAGCGAGCACCAACACAATCGCAGGCTTCATAAGCTCAGAGGGTTGCAGGCGCATCGGGCCAAATTCAATCCAGCGCTGACTGCCGCCGCCCATCGCGCCAATGGTTTCCACCGCGATGAGCAAAAGCAGAACAGCGATGTAAACGGGAAACGCTGCGAATTTGGCCCAATTCTGGGGGAAGTAAGACATTACCAGAGCCATAATCAGGAACAGCCCAAATCGGATGATGTGTGAGCTGGCATAAGGGCTGAAAGAACCGCCCGCGGCTGAATGCAAAACGGCCGCGCCGAACGCTATCAAAGCGACGAGCGGCACAACCACGCGCCACGGAAATTCCTGAATTGACCTGGGTAGGGAAACCGCTTGGCTCACGTATTGATCTCATCGGCTCGCGGATTGGCTTGATCGCGCGGAGTTACCGCGTCAGTTGAAGGCGCATCGGGTTCGGCCACTGCGCTGCGTGCTTCAGCATCCACCTCTCGCGCCAAAGTAATTGGCGGAGGGGCTGGCGGGAGGTCAACGCCGGCAGCATTGGCATATTGCAGATATTGGCGATCGAGCCGCTCTTGCGCGGTTCCGCCCCATTGCTCTTCCAACCGGTGCAGAGCCTCAAGCCCTTTTTGTGGGTTGAGCATAAAGGTCATGACATCGCGCGCAACGGGATAGGCAGCACCCGATCCGCCACCATGCTCAATCACTACAGCCCCTGCATAACGCGGTTCATCGAACGGCGCGAAAAAGATGAACAAGCCATGGTCTCGCCACTCCCAAGGGCCAGTGCGTCCATCCGAGATATTAAGGCCAACGACCTGCGCAGTACCCGTTTTACCAGCCATAAGCACATCGTCTACCGGCAAACGCGCGCGGCCTGCGGTACCGGGGCCATTGACCACATCGCTCATCGCTTGGCGGACATAGGTTTTGTATTCTTCGCTCAAACCCATACCGGGAAAGGAGCGCTCACTACCATCCAGAATAAGGCGCGGCTCCACCATTTCCGCTGTCGCAAGGCGGGCGGCCATCACCGCCAATTGCAATGGGTTGGCCAGCATATATCCTTGGCCAATCGTTGCGTTCACCGTGTCAAAGGCCTGCCATTCTCTACCGTATTTGCGCTGCTTCCATTCAGGATCTGGCACGGTCCCGTAAAACTGATTGAGGACGGGCAGCTCAAACTGCTGCTGCATACCATATTGTTTGCATGCGTCCGCGATGGGCGGCATCCCGGTGCGCTGCGCCATGGCATAAAAATACACATCGCAACTTTGATAGATCGCTTTGGCCAGATCAGTATGACCGTGGCCGCGCCTGTTCCAGCACCGAAAAACGCGGTTGCCAACTCGCAACCCGCCCCCACAAAATACAGTTTCATCCGGATCAATACCTTGGCCAAGCAGTGCCATACCGACCGTTGGTTTCACAGTAGAGCCGGGCGGGTAAAGGCCTTGCAGAACCTTATTGCGCAAAGGAACTCGCTCATTCTCGCTGAGCATCGAATATTCGATCCGGCCTATACCATCAGAAAAGCTGTTAGGATCAAAGCTGGGCATGGAGGCCATGCAAAGCAGATCGCCGCTTAGGCAATCCATCACGACAACAGAACCGGATTCGTGCCCCAAACGCCGCGCTGCGTAATCCTGAAGAGGGCCATCGATGGTTAGCCGGACGGGTTGACCTTGCACATCATCGCGTGTTTCCAGATCGCGCACAATGCGGCCCGACGCGGTTACCTCAACACGCCGCGCCCCGGGATCGCCGCGCAGCGTTTGTTCAAACTGTTTTTCCAGCCCATCCTTACCAAGCTTAAAGCCGGGAGTAAGCAAAAGCGGCTTGGGCTCCTCATCATATTCCTCTCGGCTAGGCGCACCGACATAGCCAATAAGGTGGCCAACGCTTGGACCAGTGGGATAATAACGGGAAAAAGCCCGTTGCGGAATGACGCCAGGAAGTTCCGGCAAACGCACGCTGACAGCCGCAAATTTTTCGAAATCCAGACCGCTTTGGACAGGCACGACCTGAAACCGAGCGGCGGCTTCTAACCTATCGCGCAAATCCTGCGTTTCAATTTCTGTAAAACTGAGCAGATCGGCCAGCATGGTGACCGTGCCATCCAGATCCTTGACCCGTTCGGGAACAATATCGACCCGGAAATCGGCGCGGTTGGAGGCGAGGGGGGAACCATTGCGATCAAGGATCCACCCTCTGCGCGGCGGGATCAGCGTAAGATTGACACGGTTGCTTTCCGCTTCGACCGCATAACGTTCATTCTCTGCAACCGCGATATAGCCCATGCGCGCGGCAAGCAGCACACCAACACCGCCAATGCCAGCACCGATAACGAAGCTGCGGCGATCAAACGTATCCTTCAGTGAGCTGGCGGTATGCGGCGTTTCCATCCTTCAGCCTATCGTCTTGATCCGCAACAAGCGGATCGTATCAAGCAGGGCAACGATCCGCATTATTATGGGAAAAGCGGCGACGGACAACAAGAGCTGCGGTAAAATCAAGCTGAATTGTAGCAGGGACAACGCCGCCCCTGAAATGAGCACGGCGGCGGGGAGGTACACCGTAATAAACAGAGCCGCTGTTAGCCAATTGTGCCAAAACCCACGCCAGGGAAACCGGCGTTCAATCAAATCCAAAGCTATAAAGGTGAGTGAGAAAAGCAGGATGGCGCTTCCAAATGGTTGACCGGAAAACAGATCATCCCAGAACCCCAGAGGCAAGCCTGCCCAAAGAGGAAAAATGTCAGGTCGCAACATACGCCAACTTAGCAAAAGCAAAAAAGCAAATGGCGGCACGATGGGCGCAGGGGTAATAATAGGCCATAGCGGAGTTAGCGAGGCAAGAAGGATCGATAACCACGGCAGGCCGTAAGAAAGCACCGGTGACTGATCGCGATTGATCTTGCTGCCAAATGCGTCGCGGCGCGCTTTGTTATCAAAACGCTCCATCACTCAACGGTAACATCTTCGCTAAGGGCAGTATCGGCCGCTTCAAGCACTTCTGATTGCCACACAGGTTCGATCACTACGACATCAGTTGCAGCTGGATTGCTGAGCAACCTTGCAATTGCACCATCGTTTTCAAGCTGAGTTACCATCGCAACAGCAACACCGGGCCGGAACAACCCGCCCGCACCCGAAGTTACAAAGATATCGCCCTCTTCAAGCGGGTTGATCCCCAAATTGATCAATCGCAATCGCAGTGTGCCGTCCGCGCGCCCTTCAGCAAAGGCCACCACATTATCTGTCGCGCGGCGCACCGGCACCATGCTTTCACTATCTGTCAAAAGCAGTACGCGCGATGTGCCAGAGCCCACTTCCAGAACGCGCCCGATCAAACCTTTGGGTGAGGTGACCGGCATACCCACTTCGACACCATTATCGCTGCCAACAGAGATATAGGCGAAGCGGCGTGCGCTGCTTGAAGAGGAACCGATGAGGCGCGACATCGCAACCGGCTTCATTTCGCCATTATTAAGGTTCAGTACTGCTTTGAGACGCGCATTCTCCTGTTCAAGCGCGCGCGCTTCTGCAAGCCGCACACGGGCGACCGCCAGTTCCCGCTCCAATTCAGCGTTCTTGCTGCCGGCATCGTAATAACCAGCGATCGATTCGAAAAAGTTGCGCGTTTCCACCCGGCCCACGCTGCCGACATCACCTGCAGGCGCGGTAATATCGCTCGCCATGGAACGTAGGCCATAAAACGTTTCAGGTCGCCAAAGCGAGATGATCAAAAGCAGGGCGCCGATAAGCGCACCCAGCCCAGCAAGCACATAGCCTGTGAACAGGCCCAATTGTGCTTTGCGGTTGCTGCCGCTTGCTTGGCTATTAGGCGGTGGCATAACCGCCGCTTCCTCCTGCCGCCATCATTCAGGCGGTCATCAATACGCCGCGATAGACCGGATCTTCCATTGCCCGCCCAGTACCAAGGGCAACACAGCTAAGAGGGTCTTCCGCAACACTGACCGGCAGGCCAGTCTCTTCCCTGATGTGATCATCAAGGCCACGAATAAGCGCGCCGCCACCTGTAAGCACAATACCTTGATCAACAATATCCGCAGCCAATTCAGGCGCGGTGTTTTCCAGAGCGATGCGAACACCTTCGACAATAGCACCGATTGGCTCTGACAACGCTTCAGCGACATGCGCTTGATTGATGGTAATTTCCTTGGGCACACCGTTCACAAGATCGCGGCCCTTGATAATAATCGTCTCGCCCGTGCCATCTTCGGGCACCATAGCGATACCGTAATCCTTTTTGATCCGCTCTGCCGTGGCATCACCGATCAGGAGGTTATGATGTCGCCGCACGTAAGATACGATCGCTTCGTCCATCTTGTCACCGCCGGTGCGAACCGAAGTGGTATAAGCAAGGCCGCGCAAGGAAAGCACCGCGACTTCCGTCGTACCGCCGCCGATATCGACGACCATCGAGCCCACAGGCTCTGTCACGGGCATATCGGCACCAATGGCAGCTGCCATCGGCTCAAGGATCAAGAACACTTCCGAAGCGCCTGCATTGCTGGCCGCATCACGGATCGCGCGTTTTTCTACCGAAGTTGAGCCAGATGGCACACAAATCACAATTTCGGGATAACGCAGCAACGTGCGCTTGCCATGCACTTTCTGGATGAAGTGCTTGATCATGTGCTCTGCAATTTCGATGTCTGCGATAACGCCATCACGAAGAGGGCGAATGGCTTCGATACTGTCAGGCGTTTTGCCCATCATCAACTTGGCATCATCACCAACCGCTTTAACGCGCTTGATACCGTTGATTGTCTCGATTGCCACCACGCTTGGTTCGTTCAAAACGATCCCGCGATCCTGCACATAGACCAGCGTATTCGCAGTACCCAGATCGATGGCCATATTTTGCGAGCCGAAGCGGAAAAAATCGAAGAAACCCATTGCTGACAAACCTATCAAGAATCATACGCATTAGCCCTGCGATACGAAGGAAAATCGCGAGCCGTTTTTCGGAAAGTGGCGCTCTGTAACGCGCCAAACGCATAAAGGCCAAAATTATTGTCGAGAACAACGCAGTTTTGCACCGGCTCGGCTCGATAAATGGCGCATAGAAGGTTACGCTAACCTGTATGCCCGATATTCGTCGCCTTCCCGAAAGCCTGATTAATCGCATCGCTGCTGGCGAAGTGGTGGAGCGGCCTGCGTCGGCTTTGAAAGAGCTGGTCGAAAACGCTATCGATTCCGGCGCAGGCAAAATAGCGGTCAAGATTATCGAAGGCGGACTGGGTTCCATCGAAGTCACCGATGATGGCTGCGGGATGTCCCCGGAACAAATGAGCTTGGCCTTGGAGCGTCATGCAACATCCAAACTTCCCGATGAAGCGATTGAAGAAGTCGCCACACTTGGCTTTCGCGGAGAAGCTTTGCCAAGCATTGGCAGCGTTGCAAAACTCACTATCGAAAGCCGGCCCAAGGATGCCGATGAAGGCTGGCGGCAGATCGTGGATCATGGTGCAATTGTCGATCAAGGCCCGGCGGCTGTACCCCCGGGAACCCGCGTTCGTGTAGAACAGCTTTTCGCCAAAGTGCCCGCACGCCGAAAATTCTTGCGCACGCCGCGCAGTGAATATGCTGCATGTCATGATGTGATCCGTCGATTGGCCATGGCGCGCCCTGATATTGGTTTTACGTTCATCCACGCAGAACGGCGCATTTTTGCCGTGCAGCCGGGGCAAAAGACAGGCGAGCGGGTCGCGCAAATCGTGGCCCGCGAATTGGCCGATAATGGCGTGACCATCGATCTGGAACGACCAACCGATCATGGCATGATCAGGTTGACCGGAATTGCCGGGCTGCCAACCTACAACCGCGGTGTGGCCGATCACCAATATCTGTTTGTAAATGGCCGCCCGGTGAAAGACCGTTTGCTCACAGGCGCTGTTCGCGGTGCCTATGCGGAAATGCTGGCGCGGGATCGCCATGCTGTGCTGGCGCTATTCCTGGAACTGCCTTTTGCCGATGTCGATGTGAATGTGCATCCTGCTAAAACCGAAGTGCGCTTTCGCGATGCCGCTGCCGTTCGCGGCTTCATTGTCAGTGGATTGCGCAGAGCGCTTTCCACCGGTGACAAACGCAGCGCGCAAGCTCCCGATGCAGGCGCAATGGCGCGTTGGCAGAGTGAGCCCAGAACGACCGAACCAGCAGCGATGCGCTCAATCTTTTCAGGCCGCGATTGGGCAACGTCTTCGCCAAGCACAGTTTCTGAACAATCACGCGGCTGGGAAGGCGAAGTTATCGCCGCACCCCAAGGCCGAGCACAAGAAGCTGAACCACTCAGCGAAGACGCGGCCAACTTCCCTCTTGGCATGGCGCGCGGGCAAGTGGCGGAAACATATATCGTTGCAGAAAGCTCCGATGGCCTGATTATCGTTGATCAACACGCCGCGCATGAACGCATCGTGCTGGAACGGCTGCGCGCTTCTGGGGCGGGGGAGAGGGTTGCAGCCAGTCAGGCATTGCTGATCCCCGAAGTGGTGGAGTTGGAAGGGACCGCCTGCGACAGGCTGGAAGGCGAGATTGAGGGCTTTGCCAAACTTGGCCTTTCCATCGAACGTTTTGGCCCGGCGGCAATGCTGGTGCGCGCGATACCAGGGGCGTTGCGCGGGGCTGATCCGACAAAGCTGCTTACCGATCTTGCCGATGACCTTGCCAGCCACGGTACTTCGCTGTTGTTGAGTGAGAAGATTGAGCATGTCCTTGCAACTATGGCCTGTCACGGATCGGTGCGGGCAGGGCGACGTTTGAATGTGGCTGAGATGAATGCCCTTTTGCGTGAGATGGAAACGACGCCGCGTTCAGGGCAGTGCAATCACGGACGGCCCACGTGGGTGAAACTGTCGATGGACGACGTTGAAAAACTTTTCGGGAGACATTGATGCGCAGTGCTATTCTGGCAATTTCGTTTCTAGCCATTGCTGCATGCGAAGAGGCACCCGATGAGGAACAAGGTGATGCCGAAGTGGACCGTATAGTCGCGGAGGTCGAAGCGGTGAATAACGCCGCTCCGCCCATTGAAGAAAAGGTGCCCGACGCGATCGGCTATCCCGATATCGAGACGCACGACATGTTCGGGCAAGCTTGCGCCTATGCGCCGGGAACCAGCCTTGGTGCACGCGTCATCGCGCGAGAAGACGATGCTTTTGTCAAAGTAGACGGCGATGTCATCCGCTTGGTCGCCGATCCGGGATCACGTGAAATGCCAAGCAGTACGCGCTCACTATATAATGGATCCAAATATTCCCTGCGCCTCACCATTGATAGCGAGGCGCGCGAAGATCCGGTGAGCATTGGCACGATGCTGTATGATGGCACGATGTATCTGCGCGATAGCTGGGATCGCGTCGTCTACCAGGGTGCAGGATTGGTAAGCTGCGGGGTTTAACTTTTTTGAAGGAATTACCGCAGGCGCTTTACATAAAGCTGCCCATTGCCGCGCCGTTCCATTTTGAAATTGTCGCTCGCGAACCGGATCAGATCTGACAGGCGTTTAAACCCGTGATTGCGCACATCAAAGCTGGACCGGTTGCCAGCTATCTGGCCCACCTCCTGCAATTTGGCAAAGCCTTCATCATCACGGCTGGCGGCCTTCCACGCCCCGCCCAAAAGCTCAATCAACTCCGCATCAATCGGATCGTCAGAGCCATCTTCCGATGATGCTGTGCGGATAAGCTGATCAACATCGATATAGCGTGTGCAGGCCGTCGTGAAAGCTTCAGGAGCCTTGGTGCTGCCAAAGCCATAAACAATCAGCCCGTCCTGCCGCAGCCGGGTGACCAACGGGGTAAAATCGCTGTCGGAACTCATAATGCCAAAGCCATCCACTTTGCCATCGTTGAGCAGGTCAATCGCATCGATCGTCATCGCGATATCAGTGGCGTTCTTGCCTTTGGTCAGATCAAATTGCTGCACCGGTTGCAGGCCATAACGGTGCGAGATTTTGTTCCAGTTGGACAATGCAGGCTTTGCCCAATTGCCGTAAGCGCGCCGGATATTAACCTGCCCCAGCTCGGCCAGAACGGTCAGCACCGGGTCGATGCCGTGATGGCTCGCATTATCAGCGTCGATGAGAAGGGCGATGTTTTTGAGGTTTGCTTCAGCCATGGAATTCCACATGGTCTGCCAAGTGATTGAGTGCAACCATCAAGCCGGTCCGAATTCACCCGTTTCTTGATCAAGGACGTGCAAAATACCATCTGCAATTGCGAAATACGCACCGCGCAAAACAACATGCCCCGCTTCTTCGCGCTCTCGCACAGCGGGGAAAGTGCGCAAGTTATCAAGGCTGACGCGCACTGCGGCCAGTTCCATTTCGCGTTCGGCTTCGCGGCTGGTTGTGCCCAATTCACGTGCGATGGGTTCACGCGCTTTATCAAGCAACGAAACCCAATTGCCCACAAAGCCACCTTCGCCCGGGGGCCTGCCATGCATTTCGCGCGTGAGAGCGGCCTGACAGCCTCCACAACGCCCATGGCCCATCACGACAATTTGGCGAACTTTGAGAAAGTTGACCGCAAATTCAAGCGCTGCAGAAACGCCGTGCTGTCCTGGTGTAACCTCGAAAGGGGGGACCAGCGCGGCGACATTGCGCACCACGAAGATTTCGCCTGGATCCACATCAAATATTTGCGCTGGATCAACGCGGCTGTCGGAACAGCCAATGATCATCAATTTGGGGTGCTGACCGGCGGTGACCAATTCATCGTAACGCGCTTTTTGTCTGGGATAGCCTTCTTTACGAAACCGGCGATATCCCCGCAGCAGCTCAGCAAATTCAGGCACTAAAAACGATCTCCACGCACCACTTGTATATCGGCCATCATAAACAGCAGACTATGGCTCGACAAGATGGGGGCCAGCGCATCGCGCAGCGCGAAAGCTTTGCTCTCATTACAGATCGTCAGGACAAAAACTTTGTCCGATGCGGTAATGCGGTCCTCGCTCCAATCGCCTTCATGGCCCCGGCCTGATTGCACAGGCAGTACTGTCCAACCGGTGATCCCGGCCTTATCGATCTCATCAGTGACGCGATCTTTCAGCGGAATATCGACAAGGATTTCGATCCGTTTGCGGGTGACTGTTTCGACCATAGGCCTCTCCTAACGCCCCATCATCTGCGCAAGCGCGCTGAATAGCTGGATACCGATGAGAATGTTGAACGGGAATGTAATCGATAACGACATCGTTAGATAAATACCCGGGTCAGCTTGCGGCAAAGCGAGACGCATTGCGGCAGGGACAGCGATGTAGCTTGCGCTTGCCGCCAAGACACCCAAGGCAGCGGCAGAGCCAACCGGCAGGCCCACAAAGGTGCCCAACGCCACACCAAAAGCGCCGTTCACAACCGGGAAGATCAAAGCCAGCACCACCAACGGGATCGTCAACGATTTGGCTTTGCGCAGGCGGTTCACAACCAACAAACCCATATCAAGCAGGAACAAGCACAAGATGCCTTGGAAACCTGCTTCGAACATGGGCGCAATTGGCGCAAACCCATCGGGCCCGGCCAGCGCACCAATCGCGAAACTGCCCAGCAGCAAGACTACCGATGCATTGAGGAAGACTTCATGCAACAGCTTGGCCGTAGAACCATTGGTAGCATCTGCATGCCCTTCTTTCGCCATCGCACGGCGGGCAAGAAGCAAGCCGGAGAGAATGGCTGGCGTTTCCATCATCGCCATCACGGCGACCATATAACCATCCGCGGCAAAGCCGCTGCGTTCAAGAATTTGTGTGGCTGTCACGAATGTCACGACGCTGACCGAACCGTAATGCGCGGCGACCGCGCCTGAATTCAAACCATCAAGCTTGGCGAAAAACCGCAGCGCGGCATACGCAAACACAGGGATTACAAAGCCCAGCACCACGCCGGCAAGGATTGCCAGCAAAACGGTCGAATCAAGGCCAGACTTGCTGACCGCAACGCCGCCTTTAAGGCCAATCGCAACCATCAGGTACAAGCTCATCGCTTTGGCGATCGCTTCGGGAATGGCCAAATCGCTGCGAGCGGCTGCCGCGAACATACCGAGTATGAAAAACAATATTGCCGGTGACAGCAGGGTTTGAAGTGCAGCAGCGTCCATAGGTCAACCCGGTAGCCACATCATCTGCCTTGCGCAAACCTTAACCGGATGGCTGTCACCAGCTTACCCGCCAGCCGAATTTCTGTCGCATTGCAGCCTGCATCGGCATCCGAATTGCCGATATTGATCCCACCTGAATTGCCACATAGCCCAAGGCCGGTCCTTGCGGTGCCCGGCGGGTTTGCCTAAGTGGGCGGCATGAACGATCTCTCCGCAACGCCGCGCCCGGAACGCAAGCGCAAACCTGACTGGATCCGTGTGAAGGCTCCGGTTTCCAAAGGGTACATGGAAACACGCGGCCTGATGCGCGAATTGGGGCTGAACACCGTGTGTGAAGAAGCCGCCTGCCCGAATATCGGGGAGTGCTGGACCAAGAAGCACGCAACCGTGATGATCCTTGGCGATGTGTGCACGCGCGCTTGTGCATTTTGCAATGTTAAAACGGGGATGCCGCGCAAAGTCGATCCGCTGGAGCCTGAACATACCGCGATTGCTGCGGCGAAACTCGGGCTTGAGCATATCGTCGTTACCAGCGTTGACCGCGATGATCTGCCCGATGGCGGGGCGCAGCAATTTGTGAAGGTGATCAAGGCGTTGCGCCGTGAAGCACCCAATACAACGATCGAAATTCTCACTCCTGATTTCCGTGGCAAAATGCGCGAAGCAGTCGAAGCGATCTGTGAAGCGGGCCCCGATGTGTACAATCACAATCTGGAAACAGTGCCGCGCCTTTATCCCACGATCCGGCCGGGTGCGCGGTATTATGCATCGCTGCGCTTGCTGGAAGAAGTGAAGCGCCATGATCCGATGATTTTCACCAAGTCCGGCATTATGCTGGGCCTGAGCGAACAGCGCCTCGAAGTGCATCAGGTTATGGATGATATGCGCACAGCTGACATCGATTTTATGACGATGGGGCAATATCTGCAGCCAACGCCCAAACATGCCGAAGTTGCCGAGTTTGTGACACCCAAGGGCTTTGATTCGTACGGTGCGATTGCGCGTGCCAAAGGGTTCTTGCAGGTCGCCTCGAGCCCGCTTACCCGGTCTAGCTATCACGCAGGCGATGACTTTGCCCAAATGCGTGCAGCCCGCGAAGCCAAGTTCGCCAAACAGAGTGTCTGATGCCGTCAATCCGTGAAACACGGCGCCTGCCATACACAGCAGAGCAGATGTTCGACCTTGTGGCGGATGTCGATAAGTACCCGGAGTTTCTTCCGTGGGTCGTAGCGACGCGTGTCCGGCGTGACAGCGATAGCGAGATGACGGCAGATATGCTTGTGGGGTTCAAAGCCCTGCGAGAGAAATTCACTTCGAAAGTGGTGAAGCACCGGCCAGAAACGATCCACGTCCATTATGTCGATGGGCCGTTGCGCGATCTCGATAACAATTGGACCTTCCGCGATGTGGGGGAGGGCGCTTGTGAGATCGATTTCTGTGTCGATTTCGCTTTCAAGAACATGATGTTCGAAGCATTGGCGGGCCAGTATATCGACCGCGCATTCCGCAAAATGGTCAACGCTTTTGAAGAGCGTGCCGGCCAGCTTTACGGCAGCAGCAATTCCAACGCACAAAGCGTGGCCTGACGCCGCACGCCTGAGCGAGAGCTTTCCGCAAACAGTTTTTCTTCCGCTTCAGGTTGTGCCTGATCACGGATGGCGCGGGCAAATACGACTGTTCCGACAGGTTTCTGATCGCTGCCACCACCAGGCCCGGCAATGCCGCTTATCGCCACTGCAACATCGGCATTGCTACGCTCCAGCGCGCCTTGTGCCATCGCATAGACACAAGCGACGGAAACCGCGCCAAAGGCTTCGATCAAATCCATCGCCACGCCCAATTCGGCGGCTTTGGATTCATTTGAATAGGTGACAAAACCGCGGTCCAACACGCTGGAACTGCCCGCAATTTCGGTCAGCGCTGCTGCAACAAGGCCGCCAGTGCAGCTTTCCGCCAGGACAACTTTGCGTCCAGCCGCAGCATTCTGTTCAACCACACGCTGCGCAAGCGTGGTGATATCATCAGGCAGGAGATAGTCAGCCATCGGTATTGAGCGCCCTTTGCGACTTTTCTTCATTGGCAAGATAAACGGTCAAATACGCAACAAGGTCTGCGAAATTTTGCGTGGGCAAAGGATCGAGCAACTCCATCGTCCGATTGATTGGCACACAGGCTGATACCGGAAGATCTTGCGCGACTTTGCCTGCAATCATCTCCGAGATGAAAGGCGCCATCACTTCTGGTGGCATTAGCGCCATCAGCTCGGTCACGCCAGGATCATCCGCGCCGCCCAACTGCAAAATCGCACCCTGGGCAGCGGCAAGGCTACCTTCTGATGCCTCGGCAAAACGTGCTTGCAGATCCTTGCCATTGGTAAAAATATAGCTGTCTGCAGCGAGTTCCGGCTCACACATGATCTGCACCCGCTGAAAAACGGATGGCAAGGCAAAGCGCACCAAAGCCGACAAATCGTCTTCCGCCATATCGCTTATATCCTGTGCGTGAGCAGCCTGCGGCATCGGAACAAGGGCGAGGGCAGGCGCGCCAAGAAGCGCGAGGAAATAACGTTTAATGGTCATGAGAAACTCCTACTTGCGGAATGAGCATCGCCACGGCTTGCGCGGCAATTCCTTCGCCGCGTCCCGTAAACCCTAGCTTTTCCGTGGTTGTGGCTTTCACGCTAACTGCATCTGCCTGAATGCCCAGCAACGCTGCAAGGCGTTCGCGCATTGGTTCGCGATGGGGGCCGATCTTGGGTGCTTCACAGATGATGGTGAGATCCACATTGCCGATGGCATATCCAGCCTGACCAGCGAGCATAACCGCGTGTTCGATAAAGGCAGAAGAAGGCGCGCCTTTCCATTGCGGATCGCTTGGCGGGAAATGCTGACCAATGTCACCAGCTGAAATCGCGCCGAGAATGGCATCGACAACGGCATGTAAAGCCACATCGGCATCGCTATGGCCTGCCAGCCCGCGATCATGCTCCAGTTGAATGCCACACAGCCACAATTCCTCACCCGCCGCCAGACGGTGCACATCATAACCCATGCCAATGCGCGGCGGCTTTGCAGGTGTGTTTGTTGCGTCCATAAAATCCTCTGCAAAGGTCAGTTTGTGCAGTCGTTCATCACCGGCCACCAAAGCAACGGCTCCGCCTTGCGCGCGCAGCACCTGCGCATCGTCTCCAGCGGTCTTATCACCGTCCCAACCGCGATGGGCTGAAACGATGGCTTCGTAAGAGAAAGCTTGCGGCGTTTGCACCCGGCGCAATTGCTCACGCGGAGCGCTTGTCGCCATCTCTCCGCCTTCCTCAAACACCAGAGAATCGACGACCGGCAGCACAGGGATCGCACCCGGTGAAGTTTCCAAGGAAGCAACAAGCCTCGCGATGACTTCAGGCGGACAATCGGGCCGCGCCGCATCGTGAATCAAAACATGTGTAGGTTCCAAGTCGGCCAAAGCCTCCAATGCCAGCCGCACGCTATCCTGCCGCGTCTCACCACCCGTTTGCAAAATGATATCGTCAAAATCGGCCAGCATCTCGCCAACCAAAGCCTCTGCGCCTACTGGAATAGCAACAGCAATCGGCCCGGTCCCGCCATGCCGCAATGCTTCGACAGCATGACGCAGCACCGGCTTGCCGCGCCAAACGCTAAACTGTTTGGGCAATGGTTGGCCCGCGCGCAGGCCTTTGCCAGCTGCGACAATCACAGCTGCAGGCAAATCGGTGGATGAGAGTGCGTTTTCAGGCATAATCGTGTGCTTGCGCGCTAGCTGCTTGAAGCCCCCCTCGCAATCCACTATGCGCCTGCCTATTATTTAGGCACATATCATGACGAGCGTTACACCACCCCCTCCGCCGGCGATAAAGCCGATTGCGATTGGCAATGTTGAGATTGCTGATCCGGTTATCCTCGCGCCGATGACAGGGGTGACAGATATGCCGTTCCGAACTCTGGTGCGGCGCTATGGTTCGGGCCTCAATGTTACCGAAATGATCGCCAGTCAGGCCGCCATCCGTGAAACGCGCCAATCGGTGCAAAAGGCGGCATGGCATCCTACCGAAGAGCCGGTTTCGATGCAGCTGGTCGGATGTGATCCTGTCAGCATGGCGGAAGCGGCCAAAATGCAGGAAGACAATGGCGCGGCGATCATCGATATCAATTTCGGTTGTCCGGTGCGCAAAATTGTCGGCACGCTGGCAGGCTCTGCCTTGATGCGCGAAGTACCATTGGCGACCAAGCTGATGGAGGCCACCGTCAAAGCGGTCAAAGTGCCGGTTACCGTCAAAATGCGCATGGGATGGGATCATGGGTCGTTAAACGCGCCAGAACTATCTCATATCGCTGAGGATTTGGGGATCACAATGATCACGGTCCATGGGCGGACTCGCAATCAAATGTATAAAGGCTCCGCTGACTGGTCTTTCATTCGCAAGGTCAAAGATGCGGTCTCCATTCCCGTTATCGCCAACGGCGATATCTGCACCATTGATGATGCGACAAAAGCGTTGGAGCAATCGGGCGCGGACGGGATCATGATCGGGCGCGGCGCTTATGGAAAGCCGTGGCTGCTTGGCCAGATCATGCATTGGTGGCGCACGGGTGAGAAAATCGCCACCCCGGCTTTTGACGAACAATATGCCGTGCTGACAGAGCATTATCGCATGATGCTGGATCATTATGGTGAGGATGTGGGCGTCAAAATCGCGCGCAAACATCTGGGCTGGTATACCAAGGGAATGCACGGCTCTGCTGAGTTCCGCAACACGGTGAATTTCGTGGATGATCCCAAGCAAGTCCTCGATGACCTTGAGCGGTTTTATGCACCATTCCTCAAGCGCCGGGCCGCGTGAATACGCCACCAGATTTGCCCCAGCCAAAGGATCTGATTGGCGGCGTAGGTTTTGCGGTCATGCTGATCGCGCCCGACCTGACGATCCAGCAAGCCAATCCTTCAGCTGAAAGAATTTTCGGGCGCAGTGCGCAACGCATGATTGGCCGTGACATTTTCGAATTCGTCAACGTGACGCCATCACGGCTGGTCGATCGTATCCGGGACAGCGATGCGCCTTTGATCGCGCGCGGTATTGAGCTGCGATTGAGCGATAAGGTCATCGGCATCAATCTTTCAGTATCGCCATTGCCAACTCATCAAGGATGGCGCGTGCTCACCATCTCGGACACCGGCAAGGGTGAGCAATATGGCGAAGAAATCCGCAGCGGTTCGGGTATGCGCGGCCCGGCCATTATTGCGCATGAGATCAAAAACCCGCTTGCCGCCATTCGCGGCGCAGCTCAATTGCTGGGGCGCAAAGTTGGTGAGAGCGAAAAAGCGCTAACAGGGTTGATTGCGGATGAAGTTGATCGGATCGCGCAGCTGATCGATAGAATGCAGCGATTGGGCCGCGAAACAGCGGAGCCTGTTACTGAACTCAATCTGCATGAAGCCATTCACCGCGCGTATGACACCGTAAAAATCACCACCGGGAAGGTGGTAAGCTGGCGAGAGGAATTCGATCCATCCTTACCGCCGGTTTTGGCGAATGAAGGCGCGCTGGTGCAGGTGCTTGTCAACCTAATGAGCAATGCGCGCGATGCCTGCAGCAAGAATGAAGAGCCCGCCATTCAGGTGCAAACCCGCTTTGTCAGCGGGTTGGTGATGAACGTGATCCGGTTGGGACGCCCGGTGAAGTTGCCCATCGAAATACAGGTCAGCGATAATGGGCCGGGAGTGGATCCGGCGATCCGAGATCACATTTTTGAACCCTTCGTATCAAGCAAGACAAACGGACAAGGGCTTGGCCTTGCTCTGGTGCAAAAACTGGTGCGCGATATGGACGGACGGATCAGCCACGACCGCGATGAAGAAGGCGGTTGGACTCACTTTCGAGTTCATCTGCCGATGGCGAAATAGGGAGTAGGGCGGTGACAACACGCACATTGCTGGTTGAAGATGATGGCGCCATCGCCACCGTGATCCGCACCGCTTTGGCTGATGAGGGCCTGGGCGTGGATGTGTGCGACACCATCGTGCGCCGAGATGAGTTGCTGGCTGAGCGCAGCTATGATGTGATGCTCACCGATGTCATGTTGCTTGATGGTGATGGGATTGAAACGCTGGGCAATGTGCAGGATCGCTATCCCGATTTGCCGATCATAATTCTATCGGCGCAAAACACGCTTGATACCGCTGTAAGGGCGACATCACGCGGCGCTTTTGAATATTTTCCCAAGCCTTTTGATCTTGACGAGCTTGTCCGGGCGACCTTGCAGGCAGCGGCGTCCAATAGGCAATCCAGCAACTTGCCTGATGAGGGCCATGAAGGTCTGCCGCTGATCGGGCGCAGTCAACCGATGCAGGAAGTCTTCCGCCTGATCACCCGCGTTCTACACAATGATCTGTCAGTGCTGGTTCTTGGGGAAAGCGGCACAGGCAAAGAGCTGGTGGCAGAAGCAATTCACCAACTTGGCAATCGCAAGGATGGGCCGTTTGTGGCCGTCAATGCCGCCGCTATTCCGCGTGAGCTTATCGAAAGTGAGCTTTTTGGACATGAACGCGGCGCATTTACTGGCGCCACAGCCCGCAACATCGGCAAGTTTGAGCAAGCCAATGGCGGCACGCTTTTCCTTGATGAAATTGGCGATATGCCTGCCGAGGCACAAACGCGTTTGCTGCGCGCGTTACAATCTGGCTCCATCCGAAGGGTAGGGGGCAATGAAGAGATTGCGGTCAATGTACGGATCGTTGCCGCAACCAATCGTGATCTTGCGCCCATGATTGCCAGCGGCGCTTTCCGCGAAGATCTGTATTATCGCCTCAATGTGGTCCCAATCAAATTACCCGCCTTGAGGGATCGCGCTGACGATATCGAAGCGCTAGCCAAACACTTTTTGCACCGTGCAGCCTCTGAAGGCTTGCCCATGCGCGCCTTGAGCGATGAAGCTGCCCGGATTCTCTCGCGGCAAACCTGGCGAGGCAATGTTCGCGAATTGCAAAACTTTATCTATCGCGCAGCTTTGTTGGCGCGCGAAGATGATATTGATGTCGATACCGTGTCCCAATTGCTGGATGAGCTGCCAGACGATACAGACGGCACGACCGGCGATGATATTGCAGCAGTAATTACACAATGGCTGAACCGAGCCGATATTTCAGACGGTCAATTGTATCACACAGCGTTAGCAGAGTTTGAGCGGCCTTTGTTTGAACACGTCTTGAAAAGCACAGGCGGAAACCAGCTCAAAGCATCGCAAATGCTTGGGATTAACCGCAATACGCTGCGCAAGCGACTGGGCGAATTGGACATCCAAGCGGACCAGTTCTCGCGCGGTTAAATTGGCGGTTAAAATGGTTGCGGTCAGAAATCACTTGCAAAAACGCAACAGTAGCGTTGTAACCTTGCAACGTGGCCAATTCTCCACCTGATACAGCCTCTGGCCGGCCCGCCTTGCGCCTTCCACGATGGTGGCGGCGCGCGCAGATTGCCGCGCGGCGGATGAACCTGTTCCTGTGGCTGGAAGTGCTTTGTGCCGCCAGCCTCGCAGTCATGCTGGTATTGGCATTCGTGACGATTGGCGGCCGGACCGATGATACCCACCTCATCTCCACAGCGACAGCGACGCTGCTGCTTGTCGGGGCCCTTTTTCCAGCGCTTGGGTTGATCGTCCTATGGGGCAGGCGGATTGCTATTCGGCGCGCTGGGGGAACAACTGCGCGTTTGCACGTCAATCTGGTGTTTTTCTTTTCCACGATTGCTGCTGTCCCAACACTGTTGGTGGCTGTGTTCGCCAGTATTTTGTTCCAGGCTGGAGCAGAATTTTGGTTTTCCGACAGGCAACGCGGTATCCTGGAAAACGCCAATGAACTGGCGCGCGGATATTACGACGAAAATCAGCGGGCCGTGGGTGCTGAAGCACTGGCGATGGCGGGCGACTTGCGGTTTTTGATGGATATCATCTCAATCACAGGCGACGAATTTCAACAGCAATATGGCCGGCAGGTATGGCAGCGCGAATTAAGCGAGAGCGCAATTCTGGTAGAAGGCCAAGACGGCGGCATACGCACGTTTCTCATCGTTGATCCCAGCAGTGAGACAGAAACGCAGCGGGTCGAAAAAGAGAGTATTGACCGGTTGCGCGCTGGTGAATCGGTGGTCGTTAATGCTGAACAAAGCCGGATTGAGGCAGTCGTCACTTTAGACGACGCGCAAGGCATGTATCTTTACGTCATGCGGGATTCAAACCCGCTAGGCTTTGGTCAATGGGAAAGAGCGCAGCGCGTCCTTCGTGAATATGATCAATTGTCCGAACGTTCTCAACAGCTGCTGCTACAATTCAACCTGGCGTTGTTTGTTACCTCGATCGCGTTGGTCAGTCTTGCCGTATGGGCCGCTTTGCGGTTTGCAGACAGGCAGGTAAAACCGTTGGCCGATTTGGCAGAAGCTGCACGCGAAATCGGGGCAGGCAATTATGCCATGCGCGTGGATGGGCGGACAGGTCCTGATGAAATTGGCCTGTTAAACCGGGCATTTAACCGCATGAGCGCGCAGATCGAACGACAAACTGATGCGCTTTTGGGGGCTAACACACAGCTCGCCAATCGCCGCGCGTTTATCGAAGCGGTGCTGCAATCCATTACCGCTGGTATTGTTTCTGTCGATGGTGAAGCGCGCGTTTTGTTGATGAATGCCTCAGCACAGGAATTGCTGTTGGAAAAGCAAGGTCCTGCACCTGTGGGTGAGAAGCTGGAGGATGTCGCCCCGCAATTTGTGCAGCTTCTCGAAAGTGGAATGGTCAGCGGCATAGTCCAGCTCAACCGCTCTGGCGAATTGCTGACTTTGGCCGTGAAACTGGCGCCGTCTTCTGATGGCTATGTTATTACTTTTGAAGATATTACCCGGCAATTGCTCGATCAAAGGCAGGCGGCCTGGTCAGATGTTGCGCGGCGTATTGCGCATGAGATTAAAAACCCGCTTACGCCCATTCAACTGGCTACAGAACGTTTACAGCGCCGCTACACCCGCCAAATCGCGCAAGATACCGAGCTTTTTGAAGAACTAACCGGCACGATCATCCGTCAGGTTGGTGACCTGCGCAAAATGGTAGACGAATTTTCCAGCTTTGCGCGCTTGCCAAAACCTGTATTCCGCAGCGAAGATGCTGTGGACCTCTTGCGCCAATCGCTTTTCCTGCAAGAAGTGGCGCGGCCAGATATCACCTATAGCCTGCGCGTTGATGGTGAGATCCCGCATATTGATTGCGATCGGCATCAGTTTGGCCAAGCGATGACCAACGTCCTTAAGAACGCCGCCGAAGCGGTCGAAGCGCGTGGGCGGGAAGCACCGCTTGATTGGCGCGCCAAGATCAATGTCTTGATAAGCGTGCAGGGCCAACACTTGGCAGTGAAAATCGATGATAACGGCATCGGTCTGCCAACCAATGGTGAGAATATTATCGAGCCATACGTCACCACGCGAGAGAAGGGCACTGGCCTGGGCCTCGCGATTGTAAAGAAGATAGTTGAAGAACATGGCGGCGAAATCTTCTTCAAGCCACATGAACAAGGCGGCACCTCTGCCACTATGCGATTTGCGCTGCACCCTTCCAATACGGAAAGCGCGAGCGAGGCCGCCGAATGAACACGCCAACCAAACCTTTGTCTGGAGCAAGCTAAATGGGTCTCGATATTCTGGTCGTAGACGATGAACGCGATATCCGCGATCTGGTCGCCGGTGTGCTTAGCGACGAAGGTTATGAATGCCGTACCGCCGGGGATAGCAACTCCGCCCTTGCGATGGTTGATGAACGCCGACCCAGCCTCGTCCTGCTAGACGTTTGGCTGCACGGCAGCCCGATGGACGGCCTTGAAGTGCTTGATGCGATCAAGGTGCGCGAACCAGATTTGCCGGTCATCATCTTTTCTGGTCACGGCAATATCGACACCGCCGTTTCCGCCGTCAGCCGCGGGGCGATGGATTTTATCGAAAAGCCGTTTGAAGCAGGACGTCTGCTGCATTTGGTCGAACGTGCAACAGAGACAGAGCGGCTGCGCCGTGAAAATGCGCGCCTGCGCGAAGGGTTTGCAGCGCCCGATGAATTCACCGGCAACTCCGCTGTGATCAATCAGGTGCGCGCAACGCTCAAACGCGTTGCCAATACCGGCAGCCGCGTGCTGGTGAGCGGACCGGGAGGAGCCGGCAAGGAGATCGCCGCACGTCTTCTGCATGCGTGGAGCCCGCGCGAGGACAAGGCTTTTGTAACGGTCAATTCCGCCAGAATTACTCCAGAGCGCTTCGAGACGGAGCTTTTTGGCGAAGAAGCAGATGGCAAGCTCATCAAGACCGGCCTGCTCGAACTCGCCAATGGCGGCACGCTTTACCTAGATGAAGTCGCCGACATGCCTGAAAGCACACAGGCGCGTATTCTACGCGTGTTGACCGATCAAAGCTTTGTGAGGGTAGGGGGCAACCGACAGGTGGGCGTGGATGTTCGGGTGGTGTCTTCGACAGCGCGCGATCTTGAGAAAGAGATCGAGGAAAAGCGTTTCCGCGAAGACTTGTTCTACCGCCTCAATGTTGTCCCGATCGCTATTCCATCGCTCAATGAGCGGCGCGAGGATATTCCTTCGCTAGCTGATCATTTCTTCACCCGCTATGCGCGCGAACAAGGTCTGACACCGCCAGAAATTATGCCTGAGGCGCTGGCCGCGCTCCAAGCCTATGATTGGCCGGGCAATGTTCGCCAATTGCGCAATGTAATCGAACGCACGGTGATCCTCGCTCCGCGCGAGAAATTTGCAACCATTGCCACCGAAATGCTTCCACCCGAAATCACCGGAGGAAGCGGCGAATCGGGCAGTGGTATGTCCACACTGATGGGAGTTCCATTACGAGAGGCGCGGGAGAGCTTTGAACGCGAATATCTGCGCATTCAAATACGGCGGTTTTCCGGGAATATTTCAAAAACCGCTGGCTTTATTGGAATGGAACGCTCTGCCCTGCATCGCAAATTGAAGCTTCTGGGAATGAACGAGCGGGAGAACAACTCAACCGATTGATTTTGATAGATTTCATATATTCTCGATTGCAATTGCACAAGAAATGCTGCACTTGCGAAGAAGTACTTCGGATTGTCTATCAATTGTCGCAAGGACCATCCAGAAAGCGCCAAGGTGCGCCAAGAACAATATGGAGTCAGCAAAATGACCAAGGGCACTTTAACCCCGCGTGCGCGATCTGCGCCACCACCTCCTGCGCCTCCTCCTGTATCAGTGGTGAAGGGTGGCAACTTGCAAGATGCCTTTCTCAACCACCTGCGTCGTGAAAAAACGCCTGTTACCATGTTCCTGGTGAAAGGCGTAAAACTGCAAGGCGTCGTGACATGGTTCGATAATTTCTCGATCCTTCTGCGCCGTGATGGCCAGGCGCAATTGGTTTATAAGCATGCAATCTCAACGATCATGCCGGGCCAGCCCATCGACGCTGAAATGTTTGCAACCGCCGAAGCGCAGCGCAAGCAACGCTTGTTACAAGATGTCTTCTTGTCCAGCGTGCGCGAAGCCGAAGTCCAGGTGACAATGTTCCTCGTCAACGGCGTAATGCTGCAAGGGCGCATTGCCGCCTATGATCAGTTTTCAACGATGTTGGAGCGTGAAGGCTTCGTCCAACTGGCCTATAAACACGCTGTTTCGACCATCCAGCCTGCAGATCCTGTTGATCTTACAGGCGATCTGGACGATGGCGAACTTGAAGACGTTGAAGAAGAAGCTGCCTGATATTTGAAAATGATGACATTGCAGGCGAAGTAACGCGCGGTGCGCGTGCCCTTGTGGTGTGTCCGGACATCCGCGGCCAGCGTTTAAGCGAAGATCCAGAGGCGCGGCTTGATGAAGCGCGCGGCCTTGCGCTCGCTATCGGTATAATCATTGCCGATGCGCAGATCATCGCCATTCGCGAAGTTCGGCCCAACACATTGTTCGGGGCTGGGCAGGTTGAGCGGATTAAGACCGATTGCGAGCTCCACGAAGCTGAGCTGGTCATCGTTGACGGCGCGCTATCGCCCATCCAACAGCGCAACCTTGAAGAAAAGCTGAAACGCAAGGTCATCGACCGGACCGGCCTGATCCTTGAAATATTTGGCGAACGCGCGGCCACCGCCGAAGGTCGCCTGCAAGTTGAACTTGCGCATCTGGATTATCAACAAAGCCGGTTGGTACGCAGCTGGACTCACTTGGAGCGGCAACGCGGTGGCTTCGGCTTCCTGGGCGGCCCCGGAGAAACGCAGATTGAGGCTGATCGCCGGATGATCCGCGATCGCATGGCGAAATTGCGCCGCGAGCTGGAACAGGTCCGCAAAACGCGCGAGCTGCATCGTAAACGACGGGGAAGGGCGCCCTGGCCTGTCGTCGCCCTTGTCGGCTATACCAATGCGGGCAAATCTACGCTGTTCAACCGTTTGACCGGTGCCGAAGTTATGGCGGAAGACATGCTCTTCGCCACGCTCGACCCGACCATGCGCGCCATTTCTCTGCCCGGCGTGGAAAAGGCGATTCTTTCGGACACGGTAGGCTTCATTTCCGATTTGCCGACGCAGCTCGTCGCCGCATTCCGCGCGACGTTGGAAGAAGTCACCGCCGCCGATATCATCCTGCATGTGCGCGATATCGCTAATCACGATAGTGCAGCGCAAAAGCAGCAAGTTTTGGGAGTACTTACCGATCTTGGCGTGCTTGATGAAGACGATGGGGTTTCCGAAATGCCCATCCTCGAAGTCTGGAACAAATGGGATTTGCTGAGCGAGGAAGATCGCGCCGATTTAACGGATATTGCCGCACAGCGCGAAGATGTTGTTTGCATTTCCGCCATCACCGGTATGGGCAATGAAGCACTGCTCAAACGCCTTTCCACAGAGCTGACTGCAGGCTCCAGCGTGCACGACATCACCTTGTCAGCCGCCGATGGTGCCAAGATTGCCTGGCTTCATGCCCATGGCGAAGTTTTGGACGATGCAGATGCAGGAGAAGGGGAGGAGGGCCCCATGCGCCGCCTCACCGTGCGCCTGGGCGCCAAAGAACGCGGACAGTTTGTAAGCCAGATGGAAGCGAATTAAGCTTTATCTTCCATGCGCTTGGCTCTCTGCCAATACTCTTCCTGCGCATCCAAAGACAGCTCTGCCATATCTTCGCCATCCTTGGCGGCCAGTTCTTCCATCGTCCGAAACCGCGTTTCAAACTTGCTATTTGATATACGCAACGCCTCTTCGGGATCCACGCCGAACCGGCGCACTATGTTGACCGCAACGAACAACACATCGCCCGCTTCCATTAAGCGTTCTGCATCGGTTTGCGCCCCTTCAAGCTCGGCGACTTCTTCTGCAAACTTGTCCAATGGTCCTTGCACGTCCGGCCATTCAAATCCGATACGCGCGGCGCGTTTTTGCAATTTGCTGGAACGTAGGAGTGCGGGAAGGGCGTTCGCCACGCCATCCATTGCACTGGATGCGCCGGCATTCTCGCGCTCAGCTGCTTTGAGCGTTTCCCAACGGCCTTCTTCCATCACGCCGCCTTCATCGCCAAAAATGTGCGGATGGCGCGCTTCCATCTTGTCACAAATGGACTTCGCGACATCATCGAACGCGAAATGGCCAGCTTCTTGGGCCATGCGCGCATGGAAGACAACTTGCAGCAACAGATCGCCAAGCTCGCCGCGCAGATCAACCATGTCGCTGCGATCAATCGCATCGGCGACCTCATAGGCTTCTTCAATCGTATAAGGCGCGATTGTTTTGAAGTTCTGCGCGACGTCCCATTCGCACCCGTCAACAGGATCGCGCAGACGCGCCATGATGGTGAGGAGGCGGTCTATTTGTGGCTCACTCACATCGCATCCTTGGATTGATAATATATATTATGTAAAATATTTGGCAGCTTCTCAGAGGCAGTGTCAGCGTCCTCATTCACGAAAACCATGTGAAAGCGAGAATCACAAAGATGAAAATGCCAAGCCAAATCATTACCATGCTGAGCGTCTTTCGACCATCGACCCGGTAGGATCGATATCCAAACACCATCAAAACCAGCCATCCAATCATGGCCACCAGAGAAACCAATGCGCCTTCGCTCATGCGGTCAACTCCATTCCGTCATAGCCGACAAACACACCTTTGGGCACCTCTTCGCTCAGCGTACGATAATCCATGCTGATATCCAGATGCGTCAAGATGGCCCGTTTTGCCCGGACGCGTTTGGCAAGATCAAGCGCCATACCAAGATGGGCATGCGTTGGATGCGGCTCTCGGCGCAAACAATCGGTCACCAGGATATCAACGCCTTTGAAAAACTTCACCATATCGCCGGTAATCGCACTGAAGTCTGTCGCATAAGCTATTGATTTGCCGTCAGCTTCAAAGCGAAAAGCGGTGCTGGAGGTCGGTCCATGCGGCATTTCCAGAGAGCCGACCTTAAACCCTGCCAGAATGCGGATATTCTCCAGCGTATTGAGCTCAACAATCGTTGGATAACCAAATTCGCCCGCAAAAACATAGCTGAAGCGGCTGCGTAGCCGTTTGACCGTATTCTGCGATCCAAAACCTGGAATAGGTCCCGCTCGACCAAACCGCATAGGCCGCAAATCATCAATGCCATGGCAATGATCTGCGTGATCATGCGTCCAGAACACCGCATCCACTTTGCCAATATCATTGGCGAGCATCTGATGCCGCAAATCTGTCGAAGTATCGACCAACAAACGCGCGCCAGCATTGCTTTCTACCACCACGGAAACGCGCGAGCGGCGATTGCGCGGCTCTTTGGGGTCGCAATCGCCCCAATTGTTGCCGATCCGCGGAACACCTGTGGACGTGCCAGAACCCAGAACGATAACTTTCACGAAGCTTTCGCCTTGTTAAACAGCGCGAAAAAGTTGTCTGTGGTGAACTGGGCCAACGTATTCACATCCTCACCACGCAGTTCTGCGACAAATTCGGCGGTATTGCGCACATAGGCAGGTTCGCAGGTTTTCCCGCGATGCGGCACTGGCGCGAGGAACGGGCTATCAGTTTCGACCAGCATCTTGTCTGCAGGAATTTCTTTTGCAAATTCTTGTAGTTCGCGCGCGTTCTTAAACGTTACGATACCTGAAAGCGATATCGTCAAACCCATTTCCAAGACCGCGCGACCAAACTCAGGCGAAGCGGTAAAACAATGGATCAAAGCGGGGAAATCGCCCTTCCCTTTCTCCTCTCGCAGTATTTCAAGCGTGTCGTCCTCAGCATCGCGCGTATGGATCACGATAGGCAGGCCAGTCTCCCGCGCAATGCCGATATGCATGCGAAACAGATCGCGCTGCACCGCCCGGTCCGATTTGTCGTAATAATAATCGAGGCCGCTTTCCCCGATGCCGATCACACGGTCATGCTGAGACGCGTGGCGCAAGATATCCTCGCCAAGGTCTGCATGATGGTCCACTTCGTGCGGATGGATGCCGACGGTCGCCCAGACATCGCCTTCGCGCTCTGCCACAGCCACAACATCACGCCATTCGCGTTCGCGGGTGGATATGTTGAGAAAGCCGGTGACGCCAGCGGCCCTCGCCCGATCCAGCGCGCCCGCTTGATCTTCGACCAATCCTTCGTAAACAAGGTGGCAATGGCTATCGATCAAAGGCGCGCTAAGTTCGCTCACCCGGCATCGCTTTCGGGCAGATTCAGGCGGGGAAAAACTGGCTTGGGATTATCAATCGTAATCGGTCCGAGCGCGATGTCATTGGCCAAAGCCGCGTAGTCACGCTCGCCGTCAGGAATGCTCAACACATCAAGGATCTTCGCGGAAGCTTCCGGGATCACCGGCGCAATCGCGATTGCGAGGTCACGGATGCAGCCGCACAATGTCGCCAAAACGCGGCGCATCCGCTCTGGATCGGTTTTGCGCAGCGCCCAAGGCGCTTGCTCATCGACATAGGCGTTACAGGCATACACAGCCTGCATCCAAGCTTCGATCCCGGCGGCAAAGGCCAGCTTTTCAAACTGCGCGGGCAATTCTTCGGCGCAAGCTTTGCGAACCTTTTCGCGCAATTCAGCATCCGCAGCCGTCACTTCCGCTTCGGCTATAAAGCCGCCATCGCAGTTCTTGGCGATAAAGCTCATCACGCGCTGACCAAGATTGCCAAAGGCATTTGCCAGTTCAGAGTTTGCTCTATTTACAATAGCTTCTGGCGAATAGCTGCCATCCTGTCCGAAGGTAAATTCGCGCAGGAGAAAATATCGCAAAACGTCAACGCCATAAAGCTCCACCAATTCACCCGGATCGGTCACATTGCCCAGCGTCTTGGATTCCTTCACGCCTTTGTTAAGAAGAAAGCCGTGTGCAAAGACTTGTTTGGGCAGCGCAATATCCGCGCTCATCAAAAATGCCGGCCAATATACGGTATGAAAGCGCGTGATGTCCTTGCCGATCAGGTGCAGATCAGCGGGCCAGAACTTCGCCATCTCTTCCGTTTCTGCCGGAAACCCAAGCCCCGTCAGATAGTTCGTCAGAGCATCCACCCAGACATACATCACATGGCCATCAGCTTCGGGAACCTTCACACCCCAGTCAAAGCTGGTCCGGCTAACCGAAAGATCACGCAGACCGCTTTCGACAAAGCGCATCACTTCATTGCGGCGGCTTTCGGGCCTGATGAAATCGGGATAGTCGTTGAGCAGCGCAAGCAGCTTGTCCTGATAAGCAGATAGGCGGAAAAACCACGTTTCCTCCGCCGTCCATTCTACCGGAGTACCTTGTGGAGAAAGCTTCTCCTCGCCCTCGCCTTCGCTCAGCTCGCTTTCATCATAGAAAGCTTCATCGCGAACTGAGTACCAACCTTCATAGCGATCCAGATAGAGATCGCCCTTTTTCGCCATACGCCGCCAGATTTCCTGGCTGGCCTGATGATGATCGTCGTCAGTCGTGCGGATAAAGCGGTCATAAGTGATGCCAAGCTTATCGAACAACTCACGGAAATGACCTGACATTTCATCGGCCAGCTCACGCGGGGTCATCCCAAGATCACGCGCTTTTTGCGCCATTTTGAGGCCGTGCTCATCCGTTCCTGTCTGAAAACGCACTTCGCGCCCCATCAAGCGGTGAAAGCGGGCAAGAACGTCAGCGGCGATCGTCTCATAAGCATGGCCGATATGCGGCTTGCCATTGGGATAGTGAATCGCGGTGGTTAGGTAAAAAGGATCAGCCATTGGCCGCTTCCCTAGGGGCGGCAATCTGGGTGAGCAAGGTGCCGATTTGCATGATCAGCAATCCGGCATCAAAATTGGCGGTGGGCGCTTGTGCTGCGAGGCGGGAAAGTTCGGCATGGGTTTCCACCAAAGCAGGGATTTGCGGCGGGACAACGCCTTCCAATCTCGCTGCAATTACCGCCCTCGCCAGCTCCAATATTGCAAGCTGACGTTTGCGATCCGGACGCGCGCCAATGGCGGCGGACAATTCTCCGCGCAAAGCAAAGCTGGGGTCGCCCTCATCCGCAATTTTGCGCATCAATTGGTGAATTCGGCCAAGAGCAAGCTCGACAAAGTCAATCGCTGCACCGGGAGAGCCGCTGGCCGCGGCAATGGCAGCATCGCGTTCATCTCCGGAGGCTTGCGGTGCTTCGCGGGCCAGAACCGCCTGCATATCTGCTTCGCCAACCTCTGGGAACGCGAGTATGCGGCATCGGGAGCGAATAGTTGGCAGCAATCGCCCAATGCGATGCGCGATCAGGAGGAAGATTGTACCTTGAGGCGGCTCCTCCAAGCTCTTCAAAAGCGCGTTGGCAGTGGGCGTTTCCATGTCATCAGCTGGATCGATGATTACCGCGCGGCGCGCGCCAAAGCTCGGCCGTGTGGTTAAGCGATGCTGCAATTGGCGGATTTGATCGATGCGGATGTTGCGCGCGACTTCAAACGGCTTGCCATCGGCGCGCTTCTTGGCCTCTTTATCATCCTTGGGTGGATGGGAGATGTAAAGGATATCGGGGTGCTCGCCAGCGGGTTGTGCAATGCCATCTTCTGCCACCCATTCCCGCGCAGCGGCCAAGGCAAACGCAGATTTTCCAACGCCGCGGCGGCCAGATAAAATCCAGCCATGATGCATGCGGGTGCCTGACAAAGCCCGGTGCCACTGCGCCCATGCATCTTCATGGCCAATGTAGTCTGAGCCGCTCATTTGTGGGTGTCCAACAATGGTGCGAGGCCTTGCATAATGCGTTGATGCACATCGTCAGGCGTACCCTCGGCATGGATGCGCAAAAAGCGCTCAGGCTCCTGTTCGGCAAAGTTTTGGAAGCGCGCGGCAACTTTGCGATGATAGTTCACCGGTCGACCGCCAATCCTGTCTGAGTTATCACCGTCGCGCGCGTGCAGGCGTTCTATCAGTGCATCCTCGCTCGCCTGCAAAAGGATGCTGCTATCAGGGAGCAAGGCGTTTGATCCAATCGTATGGGCGGCGAGGATATCGGCATCTTCCAGCCCCCCTTGCCCACCCTGATATGCGCGGGAAGAATCGAGAAACCGGTCACACACCACCCATGCGCCGCCTTCGACAGCAGGCACGATAACATTCGCCACATGGTCAGCTCGTGCGGCCGCGAAAAGAAGGCATTCTGCACGCGCTCCCCAATCGATATCCTTGCCCAATAACAACGCGCGTATCGCCTCCGCACCCGGGGTCCCGCCCGGCTCTCTCGTCAAGCGCACCTCGAAACCGCGTTGGCGCAAGGTATCGCTTAGCATCGCAGCCTGAGTTGATTTGCCGACGCCCTCGCCGCCTTCCAAAGTGATGAACCGTCCGCGCATTAGCCAAGCCACCTTTTCATGGCGTTGCTGATGCGTTGGAACAGACCAGCTTTTTCCACCGCATCACGCGCCAATAACGGGGTCTGCATCAACTCCTCACTATCATGATGGATATGCAAAACAGCAACCCGTTGTCCTGCCGCGATAGGAGCTGAAACAGGCCCACGATATGAAATGGTAAAGCGCAGTTCATCGGTAGCAATATCGCCAGGCAAAGCGACGAAAATATCCTCACCTGCAACCAATGGCACCGATAGCGCAGCACCATCCTGCACCAACGCCTCACCGACAACCACGTTCGCCGATGCCAGCTTTTCGGGCGCAAAATTGGCAAAGCCCCATTCCAGGAATGCGCGCGATGCTTCGTCTCTGGCTCTCTGCGTTGGCGCGCCAGCCAAAACCATGATCAGCCGGCGACCATCGCGCTGCGCCGAACCCAGAAAGGTGAAACCTGCTTCATTGGTAAAACCTGTCTTGATCCCATCAGCACCGGCAATTTGGCCTGTGACAGGATCATGATTCTGCTGCGTAAAATCGCCCCAAGACAGCTCACGATGACCAAAAAACCGGCGATAGAAAGGCGAATGTTCCATCGTGATAGCGCGGCCCAAAAGCGCAAGATCGTTGGCCGTGGTGTAAGTCTGCCCATCATCGGGGTAACCGTTGGGCGTTCCAAAATGGGTGTTTGCCATATCCAGCTTTGCCGCATTGGCGTTCATTTGTGTAAGCCAGGCATCCATCGAACCCTTGGCATCGATAGCCAGCGCAATACTCGCATCATTGCCTGAAACTGTCGTGATACCCAACAGCAATTGCGCGACAGTGGGCGTTTCGCCAGCGCGCAAAAACATGGTCGAACCTTCACCATACCATTCGCGTTCAAGCGCGCGTGAATACAGGACGGGCTTATCCAGCGCCAATTCCCCGGATTTGACCAGCTCAAACGCGGTGAAGGCCGTCATGACTTTGGTGATGGACGCAGGCACGAAACGCCGATCCGCTTCGCGCGAATACAGTATCTGCCCGTTGGACAGGTCAACCAGCAATGCGACAGGAATTTCCTGATCAACAGGCACCGGTGCTGCGCGCAGTGGCATAGCAGTCATCACCACCGCCAAAAGCGCAATCACAGATGCCCGAAATCGCTGCAACGCCCGCTCCTTAAGATAATGAGCGAGGCGCTTTGTCCAAAGCCGTCAATCGCTCTCCAAGATTCGCGCATCGTCATAACCTGCCGCGCGCACCTTGGCGAGCGACGCGGCCGCTTCTTCCCGTGTTGCGAACGGCCCGGTGCGCAAAAGGAAAAAGCGCCCGCCGGGGATCACATTGCCATCGATAGCATTGGCAGCGCGGTCCGCGCGTTCCTGCGTGGAGAAGGCGGCGGCTTGTACGAAGAACTCTGTTTTCAAGGCCGGGGACACGGGCGTTACTTCGACAGGAGATTCTACCATGGGCGGTGCATCAAGGTCAGGCAGTTCTGGCAAAACCTCGGCTTCCATGACGACGTCTGGTGCCGGTGCTGGTTCGGGTGCTATTGCCACGTACGGCTCAACAGTTTGCGATCCCATCACCGCCGAAGGTTTCGGCAGATCCCTTCGCAATACCTCCACCAAAGACATCGGTGTATCCATGCGCAAAGCCGCTGATTGCCCGGCCCGCAACAGCGCGCGCTGTTCTTCAGGCGGGTTCACCCGGCGAACGCGTACAGCCAAGCTGCTCTCTGCCCCCAATTGCCCAAAAGCAGCGGGCGATAAGGCAATAAGATCGTTAGACGTCATCGGCCCACGCCGTTCCAACCTCACAAGGATGGTGCGCCCCGTTTCAAGGCTGGTGACTTCGACATAGCTTGGAACGGGTAGCGTGTGATGTGAACCAGTGACGCCCATAGTGGCATCATCGAGGACAGCATGACCCACCTCATCATAATTAAGTCTGTCAGCGGGTGTATAGGCGACGCCGTTCACTTCGTAAGGTGCACCGATCAATATCGGGAAATCAGCCTGTGGTCCGTTGGCGCGAGGTGCTAGGGGTGCTTGAGGTACGCTATCGACCGAGCGATCCAAAACGCCGCCACACGATGTGAGCAGCCCTAAGGCTACGCAAACCCCTACGAGGCGCAAGGGCAGTTCATCCAATTTCCGGTCACCGCGAAATCTCATCTGCCAACAGTCCCACACTCATCGCGTAATAATTTGAACAGTTATATTCGAGGATAACCTTATAATTCTGAGTTAAGAGGTAGCCAGGTTCTGCCGGACCGTCAGGTTCGAACAGCGCCGCCATCACGTCATCACCGATGGGCGCACGCGGTGTAATCCCGCGTTCACGCCACTCTCGGACGGTCAACCAGCGGCTGTGGCGAGCGTGCACGCGGGGGCAAACTGGTGAAACAACTTGGTTTTCAATCCCCTCACGATTCGCAGAGTTGGGCACAAATGCGCGCACCGCCCAAGGCTCTCCAGTGCGCCAGCCGTGGGTTCTGAAATAATTTGCAATGGAATGCAGCGTATCGACATCTGAGTTCCAGATATCTTTATCCCCATCGCTATCACCATCCACCGCAAGGCGCAGATAAACGCTGGGCAAGAATTGCGGATTTCCGAAGGCCCCGGCCCAACTGCCTACCAACTGACTGCGGGCCACGCCGCTATCTGCGATTTTCAGGACCGCGATCAATTCGTCTTCGAACAAGTCCCGGCGGCGGCCATCCCACGCAAGTGTGGCCAAGGAGCGCGGAAGGTCAAAACTACCTTTAACGGCGCCATAAGCGGTCTCATGACCCCAAATGGAGACCAGGATCTCGGCAGGAACGCCGTACTGCGCCTCAACCCCTGCGGCGAGTTGGCGCACCTCGCTAAGCTTGCGCACACCCCCGTTGATCCGTGATTGGCTGTTATGGCGGCGAATGTAGCTGGAGAGCCACGGAAAACCTGTTGCCGGATTTACGCGCGATCCTGACGACACATTGTCGCGATCCAGCGAAATCACGCGATCATTCGGAGTCAGTCCGGCAAACACACGATCAATTGTTGCCTGACTAACGCCCTGCGCGCGCGCTTTTCCCGCAACCGAATCGAGATAGGTGGCAAAACTTTCGTCCTGCGCGACGGCGGGTGAAGCGGCCAGGAAAGATGCGGCGATGGCTAATGCGATAGCGTGAAAAGGTTTTTTGATCATGGTCCCAACAATAAACGGCAGAATTCCCTTAGGGAATCCCTCAATTGCATCCGGCGATGAAACGGGGCCTGAATACGGTAGGTGACAAGCGCGAAAGATATCGCTAGCGAGCATTTCCGCTACGGACAGGTGGCAGAGCGGTTGAATGCACTGGTCTTGAAAACCAGCGTGGGTGCAAGCCCACCGTGGGTTCGAATCCCACCCTGTCCGCCAGCATCGCTTTGCAACCGCTGGCAAGATGGCCAACCGCAGGCAAGATTGATTGCAGGGTGGAACAACCGCCCCACCCTGCGATGTTTTAAATTCCAGCTCTAACTATCAATCAGATATGAATCGCACGCCCATAAGCTGCGAGCACGCTTTCATGCATCATTTCTGACAAAGTAGGGTGCGGGAAGACCGTTTGCATCAATTCTGCTTCAGTCGTCTCCAACTGCTTGCCCACGGTATACCCTTGAATAAGCTCGGTGACTTCCGCGCCGCACATATGCGCGCCGAGCAATTCACCAGTCGCTGCATCAAACACGGTTTTGATGATGCCTTCCGCTTCGCCAAGCGCAATCGCTTTGCCATTGCCGATGAACGGGAATGTGCCCACTTTCACCTTGTAGCCTGCCTCTTTGGCCTTTTCCTCAGTCATGCCGACGCTGGCGACTTGTGGGTGACAATAGGTACAGCCGGGAATGTTATTGCGATCAAGCGCATGGGGATGGACATCCTTATTGCCCAATTCCTGCGCAATCGCTTCGGCACAGGTTACGCCTTCATGGCTGGCCTTATGCGCCAACCACGGCCCCGGTGTGCAATCGCCGATAGCCCACAAGCCTTTTGACTTGGTCCGGCCATGTGGATCGATTTGAATGAAACCGCGATCCATTTCGGCCAGTTTTTCAATCCCGATATTCTCAGTATTGGGCTGAATACCAATGGCGACGATCACATGACTGAAATCAGTCGTTTCAACTTTGCCATCTTTGCCTTTAATCTTCGCGGTCACTGCTTTGTCACCGACTTTGAGATCATCAACACCGGCGCCGGTCATGATCTTCATGCCTTGCTTAGTGAGCGACTTTTGAAGGAAGGTGGAGACGTCTTTGTCTTCCACAGGCACCACCCGGTCGAGCATTTCGACCACAGTCACATCAGCGCCCATATCATTGTAAAAGCTAGCGAATTCGATGCCGATTGCGCCGGAACCAATGACCAAAAGCTTTGTCGGCATTTCAGGCGGCGTCATAGCTGCACGATAGGTCCAAACGCGCTTCCCATCAGCGGGTGCGAAAGGAAGATCGCGTGCGCGCGCTCCTGTGGCGACAATGACATGTTTTGCAGTGAGCTTTTCCTCGCCCTTATCGCCCTTCACCGTGATCGATGTTGGCCCGGTCAGCGTACCATCGCCCATATGCACGGCGATTTTGTTCTTCTTCATCAAATGCGTCACGCCCTGATTAAGTTGCTTGGCAACACCCCGGCTGCGTTTCACAACCGCTTCAAGATCCGCTTCAATCGCGCCTGCGACTTTCAAGCCATAGGCCGATGCGTGATCCATATAATGCTTGATTTCGGCAGAGCGCAGTAGCGCTTTGGTTGGGATACAGCCCCAATTCAGGCAGATGCCGCCCAAATTCTCGCGCTCAACAATTGCGGTTTTCAGCCCAAGTTGAGAGCACCGGATAGCGGCAACATAGCCACCGGGTCCAGAGCCGAGAACGATTACGTCATAGGCGTTCGCCATGGGGATTCTCCTATTATCTTTCTATCGGGCGCGGTCGCCCGTCATCATCAATTGCGACGAAAGTGAACTTTGCTTGCGTCACCTTTTCAGCTTCCTCAGAGTGGCGTTCCCGGCGCCAGACTTCTGTGAAAATTACAATACTTGTGCGGCCAACTTTATCGATTTGCGTGTAGACAGAGACTTCGTCACCGACTTTCACAGGCTTGTGAAACTCCACCCCATCCATCGCGACAGTAACGGCTCTGCCCTGTATTCGGCGCGCAGCAACAAGGCCTGCACCTGAATCCATCAAGCTCATCAACCAACCGCCAAAGATATCGCCGTAAGGGTTGGCATCAGCAGGCATGGCAGAGACGCGCATGGCGGGATTGCGGCGCTGATACTCGATTTGGACATCGCGCTTTTCGCCGGGAAAAAAGCTATCTTGCCAGCGGTCAGCGATGGAACCGATCGGCTTGAAGCCTTCAGCAACTTTGCCATCAGTGATGTCAGACAACCGTTCGAACTCGATCGGCATATTATCGACAAGAAGATCGATACGTCCGCCTGGCCCAATCTGGCCAAGGCGTTCTCGCATCGCTTCATCGTCAATATGTGCCAACCAGAGCGTCTGATCGGTAATCCGGGCTTTGACCACTTAGGCCACCAGACCCAGCGGGTTCTCCACCAGTTCTTTGAAGGCTTTCATCAGCTGAGCACCGTCCGCACCGTCAATTGCACGGTGATCGAAGCTGCCCGTCGCGCTCATTACGCTGGCCATGCCAAGGGCCCCATCAATAACGTAAGGACGCATCTCACCGGCACCGATGGCCATGATCATGCCCTGTGGCGGATTGATAACAGCTTCGAACTGCTTGATGCCAAACATGCCCATATTGGACAGGCTGGCCGTGCCGCCCTGATATTCTTCAGGCGCGAGCTTGCCTTCTTTGGCGCGCCCGGCGAGATCTTTCATCTCCGTGCTGATCTTGCTGATTGCCTTGCTTCCGGCATCGGTCACAATCGGGGTGATCAAGCCATTGGGGATTGAAACGGCCACTGAAACATCAGCGCGTTTGAATTTGAGCATGGAATCGCCAGCGAACTGCACATTGCAATCGGGCACCATTTCAAGCGATTTGCCGAGCGCCTTGATCAGCATGTCGTTGACCGACAACTTGCCACCTTGCGCTTCGAGCGCTGCGTTCAGTTCTTTGCGCAGGCCCAGCAGCTTATCGAGATTGATATCGACCGTGAGGTAAATATGCGGGATTTGCTGCTTGCTCTCTGTCAGGCGACGCGCAATCGTTTTGCGCATACCGGAAAGCTTCTCAACTTCATGCGGGATGCCGAAATCTTGCGCTTTCACAGGAGCAGCCGCCGGAGCCGCAGCGGGCGCAGCAGCAGGAGCCGGGGCGGGAGCAGCAGCGCCAGGCTTGGCATTTTCCACATCCGTTTTGACAATGCGGCCATTGGGTCCGCTGCCCGTTACGCCTGAAAGATCGATGCCATTTTGTTCAGCAATGCGGCGCGCAAGCGGCGATGCGACAATGCGCGCGCCCGATGATGCCGGTGCAGGAGCTGGGGTTGGCGCCGGCGTTGGCGCTGGCGCTGCGGCTGGAGCCGGAGTGGGCGTTGGGGCAGGTGCTGGCTCGCTTGCCGCCGGAGCAGCTGCAGGGGCCGCATCACCGCCAATAGCTTCAACCGATCCAGCATCTTCGCCTTCTTCGGCAAGCGTTGCAATAACCGTGCCCACGGCAACATTCTCTGAACCTTCATCGACTTGGATGTGAGCGATCACACCTTCATCGACGGCTTCAAATTCCATCGTCGCTTTATCAGTTTCAATTTCGGCGATGATATCTCCTGAGGAGACTTCATCGCCAACTTTAACAAGCCAGCGGGACAATGTGCCCTCTTCCATAGTGGGCGAGAGTGCGGGCATACGAAGTGCAATCGGCATATGTTTTCGGCGATCCCTGTACGATAAAAATAGTCAAACTCTCTCTGGCCAATTTCGCTATCAGGTTCAAGCGATCCTTGCGCTTTGCGCGGTTTCTCTGGATACGTGTGTGAGGGGAGGCGATAATAATGCGGGTCTATCTGGTCATTGTCGACGAGACTGAAGAGGCACATGTCGCCCTTCGTTTCGCAGCCCGGCGCGCAGCCAAAACTGGCGGCGTTGTCCATTTGCTCGCTCTTGTCCCCAAACAAGCTTTCAATGCTTTTGGCGGTGTTCAGGCAACAATCGAAGAAGAAGCGCGCGACCGGGCAGAGGTGCTGGCGAACTCTGCGGCTGGCGAACTGATGCATGAAAGCGGGAAGATGCCGCAAATCGCGGTGCGGGTTGGTGATGGCAAAACCGTCATCAACGATTACCTGCAGGATCACGATGAAGTTGCAGCTCTCGTTTTGGGCGCGGCTGCTGATGGAGTACCCGGCCCTCTGGTAACGCACTTTTCTGCCCATGCAGGCAGTTTGCAATGTCCGCTTTTTGTTATCCCGGGCGGATTGAGCGCTGAGGAAATTGATCGTTTGAGCTAGACAGGCTCGGTCGCTATTTCTTGCGGCCTTGATGCCGGATGGTGCGCGGACGGCCGCGCTGTCCGATGGTATGCTTGCCTTTGCGATCACGCTTTGGTTTGGGTTTGCGGCCGCGCGGTTCAACCCTCTGGCCATCGCCGTCTTCGGTCAGCTCAAACTTCAATGCGCCTGTTAGCGGGTTCGCCTCACCCAGCCGCAAATCCAGCAAATCGCCGACGGTATAGCGTGTCCCGCTGCTTTCGCCGATCAACGCCTTGGCACCTTCATCGAATTGGAAATATTCGCGGCCCAAGGTCGAAATGGGCACCAGACCATCGCCGCCAAGGCCAACAATCGTCGCAAAGAAACCAAACCCGGTGACACCGGTAATGCGCGTAGGAAAAACTTCGCCGACACGCGCGGAAAGCCACGCCGCGACATAGCGGTCCACCGTATCGCGTTCTGCTTCCATCGCGCGCCGCTCTGTAACGCAAATGGCATCGCAAATCTTGGTGAGGTCTTCACGGTCATTATCGGAAAGGCCAGTGGTTGGTGGCAAATCACCAGCAGGGCGCTTTTGTTCAAGCCCAAACCCATCCACCAAGGCGCGGTGCACCAACAGATCGGAATATCGGCGGATCGGGCTGGTGAAATGGGCATAGGAGCCCAGAGCGAGGCCAAAATGTCCAGCATTGCGCGGCCCGTAATAGGCTTGCGTCTGGCTGCGCAAAACGGCCTCCATCACCAGAGCTTTATCCGCCTCCTCGGTCACATCTTTGAGCATGCGGTTGAACAAGCCCGGTGTGATGACCTGCCCCAGCGCCAGCTTCTTGCCCAGACTGTCAAAATAATCGCGCAGCGCGATCAGCTTCTCACGCGTGGGCGGTTCATGAATGCGATAAACAACAGGCTGTGCCTTGCTCTCCAATGCCTTTGCCGCTGCAACATTGGCCGCAATCATAAAGTCTTCGACAACGCGGTGCGCATCGAACCGTTCGCGCACTGCGATCTCGGTAATGCGGCCCATTTCATCAAGGACAACGCGCCGCTCGGGCAAATCGAGATTGAGAGGATCACGCGCGGCGCGAGCGGCGGCAAGCGCTTTCCATGCTGACCACAGGTTCTCAAGATCGTCCCCAGCGCGTTTTTCATCGATGCGCGCCTGCGCCTCCTCATATGCGATCACTTCGGCAATGCGCACAATTGCGCGGGAAAACCGCCAATCGGTGACTTTGCCCTCGTCCGAAATGTGCATGTGACACACCATTGATGCGCGGTCTTCGCCTTCGCGCAAAGAGCACACATCGGCGCTCAAAACCTCAGGCAACATCGGCACCACGCGATCAGGGAAGTAAACCGAATTGCCGCGCCGCCTTGCTTCGCGATCCAGTTTACTTCCGGGGCGCACATAATAGCTGACATCAGCAATCGCGACGATAGCGTTGAAGCCACCTTTGCCATCCGGCTCTGCCCAGATCGCATCGTCATGATCACGCGCATCGGCCGGATCGATTGCGATGATTGGAATGTGGCGCAAATCCTCGCGCTTATTCTCATCGAGCGGTAGCTTTGCAGCGCGTTCAGCCTCTGCAATCACCTCGTTTGGGAAAGTGTGCGGAATGCCATATTTGTGGATGGCAATCAGGCTATAACTGCGCGGCGCCAGCGGATCGCCAAGCACTTGCGTAACTTTAGCCCCGGCGCGCGCGCTGCGCCCCACGGTTTCGGCAAGGACAAGCTGCCCCTTTTCGGCTCCGCCCTGATCGGCAATGCGCACACTATTGCGCACCTTTTTATCGACCGGAGCCAGCCATGCCTGCCCGCTGGCATGCACTTCCACCACGCCCAGCATCGCGCCTTCTGTTTGCGGCAGCCGCTTCATCGGATGGGCCAGCCAGCCCTTCCCGCGCTCTTCCGTGCGCGCCAACACGCGGTCACCCACGCGAAGAGCTGTTTGCTTTTTCTTTTCAATCACCCGCAGGCGCGGCGGCGGCGTGGCATCATCGGGTTGCCAGCTTTCGGGGATCGCAACAGGTTCACCCTCGTCAATCTCAACGATGCGCAGCACGGTCACTTTGGGCAAGCCGCCCATGCGATGAAACGCGGATTTGCGCCCATCGATCAGGCCTTCTTCGGCCATATCTTTCAGCATCGCTTTGAGGTGGATTTTTTCCTGCCCTTTCAGGCGGAAATGTTTGCCAATCTCTCGCTTGCCGACTTGCGTGTCGGATGACTTGATAAAGTCGAGCACCTGCTCCTTTGACGGCAGGCCGGGTACGGGGTGTTTGCGCATAGTTGCGCTATGGCGGTGTTAGTTGGCTGGCTCAAGCGGATAGAATTCACCGCCGGGGACAGCGGATGCCACCGGTGAGCAATAACCTTGTGCCGAACAGGCACTAACTCCGATAAACCAGTCATCGCCGCGCTCTGGCGAAAGCACCACATCTATCGGACCGTCCCGTTCGCCTTCGGGCAAATCCATCGGACTAACACTGGATCGCCATTCCCATTCAGACGCATTGGTCGCACGTTTCCATATGTCATAGCGCGCCGCCCCATCAGACTGCTCAATCATCAGGCCGATATCGTTACGCACCACGCCATCCTTCGTCACGCGCGGCGGCATCGGCGCCATCGCCAGCGCATGCAGCGCACGCACATTGAGCACGCTTGAACGGGTCAGATAATCCCAGTCCAGCTCGTCAATCGTGTCACCATAAGTAACGCCGTTCTCAACACGCAGATCTTGATGCTGGTGCTCATAATCTTCCACCGCAACGGTCAACCGCACCGCTGGATAGCCGCGATCAAGGAAAGGTATCTGGTCCCCACCGCGCCCCATGCGATCTGTGCGCCAAACCTGTTTAACCTGCATGCCATCAGGGTGACGCGCCGCAAGCTCGCCAAGCCAGCGCCCAATATTGCGCGATGGCGAATCGTTCTCGCCGCCATAATAGCGCTGTCTTGCGCGCATCTGATCTGTCAGATCGGCACGCGGACCTTCTGAGAAAACACGCAAATGCTCGGCATCGCATACCCCATCTGATCCGCAGCTATTGCCGATCATATCGTTGTTCAGCACAGCCTTCACGGTCATGCCCTGCTCACCTACCCAATCGGCAAGGATTTCGGCTCCGTAAAGTCCCTGCTCCTCGCCAGACAAGAGCGCGTAGATGATTGTGGAGGGGTATTCGCGCTGGGACAGTATGCGGGCGGCCTCAAGGATCATAACGCTGCCCGATCCATCATCATTGGCACCGGGCGCGTCTGCTTGCGCGTTCATGACATCGGTGACGCGTGTATCATAATGCGCCTGCACGATAATCACTTCTTCGGGACGCTCGCTTCCGCGCTGAATTGCAACCGCGTTGCGCACAAGTGTGGGTTCAGGAATCCGGCGGCCATCAACCTCGACCATTCGGGAGACGGGAACCACCTCAAGGCATTTTCCACAAGCAGACCCTATCCTGCCAAATTCAGCCAAAGCCCAGTCAACGGCCGCGCCTATTCCGCGTTCGGGATCGGTTTGGCTGGAGAGGGTGTGGCGCGTACCAAAGCCGACAATCGTGCCCATATCGGCGCGCAAGCGTACCTCGGATACCGAAAGGCCTGGATCAGACTGGAGATCAGACTGCGAAGCCGATTGCGGATCAGCTTGGGAAAGCGCGGGAGCGGCGAACAATGCCGTCAAAAGAGCAAGATAACGCATTCATCGATTACTCGCGAAAAATGCCAGACATAGCAAGAAGGACGCATTGCTTCGCTGTAAAAAAGTTTCTAGCGAAACGGAAAGTGGCTTAATTTTGACCGGGACGATTTCATGAAGAAGCTTATCGCATCTCTTGCTGCAGCAACCGCGCTTGCAACTCCTGCTTACGCTGGCGACGTTCGGCATCTCATGGGTCCGCTGATGGAGAACCCGACGCCCGATCAAATCGACACAAAATGCGATTTCTACCTTGGTGAAATTGATTTGCGACGCGATGCCTTGCTGGGTGATCAAGCAGCGCCAACTATCGAGAACACGCTTGAGCGGATTGACAACATGTTTGGTCTGGCAAGTGCGGCCGGGGCGGAATTCACGCTCTATCGCCAAGTTCTGATCGAAGCTGCACAGCGTGAAGCGGCAAGCAATTGCGAAATTCGCGTAGGCTCAATTTACAATGAACTGGGCCTTTCGCGAGAGCTGTATGATCGCCTTATCGCAGTGGATATGGCCGAGGCGGATGACGATACGCAGCGCTATCTCGCATTCCTGGTTCGCAATTTCGAAGCAGGCGGTGTGGCCTTGGATGAGGAAAAGCGCGCGCGTATCAAGGAAATCGGTGACGAGCTGAGCAACCTATCCGCCACTTTCGCGCGTAATATTGCCGATGGCGGGCATGAGCTTGTTGTTACACCCGAAGAGCTGGCAGGCGTACCGGAGGATTTTATTGCCGCGCGTGAAGTGAATGCAGATGGCACCATCACGCTGACCACTAGCTACACCTATTATCAGCCCGTCATGCAATATGCTGACAGCGATGATCTGCGGCGCCGTTATGCTGTTATTTATAGCCAGCGGGCTTGGCCACAAAACGATGACGTTCTGCGTCAGATTTTTACATTGCGCGCTGAAATGGCGCAATTGCTTGGCCGCGAAAATTACGCCGCCCTCGCCTTTGAAGACAAGATGCTAACTGAGCCCGCCCGGGTGCGCCAATTGATGGCGGACGTCGCGGCAGCAGCAGCACCGGTAGCTGAAAGTGATTACGCCCGGATGCTCGCCGTGCTGCAAGAATTGCAACCCGATGCTGAGCGGATTGAGCCGTGGCAGTCCAGCTGGCTATCACCCAAAACACAGCAAAAACTGTATGATTACGATCCCCAAGAAGCACGACAATATTTCGCATATGACAATGTGCGCGACGGTGTCTTCCGCTTAACCGAACGCATGTTTGGCATCGAGATACGTGAATGGGACACACGCCTTTGGCACGAGGATGCTGAACCCTATGAAGTCTTTGAAGATGGGGAATTGATCGGACGATTTATCCTCGATTCCCATCCGCGCCCTGGCAAATTTACCCATGCCAACAATGTGCATGTTTATCCCGGCGGTCCCGGGCAGCCGCCTTTGACCACAGTGGTGCAAAACCTTCCCAAAGGCGATCATTCAACCGGCTTGATGGAGCATTCGCAGGTTACCACATTCCTGCATGAATTTGGCCACGCTTTGCACGCGATCTTCGGCAGTGATCAACGTTGGTACGGCCAGATATACAACCGCGTCGAATGGGACTTTATCGAAGCGCCTTCCCAGATGCTGGAAAAATGGGTCTACGATTACGATACGCTCGCGACCTTTGCGGTGAATGCCGAGAGCGAGACAATCCCGCGCGAATTGGTCGAGAAGATGAACCAGGCACGCTATTTCAACCGCGGCCTTTTTGAAGTGGGACAGCTTGGTTTGACCAACGTTTCGCTGCGCTTTCACTCTGAGGAAGTGCCAGAAGATCTTGGCGCCGCGATGCGCGAATGGCGCAATGAGTACTCGCTGATCCCAGTGATGGACAGCTCGCAAATGCAGGCCGCCTTTAGCCATTTGGATGGCTATAGCGCCTATTATTACACCTATGGCTGGTCCCGCGTGATTGCAGAGGATTTGTATGCGCGCTTCCTTGCAGAAGGGAAAAACAACCCCGAGGTTTCCATGGAATATCGCCGCAAAGTCCTTGACCCCGGCGCAACGCGAGGCGCCGGCGATATGGTCGCTGATTTCCTTGGCCGCGAAGTGAGTGTGGATGCCTTTAAGGCAGAACTTGAAAAAGGAATGAAGTAGGCCGCGCTTAGTAAGCGCGCGCCACCATAATCCGCTCAACCGCAGGCTCACGTGTAAAGATGCACGCGCCATCGGCAGGTGCAGCATCAAGGGACACATTGCGCAAAGTGAGCTTGAGCGCTTTTAGACGTTCTTCAACCGCTTCAAGCTGCGCGCCTGTGGGTTTGCACCACTCCACCTCCACCCAGCCGGGATAGGTTTTGCTGTCGGCGAAATGCGCTTCGACTTGCGCCCAATCGGTGATGCCGCGCGTAATGTTGGCATCGCGGCGATCTTTCGCCTTTGTCAGCATCGTGCTTTGCAATTCCTCTAGAAGTGAAGAAATGCTGTCCGTGATCTCGTCTTGCGTCGGCGACTGGAAAGCCGGTTTGCCCGTTTCCATATTCCAAAGCGCATCGCGGCGCAGCATGCTGACCACGCCATTGTCCATATCGCGCGTGCCAACCTCGATGATAACTGGCGCGCCTTTGCGCACCCAATCCCACCGTTTGGCAGCGGCTTTGCCCGGCTTCTTGTCCAGCAAGACGCGCACCGCTTCACCAAGCGTAGATTGTGCGGCCAAGCGCGCTCGCAGTTCTGCGCAATAGGCGAGGAGAGCATCGTCTTCCGGCTTATCGCGTAACATTGGGAGGATAACGACCTGATGCGGGGCAATGGCAGGTGGAACGATCAGCCCGTCATTGTCGCCATGCGTCATGATCACACCGCCCACAAGCCGCGTTGAGACGCCCCAACTCGTTGTGTGCGCTAGCGCCTGCCCGCCCTCACGATCCTGATAACGGATGTTGGCAGCCTGCGCGAAAGACGTGCCCAGATAATGCGATGTGCCGGCCTGCAATGCCTTGCCATCTTGCATCATGGCTTCGATGGACCAGGTTTCTTCGGCGCCCGGAAACCTCTCATTCTCCGGCTTTTCGCCAGCGACAACCGGCATTGCCAACTGCTCTTCGGCAAAGGCGCGGTACATTTCCAGCGCGCGCATCGTTTCAGCTTTGGCATCGGCCTCATCGGCATGGGCCGTGTGCCCTTCCTGCCAAAGAAATTCGCTGGTGCGCAGGAACATCCGCGTGCGCATTTCCCAGCGCACAACATTGGCCCATTGGTTGAGCATTAGCGGCAGATCGCGCCAGCTTTGCACCCACCGGCTCATCGCGTCGCCAATAATCGTCTCTGATGTTGGCCGCACCACCAATGGCTCTTCCAGCTTGGCCGCAGGATCAGGGATCAATCGCCCAGCCCCATCGGAAATCAGCCGATGGTGCGTGACAACCGCCATTTCCTTGGCGAAACCTTCAACATGCTCCGCCTCACGTTCAAAATTCGCAAGCGGGATGAACAGCGGGAAATAGGCGTTCTGAATGCCCGCAGCTTTGATGCGATCATCAAGCAGGCGCTGCATCCGCTCCCAAATGCCATAACCCCAAGGTTTGATAACCATGCACCCGCGCACGCCGGACTCCTCGGCCATGTCAGCAGCGGTAATCACCTCCTGATACCAAGCGGCAAAATCGTCCTCGCGTTTGGTGGAGAGGGCGTGGCGTATATTGGGCATTGTCAAACGCGTCCTGCAGGCCGGATGTAAAGATCGGTCAATGGCATGGCGCGCATGCCGCGCCAAGTCGATAAGCAGATGATTGCTGCAGGCTTAGTCGCCCAACTTGTCCAATTTTGCCTGCATCGCCGCCATTTGCGCTTTGAGTGTATCCAGCTCGCCGTCGCTATCGCCTTCGCTCTCAGCTTTAGCATCGTCTGCTTCGCCCACAGTAGCACCCGGCATGAAAGCGCTCGCCGCTGCCTGGAACATCGCCATGTTTGTTTCCGCCATTTTGGAAAGGGCATCTGTGCCCATGCTGGACTGAAATGCTTCTTGCAGCTTGGTTTGATTAGCGCGGAAATTGTCCATTGATGCTTCGAGATAAGACGGCATCACCGCCTGCATCGAATTGCCATACATGGCGATCAATTCGCGCAAGAAGCTGACTGGCAGCATATGCTCACCATTGGCTTCTTCTTCCATGATGATCTGCGTCAGGATCGAGTGCGTGATATCAGCCCCGGTTTTCGCATCAAGCACCTGAAAGTCCGCGCCATTGCGCGTCATCTGCGCAAGGTCGTCAAGCGTAATGTAGCTTGATGAATGAGTATTGTAGAGACGCCGGTTGGCGTACTTCTTAATAATGATGGGCTCATCACCCTTTACCGGTTTGGCGGACATCCCCTGCCTCTGCTCCTATGCTGCAACTCATGGCTCTTAGCACTTGCAGCATATAGATGGCAAATGGTACGATACAGTTAGCGTGAAAAGCGTGTGCCCATAAGCGTCAGCAGCTCATATTGAGAAAGGCCTGTAGCCTTTGCAGCGCTTGGCAAATGGTACGCAATTCCTAGGAAATCGCCTTCTTTGAGGTCTGGAACATCGGTGCAGTCCACGACAACCATGTCCATTGAAATTCGCCCAAGCACAGGCAGCCGGTTTGCACCATGCTGCAATGCACCCTCTGGGCCCCAACAACGCAAAAAACCATCGGCATAGCCAACTGAAACGGTCGCCACGCGCATGTCTGAGGTAGCAGTAAATTGCGCATTGTAGCCCACCTGATCACCCGCGGTAAGATTTCGCATCTGCAAAATCGCGGCTTCTGGAAAGGCGACTTGCGCTATTTTTCCCTCAAGTTCGGGACGCGCGATACCACCGTAAAGCGACAGGCCAGGCCGCGTGAGATCGAAATGGTAATCGGCTCCCAGCGCGATGCCTGCACTGTTGGCGAGGCTATATTGTTTGGCTTCAATGTGATTGGCGGCTTCGCGAAACACCTCTAGCTGCCGTGCGTTTTGCCCGCTATCTTCATCAGCCGATGCGAGATGAGACATCAGCACTGCAATCTCAAGCGTGTGCGATTGCTCCTTCACTTGCGCGATGGTGCAACCGAGCCGGTTCATCCCGCTATCGATCATCACATGGCACGGCCCGCCACCTGCCGCCGTCCAAATACCGATCTGATGGGCGCTGTTAAGCACCGGGCGAACCCCTGTCTGGTTTGCCCAATTGGCTTCATTGGCATTGCTGACACCATGCAACACACTGATCTGATGCGGTGCGACGTGGGCCAAGACAGCAGGCACTTCGCTCCAATGGGCAACGAAAAAATGCTGCGCGCCAGCTTTCTGCAAAGCTGGCACAGCGCTATCCACGCCAACACCATAAGCATCCGCTTTTACCGCAGCGCCTGCCTGCGCAGCTCCGGACATCTGATCCAGCGCTTTCCAGTTCGCCATCAAAGCTTGCTGGTCGATGCGCAGGCGCAAAGTGGGTGGAGGGAGATCAGGCAGTGTCATCTTCAAAATCGCGCGGCGGGCCTCCTGGCAGGCCGAACCAGGCTACGATTAGCCCGAAGCCGACCACAACAATCGTGTACCACAATCCTGAATAGACATCGCCTGTTCGCGCCACAATAAACCCGGCTATCAAAGGCAAGAACCCACCCAGATACCCCGCTCCGATATGGTACGGGATCGACATGGAGCTGTAGCGAATTTTCGTTGGAAACATCTCAGACAGGAGCGCCGCTACCGGGCCATAAGTCAAAGCAGAAAGGAAGCCGAGGAAAAGCAGGACAGCGATTATTCCCAAGATATTGAGGAAAGGCGGTGTCTGCGCGCTAAAATCAAAACCCTGCTGCGTCAGTGCAGATTGAAAGCCCGTGCGCCGTTCGGCACCATCGGCAAACCATGATTGCTCAAGGATAACAGGCACTCCGCCAACGCTGACAGCTAAAGCTTCGGCATCGACGACGTTGTAAGCCACCCCAGAAGAGGTCAGCGTTTCAAGAATTTTGCCGCAATCAGTCTGCTCACGGTCAAACATTTCGGCAAAAGGATCGGTCACGCATTCCGGACCTGACACAATTACAGGGCGCTCAGCGGCAGAATTTGCAAGGCCGGGATTGGCGAAAGCCCCCATCAACCAAAAGCTGGGAAACAAGGTGAACAGTGCAAGCACGGCGCCGATAATAATGGGCTTTTTGCGGCCAACACGGTCAGACCATTTGCCCACGATAATGTAAAACCCCATCGCGATGGTGCCGGCAATCAACAAGATCCACTCAACCAATTGCGGGTCCAATCGCATTGGGCCGCGCAAAAAGGAAAGGCTGGAGAAAAATGCTGTGTACCAGATCGTTGTCAAAATGCCGGTAATCCCAAAAAGCGCCACAAAAATGCGCCGCGGATTGCCGGGATAGGTGAGGCTTTCTTTGAAAGGGTTGGCAGACGTCTCGCCAGCTTCCTTCATCGCTTTGAAAACCGGGCTTTCGGACAGTTTTAACCGCATCCACAAGGAGATGCCCAACAAGATTATCGAAAGCAGAAAAGGAATACGCCAGCCCCACGCGATGAATTCCGCTTCGGGGATGAGTGCGCGGCACACGATAACTACTGCGATGGAAAGAACAAAACCGCCAGCAACACTAGCTTGAATAAAGCTGGTATAATACCCGCGCTTTTCAGGCGGCGCATGTTCGGCGACATAAATCGCAGCACCGCCATACTCTCCGCCAAGGGCCAATCCTTGTGCCACGCGCAGCAGGATGATGATAATGGGCGCTGCGATACCGATAGTCTGAATACTGGGGATCATGCCCACACCCGCCGTTGCGATACCCATCAAGGTCACGGTCACAAGGAAGGTGTATTTGCGGCCCAGCCTGTCTCCCAGATATCCGAACAGGATCGCCCCGATAGGCCTAAAAGCGAAGCCGATGGCGAAGGTGGACCAAACCAGCAGCAAGCCCAGCGTATCGTTATCCGTGGCGTAAAAAACGTCTTTCAGGATATAGGCAAGCGTGCCGTAAATGAAGAAATCATACCATTCGAACACCGTGCCCGCTGAACTTGCAGCGATAACAAGGCGCACTTCTTTCTTGCTTGGCTGATGTTCCGCAGCTGCCTGACTATCGGCCACGCTCGTCCCCCTACAAAAGTTTTGTCGTCAATCTTTGAACGGGGCGCTTAGCGTGCACCGCCTGCGCTGGAAAGAGCGGCAATTGCTGCCCTCCACGGCGCGAGAATTGCGCCATGGCGCGCTGGATATTCTCGCGCAGGAGAAATCAAAGTGAGATCAGGCCAGTGCGGTGCAGGCCCTTCCTCCTCCAGCCAGGCGGCCATACTCTCCCCGGCAGCGCGAAGCATATCCGGCGACATCCCGAGGGCATGACGCGCAAGGATAGCCGCAGAACCTTGTCCGACTGCGCAAGCGGTCACTGTCAGTCCAACACGCTCAATGCAGTTCATTTCATCAAGCACCAGATCAACCGCAACGCGCGAGCCACAAGTGGGCGAACGCGCCTCTCCATGGAGTAACGCTGTTTCGATCGGGGGATAATTCGCAAGCTCCATCGCAGCTGCAAGCAATTGCGGCGTGTAGAGCTTTTGCGCGCTCACTCCTGGCTCTCTTCACTAAGCCGTGCACGGCGTTCAGCAATGATTTGCACCATCGCTTTGGAGCCTGCATCAACAAGCTGATAGGTGCGCGCTTCGGCAATCCATACAGGCCTGCCTTGTGCGCCCCATACTGTATCATATCCAAGCACCAAGAGCGAAAATGCGGCGACTACCATCACCATGCCTTTGACCGCGCCAAAGCCAAATCCCAGCACCCGATCTATCGGTCCAAGCACGGAGCTGCGCGTCCTGCGTCCAGCCACAGTCGCGATCAGTTTCATGCCTGCATATGGAATAAGTAATAAAAGCGCGAAGGCCAAAATGGCGGCAGTTTGGGGTGAGCCGATATAGGAGAATATGGCTGCGGTGAGATCTGTATGCATGAAACGAATAGCAAAAACAGCCAATACCCACGCGGCAAGCGAAAGGACTTCCTGGACGAATCCGCGCAAGAAACCACCTATGGCGGCCACCCCAAGGATCAGCAGAACAGCAATATCAAACCCGGTCATAGTGACGAAACCCTATTGCGTGGCCATCACCCGGTCAACGAGTGCGGCCACACCAGAAACAGGCGCGTATCGTAAACCCGCCACGTCCTGTCCTGCAAGCTCAGGCCCGATCCCGTTGGAAAAGCCCAATTTCGCAGCTTCACGCAGGCGCAATCCAGCATGGGCGCATGGGCGTATCTCCCCCGATAAAGCCACTTCGCCTAGCCAAATCGCATCTTGTGCCAAAGGCTTATCCGCCAAGGCCGAAACAAGCGCTGCCGCTACGGCCAGATCAGCTGCCGGATCGCTCAAGCGGTATCCGCCCGCCACATTGAGATACACTTCGGCAGTTGAAAAACTCAGCCCGCAACGCGCCTCCAGCACGGCCAATAACATTGCCAGACGTCCATTGTCCCAGCCCACAACTGCGCGGCGCGGCGTGGCGCCTGATTGCAGCCTGACAATCAGCGCCTGCACTTCCACCAGCACCGGACGCGTTCCTTCAATCGCGGGAAAAACCGCGCTGCCCGCCATCGGTTCTTCCCGGCCAGACAGGAACAATGATGAAGGATTAGACACCTCAGTCAGCCCTTCGCTCTCCATCGCAAAAACGCCAATTTCATCGACTGCACCAAAGCGGTTCTTCAAACATCGCAGGATGCGATATTGATGGCTGCGCTCCCCCTCAAAGCTCATCACCGTATCGACCATGTGTTCAAGCACACGCGGCCCTGCGATATTGCCATCCTTGGTGACATGCCCAACAAGGACCAGACAGGTCCCTTTCTCCTTGGCAAAGCGGATCAGTTCGAAGGCAGATGCGCGCACTTGGCTAACCGTGCCGGGCGCGCCTTCGATCTGGTCAGAATGCATGGTCTGGATCGAATCGACCACCAACATTGCTGGCGGATCGCCCTGCCCCAGCGTTGTCAAAATATCGCGAACCGATGTTGCGGACGCCAGCCTTAAAGGCGCATCGGCAACGCCCAAACGCGATGCGCGCATACGCACCTGCCCGGTTGCTTCTTCCCCGCTGACATAAACAACTTCGCCGCCAGCTTTTGAAATTGAAGCTGCAGCCTGCAACAACAAGGTCGATTTGCCGATCCCAGGCTCCCCGCCCATTAAGATCGCGGAGCCCGGCACAATCCCGCCCCCCAGCGCACGGTCAAACTCCGCAAGCCCTGTTGTATTGCGAGCCAATGGCTTTGTCGGCGCATCAAGCGATTCAAACCGGATCGCGCGGCCACCACTCGACAGATCATGCTTGGCCGTAAATTTGGTTTCCGGCGCTTCTTCAACAAGCGTGTTCCATTCTTGGCAATCCGGACACTGCCCTTGCCACCGTGTCGAAACGGAGCCACATTCTGAGCAGATATAGCGTCTTTTGGGCTTTGCCATGACACTTGCGATAACTAGAACAGAAGTGGAACGCAAGTCTATCCACATCAACCGGGTGGAAAGCCGCGCGGCCATCTGCCATCACTGCGCGCGATGCGGCAAAAAGAACTCAGAATTGCGCTTGTTTGTTACGGCGGGGTTAGTCTGGCTGTGTATATGCACGGCGTTACCAAAGAGATTTGGAAACTAGCGCGTGCCAGCCGTTCTTATCACGCACAAGAGCTTACCAGTTCACCGGTTGAGCGCGCTTATTTTGACCTGCTCAAAGACATAGAGAAAACCCATCAATTACGCGTCAGGATGCTGCCTGATATCCTCACAGGGGCAAGCGCCGGGGGGATCAATGCGGTGTTCCTCGCCCAGGCGGTGTATTCCGGGCAAAGTTTGGAGCCGCTTACCGCGCTATGGTTGGAAAACGCGGATGTTGAAAAGCTGCTTGATCCTGATGCGCGGCCATTTTCCCGGGCGAATAAGGCGTGGGCCTTGCCGCTGGTCTGGTGGCTGTTGCGCGGTCCCGGCAATGCGGTGAGTGAAAGCGTTGCGGCAGAAACACGCGAAGAGGTTCGCCGCAAGGTTTCCATGCTGGTGCGTTCGCGTTGGTTTGAACCGCCTTTTTCAGGCTCTGGCTTTTCGCGGCTGATCAACAATGCCCTCACCGCGATGCGTGAGGGGGAAACAACGGCGCCCCTTTTGCCGCCGGAACACCCTCTGGATCTGCTGGTGACCGCCACCGATTTTCGGGGCCACCGTGAAATGCTGCAGCTCAACTCACCGCCTATTGTGGAGGAAAGTGAGCATAGGTTGCCGATAGGTTTCCGCGCGATGACACCTCGAGGAGCCGGCGGCCAGCTCGCGCATCCATGTGAGCTGACACTTGCAGCGCGCGCAACGGCCAGCTTCCCCGGCGCATTCCCAGCTCTGCGCCTGGCCGAAATTGATGATTTGTGCAGCGAGGAAGGGCGTCAGGCATGGGATAGCCGGACCGACTTCCTCAAACGCATCATGCCAACCCAATATGCTGAAGGTAACGCGGAGAACGTCTCGCTGATTGATGGATCGGTTCTGGTCAATGCGCCATTTGCAGGAGCCATGGCGGGCCTTTCTGCACGGCCTGCACAGCGCGAGGTGGATCGGCGTTTTGTGTATATCGACCCGCGGCCAGACCGTAGCGACGCATTGCACCGAGACAAGGCCAAGCCCGTGGGCTTTTTTCCAGCAATCTTTGGCTCGCTTTCAACCATTCCGCGCGAACAGCCCATCCGCGATAATCTGGAGGCTCTGGAAGCCCAATCGCGCGAGGCAGAGACTTTGCGCGATGTCGTGGCAGCTTTACGGCCCGAAGTCGAAAGTGCTGTGCAAAAGTTGTTTGGCCGCACGCTTTTCCTCGACAAGCCAACACCAAAACGGCTTGCGAACTGGCGCGGCCGTGCACAGCAGGCCGCAGCGGAGCGGGCTGGATACGCGTTTCAATCCTATGCGCAGGCAAAGATGGTTGGGATCGTTGACCGGTTGTCCGATCTGGTTTTCGCCGCCACCGATGATCTGGATTTGCCAGACGCAGCGTCAATTAAAGCCAAACTACGAGAGGAGCTGGACAGGCGCGGTATGCGTTCACTGGCGGCCCCTGGAGGCGGCGCATCTGATGCCTCAATCGCTTTTATGCGCGCGCATGACCTTGCATTTCGTGTGCGCCGTTTGCGCCTTTTGGCGCGGCGATTGTCGCGTGAATGGGATGCTGATCCCGACTTCCCGGATGAAGGCGTCGAACAGGCGCGCGATGCTGTCTATAAAACGCTCGCATTGTATTATGAGCGCGACAAGATTGGCATTTTGGGAGATGATTTTCCAGCCATCGCTGCGAGGGTACTGGAGGAACCAGGCATTGTCCTTGACGCGTTGGCTGACCGCAGATTGCTTCCTGAAGTGGACGCGCAAGCAGAGCGCATTCTCGCCGAAGCTTTGGAACAGATGGACAAGACGTTACGCCGCCGAGTGCAGCTGACGTATCTCGGCTTCCCATTTTATGATGTCGCGACTTTGCCATTGCTGCGCAATGAAGGGTTGACGGAATTCAACCCCGTAAAGGTAGACAGGATCAGCCCCGAAGATGCCAAAACGATCCGCGAAGGCGGGACAAGTGCGACTTTGCGCGGCACCGAATTTAACAATTTTGGCGCATTTTTCAGCCGGTTTTACCGCGAGAACGATTATCTGTGGGGCCGCATGCATGGGGCGGAACGGATGGTCGATCTGATTTGCTCAACCGTGCCGGGTGGTTACGAAGAAGACGCCATGCGCGCTATCAAACGCAGCATTTTCCTCGCCATTTGCGAAGAGGAAGAGGCGCAGGAAGTTTGCAATCAGAGCCTTGTGCGATCCTTGCGCGAAGAGATTATCGCGCGGCTGGGTTAACTCCCGAAGGCGTCCTTCATCCGATCGAAAAAGCCGCGACTTTCCGGGCATTCTTCACCCGTTTCGGTTTCCCGAAATTCGCGCAGCAATTCCTTCTGGCGACCAGAAAGCTTGGTGGGTGTTTCTACCATCACTTCGATCACCAAATCGCCGCGCCCGCGCCCTTGCAACACTGGCATGCCAGCACCGCGCTTGCGCAATTGGCGGCCCGATTGTATGCCGGACGGGATATCGATGGCATGCACATCGCCATCAAGTCCGGGGATTTCGATAGTCTCTCCCAAAGCTGCCGTGGTGAAGCTGACAGGAACGCGCGTGAACAGCGCAGTTCCCTCACGCTCAAACACGGCATGCTGTTTGACGTGGAGGAAGATATACAGATCACCTGGAGGCGCGCCCTGCGGCCCTGCTTCACCTTTTCCGGTCAAGCGGATACGTGTGCCATTATCGACGCCGGGCGGAACTTCCACTTCAAGCGTCTGCTCTTTATCAACGCGCCCTTCCCCGCGGCATTCTCCGCAAGGTTTTTCAATAACTTCGCCGCGTCCGTGGCAAGTTGGACAAGCCCGCTCGATAACGAACAGTCCCTGCTGTGCGCGAACTTTGCCGTGGCCTTGGCACGTCGGGCAGCGGGTTGTGGACGTCCCCGGTTCTGCGCCAGAACCATCACAAACATCGCAAGCTTGCGAAATTTCAACTTCGATTTCGGTTGATTTCCCGTGAAAGGCATCTTCCAGCCCGATTTGCATATCGTAACGCAAATCAGCGCCGCGCCGTGGACGCGCACGGCCACCGCCGCCAGCTCCGCCAAAAGCGCTGCCGAAAATCGTCTCAAAGATATCGCCAATATCGCTGAAATCGCCTTGTCCGCCGCCAAAACCACCGCCCGGCCCGCCACCGCCAGCCATGCTTTGGGTGAACGCTTCGTGGCCGTATTGATCGTAAGCTGCGCGCTTTTGCGGGTCTTTAAGAACTTCGTAAGCGGCACCGACCGCTTTGAAGCGCGCTTCGGCATCGGCATCGCCCGGATTGCGGTCCGGGTGATACTTCATTGCTTGTTTGCGATAAGCGGATTTGAGCGCGCCAGCATCGGCATCGCGGCTCACACCCAACAGGGAATAGAAATCAGTTTCGGACATTGTGCCAGAACCCTCGCATTGCCACGTGGCCAGCGGTGATTATCTCTCCGCTGGCCACGATGGTGTGCATGTCTTGCCTTAGTCCTTTTTCTCGTCATCCACTTCAGAGAATTCCGCGTCAACGACGTCTTCATCCTCGGCGGAATTTTCGCTTGCGCCCTCACCAGCTTCGCCAGCTGCATCGGGACCAGCGGCCTGCTCTTGCTCGTAAATCTTCTGACCCATCTTCATGGCAACATCGGTGAGAGCCTGGCTTTTGGCCTTCATCTCTTCGATATCGTCACCTTCAAGCGCGGTCTTGGCTTCGGCAAGTGCAGTTTCAATTTCGCCTTTGAGATCAGCGTCAATCTTGTCGCCATGCTCCTCAAGCTGCTTTTCCGTCGCGTGGACGAGGCTGTCAGTGTTGTTTTTGACTTCCGCAGATTCGCGGCGCTGCTTGTCTTCTTCGGCGAACTTTTCAGCGTCCTGCACCATCTGATCGATATCGCTATCGGACAAACCGCCAGAGGCCTGAATGCGGATCTGTTGTTCTTTGCCCGTTCCCTTATCCTTGGCGCTAACATTCACGATGCCGTTTGCGTCAATATCAAAGGTCACTTCGACTTGCGGGACACCGCGCGGTGCGGGTGGAATGCCGACCAGATCGAACTGACCCAGCATCTTGTTATCTGCCGCCATTTCCCGCTCACCTTGAGCAACGCGGATAGTCACGGCCTGCTGATTGTCTTCAGCGGTCGAATAGGTTTGCGTTTTCTTGGTCGGGATTGTCGTGTTGCGATCAATCATGCGCGTGAACACACCGCCCAGCGTTTCAATACCAAGCGAAAGCGGCGTCACATCGAGCAACAACACATCTTTCACATCACCTTGAAGAACACCGGCCTGAATGGCTGCACCCATGGCGACGACTTCATCAGGGTTCACACCGGTATGCGGCTTGGAACCGAAGAACTCTTCAACCACTTCGCGAACCTTGGGCATACGCGTCATGCCGCCAACAAGGATCACTTCATCAATGCCATCCTTGGAAACGCCCGCATCTGCGATTGCTTTTTTACAAGGTTCAAGCGTGCGCGTGATCAACTTGCCAACAAGCTGTTCAAGCTTTGAGCGGCTGATCGTTTCCACAAGGTGCAGCGGCGTTGATGCGCCGCCTTCCATGCGCGCAGTGATGAAAGGCAGATTGACTTCGGTTGATTGCGAGCTCGACAGTTCGATCTTCGCCTTTTCCGCTGCTTCCTTCAAACGCTGGAGCGCAAGCTTATCGCTGCGCAGATCCATGTTTTCTTTCTTCTGGAATGCTTCTGCCAAAAATTCGACAATCACATTATCGAAATCTTCACCGCCCAGGAAAGTATCGCCATTGGTCGATTTCACTTCGAAAACGCCGTCACCAATTTCCAGGACAGAGACGTCAAAAGTACCGCCACCAAGGTCATAAACCGCGATGGTCTTACCCTCGTCCTTGTCCATACCATAAGCGAGCGCGGCCGCAGTCGGCTCATTGATGATGCGTTCGACTTCAAGACCGGCGATCTGGCCAGCATCTTTGGTAGCCTGACGCTGCGCATCGTTGAAATATGCAGGAACCGTGATCACGGCCTTGGTCACTGTTTCGCCAAGGAAGCTTTCAGCGGTTTCTTTCATCTTTTGCAGGATGAATGCGGAAACCTGGCTGGGCGAATATTCTTCGCCGCCCGCTTCAACCCATGCATCGCCATTCTTGCCTTTGACGATATCATAGGGAACGAGATCCATATCCTTCTTTGTTGTTGGATCATCAAACCGGCGGCCAATAAGGCGCTTGATCGCGAACAAGGTGTTGTCTGGATTGGTCACAGCCTGACGCTTTGCCGGCTGACCGATCAGTCGCTCACCATCTTTGGTGAAAGCAACGATGGAAGGCGTCGTACGCGCACCTTCGGAGTTTTCGATAACCTTGGCCTTGCCACCTTCCATAACGGCAACGCAGCTGTTTGTTGTACCAAGATCGATACCAATAATCTTACTCATGGATTCCCCACTCTTCATTCAATGTTGGACGCTGCGCATCCGGCTTCCCGATCCCGCGGCGAAGCCTGTCGGCAGCTCGATAAAGCTGTGTATCGGAGCGAGATATAGGTGCGCTTTTTCTTGGCACAAGAGCGTCTAGGTCCTAGAAAACGTCACTGCCTCACGAAGGGAAGAAGAATGAACAAGTCTCCAATTTTTACCAGCCTTGCTGCAATTTCGCTCGCAATCGGCGTTTCCGCATGCGGCGGCGGCGTTGAAGATGAAGCGATTGACGCTGAACCCGAAGCGCCCGCCGGCCTCAGCGTTGCCGATGGCCGCATGAACCTGCCTGCTGTCGAAGGAAATCCCGGCGCTGTTTATTTCACGATCTCGAATGGGAGTGACAAACAGGTCGCCATTCGCGGTGCTGACATGATCGGCGCGGGCAGTGGACAATTGCACGAAACTAGCGAGTGGGAAGGCAAGATGGACATGCAAGAGCTGTTCACCGTTAACGTGCCCGCCGGTGAAGATGTGGTTTTCGCACCGGGCGGCAAGCATGTGATGGTTTACGATATTGATCCAACACTGGCTGCTGGCGGGGAAAGCGAAGTTACGCTAACCTTCACCGGCGGTGACAAGATGAGCTTCCCTGTTACCGTTCTTGCAGCAGGCGATGATGGTGGCTTTGCAGCGCCTGAGATGGATGATTCCGAGATGGACCATTCCGCCATGGGTCATGAAGGCATGTAACCTTGGCAAATTCAGCGCCCTCTTGCCCGGCCGGCGGCGAACGGCCGCTTACGCCGGGTGAGGTGGCGCTTGCCGAGACGATTTTTGGCACCGCGATTGATTATAACAAAGTCACGATCCGGCGGCGCAAATGGTTCCCTTTTCAACCGCGCCGGGTAACAATGGCCCCGCGCGGCCACATCCATTTTCATCCCTTAGGGCAATCCTATTGCGATGATTTTGCCAGAGCCTCGCTCACCCTACAGGCGCATTTCATCCACGAAATGACCCATGTTTGGCAATCGCAGACGCGCGGCGATTGGTATCTGGTGTTCAATAGAATGCCCTGGGCGCGGTATGATTACAGCTTGAAACCCGGCTGGCGGTTGACGCAATATGGCATTGAGCAGCAAGCAGAAATCGTGAAACACGCATTCCTATTGAGGAATGGCGCGACAGTGACAGGCATTGGCGATGCGAGCGTATATGATCGCCTCGTCAAATTTCCCGGCGCCGGTTAATCCAGCCGCTGCATTTGCGTGATTTCGCCCGTCGCGCCGCATTCATCCCACAGATGCTGGACTTTCGCGCGATCAGGATCGGCGCGGTATTGATCCATCACCGCTGCACTGGGGATATCAAGCACGTGCACTTCGCAAGAATTGTCATCCGCACGCAGCCGCACGACCAAGGTGATCCCGTATCTATCAAGCAGCGGGATTACCGCATCTTCGTATGCTTCAATAGTGGGCAGATCCGCTTTGGTCAGATCAATTTTCGCATGCAAAATCACCGCTTGATCATTCCGGCGCTTTGGCAACGCCGACCATGGATGGGCGCAGCAACCGGTCCTTGATCATATAACCGGCCTGCATTTCCTGCACGATGGTGCCCGGTTCTGCTTCGGTTGTGGGGACTTCCATCATGGCTTGATGCTGATTGGGATCAAGCGGCAGGCCCATGGCGGCAATGCGGGTGATGCCGTTTTGGCCAAACACCTTATCAAGCTCACGCTGCGTGGCTTCGATACCGGCGACAAGACCTTTGAACTTTTCATCTTCGCGCAGTTCAGCGGGAACAACGGCAATCGCACGCGCCAGATTATCGGCCACGCTCAACACATCGCGGGCAAAGCCGGTGGCGGCATAATTTCGCGCATCCTGAATGTCTTTTTCCGCACGGCGACGCACATTTTGCGTTTCTGCCTTGGCGTAAAGCGTTTCCTGCTTGGAAGCTTCGAGATCGTTTTTTAGCGCTTCGAGCGCTTCTTCGATGCCCTCGCCTTCATCTTCATCGCCATCATCATCGGCAAGCAATTCTTCAGGGACACCTTCAAGTTCCTGTTCAACCGCGTCGTTGTGATCGTCTTTGTCGTTCATGCTCATGCTATGTCTATCAACCAATTCTCTTGCCCAAGGATTGGGCGGTAAAGTCCACGATGGGCACGACGCGCGCGTAATTCAACCGCGTCGGCCCAATCACTCCAAGCACACCAACCACCTTGCCTTCGCGATCGCGATAAGGCGCAGCAATCACGGATGAGCCTGACAGAGCGAACAGCCTATTCTCCGCTCCTATAAAAATACGCGTTGCATCCGCTTCCCGCGCAGATTCGAGCAATTGCGCGATATCCTGCTTGCTCTCCAAATCTTCGATTAGCGAACGCACGCGCTCGATATCGCCCATAGCTGAGTCGTCAAGCAGATTGGCCTGTCCGCGCACGATTAACACAGGCCGCTTGGCCGCATCTTCGCTCCACACAGCAAGCCCTGCCTCGACCAGGCCTGCACTCGCTGTATCAAGCGCGCTTTTGCCGCCTGCAATTTCGGAGCGAATGGCTTCGGATGCTTCTGCCAGCGTGCGGCCTGCAAGGCGCGCGGTGATATAATTGCTTGCCTCCTGCAAAGTGCTTGGCGATAGGCCGGCGGGCAAATCCAGCACCCGGTTTTCCACATGGCCATCTTGCCCCACAACAACTGCAAGAGCACGGTTCGCATCGAGCGGCACGATGTTCATTTGCGCAAGGCTGGGATCGCGCTGAGGCACCATTACCATGCCCGCCGCATTCGATATGCTCGACAAAATGCCCGATGTCTTTTCCAATGCCTCTTCAATGGGGCCGGGTTCAGACAATTGCCGCTCAATCGCTTGTATTTCCTGCGCAGTTGGCTTGGCCACCTGCATCATGCCATCAACAAACAGGCGCAATCCCTGATCGGTTGGCATACGCCCTGCGCTGGTATGCGGGGCGGCCAAAAGCCCGCAATCTTCCAAATCTTTTAGCACTGATCGGATCGAGGCGGGAGACAGGCTGATCCCTCTATGCTGCGCCAAATGCTTGGACCCAACAGGCTGTCCGGTATCGAGGAAATCCTCGACCACAAGCCTAAAGATATCGCGCGCCCTGTTGGAAAGTTCTAAGATCGGTGGTGAGGCCATGACAGGAGCCTATCTAGGCGCTAGGGCGCAATCCGCCAATAATCTTCCATACGGAGCCTGATATGCGACCTTCCGGACGTACACCTGACGAAATGCGTGCCATCACTATTGAAACTGGTTTTACCAAACATGCCGAGGGCTCTTGCCTGATCAGCTTTGGTGACACGCGCGTTTTGTGCACGGCCAGCATTGAAGAACGCATTCCGCCTTGGCTTCGCGGCAAAGGCGAAGGCTGGGTCACGGGCGAGTATTCCATGCTGCCTCGCGCTACGCACACCCGCGGATCACGCGAAGCCGCACGCGGCAAACAAAGCGGGCGGACGCAGGAAATTCAGCGCCTTATTGGCCGTTCTTTGCGCGCAGTGTGCGATCTGAAAAAGCTGGGTGAACGCCAGATCACGCTTGATTGCGATGTGATCCAAGCCGATGGCGGCACCCGCACTGCCTCGATCTCGGGCGCATGGGTTGCTTTGCGGCTTGCTGTGAACAGCCTGATGGCCTCAGGCGCGATCAAGGAAGATCCGATCACCGCGAAAATCGCTGCGATTTCTTGCGGTATTTTCCAAGGCGCGCCGGTGCTCGATCTTGACTATGATGAGGATTCGAACGCCGATGCAGATGCCAATTTCGTTCTGATAGAAGGTGGCCAGATCGCCGAAGTGCAGGCCACTGCCGAAGGCGCGACCTATGATGAAGAAGGCCTGCTGCGCCTGCTGCGCCTTGCCAATATCGGCTGCGATCGCATCTTCACCGCACAAGAAGATGCAGTGAAATGAGCCGTAGACTGGGTTCAGGCAAGCTGGTCATTGCCACGCATAATGCGGGCAAGCTGAAAGAAATCGGCAAGCTGCTTGAGCCTTATGGGATGGCATGTATTTCGGCAGGCGCGCTGGGCCTGCCGGAACCTCCCGAAACGGGCACGACCTTTGTTGAAAACGCGCTGATCAAAGCGCGCGCTGCTGCGGAAGCTTCGGGCTTGCCAGCGTTGGCGGATGATAGCGGCTTATCAGTGACGGCCCTTGATGGGCGTCCCGGCGTTTACACAGCCGACTGGGCCGAGCGGCAGCATTTTGAAGGAGCGCCGGGCCGTGATTGGTTCATGGCGATGGGCAAGGTCGAAGGCATGTTGCAGGCCGTAGGGCCGGATGCACCGCGCGATTGCTGGTTCTCCTGTGTCCTCGCCATCGCTTGGCCTGACGGGAAATATGCCGTCTATGAAGGCCGCTCAGATGGCTCTTTAACATGGCCACCGCGCGGCACGCTCGGCTTTGGCTATGATCCGGTATTTGTGCCTGAAGGCCGCGAACAAACCTTCGCTGAAATGGATCCAAAGGAAAAACACGCGATCAGCCACCGGGCCTATGCCTTTGCCAAGCTGGTAGCGGATCAATTTAGCGCAGCTTAGGCCACCAGCCCCTGCTAATACGCAAATTCACCGATGAAATTTCCCGCCGGGGAATAGCGGCAAACCACATAATCCCTGCCGCCGCCTGTCGCGATGCCGCAGCCAAGTCGCTTGGTGTCGCGCCAGATGATCTGGGTGTAATGGCCCACATCCTGCCACCGACCTGTATTGCTTACAAAGGGGAAGCGGTCATGGATATAATATTGATCCTCATTGATCCATGCGCCCGCTTGCTGTTCATGCGTGAAGCGGCTGGCCGTACCTGCCCACAAATTCTCGCCCTGATTGGGCCGCGCTGAATTGGGGCTGTGCTGGAAAGTGCCAGTGCGCGCCAATTGCTGTGCATATTCCAGCGCCTGACGGTTCAAATCAGGATCAATCACAAGGTCCGGCGTGCCAACTGCGCGGCGCGCTGCGTTATGTTCCGCCAGCATCACCTGCATCAGCGCATCTTGCACGCTGGCAGTGCCAGACGCGCCGCCTGTTGGCGTTGGCGATGGCGTAGGAGTGGTTGACGGAGAGGGAGTAGGCGCAGGAGCCGAGGTCGCCATCGCGCTTGGTGTGGGCGTAGGAGCGGACGTTGCTGGAGAGCCACCCGATGAAAGCGCAGGCGCGGGTCCATCATCACCTCCACACGCCATCAAGGCCAAGGCCAATGTGGAAATCATCAGCTTTGCGCCAGAACATCTTGGGAATTGCGTTCGCATCCGTTTCCGTTTCGAAAATTTGCCTTAAAACCACACAAACTCATACGGTTAATTGGTGTTTGAACAATTTGTCTTATCGCGCAAAATGCACAGGTGATGCAGCAAGCGTGGCAAAAACAAGCCGGGCGCATTTACGCGCTGGCGATGGCTTTCCTGTGCGCAATGGCATATCGAATACCCATGGCCCGCGCGCTTTATATTCATTGGCCGTTTTGCGCCAAAAAATGCCCTTATTGCGATTTCAATTCGCATGTGCGCGATCAGGTTGATGTGGCGCTTTGGGAAAACGCTTTGTTGGCGGATATGCGCCATGAAGCGGGAGCGACGCGCAAAGAAGCGCTGACTTCGATCTTTTTTGGTGGTGGCACCCCGTCATTGATGCCGCCTGCACTGGTCGCACGCTTGTTGGCTGAAGCAGAGAAGCTGTGGGGATTTGCGCCCGATATTGAGATTACGTTGGAAGCCAATCCATCCTCGGTGGAGGCTGCAAGGTTTGCAGATTTGTCGGCGGCTGGGGTCAACCGCGTGTCTCTCGGTGTGCAATCGCTCGATGATGCAAAGCTGCGCTTTTTGGGGCGCTTGCATGGCGCGCGCGAAGCTGTTGCTGCGCTCCAAATTGCGCAAAGCACGTTCGGCCGAATTAGCTTTGATCTCATCTATGCCCTGCCCGATCACACGATGCAGACATGGCGTGACGAATTGAGCAGAGCGCTGTCCTTTGGCACATCGCATATGTCGCTTTATCAGCTTACGATAGAGCCGGGGACCCGGTTTGAAACGGATGTAAGGCGCGGTGAATTTGCGCCGCTTGATGATGATGCAGCAGCGGATCTGTTCGCTCTTACGGCAGAGTTGACCAACGCGGCGGGCCTTCCGGCTTATGAGATCAGCAATCACGCAAAGCCGGGTGAGGAGAGCCGCCATAATCTCACTTATTGGCGATATCAGGATTATTTCGGGATAGGACCCGGCGCGCATGGACGGCGCGATGGCTATGCAACTACGCGCCATCGCAAGCCGGAAAACTGGCTTGCCGCGATTGAGCGCAATGGCTCCGGCCTTCGGGAAGAGCGACCCCTGGCTTCTAACGAGCAGGCAGCAGAAGCATTGTTGATGGGGCTGCGATTGCGCGAGGGCATCGCTCTGCCCGCCCTTGCCTCGCGTTTGGGTTTCGCGGCTGAGACGCTGATCGACAATGTCGCTGTGGAGCGGCACCTATCGGCTGGGTTGCTGTGGCGCGATGGTGGTCGTTTGGGCGTGAGCGCGGACGGCATGCCGATGCTCGATGCCTTGCTGGCTGATATTGTGGCTGACGAACTGGTGACCGCATGAGCGCCGCTGACCTTCTCGAAGAATGGCGCGATTATCTGACCATATCGCAGCGCCGTTCGCCGCACACAGTGCGCGCATATAGCGGAGCGGCTGCAAGGCTGCTGGGGCGGCTTGACCTTGGACAATGGAGCGAAGTCGCCGCGCTCTCCACCCGAGATTTGCGCGCACAATTGGCGCACCGGCGGGCCGAGGGGCTTGGCAATGCCTCGGCGGCACGCGAACTCTCAGCGCTTAAAGCCTTGTGCAAATATGCCGCTGAGAAGTCAGGCTCCCAGCATCCAGCCGCCCCGCGCCTTCGCGGGCCGCGTGTCCCCAAAGGCCTGCCTCGCCCTGTCACACCGGATGAGGCCATCAATATGGTCGCTTTGGTTGACGAGAATGCGACGCAGGATTGGACTGGGAAGCGCGATGCAGCCGTATTGCTGTTGATGTATGGTGCAGGATTGCGGATTGCAGAGGCATTGTCTTTGCGTGGCGAACACATGCCGCTGGAGCAAACTTTGGTGGTGAAAGGCAAAGGCGGGAAGGAGCGGGTTGTGCCGATCCTGCCGGTGATCCGCGATGCTGTGTCAACTTATCTGGAGGAGTGTCCTTACAAGCTCGCCCCAACCGATCCGATTTTTCGCGGGGTCAAAGGCGGGCCGCTTTCTCCCGGCATGGTGCAACGCGCGACACTGCGGGCGCGCACGATATTGGGTTTGCCAAAAACGGCTACGCCCCATGCGCTGCGCCATTCATTTGCGACCCACCTGCTTGGCGCTGGAACGGATTTGCGCAGCTTGCAGGAATTGCTTGGCCATGCCAGCCTCGGCTCCACGCAAATCTATACCAAGGTTGATGCTGCGACCTTGCTGGAAACTTATCGCGCGGCCCATCCGCGTGAGCGGGATTAGTCCTCGCCGCTATCAGAAGGCTTCCACGTTACCACCCGGTATACATAGATCGCGACGCCCAACCCGATCAGGCCAAGCACTGCCCAGCCCAACACTTCCTGCGAATCTGCAAAAGCTGATCCCAAAAGCTCACCGCCTTTGATCAACAGCCCGTTCCAGATTAGTGAACCTGCAAAGGTCACCGCCAAGAAACGCCCCAGCGGCATATGCACCAGCCCAGCGGGCAAAGAGATGATCGTGCGCATGAATGGCGAAAAGCGGAACAGGAACACCACCCAGTGCCCATGTTTCACAAAGTAACCCTGCGCGCGTTCAATCTGTTGCCATTCCAGCGTGAACCAACGGCCATGGCGCTCCACGATGGGCTGCAAGCGCTCATACCCCCAACGATGGCCCAACCAGTACCAGACCATATTGCCTGCCGTTGTCCCTGCCGTCGCAATGAACAATAGCGGCCAGAACGCCAATTCACCGCGACCCACCAGAACGCCGCTTACGCCCATGATCACTTCGGATGGTATGGGAGGAAAGATGTTTTCCAGTGCCATCAGCAGAAAAATGCCGACATATCCTGCGCGCGAAATCGCCTCGATGATGAAACTGTCCATGCCTCAACAACGCTTAGACGCGGTTTTGGTCCACGATTGTCATTGCGCCGCGTGACGCGCTTCTAATGCGTCCCAGATACGCGCACCGGTGTCCGTGCCGTTGAACTTATCAATCGCGACAATGCCGGTGGGGCTGGTGACGTTGATTTCCGTCAACCATTCGCCGCCAATCACATCAATGCCAACAAAAACCAATCCGCGCCGCTTCAATTCCGGACCCATCGCAGCGCAAATTTCTTCTTCGCGCGCGGTGAGTTGGCATGCTTCGGCAGAGCCGCCTTGCGCCAGATTGCTGCGAAATTCGCCCTCACCCGGCTTGCGATTGATTGCGCCGGTCACTTCACCATCGATCAGCACAATGCGCTTGTCACCTTGGGAGACGCTAGGCAGGAAAGGCTGCACCATATGGGGTTCGGGCCAAGTCTGGTTGAAAACTTCGAACAAGGCGGAAAGATTGGTGCCGTCCGCATCGACTTTGAAGATCGCTTTGCCGCCATTGCCATGCAGCGGCTTTACCACCACCGCGCCATGCTCCTGCTGAAATTCGCGCACGTCTTCCAATGTGCGCGCAATCAGAGTTGGCGGCATAAAGCGCGCATAATCCAGCACAAACATCTTTTCCGGCGCATTGATAACCTCGCGCGGATCATTGCTAACCAAGGTTGTGCCTTTGAGCCGATCGAGCATCAGGGCAGCACTGATATAACCAAGATCAAACGGCGGATCTTGTCGCATTAAGATGACATCCACATCCTTACCCAAATCGATGCGGCGCAGCTCGCCAGCACTGAAATAGTCGCCTTCCACACGCTGCACTGTCACAGGCTTGGCCCATGCAGTGATGCGGCCTTCCCGCCATGCCAACGTCTTCACATCATAATGCCACAAGGTGTGCCCACGCGCCTGTGCCGCCAGCATGATCGCGAAGCTGGAATCCCCGGCGATTTTGATCGATTCAAGCGGATCCATCTGGACCGCGACACGCAAGGACATTTCCGTCTTCCTTATTGTTGGGACAAAGCCGCTTTACGGCTGCCAGGCGTTGGTGATGTGGCGCGGCCTTGTGCCAGGTGCAAGCAGGATCACATCAATGCGCCAATCTTCTCCACCTGTCGCATAGTCATGTCCCACCGCTTCGACCGCAGCAGCCACGCGGGAAAGGCGGCGCATATCGATGGCATGATCAAGGTCTGCTGCTACACGCCGATATTTCACTTCGACAAAAGCGATCAGCCCTTCGCGTTTGGCGATCAGATCAATTTCACCCACGGGCGTTCGCACCCGGTTGGCGAGAATTTCCCAGCCTTGCTCGGCCAACCAATCTGCCGCTTCTTGCTCCGCATCGCGGCCGCGCTGTTCCGCTCTTTGCCTTTTCACCGCGCGCGTAGCTCCATCGCACGGGCATACAGCGCCTTGCGATCAAGCCCTGTAGCTTTGGCCACTTTGGCTGCGGCTTGCGATGGTTTTTCTGTTTCCAGCAATTCGCGTAGCATATCTTCTGCCGCATCAGGATCAGGCGCGCGCTCTGGCGGCGGGCCGATAAGCAGCACGATCTCGCCTTTGGGCGGATGAGCCGTATAATGCGCGATCAGTTCCTCCGGTGATCCAGTGCGGCATTCCTCATGCAGCTTGGTCAATTCGCGCGCCACCGATACTTCGCGCCCCGGCATTTTGGCCGCGATTGCTGCAAGACTTTTAAGGAGGCGCGGCGCTGTATCGAAGAAAATCAACGTCGCTGGAATTGTCTCCAAACCGGTAAGGGTGTCAGTCCGCGCTTTGTCCTTCGAAGGCAGAAATCCTGCAAACAAGAACCGATCATTGGGCAGGCCCGACAATGCCAAAGCTGCCAAAGGCGCAGAGGCGCCCGGCGCAACGGTCACCGCGATGCCGGCATCCTTCGCATCGCGAACCAGCCTATAGCCCGGATCGGAAATCAACGGCATTCCCGCATCGCTTACCAATGCCACCGCACTGCCTTGCATGGTAGCAAGCAATTGCGCGCGATCTCCTTCGCTCGCATGATCATCATATCGGCGCAACCGGGCTGAAATTCCCAAAAGTTTGAGGAGCTTGCCGGTTACTCTTGTATCTTCACACGCCACAACGTCGCACCGCTTCAAGATGTCAATTGCCCGCAAAGTCATATCGCCAAGATTGCCAATACTCGTGGCAACGATATAGAGGCCCGCTGAGAGCTTTTCGGAGGGGTCGGAGCTTGTCACGCACCCCTCTTGAACCAGAGTGCAGGGAGACAGCAAGCATGTTCGCGATGATGAAGCGAGGCCTCGTGGTCGCGTTAGGGGCTTTGGCGCTGGCGGGTTGTCAGGTTATTCCCGACAGCGGGCAGCCGGTAGAAGGGCCCAGCAGCGCCCCGGTTAAACAGACCCCCGATGCCGCAGTTTTGCCGCAGGATGATACGCGGCACCGCGTTGCATTGCTGGTGCCATTGTCGGGCCGTGCCGCTGATGTTGGGCAATCAATCGCCAATGCTACCACGATGGCGCTGCTCGATACAGGTGCGCAGGATCTGCGAATCACCACTTATGATACCGCCGCTGGCGCAGGCAGCGCTGCGGCCAGGGCGATTTCTGATGGCAATAAGCTGATCCTTGGGCCGCTGCGGCGCGAAAATGTGGGCGCTATTTTGGCGCAGGCACGTCCGGCAAATGTGCCGCTGATCACGTTTTCCAACGATGTTGGTGTGGCGCGTCCTGATGTGTTGGTGATGGGTTATATCCCCGAACAAAGTATTTCGCGCACCATCAACTTCGCCATTGATCAAGGCGCGCGCAATTTTGCCGCGCTTGCTCCGCGTTCGGAATATGGCAACCGGGCCTTGGCCGCGCTGCAGCAGGCTTTGGCCAGCCGCGGGGCAACGCTTGTTGTTACAGAGCGTTTCGACCGGGGTAATACCTCGATCATCAGCGCTGCGAGCCGTCTGGATACGCGCGGCGGCTTTGACACGGTATTGATCGCAGATGGTGCGCGCCTTGCCACTATGGCTGCCAGCGAGTTGAAAGAGGCAGGCGAAGTTCTCCCATCGATCATCGGAACAGAGCTTTGGAGCAGGGAAATGGACATCACCCGTGCGGCCGCGATGCGCGGGGCATGGTTTTCAGCTGTTCCTGACAACCGTTATGAACAGTTTGCAGAAAGTTATCGGTCACGCTTCGGACAACAGCCACATCGGATTGCCGCGCTGGGGTACGATTCGGTTTTGATGACTTTGCGCGTGGCGCGCGATTGGCAAGTTGGCGCTGATTTTCCCACCAGTGTGATGTACTCTGATGGCGGGTTTTTGGGCGTGGATGGCGTATTTCGTTTTGGCAATAACGGCGTTGGCCAGCGCGCCATGGAAGTTCGCCAGGTCGACAATGGCAGCATCTCCACCGTCAGCAACGCACCCACCCAATTTTAACAAAGTTCATTACCAGCAATCGCGATTTTTCCCGTGAGTGGCGGATAAGCGGTTGATCCTGCTTGTGGGCGGTGATTCTGCCAGCCTATAGCTGACATTATGAGTGATGATCTTTTCGAAGAAATGCCCGCATCAGGCGGTGACTATGATTCCAGCTCCATCGAGGTTCTCGAAGGATTGGAACCGGTCCGGCGACGTCCGGGCATGTATATTGGCGGTACCGATGACCGCGCCTTGCATCACCTCGCCGCCGAAGTCCTCGACAATGCCATGGACGAAGCGGTTGCAGGCCATGCGAACAGGATCGAGATGGAGCTGGGTGAAGGCAACAGGTTGACGATCACGGATAATGGCCGCGGCATTCCCGTTGACGAACATCCCAAGTTTCCCGGCAAATCCACGCTCGAAGTGATCCTCACAACGTTGCACTCAGGCGGCAAGTTTTCAGGCAAAGCGTATGCGACATCGGGCGGCCTGCACGGCGTGGGCGTCTCTGTGGTCAACGCGCTATCATCCGACACGCATATCGAAGTTGCGCGCAACAAACAGGTTTATGCGCAAGATTTCGCCAAGGGTTTGCCAGCGGGCAAGCTCAAGAAAATCGGCGATACGCCCAATCGGCGCGGAACGTCTGTTGCCTTCACACCCGACACAGAGATTTTTGGCGACCGTCAGTTCAAACCCGCCCGGCTGTTCAAACTCGCCCGCTCAAAAGCCTATCTGTTTGCAGGGGTCGAAATCCGCTGGAAATGCGCGCCTTCGCTGGCTTCAGACGATGTGCCCGAAGAAGCGGTGTTCCAATTTCCCGGTGGCCTTGCTGATCACTTGAAAGAGCAGGTCGGCACACGCGAATGTGTGACGACTGATTTCTTCGCCGGCAATCAGGATTTCCCGGAAGACAAAGGCCGGGTCGAGTGGGCCATTGCATGGCCGCTTTGGTCCGATGGCTCTACCAGCTGGTATTGCAATACCGTGCCCACGCCCGATGGCGGAACGCATGAACAAGGCCTTCGCGCCGCCATCACCAAAGGCTTGCGCGCCTTTGGTGATCTAACGGGCCAGAAAAAGTCGAAAGAGATCACAGCGGACGATGTGATGACCGGCTCTGAAATCATGCTGAGTGTTTTTATCCGCGATCCGCAGTTTCAAAGCCAGACCAAAGATCGCCTCACATCACCTGAAGCAGCACGGCTGGTTGAAAATGCGGTGCGCGACCATTTTGACCATTTCCTGGCCGACAATATGGATCGCGGCAAAGCGCTGTTGGGTTCTGTGATGGAGCGGATGGAAGAACGTTTGCGCCGCAAAGCTGAACGTGAAGTCAAACGCAAAACCGCGACCAATGCCAAAAAGCTGCGCTTGCCCGGAAAGCTCACCGATTGTTCTGGTGAAGGCGATGCGGAAACCGAATTGTTCATTGTCGAAGGCGATTCTGCTGGCGGCAGTGCCAAGCAAGCGCGCAATCGCAAGTCGCAGGCGATCCTGCCTATTCGCGGCAAAATTCTTAACGTCGCCAGTGCCACTGCTGACAAGATCCGCGCGAATAGTGAAATTGCCGATCTCGCCCTCGCTTTGGGGTGCGGGACGCGCAAGGATTGTGACCCGGAAAAACTGCGTTATGACCGCGTCGTTATCATGACGGACGCCGATGTCGATGGCGCGCATATCGCAACGCTTTTAATGACGTTTTTCTTCCAGGAAATGCCAGAGCTTGTGCGGTGCGGGCATCTGTATCTTGCACAACCCCCGCTCTTCCGTCTGACGGCGGGGAAAGAAAGCGCTTATGCCAGCGATGAAGCGCACCGGGAAAAGTTGGAGGCGACCCAGTTCAAGGGCAAGAAGGTCGATGTCAGCCGGTTTAAGGGCCTTGGCGAAATGAACCCCAAGCAGCTGCGTGAAACAACGATGAGCCCGGACACACGCTCCCTCATCCGCATCACACTTCCTGCGGAACATGAACAGCGTTTTGCTGTGAAGGAACTGGTCGATCAGCTAATGGGCCGCAATCCCGAACACCGCTTCAACTTCATCCAAAACCGCGCCGGTGAGCTAGACCGTGATTTGATCGACGCGTGAACCGCCAAGCGAGGGCACCGGGCAACCCCAGCATCTGCACGAATAATTAACCAAACCCTTAGTATCCTTGGCCCGGTCCATTGTGGGGACGGGGGATAATTATGCAGTTGAGCCAAGCCACGGGCGTGGATTCTAACACCAAGGGTGCAATCCCTGCGCTGCTTGCACAATTGCGTGATCCCAAACGGGCGATTGCCACACCTTTGGCAGACGCGCTGCTGGTGTGGGGATCGCCAATTATCGTGCTTTCGCTGCTGTGCCTGTACCTCAAAGGCGTTGAACTGGCTGTGCCAGCGCAAGCCGAAAGCCTTTCACTCTATCCCTTTTTGTTCGCGCTTTTGATTACCTATGGTCATCTGGTTGCCGTGGTCCCGCGTGCGTATCTCAACCCCGATGTTTTCTCGCAAAATCGCAGGCGTTTAACGATTGTCCCTATGGTCTTGCTGACAGTGCTGTTTGTATCACCAACCGCCTTTATCATTGCCGGCATCGTCGCCTATTTCTGGGATGTACATCACAGCGCGATGCAGACATTTGGCCTATCGCGCATCTATGATTTTAAAGCGGGCAATGGCGGGAAGTATCTGCGCCAGACCGATCTTTTGCTCAACTGGATGCTTTATGTTGGACCGATCTTTGTAGGCGCATCGTTCTTTCTTCATACGGGTGAGCTAAGCAACTTTGCCGAAACACCCTTGACCTATCTCGCCACATGGCCGGGCTATCTGCAAAGCGGCCATGGCGCACTTCGCAATGTTGCATTGGCGGTGTGGTTCGTTGGCATTGTGTGGGCGGTGTTCAATTATCGCCGCGCAATGGATCAGGGTTACAAGATTTCCGCGAACAAGCTGGCTATGATTGCAAGCACAGGCCTTGTCACCTTTATCGCCTGGGGCCTGATGCCGCCGCTGATCGCTTTCGCGACGATCAACATTCATCATGCTTTGCAATATTATGTGATCGTTTGGGTGCAAGAAGGCGGGCGGATCGCCAGCTTTTCTCGCCTTGGCAAGCAAGCCGCGTTCGCGTTGTTTGTCCTGTTCACAGCGGTTGTGGCGCTGGGATATAATTTCGCGCTGGAGATGGATTCCTACCTTTGGGCAGTGCCGTTTCTCGCCTGCTCGCTGCTGCATTTCTGGTATGATGGTTTTGTCTGGTCGGTCCGCAAATCTGCAGTTTAGTGTCGCGCGCCGACCTTGCCTCTCCATCGTGCGCTAGCTAGCTTTGTGCGATGACAAAACCTCTCTTGGCAGCAATCATCCTTGGCCTTGGCCCTCTCACTTTTGCTTTGCCCGCGTGGGCACAGGAGGACGCACAGGCGCAAGACATCCTTACCCAACGCGCCGAGGATATCGGCAAGGTCTTCACCGACGAAATAGCCTATGATGTGGTGTTCACCGATACTTTCATCGCCGCTGTGCCCAAGGCGCAGTTTGATGGCATCACCAGCCAGCTGTCTAACCAAGTCGGCCCTTATGTAGACGTTTATGACGTGGTGCGCCATTCGGATGGCCTTGCCAATGTGCGCTATCAATTTGGCGAAATGCTCGCCAATGGCGTCATCCAGCTATCAGAGACCGTGCCTTACAAGGTTGCAGGATTTCGCATTACTGGCGTCGCTCCGATCTTGGCAGAAGGGGAAAGCATTGCCGATAAGGTTGCAGAGCTGCCCGGTTCGAGCAATCTGTTATTCGCTAAGCTAGATGGGTTTGAGCCGATTGACGCGCATAAAATGGATGCGCCTCTGGCCATTGGTTCAGCGTTCAAATTGTGGGTATTATCCGCCTTGATCCGCGATATCGATGCAGGCAACCGGGCGTGGAGCGATGTCGTTACATTGGGCCATCCAAGGGCGCCGTCCAGCGGTACGCAGAATTGGCCTGACGATAGCCCGGTGACGCTGCACACGCTGGCCACATTGATGATCGCGAATAGCGATAACAACGCAACCGACGTGCTGATCGATGAACTTGGCCGAGAGACTGTTGAGGCCGAATTGGAACTGACCGCCCATTCTGATCCATCGAGCAATATGCCATTCCTGAAAACGCGCGAATTGATGCTGCTAAAATGGCGCGTGGAGCGCGGTGAACTGGATTACGCGGCTTTGGATGAGGCAGGTAGGCGCGCAGCATTGGACGATATCCGTAACACCGGATTTAGCCACGAAATGGCGGTGCGTCTGTTTTCAGGTGCGCCAAAGCATATCGATATCGAGTGGTTTGCCACGCCCCGCGATTTGGCGAATGTGATGCAAAACCTTAGCCAAAACGCGCAAGGCACAGCCATCTTGGCGACCAATCCCGGATTTGCCCCGGGTAGCACAGATGGATGGACCTATGTCGGGTTTAAAGGCGGGTCAGAGCCAGGTGTTCTCAACTTCACGTGGCTGCTTCGCAATGATCAGCAAGAGGATTTTATTCTCACGATGAGCTGGAACAACCCCGATGCCGCCGTCGACGAAGGGCAGTTTATGGGATTGGCACAAGAGATATTGGCTGCACATCGGCGGGCGCAATAACCTTTAGGCAGGCTCAGCCCCGAGATAGAGCCAATCGCCCTGCCCGATCCAATCACCTATCAGCGCAGTCGGCGCGAACAAGGCCGCGTAAGGCAGCAATTTGGGGCTGATTTTCCAGCTTGCAGGCGTCCCAAAGGAATACCCCAATGGCAAAGAGATACGCTCCGCCTGAGTTGCCCGATATCCTGCCTTTTCCACCATCGCAGACAATGTCGTGGTCGAGAACTGAAACAGGTGATGCGGCGGTTCGGGATGGGGCCAATAATCGAGCGTGTTCGCCAGTTTGTATGAAAGGCGTGGGAACAATCCGTCAATATCGGGCGTGGATTGCAGCAGAAGGCCGCCGGGTTTAAGCAATGGCAAAATGGCTTCCAGCTCCGCCATCGGATCGGGCAAATGCTCAATCACATCAAACAGGGTGATGATGTCGAAAGACCCCGGCACATATCCCGCATCGCGCCAATCACCGGGATGGACGGCCAAGCCAAAATAAGCAGCCGCGAACCGGGCTGTTTCCGGCGAAAGTTCTGCCCCATGCGCTTCCATGCCAGCCTTTTTCGCCTCGGCAAGAAACAGGCCTGATGAACATCCGATATCGAGTACGCGCAAACTGGAAAGATCGCTGCGGAACTTGCGCAACAATCGCATATGTTGGCGCGCAACCGATGCCATGCGGGCAAACTCATCGCTGGCAGGATCGAGCAAGCGCGCATGGTAATCCGTCTTTGCGGTATACAGCGCCACCACCTCCTCCTCATTGGGAGGATTGGCGATATAGGCCAGCCCGCAATTCGTGCAGCGTACCAGATCAAAGCCGTTTTTGGAAAACAGCTTTTCAGCAGAAGTGCTGCTGCAACAATTACAGGTCAGGTCGGCGGATTGGCTCATATGTGGGCCATAGTCCTAACGCGCAAAAATTGGGTTAAACAGCGAAAACCCGGCGTCTTTAATACAACAGCAACGGCTCCACTTCGTCGCGCGATTGCGCCTCATCCGCGCTGGCACGCGCATCGAGATCACCCGGCGCAGCTTCGCTATCGTCCACCCATTCGCGCAAGAAAGGCCCACCATTGATCACGTCTATCGCCAGCCGCTCAAGCTCATACTCATAGGCAAAATCGCGCCAGATCGCATAGTCTGGATGCAAGCTGCGGATCGCTTTGAATGCCAGGGCTTGCAATCGCCACGGCCGGAAAGCGGCGTGATCATAAAAAGGGCCTTCTGCGTGGATCATAAGCGCGCTGCAAAGCTCGTTCGCGTGCTTATGAAATGTCGGCGTAAACCAACATTCGCGCAAAGTGCATCCCGATAACCATTCAGGCGCGATGCGGTGCATTTCTGCCGCCACAGCTTTGGCATCCAAATCAGGCGCGCCGAACAAGACTTCCAAGGGCCGCGTCGTGCCCCTGCCCTCGCTCAAATTGGTGCCTTCGATCATCACTGTACCCGCATAAGCGCGCGCCATGTTTACATTGGCCGCATTTGGACTGGGATTGATCCAGACGCGATTGTCTGGCCAGCCTAAACCAGGAGCAACTTCGGGCAACCAATCATGCATGGTGATGACACGATATTCGACATCAAGTCCAAAATGCCGGATAAACCAATGGCCCATTTCGCCCATCGTCAGCCCGTGCCGCATAGGCATTGCTGCGGCCCCCACAAAGCTTTCCTGACCGGGCTCCAGCAAAGTGCCTTCAATCGGGCGACCAGCGGGATTGGGACGATCGAGCACCCATACTTGTTTGCCATGCTTACCCGCCTCTTCAAGCAGATAGAGCAGCGTGGTCACGAAGGTGTAGATACGGCAGCCCAGATCCTGCAAATCGAACAAGAACACATCCGCGCTGTCCATCATCGTAGCGGTTGGGCGGCGCACCTCACCGTAAAGCGAATAAACGGGGATGGCGTAGACCGGGTCCACTTCATCCTGCGTTTCAACCATATTGTCTTGCTTATCGCCTTTCAGCCCATGTTGCGGGCCAAAAGCGCTGGTGATGTTCACCCCGGCAGCGATCAGAGCATCCAAGCTATGTGTCAAATCCGTCGTGACAGAAGCAGGATGCGCGACCAGCGAAACACGCTTGCCATCCAATGCCGCGCGCAATTCCGGTTCTGTAAGCAGGCGATCAATGCCGAATTTGGGGCCAAGTTTCATGCAGCTTTGCGTGGCCCAAGCTTTGCAGCGAAGCAAGCAGGATCGTGAAAATCAGGCTGCGCGCTTTGATGCGTCATCGCCCAATAGCTTTTGTGCCCGCCTTCTTCTTCGATAATTGCGCAAAGGCCGATGGCCACTGGAGGTTCTGGCACATTTTCGCGCGGCAAAGCGGCATCGAAAATCGCCATGCTGTGACCGCTGCGCATGGTGCAATCAGGTTCTCGGCGCATGGCATGTTCGCGCATCCCTTCGCGCCGCGCGCTAAATTCATATGCGGCCCAGCGTTCCGAAGGGGAAAGGTTAAATTCGCAATACCTCTGGCTGCCGGCAGGTTGGACAAACATTTCAAAACAAGTTGTCTGCCACAAATTGTCCGCCCGCCCACGCCCGGCAAAAGGTGGCAGGACCAGTTTGCTCACCCCATCAATACGCCAACGCACCCGCACCCAGGCATCCGCCAAAGAGAGCACGCGCGCCTCCATTGTGCGCACTGCGAGCGGGGGATGAGCGGGGTGGGGAATCAGGTCAAACGTTTGCAAGCTGCAATCCTCGTGCTACGCGCCGCCACCGATATATGAGGGCTTCATGACAACAGCGTACAATTCAGACCTTTTGCGGGTGCTTGATGAACGTGGTTATGTCCATCAAGTAACAGACTCTAAAGGATTAGACGCCCTAGCGGCGGGACAGACCGTTCCCGGTTATATCGGTTTTGACGCCACGGCGCCGTCTTTGCACGTGGGCAGCCTTGTGCAAATCATGATGCTGCGCCGACTCCAGCAAACTGGCCATAAGCCGATTGTTGTGATGGGCGGCGGCACTACCAAAATTGGTGACCCGTCAGGTAAGGATGAGAGCCGCAAAATGCTCACATCTGACGATATCGACAACAATATCGCCGGCATCCGCACAGTGTTTGAACGCCTTTTGGACTTCGGTGACGGGCCAAACGATGCCATCATGATCAACAATGATGAATGGCTCTCCAGCCTTGGTTATATTGATATGCTGCGCGATGTTGGGCCGCATTTCACGGTCAACCGGATGCTGACTTTTGATTCGGTGAAACTGCGGTTGGACCGCGAACAGCCGCTTACCTTCCTCGAATTCAATTACATGATCCTGCAGGCTTATGACTTCCTTGAGCTGGCGCGGCGGCATGGTTGCCGTTTGCAAATGGGCGGCAGCGATCAATGGGGCAATATCATCAACGGGCTGGAACTTGGCCGCCGGATGGAGGGGCACGAGTTGTACGGCCTTACCACCCCGCTGCTGACCACCGCTGATGGCGCGAAGATGGGCAAAACGGCGAGCGGTGCCGTCTGGCTTAACAAAGACAAGCTGCCGTCTTATGATTTCTGGCAATATTGGCGCAATGTCGATGACCGTGATGTGGGCCGCTTCCTCAAGCTGTTCACCGATTTGCCATTGGACGAAATCGCTCGGCTCGAAGCGCTGGAAGGCGCGGCGATCAATGATGCGAAAATCGTGCTGGCCGATGAGGTGACGAAGTTGATCCGCGGCGAGGATGCATCCATCAATGCCCGCGCAACCGCAGAGCAGACCTTTGTCGGCGATGGCAAAGGCGAAGATCTTCCCACCCTGGATATTCCCGTAGAAGGCTTGCGCGTGGGCGCAATCTGCACAGCTCTTGGATTTACCAAAAGCAATGGCGAAGCCAAGCGCAAGGTTGCCGAAGGCGCGGTGAAGATTGACGACGTGGTCGTCACTGATCCCGGGCAATTGATTACAGCGCAAGACGGTGCAGACCTGCGCTTAAGCTTGGGTAAGAAGCGCCACGCAATTCTGCGTAAAGAAGCGCCTTAAAGAATTATCCAGATTTTCCTGTCAGAAGGTTTGGCAAGACCAATCTTTTGGAGGTTAACAGGACATGGCAGGTGGCGCATCGCTTTCTGTAACCGATATGCGGCGTTCAACGCGGCATCCGGTGGATTATCCAGTGATTGCGGAACATCGCGAGCACGGTGACCTCAAATTGCACGTTTGCAATATTTCCTCGCATGGCTTTATGGTCGATGATGCGGGCAATTTATCGCGCGGTGATCGGGTGATCATTCGCTTGCCATTGGTGGGCCGCATCGAAGCGTATTGCATCTGGACTGCAGAAAAGCGTGCAGGATTTCAGTTCGAACGGATTATCCGGCTGGACGATTTCATGGCTATGATCACCGAGTTGCAACCCAACCCCGCCCTTCGCCGCCGCAGTTAACCGCGAGACGAAACTTGTTGTCAGCTGACTTGGCAATAGAGCCGGGCACTGCCATGGCGCGCGGGTGAAAGAACAAAACCACCCACTCCATTTTGCCAATTTCCGCGCTTTCCTTATCTCGCGCTTTTCGACGATGGTCGCGCAGTATGGAATGATGCTGATTATCGGTTGGCAAACTTACAACATTGCCAGAACCGATGGGATGAGCGTTGCCGAAGCGTCCGGCCAGTTGGCGCTTATCGGCCTTTTGCAGTTTGTCCCGCTGTTTATCCTAACCCCATGGGCAGGCTTGGCCGCAGATCGCCTGAACCGGCGCAACCTTGCCCGCTTGATGTTGTTTCTCCAATTGGCCTGCGCAATCGCATTGGCCGTGGCGACATGGAATGGTGCGATAAGCTTGCTGCTTTTGTTTGGCATCGCGATATTGCTGGGTATTGGCCGTGCTTTTTCAGGCCCGGCCTATTCGGCTCTGGCACCCAATCTTGTGCCTGCAAAAGTTCTGCCGCAATCTATCGCTTTATCATCGATCGCTTGGCAAACTGGCGTCATTATTGGCCCTGCCATCGGGGGATACCTATACGTCGTCTCGCCCAGTATGCCTTATGTTGCATCGGCAATTTTGTTCGTTCTGGCGATTGTAGCGATCAGTTTTATTGGCAAGGTTCCCCGCAAGGCGTTGGCCACCGGCAGCCCGATCAAACAGATCCGCGAAGGCTTGGCCTATGTTCGTGAAAACAAAATGGTTTTATCCACTATCACGTTGGATTTGTTCGCTGTTTTCCTCGCTGGAGCAACGGCATTGTTTCCCGTCTATGCGCGCGACATCCTCAATGTCGGCGCCACCGGTTTAAGCCAGCTTGCAATGGCGCCCGCGATTGGCGCATCGATCATGGCGATCTTCTTTTCGATCCGTCCGCTCAAAAGCAATGTCGGCCCGATCATGTTGTGGTCTGTTGCGATCTTCGGATTTGCGACCATCATATTCGGCTTTTCAACCAATATGCCATTAAGTCTTGCGATGCTGGTCATCGTGGGCGCAGCTGACATGGTTTCGGTGTTCATCCGGCAATCGCTCATCCAATTGCATACCCCTGATCACAAACGCGGGCGTGTGGGCGCGGTTTCTCAGCTGACCATTTCTGCATCGAACGAATTTGGCGATTTCTTCTCCGGTAGTCTGGCTTTTGCCATTGGGCCTGTTGCCGCCGTTGTCGCAGGCGGAGCGGGCGCGGTAGCCACCGTGCTTATCTACGCAAAGCATTTTCCGGTACTACGACGAACGAAGACCTTCGATCCGCCCGATGATCTGCTAGAAGAAGACATCACAGCTCAGACAGAACAGCGAGGCTAGACCAATGAAATTCGATAACGTCCTGCAATCCATCGGCGGCACACCGCATATTCGCATGTCGCGCCTGTTCCCCAATCACGAAGTTTGGATCAAGAGCGAACGCTCCAATCCCGGCGGATCAATCAAAGACCGCATAGCTCTTGCCATGGTCGAAGCAGCAGAAAAATCAGGCGACTTGAAACCCGGCGGAACGATTGTTGAACCAACCAGCGGCAATACCGGCATTGGCCTGGCGATGGTAGCCGCAGTCAAAGGCTACAAGCTTGTTTTGGTAATGCCCGAAAGCATGAGCCTTGAACGCCGCCGCCTCATGCTCGCCTATGGCGCAAGCTTTGATCTCACGCCTAAGGAAAAGGGCATGAAAGGCGCGCTGGACCGGGCTGCAGAAATCGTTGCTGAACTCGACAATGCATGGATGCCGCAACAGTTTGAAAATGATGCCAACCCGGCAGTACATGCCGCCACCACAGCGCAGGAAATCCTTGCCGACTTTGCTGGCGCACCACCGGAAATGATGATCACCGGCGTTGGCACTGGCGGCCATCTGACGGGCTGCGCAGAAGAATTGAAAAAGGTTTGGCCCGATATGAAAGCTTACGCGGTGGAGCCAGAACTCTCCCCTGTTATCTCTGGTGGGCAGCCCGGTCCGCACCCCATTCAAGGCATCGGCGCAGGTTTCATTCCTGGGAATCTGCACACACGCGCCATTGATGGAGCGATCCCTGTCAATGCAGAAGCCGCCAAAGACATGGCGCGCCGTTCTGCTGCTGAGGAAGGCCTGCTCGTCGGGATTTCATCAGGCGCGACACTGGCTGCAATCGCGCAAAAGTTGGCAGATTGCCCGGCCGGCACCCGCGTCATCGGGTTCAATTACGACACTGGTGAACGCTATCTATCGGTGCCGGACTTCCTCCCGACTTAATAACCAGCACTAGTGTTCAATCGATGCGGACCAGCTTTTCACCGTCCAGTTTGCGGTAAAAGCAGCTGGCCGCATTGGTGTGACAGGCAGGGCCTGCTGGCAAAACCTTCAAGATCAACGCGTCCTGATCGCAATCGACGAAGATGTCTTTCACATGGAGTACATTGCCTGAAGTCTCGCCTTTTTGCCAAAGCGCTGCGCGGCTGCGCGAATAAAAATGCGCAAGGCCGGTATCCATCGTTTTGCCAATTGCCGTTTCATTCATAAAGGCCAGCATCAGCACTTCGCCTGTCTCAGCATGCTGTGCGATAGCGGTCAAAAGGCCCTTTTCATCAAATTTCGGCATGAAAACGCTGCCTTGCTCACGCAGTGTTTTGTCGGTTGCGGCACTTGAAATTGGCTGATCCTTCCTGAAAATTGGTCACAAGCCTGATGTGTTACGTTAATGTTGCAGGATAATCACATATTACGGCCAAAATCCAACGATCCATGCTTAAGCTGTTTGCCTTAGCGGCAAACAATGGGATGAAGCCTCCCACGACCTGACGTGTCGTCTTTCATTCCGACCAAGGGATGGGGGGTTTAGGAACCGGCAAACGGTCCAAAACATGAGGGATTGAAGCGCCGCGCATTAAGTCTGGGGGGACGCGCGAACTTCAGCGTTATCGTCACGCGAACGCCCGAAGGTTTAACCTTCGGGCGTTTTGCTTTTCCAGGTCAACGCTAAATGTCCACCTTGCGCGCAAAACACGCCAGACGCACCTGCCCCGCCCCGGCTTTTCTCAGCGCCGCCTTGCACACTTCGCTAGTTGCGCCACTGGTCAAAACGTCATCGATCAGCAGGATGTTCGCCCCAGCAATCCGATCTGCACGTTTGCCATTGACCCTGATCGCTCCGGAAAGTTCTGCGCGGCGCTCTTTTGCACCAAGGCCGCCCAAGCTTCGCGTCGGTTTATGACGGATCAATCCATCCAAGAGGACCAAAGCGCCGGTAAGCTTGGCGATTTCTCGCGCCAAAAGAGCTGACTGGTTGAAGCCGCGCTGCCACAAGCGCCAACGATGCAGCGGCACTGGTACAAGCACCCAATCACCGCCCAACCCATCAAGCCGAGCCGCCATCAATCGCGCCATCATCGGGGCCAGCGCCAGTTTGCGACCATGTTTGTAAGACAGCACCAGATCGCGTGAGGCATCGTTATAAAGCGTCGCGGCGATAACATCATCTCCCGGCGCAGATTGGGGGACTTCAAGATTGCTCCAACACGGCGTGCACAGGCCCGTTTGGGCTGCTATCGCTTCTCCGCAAAGCGGGCAACGCGGCGGATAAATCAGGTCCACCAGCGGCGCCATTGCCTGCGATATTGTTGGGCTTAAAGCCATTTGCCCTTGCTGCCCTGCGTATGCGTAGTAGGCAAGCGCGATGAACACAGCACCCCCGCAGATTTTTTCAAAGACACGCAAGAAAGCCCGCTATTTGCGCGCAGCATCGCTGATGAAACGCGGGGAAACGGCGACTTTTCTGCTTGATGAAATGGCCGAAGATCTATTTGAACGGCTTGCTTTCTTGCGCCACCAGCCGCCGCAAATCCTGCTCGAAGGGTTTGATGCACAGCGTTTTTCACAGCTGCCGTGGCAACACGAAAACAAGATAGATGAAACCGCGGCCACCGATTTTGATGCAGCTCTGCCGCACAAGTCGCAAAGCTATGATCTTGCCATCAGCATGAACAGCCTGGATACCGTGAATGATCTGCCCGGCGCGCTGATCCAGATGCGCGAATTGCTGAAGCCGGGCGGTTTGGCGATGGCTTGCTTTATCGGTGGACAAAGCCTGCCCAAACTGCGCCGAGCCATGCACGATGCCGAGGCGGACCGCCCGGCTGCGCGCATGCATCCCCTGATTGATCCGCGTTCATGTCCTCAGCTTCTGGGGCGCGCGGGCTGGATGGATCCTGTCGTCGATAGCCACCGGCTCACAGTGCGCTATTCCACTTTGGATCGTTTGGTGCAGGACCTTCGCGAACACGCTTTGAGCAATGTCCTTGCAAAACCTGCTGCGCCCATGACGCGCATCGCGATGGAACGCGCGCGTACCGCATTCCTCGCTCAAGCAGACGAAGATGGCAAAGTCAGCGAAACATTCGAGATCATCACCCTAACGGGCCGGCGTTAGCTTTTAAGCGCAGCCTGTGCTGCAGCAAGCCGTGCAATCGGTACCCGGTATGGCGATGCGGAGACATAATCCAGCCCGATCTTCTCACAAAAAGCGATGCTGGCGGGATCGCCGCCATGCTCCCCGCAAATGCCAAGCTTGATGTCACTGCGCGTCGCCCGTCCGCGATCAGTAGCCATCTCAACCAGTTGACCAACGCCATCGATATCAAGGCTTACGAACGGATCGCGAGGATAAATGCCCTGCTCCACATAAGGTGCCAGGAACCGGCCCGCATCATCGCGGCTTACACCCAAGGCGGTTTGCGTGAGATCATTGGTGCCGAATGAGAAGAAGCGCGCTTCCTGCGCAATTTCGCCCGCCATCAAGGCGGCGCGCGGCAGCTCAATCATAGTACCAACGAGATATTCCAGCGTCGTGCCCTGCTCTTCAAAAACCTGCGCAGCCACGCGGTCCACAAGCTTGCGCAAGATTTCAAGCTCACGCTTGGTCGCGACCAGCGGGATCATGACTTCTGGCACCACCGGATCGCCGCCCTCTGCGGTAACGGTGCAAGCGGCCTCAAAAATTGCGCGCGCCTGCATTTCATAGATTTCCGGATAGGTGATTCCAAGACGGCAGCCGCGATGGCCCAGCATTGGATTGAATTCATGCAATTCGCCCGCTCGGCGCCGGAGATGATCTTCGCCAACGCCCATACTTTGTGCAAGCTCTGCAAATTCAACATCGCCTGTTGGCAGGAACTCATGCAAAGGCGGATCGAGCAGGCGGATCGTACACGGCAGGCCTGCCATACTGCGGAAGATGCCTGCAAAATCACCGCGTTGTTCGGGAAGAAGTTTTTCGAGCGCCGCGCGCCGTTCCGTCTCGCTATCGGCCAATATCATCGCACGAACGGATAAGATGCGGTCTGTATCAAAGAACATGTGTTCTGTGCGGCAAAGGCCAATACCCTCTGCACCAAATTGGCGCGCGGTTTTGCAATCGTCGGGTGTTTCTGCATTGGTGCGCACGCGCATACGGCGTTTCGCATCCGCCCAGACCATGAGCGTACCGAAATCACCCGCCAATTCAGGTTCGATCGTGGGGACTTCGCCCGCCATAACCTCGCCGGTTGTGCCATCCAGTGTTATCATTTCACCCTCGGCAATCTCGCGAGAGCCGATGCGCAAGGTGCGCGTTGTCATGTTGATCGACACAGTTGACGCCCCCGAAACACACGGACGGCCCATTCCGCGCGCAACAACGGCGGCATGGCTCGTCATTCCACCGCGCGCAGTGAGAATACCGCGCGCTGCATGCATACCGTGAATATCCTCGGGCGAGGTTTCCACGCGGACAAGGACCACCGCTTCACCGCGCTGCGAAAGTTGTTCAGCCTTATCGGAATCAAGCACGACTTTGCCCGATGCAGCACCCGGCGATGCAGGCAATCCTTTGGTCAACACATCGCGATGCGCTTCGGGGTCAAGCGTTGGGTGGAGCAGCTGATCCAGCGCCATGGGATCAACCCGCAGGATCGCGGTTTCCTCATCAATCAGACCTTCGTCCACCATATCGACCGCCATTTTCAGTGCAGCTTTTGCGGTACGTTTCCCATTGCGGGTTTGCAGCATCCACAGCTTACCCTGCTGCACAGTAAATTCGATATCCTGCATATCGTGATAATGGTTTTCCAGCAGGTCGAACACACCGGCCAATTCGCCATAGGCATCGGGCATGGCCTCTTCCATGCTCAGCGCGCTGGCACCGGCGGTTTCTCGCGCGGCTTTGGTCAGATATTGCGGGGTTCGAATGCCCGCGACCACATCTTCGCCTTGGGCGTTGACCAGCCATTCGCCGTAATACGCGCGTTCTCCGGTCGAAGGATCGCGGGTGAAGGCAACGCCAGTTGCGCTGGTGTCACCCATATTGCCGAACACCATCGCTTGCACATTGACGGCTGTGCCCCAATCGCCTGAAATGCCGTTCAAGCGGCGATAGACTTTCGCGCGGTCAGAATCCCAGCTGTCAAAAACGGCCGCGATGGCGCCCCACAATTGGTCCTGCACATCTTGCGGAAACGGGCTGCCAAGTTCGCGTTCGACGATGGACTTGTATTCACCAACCAGCTCTTGCCATTCACCGGCGTCCAGTTCGGTATCGGAGAAATATCCGTGATCTTCTTTCTTTATTTCAAGGGCTTCTTCGAAATGTCCGTGATCGATGCCCAAAACAACATCGGAATACATTTGCACAAATCGGCGGTAGGAATCCCAAGCAAATCGATCATCGCCGCTTGTCTTGGAAAGACCGGTGACGGTTTCATCATTGAGGCCCAGATTGAGGACAGTATCCATCATGCCGGGCATCGAAACACGCGCGCCAGATCGCACCGATACCAGCAACGGATCGGCGGCATCGCCAAAGTTCTTGCCAACCGCTTTTTCAACCAGGGTCAAGGCCTGCGCCACTTCGGCGCGCAAAGCGTCGGAGAAGTCTGCACCTTCTTGCAAATAGCGCACGCATTCTTCAGTCGTGATCGTAAAGCCGGGAGGCACAGGCAGACCAATGCCGGCCATTTCGGCAAGATTTGCACCCTTCCCGCCAAGAAGGTTCACATCGCGGGCATCAGGGCTATTTTGGCTCACGCCGCCGCCGAAACTATAGACCGATTGGCTCATAAACTGGCTCATTCTTCCTGTCTGCGGGCGCCGCCTTCAAATGAGCGGTCACCCTTCGATTCTTGAAAAATCCGCTACATTGTGCACTGCAGCACGGAAGCGTGCAAGCAAAGCAAGCCGTGTTGACCGCTTAATGGCGTCATCATCATTGACGGTGACCTCTTCAAAAAAGGCATCAATCGGCGCGCGCAAGCTGGCAAGCGCTGACATGGCGTCGGCAAAATCCTCTGCCTCGATAGCCGTAGCAGCCTTGGGGGCGGCATCATCAAGAGCAGCGATCAGCGCGGCTTCGGCAGGTTCGGGCGTGTAGGCCAGCGATGTTGAATGCTGTGTTTCAAGACGCGCTGCGACGATGGCCCGCATTTCTGGATCGTCTACCTGGCTGAGCGGGTCTTCTTCCCCTGTATGCGGGATTGTATGCGGGATGGAGCTTGTCGCTGCGGTGTCCTCCCATTCCTCTTTCTTGAGGATATTGGCCGCGCGTTTATATCCGGCGAGCAGGTTGGTGCCGTTTTCGGTGTCGATGAAGGCTTGGAGGGCTTGAACGCGGTTTACTACGCGCACGGTGTCTGCTTGGGTTTCGACCGGAAGTACGGCATCGATCATGTCATGGCGAATACCATTTTCGCGCTGTTGAACCTTGAGGCGTTCGATAAGAAAACCAGCGATATCACGCCCCGCATCGGGCGAACCACCATCATGTGCGGCGCTGATAATGAGCGAGCGCATAGTGACGCGCAAATCGTTGTTGAGGACAAGCGCCAGAATGCCAAGGCCGGCACGCCTCAGGGCAAACGGATCCTTGGACCCGGTTGGCTTTTCATCGAATTGGAAGAACCCAACCAAAGTATCCAGCTTATCTGCCAGCGACACCGCCACCGTCACTGGAGCAGTCGGTACCTCATCGCCCTGCCCCACAGGCTTGTAATGATCGCGGATCGCATCTGCGACTTGCGGGTCCAAACCTTCGGTGCGAGCATAGTAACCGCCCATCAAGCCCTGCAATTCAGGAAACTCGCCGACCATTTCGGTGACCAAATCGGCCTTGCACAAGCGCGCTGCCTGTTCAGCCAGATCAGGATCGCCAGCGACGATCCTTTCCTCGCACAGCCAGCGTGCCAGCTTTGCCACCCGTTCGACCTTATCAGCCACTGTGCCCAGCTTTTCATGGAACGTGATCCGCTCCAGCTTCTTGGCATGATCTTCAAGCGAGGTCTTCTGATCCAGCTCCCAGAAGAAGCGCGCATCGGAAAGGCGCGCGGCCAGCACTTTGCGGTTGCCATCGACAATCGCTGCGCCGCCATCATCAGCTGCGATATTGGCTGTGCAAACAAAAGCGTTGGCAAGCTTTCCAACGCTGTCTTCGCAAACGAAATACTTTTGGTTTACCCGTGCTGTGAGCTGGATAACTTCGGGCGGGACAGTGAGGAATTCGTCGTCAAAACGGCCCAGCAATGGGACCGGCCATTCTGTCAGTCCAGCATTTTCGACAACCAAACCCTCGTCTTCCACCAGCTTCAGGCCAGCATCGAGTGCAGCCGAGGCTGCGCCATCGCGCACTATGCTTTCACGCTCAACATGGTCCACAATCACATGGCCAGCGCGCAATTTCATCGCATAATCATCGACGCTGCCAATGGTGATCGCGCCGGAGGAATGGAAGCGATGGCCTTTGGTTTCGCAGCCAGCGGGAATGCCATCCACTTCGCAAGCCACCACTTCGCCGCCAAACAGCGCCACAATGCCCGATAGCGGACGCACCCAGCGAAGGCTTTCGGTGCTGAGCGAAGCATCGCCCCACCGCATGGATTTGGGCCATGAGAAATCGCGAATAATCGCCGGGATCGCTTCGGCGAGCAGATCGCTGGTCGCACGGCCGGGAATGTCTTTAACGGCGAAATACGTCTCGCGACCTTTCACATCGCGCACTTCCAGCGCATCTCGCTCCAAGCCCATCTTGCGGCAAAAACCGTCGACCGCCTGATCGGGTGCGGCAACCGGAGGCCCTTTGGCTTCCTCGCGCACAGCCTTAGTCGCTTCGGGCAAATCCCGCGCAATCAAAGCCAGACGGCGCGGGGTGGACCATATGGTAAGTTCACCGGTCGCAACGCCTGCTGCATCCAATTCGCGGCGGAACAGCTTTTTAAGCTCAGCACGCGCGCCTTTCTGCATGCGGGCAGGGATTTCTTCGCAGCGCAGTTCGAGGAGAAAGTCTGTCATTGCGACCACTCCGGGTATTTCTTCGCCCAACCGTCAGCTTCTTTCGCCATATGCGCTTCACATGAACCGCGCGCCAGATCGCGCACGCGGCCCATATAGCTGGCGCGTTCCTGCACACTGATCACGCCGCGCGCTTGCAACAGGTTGAACACATGGCTGGCTTCCACAGCTTGTTCGTAAGCAGCAATAGGGACATTGGCCGCAAGCGCATTTTTGCACTCCGCCTCTGCCATTTCAAAAGCTTTGAACAGGCCATGGGTGTCGGCCACTTCAAAGTTCCATTTCGACATCTGCTTTTCGTTTTCAAGGAAGACGTCGCCGTATGAAACGCCGTTGGAATTGAACGCCAGATCGTAAACGCTATCAACACCCTGAATATACATGGCGAGCCGTTCCAAACCGTATGTCAGTTCGCCTGCAACAGGCTTGCAATCAAAGCCGCCCATTTGCTGGAAATAGGTAAACTGGGTGACTTCCATGCCATCACACCACACTTCCCAGCCAAGACCCCAGGCACCCAAAGTCGGGCTTTCCCAGTCATCTTCAACAAAGCGGATATCGTGTTTGAGCGGATCGATGCCAATCGCGCGCAGGCTTTCAAGATACAGGTCCTGAATGTCAGCCGGGCTTGGTTTTAGGATCACCTGATATTGGTAATAATGCTGGAGCCGGTTGGGATTTTCACCATAGCGGCCATCGGTTGGGCGGCGGCAAGGCTGCACAAAAGCGGCATTCCAAGGCTCTGGCCCAAGTGCGCGCAGAGTGGTGGCAGTGTGGAATGTGCCCGCCCCCATGCGCATGTCATAAGGTTGCAGTATGACGCAGCCTTGTGCGCTCCAAAAATCATGGAGGGTCAGGATCATATCCTGAAAGCTGCAGGTGGGATCGCGGGTCAGGCCATTAGTCATTGCGCGCGCGGCTTTGGCTCAAGGCCCGCTGGCCGTCAATGCTGCACATGCACAAGCGCGCTTCACCAATAGGGCGTGCAGAGCGCGAATTCAGGATGCTACCTGTGAAGATATCGCGGTTTCGCGATCGCCAGCGGCTTAGTCCATTTGCCCTTTGCACCTTCGATGAATGAGGCGCAGATTTGCTCCGTATTTCGCGTTGTGACGATATCAGCAGCGCATGACCTGATCGCTGAACCAGCGCGTTGAATGCTCCGATGGTTGGAAAAAACTCACGCACTTGCTTGCCAAATCACGCGCACCAAAGAAATCGACCGATGCTCACAGCACTTTTTCACCAGATGCTCAGACTATGGTCATCTATTTGTGCGCTATTGCGGCTTGGTGCGCGGCGCAGCTCTGGCGACAGAAGCGCTGGGTTCCTATCTATCTGTCGAACGAGCAAAGGACTGGCCAAATGTTTCCCCTTCGCAAATACTTATCAAAAGCGGTCGGTGCGCTTGCCCTTGTGCTTACACCCGGTGTTGCTCAAGCCGATGATCACGCAGTCGAAACCGCAATGGAAAAGCGGGTCAATGCGCCCGCTCTATGGAAGCTGACTGACGAGGACACCACGATCTATATGTTCGGCACCGTCCATGTGCTGCCAGATGGCGTAGAGTGGCTCGATAATCGCATCACCACCGCGCTTGAACAATCCGATGAGCTCGTGACGGAGATTGACATGGGCGAACTGCAGGCCAATGCACACCTGATGGCGGGCGCCGCCATGATTGAAACCGGCCAGACATTGCGCAGCATGATGACGCAAGACAATCGCGTGGAATTTGAAGCCGCGCTAACTGGCCTCGGTTTGTCAGCAGGATCGTTCGACATGGTTGAACCGTGGTTTGCCTCGCTCAACCTTTCACTGCTGCCAATCATGCAGGCGGGCTATAATCCTGCATCTGGCGTTGAGATGGTTCTCAATGGGATGTCGCAAGGCAAACAGCATACGGCGTTGGAAACAGTGGCTGATCAGGTTGAAATGTTTGACGGTATGCCGTTGGAAATGCAGCTCAACATGCTCGACGCCTCGGTCGAAGCTGTACCTGAAGTTACCAGTAACATCGCTGCTATGGTAGGAGAATGGCTGCAAGGCGATGCTCAGGGGTTGGCTGAGCTGATGAATGACAGCGTCGATGATCCTGCGCTTTATCAACGCATGCTGGTTGATCGCAACGCGAACTGGGTCAACTGGATTGAAAACCGCATGGAAGCGCCCGGTACCGTCTTTATGGCAGTGGGAGCAGGCCATCTGGCCGGTGAAGGCAGTGTACAGGACTTGCTGACACAGCGCGGCCTTATGGTCGAACGCATCCACTAATGTGGCGCGGTATCCTTGGCCTTTTGGGAGCGTTGTGGCTGGCAAGCTGCGGCGTTTTTGGAGGCGAGGATTGGGGCGAACCGTCCCCTGCCTTATGGGAAGCGATCGGCCCTGATGGCGAGAAGTTATGGCTGTTTGGTACGATCCACGCCTTGCCCAACGGGGTTGAATGGCGAACGCCAGCGTTAGAGGATGCGTTGGCGCAGTCCGATGTGTTGCTGGTCGAGATCGCGGACCTTGATACGCCTGATCTGCAAGCCACTTTTCGGGAATTATCGCAAACCCCCGGACAGTTGCCGCTAACTCAGCGCGTTCCTGCCGCTAGCCGCGATGATGTGCGCCAATTGATGGACAATGCGCGCGCCAAGAACGGTGATTTTGTCAATGTGGAAACATGGGGCGCAGCGCTAATGCTGGCCAGCAATGTACGCGAAAGCGATCCTGCCAATGGAGTAGACCGCGCCTTGACGCAGGAAGCAGATAAGGTTGCAGGCTTGGAAACTATTGCAGGTCAGCTGGGCGTTTTTGATAATTTGTCACAAGCGGACCAAGCTGATTTCCTGCTGCTGACCGCAAGATCGAGCGCCACAAATGATGGACAGTCCGCTGGTGAGGCATGGCACAAAGGTGATCTGCAAACGCTCGACCGCCTCGTTTCAGAGCCGTTGCTCGCATACCCTGCCCTTTATGGAGCACTTTTAACGGGTCGCAACGAAAGCTGGATGCCAGCGATAGAGGACCACCTGGCCGCCGGGCAAAAGCCATTTATTGCAGTGGGTGCTGCGCATATGCTGGGCACACAAGGCCTGCCGCAATTGTTCACCGCGCGCGGCTTTACCGTGAAGCGTTTGCAATAAGCGCCTATCGCGCTTGCCTTTATAACGGATTGGCCGTAATGGCGCGCCTCTTGCGGCGATGTCATCCCTGGAGGCGCGTCGAAGAACACAGCTACGCAATCGAAAGGCAAGACTTATGAGCGATGCTCTAAAACTGCCGGCCGAGCTGCGCGAACGTGCTGGCAAGGGAGCCTCACGTTCATTGCGCCGCGAAGGTCGTATTCCCGCCGTGATTTACGGTGGAAAAGAAGAACCCACTCCCATCCATGTGGAAGAAAAACTGCTGGTTAAGCAGTTGATGACAGGCCACTTCATGAACTCGATCGTGATGGTTGAAGTTGATGGAAACATCGTCCGTACGCTTCCCAAGGACGTGGCTCTGCACCCGGTTTCTGACCGCCCCATCCATGCTGACTTCCTGCGTCTTGCCAAAGATGCCAAGATCGAAGTTCAAATCCCTGTGATCTTCGTGAACGAGGAAGAAAGCCCCGGCCTTAAGAAGGGCGGCGTTCTCAACGTTGTTCGTCACGAGCTCGATCTGGTTTGCGAATCGGACAAGATCCCTGGTCAGATCGAAATCGATGTTGCCGGCTTGGAAGTTGGCGATTCTGTGCACATCAGTTCGGTCACTCTGCCCGATGGTGCCGAAAGCGCCATCACCGATCGCGATTTCACCATCGCCACAGTCGTCGCACCGTCCGCGCTCAAGCGTTCGGAAGGTGAAGACGGCGAAGATGGCGAAGAAGTCGATGCAGGCGGCGTTGCTGCAACCGAGCAAGGCCCGGATGCAGATGCTGCTGACGAGCAGGAAGACAAGAGCGAGTAACCATGCTCGCCACGCTGCGCCCGGTTTTTGCAGCGATGACGTTGGGTCTGGCCGGCGCGGGGTTTCTCGCGCCGGCACCCCTTTCTGCCCAGAGCGTAGTGCAATTGCGCGATTACGAATGCGTCGTTTTGCTGCAAGAACGTCGCGGGGGCATTGGCACGAATGCCAGCCTTGATCCGGCACAGCGTGCGCAGATCGTCAACAATCTCACGATCATCTCTGCCTATTATGCGGGGATCGTATCGCGCCATCCTCACGATCAGGTGGTCGACAATCTGGCCTTGGCGCGTCAACAAATCGCGTCAGCCACACCCGAACACCGCGATTTGTTAGCGACCCTGTGCACCGATCGCTATCTGGTAACGCTTGAAGCGTTGAGCACACATTCGGCGCAAGCCGCGCCGCAGAGTTGAAACCATGCAGATTTGGACAGGTCTTGGAAATCCCGGTCCGCGATACGCGATGCACCGGCACAATGTTGGCTTTATGGCAATGGATGTTGTCGCCGAAATGCACGGCTTTGGCGCCACGCAAAAGAAGTTTCAGGGGTGGTGTCAGGAAGGCCGCATTGGCACGCAAAAGGTTCTGTTGCTCAAACCCGCCACGTTCATGAATGAAAGTGGGCGCGCGGTTGGCGAAGCTTTGCGGTATTACAAGCTGGAGCCATCGGCCCTAACCGTTTTTCATGATGAGCTGGACCTTGCCCCCTTCAAGGTGAAGGTAAAGCAAGGCGGCGGCACTGCGGGCCACAATGGCCTGCGTTCCATTGATCAGCATTGCGGCAAAGAGTTTCGCCGGGTGCGCATTGGCATTGGCCATCCGGGCAGCAAAGAGCGGGTGACAGGGCATGTTCTGGGCAATTACGCCAAGTCAGAGATGGGCGACCTTGTCCAAATGCTCGGCGCGATCGGAGCTGAGGCTGAATGGTTGGCCAACAGCGATGATGCCCGCTTTATGAGCGATTTGGCACGCAGACTTCAGGACGATACCTAATTACGCGTCGCGGCCAATATCTGGTCGTAAAGCTCAGCGACTTGCGGATCAGAACTGCGCCGAGAATGGATCGGCGTCACAATCGCACGCGCCAATTCGCCCTGCCCCAATTGCAATAAGGACCGCGCGTAAAGCAATTGTGCGGGATCTTGTCCGGCAAGCTGCGCCTCATGCTCTTGCAACAAATCACGCGCGGCCACCCAATCACCTTTGCGGCCATGCGCCCGCGCGGCAAAATAGATGAACGCCAAATCGTCGGGATAGTAGTCGCGGCCCTGCGCTATCAGCGGATCAGCGAGATCATCACGGTCAAAGTTTTGCAAGGCATCGATGGCGCCCAACATTGCGGGGCGATCCTGCGGTGTCTTATCGAGAATTGCCATGAATGCCCTCGCGGCAATCTCGTGGTTTTCCTCAAGCTGTGCCAGCCAGGCGGTGACAAATTGGGTCTCTACCCGGCGCGGCGCGGCCTGTTGCGCAAGGCCAACAGCTTCGCGAGCTCTATCAAGATTGCCTTGGCGAAGGTGATAGGTTGCCTCGGCGGCATACAGGCGTGCCTTGTCGCCATCAGCTGCGCGGCCTTGGGCAAAGGCCTGCAATGCAATCTCATCGTCATTGTCCAGTGTCGCTAAAAGCGCTCGCAAACGCCAGCTTTCAGCCGAATTTACGCCATCCAAGAGCGCGTCTGCATGCGAGATTTCCCCCAGCTGTAGTCGCGCTTCTGCTTCGAGCAACAGGTGATCGCCTGGCAGCGCTTCCAAATCGGTCAATTGCGCCAACGAGGCAAGCGCTTGAGCGCCCTCCCCCGCCGCCAATTGTGTGCGCAACAGGATAATCAGCGCCTCGGCATTCTCAGCATCCTGTGCCAATGCCTCAGCTGCATGGGATTGCGCGGCAAGATAATCCTGCTGCTCAAAAGCATCGGCAGCAAGATCGTATGGATCTGGCTCCAGCAAATCGCACGAGGCAAGCGAAAGGGCCGCCAACAATAGGCACGTCCCGTGCTGAAATTTCGAAAAATTCCTCATTCGATTGTCCATACTCCCAAAAGGGAAATGTTGTGTAAGTGTCGGCACAGTTTACACTACTGCAACATCGCTAACCTTGTTAACCATTGCAAACCGCACAAATCCGCGTTTGGCATGGTGTTTGCTTCGATATACGTATACCGTTCGTGAGCGTGGAAAGTTGTAAAATGCATAAAATTATCACCGGCTTTGCTGCCATTGCCAGCCTTACGATTGCTGCGCCAGCGACGGCTGATCCCATTACGCTTGGTAACGGCGATATTGGTGACAGCTTTACCGTCGATTACGATGGTTTCACCGGAAGCGCCAGCAACACAATCGATGATTTGACAGCTTCAATTACCTTCACCCTCGATAGCATTATGGGTGACGCATACAGCTTTAGCTATCTTGTTGCGAACACCACTGGAAATGGCGTGGAATCGCGCATCTCAAGTTTTTCCTTCAACGCAGATCCGGATATCACCGACGCCACTTCAACGGGCGTTTATGACATTGCGTTTGTAGCTGATGGCAGGGGAAATGACCCACGCAACCCTAACCAGATCGGCGCCGTTGATGTGTGCTTCAAAGCCGCAAAGAGCGGTTCTTGCTCAAACTCTGGCGGCGTTACGGCTGGCAATACGGGCGGCGGCACTTTGGACCTCATCTTTTCGGCGCTTCCAACGCAATTGACGCTCAGCGATTTTTTCGTTCGCTATCAAAGCATCAGCGGCGCAGGTAATGTCAGCTCGGCAAGTGGCCAGTCGATTTCTTCCACTGGCGGCACGACCAGCGGCACGCAAGTACCTGCACCGGGAATGCTTGGTTTGTTGGCACTGGCATTGGTCTCGCTTGGACTGATGCGTCGTCGCCGACGTGTTGATCCTTCGCAACCAGCGATAGCCTGATCCAATACACCCAACAGTTTCGTACCCGAAAGCGCCGTCCCTCTCCTGGGGGCGGCGCTTTGCTATGTGCCGCGCGCCTCGGCAAGATGGCGGGCAATGGCGGCATTATCGGGCGCTGCTTGCGCTGCTTTCTCCAGTAAAGCCAGGCCGCGCGATTTGTCTGTGCCTGTCTCCACCAGCAGCCAACCCAACGTATCCATGATCGATGGATGATCAGGCGCAAGGTCATAAGCTTTCTGTGCCAATGAAATGGCTTCCTGCTTGTCTCCGGTCTGGCTTCGCGCATAAGCGAGATTGTTGAGAACCAGAGCATTGTTGTCCCCGGTCCACAAACGCATCTGCTCATAAGAAGCAATGGCTGCGCGCCAGCGCCCATCGCGCAGCGCCTTGTCGCCATCTGCCAGGATTGTGGCCACACGCTCGGCCGGTGGAGCATTGGCCATCGCCTGCGCTAATGGATCGCTCCGCCCCGCAGCTTTTGCAGCTTGCGTAAATATGGCCAGATCGGCGGGCGTTCCTTGTGGGCTGTTCGCCAAAGGACCGATTGTCGCAAAAGCGGCCTGAGCTTGACCTGTCTCTAATTGCGCCTGCGCCAATAAGCGTCGCGGCGCGCTGGCATCAGGAAGCCGGCGGACTAGGGTGGTAAGTTGGGCGATGGCTTGTTCGTGCAGATCCAGTTCAATCAGAGATTTGGCGTAGAGAACTTGCTGCGCGGCATCATTGCGGCTAGTATTTTCCTGCAAAAGATCGCGCACCTGGCTCCAATCTTTCTCTTCTGCGGCAAATCGCGCCTGGAGAAAGATCACATCTGCGTCATCAGGCGCCCAGTTTGCCAATTCTTCAAGATGTTCACGTGCTTCCTGGTCACGGCCCATTTCTCCCAGCATACCGATCCGCCCAAGCTGCGCTGCGCGATTTTCCGGATAAAGCTGCGTGATGCGTACGTAATAGGTCAATGCCCGTTTCGCCTGACCTTGCGCCGAAGCAATCTGGGCGCTTGCCAGCAATGGGGCCAAACCATCGGGACGCGCCTCACGCGCGATAAGCGCAAGCTCTTCTGCCCGTGCAACATCGCGCGCTTGCAAGGCAAAAAGCGCGAAATCCGATGCAAGACGATGCGTCTCACCAGATCGCGCCATCCCTTCTTCAAAAGCAGTAAGTGCTGCGGCAACATCGCCTGATGCGATATGCGCTAAGGCGGCGATACGCGCGCCTTCAGGGCCGTCCAGTTTTTGCGCAAACTGCAACGCGTTTGCATGCTGGCCGCGCAGCAATTCTGCCTCAGCGCGCATGTAGGGCATATCGGAAATCGTCGCGCCTAAATCTTCGAGACGGTCAAGCGTGCTCGCTGCTCCCTCTCCATCACCAAGGTGGAGCTGCGTGCGCGCATACAATTCCAGCGCTTGGCGATCATCAGGCCGCTCTTTCAGAAAGGTTGCAAGATCAAGCCTCGCTTCTGAATAGCGATGCTCCCCAAACGCGGTATCCGCGCGCTCCAAAAGAGCTTCGGGCGAAAGGCCGCACGATGAAAGCGCCAATGCTATTGCCGCCAAAGGAAGTTTTCGAACCCATTTTTTCATAGCACGCATTCTAGCTGAACAAGGTTGCAAAGCGGTTTACCGCGCTTGCCATACCGCAACCGAGGCAAGACGGACACAGCAGTGAGCAAATGAGACCCAACGAAGATCGTGGACAGGCGGGGCACCACACGGCTAAGGCGCGCACCCTGACTTGCAATCATTTAGGATAACACAATGGGATTCCGCTGCGGGATCGTAGGCCTGCCCAATGTCGGCAAATCGACCCTTTTTAACGCGTTAACCGAAACGCAGGCGGCACAAGCTGCCAATTATCCATTTTGCACGATTGAGCCCAATGTCGGCCAAGTCGCTGTGCCCGATGCGCGGCTGGACAAAATTGCGGCGATTGCTGGAAGCGCGAAAATCGTTGCGACGCAGCTGGCCTTTGTCGACATTGCAGGGCTTGTGAAAGGGGCCAGCCAAGGCGAAGGCCTTGGCAATCAGTTCCTTGGCAACATACGAGAAGTTGACGCAGTTGTGCATGTTTTGCGCTGTTTTGAAGATGACGATATTCAACACGTCGCCAACAAGGTTGATCCGATTGCTGATGCTGAAGTGGTGGAAACAGAGTTGATGCTGTCCGACCTTGAAAGCCTGGAAAAACGCGTCCCCGCCGCCGAAAAACGCGCCACTGCGGGCGATAAGGAAGCCAAGCTGGTCGCCAGTGTTTTGGGCCAAGCTTTGGAGTTGCTGCGCGATGGCAAACCTGCCCGACTGACCGAGCCCAAGGACGAGGAAGAAGCGCGCGTTTTCGAACAAGCGCAATTGTTGACCGCAAAGCCTGTTCTGTATGTTTGCAATGTGGCCGAAGATGAAGCGTCGAGCGGCAATGCGCTTTCGCAAGCGGTGTTTGCTAAGGCTGCCGAAGAAGGTGCGCAAGCCGTTGTCGTTTCAGCGGCGATTGAATCAGAGCTGGTCGGCATGGAGTCGGAAGACCGTTCAGAATATCTGGCAGAGCTTGGTCTGGAGGAATCCGGCCTCGCCCGGGTGATCCGTGCAGGATATACGTTGCTTGGCCTCAAAACCTTTTTCACCGCAGGCCCTAAAGAAGCGCGCGCATGGACTTTTCCAGATGGCGCGAAAGCTCCGCAAGCCGCCGGCGAAATACACACCGATTTTGAAAAAGGTTTCATTCGCGCAGAAACGATCGCCTATGATGATTACATCGAATTGGGCGGCGAAAGCCCGGCGCGTGATGCAGGCAAATTGCGCCAGGAAGGCAAGGAATATCTGGTGCAGGATGGCGATGTCTTGCTGTTCAAATTTAATGTCTAAAAACGCAAACGGCGCAGCAACCTGAAAAGGGTGCTGCGCCGCATGAGTATTGAAGCTTAAATAATCAGGTCGCGGAAGCTGGAGCGGCATCGTCCATCATCGGTTCTGCAACCGAAGCTGGCGCAGAAACCGCAGCCATTTTGCTCTGCGCGTAAAGTGCCCAGAACTCGGCAATCACTGCGTATTCACCACCAACTTCGTCAAACGCGCTCATGGCTTCGGCATAATTGCCTGCCATAGTATGCGCGACACCTGCGCGCGTATGGGCTGCATCGCCATTATACCCTCTTTCAGCTGCAAGTTGATAAAAGCCGGCAGCTTGTTCGTAATCGTCTAAGGAATAGAGAATATCTCCAGCAATACGTGCTGATGCAGCATCACCGTTGCGGCCCTCGGCCACGGTTTGATCCAATTCGCGAACATCCGTCGCCTTGCGCGTATCAATCACCTGTTTGACATCCATATAATACTGATCCCCGCTGGTCTGGAACAGGTCATTTCGAAGGCCTTCGGCAAGAACATCGTCCAATTCGTTCGACATCAATCGCGGATCGGCAGCTTCGATGTAGCGGATGTATTCTGGCCGCTGCGTTATGACGCCCGCCTCGCGCATCAAACGATACATTTCCAGCTCAGGCTTTTCATCCATCGGATTCATCATTGCCACGACTTGCAGTCCGACTTTCCATGTTTCCACGGTATTGCCATCCTCAATCAACATGCGCGCAAACCGATTGCCCATCTGCGCATCATCTGTGTCGATAGCTGCCTGAAGCCCCAAGCGGATTAACCTGTCATTTTGGCCAGTACCCGGAGCAGCATTGGCCTCCAGATAAGGAAGCAAAAATTCAAACGCTTCGCTCTGCCGATCTTCCTGCACAAAGGACTGCGTAATAAGATATTGCGGGTCGTTAAAAACATCCCCGTCATTATCAGCATACCCTGCATCGACCGCGCGCTTCCAGCTTTCTCGCGCAGGGTCTGTATCGTCGTAATTATACGCAAGTGATCCACTGTAATAATGGAAACGCGCCACATCTTCTGCGGGAACAAGCCCGCTGCCCAGCATAAGTTCAATACCTTCGCGGCGCATTCTGTCATCGTTTACATTACCACCCACGATCAGCATGAAATTGCCCGTCGCGTGGCGATCTTTACGGTTCTTCATTGCCGCCTTTAACTCAGGAATGCGCCCAGCAGCGCCTGCCCAGTTTTTGGTCTCGCCAGTCACAGTATTTGCGATCGGGCCATAAACCTGCAGAAAAGATTGCGAATTGGTAGGTTCGCTTGCTGCTTCTTGCGCCAAAGCCGTTTGCGGCAGCAACGCACCAGCCGACATTGCTCCAGCGGCAACCGCGGCCAATAACAATGTGAAACGGCTCTTCTTACGGGGGGCGGTGTTAGCGTGGTAAAGCGCATTCATTACAAAACTCTCCTAGATCTTCCCATGGCTCGCAGGCCATTTCGAATATGTCGGGCGCGGTACTGACCTGTAACGGCCCAAATTGCAATTTGTGTCCTACAGAATTTGCGGTGAACGGCCATTGAACGCGGTATTTTGCCACATGTCAGCGTGTTCGTCCGCAAATGTGGATAAGCACGCCTTAAATGCCCTCCAGAACCGGCAAAAACTGGCACAAACTCCGCAGCTGGCCTAGAGTTTTTGCGCTGGAGAGAGCCAGTCAAGCAATGCGGAAATTTGACCTCACGTGAATGATGAGACCGATACCCTGACCCCGTCTGACGGACCCGGAGAATTCAACCGGATCGATATCGTCGATGAAATGAAAACCAGCTATCTGGATTACGCGATGAGCGTAATCGTCAGCCGCGCCTTGCCCGATGTGCGCGATGGTTTGAAACCCGTGCATCGCCGCATTTTGTATGCCGCGCAGGTCGGCGGATACACATCCAGCAAACCCTATCGCAAATCAGCGAAAATTGTTGGTGAAGTGATGGGCTCGTATCACCCGCACGGCGATAGCGCGATTTACGATGCTCTTGCCCGGATGGTGCAATGGTGGTCGTTGCGCCTGCCGCTGATCGATGGTCAGGGTAATTTTGGCAGCATGGACCCCGATCCCGCTGCTGCGATGCGTTACACCGAAAGCCGCCTTGCCAAACCGGCAGAAGTGCTGCTGACCGATCTTGACAAAGATACAGTCGATTTCGTTGACAATTATGATGGTTCCGAAGTTGAACCATCGGTTCTGCCGGCCCGTTTCCCCAACCTGCTTGTCAATGGTGCTGGCGGTATCGCGGTGGGCATGGCGACGAACATTCCGCCTCATAATCTGGGCGAAGTGATCGATGGCTGTCTGGCCATGATGGAAGACCCCGGCATAACGTCGGAGCAATTGTTTGAAATCATTCCAGGCCCAGATTTCCCGACTTCGCCGCTGATACTCGGAACCGCTGGAGCAAAAGCGGCCTATACAACCGGTCGCGGCTCAATCATGATGCGCTCTCGCCATGAGATCGAAGTGGGTCGCGGCGATAAGGAATCGATTGTCCTCACCTCCATCCCCTATCAAGTGGGCAAAGCTGGACTGGTCGAAAAGATCGCCGATGCCGCGAAGGAAAAGCGCATCGAAGGCATCACCGATGTTCGTGATGAAAGCAATCGCGAAGGCGTGCGCGTTGTTATCGATCTGAAACGCGATGCAACCGCGGATGTAGTGCTCAATCAATTGTGGCGCCACACACCTGCACAAGCGAGTTTCCCGGCCAATATGCTGGCCATTCGCGGCGGGCGCCCTGAGACGCTGTCTCTGCGCGATATTATTCAGGCCTTCATTCAGTTCCGCGAACAGGTCATCACCCGGCGCACCAAGTATGAGCTGAACAAGGCGCGTGACCGTGCGCATATCTTGCTTGGCCTGGTTGTCGCAGTGTCCAACATGGATGAAGTTGTGGCGATTATCCGCAGCTCACCCAATCCCGGAGTTGCGCGGCAACGCTTGATGGATCGCGAATGGCCGATTGGCGATATTGCGCAATATATCGCGCTGGTCGAAGCCATTGAGCCCAGCGCGGATGAAAGCGAGGGCACCTATCGCCTGTCCGAACGCCAAGTGAAAGCCATCCTTGATCTGCGCCTGCATCGTCTCACCGCGTTGGGCCGCGATGAAATCGGTGATGAGCTGAAAGAGCTGGCCGAGCAGATCGAGTATTACCTCTCGATTTTAGCAGACCGGGTGAAGCTGTACGGTGTGATGCGTGATGAGCTGGTGGCTGTGCGCGAAGCTTATGCCACGCCGCGCGTTTCTGAAATCGCGCCTGCATGGGATGGTCTTGATGATGAAGACCTGATCGAGCGGGATGAGATGGTCGTCACCGTGACTCTGGATGGTTATATCAAGCGCACTCCGCTTTCGACTTTCCGCGCGCAGAACCGTGGCGGTAAAGGCCGTGCGGGCATGTCCACCAAGGACGAAGATGCCGTGCACACGATGTTCGTCACCAGCACGCATAACCCGGTGCTGTTCTTCTCTACCGCTGGCAAGGTCTATCGCCTCAAAGTTTGGAAATTGCCTGAAGGTGCTGCGAACACACGTGGGCGGCCGCTATTGAACGTTCTTCCTTTGGAAAAGGGTGAAACGATCGCGACAGTGCTGCCTCTGCCCGAAGATGAGGAAAGCTGGGGCGCATTGAGTGTTGTGTTTGCAACGGCCAAGGGCGGCGTGCGGCGCAATTCCATGGGCGCGTTCACCAACGTACCCAGCAATGGCAAACTCGCCATGCGGTTCGAAGAGGCCTCCGATGATCATTTGATCGGCGTGGCATTGCTTGATTCCACCGATGATGTGCTGCTTGCCAGCCAACAGGGCAAAGCCATCCGCTTTGCTGCCGAAGACATCCGCGAATTTACCTCGCGCACCTCAACCGGGGTGCGCGGCATGAATTTGAAGGATGGTGACCGTGTGGTTTCGCTTTCGATCCTAGGCGCAACCGGCACCTCTGCGGAAGAGCGCGAGGATTACATCCGCTTTGCGCCTTGGAAAGACAATGACGGGACCAGCACCCTGCCCGCTGAACGCTTTGCTGAATTGACGGAGAAGGAGGAATTCATCCTGACCGTATGCGCCAATGGTTATGGCAAAGTCAGCTCCGCTTACGAATATCGCAAGATCGGGCGCGGCGGGCAAGGCGTGGTCAATATCGACAACATCAAGCGTAATGGCCCTGTTGTAACCAGCTTCCCGGTCAAATCAGGTGAGCAATTGATGCTTGTGACTGATCAGGCAAAACTGATCCGCATCGGGCTTGAAACCCTGCGCGTTCTGGGCCGCAACACCGCAGGTGTGCGCTTGTTCGATGTCGGCAAGAAAGAGACGATTGTTGCCGCCGTGCGCCTTGACGAAGAAGAAGCGCCTGAAAACGAAGCGGAAGAAGCTGTGGTCGAAGAAATGGTCGAACGGCGTGGTGGCGGGGATGAAGTTGGGCCGGAGGAAGGCGACGCTGAGAGCTAAGTCTCTTGGCTCGCCACCACGCGCAGCTCTGGATCGCGTTTTCGCAGAGTTTGGATTACGCCTGTACAGATCATAAACTGGCCAAGATAGTAGATCGGCCAGACCAGATACTCAGGCGCAAAAGTCCCTGATAGCGGGCCAAGTCCTGCAAAAATCAGCACGTCTGAAATCACGAACAGCATCGCGCCTGCTCCTACCCGGTAACGCGGAAAGTCGCTTGCCCAAGCAGCGGCTGCCATTCCGCCCAGCGCAAGGCCGTAAAGCCCGGCCCGCCATGAAAATTCGGTATCGCGCGTTAGAAGCCAAGCGATCAAGGGTGTGAGCGTAAGGGTGAGCCCGCATGTCCAGCTTTGTGAGCCTGTCAACACGCCGCGCTTGTGCCGCAAATATAAGCCAATCGCGAAGCAATGGCCAAGGAAGAACAGCATCGCGCCAATCTGCAAGTCTACATCAATCGCCATATCGCCCAAAGCGCAGGCAGCCAAAGCCCAGGCCAGCAGCCGCGCATCCGCGCTCGAATGCCGCACAAAGCAATAGATCGCGAGGAACGCACATGCCGCGCCCTTGATCGGGATCACATAAAATTCAGGCATCTCGCTGGCGCGCAGATAGTAATATGCGAGCGCGGCAAGTATGCTGAGCAGCAGGAAAGGGCGTTTGTCAGATAAGGCACGACTAGGCATCGTTCTCTCATACGCACCTTACCGGTCGCGGCAAGATTACCCGCCTATTTTGCCCCCGAGCACTTTTCTGCCCCAACGCATAAGGCGATTGCGGGATAGCTCACCTCTGCCTATTTGAACCGCTTATGGCAAACCATGTACACATCATCGGCGGCGGCCTTGCTGGAAGCGAAGCGGCCTGGCAGTTGGCCCAGCGCGGCGTTCGCGTCACTCTTTCGGAAATGCGCGGTGGCGGCGGTGAAACGCCTGCGCACCAAAGCGATGGATTGGCAGAACTGGTCTGCTCCAATTCATTCCGCTCTGACGATGATACCAAGAATGCGGTTGGCCTGTTGCACCATGAAATGCGGCGGCTCGATAGTCTGGTGATGCGCGCTGGCGAAGTGGCGCGCGTGCCTGCCGGAAGCGCGATGGCCGTTGATCGCGATGTCTTCAGCGCTGAGGTGGAAAAGGCACTGCAAGATCATCCCAACGTGACGATCAAACGCGAAGTGGTCTCGCAGCTTCCCGAAGATGGACTCACCATTGTCGCCACTGGGCCGCTAACCGCTGCATCGTTGGCGCAGAGCATTGTGGGTGTCACGGGCGAAGATCGCCTCGCCTTTTTTGATGCGATAGCGCCGATTATCCACCGTGATTCCATCAATATGGACAAATGCTGGATCCAATCTCGCTGGGATAAAACCACCGCTGCTTCCAACGAGGATGGCGATTATATCAATTGCCCGATGACCAAAGAACAATATCTCGCCTTCCACCAAGGCTTGATGGATGCTGAAAAAGGCGAGTTCAAGCAGTGGGAGGCCGACACGCCATATTTCGATGGCTGTATGCCAATCGAAGTGATGGCCGAACGCGGTGTGGAAACGCTGCGTTATGGGCCGATGAAAGGCGTTGGCCTGGATAATCCCTACGATACGAATGAGGAGTTTCCGCAAGGGCGCTGGCCTTATGCCGTGGTGCAATTGCGGCAGGACAATAAGCTGGGCACGCTGTGGAACATGGTCGGATTTCAGACCAAGATGAAATATGGCGCGCAGGTTGAATTGCTGCGTACCATTCCCGGCCTGGAGAATGCTGAATTCGCTCGGCTTGGCGGAATGCACCGCAACACCTTTATCAACTCCCCCGTCGTGCTGGATCGGCAATTGCGCATGAATGCCGCGCCGCATATCCGCTTTGCCGGACAGATTACCGGGTGCGAAGGCTATGTGGAAAGTTCAGCAGTGGGCTTGATGGCAGGGATGATGGCGGCAACACAATTAGCGGGCGGCGAATGGCAAGCCCCTCCCCGCACAAGCGCGATGGGCGCCTTGCTGGCCCACATTACTGGCGATGCGAAAGCGGCCAGCTTTCAGCCGATGAATGTGAATTTCGGGCTTTTCCCGCCCTTGCATTCTGTCCACAAGAAGCAGCGCAAGGAAGCCTATACCAACCGTGCCAAAGAGGACTTTGGCAATTGGCTTGCAGAGCGGGAAATGGTGCCCGCCTAACAGCCAACCTAGCAGCGGCAGCGCGCTTGTTGGCGTGGTTTAGGCGCACTTGTGGCGAATTCCGATGCGGTTAATTCCGCATCCGCATCCGCGTCCATTTCATCAAACCGCGATACCGTGGTCACCGCCCATTCTTCAAAGGTAAGCAGATTGTTGCCATCGGCATCAAGCTTGCGAAAAGCGTCTGTTCGGGTGGACAACATTTCATTACGAGTGATTTTGAGATCGCGATTGCGATCATAGCGGAAGAAGCGCCGCTGTTCGCGCGTTAGCTCTGATGCTTCGGGCGGTTCGGGGCCTTCCATGCCTGTTACATCAGCGGTGGGCAAAGCTTCAGGATCAACCGGTTCCACTTCGGCCAAGGCTTCGGGATCAGGCGGCGGTGCACCTGCTTCGACCTGCGCCCTGCCCTGCATCCAGAACAGGCCAACAGACACCAAAACCAATGCTCCAAATGCACCCAGAATTACGCGGTTCATCACGGGCCCTCCTTATCGCGATGGAGAATAGGTTATCTCCCCAAGATGCCAAGTTGCAATGCCGTAAGCATGGCGCCGGGTCCGTCGAGAAGATCGGTAGAGCCTCGCTTTAACGCGCGTTGGGACAAGCCATGCAATACGCGTAATGGACGCAAGGCGCGCGGCAATGTGAGGCGATGCCGATGCGCAGCAAAGGCCAATTCGCGAACCAGTTCGGCTTCGTCCCCCTGGCCAAGATGCATCGCCAGATCGGCCAACGCCCATTCTTGTCCTGCGCGTGCAGCTATTTCGCCTGCCTCATCGTCAAAACCGCAAAGCGCCACCGCCACCGCTCGCCAGGCTTGCCCGCGACCTTGCGCGAAGGTTTTTACAGAGGCTTCGTCCAACTCTTCAACCAGCAAAGCTTCCCAACCATCGACCAATGGTACCATTGAGGCATAGGGCACCGGCCACGTTTTGATGCGGCCCAGCAACGGCTCACCCTTGGGCCAATCGCTTACCTGCTGACCAAAGCGATCGCGCCACCATGCCAGCTTCATCTGCGCAATCAGCGCATTCTCTCCGCGCTGGCGCAAAACTGCGGCCAGCCGGTTGTCCAGCAAAAGCAGTGTCAGCGTCGCGTCACGGCTGGCTGCGGGCGCATAACTCAGCGCCAATCTTTGCGCGAGAGGCAGGGTATCAAGATCATCGGCGGACATGCCTGCCGCATTGAACGCTGGTGAGAGAAATGCAAGCCGGTCTTAACGAGAACGGCGCGCCAATGCTCGGCTGACATCTGCGGCCAAGTCAGGATCATTGCTTGGATCATGCGGGATGATACGCGGCGGCGCTTTGGAAGGATCGCGCACACCGGGAGGTGGCGGCCCTTGGGGAAGCACGGCATTTTGCGCAGGAGAACGCTGACCAGATTGCCCTGTCGCACCTTGAACCGGTGTGCCCCAACCCGCATCATCGCCCGGCGTTGGATCAAACTGCGGCGTACCATATTCTTGAATTTCGAAATCAGCAAAGCCGCCAGATGCATTCGCGCCTTCATTGATTTGCGGCGCTTGCGGGGTTGGCGCTGCTGCAAAAGTAGTATTCTCACCGGCAACGGATCGTTCCGACCCCTTCTGCTGCGCAACATCAACAGCGTTCGAGACGCCAACAGGCTGACCTTCGCCACCAAAAACGAATACGATTGCAATCAGGATGAACCCGACAAACGCCACTGCCTGCCACGCTTTGGAAAACATTGATCTCAAACCCTCGTGCTTCGGCGTCTACGCAGACGCCCGGTCACCTTTGCAATAGGCCACATTGGTTAAAGCAATCATACTTCGCCGGGAGTGGGAGCAGAAGGTTTCGTTAACCATGCAACGAAAAAGCTCATTTACTTTGTTCGGGCATTACGCATCGCTATGTCTAATCAAAGCCCCAGCTCAGCCCTTTTGATCAAAGCACGCGGCTTCATGGCGCGCCTGCGCCGCAATGTCGCCGGGAACACGCTAGCGATGGCGGCAGCCGCGCTCATTCCCCTGATCGCAGCCGTTGGCGGCGCGGTGGATATGAGCCGATATTACATGGCCACAGCCCGCCTCCAAGCGGCTTGTGACGCCGGCGCTCTGGCCGCGCGTAAGAAGATGGGCGATAATGTATGGGAAGATGACGACCGGCTGCATGGCCTGACATTCTTCGACCAAAACTATCCAGACGAAATGTTTGGTCTGGAAAACCTGTCCCGCAATTACACTGCCGATTCTAATGGCACGGTGACCGGCACCGCGACCGGCCAGTTGCCGACGACGTTAATGCAAGTGTTTGATTTTGGTCAGCTTGGCTTGAGCGTCGAATGCTCCGCTGAAATCAATATCTCGAACACAGATATCATGTTCGTTTTGGACGTTACCGGTTCGATGAATTGCGTGGCGAACGATGCAAGTTGTGTGAACAATGGCGAGGTTGAAGCGTCAGGCTCCAAAATCGATGGTCTGCGCACCGCGGTGATCGCCTTTTACGACGCGGTTGACGGTGCCACATCCGACACAGCTCAAGTGCGTTATGGGATTTTGCCGTATTCTCAGAACATCAATGTTGGCCGTGATATTCCAACGTCTTACATGGCAAGCTCGATGGAGCACCAATCGCGAGAAGCGATCTGGGATATCTCATACGAGGCAACCCAAATTAGTTTTACGGTCGACTCGGTATGGAACCGGGGAGCGGACGAATATTGGTATTATTGGTGGAACCCAAACAGCACTCCTGGCATTAGCACTTTCGCGCAGTGTGAAGCTGCAGCAAACAACTCCACGCTTGGCTTCACTGATGATTATATCGATGATAGTTTGCAAGACGCTACAATCACCATCGTATCTGAAGAAATTTCTGGATCGACACGCACGACAGTACTGACTGGACGTGGTCGGTTCACGAAAGCCAATCCAGTTGCATGGTGGTCTCCGTGCTACACCGATCTCGAATATTATCGCTATTATGCTGATTTCCAGGCGACAGTAGTCGATGAAGTTCAGGAAGTTCGTAGGTTTGACAGGTGGGAATATAAAAACGTCACGCGCGATATCTCTACTTTGTACACCAATAACACGCTCGCTTTTGAAACGGGATCGAACGGCGCTCTATCAACTCAGTCGTGGGATGGTTGTATTCTCGAAGCCGATACCGTTGCCGCCACCAGTTTCGATCCGGTGCCCAGCGGCGCTTATGATCTGGACATCAATCTCATCCCCAGCACCGAAGCGGAAAAGTGGAAGCCACAATTTCCCAACATAACACTGCGGCGCCGGAGCGGGGGCAGCTACACCAATGCTACTACCTCCAACCACGGATATTATGACAACAATGGAAATCTGCGATCCGTTAGCGTCGCACGGCCATATTATCGCTGTCCCAAAGCGGCTCAGCGGCTCACCGCAATGTCACGTTCGGAAATGCAGAACTACATCAGTGAAGCCAATGGGTTTACAGCAGCCGGTTCGACCTATCACGACATGGGTATGATCTGGGGAGCACGATACATCAGCCCCCGCGGTATCTTTTCAGCCAGCAACGCCACTGCGCCTAATGGCGATGCGATCGGCCGACATATCGTATTTATGACCGATGGCATGATGTCCACCAGCAATGACAGCCTCACCGCCTATGGCATGGAGTGGTGGGACCAACGCATTAGCGGGAATGGCAATGGTTCAACATCGTCAACCAATCACTCGGCGCGCTTCCAGGCTGCGTGTAAGCAGGCGCGTCAGGAAAACATCTCCGTTTGGGTGGTCGCTTTTGGAACCTCGCTGACGCAAAACCTTACAGATTGTGCAACGCCGGGGCGCGCCTTTCACGCCAGCAACTCCACTGAATTGGAAGACAAGTTCGAAGAAATTGCAGAGCGTATCGCCGCATTGAGGTTGACCCAATGATGCGTCTGTTGCGCAAATGCCGTCGCATTCGGAAGGATGAAAAAGGCAATACCGTCGTGGAGTTCGCGATGGTGGCGCCTGTCTTCATTGTCATGCTTATCGGCGTGTTCGATGTGGCGCATACGCTTTATGCCTCGTCGGTACTTCAAGGCGTGATGCAAAAGGCTGGCCGTGATTTCACTCTCGAAAACTCAGGTAGCAACAAAACGACATTGGAAAGTTTTGTCACCGATCAAGTGAGTATCGTTGCCCCCAGTGCCACCGTCACCTTTGAACAAAAAGCCTATTTCGATTTTGGTGATGTTGAGCAGGAAGAGATCTTCGATGATCAAAATGGTGATGGAATTTGTAACGCCAATGAATCGTTCGAAGATGCCAATGATAATGGCCAATGGGACGCTGATCGCGGCCAAGCGGGCAATGGAGGTGCACGTGATGCCGTGCTCTTTACAGCGACTATGACATACCCACGGCTCCTACCGATGGCAGGCCTTATCGGTCTGCCACAAAACGTGGAGCTGAGCAGTTCAACTGTGCTGCGTAACCAACCCTATGACACTCAGGATCGCTCTGTCGCGACACGCAATTGCCCACCATGATGATCACACAACGCCTCAAATCTTTTAAGCAGCGCTTGAAGACCTCGCCCCTCGCTCGTCTCGCCAGCGATGATAGCGGGCTTGCGCTCACCGAATTTGCGTTTGTCGCGCCCTTCTTTCTCACTATCGGACTGGTGGGGACGGATACGGCAAACTATGTAATCACCCATATGCGGGTGAGCCAGATGGCTATGCACATTGCCGATAACGCATCGCGCGTGGGCGAAAATGATGTGCTGGTTGCGCGCAAGGTTTACGAAGATAACGTCAACGACATCTTCATCGGTGCGCAGCGATACTCCGGCGGACTTGACCTTGCAGCCAATGGACGGGTCATCCTTTCAAGTTTGGAAATGAATAGCGACGGTGGTCAGTGGATCCACTGGCAGCGCTGTTATGGCCAGAAGACACATGCCTCCAGCTTTGGCGTCGAAGGCAATGGCGCGAGCGGAACTGGTTTTCCTGGCATGGGTGAAACGGGTAAGGAAATCACTGCGACCAGCGGCAATGCCGTGATGTTTGTCGAAGTCGCATTTGACTACGATTCGATCAGCCCTCTTTCCGTCGCTGATGGTAAGCAAATCACCTATACCGCCGCGTTCAACGTGCGCGACAACCGCGATTTGACGCAGCTTTATCAGACAAACCCCGCCTCTCCAGTGGCAAGCTGCGCGCAGCCTTAACACTGGAAAGCCGGGGTTTGATCTAAGCTTTAGTCCGCGTAGCAGACCTTCTTCGCAGCAGCGACGATCTTGGCGGTATCGATCACCGCCAACTTTTCAAGATTGGCCGCATAAGGCATCGGCACGTCCTCGTTGCAGACCCTGAGAACTGGCGCGTCGAGATGGTCAAAGCCTTCTTCCATGCAAACCGAAATCACTTCCGATGCAATGGAGCATACCGGGAAGCCTTCTTCTGCGATCACCAGACGATTGGTTTTGGCAAGGCTTGCAAGGATGGCTTCACGATCAAGCGGACGCAACGTGCGCAGATCGATGACTTCGGCATCAATGCCCTCGCCCGCCAATTCATCAGCAGCTTCAAGTGCAAGACCAACACCGATAGAGTAAGAAACGATGGTAACATCCGATCCTTCACGCATCGTGCGCGCTTTGCCGATTGGCAGGACATAATCGTCCACATCCGGCACTTCGAATGAGCGGCCGTAAACCATCTCATTTTCAAGGAAGACCACAGGATCTTCGCTGCGAATTGCGGCTTTGAGCAAGCCCTTGCAATCGGACGCGTCATACGGTGCGATCACGATCAAACCAGGGACAGAGGCGTACCACGGCCCATAGTTTTGTGAATGCTGTGCGCCCACACGGCTGGCTGCACCATTGGGTCCGCGAAACACGATCGGGCAGCGCATCTGGCCACCAGACATGTAGTTCGTTTTGGCAGCCGAATTGATGATGTGATCAATCGCCTGCATCGCGAAGTTGAAAGTCATAAATTCAACAACAGGGCGCAATCCGCCCATCGCTGCGCCTGTGCCAATGCCGGCAAAGCCGTATTCGGTGATCGGCGTATCAATCACGCGCTTGGCACCAAATTCATCAAGCAACCCTTGCGTGACTTTATAAGCGCCTTGGTACTCAGCAACTTCCTCACCCATGACGAAAACTTTTTCGTCAGAGCGCATTTCTTCGGCCATCGCATCGCGCAATGCTTCGCGCACGGTTAGCTTGGTCATCGAAGTGCCATCGGGCAATTCAGGATCAGCTGGTCTTGCAGCAGGTGTCGAGGCCGGTTCCAAGGCAGCAGCAGCCCCTTCTTCGGACCCACCTTCTTCAGCGGATGCCTCATCGGCAACTGGCGCGGATCCTTCCGCAGGAGCGGCTGAAGCCTCAAGCGAGGATGCATCTTCACCTTCGCCTGCGAGCAACGCGATTACAGTGCCGACTTTCACCGATTCGGTTCCTTCGGAAACCAGAATCTTGCCGACCGTACCTTCATCGATGCTTTCAAATTCCATCGTTGCCTTGTCGGTTTCGATTTCAGCAAGAACATCGCCAGAAGACACGCTGTCGCCTTCTTTTACCAGCCATTTGGCAAGAGTACCCTCTTCCATTGTGGGTGAGAGCGCGGGCATTTTCAGTTCAATAGCCATGGCTCAATACTCCCCCACCAGAACTTCGGTGTAGAGTTCGCCCGGCTCCGGCTCGGGTGAGCTTTCGGCAAAGTCTGCCGCTTCGCCAACGCGGGCGCGAATACCCTTATCTATTTCTTTCAATTTTTCTTCCGTTACACCGAGTTCCATCAGCTCAAGCTTGGCCCGCTCAATTGGATCTGATTTTTCACGAACGCCCTGCACTTCTTCACGGGTGCGGTATTTTGCCGGGTCGGACATGGAGTGTCCGCGATAGCGATAGGTGTTGCATTCCATCAGCACAGGCCCATTGCCATCGCGCACATGCTTGAAAGCAACCTCGGCAGCCTGGCGCACTTCGAGAACGTCCATGCCGTTTACTTCCATGCCGGGAATACGAAAAGCGGTACCGCGGCGATAGAATTCGGTTTCAGCGCTTGAGCGATTAACCGCAGTACCCATCGCATACTGGTTATTTTCCACAACAAAAACGATCGGCAGATTCCACAAGGCCGCCATGTTCATGGTCTCATAAACCTGGCCCTGATTGGCCGCGCCATCACCGAAATAGGCAAGGCACAGGCCGCCATCTTCAGAATATTTGTGGCTGAGAGCAAGCCCGCCGCCAAGTGAGACTTGCGCACCCACAATACCGTGGCCGCCGTAAAATTTGTGCTCAGTGCTGAACATATGCATTGAGCCGCCTTTACCTTTGGAAATACCGGCAGCGCGGCCCGTCAGCTCAGCCATGATAACCTTGGGTTCAATACCATAAGCCAGCATATGGCCATGATCGCGATACCCGGTAATCACACTGTCACGATCATTATCCAGCGCAGATTGCAGGCCAATCGCGACCGCTTCCTGACCGATATACAGGTGGCAAAAACCACCGATCAAACCGAGGCCGTAGAGCTGGCCAGCTTTTTCTTCAAAGCGGCGGATCAAAAGCATCTGCTCATAAAGAGCCATCATCTGCTCATCGCTGGCTTTGAAACGGCGATCTTCATCAAAGGCTTCTTGAAGGGAATGCAGCGCAAATTCCTCTTCCACTGATTGAGGTTTTGCTGCGGTCTTTGACGCGGCTTTTTTGGCCGGAGCCCGTTTACGGGTAGAACGCGGTGTGCTGGCTTTGGCCAAAATTATTCCCCTTTTATTAACAGTCGGCTATTGGCACGTGGATGCACCACATGCAACGGCGCACTTGCCGCTTGAACCATTGGGGTTAAAATAATTTTCGCCGGGAGCCAAGCGCTCTAATCCAGGACGACAACATACTCATCTGGATGCGCAACATTCAATTCACCACGAACCAATTCTGAAGCCAGATCAGGGTCAACATTTGTGGGATCAAGCAGGTTTTTGCGATTCTCCAAAGTGCTGCGCTGTTCCTGCAGCGCCGCAATACGCATCTGATGCGCTTCTAGTTTGGTAGAATTTTCGCTCCACGCGACGATACCAGCGGGCCCAAAAGCAGACAGCGCACCGATCCCGCACAAAACCAGCAATGCCGCGGCATTGATCATCCGTTCACGGCGTTTCTGGTCCTTGGAGGCAATCAGGTTCATGATCTTCTTGAATCATACAAGCCTGAGCAATTCAAGCACCAAATGGTAGGGCGTAGCATTCTTGAGTTTTGCGGCAGTGTTGCCGCCTTGATTCCAGAGACCTTTACTGCACAGTCGCTTCAAAAGTGAATGCAGCGGCATTACCATCGTCAAGTTGTGAAATGGCCATGGTGACGGTCCCTCCAGAATATGAGGCACCAAACGGATTGCTTTCATCGGCGCCTGCCGCATCATCATCTTCCACAGTGCTTGCCCCGTCACAGGTTGCACCAGATCGTAATGTGCCCGGATTGTAAACGACGCTGGAAGGCAAATCGTCGGTTGCAATGACGTCGCGCGCAGTCGCGCTGCCGCCATTGGACACTTGGATGCAATACCGCAGCACAGCGTCTGGTATCGCGAAGGGATCGTCATCACCGGTTGTCAGGCCATCGCTTATCACTTCGCTGGATTTAAGCACCATCACGTCAGCCACTGGCCGGCAGAAATTGAACTGGCCGGGGAATTGGATGGCTTGACCATCTGGATCTGCAGGCGCGAGGGAATGATTGCCATATTCGATAGTGATAGTGTCGATAGGGTCATCGAACGTCACCACGACATTACCGTCAGCCTGTGGGTCGCCCGAACCAGCATCGCCAAAAGCTTCGTTGCCCACAACATAGTTCGAGATACCATTGGTCAACACAGGATCAGGCGCAGGAGCGCCGTTAAGCTGTCCGGTAACCCGAATGAAGTCGGCAAAATCATTGAATATGAAATCGACATCAAAGACCGTGAATTGCACCCCTTCTGTCACCTCGCCAATATCGATGACAATCGTGGCAAGCTGCGTTGGATTGGTGAATTCGACGGCGACAGACAATGACAAGGTGCTTTGCGGCACATTGGTAAGGCGCGGATGTGCACCGCCATAAGTTCCAATGGAAAGCCAGCTGGCGCCAGCTGGCAGGTTCAAATCCCAGTTGACCGGGCCAAGATCGGGAACAGTAACATCGTTATTGTCATCGCCAACCGCCCAATCTCCGTTGGACCATGCAAAGGGCAATTGACCATCAGGACAGATCAGCGTTGGCGGTGTTCCTGCAACACGGGGGCCAAAAACTGTGAAGGATGCAGTGTCATAATCATCTTCACTCGTCGCGCCATTGCCCGGCGTTGAGTCAGGATCATCTTCATCAGATGTCGCAATCTCTGCTGTATTTGTGATGGTCGCACCCGCAGTGGCAGTTACCGTGGCTTCGATAAACAGCTGACGGGTTTCCCCAGGCGCAATAGCATCCGTTTCCCAAATACCGGTGACAGGGTCATAATCGCCATCACCCGTAGCGTTGAAATACTGCGCTCCGTTTGGCAGCAAATCGATGATTGTGGCAGATGTTGTCAGATCGCTTGAAGCGCTGTTCGTAACCGTCAGCCTGTAGGTGACGAGATTGCCGTTTGATGGCGTCCCATTGTTCACGGTTTTGGTAAGCGACAGGTCAGCTCGATTTGCTGGCCCTGCAGCGGCTTCCAAAAACAGGATCGAATGGAAGAAAGTTCCGCTATCGCCGTTAAACTGATCGCAGATTTCCAGCGTCCATGTGCCATTGGCAGGTTTTCCATTGAATGCTGACAGCGGATTGTTCGGGCTAAAATTATTCTGGAAATTGCCGCCGGTCGTATGATTGGTGCCATTGCCATCGGTATTCACAACCTGCAGCTCATCATCATCGAGCCGAAAGTTAAAGTTGTTGCCGAAGATTGAGCCGCCGCCATTGACCACCTGCACCCGCGTGCCATCGGGATGCTCCAGCGTCATGACCAAATCGCCGCGATAGGTGTGCGAGCCACGCATCCCGATATCGACGTCACCAACGGTAAAAACATCGGTGACGTTATATGTGCGCTGCAATGGGTTGGTACACGGCGTCGCATTCTCGCTCAGCGTGGCGTTTACGGTGTTGGTATAGGAAAAGCTTTGCGCAAATGCGGGACTGGCACCAAGCGCTGTGAACAGCACGGCTGCAAAGGCCGCGATCCAGCGTGGCAGTGACCATGTGCAAAATCGCTTCGACATAGGCATGGTGCTAGCCCATCTATGGTTAAGACGCGGTAACCAAGATGGGTTGAATGGGCGAGAATGAACGCTCATCGACCCAATCCCAAAGCTGCCATCGTGTCATCATCCAGCTTGATGCGAACGGTCGCGAACAAACCTTTATTGGTGAACCGTGCCTGGCTAAAATCAGGATCGCGGAAACCGGTGATGTTGTACCCAACGCTCAGCAGCACATTATCAACCGGCACAAAGCCAATCTCTGGTCCGATGGCAAAGCTGGTGGTGCCTGCATCAAGATCATGCCGCGCGCTCGCCCGGCCGCCAAAATCAAACCGGCTGCCCAGCCCAATGCGCGCATCAAGACCGGCGAGCAGGCTAGTGCCGCCAATGTCCAATTGTTCAATCCGGTCAAACGAATGACGCACACCAAGGAACAGCGCAATTTCGCTGCGGCTTAGCTCAGTATCGTCATCGGTAGGCGTCCAGTTGGTTGCCACGCTGGCGAGCAGGCGGCGCAGTTTCGCATCGCCATCCACCAACAGCGCGGTCTGACCAGCTGCGCCAACTTGGCCGCCAGTAGCATTCGTTACTGCGTCGCTGCGATATTCCAGCTTGCCCAGCATTGAGAACTCGCTGTCAGCAGGGCGATGTGCGAGCGAAACAGCTGCATCGAGAATCTCGGTGGTGCCGCCGCGCTGTGCAGTCGCCCGCGTCCATGTCACGCCGCTGCCAACCACACTGCCATTGCCAAGGCTACGAATGGCGGCGACGTCAATGCCGGTGCGGTCGGCAAATTCGCCATCGCGATATTCGCCGCGCACGCGCGCATTCCAGATGTCATCGCTCCACGATGCGCCCATGCTAACAGCGGTAAAGTCTTCACCCAGTGATCCGCCCGGGCCAAGCTGGCCGCCGCTGGAAACCGGCTGATCCACATTGATCACGTCTTGCGCAGCAATGCCGCCGCCAAGCGTTGTGTTGGTATCAATCGTCGCATCGAGCACCAATTGCTCTGTTGCGCGGAAGGAATGGCCGAGCGAGAATGCTGCGAAGGTGCGGTTGCTATCTTGTTGCAGATTGGTGCCTGCGAAACGTTCCTTACCAACGGCTGTAATGATAGAGCCGCCGTCCCAAGGGGTGATTTCACCGCCAAAGCGGAAGGAATTGGCGTCAATCGCATCGCCGCGAGCTACTTCCCAACTGGCGATTGCGCGGATTGATTGCGTCACATTGTAACGCGCGCCAATTGTGTGACGGGCAGGCAAGTCGATATTCGCAGTGCTGGTCAAAGGCACGCTTGTCGTGCCGGTCACTTCCAGTTGATTGTCGAACAGACGCTGCGTTGCACCGCCTTGCAAGACGGTGGAGCTGGCACCTGTACCATCTCCGAAATCATCGGTGATATGCGCAATGCCGATATTCGCATCGGTGGTGCCATTGCGCCATGAAACGCCCATCTCGCCAGCTTGGCGCTTGGTGTTGTCGTCCAAGCCATCTTCCTGCCAAGCGCCAGCAACCAAAGTGATGGTTTCGCTTGCGCGCCAGCGGGCATCAGCGCCAACTTTGCGACGGCCACGTTCGGACAGGTTTTGCTGATTAACGCCGTAATCCTGATCAATTTGTCGCGCATAAACGAGCAAATCGACATCACCGGAATGATGCTCAAGCTCAGCCAGATAGGCCTCAGAACGGGCGATGCCATTATCGCTTAAAGCCACCTCAGCGCGAATTTCGGTATCGGTGCCGATACGCAGGCGCGCATCAATTGCACCAACTTGTGTGCGGTCTTCTTCGCCTTTATCGGTGATGCCGGTGGCACCGATGCGCAAATCGCCATTCTCACTGATCCAGCTGGCCCGTGCACCGGCATTCCATTGCTGCTCACCCAGAGTATCAACTTCGAAATTCACCACGACAAAACGCGGATTGAATGCGGCATCACGGCTCAAAACTGGCTCTGCAAAAGTGATCGTGCCGGACAACAGATCAATATCATAATCGACAAAACGGGTGAGCTCGCGCCGCTGCACGATTTGCTCACTGCGCAGCTGATCGCGCACTTCAATAGCGACGATTTCACTATTGGGTACAATTCGGCGGCTGGAAAGCTGATAAGGGCCGGAGATACCGGCGCCTTGGAATTCATCCCGGCGTTGGCGCGAACCGATTTGTGCTGCAAAACCTTCCGCCTGCACTTGGCCTACACGCGCTTCTGCGCGAACACCGGTGGCAATGCGTTGATAGCGGGCGAGTTCAGTCTGATCGAAGCCCGTTTCAAAATCACCATAGAGCGCAAAGAAGGTGCTGCTTTCTACGCGCACATAGATTTTGTCGCGGCTGGCGGCATCAAACAGGCGCTGTGAATTGTCGCCAAAAACGGTGTAATAGGCGGCTGGATCAATCGTGCCGAGGAGGCGCTGATCATCTTCTTGCTTGGCACTGTCATAAGCGATGGTGAGCAGATATTCGCCCAGAACACGGCCTTTGGCATAGAAGGCAACACGCGCATTTTCGCCCAGATCGGAATCGAAACTGCCTTCGCGTTCCATGTTCTCCGCAATCGTGCGCGCGCCGATGGAACCTTCGGCCAAACCGATCAGCGTCCAAGGTTGATCGCCGGGTTCAACCCAGGCTTCAAGCTCTTGCTGCCGAGTGCTTTCACCATCGCTGAAGTTAAATTCAGCGCGCAGCGAACCGCTCACCATTGTGGGGGCAAGCTGAATGTAAGCGATGCCATCATCGCCTTCGACAAGCCATGTTGCTGAACTGTTGCCAAAACCCGAAAGCTCACGATCAGCGCGTGCATCAACCGCGCTTTGCGTTTCATAAGGGCTGTCGAGCATCAGCGTGCCGGAGATGCCGGAATGCACCGGACGACCTTTCCGGTCCAGCATCCGTACAGCCAAGATCGGCGCATTCGCACCATCGGCAATCAAGCGCGATTCTTCAGGAACCAGTTCAGCGCGCAAAGGCGTTGTTGCATAATGAACGATGCGTTCGTACGTTGAGACGACTTCGCCATCCTGATTACGAATGGTTGCAACCAGCGTGTTGGTCGGCCCTGTCAAAGCAATCCCGCGCCACAGGCTGACAGCATAACGATTGTTGGCGCTGGGCGTTTTGCCATCGAATGCAAGCGGATTTGCTGCTTCGCCATTGGAGGTCAATTCGACGCGGTGTCCCGCACGATGACGGATCGCGACCCGTACAGAAGGCGAACGCGGATTGTGTTCAACAGAGGGGAAGAGGAACCCGTCAGGTCCATCACCCAGGCTGAGAAAATCGATAGTTGCACCCGATGCTTCGACGTTCTCTTTAACCTCACGTTCGATCTGGCCGCGCGTCACAAATTCAGCATCGGCAGGAAGGTCGGCGTGGAAATCCGCTCGTGCAAGGCTACCGCCCTGCCCGCTGACAAAGCGCGAAATGGCGCTGCCGGCGCTGCGGGTTGAATCAACGCAATCCACAAACTCGCCGCCGTCAGGAAGCGTGGTGCGTGCAGCTTGCACAACGTGATTGCCTGGCACCACACCTTCAAAGTGATAACGGCCGTCAAAATCGGTGATGGCAAAGCTACCATCTTCCAACATGACGCGAACACCGGGGATGCCGCGCGGTTCTTCGAATGGTGCGCAACCACCTGCCAGAACGCGGCCAATGATTGTCATGCGCGCGGTAAGGCCATTGCGCAGGATCCGCACGTTGGCTTGTGTCTGTGCACGGTTGCCATCTGCATCGGTGATGATCGCATTGTTTGGCGCATCGCCAATTGCGGCATCTTCGCGCACCGTCATCGCATAGGTCACACGGCGGCTTTCACCGATGCCAAGCTCTCCAATGGTGAGCGCAAAACCATGGCCATCGCCATCGGGCTGCAAGCTGTCACCTGGCACCGCGCCGTCAATGCGGACGGTATCGGTGCGCAGGCGCAAGGCCGCAGTGGCACTATCGGTAAGGGTCAAAGCGGTTGTTGCGCGCTCACTATCAGTGTTGCGCAAGGTTACGGTATAAACCACCGCATCGCCCGGTTCTGCCAATTCACGAGAAGCCGACTTCGAGATCGATACCGAACCACCTGGCGCATCAAGCGGAATATCGGCGCGAATAGGAATGATGGAATCAATCGCAAAGACATCGCCATAAGACGCATCGATAATCGTGAATGACCCGCCATCTGGCGCACGCAAAGCCGCAATGTCCGCAAGACTTGCCTCAGAAGGCGCTACGTAAGGCAAAGGCGGTGTTACTTCCAAACGGTATTGACCAAATGGCAGCAACGGGAACCGATATTCGCCTGGTTCAAAATCATAAACCCGGCCCGCTTCATCCACCGCGCTTCCTCCAGAGAAGATCGTCGATGGATATGGTGTGACACCATCAAAAGCGAACACCGTTGCAGGTTGCCCGGTACGCTGATCGATTACGGTGACTTTAGCGCCGTCAACCGGACGGCCATCAAGGCTGTCAAAAACAATGCCAAACGGATCGGCAAGTCCGATGACCTCGCCCATCAAGAAAGGCTGAATATTGGCGTTTGTGCGCGCTTGAATGGATATGCTGTCGCCAGACTGGATGCTGAGTTCACAGTTGGACGGGACAATCGCCGGCGGAGTGCCGGTTGTATCGATGGTGGCAAAGAAGGCTCCTGTATCAATGCCATCTTCGATCGCCGTTATGGTTTCCAGATCACCGCTGGGGGTTGTGATCGTCAAAACCAGTTCGTCGGATACAGATTGATTGCGATTGGCCACCGCAGCATCGATGCGGATGACAAGTGTTTGTCCAACACGCACCGCCTGAGTTTCAAGCAAAGCCGTTGATACAGAGCTAGAAGCTGAAGCGACCGATTGGCTGTTTGCAGGAGACCGGGAGGCGCAATATGATGCGCGAAGGTCCACTAGTTCAGAACCACCGGGGAAGGCAATAAAGGTCGAAAGCTGCGCTGAGCTTTCAACGATATCGAAACTTACAGAATTGGAACTGGTGCGCTTTGCATCACCACCATCGATCCAGCTGGCCGATGCGGTGTTTTCCACCGAACGCACCTGTGCGAAAGCATCGTCCGAAGCGAGCGCCTGGCCGATGAACAAAATGCTGGCCCAAGCTGTGATCACACCCAGTTTTTGGCGGAGCTTGAGCATCATATATCTACTTCACGCTTGTGCTGGTTGGAGGGGACGGAACGGTTGCCCCGCCCCACTCCAATTCAGATCACACGGCCCGATTACTTAATCAGAGCCCGGAAGATGACAGACTGGCTTTCGCCACCCGCAAGGGTGCCAATCGTGCCTGTCACAACACCGCTCGATTCCGTGCCGGAACCGCTGCCAAGTGTGTCGCAATCCGCGCCACCCACAACGACACCAAAGCCGGAGACATACGTCACCTCGCTTGGCAAAGTATCGCTGATCTCAACATCAGAAGCAGATGCGCTGCCGGTAGCGTTGGTCACAAGGATGCAGTATTCAATGGTCGCACCCGGCAGATAAGTGCCGGTATTGTCGCCAGTGAACGCACCTGAAACGACACGGCTGCTCTTGCTTGCTGTCAAACCAGCGGCAAGGATCAGGTAATCGTCTGTGTCAAAAGCCATGCCGTCGCCAGCAGTTTGGCCGTTGTCGTCCGTATCTGCGTAAACCGTATCTACGGTCAGCGCATTAGCGGAATTCGACGTTGCTGGTGTAAATGTATCGCCAAGTGTCGATGCGCCATTATCTTCACGCGCCGTAGCGGTCAGAGTAATGATCGCACGGTCATCCGTATCGTAACCGATGTCAAAATCGGTCACAACGTGGAGGGTGACGGAATCGCCTGATGGCAGCGCGTCAATATGCGTGATGGGTGAACCATCGGCTGCATTAAAGATGCCATCACCATCATCGATATAATAGGTGAAACCACCCTCACTATCGATGTTATCGCTTTCCGCCCCGTCAATCTCCGATGTCGTTCCGGTAGCAACTTCATCAGCATCAAGCGCGAAATCCAGCGAATCGTTCGATTCGTTGGTCAGCACATACGTCACCGCAACACCGGCTTCACCGGGCGAAACTGACGTTTCGACATTATCCGAGCGGGAAAGAGTGAGGTTCACCTTACGGTCAACCGCAACCTCATCAACGGCATCGATCGGATCTTGATCGATGGTGCCGATTTTAAACGTCACATCGACGGTATTCTCAATTGTCTCGCCAACCTGCGTCCCTACCGGGGCAGCAGATGCAGGAGCGGCAAGAAGAAGCGAAGCTGCAACAGCACTGGCCGCACCCCCGGAAAGAAGAATGTTCTTCATCTTTACCTCCATTTGGTTCGACCAGAAACCAAGTATTGTGGAATAGTCGTCCGGCAGGTCAAATCGGACAGATTGCGATTATTTTTTTATTATTTCTTAGATGCTTACTTCACTACACCGCGATAGCTGACGCTGCCCTTCTCTTGAGGAGAGAGCGTTGCGATAACCCATCGAAGATGTGTGATGTCCGCTGGTGTTGCCGCGCGCCGCGTGCCATCTTCGGCAACGATTTCGAGCGAGGCGAGCGGCCCCCAAACAGTGCCGCCATCAACCGAAACTTCGGTCGCTGAGGCAGCTTGGGCCGTCACGGCAATGTTGGCCGGGACAGGGTTTGTAACCACGAATTGCGTGGCCGCCGTATTGCTTTGATTGATATAGCGCGTGGTGAATTCAAGCATATCACCCGGCACCACCGCAGCAGGTGCGGCGAGTGTTTCACCATTCGCAGTCGTTTCGACAAGATAGGTCGAAGTGGTCAGATCAATCGGGCTTTCCTGCGCGATGGCAGAAGGTGCCATTGCCATGGCCGCAAGCCCCAGAGCGAAAGCAGTAGTTCTATTCAACATCGGTTGGTTCCTTTTCAAAAGATCAGTCATCGATGGTGACCTGGAATGTGATGGTGTAGCTGGTGCCGCCCGAAACGGTGCCCAGATCAACGGAAATTGCATTGGCGTCAGCTGTGCCTTCATCGGCATCAGCAGCGTCGGACAATGACCCTCCATCGAGAGTTAAAGTACCGTTTGAATAGGTGGTGTCGTCCGGAACCGGATCGGTGATGGTCAAGCCTTCAACCGTGGAAGACCCATCAACGCTCGCCACCAGAGTATAGGTGACCACCGCCCCAGGAACAGGTTGATCGCCGCCAAAAGGATCGTTGATTTCGGCTGCCTTGGTAAGGCTGACAGAGCTTGATGCGACCACAAACGCCCCGTCTGTTTCGCTAAATGCAGTGGTGGTTCCCACAACCGCATCGCTGCCGCCAACGCCTGCACCTTCGAACACAGTGCCCGAAGCGCCCGTGCCAGTTATTGCGGTTGCGCCAAGGCCAACATTGGCCGTGTCACCATTGTTCGGGTTGCCAGTAAGTCCGCCGATGACAAAGATGCGCAAGCTATCATCTGCAAGGATCTCTGGCGTGGTGGCGTCTGAAGGAAGGAGCTCATCCTCGCCTTCATCATAGGAACCATTGCCGTTGCTATCATAAGCGATCTTGATGACATCGGGATCAAAATCATCGCCGGTTAAAAGCGGATCGACTTCGATCTGATATGCCTCGGGCCCATTGCCATTGTTGGTCACCAGGAAGGTGAGGACAGCATCGTCATTGCCCAAAGCCACATTGCCCGCATCCAACGAGCTTACAGCGACGTCGAGGATTTCATCGACAGTGACGATGACGGTATTGGAAGGGACGGTTCGCGATTCACCTGCGAAGGTAAATGTCGCCAGCGCGGTGTTCTCAATAGGGGTGCCGGCAGCAACGCCTTCTGCATACGCAGTCGCAGGCAACGCGATAAGCGCAGTTGCAGTCGAGGCGGAAAGGAGGCGCAAAGGGAATGCGGTCATCTTCATGCCGCTTGGACTAGTGAAAACTACTTAATTAACCGTTATGACTTTCGATACCATAGCCCCTCAAAAGCCCAGTGTTGCGCCGATGATACCGGTGACATAACCGGTGCGATAACTCGATATTAACCATAAAACCCGCAGAAATCGGCGGTTTGGTTAGCTCTTTTGGCAAGATATCCGAATTAGTTGACACCCATGTTTACAACCGAGGGTAATTTGCCAAATATCTCATTTTAGAGGTAACAAAACCGGCAACCCAAGCCATCTGCACAAGCTATCTGCCCGAACCATTTGCCCAAACCATTTGCCCTAACCATTTGTCCAAACCATCTGTGGGTCAGATCAGGCCAGCCAACTTTTGTGGGTCAATTTTCATGGAAGGATGGTGCGCCTCGAAGTTGAGACTTCGAACCAGCTATTTGAGACATTGGAGGAATGGGAGGCCCAGCTTCAAGCTCTAGATTTTGAATTGTGAGGTGCGCTGATGGCAAAGCAAAACCTCACCATTCGGGTCTCGGACGAGCAGCGCACCATATTGGAGCGCCGCGCAGGCAACCGCGCGCTTGCGGATTACATCAGGCACAAGCTCGACATTGCCGACACTCCAAAACATGCTCGCAGCTATAAACCGCAAGCCGATTCTATCGCTCTGGCGCAAATACTCGCTGCGCTCGGTTCCTCTGACTTGTCCGCATCCATGCGCGATATTGCCGAAGCTGCGCGCAACGGTGCCCTGGAAAATTCCGACGATCTGCGGCTCTCGCTGCATGCGGCCTGCCTGACAATCGAGCAGATGCGCGATGATTTGATCCGCGCGCTCGGCCTCAAGGTGCGGGGCTAGGTCATGATACTGGTCGGTAACTCTCGCGGCGGCGCACGCGATCTCGCACAACATCTGATGAATGATCGGGATAACGATCATGTCGTCCTGCATGAGGTCAGAGGATTCGTGTCGAGCGATCTCGATGGCGCGTTGCAGGAAGCCTATGCAGTGTCACGTGGGACGCGGTGTAAACAGTATCTGTTCTCCCTATCACTCAATCCCCCTGCCGATGCGGATGTCTCAACGCAGGACTTTGAGCGCGCCATTGACCAAGTGGAGCGCAAGGTCGGTCTTGAAGGTCAGCCGCGTGCAATTGTCTTTCATGAGAAAGACGGAGACGGCCCCGGCGGCACGAGGCGTCATGCGCATGCTGTGTGGTCACGCATTGACCCGCAAACCATGACGGCGCGGCGCATGTCGTTCCACAAGATGAAGCTGCAAGAGGTCAGCCGCGAGCTTTACCGCGAGCATGGCTGGCGTATGCCGGAAGGCTTGGCGGATCGGTCCCGCTCGGACCCAAGAAACTATTCTCTTGCCGAGTGGCAGCAAGCCAAACGGGTCGGCAAAGATGCGCGGGCGATCAAGGAGGCGTTTCGGGATGCCTGGGCAATCTCTGACAATCGCGCCTCTTTCGAACATGCTCTGAAAGAGCGCGGCTATTGGCTGGCCCGTGGTGATCGACGCGGTTTTGTGGCGCTCGATTATCATGGTGAAGTGTATTCGGTGCCGCGACAAACGGCGATCAAAACCAAAGCCGTGCGCGAGCGGTTGGGTGATGAGGACGCCCTGCCATCGCTTGCGCAGGCTCACGAGACCATGGCCCGCGAAATGTCCGCAATGCTCACGCGGCTGCGCGATGAACAATATGAACAGGCTGCCGCCCTCAAGGCAGAACACAATCAGCGCAAACAGACGGTGGTTGATCAACAACGGCGTGATCGTGCAGCCTTGCAGATAAAGCTGCAAGAGAGGCAAAGCCGCGAACAGGCGATGCGACAGGCCCGCTTTCGGACTGGGCTTGTAGGCATCTGGGACCGCTTGCGCGGCGAACATAAGCGGCTTGCACAGCGCAACCGCTTGGAAGCGCTTGCGGCTCAAACACGCGACAAAACCGAACGCGATAGACTTATCTTCCAGCAGCTTTCTCAGCGCCGCATGCTGAATGTGCAGGCCAAGCAGCGCCTTGAGCGGATCAAAGGCCGCAAACATGAACTCGATCAGGACACCGAACGTATCACCGAAATCGCCCGTGGACAGAATGTCGAGGGCAAAAAACGTCAAAGGCGGCGCTCATCCAGAAATGAGGCTCAAGCACCGCCACGATCATCACCGTCGATCAGCGCCGAATTTGACAATGCTGCCGAGCGTGAGCGAGGCCGCCGGAAAAATCACTTCCGCCAGCGTCGCCGGAGCAAAGACCGGAACCGCGATCATGGTCCAAGCTTGGGCCGCTAGGCCTGCGCCATCAGGCCGCTTTGCGCTGTTGATAGCGGGCCACACCTTCAAGGCGTGATCGCGCGACATAGCAGTAGCGTTTGTCCAACTCGATGCCGAGATAATTGCGCCCGTTGAGGGCCGCTGCAACGGCAGTGCTGCCGGAGCCCAAGAATGGGTCTAAGACAAGATCGCCCGGCTTGGAAAAACCTCTGATTAGGGGCGCTATCACACTAACCGCCTTTTCAGTGGGATGGCGTTTGTTGCCGGAATACTCCCATTCCTGAACGTCGCTGATGGGGTTCTGTGGTTTAGGCGGCCAACCTTTAGCGAGGACAAAAGCGGATTCGTGGCGATATTGCGTGTGACCGCTGCGTGAGGCGTAGCGTTTGGGCCAAACGATATGGCCGATGGTTTTTAAGCCTACATTCGCCCAGGCATTTGAGAACTCCGCAATCGCGTTCCAGCCATAGAAGCTGATGCAATAGCTGTTGGGCTTTAAAACCCGATAGACTTCATCGAACACGCCAAGAACGGCGTCGGGGTTATCGTCATTGGCTAAGGTGCGTCCATCGCGGTCCTTGTAATTGCACAGATATGGCGGGTCGGTAACGACAAGATCGACACACCGATCTGCATATTGGCTTAGAATGACGGCGGCATCGCCGCACAGGATTTGATTTGTTTCCATGGGTTTCCTCCTTTGGAAAGTGGGGTTGCGTATGCAAACCCTGCTTCCGGCCGAGGATGGGGGTAGAAAGGGCAAGGAGGCTCCGAACGAGGGTCCGCGCCGCATGGCGTGGAGGCGTTTGGATGCCTTGCCCGCGCGAGGGGCAAAGCCCCATAGCTTTGAATGGGAAACGCGCCGCGATGAGCGGTTCAATAGTGCGCGAGGGATTGATGCCGAATGGCCGAGATAAGCCTAAGGCTGGCTCGGTTCACGAAAGCCCGGCCCGAAGGGTGCGCCATAACAATCCATATTACTGAAAATTAAAAGAGAATCTTAGCGTTGGGAATTTCCGGCAGGGCCTGAATACTCTTCCCATTCCTCATGAATATGCTATATTCTACAAGAACAAAAATTAAACACGGCATTTATGGATAAACTTGATAAGCTTATGCGGACGGAGGCAAAGTTGCACTGGCTGTTTCTGCCGGGAGCAACAGGCACAGCTGCTCGCTACGACACGATTTTGCAAGAAACCGAAAACTTTGTAGCACTCCCGACAAAGGGTTCAATCGTGCCTGGCTGGGTTCTCATTGTGCCAAAATTTCCGCTTGCCCGGATGGCTGATGTCGCCGACGAGATGCGCAAAGAGTTAGAAGAGCTAATCCAATGGGTATGGGACGACATTGAGCACGGCTTCGGAAATGCGTTCTCTTTCGAACATGGTGGGCATCGGGGTTCCAAAGTTTCCTGCGGTGTTGACCAAGCTCATTTGCACATAGCACCGCTCTCCTTCGATCTGCTCGAAGCGGCTAAGGATTTTTCTGGCGGAACGTGGCAGAACATCGACAAATGCTTGGTTCCTCCCCCCAATCTCACAACTGATGAATACTGGTTTGCTTCCTCGGGCGATAAGACGATTTTTAAGCCTGTAGACAATGCACAGTCGCAGTTTTTCAGAAAGCTAATCGCAGAGAAATCCGATTGCTCGGAAGCCTGGGATTACAAGGCTCACGATTTTTTGGAGAATGTGGAACAGACCATAAGAGTTTTGGGTGGCAATGGCTGACGGGGACGAGCAAGAACCAGATTATGACGATGGGCGAAATGTCGGTGACTGGAATTCGAGATATGAGACACGAGCATGGATTCAGATTAGTATCGAGTTCGTCGTCCTCCTGCTCTACTTGCTTGTAGCTGGTTATTTCCTACTCGAAGCTGTCACGGGTAAGCCCGAAAGCGTTACCAAAGAAGGCTTGGTCTACTCGCCAGCCTTAGGCGTCTATTTCATCGAAGAGCATCTAAAATGGATCGCGCTCGCCACCGCAGGCTTTGTCGGTGGTGCCGTGTTCGATTTAAAGTGGCTGTATCATTCGGTTGCCAAAGGTATTTGGAATGTAGACCGATGCCTTTGGCGTATAATTGTCCCGTTCAACTCGTCAATGGTTTCGCTTTTTACAGGCTTCTTGTTCGCCTCAGGCGTCATACCATTTTTGCGAAACGAGAGCTTCGAAGACTTCTATGTGCTTCTCGGCTTTGGCTTCGTTTTCGGATACTTTTCCGACAACATCCTTGCGGCACTCCAGAACCTCGCCAAGCAGGTTTTTGGTACATTGAACGATGGCTGATGATGCTTGTTGATCCGTCACCGCCAACCGACAAAAATTTCAAATCACACTCGAATCTGAGCAAAAAGTATGGCGCAAAAGCAGCCGGCTTGGCATTTCTTCCTCCATCTTGGCGCCTCAGTTTTGTAGCTCTGTCTACACAGGTTCAATGCGCATGGCGTGACGGTAAAAAAATTGCCGATGATCCCGAAGTCAAAAAGCTGCTGGCGTGGCTTGGTAAGCGGTCATTCGAACAACTCATTCTTCGATCAAGTGGAAGCTCAGAGACGCTGCAAGATAGAGGGAAATTTCAATCGCGTGTCCTGAAGAAAGGTTGGAACAACTCTAACCTTATCAAAGAGCTGGAAGCTCTTTACAATCATGTAGAGGCAATAGACGCAGAAGCGCTTTTAGGCGTTGTCGTACAACCCTACGTTTCTGCAAGCTATGCCGGGCATCTTTCGAATGAGCACAGGGTAAGTCCAACAATCAATCAATGGTCGTATGAGCTGGAATTCCCGAGTTGGGCTCCGTCAAAAGGCATCAACTCAAAATTTACGACCTCGCCTGACCAGACATCACCCCTGGATTGTGGAAGGCAGATACCGCATCAGCCTCTCCGTTCAGTCGCACACTTCCTTGCGGCGGAGTTTGAAGAACGCTGCCATATTGAGTGGATCGTCTCAGAAAGCGCTCTCATACTGGTCCAGATCGATTTCGAATGGCCAGAACTGGATGTTGGCCTGGATCCAAAAAAAGATATTGTAGGCCTAACACCAGCCGCGCTTGATCTTGGGGTTAAGACAGAGCTCAAGCCCTACAAAGTGGGAAGTCGTACTAAGTGGGCGAAGCTAAAGAATCTATCGGATTTCGACTTTTCATCCGAAGGGCGTCCTTCACCGAAAGTTTATCCGCTTGAGCCCAAACGAGTTCTCGCGGCATGCGCGAACAAGACACAAAGAGCGTCTCTCGAAGACGAAATTGCGGCTCTTACTGGCGATTGTTTAGTCGTTCGGACTGATTGCATTCAAAAAGACACTCAATCATTCAATCTGCCGCGCACAGATACGATCAACGCCACGCAGGCCGTAAAGTGGTGCGAGAGCGTCATTCGGAAATACGAGCAGGATGGAATCGACCACGAGAAGTTCATCTTCTTGTTTCACGCATTCTTGCCATCAAAGGCGTCGGCATGGGCTTACGCGAGACCCGACAGCCCGATTGTCATTGTGGATGCTCTTTGGGGCTTGCCTGACGGTATGCAAGTTCTGCCAGTGGACACCTATGAAGTGAATGTAACCCTTCCCAAAGTTATTGACACGAAGACCACTCACAAGCCGCAATTCTTGACGCAGTTGGAGGACGGCAAGTGGGACTATCGAAGCGTGAAGACCCGCTCGGCGCGAGGGCAGGTTCTTTCAAAAGCGGACAAAATTGAGATCGCTACACGCACTCACGAGATCGCCAAGAAATTGGATGATGACGCTCAAATAATGTGGTTCTGTGATATTCCTGCGGCCTATGAGGTCGGGCGTCATCTCCCTTGGTTCCGTTCACGAGAGATACTCGACCCGTCACCCAGACAGGAAATGCAATACCAACCTTTCAAGGTTTCGACTCCTCGTGATCTAGCAAAAATCCCAACAGAGAAAGTTACACTCCAGCTCTCACCAGAAGCTAATCTCATTCGCGACTATGGGTTCTTAGAAGAGGTAATTGCCGAAGCAAAGAAGCGTAGTCTTCCTGTCCAACTAGAAGGCTCTATTTTAGGTCACGCCTATTATCGCTTGAATCAAGAAGGCGTACCGGTGGTCCTTTCCAACGCGGCGAAATACTACCGCAAACGAAACAAAAAGGTTTTCGGTAAGATTGTAAGGGACAAGATTCCCGCAAGCATTGCCGAGGGAGGAGAGTTGGTCCGCGAGGCAAGGCTGGCGAAGGGAGACCTGCAAGTCGGTTTGGCAGGTAAGTTGCTCGAAGAACTAGACGAATTTTTGCGGGCACAAGATAGTGATGAAAGCGCTGCCGAACTCGCCGATGTGCTTGAGGTTGCAAAAGGCTTGGCTCATGCTTCCGGTCATAGCTGGTCAAAGATTGAGCGCCTTGCCAAAGTGAAGGCGGAAAAGCGCGGCGGTTTTCGCGACGGACGGGTATTGATTGAGACGGGACTTCCGCATCGAGATAGCCCGCTTGAACGACAACAACAGGTTAACATTTCAGACCTTGGTACAGTCGAGAGCAAAGCGGATTCCATTGAAGTCCCACCGGGAAAGCTCGTCTCAACCTCCAAGGGCCCAGGCATAATATTCTCATTTTTGGGTGATGCTGTGAGATATCGGCTGTCTATCAAAGAAGGAAAACTCGTCCTGACAAAGCTCGACAGCAGCGTGAGTGAACCCAGCGGGCGGCAGCAAGAACTGTTTTAGTGCCTGGTAGGCTTCATTGCCCCACTCACTAAAACTTTGTCGGGAGGGATTGGAACGGGAGGCGCACAGCGGGCCTCCCTTGCCTCACAAGCGCAGCGTAGTGAGCCTAAATGCCTCGCCAGCATGGCGAGGCACATCTTGCGCGGTTTACCGCACACGTCCCGCGGTTTACCGCACACGTCCCGGTTTACCGCACACGTCCTGGTTTACGATCCAAATCCTGTGCGCATGTTTGTGTACGGGTCAAAAGAGCGTCAATTACAGACCCCATATGAGCTGACTGGAGAGATGGATTAGTGGCTAAAACACCCACTGATGAGCTTCGATCAAATCGATTTCACCCATGATGTAATAGTCTTTATACCCTGAGCCGGACCGGACAATAATCTCGGATATGAACTTATGATAGTCGAAGCCCTCTTGAGATAACGTATCAATGTGTATGTTGAGAACATCTCCGCAGTCGTCCTCGCCCCCCATCCTACTGATGTAGAAGTGGCTATCATTTGGTTGTCCTTGAAGTCTGCGATTCAGGCCAACCAAAATGTCACGAATTTGTTGATTGCTCATATTCACGTAGAATATTTTGGCGGGAACTCTGAGATATTCAGCAGTTGTATAGCCCTCTCCGAGTGCGATCACAGTCTCTTGATTGACTGCGAACGCGCATCGACCAAGCCTCCTAAAGTCATCAGTTTCATCAAAAGAGACAATTTCTGCATTAGAGATGAAATATTCGAGGGTTTCATATGGGAGATAGTCAAAGCCAGAGCCATCGACGCTAATTGGGCCACCACCCTGTTCAGTGACGCGAACTGTGCCGCCATCCGACTCAATGTGCTCAACAGCAGTCAATTCGTCTCTCAAAAGATCGGCGCCAAACGCGCCTATCAGACCACCGATGGAAAAAGCGAGGACGGAAGCAAGAATCAACTTTCGCGGGTTGGACCAAAATTCAGTATCGGCCTGTGGCTCGCTTTCGCTCGATATCTGATTGAAGTCGATATCCTCAATCGTGATGCCGTCGGCTCGCTTAGCTAGTCCTGCATCATAAATTCTTAGCCGCCCAATTAGGGCATGTGCGGCAACCTCATGGTGCGCAAAAAGCCATTCGAGATATGGTGCACGCCTTGCAGGTCGATTACCTCTTTGCAATTCGGTGAGATCAGACTGCACCTCACCGTAAGCTTCCCGCTCATCAGCTGCGATGTTTTGCCTGTATTTCTCGAAAATTGGACGAAGTTGGGTAACTAGGATTTGATAACGAATATTGTTGGCCCCAGGGCAGCAGTCGCGGATCGCTTTTACAAACTCTTTTGAAGCGCTTTCAACTTGAGGTTCGCCGTTATCCAATTCTGCATTGATCGCATCAATCTCACCTTGAGAGACTGATGCAAGACGTTCAGCCAATCGTATGAAGTCTTCTTTTTCGAGGGTCAATTTGCTCAGCCATTCCACATTTATGAGAAACCATCGGAGTGGTAGAAGCTGATTGTCGGATAGGCAAAATGAAAAGACAGCAGTCTTCCGTCAGTCAAGCGCCACGCCTGGACTGGAATTTGGACGCAATCTCTCTTCACCATGTTGAAAGAAGCGCTCTTCCAAAACGTTGCCTGTTAACGGATCACGTTCGATCTCAGCGGGGCCGTTCTCTCGATGCAGGCGCCCGTGCAACAGCCAAGACTCAGCGAAAGGAACATTTGTCGCCTCATCCCTATCTATCTTGGCGGGACCATCTTCCCGATGCAACATTCCGTTCTGCGCCCATGTTTCATGTATGACATGCCCGGTATTCTCAGAAACAGAGAGTCTCGCCGGACCTCCATCTCGATGTAGTTCGCCGTTCAAGCGCCACTCCTCATGCATTGTTTCCGAATGGTCTGTTTGCAAAACAACTTGTACCGCAGGACCACCCTCGCGGTGAAGTTCTCCGTCCCAATACCATTCTTGCTCGAGCCCCAGTTTTGTCGGAAACGTGCGTGCAGGCGCATCTTCACGATGTAGCTTTCCGTGACGCCACCATTCTTCAGCAATGGTGTCGCCAGTATTGGCGTCCCTAATGACTACCGCCGGCCAGATTTCCCTGTGCTTGTCACCATTAGCGTTTGTCCATTTTTCGCGGATGGTCCCAGCGCCGTAACGAGAGGAGTCTGGGTCTCCATCCCTAATCAACTCAACCTGAATTGTGAATTCGCCTATCAAAACCCCTCAACACAACTATTATTCAAATCATTATAATAAAATAACATATTTCGCGCATGCATAGCAAATTTTTGTGGATTGGGATCGCTCCAGCGAAGTTCCAATTTTTGCCCAGAGACGTTCCAGAGCCCTCCAGTCAGATCCCGGCAAGATCGGCTTCTCTCCACTGGCCTCCAGTCAGGAGGTGAGAGATGCCCAAATGGTCAGCGGCGCTCGACCACTGGCGATTTTGAAACCGAATGTAGTCGGACTGAATTGCGCAATTCTCCCGACGGGGAGATAAGACATGACTAACTCAACACCCTGCGCAGCCATGCGCTTCGGAAATGTATGTTCAAGCCTATCGTGCTTGAAATCGGACCTATGTATCCGGCCCGAAATGATCGCGCCGTACATCCCGCCTGAGGATATTGACGCGCAGATCATCGATGAATGCCGCCGCATAGGCGCGTTGATCGTCGAGTTCTTCAATATGCCGTCGCAAACACCAGAATTGCACGGATGGTACGGCGAGGAGAAGCACATGGTGCCAGCCCTGCCAGATCAGCTTTACCGCTTCTACACGCGGTGGCCCGGTCAATTCATGCACGGCGGGGTCGAAAAGATGCTTGAAGCGGAATTGCTGTGGACCGACAGGACAGCGGACGAGATCGCGGCGGATTACAATCCTGAGTCCGTGTGGGAAGGCAATATCGACCCTGCACCAGACGCTCCTACGCGGCTCTCGCAATGGTTCGATAACAACCTCACTACGCCCACGCCATATCCGGCGGGCGCGGGCATCAGTAAGCGCCGTCGTTGGTCGGTGATCGCCACATTGTATAATGCATGGGTTTTGGCCGTCACGCATTCAGCATACGAAGGCGACGGGTACTTCCAACATTTTGATGATGACGGAAACGTGATCGTCTAATCACGGATAAGGGCGGCCCCGAGGGTCGCCCTTATTCCCATATGCGTTTGGCAAAGCGTCTCTCTTCAAGACCAACGGCGTCGATATAGATTGCGGTGGTGGTCTGCGTGGCGTGACCGAGCCATTTCTGGATGAGGTTTCCAGGCACCGATGCCGATGCGGCCTTGATGCCAAAGCCGTGCCTACAGCCTTTGCAAGTTGCCATTGGCCCACAAATGTTGGCGTTCTCAGCAATACGCTTGACGTGCCGCCATGCCGTGCTGCGATGCATCACCCAAAGTAGAGCGCTATCAACAGACTTGGTTTCGATCAGCATAGCGGTGAGCGATGCTGGAATTGGCAAGCTGCGATAGCTCGTCTTGCGGCGTTTAAGCGTGCGGAACGTCACACGGTGCAGATCGGTGTCAAGCTGGTCACGGCGTAGACTGAGAGCCTCGGATATCCGGCAGCCCGTCATGCAGAGCAGATAACACAGCGCCTTGATGTCTGCTGGCTCGCGGTCGGCAGCTTTTAGGAAGCGGATACGTTCCGCTTCATTGAGATACTTGCGCCGCCCCGCGTCGTCGTAAATTTGCCAATCTGTGCCCTTCATGCGTAGTTTCCGTTCGTTGCAACAGTCTTCACAAGAGCGTTGCGACGAACCGTTGAAGTTTTGGCGCTCGGCAAGGGTTTGCACTTCTGCGCCTTAATGCAGTGGACGTGCCGTTCCCCATATAAGTCAATGATTTTGCAGGATTTGCCTGCAACATTTTTGTGAATAATGTTGCAGGTTGTCATGATCATTCCATGATCAAGCCCCGCAAATTTGCACTCACTGCCGTACTTGCTATCTCGCTCGAAATGACGGTTTTCTCGCCTTCTAACGTGACGGCACAACAAACTGCGCAGGTTGCCTTTTCTCAGGATGCGGACGTTTCCGCCAACAGATGGATTCGCGCCAACGCCGATGGCATGGCCGTAGCGATCCGTTTGGGCGATGCTACTCCCGTTGCACCACGGGTGATCGAAGACACGCTCCGCGCAGACTTTGCCAATCACGGCATCACAAAATTGCGATTTTTCTTCGAGCGCGGAGGTACGGGCGGTTCATCGGTAATGTATCGTTCGAGCAATCATGCTTGGGGGCCATATGGATTGGCTGATGCTCGCAACAATGTGGCAGAACCGTCAGCACAGTTACGCTTCGAGATTGCGCGAGGACTGAACTAGCTGCTTGTTCCAATGCCAAAGGCGGTTGCCTCGGCAGAGGCCGTTGAAGCCTGTTGATCGCGCTCTTGATCAATTGCTTCGCGCAAGTATTGAGTGTCCTGACCACTCGCATCGACGTGATCTTCTGCGATCATGGCCTCGCTCCCCGTGCGGCTGTCTGCGAACTCACGATCCAAAGCCTCTCGTTCGGCATCGGACAGTGCCGGATCATTTCGGCGTTCGATATAGGCATCCACTTCGCGCTTCTGGTATTGCGCCTCGGCCCATTCGGCATAGCGGCGGGTTTCAGGATCGTTGATATATTTCGACCTTGCACGGCCCGTTGCCGGATCAATCATTGTAGCGATCAAGGCTGGCTCTAACCGTTCACGATATTCTTCGATGCTTTCACCAGCGCGGCGCTGCGGGATGGTATCGGGTTCCATGATGCGATTGGCGATCTCTTCACGCCAAGCATCGCCATATTGCGCTGCGAAGTTCTGCTCCAAGTCAGCAATTTGATCCGCCAATCTCTGGGAAAGCCGTTCGGCTTGCGCCAGAATGTCGAGCGTCATTCGCGTGCGCTCGGCACGGCGTTGCTTTTGGGTTTCGGAGTATTTGCCATCGCGGGCGGTTTGCTGCGAACCCGATAGCTGAATGGGAGCTTTGCTCTCGGTATCGAGTGATTGGTTTAGCATTAGGCTTAGACGTTCATGCGCAGCAGAATCTCCGACACTTGCACTGAATGCGTCGGTCAATCTGGTATCGCTGCCGTTATGCTTGCCTTCTCCCATGCTCTCTCGTGGCTGTTTGAACCTACCATATTGTCCCATGAACGGGGTAAAGATATGGTTAATATTTCGTTTATTTTGAGCCTCTTGCACGCCTAGAAAGTGCCAATTTCGGCCATTTGCACAAGTGCGGCGCTCTGCCCTGCCATCACGGCTCCAGTCACAACGACCGGAGACCGCAATGCTTTCGATTTTCTACAAAACCAAACCGCCAGCGCCCGATGAAGGGGTCGGCTCGGGTGCACTTGATGCCATCGTGAATGATGCCAAGGCGATGCGCCCGCTCTCGAAGACTCAGGCCCGTCGCTATGCGCGCGCCAAAGCGACAAAGCGCCAGTCCGTGCGCGATGTGCTGATCGAGAGTGCGGGCCATCTCGATGAAGAGCTTGTCAGCGGCTTCGCCGAAATCCGCGCTCTGCAAGATGATCCGCTGCCGCTTGTCACTGATACCGGAGCGGACGTGTTCGCGCATCTCAACAAGGCGACAGGCTGAGTAACAGCGAGCCATCCCTCAAACATCGAAAGGAGCCAGCTATGTCTGCTCTCACATCATCATCCTATTTCGACCAAGTGGTTTACGTGAAGAACGCGATGGTCTCGGCTGAAAAAGCAAAGGCCGCTGCCGTTCAAGTGCTTGGCGTCGTCGGCTTGCTTGGCGGTGTCATGCTTGGCCTCGGCGCATTTGAAGTGTCGGTGGGCTTCACCATCATGGATGCGGTCTTCGGGCCGGAATTGCCGAGCGAACCCACGCCTCTGTCGATCATCATTCTCGGCTTTGCCACGATTGTTGGCGTGGTTGGCTATCATGGCCTCAAGCACCAGCATCCCGATCACAGGGCGTTCAGACTATTGGAGCGCACTGCGCCTTACCTGCTCGTGCTGTTCTTCCTGACGCTTGTCGGGATTTATGCGCTGCACGAAGTGGTCGGCGGTGCGGGGTACGCACCTGCCTTTGATGCGAGCGATCCGCTTGCGGTGCCGATATCGGACGGCAGCGGCGCGTCCACATTCTTCAGCGTAATGACAGGCCTTGCTCTTGGCGGGCTGGTGATCGTCAATCTGGTGGTGATCCATACATTACTAGAAGCGATTTCCGAGCGCCTGCCACAGGCTCTTGCAAAGCTGAAGAATGCTCGCCGCACGCTGAAGGTGGGGAACAAATTCCTGAACGATCTGAAGTGCCGCCTGGCGGTCGCCCGCGAGATGTACGCGTTGGTGATGGCCGATCCCGTCAGTGAGGCTGAAGAAGCGGTCAGCGAGATCGAGCAGGCTATCGCCCCAACTTTGCAGGAATTGAACAAGATCAAGCTGCTCGGTGGTTCGCAGAATGCATCGCCGGACCACCTGATGGCACAGCGCTCGCCCGATTTGCCGCGCCCGCTGCCCGATTCCAGCGCCATCGCGACTTATGTCGCGCAGCTCGAAGCCGATCTTGCCGCGCTGCCTGCCGACCTCAAGCCCATCTTTAAATAAGCGGAGAATTCAATCATGACCACAAAGCTCTTTATTACCGCCGCCACGCTCGCTCTCGTCGGTTGTTCGCAGGAACAAGCCGCGCCGATTGTCTATCCGACCGAACATATTCGGATCGATAATAGCGATTCTAATCTTGTTGCCAGCGATCCCGAGTTCGCCCGCGTGGTTGCGCGGCGGCTTGCCTCGCGTATCTCGGGACTGAAGCCTGGAACCTTCGTTGAGCTGCGCAGCTTCGGCGATGTGAATGGCGATAATAATCTGCGTTATGTGCGTCAGATTCTTCCGAGGAGTTATCCGGCGGATAGGGTAGCGCGTGAGGTTGCCGAGACCATCATCGCCAATGCCGAAAACGGCGGCGGCACTCAAGGCAGCACGGAGATCATTGCCGAACTGACATGGGGCGAGTTTGATTGCGGCGCTGGTGATGGCATCATCTTGCTTTCCGATGGCATCCCCACAGGCCAGATCACTTCACAGCAAGCGGTATTGGATGGAGGCGAGGCGCTGCCGGAGCCCAATTCGGGCGTGCTTGATGGCTGTTCGGTGTCCATCTGGGGGCTGGGCCGCACGCAAGATTCACAACTGACATCGCCCCAGATCAACAATCTGCGCGCTGCGTGGGAGGCATGGATGCAGATCGCAGGTGCCGAGTTCACAGCGATCACCAATCCCTGACCGCTACCGCTTGGTAAAGGTGAGCAACAGAGGGCCGCTCCACGTTGGAGCGGCCCTTTTTGCGGCATTTGCACAAAGAATGCCTGCCGCGCCTGTAGCGTGGTCCGAAATCATACCACCGTTCTTTCATTTCAAAGGAGCCCACGATGCGCCAGCACGACCAACAGTCGAGCCCATTTGAAACAGCCACAACGGTCATCGGTTATGTCGCTGGTGCCATTGTCGCGTTCTTTGGTTGGCCGGCCGTGTTTGCAGGGTCGATTGCCACGGTCGAGGCCTATGCGGCAACGCATTACGCCTTCGTGCCATCCTCGCTTCTCACGGGCTTTTGGGGTCTGTTGATTCTCTTCGGCCTGTTCGGGGTGACGGCTTTGATCGTCACGCTGGCCATTCAACTGACACTCAAAGCTGCGGGCCGTCTTTGAGGGCGAGATGACCATGCCTCCAGATAATGAGCAGCATCTCTATGGTTCTGCTGAATGGGCGATAGAGCGGGCGATTGCGAAGGCCGGATATTACAAAAAAGACGAGCGCGGCCTTTATCTCGGCACGGCCTATGGGCGAGAGTTACTTTGGAACGGTGAAGGAGCGGTTCTCTGCGTAGCCCCTCCGAGAGCGGGCAAGTTTACTGGCTTCGGGGCTTACAATTGCCTGACGGGCTACTCGCAAGGCAGCAATAAGGTCTTCTTCAGCCCTAAATACGAAGAGGCCGTGGTCGGGTTCGACCAGACCGCAGAAGAGCGGCGATGTTGGTATGTCAGTACCACCGAGCGTTATGGCCTCCCGCGTCACCGTGTGAACCCTGTCGGGCATATCCACGAAGACAGCCCTACGCTTGAAGATGATGTGCAGGCTATATGCAAGGATGCACTTCCCGAGTCGGGCGGTGGCAATGCGAAATACTTCGAGCTTACAGGCCAGCGCGTTTTCGAGGCCTTCGGCCTAACCATTGCCGAATGGGATGGCGAACTTACACTTCCGGCGATTGCCGATGCTGCCAACGCTGTCATGGGAGACGATGGGGCCTGGGAGCACTTCGCAGAGCATATGCGCTTGTCGCGCTTTGCCAAAGTACGCGCCGTTGAAGCCGAGATTTCCGCAGGAAAAGCTTCGGGCAGCAACGCCTTCTACGGCGTAATTTCTGAAGTGCAGAATGCACTCTCCGCATTGTCCGTCTCGAACGTTCGAGAAGCTTTCAGCCCGCCTTTTGACTTCACGCTTGAAGAGTTTGTCACCATGCCGAATTGCAATCTCTATCTTGGTCCCGAGGCCGAATTCATCAAATCGCAAAAGCTAATCTGGCGCACGTTGATAAGCTCAATTGCCACGCTCAAGCGCCGCCATATCGACGCGCCCAAGATCGATTTGCATATGGACGAAATCGTTTTGCTCGCGCCATTTCCCATGCTCGGCGATCTGGTCAATTTCGCGCCTGGATATGGCCTGCGCACGATCCTCGTGACTCAGACCCTTCGCCAATTAGATCAACTGTTTGAGCATGGCCGTGAAGTCATTACTGGCGGGGTCGCTGTCGAAATGCATATCGGCGTGAACAACGTTGATACGGCTCGCATTTTATCTGAGCGTCTCGGAACGCAGACGGTCTACTACGACGAAGACCTTGCTCGCGATCAGGCTGCGCTCGAAGCCAAACGCGCTGCCGATAGCCTGCTCTCTGGCGGTGATCCGTTTAAGGCGGGCATGGAACAAAAGCACTTCGCCAAGGCTGCGCAGCACCGCAGTCGCCGATCAAGAAAGTTGCTCGATACCGAGCAACTTCTGCACCTCCCCAAGGGCGAAGGCATTATCTTCGCTGATGGGATGCCGCATCCGATCTATGCGCAGTTCCCGCCATATTTCGAGCAGCGTCGGCTTGCTGGAAGGTTTCTGCCGTCTCCCTTCTTCCCACCCGCAGACCGTGTCCGCGTGAAGAGTTGGCTGTGGCATCGTTGGCGTAAAGTCCATCGCGGCCCGCCGCCGCCTGAATTCGCGGCATTTCCACAATATCACGATCACGACCACCTATGGGTGGGCAAGTGATCGCATCTGCAAGGAAACCAGCCCATGCCGACAGACAACGCAAATACCCCAAAGCGCCCGAACCTTTGGCGGGAATGGGACAAGGTGATGGACGATCCATCCAATCCCGTTGCCCGCCAATATCGCCGTAACAGTGATGAGAGCCGCAAAATCGATCAGGCCATCCACAAGACGCCTGTATCGCGGCTGCAGATCGACCAATTGAAAGCCCAACGCTTGGTTCCGCGCGCGCAGGCTACTCTTACGCCAACCGGGCAGATGCATACCTACGCAGTCACTTCGCTCGAAGCGGTCCGCGAAAGAAAAATCGGTTTTGGGGAAAAGCGGCTTGGCCGCTTGGAAGGCGAAGCCCTGCGAGGCTTTGAACGCACACAGGGCCGATTTTTGACCCCACGCCGAAGCGGCCCATCGCGCTGACTTGCTGTTTTAGAAAATGACAAAATGGGAATTCTGTTCTACTTTTGTTCTATTTTGCCTGAAGGATTCAGGAGAGCCAAACACCCCCAAAACCAAACCCCGAAAGGACCCCAATATGACCGACCAAGAGCCCGAAAAGAAACGCCCTCAGAATTTGCGCGAAGGTAGCCTCAACCTCGCTGTCTGGCGCAATGCCACCGAGAAAGGCACGCGCTTTAATACAGAGCTGACACGCAGCTATTGCGATGCCGATGGCCAATGGCACAAAACGCATACGCTGCGCGAACAAGACCAGCTTACCGCCAGCAATCTCCAACGACGCGGCCACGACTATATCACACGCCAGAAGCAAGAGCTGGCGCGCCAGCAACGCGTTAGCCAGCAAGGCCAATCGCAGGATCGGGGGCCGCGAGGACCATCGCGCTGATCAAATAAGTTGAAGATTTCTCTAGGCAAATCTCAAAATAAATGTTCTACTTTCGTTCTCATTTCTCGGGCGCAATGGTGCGCTTGAGAAAACGAAGGGGACATGGATGGACCGATAACGAAAGGAGCGACAGGCATGACGCACGCACCCGACCCAACTATTGATGAGTGCTTCGCTTTGCGAGCCTCGTCCACTGGCGACAACGCGCCTGTTCTCTCCATCGATCTCGGCAAATACCAGCATTTCATGGAAGGCTTCGATTACACCGAAGAACAAGCCCGTGAATGCATGGCGATCATATATCAGCTCATGCAGACCGCTGCCGATTGCAAACTCGGCATTGAGATTGCTCCAACAGCTTGTGGATCAATCGAACAAATTGCTGCTGAGGCCGTCAGTGAGCACGTTAGTATGGTAGAATACGGGCATCACAACATTCAAACGGCATTCGAGCACGCGGTGCGGGAGGGATAGCTATGGGAGACATACAAAAGAGCAAATACCTTAAACAACGCGACCAGCATCATGGGCTGACCGAGGCCGTGATCTATGCGCGCGTCTCGTCGAAGAAGCAGGCTAAAAATAATGGCCTGCAATCGCAAGAAACTCGCTGCCGCGAGTATGCGCGCGGCAAATACAACGTCATTGCGGTATTTCAAGACGATGTATCAGGATCGACGGCGAACCGTGCGGGCATGAATGCCCTGCTCGCTTTTCTCAAGAGCCGTCGCAAAGACCCCGTAGTAATTTTGCTGGACGATGTGTCCAGGCTTGCCCGAGACGTCGATCTTCACCGCGAGCTTAAGCGCAAAATTCGCGCGCTGCACTGCCACCTTGAAACCCCCAGCTACGTTTTTCGAGATGACCCTGACAGCGAGTTCGGAGAGATGCTCCAAGCGGGAGTGGCTGAACAGATGCGCCGCAAGAATGCGGAGCAAACGTTCAACCGCATGCGTGCAGTTCTGCTTAATGGCTATTGGCCGTTTCAGCCTCCGCGCGGTTACAAGCGCCCAAACATTAAAGGCATGAAGTCCGCCCTTGTGCGCGATGAACCGATTGCCAGCATAATAGCCGACGCGATGATAAAATTCTCATCCGGTCACCTAGAGACCCAAGCCGAGGTCAAGCGCTACCTTGAAAGTCAGCCTGCTTTCCCGAAATGCTTGCCCAACGGCACGATCCGCAATCAGCGCGTCAAAGAAATGCTCACCCGCGTGATTTACGCAGGATACATCGAGCATGCACCTTGGGATGTATCGCTGCGCAAAGCGCATCATGACCCTATCATCGATCTGGCGACGTTCGAGCAGATTCAGGAGCGCTTGAACGGCAAGGCCAAACTTCCCGCACGTGCTGACCTCAATGAAGCCTTCCCGCTGCGGGGCTTCCTACTGTGTGGCTGTTGCAGCAGGCCGATGACGGCAAACTTCTCAAAGGGCCGTTCCAAAACATACGCCTACTACCTGTGTCAGCGCCCTGACTGCGACGCCCAAGGAAAGTCGATCAATCGCGATATGGTTCATAAGGAGTTCGAAGCCATCATCGAAGGCTTACAGCCCCGTCCTGAGCTAATCGCTATGGCCAAGGCCATGTTCAGGGATATTTGGGAGCAACGCCTCCTGAGCGCCAAGCAGCAAGCCTCCAAGGTGAAATCAGACATCAAGAAGCTGGATGCAAAAATTTCCGGTCTGCTTGATCGTATTGTGGATGCGCAAAGTGACACGGTTGTCGGAGCGTATGAGAAGCGCATTACCGAGCTCGAACGCGAGAAGCAGGTACTGACCGAAAGCAGCGCAAAAACGACGCGCTCGAAGCCTGACTTCGAGCGGAGCTTTCGAACCGCAATCACCTTTCTCGCAAACCCGCAGAAACTCTGGATTCACGGCAACCTGACCGCGAAGCGGACCCTGCTGAAACTCGCATTTTCAGATAAACTGACACTCGACCGCGAAACGGGTCTTCGAACCGCCCAAGCCTCTCTACCCTTTAGAGTTTTAAGCTTGGACCATCCCCAGTGTAAAATGGCGCGCCCGACAGGATTCGAACCTGTGGCCCCCAGATTAGGAATCTGATGCTCTATCCGACTGAGCTACGGGCGCCTTCACTGCGCGCCTTAAATCGCAGCAAGGCACAAGGCAATCAGTTCAGTTCGTCTGGCGGAGCGACAGGCAGAGGCAGAGGCGCAATCGCGATGCCTTCATCGATCAACTCGGCGGCTTCTTCGCGCGTCGCTTCGCCGTGGATCGCTTTGGCGTCACCTTCGCCATAATGGATTTTGCGCGATTCTTCAGCGAATTTACGGCCGACCCATTTGCTGTTTTTCAACGCCTTGGCCTGCGCATCGGCAAGTTTGGAAATCGCCTCTTTCACTTCGGCTGGCATTTCCCCATTGCTCACAGGCGCGATCGGCACGTCAGTCGGTTCTGCCTCGGCAGTAGATGCCGCCGGTCGCTCAACCCTCAGCTGGCTACCTTTCTTGCCGACTGAAGGCGCCATAGGAGCCTTTTCCACCGCATCAGAACCGCAAGCGGGGCATATCATCAAGCCGCTCGCCTTTTGTTCAGCAAAATCATCTGAAGAGCCGAACCAGCCTTCAAACACATGTCCATTGTCGCAGCAGAGGTCGAATACAATCATTGCGCCGCTTAAGTAGGAATATCGCGGCGGTTGGCAAGGCTTGGCAGTTGCGCTCGGGTGCTGGCAATGCGTTCCGGGTCGATCTCGGCAAAGGCCAAGTGAGCGGTTTTTTCGCCCATATCGAGTACAACATCCCCCCAAGGGTCCACCACCAGCGAATGCCCGTAAGTGCGCCGGCCATCCTCATGCTCACCGCATTGCGCTGCTGAAATGATATACGCGCTCGCTTCAACTGCACGGGCACGTTGCAAAAGGTGCCAGTGCGCCTCACCTGTAGGCACGGTAAAAGCCGCAGGAATGGCAATCACGTCGCAGGCACGCTGGCCAAGAGCTTCAAACAATGCAGGAAAACGAATGTCATAGCATACCGCAAGGCCCAGCCGGCCAACGGGCGTACCATCGCACACCACAACTTCATTGCCAGGCCTATACGTGCTCGATTCCCGCCAATTTTCGCCGGTATCCAGCGTCACATCGAACATATGGATCTTGTCGTAGCGCGCCGCGATTTCGCCAGCCGCATTGATCACCAGGCTGCGATTGGCCCAACGCCCATCCGCAAGCGCCACCGGTATCGAACCGATCGCAAGCCAAAGCCCCTCACGCGCCGCAGCTTCACGCAAACTCGCAAGGGCAACGCTTTGTTCTTCGGCAACCACCTTATCGGATGATCGCGATTTCTTGCGATCAAGCAATACGGCCATTTCGGGCGTGAAGAGAATGTTGGCCCCGCCCGCTTTGGCTTGCGCCAAACCTTCTGTGATCACGCGCGTATTCTCATCGGGATCGATTCCCGATGTCATTTGCAAAAGAGCAATCCGCGTCAAAGCCCCAGCAGCTGATCCAGCTTCCCTGAGGCATCAAGCGCGGCAAGATCATCCGATCCGCCAATGGCTGCATCATCGATGAAAATTTGCGGCACTGTCATGGCATCGGGCTTGCGCTGCATCATCTCTTCGCGCTTTTTCCCGCCCATGGTGATATCATGCTCTGTATATTCCACACCTTTGGAACTGAGCAGTCGTTTGGCCCGGGTGCAATAACCGCACCACGCCTTGGTATAGATCTCAATTTTCGCCATTATCGTACTCAATCCTTTATTTTCAGAGAGATGGCCCCTCTTGAAACTAAGCAAACGCGCCATATCTCATATGGGTGGATGCGCCAATGCCGGTGCGTTTGCAAAGCCGGGGCGCCGATAACGGGCCCCATCAATGTCAAATTGCTCAAGCAAGAGGATTTGTAGATATGAACCGTAATGATTTTTCCAACTATCGTCGTTCCACCGTTGGCTTTGACCGCCTGTTCGAACTTCTCGAAAATAATGGCCGCGCCCAATCGTCTGGCGACAATTACCCCCCTTTTAATATCGAGCGCCGTGGCGATGATGCCTATCGCATCACGCTGGCCATTGCGGGTTTTCGCAATGAAGATCTCGACATCACCGCGCAGCAAAACCTGCTGACCATTCACGGCAAAAAACGCGAAGAAGCTGTGGAAGGTGATTTGCTACATGTTGGCATCGCCAATCGCGGGTTTGAACGCCGCTTTGAGCTAGCCGATTATGTCCGGGTCGCCAATGCTGATTTGGCCGATGGATTATTGATTATCGATCTGGTGCGCGAAGTGCCTGATGCGATGAAGCCTAAGAAAATAGCCATTGGTGGCAACACCTTGGAAGTGATCAGCGGCGAAAAGGACGATCAAGCCGACGCGGCCTGATATCTCCAGCCACAATTTTTGAAAACTATGGGGGCGGCAACCAGTGGTTACCGCCCCCTCGACGTTTCCGCCGACAAGCCTTGTCCAAAAGGCTGTCTGGGTCGCAATAGACAGCCACTCGCACAAGGCAAGACCGAGCCGACTTGGCGCGACGTACATCCTGTCGTCGCGCGTGGCCGGTCTAAATCACTACGGGAAATTACGGCTACGTCATGCCCATCATTGGCAATCGACCGCCAGTTAAACACTCCCCCTGACAATCGGTTAGTCGCAGTAAAGCGCTTTATGCAAGGGTAAATTCAGCTCATTTGGTCCAAATTCAGGACGCTAGACGAGGCGTGAATGCTCTAGGGCAGCTGCAATAAAGCCTGCGAACAATGGGTGCGGATCGAACGGTTTACTCTTCAATTCAGGGTGAAATTGTACACCTACGAACCAGGGATGATCAGCCCGCTCGACAATCTCCGGCAACAAGCCATCAGGTGACATGCCGGAAAAGACCAATCCGCCTTTTTCCAGCGGCTCGATATAAGCTGAGTTCACCTCGTAACGGTGACGGTGGCGTTCAGAAATGCTGGTGGCATCGCTGTAAATTCTGCTGACATGGCTGCCCGGTGTCAATTCCGCTTCATAAGCGCCCAAACGCATGGTTCCGCCCATATCAGCGTCAGCATTGCGTTGCTGCAAACCATCTTCGCTCATCCATTCAGAGATAATCCCGACGACGGGTGACTTGGTATCGCCAAATTCGCTGGAAGAGGCTTCTGCATGGCCAGCAGTATGGCGCATGCCTTCAACGCAGGCCATTTGCATGCCCAAACATATGCCGAAGAAGGGCACTTCGCGCTCTCTTGCAAAACGCACGCTGGCGATCTTGCCTTCTGACCCGCGCGATCCAAAGCCACCGGGCACTAAGATGCCGTGCAAAGGCTCAAGCTGAGCGGCGATGTCGCTATCGTCCTGCTCAAACAACTCAGCATCGATCCAGCGAATATTGACCTTGGTGCGATTGGCCATGCCGCCATGCACCAACGCCTCATTCAAAGACTTATACGCATCGGGCAGGCCCACATATTTGCCCACCACGCCGATTGTCACTTCGCCATCGGGGTTATCAAACCGGTCCATGATATCGTGCCAGACATCAAGCGTGGGCGGTTTGGCTTCCTCCACCATGCCGAAATGGCGCAGAACTTCTGTATCAAGGCCCTCGCCATGATATTGCAGCGGCACGGCATAGATGCTGGGGGCATCAAGCGCCTGGATCACAGCTTCCTTGCGAACATTGCAGAACAGCGCGATTTTCGCGCGCTCAGTTTCCGGCAATTCATGCTCACACCGGCACAACAGAACATTGGGCTGCACGCCAAGGCTGGTCAGCTCTCGCACAGAATGCTGCGTTGGCTTTGTCTTCAATTCACCAGCCGCGGCGACATATGGCACCAGTGTTACGTGAACGACGCAGGTGTCTTCGGGCGGCAATTCGTTGCGCAATTGGCGGATCGCTTCGATGAAAGGCAGGCTTTCAATATCGCCCACCGTTCCCCCAATTTCGCACAATACGAAATCAAGATCGTCTGTATCATCAAGCGCGAACTGTTTGATCGCATCGGTGACATGCGGAATGACCTGCACCGTGGCGCCCAGATAATCGCCGCGCCGTTCCTTGGTGATAATATCCCGGTACACCCGGCCAGAGGTGATATTGTCCGATTGCCGCGCAGAAACGCCGGTGAAGCGTTCATAATGGCCAAGATCAAGGTCTGTCTCCGCCCCATCATCGGTCACATAGACTTCGCCATGTTGATACGGGCTCATCGTGCCCGGATCGACATTCAAATATGGATCAAACTTGCGAATCCGCACGCGATAGCCGCGCGATTGCAACAAGGCAGCAAGACTTGCCGCCATAAGACCTTTTCCGAGCGAGGAGACCACGCCGCCGGTGATAAAAATGAACCGCGCCATGGGAGTTGAGCCTTAGGCATCATCACGGATTCGGGGCAAGCACAAAGCTTGCACTTTCCACGATGGTAAGTGAGTTTCGAAAAGGTTTTTGCGATTAGTCGCAGATTATTCAGCCACGTCGGCGTTTATTCGGCAACCCCGGCCAACGGATCATCTTCGACAGGAGCGGCAGGCTGATTGGTATCATCAGCCAGCGGATCAGCCGTCTGTGATACGGAGCGATCCAGAGAACCGTCCAGATCACTCCCGCCGGATACATCGACAGCCAGACCAGCCAGCACAATCGCCAACGCGACAAACAACACGGCCAACCATTTGGTGGCGCGCGTCAAGAAATCAGCTGCGCCGCGCGCAGAAAGCATCCCGCCCGGGCTTCCGCCGCCGCCAATACCCAGCCCGCCACCTTCGCTGCGCTGCATCAACACAAGGCCAACCAACGCGGCTGCGACAAGCGCCTGAACAACGGTAAGGAAAAAGAAGAGGGTCATGATTGGCGTATATCTCTAAAAAAACAGACCGCGCATGTAGGCGTTTGCGGCCATAATGTGAAGTGCGGCCAGGAAATGGCTTCATCAAAGTGGCTTTAAGCCTCTTCGGTTTCAGCAGCTGCGATGATGATCCCAAGGAAACTTTCCGCAGACAAGCTGGCACCGCCAACAAGCGCGCCGCCCACTTCTTCTGCCGCCAACAGCTCTGCGGCGTTTTCACGCTTCACCGAACCACCATAAAGGATGCGCATGTCAGGGGCAGCATCCTCGCCGTAGATGGCGACCAGACTTTCGCGAATCGCTTTATGCATATCGCCAATATCTTCGATTGTGGGCGTGCGGCCTGTGCCGATGGCCCAAACCGGTTCATAGGCGATGGTGATGCGCTCTGCCGGATCATCACATTGTGGCAGTGATCCCTTGAGCATCTTGGTAACGACAGATGTCGCTTTACCTGCATCGCGTTGTTGCTCTGTTTCGCCAACGCAGACGATGATGTTCATGCCGGCGGCCAATGCAGCTTCGCCTTTGGCGCGAACATCTGCGTCTTTCTCACCGTGATTGGCGCGGCGTTCGGAATGGCCAAGAATGGTGAAACCAGCGCCTGCGTCTTTTAGCATGACAGCAGAGATATCACCGGTATGCGCTCCGCCTTCGAGATTGTGGCAATCTTGGGCACCAATTCCGATAAGGTTGGCTTCCTTTCGGGTTGCATGGATCAGTGTAAAAGGAGGCGCGACCGCCACTTCCACTTTGATCAGCCGTTCCGATGCACGATCAATCGCACGCGCTTCGGCCAGCATTGCACGGGTGCCGTGCATTTTCCAATTCCCGACGATGTAAGGGCGTTTCGCCATTGAATTCCCGCAATTTGTTTCAGCGTCGCATTTTTAGCAGTGTGCAAGTGCAACGAAAGAGCTCCGCCCGCTAAAGCTCGCCAGACGGCTTGTCAAAGCCACATTTGCAACATTTAGGGTAAACCGCCTCTGGGATGTTGCGGGCTGAACACAGGCGGGATAAGGCCACCTTCCATCCAAGCGATAGCATATAGCTTGTCGCGACGACCTGACCTTAAATTGATGTTGATAGCCCAAAGCCCATGATCACATTCTTCCGCAGCTTTTTTCAATCCAAATTGGGTGTCGCGATTACGCTCGCATTTTTGGGGCTTATTGCGTTCGCCTTTGCCAGTTCAGATGTGGCCAATACCGCGACTTTTGGCGGGGTCGCCGGGGGTGACCGGGTGGCGACCGTAGGCGACAGGCGTATGTCGACGAGCGACTTTTCCGACGCGTTAACCCGTCAGCTTGACCAAGCGCGCCAGCAAAATCCCACCATCACGATGGAACAGTTTGTGGCGCAGGATGGTGATGAAGCGGTGCTCAATCAAATGCTGCAATTATGGGCTATCGCAGAATATGGTGAGCAAATGGGCCTGCGCACCAGCAAGCGATTGATCGATAGTGAAATCATGGCAATCCCCGGTTTTATCGGTGTGGACGGAGAGTTTGATCAGGATGCCTTCCGCCTGAGATTGCGAGAGCTTCGCCGTACAGAAGAAGGTTTGCGCGACGAGGTTTCGCTAAATCTGATGGCACAGCAATTGGTGATGCCCGCTGCCCATGGTGCGCGCCTTCCGGAAAGCATGACACGGCAATATGCGCGCCTGCTGGGCGAATCGCGTACTGGGCGTATCGCTGCGTTACCGGCGGTATCCTATGCTCCCGAAGGCGATCCTGAAGAGGGTGTTATTGCCGCCTATTATCAAAAAAATCGCGAAGACTACACGCGGCCAGAACGCCGGATTTTGCGGTATGGCGTATTCGGTGAAGAAGTGATTGGCGATATCCCTACCCCGACCGAAGAACAAATCGCGCGCAGATTTCAACGTGACGCGGTGATCTATGCGCCTACTGAAATTCGCGGTTTTACAAGGCTTGTCGTGCCCACACAGGGCGCGGCGCAAGCTGTTGCCGATGAAGTGAGCGGCGGAATGTCGCTTGAAGCATCCGCCCTTTCCAAAGGTCTCACGACCGTGCGGATTGAGCCTGTGGATCAAGCAACTTTGACAAGTGATACCTCTGCGGCCGTCGCCCAGGCAGCTTTTGCAGCCGGGCGCGGTGGCTTGAGCGCGCCGGCACAAGGAGATCTGGGCTGGTATGTTTTGCGCGTTGATAGCGTTGAACAAATCGCTGGCCGTACACTGGATCAGGCGCGCACCGAAATCGCTCAGCAATTGACGAGCGAGCGCCGTACTATTGCCTTGAATGATCTTACAGCGCGCATCGAAGCTGACCTTTCTGATGGCAAAGCGCTTTCGAGCGTTGCCGAAGATCTCAATGTTGAAATCCGGTCCACACCGCCTGTAACTGCGGCGGGCCAGATTTATGGGACCCCGGACGCCGTGCCGCAATTGCTGGCCCCGCTGCTTAGCGTTGCATTTGAGATAGATGAAGGCGAAGCTCAGCTTGAACAGGCGGGAGAGGCGCAGTTCATCTTGTATGATGTGAGCGAAATCACCCAAAGTGCTGTCGCCCCGCTTGATGAGATCAAGGACAATGTCACGCTGGCATGGCGCCGCGACGAAGGGATGCGCGCTGCGGGAGAAGCGGCAAAACGTGTACTTGATCGCATGGATGAAGGCAGCACTCTGGCCGAAGCATTGCGCGCAGAAGATGCGACATTGCCTCCCCCTGGCGAATTATCCCTCAATCGCCGTCAATTGAATATGCAGCGCCAGCAAGGCCAAGTACCGCCGCCGCTTATGCTTATGTTCTCAATGGCAGAGGGTACGGCCAAGCGGCTGGAGCTTGACCAGAATGATCGGTGGTTCGTAGTTGAGCTGATGGAGATTGACGCGCCAGAGCTGGCCGCAGATGACGAGGATCTTCCTCTGCTTATTCAAAGCCTGGGTGACACGATTGCCGGTGAATATACCGATCAATTGGTAGCAGGGATTGAAGGCGCTGTAGAGGCCGAGACCAATCAGACCGCGATTGATGCAGTGATCGCGCAGCTCACCGGCCAGAGCAATTAGGAGCGGGTATCCTGGTCTCGCCCTCGCCTAGCCACGGCTTGTCCAATGCCGATGCCGCCCGAGCGCAACTTGCCGATGGTAAGAACGCGCTGGTGTGGCGGCGCATTGTGGCAGACACCGAAACGCCCATTGGCGCTGCACTCAAGCTGATTGAGCCGGGACGCGGCGATTTTTTGCTGGAATCGGTTGAAGGCGGAGAAGTGCGCGGGCGTTATAGCTTGCTTGGCCTGGATCCTGATCTGGTGTTTCGCGCCACCAGCGCGCGATGCGAAATCAATGCCAGTTGGCAATCGGACCGCGATGCTTTTGCGCCGCTTGAAGGCAATAGCCTTGAAGAATTGCGCGCCCTTGCCGCATCGTGCCGGATCGATGTGCCCAAGGAATTGCCGCCGGCGCTGTCCTGCCTTGTCGGTTATTTCGGCTATGAAACGATTGGCTTGGTCGAAAAACTGCCGCGCGCCCCGCAAAGCGATTTGGATTTGCCGGATATGTTCTTTATGCGGCCAACGCTTGTGCTGGTCTTTGATGGGCTGAGCGATGCGCTATATTGCATCGCGCCGCTTTGGGCAGGCGCGGATGGCGATGCGGCGCTCGAACAGGCTTCTGAACGCATTGACGAAGCGTTGCGCAAATTGGCCGAAAAAGCACCGATGAGCGCGCCTGTAGCAATGCCGCCGCAAACTGATCTTGAAGCGGTGATGGACCCAGCCGAGTATGAGCGCATTGTGCTCAAGGCAAAGGACTACATCACCGCAGGCGATATCTTTCAGGTGGTGTTGGCGCAGCGTTTTACCTGTCCGTTCGAATTGCCGCCGCTTGCGCTTTACCGCGCTTTGCGCCGCGTGAACCCTTCGCCATTCCTGTATTTCCTCGACCTGCCCGGTTTTGCGGTGGTGGGATCAAGCCCGGAAATCCTTGTTCGGGTGCGTGATGGTGAAGTGACCATTCGACCAATCGCTGGAACACGGCCGCGCGGCAAGGATCTTGCCGAAGATCGCGCCAATGAAGCCAGCTTAATGGCTGATCCCAAAGAACGTGCTGAACATTTGATGCTGCTTGATCTGGGCCGCAATGATGTGGGCCGGGTGGCGGCGGCGGACAGCGTCGAGGTCACCTCAAGCTTTGGTGTCGAGCGGTATAGCCACGTCATGCACATCGTCAGCAATGTCGTGGGCAAGCTGGCAGCCGATTGTGACGCGGTTGATGCCCTGTTCGCAGGCTTTCCCGCTGGCACAGTATCGGGTGCCCCCAAGATCCGCGCCTGTGAGATTATCGCAGAATTAGAACCGGAAACGCGCGGGCCTTATGCGGGCGGCGTTGGGTATTTTGCACCCGATGGCTCTGTTGATAGCTGCATCGTCTTGCGTACCGCTGTTGTCAAAGATGGTGTGATGCATGTGCAAGCAGGCGCAGGCATTGTGGCAGATAGCAACCCGGAATACGAAGCTGCTGAGTGCCGCCACAAAGCTGGCGCGCTGATCGCTGCTGCGCGTGAAGCCATGGAGGTGGCCAGCGAACCGGGGTTTGGGCAGTGATCAGGTTTGGCGCCTTGGCGCTTGCGCTGTTCATGCTGGCGGCTTGCGATGTTCGCCGCGACGATGGCATCGCGTTCGAACCCATCATTTCACCATGTGAACCTGTAGCGTTTGAAGATGTCGCGCTGACTTTGTGCACGGTGGATCCCAACACTCACCGCATTCGCACAGACCTCGCTCCGCCGCCTGGCGACACCCCTTTTCGCAGCCTATCGCAATTGCGTGATGCACTTTCGCCAGAACAGCTTGGCCGCACCGTCTTGGCGGTCAATGGCGGGATGTACGATGACGCTGGTCAGCCGATTGGCTATTATGTCGAAGATCGCCGCCGGCTGAAAATGCTTAACCGCAATGAAGGACCGGGCAATTTTCACCTCCTGCCCAACGGTGTTTTCTTCGGAGAGCGCGATGGAGATTGGCAGGTGTTGAGCGCCGACCAATTCGCGCAGCGTGTCTCCGAACGACCCTTTTTTGCTACACAATCGGGGCCGATGCTGGTGATAGATGGCCGCTTGCACCCCAGCATTGCCAATGATGGCGAAAGCCGCAATATCCGCAATGCAGTGGGCGTTGATGCACATGGCCGCGCGCTGTTTGTGATAAGTGAAGAACGGATCAGTTTTGGCAAGCTTGCGCGCTTTTACCGCGATGTTCTGGGCGCGCGAAATGCGCTGTTTCTTGATGGCAATGTTTCGCAAATATGGGACCCGGCAAATGATCGTTTGGATACAGGCGCAGCGCTCGGCCCCTTGATTGTGATCGAAAATAAGGCAGAAGCAGCGCCATGATCAACGCGCCCGATATTCTTGTCATCGACAATTACGATAGTTTTACCTTCAACCTCGTCCATTATCTGATGGAATTGGGCGCAAAGGTGGAGACCGTCCGCAATGATGCGTTAAGCGCTTCAGAAGCCTTGGCGACAGGTACAAAAGGCATTCTGATCTCGCCCGGCCCCTGCACGCCGAATGAAGCCGGGATCAGCCTCGATGTCGTTGCCGCTTGTGCCGATGCGGCGCGGCCTTTGCTTGGCGTGTGCCTTGGCCATCAATCCATCGGACAGCATTTTGGTGGCCGCGTTGCGCGCGGCGGTTTGATGCATGGCAAGACCAGCCCTGTCGAACATGATGGAACAGGCGTTTTTGCCGGTCTCCCCTCGCCCTATATCGCCACGCGGTATCACTCGTTGATCGTCGAGGATATTCCAGCCTGCTTGCTGGTGAATGCGACCAGCCCAACTCCGGGTCTTGAAGGGACAAGTGTTATGGGTTTCCGCCATGAAAGCTTGCCCATTCACGGGGTTCAATTTCATCCTGAAAGCATCGCGACGCAAAACGGCCATGCGCTGCTGGCCAATTTCCTCAATATCTGCGGGATCGAAGCAAAGGTGCAAGCATGAGCAGCCTTCCCCCGGCAGTTGCGCCCTTAAGCGAGGCCGAAGCAGAACGCGCTTTTGGCGCGATGTTGGATGGTGAGCCGTCCGAAGAAGAAATCGCGCGCTTCCTCTCCGATCTGGCGGATCGCGGAGAGCAGGCGGAAGAAATCACCGGCGCTGCGCGGGCCATGCGCGAAAGGCTTATCCCCATCGATGCGCCGGACAACGCCATTGATGTTTGCGGAACCGGCGGGGATGGTCACCATTCTCTCAACGTATCGACAGCGGTCAGCCTAGTGGTGGCTGCCTGCGATGTTCCCGTGGCAAAACATGGCAACCGCGCAGCAAGTTCAAAAGCAGGCGCAGCCGATACGCTTGAGGCGCTGGGCCTCGACATGGATGCTGCTGCCCATACCGCTGAAAAAACGCTGGCTGAGATCGGCATCTGTTTCCTGTTTGCCAAAAATCACCACCCGGCAATGGGCAGAATCATGCCGATCCGGCAAAAGCTGGGTAAGCGCACGATCTTTAATCTGATGGGCCCGCTGTGCAATCCTGCTGGCGTTAAACGTCAGTTGATCGGTATTGCGCGCCCCGCTTATGTCCCGATCTATGCCGATGCCATGCGGCGGCTGGGCACGGATAAGACTTTCATTGTTTCGGGCGATGAAGGGCTTGATGAATTGAGTTTGGATGATGGCAATGAACTTGCCGAAGTGACCGCGGACAGCGTCACCATGAAACGTGTCTATGCGCAGGAGGCTGGCCTTGGTCATGCCCCGGTTAGCGCTATTCGCGGCGGTGATGCCAAGTTCAATGCGGCTGCTTTGAAAGACTTGCTGATGGGCGAGGTGGGCGCATATCGCGATGCTGTGTTGCTAAATGCCGCAGCAGCTTTGCTTGTCGCTGGCGAGGTAGAAAGCTTGCGCGAAGGGGCTGAAGAAGCTGCAGAAGTGATCGATAAAGGGCTTGCCAAAGCACTCCTCGATTGCTGGATCGCGGCCTGCAAATAATGGATAAATTGGCAGAAATTTGCGCGACCAAACGAGAGGAAGTGGCGGTGCGCCGCGCGGAAACGTCGCTCGACAAGCTGGATCATCTTGCCGCGCAAGCCAGCGCGCCGCGCGGCTTTCGCAAAGCTCTTGAGACCAAGGCGCACGATGGCTTCGCGCTAATCGCTGAAATCAAAAAAGCTTCCCCTTCAAAAGGCCTGATCCGCGCAGATTTTCAACCTGCCGATCACGCGCGCGCTTATCAGGAAGGCGGCGCAGCGTGTCTTTCTGTTCTGACAGATGCGCCCTATTTCCAAGGACATGAGAATTATTTGATCGCTGCAAGATCAGCCTGCGACCTGCCTGTATTGCGCAAGGATTTCATGATTGATCCATGGCAAGTGGCCGAAGCACGCAGCATCGGGGCGGATGCTATTTTGATCATTGTTGCCGCCCTGGAAGATACCGTGATGGCAGAAATCGAAGCGGCAGCGATAGAGCGTGATATGGATGTGTTGATCGAAGTACATAACGAAGCCGAGTTGGAGCGCGCAGCGACCAAGCTCACCTCCACGCTGCTTGGTGTGAACAACCGCAACCTCAAAACTTTCACGACTGACCTGGCGACAACCCAAAGACTTGCCCCGCTCGCCCCGCAAAGTGCGTTGTTGGTGGGGGAAAGCGGTATCAACAGCCATGCCGATTGCCAGAAGCTTGCTGAATCGGGTGTCCGAACGTTTCTGGTGGGTGAAAGCTTGATGCGGCAAAGTGATGTCGCGGCGGCAACCAAGGCCTTGCTCAACGCATAGACATCCCGCAGACATGTCGGGTTGTTATAAACAGATGTCCGTGCCGCACCAACGCGGCACCAAACTTAAGGGGACAAGGATATGGGTATTTTCAGCTCCATCAAAGAAGCAATTTTCGGCAAGGCAGAGGCAAAAGAAGCTGCGCCTTCACCAAAGACGACGCCAACGTCTACGACACCAAGACCCGTTTCGGTTGTTAATGTCGAAGCGCAGCTTGATGGCATGCAAGGCTCAGACGCACTAAACTGGCGTACATCGATCGTGGATTTGATGAAACTGGTCGGTCTTGATCCAAGCTATGCCAACCGAAAGGAACTGGCGCAGGAAATGGGCCGCGATGATTATTCCGGCACCGCAGAAGACAATATCTGGCTGCACAAGCAGGTGTTGAAAGAACTCGCGGCCAATGGCGGCACTGTTCCGTCCAACTTGCTCGACTGATTGGAAGATTTCCCGCCATCCGCGTTTCTGACGCGGGTGGCGGATTGTTTGTATGACCAACCTTACACATCTCGATAAAGACGGCGCTGCACGCATGGTCGATGTCGGCGCGAAGTCAGAAACCAAACGCAGCGCTACTGCCGCTGGACGCATTCGGATGAGCGCCCATACCCTGCAAGCTATTCGCGATGGCAGTGGGCCAAAAGGCGATGTGCTGGCCACAGCGCGCATTGCCGGGATCATGGCCGCAAAGAAAACCGGCGATCTGATCCCGCTTTGCCATCCGCTTGCACTCGATAGTGTCACAGTTGATTTTGAGCTTGGAGAGGATGTGGTGGAGGTTCGCGCAACCGCCTCTCTCACAGCGAAAACAGGCGTAGAAATGGAAGCGTTAACAGCGGCTTCTGTTGCACTCCTCACAATTTATGACATGGCCAAAGCGCTGGAAAAAGGCATGGTGATCGAACATGTGCGCCTGATCGCCAAAACCGGCGGCAAAAGTGGTGACTGGCACGCCGAATGATGACCGCGAAGTGAGCTTTCCACCTCCCATTCCCTATCAAGATGCGCAGGCCCGCTTGCTGGAATTGGCGCAGCCATTGAGCGCCGAGCAATGCCAGCTCGAACATCCACTTGGCCGCTACTTGGCTGAACCGCTGACCTCGCGAAGGACGCAGCCGCCCGCTGATCTCTCTGCGATGGATGGCTATGCCGTGCGCGCGGATGAACCAAGCGGGCCGTGGCGTATTGTGGGAGAAAGCGCAGCCGGGCACCCATTTGGCGATACGCTCGCCGCGGGTGAAGCCGTGCGCATATCCACCGGCGCTTTGATGCCCGATGGCAGTGGCGCAGTGCTGTTACAGGAGAATGCGGAGCGCGATGGCCAGCACCTCCGGCTCAAGGGCGAGGACGCGGCAACACCGCGCCATATTCGCCGCACCGGCCTTGATTTTCGCGAAGGTGACAGGCTGATCGCGCAAGGCACACAGATGCGCGCGCCGCATATCGCCTTGGCGCTTTCTGGCGGACACCGAACGGCGATGGTCCGCGCGAAACCAAGCATCGCGATCATCGACAATGGTGATGAACTCGCCAGCGATCCTGCGCAGGCCGCCGCGCATCAAATCCCGGCAAGCAATGGCGCTATGCTGGCAGCGATGGCCGCGCCTTTGGTAAACAACATCAAACGCCTTGGCCCGGTGCCTGACAATCAAGATGCTCTTGCTGATGCCCTGAGGCAAGCAGGCGATGTAGATGTGATCGTCACCAGCGGCGGAGCCTCTGTTGGCGATCACGATCTGGTGCGCCCCGCGTTGGAGCAATGGGGTGCCAAACTTGATTTTTGGCGCATTGCGATGAAGCCGGGAAAGCCGCTTTTGGTGGCGAAACGCGGCCGCCAGCTGATCCTTGGCCTGCCCGGAAATCCGGTTTCAAGTTTTGTGACTTCCTGGCTTTTCCTGATGCCGCTATTACGCCATTTGGCAGGCGCTGCGCAGCCTCTGCCAAAGCCATTGCATTTGCCCTGCTCTGCAGAGTTGCCTGCCAATGGCCCCCGCGCCACGTTTGTACGAGCGCAAATCTCGCAGGACGGCGTTTCACCGATATCACAACAGGATTCCAGCGCTTTGGCGGCCCTTGCGTTAAGCGATGCGTTGATCGAACGGCCACCATATGCGCCAGCGCTCGACCAAGGCGAGCAAGTCCCGGTATTCCCACTGATATAGGCGATCCGGGGCTTGACTTAGCGCGTTTCGTTCCATACTTGTTCCTCAATCGTTCCAAATTGGAACATTTGTGAGGGAGCGCTATGCGATGCTAACGGCCAAGCAACATGAACTTCTGCTTTTCATTCAGAAGCGGCTTGAAGAATCAGGTATTTCGCCAAGCTTTGAAGAAATGAAAGAGGCGCTCGATCTTAAAAGCAAGTCTGGTGTGCACCGGTTGATCTCAGCTTTGGAAGAACGCGGCTTTATCGGACGTTTGCCCAATAGGGCGCGCGCTCTGGAGGTGCTCAAACAACCCGAAGATGTGATCACATCGCGCGCGGCAAATGATGCGGTAGGCAGCGTGACAACTCCTCCGGCCAGCACACCGCAGGCCGCCAATGATGTGATCGAAATCCCGCTCCACGGGAAGATTGCCGCTGGTGCCCCGATTGAGGCGCTGGAAGGCAATCAAGTGCTGCCCGTTCCGGCAGCTTTGCTTGGCTCTGGTGATCATTATGCGTTGGAAGTTTCGGGTGATTCCATGATCGAGGCTGGTATTTTTGATGGCGATTTTGCGCTCGTAAAACGGGCCAATACGGCGCGTGATGGTGAAATTGTTGTCGCACTTGTGCGCGGCGAAGAAGCGACATTGAAATATCTGCATCATGACGGCGGCAATATCCGGCTTGACCCGGCTAATGCCGCGCTCGATCCGCAGGTTTACAACGATGCCGAAGTCGAAGTGCAAGGCAAGCTGGCTGGATTGCTGCGCCGTTACAACTGACTTTTTGGGAGAGGGCGCGCGGTCTTAATCGGGCGCGCGCCCTCTCCACCAACCGTGATCGCCTTGCGCAGCGGCAACAGTAGTGATTTGCTGATCGCTCAGCGTGATCGCTAGACCGCCAGTCTCTTCGAGCATCCGCCTGTCCGCCCGCAACCATCGCGGCTGACAGGAACGCGGCAACCAGCGGTCTGACACTACGATATCTGAACGCTCACAGGCGGCGGCCAAGCTGCGCTCGGTTACAAGCTCGCGATTGCGGCTCATCATAACCGACCACTCACGTCCTCCCCGCGCCAATGTCATCACGCAAAATTCGCGGCTGCATTGCGCGCCGGGATATTGCGCGAGTGGAAGCGGCTCTCCATCGAAACCGGCCAGCTCGGTAAGGTTATCGCGCGCAAACGAACTGCGGCTGTCCCTCAAAACCAAAAGCCTTTGATCTTCGCCACTAATGCCGACATGCCTGCCATCGCCTGAAATCAACAGGTCTGGCACTGGCGTTGTGATCAGCAATACCGTCGCCAATGCTGCGGGTAGAAGGCCAAGCAATCGCGCCCGGCCACGCCACAAAGCAAGCCACAGGCCCCCGACAACAAACAGCGCCAAAGTGCCATACCCCATCTGCGGCACCAGCTTTACTGCGCCCGGTTGGCTCGACGTAAAATGCGCAATACCCAGCAAAAGATCGAGCGACTTGCCAGCCAACCACCATGCCGGCGCGCCCAGCCCCACAATATCAAGAGCAAGCGCGGCCGCTATCAATGGCATGGAGACAAAGGTCACGAGCGGAATGGCACCAAGATTGGCTATCGCTCCGTAAACACCGGCGCGGTGAAAATGGAACAGGACAATGGGCATTAGGGCGATTTCGATCACCAACCCCGTTATCAAAAGCATTGCAGCGCGTCTGCCAAACCATACCGGCCAGATTTCTTCTCGCGCTTTCAGGAATGCTCGAACTGGTCCGCTATTGTGGAGCGCGACAATCGCCAGAACGGCACAAAAGCTCATTTGAAAACTTGGGCCAACCACGCTTTCTGGCCAAAGCAGCATGACCACCACTCCGGCAACCGCAACCATACGCAGCGATAACGGCTCTCGGCCTAAGGCCAGCGCAATCAATACCAGCAGCGCGGCCACGCAACTGCGCACAGTGGGCACCTGCGCGCCGGTGAGCAGCGTATACCCAATGCCGCCCAGCGCCGCGATAGCCGCAGCGATGATCGGCAGGCGCACGCGCAAAGCCAAGCCTGTCCAAAGCCCCAGCAATTTGAGCGCAAGGAAGTATGTGCCCGCGATCACCGCGCTCACGTGAAGCCCGCTAATCGCCAGCAAGTGCGTCAGGCCAGCATCGCGCATCGCCACTTCATCCGCTTCGTTAATCGCGCCGCGATCACCGCTGGCAAAAGCGGCAGCGATTGTCCCGGCAGAGCCTCCCATCTGTGAACGGACATGGGCCGAAAGCTGCCTTTGCCAGCGTGAAATCAGCGCGCCACCTTCAGGGGCAGGCTCAACAATGGTGACTTCGCCTTGCGCGCTGCCTGTGGCGATATAGCCTTGAAACCAGGCGGCCCGCGCAAAGTTGTATGAGCCCGGCAACATCGGCGGTGCAGGCGGCATCAAACGCGCCTGCATGGCAACCATCGCGCCTTCATCCAGCCCTGCTTTGTCATCCTCCGATGGTACATTGACGCGGATCTTGGCTGCCTCGCCCGTGTCAGGGTGCCGGATTGCCAAAACCAATCGAACCCTATCATCGGCAGGCTGCTCAATGCGTTCGAGCACTCGGCCTTCTACCTGCATGGCAACAGGCCGTTCCAAAGCTTGAACACCAACCAGTTCAGACCGCGCCCAAATCAGCGCCACGCCCAAGGCAACCAAAATGCCCACCGCAGAACAGGCCCAAAAAAGATGCGTGCGTTCTTCGCGACCCTTCCAGCGCAACGCAGCCAACAATGCCAGGATCACGCCGCCAGACAGCGCCGCGACCCATTGGCCTGGCCCTTCCAGCCAGAACCACAGCAGAATTCCTCCAGCCAATGTCACCGCCATCCACGGTCCGCGATCAAAGCCTGCCTGGCGAAGAAATTCTTCTGCGATGTCGGCCATGCTGGACAAAGAGCCAAGCTTTCGCCAAGGCGTACGCTGCGGCGCAGCATTGTCAGGTTCATCACCCAATGGAACCAGAGGCTGCGACTGCGATGGCATAAAAGAAACAGACAGGATTGCAGGGGCAATGGCAAGCATGGGTTCGGCGCAAATGGACGGGAAACGCCCCGTCGTCACTCGTTTCGCCCCAAGTCCCACGGGCTTTTTGCATATTGGCAACGCCCGCACAGGGCTGTTCTCATGGCTTTATGCCAAACATCATGGCGGCAAAGCGCTTTTGCGCATCGAAGATACCGATAAACAGCGCTCCACCAAAGAAGCCATCGATGTCATTTTCGATGGGCTGGACTGGCTTGGACTGACTTTTGATGATGAGCCAGTTTTTCAGTCCGAACGCGCTGATCGTCATGCGCAGGTCGCGCAAAAACTGCTGGATGCGGGCAAAGCTTACAAATGTTTTGCGACGTCTGAAGAACTGGCAGAAATGCGCGAGCAGCAACGGGCGAACAAGCAACCTCTGCGCTATGACGGGCGCTGGCGTGAACGCGATCCGGGTGAAGCTCCCGAAGGCGCGCCCTTTACCGTTCGGATCAAAACGCCCGAAGGCGGCGAAACGATTATCGAAGATGCTGTCCAAGGCCGCGTCAAAGTCGATAATCGCGAGATTGATGATTTTATTCTGCTGCGGGCCGATGGCACGCCGACCTATATGCTTGCCGTTGTGGTGGACGATATGGATATGGGATGCACGCATATCATCCGCGGTGACGATCATTTGAACAATGCTTTCCGGCAGTTACAGGTCATCCACGCCATGCAAGGTATCGAGGATGGCTGGGACGACCCTGTCTATGCACACGTTCCGCTTATTCACGGAAATGACGGCGCGAAACTGTCCAAGCGTCACGGAGCTATGGGTGTCGATGCCTATCGTGATGAGCTGGGGATTTTGCCGGAGGCCTTGTTCAACTATTTGCTGAGGCTTGGTTGGGGTCACGGCGATCAGGAAGAGTTCAATGTCGAGCAAGCCATTGAATTGTTTGATATTGATGCGGTCAATAAAGGCCCCAGCCGCTTCGACCTGAAGAAGCTGCGCAATATGAATGGGCATTACATCCGCGAAGCCGATGATGCGCGTTTGGCTGGTATTGTTGCGAAGAAGCTTGGTGTAGAAGACACCGACCTGCTGACCGAAGCGATGCCGGTTTTGAAAACACGAGCGCGCGATATTAATGAGCTGGCAGACGGTGCGGGCTTTTTGTTCAGCAAAAGGCCGCTTAATCTGACTGAGAAGGCAGCCGGTTTGCTCAATGATGAAGCTAGAGAGCGACTAACTGCAATTTCTACGCGGCTCAAAGCGGAAGAAAGCTGGACAATCGAGCCGCTGGAGGCCAATCTAAATGCATACGCGGAGGAGCTGGGGCTTGGTCTTGGCAAACTCGCGCAGCCGCTACGTGCGGCGCTCACAGGGCAAACCACCTCGCCCGGAATTTTCGATGTGCTGGTTCTCCTCGGACAGGAAGAGAGCCTGGCGCGAATAGACGCGCAGGCGGCCTGATTGGGCCCCGGCAGTAATGGCATGATGAAGGAGACAATTCGTGGCCGATAAGCAATCGCAGCTGAATGTTGGGGGTGAAGCGTTTGACTTTCCCGTGCTGGAGGGGAGCACCGGCCCGGATGTGGTCGATATTCGCAAGCTTTATGGCTCAACCGGGAAATTTACTTTCGATCCTGGTTATAAATCAACCGCTTCGTGTGAAAGCGCGCTGACATATATCGATGGCGCTGAAGGCATTTTGCTTCACCGTGGCTATCCCATTGGTCAGCTTGCGGAGCAGTCCAGCTTCATGGAAGTGTGCTATCTGATGCTGAACGGCGAACTGCCTCAGCAACAAGAGCTTGACGATTTCAGCTGGACCATCAGCCGCCACACGATGCTGCATGAACAGCTGGCAAGCTTTTACAAAGGCTTTCGCCGTGATGCGCACCCGATGGCGATTATGTGCGGCGTTGTTGGCGCATTGTCTGCGTTTTACCATGATAGCACGGATATTTCCGATCCTGAGCACCGCAAGATCAGCTCACACCGTTTGATCGCGAAAATGCCTACTATTGCTGCGATGGCGTATAAATTCTCCATTGGTCAGCCGTTCATGTATCCTGATAACTCCTTGAGCTATACGGGTAATTTCCTGCGCATGACTTTTGGTGTGCCAGCAGAACGATATGAGGTTGTTCCCGCCGTTGAAAAGGCGATGGACCGGATCTTCATCCTCCATGCTGATCACGAACAAAACGCTTCCACCTCAACCGTGCGCCTTGCAGGTTCTTCCGGTGCTAATCCGTTTGCGTGTATTGCTGCTGGCATCGCATGCTTGTGGGGCCCGGCGCATGGCGGCGCGAATGAAAGCGCTCTCAATATGTTGCGCGAAATCGGCACACCTGATCGCATTCCGCATTATATTGAGCGGGCGAAAGACAAGAACGATCCCTTCCGCTTGATGGGTTTTGGCCACCGCGTTTACAAAAACTACGATCCGCGTGCGACGGTCATGCAGAAAACGGTTCGCGAAGTGTTCGAAGCGCTTAACGTGACTGACCCTGTGTTTGAAACGGCGCTGCAACTTGAAGAAATGGCTCTTAACGATCCGTATTTCCAAGAGAAAAAGCTGTTCCCCAATGTAGACTTCTATTCAGGCGTCATCCTGTCAGCGATTGGCTTCCCGACAACGATGTTCACCGCGCTGTTTGCCCTTGCCCGCACGGTGGGCTGGGTTGCGCAGTGGAATGAGATGATCTCTGATCCAGGCCAGGTTATCGGTCGCCCGCGTCAGCTCTATACCGGCCCGACGCAGCGCGATTATGTGCCTGTTGATCAACGGTAGGTTTGGCAGATTAGGTTTAACAGGGCGGCGGCTTTAACCGTCGCCCTCGCCTGCTGGCAGTTCCAACGTAAAACGGGCGCCCTGCCCTTTGGCGCTTTCAACTGTCAGCGAACCGTCCATGGCTTGTGCCAAACGGCGCGAGATATACAGGCCAAGGCCTGATCCGCCATCACCGCTGCGGCCCAATCGTTCAAATTTGGCGAACACTTTGCTCTGTTCAGCTTCGTCCAGCCCTTCGCCCATATCGGCAACGGTTACGCTTGCTCGGCCTTCAAAAACCTCGCTCCTGATCCACACGTCAGACCCTTCGGGCGTGTAACGGATCGCATTGCCGAGCAGGTTTAGCAGGATCTGCAAAACGCGGCGAAATTCGCCGGTCGCTGGCACTGCCTCGCCATTCTTGGGCGCATCGATCGTAATCCCGCGCTCTTTGGCGCGCACCCGCAGAATGCCAGCGGCACGGCGCGCAACATCAGCCAAATCGACAGCTTCGGCAGCGGCTGTGAACTCTTCATCCTCCACCGCTTCGAGCGTGGTCAGATCATCGATCAACGAAAGCAAATGCTCGCCTGCGCTAGAGATATCTTTCGCGTAATTCGAATATTCGTCCGCCAATGGCCCTGCGAGCTGCGTGCGGATCGTTTCAGCATTGGCGATAATGCGAGAAACAGGCTGCCGCAAGACAGGCGCGATATCCTCACCAATCCCCGGACGCGTAACAGTTTCATGTCCTTTATCAGAAGGTTGTTCAGCGTTCTCCGGTTCATCCGCCACAAGGTGCAGCTCAAACCCATCGCTGCCCGGCTCCAACCGGCCAAAGGGGATGAGAAATACGGTCCATTGCCGATCCGAGCCGTCCAGCTCCAACTTAGCACCATCAAGCAAGCGCCAATGCAGGGGCTGTTTGTGCGCATTGCCCTTGAGTTCGACGAATTGTGTCCATGCTTCTCCAAGCCGCCCTCGTATAGTATCTGCGATCTTCCTAAGATCACCGCTTGCCTGCAGCACCGCGAGCACTTCTTGATGCGGGCCTAATCGCAGGGCAAGCTCGCTCATCTGGCGGGCGATGGCGTTGCGATGCGCTGCATCAGCTGTGCCAATATCCTCAGCCAAAGGCTGAGCCTGCCAGTTCGCGATAGCAATGCTTGTGCCCTCATCGCCGGGAGATACTTCGATCCAGGCGGTGATTTGCTCACGATCATCCTGCGCCATGATCGGGCGTGACAATCGCAATCCCAGATCACGCGACTTGCGCACCAATTGGATGAGAGCTGGCGTTACCAAAGGCCCCGGTAAATCCCCGCCGGAACGCCTGTGAAACCCTGCAAGCGGCTCATCCGCGGCGATCAGATTGCCGTCCAGATCGGTCCGGGCATGTGCGGTATAGCTTACATTCGTCGCCATTGCTCTATGACCCCTCGCCGCTGATCGACGCATTGAGCATTTGTGCCGCCTCTTGCGAAGAAAGCGCGCTTAGCGCGGGATCGAGATCGATATGCGGATGCAGGGTCGCAAGCGCTTGTGATAAAGCGGCGGGCGACAGGTCTGCTGCACGCATCATCACGATGAATTGCGCTGGCTCCTTTTGGCCCATCGCCAAAATTGTGTGTTCGCGCGATTGGCCGCACTCCAGCGCCAATGCAGTTGCAAAGATCGCCACGCCCGCTTCTGTAAGGCGAGACAAGGCGGCGGTATCATCGCTCATATCCAAAGCCAGGCGCGTGATTTGCGCAATCCGCGCCGCACCTTCATCATATTGCGAAAAAAGCGTTCTCCGGGTCGTTTCCAACGCCCTGTGATCAGCATAATCCTGCTTGGCAAAACACGTTGCTGCGATATGAAACAGCTCTGCAGGCAACTCTGCCAGCGGCAATTCCATCCGGCGCGATGTGTGCAAGAACCGTGACTGCGCGGCCAACACATGCATCGCTGCACCCGCCAAATCGCTATTATCGCCAGACAAAAGCGCCTTGAGAAGCGGTGACACTGCCGGATCTATAGCGGCATCTTCATGCAGCTGATCGCTCAGCAAGCTTTCCACCGCAGCCGCATGACAATGACCGAGCAAATCCGCCTGCGCCATCAGCGCCCGTGACAAGGCGTCCTCATGCTCCGCCAAAAAGGCGCGCAAATCGCTTTGCTCATCGGTTTCACAAAGCGCGATCAAGAGTTGCCGCGAAAGGCTACCGATCATCGCATTGCAGCGTGCGAGGATAGCATCGCTAAACAATCCATCGCGTTCGCGCGTCATCAAATGTCGCAAGATTTCGCCCGTCGATTGCCCCATAGCAATACCACGCACCTGATCGGCACGAGGCGGGTCCACCGGCTTTGCAGCAGGGGGCAAGTCAGAGCTTGGCTCATTCATAAGTGTGACATAGCGCCTTAGGGTTAAACCGCCGTTAGCTGCGTTTATTGAACGCTAGCGATTTCGCGGCGCTGGAGAAATCTTAAAAACGCAGGCCTTAGGAGGAAAATTCGGCGGCATAACGGCGCAAATCGCGCAAGATCACCGGATCACCTGGTGCTCCATCTATCGCTTGTTCGGCAAGTTTGACCAATCGGCCACAGTGGAAACTCGCTCCAAGGCTTTCAAGGCGGCGCGCAGCCACGTTCCAATTGCCATCACATCTGGCCCGTGAAAGCAGATCGATCTGCTGTGCCACGCTATCGCCATAGCTACTAAGTAGCTGTTCTCGAAGCGCAAAGTCTTCACCTGTCGCAGCGGTAATTGCTGCATTAAAACTGCCTGTTTCATACACCATTGTGGACGCATAGCAGGCTAAGGTTAAGACGGGGTTCCCCGGTGATCTGGGTATGATATGCTAGAGCCATGGGAAGACGCAGATCTATGTTGACCGTTGAAGGTCACGAGCCGGTCGAGGGCGAAATCGCAGAAAGCGAAACACCGTCGGCTACCGAAACTTTTGAGCCGGAAGAACCGACCGAAGATGCCGCATGGCACGAAGCGGAGCCGGAAAGTACCACCGATTTTGCGGCGATTGCGCCATACCTTGCTGGGCTGGCGATTGTCGCTTGGACAGCGTTTTACGTTTATGCGCATTTTGAACGGATGGCCGTCACGCATATTGCAACCAATGGTGCATTGTGGACTTCATGGATCGCGAATTGGGCCATGCCTGTCATTTTGGTGATTGGATTGTGGTTATTGGTAATGCGCACCAGCAAGCGTGAGGTTGGGCGTTTTGTGGATGCAGCCAATATCCTGTCGCACGAATCGCATGCCTTGGAGGAACGTTTGGCGATCGTGAATCGCGAGCTTAGTCTGGCGCGCGACTTCATCGCATCGCAATCGCGTGATCTGGAATCGCTTGGCCGCGTGGCTGCTGATCGGATTTCTGGCAACGCTGAAAAGTTGCAAGGGCTGGTGGTTGAAAATAACGAGCGTGTGCGCTTGATCGGTCAGGTGAGCGAAAGCGCGGTTGCCAATCTTGAAAAGCTGCGTGATGATCTGCCGGTGTTGGCCAATGCCGCGCGCGATATGACAAGCCAGATCGGCAATGCAGGCAATGTCGCGCAGGATCGGTTGGAAAAGCTGGTCGAAGGTTTTGATCGCCTCGATGAATATGGCCAATCTGGCGAAAAGCATGTGGAGCAAATCAGCAACCGCATCGCAGAAACGCTCGAAACCTTTGATCGCGACGCCAATGAATTGGGCGAAAGCGCCCAGCAACGTCTCAACACGCTGCTAGAAACGCATGAAGCGGAACGTGTGCGGCTTATCGAATTGGATGATAAGGCCAACCAAGCTTTGCGTCTGCGTGCCGAGGAATTGGCCAACCACCTCAAAGACCGTGACGAAGCGATTAACAGCTCTGAAACTGAGCGGACCGAAGCGATGCGCACGCGCATGCAGATTGTGGCGAGTGAACAGGAAGAAATGTTCGGCAAGCTGGACGCAACGCGCAGCGCGCTCATGGCGACATGGGATGAGACAATCGGCAAGCTGGAAACGCGTTTGGCGCAGGCCATTGGCACTGTTTCAGAGATCGACAGCAAGGCGATGGAAAGCGCGCGTTCGCGCCTTTTGGCCCTTACGGATGAAGCAACGCGAGTCGATACCGCTTTGCAGGAAAGTGCCCAAGCGTTTGACGGCGATCTGGAGCGCCGACGCGGTTTGGCCGAAACGCGCGAGGCCGAAGCGCTGGCCGCTATGGAAGAGCGTTTGTCAGCTGTCGATCAACGTATCGTTGAACGCGAAGAACAGCACCTTGCGCATATTTCGGGATTGGCTGAAAGAGGCGATGCTCTGGCAGAGCGGATTACCTTGCTTGATCAAAACATTCAGAATTTGGGAACGCAGGCGCAGGACGCCAACACAGCTTTGGGTGAAAGCGCCGCGCAGGCAACCGAAAAACTATCACAAAGCCGTGCAATCCTTGAAGAAAATGGGACCATGGTCGCCCGCCTCACTGATGAAAGCGTGCGCCTGTTGGAGCTTATCCGTTCCGGTGCTGAGCATACCGATGGCACTTTATCCGAAGCGCTGGGTCGTGCCGAAGAACGGCTAACCGCCTTCCAGAAAACGGGCACAGATGTGCAGCAATTGATCGGCGATGCAGAGGAACGCAGCTCCAAACTTTCCGAGCATCTTGTTCAGGCGCGCGAAGCAGGCGGTGCTTCCCTCGAAGTGCTGCAATCGCTCCAGACACAGCTTGATGATGTGACCACGCGTTCACGCGCGTTGGCGCAAGAAACGCGCGGTGAGCTTAAGGGGGCGATCGAAACGCTCCAATCCTCTTCGCAAAATGCACTGGAGGATGTGCGGACCAACCATTCGCAAAACATCCGCGAAATCGCCGATGCGATTGCCGAGCAAAGCAATAGCGCGATTGCCTCAGCGCTAGTGGCGCAATCGAAAAGCGTGATCAAAGAGCTTGAGGCGAGTACTGCCAAAGCCAACGAAAAGGGCCGCGAAACGACCGCTGAATTGCGCGATCAATTGGCGCGGGTGAATGAGCTGACCGGCAATCTTGAACAACGCATCAGCGCCGCGCGCGAGAAAGCCGAAGAACGCAAGGATGGTGATTTCACAAGGCGCATGGCGCTCATCACCGAGGCGCTCAATTCCAGTTCGATCGATATCGCCAAGACATTTGAAACCGATGTTGGCGATGATGCATGGGCGACATATCTGCGCGGTGATCGCGGGATCTTCACGCGCCGCGCAGTGCGTTTGCTCGATAAGCACGAAGCGCGTTCGGTGCATGATGTGTATTCGGGCGATGCCGAGTTTAGGCAGGTCGTAAACCGCTATATTGCAGACTTTGAAGGAATGCTGCGCACTGTGCTGTCTACGCGCGATGGCAATGCCTTGGCCGTGACGCTGCTGTCGTCGGATATCGGTAAGCTGTATGTCGTGCTGGCTCAAGCGATTGAGCGGCTGCGCGAATAATTAGCGCTGCCGCGCTTCTTCAATTGTGGGCGGCGTGCCGAAGATATTGATGTCTTCCACCGTTACCCAGCCATAATTGAAATTTGCGATAAACAGCGCGCACAAAAACGCTGACAGCACGGTGGCGCGCAAAGCCACGCGCCCTGGTCTGAAATTTACCGGCGCACTGTCCGCTTGCCCCCGCACCTTTTCCACACCTGCCTCATCGGCGGTTTTCAATCCAAATGGCAGCAGCACAAAGGCGCTCATCACCCAGAATAGGAGATAAATCGCGATGATAGAGGTAAGTTGCATCAGGTCTCTCGCATGAGCTTACGATGGCAGAACGATTACCCGCGTCTGCGGTTTCTTGCCTGACCATCTTTGTGCCGCGCGCCGCGCCGCCAAACGGGCCGCTTCGTAAATCGCATCACCATCACGCGCTGCACTGCCGCGCAATTTGTGCAGCGCATCGGTAACATCTTGCTGCGCCTCCAACACAAACGCGTCGTAATCTTCATCGAGCGGCAGACCTACGCCCTGCACTGTCACATCGTCAAAGCCGTTCACCACAACGATCACGATACCGCTATGCGCAAGGCGGCGACGCATGGTGACAGCCTCTCCATTGGCAGGCACAATGATGTCACCATCCAGCACCAATCGGCCCGAATGCACTTCAGCAATTTTACCCGGAGCATCGGGGGCCAAACGTACAATATCGCCGTTTTTCTGGACGATATTACGCGGGATACCGCATTCTTTGCCCAGCCGGCCTTGTTCCAACATATGCCGCATTTCGCCATGCACAGGCACCAGGATCTCCGGCTGTATCCAGCTATAGAGCGCCTCGAGTTCCGGGCGCCCCGGATGGCCGGAAACGTGGATCTCTGCCTGCCTGTCCGTCACCATGGTGATCCCGCGTTCGGCAAGGCGATTTTGTATTTTTCCAATTGCGATTTCATTGCCCGGGATCTGGCGACTTGAGAACAGCACAACGTCCCCGTTCGACAGGCTGAGGCGATGATTGTCTTCGGCAATGCGTGAAAGGGCTGCGCGCGGCTCGCCCTGTCCGCCCGTTGCCATGATCAACACCTCACCGCGCGGCAAGCTCATCGCTGTTTCGAAATCTACGACATCGGGAAGATCGGTGAGATAGCCATTGTCTTTCGAGACCTCGATGATGCGATCAAGCGAGCGGCCAGCAACACAAAGCTGACGCCCGGTTTCACGCGCCACACGGCCCAGCGTTTGCAAGCGCGCAACATTGGACGCAAAGGTCGTCACCAAAACGCGTTTGCCTGCATGCAGCGAAACTTCTTCAAGCAAACCGCGTAACACTGCGCCTTCAGATCCTGAGGGATTGGGATTGAAGACATTGGTGGAATCGCACACCAGCGCGAGCACGCCTTCATCGCCAATCGCCGTCAGTTCTTCAGAAGTCGTCGGCGTGCCAATCTGCGGCTCATCATCTAGCTTCCAATCACCTGTATGAAAAATATTGCCGTATGGCGTTTCGATCAGCAGCGCATTTCCTTCTGCAATAGAGTGCGCGAGCGGGAGATATGAGACTGTGAAGGGGCCAAGCTTAATCTGGCCGTGATCTTCTTCGATCACGTGCAACTTCACCTCGCGCGCGATGCCTGCCTCATCCAGCTTGCGCATAATGAGGTCTGCGGTGAACGGTGTTGCGTAAAGCGGAACGCGGAAGTCACCTGCAAAATAAGGAAGTGCACCGATGTGATCTTCGTGCGCATGGGTGAGAACGATGCCGAGCAGATCCTTGCGCCGATCCTCAATAAATTCCGGGTCTGGAAACATCAGCTCAGTGCCGGGATATTCGGCCGCGCCAAAGCTCATCCCGCAATCAACCATCAGCCATTTTCCCTGACAGCCATACAGGTTGAGGTTCATCCCGATTTCGCCAGAACCGCCCAGTGCAAGGAACAGCAATTCGTCCTGCGGCGTAAAATCTTTCTTCATGCGCTGTTTGCCTGACGTGCAAGAATGGCGAGGCCGTGGAGCGTCAATTCTGCATCGACATGATCAAAAACATCGGTTTGTTCATCAAACAAAATCGCCAGTCCCCCGGTTGCAACGACCTTTACCGGGCGGCCAAATTCTATCTTCATCCGATCAATCAAACCTTCCATCATCGCGACATAGCCCCAATATACACCGATCAACATTTGATCTTCGGTATTGCGACCAATCACACTGTCTGTTTCTGGCGCACGAATGGCAATCCGTGGCAATTTGGCGGTTTTGCCCACCAGCGCATCGAGCGACAAATTGATGCCCGGTGCAATAATGCCACCTTTGTATGCGCCGTTAAAATCGATCGCTTCGAACTTCGTGGCTGTGCCAAAATCAACGACGATCATATCGCCGCCAACCCGCTCATGCGCAGCGATACAATTAAGCGCGCGGTCCGCTCCCAGCGAGCTTGGTTGTTCAACATCGATTTCAAAGTGCCACGCGGCTTTACCCTCGCCTGCGAAAAGCGGATTGATCCCGAAATATTTTTGCGACAACACTGTAAGATTGTGATCAGCGCGCGGGACAACTGACCCGATGATGACCTGCGCAATGTCCTTGTGTCCCACCTTTTCCATCGCCATCAACTGCATCAGCCACACGGCATATTCATCGCCCGTTCGCCGCGCATCGCTCGCAATGCGCCAACGCGCGCGGATATCCTCGCCATCAAACAGGGCGAAGACCACATTGGTATTCCCAACATCGACCGCGAGCAGCATTCGTCAACTCTCCAACATCACATCGCCTGCTCGGATGGCACGAATAGCGCCATCCGCCAAGCGCAGCTGCAATGCGCCATCTTCGGCGATGCCGTCAAATGTTCCAGTGGTGATACCTTCGCCCTCATGCACGGACAGTTGTTCGCCTACGCAGTGCGATGCGGCAAGCCAGCGATTGCGGATTGGGTCAAAGCCGGTTTCTCGCCAGCGCGCGATTTCTGTTGCCAATTGTGCTGCGAGGTCATTGGCGAAAGCATCGCGCTGCGGTGCCGGACCTTTGGCGGAAAGAGCGAGAACTTCGCGGCCTTGGACCAAGGGCGCAGCTGCAAGATTTACACCAATACCAATGATCGCGCAGTCCCCATGCCGCTCCAGCAAAATGCCTGCCAGCTTCGCTTTATCGAGCAGCACATCATTGGGCCATTTCAACATCAGATCTTGCGGGCTGGAAAGACGGTGCACCACTGTTTCATAAAGCGCCAGCGCAGCCACAAAGCTTAAGGTAGGAATGGGCGGGTCCTGATCGCGGATCGCAACGACAGTCGAGCCCATAAAATTGCCGGGCGCATCGAGCCACTGCCGCCCTTGCCGCCCGCGCCCGGCGGTTTGCTTGTCCGTTATTAACCAAGTGCCTTCGGGCACCACCCCGCCCTGTGCGATGCGTTGCGCAAGATCGGCATTGGTGCTGCCGGTCTCGGAAACAGTTTCGATCGCAATGCGCAAAGCGGCTTAAACAGCAGGAAACAGGCCGGACGCTGCCATATCTGCCAACCAACCCAGCCAGCCATTGATGGCATAGCCAAGCGGCGAAATGAAGATCGTCGCGATGGCAAGCAAAGCCCAATGCGCCGTATCCGCATTCCCAGTGGCTCTTCCAGCGGGGGCATCGAAGAACATCACTTTGACGATCTTGAGATAGTAAAACGCGCCTATAACGCTGGCCGCTATGCCCAGCGCCGCAAGCCAGATCAGGTCCGCTTCAACCGCAGCTTGGAACACCACGAATTTGCCCCAGAAGCCAAACAATGGCGGAATGCCAGCAAGGCTGAACATCAATGCCATCAGACACCACGCCAGCACTGGCCGCGTGGTCGAAAGACCGGCCAGATCATCGATGCTGTCCAAGTATGAGCCGTCTTCGCTGCGCAACATCAACACCGCGACAAAGCTGCCAATGGTCATGGCGACATAGATCGACAGGTAGACAAGCATCGCGCTCACCCCGGCAACCGAAGCTGCCGCCAGACCGATCAGGATAAAGCCGACATTGTTGATCGAGGAATAGGCGAGCAGGCGCTTGATATTGCTCTGCCCGATTGCGCCCAATGCGCCCACGACAATCGAGGCGAGCGCCGCAAAGATCAGCACTTGCCGCCATGCGTCAACTTGGCTGCCAAATGCTTCGACAGCGACGCGCGCTGTCAACGCGATTGCCGCAACCTTGGGTGCGCTGGCAAAGAATGCGGTGACAGGTGTAGGCGCACCTTCGTAAACATCGGGGGTCCACATATGAAACGGCACGGCGCTGATCTTGAAGGCCAGACCCGCCAGCACGAAGATCAAGCCGAACAGCGCTCCTGTGGAAAGGCCGCTGGAAAGCGCGGCGTGAATGCCGTCAAAGCTAACCGTACCGGTAAAGCCATAAATCAGGCTCATCCCGTACAAGAGAATGCCCGATGCCAACGCGCCCAGAACAAAGTATTTTAGGCCCGCTTCGCCAGACCGTTCGTCATTGCGCAGAAATGCGGCGAGCACATAGGCAGCAAGCGAGTTCAGCTCCAAACCCATATAGAGGGTTATGAGATTGGTCGCCGAGACCATAATGCTCATGCCCAAAGCAGCGAACACCACCAGCACAGCAAATTCCGGCCGCATCGTGGCGACCTTTTCGAAATAGCGCGGTGCAACAACCAAAGCCGCGCCCGAGGCTGCGAAGATCAACAGTTTGGCAAACCCGGCAAAAGCGTCGGCTGCAAACAGTCCGCCAAAGGCCAGCGTATCAGGGCCAGATGCGCCGGAACACACAACAGGGGCGACCAAAGCAAATGCACCGCCCAAGGCAACGCAGGCAAGGATGCTGACAAGCTTGGCGCTCTTATCCCCGCCCCATGCGCAGATGAGCAGCAGGCCAAGGCCAGCAATGGTGAGAACGAGTTCTGGCGCGATCAGCGCGAAGGAAGCGGCATAGTCCATTATTGCGCCTCCTCAACTGCGGCATCTGGCGTTGTGGGTGCTTCTTCAATGACAGCTTCATCCACAACAGGCTCGCCAAATGAGATCATCGCATCACCAGCTGGCGCAGCGCGGGCAAGGCGCGCATCGAGTGCGGCAATGTCTGCACGCATCGGCGCAAGGAAGCTTTCAGGATAAATGCCCATCCACAAAACCACTGCGGCAATGGGGGTAAGCAAAGCATATTCGCGCATTGTGAGATCCGGCATTGCGGCGGCATCGGCATTCTTCTGCTCGCCAAAGGCAACGCGGCGATAGAGATACAGCATATAACCAGCGCCCAGAATGATGCCGGTCGTGCAGACAAATGCGACGGTGCTCGACACCTGATAAATGCCCGCAAGGCTCAAAAACTCGCCGACAAACCCGCTTGTGCCCGGCAAACCGATGCTGGCCATCGTGAAGAGCAGAAACAGCGTGGCGTAAGCAGGCATGTTGATCGACAGACCGCCATACCGATCAATCTCACGCGTATGCAGCCGGTCATAAATAACGCCAACGCATAGGAACAATGCGCCCGAGACAAGTCCGTGGCTCAGCATGACGATCATCGATCCTTCAAGGCCCTGCACGTTGAACGAGAACAGGCCCACGGTCACAATCGCCATATGCGCGACCGATGAGTAGGCGATGAGCTTTTTCATATCGTGCTGCACCAACGCAATCAGGCTCGTCACCACAACCGCGATCATGCTGAGCGCGAAGACCAGCCACGCAAATTGCGCAGAAGCTTCGGGGAACATCGGCAGGCTGAAACGGATAAAGCCATAGCCGCCCAGTTTCAACAAAACGCCCGCCAGAATGACCGAGCCAGCTGTGGGTGCCTGCACGTGCGCATCGGGCAGCCATGTATGCACCGGCCACATCGGCATCTTCACTGCGAAGCTGGCGAAGAAGGCAAGCCACAGCCATGTTTGTGCCTCTGGCGCGAAATCATATTGCATCAGCGCCGCAATGCTCGACGTGCCAGCCACATTCACCATCCAGAACATCGCGATCAGCATCAGCACCGAGCCAAGCAGGGTGTAGAGAAAGAATTTATAGCTGGCGTAGATCCGGTTATCGCCGCCCCAGATGCCGATGATCAGATACATCGGGATCAGGCCCGCTTCAAAGAAGATATAAAACAGGAAGATGTCCTGCGCTGCAAAGGTGCCGATCATCAGCGTTTCCATCAGCAGGAACGCCGCCATATATTCGCCTACGCGGGTTTTGATCGCTTCCCAGCTAGCACCGATGCAGATCGGCATCAGGAAAACGCTGAGCATGATCAGCATTAGTGCAATGCCATCGATACCAAGCGCATATTGGAAGCCTGCAAAAAGGTCCGCACGCTCTGCAAATTGCCACTGCGCACCGCCAATATCATAATTCAGCCACAGCACGATGCCCAGCGCCAGATTGATCAACGTGATCACCAGCGCAACGCTGCGCGCGGCTTTGGCCTCAAGGAAAAGGCAAATGATGGCACCGATAAGCGGCACCAAAATCATGGTCGAAAGGATTGGGAAGCCCCCCATTAGAACAGCACCCATGTCACAGCAGCAACCACGCCAAGAAGCATGATCAGCGCATAGCTATTGAGATAACCTGACTGCACCTTCTTCGCGAGGCCGGATCCTTGTCCGACCAGCCAGGCAGCACCGTTGGGGCCGAAACGATCAATCGTGGCTTCATCCCCGCGCTTCCAGAAGACGCGCCCAAACCAGAAAGCCGGCTTGATGAAGAGGAAATTGTAAAGCTCGTCAAAATACCATTTGTTGAGCACGAAGTGATAGATCGGACCAAGTTGTTTGGCGGTTTCCTTCGGGACCGAAGGCTTGCGGATATAGGCATACCAGGCTGCGATAAAGCCGATCACCATCACAATGAGAGCTGCGTATTTCACCAGATACGGAACTTCGGTCATCGCGACCATCAATTCTGCATTGAATGCAATCGCGCCATTCCAAAATTCGCTTTCTTGCAAGAAAGGATCATGGAACACCTGCCCCGCTACAACCGCGCCAATTGACAATACGCCAAGCGGAATAAGCATCGAAATTGGGCTTTCATGCGGGTGATATCCGCCGGTTGTGTCCTCACCAGCTTCTTGGGGTGTTTTGTGCACTGAATGCTGAATATGCTCGCTCTCAATCCAGCGCGGCTTGCCCCAGAAGGTGAGGAACATCAGGCGCCAGCTATAAAAACTCGTCAGCAGCGCCGCGAAGGTGCCAAGCCAGAATGCGGTGACACTCGTCGTCGTACCAGCGGCCCATGCCACTTCGAGAATGGCATCCTTTGACCAGAAACCGGCAAAACCAACGCCAAGATGATAAACACCCAGCCCCGTAATCGCCAGCGTGCCCAACAGCATCGCCCAGAAAGTGATCGGGATATGTTTCCTGAGGCCACCATAATAGCGCATATCTTGCTCATGATGCATCGCATGGATGACCGAGCCTGCACCAAGGAACAACAACGCTTTGAAAAAGGCATGCGTGAACAGGTGGAACATCGCCGGGCCATAAGCGCCAACGCCTGCGGCAAAGAACATGTAGCCAAGTTGCGAACAGGTGGAATACGCGATGACGCGCTTAATATCCCACTGCGTTGTACCGATGGTCGCCGCGAAGAAGCAGGTCGCTGCTCCCACCACAGTCACCACAGCCATCGCCGTTGCAGATGTTTCGAACAGCGGCGAAAGACGGCACACCATAAAGACGCCCGCTGTCACCATCGTTGCCGCATGGATCAGCGCGGAAACGGGCGTTGGCCCTTCCATCGCATCGGGCAACCATGTGTGCAGGCCCAACTGCGCTGATTTGCCCATCGCGCCGATAAACAGCAGCAGGCAAATGATCGTCAACGTATCAATCCGCATCCCCATAAAGCCGATTGTGCTGCCAGCCATGGCAGGTGCCGCTTCGAGAATTTCAGGAATGCTGGTTGTCTGGAACACCATGAATATACCGAAGATACCCAGCATAAAGCCAAGATCGCCCACGCGGTTCACCACAAAGGCTTTGATCGCAGCGGCATTAGCGGTGGGCTTTTTATACCAGAAGCCGATCAGCAGATAGCTCGCCAAACCAACGCCTTCCCAGCCGAAGAACATCTGCACCAGGTTGTCAGCTGTCACCAGCATCAGCATCGCGAAGGTGAACAGCGAGAGATAGGCAAAGAACCGGCTCTGATCCGGATCTTCTTCCATATAGCCCCAGCTATACAGATGCACGAGCGCAGAAACGGTGGTGATCACCACCAGCATCACTGCCGTCAGCGCATCGACACGCAGCGCCCAATCGAACGTCAATGCACCAGATTGCACCCATTTGAGCACAGGCACCACGGTCGCCTCGGCGCTACCACCAATAAAGCTGATAAAGATCGGCCAGCTTAGTGCAGCGGCCAAAAACAGCCCGCCCGTCGTCAGAGCCTTGGCAGCGGTGTGGCCGATCATGCGGCCGCCCAGCCCTGCTACAATAGCTGCGAGCAATGGCACAAAAACAATAGCCAGAATTGAGGCGTTCACTGGTCTATTACCCCTTCATCTGGTTGACATCGTCAACCGCGATTGTCCCGCGAGCGCGGAAATAAATGACCAGAATAGCCAAGCCGATAGCCGCTTCAGCAGCGGCGACAGTAAGCACGAACATCGCAAAAACCTGTCCGGTGAGATCACCCAGAAACGCGCTGAACGCGACCAGATTGATATTCACAGCTAGCAAGATCAGCTCAATCGCCATCAGGATGACGATGATGTTCTTGCGGTTGAGGAAAATCCCCAGAACGCCCAGCACGAACAGGATCGAGCTGACAACGATATAGTGTTCGATGCCGATCACAGCTCACCCCCCCCAATATCTACACCCTGCCCGATAGTGGGCTTTTTCAATTCGGTCGCATCTTGCGGACGGCGCGCGACCTGTTTGGAGATGTTCTGATGACCGCGCGTGTTGTCCGGACGCTTGCGATGGGTCAGCACAATCGCGCCAATCATCGCCACCAGCAGGATGATACCCGCCACTTCGAACAAGAACAGATATTCGCCATAAAGCAGCAGACCGATATTCTCGATATTGCTCTGCCCCGGCAATGGCGCCGCATCACCCAAAGGCGTGCCCAGCTCCATAACGCCGGCGCGATAGGCACCAATGCCAAGCACCAGCTCCGCCAGCAAGATCACCGCAATTGCCACGCCCAAAGGCGCGTTTTTGATAAAACCTGCCCGCAGCTCGGCAAAATCGATGTTCAGCATCATCACGACGAACAAGAACAACACCGCAACCGCGCCGACATAAACGATCACCAGCAGCATCGCGATAAATTCCGCGCCGACGATCACCATCAAGCCCGCTGCGTTAAAGAAGGCAAGGATCAGCCACAGGACCGAATGCACAGGATTGCGCGCAAGGATCGTCATCGCGCCACTGGCGATGACAAGCATGGCAAACAGATAGAATGCAAAAGTCTGAATCATGTAGCCCCGTCCGATCCTGCGCGCCGCTTAACGATACGGCGCATCGGCTTCAAGGTTTGCGGCAATCGCGCGCTCCCACTTGTCCCCGTTGGCCAGCAATTTTGTCTTGTCATAGAGCAATTCTTCGCGCGTTTCGGTCGCATATTCGAAGTTGGGCCCCTCAACCACGGCATCCACCGGGCACGCTTCCTGACAAAAGCCGCAATAGATGCACTTGGTCATATCGATGTCATAACGCGTGGTGCGCCGCGATCCGTCTTCGCGCGGCTCCGCCTCAATGGTGATCGCCTGCGCGGGGCAGACCGCCTCACACAGCTTGCAGGCAATGCACCGCTCTTCGCCGTTCGGGTAGCGCCGAAGCGCATGCTCACCGCGAAACCGCGGGGATAGCGGGTTCTTCTCGAAGGGATAGTTGATCGTCACCTTCGGCTTGAAGAAATATTTGAGCGTCAGTGCATGGGCCTTGAGAAATTCCCACAGGGTGAAGCTTTTGATGAGTTGGGCGGCGGTCATTGTTCGCTTTCCGCTAAAACTGCGATCTCTCGTCTTACTTCAGTTGGGTCATCGGTGTTGAAGAACATACACTTGCCAGTGTGGCTGTATCTTTCTTCGAAGAGTTCGCCATCGTCAGTGTACCGCCCCGTACCGATATGAGCGATGTGAGGTTCCTCCAAGTCGATGGCATCGGTTTGAAAACCTACGATGCGGTCTCCTTGCTCAAAGACGATAGCGAATTTTCCGAGAGTCTCGCTAAAGTTGTAGCTCTTCAAGGTTGCCCCATCAAAAAGAGATGTGGGATCAAAGACCGTGAACTTTTCACGAGCAGCTCCGGACAAAACCATAAGCCAGAGCCTCTTTGGACCCGTTGGATTGAGCGTCGTGGGTGCCGGGTCATTGTTAGTCACTTCGTAAAAGCCGCATAGAACGGCAAGGTGGGGCTCCCGCTCCTGCGCAATCGCAGGAGATGCAGAGACTGAAAGCGCGAAAGCCAAGATGCATGTTGGCCAACGCATCACGCCCACTCCACCAGCACCAGCCAGCCACTCGTCAGCGCAACAAACACGAGGCTCAGCGGCAGAAACACCTTCCAGCCCAGACGCATCAGCTGGTCATACCGATAGCGCGGCACCGTCGCCCAGATCCAGCTGAACATCAGGAAGAACACGAAGGTCTTGAGCAAAATCCACACGATCCCGGGCACGGCATAGAGCGGCTCCCAGTCGAAGGGCGGCAGCCAGCCGCCCCAGAACAGGATCGCATTGAGCATGCACATCAGCAGGATGTTGGCATATTCGCCCAGCCAGAACAGCGCGAAGCTCATCGAGGAATATTCGGTCTGGAAACCGGCCACCAGCTCGCTCTCCGCCTCTGTCAGATCGAACGGCGCGCGCGCCGTTTCTGCCAATGCCGAGATGAAGAACATCACCCAAAGCGGGAAGATCAGCGGGTTGAACACATAAGCGTTGATCACGCCGAAGCCATGCCCACGCTGCGCTTCGATAATGCCGTTCATATTGAACGTGCCCGCCCACAGGACGACGCAAACAAGGATGAAGCCGATCGAGACCTCATAGGAAATCATCTGTGCAGCGGCACGCATGGCGGAGAAGAAGGGGTATTTCGAGTTGGACGCCCAGCCCGAAATCACCACGCCATAAACCCCGAGCGAACTGATCGCGAGCACGTAAAGCAGGCCGACATTGATATCGGACAGCACCAAAGTCTCGCTAAACGGCATCACCGCCCATGCGGCCAGCGCGACCGTAAACATGATGATCGGCGCGATCAGGAACAGGCCCTTATTCGCCGCGCTAGGAATAATCGTCTCTTGCAGGAAAACTTTCAAACCATCGGCAAAGCTCTGCAACAAACCAAACGGCCCAACCACATTGGGCCCGCGCCGCATCATCACCGCGCCCAGCACCTTGCGATCAACATAAATGATCATCGCAACCGCCAGCATAAGGGGCAGAGCAATCAGCAAAATGCCCGCAATGGACGCAACAAAGAACGCCCACTCATAGGTCATGCCAAGAGATTGGAAGAATTCGGTCATTGCCCCAACCCTTCGCCGTCATGCTGAACTTGTTTCAGCATCCATTTGTCTGCCCGCACCATCCGCTCGCAGGAGCGAAATGGGCCCTGAAACAAGTTCAGGGTGACGGGCAATGCTGTAGAGAGGGTCATTCTGCCGCCTCCCGCAGTTCCGCCCCATGGATCAGTTCATCCGAGCATTGCTGCATCACATCACTCGCCCGCGCGATAGGATTGGTGAGGTAGAAATCCTTGATGGGATAGCTTGCCAGCTTACCCGGTTCCGCGCTTTCCACGCTATCAGGCAGCGCGCCGTAATCCGCTAGCCCCTCTTCGCCCAAAGCCGGCACCTCCGCGATCATCGCAGCACGCAGCTCAGCGAAACTATCGAAGCCCACTGTCACCCCAAGAGCATCGGCTAAAGCGCGCAAGATTGTCCAATCTTCGCGCGCTTGACCTGGTGCAAAGACCGCTTTCTCAGACACCTGCACCCGGCCTTCTGTGTTCACATAAGTACCTGACTTTTCGGTGAAAGCGGCAGCTGGCAGAATGACATCAGCGCCATGCGCACCTTTGTCACCATGGTGGCCGATATAGACCTTCAGCGCGTCTGCGAATTTGGTGAAGTCCACTTCATCCGCGCCCAGCGCCAGCACCACTTTTGGCGATGCTGCGTGGATATCGGCCATGCCGCCTTTTTGCGCAAAGCCGAGCATCACAGCGCCCATGCGAGCGGCCGAGAAGTGCAGAACGTTAAAGCCGTTCCACCCATCCGAAATCGCGCCAACCTTATGTGCCAGCTTCAAAACCGCACCATGGCCGCCAGCAGCAAGACCGCCGCCGCCCACAATGATCGCAGGCTTTTCAGCAGCTTCGAGCGCTTCAACCACATGATCGGGCAGGTCGTTCAACGCCGCCATATCATCACCAAGGAACTCAGCCGGATAGGTCGTTTCCCATTCAGGGCCGACCACAAATACTTTTGCTCCGCGCTTCACAGCCTTGCGAATACGCACATTCACCAGCGCCGCTTCCCAGCGCACATGACTACCCACGATAAGCACCGCGTCCGCTTCCTCAATCCCGGCGAAGGTAGAGTTGAAATTGATCGCGGCAAGGTTTGAGCAGTCATAGGACATGCCCGTCTGACGGCTTTCAATCAGATCCGATCCGCTCGCCTTGAGTAAAGCCTTGGCGGCAAACATCGTCTCACAATCGACCATATCGCCAGCAATTGCGGCAATGCTCGCGCCCGGTTTGGCCTTGGCGATTACTTTAAAGGCATCGTCCCAGCTCGCTTCGGTCAACTTTCCACGTTTCCGCAAGAAAACCTTGTCGAGCCGGCGCTTGGTCAGGCCATCGACCTGATAGCGCGCCTTGTCCGAAATCCACTCTTCATTCACATCGTCATTGATGCGCGGCAGCACGCGCATAACTTCGCGGCCCCGGCTATCAATACGGATATTTGCACCCACCGCATCGGACACATCAATGCCAAGCGTCTTTTTCAGCTCCCAAGGCCGCGCCTCGAAGGCATAGGGCCGCGAAGTGAGTGCGCCAACGGGGCACAAATCGATCACATTGGCAGAAAGCTCATGCTCAGCCGCCTGCTCCAGATAGGTCGTGATCTGCATATCTTCGCCGCGATAAAGCGCGCCGATTTCATCCAGGCCTGCAATTTCCTCGGAAAAGCGGACGCAACGTGTGCAATGAATACAACGGGTCATCACCGTTTTGATCAACGGCCCCATATGCTTCTCAGTCACGGCGCGTTTGTTCTCATGATAGCGCGAGCCGCCGCGGCCATAAGCCATCGCCTGATCCTGAAGATCGCATTCGCCGCCCTGATCGCAAATCGGGCAATCGAGCGGGTGGTTGATGAGGAGAAATTCCATCACCCCTTCGCGCGCCTTTTTGACCATCGGCGTATCGGTGCGGATGTCCTGACCCTCGGCAGCGGGAAGCGCACAAGAGGCCTGCGGCTTGGGCGGGCCGGGCTTCACTTCGACCAGACACATGCGGCAGTTTCCCGCGATGGACAGCCGTTCGTGATAGCAGAAACGCGGAATTTCCTTTCCCGCAAGCTCACACGCCTGCAGGACGGTTGCGCCTGCCGGGACTTCGATTTCGTGGCCATCTACGGTGAGTTTAGGCATTCTGGGTGCTCTCTTGGTTCGCTGATCTTCCCACGATTTTGATCACTCCGCCGCCTCCCGCATCGCCGCACTTGCCACGCCATCACGCTCCGCAATGCGTCGTTCCAGCTCGGGCCGGAAGTGTTTGAGCAATCCTTGAATGGGCCACGCTGCGGCATCACCCAGAGCGCAAATCGTGTGGCCTTCAACCTGCTTGGTCACTTCATACAGCATATCAATTTCTGCGCTGGAGCTTTCGCCTTCGCGCAGCCGCTCCATCACGCGCCACATCCAGCCTGTGCCTTCGCGGCAAGGCGTGCATTGGCCGCAGCTTTCATGCTTGTAGAAATAGCTCAGCCGGGCAATCGCGCGGACGATATCGGTGGATTTGTCCATCACGATCACAGCCGCAGTACCAAGGCCCGAACCCAGCTCTTTCAAGCCGTCAAAGTCCATGGGCGCGTCCATAATCTCAGCAGCAGGCACCAAAGGCACCGAAGAACCGCCGGGAATAACCGCCAGCAGATTGTCCCACCCGCCTCGAATGCCGCCAGCGTGCTTTTCAATCAATTCGCGGAAAGGAATGCTCATCGCTTCTTCAACCACGCAGGGTTTTTCGATATGGCCGCTGATCTGAAAGAGCTTGGTACCCTTATTCCCCTCGCGGCCAAAGCTGGAGAACCACTCCGCACCGCGCCGCAAGATGGTGGGCACAACGGCAATGCTTTCAACATTGTTTACGGTGGTCGGACAGCCATATAGCCCCGCACCTGCCGGGAATGGCGGCTTAAGACGCGGCTGACCTTTTTTGCCTTCAAGGCTTTCGATCATCGCGGTTTCTTCACCGCAAATATATGCGCCGGCACCGCGATGCATGAAGACATCGAAATCATAGCCGGAACCACAGGCATTTTTTCCGATATAGCCCGCTTCGTAAGCTTCATCGATAGCCGCCTGCAGCGTTTCAGCTTCGCGGATATATTCGCCGCGAATATAGATATACGCAGCCCGCGCGCGCATCGCATATCCAGCGACCAGCGCCCCTTCGATCAGCTTGTGCGGATCGTGGCGAATAATCTCGCGATCCTTGCACGAACCCGGCTCAGATTCGTCGGCATTGATCACCAAGAAACTGGGCCGGCCGTCTTTGCTTTCCTTAGGCATGAAAGACCATTTCATACCTGTTGGGAAGCCTGCCCCGCCCCGGCCACGCAGACCAGACGCTTTGACGACTTCGATAATGTCATCCTGCGATTTGGCGATCAGATCCTTGGTATTGTCCCAATCGCCGCGCGATTGCGCAGCTTTCAGGCCCCAGTCCTGAAAACCATAAAGATTGGTGAAGATGCGGTCCTTATCAGCGAGCATCACGCAGCTCCCCCAGAAACATAAAAGGCTGCAGCAGCGCAAATCACAAGTAGCGCAATCGTTTTCACGATGCCTTTCAGTACCTTCCAGGCGATCACCACCAACACGATAGCGATGATGATCGAGATGATTGAGCTATCCATCACCATTCACTCCGATAATCATGATTGGCATCGACCATCTCTTTAAGCGTCGATGGGCCACCGGCAGGTTCTGACGTCTTGCGGCCCGGCTCCTGCGTGCCTGTCTTGGGACTTTCACCCGCGGCCAGCGCGTCGAGAACAGCATTAAGGCGTTCTGGCGTCAGGTCTTCATAATTATCATCATTGATCTGGACCATTGGCGCGGTGGCGCAATTGCCCATGCATTCAACTTCGGTGAGCGTCCAAAAGCCATCTTCGGAGACCTTGCCCTTTTCCATCCCGCGGCTTTTGCAAGCAGAAATGATATCGTCCGACCCGCGCAACATGCAAGGCGTTGTGCCGCACACCTGCACATGGAATTTGCCAACTGGAACAAGGTTATACATGAAATAGAAGGTCGCAACCTCAACCACGCGGATCACCGGCATATCGAGATATTTGGCGACATATTCCATCACCGGCAGCGGCAGCCACCCTTGCGTATCGGTTTCTGCCCCAACCTGACGCTGCGCCAAATCAAGCAGCGGCATCACCGCTGATTTCTGACGGCCTTCGGGATATTTGGCGATATGATAATCGGCCTTCGCCTTGTTATCAGACGTGAAGGCGAACGCGCCCCAACGCTCACGAAGCTCAGGTGTATCGGTGGCAAGGTGGCGATCAGCCATTAGTCATGATCCAATAGATCGAGCCTGCGCTCGACGCGTTTGAGACGTTCATCGATCCGGTCAAGCCGGTTGTTGTTGCCCGAAACCTGAATAAACAGTCCGGCCATATGCTCATCAAGGGCACTTACGCGCGTCTTGACCTCAGACACATCGCCGCGGATTTCGGCAACATCGGTTTGCAGGCGCTTCAGCACCTCAAGAATAAGCTCGTTCGAAACGGGTTCAGCCATTGGTCAATCTCGTTTGCAAATAACGTCCGACATACAGGCCGATAACAGCGGCAAAGGCGGTGGAAAGCACTTCCTTAAGGCTCGCCGCGCCGTGGAATGCAACGAGATAGGCCGCAACGACGGAGGCGAAAGCCGCAAAGGCTGCGATAAAGATGAAGAGTTCGCGGAGGATCATTGGGTGATTCTCTGAGTAACCCAAAGAGTTATGACTTCAAGAAGCACACAGCTTTTAATCATTGAGCCTGCCTTTGCGAAGAAGAACCCAAGACCAACTTACTGATGCAACCAAAAACCCGGACGCCTCTGCATTGCCAACAGGTGTGTCGAAGGCTCCAAGCAACCACGAGAAGATCAAGCCGCCAACAAGGAGGCCACTTGTGAACACTGCTGCCTCGCGCCCGCTAAAGTAGGAGATAGCAAAAATATAAAAAACGAAGCCCAGAAAGAAGCAAAACATCAGCGTCATGAAAAATGCAAACCCTTGCGGATGCATCATATCTTGGGTCGCATTGGAGATCGTTCCGAGCCTCACCGATCACACTCCCCGAACACCACATCAATCGCGCCCAGAATAGCTGTTGCATCGGCCAGCTGGTGGCCTTTGCACATCATATCCATGGCTTGCAGGTGCGAGAAGGCGGTGGGGCGGATTTTGCAGCGATAGGGTTTGTTTGACCCATCGGAAACCAAATAGACGCCGAATTCGCCCTTGGGGCTTTCGGTTGCCACATAGACCGCGCCCGCAGGCACATGGAAGCCTTCGGTATAGAGCTTGAAGTGGTGGATCAGCGCTTCCATCGATTGCTTCATCTCGGCGCGCTTGGGCGGGGAGACTTTCTTGTCGTCAGACGCAATCGGGCCTTCGGGCATTTCGGCAAGGCATTGTTTGATGATGCGCGCGGATTGCTTCACTTCCTCAACGCGGATCATGAAACGGTCATAGCAATCGGAATTGGTGCCGACCGGGATTTCAAAGTCCATCCGATCATACACATCATAAGGCTGCGATTTGCGCAAATCCCAAGGAATGCCAGCGGCACGGATCAGCGGTCCGGAAAAACCCCATTTGACCGCATCGTCTTTGGAGACAATCGCGATATCAACATTGCGCTGTTTAAATATGCGGTTGTCGATCACCAGGCTCATCGCATCGCCGAACAATTCGGGAAGGCGGTTGTCGACCCAATCGCCAATGTCGGTCAGCAATTTCAGCGGCACATCTTGATGCACGCCTCCGGGGCGGAACCATGCGCTGTGCATCCGCGCGCCAGAGGCTCGTTCAAAGAAGTTGAGGCAATCTTCGCGCAGTTCAAACACCCAAAGGTTGGGCGTCATCGCGCCCACATCCATCACATGCGCACCGATATTGAGCATGTGATTGCAGATGCGCGTTAGCTCAGCAAACAAGACCCGCAGATATTGCGCCCGTTCAGGCACCTCGACATTGAGCAGCTTCTCAATCGCGAGAACATAGGAATATTCCTGCGCCAGCGGCGAGCAATAATCGAGCCGGTCGAAATACGGCAGCGCCTGCAAATAGGTCTTATATTCGATCAGCTTCTCGGTGCCGCGATGCAGCAGGCCGACATGCGGATCGATCCGTTCCACAATCTCGCCGTCCAGCTCCATAACCATGCGCAAAACCCCGTGCGCGGCAGGGTGCTGTGGGCCGAAATTCAGCGTGTAGTTGGAAATTTCGCCGTCACCTTTGGTGGTGGGCGATTGTTCTAGCTGGAGGCCGCTCATGATTTGTCCTCCTTCTTATTGACCATGGCAGGCGGATCGGCAGGCGTGCCTTTCGCAGCCTTTTCCTCAGCCTTTTTGCCTGCGCCTGTATCCTTGGCGTTTTCGGTCACTTTGGGCTTGTCCACCTGTGGCGGCTGCTCGGCTTTTTCATCGCCGGGCAGCACGTAATTTGAACCTTCCCACGGGCTTTCAAAATCGAATGTGCGGAAATCCTGTGCCAGTTCAACAGGCTCATAAACGACGCGCTTTTCCTCTTCGGAATAACGCAGTTCAGTATAGCCTGTGAGCGGGAAATCCTTGCGGAAAGGATGCCCTTCAAAGCCGTAATCGGTGAGGATGCGCCTGAGATCGGTATTGCCGTCAAACAACACGCCATACATGTCGAAAATTTCGCGTTCGAGCCAGCCGGCGACGGGCCACAATGTGGTGACGGTGGGAACAGGCGTTGCTTCATCAGTGCTGAGTTTGACCATCACACGGTGGTTCTTGGTCAGCGAGAGCAGCATGTAAACGCATTCAAACCGCTCAGAGCGATCGGGATAATCAACGCCAGCGATTTCCATCAACTGCTGATAATCATGCTCATCGCGCAGCAGCCGCAGAACATCTTCGATGCTGTCACGCTTAACCGTGAACAGCAGCTCACCATGCGTTTCTTCGGCGCAAATCAAGTGATCGCCAAGCGCTTTGCTCAGCGTATCGAGCGCGCCTTCGTTTGAGGCGTATTTGGGGGCGGAGTGAAGAACGGTCATTAGCGTTCAATAGTCCCTTCGCGGCGGATTTTGCGTTGCAATTGCATCACGCCGTAAAGCAGCGCTTCGGCAGTTGGAGGGCAGCCCGGGATGTAAATATCAACCGGCACAATCCTGTCACAGCCGCGCACCACTGAATAGCTGTAATGATAATAGCCGCCGCCATTCGCGCAGGACCCCATGCTGATCACATATTTGGGATCAGACATCTGGTCATAAACCTTGCGCAAAGCAGGCGCCATTTTGTTGCACAGCGTGCCCGCCACAATCATCACATCCGATTGCCGCGGAGATGCGCGCGGGGTGACGCCGAAACGCTCCATATCATAGCGCGGCATATTCACATGGATCATCTCAACCGCGCAGCAGGCAAGGCCGAAAGTCATCCACCAAAGTGAGCCTGTGCGCGCCCATTGGAACAGATCTTCTGTGGTAGTGACGAGGAAGCCTTTGTCATTCACTTCGGATTGGAGCGATTTGTAAAAGTCTTCGTCCGGTTGACGCACTTCACCACCCTGCGCGGCAGGAGGCATGTTTGCCAAAGGGGCATTGGGGGGTGTGATCGTATTGCTCATTCCCAGTCCAGAGCTCCCTTCTTCCATTCATAAGCAAGGCCAATGGCTAGGATGGTGAGGAAAACCATCATCCCTAACCAACCGGTGACGCCGGTATCATCGAGTGTCACCGCCCAAGGAAACAGGAAAGCTGCTTCAAGATCGAAAATGATGAAGCTGATCGCGACCAAATAAAAGCGCACATCAAATTGGCTTCGCGGGCTTTCAAACGCGGGGAAGCCGCATTCATATTCCGACAGCTTTTCAGCATCAGGATTATGCGTGCCTGTAAGGCGGGACACGCCCATCGGCAGAAATACAAATGCTACCGAGAGCGCCAATGCGATCGCGAGGAACAGCATTATGGGCAAATATTGCGACAGATCGAACAAAGCAGACTCGCTTTACAAGCGTTGAATCAGCGCCGCGTCTAGGCAAAGCCAAAGCCTGTTGCAAGGCAATGAACCGTACCATTTGCCGCATGTGCGAAAAAGTTCTCCGAAAAAGAGACCGTCCCGACAACGGCTAAGACCCCGACTGCTTCTGCGATAGCCCAGCTTGAGGGCGGGTTGCAAGCTGATGAGAAGGCCTGATCACGGAAATTGAGGGCACGGGATTGGCACACCAGCGGTACAGGCGGACTTTACAATCGGTCTAAAGAGAATTTGGGCCGATTTGCGCATCACCTGATCGCCAACCCACCAACCTTCCCACACCCGCAATCTCCAACACCGGTTGAAAACGCAGGGTTTATCGCCACCATTATCACTAGTGCTGCGACCCAAAAGCGGCCATGTTTGCCAACGCTTACAAGCGCGCGTACAGAGCACGGCGATTTTGGCGAATATAAAAACCCGAAGAACGAACCAACAGGAATTGTCACCATATGGCTACTTTTAGCGAATCTGATCCCGTCGTCATACTCTCTTACGCACGCACACCAATGGGCGGCATGATGGGCGCCCTTGCTGGCGCAGAAGCCACTGATCTTGGCGCCACCGCGATCAAAGCCGCGGTTGAACGCGCCGGTGTTGAAGGTGAGAATGTCGAGCGTGTTTACATGGGCTGTGTGCTGCCCGCAGGATTGGGACAAGCTCCTGCTCGTCAGGCCGCTTTGAAAGCTGGCTTGCCCAAATCGGCCGAGGCAACCACCGTCAACAAGGTTTGCGGCAGCGGTATGCAAACCGTCATCATGGGCGCAGAAGCCCTCGCCTCTGGCACAGTGGATGCCGTGGTGGCTGGCGGCATGGAAAGCATGACCAACGCGCCATATGTCCTGAAGAAAATGCGCAGCGGTGCGCGTTTTGGCCATGATACCGTCTATGATCACATGGCTCTTGACGGCCTTGAAGATGCCTATGCCAAAGGCACAGCGATGGGTGTTTACGCACAGGAGATGGCTGACAAATATCAGCTAACGCGCGAAGACATGGACGCATACTCTATCGAATCGCTTGCCCGCGCGAATAAAGCGATTGAAAGCGGCGCATTCACCGATGAAGTCGTGCCGGTTACGATCACAGGCCGCCGCGGCGATGTCACCGTTGAAACTGATGAAGCGCCCGGCAAAGGCCGTCCGGACAAGATCCCGGCTCTGCGCCCTGCCTTCGCCAAAGAAGGTACCATTACAGCTGCAACCTCATCATCAATCTCTGACGGCGCAGCTGCGGTTGTTCTGACACGGCAAAGCGTTGCCGATGCCAAAGGGCAAAAGCCAGTTGCCAAGATTGTATCAATGGCAGCTCATGCGCATGAACCCGCAGCCTTCACCACCGCGCCAGTTGGTGCGATCCAGAAGGTGCTAGACAAGGCCGGTTGGTCAGTTGACGATGTGGATTTGTGGGAAGTGAACGAAGCTTTCGCATGTGTTGCCATGTTCGCCATGCGCGACATCGGCATCACGCATGACAAGATTAACGTAAATGGCGGCGGCACAGCGCTTGGTCATCCGATCGGCGCCAGCGGCACACGTATCCTGGTCACGCTGATCGCTGCCCTTAAAGCAGCGGGCAAAACCAAAGGCGTTGCAGCCTTGTGCATCGGTGGCGGTGAAGGCACCGCAATCGCTGTTGAACTGGTCTGATCCAGCGCGCTACGAAATAATGAGGGCGGCTCTTCGGGGCCGCCCTTTTCGTATCAGCTACCCAATCAAGGCGCCCCCGCGCCCCAAATGCGAGCAGCTTCGATCCAACCTGCGCGATCAGAGGTTTCAAATCTGCACCATCCTGCTTCGCATTCGCCCAAATTGCCGACAACCCCAGCTTCAGCATTCCATTTCAGCGCTCCATCTTGAGCCGGCTTTGTCCGGATTGGCGCGAGCGTATCGCCCACTACAATTGCTCCGCGTTTGCGCGATAGCATCGCGGAAAACATCCAGCCGCGCGTGCCTTCTGGATCTTCGATATAACGCCATCCTTGGTTCACCCGCAAAACCTTCACCGGCAAACCTTCGCGCGCATAAACCCAATCAATCGGATAGGTCTGGCTTGGTCCGACCCGCATATAAGCTTCTTCCGCCGAAATGGATGCCCAATAAGGAACTTCGGCCTGTTGCGCAGTGGCAGGAATGGCGAACAATAATGCGAGTATTGCGAGGCAGCGTTTCATCATTCTCATGGCTTAACGCGTTCCACCCTATTCCATCAACAGGCGAGGGTGTTTGTGGCTTGCCTGTTGGCAACGAACTGACTTAAAACCGACGCCTTCCGGAGAGCTGACGATAGATCAGGCACGGCCGTTTCAAGGGGGTTTTCATGTTCCGCATATCCGCATTGGCCAAAGGGCTAATTGCATCATTTCTCGTAGCTTTTGCCATGGTGCCAACTGCCGCCTTTGCGCAGGAAACCTTTGTTGCCGTTGGAGATTCCGGTGATACGGCGTGGATCCTGGTGTCCTCTGCTTTGGTGCTGATGATGACATTGCCAGGCCTTGCACTTTTTTATGGCGGCCTTGTTCGGGCGAGGAATTTTCTGTCAGTCGCGCTACAAGTGGCAGCCGTTGCTGGTGTGGCGTCCGTTTTGTGGATCGTGGTCGGCTACACCTTCGCCTTTGGTGAGACGACGGGCGGATGGATCGGTGATGGCAGCAAATGGATGCTTATCGGGCTAGAACCCTTGCGTGATGGCCTGACCATTCCGGAGAGCACCTTCTCGCTGTTCCAAATGACATTTGCCGCGATTACCCCTGCCTTGATGGTTGGCGCGTGGGTGGACCGGGCGCGGTTTAGCTGGGTGGTGGTGTTCTGCGCGATTTGGGGCCTGCTGGTTTACGCGCCTGTTGCTCATTGGATTTGGGGCGGCGGTTGGCTGGCTGATCTGGGTGTGCTCGATTTTGCAGGCGGCCTTGTGGTTCACACCACGGCAGGCGTTTCGGCGCTGGTGGTCGCTTTGTTGCTGGGTAAACGTCAGGGCTTTCCCTCTTCACGGCTTTTGCCACATGCGCCGGGTATCACGATGCTGGGGGCGATGTTCCTGTGGGTTGGCTGGTTCGGCTTCAATGGCGGCTCTGCTCTCACGGCAACGGATGATGCATCTGCTGCTATCATCAACACCCATGTCGCCGCAGCAAGCGCGGCGCTGATCTGGATCCTGATTGAGCGGATCAAGTTTGGTAAGCCCACTACCATTGGCTTTGCCACCGGCGCGATTGCTGGCCTGGCGACGATTACGCCGGCGGCTGGCTTTGTTTCACCGGGCGCGGCAATCCTTTTCGGCCTTGTTGCAGGCGCGGTTTGTTACGGCGCGATTGAACTTGTGAAGAACCGCTTGGCTATCGACGATTCGCTCGATGTTTTCGCGGTTCACGGCGTTGGCGGGATGCTGGGCACCATGTTGCTCGCTATATTTATCTCTATCGATTTTGGCGGCACGGGGCTTGCCGAAGGGATGACAATTGGCGGCATGTTTGGTGCGCAAGCGTTCGGGCTTGTGGTTGTAGCGGTGTACTCGGCTATTTTGACAGCGGTCATTGCGCTGGCGGTATCGCTGTTCCTGCCAATGCGCGTTTCCGAGGACGAAGAACAAGAAGGCCTCGACACAAGCAGCCATGGCGAACGCAGTTGGCACTTCGATTAACGCGCCCAAGTGCGATCAAGCGTGGCACGTGATCAGGTGACGTTCAGCGGCAAGGTTGTTATGGGCGCTGCATGCGTATCGCTCTTCCCTTTGTAGCGGCCCTGCTGCTGGCCTCCCCTGCACTTGCCGATGGACCGATTGGCACCATCGCGCGCGGGGAATATGTGTGTGAACTGCCCGGAGATGCGACCGGCGCTGTTGGGATTGAACAGCCCAGTGAGCACTTCACAATTCTCAGCGCGTCGCGCTATTCATCTCCGCAGGGCGATGGCACCTATCTGCGCCGCGGCGATGTGGTTTCAATGACCAGTGGCCCTCGCAACGGCACGAATTATAAAGTGATTGGCCGCGATTTCCTGCGCAAGCTTGATGCCGATGGAGAGCCTTCGCGCTTACGCTGTTTTAGGCGGGGTTGATCGCGGAAGGCTGGATTGGCGGTGTCGGGGCAAGAAAGCCTATTCGCCAAAAAGCCAATAATGGTGCAGAAAATAAACCTCGCGCAGGGCAAATGGCCATTGTGTCCCGATGGTTTGATACCGCGTATATGGCGTTGGCCCCGGCACAGCGTCATAGCCCAGATCCAGCGCCATCTGCATGGCCCGCGTCAGATGCAGCGGATCGCTGACAACGATGATCGTGCCTACATCCTTGCCCAGATTGACGGGCTGCGCGAAGGCGAGATTTTCCATTGTCGTTCCCGATGCCGTCTCCACCCAAATGTCCTGGGGTGCAACATCGCGCTCCAGCGCATAATCGCGCGCGATCTCGGCTTCACTTAACGTTTCGCCCTCGCCCACGCCGCCAGTGAGCACAATGCGCTGCACTCGGCCTGCCGCCAGCAAATCGATGGCATAATCGATGCGCGCGGCGAACACAGGCGATGGTTGGTCGCCATCAATGGCTGCCCCTAAGACCAGCGCGGTATCCGCATTACGATCAGCAGGCGGCGGCCCATTCCAAACCATTGCGAACACAGCGAGCAGCCAGAAAACCATCGCTGCCCCCAGAAGCCGCGCCGATAATCTGAACCAACGCTTCACCCGCGCAAAACTTCGGTAAACGCTTTTATCGCAGCACCTTCATCGCCATTCCAAACAGCGCCCGATACAGCGAGAAAATCTGCCCCCGCATCGACCAATGGCGCGCAATTTTCAGGGGTTATCCCGCCAATCGCAACGCATGGTATTTCAAAAATCCCTGACCACCATTGCACCAGTTCAAGCTCTGGCTGGTGCTCGCTTTGTTTGGTTGTGCTGGGGAAAAACGCGCCAAAGGCGACATAATCCGCCCCAGCATCTCCGGCTTCCATCGCGAGATGACGACTGGCGTGGCAGGTGACGCCGATCTGCGTATCGCGGCCCAGTTCCTCACGTGCTTCGCGCGGATCGCCGTCACCTTGGCCAAGATGCACGCCATCGGCTTTTAACCGTTTTGCAAGCGCCACATCATCATTCACAATGAACGCCACATCAAGCTGTACACAAAGCGCCTGTAATGGCTCTGCCAGTCGTGCAGCTTCGTGTTGGTCGAGGCCTTTGACGCGCAATTGGAACGCGGCGACGGGGCCCGCATTCAATGCTTTTTCCAACCTTGCGGGGAAATCACCGCCCACTTCGAGCGGTGAGATCAGGTAAAGCTGGCAGTCAGACATGCAACCTCACTTTTAAGCGCTTAGTCCGGAGCAATCTGCCGTACTGGCAGCGTGGATTTCATCAATTGCCGTGCCCAGAACGGAATCGAATTGCGCATCGTCCATCCCTGCGCGCAGCTCTTCAAGCAAAGCGCGGCTGAAACTTGCAATCATGCCTTCGTTTTTTGCCAGCTCAATACAGGCCTCATGGCGATTAAATCCGCCTGAAAGCGCTACGACTTTCAACACTTTGGGGTGCCCAATCAACTCAGCGTAAGTGCCGGCAACCTTGGGGATTGAAAGCTTGAGCATGACCTGACGGCCATCGGGAAGCGCATCGAGGTTCTTGAGAATCTCAGCTTTGAGAATCTCTTCCCCAGCTGCGCGATTTTCAGCATTGATTGAATATTCCGGCTCCAGCATGGGCATCATGCCATGGCCAGCGACTTGCTCACCCACTTCAAATTGCTGTGCAACGATCGCGGCAATGCCTTCGGCATTTGCTTCGTGAATGACAGAGCGTTCCTTCGTGCCAAAAACGCCCAAGCCGCTGGCCTTTGTCAAAAGGGCATCGAGCTGCGGCATCGGATTCATCATCTGCACGCCATTGGCCTGTTCTGCGAGGCCTTTATCGATTTTGATAAAAGGAACCACGCCCTTTTCAATCAAAGCATGCGGCGTTGGCTTGCCGCCCACTTGGCCGTCCATCGTTTTTTCAAACAGGATCGCACCGATCACCTTGGCACCTGAAAAGCTGGGTGATGAGATGATGCGCGAACGCATTTCGTGGATTTTGCCGAACATTTCATCGTCGCCAGACCATTGATCGTCGGTCACACCGTAAGCTCGCAGCGCCTTTGGCGTAGAACCACCAGATTGATCCAAAGCTGCAATAAATCCATCGCCCGATGCGATCTTAGCGGTCATATCCTGCGTATTCATGATGTTTTCCTCACTCACGAGCTCTTTCCCGATGGTCCTATGATGCACCGGGAATGTAGACAACCTTCGCAGTCGCAGCATAGCCGTTCTGCGACCTTTTTTCCTAGCGGTGCAAGAGATAATTTCACCAACGCGTGCCTGAACCCTAATCCACGGGCACACGCACGATGCGGTTGAAAAATTATTTCTGTAATGCCGCAACGCCTGGCAATTCTTTGCCCTCCATCCATTCCAAAAATGCGCCGCCTGCGGTGGAGATATATGTCACCTCCCCTGTCACCCCGGCCTGCGCCAATGCCGCCACAGTATCGCCGCCGCCAGCGACCGAAACCAGCGAGCCTTCGCTTGTCAGAGCTGCAGCCGTTTTTGCCAGCGACATGGTTGCAGCATCAAAAGGCGGTGTTTCAAATGCGCCCAGCGGACCATTCCACACCAGCGTTTTACAGGTTTTCAGGACATCGCCCAAAGCCTCAACCGCTTGCGGCCCTATATCAAGGATCATCTCATCTTCGGCCACTTCATGCACGTTACATGTGCGCAAGGAAGGCGGGTTCGCTGCAAATTCTTTTGAAACTACAACATCATAAGGCAAATGCACGGTGCAGCCCGCCTTGTCCGCCGCTTCCAAAATCGCGGTCGCTGTGCCGGTCAGATCGTGTTCGCACAAGCTTTTACCGACATCCACGCCATTGGCCGCAAGAAAGGTGTTCGCCATGCCTCCGCCGATGATCAGATGCTGCACTTTGGTGACCAGATGCTCCAGCACGGCAAGCTTGCTCGACACTTTGGCCCCGCCCACCAATGCAGCCACGGGCGGCATGGGATTGTCCAGCGCGGCAGACAAAGCTTCCAATTCTTTTTGCATCGCGCGGCCAGCATAAGCAGGCAGCAAATGTGCCAAGCCTTCAGTACTGGCATGGGCGCGATGCGCAGCGGAGAAAGCATCGTTGACGTAGAAATCGCCATGGGCAGCAATGCCCTTGGCAAATTCGGTATCGTTCGCTTCTTCACCTGGCCAGAAACGGGTGTTTTCCAGCAAGCCGATATCGCCAGCGCGCAAAATATCGATCGATTGCGTAACCACAGGTCCGGCAACTTCGGAGATGAACATGATTTCCTTATCCAGAACGCCTTCAATCGCGCCCTGAATAAAAGAGGTGGACATGGTGGAATGACGCTTGCCCTTGGGACGTCCGAAATGCGCCAGCAAAAGCACCTTTGCCCCGCGATCGGCCAGCTCCAGAATGGTCGGCGCAACGGCGCGGGCGCGGGTCAGATCGGTCGCCTCGCCATCGGCCATTGGCAAGTTCAGATCGACACGCACTAGCGCGCGCTGTCCGGTCAAATCGTGCGGCAAATCATCAAGAGTCTTGAAAGTGGTCATTCCGGTCTCCGAATTCCCCTCCTGCGCAAACAATAGGGGATTACAGGGTCTTAGAGGAACTTCGCCATGACGCCGGCTGTATCGATCATACGGTTGGAAAAGCCCCATTCATTGTCATACCAGCTTACCACGCGGGCGAGTTCGCCTTCGAGAACAGCGGTTTCCAGGCTGTCTACGGTGGAGCTTGCTGGATGATGGTTGAAATCGCTGGAGACAAGCGGTTGATCCGTAAAATCAAGAACGCCCTTCATCGGACCATCCGCAGCAGCTTTGAGCGCAGCGTTTAGCTCCTCAGCAGATGTGCTGCGCTTGGGCTGAAACACCAGATCAATCAGCGAAACGTTGGGGGTTGGCACACGAACGGAAGATCCATCCAGCTTGCCAGCCAATTCAGGCAGAACCAGACCAACAGCGCGCGCGGCACCCGTCGTGGTAGGGATCATGTTCTGCGCGCCGCCACGGGCGCGCCGCATATCGGAGTGCATCTGATCAAGCATGCGCTGATCATTGGTATACGAGTGAATGGTGGTCATAAAACCACGCTCAATCCCGACCGTATCGTTCATCACTTTGGCAACAGGAGAGAGGCAGTTGGTGGTGCAGCTCGCATTGGAGACAATCACATCGTCTGCCGTCAGCACATCGTGGTTCACACCATAAACAACAGTGGCGGTCACATTCTTTGCCGGAGCCGAGATCAGAACACGTTTTGCGCCAGCATCGAGATGTGGCTTGGCGGCATCATGACTTTGGAAAAAGCCGGTGCATTCCAGCACAATATCCACACCCATCGCGGCATGAGGCAGATCGCCGGGATCACGCTCACTCGTCACAGCTATGGTTTTGCCGTTGACAACAAGATTGGTGCCATCGACTTCAACGGTGCCGGGGAAGCGGCCATGGGTGCTGTCAAAACCGAACAGCAGGGCATTGGCCTTGGTGTCGGCCAGATCGTTGATCGCAACCAATTCCAGATCGTGATCATCGCGTTCCAGGATAGCGCGAGCCACAAGGCGGCCAATACGTCCGAAACCGTTAATCGAAACTTTGATAGCCATGAAAGGTACTCCTGCTTAGTCGTTCAATTTGTTCATGATTTGCGGCACAATTGCGTCCGCAGTGAAACCGAAATGTTCCATCAGATCACCCAAGGGGGCCGATGCGCCAAACCTGTCCATGCCGATATTAAGGCCACCAATACCGGTATAACGCTCCCAGCCAAAGGTCGCGCCGGCTTCAATGCTGACGCGCAGAATGCTTTCGCCGCCACCTGCAGGCAGAATGTCCTGCTTGTACGCATCATCCTGCTCATCGAACAATTGTGTACACACCATCGAGATCACGTCGGCGCCGATGCCCTGTTTTTCAAGCTTGGCGGCGCTTTCCAAAGCCACATGTACTTCAGAACCGGTCGCAAGGATGATCACCCGGCGTTTGGCTCCGGCCTTCTTGAGACGATATGCGCCCTTTGAGCTCATATCCGTTTCATCGGGTGCATTGCGCACTTGCGGCAAGCCCTGCCGGCTAAGCGCCAGCACAGTTGGGCGGTCTTTTTGCTGCAACGCAATTTGCCAGCATTCTGCCGTTTCTACGATGTCAGCCGGGCGCATTACCAACAAATTGGGCATGGCGCGCAAGCTTTGCAGATGTTCAACCGGCTGATGCGTTGGCCCATCTTCGCCAAGCCCGATGCTGTCATGCGTCATGACATAAATTACGCGAACCTGCTGCAATGCCGAAAGGCGGATCGCACCGCGGCAATAATCGGTGAAAACAAGGAAAGTGCCCCCATAAGGGATCACGCCGCCATGAAGCGCCATGCCGTTCATCGCGCAGGCCATGCCAAATTCGCGAATGCCGTAATACATGTAGCGGCCGCCGTAATTTTCTGCGGTCAAAGCTTCGATATTGCCAGCTTTGGTGTTGTTTGATCCGGTAAGATCAGCGCTGCCGCCGATAGTATCGGGCAGGCGCGGATTGATATCAGCCAGCGCCAGTTCACTGGCTTTGCGGGTGGCGACTTTTTGCGGGTCGGCAATAAGCGAAGCGATGTATTTTTGCGCTGCGTCATCATCGGGCAGTTCGCCTGCCATACGGCGGGTGAATTCCGCCTTGTCAGCGCTGGCATTGAGGCGTTCTGACCATGCAGCATGGCTGCCCTTGCCGCGCTCACCCGCGCTGCGCCAATCGGACAGCACATCGCTTGGCACTTCAAACGGCGGATGGGGCCAGTTAATTTCTTCACGGACCAGGGCAATCTCTTCATCGCCTAATGCGGCACCATGCGCTGCACTGGTGCCGCCTTTATTGGGTGAGCCTTTGCCAATTACCGTTTTGCAGGCCACCAATGAAGGACGCGAGGTTTCAGCTTTGGCGGCGCTCAATGCGCGGCGGATATCGTCAAAATCGTGCCCATCGCAATTGACGACATGCCAACCAGCGGCTTCATGACGCGCTGTGATATCCTCGCTGCTGGACATTTCGATGCCACCATCAATGGTGATCGCATTATCGTCCCACAACACATTTAAGCGCCCTAAACCAAGATGACCTGCAAGGCCGATGGCTTCGTGATTGATGCCTTCCATCAGGCACCCGTCGCCAGCCAGCGCCCATGTGTCATGATCGACCAGATCATCACCGAACACGGCATTCAAATGTCGCTCGGCAATCGCCATGCCAACGGCCATCGCCACACCTTGGCCAAGCGGACCGGTGGTTGCCTCTACGCCATCGATCAGGAAGTTTTCAGGGTGTCCCGCACACAGACTACCCAGCTGACGGAAATTGCGGATGTCATCCATCGTTGGCTGTTCAAAACCGGTGAGGTGCAGCAGCGAATAAATCAGCATCGAGCCATGCCCGGCGGATAGCACGAAGCGATCACGGTCGGCCCAATCCGGCGCAGACGGATCAAACTTCAGAAATTCGCCCCACAAAACGCTGGCCACATCGGCCATACCCATTGGCATGCCGGGGTGGCCAGATTTGGCCGCCTGCACACCATCCATGGAAAGTGCGCGAATGGCGTTTGCCATTTGCTGCAGGCGGGCGTTTTCGTAGCTCATGAAACTGTCCTTAGTATGCGAGCCGTTGGGTCGGCGCGAGCCGTGCGATTCGGCTGCGCGCTGTGTGGAAAGCCTAGGGCGTCACGTCAAGCGTAGCGGACCTCCTGCGGCCTGCTCGCCAAACAGACAGTTCGCGTTTATTCACAGCTTTGCCGTGCAAGACTTTGCTGTGCGGGGATAATGCTTCTAAAACTGCGCGAATGGATAGCGATTGTCTCGCACGGGCCATGTCCCGGATCGAAGCGGCTGCGACCCGAATTGAGGCCGCAGCTGGCACTCAAAGTGCGGGTGATCCACATCTTCAGGCCAAATATGATCGTTTGAAAAGCGAAGCAGGCGCTGCGCTTGTTGATCTAGATAGCTTGATCGAAGGGTTGGCACGATGAGCAATGTCACGCTGGAAATCGCTGGACGCAAATATCAAGTTGCCAGCGATAGCGGTGAAGAAGCGCATGTGGAACAGCTTGGCAAGATTATTGATGATCGCCTGGCCGGACAGGAAGGCCTCTCCGCCCAATCCGAAGTGCGCAGCTTGCTATATGCCGCATTGATTTTGGCTGATGAGGTTTACGAAGCGCAAAATGGCGGGCAATTGCTGTCTGCGCCCGACCCAGTGCCCAACACTGCGCCAGACCCTCAACCTCTGGAAAAAATGGCCGATCGTCTCGAAGCACTGGCGGATCAGCTTGAGAGTGCCGCGCACAATCCCTAAATAGGTTGGCGGCGGGGCTGCTCGGCACGAGCTAGTATGAAAATCCCTGAGGCTATAAGCAAACCTAGGGAGCTGTCCCTACTGGAGCCACGGGTTCGTCCCGGCGGTTCTGGATATACGGCGCCCACCTGACGTCGAGGCGTCAGAGGATTTCCCGGAAAACGACCTATGGTGGTCCCGCCACTTTGCGCCATACGCGGCTCGACAAGATTGCCCTGCGTATTATGGGAATAGCTGTGACCGATCCTGCAACTTTGAAATCCACGCTGCGCCGCTCTTTGCGCAAAGCGCGCCGCGATCATGTCGCTGCGCTGCCTGATGCGGTAAGCGCGCTTGTCTTCAAAACACCGCCCAGACCGGTCCTTTCGCTGATCCCCGATGATGCTGTGATCGGCCTTTATGCTGAATATGATGGCGAAGCGCCCACCCGCGCATACGCGCAGCATTTTGCCGAAAATGGGCGCACAATCGCCCTGCCTCATCTCAAAAGTGAAACGGCTGCGATGACTTTTCGCGAACATACTGATGCCTTTGGCCGTAGCGATCTGGACCACGGTCCTTTCGGCCTGTTGCAACCAGCAAGCGACGCCGCCATTTGCACACCGCAAGTTTTGTTCGTCCCGCTGATCGGTTTTACACAAGATGGCAGGCGGCTTGGTCAAGGTGGCGGGTTTTATGATCGCTGGCTGTCCGCGCATCGCGATACTATTGCGATTGGCCTTGCCTGGGACGTGCAACTGACCGAAGAATTGCCGCATGAGGATCACGATATGCCGTTAAGTGCGATTGTCACGCCCACCCGGATTTACGGACCGTTCTAATGCGAGACGCTCCGACATGGCGCATCCCGATTGGCATTATTGGCCTTATGCTCGGCCTGCTGATCTATGGCGTGGTTTTGGCCGTGTATTTGCCCGGTCTGATCGGCACTTGGCCGGTTTTGGTGCAGACGGTCATCTATATCGTGCTTGGCCTGATCTGGCTTTTGCCGCTGCGCAATTTTCTGATCTGGATGGAAACGGGCAGCTGGAAAGCGCCTGAGGACGGCAAAGACACAGCAGACTGAAACCGAATGTACTAAAGCGCTGCTTGGTAAAGCCGCCGCGCATCATCGCGCGTGATTTCAACCGGATTGTTAATCAACAAACGCTCCTGCTTCATCGCCTCATCCGCCAACAGATCAAGATCACCTGCGGCAACGCCTACACCAGACAGGCGCGTATCAAGGCCGGTATCAGCGATGATCGCCAACATGGCATCAATGAAGCCTTTGGCACGGCCTTGCGTCCCCTCGCCCGCCAATGCAGGATCAATTGCCAGCGCCAATTGACCGTAATCTTCGCGCGCAGCTTTCATATTGTGACCCAAAACATGCGGCAGCATCAGGGCGTTGGAAAGGCCATGCGGCACGTGAAAATGGCCACCCAGTGGATAGGCCAGTGCATGCACGCCTGCCACGGGCGCATTGGCAAAGGCCACCCCTGCCAGATAAGAACCAAGCAACATCGCTTCTCGCGCGGCAAGATCATCGGGCTGCGCGCAGGCTTTGCGAATATTGGCCGAAAGTAAGCGCAGCGCCTCCAATGCCATCGCATCGGAAAGCGGGTTTTTAAGGCGTTTGGAGGTATAAGCTTCAATCGCATGGACCATCGCATCAATGCCGGTTGCCGCTGTAACACTGCGCGGAAGCCCGGTGGTCAAAGCAGCATCAAGAACGGCCCATTTCGCGTATAATGCAGGCGCAACGATGCCCATCTTGGTGTCACCCTCCACAGTGAGAATGGAGATGGGCGTTGCCTCTGATCCTGTTCCGGCGGTTGTTGGGATCAATATCAGCGGCAATCCTTCGCCTTTTGCATTGCCCACACCATAGATGTCGCCAATCGCTTCTCCGCTACCAAGCAGATAAGCTGCAGTTTTTGCTACATCCATCGGACTGCCACCACCAAGCCCGATGACCGCGCCTGCATCTATGGCTTTACCAGCTGCAACGGCTGCAAGTACCGTATCGGCGCTAGGATCCTCTTCAACAGCATCGAAAATCGCGACATCGCGTTCGCCAAGCCCCGCCAAAGCTGCATCCGCCAATCCAAGTTCGCGAAGATTTGCATCGGTTACAAACAGGATCGGACATTCATCGGGCAGCAACGACGCAATTTGCGCACTACTGCCTGCCCCATTCACAAGGCGCGGACCGAAATCGAACTTAAATTGGTTAGGCATAAGCAGAGCAGTATCACGTCCCGCCATGCGCTTAAAAACGCAATCGGCCTTATTCGCCAGTTGAGGAATGGCGCCGTTACGATTTGCCAGAAAAAAGTCCCAAGTGGCGCGAGTGACGGGACTCGAACCCGCGACCCTCGGCGTGACAGGCCGATACTCTAACCAACTGAGCTACACCCGCGCATTTGCAAGCGGCAGCGCCTCTTGGGAGCAGCGCAGTTAGGCGAGCGATCATGCGCTGTCAATGGCCGTTCCTGCGCAAAAATGCCGCTATTGCGAATTGGTCAAAATAAGTGCTGAAAAGTGAGCCTCGCGCGGCCGCCTTTGCCCACAATCTTTTGCAACATCCTATCGCGAAGAAAAAGGATGATTCGATGCCGCGCCATGATGAGCTTAGACCGCGACAGGTGCCTTTAACGCCCCTTGCGGCGCATAATCACGCATTTCGAAATCTTCGAACTTGTAGCCAAAGATTGAACCCGGCTTGCGCAAAATCGTCATGCGCGCCTGGCCTTCTGGTGAGCGGGCCAATTGCGCTTCGACCAGCTCGCCATGGTTCGAATACAAATGCGTATCGCCACCGGTCCACACCAGCTCACCCGCTTCTAAACCCACTTGATGCGCGATCATACGCGTCAGCAGCGCTGCCCCCACCAGATTAAACGGCAGGCCAAGCGCGACGTCGCAGCTCCTTTGATAAAGCATGCAGTTAAGACGCGTCCCGCCTTCCCCGACATGAAACTGATACGTCTTGTGACATGGCGGTAAGGCCATTTTATCAAGCTCGGCCACGTTCCAACCTTCGATAATATGCCGACGCCCGCCGGGGCTGGATTTCAGGCCATCGATGACCTGCTGAACCTGATTGATGCCGGGGCCTGCGCGGAAAGTATCCTTGCCTGCCTTGTGATACGTTGGCCAATCGACCCACTGCTTGCCATAGACCGGCCCCAGATCGCCCCATTGCGCGGCAAAATCACCTTCGCGAACAATGCGTTCTTCAAATTCCTCCTGCGTGATGTGCTGACCTGTCGCTTCGCGGAATTTCGCAAGCGGCCAGTCTGACCAAATCGTCACGCCTTGCTGCAGCAGCGACCGAATATTGGTGTCACCGGTGAGAAACCACAGCATTTCGCGCGCCGCCGCCTTCCAATAAACGCGCTTGGTGGTGAGCAACGGCATCTTTTCATCGCTGAGATCAAACCGCAGCATCGTGCCAAAAATCGCCCTGGTGCCGACACCGGTGCGGTCCACACGTTCATCCCCTTGCGTCCAGATACGGCGCATAAGGTCGAGATATTGGTGTTCAGGGTGGCGATCTTGCGTGGTGGTCATACAAGCAGGTTAGCACCGGTGCGCAGACCTCGCCAGCCAGCAGTTGGAGTACAGGTGTAGGCGGTGCGTCAAGTTTGCACGAATTGCACGTGATGTCTCAGCGCCGCATCAACCTCGCTCAACGCACTTTCCCAGGATTTGGGATGCGATGTTAAGTAACTAAAGGGTATTTGCGCCTCTGACAGCTTCGTGAGCGCAGTATCGTAAGCATCTTGCCCAAAACACTTCTTGATGTCCCCAAGTGACCCAGCGAAGATCGCCGGACGATGCAGATCAGTTTGCGCCAAAAAGGAGATGATCGGTCCTTCAACACCTTCGGCGTTCATACGCAAAACGATTGCACCGGCATGCTCGGGCGGACCCATGGCTTTCACGACGTAAGCATAAAGCTCGGTAAATTCGAAGTTGTAGGTGGCCATAGTCTTGTCGGTAAGGTGTGGCTTTTGGGGATGCAGTGAATGACCCAGACTGTCCTGCGCCAATAGCAGATCAACAGGTCCATTCGGCGCGTCGCTGGATACGCCTGCGATCAAAATCGCTGCCGAGTGTAACACGAAATCGCACAATTCGCGATGGACAACAGGTTCGACAAGCACATACCGACAATCGAAGTCTCGCGCAAAATCGCGGCTTGCCCGGGTGATGCGTGCAATCTGACGGGTGGCAGCAAAGACATTGCCGCCATGCAACGATAGCATTCGCTTGAGATTTCGCGGTGTCCACGCCGGCTTTCCTTCAAAAAGCCAGACTTCCTCGGCTTTGTGCGAACCGATATCAATTACCAGAACCTTTGGACGGACGCTGCCCTCGCTACTGTCTATCATGAAACACCTTATACCACTGCACAAAACGCGGCACGCCTTCGTCAATGCTTGTAGTCGGAGCGTAACCGCAATCACGCGCAATTGCCTCGATATCGGCATAAGTGCGCTGCACATCGCCCGGTTGCATGGGCAGCATTTCCATCTGAGCTTTGCGTCCGCATTCATGCTCCAGAATGCCGATCACTTTCATCAGATGTTCGCTTTGATGATTGCCGATATTGTAAAGCGCGTGCGGCTTAGTTGAGCCGCCAGCCTTTTGCGCCCCATCATCCGCAGGTGGGCGATCAAGGCAGGCAATCACGCCAGCCACAATGTCTTCGATGAAAGTGAAATCGCGGTACATATCGCCATTGTTGAAAACCGGGATCGGCTCTCCCGCGAGGATCTTTTTGGTGAAGATCCACATCATCATATCGGGCCGCCCCCACGGGCCGTAAACGGTGAAGAACCGCAAACCTGTGAGCGGTGTCCGATAAAGATGCGCATAGGTCTCGCTCATCAATTCATCCGCTTTTTTCGTGGCGGCATAAAGAGATAGCGGGTGATCCACGCGGTCTTCCACGGCGAAGGGCAGTTTATCATTCCCGCCATAGACCGACGAGGAGCTGGCATAGACCATATGCTCCACTTCGCGGTGCCGCGCGATTTCGAGCAGATTGAGGTGACCCACCAGATTGGCCTGCACATAGGCATGCGGGTTCTCAATTGAATAGCGCACCCCGGCTTGCGCACCCAAATGCACGATGCGGTCGAACTCTTCACCTTTCAACGCCGCTTCCAGCGCCGCCATGTCAGCAAAATCTTGTTGGATAAAGTGCACCTTATCGCCGCCTTCGGCCAATAGGCGATCACGCCGCGCTTCTTTAAGCGACACGTCATAATAATCGTTGAGATTGTCGATCCCAATCACGCTATCCCCGCGCGCGATCAGCTTATGCGCAAGAGTTGAACCGATAAATCCGGCAGCACCGGTAACGAGTATGCGCATGGAATTTCTTTCCCTTCACCCACTCAGAGATTTGAGCGCCGCCAGATGCGCTAGCATAGCCAGTGATCAGGTCGCGCGGCAATTGCTCGATTGCGGATGCAAATCAACAGGTGTCGCAATGTTGTTGATGCCCAGTACTTCGCGCTCCAATACTCTGCGCACAGCCTCGTCACTGCCAAACTCTTGCAAATGATTGAGGCAAAGGCCGCGTAACTCACGCAAACGTTCAGGCTGCGCAAGCAGGGGGTCAAGCGCGCGGGCAATATCGCGATGGTGTCGCGCATCGAAAGTGAAGGCGTCATTAGGTGGCAGATAATGCCGCGTTCCAGAATTCTGATCCATCAATGCCACCGCGCCATGCCACACCGCTTCAATCGGAGAGACAGCTGCCGGTTCATCCAGCGATGGCAGGACAAAAATTGCATGGGACGCATATAGCTTTGCCATCGTGGCCCGGTCCGCATTGGCGATGAAGCAGACGCGATCTGTCAGGCCAAGCGCGCCCACTTTCGCTTCGAGAGCAGCGCGCCTTGTCCGGTCCGCATGGCTAATTTCTTCTGCACATATGGTGAGCGTGAAATGCCGCTGCGTTGCCAATTGAGCCAGAGCATCAAGCAGCTTGGCATGGCCTTTCCTCGCCCGATATTTGCCAACCATCAGAATGCGACCAATCCCTGCATCTTGCGCAATCCGGTGCCGTGCTTCGCGCGCCAAGTTCTCGCTACAGCTGGGCGCACCAAAAGGGAGCGTTGACGCAACAGATGGCCCCGTCGGCTTTGCCTCAGCAGCCCGCGCGGTGATCCGCCCCATTCCCAAAAGACGGCAAAGGCTGCGCCTGATCCACGTCCCGCTAAACGATCGGGCTTGCGGATCGTCTTGATCGTAAACGACAACGCGGCGCCCCTGCATCAGCGCCATCAGCGCCGCGACAATGCAGAACCACCGCGTAACCCCGCGCACCACCACAATATCGGGCGCATCGGCTTTCATACGTTGCCAATAAGCTTTAAGCGGCGGCGCAGCGCGGAAATCGGGATCACTGCGACGTGGGAGCAGTCGCCCTAAAGTATGCGACCATCCGGCAGCGGGGATCAATTGTGGCACAGCCAGCGCATGATCCTCTGCTAAAGAGGAGCGCTGAACATGGACGATGACATCATGCCCGCCTTCGCGCAGCAAGCGAACCCAAGGCACGGAATTGGTGTGAAAGCGCGGCAGACAAAAGAGCACTTTGGCCATTAACCACCCCCCATTCGCGACCAGCGCCCTGGGCCAAAAACCAAGGTAAATTGCGCCAAATACGCAAACACAAAACTGGCGAGAAATAATGCCGCAATGCCACCGCTACCAAGCGCCGTGCCAAATATAAGCGCGCCGACGATAAAACAGCCCAAGGCAAATGCATGGATGGCGATCAGCGCACGCATTGCGCCGCGCGCTTGCAGCAAGGGATTGAAAATCGTCGCGGCGAGATGGACGCCTTCGGCAAGGACGAGCAAAATGAGGATTGGCGCGGCGGCAACAAAAGCACTGCCCAGCATGAGGCGCAGCATTGGCTCGGCAACAAAAGCAATGAGGGCTGCGCCAATCGCGGCAAACAACAAAAAGGCCCAAGTCGCGGCGCGCAATTTTTGCATTCGAGAAGCGGGAATGTCCGCGCTGCGAAATCCGCGAATGACATCGGCAAACAGCACCTGCTTGATCGTATCGCCAAAGCGCGCGATCGGGCCTGTACATTTGAGCGCAGCGGCAAACAATCCGGTCGCAGCCGGGCCCAGCGCCGCCGATACAACCAGGATGGCAATATTGCGCCGCGCATTGATCATCGTGGTCAGCACGCTCACACCAAAGCTCATCCGCGCGATCTGACCAAAGCGATAGCGGTGACCACCGCGTTTTTCTTCACGCAAATGCCACACCATCATGCCAAGCAGTTGCAGCTTGTAAGCAATCGCCAGCGCGGTGAAAGCATAAATGTAGTGCGCAAGACCCGCCTCTCGCCACAGCAAAACTGCCGCAATCCCCAGGCCCAAAACACCGTTCACCACTTGATTGACAGCGATGATGGCAAATCTGTCTTTCAGCCGGAAATACCCTCGCGCGCTTCCGGTGATACCCGCCAGCAGACTGACTGCATGAATGGCCGCCAGATCGCGATATTCAGCCGCAATGCCCAGCATCGGCCCGGCCAGATAAATCCCGCCAATCGCCAATACAAAAGCCGCAAGAGCCGCCATCGCATCGAGCGCCAAAGCCTGTTTACATAGAAAGCGCAAATCGCAATCACGCGCGCAGCCAAGGCGGCACAAGCTTTGCCAGCTTTCCGTTGCGCAAATGGAACCGCACAGGGCAATGCCCGCCTGTATTGCAGCGAAGATGCCAAATTGCACACTTCCCAGGCCGCGCGCATTCAATGCCAACATGCCGAGCGCCGTCAACGCGACAATCACACTCGCCCCGCCAGCGATGCCGAAATTGGCCAAGCGGCGGCGTTGGCTACGGATGAGTTGCAGGGTTTGCCGGGGCAAACTGCACACTGCGTTTACGCTGAGATCGAGGCTGCGCTGCATCACCGTGTCCTGCCACGAAGCATGGTTAAACGGCATCCGTGCGAACCCTTAGTTGTTCACATTTTGTTTTCCACGTAATCGTTTCAGGAAGAGCATGAATGCTGCGCCAACGTTCGGCTGCGATACAGGTGTTTCGCTGAGAATGGCGCTTTGTACCTGCAAAAGGCTGGAAAGAGCGGTGGTAAGTTACCCCCGCGATGAGTAAAAAGGAGCAAGCCGATTTCTCATCTCGCCGCTGCGCTTCCCAGCGTCTCTAACTATCCTATCCCCAGCTATCCCGTTACGCGCCGGGTCGGCATTTTGGCCGGGTCCAACAATCACCCGCTCGCTTTGCCTATTGCGGCTCTGTTTAGCTATGCACTGATCTCTCTGGTTTATGCTTTCAAACCGCTGATCGAATGGGACGATCTGTTTCGTTATGTCCAACGCTTTTCGATTGATCCTTATTATGGGATGGACGTTCCGCAAAAGCTGATCGACTATCCCTTATCCGAATATGGCTGGCAGCTGATTGTGCTGGCGATTTTTGAAAGCGGACTGTCTTTCGAAGCCAGTTTTGCCGCGATCAGCATGGTGGCGCTTGGGCTGATGGCTTATGTGTTGCTGCGCGAAACGGGCCGCCCGCTTGCGCTGCTGCTTTTTGCCAATCCGGCGATGATCGATTTTGTGATCTCGCAGGTTCGCTCAGCAACTGCATTGGCCATCGTTTTGCTGACGATCACGCGTAGCTTACCTCTGACGCTGGGCGGTATCGCCCTTGCCTCCACCATTCATACCTCGATGCTGCTTTTTGCGATTCCCGTCCTGATCGCCTTTGTGCGACAAAGGGTGACGGGTGACAGCGCCATGTCCAAACTGACTGGCAGCGGCCCCTTCTGGGCGTTTATTGCCTTGCTGGCCGCAATTGCGCTTGCCGGATCGCAGATCCTGATCCTCGACTTTCTTGGAGATCGACGCGCTGGTTATGCGCTTTCCGATATTAGCACGGGCATATTGTTGACCGTCGCATGGAGCGCCATTGGCCTGTTGGGATTTGCGTTGGCGCGGGATCGATCGGGCTTGCCGATGATAGTCACCATGTTCTTGCTTGGCATGTTTGTGACCTCCAGCATGCTGGGCCTGTATTCGCATCGCTACGCAGCATTCCTCGTGCCTTTCCTGGGATTAGCGCTCGGTGCTTTCGCGACGCCGCGCGGTGCCTTTCTAACCTTCATGGGATTGTATGGAGCATTCAGCCTTCTTTACTTCACCTATTGGCTCTGAACCGGCGCAAGAGGACGCTTTGACCAAGTTGGAACTGCACCAGGTGGAGCCGCATTCTGATGGGAAGCGGCGCAATGTTTTTATCATCTTGCCAAGTGCGATGGTCGGCGGAGCAGAACGTGTGGCCTATAATCTGGTAACGGCGCTGCTTGCCGATGGACATAAGGTCATTGTATACTCGATGACGCGTGGTCCCGGTCCGCTGTGGCCGGGGCTGACAGAAAAACCCGGCTTTACGCATTTGGCAAGCAACGCCCCGTCGGAAAAGCGCGGTATTCTGGATTTCCTCATCCGCAGCAAAGCCTTGCGCAAGCATGGCCCGTTCGATTTGCTATATACCAGCCATGTGCATGTGAACGCGCTGGCTTCGCTGGCATTGCGCTTTGGCCTGATCAAAGCGCGCAGGTTCGTCAGCCGGGAATCGACCCGGATTTTTGATCGCTATCATGGTTGGCGCAGCTGGATCTACCGCGCCGCTTATCGCTGTTATGGGAAACAGGATTTGCTGCTTTTCCAAACGGAAGAAATGCGCCAATCGCTCGAAGAAGCTATCAAATTGCCGGAAGGGATGGATTTGGTGATTACACCAAATCCGGTTAATCTTGATGGTGTCGATACTGCGATCAGCCAGGCACCGGCAACACCGCGCAGCCCAAACAGGTTTCGGATCGTTTTTTGCGGCCGGTTAATTCCGTTAAAGCGTCTCGAGCTATTGCTTGAGGCGTTGGCCCAGCTTGATAACAAGCGCGATTGGCAGTTGGATATTTTGGGCGATGGTCCAATGCAGCAAGATCTGTCCATATTGGCGGAAACCCTTGGATTGACCCACAAGGTTCGCTTCCATGGGAGTGTGTCCAATCCTTACGCTTATTTTGCGCAGGCTGATCTGGGCGTGCTGTGCTCTCGCATCGAAGGCTTCCCCAATGTTTTGCTGGAAATGATGGCCAGCGGCACGAAACAAATCATCAGCACACCGTGCACCCCTGCCGTGCGCGATCTGCCCGATGTCGCCATTCTCAATGAAGCGACAGCTCAAAACCTTGTTGCCTTAATCGCACGAGTGATGGATCACCGGCCAGATTGCACAGAGGCATATCGCAGCCATGTGGAAGCCAAGCATTCCATCGAAGGGTTCACCAACACCGTTTTTGGTGAGCAGGTGCTTGCACCGAAAAGCTAAGTCACAAGCTCCAATATTGGACGCCTTGCGGCATATGCTGCGCGCTGAGCAAGGACTTCACATCCACAAACACGCCGTCACTGCGCATCATCGCGGATAGTTCGCCCGGCAGGTCAGAAAACTCTTCATGACCAACAGCCAATATCAGCCCGTCCAGCTCGCGCAAATCCGCTTGCTGGCATAGCTCAATGCCATATTCTTCGCGCGCTTCGGCAGGGTTGGCAGCGGGATCATAGACCAATGGCGTAATCCCAAAATCGCGCAATTCGTCAAGGATATCGGGCACTTTGGAATTGCGCAGATCGGGCACGTTTTCCTTGAAAGTCAGCCCCAATATGCCAATGCGCGCCTGCCAGATTGGACGACCTGCCTTCGCCAGCAATTGCACGGTCTTGCGTGCGATGCGTGCGCCCATCCCATCATTGATCCGCCGTCCGGCAAGGATCACCTCGGGATGATAGCCGAGCTTTTCTGCCGCCGCCGTCAGGTAATACGGATCAACCCCAATACAGTGGCCACCCACGAGACCCGGCGTGAAAGGCAAAAAGTTCCACTTCGTTTGCGCCGCTTCAAGAACATCGCTGGTGCGAATATCCAGCTTGTCAAAAATCAGCGCGATTTCATTCATCAAAGCGATATTGATATCGCGCTGCGTGTTTTCGATCACCTTGGCCGCTTCAGCGACTTTAATGCTAGGTGCTGCATGAAGACCCGCTTCAACAATCGCGCCATAAACCGCTTCGACACGCGATAAAGCTTCCGGGCTATCGGCGGAAACCACTTTGGTAATGGTCTCCAACCGCCTGACTTTATCACCCGGATTAATCCTTTCAGGTGAATAGCCAAGCGCGAAATCTGTGCCATGCTTAAGGCCGGATGCCTTTTCCAGCAAAGGCGCGCAAATATCTTCGGTAACGCCAGGATATACGGTGGATTCAAACACCACCAAAGCGCCCCGCTCCAAATGCGGACCGATCAAATTGCAGCTCGACCGGATCGGGCCAAGATCAGGTCGCCTTTGATCATCAATCGGCGTTGGCACTGTTACGATGAGAAAGCTGCGACCTGACAAAACCGCCGGATCATCTGTCAACATCAGCCCGCTTGCCGCCAGCCGCTCATCCGAAATCTCGCCAGTCCAATCATGCCCATCACGCAGTGCGGCAATACGTCGGTCTGAGATATCAAAGCCGATCACATCGCCAAATTTCTCCGCCAGAGCGACGGCGACCGGCAAGCCCACATAGCCAAGCCCGATGACTGCAATCGCTTCTTTCACATGAGCCGAAGCCGTTCGCGCCTGTGCAGGCAATACATCGCCTTCGCAAAAGCCCAGATGATCATATTCGGTGGTTTCGCTGCGCACATCACCGTGCAGTATGCGTCGTTCTTCCATGTATTCGCACCTGTGTTCAGGGGCGCAGCTTTTGGCTGATGCCCAGAATATCCATCACTTCGCGATTGACTGTGCTCACCTCATAATGCTGCTCAATCATCGCGCGTCCCGCCATTCCGTATGCCGCGCGGCGCGCGTGGTCATGGGCAAGTGCATCCATTGCGGTGTGAATAGCGCGGGCATCGCGCAGCGGGACAAGCAGACCTGTTTGCTCGTGGACAACCGTCTCCCGGCATCCCGGTGCATCGGTTGTGATCACCGCGCGGCCCATGGCGGCGGCTTCCAATACCGTGCGCGGCGTGCCTTCGCGGTAAGATGGCAGGACGAATACGCTCGCTTTGGCATATGCCTGGCGCATGTCCTCAACCCAGCCCAGCCATTCTATGCCGCCTGCGATCCATTGATCCAGCTCTTCCCGCGTGATTGACGATGGCGCCTCATCCAAATCGCCAGCGATGATGAAACGGCATTCCGGGCGCTTAGCTTTGAGCGCCAAGGCAGCTTTAGCAAATTCACGCAGCCCCTTATCGGCCAGCAACCTTCCGGCGAACAGGAACACTGGCGCATCGGGCAATAGGACAGGTGCAAAATGGTGGCAGTCCACGCCTGATCCATGCACGCGGTGGGCCTTTGCGCCATCCTCCAGACATCCCTGCGCGATGAACTCAGCAATATCATCCGGGTTTTGAAAGATGACCGCATCATTGGCAGATGTCGCGCGCGCCAACAGCCATCGCACCGCGCGCGCTGTCACTTTTGCACGAAGGCTCGCAGGCTGCGCAAACATATGCCCTAGCCCTGTGACCATGGACGCGCTTGCCACCCCTTCAGCACGTGCGGCCAGACTGCCCCATATGTTCGGCTTGATCGTGTAACCCAGCACGAGATCAGGCTGCGTTCTGGCAATGGTCCGCCGCAACGCACTGTAATATTTTCGGTCTGCCAAAGGGTTTTGGCCAGTGCGCTGCAACGGCACTTCATACACCTCAGCCCCCAACGCTGAAAGCTGTGCGCGCAAATCCGGGGCAATTGCAGGCGCGGTCACCACAACTTCAACCCCCGCCGCCGCCATATCGCGGATCAAAGGACCGCGGAAATTCACCAGGGACGGCGCATAGGACGCGTTTAGCATTATCCGGCTAACCATCATTGCCACCATTTCCGTGGCATTCGATGATGAGCGAACGGGGCCTGCAACCTATAGCCCGATGATCGAAACCCGAATGCCGTTGACCCTTGGCAAAAACAGGAGGCGGGACATGGCCGCAACGCTGCCCAAACTGAATGACGCCAAGCTGAGCGAAAGTACCACAACCACTGCGCTGAGCGAGCCGATGCCGATATGGCCTTGCTTCACTGCCGAAGAAGCCGATGTGGTCCGCGAAATTATCCTCTCCAATAAAGTGAATTACTGGACAGGGTCGCAGACCCGCAATTTTGAGACGGAATTTGCCAATTGGACGGGCGCTGCGCATGGTGTTGCGTTGGCCAATGGCACTTTGGCGCTTGATGCCGCTTTGCACGCATTGGAGATTGGCGACGGGGACGAAGTGATCGTCTCCCCTCGCAGTTTCATCGCCTCTGTCTCCAGCGTTGTGAATGCAGGCGCTCGGCCCATTTTTGCCGATATCAATCGGGATAGCGGCAACATCACGCCTGAAACTATCGCGCAGGTCATTACCGAAAAGACGCGCGCCGTCATCCCTGTCCATTTGGGTGGGTGGCCTTGTGATATGGACGGTATTCTTGCGCTTAGCGAAGAGCATGGTTTTGCTGTGATTGAAGATTGCGCACAGGCCCATGGCGCGCATATTGATGGGCGCAGCGTGGGCACTTTTGGCGATTTTGGTGCCTGGTCTTTTTGTCAGGATAAGATCATGACCACTGGCGGCGAAGGTGGCCTGCTGACTTGTCAGGATGGACAATTGTTCGAAAAAGCGTGGTCGGTTAAAGATCACGGAAAGAGCCGGGCGGCCATCGCGGCCAAGGGGCATCCCCCGGGCTTTCGCTATGTGCATGAAAGCTTTGGCACCAATTGGCGGATGACCGAAATGCAAGGCGCGATCGGCCGCATCCAGTTGGGCCGCATCGCTGATTGGCATGAAAAGCGGGCGCGCAATGCGATAATCATCGCGCAAACCTTGCGCGTGCATGGCGATATCATCCGCCTGCCCTTGCCCAAACCAGGCGATGTCCATGCTTTTTACAGGCTTTATGCCTATGCGCGGCCTGCGCAGCTTGGTGATGGATGGTGTCGTGATCGCCTGATCGCGGAAATGGTGCAAGCAGGTGTGCCTGTTATGCATGGCAGCTGCCCTGAAATTTACCGGGAGAAAGCATTTGATGGCACCGGGCTTCGGCCCAAAACGCCGCTGCCCGTGGCCCATGAATTGGGGGAGACGAGCATCGCCTTTCTGGTCCATCCCACTATTTGTGAGGAAGGTGCGAAACAGATTGCGGGCAAAGTGCATCAAGTGCTCCAGCAAGTGCCGCGCGCTTAACGCGTCAACTCGCGCGCAGGATTGCCAACAACAATTGCCCCCGGCGCAACATCGCCCAAAACCACAGCACCTGCGCCGATCACTGCGCCTTTGCCAATGCGCATCTTTTTGCCGGGCGTTCCCTGCCGCAGGACTGCTCCGCTGCCGACATAAACATCGTCCTCAATCACGATATTGCCATTGCAGCGCGCGCCCGGCGCGAACGTGACGAAGTCGCCAATTTCGCAATCATGCGCGACGGAGGCATAGATATTGGCATGGAAATAGCGGCCAATCTGTATGTCGCTGGTGATCTGGCTGTAACGGCAAAAAATCGCCCCCTGCCCCACTGCGCACCGATCACCCTGACAAAATTCCTCGGCAAAAATACTGGCATTGGGCAAACCATGAACCGCGCATCTTTCGGCAAGTTTGCGCCGCATCGCAGGATCGCCAACAGCGATTGCAACGGATTTGTTTTCCACCTTCAACGCACAAAATTGTGCGAAGGACAGCACATCATAATGCCCAATCCGCTCGCTAGCTTTGGCGTCATCGATAAAAACAGCATTACCGCGCACCAATGGCATGATCTCGCGGCCATGCCCGCTCGCTCCATAAACGCCGATCACGATGATTTGCCCGGCTGAGGCGACGGCCCTTCAAATCGTGGCATCGTGGCCTCGCCAGCTGCGGCAATTCCGCTGCGCTGAAACATTTGGATCACCGTGCGCGCCAATATCCAGCAATCGAGCCAAAGGCTGCGATGCGCCACATACCAGACATCCAGCGCAAATTTCTGATCCCATGAAAGCGCATTGCGGCCATTGATCTGCGCCCATCCTGTTATGCCCGGAAGCACATCATGACGGCGCGCTTGCTGCGGCGAATAGAGCGGCAGATATTCGGGCAAAAGCGGGCGCGGGCCCACAAGGCTCATCTCCGCGCGCAGAACATTCCATAGCTCTGGCAGCTCATCCAGACTGCTCGCCCGCAAAAGCCGCCCCAACGGCGGCAATCGCTGCGCATCGGGCAGCAACGTGCCATCAGCATGGCGCGTATCGCGCATGGTGCGAAATTTGATCAGGCGGAACAGGCGGCCATCTTTTCCGGGCCGCTCCTGAACAAACAGCACAGGGCTGCCCAGACCAATGCGAACGATAAGCGCTGTCACCAACAGCAATGGAATTGTCAGCGGCAAGGTAAGCAGCACGCATGAACAATCGAAGAGACGCTTGGCCAACATCCGCTATTCCCCCGCCAATGGGATGAGCGACACGGCATCGATCTTAAGACTGTTTTCGCGTCGATCCTCTTGCGGGGCGACGTGAATTTCGAACCAGTGATAGACGCAATCCGCCGCAGGTTTGGTGATGACCAATGATGTCGCGCTTTCCCCAATAGCGACCGATCTGGCAGAAGCTGAAAACTCGGCACAATTTAGCTGAATACTCAGCGCATTGGCATCGCGCGCGTCCCAATCGCTTGACCGAACTGCAAGCCGGTATTGCGCGTCACGCAACGCGACAAGCTGCCGCGCAGCCAGTCCGCCGCCATCACTGTAAGTCTGGATGCGCAGCTGGCTTGCAGCAGGGAATATATCGGTTGTCAGTGAGCTATCAAAACGTAACTCCCAATCAAATGCGCCGACCCGTGGCGTAGTTGCAAAATCGCCATTTCTGATAGTGCCTCGCTGTGTTTCGATGCGAGAATGTAGACTGTCAAAAAGCGCTTCGGCTGAAGCAAATTCCTTGGCTTTCACAAGCGCGCGAAGCAGGCGTCGATCATCGCGCGGTGTGCTGACAAATCCGGCTTGAGCGCGGCCAATGCGCAGCTGTGCCAATTGCGGCAAAGCAGGCGCATAACTGTCTGCGCCGGCCCAAAAGTCACCCTCCCAATTGACATTTCGCGCCAACATCTGCGCAACGATGCCTTGTGCTTCGGGCTGCGCGAGAGCTTGATACAAAAGGGGCAGGATTTCGCGGCGCGCATTAGAGCTGGTACGCAATGCCTGATCAAAGCGCGATACCGTTGCCGGAAAGTCAGCATCACTTGCAAAAACCTGCGCGAGCAACACGTTCGTTCGCAGATCCCGCCGTGATACCGTCTCGGACATCAGCAACAATTCCTGCGCGCTTTCAGCCTCCCCCTCGCCTTGTGCAAGCAACGCCAGATTGCGCAAAGCCGCGCCATCCAAAGGCTCACGCCGCAACGATGCCAGACTATGATCACGCGCCTTCATGGCGATATCTTTCGGGAGAGCGAGCGAGGCGCCGTCATCGCCTTGTACATGGGTGGCAATCAGCGACATAGCGCGGTGTGACAAGGCAAAGCCGGGTGTCATCGGGCCGGCCAATGTCGGCAAGCCAGAGCGGCGTTCATTGACCATATCAAACGCGGCCAATGCAGACGCTGTAGCTAATGTGAGCCCCGCTATCGCCAATGCCAGAACGCGCGGTATGGTAGGGGAAGCGTTAGCCATTGGCTTCCTCACCATAGCGATAGCCGTACCCATAACCGTAGCCATAACCATAGGCGGAATTGCGCTGATCAACCTTGGTCACAACTGCGCCCAGCATACGCGCATTGGCGCTGCGCAGCCGCGCGATAGAGTTCGCCACCGCGCGCAATTTATACCGGTTCGCTTCCACCGCCAAAACAACGCCTTCTACAGATGTACTAAGCAGTGGCGCATCCGCAAGGCCGAGTACTGGCGGGCTATCCACCAGCACATGATCATATTGCTCAAGCAATTGTGCAATCAGCTTGCGGAAACGCGGACCCGCCAGCAATTCAGCAGCATTGGGCGGCGGCGGCCCAGCGCCCAGCACGCTGAGATCAGGGGTCGTTGTCGGCAAAATCAAACTGGCAGCTTCATCCTGACCAGAAAGGTAATTCGACAACCCTGCCTCGGCCTTCATATCAAGCAAACCAAGCGCCGAGGGATTGCGCATATCAGCATCCACCAGAACCACTTTTTGGCCGCCACGCGCAAGGATATCAGCGAGCGCCAGGGTGGATACGCTTTTGCCTTCGTTCGGCCCCGTACTGGTCAACATTAAGGATCGCGGCACGCCATGTTCGGTAAGGAAATTGAGGCTGGTCTTAACCGAAAGATACGCCTCTGCCGCCTCACTTTTGCGGTCACGCGCAAGCTCCTGAAATGAGCCTTCCTTCGCGCGTGGAATGCTGCCAAGCAAAGCAAGTCCCAACCTGTCAGAAACATCTTGTGGATCGCGTACACTTTGATCGACCATCTCGAACCCGATCACTGCAAGCGTACTGGCCAATCCACCTACTATCAGCGCCAGCAAGACATTGAGGATCAGGCTTGGGCTGGAAGGTCCCGAAGGTGGTAAAGCGCGGTCCACTACCGCGATATTGTTAGAGCCGACACCAGCTACGCCGATCTCTTTGAAGCGCTGTAACAGCGCGTCATACAGCTCTCGATTGGTATCCACTTCCCGTTGGTAAATCGCATATTGGATGGAATCACGACGCTGTCCGATCAGCTGGTTTTTCAAGCCCTCCACCCGTGCGCGCAATTCGCTTTCTCTTGCCGCAGTTTGACGAAAGCGGCGCTCCACAGCGGAATTGGCCCGCACTTCCTCCGCCCGGATCGCGCCATCAAGCGCATCAAGCTGTGATTTCAACGCCTGCGCAGCGGGATAGCCGGGTTCAAATTGCTGCAACATGCGGGCATATTCCGATGCCACCAAAGCGCGCTGCTGGCGCAGCCCGTTGATCGCCCCATTGGCCAGCGTTGCATCGCTTGCTCCGCCGCCTGCGCGCCATTCGCTTTCCGCTTCAATCCGGTCCGCCGTGGCATCAACCAATTGCGTGGCCAGGCCTTGCAGATCGCTCGCGGCCAAAGTCCGTTCAGTTCGCGTTGCGCCATCATTCGCTTCACTTGTAGAAAGCGCGATAATGCGCTTATCCGCCGCGTAATTGACCAGCTCGCTTTCCGATTGCTCCAGCCTGACGCGTAAGCTTTCAAGCTGTTCTTCAAGGAACGTGCGAGCATCGCTGGTAGAGGCAAACCGCCTGTCTTGTGTCGCCTCACTGTATTGTTCAGCCCAGGCATTGGCTATTTTTGCGGACAGCGCCGGATGCGGGCTGGTAAAGCTCACATCGACCAGCGCCGATCCGCGAATGGGACTGATCTCAATATCGGCAAGGAGGATTTTCACCACCCGATCAAATTGCTTTTCACTGTCAGAAGCCGCCGCTCCCGCATCCTCAAGATCATCGAGCGCATAGGCTTCGCGAAACAGCCGATCACCCGGTAAATTCAGGGCCCGCGCCACGCGCGCGGCCAAGGATCGCGTTCCCAAAAGCGAATATTGCGTTTGATAAAATTCAAGGCTCTGCCCGACCTCTTCAGCTTCAACGCCTTGGACATTGGTGACGTTTTCCTGATTGCGGCTGATCTCAATCCGGGTGGTTGCCGTAAACACCGGCGTCATTAGCAAGGTGATCACCAGCGCGGCAATTACGCACACCATCATGATACCTGCCAAGATCCACTTACGCCGTTTGACTTCGCGCCAATAGCTCTCAACCAGTTCAATGCTGAACAAGCCACCTGACCCTCTGCCATTTTGGGCAGCGGAAAGGCTGCTGGGCTGTGGTGGATGCTCTAAAAGCAAGGCCGGGGCGGGGTTTGACTGGTTATTCATGGGTGCTCCCAATGCGCGCTGTTGATCGGCTGCAAATCAATTGCGGAACAAGATCAGAAGCGGCGTGGTGATTAGCGGAGCCGAGCGCAGCAGATCGCGGAACATGCGGCGGCTTTCAGAATCCCCGACTATGACGATGTCATTCGAAAATATCTCGGGATCGGGATAGGCGCCGGCGCGGATTGCGCCGAGATTATAAAGTCCGGCCATACGTTGCCCATCAACGGTGCGGAAAACCACAACGTCTTCCAGATTGGCATATTCGCCCAGCCCCCCGGCAGTGGCCACGGCGCGTTGCAGCGTCATCCGGCCCACCACTGGATAAAGACCCGGTCGCAGTACCTGACCATCCACAGTAACGACTTGGCTGACCGTCTCTTTCAAGTTCACGGTGACTTGCGGATCGCGCACGAAAGTGCCGGTCAAACGCAGCTCAATCGCATCGCCCAGCTGATCTGGCGTTAAGCCAGCGACATCGATTGTACCGATTAGCGGAAAGGACATTTGCCCATTGGCATCCACCTGCACTTCATCGCGGGACAGATCTTCAATTGCGAAGACTTCTACCGAAAGCTTATCAAACGGCGCGATGAGATAGGGCCGCGTGGCACCGACCAAATCCGCGCCCACAGGTGCGGGCAAGCCTTCATTTTGCACAAGCGGAATATTGGCATTTTTCAAAACCGCTGGCGTGCTAGCGCAGGCGGACAGGCTGATTACGAGCAATGCCGCGAGGGATCGCTGAAAGATATTCATAGGGAGGAGGCACCCTTGGTTGTCGCGCTATCGGGCGCGGAGATGAGGGAAAGCTGGGTCATGCCCGCAAGCAACACAGCCATCGCCATTAGCGAGGGTGTGCGCAGCGGATAATCAAACACACTGCCCGCCAGCAACGTGCTAAGCGCAAGCCATGTGAACAGCGCCAGACGCGGCGCCGCGCCGGACTTTGCATCGCTGCGAAATGCGGCCCACGCACGCGTGCCGCTACGCGCGAACCAGAAGATACCAGCCAGCAGGAGAACAAGGCCAATTGCCCCGCCTTCAATGATGAATTGCAGCACATCATTATGCGCTTGATTAAGATATTGCGGCCGCAGCAATTCGCGCGGTTCGACAACTTCCCACGCTTGGCGGAAAGCTCCCAGCCCTGCGCCAATGGGAAAGTAATCGCGCGCCATCGTGACCAGATGCGGCAACACGTCTGCACGCAGGCTGCCATCCATATTGCCGTTCAAAAACCGCTCAAAAGACAAAGAGCGTGAGGCGAAATGGGTCACCGCTGCAATCCCGGCAATTGCAAAAAACGCGAGCGGGGCGGCCAGTTTGTGCATGGTTTTGGGACGAGCAGAAGCGGACGCACTCCATTGCAGATACTTCCACAATATCGCTGTCATGACGCAGGCCAAAAGCAACGCCAGAGCAGCGCCTGCGCGTGAGCCTGTTACCAAAACCAGCGGCACGAAAAACACAATTGCGCCGGCGACACTCATAAGCGTGAGGGACCGTCGTGCATCCCCACGCGCTTGCCATGCGCACAGCGCCACGAAAGCCAGCAACGGCATCAGGCTGGCAAGGAAAACCGCGTGGTGATTGCGATTGGCAAATAGGCCCACCGCCACACCTTCATTGGTGATGCGATAAAGGTAAAACGGGCCGTCCGGCGGCCCCATCAATTGCAGCAAGCCGACCACAGCGCTCACCATGCCCAGCGCCAGAATGCTCCATAGCACCGCTTTGTGCTGCCCACGCTGCAACCCGGCAAAAAGCGCCAAAGCGGCCAGCGGAACGCCCATTGAAAAAGCCGCATTCAGCGTGCGACTTGGGGACAGTGAAAGCGGGCGCCATTGATCATCAAGGCCAGTGAGAGCAGCGATATCGGCAGACAATTCACGGCCCGGCAAGGCGGTCCACAAAGATGGCGGAAGCGGGATCAGCTGCACTATCGCCAAGCCGGCCAAGGCAATTGCGATCCAGCCAACAGTCCCAAGCTTTGCCCAATCCTCCCAATCCACGCCCATCAACGCAAAGGCCAGCAAGGCAAAGGAAAGCGGACGCAAAACAATCAAGGAGGCGATATCGCCGCGCGAGCCCCCGCCAAAAGCGAAAGTGGCAAGCAAAAGCAGGCCCAGCGCCCAAAGCCGGGTATTGGCCGAAAATACGGAAGCCAGCGCGCCTTGCCGCTTTGTTCTGCCGCCTTGTGACGCTGGTGCTGATATGCTGGCCATCATGCTCTTTGCGCCTTGCGTCGGTCACCGCGCAGGTTGTCTCGGTCATGCTGAAATTCGGGCACCAACTCGTGTAGGCGCAGCAGCACTTGGGACCGATCACGTTCACCGCGCAAGGCAGCGATAAGAGCATTCAGACGCATTTCGGGAAGGCAGGTTTCATGCGCCTTCATGATGCGTTTGTGCATGGTGGATTGAGGATTGCTGCCGATCAAAAGCTCTTCATAAAGCTTCTCTCCAGGGCGCAATCCGACTTCGCTAATCGCGATATCGCCATCGGGATTTGCCGTGTCACGAACGGTAAGGCCAGACAGTTCGATCATGGCCTGCGCGAGGTCCGCGATGCGCACCGGTTGTCCCATGTCGAGCACAAATATCTCGCCGCCTTTGGCCATACCGCCTGCTTGGATCAACAGCTGCGCGGCCTCTGGAATGGTCATAAAAAAGCGCGTTACATCGCAATGCGTCAGCGTAACCGGGCCGCCAGCTTCAATCTGTTGCCGGAATAGCGGGACGACAGAGCCGCTCGATCCCAACACATTGCCAAAACGCACGATGGAAAAGCGGGTGGCGTTTTGGCGCTGCGCTGCGGCTTGCACAATCTGTTCGGCACCGCGTTTCGTGGCGCCCATCACATTGGTGGGGCGAACGGCTTTGTCTGTGCTGACCAACGTGAAATGCGCGGTTCCAGCGACCTCGGCGGCGCGCACCACTTCAAGCGTGCCAAGCACATTGTTGCGCATTCCCTCGACAGGATTAAGCTCAACCAAAGGCACATGTTTATAGGCTGCGGCGTGAAACACTGTTTGCGGCGACCATTTGGCAAACACCCATGCAAGCCGGTCCGCATCCAAGACCGTGCCCAGAACCGGGATAATTTCCAACGTATCGAGCTTTTGCGCATCACGCGCGATTTCAAGCTCACGCTCTATCTGATAAAGCGAAAATTCGCACATTTCGAACAGGATCAGACGCGCTGCACCATTGGCGGCGATTTGTCGGCAAAGCTCACTGCCAATTGATCCGCCAGCGCCTGTCACCATGACCGATTTGCCAACAATTGTACGCGCCAGAAGTAGCTCGTTGGGAACCACAGGATCGCGGCCCAGCAAATCTTCGATCTGCACCTCGCGCAGATCGTTGATCGAGACCTTGCCTTCGGCGATTTCAGAGATGTTGGGCAGTGTGCGCACATGCACATTAAGATGCCGCAGATCTTCCACAATTTGGCTGCGCCGGGTGCGGCTTGCCCCCGGAAGGGCCAGCAAAATGGTGTCCACATCGCGGGCAGCAATCACCTCTTCCAATGATTGCGAGTGATAGACGGCAAGTCCATCAATCCGCTGCCGCGCCAGCCGGATATCATCATCGATAAAGCCCAGCGCATGAACGCGCGGTTCGTGCCGCAGCGATAATGCCAATTGCTGCCCCGCAGACCCAGCGCCATAAATCAGCACTCGCGAAACGCCGCCATCCTGCGCCCCTGTCAGCACCAGATCGACCACCAAAGAGCGCAGCAAGATCCGGCTGCTCGCCACAAGTCCGAAAAACAAGATCGGATGCAGGATGGCGATGGTGCGCGGAATGCCCGGCAGTGTGAAACCCATCACAATCACGATCAGCGGGATCGCCGTCACGCTTGTCGCGACGGCCAATTGCCCGATCGTGCGCGCGCCGGCAAAACGGAAGATATTGGAATAGACCCGCGTGGCAATGAAGACCGGCATGAACCAAAGCGTTGCCAAGCCTGCGAAGATCAGCGGCGGCACAAGCGGGAAGGACAAAGCCCCAACCCGCAAGGAAAAGGCCGCAAAACTGGCGATCACGCAAAGGGCGACATCGAAGGTGAAGACAATGGCGCGTTTCTGCGAACGCTCCAGCCCCATGGCCCATGCAAGACCGCGCGCCAGCCGGGTGCGGATCATGCCAAAGGAAATGTGCCAAAGCTGTGTCATCACCAACTGCGATATGTCGGGAGGCTGAATCCCAACAACATGGGATACATCCGTATTTTCCCGTTATCGCGCTATTGGAGCCAAAGCGCGCACCTATCTTTTCTATTTATCGTCAATACCTTACTGCTCTACCAGCATGATACAGAAGCCTTTAGGTTCGCCCCATTTTGGACCAATTAGTGCTGCTTTGGAGCTGAATTGCGCGCCGCTTGTATGAGCTGCGCGAAACTGCCAAAGCGCCTTTGCAATCAAGACACGTGATTTCAGGGTAAAATGGCATGACACAGCGCAAGGGGATTATCCTCGCCGGAGGCTCAGGGACGCGGCTTTATCCGCTGACCCGCGGCGTTTCGAAACAGCTCATGCCTGTCTTCGATAAGCCGATGATTTATTATCCGCTATCTGTCCTGATGTTATCGGGCATTCGGGAAATCATGATCATTACCACGCCCCAGGATCAGGCCGCTTTTCAGGCTGTGTTGGGCGATGGCAGCGAGATGGGGCTCAGCTTCACCTATGCCGAGCAGCCTGAACCTGCCGGTCTTGCGCAGGCCTATCACATTGCGGCGGATTTCGTGGGCAATGCGCCTTCAACGCTCATCCTTGGCGACAATATCTTTTACGGGCATGGCCTGACCGATCTTCTCACCAGCGCTTCTGCAAATACTGATGGGGCGACCGTGTTCGGCTATTATGTCGATGATCCCAAAGCCTATGGCGTCGTGTCCTTCGATACAGATGGCCGCGCAGAAACGATTGAGGAAAAGCCCAAGCAGCCCAAATCCAACTATGCGGTGACGGGCCTGTATTTCTATGACGGGCGCGCGGTTGAGCTGGCCGCCGACCTTGTCCCCTCCCCGCGCGGCGAGCTGGAAATCACCGATCTCAACCGCCGGTATTTGGAACAAGGCGCTTTGGATGTGGCGATCATGGGGCGCGGTTATGCGTGGCTGGATACCGGCACCCATGCCTCGCTCAGCGATGCGGCCAACTATGTGCGAATTACCGAAGAGCGGCAGGGGTTGAAGATCAGCTGCCCGGAAGAAATCGCATGGCGCATGGGCTTTATCGATGATGCCGGGTTGGAAAAGATCGCGGCGCCTTTGCGCAAATCGGGCTATGGCGAATATCTTATGAAACTGCTTGCCCAAGGCCGCGGGGAAGGATCCTCGTGGAGCTGATTGCGACCGCCATTGAAGACGCCTTTGTCATTGAGCCGCGCGTTTTTGGCGATGATCGTGGCTTCTTTATGGAAAGCTGGAACGCGAAAAGCTTTGCCAAGGCCGGCCTCGATCTGGATTTTGTGCAGGACAACCATTCGCGTTCATCGCGCGGCGTTTTGCGCGGGCTGCATTTTCAAAACCCCAACCCTCAAGGAAAGCTGGTGCGCGTAACCACTGGCGCGGTGTATGACGTGATCGTTGATCTGCGCCGTTCGTCTCCCAGCTTTGGCCAATGGGTCGGCGTGGAGCTGAGCGCAGAGAATAAGCGCATGTTGTGGGCACCGCCGGGCATGGCGCACGGGTTCTTGTGCCTCGAAGATGGCACCGATTTTCTGTACAAATGTACCGGCTTTTATGACCCATCGACCGAGCATTCGCTGCAATGGGATGACCCCGCGATCGGGATTGACTGGCCGCTGGATGGCATCACGCCGCAACTGTCTGACAAAGACCGGGATGGCACTTTGCTGGCCGATGTGGAGAGCTTCGCATGAAGGCTTTGATCACCGGCGCTGGCGGGCAACTTGGCCGCGCTTTGCTGGCTTGTGCGCCAACCGGAGTGAAGGTCATCGCCTGCGACAGTGCGGCTCTTGATATTGGCGATGCCGATGCCGTTGCGGCAAAGGTCGCGCAAACGACACCAGACATCATCATCAACGCCGCAGCATACACCGCCGTCGATAAAGCGGAAGAAGACGAAGCGCGCGCTTTTGCTGTCAACCGTGATGGCGTGGCCAATTTGGCGGCGACAGGCGTTCGGCTGGTCCATATCTCCACCGATTTTGTGTTCGATGGCTCCGCATCATCGCCTTACCCGGTTGACGCGCCGACAACCCCGCTGGGCATTTACGGCGCATCCAAGCTGGCGGGTGAAAAAGCCGCTGGTGATGATGCGCTGATTGTGCGCACCGCGTGGGTTTATGCCAGCGAGGGCGGGAATTTCGTACATACCATGCTGCGGCTGATGAAAGAGCGCGGCGCGGTTGGCGTTGTTGCAGATCAAATCGGCACGCCGACTTGGGCGACATCGCTGGCCGGTGCGATCTGGCAGTTGGTGGGCAAAGCTGCGCGCGGGGTTTATCATTACACCGATAGCGGCGTTGCCAGCTGGTATGATTTCGCCGTTGCCATCGCACAAGATGCCACTGAGCTGGAGCTGCTCGATGCCATGCCTGAAGTAAGCCCCCTCACCACTGCCGATTTCCTCACAAAGGCGCAGCGCCCCTCCTATTCAGTGCTCGACAAAACGAAGACCAATGCGCTGATCGGCCCTGCTCCACATTGGCGTGTCAATCTTCGCAAAATGCTTGAGGAAGTCTACGCAAATGGCTGAAATACTTGTGACAGGTGGCGCTGGCTTTATCGGCGCGAACTTTGTGCGGCATTGGCGCAAGGCGCGGCCTGACGACGCTGTGCTGGTCCTTGATAAGCTGACCTATGCGGGCAACCTGGCCAATCTTGATGGCTTGGACAAGGTCGAGCTGGTCGAAGGCGATATTTGCGATTGCGATCTGGTTGAAGCGCTTTTGCGTGAACGCGGGATCACCCGCCTGGTCCATTTCGCGGCAGAAAGCCATGTGGACCGTTCGATCAGCGGCCCGGATGCTTTTATCGAGACCAACGTCATTGGCACGCATTCGCTGCTGAAAGCTGCGCGCAAAGTTTGGCTTCAAGGATCAGGCATCCCGCACCGCTTCCACCATGTCTCCACCGATGAGGTTTATGGCTCCCTCGGTCCGCACGATCCAGCGTTTAGCGAGACGACGCAATATGCGCCAAACTCGCCCTACTCCGCGTCAAAAGCGGGATCAGACCACCTCGTGCGCGCTTATCACCACACCTTCGGCTTGGATGTCACCACCAGCAATTGTTCGAACAATTACGGCCCTTATCAATTCCCCGAAAAGCTCATCCCGCTATTTATGATCAACTGCCTCGAAGGGCGCGAATTGCCGATTTATGGCGATGGCATGAATGTGCGCGATTGGCTGCATGTGGAGGACCATTGCCGCGGCATCGCGCAAGTGCTGGAAAATGGCCGCGCGGGCGAGATGTACAATATCGGCGGCGGGGCAGAGCTGCCCAATATGGCGGTGATTGATGCAATTTGCGCCAGTGTCGATACAGCTTTCAAGGACCGCCAAGGGCTGGCACAAACCTACGCGCAGGCCCCTGCTGCAAATGGCGGCAGCAGCGCGGATTTAAAGACCTTTGTAACGGATCGCGCAGGCCATGATCGGCGCTATGCGATTGATTGCAGCAAGATCGAGAGCGAACTTGGCTATGCGCCTGCACGCGACTTCGCGACAGGCTTTGCCGAAACGCTGGATTGGTATCTCGATAATGAGCGTTGGTGGCGTCCACTTCTCAAGCGATAATCTGGCAAACACCTGCCTGAATTGCACCGCAATTAGGCACTTGCAACGCAAACGCCTCAGCCATATATCGCCGCGTCTGCCTAGCCAGTGCGATCACAGGGCGCATCCTGTAGGGCGCTGTGGCAATCGGTCGGGGAGTAGCTCAGCCTGGTAGAGCACTGTCTTCGGGAGGCAGGGGCCGGAGGTTCAAATCCTCTCTTCCCGACCAACTGACCACTTACGCCGCTTCTTTCCGCTCTAACGCAAGAACCGGCTTCAGCTCATCTGGAATATCAGCCTGCGGGACGCGTCCTGCGGCCAGTTCATCAGCGAAATAGTGGTTGCGATCGCGGTGTCCGGCTTCATCTTCGCGCACGGCGATCACCACTTCGCGCAGCCGCGCATCTTGCGGCAACTTCCAATAATCGATGGCGATTTGCGGGGCCGGAATATTTTCATGCGTACCTGCATCAATCTGTGCGAGATAAGCGGTGTAGCTTACCACAGCTTCCTCCTCAAAATATCCGATCACCCGGTGCGCGGTACGTGGGGCGAAGAGATACAGCCAGAAATATGCGTTATAGAAAATCGCCTGCGTGATCATGATAACGATCCGCTCAAACATATTGGGCTGCACGATCTGAATGAAAGTCATCAGATGCATCCGCTCATTCTCCGCCTCTTCGAGAAGTTCGCGAATCCAGCCGCCATCCTCGCGCATCATGCGCAGCGAAGTGAGATGTTGCAGCAAACCTGCGACCATACCCGGCACACCAGCAACCGTTTCCAGCACCACAGCACGATTACCATATCGACCGGCAAAAAACGTATCGGCGACAAAACGCAGCAAACGCACAAAGGCATATGCGATTTTGTCCGATACGCCTTCGGGCTTACGATGAACCATGTCATCTCTGGCAGCTTCAAGCTTTGGGTGGTTCGCCACGGCAAAAATCCCTTCAGATTGCGTATCGTCAAGATGGTGATGACGCTCGCCAATTCAAGCGATCACAACGCGTAACGATCCCGAAATTCGCAGCCTGACGCGCGCTGTGTCGCAGTCACTTTTCGCACCATGCCTGTGGATTTGCATCCAACAAGCGAACAAGCATGCTCTTGCCCTTGTAATCCATTCGTAACATCGCCATTGGCAAACGGTGTTCAGCCCCCGTGCCAACGGAGCTACCGATGTTGCCCCACGCCTTCTCAGACGAGGACGGAGACAAACTGCGCGAAGAGTGCGGTGTCTTCGGAATCATCGGCGCGCCCGATGCCGCCGCCGCCACCGCTCTTGGCCTACATGCTTTGCAGCATCGCGGGCAGGAAGCTGTTGGCATTACCAGTTTCGATGGAACTGAATTCTACACGCGGCGCGCGCTTGGGCATGTTGCCGAAAATTTCTCATCCGAAGAATCAATCAACGAATTGCCCGGCCATATGGCAGGCGGCCATGTACGATATTCCACAACGGGCGGCGCGGGCCTGCGTAATGTGCAGCCGCTTTATGCAGAACTTGCCAGTGGCGGATTTGCCGTTGCGCATAATGGCAATATCTCAAACGCCCGGAATGTACGCGCTGAACTGGTTGAAAAGGGCGCGATTTTCCAATCCACGTCAGACACTGAGGTGATCATTCATCTGGTCGCGACCAGCCGTTATCCCACCATGCTTGATAAGCTGGTGGATGCGCTGCGCCTTGTCGAAGGTGCTTATGCGCTGGTGGTGATGACGCCGCGCGGGATGATGGCTTGCCGGGATCCGCTGGGCATTCGTCCGCTGGTGATGGGTACGCTTGGCGATGCAACGGTTTTTGCCAGTGAAACGGTGGCATTGGATGTGGTGGGCGCAGAATTTGTGCGGCAGGTCGAGCCGGGTGAACTGATCGAAGTGGATTTCGATGGCACCATCCGCACGCACCGCCCTTTCGGCCAAGTCGCCTCTCGCCCATGCATATTCGAACATGTCTATTTCAGCCGGCCTGATTCGGTTTTTGATAACCGCTCGGTTTATGAAAGCCGCAAGAATATCGGCATTGAACTCGCCAAAGAAGCGCCGTGCGATGCTGAACTGGTTATTCCTGTACCTGATAGCGGCGTTCCGGCTGCCATTGGCTATGCGCAAGAATCGGGCTTGCCGTTTGAGCTGGGCATTATCCGCTCACACTATGTCGGGCGCACCTTTATTCAGCCGTCTGATGGCGCGCGTCATGCCGGTGTGAAGCGTAAGCATAATGCCAATCGCGCGCTTGTCGAAGGCAAAAGCATCGTCCTTATCGATGATAGCATCGTGCGCGGCACCACCAGCATGAAGATCGTCGATATGATGCGCGATGCCGGCGCGCGCGAAGTGCATTTCCGCGTTGCCAGCCCGCCTACCGGGCATGGCTGTTATTACGGCGTCGATACGCCCGAACGCTCAAAATTGCTGGCAGGCCGCATGGATTTGAAAGCGATGCGCGAGTTCATAAAAGCTGACAGCCTTGCCTTTGTATCCATCGATGGCCTTTATCGCGCGGTGGGCCTGACAGGCCGTGACAATGCCAAGCCGCAATATTGCGATGCGTGTTTCACAGGCGAATATCCCACACGCCTGACAGATATCAACGAACAGAAAGATGGCGCAAAGCAGCTCACTTTCCCGGTCGGCAAGGTCGCATAATGTCGCAAACAGATTCGAATAAGCCGCTCGCCGGTCAAGTCGCGCTGGTCACAGGGTCGAGCCGGGGCATTGGTGCAGCCACTGCCAAAGCATTGGCAGCGCAAGGCGCGCATGTCCTGATAACAGGACGCAAAGTGCGCGATCTCGAAGTGGTGGAAGATGCCATTCACGACGCCGGTGGATCGGCTACTATCGCGCCAATGGACCTTACCGAAAGTGAAAGCATTGCACGCCTTGCCAATGCTGTGGCGGAGCGGTGGGACAAGCTTGATATCCTTGTGATTTGCGCCGCCACCCTGCCCTCGCTTGGCCCCGTTACTCAAATCGATGGCAAGCAATTTAACGAGGCGCTGACCCTCAATGTATTGGCAACGCAGGCCCTGCTGTCATCGTTCGATCCATTGCTGAAGCGTTCCGAAGCGGGCAAGATTATTGGCATCACGAGCTCTGTTGGTGCTGATCCGCGTCCGTTCTGGGGCGCCTATGGCTCAACCAAAGCCGCGTTTGACAATTTGTTGAGCGTGCATGGCCAGGAAATCGAACGGATCTCCGAAATCCGCGTAGCAATACTTGATCCGGGCGCAACACGTACTGCGATGCGTGCGCGCGCTTACCCTGGAGAAGATCCAGCCAGCGTAAAACCACCCGAAGAAGTTGCCAGCCGCATCACGGACATGTGTTTGAAAGGCTTCGATAATCTTCACCGTGAGCGGGTCTCTTAAAGAAATTAACCACGCCCGCAAAGTGATCAGTAATCACTTTGAGTGATAGCATGCAAAGCAAGGTCCGTAGGGGCATGCAGACCAAATGTTAAACACGGGAAATTGATCATGAGCATGCAAAACACGCTCGGCAACTATGAAATCGCTGCCCAGGAAGACCGTAGCGCACCGCGCACGAGAATCATGATCCCTGCCCAATTGCGCGCCTCTGGCATGCGCTCTTTCCAAACGGTTGTTAACGATCTGTCGCTGTCTGGCTTTTCCGCAACGGCGGTGAACCGGATGCATGTCGGTTCAATCTGCTGGCTGACTTTGCCGGGGCTTGAATCCTTGCAAGCGCGTGTTGTGTGGTGGGAAAATGGCTTGGCCGGATGCGCCTTTGCCAATCTGCTTTCACCGATCGTGCACGACAACATCCTCGCACGCTATCAAAGCGTTCGCTGAGGTATCTCCCCCAAAAATTTTGCGCCAGCTTACTAGTCTCGCTCGACCATTTTGGGTTTGCGGGTGGTGAACATGCCTGTGGGATCGACCACGGCCTTGCTCAGATACAAATCCGCATCGAGCCGCTTGAACTGCCGGTGCGCCACAAGGAAGACGGTGATGTCCGCCGCCTCGCGCGCTTCGTCTGAGCTGACCAGGCGAACATTGCCTTTATCGCCCAAAGCTGCGGGAAGCGCCTCCAGATTGGGCTCCACCACCAAAACTTGCGCGCCTTCGATACCGGCAATCGCTTCGGTGATTTCCAGCGCGGGGCTTTCACGCACGTCATCGACATCGGGTTTATAGGTGATGCCGTAACACGCGACAGTGGGCACTTTGAAACGTTCTGCCAGCTTGGCAACCTGACCTACGACGCGGCGCGGCTTGTTATCATTCACCTCGCGCGCCATGCGGATCAGACGCGCCTCATCGGGCGCGCTATCGACGATGAACCATGGATCGACCGCAATGCAATGCCCACCAACACCAGCGCCGGGTTGCAGGATATTTACACGCGGATGCTGGTTTGCCAGTTGGATCACCTGCCACACATCAACACCCAACCGATCACAGATAATCGAAAGCTCATTGGCAAAGGCGATATTCACATCGCGATAGGCATTTTCAGAAAGCTTGGCGAGTTCGGCCACGCGGGCATCGGTGATGTAGCATGTGCCCATCACAAAGCTTTGATACAGCTTCGCGGCCTCGCGCGCGCAATTTTCTGTCAGCCCGCCGATAATCCGGTCATTGGCAACAAGTTCGCGCAGCATTTGCCCCGGCAAAATCCGCTCCGGGCAATGGCACAAGGCGATGTCGGCAGCATTTTCTTCATCGCGGTAACGCGGGATTGCCAGATCGGGTCGCATCTCATCGAAAATCTGCGCCAACCGCTCTGTGCTTCCCACAGGGGAGGTGCTTTCCAAAATCACCACATTGCCTTTGGCCAGCACCGGCGCGATCGTGCGCGCGGCACTTTCCACATAAGACATATCCGGCGCCCCGCCCGCTTTGATCGGGGTGGGCACAGCAATCATGAAATAGTCCGCAGCCTCAGGCGTGGTGGTTGCGCGCAGCCGCTTGGTATCGACAGCTGCGGTAAGCAACATTTGCAGGTCAGGTTCCTGAAAATGCGCTTGGCCTGCGTTGATAGAGGTGACGACTTCTTCATTCACCTCAAGGCCGATCACCTCATGGCCCCGGCTCGCCAGCATGGCGGCGGTAGGCAGGCCGATATAGCCAAGGCCAACGGTACAAATCTTCATGTCACACTCACAAACTGGGCGATGCTGTCCGCGATACGCTGGGACGCTTTGCCATCGCCATAGGGGAACACCGCGCGCGCGCGGCTGGTGTAATAGGCTTCATCCTTGATCAACCGCGCGACTTCGCCCGTGATCGTGTCTGGATCCGTGCCGACCAGCGAGGCAACGCCGGTTGCCACCGCTTCGGGCCGCTCAGTCACATCGCGCATCACCAGCACCGGTTTGCCAAGGGCAGGCGCTTCTTCCTGAATGCCGCCGCTATCGGTCAACACCAGATGCGCGGCTTTCATCAGCGCGACCATCTGTACATAATCGACAGGCGGGATCAAATGGATCGCATCGGACCCGCCAAGGCGCGCTTCGACCACATCTTTGACCTGTGGATTGAGATGCACCGGATAGACAATCTCAGCATCCCCGCGCGCCGCAATAGTGGCCAGCGCATCGCACATGCGCGCAAATCCATCGCCAAAACTCTCGCGCCGATGACCGGTGACCAGCACCAGCTTTTTCGCCGGATCCAGCGACAGGCCAAGGCCATCAAGCTCCCCGCCCTGCAATCCGCCCGCTACGTGGAGCAGCGCATCAATGCCGCTATTGCCAGTGACGATGATATTGCGATCAACCGGTCGTTCATTGCGCAAGTTTAGCGCGGACCCTTGCGTTGGACACCACAGCAACTTCGCCACGGCATCAATGCTGATCCGGTTATATTCTTCAGGCCATGGCCGATTGATATCGTGGCTGCGCAATCCCGCTTCGACATGCCCCACAGGCACGCGCGCATAGAATGCCGCCAAAGCCGCAGCCATCGCCGAAGTCGTATCGCCATGCACCAGCACGAGGCCGGGCTGATGTTCAGCAATCAAGCGCCCCATTTCGGCCATCACACGGGTGGTGATATCAGCCAAGGTCTGGCCCGGCGTCATCAGGTCCAGATCAATGTCTGGCGTTTCCCCAAACACCGCAAACACCTGATCCAGCATCTGGCGATGTTGTCCGGTCGTCACGACTTTGAGGTCAACGCTTTCAACGCTGCGCAAGGCGCGCACGACGGGCAGCATCTTGATCGCTTCGGGCCTTGTGCCGATTACCAGCAGAATAGGCGTCACGGCGGATGCTCCGATAAGAGGGTTCATGGATTGCTCAGTCACGCACGTGGCCTAGCAAAGCGATCTTAAAACAGTCCTACCGCCGCGTTCACCTTAAAGCGTTGTCATCCACATGGAAATCCGCGTTTTTGGCATCCGCTCTTGCATCTACAGCGGCCTGCACCGCCTGATAGAAGGCAAACCGGTCGGCCGCTTTGCCCAAATCATCGCGCGCCTTGGGCCAATTGGCATTGCTGGCGATGACCAGATTGCGCGCTGGATCGATGAAAATACCCTGCCCAAAAATGCCACCAGCGGCAAAGCTGCCATCGCCATAGGGCCACCATTGAAAGCCGTAAGAGCGGCGCGGTCGGTTGGTTTCAAAGCTGATCTGCGTCGCCTCGGCAAACCAGCCTTTTGGCACCACACGCGCCCCATCAATTACGCCATCATCCAGCACAAACTGCCCAAATCGGGCCATATCGCGCGTGGCCGCCTGGATGCAGCACCCGCCCAGCTCCTCGCCAGTATCATTAGTAAGCCAGGTCGCATCTTGCTGCATGCCATAGGGGCGCCAGATTTTCTCCGACATATAGTCCGCCAGCGACCTGCCCGTCGCCTCGCGCACAATCACGCCGATAAGGTTTGTCTCGCCTGTATTGTAATTCCAGCGCGTGCCCGGCTCAGCTGCACGGGGAAGCTGGCTGAGATAGCTGACGGTGGCATTGGTTCCGTCGTCAGGCTTGTGATCAAGGAACTGCGCGACATCGGATGCCGGATCGAGATAATCCTCGTTCCAATCCACGCCCGATCCCATCGTCAGGACATGGCGGATGGTAACGCCTTCATAAGCGGAGCCTTGCAGCCCTTCGACATAGCGCGTCACAGGGTCATCCACGCTTTCAATATAGCCATCCTGCAATGCCGCCCCGACAAGCGTGGATGTAAGGCTTTTGGCAACAGAGAAGCTGGTCCAGCGGCCATCAGGCGCAAAGCCATTGCCATACCGTTCAAGCACCACTTCGCCATCGAGCACAACCACCAGCGCAGCGCCATTTTGAGCGAGCATGAACGCATCGACATCAAGCGGTAGGGACAGCGGCTCTCCTTGCGGCAAAGCGCGGGTTTCATCGCCTGCTGCAACAGTGTTTGACCCGATGATCCAAGGCAGCCGATCCATTGCGCGGAACAAGGCATCGCGCTGATCATCCTCCCAGAACAGGACATCGCGGTCCGTCGGGAGATGCGCGATGGCGGTGCGCTGATCCTTGTCCAGCATCATCCAACCGATAGCTGCCACCCCGATCGCGATGATGAGAACAATGCCGAGTAATTTGCCCAGACTTCTCACTTTTTCACCAGAGTCACTTGCGACACATCAATCCCGCCTCCGCGAAAGCCGCCTTCGCAATACATGAGGTAATATCGCCATAAGTCGCAGAAGCGCGCATCAAAATCGGCCGGCAAGCGCTCCTCTTGCTCTGCTTTATCAAAGCGTTCGCGCCACAATCGCAGCGTCTCTGCATAATCGAGGCCAAAGTCTTCCTGCTCTTCCCATGCCAGCCCGCGTTCTTCAGCCAAAGCGCGGAACGCGGGTGCATCGATCAGCAATCCGCCGGGGAAAATGTAGGCCTGAATGAAGTCCGCGCTGGCTTCATAAGCGGCGAAGAGTTGCGGTTGGATGGCGATATACTGGATCGCTGCGCGGCCACCCGGTTTCAGATTACGGGCAATGCAATCCATGAAATCCGGCCAGTAATCGCGGCCCAAAGCTTCCACCATTTCCACGCTAACGATGGCATCAAACTGGCCAACAACGTCGCGGTAATCCTGCTTGCGAAAAGTGACGGCGGGCTGCGATGCGCGGGCGTAGTCCAGCTGTTCATCCGAGATGCTGATCGCGGTCACATCCGCGCCGCTGCTGGCCAAATGCCCCGCGAGCGAGCCCCAGCCGCAGCCGATCTCCAGCACGGATTTCGCATCACCAATCCGCGCATCCAGCCGCGCCCATTTGCGGTGCTGCGCGGCTTTCAAACCATCTTTACCCATCGCCAAAGCAGACGAGTAGGTCATCGTTTCATCAAGCCATGTAGCGTAGAAGTCATTGCCCAGATCATAGTGCGCGTGGATGTTGCGCTCGGCCTGCGCTTTGCTGTTTTCCTTCAGCGCATGGAGCTTGGCCGCCAATCGCCGCCACGGCCCTTTTGCGCGCGCGGTGTCACCAAGGCTGGCAGCATTGTCCATGAACAGCGCGAATAGCGGCACTGGATCGGGGCTAGACCACTCGCCAGCCTCCCATGCCTGATACCAGCCAACCGATCCGCCTGTCGCCAGCCGCATCAGCGCACGCCAATCGTGCAAAGTCACATCGCATTCATGCCCCGCTGCGTTGAAGCCAAGCCGCCGCTTGGTCCCATCGGGCAAAGTCGCGAAGATGCCGCCGCGAGCCAACCGCGCATCGATCCGGTCCAGAATACGTGAAAACAGCGGTGCAAACAGCTTTGCACCAAGGCTGGGCGTCACGGCAAAGCGCCGCCCTTCGGCCAGCAATTGCTCTGCACGGTTTACCCTCACACCCATACCTGCCCTCATAGCCGCGCTAGCCAGCCGGGCAAGACACAGATCAAACCTTGTCCTTCATCGCGCGATACGCAGCCAAAGCCCGCTCGCGCCCTTCGCGGTGACCGATGATCTTGGCGGGATAGTCTGATGGCAGGCAGCCATGTTCTTCAGGATCATGGACGTAAGGCTCATCCAAATCCTTCAATTCAGGCACATATTCGCGGATATAGCCTACAGCATCGAACTTCTCGCTTTGCGTCAAAGGGGCCATGATCCGCACGAACATATTGGAATCAACACCCGTGCCCGCAGTCCACTGCCAATTGGTCGCATTGCTCGCATAATCGGCATCGACCAGCGTATCCCAAAACCACTTTTCCCCAACGCGCCAATCGATCAGCAGATGCTTAATGAGAAAGCTTGCGGTAATCATGCGCACGCGGTTGTGCATCCATCCCGTTTGCCACAGCTGACGCATACCGGCATCCACAATCGGATAGCCTGTTTGCCCCTTCTGCCACGCCTCCAGATCGCTCGCGGCATCTGTGTCCGCTTCAGGATCGCGCCACTGGAAATGGTCATAATCGTCGCGATAATTGGACCTGGCATAAAGCGGGAACTGGCAAATGGCGTTTTGCGCATAGTCGCGCCAGATCAGCTCCTTCTCATAGGTTCTCCACCCGTCCGAGCGCTTGTCCTTCAGGGCATGCCAGATTTGCACCGGGCTGATCTCTCCGAAATGCAGATGCGCGGAAAGCTGACTGGTTTTGTCGGCCGAGGGCATGTTGCGCTTATCCTCGTAATCCGCAACGTGATCGTCCCACCATTCCAGCCGGTCTTGCGCAGCCTGCTCTCCCACTTGCCAGAAATCGCGCATTCCGCCTGCCCAATCGGGGCGTTCGGGGAGCAGCGCCCAATCCTCCAACGCATCGCTGTGCGGCCAGTCATCCGGGGAGGAGAGCGTCTCGGGCTCAGGCACCGGATCGCGCGGGGGCAGTTGCTCGCGCACGCCTTTCGCGAAGGGGGTGTAGATCTTGTAGGGTGTGCCCGATCCTGTCGTCACGGCGCCAGGCGGCATCAGGTAGTTCGCATTGTAGAGTTGCAGGTCGAAATGCTCTTTCAGCTCGCCCTGCGCTTTCCTCCACCACGGCTCGTAATGCCGGTTGGCGTGGATCGTTGCAGCGCCTGTCTCCTCAGCAATTCTGGCCAATTCCTCCACCGCATCGCCTTGCCGCAGGATCAGCTTGGCGTGGCGCTTGGCAAGGGCGTTCCCAAGGCTTTCAAGCGAATGGTGCAACCACCACCGGCTCGCCCCGCCATAGGCATGGCTTCCCGCACGTTCGTCATCGAGCACATAGACCGCAATCACCGGCCCGGCCTGCGCTGCGTGATATAGGGCGGGATTGTCCGCGATCCGAAGGTCGCGCCGAAGCCAGACGATTTGCGGTTTTGTCATCGGCCAATCAACCAGCGCACCTGCATCACGGTTCCCCGCAAATGCCATCGGGCAAAGCAACGGAGAAGCGATCGCGCGCACGCGGATCGTAGAAGCGCGCATCGCGCAGGCGATACACCCCGTCCTCGCCCGGCTCGATCAGCGGGGTGCGAGACCAGAACAGGAAGGCATCAATCTGCGAGCTGCCCTGCCGCGCACGCTTCAGATCACAGCGATCAAGGGGAACACCGGGCAAGGCCTCGCCATTGATCGCGTAAAGCCCATTGCCTCCCGTAATCACCTCACGCTGGATCGGGAATAGCGGGATCGGGCTGGCGATCACAATCTGCGAACCGGTTGGCATCAAGGTGGTGCTGCGCACAGCCATCGTGCTGATCCCCGCATTCACCCCGATATACGCCAGCGCCACGGCCAGCACTGCTTTGGCAGGTCGCATCCACTCGCCGCCGCGCTTCTCCTTGCGGCGCGACCACCACAGCCCGCCGATCAGCAGCGCCCACAGCCACACATCGATGATGAACAGCGTATCGCCATAGAACCATTGGCTCGAAAAAGGCTCCAAAAAGCGGATGCCATAGACGTTGAGCCAATCGAGCGCCGGGTGTGTAAGGCAGGCAATGAAGGCGAGACCATAGAGCCAGCCAAAGTGCAGCGGCGTACGGTCCTCCGGCCTTTTGCCACGTTTGGCCTGCCACCTGTCAAACGCCCACAGCAGCCCCGCCAGCACCAGCGGCAACAGCACCCAGGCAGGCGGGCCATGCGTGATGCCGCGCCGAAAGCCCAGATGCTCTGTCCCTTCAAGCCAGAAGAAGCAGGCCGCATCCACATCGGGCAAATTGGCTCCGATGATGAGCGCTGGCATGGCAAGCCCGGTCTTGCGTTTGAGACCAGCCTGTCCGATCATCGCCCCAACGAGCGAATGGGTGAGGTTATCCATACCGCAGCCCCTGCCAGAACATCCATACAACACAAAGGGCAATCGCGGCTGAAAGCTGCGATTGCCCTTCTATATGTTCTGGTGTTGGAAGTCAGGGCTCAGACACGAGAAGAATTTTGCGCGTCCATGAATTCATCTTCGGAAAGATAGGTAGAACCATCATCATCAAAATAGAAAAATGTCCGACCAGCTTCGTTGATCTGCTCTGATGTCAAAAAAGGTGGTCGTGCATCGTTGGGTTCTGGTTGCATTGGATTGGTCGGCAAGGCCCAAACCGCATATTCAGCAACCGAAAGCTTTCCGTCATCGTTGCGATCCAGCCATCCAAAGCTCATTTCAGACCGCGAAGGCATCGTAAATGAGGCTGTCGTCGCCTTGGCGGTATCGGACATATCTCCAGACGTGTCTGAATCTGAACCAGATGAACTGTCCATATCTACACCGCTATGCGCTTCGGCCATAATGGCGGCATAATTCCGATCATATTCTGCGGTGGTCGCTTCGATATCAAGTGTATCCATCCGCGCCTGGCGATCAGCATCGAGCGGGCCAGCTACGGGGAAAGCGTCATCGGTGACAACCACGCCAACAACTTCTTCGTCGTCTTCTTTAATTTCTTCCTCAACTTCGTCGGAACCACAGGCACCAAGGGCCAATGCGGCAGAAAGCGGAAGAAAGAACAGTTTCGTATTTTTCACGGGTCAAATCCTTGTTTTTATTTAGCAAAACAAAGCGCGGCAAGCGCGCCATCTGCCAAATCAACGGGATGCCGAAACGAAAAGTTCCAAATTTGTCTTATACAGGATCTTGTGCTGTCCCGCTTACCGTCCAAGTTTGCCCCTTCGCCAAAAGCTTGGCGAGGCTAGCTTCCTTGCCTTTGCTTGCGCGGGCTTTTTCTTCGTGCACGGCCGCTTCGTAAGTCGGACCGGGATTGTCGTACACCACGCCCAAAGGCATGGGAAATTCGCCAAAGGGCAGCTCGACAAGCATATGCGCCAGCGTTTTGTTGGTGGCATCATGCACCAGCACGCCAGCTGCCTCAGCATCACCATCGGGCACATCGACAACTTCCAAAGCAAAGCTGACAGGGTTCAGTTTCAAACCGCGAATGCCGCCGGTTTTCTCGCTGCCAAACAGCATTGGTTCGCCATGCGTCAGCCACAGCTGTTGTTGATCTGCGCCTTTGGGCTTGGCGAAATCATCGAACACGTCCTTGTTATAGACGATGCAGTTCTGGAAAATCTCGATAAAGGCTGCGCCTTGATGGGCATGGGCGGCTTTCAAAACATCGGGCAGATTTTTCGACACATCAATTCCGCGCGCCACAAAGCGCGCACCTGAACCCAGCGCAAAGGCGCACGGATTTGCCGGGCTATCCACAGAGCCAAGCGGCGTTGATGGCGAGCGCGTATCGACGCGGCTGGTGGGCGAATATTGCCCTTTGGTCAGGCCATAAATCTCATTGTTAAAGAGCATGATCTGCATGTTCACATTTCTGCGAAGAACGTGCATTAAGTGATTGCCACCAATGGATAATCCATCGCCATCACCCGTCACCATCCAGACATCAAGCTCTGGATTGGCAAGCTTCACACCCGTCGCCACGGCAGGCGCGCGGCCATGGATTGTGTGGAAGCCATAGCTCTCAATATAATAGGGGAAGCGGCTGGAGCAGCCGATGCCGCTCACGAAAACGGTGTTCTTTGGATCGCAGCCCAATTGCGGCAACGTGCGCTGCACCGCTTTCAAGATCGCATAGTCCCCGCAACCCGGGCACCAGCGCACCTCTTGGTCCGTTTCCCAATCCTTGAGAGTGGTTTCGATTTTGGTGAGTTCGTTCATCTCTTACGCTTCCGTGCTCGGCAATTGCTGCTTATTCGCAGGCACTTTGCCGCCTTCATTATCGGGCACATTATCGAAATACTTGCCGATTTCCGCTTCCAGCTCCGCAATCTGGAAAGGCTGGCCGCTGGTCTTGGTGAGGCTGTCGGCATCCACCAACAGCTGATCACGCAGCACCGTTTTAAACTGGCCGGTATTCATTTCCGGCACCAGCACATGGGTGAAGCCCTGCAAAAGCTCACCCAGATTGGCAGGGAGCGGCCAGATGTGGCGGACATGGATGTGGCTTACCGCTCTGCCCTTATCGCGCCAGCGGTTCACCGCCTGCCTGATCGGGCCGTAGGTTGAGCCCCAGCCGACCACGGCCAGCTCGCCTTCAGTCTCGCCAGTATCAACCTGCTGATCAGGCACATCGATATTGAGCACTTTGTCCCGGCGCAGCTCGGTCATGCGTTGGTGATTATCGGGTGCGTAATCGATATTGCCGGTCGTCGCGTTCTTCTCAATCCCGCCAACGCGGTGCATCAGATCAGGCGTGCCCGGCTTTACCCAGGGACGCGCGCCTTTTTCATCGCGCTTATAAGGCAGGAATTCCTCGCCTTCGGGCAGACCGTCGAGGAATTTGGCTGGAAACGGCTGATAACTTGCTGGATCGGGCACTTTCCACGGCTCCGCCGCATTGGCGATATAGCCATCGGTGAGCAGCATCACAGGGGTCATATATTGCGTGGCGATGCGGCAGGCTTCGATGCCCACGTCAAACGCATCACCGGGCGAACATGCCGCGATTACCGGCATCGGCGCATCGCCATTGCGGCCATAGACGGCTTGGTAAAGGTCTGATTGTTCGGTCTTGGTCGGCAAACCGGTGGACGGGCCACCGCGCTGCGAGTTCACGATCACCAGCGGCAGCTCCACCATGATCGCAAGGCCCAACGCTTCGGTCTTCAAAGCGATACCGGGACCAGAGGAGCTGGTGACGCCCAATTGCCCGGCATAGCTTGCGCCAATGGCAGAACAGATCGCGGCGATTTCATCCTCGGCCTGAAACGTGGTGACGCCAAATTCTTTAAGCCGCACCAGATGATGCAAGATCGCGGAGGCAGGGGTGATGGGATAACCGCCAAAGAACATGTCGACTTCAGCCAGCTGCGCGCCAGCCACAAGGCCGAGCGAAACGCTCTCAGCGCCGGTAATCGTGCGATAAAGGCCCGGTGATTGCTCCAAAGGCGGCATCGCCACCTGTTTGAGCGGACCGGACAGCTCCGCTGTCTCACCATAAGCATGGCCAGCATTGAGCGCAGCGATATTCGCGCCGGCGATTTCAGGCTTCTTGGCGAATTTCGCGTTCAGCCAATCGATGATCGGCTGGCGTTCACGATCGAACATCCACAGCGCAAGGCCCAGCGTCCACATATTCTTGGAGCGCAACGCATCTTTCTTGCCGAGGCCAAATTCCTTAACCGCTTCAATCGTCAGCTCGCTAATGTCGAAAGCCAGCACATCGAATTTGGCCAGACTGCCATCATCAATCGGGCTGACTTCATATTCAGCCTTATCAAGATTGCGCTTCGTGAATTCGCCCGTATCCGCGATGATTAAGCCGCCCGGTTTCAGCGCAGACAAATTCACTTTGAGCGCCGCCGGGTTCATCGCCACCAACACATCAGGCGCATCGCCCGCGGTGTTAATCTGGCGCGAGCCGAAATTGATCTGGAAGGCCGAGACACCGAACAACGTGCCTTGCGGCGCGCGAATCTCGGCGGGGAAATCAGGGAAGGTCGCAAGATCATTACCCGCAAGCGCGGTGGACAAGGTGAACTGTCCGCCCGTCAACTGCATGCCATCGCCGCTATCGCCTGCAAAGCGCACGACGACAGCGTCGGGCGCTGCCTCGTTCGGGGCCTGATCTGGGGTATTGTCGGCCATGTTTTCGGCCCTTTGCGTCGCCATCAATTCTATATCCTGCCGCATATGCGTGAATTGGCGACGTAGGTTCTCTTTTTATGCCAGACAATCAAGTTTTTCTGTGGGCGTGGCAAATGCTGGAAATGTTCATCATGCGGCGATAGGGGAGCTGAATGAGCATTTCAGACACATCACAGCCTCGCCCTCAAGATTACCGGCCCTGTGTGGGCGCCATGTTGGTGAACACCAGCGGCCATGTTTTTGTGGGCAAACGGATCGACAACCGCGAAGGCGATTGGTGGCAAATGCCCCAGGGCGGTGTGGATGATGGCGAAGATCTGGATGCCGCGGCTTTGCGCGAATTGGGCGAGGAAACGGGTCTGACACCGGACAAGGTGGAGATCGTCACCCGCATGCGCGATGAGCTGTATTATGATCTCCCACCAGAGCTGAAAGGCAAGCTTTGGAAAGGACGGTATATCGGGCAAAGGCAGATCTGGTATCTGCTGCGCTTTACCGGCGCAGATACCGATATTGACCTAAACGCGCACAAGCACCCGGAATTCTGCGAATGGAAATGGGTAGAGCCAGCCGTACTGCCGGGCCTGATCGTGCCGTTTAAAAAGCCGATTTATGAAGCGGTTGTGGCGGGGTTTGCCCAAAAACTTTAAGCGCGGTTTTGGTTCACCGTCACACTGACCAGTGCGCGGTTTGTTCGAAGCCGGTCCAAACATTGCTTTCGATAAGACACAGACTGGAAGCTTGACGCTGGCGGAGCGTCAGCAAGAACAGGTGCAAGGTGGGCAGGTTGGAACAGTCCGGGCCGATCCCACCTGACGCGTGCTCGCTAACGGACACAAAAACCTTGTCACTTATCGCTGTAATTGAATTCACTTGCTGAAAATGATCGCCGTTGGTGAACATTGTATCGAACAATTTACGCAAGACCTGATCGTTGCTCTCGGCCATTTCTGCTCGCACGAGCATCTCGTTGTCCCGATGCTCAGGCGAGGCAAGCAGCATATGGCCAAAGAACCGCAATTCGTCGCGAGCAAACCAAGCATCAAAAATCCGCGAAACCATTGGCAAACGCATAGCGAACTCTTCGGGACCGTCGACGATGAGCGAGCAAGCTTTTGCATCGCCTGCCGCAAACATCGCCGGGATCAAGCCCGTTGTTACCAAAGCGTCGCGCCGGTTCATGCTCAATTCGCTGAAACTTCCTCTACCGGCTTGGCCTCAGCCGTCATTACCGGCGGGCCGCGTTCGATAGTGGCGGCAAGCTCTATTGTCTCTGCGCAAGTTGAACCGCACCGTTCTTCCAGTTCGACAAGGTTCTCCCGCGCCCGCTCCACTGCGCCTTTCTCTACCAAAGCCTCGCCCTCGCCGGAAATTGCGGCGAAATTGTCGGGATCGCGTTCTTGGGCTTCGCGGTAATATTTGATCGCTTTGCCTTGCAGGCCATCGGCGCGCGCGGCTTGGGCAAGATCGAGATAGATCGCGTTGAATGCCGGATCGACCACCAGCGCCGCTTCAAACGCGTCAATCGCGCCTTGTGTATCACCCACAGCCAACGCCGCGCGGCCTTCTGCCACCAAGGCTTGCGCGCGCGGATCGGGCATTCGCTCTTCCGCAACACCGGCACTGGCGCTCATCACAAGAGCCAAAGCAAGGGCAGCAGCAGGCGGGGCGAAACGCATCGCGATCTCCTTAAAATCGGGCCGGGTTGTGGTGTTGTGATCGGCCATCAGTGCCTTTGATATCACGGCTTACCTATACAGGCGATGAAAAATCCGTCCGTGCCATCCTGATGCGGGGAGAGGCGAATGCCCGGCCCGCGCGGCCTGCCCAGAGGCAGTTTGGGCTGCTCCATTTCCCAATTGGGATGGCGATCTAGGATGTCCATGATCTGATCCGGCCCTTCCTCATCCAGCAACGAACACGTCACATAGGTCAGCACGCCGCCCGGTTTTAGCAATTGGGCCGCAATCCCCAGAATATAGGTTTGCAATTCGGTCAGCCGCCGCAGCTCCACAGGGGTCAGCCGCCAGCGTGCTTCGGGATTGCGGCGCCATGTGCCTGTGCCCGAACATGGCGCATCGACCAGCACCCGGTCTGCGGTCCCATGCAAATGGGCAAGGTTTTGCGGCTCTTTGCCGGGATTGAGCAGAATACTCTCAGCAATGTTTGCCCCTGCCCGTTCAGCCCGCTGGGGAAGGCGTGACAAGCGACCGCGATCTGTATCTGCCGCAATCAAGGTGCCTTCATTTAGCATCGCCGCGGCAAGAGCGAGCGTTTTGCCCCCTGCCCCGGCGCACAAATCAATCACCGTTTCACCCGGCTGAGCGCCTGCGGCCATCGCGGCGATTTGACTGCCGTGATCCTGCACTTCGATCTGGCCAGCCTTAAACGCATCAAGCTGTTCAACATTGGTGCCATTGGGCACGCGAATGGCATGGGGCGCGGCCAGATGTTCAACCTCTACCGGAAAATCCAACGTATCGCGGCTGCTTTTCAAAGTATTGACCCGCAAATCCAACGGCGCACGGCCCAGCAAAGCGGCAGCTTCATCGCCTGCCACATCGCTTTTGCCCAAATGCTCTTCCAGCCATTGCGGCGCGATGCCTCCTTTGGCGGGCGCTTCGTTCGATTTGATAGGGTTTGGCCCATATTGCGCATCATCATCGAACAGCGCGAGCAAATCCGGCTCCAACTCTGCCAGCCGCAATACCGCGGCGCGCCCATTTTCAGGCACCGGCCCACAAGCGCGGATCGCGCCATAGACATGTTCGCGGATGGCGCGTTTGTCTTTGGAGCCAGCAAAGCGATGGGATTTGAACCATTCGACCAGCAAGCGATCGGCTGGCGCGCCTTTCTCTCCCGCCGAAGCGATGATGGAATCGAGGATCTCGATGGCGGATTGGAGGCGGGCTGAAGGTTTCACAAAGGCCGCGTGGCCTAGCGAAGCTCTGGCGTCAATCGCTCAAGCGCTCTGGCGTCAATCGCTCCAGCATAGCATCGAACTCTTCACGCTCGGGTAAAGGGACGCATTCAAAGCTGTAGGTCACATGTTGCCTGCGCGCACTTTCTGCCTGCATCTCGGCAATGCGCGCAGTGGCATCGGCTTCACACGCGGCCACATCAGCAAAGATGATCGGCACCCGCTCAAAATAAATGACATCTGGCGTTTCAGGATCATAGCCGAGGATAAACAGCATGATCGGGATCAGCTCGACCATGATGCGCCCCCTTTAGCGTGTTGGATAATTGGGCGCTTCACGCGTGATCGACACATCATGCACATGGCTTTCTGAAAGCCCGGCATTGGTAATCCGCACAAATCGCGCGCGTTGTTGCAAATCTTGGATCGTGGCAGAGCCGGTATAGCCCATCGCCGCTTTCACACCGCCGACAAGCTGATGGATGACATCGCGCGCAGCCCCTTTGAACGGCACCTGGCCTTCAATGCCTTCGGGCACCAGCTTCATCTGATCGGTAATATCCTGCTGGAAATACCGGTCTGCACTGCCGCGCGCCATCGCGCCCACACTGCCCATGCCGCGATATGCTTTATAAGCGCGGCCTTGATAAAGGAACGTTTCGCCCGGTGCTTCTTCGGTGCCGGCGAGCAGCGATCCGATCATCACTGTGGATGCGCCTGCCGCCAATGCTTTAGCCGCATCGCCGCTTGTGCGCAGGCCGCCATCGGCAATAATCGGCACATCGCCTGCCGTGCTGGCCACATCCATAATTGCAGAAAGTTGCGGCATACCAACACCTGCGACAATGCGCGTGGTGCAAATGGAGCCGGGGCCAATGCCCACCTTCACTGCATCCGCGCCCGCGCCAACCAGCGCCTTGGCCGCTTCTGCCGTGGCGATATTGCCCGCAATCACTTGCACAGAGCTGGAGAGCTTTTTAACCCGCTCGACCGCTTTGGAGACTTCTTTATTGTGGCCATGCGCGGTGTCGATGATGATCACATCGCATTCTGCATCCACCAGCGCCTGTGTCCGGGCAAAGCCTTTATCACCCACCGTCGTCGCCGCGGCAACGCGCAGGCGGCCACCGGTATCTTTGGTGGCGTCCGGGTTGAGGACCGCTTTTTCAATATCTTTGACGGTGATCAGGCCAATACATTTGTAATCGTCATCCACCACCAACAGCTTTTCAATCCGGCGTTGGTGGAGCAGGCGCTGTGCCTGATCGCTGGTAATATCTTCGCGCACCGTGGCAAGGTTCTCGCTTGTCATCAGCTCGCTAACAGGTTGTACAGGGTTATCAGCAAAGCGGGTGTCGCGATTGGTGACAATGCCGCACAATTTGCCCGATGCATCGGTGACAGGAATGCCGCTGATCTTGTGCTGCTGCATCAATGCTTCGGCATCTCCCAAAGTCGCATCGGGGCGGATGGTGATGGGGTTGACGACCATACCGCTTTCAAACCGCTTTACCCGGCGAACAGCTGCGCATTGCTCATCCACTGTCAAATTGCGGTGCAGCACGCCAATACCGCCCAATTGCGCAAGGACAATCGCCATTTCCGCTTCGGTAACGGTGTCCATCGCAGCGGAGATGACGGGGATATTGAGCGCAATCGCTTTGGTTAGCTGTGTGCGGGTATTTGCTTGGCTTGGCAGAATATCGCTCTCGCCGGGGCGCAAAAGCACATCGTCAAAGGTCAGGCCGGTTTCAATTTCCATGTGCGCCACTTTCGCAAGATCAAGCGTTTCGATTCGTGACGGCCCATGTAAGCGTGTGTGACGCGAGGCGCTAGGGGGCGGCGGGGGAAAGGTGGGGGATTTGGCGCAGACCGCTTCATCGCTTTGCTGCGAACAATTCGCGCTGCGCTGCGTTTATAAACCTGTTATCCCAGTCAACCTCGCGCAGAGTTGCAGGAAGGAACTCCCGAATTTGGTCAAACCCATAAAATAGCGTTCCGTGAATACCTTGCGCATCACGTTTCAAAATAGGTCGCCGCCATAGTGGACCCAGAACAGACGAAGCCACGTCCTCTCCCAGCCTTTCAACGACGTCGTCCGCCATTTCCATGTCTCGGCCATCCGGAAAGAGCAGTGCAAACTCATCATCCGTCGCCTGAAAAATGCTGAACGTCGCATTCGCTGCGTTATCAATTATTTGCACATTCTTCACCAGACTCTCCCCCTTGTTCTTTGGGCGTTCCTTGGGCGTTCTTGGGCGTTCTTGGGCGAACCCTATCCTATTCCGCCGTCCAGCCGCCATCGATGGTGTAATTTGCGCCTGTGATGTTTTGCGCTTCATCGCGGCAAAGGAATGTTGCCATTGCCGCCACTTCCTCAACCTGCACGAATTTCTTGGTGGGTTGGCGTGTCAAAAGGACATCGTTCATCACCTCTTCGCGGGTCATGCCGCGGCTTTTCATCGTGTCGGGGATTTGGCTTTCCACCAGCGGCGTCCACACATAGCCCGGGCTGATGCAGTTCGCGGTGATGTTGTCCTGCGCCAATTCTAACCCCAAGGTCTTCACCAGCCCCGCAATGCCGTGTTTCGCTGCCACATAAGCTGCTTTGTAAGGGCTTGCAGTAAGGGAATGCGCAGAAGCGGTGCAGATGATGCGGCCCCAGCCCGCGCGCTTCATATGCGGCACCGCAAGGCGCGCTGTATGGAAGGCGGAGGACAGGTTGAGCGCGATGATCTTGTCCCAGCGGTCTACCGGAAATTCCTCAATCGGGGCAACATGTTGCATCCCTGCATTGTTGACCAGAATATCGACCGCGCCCGCTTGGCTCATCAACGCTTCGACACCATCGGTTTTGGTCAGATCTTCATTGATCCACGGCGCGCCGCCCAGCTCTTCTTGATAGCCGGCAATTTCTTCAGCATCACCAAATCCGTTCAGGATGATGCGCGCTCCTTCGATATAGAGCGCCCGCGCAATGGCGAGACCAATGCCGGATGTAGAGCCGGTGATGAGTGCGGTTTTGCCTTCAAGGAACATAGAGCCTCCGTTGCGATTTAAACGCAAACGTGCCTAATGGCAGCACGCGGGCCGTCCAGCCCTTTTCTTTTGCAACTGCACAATAGCAGGAGTGTTCCTTGAGGCTCAATCCGTTTAATCCCAACAATATAAAGGTCCGTCGCGGTGGCACAGGCGGCGGTGGCCGGATGCCGGGCGGCAAAATGGGCTGTGGCGGAATTGTCGTGGTGCTGATCGGCGCGCTCGTCTTCGGGCTCGATCCTGCGCAGATGATGGGCACGATGGAACAGATGCAAGGCGCGCCTTCATCGCAGCAACAACAATTGCCCGGCCAAAGTGGGGAAACCGCGGCTCAAATTTGCGACGACAATCAATACGCGATGGAAACATGTGCGGCCCTGTCTTCGCTCAATGAAACATGGCAAGCGCGCTTCACTGAAGCAGGGCTATCGGATAGCTTCCAGCAACCAACGCTGGTTTTCCTTGCTGGCGGCCAGGAACGCACCGGTTGCGGCGTCGCGTCAAGCGCGATGGGCCCGTTTTACTGCCCGGCGGATCAAGGCATCTATATCGACACCCGCTTTTACGATCAGCTGGCCAACATGGCGCGTGAGAACGGCGATTTTGCACGGCTTTATGTGGTTGCGCATGAATATGCTCACCATGTGCAGACGATTACCGGCCTGTCTGACCAGATCCGCAGCGCGCAGGCGCAAAATCCTTCGCGCCGCAATCAGCTTAATGTCGTCATGGAATTGCATGCCGATTGCTATGCCGGTGTGTGGGCCGGGCGTAATCGCAATTTGATCGAACGCGGCGATTTTGAAGAAGGTATGCGCGCTGCTGCTGCGATTGGTGATGACCGGTTGATGGCAGGTTCTGGCCGCGCGGCGAACCCGGAAAGCTTCACCCACGGATCAAGCGAGCAACGCATGGCCGCATTGCGCCTTGGCATTGAAACGGGCGATGACAATGCGTGCGACCGCGAAATCCTAGGCAATAGCTAGGCGCGAATTGGCCGTGCAAAAAAGATCGGCGAGAATAGAAAGGACGAGAACCAAAGGCACAGTGTCCTTTGTTTCTCGCCCTCCCTTGCAAGTGGCTGATTAACCGGGGACTAAACCGTCAATCGAGCCGCTTGCTGTTTGGTCTTGTCATCATCGCACTCATCGGCATCACCCAAGGCGCTGGGCGTTTGCGCGCTGATCCCACGAACGCGGATGCCGGCGCTGATTTTCATTGCGCTGATGGATGCGCCATAGGCGGTGCGTTTTGCCTTGGCTGACCGTTCTGACTGGATGATAAAGCCGCGCGCAACATCGCGGCTTTCCTGCAACTCTTCGATCGCTTCAAGAATTTCCGCGATAGCTTCCTGGCGCGCTTCATGCGGAATATGCGCATTGTCGCGCAGCGCATTGACCACGTGGCGAAGGCCCATGATGGTTTGTTCATTGATCGCGTTCTGGCAGATGATCATCGCTTTGCGGCCATCGCCAAGCTCAGTTTCGGTGATCATTGCGCCGTCAGAGCAATCGACTTCAAACTCAATTTCAATTTCATCATGTACCGCCACAGATTGCTGGTGCGCCACTGACACCGCACGATCAACCCGCGCCATCGCCCGGTCAATGTCAGCGCTTGCAGCTGCTACTGCGACGCGCATGTCGGCTTTGATCTTGGCGCGAGTTTTGGGTGAAAGCGCACCATCATTGCTGCGGGTATCATACAGGGGGACACTGGGAATGCCAGCCGCGCCAGCATCTGTATGGCCGATCACCATATCCTCATCCGGATCGACTGTTGTGATCGGTGCAATAGTTGGCGCCTGGGGTGTCTCAGGCGGCTGTATTCGCTCGGGCGCAAGTCGCGGCGCGGGAGCCAGGTCATGGCTTGGCGCAATGGGTGCGAGAGGCGCTTGGGGCGCTTGGGCCGCTTCACCTTGCGCATATGTGATCGACGCAGTGGCAGGCATTGCCAAAGCGCTGGTGACCAAAATAGCTATACCCAAACGGCGACGAGGCGTGGGGACTTCGGTCATGGAAAGGCTGCGCAACCGGTGAATGATCGACTTCTCGCCCAACATCGGACATGCCATCGGTGCCGCCAAAGATTGATCATCAAGCGAGTGATGATAGCCAGCGGCAAAACCGGCTATCACCTGCGCATAGGCGGCACGTTCGGATTTGCCACACCCGGCAATAACGCGCGCATCGCATGCGGCCTCCTGATCTTTTCGCATCGCTCGCCAGCCCCACCAGGCAAGAGGATTGAACCAATGCAGCGCCAATACCGGCTGTGCCAAAACGTTGGCGAGAAGATCAAAACCGCGATGGTGCGCCAATTCGTGCGCAATCGCGAAATCGCGGGCATTACGATCATAAAGGGCCATAAAACCCGGCGGCAGCGCGACCACTTTGTCACCAATACCAAAAGCGATAGGCGAAGTGACGGCGGGCGTTTCCACCAACCGCACTGTACCGCTTTCCCCCACAGGCCGCGCATCAGCAAGCAATTCGCGCCGCATCTGCACATAATCACGCGCACGCCAGATCAAAAAGCCCAGCGCTCCAATCAACCAAATCGGGATCACCACATGAACAAGCGCGATCCCCGTTTCAGGTCCATTGGCAGCAGCAACAAGCGCGCTCGACGCAGCGGGTTGTGAAAGGATCACCATCAAAGGCTGCGCTGCAGCGGGTGCAGCTTCGGCCACCGGTGCCATGCTGGCAGGCAACACCAGCGGCGGCATGATAAAACGCAGCAATGGCAGCGCCCATAAAGCATAAGCGATCATCGGCCCAAAATGTCGCGCGACTGTACGGCGCAAAACAAGCACCAAACCGATCAGCAGGCCGGTATAGATGAACGTGTCGAACAGCCACTGGCTGGCAAGCGCGCTCATTGCTTCAGCTCCTTCAAGAGCCGCTCAATTTCCGAGATATCTTCAGGCGTTAGCGCTTCGTTTTCGGCCAGATGCGCGAATAACGGTGCCGCGCGGCCACCAAACAAACGCTCGACCAACCGCTTGGATTCCCCGCCCACATAGGCAGATCGGGCAAGCGTTGGCGTATACAAAAAGCGCCGACCATCAGGCTGCGTATCCAAAGCGCCTTTCGCCACGAGCCGCGACAACAGCGTTTTGACCGTGGGCATGGACCAGCCGCGCTCTGCACAAACAGTTTCGCACACTTGTGCAGCCGTTTGCGGAGAGCGCAGCCATAACGCTTCCATCACGGCGTATTCAGCATCGCTGATCCGTTCAGGCGGTGTATCACCGCCGTGCCTTTTATCCTGACCTTTATCGCTGATCCCAGTTTTGCTTCGCACGCCAGCCTCCCACTTCGACTACGTCTGTAAACCTTACGATTACGCTTGTAATCTGAACACTGGATGAACTCACCAATGGCTGATCTACAAGCCGGATTGTTGGCGCGACGAACCGTAAATGAAATTTTTTGTTGCATGTGGTGTAACCCTCGCCACAAACAGGGCGAATGAATGTGAGCCAGGACAAAACCGGCAGTCTGCTTGACCATTTGATCGCCAAAGCGCGTGAGGGTGACAGACGGGCTTATCGCGAATTTCTCGCTGAGGCAGCGATTGTGGTGCGCAAACAACTTGCGCGCAAGATCGGTGGTGATGGCGAATTGGAGGATATCGTTCAGGACGTGTTGATCGCCTGCCATGAAAAACACCATACGCTCGATCCGGGTCGCCCGGTGGGGCCGTGGTTGCGCGCGATTGCCGGGTACAAGCTGATCGATCATTGGCGCAAACGTGGGCGTAGCCCGATTGTGCTTGACGATACTGCCGATTTGCCAGTGGCAGCTGATGATCTGGCCAGCGTGGATATTGCCGCGCTGCTTGGCGAATTGCCTGAGGCGCAAGCCGAAGCGATCCGCATGACGCACATCGAAGGATTGACCAGCCAGGAAGCGAGTGAACGCGTTGGCATTGGTCTTTCCGCAATGAAGCTAAGGGTTCACAGGGGAATGAACCGGCTCAAGGAAATTGTAGAAGAGTCAAAGACATGAATAAGAACACCGATGATCTGATTGCCGCATTGGCAGATAATGGTGCGCAGGCCCAAGGGCGCGGCGTGGGCAAGTTTGTCCTGCCGTTGATCGGTGTTGCCGCGCTGTGTTCGATTGCTTTGGGCCTTGTGCTTGATGATGCTTTCTCACCCTATGCAGAAACTGGACCTGCGCCTTTGTTGGTAAAATGGGGCTTTTCCGTCTCGCTTGCTGTGCTGGCGCCGCTAACGCTGTGGTTGCTGGGTCGGCCGGGGCGCGATTCAGGCTGGATGCTTATTGCGCTGGCCGTGCCTTTTGCCGCTGTTTCAGCGATGTTTGTCGTCGATCTGGCGATGTCGGAACAGGCGTTTCCCGGCAAAGCATGGCAGACCTGTTTGACCGCGATGACCGTTCTTAGCCCGCTGGCTTTTGCTGGAGCGGTGATAGCTGTGCGTCACCTTGCGCCTACCAATCTGCGCCGTGCTGGCCTTGTCGCGGGATTGTTCGGCGGCGGTGTCGCGATGACGGCGTACGCGCCATTTTGTCCGGGCAGCGGCATGGCTTACATGGTCGTTTTTTATTGCCTCCCGATCTTGAGCATGGCAGCGATCGGTTTCCTGACAGGACCGCGCCTGCTGCGTTGGTAATTTGGGTCAGGTCAAACCGGGAATGCCAAAGGTTTGCGCGATAAACTGAAGTACACCGTCCGTCAGCTTGAAGACTGCCACAATATCGAAGATTTTCGCCGGCTGGCAAAACGGCGGCTGCCCTTCCCCATGTATCATTACATCGATGGCGCTGCCGAGGACGAGCTTAGCAAAGCTCGCAATACTGCCGCTTTTGACGATGTCGATCTGGTGCCCGATGTGCTGGTCGATGCGACCAAAGTTGATCCATCGATAACGGTTCTGGGCCGCAAGACTGCGCTCCCGCTGATCCTCTCGCCCACTGCTTTACAACGCATGTTCCATTGGCAGGGTGAGCGCGCGGTTGCCGCTGCTGCTGAGAAGTTTGGCCTGTGGTTTGGCATTTCCACCGTCGCCAGCGTGAGCATTGCCGAAATCGGTGCGAACTATTCCGGCCCCAAACTGCTGCAATATTATTACCACAAGGATCGCGGGCTGAACGCTGCGCTGCTTGATGAAGCGCGGGCTGCAAAATTCGATGCCGTCGCGCTCACCGTGGACACTATCGTTGCTGGCAAGCGTGAGAGGTGCAAGCGCACTGGCTTTACCAGTCCGCTGAAACTGACGCCTGCCTCCATCGCCTCATTCGCCACCCATCCGCGCTGGACCTTGAATTATCTCTTCCGCGAGAAATTCGATATTCCCAACATCTCGCCGCATATCGATGCCGGAACGAATGTTGAGACAAGTGTGCAGGATTATTTCGACAACATGCTCGATCCATCCATGAATTGGAGCAATGCCGAAAAGCTGCGCGATGATTGGGGCGGCACGTTCTGCCTCAAAGGGATCATGTCGGTTGGCGATGCGCGCCGCGCGGTGGCGATGGGAGCGGATGCAATTATGGTATCCAACCACGGCGGCAGACAATTGGACGGCGCGCGCGCTCCGTTTGATCAATTGGACGAGATTGTGCAGGCGGTTGGCGGCGACATCGAGATTATCTGCGATGGCGGCGTGCGGCGCGGCAGCCATGTTTTGAAATCACTGGCCACAGGCGCAACCGCGGCGAGTGGTGGGAGGCTTTACCTGTATGCCCTCGCCGCCGCTGGCCAAGCCGGGGTTGAGCGTGCGCTGACCATTTTGCAGGATGAAATCACCCGCAGCATGAAGCTGATGGGGGTAAGCCGGGTAGACCAGCTCACCCCCGATCACTTGCGGCGACGTTAAGCCGCGCCGCTCGCCGGGTCGGGCGCGAACCCTTCATCTTCGGGCGTCAGCTTGGTTTTCGACCAATCCACTTGCCGCGTGCCATACATAATCGCCGCCAACGCCGCGAAGAGCAGCATGGAGCCTGAGACCAGCGAATAGGTCTCTGCATTGAGCAAGATGTAAAGGACGCCGTAAAGCCCGGTCAGCATCGCGGCCATAAAGCCTGCTCGCTTCCACGAGCCCAGCACTGCCGCGCTATAGGCTGTGAGCAGTCCGATAATCGCAGCTGCTGCGATAACATATGCCCAGCCAAACCCGAAAACCTCGGCAAAGGCGAGCAGCATCACGAAGAACTGCACCAGCCCCACGCCCGTCAGCAGATATTCCGCCATCGCGACTTTCGCTCCGCCGACGACATCGAACAGGAAATACACCGCGAAAGTGAAAGCGATGAACAAAAATCCATACTTCACCGCGCGATCAACCTGACTGTACAGATCCACCGGATCGACAAGGCCAACAACGGCAACCGGGCCAACGGTTTCGGGTGCGCTCGACATCGAAAAGCTATCCCTGTGCCGGACAGGCTGCTCGACATCATCCGAAAGCGCCATCAATCCCCGCCCCAGCGCCAGATTGCTGATGCCGGCATAGGTTGCATCGAAGCCGTCCGCGCCAATCTCGCGCGTTGATGGCAGGAAGCTGCCGGTAAAGCTGGGATGCGGCCAGGCGCTGGTGATCGACCATTTCGTCTCTCCCCCGCGCGGCACCATCGCCAGCGACTGACTGCCGCGCAGACCAAACTGCCACGTCACATCAAGCGGCGCAGCATCGCTCCATTCCAGCGGCGTTGAATAGCCCTTGCCCCCTGTTGCATTGGGTCCGCTGCCCGGCAACAGCGTGAGCGTTTCGCCATTTGCGGTAACGCGCGTGCCTTCCAAAAGCCCGCGCGGATCGGTCACACCAAAGCGCAATTGCGCACGGTCAAGGATCAAAGCCTCACGCTCAATATCGAGCTGGTTGAACTCCTCGGTCAGCTGGAATTGCGCTGTCCCTTCAAATTGCGCTTCGTAAACAACGCTTTCGTAAATCGCATAGCCTTTGCGATCAGGCGTGATGTCGGTTTCAAGCGACTGGCGCACGGGCGAGATGAACAGCTGGCGTTCAACCTTTCTGGCAACGGTGCGCTGCGTGCCATCATCATCGGTTTCTGTCGTGGTGATCTCATCCATATAGGGCACGACCAGCAGCGGCCCTGTCACCACTTGCGCCCCGCCCCAACCTTGCGCGATCTGCGATTGGGCACGCGCGCTTTCATTCTCTCGGTCGTACACCAGCAGATAGACCATCATTAAGGGTACGATCAGCACCCCTGCGACAAGACCCACCAGGATCAGTTTAACACCAGGGCTGCGTTCTTGGTTCACGGTTCACCTCCTCTTTCTATCTGCGATGAAACGTGCTTTGTGAGCGATGAACTGAATACCTTGTGAACTGTGCGCAGAGTGAGGCACAATCGCGATCATGTTGAAACGATTCGCCTCTGCAGCCCTGTTCTGCCTCACCGCCACGATTGCGACCCCAATTGCCGCGCAGGAGCCCGCCACCATGACCGAACCTGCGCCGCAAACCACCACCGTGGTTCTCGACACGACAGTGGGCGCCATCACCATCGCACTGGAAACCCATCGCGCGCCGATCACGGCGGGCAATTTCCTGCGCTACGTGGAAGAAGACCGCTTTGACGGCACCGTGTTTTACCGCGCGATGCGGCTGGATTGGGATGAACCCAACGGCCTTATCCAAGGCGGCGCGCAAAACGATCCGGACCGCATTCTCGATCCCATCGCGCACGAACCCACCAGCGAGTCAGGCGTGCTCCACGAGGCAGGCTCGCTCTCCATGGCGATGGGCAATCCCGGCACGGCCACAGGCGACTTCTCTATCCTGCTACGCGCGCAGCCGACCATGGATGCCGACCCGGCAAGCGATGATCCCTATCGCCAACACGGCTTTGCCGCCTTTGGCAAAGTGGTGGAAGGAATGGACGTGGTGCTGGCAATCCACGCCGCGCCTATTGATCCAGAACTGGGCGAAGGCTGGATGAGGGGCGAAATGCTGGATGAGCCAGTGGTGATTGTGGATGCAAGAGTGGTTAAGAACAAAAGCTGAGACCTGTAAGCGGTGTGACCAAGATCGCGGCAAACGCCAACAGATCAAGCATTCGTTTTTATCGCGTATTGCATTTCATTGTTGCGGCGGTAGCTTACACGCATCGCATATATCTCATCTTGTTCTGCGTAAGGATTGATTATGGCAGTTTGCACGCAATGCGGCGGAGCAGGTGGTTGGAATGGTGCGTATCAATCCTGTTATCGCTGCGGCGGATCTGGCCATGGCGGTCATACCGACACGCCCTGCATGTCTTGCGGAGGCAGCGGGCAAAGCAGCCAGCAGGATTGGGACCAGTGCTACATATGCCACGGTTCTGGCACCGTTGCCGACCCGAAACCTGCAACGACACGGCAATCGGCCACGAGAAGCAAAGCGTCCGCCAAAAAGGGCCAGCCCGCAAGGAAGAGCAAGCCCGACAAGGCCAGCTCTGACGAGCGCGGCATCCTTGACGTTATCGTCTTCGCTGTGACGTTCTTCTTCGCGCTTGGTTGGCTCGGCAACAATACCGAGATTGAAGGCCTTGCACTATGGATCGTCGCCGCAATTCCGGCCGCGATGGTAACAGCGATCTGGAAGACATTGCTGTGGCTCATCGTCATCATTGTTGCCGGGTTCGTCCTGCTGCAGGCATTCGGTTAGAGCATCCGATCCTGGTCTTCAGGACGTGGCACCCAGCACGCCTCGCGCTTGCCGAAAATGCGATAACGGTTACGCGCTACCCAGCGATACACCGGATCGCGAAGGCTGCGCGGTAACAGCTTTGCCAGCCCTGCAATCCGCCAGGGCCAACCCAACCTTGTGTAAATCCCCAGCACCGCATCGCTATCGCGCAGGACTTTGTCACCTTCGATCAGCAGGATGGTGTCGGGGTCTTTCGGGTCCATCCCATGCGCTCGAAACATCGCCGCGCCAGCCTCTCCTTGCATAGAGGCGAGGCGGAATTCCTGCTTGCGGTCATGGGTTAGGATGAACTGCGCATTGGCGGAACAAAGCACGCATTCGGCATCGAAGAGCACGATGGGGTGGTTCGCGTCCATCTAATCGCCAACGAGCAGCCTACTAGGCGCAAACCGCTCAATGGCCGCAATCACCTCCGGCATCTTTGCGTCGGTGCCGCTTATGGTCAGTGCAAACGAGCAACTCGTCATAGATCGGTTCGCAGCTGCCAGCCTGGCCCGCAAGCCGCCAATCGCATCAAGTCGCTCTTGCACAACCTCATAACACACCATGGGTTGTCCACTGATTTTCATAGGCCGAATGTCTGTGATCTCATCCCAACGGAAGGCCGCCTTGACCATCTGTCCTTGCGTGATGCCATCCGCATCAATGCGAAACGCTTCCCCGGCGTGCATAAACAGCCGCAACGCTACGAAGCCGCAAAACCCAAAGAATACGATACACAACCAGCCGACAATCACGCCCATTTCAGTAGACATCCGCCGAAACGATGGCGCATCACCAAACAGGCCAACCATCCAGGCACCAACAACCACGAAGCCAGCGCTACCCAGAGCCAGGAGCACCAGTCGCCATCGTGAGTTCTGCGCTACGAATGCCTCCTCGGCCAATGTCGCCCCTCGCCTGTTTCGGTCTAATAAACCCGCTTCTTAGGCTTGATATACTCCGCATCATCGGTGAGCGTGTATTCGTGCACCGGACGGTAATCGACTTTGCCGAAACCGCCTGAACCGCCCCAGCCTTCGAACCATGCCATGGTGTGCTTCATCCATTCGGCATCGTTGCGATCGGGGAAGTCTTCATGCGCGTGGGCGCCGCGGCTTTCCTTGCGGTTTTCAGCCGAGTTCATCGTCACGACGGCTTGGCTCATAAGATTGTCGAGTTCAAGCGTTTCGATAAGGTCCGAATTCCAGATCAGCGAGCGATCAGACACGCCAACATCGACCATCGCCTTGTTCGTTTCGGCCAGCTGCTTCACGCCTTCTTCCATCAGCGCGCTATCGCGGAAAACGGCGGCGTGTTTTTGCATCGTTTTTTGCATTTCCGCGCGCAGATCAGCAGTTGACCGCTCACCTTTCGCGTGGCGGAAATGATCCAGACGGCCCAGCGCGAAATCGGCGCTGTCGGCAGGCAATTCGTCATGCGCGGTGCCCGGCGTAATCAGCTCTTTCAAGCGGAAGCCGGTTGCGCGGCCAAACACCACCAGATCGATCAGCGAGTTTGAGCCAAGGCGGTTCGCGCCATGCACCGAAACACACGCCGCTTCGCCCACGGCAAACAGGCCCGGTACGATGTGGTCCTGCTCCCCATTGGGGCCGATGGTGACGACTTCGCCGTGATAGTTACACGGAATGCCGCCCATATTGTAATGCACCGTTGGCGTCACAGGCAGCGGCTGACGAGTCAGATCGACGCCTGCAAAAATCTTGCCGCTTTCAGTGATGCCGGGAAGGCGTTCGGCCAGAACTTTGGCTTCGATATGGTCAAGATGCAGGTGAATGTGATCACCATCTGCGCCATGTCCGCGCCCTTCGCGCATTTCCAGCGCCATGGAGCGCGAGACAACGTCGCGCGATGCCAGATCTTTGGCCGATGGGGCATAGCGCTCCATGAAACGCTCGCCTTCGGAATTGGTGAGATAGCCGCCTTCGCCGCGCGCGCCTTCGGTGATCAAAACGCCCGCACCGTAAATGCCGGTGGGGTGGAATTGGACAAATTCCATGTCCTGCAAAGGCAAACCAGCGCGCAGCACCATTCCGCCGCCATCGCCGGTGCAGGTGTGGGCCGAAGTTGCGGTGTAATAGCAGCGACCATAGCCGCCAGTTGCCAACACCACGCCATGCGCGCGGAACCGGTGGATCGAACCATCATCAAGGCACATCGCGATCACGCCAACACATTCTTTTTGTCCGTTGGCGCCGTCTTTCATGATGAGATCAATCGCGAAATACTCGATGTAAAAATCGGCCGAATATTTCAGGCTTTGTTGATACAGCGCGTGGAGCATGGCGTGCCCCGTGCGGTCTGCCGCGGCGCAGGTGCGCTGCACGGCGGGGCCTTCGCCCATATTTTGCATATGGCCGCCAAAGGGGCGCTGATAAATCGTGCCATCTTCATTGCGGCTAAAGGGGACGCCAGCATGTTCCAGCTCATACACGGCTTGAGGCGCTTCGCGGGCGAGATATTCAATCGCATCCTGATCGCCCAGCCAATCTGATCCCTTTACGGTGTCAAACATGTGCCAGGACCAATGGTCGGGTGAATTGTTGCCAAGGCTGGCCGCGATGCCGCCTTGTGCCGCCACAGTGTGTGACCGTGTGGGGAAAACCTTGGAGATATTCGCCGTTTTCAAGCCAGCTTCTGCTGCCCCCATCGTGGCGCGCAGGCCAGAACCGCCCGCACCCACAACCACAACATCATAGGTATGTTCAACAATCGGGTAAGCCCGGCCATTGATTTCGTAAGTGGATGGCATCAGGCAGCTCCGGTCAGGGCAAGGCGGGCAATGCAGAAGAGGCCAAATGCACCTCCTGCAAAAGTAGCGAGGTTAAGGGCGAGAACGGCACCAAATTTGCTGCCATGTTCATGCAAGTAGTCTTCGATCAGCACTTGCAGGCCAAGGCGCGCGTGCCAGAAAACGGAAATCACCAGCAGCGCCATGGCAACCGCAGGAATCGGCTGGCCAATCCACTGCGTCACAGTTGCAAAGCTGTAATTTGGCAGCAGCGCGAGGCTGACCAGCAAAAACAGCATGGTGACCAGATTGCCGACCGCGGTGAAGCGTTGCATCAGCCAATGATGCGGACCGTGGCCTGCTGCGCCCAAGCCACGTACCCGGCCGATTGATGTTCCGTTGCCCATGTCTATGGTCCTATTTGAGCAGAATGAGAGCCCAGAGGCCCGCAGTCAGAAGAATGGCGATAATCGGGGCGGCGATGGACCACACTTTGTTTATGTCCAGTTCGTACCCAGCGCCGATATCGAGCACGAAGTGGCGCAGCCCGCTCATCATATGGGTGAAAAACGCCCAACTCAGGCCAACCAAAACGATATAGCCAACCGGCGATCCGGCAAGCTCGCTAAAGGTCGCGTAAGCATCCGGCCCGCTGGCCATCGCGCCCAGCCACCACAGCAGCACGCCAAGGCCAATAAAAGCCATGCCATCGCCGCAAACGCGGTGAAGAATGGAAACCAGCATATGCGGTCCCCATTTCCAAATACCCAGATGTGGTGAAAGTGGCCTGTTTGCCATGGGAATGTCCCGCCCTGTTGATGCTTGGCCTCCCACTTAGCGAATGTGACGCGCGTGGCAAGCGGCCCTTGGACCGTATATTCACTTTGCGGCGCACTTTGCGTGTACGCGCAGGGGCCGTTAAAGGTGTTGGTTATGATGCATGTCTTAGTCACAGGAACCAGTCGCGGGATCGGAGCAGCGATTGCTGACGCGTTGCGGGCGCGTGGCGCGCGAGTAGTTGGCCATGCGACGCGGCATGAAGATGATGACACGATTGCTGCTGATTTTACCGAATCGATTGCTCCGCAAATGTTGTGGCAAGAAGCGCGCGAGCGGCTGGATGGCCGGGTTGATGTGCTGATCAACAATGCGGGCAGTTTTGCGAAAAATCCTATTGCCTTGAACGATTTGCACTGGCTTGACGGGTGGGAGGACGGTTTGCGCGTCAATCTCACCGCGGCGGCACAATTATCGCGGTTTGCGGTGCGCCATATGCAGCAGCGCGGCGAAGGCGGGCGGCTGGTCCATATCGCCAGCCGCGCAGGCCATCGCGGCGATTCGCCGGCGCACTGGCATTATGCAGCCGCCAAAGCGGGTATGCTGGCCATGCACAAAACCATTGCGCGCGCTTGCGCCAAGGATCGCATTTTAAGCTACGCCATCGCGCCTGGCTTTACCGATACGGCGATGGCGGGCGATTATCTGGCGACACGCGGGGGCGATGATCTTTTAACGGATATCCCACTGGGGCGCGTGGCCGAGCCTGAAGAAATTGCGACAATGGCGGTGTTTTGCGCATTGGATGCGCCGGAAAGCATGACTGGCGCGGTGCTGGATGCCAATGGCGCAAGCTATGTTCGCTAAAGCTGCATTGGCGATTAGCGTGATAACGGTTTTGGCCCAATGCGTTGCGCCGCAAGCGCGCACATTTGCCTCGCCCGCCCCGGTGATCGAAACAGGCTGGTCCAATCCTGCCGATCGGCACCACGGCGTACACCGCCCGATGCACCCTGTTTCGGGCGAGCCGATTAAAACGGTGACGTCCGGTACACCGGTCACAATCGCGGGCCTTGCCCTTACCGCGCTGTCCACGCCCGGCCATACCCATGGTGCATTAAACTGGCCTTGCCCAATTGGCGCAGCTGGATGGCGATATATTGCTAACCCCCTACCCTTCGGTAAGTAAAATGCGCGAAAAGATCATTTCGGGATCGCTGCGTGACGGTTTAACATTTGCTGATTACTCTGCTAGTGTCGCGCGCTGTCTTAATGATCGTATCGCTCAAGAAACACAAACAACTCGATGACCTGGAAACTCTCTGCCTTTGGCTCAAAACAATCGATTGAAGCTGCTCTTGCTGCTTCAGAGGATGAATCCGTGTGGGATGCTACCATTCCCATCTCGGGCCAGGAGATAGACGAAGACGCCGAGATTTGGGCGCTGGAAAGCTGGTGCGAGAAAAAGCCCACCACCGCAACCAAGAACGCGATGGCCGCCTTGTTCAATCCACCAGCACAGTCCATCAAAATGGAAAAGCTGCCTGAAACCGATTGGGTCGCCGAAAGCCAGAAGGGCACGCAGCCAATCCAAAGCGGGCGATTTTATGTGCATACGCCCGAGCATGATCCCAGCGATGATCCAGCGATCACCAGCTTTTGCATTCCTGCCGCGCAAGCCTTTGGCACAGGTCAGCATGAAACGACGGCAGGATGCCTTGCCATGCTCGACACGATGCAAATCCGCGGATTGCAGGTGCGCAACATTGTGGATGTGGGCACCGGGACGGGCCTGCTGGCTTTTGCCGCACAGCAGCTCTGGCCGCGCGCGCGTTTGACCGCGACGGATATTGATCCGGTTTGCGGGCCGGCAGTTGCAGGCAATATGGAATTGAACGGCATTGCCAGCGGCTCAAGGCCGGGCATGCTAACCACGCTGATCGCGGATGGTATGGAAGATAAGTTGCTGCAATCGCGCGCGCCATATGATCTGATTATCGCCAATATTCTGGCAGGTCCGCTAATCGATATGGCGCCTGAGTTCATGCAGACACTAACCCCGCGCGGATCGATTGTGCTTGCAGGTCTGCTCAACACACAGGCCGCGAGCGTAATCAGTGCTTATCGCAAGGCCGGGATGCGGTTACAGTCGCAATTGGTGAACGGGGATTGGACAATCCTATGGCTCAAACAGCGCTTTCAGCAGTAAAACGCACAAGCTTGGGGCTGCTCGCGCTGCTCCTGATGTTCGCTGTGGGGTATCCCGTGGCCGCTTGGATTGGTTCATCCGTTCCACAAAACGCCGATTGGCAGCCGCCTGATGACGGCATCGATATCATGATCGAAACCAATGGCACCCACACCGGCATCGTCGTGCCGTTGGTCAACCATATCAAAGATTGGCGCACCACTTTTCCGCAAATGGCAGGCGCGCGCAGCGATGGTTTTGTGCCCAGCCATCTGGCGCTTGGCTGGGGAGAGCGTGAGGTGTTTCTCAACGTCCCCACATGGGCCGATCTTGAAGCCAGCACAGCTTTGCGAATAGCCACAATCGGCGGTGATCCGGTGATGCGGGTGATGCCCTATGTCCGCCCTGCGCCAAGCGAATATCACCGCCCCTTGCGCATCAGCGAAGACCAATATCGCAGCCTTGTTAAAGCCATCAAAAACGGCCTGCCCACATTGCCCGAAGGCGAAGTTCGACAGATGCTGAGAGGCACTCATCCCGATGCCGCATATTATGATGCAACAGGCAATTATACGCTGACGACTACCTGCAATAGCTGGGTGGGCGATGTTTTGGCTGAGGCCGGAGTTGCCATGGGTTCGTGGACGCCTTTTGCCGGCGGAGTAATGAAATGGATCCCTGAACCGGATGACGAGGCAAAACGCTAACTGCAAATCCGGAACCAACACCGCGCTCCAGCCCTTTGAAAGGCATATACTCTTTCAAAGGATACGATAATCATGGCCAAGACACTGCTTATTACGGGCGCTTCCTCCGGCATTGGCGAGGCGACTGCCCACGCAGCTGCGAAAGCTGGCTGGAATGTGGCGCTGCTCGCCCGATCTGAGGACAAATTGCAAGCCATCGCCAGCGATATTGGTGATGCTGCGCTGCCCATCGCCTGCGATGTGACCAACCGCGAAGCGCTTTCCAATGCCATCGCGCAAACGGTTGAAAAGTTCGGCGGGCTCAACGCGTTTTACGCCAATGCCGGGCGCGGCGCGCAATCGCCCGGGATCGAAGATGGCGATCCCGATGACTGGCACGATATGATCCATATCAACGTGCTCGCAGTGCTCTACGCTGCCCATGCCGCAATCCCTGAGCTGAAGAAGACCAAAGGCGATTTCGTCATCACCGGATCAAAAGCAGGCCGCGATCACTTCAAAGGGTCAATCTACGGCGCAACCAAGTGGTTCGTGCAGGGCTTTGCCGGCAATCTGTCAGACGAAATGCGCGAATGGGGTGGCCGCTGCACGGTGGTGACACCCGGCATGGTCGACACAGCATTTTTCGATGAGCCAAAGCCCGGCAAATTGCAGGCGGAAGATATCGCCAATGCCGTGATCTATGCCATTGAACAGCCTGCCAGCGCATCGGTGCGTGAAATCCACCTGATGCCCAACGATTAAGCCGCTCAGGCAAGACCGGCGCGGACGTCACATGGCCCGCGCCGGTCCTTGGCCGAGATTAAAAGGCTTTTTGCCAACCCACAGTCAGCATCCAGTCGCCGGTCATTTGCGGACCGTTGAAATCTTGCCAAATGGGCGCGCCCAGCTCAATGCCGAGACGATGTCCGGCCAGCGCACCATGCGTTCCCACCAGATTAACGCCTGCAATCACATCCGCGCGCTCACCGCCTTGAAAATCAGGATTGGCGGTTTGCACCGGGCCCACGATCAGCGCATCGATCCCATCGACCGTGCCTTGCGTTGCAAATTTGCCGCGCACCGAAAAGCTGACCGCTTGATCCGCGCGGTAACTGATCCAGCTGGTCGCTTCGAACCGGTCCCCATGGGCATAACCCTGGCTGTTCTCGCCAAGCCGGACCGTGCCGCGCGCCTGCGCTCCAAAGCCGATTTTGCCGCGCACACCTTTATACGTAAGCGCTGGCATCAAATCCCATGTGCCTGTGCCGATCTGCATCGCATATGGCACGCGCACCGTCGGCGTGCCGCCCATCGGTGTGAGGATTTGCGCGGTTTCGCTGGTTGATCCGGTGGGGATACTAATGCCAGTTTGCAACGTCAGCTCATCGGTGCGGTCCGCCATTTTCTCTGGATGGCCCAGCAGCGGGAACAGTGCCGACACTTTCACATCGCCAAACCCTTCGGGCGAGGTTTGAAACGTGCCCAGCACATTGGTGCCCATGCCGCCCTGGAACGTGGTGTGCTCCATCTCCTTTTGCACATAACTGCCCATAACCATCAACGTCACATCATCGCTGGGTGCATACATTGCGCCCAGCATCGTCATATCGACGCGCATTTCGGTGGGCACGATACGCAAGGTAGGCGGCATCATCCCCATTCCGAAAAACCGGTTGGGCACGGTGGTGGCGATCTGTTCGGGGGTCACATCATCGGTGCCGATCTGACTGCCGGGCATCGCCATGTGCATGTAGCGAAGCGAGAACATGACCTCGCCCTTCTTGTGCGCGTGATCTCCCATCACGCCAATTGGTGCATGGTCATCGGCACGCACATCGTGGGCGATGGCAGGTGTCGAAAGCGTTGCGGCCAGCGCGATTGCGCTGCCGCCAACAATTGCGGATTTCATTGATAATAGTCCTGTCTGAAAGCTTGAAATATTTGCGGTCAGACAGCGACCGGAGGCCCCCTTGCAGGTGGCAAAGCGCGCGCCCTTGCGGCAACAAGTTGAGGCCCGAAATTCTCTTCATACAGGGCGAGCGCGGGCAGCCGTTCGGCAAGTGTATAGCCATCACCGGGCGGCGTTATCGCCTGATTGATCACCCCGCCAACACAAGGCTGATCCGCGCGCTGCTTTTCATGCTCATCAGCAGGCTCACCATCCTTTTCGATGGGGATCAACCACACACCATCAGAGCCGCAAATCTTGGCTGTAATCGCGCCCGTTTCACTGCGATCAGCCATATACCCTGCTGGAATAGCAGCTTGCAGCATAAACACCGCGGCAAGCACGGCTCCAAACAGGTTGCGCAACGCAAAAAGAGGCACAAAACGCTTCATCGCAGGCCGATTAGTCGCAAGCGCGGGACCTCACAAGCGCTAACTCGCCTGCGCCACAATAGCGGCCCATTGTGCTTCGGTCATCACCTCAACGCCCAGCGCTTCAGCCTTTTTGAGCTTGGAGCCTGCACCCGGCCCCGCGACAAGCAAATCGGTCTTGGCGCTCACCGATCCTGAAGCGCGCGCGCCCAGCCGTTCCGCCTGCGATTTGGCTTCATCGCGGCTCATCGTCTCAAGCTTGCCGGTGAAGACGATGGTTTTGCCCGCCACCGGGCTATCGACTTGCTCCACTTCATATGCGGGCACGTCGAGCTCACTCAACAAATCTTCCCACACGGTGACATTATGCACTTCATGGAAGAAATCGCCCAGCGCGGTGACAACGGCGGGACCGATGCCATCAATATCGCTGATCGTGGTGGCAGCACCCTCATCTCCGGCGCAGGCCTTCTCGGCAATATCGCGCAAAGCCGGAAGTGTCGCAAAAGCCTTCATCAAATCGCGCGCCGTCACCGCGCCGACATGCCGAATGCCAAGGCCGAACAAAAGCCGCGCAGCATCAGGCGAACGCTTGGCCTCAATACTAGCGAGCAGATTTTCGACCGACTTTTCTTTCCAGCCTTCCAGCGCCAGCAAGTCTTCACGCCGATTGCGCAAGCGAAAGATATCGGCGGGGCTTTCCAGCCAACCCAGCGCGAAAAACTGATCAATCGATTTTTCGCCCAAGCCATCAATGTCGAGCGCTGCTCGGCTGACGAAATGCTTAAGCCGCTCGGTCCGCTGGGCCGGACAGATCAGGCCGCCAGTGCAGCGCACATCGACTTCGCCTTCCTCGGCAACGGCTTCGCTGCTGCATTCAGGACAAATATCCGGAAAATTGAACGGCGCGCGCGCATCATCGCGGGTCAAATTCTCCACCACTTGCGGGATGACATCGCCCGCGCGCTGGATCACCACCCGGTCTCCCGGGCGCACGCCAAGCCGCGCAATTTCATCGCGGTTGTGCAGCGTCACATTGGTAACCGTCACCCCGCCCACCAGCACCGGTGAAAGCCGTCCAACAGGCGTCATCTTGCCTGTGCGCCCTACCTGAATATCAATGCTTTCCAGCGTGGTCTGCGCCTGTTCCGCCGGGAATTTTCGCGCAATCGCCCAGCGCGGCGCTTTGGCCACATACCCCAACCGCTGCTGCCAATCGAGCCGGTCAACTTTGTACACCACGCCATCAATATCATAGCCCAGATCAGGCCGGCGCTGCGCAATCGCGCGATAATGGGCGAGCATGTCTTCCAACGTTTCACACAGCTTAAAATCAGGCGATGTGGGCAGGCCCCATGCAGCCATCTGCGCTATCACCGCGCTTTGTGTTGTGCCCGGAATCTGCGATGCCACACCCCAGCCAAAGGCGAGAAAACGCAATGGCCGCTTTGCTGTGACGCTCGCATCCTTCTGCCGTAACGAGCCTGCCGCTGCATTGCGCGGATTGGCGAACAGTTTGCCGCCCGCTTCTTCCTGCGCGACGTTAAGCGCAGCAAAGTCTTGTTTCGCCATGTAAACTTCGCCGCGCACTTCGAACACCTCCGGCACATCGCCTGCAAGCTTCTGCGGAATATCGGCGATATGCGCGACATTGGGCGTGACATTTTCACCCACCTGCCCATCCCCGCGCGTCGCGGCGAGCACCAGCTTGCCCTGCTCATAGCGCAGCGAGCATGACAACCCGTCAATTTTATCCTCTGCGGTAAAGGCCACCGGCTCATCCTCCCCCAAGGACAAGAACCGCTTCACCCGCGCCACAAATTCGGCAACTTCCTCATCGGCAAAGGCATTGTCGAGGCTCATCATGCGCTGCGCATGGGTGACTTTGGCGAGCGGCGATGCGGCGACTTCGTGACCCACAGCCTTATTCGGACTGTCGTCGCGGATCAGATGCGGGAATGCTGCCTCCAGCTCATTATTGCGGCGAACCAGCGCGTCATATTCCTGGTCCGTAATTTCGGGATCGTCTTGCGCGTGATAAAGCTTGTTATGCCGCGCAATCTGCCGCGCCAGCCGCATCAGTTCATTGGCGGCATCAGCCTCAGAAATGCTCACCGAACTGCGCCGCCTTGCGCTTCATCCTCCGCGATGATGCGGGGATCGCGGCCGAAGGTCCATTCGCCGTCCAGCCAGTCCATCGTATAACGGTAAGAGAGCGAGCCCGCCGCGCCTGCTTGATACCCGGCCCAGCCGGTGCAGCGCGTTTCCTGCGCACATTCAAACGAGTGCACGCCAAACACCAGCGCCGCCTCATCTGATGCGCTATCGCGCCATTCGCCGCCTTGTTTCACACAGCGGGAAAACGGCGCGAGCTGCGAAAAGCGCAGGATCAGCGCGGTTTCTTCTTCCGCGCTCAAAGCGACCTGATCGCTTTCTTCAATCACGCTGGCACAAACGGTGGGGCGATTGGCGATATCTTGCGCGAAGTAATCGCTCAGCACATGCTCCACCAAGGCAAGGCGCGGCTTCATCTGGTCTGTAGCCAGCGACGGGACCGTCTTGTCGATAATCGGCTCGGCATCCTCTGGCGCGACACAGGCGTTCAAGGTTATGGCGGTCAATGTTAGGGCGGCCAAGGTTAGCGGCAGTTTGGCAAGCAAAGCTGCTCTCATCACACGCCCTCCAACAAACGATCCGCTTGTGCGCGGGCTTCTTCGGTGATTTCAGCGCCGGATAACATGCGCGCGATTTCCTCTTGTCTGCCCGCTTCGTCAAGTTTGCCAACCGATGTTCGGGTAACAATCCCCTGCGAAGATTTGGCGATAAGATAATGCGTGCCCCCGCGCGCGGCAACTTGCGGACTATGCGTGACGGCCAGCAATTGCCCCTCCTCTTCAGCCAGACGGGCCAGCCGGTCACCAATCGCAGAAGCTACCGCGCCGCCGACACCGCGATCAATCTCGTCAAAGATCACCGTTGCTGCCCCGCCCTGCTGCGCCAAGGCAACTTTGAGCGCGAGGATAAAGCGCGACAATTCGCCCCCGCTGGCAATTTTGTTGAGCGGTGCGAACGGCGCGCCCGGATTGGTCGCGATGAGGAATTCCACACCATCCATGCCATCTGCGCCCCAGCGTTCTTCGGGCAAAGGTGCAACATCTGTTTGAAAGCGCGCCGCATCCAGTTTGAGCGGGGCAAGTTCAGCGGCAACGGCCTTGTCCAGCTTGGCCGCTGCTTTCTTGCGAGCAGCGCTCAATATGTTGGCGCGGTCGCGATAGGTTTGCGCGCAGGCCGCCGCTTTCTTCGCCAGTTCAGCTTCGGCCACATCCATCAGCTCAATCGCATCCAGCCGTTCCCGAAGCTCACGCATTTTGCCAGGCAATTCATCGACCGTGCAATCATGCTTGCGGGCCAATGCGCGCAGTTCAAACAAGCGCGTTTCAATGCGGTCCAATTCCAGCGGATCGAATGTGAGAGCGCGCGCGGCCTCCTCCAGCCTGTCTTCCGCTTCTCCCGCTTCGATAACCGCGCGGTCCAGCGATGCCAGCGCTTCGGCCAGCAAAGGATGCTGATCACCGATGCGGTCCAACCGCCGCGCGGCGGCACGCATCTGTGCCAGCGCGCTGTCTGATCCATCCCAAACCAGCCGCAAATGCTCCAAATCATCGGCCAGCTTTTCGCCTTTTTGCATGTCAGAGCGCGCGGTGGCGAGTTCGGTTTCTTCGCCATCTTGCGGCTCAACCTTGGTCAGCTCCGCCAGATGGGCGAGCAGCAGATCCTGTTCCGCCACCAGATCGGCATGGTCAGTGCGCGCCGCTTCCAATTGCGCTTCGACAGCGCGCCATTCCTGCCATGCCGCAGCGGTTTTGGCGGTATCGGCCCCGGCAAAGCGATCCAGCAGCAGCCGATGTCCGCGCGGGTTCACCAGTCCGCGATCATCATGTTGCCCGTGCAATTCCACCAGCGATGCCGCCAATTCGCGCAGCAAAGCCACGCCAACGGGTTGATCATTCACAAAGCCGCGCGATCCGCCATCGGCCTTTACCCGGCGGCGCAGGATCAGCGGTTCGCCCGGCTCCAGCTCAACTTCGGCATCGTCCAAAACTGCGGTGATCGCCGCAGGCATGGTGGCAAATTCGAAAGTTGCCGTCACGCTGGCCTGCGCTTCGCCGCTGCGCACCAGCGCGCTATCGGCCCTGTTGCCCAGCACCAAGCCAAGCGCATCGAGCAGGATAGATTTGCCCGCCCCCGTCTCTCCGGTAAGCACGCCAAGACCGCGCCCAAACGACAAGTCGAGCGCGTCGATCAAAACCACATTGCGGATGCTTAGCGAAGTTAGCATAGCGAGCTTTATGATTTAGGCCGCCAGCGCCCGCTCCGCAATCGTGATGTCAGTACATTTCGGGGATGGAATGCCTCGCGATGGTTTTATCCAGCAGCAGGCTTATCCAGCACTGGCGAGGTCAGGCGCGTGATCTTCCATCAGCTCATACGCTTTTTCATACCATTCATCACCGGGATAATTCGCGCCAAGCACAGAGGAATACCGCAAAGCTTCATCGCGAAGACCCAAAGCCAGGCTCGATTCGGTTAAACGGTACAGCGCTTCGGCGGAATGGCTGGTGGTCTGGAAATTCTTGATCACGTTCTGGAAACGCAATTGGGACGCCAGCCATTGGCCAGATCGCTGATAATACCGACCAATTTCCATTTCCTTGCCCGCCAGATGATCGCGTAGCAAATCGATTTTCAAACGCGCATCTGCAGCATATTCACTGCGCGGGTAACGGCGCTGCAGCTCGGTCAAAGCGGCCAATGCTTGCAAAGTGATGCCCTGATCACGCTCTACATCGCTGATCTGTTCGTAATAGCTCATCCCGATGAGATAATACGCATAAGGCGCATCGCTGTTACCAGGGTGGATCGAGAGGAAGCGGCGTGCAGATTGAACAGCGGCGCCATATTCACGATCGGCGTAATAGGCAAAAGCGCTCATCAATTGGGCGCGGCGTGCCCATGGCGAATAGGGATGCTGACGCTCAACTTCATCGAACAGACCAGCAGCGACGCGCAAATCACCACGATCAAGCCGTGTTTTCGCCGCCGAATACAGCGATTCGACATCGCGCGCGACATAGGCTGTATCCGTAGGGCCATCTACGCCGCCACGGCCTGAACAACCTGACATCAGAGTGACGCCGCTCAACAAGGCAACGAGGATGGCGGGACGCATTGATTTTTTGACAGTCATGCCGTCTTCTATAACCTGCACTGCCCTGAACGCCAAGTGAAGTCCGCGCGCTTGTCCACCTGCTTGCCCGCACCATCGCGGCCAGGTGAAGCTACGTGTAATTACTGGTACAGGTAAACAGCGTCTGCATGGATTTGGGCTTTAAACTCCGTGGCATAGCAAAAAAGGTTTGGGGACCGCCACGATGATAAAACGGGTTACAAGTGCTTTATGGACATCTCAGGATGGCTCAACTGTCATTGAATATGCGCTGATCGCATCGCTTATCGCGGTCGCATTGGGCAGCACCATCATGGCCTTGGGCGAAGGTGTGGATTCGCATTACGACGATGTTGAGACGCAATATTCCGATGCCAACCAATAAGGGCGATCCAACGATAAGGGACGCAATTTATGGTTACTTTGGCGTAAAGCCCCTTTTGGAACCACTTGTGCTGAGGCGCTGGTAACCTGGTCACTCCATCTTTTGCACACACGGCATGGGGACGCCGTGACGCGAATATGGAAACCAGACATGAAAAATTTGCTGACGCGAGTGATCGCGGCTGAAGATGGCGTGGCCGGATTGGAATATGCCTTTCTCGCCGCGCTGATTGCCATCACTTTGGTGAGCGAAATCGGCGCGGTGGGAGAGCGTGTGGCCGGTTTTTACACCGACACGCACACCGGATATGACGCTGCCAACCGCGCAAACTGACACGGCTAAATCAGGCCAGCTGAGGAGCGTTATTCCTCGCCCATCCGCAATGCTGCGATGAAGGCTTCTTGCGGAATGCTGACATTGCCATATTCGCGCATCCGGGCTTTGCCCTTTTTCTGCTTTTCCAGCAGCTTTTTCTTGCGCGAAATATCGCCGCCATAACACTTTGCGGTCACATCCTTGCGCATCGCTGCGATGGTTTCACGCGCGATGATTTTGCCGCCAATGGCCGCTTGTACCGGGATCTTGAACAGGTGGCGCGGGATCAGGTCTTTGAGCCGTTCACACATGCCCCGCCCGCGCTCTTCCGCGACAGAAGCGTGCACGATAAGCGACAGTGCATCGACGGGTTCGGCATTCACCAGAATGTTCATCTTCACCAGATCGCCTTCACGCAGGCCCACCTGCTCATAATCAAAGCTGGCATAGCCGCGGCTGATTGATTTGAGCCGGTCGTAAAAATCGAACACCACTTCATTGAGCGGCAATTCATAAGTCACCTGCGCGCGCCCACCCACATAAGTGAGGTTCGTTTGAATACCGCGGCGATCCTGACACAGTTTCAAAATTGCGCCGAGATATTCATCCGGCGTGTAAATCGTGGCTTTGATCCATGGTTCTTCGATCATCTCGATGCGGTTAACATCGGGCCAATCGGCGGGGTTGTGAATGTCGACTTCCTGCGCGTCTTCGTTTTTAGTGTGGCCCAAATGGACGCGGTACACCACAGAAGGCGCAGTGGTGATCAGATCGAGATCATATTCCCGGCTCAACCGTTCCTGGATGATCTCAAGGTGCAACAGCCCAAGGAAACCAGCGCGAAAACCAAAGCCCAGCGCCGCACTTGATTCCATTTCAAAGCTGAAACTTGCATCATTAAGACGCAGCTTGGCGATGCTTTCGCGCAGCTTTTCAAAGTCCGCTGCATCCACGGGGAAGAGCCCGCAGAACACCACTGGCTGCACTTCTTTGTAGCCTGCCAGCGCTTCGGTAGAGCCGTTTTTCACCGTGGTGATCGTGTCACCCACGCGCGCTTGTTCGACCTCTTTGATCTGCGCTGTAATAAAGCCGATTTCGCCGGGGCCAAGCTCGCTCAAAGTTTCGATCTTCGGGCGCATACAGCCCACGCGGTCCACCAGATGCTCGGTCTGGCCTTGCATGAATTTGATGTTCAACCCCTTGGTCAAAACACCCTGGATCACGCGCACAAGGATGACGACGCCCAGATATGGATCATACCAGCTATCGACCAGCATCGCTTTCAATGGCGCGTCCCGCTCTCCTTTAGGCGGCGGTATTTTGGCGACCACAGCTTCGAGCACATCTTCAATGCCGATGCCCGATTTCGCGCTGGTCATCACCGCTTCGGAAGCATCAAGGCCGATCACTTCTTCAATCTCTTCGCGCACGCGCTCTGGTTCAGCGGCGGGAAGATCGATCTTGTTGATGACGGGCACGATTTCGTGATCATGCTCAATCGATTGATAAACGTTCGCCAGCGTTTGCGCTTCCACGCCCTGCGCTGCATCCACCACCAGCAAAGCGCCTTCACATGCAGCGAGCGAGCGGCTGACTTCATAGGCGAAGTCAACATGACCCGGCGTATCCATCAAATTGAGCTGATAGGTTTGCCCGTTTTTCGCGGTATATTCCAGACGCACGGTCTGCGCTTTGATGGTGATGCCGCGCTCACGCTCAATATCCATATTATCAAGCAGTTGCTCGGTCATCTCACGTTCGGTGAGGCCGCCTGTGCTTTGGATCAGCCGGTCAGCGAGAGTCGATTTGCCGTGATCAATATGGGCGATAATCGAGAAATTGCGGATATTCGCGAGGTCAGTCATTTGCGCCCTTTAGCGGGGCGCATGGGCCATGTCAGTAGCTTTGAACGAGGGGGAAGCTCGCCACTGACATGGCCACGCACCGGACCGGGGTTTGTTGGGGACTAATGGTCCGGGGTGTTTGAGGGGTGTTGGAGGAGTTTTGGAGGTAAAATCAGGCGAGGTTGGCGCTGCCAAAAAAGACGCTAAAGGCGCGGCACCAGATGACCACAGAGCCGATTTCATCGAGGTTCGTGCCGTCTGGAATGCGATAAATCTGCGCGCCATCGCTGGATTTGAGGCGGCCCAGATCGACATATTGCGCCGCGCGCACATCACCGCCACTGCGCGGATCGGATGCTTCGCTTAACCACACGCGCAAATCCGGCCCGCCGCGAACGTTGAAATTCTCCTGCAATTTCAAACCGAAGCCGCCACCTTTCAAACGTATGATCTTGGCATTGCCGCTGGCCGGGTGGGAGCTATCCGCACCGCGAAAAGCGCCAGTGTCAGAAAGCTGCGCGGCCATTACGGGGACAGGTGCAAGGGTTACGGCGGTCACAGGCAGTGCGGTCAAAGCAAAGGTGAGGCCAGCAGCAAGACGCTTAACAGAGCGGAACCTGATTGACCGAGACCTGATTGGTCGAAACATGACTTTTCCTTTTGGCGAAACTCTCTTTGGGGACTCTTTCAGGTCCATGTTGTGAGTTTCGCTCTTCAGGGCAAAAGCGTTTCATCGGAAAAAACGATCAGGCTAATCGGTTATGCAAGTTGTCGCACGGCTTACAAATCAAGCGGTCCGCCCGATTGCACTGTTACCTGCATGAAAGCTGGTCGCGAAGCGCCTTTTTCCTCGCGCAGGCGACGTTCTGTGGCTTCCAGCACATAAGGCGGCACACGGTGGCGCGTGCATAGGCCATCTGCGCCATCGCTGATCAATGGTACTTCAAACACCACGTCCTGCCGCGCTTCCGAGCAGCGTTGCACTTGGCCCACAACCAATTGCCCTTCGCCAAGATCAAGCAACAAATCAGTGCCTTTTGGTACGCCCAACAACCCTTCGATCATCGCGCCTGTGCTGGACAGGTTGCGCAGCACCACATCGTAACGGTGATCCTCGTGGATCACGCTGATCCGGCGGAACATGGCGCGGCGATCGGGCCGGTGATTCTTGGGGCCGGAGGGGACATAGGAAAAGTCGCCCGCCGCCAGCTTTTCCAGCACTTTGGCCTGCGCGATGGGCTTTGAATAGACAAAGCCCTGAACTTGATCTGCGCCCAAATCGCGCATCACTTTGAGCTGATCGAGCGCTTCGACGCCCTCTGCCGTCGTCTGCATCTTGAGCGCTTTGGCCAAAGCCACAATCGCTGTCACGATGGCGAGCGAGGAATCGTCCTTGCGGGTACAATCGTCCACGAAGCTTTTATCGATCTTGATCTTATCAAACGGGGCGCCGCGCAAATAACCAAGCGAGGAATAACCTGTGCCAAAATCATCAAGCGACAGCCGAACGCCAAGGTTTTTAAGCTTCTTGAACATCGCTTCGGCGGCAGCTTTATCACCGATAAAGACGGTTTCGGTGATTTCCAGCTCAACGCGAGAGGGATCAAGATCTGCATCCACCATTGCAGCGGACACCAGATCGGGCAAGTTCTCCTGACGAAACTGGTGCGCGGACACATTGATGGATACGCGAATACTGTTTGGCCATTGCGCAGCTTCCTGGCACGCGCGGCGCATAATCCATTCGCCAAGCTTCAGGATCAGATCGGTCTCTTCGGCGATCGGCACAAACGTTGCCGGGCTTATCATCCCGCGCTCTGGATGATTCCAGCGGATCACGGCTTCAAAAGTGCAGACCTTATCGGTCTTGGCATCCACCATAGGCTGGTAATGCATTTCCAGCTGTTCGGCTTCGAGCGCATCGCGCAAATCTTCTTCGATATCGCGGTGATCTTGGGCATCATCGCGCAAATTGCTTGAATAAAAGCGATAATTGCCGCGCCCAGCCCCTTTGGCCGCATAAAGCGCAAGGTCTGCAGCTTTCACCAGCTCATCAGGATCTTCGCCATCATGCGGGAACACTGCGATGCCAACTGAGGTGCCGATAATCGCGCGGCTACCTTCGATCGAATAAGGCTGAGAAATCATTTGTACGATACGTGTCGATAATTCGGCCAATTGGGCGCGGTCATCGATATCGGGCAGCATGATTTGAAATTCATCGCCACCCAAGCGGCCCACTTCGGCAGTTTCGGGCACGACGCGTTGCAAACGCTGCGAAACCTGCCGTAGCAATTCATCGCCCGCCGGATGGCCTAACGTATCATTCACCTGCTTGAACCGGTCGAGATCAAGCATAAGCAGCGTACAAAAACGTTTGGTGGTTTCAAATACCGTCAAAGTTTTTGCCAGTCGCCCCGTCATCCGGTGCCGATTGGCCAGCCCTGTCAGATCGTCAAACTGCGCCATGCGCGAGGATTCGCGTTGGCTCTGGAAACCTTCGGTGATTTCCTTGGCGCTGCCGCGATAGCCGAGAAACTCGTTCTCTTCATCAAAGTGCGGGCGGCCCGTCAGGCTCCAATAGATATCTCGATCATCACTGCGCAGCAGCCGAACGGGTAAATCGCATAGCTTGTTTTTGGCACCTAACAGGAACGTGATTGGCCGGTCATTGGCCTCGTCTTCATCCTGTGAAACGCTTTCAAACAGATCTTTGAACGGTTTGCGCAAGAGATCATCATTTTCGCTGAAAAACGCATGTGCACCAGGGGAAAGATAGATCAGCTTATGGTCTGCATCGGTTGCCCAGAACCACGAGGTTCCGGTGTTTTCCAGAGCATCGAGGATCGCGAGCTTTTCCGTGTCGCCAAAGGCGATTACGCTGGCAGCATCGGCCGGCGCTTCAACGGGCTTTGCATCCTTGCGGCTGCGTCCCTTGAAAAAGCCTTTCATCTCCACTCAAGCAAACTCCATTGGCATCCTCGCGCTTCTCTTTTGATACGAAGCACTCACAACCGGTGAATTTATGCAATTATGCTTAAGATACTCTCAATCCGTGCGCGTGGGACCGCCGCATCTATTAGCCAGCACGCAGCGCTTTGACTGGCTCGCTATTTTCGCTTCCGGCATAATCGAGAGACAAAATGCGCCCATCGTCACCGCGCTCAAGCAGGCGATCAAATTCGACCCCCACGCGATTTTCCTCGCACCAGCGCGTGATGCACCCAAGGCTCACATAATCTGAGAGTATGATGTCAAAGCGGGTATCCCTTGGCACATTCCACAAGCCTTCGATCATCGCGCCCGACAAAGAGACATTGCGCATCGTCCCTTGATAATCCTGCCCCTTATAGCGCAGCACAACTCTGCGCTGATGTATCTGGCGAGGAAGACGCGTATGGCGGGGGCCGCGTGCAATTGTCGTAAGGCCGGTGGAAAGCTTGGCGCAGGCCGCTTCTGCTGTCATCGGCCGTTCATAGATAAAGCCCTGCACATGGCTGCATCCATACAAACGCACCAGTTCAAGCTGATCCATCGTCTCAACACCTTCAGCGATGGTTTCCATGCCCAAAGCGTGCGCAAGCCCGGTGATAGAGGCGATGATGGCGCCATTGCGGCTGCCCGGATCAGTGATCCCGCTCACGAACGAGCGGTCAATCTTGATCTTATCGAATGGTGCCTGCTTCAAATACCCAAGCGAAGAATATCCGGTGCCAAAATCATCAAGAGCCAATCGCACGCCAACTTCTTTTAGCGCAGCAAACATGGCTTCGGCGCCCTGATCATCCGACAAGAACACGCTTTCGGTAATTTCCAGTTCGAGCCGTGATGGATCAACACCTGCCTTTGCAATCGCTCCTGCTACGATTGCGGGAAATTCGGTCTTGGCAAATTGCAGCGGTGAAACATTCACCGAAACGTTGATATTGGCTGGCCAGCGGCTCAAATCCTTACAGGCTTGATACAGCGCCCACTCGCCAATTTCGCAAATCAGGCCCGATTCCTCTGCAATCGAGATAAAGTGATTTGGTGAGACACGCCCGCGCATAGGATGCTGCCAACGCAACAGCGCTTCGAACCCGGTGATTGTCTCTGTCGCAGTGTCGACATGCGGTTGATAGACAAGGCTCAGCTCATTGCGGGCAATAGCATCGCGCAGATCGCTTTCAATTTCAGCGCGCGCTTCGGCATCGGCGTGCAAATCTTCGGCATAAAAATGATACCGCCCGCGCCCGGCATCCTTCGCTGCGTAAAGCGCAAGATCGGCGTTGCGGATCAGAACTTCATTGCTTTCACCATCCTCGGGCGTGCGCGTAATTCCAATCGATGCGCCGATCACCACGCGTTTGCCATCAATGGTGAAAGGTTGGGAAAGGACCGCGATAATTGTCTCTGCCAGCGATTTGAGCGCCGCATCATCAACGCGGCCGGGCAAAATGATCTTGAACTCATCACCGCCAAGCCGCCCAACACGGCCCAAATTGCCCACCGCCGCTTCAAGCCGACGCGCGACCTGCACCAGCAAAGCATCACCAGCGGGGTGACCCATCGTGTCATTGACCCTCTTAAAACGGTCAAGATCAAGCAACATGATCACGCAGGCGCGATTGGCTTCGATCCGGCCAGCGAGGATCTTTTCCAGCACCTGCGACATCTGATGTCGATTTGCCAGGCCAGTGAGGGAATCATAGGCGGCAAGTCGCGAAGCGCGCTGTTGGCTCCGACGGCTTTCTGTCAAATCTGCACCGGACCCGCGGAACCCGACGAAATTATCGAAATTGTCGAAATAGGCGCGCCCTGAAATTGACCACCAAAGCTCCCGATCTCCAATCGCAGCGCGCAGAGGCAGCTCGGTAAAGGCGCTGCAGGACGACAGATGGAAATTGAGCGTACGCTGACTTTCCGCGCCCGTCGCTTCAAGGTCAAAAAGGACGGTGAACGGCTGACCGCACAGCTCATCTGCCTTTACGCCCATCGTTTGCGCAATCGGCGCAGAGATATAAGTTAGCAGTCCGCGGCGATCTGTTTCCCAGAACCAACCTTGCCGCGTTTCTTCATAATCGCTCAGGATTTCGCTAGCCCGGGTTTGCAGGCGGGCGCGCACTTCGTGGTCGCGATCCTCCTTTTGATCGATGCGGAATTGTTCAATCGACACCAACAGCGCCACGATCACTGCAATGCCCAGCGCCACAACGCCAGCGAGCGAGCCTTGTTCAAGAACAACGGCATACCAAACCGCCATCTGGCCAGCGAACATCACCCCGGGATGGCGGCGCAGATACACCGCCGCAATCATACTCACCAACAGCATGAAGGCGATCGCTCCGTCCCACCCAAGCGAACCCTGTACTGCCCATTGTGTCATTGCTGTTCCAAAGAAGCCCAGCGGCACAATGACAAAAGCAGCCACGCCAATAGCGCGGCCTAACCGCTTGCGTTCATGGACGTAAGGATGAAGAAAATTTCCACCCAGAAGCGCGATAATGGCAAAACCGAAGTGGCCTGCAAGCATGTCCGGCGGACTTTGCTGTGCGGCAACCATCGCGCCTATTATCGAAACCGCCATAGCGATGATGAGGTAAAGGCAGCGGGCTGGAAATAACTGCCGATCAGGATATTGGGCATGGTCCTGCATCAGCTGCAAACTGTTGCGCAAGGCGCGGCGTTTTAGGCCGGATCGGCGGTCTGGTAATTTGGGGCGATCACCTGGCGTCAGATCATGCTGAGGCGGCGTAGAATCGCGCACGTCTTCTTTGCCCCGCGACAACGCTCCGCAATCGGCAGAATCTGCCTGCATCTTCGTATGGGTCCCAACCATGCTGCACAATGTGCCCAAATGCCTTTTAAAAAGGGTAAATTCCTGGGCGTTTTTGCGTAGTAAAATCTGCGCATGAAACAGCGCGCTGCCTTTGCGTGACGATGCGAAGCGGGTAAGCTTGCAAAACACAGCATCGAAAGAGGCCCGAAAGCCTATGCGCCACATTGCGATCGTCGGTTCAGGCCCGGCGGGTTATTACACAGCCGAAGCTGCGCAAAAAACGTGGGGGCGCGATGTCGCAATCGATGTTTTTGACATATTACCAGTGCCTTATGGCCTTATCCGGACAGGCGTGGCCCCCGATCACCAATCGATAAAAGGCGTTGCGCGCCGTTATGAAAAAACCGCACTGAATGACAATGTGCGCTTTATCGGCAATGTCGCGATTGGCCGCGATATTACTGTCGAAACACTGCGCGAATTGTATGATGCAATAGTATTGGCGACCGGCGCGCCGCGTGATCGCGATCTTGGTATACCAGGCGCGGATCGTGTTAATGTATTCGGCAGCGCGGCCTTTGTGGGATGGTATAATGGGCACCCGGAATTTGCCGATCTGGCGCCTGATCTGTCCGGCTCCACCGCTATTGTCATCGGCATGGGAAATGTTGCGCTGGATGTGGCGCGTATTCTGGCCAAATCACCGGCAGAATTTGCTGGCAGCGATATCGTTGGCCATGCGCTCGACACGCTCAAAGCCTCCAAAATCGAACGGATTGTCCTGCTGGGGCGGCGCGGGGCGCATCAGATCATGATGACGCCCAAAGAGCTGGGGGAACTGGGCCATCTGGAACGCGCCTCCCCCCATGTGGCAAAAAGCGATCTGCCCGATGCTGCGGACGATGCCATGTTAGAGCCGGGCCTGCGAAAATCGGTCAATCTGCTGCGTGATTTTGCAGCGACGCCTGAACACATCCGTGCGGAAAAGCCGATTGGGATCGAATTTGCTTTTTGCGCGCAGCCGATTGAGCTTATCGGTGATGAAAAGGTGCAGGAAATCGCGATTGAGCGTACCGAAGTTGTCAAAGGCCGCGCGGTCGGCACGGGCGAGATCAGCACCCTGCCCGCTCACCTTGTGATCAGTTGCATTGGCTATCGCACCAGCCCTATTCCCGGTGTCCCGTTTGATGAACGCGCAGGCCGCTTCGCCAGTGACGAGGGGCGTATTTTGCCCGGCATGTATTGCGTCGGCTGGGCAAGGCGCGGCCCGTCAGGCACTATCGGCACGAACCGCCCCGATGGGCAACGCATCGTTGCAATGATTGCCGCGGATATGGAAGCGGGCATTCTTGGCCCCGCCAGCAAAGAAGGCAGGCCCGGCTTCGATACATTCGCTGAGCAACACGACCTCGATATCATCACCTTCCGCGATTGGAAGAAAATCGAAGATGCCGAAAACGCCGCTGCACGCGATGGCGCCCCGCGGGAGAAATTCGTCGATATCGAGGCGATGATAAAAGCGCGGGATTAGGTTAGGTGCGGCGCAGGATTGTTCGTGCTGGCCAAAACGGATCCATCGCGAAGTTTAATCTGTCTATCACGCTTATGCCGCCACAAATTGATCGGTTCATCAATCCAACGGCCGACCACAAATGCAATCATCACAAGAACAATGTAAACACCAATCTCAAAGGCGAGCGTGACCTCGCTCAACCGCATCGCAATGACGACCGGGGCGTGCAAAGCATAAAGCGGATATGACAGCGTTCCCAGCGCTCTGGTGAAAGCGCCGCCTGTAACATTGGTCGCAATGATGCAAATCATTGGCAGCACGGTGAACAATAAGGCCAGTTCATAAATAGCCGCGCGGGTTGAGTTTGAGCCAATAGCGAACGGGTCCATCGTCACAAATATGGTCAAAGCTGCGATGATTGGCATACCCAGACTGCCAAAACCGGTGCCAAAGCTGGGCCGGAGGCGATAAATTAGCACTCCTGCGAAGAAGCCGAAGCAAGCCCGCACAATGCCGAACAGATAGCGTTCACGCTGCCAACCAAAATCCAGATCTCCATGGTAGAGCGCTGTGCCAGCGGTGATCACTCCGGTTGCAACGACGATTTTGACAAGAACCGGCATGGTCAGTTTTTCAAAAATGCGCAAATGCAGATAGTTGGCAACCAACTCATAAGAAATGGACCATTGCGTACCGTTCAGCGGGAACGCCAAGGTTGAGCTTGTGAGGAACGGGATTAGCGAAAGCTGACTGATGGCGGCCAGCGAGAAATCAACAGCGCCGGTTGGTTCAAATTCCGTTGGGCCAATTATAAAAACGATAAGGCCAAGCAACGCGCCCAAGAATAACATGGGATAAAGCCGGAAGACCCGGCGCGTCATGTACGTCTTCACATCCATGCCATCGGCAAAGCGCCGCTCATAAACGAGCGCGAGCACAAATCCGCTCAACATGAAAAAGAGATCGACCGCCAAATGGCCGTGCGCAACAAGGCGTTCAAAGTAGACAGTGCCATGGCATAGCATGACCATAATCGCGGCAATACCGCGCGTTCCATCAATGGCGATAAGTCTGTTGGCCCCCGTCATACCTAAGGGGCATAGAGGAAACTACCTATCGGACGGTTAACTCTAAGGGCGCAAACCCGGCATTCGCAGACGCTGCAAAAGTGCGAGGATTAAACCCGCATTGGCATCAGCACATAAAGCGCCGGGCTATCCTCATCCTTTCGGATCAGCGTGGGTGCGCCTGCATCGGCGAAGTGCAGTTCCACCGTGTCGCTATCGATTTGTTGCAGGATGTCTTTGAGATAGCCTGCATTAAAGCCGATTTCGATGCTGTCGGAGCTGTATTGCGCTGAGGCTTCTTCAACCGCGTTGCCATTGTCCGGACTTGTGACGGTGAGCGTTACCTTGTCTGTATCCAGGCCCATTTTCACAGCGCGGGTTTTTTCCGTGGCAATGGTGGCCACGCGGTCAACGCCTGCAAACAGAACCTTGGGATCGACTTTCAAGAGCTTATCATTGCCGGTGGGAATGACGCGGCTGTAATCGGGGAATGTCCCGTCAATCAACTTGCTGGTCAGCACCACACCGCCTTCGCCGCCAAGGGCAAAGCGGATTTTGGAAGGTGACAGATCAATCTGCACGCTCGCATCGCCAGCCTCTTCGAGCAATTTGCGCAATTCGCCCACAGCTTTGCGCGGGACGATGACATCAGGCATTCCCTCAGCACCATCGGGGCGCGCAATAGTAAAGCGGGCAAGGCGATGGCCATCGGTGGCCGCAGCTTTCAAAACCGGCTCTTTATCGTCGGTCACATGCAGAAAAATACCGTTGAGATAATAGCGTGTTTCCTCGGTCGAGATCGCAAAGCGTGTGCGATCGATCAACTCGGCCAGAAGGTTGGCACCCAGCGAGAACGAGGTCGGCAGATCACCTTCGACAATCACGGGGAAATCGTCACGCGGCAATGTCGGCAATTGGAAGCGGCTGCGCCCGGCTTTGATCGCCATGCGGTTGTCCGCTGCCTCAAGGCTGACTTCGCTGCCATCGGGCAGTTTGCGCGCGATATCAAACAGCAGATGCGCCGATACGGTGATCGCTCCGGCGGTATCGACGCTGTTCGCCTCAAGGCTTTCGACGACTTGCAGATCAAGGTCGGTCGCCATGATTTTGACATGGCCACTTTCCGACGCTTCGATCAAAACGTTCGACAGGATGGGAATGGTGTTGCGCCGCTCCACCACAGATTGAACGTGAGACAAAGAGCGCAGCAGTTTTGCGCGTTCAATGGTGGCCTTCATGCGTCATACCCCTTGCACGGCATCGTGAGCCCCGGAAAAGCCCGGATTCGCCCAGTGACGCCGGTAGAATTGCTGAAATATCCTTAGCGCCACGAGTGATACGGGCAAGGATTAGCGCGCGGATGTGGGGATTGTCTGGGGAAAAGTGTGGAATATTTGGTTTGTTTGTTCCCTCAAGCGCCGGGCGGCCACATCCGTGGCCTTGGCTTTCCTCGCATAAGCTCGGGCGGGCGGGCGCCCTTGCGGCCCCGTGGGCCGTTTGGGGCTTTCCCAGAAAGATCGCGCTAGTCTCGGTGCCGGTCAGGCACCGACAGAGCGCGACTGCGCGACCGCAGGTGCCCCGTAGCGAAGCGAAGGGAACAGCACCGAGGATGCTCGCCCGGATGGGCGAGCGCAAAACAAACACCAAACCCCAATCAGACCATCACCATGCCGCCATTTACATGCAGCGATTGGCCGGTCACATAGCTGGCTTCTTTGCTTGCCAGATAAGCGACAGCCGCGCCGATATCGTCGCCTTCGCCCATGCGGCCCATAGGGATGCGGCCATTGATCGCATCTTTTTGTTTGTCGTCCAGCGCCTGCGTCATGGCCGAGCGGATGAAGCCGGGCGCAACGCAGTTCACCGTAATCCCGCGCTGTGCCAGTTCTTGCGCAAGGCTTTTGGACATGCCGACAACGCCAGCTTTCGCTGCGCAGTAATTCATCTGACCCGGATTGCCGGTGGTGCCCACGACGCTGGTTATGTTGACGATCCGGCCAAAGCGAGCCTTCATCATCGGACGAGCGCTGGCGCGCATCAGGCGGAAGGTCGCTTCAAGATTGACCTTGATCACCTGATCCCATTCTTCATCCTTCATCCGCATGGCAAGGTTGTCGCGCGTGATGCCGGCATTGTTCACCAGAATATCGAGCTTGCCCAGCGTATCGATTGCCGCAGGCACTAACCCGTCAACCTGCTGAGGATCGGACAGGTTACAGGTGATCTCAACATGATCACCGCCGACCTCATCGATCAACTGTTCGCGAAAGATGCGCAATTTATCACCATTAGAGCCCGACAGTGCCAGCCGCGCGCCCTGTTTCGCCAAAGCCACCGCAATGGACGAACCAATGCCGCCGCTGGCCCCTGTGACAAGCGCGGTCATTCCATTGAGGTCGAACATCGTACTTTCTCCTAGAATTTTTTACGCTCACAGAGGCACCGGGGCACAGAGAGCGTCTTTGTTAATTTGCGACTCTGCGAATGCCCTCTTTCATGGTTTCTCCAGAAAAGTTGAGGAGCAAACCCAAAGGCCGATTGGTCAATCGCAGATAAGTCAACAACTGCTTGGCATGCAAGTTGCTCAATCGTTCTACCGATTTAATTTCCAGGATGAGCTTGTCTTCAACGAGCAAATCAATGCGAAAGGCGTTTGGAAAGCTCAGGCCATCATAATTAATTTCGACCGGCATTTGCCGGTCAACCTTCAATCCGCGTCTTTGCAAAGCACCGCCGAGTACCGTCTCCTATACGCTTTCAAGCAATCCAGGGCCAAGTTCACGGTGAATTGTGATGCATTCTTCGATTACAATACCCGTCAAAGAACGGCGTTCGTCTATCAGTGTCATCTCTGTGCCCCTGTGCCCCTGTGCCTCTGTGAGCGCCAAAGAAGCTTAAATCTCCTTCGCCAAAGCTTCTATATCGTCCATGGTGATCACGCTTGTTTGCGCGCTGTCCGGGGCGATTTTTCGGATCATCGGGCTGAGCACTTTGCCGCCAAGTTCCACGAAATGCGTGACGCCAGCCGCTTGCATTGCCAGCACACTTTCGCGCCAGCGCACCCGGCCGGTGATCTGCTGCACCAGCAAATCGCGCTCGCTCGCGGCATCGGTTACTTCGGCGGCGGTCACATTGGCGTAAAGCGGCAGGTGAAAGGCGCTTGGCGGGGTCGCGGCAAGCGCTGCATCCATCGCTTGCGCAGCTGGCTCCATTAAAGAGCAATGGAAAGGTGCCGACACAGGCAATTTGATCGCCCGCTTGCACCCATGCTCTTTGGCGAGCGCTACGGCGCGGTCAATCGCCTCCACATGGCCGGACAGCACAACTTGGCCCGGATCATTGTCATTGGCGACTTCGCAAACCTGCCCTTCGCCAGCCGCATCTGCGAGGCCTTGCGCTTTCTCAACATCCGCGCCCAACAGCGCGCACATCGCGCCCACGCCCACAGGCACCGCGTCCTGCATCGCATTGCCACGAATACGCAGCAGCCGCGCAGTATCGGCAAGGCTGAACGCGCCAGCGGCGGCCAATGCGGAATATTCGCCCAGAGAATGCCCCGCGACACACGCGCCTTTTTCAGAAAGCTTCACTCCGCCCTCTTCCAACACGCGCGCCACGGCCAGCGCATTGGCCATAATGGCAGGTTGGGCATTGGCGGTTAGAGTGAGTTCGTCTTCTGGCCCTTCGCGCATCAGCTTTGACAGGTGCTGCGAGAGCGCCTCATCCACCTCTTCAAAAACGGCGCGAGCAGCTGCGCTGGCTTGCGCCAACTGCGCGCCCATGCCCACTTTTTGGCTGCCTTGGCCGGGGAAAACGAATGCAATCATGATGTGTCCTTTCGCTGGCGAGGCCTATGCGCGCGAAGCTTTTGGGGCAACACCAAACGGCACAATCGCATTGCCTGCATCATGCCCGATATCGGCGCGGCCCAAATATGCGATGCCGCTGCGCTGGCACCAGAATTTGGCGATCTCTTCCTCGGTCTGGCCGAAGGGGCGGTCATTTTCCGGCACTGCTGAAATGCGGCCCAAGCGCAAACCTGCAATGGCACCCAGATGTTCAACAATGTGGAAAAACAATCGGTCCACGGCATAAAGGTGCTCGGCCACTTCCTCCACAATCACCACGTGATCGGTGAGGTCAGGCATGAAATCAGTGCCGACCATCATGGCCAATGTCATCAGATTAAAGGCTACTGTTGGCCGATCGTCCAAACCGGCCTCCAACGGCACATCCGCCCCGCCAAGATATGCCAAAACGCGCCGACATGCATCCTCGCCGCCCTCACGCCGAATATCGCCAGCAAGCGGCCCGTGCACGGCTTGTCCGATCCCTTGTGCGTATAATGCGCCCAGCAAATACCCATTATCGGAATAGCCAAGATACACCTTATCGCGCGCGCTGTCGCCAACGCTCGCCATCGCCTCCCCAACGATGCGGCAGGCGCCATAGCCGCCCATGGCAAACCAGATCGCATCAACCTGTGGATCATTCGCAGTTTCAATAAAAGCGGCCAACCGCGTGGGATCATTGCCTGCAAAATGCCCGTCTTCGACAAAGCATTGCGGGTGAAAACGCAGCGAAACTGCGGGAAACTGAGCCTTTGCCAAAGCCAACACCGCATCGGCGCGCGCGCGCTCAATCGGCTTGCCGGGGCATAGAGAAACGATCTTTGTCACAACTCTCCTCTAACACCCGCTTTTCATTTTGCGATCCCCCGCCTAATCCTCTCCCCGATGAATAGTTCTTATTTCTTCTGCGGCATTGGCGGATCGGGCATGTTGCCTCTCGCTGTTATCCTGCGCGGCCTTGGCGGGACAGTCGCCGGATCTGATCGCAGTTACGATCAAGGGCACACGCCGGAAAAATTTGCGTGGCTGGAAGAGCGTGGCTTTGCGCTGTTCCCCCAGGATGGCAGTGGCATTACCAGCGCAGATCAAGTGCTGATCGCCAGCGCGGCGATTGAAGATACCGTCCCCGAAGTCGCCCGCGCGAAACAGCTTGGCTGCAAACGCCAAACCCGCGCGGAGGCGTTGAGCGAGTTGTTCAACGCGTCGCCTGCCAGTGTCGCGATTGGCGGGACATCGGGCAAATCGACCACCACTGCGATGCTGGGCTGGATCTTGGCAGCGGCTGGACGCAGCCCGACGATCATGAATGGCGCGGTGATGAAAAACTTCGTCAGCGATACCCAACCCTTCGCCAGCGCGGTTGTGGGACAGGGCGATATATTCGTGAGCGAAGTGGATGAAAGCGATGGCTCCATCGCGCTGTATCGCCCAAGTGTCGCAGTGCTGCTCAATGTTAGCCTTGATCACAAAAGCATGGAAGAATTGCGCGTCTTGTTTGGCGATTATCTCGCCGTATCGGGCACAGCGGTGATCAATTTCGACAATCTCGAAGCGCGCGAGCTTGCCGGGCGGGCGGACAATGTGATCAGCTTTGGCGTCGATCATCGCGATGCGACCATTGGCATTGAACCAGAAACCGCTCTGGAAAGCGGCGAAGGCACAACCGCAGTGCTGGTAGACCGGCGCACAGATACCGCCCATGCGCTGCGCGTGCCGATGCCCGGCGCGCACAATCTCTCCAATGCTCTGGCTGCGATTGCAGGCGCGGTGGCGGCAGGCGTTCCGATTGATGAAGCGGTGCTGGCGCTCGACACGTTTGAAGGGTTGGCCCGGCGGTTCGACATTATCGGCACAAGCAAAAGCGGTGTCACCGTGATCGATGATTTCGGGCATAACCCGGAAAAATGCCGCGCAACCTTGCGCACTTTGAAAAGCCAGCCGGGCCGTGTGCTCGCCTTTTTCCAGCCGCATGGCTACGGCCCCTTGCGGCAAATGGGCACAGAACTGGCAGAGGTTTTTGCACAAGAAATGGGGCCGGAGGATCACACGGTGATGTGCGATCCGGTCTATTATGGCGGCACGGTTGATCGCAGCGAGGGCACCGCGCGCATTATCGATCTGCTGCACGATCACGGTACCAGCGCAGAGCATATCGCGACCCGCGAGGATTGCGGCGAACGCCTGCGCAAAATGGCGCGCCCAGGAGATCGGATCGTAGTGATGGGCGCGCGCGATGACACGCTGACGCTGTTTGCGAAGGGGCTTTTAGACCGGTTGTGACGACATATCGGAAAGCTTGACTGTTTAATGCGGTTTGGGTGCTGGCCCTACTCGTCATCGTCGCCCCCCTTGCTTGGAGCTACTTCGATGGCCCGGAGCCTCTTGTCGGAAATGCCATCGAGATTGATCTTGAAATGTTCGTCGTAGCCGCATTCGGGGTCATGCTCGTTCTGGGCTTCGTCGCGAACAACTATCCCAAATGCCCGCATCGTGAGCATCCGGTGAATATGGCGGAAGCATCCGAGGTTGATCAAAGGTGGTGGACGGGCGGTGGCATACCCATGATGCGCCCCCAACGCCCGCCCAAGACCTGCGGCTATTGCGGCTTTGACCTCACCGTGCCGTACGACTCCGAATGACCTTGTAACTGGTCATTGCGAGCGTAGCGAAGCAACCCAGAGCGGATTGCACTCCGCGATGGTTTGCCGCGCGGCTTCGCCGCTCGCAATGACGACCGGTGGGGAAGAAGGGCACACAGGCGCGGCAAATCCCTCACCAACCCGTTAACCCTGCCCCAAAACGAAATCTTGCGATCCATCGGCTCTAACCGATGGCGGGGACCCGACATGGGAACAAGAATGCAAAAGAATTACCGCCCCTCTGGCGTTGGAATGATCGCTGCCGAACCCGGCACATATCTTCTGCACGCCTATTTCGATGACAATCAGGTCGATCTGGTGCGATCCAATGTGATCGGCTGGAAAGTCGGCAATGACAGCCGCATTGCCCCGCTGGTGGTGGACCCGCGCGCGGCCGATGGCGATAATTGGTTCGTCCAACACAGCGATGGCCGGGTGGAAAACCCCAATGGCCGGGTGTGGGATACGCTCGATGAATGGATTGATGAGCTTAAACGCGAACAGCGCGAGGCGGCTTAGCGCCAAGGCTGGCTGTTAATGCCCGGCTCCCAACTCATGCTTGAGTTTAAGAACCTGGTGCAGCACAAAAGCAAGCACTGCGCCCAGCCCCAAACCCGTCACCGCCGATGCCGCAGCAAAGGAAAACCAGCCTAGCAAACCGCCCAATGCGCCAGTCGCCCCGGCCACCCAATACTCAATCCCATGCGCAATATCGTATAACAAATGCAGGCCTAGCTCATGCGTCCCATGCAGGATAATCCCGCCGCCAACCCACAGCATCGCAACCGTCCCAATCACCGATAAAGCGATCAGCAATTTAGGCATCGCGGCCAGCAATGCACGGCCCAGTGATTGCGAACCACTGCTGTCCTTCTTGGATAGATGCAGCCCCAGATCATCCATTTTCACGATCAGTGCCACCGCGCCATAAACCAGCACTGTCACCGCAACCGCAATCCCGGCAAGCGCGCCTGCCTGCACCCAGAAATCATCGCTCACAGCTTTGATCTCATTTAGTGAAATTGCCATGATCTCAGCCGACAGGATAAGGTCTGTGCGAATAGCGCCCGCGATCCGCTCCTTTTCAAACTGCACCGGATCCTCGATCACATCCTCGACCGTTTTGCCGTGTTTTTCACCACCCAGCTTTTCGATCACTTTCTCGGCACCTTCATAACAAAGATACGCCCCGCCCAGCATCAGGATCGGCGTGATCAGCCACGGAATAAAGTAATTCAGCGCCAGCGCGCCGGGGAACAAGATCAGCAGCTTGTTTTTCAGACTGCCTTTGGTGATCGACCAGATAATCGGCAATTCGCGTGCCGGGGAAAGGCCCGTCACATAAGATGGCGTTACCGCTGCATCATCGATTACCACACCAGCAACTTTGGACCCCGCTTTGCCTGCCGCCGCCGCGACATCATCCATACTGGCCGCCGCCACTCGGGCAATCACAGCAACATCATCAAGCAGGGCAACAAGGCCACCGGGCATAAGCAATCGTCCTAAGCAATTCTTCCTGATGCCCCCTGTGCCCGCCTGCGCGCCCTCCCACAAGCCCCCTCACAAAGCTTGCATTACATGCACGTTGCGCTATGTGCGCCGCTTCCGCAGGAGCTTTGGCCACCACGGAAACTCAAGAAAGCCGGAGGGGCCCCGACATTCGGTCGGATCAGCCAGCGATCGGCATGGACATGGAAGGAATTGCACATGGCTCTTTATGAGCATGTTTTCCTCGCGCGTCAGGATCTGAGCCAAGCTCAGGTGGATGCGCTTGCCGCGGCAGCTACGGAAATCGTAGAAGCCAATGAAGGCAAGGTCGTAAAGACCGAGACTTGGGGCCTCAAAAGCCTCGCTTACAAAATTGATCGTAACCGTAAAGCGCACTTCGTGATGCTCAATATTGAGGGTCCCGGCACGCTGGTTACTGAACTCGAACGTCAAAACGCGATCAATGAAGATGTGATCCGTTGGTTGACCATCGCAGTGGAAGAGCTGGAAGACGGCCCCTCTGCCATGATGCGCAAGAATGACCGCGACCGTAAGCGTCGCTCTGACCGCGAGGATCGCAACTAATGGCACGCCCATTTTTCCGTCGTCGCAAGTCTTGCCCGTTTCAGGCCAAAGACGCCCCGAAAATCGATTATAAAGACGTGCGCCTGCTGCAAGGCTTCATGTCTGAGCGTGGCAAGATCGTGCCTTCGCGTATCACCGCCGTTTCTGCCAAGAAGCAGCGTGAACTCGCCAAAGCGATCAAGCGCGCCCGTCACCTGGGCTTGCTGCCCTACATCGTAAAGTAAGAGGAGCAAGATCCATGGATATCATTCTCCTCGAACGTATCGAGAAGCTCGGCACCATCGGTGATGTTGTCACCGTGCGTGATGGCTATGCCCGCAACTTCCTGCTGCCGCAGAAGAAGGCTCTTCGCGCCAATGAGGCGAACAAGAAGGTCTTCGAAGCCAACCGTGATCGTCTCGAAGCTGAAAATGCCGAGAAGCGCACGGTTGCTGAAAAACAAGGCGAAACCGTTGCCGGTGCAGAAATCGTTCTGATCCGCGCTGCTTCGAATTCTGGCCAGCTTTATGGCTCGGTCAATGTTCGCGACGTTGCTGGCTCGTTGGTCGAAAAGGGCCACGATGTCGATAAAAAGCAGGTCATCATGGGCGCACCGATCAAAACGATCGGCATGTTCGACGTGACCGTTTCGCTGCACCCTGAAGTTCAGGTGACGGTAAAAGCCAATGTCGCCCGCTCTGAAGATGAAGCTGAACTGCAAAGCCAAGGCATCGATATTCTTGCCCAGATGGCGGAAGACGAAGCTAGTGCAACAGCCGAAGAAGGCTTCCAGGAAGAAATCGATCCCGACCGTGAGCTGGGCGATCTTCCAACCGATGGTGAAGGCGAAGCAGAAGCTGAAAGCGCCGAAGCAACGGCTACTGAAGATGAAGAAACCACTGAAAGCTAAGCCGCTTTTCAAGCGATACAAAAAGGGCGCTGCCAGCGATGGCGGCGCCCTTTTTTGTTGTGCGTGGCCTGCACGCAAGCGCGCCTGATAATTCGCCTCTCGAATAGAGCGCGACAATTTTCACCCAGTCCGGAACCCAAGCTGCGCATGTGCATTACATCGGCAGCGGACCGGGCCCCTCTGGCGTGGAGCATGCATTACCTTGCATGGCTCACGTGATGTCGGACGCAAATGGAGGGTGTGGGAAAGCTCAGCCGTTCGGGCCGGGAACTTTAGCATCCAAACAGAAAATATTATTGCTCCTCCCAAACAGGAGGGGGGACTGACTGGAGAATGCAAATGAACAAGTTTGTGGCACTTCCCATTGTGGGTATTTCGGCTTTGGCCCTGGCAGCATGTGGCGGCGCAGCGACAACCGAAGAGCCAGCGCCAGCTGATACCAGCGCTGCGATCACCATCGAAGAAGTCGAAGCTGCCCAGCAGGCATGGGGCGAAGGCATTGTGGCCATTGGCCAGACCTTCACCGAAGAAGGCGATTACGCCGCGCGCGCGACCGAACACATTAACATGCACTATGGCTATGAAGATGGCATGGACATTTTGTTCAAGCCTACGCTCGCTGCAGAAGACCAGTTCCGTGGCAGTTTCGACGAAGCGCTGAGCTACTTCATCGGCACCGAAGGCACCGAAGATGGCGGCTTTGCCATCGCGCCATACACCGATGTGCGCTGGGAAAACGAAGGTACGATCGTTGATGGCGATAGCGCCATGGCGATGGGCAACTATTACTTTACCGGTACAGACGGCAATGAAACCAAAGTGGAATACACTTTCGGTTATGCCAAGAATGACGCAGGCGAAGTGGTGATCACACTGCACCACTCCTCGCTGCCATTCTCAGCTGGCTAATCGCTGCTGGAACAACAATTACGAAAAAGGCGTCGCCAGCAATGGCGGCGCCTTTTTTGATTAAAGGAGCAGGTCGCCAATTTTGTCTTTTGCCGCAAGACGCTCTGGGCCGAACCTCATCCCACAAAAAAATCGCGCACAGCTCGCCCTAAATCCGGTTTTGCCACACAGCTCATATGATCGCCGGGGATTTCTTGATATTGCGCATTTGGCAGAGCATCGGCCAGCTGCGTCGGTGATCCGTTATCGCGGTCATCTGCGCCGCATAATACCAGCGCGGGGCAGATGATCTGGGCAAGGTCATCGCGCACAAGATCCTCTACGCCATTGGCCAAAAGCAGCCGTGTGGCCACCTTGTCCATGCCCATCGTCTTGAAGAAGCTTTTTGCAAACCATGCCCGGTCACCGCGCTCGATAGTATCGTACCGGTCAATCATATCGATGAAAAAGGCCGCGCGCTTTTCCCAATTGAACAGGCCTTGCATACCCATGCCGCAGATCACCAGGCGGCGCGGTGTCAAACCGGCAATAGTCGCAGCCACCGCTGTGCGCGCGCCCAAGGAAAAGCCTGCCAGGTCATAATCTTTCAGCCCCAACGCCTCCACCACCGCAAAGCTATCGCGCACCAAAACATCGGGCGGATAAGCGGCGGGATCTTGCGGTGCATCGCTTTCCCCATGCGCGCGCCATTCAGGCATGATCGCTGCAAATCCTGCATCGGCCAGCAATTGCGCATGGCCAAAACGGATCCAGTTCATCTGCGCGCTGGAGAACAGGCCATGCAGCAAAAGGACAGGCCGAGCACTTCCATCGCCCGGCCCCATACGGTGCACGGCAAGGCGCGTGCCATCAAAGCTGGTGATGTGGGCAGTTGTGAGTTCGCTCATCGCATGATGCAATTGTCGCCGGCCCACAGAGCCGCGACCGCGGCATCATCGTCCTCGCCGGTGAACAGGCCTGCAATGGCAGCGCCTTGCGGCGGTCCGATAGTGAATTCTTCACCCAGCGTACTGTCTTCGATTGACGTGGTTTGCGGATCGGCCAGCATTTCTGCACGCGTCAATTCAGGTACGAAAGGCGCGGTGGCATAATAGCCCACAAATTCGCCCGCCGCATCGAAATTGATCGTCAACCCGGCATACTGGACCTGGGCAAGCAAGCAATCGCCACCTTCAGAGCGGCTATCGACAGGCTCACCCAGCACATTACCCAGCGTCGCCTCGGTGCCAATGCGGCTGGAGCCGAAAGGGACTTCCAACTGCTCGAACCCGCTTTGTGGCGGCACGATGATACCGCTGGCTTGCAGGTCCAGCACAGCGGGCTCGTCTTCCACCAAGCTTGGCGGTTCTTGTCCGGGCGGAACAGCATCAGGATCAACCCCGCACCCGGCCAAAGCCAGCGCACAGGCCAGAGAAGACACAACACCAATCAAACGCATGACGATCTCCTATAAGTAAAGCTTACGCCTTTTTTAGATGGCGACGCCCCAGAAGCTCTGCAATCTGTACAGCATTAAGCGCCGCGCCTTTGCGCAGGTTATCTGAAACGCACCAGATCGTCAGCCCATTATCAACGGTTGAATCCTCACGCACCCGGCTCACGAAAGTAGCGTAATCGCCCGCGCATTCCACGGGCGTGACATAGCCGCCATCTTCATGCTTATCGACCAGCATAATGCCAGGCGCCTCGCGCAGGATGTCCTTGGCTTGTTCAGCGCTAAGCTCGTTTTCAAATTCCAGATTGATCGCTTCGGAGTGGCCCACAAACACCGGCACGCGCACGCAAGTGGTCGTCACTTTCACTTTGGGATCAAGGATCTTCTTGGTTTCGACGACCATCTTCCACTCTTCCTTGGTCGAGCCATCATCCATGAAGACATCGATATGCGGTATGACATTGAAAGCGATTTGCTTGGTAAAGGTGGTCGCCTCCACCTGGTCACCAACAAAGATCGCACGGCTTTGTTCAAACAGTTCGTCCATGCCCGATTTGCCCGCGCCCGATACGGATTGATAGGTGCTGACAACGGCGCGCTTGATCGTTGCGGCATCATGCAAAGGCTTCATCGCGACAACCATCTGCGCGGTGGAGCAATTGGGGTTCGCGATGATGTTTTTCTTGGTGTAGCCGTCAATCGCTTCCGGGTTCACTTCTGGCACGATCAACGGCACATCCGGGTCCATCCGGTAAAGTGAGCTGTTATCGATCACCACGCAGCCCGCTGCCGCGGCCTTGGGCGCATAAGTCTTGGTCGCAGTTGATCCTGCGGCAAACAGGGCGATATCCCAGCCAGCGAAATCGAAATGTTCAAGGTTTTTGCATTTCAGCTTTTTGCCGGTCTCGCCAAAATCTATTTCGGTGCCCTGCGAGCGCGGGCTGGCAACGGCGGCCAGCTCATCAATTGGAAATTCGCGCTCGGCCAGAATAGCGAGTATTTCCCGCCCAACATTCCCGGTAGCTCCGACGACGACGACACGATAACCCATGGTACTTTTACTCCAGTACGTTTGCAGCGGCGCTGTTTTGCCTCTTTGCCGCTGCCTTGCAATTGAATTTGTGAGGCGTGGTCGCCCCAACCGAAAAAACCCGTTTCAACGCCCGTGGTAACCTTGTGTTTACCTTGTTCGGCGAGAAGTGATCCGTGTAAATACCTATCCAAGGACCATTTCCATGCCCATGCTCAGCGATATCGCGCAGCGCAAGAAAATCGATTATTTCCTGCGCCCTTTGCCAAAAGATGCTGCAATTCTTGAAATAGGCTGCGGCGAAAAGTGGGTTGGCGAATTCCTGCGCGGGGCTGGATATACTGGCTATGTGGGCAATGATCTTGTCCCCCCTGCCGATATCGTTGGCGATATTACCAAGTGGGACGAACTGGGCCTGAAAGCGGAAAGCTTTGATGCCATTGTCGCTTTTGAAGTGGTCGAACATGTTGACCTGTTTCAAGAAGCGTATGACCTGCTGAAACCCGGCGGCACCTTGCTGCTGACGTCACCTGTTCCGCAAATGGATTGGGTGATGCAGGTTTTGGAAGGTGTCGGCCTCAATCAAAAGCGGACCAGCCCGCATGATCATCTTATTGATTTTCGTACAATTCCCCTTTTCGAAGCGGTTGAAATCAAACGTGTTGCTGGCCTTTCGCAATGGGGCGTTTTTCGCAAACCCGAAGCGATGATCCAACCAATAGCGGCTTAAAACGATCTTCTTACGCAGCCATTGGCATGGTTAAATCCGCATTACCGCAAAGCCTTCAATCCAAATTTAGCACCGAGCGTCACAGTGATTTTCAGGCGGCAAGGGTTTTCCCTGGACCTGCAATCACCGCCCTTCCCTCGTTGCCCGAATACGAAACGGGGCGGCTCCTTGGTAGGAACCGCCCCGTTTTGTTCGTGTATAAGGACGGCCCCTATTGGGCGACATTTTCCCGACGTTCTGCAATACGCGCACGCTTACCGGTGCGGCCACGCAGATAGTACAGTTTCGCACGGCGCACGATGCCGCGACGAACGACAGTGATGCTGTCAATGTTCGGCGAATAGAGCGGGAACACACGTTCCACACCTTCACCGAAAGAGATCTTGCGCACCGTGAAGTTCGAATTGATCGAACGGTTCGAGCGAGCAATCACCACGCCTTCAAAATTCTGGACACGTGTACGCTGTCCTTCAACAACGCGTACACCAACACGCACCGTATCACCGGCACGAAATTCGGGGATGTCCTTCCCCTCGCTGAGTGCTCCGATAGCTTCCGCTTCGAGCTCTTGAATCAGACCCATCGTCTGGTTTCCTTAGTCTTTTCGCCGCGCATCAGAGGCAGACGGACCTGTAGCACCACCATGGCGCTCCCAAAGGTCCGGCCTGCGTAACCGTGTGATTTCTTGCGACTTGGCTTTACGCCACGCCGCAATCTTCGCATGATCCCCCGATCGCAGCACTTCAGGGATCGTGCGCCCTTCCCATTCTTGAGGTCGGGTATATTGCGGATATTCGAGAAGCCCGTTTTCGAAGCTCTCATCATCTCCGCTAGAAGCCGCGCCCATTACGCCGGGAAGCAGCCGAATGCAAGCGTCAAGTATGGCCAAAGCAGCAGGTTCTCCGCCCGACAAAACGATATCGGTGAGCGAAACCTGTTCAATCTGCGGCCGCGCTTCAAAAAGCCGCTCATCAAAGCCTTCAAAACGCCCGCAAATGATGGTTGCACCCGGCCCTTGAGAAAGCGCGCGGATGCGGGCCTGCGTGATCGGTTTGCCGCGCGGTGTCATGGCCAGGATCGGGGCATCGGGCTGTGTGGCAATGGCATGATCGACCGCCGCGCCCAGCACATCGGCTTTGAGCACCATACCCGCCCCGCCGCCTGCTGGCGTATCATCGACATTGCTGTGCTTATCCGTGGCAAAATCGCGGATCTGGATGGTGTCACAAGACCAGTCCCCTCGTTCCAGCGCTCTGCCCGCAAGCGACTGGCCAAGCGGTCCGGGGAACATGTCCGGATAGAGGGTAAGAATGGTTGCGGCGAACGTCACTTCCCGTTCTGCTTCGCCCGATTGCGCGCCATTGTATCGCCGATCAGGCCAACGCCAAAACCCGTCACGCCGGTCAAAAAGCCGATCATATACAGCGCCATCGCCCACACTTGTGCGGTTTCATTGCAAGTGGCCGGATCGCAGCCGATCACATCGTTGATCGTAATCCACCCAGCCCACACGAAAAATGGCAGGGAGACGGGCAAGGCGGCAAAGATCGCGTTTATGATGTTGCGGCTTTGCGGACGTTTGTTCGCAAGCAGATATCCGATGGGGAGCGGGATCACGATAACCGCGACAAAGATCAGGAATTGGTCAAGCATGGAAGGCTCGCTAGCCCGAAGCGCGGCCAAGGGCAAATGCGTCTTGCCGCATCTTGCGCCGCCTTACGCCGTCTAACCGCAACTTGCGCGGGCCTTATCCGCCGCCGCAGCCGCCACACCCGCCGCCGCCAGAGCCAGAGCCGCAACCAGAGCCGCCACCATCTCCATCATTGTTCGATCCGGCATCACCCGCGCCGCCACTGGCATTCTCACGCATTCGATGGAAATCGCCGATGGGAGATGTCGCGATAACGCCCGTTCCAAACAGAGCGACCGCCATGCCCATCTCCGGCCCTGTCGGCGCGATTTGCAGGCGTGCGGCTTCGTCGCGTGCCCGCTTGATCGCGGCCCGGCCGGTATGCGTGTGCCGCCCCAAGCCAAACCAGCGCCACAATGCGACCAGCGCCGTCACCCCCAGACACGCCATCAAAAACCCAACTGGCAAATTGCGGTTCACGCCCAGCAACAGCTTGCCCAGCCCGAAACAGAACAGCATCAAGAACGGCGTTGCAGCATTAAAGCCCAGCGCTATCGCCTCGCCTTTGGGCAAGATCATGCGCCGCTTAATCAAAGTCTGCTCAATATCCTGCGCTTCATAGCGCATCGCGCGGTCCACCTGATCCCAGCGCACCGGTGATCCCAGCGCTATAATCGCTTTCTCCGCTGCGGTGCGTCCCTCAACGCCATCTGCGATCCGCAGGGCGTTGTTGTCCATCTGCATTGAGCCGCGCTCTAACATCCGCGCAATCGTGGTTTCAGCCAGCCGCACCCGGCCAGCGCCCAGCACCGCAATACTATCCTCATCGGGCAACGCTGTATCATGCCCCTTGGGCCGCAGCCGCTGTTCCACCCACCAGCTGACCACTCCCGCCACAACGAAAAGCGCGCCGTACAAGATCAGAAATTCAGTGCCGTACCAATTGAGCGGATTAAGACCCGTCATATGCTCGCTCCCAGCGTTAGCCCCACGGCGAAAGCTGCCGCGATTGCGGTCAACACGATCACTATAGCGCGTTTGTCCCTAAAAAGCAGTATGTTGGCCGGAAAAGTGCGAAAAGCGCGCGTGTGCTCACCAAAGCGCAAGGTGGCGGGGGACCAGATGTCTGCAGGAGGCGTTTCGCCGAATGCCTCCTCATAGGTTTTAAGCGTTTGCGCATATTGTTCGAAATACCGCGCCTTGTCCGCGCCCGATCCGGTGGTGGGGCCGTGATGCAGCGCGCCGCCCAGAGTTTTGGGGCAGAAGCGATCCCAATAATCGCGTGTGTAGGTCAGGTGCAGGTGCCAAGCCTGATCAACTTGATCAGACGGGGTGACGTCGCGCCCGGCAGTCATCGCGAGATAGCAGAAGCGCTTATATTCGATGATGACGCGCGCGGCATAATCCTCGCTCCAACGGTTTTCACGGGCGAGGCGCGCGGCAAAGGAAAGCGGCGCGGCAGCGGGGCCGATGTCGTATGTTTGGAGGCGGTGCCACAGGTCGTCCATGTAGCGGGTTTAGCACGGTTTTGGGCCGATGGCGCTCAGCTCATGCTGCGGCGAAATCCGCGTTCACCACAAGCTGCTGCGCATCCCATTCGGGCACGGCCTGCGTGGTCATCGGGACCATGAAGGTCTTGCCGTTCTCACGCTTAATTTCGATCACATCGCCTGCGCCGTAATTGTTCACAGCGACAACCTCTCCCAAAGCTTCGCCAGTGTCTGACATAGCCGCAAGGCCGAGCAGGTCGATATGATAATACTCGCCCTCGCCCAAAGGCGGGAGCGCATCGCGCGGGACGGACAATGCCGTGCCGCGCAAAGCTTCGGCTTCATTGCGACTGGTTGCCTCGGCAAAACGCGCGACGGCGCCGCCCTTATTGTCATCACGCACTTTCTTGAGTGTGAGCGCGCCGTCATTGAAGCTTTTGTGCTGTTTCAGAGCGGCAATGCCTTCCCCAAACAGTTTAAGGCGGACCTCACCTGTCACCCCATGCGCGCCAGTAATGGCGGCCAATACGATTGGTTTTGGAGTGACAGGTGTGGCAGCCATCGCGAAAGCTTAGCCCTCAGCTTTTTCTTCGCCAGCTTCGGCAGCAGGTGCTTCTTCTGCAGCAGCTTCCTCAGCGGGCGCTTCTTCAGCAGCAGGCTCTTCTGCAGGTGCAGCTGCTGCAGCCTTGGCTTCTTCTTCAGCGGCCTTTTTGGCTTCTTCAGCTTCAGCAGCCTTGGTCGCTTTTTCTTCAGCGCGTTCCTTGGCAGCTTCGCCCGGCTCAGCTTTTTGCGGGTTGTTGCGCGGGGTGCGCTCCATAATGCCAGCAGCATCGAGGAAACGCAGAACGCGGTCAGAAGGCTGCGCACCAACGCTCAGCCAATAGCGGATACGATCTTCGACGAGCTTCACGCGGTTCTCATCATCCTTGGGCAGCATCGGGTTATAAGTACCGATCTGCTCAAGATATTTGCCGTCACGCGCACGGCGGCTGTCAGCAGCCACGATGCGATAATAAGGACGCTTCTTTGCGCCGCCGCGCGAAAGACGAAGTGAAATTGCCATGTTAGATTACCTTTCCAAACGAAATATCTGAATAAATTACTTTTTCTTGAGAAAATTATCGAGATCAGGTGGGAGCTGACCCGGTGCTGCGCCGGGCAATCCGGGCATCCCGCCGGGAAGCCCTGTCGGCGCGCCAGCGCCCGGTGCGCCGCCGCCCATGCCGCCACCGCCACCAAACATTGCAGCCAGGCCTTTGAGCCCACCCATCTTTTTGATCTGTTTCATTGCGCGGCCCATTTCCTGGTGCATTTTGAGGATCTTGTTGACCTCCTGCACACTGGTGCCTGATCCGGCTGCCACACGCTTTTTGCGCTTGGCATTGAGCAAATTGGGGTTCGCGCGTTCTTTCTTGGTCATGGAGCCGATGATCGCGTCCATATGGATCAGAACCTTGTCATCCATATTGGCATTGGCCATCGCCGCCTTGGCTTTCTTCATGCCCGGCATCATGCCAGCGAGCGCGCCAAGTCCGCCCATTTTCTGCATTTGCGAAAGCTGTTTGCGAAGGTCGTTCAGATCGAACTTGCCCTTCATCATCCGCTCGGCAAGCTTCTCCGATTCCTCAGCATCAATCGTCTCAGCAGCCTTTTCGACCAGTGAGACGACATCGCCCATGCCAAGGATGCGATCGGCCATGCGCGATGGGTGGAAACGCTCGATCGCGTCGAGCTTTTCACCGGTCCCGGCAAATTTGATCGGCTTGCCGGTAACGGCCCGCATGGAAAGCGCTGCACCGCCGCGCGCATCGCCGTCCATCCGGGTGAGGACAACGCCTGTCAGCGGCACTTCATCGGAGAAGTTCTGCGCGACATTCACCGCGTCCTGACCGGTCAGGCTATCGACAACGAGCAGCACTTCGGCAGGATTGGCAACGCCTGCAACGGCCTTCATTTCGGCCATCAGCGCTTCATCAACATGCAAGCGGCCCGCAGTATCGAGCAGCAGCACATCGACATTTTGCAAACGCGCCGATTCCATTGCGCGGCGCGCGATATCGACAGGCTGTTGACCTGCGACGATGGGTAAAGTGGCCACTTCAGCCTGCTCACCCAAAATGGCGAGCTGCTCCTGCGCTGCGGGACGATTAACGTCGAGCGAGGCCATTAGGGCTTTCTTGCCCTCTTTGTCCTTTAACAGCTTGGCGATTTTGGCGGTGCTGGTGGTTTTACCCGAACCTTGCAGGCCGACCATCATCACCACGGCAGGTGGTTTGACATCGAAATTGAGCGGGGCGGCATCACCTGCGCCCTCATCCTCACCGCCGAGCATCGCCACCAATTCATCATTGACGATTTTGACGACTTGCTGGCCCGGCGTAACCGATTTGAGAACCTGTTGACCGACCGCTTTTTCGGTCACGCGGGAGATAAAATCGCGCGCGACGGGCAGCGCCACATCGGCTTCGAGCAGAGCGATACGCACTTCGCGCATCGCATCGCGCACATCGTTTTCCGACAGCGCACCGCGACCACGCAGGCCATCAAAGACCGAATTCAGCCGATCGGACAGCGTATCAAACATGCGCGCCTCAACTCCTTAATTTACAGGCACAGGCCCGTAACGCGAAAAACGCCGGCGAACGAAACCTCGTTGGCCAGCGTGCGAGGCAAATGCCCCGGCTTCTTTTCCTGCAAAACGAGTGCAATGGATTGCCGCGTCGCTTCGCTCCTCGCAATGACGAGGTATAGTAATTTGGCCATTCTGCCGATTTTCGGTTCTGGTCGATAGCGAAAATGGTGGGATCGGAGAACCGGCGCGGAGCGGCCATAAAGGCCGTGAGCACCGGAAGCGCACGAGCCCGCCATTTGCAGCCCGACCAGGGCCGAAAGGCGGTAGAATGGTGGAGCCTAGCGGGATCGAACCGCTGACCTCAACACTGCCAGTGTTGCGCTCTCCCAGCTGAGCTAAGGCCCCGTACCATTCAAATATTCCCGGTTTGCGCCGGGAGGTGGCCCTTTAAGTCGGGTAACCTGCTTGCGCAAGAGGAATGTTGGCCAAGGTATTTTGCCAAGGGATGGTTTGTTTAACCCCAAGCGACCCTCTAACCGCGTGCACGCAAGTGCCCCGCCGCAAAGCGCAATCAGATCAAACCGGGGACGCTCGCCCGAATGGGCGAGCGCACCAACCTAGCTATCGTCTTCTTTATCTTTGGCGTCTGCTGTATCCACGCCAAGATCATCATCGCCGCCAAGATCGACATCATTGTCTGGCGAATCATCATCGTCATCGATGTCATCCAGATCATCATCGGCCAGATCGGAATCGGCCTCTTTCTTGTCGTCTTTCTTTTCTTCCTCGAACGGGATCGGCTGTTTGGATTTGAGCACAGGCTCAGGCGTCCATTCATTGCCGCATTCGATGCAGGTCACCGGATCTTCGTTACCGAGATCGTAGAAACGCTCACCGCATTTGGGGCAAGTGCGCTTTGAGCCCCATTCTGGCTTGACCATGGTGTTTATTGTCCTTGCTGTCACCGCCGCGAGCTTTGCGGCAGGATAAAATCACGTCTGAATCACGAGGCGCGCGCCTTGCCATAGGGCTATGCCGCTGTCAAAGCGCCACCCGAAGCAAAACCACGCTCAGGCGCAGCAGATAGGCAATACCGTTGTCCCATACCACCCCTTGTGTCCCAAAGACTTTCCAATCCGCCGGTTCGCTTACCGGATCGATCAGAGTGCCGGGCGACAAATCGATCAGCCACCGCTCTTTAATGCTGGGCGCTTTGGCTGTGGGTGAGACGCAGGTGACAGGCTTGCTCGAAGGTGAAGATGTGCTCTCCACCGCCGCTGCCATGCGCGCGATGGGGGCCGATATTGTGCGCGGGGATGATGGCACATGGCGCATTCATGGCGTGGGCGTTGGCAGCTTGCTGCAACCCGACGCTGCGCTGGATATGGGCAATTCAGGCACATCAACGCGGCTGCTCATGGGCCTTGTCGCCAGCCACCCAATCACCGCGACGTTTACAGGCGATGCCAGCTTGTCCAAGCGGCCGATGGGCCGGGTTATCACGCCGCTTTCGCAAATGGGCGCCAGCTTTGAAAGCGCGCCGGGTGGCCGCTTACCGCTGACTTTGCGCGGGAGCAGCCCTGTTGTCCCCATTGAATACCGCCTTCCTGTGGCCAGCGCTCAGGTGAAAAGCGCGGTGCTGCTCGCAGGGCTGAACACTGCTGGCATTACCCGCGTTATCGAACCGGTGCCAACGCGCGATCATTCTGAACGGATGCTGCGCGGTTTTGGTGCGGAGTTGTCCGTTGAAGAAGTGGATGGGGCGCGCATCATTGCGATCCACGGCGAGGCTGAGCTGCGCCCACAAACCATCACTGTGCCCGGCGATCCCTCCTCCGCAGCCTTCTTCGCGGTTGCCGCTTTGTTGGTGCCCGGTAGCGATCTCATCATCGAGAATGTCGGCTTGAACCCGACACGCGCTGGCATTTTCGAAGTGCTGCGCCAAATGGGCGGCCACATCGCCGAAGTGAACCCGCGCGAAGTGGGCGGAGAGCCTGTGGCCGATCTTCATATTAAACATTCCGACCTGTCGGGCATTGAAGTCGATCCCGCCATCGTTCCCAGCATGGTCGATGAATTCCCCGTCCTGTTCGTCGCAGCCAGCTTGGCCAAAGGGACCACCACCACCACCGGCCTTGAAGAATTGCGCGTTAAAGAAAGCGACCGCATCACGGTGATGGCGCAGGCGCTAAGCGCTGCAGGCGCGCGCGTGGAAGAGCGTGAGGATGGCCTCGTGATCGAAGGCACCGGCGGCGAACCCTTGCGCGGCACCGCGAATGCGCGCGTCAAAACCCACCTCGATCACCGCATCGCCATGAGCATGGCCGTGGCGGGATTGGTCTCCCAAGATGGCGTCGAGATCGATGACACCGCACCTATCGCGACAAGCTTCCCGACATTTGAGGGGCTGCTGAAAGAGGCGGCGGCGTGAATTCTTCTACAATCTGTCATGCTGAACTCGTTTCAGCATCCATCATGCGATCCGCTCCCACCGCGCAGGTGGAGAAATGGACCCTGAAACACGTTCAGGGTGACGAATTTGACGGAGCGATCATCTAATGCCCCCCATCGACATCTACTCAATCATCGGCTTCTTCGGCGCCGCATGTATCGTCGGCGCGTATTTTTATCAAACTGCCTGTGACAAGCCGAACCCGTTTATCCATCATGGCACCAATCTGGCAGGAGCTGCATTGCTGACGGTTTCGTTGCTTGTGCACACCAATTGGCCCAGCCTTGTGCTCGAAGGATTTTGGGCTGCGATTGCGATATGGGGCTTGGCGAAGGCGGTGAAGTCGCGCAAGGTTGCCTCATGATCATCGCTGTCGATGGACCCACCGCCTCTGGCAAAGGCACAATTGCCAAAGCGATTGCTGCCCATTTTGGCGTGCCGTGCCTTGATACAGGCTTGCTCTATCGCGCGGTCGGCTGGCATGTTGCGCAGACCGGCGGCGATCCTGATAATGCGCAAGATGCGCTGGCCGCTTGCGCTTTTCCCGAAGAGCTGCTCGATAATCCGGAATTGCGCAATGAAGCAACAGGGGGCCTCGCTTCACGCGTTTCTGTGCACCCAGAAGTTCGCGCGGCTCTGCTTGAGCGGCAACGCGCGTTTGCCAATCAGCCGGGCGGCGCGGTGCTTGACGGGCGCGATATCGGCACGGTGATTGCGCCTGATGCTGACGTCAAATTGTTCATAACCGCCAGCGTTACAGCGCGCGCAGAACGCCGGTGGTTAGAGATGACTGGACGGGAAATGGAAATCTCGCGCGATGAAATCGAACACGACATCGCCATGCGCGATGCCCGCGATACACAGCGCAAGGATGCACCTTTGCGCGCTGCGCCTGATGCGCTGGTGATGGATACAACCGCGCTTGGCCGCGATGAGGCGATTGCCGCTGCTATTGCTGCGGTAGAGGGCGCTACTTCGTAGCCGCCTCCAATTGCGCGCGCAGATCCTTGCGTAGGCCCAACAGAAATGCCAGCTCTGCCACCACGAATAGGGGGCCAACGAGCAGGCCGCGCAAATCATCCATAAAGGCAGGCTTGCGCCCCTCATAATGGTGGCCAAGGAACTGTAACGCCCAACCCACCACAAACAGTCCGATCCCGCTGCCCAACCACGCCGCAGAGCCGCCTTGTCCAATCACCAGCCCTGCCCATGCTCCCAGAGCCAGCAAGAGCGCCATCACCACGCCAAAGCCGAAATCGAGCCGCAAATACCACATGCTCGCCATCAAGGCCGCTGCCATTGCGGGCGTCAAAGCAACACCTGCAAAACCGAAAACTGGCCGCGAGAGCAATATCTCAACCGCCAGCACAATCATCGGCACGCCCACCAGATGCGTCGTGATATTGCGGCTGTCTTGATGGTACTCTCCATATTGCGCAAGATTGCGGATAAGCGGTGTCATGATGGCATCCTCTCTCGCCTTTATGGTTAGCGCGGCTTGCAGGCGGCGTCATCCCTTGTGGTCTGTTGGCCCCCGCGACCTGTTGACGCGCGCGCCGCAATTCCCTTGCCTTTTGCGCTATTTCGCCCTAGTGCGCGCCCCGTTCGATGAACGGATCACACGTTCGCGATTTCGCAAGCCAGCATGGTCGGCATTCCACCGGGGCGCAACGTCGTCCAAGCCATGATTGTTTTGCGCATCGCTCGTGCCGTTCAAAGGACGCCTGCAACAGCATTCGGCTTTGCAGGCAGTGCGGCCCCTTTGGCCCGTTTCTGACAATCCCGTCAGAGCGGAGAAAAGACCCCGCGACATACGCGGTGGCCGGAAAAATAGTAAACCAGGAACTCCAACCTTATGGCAAGTAGCGCCAATCCCACCCGCGATGATTTCGCGGCAATGCTTGATGAACAACTCGGCGGCGCCGATGGCGGCTTTGAAGGTCGCGTTGTTAAAGGCACCGTCACCTCAATCGAAGCCGGTATGGCTATTATCGATGTCGGCCTCAAATCCGAAGGCCGGGTAGACCTTAAAGAATTTATGCGCGGCGAAGATGCGCACGGCCTTGAAGTCGGCAGCGAAGTCGAAGTGTATGTCGACCGCGTCGAAAATGCCGACGGCGAAGCCATGCTCAGCCGTGACCGCGCCCGCCGCGAAGCTGCTTGGGACAAGCTGGAAAACGAATTTGGCGAAGGCAAGCGCGTCGAAGGCCGCATCTTTGGCCGCGTGAAAGGCGGCTTCACCGTCGATCTCGATGGCGCCGTGGCCTTCCTGCCCGGTTCACAAGTTGATATTCGCCCCGTGCGCGATGTTGGCCCGCTGATGGACATGCCGCAGCCTTTCCAGATCCTCAAAATGGATCGTCGCCGCGGCAATATCGTCGTATCGCGCCGCGCCGTGCTGGAAGAAACCCGCGCCGAACAGCGCAGCGAGCTGATCGACAAGCTGGCCGAAGGTCAGGTTACCGAAGGCGTGGTCAAGAACATCACCGATTATGGTGCGTTCGTTGATCTGGGCGGTATTGACGGCCTGCTGCACGTGACGGACATGAGCTATAAGCGCGTCAATCACCCCAGCGAAGTGATCGAAATCGGCCAGACTGTGACCGTACAGATCGTGCGCATCAACGCCGAAACACAGCGTATCTCGCTTGGCATGAAGCAGCTGGAAAGCGATCCTTGGGAAGGCGTTGGCGCCAAATATCCCGTGGGCATCAAAGTCAGCGGCCAGGTTACCAACATCACCGAATATGGTGCTTTTGTTGAACTGGAAGCTGGCATCGAAGGCCTCGTCCACGTTTCTGAAATGAGCTGGACGAAGAAGAACGTGCACCCGGGCAAAATCGTTTCAACGTCGCAAGAAGTCGAAGTGATGGTTCTGGAAGTCGATTCCGACAAGCGCCGCATTTCGCTTGGCCTCAAGCAGGCTCAGCGCAATCCTTGGGAAGAGTTTGCCGAAACCAATCCGGTTGGTGCAACGGTTACCGGCGAAGTCAAGAACGCTACCGAGTTTGGCCTGTTCATCGGCCTTCCCGGCGATGTCGATGGCATGGTTCACATGTCCGACATTGCATGGGGTATCTCGGGTGAAGACGCGCTTGCCCTCCACCGTAAGGGTGAAGAAGTGCAGGCCGTTGTTCTGGATGTCGATACCGACAAGGAACGCATCAGCCTTGGCATGAAGCAGCTTGAAAAAGGTGCGCCTTCTGCCGAAGGTGCAGCTGGTGCAGGCAGTCTGCGTCGCGGCGAAGTTGTCACCGTTACCGTTCTCGAAGTTCGCGATGGCGGCCTCGAAGTGCAGGTTGGCGAAGATGGCGCGACCGGTTTCGTCAAGCGTTCCGACCTTGGCCGTGACCGTGACGAGCAGCGTCCTGATCGCTTCCAAACGGGTGCGAAGGTCGATGCGATGGTCACCGGATTTGATCGCTCGAAAAAGCCAAACTTCTCGATCAAAGCGCGTCAAATCGCCGAAGAGAAAGAAGCAGTGGCACAGTTCGGTTCTTCCGATTCGGGCGCATCGCTGGGCGACATCCTCGGCGAAGCTCTGAAGAAGGGCGACTAAACCTGTTTTCCCTTGGACGGGAATACGAAAGGCCCGCTTGCGAGAAATCGCAGGCGGGCCTTTTCACTTATGGCAAGTGCTGTAAAACGCATCCCCATGCTCCAAATCCATCAATTCCCCTGCCTGTCCGACAATTATGGCTTCCTGCTGCACGATCCGGTTAGCGGGGAGACAGCCGCCATCGATACGCCTGATGCCGACGAGTATCTGCGGCAAGCCGAAGCGCAGGGGTGGACGATCACGCAGATCTGGAACACGCATTGGCATGCGGACCATGCTGGCGGGAATGTGGCGATTAAAGCTGCCACCGGCTGCACAATCACCGCGCCTTTGCGTGATGCGAAGAAGATCGCCGGGATTGATCGCACCGTGCGCGATGGCGATCAGGTATCGCTGGGCGAGCATATAGCCGCCGTGATCGATGTAAGCGGGCATACGATGGGCCATATCGCCTATCACTTGCCCGATAGCGCGCTGGCCTTTGTGGGCGATGCGCTGTTCGCGCTGGGTTGTGGACGCATGTTTGAAGGAACGCCGCCGCAATTCTGGCAAAGCCTGCTGCGGCTAAGACAATTGCCGGGCGAAACCACGATCTATTGCGCGCATGAATATACCAAGGCCAATGCCGCCTTTGCGCTCCATGCCGATCCTGAAAACGCGGCGCTGGCGCAATATGCAGGTGAGATCGATCAGCGGCGAGCTGCGGGAGAATGGACGGTGCCCTTCCCCCTTCAACGCGAGATTGCAACCAACCCATTCCTGCGCGCCGATGATCCCGCCATGCAGGCGCGATGGGGCGGCAATGCCCCCCATGAAACCTTTGCCGCGATCAGAGCCGCAAAGGATGAGTTCTAATCCATCAGGTCAAAACTGGTGAGGAGGATGCCGACAGACGCCGCGCATAGTCAGGCTCATAGCATTCAAGCCACAATATACCGGTGACCAAGCATCACAATGTGACTTGGAAATAGGTGATTACAGGCCGCTCGGGACCCAGGCACCACGCTTAAAGCTTGCCGATAACCTCATCGGCCAGCGCTTTGTCAGCAGCCGCGTCATGCTTTTCCGCAATAAGGGCAGCAGCCGCAGCAGTGCTGGCAACAGCAGCGCGCGCTCTCAGCTCGTCAATCGCCTGGCGTTCAGCGGCAGCGATCTTGTCCGTTGCCATCTGTTCGCGGCGAGCGATCATTGCAGCTGTATCGGTTTCGGCCCTGGCGACGATGCCGTCAGCTTCTTTGCGCGCATTCACCAGCATGGCTTCAGCATCAGCTTCTGCGCCAGCGATCTTGGTTTCATATTCCGCGCGCAGCGCTTCTGCTTCGGCGCGCAGGTTTTTCGCTTCATCAAGATTGGCTTTGATGGCCGCGATCTTGTTGTCAAGGCCACCCGCGATTGTCTTGTGCACTTTGACTTTCATCACGGCGAACAACAGCAATACCAGCATAGCGAGCGAAACCCATTGATAAGGCTCAAGGCCCCACAGGCTCGGCTCAACCTTGCCATCCGCACCACCGGCGAGGAACATCACGAAATCAGCCATTGGCTATCGCTTTCTGTACAGCCGCCTTGGCAGCGGCAGCGCTTACTTCGACATGAGCGATCTGCTTGGCGATGTCGCGAGCAGCTTGCGCTGCGACCGCTTCAATCTCCGATGCAGCCGCTTCGCGCGATGCATTAATTGCAGCTTCGGCTTCGTCCATGCGCGTATCAATGGCAGACTGCACTTTGGCCATTTTGGCCTCGTTCGCTGCTTGCGCGGAAGATTTTGCTTCCGCCACAAGCTTCTGCGCCGCATCGCGATTGGCGTTTTCTTGTTTGCGCCACGCTTCTTCCTGCGCGTCGGCTGCGTCACGCGCAGCTTGAGCAGCAGCAAGATCGTCAGCAATCTGCTTGTCACGCAGCCCCACCGTATCGAGCACTTTGGGGACCATGCCCCGCCCGATTACGAAGAAAACCAGGCCAAACACGATCAACAACCAGAAGACCTGGCTGGACCATGTTTCCATTATTTGGGCTATCTGAGGCATGGACGGATTCCGTCTGTAGATGCGTGAACAAGTCTTTTGCCGACCGGGCAATCATACCCGGTCAGCAAAGTCAGGTCGTTAGGCGACGAAGATCAAGATCATCGCAACAACGAATGCCAGCAGGCCGAGAAGTTCGGCAGCAGCAAAACCGATGAACAGGCGACCCTGCTGACCGTCTGCGGCACCAGGATTGCGCAGTGCGCTTTCGAGGAATGAGCCGAACACGTTACCCACACCGATGGCGGCCATGCCGGCACCAATTGCGGCGAGACCTGCACCGATGAGCTTTGCAGCTTCTGCGTCCATTGTAATATCCTTTCGTGTGAATTTATAAAATATGCGTTGAATGGGAAACTTAGTGCAGATGCTCAGCATCGTTGATGTACAACGATGAAAGCAGTGCAAAAACGTATGCCTGAATGCCGGCGACAAGGATCTCCAGTGCAGAGATGCCGATCATCAGAATAAAGCTAGGGATGCCGACTAGCACGCCAAAACCAGCACCCGCGCCCCAGCTATCGATGACGAAGCTGGACAGCACTTTAAGCAGGACGTGACCAGCCATCATCGCAACAAACAGTCGCAATGCGAGGCTGAAGGGACGCACGAGGAAGCTGATCAGCTCAATCGGGAAGATGATGGGGATCATCGGCAGCGGGGTGCCGTGCGGCACAAACAGGCTGAAAAACTTAAGGCCGTGCTTCCAAAAGCCAACCAGCAAGACAATGCCAAAGCTCATGATGGCAAAGATGCCGGTCACGGTGAAGTGGCTGGTGAAAGTAAAGGGATGCACGCCGACCAGACCAACAGGCAACAGGCCCAACAGGTTGGCAAACAGGATAAACATGAACAGGCTGAAGATATAAGGCACATATTTGCGCCCTTCTTTGCCCACATTGGCTTCGAGCATGTCGTCGATAAAGCCGGTGAACGTTTCCACCGCCATCTGCCAACGGCCCGGCACCAGCTCACGCTTCATGCCGCCGATCATAAAGACGAACAAAGCAACGCCTGCGATAACCATCCACAAAGCAGAGTTCGTGAAGGCAATGTTGAAGCCACCGAGTGCTAGTTCTTGTGTGCCGAACATCGGCTCGATCATGAACTGCTTCATCGGATCGACTTTGGCTGTTTCCGCTGCCACCTGTCTATCGCCCTTACGTTCTAAGTTGAGGCAGGCCCTAAGGTTTAGGACCGCTCGAAATTCGGATTATGTTCCTGAAAGCAACCACTATTCCAAGGAACAGCATCACCATCAGACCCCAGGGCGATGTACCGGCAAAGTAGTCTATGACCCAGCCAATAACAGCACCACCAAGCAACCCACCAAGCAATTCCGCGAGTACGCGGCTGCCGAGCTTATAATTGGCATCGGCGCCTTGAACTTGCGGCTTGTTACGCTGTTCTTCCCGCTCTTGTGCAGCCTTTAGCCGCGCTTCGAGCGCGTCGATCCGCGCATCTTCACCAATGGGTTCCTTTGCAGGTTTATCGTCGCTCATGTCCTCTCTCCGCCCGGAGACGAGAACGATACTCGACAATAGCACCCGCCGAGGGCGATTGCCCCTTAGGCGGGGGTCATATTTGAGTCAACCGGTGGTGCTGCAATAGCGAAGAGAAATGCCCGCCTGTCGGTGATTTGCACCTTATGAACGGCGCATTACGGGCAGCGCGGATCGCGCCTGGGCGCGGCATTGGTGCGTTGCTGCCAGCTGCCATCGGGCGCTTGATAATATTCGCCCGGAACAGTGCGGGCAATCGCCAGACAACCGGCGGTAAACGCATATTCTTCCAGCGTTGCGCCTTCGGCCTGCGCGCGTTCGGCATAAACGGCGCGGCGGCGGATATTGATATCGGCCACCATATCGCGCACCTGCTCACCTGCTTCAGCAACAATGCCCAGATATCCATCCATCTTTTCCCCAACGGTGCCATCAGCGCGCGCTGCGGCATAGGCCGGATCGCGCTGCGCCGTTGCAGGGGCTGCCATCAAAGCGAGCGCGACAGCGCCGCCAGCAGCCAGGCCCAGCTTTGCAAATAGCTTTGAACGGGTCATAATTTTCACTCCTTGCCGCAGATCAGAAGATATCGGCATTGTCATCAATCGTATTTCCAGCATCTTCGGCCAGACGGTAAATCACTTCCTGCGTGATATTGATGTTCAACTCGATAATGATCGGTTTGTCTGGTGCTTCCAATGTTATGCAACCAGAAAGCCCGCCCGTTACCAGAGCTGCCATCGCTATCATTCGCCCGGTTATGCCCCATGTCATACGCTTCTTATGCGCATGGCACAAAGGCCCGGTCAATTTGCCAGTAGTCATAAGCCCGCCTCACTTTCGGATGGCTGAATTTCAGGTTCATTGCGCAGTTCATCTTCTGCGCGCGGTTGGTTGGGCGCGTCCTTGGTAGGATCTGCGGGGAGAAACTGTGTCCCATCATCGCTGACAAGGCCCAGCGCGCGCGGATCGCGAACGGCGCTGGGATCATAAAGCGAACGTGTGGAGGAGATCAGTTGATAGAAAGGCGCACGGATATTGATGCGCAGTTCGATGGGTAGCTTCGCGATTTGACGGGTGATAAAATTGCTTTGCGCGGTTTCACCCTGCCCGATCCCTTCAAAGCGCACTTTGGTCACCAGCTCTCCTGTAAGGGGGCCATCCATTTGAATTTCCATGCGATCATATCGCATATCGCGCAGCGCGCCGAAGGCGTAATTGCCAAAAGTGCCCAGATCTTCATAGGTAAGCTCACCTACATAGGCCAGATTACCCCCCGGCGCACGGCTGACCAGCCGGCCAGCTTCAAGCCTGCCATTGCCATCGGCATCAAAGATTATCGGGATGGTGCCATCAAACACGCCATTGGCCGATAAATTGTTAAGCTCCATACGCTCAATAAACAGGTTGGCTTCCAGACCTTGGATCTCAATCAGATAGGTGCGTTCCTCGATGGCACCGACGTTGATATCGACAGGGCGCATTATCATCGTGCCGCCCAATAATGGCCAGCGCCCGCCTTCAAAACGCACCAAAGTGCCGCCTTCAATGGAAATCCCCACCTCGCCGTCATTCACTTCGATGCCCGGATTGATCGCTGCCAAAGCGATTCGTTGGTTGGGGGCAGTTGTAAGACCGATGAGGTCGGTAAACTTCACAGTGCCACTTGCCCCTTTTACAGGGCCAAAAGCGGCGGCAAAATCGATCCTGTCAGAAGAGAACGCGCCGGTGCTGGTCACCTCCTCGCCATTCCAGTCAATCCGGCCCGTGCCCGTCACCGTACCATCCACATTGGCGACAACGCCACGGGCATTCTGGGTAAGGTCAAAAGGTTGCAGGTCGTCGGTAAAAGTGAGGCCGCGCACGGTAAGGTTCGCATGGCCAACCGCGATGGACAGATCATGCACAAGATCGACCGCCACAACTTCGGCTTTGGTAAAAGGTTCGCGCAAGACGGCTTCAGCTGAAATTACGCCATCGGCGAAGTTTACAGCAGCCCCTTGCGCGACGAGTGGTTCAAACCGAGCAGGCTGCGAGCGGTCTGAAACGGTGAAAGCGCCCTCATCGATCTGCAAGACACCATCGGCAAAACGCCATGCGCCTGAAGCTTGCGCAATATCAAGCGGTATAGCAGGCAGCACGATTTGCGTGCCAGCAAAGCGGCCTTGTAGTGTCTCGCTCGCCAAATCGGCGGTCACATTGCTGGCCGAAAGGCGCGTTGCATCCGCGCCTGTGCCAAGAGCTATCGCCAGATCGGGAACGGTGATCGAGCCGGGATAGGAGAGCGCCAAAGGCCCGCTGCGGATCGATAGCGGGCTGTCACCATAACGCGCGGCGAGATCAAGGCGCTGGGTCACTGCATCAAGGCGTAAACCATCCGCGCCGCTGCGCAGTATCGCCCCCTCTCCTGCCGGGCACAGCGCCAAAGTCTGACCATCCAGCGTAAAATCAGCCAGAGAAAGCCGATCAAAACTTACCCGCCGGCAGCCATCCCACATTGCAATTGCGCCTGTGCGCGAAACAGTTCCATCCAGCGGCAATGTCAGCCCCGCAATCGCTCCGCCGGGTATTGCCCCGCTTGCCATTGCGATACCTTCGATTGCGAACCTGTTTCCCGCTTCAGGCGTGATGGTCATGCGCGGGATTGCCAGTTGCGCATCGCCTGCACGGTAATTCTGCATCGCAAGCAGCAGTGCCAAAGCGCCGCCGCCTTCCTGCTCCATCCGGCCGGTAATGCGCGGCAAATTCGCTCCGCCCGTGGCAAAGTTGCCATCGAATTGCGGCAGATCTTCTGCGCCAAAGCTGAACCGCATGCGCGACAGGCTGAGCAGGCTTGCCCCGCTTGTCCCTGTCCAGCGCGCTTCGGGCAGAACCAGCGCCATCGCTTCGCTTTCGTCGCGGCGCGCGGTAAAACTGGCCGAAAGCGTGCTGCTACGTGTTTCAGCCAAAAGGCTTGTTACGAATTTTGCCAGCAAGGGCTCCAGCAATGTGCCCGCCGCACTGCTTTGCGCGCTGACCAGGCCAGAGGTGATCGTAGGACCGGGCGTAATTGCATCGCCTGTAATCTCGCCATCCATGGACACATTTGCAAAGCCGCTATCGGCGCGCAAATCTCCGGCAAGGCTGAGCCGATTGGCTGCAGCGAATTGTGTGTTCACATTGTTGCCATGCACATCATAGCGCGCCCGCAAAGCCGCATCGCGCCAGCTAAACGCGCCCTCCCCCCCGATACTGCCGATCTGATTACCTGCAAGCGTGAGCGCATGGGCGGACAATTGCGCCTCGCCTTCAAAATCCTCCAAATTGCGATCAAAGCGCAGGGCCACATTTGCCCCGGTTCCTTGTACGGAAAGCCCCAGACTGTCACAGCCCATAGAATCGAAGCGCAGCGGCCCGGCAAACCTTGGCCGTTCGGCATCAATGCTGATTTCGCCATAAAGCGAGGTGCGCTGTATCTGACACCCTTCCAGTTGCAACGCGGGTGCCAAGGCCGCAAGTTCCCCTGTAAAGCCGCCACGCAAATGCCCATTGCCGGTAAGCTTTAATCCGATCGCGCCTGCATCACTGGCAATGCGCCCGCGCCCATCGACCACTGTCAATTCTATATCGGGGAACTCGAACGGCTCGTCTCCGCCGGTAAATATCAGCGGATCGAGGCTGCCAAAGCTCAATTGGCCATCGGCAATCGAGCCATAAAGGCGCGGCCGGGTGACGCGCAGGCGCGTGATCGCAGGCAAGCCCAGCCGCGCGGTCAGCGACAATTCAAGCCGTTCAATCGTCAGGTCTGGGCGCGCCGGATCACCGATCACGATATCGGTCAGCACCTGTTCTTGCGCGGCGATCTTCTCAATAGTGTAGGTCGCGGGAACATTTTGATCTTCGAAATAGTCGGTGATCAGCGTTTGCGCGATATCTTCGCGCTGGAACCACGCGATCCCCATCGCAATCACGAATAGCAACAACAATAGGTAAAAGAATTTGCGCGGCCAACGGCGCAACCGCCCCTTTTTGGGGGTATCCTTCGCGCTGTCACTTGCCTGCACCATTATCGGGACACTTGCGCGATGGGATCGGCAAAGGCAATGCTTGGCATGTCGCAAGGGGGTGCGGCATGCATGGCGCAAGATGGTCGTTCTTCTGAAGGGAAAGGTCCGGTGATGGATGCAAAACCCAGTGCAGCGGGCCATCGCCAGCGCCTTCGCGAACGGCTTTTAAGCGGCGGTGGAGAAGCGCTGGCCGATTATGAAGTGCTCGAATATCTGCTGTTTGGAGCATTGGCGCGCGGGGATACCAAGCCGCAAGCAAAGGCTTTGCTGGCCAAATTCGGCACGCTTGCAGGCGTATTGAATGCTGACCCCCACGCCTTGAAACAGGTGAAAGGCGTAAGCGATGCCAGCGTTGGCGCGCTTAAAATCGCAGCGCTTTCCGCGCGGCGCATGGCGCGCAGTGAGCTATCGGAAAAGCCCGTTTTGGGCAGCTGGCAATCGCTGATTGATTACCTCGCAATTGATATGGCGCATTTGACCCATGAACGCGTGCGCGTGCTTTATCTTGATGCGCGCAATCGTCTGATCCTTGATCAACAGGTGCATGATGGCACGATTAACGAGGCATCGATTCATCCGCGCGAAGTGATCGGCACTGCGTATAATCGTGGCGCATCAGCGGTGATCCTTGTGCACAATCACCCCTCCGGTAATCCAGAGCCGAGCAAAGCCGACATCCAGATCACCAAACGCCTGATCGAGGCAGGACGAATGATGAATATCACAGTGCATGATCACGTGATCGTTGGGCGCGAGGGGCATGTTTCCCTGCGCGCCAAGGGATTGCTTTAACCGTCCTAAAGCGCTGGTTTGATACCATGTCGATCATAAGTGATGGGTAGCACTGGAGAAATGGTCAGCGCGGTTTCAATACTGCGCTTTGCCGCATTCTTGTCGCCCATATCCGCCAGCACAACGCCGCGCAGATACTGCGACGCGGCCACCCAAGGCGCCAATGACAACGCTGCATCAAGATCCGCCAAGGATGCAGGAAGATCACCCAGGCGATAATGCACCAAGGCCCGGCTATCGAGAGCAGAAGCTGAAAAATCAGCGCGCTCTACTGCCCGCGTGCAGACATCCAACGCAGTTTCCAATTCGTGCAAGAACAGGCCCCTGAACCAGCAATCAGAATTCAGCGCGCTGGCATCTTGCGGCTTGTCAGCCAGCAGCGAAAGCAGCTCTTCGTGTCCTTCGGCAATACGGCCATCCAACCCGGCCAATGTTGCAATTAAACCTACGTGTGCCGTTTTGTCCTCTTCCCCGACAGGAAGCGCGAACAGCAGGTTCTCGGCTTCCTCCAGCTTACCACCATAGGCGAGCCAATCGATTAGCGAGAACGCACTATTGTTGGAAGAATCGATATCCATCGCAGCGCGCATATCGGCAATCGCTTCATCGGTATTGCCCAGCATATGATGCGCCCGGGCGCGCTGCTGATAAACCCATACACCAGGATCAACTTCGACCAAAATATCAAGGTCTTCAAGCGCGCCTTCATAATCGTAAATACGTGATTTGAAGGACGCCCGCCATTGTAGCGGCACGTGATTATCAGCGTCGGCAAAAACAATCGCAGCGCTATAAGCGGCAACGATCGGCTCTGCCAAAGCGGCGCGTTCTGGTGCTGAACGTTCCCACCGCCAGATGATATCGTCCGGCGGCGCAACTTCAAGCGATTTTCTGCTGATCCGGCGGGCTGCACGGCGCGCTTCGGGCAAATCTGCCACTGCCACTTCGCCAAGCAAACTAAGTATTTCGGTATTGACTGTCACCATGCCGCCATCCAGCACGGCATCGGTCATTAGGCGTGTATTTGCAAAACTTGCGTCAAGCGCCGCGTCACCGATCAGGCGGAAGCCTTCTCCATCCCCGGGCAACTGAACTGAATAACCAACCGTTACGCGCGATGTCCCTTGTGTCATCACAGGAATTGCGCGCCAGCTGCGCCGGGTGCGATCCGGGTTAAAGAATATCTCATCTCCACCTAGAGACAAATCCATCCGCATACGACCATTGGCCCAGTCAAATTCTGGCGAAGCGACACCTGTTATGGTTAGAAACGCTTCCGCCATTTCGTGATCATAGGTGATGTCAAGGTCGCTAACCTGCATTCCGTCCAATTCATCAGAGATAAAATTGCTGGCAATTTGGCGGCGCATTTCGGGATCATCGGCATCGACAATCGCCCGCATCTGCGCGCTCGCCGCTCCGTTAAAGCGATACGTGTAGGTGTAAAGGGTGGGAAAATCGACGCCGGCGGTATGGTCCAGTCGCGCTTCTACAACTAATTCGGGTTTTGAAGGGTTGCGCTGTACCATTTCAACCAAGCCATCGCCTTCGCCCGTCAATGGCAGCGCGAAATAAAAGGGCGGCACCCGGTCCATATTACCGATGCGTGTGCCCGTGCTGGTGCCATCCAGCCAATAATCGACACCATCAATTTGCGCCCGCACAATTACGTGATCGAATGCGCCGGGAATGGGCAGCAATTCAGGCAAAGCATCGCCGCCACCAGAACTTACCAGCACAACTTCCGACGCAATACCCATTTCCAGCAACAGCGCATGCAGCAAAACCGATTTTGCTTTGCAATCGCCATAGCGAACTTCCCATGTCTCAGAGACAGATTGGGGCAGGTAATTGCCGCCATCAAGGCCGTTCAAAAGATAGCTGACTTCATCTTGCACAAGCTGCGTGGCCAAAGCTGCGCGCTGACGTGGATCATCGGTCTGATCCATGATCGCTTTGGCTTGCGCAGCGACAGGTGAGCCATCGGCAATCTGCGCAGCTTCGGCAAAATGCGGGTACATCACTTGCGACAATTCATTCCACGAGGCAAAGCTGCTGACGCGCAGCACAGCGGGACGGCGATAACGCCAAGGCGCATCGGCGGGCAATGGATCCGGCTCTGCCAAAGGCAAGGTCAAATCGATCACCAGATCATCCCCGCGCCGCACAGGTTCGCCCAGATCAACGCGCTCTTCTGCAGCCCAGTACATCTCTTCATCAGCAGGCCAGCTAACGACCGCGCGCGACTGGCCGATTTGCCACGGCTCACTGGGCAAATATTGCAAAACTTGCACTTCATCGCCCAACGCCTGATCATCGACAGAGGTTGTGTAGGCCGTGCGCAAGACATCGCCTTCGCGCAGGCCGGGGACTGAAAGCGTCGCGGTCAATTGCCCATCGAGCAGACGCTGCTCCAGCCCTTGCTCGCGCCGAATAACGTCAAATTCGGCACCTTGCGTTTTAAGGTCAATCACCTCGCCATCGCGGATGATCTCCAGCCGGTGTACCGTCAGATCGCCCTTATCCGGCAACCACGTGAAGCTGAGCGTGTTTTCCTCCATCAAGGATTGCGGATTATCGATGCGGATGGCGCGATCGGTGTAGGCATAGACCACGCCGTCTTCGATCCGGTATTGCCATTCGAACAGAAGTTGAGCTGGGCCGTCATCTTGCGCCAAAGCCACCACATCGGCCTGCGCCACCCATTCTGGCGTTGCTTGATAGATGATATCTTCACCAGCCTGCGCCGCACCAGCGATCAGAGCCAGAGGGGCAGCGGTAAGAAAAAGGCGTATCATTTCAGTCCTGTCAATTTTGTATTTCTGCGAAACAAAGTACCTGCCTGCAGTAATAGAGCAATCGCTTTGTTGGCGATGACTATCATTTCAACAACCAGAAGATCATCCAAAGCGTGATGTAACATTGTAACGCCGCTCCTGAAAATCCCCAAGCGCGGCGGTGGTGTGCTCTTGCAAACCGGGTACGAGCAGCCTAGCCGCGCGTCCTGAAACCTGTCTTCATCAAATCCTTTCCGGAGTCTTCCATGGTCCCCCGTTATGCCCGCCCTGAAATGACCGCGATCTGGGAACCGGAGATGAAATACCGCATCTGGTTCGAAATCGAAGCACATGCGACGCAAAAGCTCGCTGATCTGGGCGTGGTGCCGCAAAGCGCGGCGAAGGCTTTGTGGGATTGGTGGGCAACTGAGCCTGCGATTGATGTGCCCGCTATTGATGCCATCGAAGCTGTCACCAAACATGATGTGATCGCCTTCCTTACATGGGTGGCGGAGAATGTCGGTGATCAAGCGCGCTTTATGCATCAAGGTATGACCAGCTCTGATGTGCTGGATACGACTTTGGCGGTGCAATTGGCGCGATCGGCGGATATTTTGCTGGCCGATCTCGATGCCCTGCTTGAAGCGATTGAGCGGCGCGCACAGGAACACAAATTCACCCCCACCATTGGCCGCAGCCACGGCATTCATGCAGAGCCGGTGACCTTCGGCCTCAAACTCGCGCAAGCTTATGCCGAATTTGATCGCTGCAAAACGCGTTTAATTGCTGCGCGCGAAGACATCGCCACTTGCGCGATTTCCGGCGCGGTGGGCACTTTTGCCAATATCGATCCGCAAGTCGAAGAATATGTCGCGCAAAAGCTGGGGCTGGCAGTTGAACCTGTCAGTACACAGGTGATCCCGCGCGATCGTCATGCGATGTTCTTCTGCGTGCTGGGCGTTATCGCCAGCTCGATGGAGCGGCTGGCGGTGGAAGTGCGCCATTTGCAGCGCACCGAAGTTCTGGAAGCTGAGGAGTATTTCTCACCAGGCCAGAAAGGGTCTTCGGCCATGCCGCATAAGCGCAACCCGATCCTGACCGAAAACCTTACCGGACAAGCGCGCATGATACGCTCTTACGCGATGCCGGCGATGGAAAATGTCGCTTTGTGGCATGAACGCGATATCTCGCATTCCTCGGTTGAGCGTTTTATTGGCCCGGATGGCTGCATCACGCTGGATTTTGCGCTTAAGCGCATGACAGGCGTGATCGATAAGCTGCTGATTTATCCAGAGCGGATGCAGAAGAATATGGACCGTATGGGCGGCCTTATTCACTCCCAACGCGTGCTTTTGGCGCTGACGCAAAATGGCGTGAGCCGCGAAGATGCGTACCGGCTGGTTCAACGCAATGCGATGAAGGTGTGGGAATCAGATGGTCAGTTGATGTTGCTCGATCTGCTTAAGGCGGATGAAGAGGTAACAGCGGCGCTGTCCGATGCGCAATTGGAAGAGCGTTTCGACCTCGAATACCACTTCAAACATGTCGATACGATCTTCGCCCGGGTGTTTGGCAAATAATCGCAAGGCTTTCCATGCCGCTGCAATTTGCCTAAGATTGCGGCAATAGGAAGCTTGGAAGGGCCCCGAAATGCAAATTATCCGCACAATCCTCTGGGTGCTGTTATTGGCAGGATTGATCCTGTTTTCGGTGGTCAATTGGGATCCGACCGTAACCGTGCGTATCTGGCAAGGTTTGGTCGTGGATACCAAAATCCCGGCGATTGTATTGGTTTCCTTTGCCATCGGCTTTGTGCCGATGTGGCTGGTTTACAGGGCCAGCAAATGGCAATTAAAGCGCAAAATCGCCAGCCTTGAAAGCGCCGTGCGCACTGCTGCTGCAACACCGGTTGTGTCTGATACTCAGGCAGAAACGCCGCTGCGCGCGCCGATGTCACAACCAACGCAATCGGCCGAACCACTATCTCAGACAGCGCCAGCGCCAGAACCAAACCCCTCTTTGTCTTCAGATGATCCTGACGGCAATGAGCCAACACCGCGCGGTACGCTGGGATAATGAGCAACCCTGTCTATCTTGCATTGGATGTGCCGCAATTGGAGGCGGGCAAGGCGCTGCTTAACAAGGTCAAAGGCCATATTGGCGGGGTGAAGCTGGGGCTGGAATTTTTCTGTGCGCATGGCACGCATGGCGTGTTGGACATCACCCATGCCAGCGGGTTGCCGCTTTTCCTCGACCTTAAATTGCACGATATTCCCAACACGGTGGCTGGCGCGATGCAGGCGATCCATGTGCTGGAACCCGCAATCGTTACCGTTCACGCCAGCGGCGGGCGCGCGATGATGGAAGATGCCAAAGCGGCAGCGGGCGAACATTGCAAAGTTGTCGGCGTGACCATGCTCACCAGCTTGGATGAACGCGATATGGCGCGCACCGGCATCTCTGGCGCCCCGCATGATCATGTGATGCGCCTTGCTGAACTGGCTGAGAGCGCTGGCTTGGACGGGGTTGTGTGTTCAGGACAAGAAGTCGCCTCCGTCCACAAGCAATGGAAAAAGGGCTTCTTCGTTGTCCCCGGCCTGCGCCCTGCCGGTGCCGCAGTAGGCGATCAAAAACGCGTCGTCACCCCGCGAAAGGCGCGCGATGATGGTGCCAGCGTACTGGTAATCGGCCGCCCGATCAGCAAAGCGGCTGATCCACAACAAGCCGCGCGCGATATCGAAGCGACGCTTTAGAATTGGGGAGGATTTTTAAAATGCGTGCAATCATTGGTGCATTCCTGATCAGCATATCGGCCATCATGCTTGGCTCACCCGCATCCGCCCAGTCCATGAGCAATCTCATGGGTATCGATCCAGTCGATGATGGCAACACCGTCCTGATGGTCGAAGGGCGCGGTGAGAAGCTTGTCGCTCCCGATATGGCGATGTTCTCTGCCGGAGTGGAAACAACCGGCGCGACGGCGCGCGAAGCCTTACAAGCCAATGCGCGTACTACGCGCATCGTCCTTGATGCAGCGCGCGCGCTTGGCATTGCAGAGCGTGACATCCAGACGGCGCAGGTCCGCGTACGCCCGGTGATGAGCGATGATCGCGATCGCCGCGGCTTTTCCTCTTATGAGAGGGATGGACGATCTACCAAGGCAGCGATAGTAAGCGTTTCGACATCAGATCCAACGAGCGAGCACGAAGCTCCCCCACGCATTATAGGCTACCGCGCCACCAATTCTGTCAATATCCGTCAGCGCGATCTCGATGAATTCGGCAAGACCATTGATACGCTGGTTGAAGCGGGGGCTAATCGCGTTGAAGGGCCGGATTTCATGCTCGATGACGACCGCGCCACACTCGATGAAACGCGCCAGCTGGCCATGCGCGATGCGCGCCGACGGGCGGAATTGCAGGCGGAGGCCGCAGGGCTGCGGGTCAAGCGAATCATGCTGATAATGGAAGGCCGCGACTCGGGCTTGCGGTCTAGGCTCTCAAGCTTGATCTCTTCGCAGGATTTGGGAAGCGACCCGTATGGGCGCACACCAATGGCGCCTGGCCAACTGGCAATCAGCAGCTCTGTCAACGTCACCTTCGAGCTTGAGCCGCAATAATACGCTAAATCGTCCCAAGCGGTCGGTTTACCTTAGCGCTTAAGCCTTCACCAATCGCTATCGCCGCACTACATCGGCTCGCATGCCAAACACTCAGATCAAGATTTGCGGCCTTTCAACGGTCGAAACCATCGATGCCGCTGTTGAGGCGGGTGCGACGCATATCGGCTTGATGCATTTCAAACCCAGCAAACGGCACGTCACCTTGAAAAAAGCCGCCAAGCTGCGCGAACGTATTCCCGATTCGGTGAAAACCGTGCTGGTGACGGTGAATATGGAGCCCAAGCCAACGGCGGAAATCTTGCAAGCGGTGCAACCCGATGTGCTGCAATTGCACGGCGATGAGACGCCAGAATGGCTCGCATTGTTGAAAGAGAAGGCCAAGATCGAAATCTGGAAAGCGGTCGGGATCAAAGATCGCGCCTCGTTGGAACGAACACAGAAGTTCGCCGAAGTGGCACATATGCTGCTGTATGATGCAGCGGCGGGTAGTTTGCCCGGCGGAAGCGGGCTTGCGCTGGATTGGCGGTTGTTGATGGGGCACAAACATGTGCTGCCTTGGGGGCTTGCGGGCGGTTTGAATGCCAGCAATGTTGGCGATGCGATCCGTTACACCGGCGCCAAAATGGTCGACACATCATCCGGCGTGGAAAGTGAGCCGGGCAAGAAAGACCCAGCCAAGATTACCGCCTTTTGCGAAGCTGTTCGCGCTGCGGGATAATAACCGCGCGGCGATGTAAAAAAAGGGCGGCCCTTGGCGGGCCGCCCTTTTCAATGGCTTCGATCACACAATATCAAAACCGAATGCCTACACCTACAACGCCCTGATGACGCTCGGTTTGAAGCCCGGTGCTAAAACCAAATAAATCCGTATCACCATAGTCAGAATAGCGATACTCCGCGCGCACAACTGCCCGCTCGCCCAAAAGAAATTCAACGCCTGTACCAACGCGATAACCACCTAGTGCTTCGGAGTCGCTAAATTGCATGCCGAGATTGTCATTATAATCTACATCTAGATTGGTATTGGTATAGCCGCCTTTGAAATAAACCTTGGTGCTTTCACCAAGCATCGTACCAAGACGTGCTCCGATATATAGATCACGCCCTGCTTCAACAGTAAGCGTGTCACCCGCAACCAGAACTCCGGTTCCGTTTTCGCTGACGCCGGAAAGCGAACCTTCCGCCTCGATGCCGACAAATGCCCCGCCAAGGTCGATATCATATCCGGCAGTAACGCCATAAACGACATCTTCAGAGTTGCCGCCGACATCAACGCTATCAAACCCACCGACGATAAGTATTTGTGCGCCCGATGCCGGACCATCCTGAGCAATCGCGGGTGTAGCTGCAAGAGCGAGGGCAGTTGCAATTGTTGCTGAAGTGACCTTTAAAGTATCCATAGTTATTTTCCTTAAATAGAGTTGTAGACCCATTGATTTAAAATCAGCACCGCCCCCTAATAGTAAATCTTTTACAGAAAGTTATAAAATCGATAAAATACGCTGTTTGAGCGACGAACGTCATTCAGGCGAAATCACAGTGACCCAAATCGCTCCCAAGTGCCCAGGTGATTGTGGACATCGTTCCGGCCCTATGCCAATCGGTTTGCATGACTGACACGACCCCCAATTCCTTCCGCAATCAACCCGATGATCGCGGCCATTTTGGTGCCTATGGCGGACGCTATGTGGCCGAAACGCTGATGCCGCTAATCCTCGATCTGGAGCGCGAATATCGCGCAGCGCAAGCCGATCCGGCGTTCAAGGCGCAGTTCGATGATCTGCTTGAGCATTATGTCGGCCGCCCTTCCCCGCTCTATTATGCAGAGCGGTTGACGCAGGATATCCGGCAAACCGCGCCAGAGGGCAAAGGCGCGCAGGTCTGGTTCAAACGTGATGAGCTGAACCACACCGGCGCGCACAAGATCAACAATTGTATCGGGCAAATCCTGCTGGCGATGCGCATGGGCAAAACGCGCATTATCGCTGAGACCGGCGCGGGCCAGCATGGCGTTGCCACCGCCACGGTGTGCGCGCGGTTCGGCCTGCCTTGCGTGATCTATATGGGCGCAACCGATGTTGAGCGGCAGGCCCCCAATGTCTTCCGCATGAAGCTGCTGGGCGCAGAAGTCGTGCCCGTCACCTCCGGCGCGGCGACACTGAAAGATGCCATGAATGAAGGGCTGCGCGATTGGGTCGCCAATGTGCATGACACGTTCTACATCATCGGCACGGCGGCGGGCCCGCATCCTTATCCAGAGCTGGTGCGCGATTTCCAATCCGTGATCGGCAAAGAAGCGCGCGAACAGATGCTGAAACGCACCGGCAAGTTGCCCGATATCCTGGTGGCAGCGATTGGCGGCGGTTCCAACGCGATCGGCCTGTTCCACCCGTTTCTCGATGATCGTGATGTGAAGATGCTGGGCGTAGAAGCGGCTGGCCACGGGCTGGATAAACAACACGCGGCATCGCTGGCAGGCGGCTTCCCCGGCGTGCTCCACGGCAACAAGACATACCTGCTGCAAGACGAAGACGGCCAGATCGCCGAAGCGCATTCGATCAGCGCCGGGTTGGACTATCCCGGCATCGGGCCAGAACACGCATGGCTGAAAGAGACAGGCCGCGTGGAATATACCGCGGTAACGGATACTGAAGCTTTGGACGCGTTCCAGCTGCTATGCCGGACCGAGGGGATTATTCCCGCGCTTGAGCCGAGCCACGCGATTGCGGCGGTTGTCGAGCGGGCGAAGGTGATGGACCGTGATCAGATCGTGCTGATGAATTTGTGCGGTCGCGGGGATAAGGACATCTTTACCGTCGCGGAGGCGCTTGGCGTGGAGATGTGAGGAAGCGCTCCTTTCTTGATGACTTTAGCACAGCAAAGAATGAATGGCACGATCCTAAGTTTAGACGCGGCTTCTGGATCGGTTTTCGGCCTCATCTTTTTGCAATACCGATCTATATCTTGTCGGGTGCCGCTTTTGGCTTCTTAGTCTCGAAATTATTCTGATGCTGGATCGTTTTTCTACAATTGTCGCAAAATAGCCCTCTCTCCTTTAGGGGAGAGGGTTAGGAGAGGGGCCTTGCGCAACGCCAAACTCACCGAACGCGCCCGCAAAATGCGCCGCGAAATGACGCCGCCGGAACAACGCCTCTGGATGGAACTGCGCGCCAACCGCTTCCGCAACACCAAATTTCGCCGCCAGAAAGTGATCGGCCAATACATCGCCGATTTTGCCGCAAACGACCCCAAAATCGTGATCGAACTTGACGGGGATAGCCATGCAAGTCAGGCGGATTATGACGCGGCTCGCGCCGCTTTTCTCGAAGGCGAAGGCTACCGGGTGGTGCGGTTCGCAAACCGCGATGTGATGACGAATTTGGATGGTGTTTTGACTGTGATTGCTGGTGTTATTGATGAATTGAGAGGGTGCTCCCCTCCCCCAACCCCCTCCCCTGAAGGTGAGGGGACTATGTCTTCTCCCTCACCCCTTCATAAGAGCCGCAGCCAATGACCCGCCTCTCCTCTGCCTTCGCCACCCCCGCTCTCGTCGCCTTTATCACCGCTGGCGATGGTGACACGGCTGCAAACCTTGACGCCCTCGTCCAAGGCGGCGCGGATGTGATTGAGCTGGGTATGCCGTTCACTGATCCGATGGCGGATGGTCCGGCCATTCAGGAGGCGAATTTGCGCAGCCTTGGCAAAGGCACCACCACTGCCGATGTCTTTCAAATCGCCAAGGATTTCCGCGCGCGGCACCCTGATACGCCGCTCGTCCTTATGGGCTATGCCAATCCGATGATCCGGCGCGGGCCGGAGTGGTTTGCGCAATCTTGCGAAGCTGCTGGCGTCGATGGCGTTATCTGCGTCGATATTCCGCCTGAGGAAGACGATGATCTTGGGCCAGCTCTGCGTGCCAAAGGGATTGCGCCCATTCGCCTCGCTACCCCGACCACCGATGCCAAGCGCCTGCCGCAAGTGCTCGAAGGGTCGAGCGGGTTTCTCTATTATGTCTCGGTCGCCGGGATCACCGGGATGCAGCAGGCCGCCCAAGCCAGCATTGAAGATGCTGTCGCCAAGCTCAAAGCCGCCACTGATCTGCCTGTCGCGGTCGGCTTTGGCGTGCGCACGCCGGAGCAAGCCGCAGAAATCGCCAAGGTTGCAGACGGCGTTGTCGTAGGCTCCGCGCTCGTCGCTTTGGTGAAAGAGCACGGGGAAAACGCAGCGGAACATCTGCAATCGCTCACCAAGAGCCTTGCCGATGCCGTCCTTAATGCGCGATAGGCTGTCCGCATGAGTTGGCTTACCCGAGTTCGCAACGCTCTGCCTTTTGGCAATAAGCGTGAAACACCCGACAATTTGTGGGTTAAATGCCCGCGCTGTCAGGAAATGCTCTTCGCGAAGGAATATGCGGAGAATATGAGCGTGTGCATGCGCTGTGACCATCATGGTCGGATCAGCGCGGATGAACGCCTCGCGCAGCTAATGGATGAAGGTTTTGAGCTGCTGCCCGCCCCGCGCGTGGCTGAAGATCCGCTCAAATTCCGCGATTCCAAACGGTATAAAGATCGCCTCAAGCAAGCGCGGGCGAAAAGCGCGCATCCCGATGCGTTTACCGCCGCCTGGGGCACGATTGAAGGTCGCAAGGCTGTGGTCGGGGTGCAGGATTTCACCTTTATGGGCGGTTCCATGGGCATGGCCGTGGGCGATGCTTTTTGTAACGCGGCGCAAATCGCGCTCGATGCCAATTGCGGTTTTATCGCGGTGACAGCGGCTGGAGGTGCGCGGATGCAGGAAGGCATCTTAAGCCTGATGCAAATGCCGCGTGCAACGGTGATGACACGGCGGCTGAAAGAAGCTGGCCTGCCCTATATCGTGGTGCTGGCCGATCCGACGACAGGCGGCGTTACGGCCAGCTATGCGATGCTGGGCGATGTCCATATCGCAGAGCCGGGCGCTTTGATTGGCTTTGCCGGACAACGCGTTATTCAAGAAACGATCCGCGAACAATTGCCCGAAGGCTTCCAACGCGCGGAATATCTGCACAAGCACGGCATGGTCGATATGGTGGTGCCGCGTAACGAATTGCGCGGGAAACTGGCGCAATTGCTGGATTATCTCAACCCCGCACAGGCCGCTTAAAGACAGGCAGGCGATGAAAGATTTCGCCATTTCCGATGATCCCGCCGTGCAAGCACAGCTTGACCGGCTGGGCGCGCTCAGCGTGCCGCAAGGGCGGTTGGGGCTGGAAACTGTGACCGCACTGCTGGGGCGGCTAGGTGATCCGCATAAATGTCTGTCTCCGGTTTTTCATGTCGCCGGGACCAATGGCAAAGGCTCTGCCTGCGCTTTTTTGCGAGCGATATTGGAAGCGCAGGGTCACAAGGTTCACGTCACCACCAGCCCGCATCTGGTCCGCTATAATGAGCGGTTCCGGCTGGCAGGCGAACTAATTTCTGATGCCGATCTCGCAGCGCTTCTGGCCGAGGTGCTTGATGCCAGCGGAGGTGGTGGCGGGGACCTCTCGCCAAGCTTTTTCGAAGTTACCATCGCCGCAGCTTTCCTCGCCTTCAGCCGCGTGCCAGCCGATGCCTGCGTGGTCGAAGTCGGGCTTGGCGGGCGCTTTGATGCAACCAATGTGCTGCCGCCCGAAGCGGTGGCAGCGTGCGGGATCGCAGCGCTGGGGCTGGACCATGAAAAGTTCCTGCTCGCTCCCGAAAGTGGCGTGCCGGAAGAGCCGATCGTGAGGATCGGGTTTGAGAAGGCGGGGATTGCCAAATCTGGCGTGCCGCTGATCACCCAAAGCTATGCGCCCGAAGTTGAGCGCGAGCTGATCCGCCGCGCAGCCATTGCACACGCACCATTGGCCATGCGTGAGCGCGATTGGTGGACGGACACAGGCGACGATGCAATCAAGTATCGCGATCACGATGCTGCGCTCACTTTGCCGATACCAAGCCTGCCGGGTGAACATCAGGCCGAGAATGCAGCGCTTGCGGTCGCCATGATCCGGCATCAAGATAAGGTGCAGGTTAGCGAGGCTGCGATTGCGCAAGGCCTGCAAAATACCAGCTGGCCCGCGCGCTTGCAGATCCTATCAAATGGTCCTGTCACCGATGTTTTGGCCGGTCGCTCAGTGCTGCTGGATGGCGGGCACAATCCACAAGCAGGCGCGGCATTGGCGGATTGGTTGGCCAAGGCAGCACAGCCCATTGATGCGGTGATGGGAATGCTGGCAAGTAAAGATGCGCGCGGCTTTCTGGAACCACTCGCCCCGCATCTGGCCTCTCTAACGGCGGTGCCCATTGGTGGCCACGAAAACATGCCGCCTGCCGAACTCGCCGCGCTGGCAAGCGAATTGGGAATTGCCCAAACGCATGCTTGCGACAGCCTCGAAGCCGCGCTGACCAAAGTGCCCAAACGCGCAGCGGGCACCGTGTTTGTCGGTGGATCGCTTTATTTTGCAGGCACTGTGCTGAGCGCCAATCGCGAGTTTCCAGACTAAACTTACTGCGCTGCCACCGCTTCGGGTGCGACAATGCCACTTTGGCGCCCTGCCCGTGCAACACGGATCCATTCAAAGATGCACAGCACAACGGCGACCATGCCAATCGCCATGGTGAAGATGAAGACGTAATAATAGCCCTGCTCTTCAATCATCTGGCCAAGCGCGCCGCGCCCCAACGTGCCCACCAGCATGGTGAGCGAGGAGAGTAGCGCATATTGCACCGCGCTATATCCTTTGGCCACGATGCTGGAGAGATAGGCCACATAGGCCGCGCCCGCGATGCCAACAGCGATGTTTTCACCTGCAATGGTGATCATCAACCGCGCCAACGCCTCGCTCCCGCCGGGGAATTGCGTCACCGCCCATGTAAAGCCCACCGCATCGCTCGCCGCTTGCATATAGGCCCCGCCAAGCGCGAGGTCGGCATACAGCAGGTTCGTCAAAGCGGCGAGCAAAGCGCCCAGCGTCAAAGTCGCCATGCGGCCCAGCACGGTGAGGAGAAAGCCCCCCAGTGCAAGGCCCACAAGAACCGCGCCCACACCGAAGAACTTGGACGCCACGGCGACCTCATCGGTCGTATATTGCAGCTCACCCAAGTAGAACGGATAGGCGAAAGTGCCCCAAATGCTGTCCGTGATGCGATAGGTCAGCACCAGCGCCAATAACAGCACCAGCGACCAGCCCATCCGGCCCACAAACTCCACCAAAGGCAGGATCAACGCGCGATAGAGGTGATCGCTGATCAAACCAGTGCTGGAAACAGGAAGATGCTCTTTCAAGACATGCCGACCGTCAGATTTCATTTTGACCAACCAGCCTGCGATCAAGGCGGGCAGAACCACAGTGGCGATGATGATAAGCGGGCCAAAAGTGGTGATGAAGGCGGTCGAATCAGGCCGCAATTCCGGTGTCGCGGTGAGTGAGCGGACCATAAATATGCCCACCGTCACCAGCGCCCAACCCCAAAGGACGCCCACTGCGATCAGCGCCCAATTGCGGATACGCGGATCAATCTGTCCCGGCTCACGCAGTTCAGCGAGCTGATCGCTGTCTGCGAGCACATCCTCTGCGCTTTGCCCCTGATCAGGTGCGAACAATCCGGCAAAGCCTACCAGCAAAAGCAGCCCGCCCATCAGCGCATAGACCGCTGGCCAGCCAATATCATCGGCAAGGATCAAGGCGAGCGCACCGCCCGCCAAAGCCGCCAGCCTATAGCCCATTTGATAGACGCTGGAGAGGATATCGATGGTCGCTTCTTCATCAGCCACATCCACGCGCCACGCATCGATCACCACGTCTTGTGTCGCGCTGGCAAAGGCACCGATGCCAGCCAGCAAACTGAACCAGCCAAGTGAGCTTTTGGGATCAAGCAAGCTCATGGTCACGAGAATCGCCCCGAGCAGAACTTGCGCAGTTACGATCCACTGCTTGCGTTTGCCCAACCCACGCAGGACCGGCAGATCAATCCGGTCGAGCATTGGCGACCAAAGAAATTTGAAAGCGTAAGCCAGCCCGATCAGAGAGAAGACACCCATCGTCTCCAGATCAACTTCAGCTTCCGTCAGCCACGCATACAACGTGCCCAAAAGCAGCGCGTAGGGCAGGCCTGCTGCAAAGCCGAAGATCGCCATAAAGCCAGTTTTGCGATGGCCAAGCGCGCGAAGCAGCGTGGCCCATCCGGGCTTCTTGGCAGGTTTTGCAGCGGCTTGGCTCATGCTGATCTCCGAAAGCTTGAGAGGATTTCGCTAGCAGTGCGCAAAGCGAAATTCATCCTTTTGCGGCGATTGTGTACAAACAGACGGTGGATAAGGAGGCATACAGCGCCTTTGCTGAACCTTGCATGCAAAGCATAGGTGCCTCGCATCAACCGCATCGCGCATCCCCGCGAGCGGCACGGCTGGATGTCACTTGGAGCAAGGCTTGGGGCAAGGATAGGCTTTCTCCCAGAGGCTGCGCGCGCTAGGGGCGCTGCATGACTGGAAATACCCCATATGATCCGCTGCAAGGCTCCGCCAAACAAAGCGCGCCAGAGGCCGAAGAAAAAAAGGGCGAGCGTATCGCCAAGCTGCTCGCGCGGGCGGGCGTTGCCAGCCGCCGAGAAGTGGAGCGGATGATTGGCGATGGCCGCATTGCCCTGCGCGGCGAAGTGCTCAAAACGCCGGCGACCATTTTGCACAATTTGCGCGGTGTCACGGTGGACGGAAATCCCGTTGCCGCACCGGAGCGCACACAGCTGTTTGCCTTCAACAAGCCCACCGGCCTGATCACGGCAGAGCGCGATTTCAGCGGTAAGCCTACGATTTACAACGCTTTGCGCAATTCGCTGCCCAAAGGTGCGCCGCGTTTGATGCCTGTGGGCAGGCTTGATCTCAATACAGAAGGTTTACTGCTGCTCACCAATGATGGCGAGTTTAAGCGCGCGCTGGAATTGCCAAGCTCACAAGTGCCGCGCACCTATCGCGCCCGCGCGTTTGGCGATGTCAGTCAGGATCAGCTCGAAAGCTTGATCGAAGGGGTGACAATTGACGGCATGCGCTATGGCAAGATCGATGCCGATCTGGAACGGCGCACGGGCCGCAACCAATGGATCGTGCTGACGTTGACCGAGGGCAAAAACCGCGAAGTGCGCAATGTGCTTGATTATCTAGGGTTAAAGGTCAGCCGCCTGATCCGCATCTCCTATGGTCCGTTTCAGTTGAACGATATGGCGCGCGGTGCGGCGGCGGAGATTCGCAAAGAGGATGTTGAACGCTTCCGTTCCACCTTGCGCAAAGATGGTGTGAAGCTGTGAGAATTATTGCAGGCGATTGGAAGCGCCGCCAATTGCGCACTCCGCCCGGTGATGCCACGCGGCCCACAGCGGATCGGACGCGCGAAACGCTGTTTTCGATGCTGATCAGCCGGTTAGGCGATTTTGAAGGGTTGGCCGTGGCGGATTTGTTCGCAGGCTCTGGCGCGCTGGGTTTAGAAGCGCTGTCCCGCGGCGCGGCGACATGTTTGTTCGTCGAACACGATGCGCCCGCCATCCGCTCCCTGCGCGCCAATATTGCCAACTTGAATGCGCAAAGCCGCTGTGATGTGCGCGCCAGTTCGGTCATGGCGCTTGGCCCGGCCAAAACGCCGCTGGACCTGATAATGCTGGACCCGCCATACAAATCCAATGCCGGGGTGGTGGCGATTGATAAGCTCGCACGACTGGGCTGGATTGGACCGGCAAGCTGGGTGGCGCTGGAAGTGGGCGCGAAGGATGAGGAGAACCTCAAAGCGCTCGATATCGATGCAGAGCGCAAGGTTGGCGCGGCGAAACTCGTACTCGCCCGTATGCCAGCGGACTAATCCCGCCGCGCCTGGCTGCTTATTAAGGCATCGGGGATGCTTCTTGTCGCATCGATTCGATCCCCTGCCACACAGCTTCCTGATCCTCGGGGCTCATCGCCACAAGGCTGGCCTTGTCCGCATTGTCCATCTGCCAGAACAACTTTTGCCGTTCGGCTGAAAGTGATTGATAATAATCGCGAATTTCTGCCGGCCAAGTCGCATATTCGGCCTGCTGTTCAGGCGTCATTGCATTATCATTGGCAGCAGGCGGCGGGGCCAGTGGATCGCCTGTATCCTGCGCCAATGCGGGCATAGCCACTACCGCAGCCGCAGAAGCAACCAGTGCAGCGGGGAGGAAAGTTTTGAACAACATGATCGTCTCCTTTTCACGCCCCCGGGATCTTTGCTGTACCGCCTCATCTGCCGGGTGGCGAACCGCCCCGCCCCGCTTCGTAGACGCCTTGTCGAAAGCTGTGTGCAAAACGCGATCAATGGATGAACGGCTTGCGAGCCGCCGCGATGTTCCCTAGCTGTTCACCTGTGACTGACCCTGCTCTTCCCGCTTCCGAAACTGACTTGCCGCCATGGCTTGCGCGCCTCAACACGCCGCAGCGCGATGCTGTGTTGACGACAGAGGGGCCGGTGCTGATGTTGGCAGGGGCTGGCACGGGGAAGACAGCGGCTCTGACCCATCGCCTTGCGCATTTGATCCGCGAACGGCGCGCTTGGCCCAGCGAAATTCTGTGCGTGACCTTCACCAATAAAGCGGCGCGCGAAATGCGTGAGCGGGTGGGCAGGCTGATCGGTGATGCGGTGGAAGGGATGCCATGGTTGGGCACGTTCCATTCAATCGGTGCCAAGATGCTGCGCCGTCATGCCGAATTGGTGGGCCTGCAAAGCAATTACACTATTATCGACACCGATGATCAAATCCGCTTGCTGAAAAGCCTGCTTTCCGAAGCTGATATTGACGACAAACGCTGGCCCGCGCGGCAATTGGCGGGACTGCTGGATCGCTGGAAAAATCGCGGGCTTAATCCGCAAGATTTGGATGCGGTGGAGAATGAAAGCTACGCCAATGGCCGCGGTCAGGCGATGTATCACCGGTATCAAGAACGTTTGAAGGAGCTGAACGCCTGCGATTTTGGCGATTTGCTGCTCCATGTCCTCAACATTTTGCGCACGCATCCCGATGTGTTGAAGCAATATCAGGACCGCTTCAAATACGTAATGGTGGACGAATATCAGGACACAAATGCTGTCCAATATCTGTGGCTGCGATTGATCGCGCAGACGCGCAAAAACATTTGCGTGGTGGGTGATGATGATCAATCGATCTATTCATGGCGTGGTGCAGAAGTTGCGAATATCCTGCGGTTTGAAAAGGATTTTCCGGGCGCAAAGGTAATTAAGCTGGAGCAGAATTATCGCTCCACTCCGCAAATCCTTGCCGCAGCATCCGGCTTAATCGAAGCCAATTCTCAACGGCTGGGCAAGACGCTTTGGACCGAATTGCCCGAAGGTGAAAAACTGCGCTCTATCGGTGTGTGGGATGCACCCGAAGAAGCGCGCCGGGTAAGCGAGGAGATCGAGCGGCTGGAGCGTGAAGGCGCTTCGCTGGAGCAGGTCGCCATCCTTGTCCGCGCGCAATATCAGACGCGCGAATTCGAAGACCGTTTTATCCAGATCGGGCTCAACTATCGCATCATCGGCGGCTTTCGCTTCTACGAACGCGCTGAAATCCGGGATGCTTTGGCGTATTTGCGGGTGATTGCGCAGCCTGCTGATGATCTGGCCTTTGAGCGCATCTATAATCAGCCCAAGCGCGGCCTTGGCGCCAAAACGCTTGAGAAGATGTACGCCCATGCGCGCCGGACGGCCAAGCCGCTTGCCGCTGCCGCTTTGGAGCTTGCCGATAGCGATGAGCTGCCGCCCCGCGCGCGCAATACCATTGCGGCATTGATGGGCGATTTCCTGCGCTGGCGCGAAACCTCAGAAGAGGTCGCGCCAGCGGAGCTTATTCGCATGGTGATGGCGGAAAGCGGCTATGACGATATGTTGCAGGCGGACCGTTCGCCAGAAGCGGCCGGCCGCGCGGATAACCTTGTCGAGCTGGCCCGCGCGATGGAGGATTACGCGACGCTTGGCGATTTCCTCGAACATGTCAGCCTGGTGATGGACAATGATGCGCGCGACGATGAGGAAAAGGTCACTATCATGACCATGCACGCGGCCAAGGGTTTGGAATTTGACCATGTCTTTCTGCCAGGCTGGGAAGAAGGCGTGTTTCCATCGCAGCGCTCTCTCGATGAAGGCGGATTGGCCAGTTTGGAAGAAGAGCGCCGCCTTGCCTATGTCGCGATAACGCGGGCGCGCCGCCGCTGCACCATTTTGCATGCCGCCAACCGCCGCATTTTTGGCCAATGGACCAGCTCGATCCCGTCACGCTTCCTTGAAGAATTGCCAGAAGAATTTGTGAATGCGGAAACCACGATGACGGGCGGCAAATCGCTCTGGCAAGCCAATTGGAGCGAGCAGGAGGATCCGTTTGCGCATGTTTCCCAAGCCCGGCCAGAACGCTCACAACAACGCGGACCTGGTTGGCAGCGCGCACTATCAACAGGGTATGAACCCAAGCAGAGCCGAGTGAAAGAAACGACCCGCTCAGCCGCCAGTTTCGCTGCCAAGCCGCGCGGCGATATTGCTATCGGCGCGCGGGTGTTTCACGAGAAGTTTGGATATGGCGCAGTCCTTGGCCAAGAAGGCAACAAGCTGGAAATCGACTTTGAAAAAGCCGGTACCAAGCGCGTGATAGATAGTTTTGTGAAGCTGGCCGAGTAAGGCCGCGAAAGCTTAGCGGAAGCCTACTCCGAGGAAATCAGGCTTGGGCCCGTTCCACTCACCAGCCGGGACCGGATCTTCCTTAGGCTCACGCTTGCGATTGGAGCGGCGGGGTTCCGATTTAGGAGCGCGCTCACGGCTTTCCTTGCGCGGTTTGCGCTCTTGCTCTTGCTGAGTTTCTTGGCGCGTTTCTTCACCCGCCTGCTCAACTTTTGCTGCCGGTTCGGCTTTCTGTTTCTCAGCTTTATCGTCTGCCTTTTGAGCAGGTTTGCTCTTTTTGGCATCAGGCGCCGCTTTTAGCTCCACGCGGACGTCTTTCTTGCCGAAAACCTTGATCTTGCTGCCAGTGAGCTTTTCAACATTGGCAATCGCTTCGCTGTCTTCATCCGAAACCAGCGTGAAAGCACGGCCCAAAGCGCCTGCGCGACCTGTTCGGCCGATGCGGTGCACATAATCATCCGGGTGCCACGGCGTATCGAAGTTAAACACGTGCGAGACGCCTTTCACATCCAGTCCGCGTGCAGCGACATCGCTGGCGACCAGAATGTTGACATCACCCGATTTGAACCGTTCCAATTCCTTCAAACGGCTGTTTTGATCCATGTCACCATGGATTTCACCGCTGGAAAAACCGGCCCGTTGCAGATCCTTGTTGAGTTCGCGCACGGTTGTTTTGCGATTGGCAAAGATAATTGCGGTTTCAACAAGATCATTGGCCAGCAGCCATTTCAATGTCGAACGCTTTTCGCGCGCCTTGATCGGGATTTTGAAGGCAGTGATATTTTCATTGGTCGATGCAGCCCGGCTCACTTCAATCCGCTTGGGATTGTTGAGGAAGGTCTTCGCCAGCTTGGCAATAGGCGGTGGCATCGTTGCGGAAAACAGCATCGTTTGGCGTGTTTCAGGCAATTTTGAGCAGATGAATTCGATATCGGGGATAAAGCCCATATCCAGCATCCGATCAGCTTCATCGATCACCAGCAGCTCACACCCGTTGAGCATGATTTTGCCGCGTTCAAACAAATCCATTAAGCGGCCCGGTGTAGCGATCAGCACATCAACGCCTTCATCCAGCGCCTTGATCTGATCACCCATCTGCACGCCGCCAATCAGTAGCGCCATTGAGAGATCATGGTTCTTGCCATATTTCTCAAAATTTTCAGCAACCTGCGCGGCCAATTCGCGCGTCGGCTCCAAAATCAAAGAGCGCGGCATACGCGCCCGGCGCCGTCCATTGGCCAGCACATCGATCATCGGCAGCACAAAGCTTGCGGTTTTGCCCGTACCGGTCTGGGCGATGCCGATGAGATCTTTCATCATCAACACAGCGGGGATCGCCTCTGCCTGAATAGGCGTAGGTTCATCATACCCGGCCGAATTTACGGCTTGGAGCAATTCGTCAGACAGGCCGAGATCGGCAAATTTCATAGGCGTTACAATGTCCGGATCAAAAGTGTCGCGCCAGTGTGACGCGGCAGAAGAGCTGACCGAGGGAATTTCCTCCGGCAAACTTGCAGCGCGCACTACGCGCGCCACGCGCAAATTGCAAGTTAGGGTAGGAAGCGTAGTGTGTTCAACCGGCCACAGCGCCTCAACCGGCCACAGCGCCTCAACCAGCTACAGCAACCAGCCGGCTAAAGCCTTCAACCGCGCAGCTCGATCCTGCGCGCGATTGCAAGCGATCACGATCGGCACAAAGGCGGCCATCGTCGCTGCGTTCGATATAAAAGCCGGAATAAAAATCACGTGCTGCACATTTGCGCTCCAACGTGGCCGTCAAAATCGCGCGATCTCGGGTGAACAGCAAAAGGCGATTGTCGTGCGTTGGGCGAACACCCAAAATACTTTCCACCTGAACACAATCGGTGTGCGGCACTTCTTCAAAATTCGCCTGCATATTGCGGCGTGGCAATTCTGCCATAAGCGTGGTGCGGGTTGCTTCGTCACTTGGCGCGATGCGGATGATAACCCGGCGTTCTACCCGGACTTGACCCCAGACTTCGCCGCGGCGCGCTTCATTCAAAACACGAAACGTATCCTGCGCCATCGGATCAAGGCTTAACGCGCCGCCGGGCAATCGCGCATCCTGCGCGCTGGCTGGCCAATGCACAGCGGCGACCGGCACGCATAAAGCGAGGCAGGCAAGAAAGAGGCAAAGACGTTTCATTGTGGCAAAGTGTCCGGTCATCGTAGAAAGTGTCCGGTAACAACATGCGTTGCGCCAACACTTCATTTGTTCGTTTGTCAGACGAATGGCCCCTGTTAGACGATTGGATTGAATGCTGGCTTAATCCCCCGATTGCACTTTGCAAGCTTTGCGCAGCGCTGGCATAGGCGCGGCATGAACGAAAAAGATGAATTTTGCCAAAAAGCTGCCGACCTTCTGGGGGATCGCGGGTGGACGCGTGATGGCGATATGGTCACTCCGTGGCTGACCGATTGGCGTGGCCGGTTTACAGGGCGCGCGCTTGGCATGGCATCGCCTGTCACGGCATTGGAAGTGTCCAGACTGGTCAAACTGTGCGGTGAATATGGTGTCCCGATCGTGCCTCAGGGCGGCAATTCGGGCATGTCTGGCGGCGCAACGCCGGATGAAAGCGGCGATGCGGTGCTGCTATCGCTGCGCCGCATGACGCAGGTGCGCCGGTTTGACGAGAAAGCGCGCGAGATCACCTGTGAGGCGGGCATGATCCTGCAAACCTTACACGATCAGGTCGAAGCCGAAGGACTACGCTTCCCACTCACCTTGGGCGGCAAAGGTTCGGCCACCATTGGCGGGTTGATTGCAACCAATGCCGGCGGGACGCAGGTGTTGCGGCATGGTTCAATGGGCGCGCAGGTGCTGGGGCTGGAAGTGGTGCTGGCTGACGGGCAAGTGTTTGACGCCCTCACCCCGCTGAAAAAAGACAATCGCGGTTTTGATCTGAAACAGATGATGATCGGTTCCGAAGGGACGCTGGGCATTGTAACTGCTGCAACCTTGCGGCTGCTGCCTGCTTTGGCGGATCGCGCGGTGTTGTGGGCGGGGCTTGGATCGGTGCATGATACGCGCAGTTTGTTGCATCATGTTCAGGACATGGCAGGCAATGCGCTCGAAGGGTTTGAAATCTTGCCTCGCCATAGCTTTGATGCGGTAATTGCGCATAGTGAGACTGCGCGCTCACCTCTTGCCGGAACGCATGAATGGCACGCATTGATAGAGCTGGCGGCGGATGCTGCCTCGGCCGATGCATTGCCCAAACTGGCGGAAAATGTGCTGATGAGTGCGTTTGAGAAGGGTCTGGTTGAAGATGCAGCTATTGCGCAAAATGAAACGCAGGCTGCGCAATTCTGGGGCATTCGCGAAGATGTGCCAATTGCCGAGCGCGCATTGGGTCCAGCAGTTCAACATGACATATCCGTGCCAGTGGCGCGGATGCCGGAGTTTATCGCAGAAGCCGTTCCCAAACTGGAGCGTGATTTCCCCGGCACCAAAGCTGTGGCCTTTGGCCATTTGGGCGATGGCAATGTGCATTTTCATGTCATTGCAGACAGCGATGCTGATCCGGCAACGTGGTATAACGAGGTCGGGAGCATCGTCAGTAGGCAAGTTTATAACATGGTTACCCGCTATCAAGGCTCCATCAGCGCAGAGCATGGTATTGGCCAATTGAAGCTGGCTGAATTGGCCCGGTTGGCTGATCCTGTGAAGATTGCTTTGATGCAGCAGGTCAAGACCGCGTTGGACCCGTCGGGGATACTCAATCCCGGTAAGCTGGTCCCGCTTGCGTCCGAGGCGGTGAACGACTAAAGCCCCGCCCTGAATTGCGATATTGGAGTTGTGGCCTTGGCCATCTGCTTCAAGATCGCCAGATCAGCCATAAGCGGAGAGAATTTCATGGCCAGCGCGCCGAAAAACAATTTGCCCGTCCTTTACAAGGACCTCATTCCCCTCAACTCCAAAGAGCATTCCAAGTGGACATCGCGCACTGTCGATAAAGCGCCCTGGATCGCCAATGTGCACGCTATCCCGCTGACCGTAGAAGAATTTCCAGCAGCGCAGCGTGATTTCCCAATCGTTTTCTCTGCCGGCGAAAACCCCGTTCCGCTCGCATTGATGGGCCTGAACGAAGGCGTGAATGTCTTTTTTGAAGAAGATGGCACTCCGCGCGGTGCGCCTTATGTGCCTGCTTATGCGCGCCGCTATCCTTTTCTGCTCGCGAAGATCGATCCCAATTCGGACAGTCTTTCTTTGTGCTTTGATCCGACCAGTGATCTGGTTGGTGAGAGTGAAGACGGCACTCCTCTTTTTACTGAAGGCAACGAACCTTCCGAGCACACCAATGGGCTGTTGCAGTTCTGCGAAAAGTTTGAAGAAGCTGGCAGCAAGACGCAGATGTTCGTTGAAGAACTGAAAAAAGCAGAGTTGCTGATGGACGGCGAAGTGTCGATCAATCGCAATGACGGCGAAGACAAGCCGTTCGTGTATCGCGGTTTCCAAATGATCAATCAGGAAAAACTGGCGAAATTGCGTGGCGATCAATTGCGCAAATGGTCCGAAAACGGAATGCTGCCCCTGATCTATGCGCAGCTATTCTCGGTAGACCTTATGCGCATGGTATTTGCGCGTCAGGTTGAACAGGGCAAAATCCCTGAACGCCCGGAAATGCCTGCTCAACCCAATTAAATCCGTTAATCCTTCGGGGTTACGCAATAAAACGCCGCCAGATTCGCTTGAATTTGGCGGCGTTTTGCATATATCTGCGTCGTTCCTTCGGTGCACCCCTCATGGCCCGTTGGAACTGGCACGCTTCGGCGTGTTAACTCCCTAAACCTTGGCCACCTCGTGCGTTTTGCACGGGGTGGCTTTTTTCTTGGAAATTCATTGTTATTCCGCTGCTTGCGGCAAAGCGTTTTGGCGGCTGGCCAATTCATCGGCCAAGCGGCGCACCAAAGATGCAATCATTTGCGTGGTTTCACTCAGGCCTACTCCCGGCTCTCGCAAAGCTTTATCCAGATACACAGTGCGGCATACTTCGATTTGCATCGCATTCAGGCCGCGGGTGGGCGCACCGTGCCGATCAAGAACATAGCCACCGGCATAGGGACGATTATGCGCTGCCAACCGCCCTGCCCTGTCAAAATGGTTTAGTGCGGTGCGGACCAGTGTGGGATCGCACGAAGCGCCAAAACGATCGCCCAACACAAAATCCACCGCCGGATTGCGCCCTGATTTGGAGCCGAGCGGCGGCATCGAATGCAGATCCAGCAACAAGGCAGCGCCCCACCTGTCACGCAGAGCCTCAAGCGTTTGTGCTACAGCTGCGTGATAGGGACGATGCACCTGCCCAATGCGCGCATTGAGCTCGTCACGCGTCAAACGGCGGCGCCACAATTCGCCCATCCCCGGCAATCGGCGCGGCACCAGTCCAAGCCCGCTGCGCGCCCGGCGACCCGCGGCATGGCGGATCGCGCTGGCGGGAGCGCCTTCAGCGACCATGTCCCAATCCATATCATCAACAGCGCGGTTCAGATCGACCATTGCGCGCGGCGCATGAGCCACGAGCAAGCTTGCTCCTGTTTCCTGCGCAACGGCCCTTCCCACAAGATCGATCATGCGATCTTCCAGCCGCAGGGATGATTCGCGCGGCGCGCGCATGCGCTGAGTTAAAGCGGGCGGATAATGGCGGCCTGCATGAGGCACTGCGATGAGTATCGGGAAAGGCGCTGGTTTTTGTTGGCTAAGCGTGAAAGCTGGATGGCCTTCTGCGCCCGGAATTTCGCCGCCATCATGGCTTTGTTGCGCGTGATTTGATGGAGCCGAATCGTTTTGGCTGTGGCCTATGGCTTTCATAAATTCACTGCTGCCGCTGTTTTTAACCACTGTCAAAAGCTGTTGTGTCAAAGCAGGGCATCTCCAAATCGACACGGGATTTTTACACAAGCGGCGCTATGCACGGTTTCTCAACACGGCACAGCATCAACCGCTTGCCACAAACCACTTGGACGAAGGGCCCCGGAATGATCCGCATCCTGCTTGCAGAAGACGACGAAGCCATGCGCACTTACCTTAAGCGCGCATTGGAGCAGGCTGGACATTCGGTGATGGCCGTGGACCGTGGCACAGCCGCGCTGCCGCTGCTTGAAACAGAGATCTACGATCTGCTTTTGTCCGATATCGTGATGCCGGAAATGGACGGGATCGAATTGGCGCAGCGCTGCAACGAAATCAGCCCCAGCACCAAAGTGATGTTCATCACCGGCTTTGCCGCTGTGGCTCTGCGCGCCAATCGCGAAGCGCCTCAAGCCAAAACGCTTTCCAAGCCGTTCCACCTCAAAGATCTGGTTCTGGAAGTTGAGCGGATGTTTGACGAAGCTTTCGCTGCGTCAATCTAACGCACTTTTCAATCGCGTTTTTTCGGACCGTGCAAGGCTTTCCGCTTGCGTGATAAAAGGACCGGCGCTAATGCGCCCGCCTGTCTGGATGCAAGTGGGCGTATAGCTCAGTGGTAGAGCACTGTGTTGACATCGCAGGGGCCGGGAGTTCAACTCTCTCTACGCCCACCATCCGGCTCTTTAAAAAATCTGCGAATTTGCCGCAGCGCACACGGTTAACGCTGGGCGATGTAATCGCGCGCTTGTTCCTCGATCACTTCAAGCTCGTTGATTGTCTCTTCAATCGCAACGCGCTGGGCCCGCAATTCATCGAGCCGCACGACCACCCGCTCCAGCAACCGGCGCGTTTGCTCAACATGAGCGGGATCGTGATTGGTATCATAAAGCGAAAGATGTTCCGCAATTTCGCGGATTGAAAAGCCCAACCGCTTGCCGCGCAGGATCAGGCGCATACGGCCCATCTCACGTTTGGAATAGACCCGCATTGCGCCCACCCGGCGCGGATTGATCAGGCCTTTATCTTCGTAAAACCGCAAGGTGCGTTGCGTCACGCCAAGTTCGGCTGAAGCCTCTGCAATAGTGGCGAGATGATCATCGCCCATTGGCGGCGTGTTATCGGATGCCTCTATGCTTGGGCTGGCTATGTCGCTTGTCATTCAGCTGCCTCCTTGGGCGTATTCTCGCTATTGGCTGCCGCCTTTGCAGCAGCAGCTTTTGCCTTTTCTTCTGCGACCAATTCTTTCTTTTCAAGCTTGCCGACCAAAGTCTTGGGAAGCTCGTCTCGAAATTCGTAAGCGTCGGGCATTTCGATCGGATTGAGCCGTTCTTTTAGGAAGGCATCAAGCTCCTCCTCGCTCAATTCCATGCCTTCTTTTAGCGCGATATAAAGCTTGGGCGCTTCACCGCGATAATCATCAGGAATGCCGATGGCGATCGCTTCTTTCACCGCTTCGTGTTCGTATGCGGCATCTTCAATCGCGCGCGGATACACGTTGTAGCCTGAGCACAAGATGATGTCCTTCATCCGGTCCACAAGGAACAGGTATCCGTCTTCATCAAGGTAGCCGATATCACCGGTGCGCAATGCTCCATCGGCAAAGGTTTCCTCGGTCGCGCCGGGGCGGTTCCAGTATCCTTTCATCACTTGCGGTCCGCGCGCGCACACTTCGCCCTTCGCGCCGGGTTCTGTAACCATTGCGCCTGTTTCAGGATCGCGTAGCTCGATGATTGTGTGCGGAAATGCCGGACCACATGAATTGTCTTTAACAGGCGTGCGGCCAAGCAGCGGATTGCTGGTGATGATCGGTGATGCTTCGGTAAGTCCGTAACCTTCCGATACCGGCGACCCGGTACGTTCTTCAAAACGGCGCCGCACATCAAGCGGCAATGGCGCGCCGCCTGAAATGCTTGTGCGTACTGCGGACAGGTCTGGCACCTTGTCATCGGGCAATTGGCCAAAAGCGTTGTAAATCGTGGGTACGCCAAAGATCTGCGTTGGCGGTTTGCGCTTTAATGTCTTGAGCACCTCGTCCATTTCAAAACGCGGCAACAATACCAATTCAGAACCTGTCTCAATACCGAAATTCAGCACACAAGTGAGCGCGAAGACATGGAATAGAGGCAGCACCCCCAAAGTGCGTTCCTGAACATCACGCTCTTCTCCCACATGGAGCACCATTTGCGCAGCATTTGCGGCAAGGTTGGCATGGGTTAGCATGGCGCCTTTGGGCCGCCCGGTCGTGCCGCCAGTATATTGCAGCACCGCCACATCATGCGGATCGAGCGAGACGGGCTTGAGCGGTGTCTGATCCTCAACCAGATCATTGTAATCGATATAGGTGATGTCGGCGCGGCGCTTCGCCAGTGACGAGCGTTTTACGGTGCGAAGGCCCACCGATTTCCAGAAAGAGAGCACGTCGGCCATCGGGCACAACACAATCGCTTCCAGATCGCCTTTGCCCCAAGCGTGCGCCACCTTGTCATGGATCATAGCCAGATCAGGCACCGCGACCATTTTTGCACCTGAATCGGTGACGAGGAATTCCACTTCGCTATCAGAATAAAGCGGGTTCAAATTGACCACCACACCGCCTGCGCGCAGGACGGCATAATACATGATCACAGAATACGGCGTGTTGGGCAGGCACAGGCCGAACCGGTCTCCTTGGTTCAATCCGGCAGACTGAAGCCCAGCCGCCACGTGATCAACCAATTCTCCGATCTCGCCATAGGTCCATTCCCGGCCCAAGAAATCGATAGCGATTCGTTGTGGCCAGGTGGAGACGGCATAATCAAACGGCTCTGTTAACAGCCGGGGGCGCAGATTGCCCTCAGCATCCAGAATCCGACTTGTATCGAGCGGGCGGGACGCGACCCCCTTGCTGCTCATCATCTATCCTTTCACCGTAAAATGCGGCATTCCTTTGTGATCCGCATCTTGATTTTTGCTTGCCTTGACGTTTACGTAAGGGCATAGACGCTATCGTAACCATTCAGCGCAAAAGGTCAATGCGCAGTTATTTATGTAGAGAGGCACGATTAGACATGAGTGATGTCGTCATTGCGGGCTATGTCCGCTCCCCCTTCCATCCGGCTTATCGCGGCGCTCTTGCCAAGGTTCGTCCCGATGATCTTGCAGCCAATACCATTCGCGGTCTGATCGACCGCACCGGCGTCAAAGCGGACGACATCGAAGATGTAGTGATGGGCTGTGCTTTCCCCGAGGGCGAGCAGGGATTTAACATCGCTCGGCTGACAGTTTTGCTCGCAGGCCTGCCGCAAAGCATTGGCGGGATCACCATGAACAGGTTCTGCGGATCCAGCATGAGCGCAATCCATTATGCCGCTGGTCAGATTGCCATGGGCGCAGGCGAGGTGTTTATCGCCGCCGGTGTCGAAGCAATGAGCCGGGTGCCGATGACAGGTTTTAACCCGATGCCGCATCCTGAGCTTTCCAAAACCAGTGCCGCTTATGTTGGCATGGGCGATACTGCGGAAAATCTTGCCAAGAAGTACGAAATTGATCGCGCCGCCCAAGAAGAATTTGCGGTGAACAGCCAGCAAAAAGCTGGCGCAGCGATGGCCAAGAATGCCTTCAAGGACGAAATCGTGCCCTATGGCGATATCGATACAGACGGCACGCCTCGTCCCGATACAACTGCCGAGGCGCTGGCCGGCCTTAAACTCGCCTTTGACGAAAATGGCACCGTCACCGCTGGCACCGCCTCCCCGCTTACCGATGGCGCGAGCGCAGTTCTGGTGTGCAGTGCGGATTATGCGGCGAAAAACGGCCTGACGGTTCTCGCCAAAATAAAGAGCATGGCCATTTCCGGCTGCGCGCCTGAAATCATGGGCATCGGCCCGGTTGAGGCGACTAAGAAGGCTCTTGATCGCGCTGGACTGTCCATCGACGATATCGACATTGTTGAGCTCAACGAAGCGTTCTCCAGCCAGTCTTTGGCCTGTATTGCTGATCTTGGCATTCCTGAGGAAAAGATCAATCTGGATGGCGGTGCGATTGCGATCGGTCATCCGCTGGGCGCAACGGGCGCTCGCATTGTTGGAAAGGCAGCCGCGCTGCTTGGACGCGAAGGTAAGAAATACGCTCTGGCCACCCAGTGCATTGGCGGTGGCCAAGGCATCGCGACGATTTTGGAGGCCGCATAAATGTCTGATACCATCAATAAAGTTTGCGTGATTGGCGCAGGCACGATGGGCGCAGGTATTGCCGCGCAGGTCGCCAATGCTGGCATCCCTGTGCTGCTGCTCGACATCGTGCCGCGCGAAGGCGACAATCGCAGCGCCATCGCTGAAGGCGCGGTGAAGAAAATGCTCAAGACCAGCCCCGCGCCATTTATGAACAAGCGCGCGGCCAAGCTTGTCGAAACCGGCAATATTGAAGATGATCTGGGCAAAGTTGCCGAGTGTGATTGGGTGGTCGAAGCGATCATCGAAAAGCTCGATATCAAGCAGGATCTCTACGCCAAGCTGGAAGAGGTGCGTAAACCCGGCACTGCGGTCAGCTCAAACACCTCCACCATTCCCCTAGAGCAGCTGACCAGTGGCCGTTCGGACCAGTTCCGCAAGGACTTTCTGATTACCCACTTCTTCAATCCGCCGCGTTATATGCGTCTGATTGAGATTGTCTCTGGCCCGCATAGCGACACAGATACGGTCGCCAAGGTCACCGATTTCGTGGACCGTCAACTGGGCAAAACCCCTGTTGTGGCTGAAGATTCCCCCGGCTTTATCGCCAACCGGATCGGCACGTTCTGGATTCAGGCGGCGATCAATTCGGCCATAGATATGGGCGTTTCGGTTGAAGATGCCGATGCCATTGGCGGCAAACCGATGGGCATTCCCAAAACGGGCGTATTCGGACTGGTCGATCTTATCGGCCTTGATCTGATGCCCTACCTGCAAAAGAGTCTTACAGACACTTTGCCCAAGGACGATCCCTATCAAGCAATCGCCCGGTCAGAGCCACTGCTCGAAAAGCTCATTTCCGAAGGGTATACCGGCCGCAAAGGCAAAGGTGGTTTTTACCGCATGAACAAGGATGGCGGGAAGAAAGTCAAAGAGGCTATCGACCTGAAATCCGGCGAATACGCGCATGCGGCGCGCCCTGTCTCGATCCGTGGCAGCGCGGCCAAAGGTGATCTTGGCAAGCTTATCTCCATCCCCGGCCCAATTGGCGATTATGCCTGGGCTGTGCTTGGCCCTACCCTTGCTTATTCAGCGATGATTGTGCCCGAAGCGACAAAGACGGTTGTTGGCGTCGATGATGCGATGAAGCTGGGCTACAATTGGAAGATGGGCCCGTTCGAGATGATCGACAAAATCGGTGCTGCTGCACTGGTGACGCGTCTTGAAGAGAGCGACATCGCTGTGCCCGAACTGTTGAAAGCGGTTGGCGATGGCAGCTTCTACCGTGTTGAAGATGGCAAGCGTCAATATTTCGGCACCGATGGCCAATATCACGATGTAGAGCGCGCCGAGGGCGTGCTGCTGCTCGAAGATATCAAGCTCAATTCTGAACCTATCATCCGCAACGGTTCTGCCGCTTTGTGGGATGTGGGTGATGGTGTTGCCTGCCTTGAATTTACCGGCAAAATGAACTCGCTTGATGTGGAAGTGATGAAGCTGATCCAAAAGGCGATCCCCATCGTCTCGAAGGATTACAAGGCGATGGTTGTCTATAACGAAGGCAGCAACTTTTCCGCCGGAGCTAATCTCGGCCTTGCGATTTTCGCGATGAATATCGCGGCTTGGAGCGAAGTTGAAAAGCTGATCCGTCAGGGTCAAAAGGCTTACAAAGCGTTGAAATATGCACCCTTCCCCGTGGTTTCTGCCCCGTCTGGCCTTGCGCTGGGTGGTGGCTGTGAAATCGTGCTCAATTCCGATGCGGTGCAGGCCCATGCCGAAACCTATATTGGCCTGGTTGAGACAGGCGTGGGCATCATTCCTGGCTGGGGCGGTTGCAGCGAGATGATTGAGCGCTGGCAAAACAATCCGCGCCATCCCAATGGCCCGATGCCCGCTGTGTCCAAAGCGTTTGAGCTGATTTCAACCGCGACGGTGGCAAAATCTGCCGCCGAAGCGCGCGATCACGGCTTTTTGCGTAAGCATGATCAGGTGACCATGAACCGTGATCGCCTGTTGCACGATGCCAAGGAACATGCGCTGTCGATGGTCGAAGGCTATGCCCCGCCTAAGAAGCCTGAATTCCGCCTGCCGGGCGAAACAGGCCGCGCTGCGCTCAAACTTGCGGTGGATAGTTTCCGCAAGCAGGGCATGGCTACGCCGCATGATGTAACCGTCGCTGAAGAGTTGGCTATCGTGCTGACCGGCGGCAACACCGACATGACCGAAGTGGTGACCGAGGATCAAATGCTGGAGCTGGAGGTTGCCGGTTTTATGCGTCTGGCACGCAATCCCAAGTCGCAGGCCCGGGTCGAGCATATGCTTGAAACGGGTAAGCCGCTTCGGAACTGATTGAGAGAGAAGAGAGAACCGCCATGCAAGTCTATGACGCCCCTATTCGCGACATGCGCTTCAACCTTGAAGAGCTGCACAATGATGATGGCTTTGGCGACACCGAAGGCTTCGAGGATTTCGATCCCGATACGATGGTCGCCATCCTTGAAGAAGCCAACAAGCTCGCCAAAGAAGTGCTGCTGCCGATCAACTGGCCCGGTGACCAAGAAGGTTGCCGCCTCGAAAACGGCGTCGTGCGCACGCCCAAAGGTTTTCAGGAAGCTTACAAGCAGTTTTGCGAATCCGGCTGGGCTGGCCTTGCGGTAGACCCGAAATGGGGCGGCCAAGGCGCACCGCATGTCCTGGCCAAAATGGTTGAGGAAATGAGCTGTTCGTCGAACCTCTCCTTCGGCCTGTATCCCGGCCTTACCAATGGCGCGATTATTGCGCTTGAAGGCTATGGCTCGGAAGATCTCAAGGAGTTCTACCTCCCTCGCATGACCAGCGGCGAATGGTCGGGAACCATGTGTCTGACAGAGCCGCATTGCGGCACTGATCTTGGCATGTTGCGTACCAAAGCTGTACCGCAAGACGATGGCAGCGGGCTGATCACGGGCAATAAGATCTTTATCTCAGCTGGCGATCATGATCTGGCGGACAATATCATCCACCTCGTGCTCGCGCGCCTGCCTGATGCGCCTGATGGTGTGAAGGGTATCTCGCTGTTCCTCGTGCCCAAATATCTGCCGCATGATGATGGCTCGCTAGGTGATGCGAACAATGTCATCTGCACAGCGATTGAGCACAAGATGGGCCTGAAAGCGTCGGCCACGTGTCAGATGAGCTTTGACGATTCCAAAGGCTGGTTGATCGGAGAGCCCAATAAGGGCCTCGAAGCCATGTTCCTGATGATGAATACAGAGCGTGTTGCCGTTGGTATTCAAGGGCTTGGCGTCGGAGAAATCGCTTACCAGTCTGCTGTCTATTACGCCAAGGACCGCATCCAAGGCCGCTCACTTTCGGGTGTTAAGAACCCCGATGCCGCCGCTGATCCGATCATCGTGCACCCCGATGTGCGCCGCATGTTGATGACGATGCGCGCCTACAACGAAGGCAGCCGCGCGCTTAGCGCATGGGTCGCCCGCGCGTTGGACGCCAGCCATGCTGCAAAAGAGCCCGAAGCCAAGGAACGCGCTGCCGATTTCGTCGCACTGATGACACCCGTGGTCAAAGCGCTGTTCACCGATCTTGGTCATGAATCTTCCCATTTGGGCATTCAGGTTTATGGCGGGCATGGTTACGTGCAGGAAACCGGCGTTGAACAGTTCGCGCGTGATGCGCGTATCGCGCAAATTTACGAAGGCACGAACGGCATTCAGGCGCTGGACCTTGTGGGACGCAAACTGCCCCATCGCATGGGTCGCAATTTGCGCGCTTTCTTCCATCCGGTGTCCAACTTCATCGAAGAAAATGGCGCTGATCCCAAAATCGGCAAAATGGTCGGCGGATTGCAGCAGAGCTTTGGTGCCTTGCAGCTTTCTACCGGGCACATTGCGCGTAAAGGCATGAAAGATCCCGAAGAAGCCGCCGCTGCGGCCAGCGATTATCTGCGCTTATTGGGCTTTGTCGCGATGGGTTACACCTTCGCCAAGGCCGCACAGCTGGCCCATGCGAAGCTGGAAGAAGGCACCAGTGAAGCAGAGTTCTACAAAAGCAAGCTGATCACCGCGCAGTTCTTCTTTGATCGCCTTTTGCCGGTCGCAACGGCGCAGTTCATGGCGATCACTTCGGGCAAAGCCAGCATGATGGACTTGCCGGCAGAAGCGTTTTGAACGCCCAATTGGAAGCGTTCCGCGCGCGGCTGAAAGCGCCTGCAATTGTCGCGCCGATGTTTCTGATTTCGGGGCCGGATCTTGTGGTGGAAAGCTGCAAGGCTGGCCTCGCAGGCTCCTTCCCCGCGCTTAATCAACGCACCGGCGAAGGGTTTGAAGAATGGCTGGTTGATATCCAAAGCCGGCTTGGCCCGGATAATGCGCCCTATGGCGTGAACTTGATCGTCCACAAGACCAATCCGCGCCTGCAAAGCGATCTGGAACTTGTGGTGAAACACAAGGTGCCGTTCGTCATCACATCGCTTGGCGCGGTTAGCGATCTGGTGGATGCGGTGCATTCTTATGGCGGCTTGGTGTTCCATGATGTGATTTCGCGCCGCCATGCCGAAAAAGCTGCGCAAGCGGGCGTGGATGGCATTATCGCAGTTGCTGCCGGTGCCGGTGGCCATGCTGGCCTTCTTAGCCCCTTTGCCCTGGTATCAGAAATTCGCGAAGTGTTTGACGGCGCGATCATCTTATCAGGCTCGATGAGCCATGGTGGCCACATCGCCGCCGCTCAAGCTTTGGGTGCCGACTTTGCCTATTTCGGCTCACACTTTATCGCTGCGCAAGAAAGCATGGCGGTTGAAAATCAAAAGCAGATGATGATCGACTGTGCGGCCAAGGACATCACCTACACTGACAAGGTGTCGGGCGTGAACGCGAACTTCCTCACCCCCAGCCTTGAAGCGGCCAGCCTGCCCGATTTGCATGGCGGCATGTCGCTTTCTGATGAGGCGAAGGCTTGGAAAACGGTGTGGTCCGCCGGGCATGGTGTTGGTGGCACGAAATCAGTACGTCCCACAGGACAGATTGCCGCTCAGCTTATAAGCGAATACCGCGAAGCTTGTGCAAGACTTGGCAAACAGATTTAACGCCCGCCCCTCGCTCCGGCAGCGCGCCTGATGGCGATACCGCGCATAACCGCGATTGCCACGGCTGTCCCTGATCTTGATGTGCATGCGCATTATTCCGCATGGGCTGAAACGCAGCTGAGCGAGGAACGGCAACGCGCGGCCTTTGCACGGATGATAGCGCGTGGCGGCATCGATCATCGCTGGTCTGTGCTCAGCCCCGAAGATGGTCGCCTCGAACCCGGATCGTTTTACAATGCAGGCGGTCCGCCCGGCACCGCTGAACGCATGCGCCGCTATGCTGATGCTGCGCCCGATTTGGCTCTCAAAGCGATTGCGAAACTGCCCGATGTGTCCGGCATCACGCATCTGGTGCTGGCCAGCTGCACCGGCTTTATGGCGCCCGGCCTTGATCAGGTCATCGCGCGGCGTTTGGGGCTTGCTGCCAATGTAGAGCGCAGCGTGATCGGCTTTATGGGCTGTTATGCTGGCATCACCGCCTTGCGCAGCGCGGCCCATTTGGTGCGATCTGTGCCCGATGCGCGCGTGCTCGTTATCTCGGTGGAGCTTTGCACGCTGCACATGCAACACACCGACAATATCGAGGCGCTGCTTGCGATGAGCCAGTTTGCCGATGGCGCGGCGGCGGCTTTGGTGACAGGCGATGGCGCAGGGTTGGCTCTGGGTGACGGCGTTTCGGCAACGTTGGAGGAGAGCGAAGAGCTGATCACTTGGGCGATCACCGATACCGGCTTTGCCATGCATCTGTCTGGCGCGGTGCCGGGGCGGTTTGGTGATGCGCTGGGCGATCCCGCGCTGACCAGCCAGATCACTGGCACACGGCCTGCAAATGACATCGCGCAATGGGCCGTGCATCCCGGCGGGCGCTCTGTGCTTGATGCGGTGGAGCGCGGGCTTGCCCTATCTCCCGATGCCCTCACCACGTCGCGCGATGTGCTGCGCGAATTTGGCAATATGTCTTCTGCAACGGTGATTTTTGTTCTCGAACGGTTGATGGCAAAGCGGTCTGAAAGCGGCGTCGCGATGGCTTTTGGCCCCGGCCTGGCTCTTGAGGGACTGCATTTTGGATGGGCCAATGATGCTGGCTGAACGGCGCATCACCGAAGAGATCATGGACGATTCCGATCTGCCGCCGCAGGTCTACGATGCGGTGCTGGCTGATCTGGCCAAAGTTAATCGCCTCACCATGGCGCATCGCCCGACGCTAAATTTTCTAGAGCGCTGCGTTGGTGGGCGCGATACTTTCACTCTGCTGGATGTGGGATATGGGCATGGCGATATGCTGCGAGAAATCGCCGCTTGGGCGCAAAAGCGCGGTATCAAGGCGCAGCTCACCGGTATTGATCTCAATCCCAAAAGCGAAGCCGCCGCGCGCGCTGCGACCGATCCTGCCCTACCGATTACCTACAAAACCGGCGATTATCAGGACTTTGATAGCGGCTTTGATGTAATCGTCTCAAGTCTTGTTGCCCATCATATGACGCATTCCCAATTGCTAACCTTCTTACGCTTTATGGACAGCGAAGCGCAGCAGGGATGGTTTATCAATGACTTGCACCGCCACACACTCAGCTATCTTGGCTATCCGCTGCTAGCGCGGTTGATGGGGTGGCATGATATTGTGCGCAAAGACGGGCAGACATCCATCGCCCGCAGCTATCGCCCTCAAGAATGGCAGGATATGTTTGCGCAAGCCAATATCAACGGCGCGCAGGTAGAGCGGTTTTTCCCTTTCCGGCTATGCGTATCATGGATCAAATGACACACAATGCTGTGATCTTGGGCGCAGGCCCCGCGGGCTGTGCGGCGGCGATCACGATGGCAGGTGCAGGCGCGACGCCGCTTTTGATCGACAGGGACGAAACGCCGCGCGATCCGCTGTGTGGCGGCTTTTTAAGTTGGCGCACAGCAGAGCAATTGCGCGGTCTTGGCATCAATTGCGCTTCGTTGGGTGCGCACCGAGTGGATACGCTTGCTCTTTTCACGCCAAGTGGCAGCACTACAGTTCCTCTGCCCCGCCCCGCTTTCGGGCTATCTCGCCACGCGCTCGATAGCGCGATGCGAACAGCAGCGATGGACGCGGGCGCAGATTTCGCGTGCGACACTATCCGCACCCTTGCGCCGGGCGAAGTAACCGGTCGCCGCACCACGTGGCAATCGGACAGCATTTTCCTGGCCACAGGCAAAGAAGATGTTCGCGGCCATTCGCGCCCGCGCCTCAGTCCCGATCCCGCCTTGGGATTGCGCATTCGTGTACCCGCTTCGCAAGAACAACGGCGCCTTATGCAAGGCCAGATCGAACTGCACATGTTCCAAGGCGGCTATGCGGGAATAGTCTTGCAGGAAGATGGCTCAGCCAATGTCTGCCTTGCTTTGCGCAAATCTGCGCTCACCGCGTGCGATCATGATCCAGCGCAGCTTTTGGCCCAAATTGCGCAGGACAATGCCGCATTGGCCGCGCGGCTTGGCGATGATTGGCCCGATTGCCGCATCGAGACCATTGGCGCTGTCCCTTACGGCTATATTGCTAAAACCACGCAATCGGGCGTATTCCGCTTGGGCGATCAGGCCGCTGTTATCCCCTCTTTGGCAGGCGAGGGAATCGGTCTTGCCTTGGCGAGCGGGATCATGGCTGCACAAAGCTGGCAAACAGGCGGAGCGAACGCAGCCGCCGCTTATCAAAGCAAATTTGCGCGTGCCGCAACGCGTCCGGTGCGCACCGCTGCCATCATCCGAAAACTGGCGGAAAGTCCCATAAACAGCCGCTTGGCCATCATTGCAGCGCGCTTCATGCCCGGTCTGTTTCAAGCAATTGCATCGGCCACACGCATTGATGCGCGCGCCTCTCTTGCGCGAGGGGCATCTGCTGCTTAAGAGGTGCGCAAATTTCCCGATAAATTCCAGACAAAACAGGACACCCCATGGCCAAGATTAAGGTAGCGAACCCGGTTGTAGAGATCGACGGCGATGAAATGACCAAGATCATCTGGCAATGGATCCGCGAACGCTTGATCCTGCCTTATCTTGATGTCGATCTGAAATATTATGACCTCTCGATTGAGAAGCGTGACGAAACCGATGACCAGATTACGGTAGATTGCGCCAATGCGATCAAGGAACATGGCGTCGGCGTAAAATGCGCCACGATCACTCCTGACGAAGCGCGCGTCGAAGAATTTGACCTTAAAAAAATGTGGCGTTCGCCCAATGGAACGATCCGCAACATCCTTGGCGGCGTGGTTTTTCGTGAGCCTATCGTGATCGACAATGTGCCGCGCCTTGTGCCCGGTTGGACGGACCCCATCGTTGTGGGCCGCCATGCTTTTGGTGACCAATATCGCGCCACCGATACGCTGATCCCGGGTGCAGGTAAGCTGCGCCTCGTATTCGAAGGCGAAGATGGCGAGAAAATCGATCTCGACGTGTTTGAATTTGAAAAGCCAGGTGTCGCGATGGCGATGTACAATCTGGATGATTCCATCCGCGATTTTGCTCGTGCCAGTCTGAATTACGGCCTTGATCGTGGTTGGCCGGTATATCTATCGACCAAGAACACCATTCTCAAAAAGTATGATGGCCGCTTCAAAGATCTCTTTCAGGAAATCTTTGACACCGAGTTTGCCGACAAGTTCGAAGAAGCCGGCATCACTTACGAGCACCGTTTGATCGATGACATGGTTGCCGCCGCGCTGAAGTGGAGCGGCAAGTTCGTGTGGGCTTGTAAGAACTATGATGGCGATGTGCAGTCTGACATCGTGGCACAAGGCTTTGGCTCGCTTGGCCTGATGACATCTGTGTTGATGACCCCCGATGGCAAAACCGTCGAAGCGGAAGCCGCGCACGGCACAGTCACCCGCCATTATCGTCAGCATCAAGAAGGCAAGGCAACCTCGACCAACCCGATCGCCTCGATCTTCGCTTGGACGCGTGGCCTGATGTATCGTGGACGCTTCGACAACACGCCCGATGTGGTATCCTTTGCCGAAACGCTTGAGCGTGTTTGCATTGAATGTGTTGAACAAGGCAAAATGACCAAGGATCTCGCGCTGCTAATCGGCCCCAGCCAAAGCTGGATGACGACCGAGCAGTTCTTCGAAGCCATCGTTGAAGGCCTCGAAAAAGAGATGAAGTCACAAGGTTTGGGCTAACCCTGATCTGGCGTCACGCGCTTTGCGGTGCGTGACGCCAACCTGGCTTCTGTTGTTTTTATGATGATGCCCGCCATTTTACTATGACGCATTGCAGCAAGCCCCTGTTCTGACATAGGGTGCCGCCATGCACGGCCACGAAATCACCCCTTTCATGAAAGACGCCTTGGTTATCCTGGGCGCAGCGGGAATTGTTATCCCGCTTTTCGCCCGTTTTCGGGTGACCCCCATCATCGGATTTATTTTCGTTGGCGTGTTGGTCGGGCCCTATGGCTTGGGGCGAATGATTTTTGAAGTCCCCCTGCTCGAACATGTCACGATTACCGATCCAGAACGGCTTGCCCCCTTTGCGGAATTTGGCATCATTTTGCTGCTGTTCGCTATCGGGTTGGAGCTGAGTTTCAATCGCTTATGGCAATTGCGCAGGTTGGTCTTCGGTCTTGGCGCGCTGGAATTGCTAGTGATCGGTTCTCTGCTGGCCGCTTTCCTATCGATGATGGGGCAATATTGGACCGGCGCAATTGCGCTTGGCCTTGCCCTGGCCTTTTCATCGACCGCGCTGGTCTTGCGCATATCGGGCACCAATACGCCGGTGGGCCGCGCCGCCCTTTCCATGCTGTTGTTCGAAGATATTATGATCGTCCCGGTGATTTTCTTCCTCGGCGCACTGGCACCACATGCGGGCGCAGATGGACTTTCCGGCATCTTTACCACCATCTGGCAAGGCTTGCTGGTGGTGGGCGTTATGATGGTCGGAGGCAGGGTTTTGCTCCCGCGCCTCTTCGCACAGGCCGCGCGCACGAAAAGCCCCGAGCTGTTTCTAGCCGCAAGCTTGCTGGTAGTAATCGGGGCAAGTTTGGCCACCGGTCTTGTTGGCCTGTCTCCCATTGTGGGCGCGCTGCTCGCCGGGTTGTTGATCGCCGAAACTGAATACCACAATGAAGTTGAGGGCATTATGGAGCCCTTCAAGGGACTTGCTTTGGGGATATTCCTCATCACCGTGGGCATGGGCATCGATGTCACCACGATCTGGGCTGATCTGTGGACGATCATTGGTGCGGTTGTCGGCGTGCTGACGATCAAGGCCGTGGTCACCGGCGTATTGCTGCGATTGATGGGCGCGCGCCGAGCCACTGCGACAGAAACGGGCATTTTGATGGCCAGCCCATCGGAAACCACGCTTATCGTTCTCGCCGCTGCCACCAGCGCAATGCTGATCCAGCCCGGCACTGCCCAATTCTGGCAAATCGTCACCGCCATTGGCCTGACGATCACACCGCTGCTCGCCATGTTGGGCAAAACACTCGCGCGGCGCGTAGAGCCAATTGCCAGCATTCCTGAGGAAGACGGCGACCCATCAACTCCGCGGGTAATTATCGTGGGCTTTGGACGGGTCGGGAAACTGATCGCGGAGATGCTTGATAAGCATGAGATACCTTACGTCGCGCTCGATGCAGACTCCGATTTGGTCGATGGCGCAAGGCGCGAGGGATATCGCGCCGTATTCGGCAATGCGACGCGTGATGATGCATTGGATAAGCTGGGCATCGCAAAAGCGCCGGCCGTCATTCTGACGATGGATGAACATGTGTTGGCGCAAAGGCTGGTAAAGAAATTGCGCGCCGCCTATCCCGCATTGCCGATCATCACCCGCGCCCGCGATAGCTTCCACGCAGCCCAACTGTATCGCAGCGGAGCAAGCCATGCCGTGCCCGAAACGCTGGAAAGCTCTTTGCAATTGTCCGAAGCTGTACTGGTCGATATCGGCGTGCCGATGGGCCCGGTGATCGCCTCCATCCACGAAAAGCGAGACGAATTTCGCGAGCATATTCAGAAAGAAGGCGCGCTGGAGACAAAGCCCAAACTGCGGACCAGTACTGCTGAGGGTTAGTATATCGGGATACAAATCAGCACTTTGAGCATTGTTAAAGAAAGGAGAGTTTTCACATGAGCGATAAGTCAGATCCAACCAAACCCATCTCTAACGATGAAAAGTTTAAGCCGGCAAAGGTTGCCGATGGTAGCCCGGCCAACGCACGCGCTGAGCATGATATGAAAGACGTTCCTGCAGGCAGCGAGGAAGATCGGCGCCGGTCCTCCCAGAACCGCGTCTCCGATCAAGGCTGAACATACAAGCAGTAGTTAGCCGACTTTGGTTTGGGCAACTTTGGCTATGCTGACTAAGGCAGCGCCGACTTTGACCGTGTTGACCTAACCAGCACTGATTTTGGTTTATTCGGCTTTGGCTAAGCTAGCTTTTATGGCGGCAATCGCTTCGTCCGCCTTATCGCCATCCGGACCGCCACCTTGCGCCATATCGGGGCGACCACCGCCGCCTTTGCCGCCAACAGCTGCAACGCCTGCACGGACCAAATCGACAGCGGTAAAGCGGACAACCAAATCTTGGGTGACCGCCGCCGCTACGGCAGCTTTGCCGTCATTTACAGCGATAATTGCGGCAACGCCGCTGCCCATGCGCGTTTTTGCGTCATCAAGAAGGCCGCGCAGCTCCTTGGGATTCATGCCGTGTAACACTTGGCCAGAGAAGTTTACGCCGCCAACCTCTTCACTTGCTGCAGGCGCTCCACCAGAGCCGCCGCCACCCAAGGCAAGTGCTTTTTTCGCTTCGGTGAGTTCTTTTTCGAGCCGCTTACGCTCATCAAGCAATGCCGTGACCCGTTCTTCGACCTCTTCAGGATTGGTCTTGAGCGCGGATGCGACATTCTTCAATGCGTCTTCACGGCCCACTACCCAGCGACGCGCATCCTCACCTGTCAACGCTTCAATACGCCGCACGCCTGAACTCACTGCGCTTTCGCTTATGATGCGGAACAGGCCGATATCACCCGTCGCCCGCACATGGGTGCCGCCGCACAGCTCCACCGAATACGTCCGGCTAGAGCCTTTCCAATCGTTTTCCCCGATAGACAAGACGCGCACTTCATCGCCATATTTCTCACCAAAGAGCGCCATTGCCCCCGCTTCGATGGCCTCATCAGGGCTCATCAACCGGGTGACGACTTCGTCATTGCTACGAATTTCCGCATTTACTTCCGCTTCAACGGCAGCAATTTCTTCTGCGGTCAGCGCTTTGGGATGCGCGAAATCAAACCGTAAACGATCTTGGGCAACCAACGATCCTTTTTGCGTGACATGATCGCCTAAATGATTGCGCAGCGCTGCGTGCACAAGGTGCGTGGCTGAATGATTGGCTCTGATCGCGTTGCGGCACACCACGTCGACATCTAACCGGATGGTATCATCAACGCTGATTGTGCCTTTCGCTATTTTCCCATGATGGGCGTGCAATCGACCCAAAGGCTTGGAGGTGTCGCGCACTTCCATCGCAAGGCTATTCTCATCCGAAATGGTGCCAGCATCGCCCGACTGGCCGCCGCTTTCACCATAAAACGGCGTTTGGTTGGTGAGCACGGTCACTTCCTGACCGGCATCGGCGTGCTGCACTTCCTTGCCATCCACCACGATGGCGACAACGCGCCCCTCGCCCGATGTGGCGGAGTAACCGGTGAATTCGGTCGCGCCTTCGCGCTCTGCAATATCGAACCACATTTCGCTGTCAGCAGCGGCACCAGAACCTTTCCAGGCTGCGCGCGCAGCTGCTTTTTGCCGCTCCATCGCAGCGTCAAAACCGGCGCGATCAACGCCAATATCGCGCGCGCGCAAAGCATCTTCGGTCAGGTCATAAGGGAAGCCGAAAGTGTCATACAGTTTAAAAGCTGTTTCACCGCGAAGACTATCTCCAGCGCTAAGCGAACGGGTTTCTTCATCCAGAAGCCGCAATCCTTTTTCCAGCGTCTGGCGGAAGCGCGTTTCTTCGCGTTCTAGGACTTCGCCGATCAATGCCTGCGCACGGGACAGTTCAGGATAGTGCTGCCCCATCTCGGTGATCAAGGATGGCACCAATCGATGCATCAACGGATCGCTAGCACCGAGCAAATGCGCATGACGCATGGCGCGGCGCATTATGCGGCGAAGCACATAGCCGCGCCCTTCGTTGGAAGGGAGAACTCCATCTGCAATCAGGAAACTGGTGGAGCGCAAATGGTCAGCAATGATCCGGTGGCTGGCAAGCTGTTCACCTTCTGCCTTCGCGCCAGCCAGATCTTCACTGGCCGCGATGAGGTTTTGAAAGGTGTCGGTCTCAAAAACTGAATGCACACCCTGAAGGATGGTCGCAATCCGCTCCAGCCCCATGCCCGTATCAATGCTCGGCCTTGGAAGATCGCCGATGATGGTATCGCTTTCCTGCACATGCTGCATGAAAACAAGGTTCCAGATTTCGACAAACCGATCACCGTCCTCATCGGGGGAGCCAGGTGGGCCGCCTGCGATATCAGGACCATGATCCCAGAATATTTCAGAGCTCGGGCCGCATGGCCCATCAGAGCCCATGGCCCAGAAATTATCCTTGGTAGCGATGCGGATAATCCGCTCATCAGGCAGGCCCGCAATCTTGCGCCACAGATCTGCGGCCTCATCGTCAGTATGGTAGACTGTCACCGTTAGGCGATCTGCAGGCAAGCCGTAGCCTTTGGTGACAAGATCCCACGCCAGTTCAATTGCGTGGTCTTTGAAATAATCACCAAAGCTGAAATTACCGAGCATTTCGAATAAGGTCAGGTGCCTCGCGGTGTAGCCCACATTGTCGAGATCATTATGCTTGCCGCCTGCGCGCACGCATTTCTGGCTCGACGTTGCTCTGGGTGCTGGCGGTGTTTCCAAGCCGGTAAAAACATTCTTGAATGGCACCATCCCGGCATTGACGAACATTAGCGAGGGATCGTTATAAGGCACGAGCGGCGCCGAGGGCACCACTGTGTGATCAGCAGCAGCAAAGTGGTCCAGAAAGGCGCGGCGAATGTCGTTTGTCGAATGCATGACGGGCAATTACTGCTTGCTGGCCTGTGTCACAAGTCAATTGGTGAACTGCGAAGCGTCTTGTCACACACGGAAACGGAGAAACCAGCACTAGCGGGGGTTGAGTTCGCTAGTGCCGGCTCCGGTTTGGTAGGGCCGTTTGTTTATTGAACAGATCCGCAAAGGACAATTTGCGAGCGGTCCGACCCTCTTGAGGATTAGCTTTCAGAATCCGCGTCCGGTCCTGTCATCATTTCCTCGGCGACCTCGTCGGTCTTACCGCGAATAGCGGCTTCCAACTTGTCGCAAATCTCGGGATTTTCTTTCAGATAGTTCTTGGAATTTTCGCGGCCTTGACCAATGCGAATACTATCGTAGCTGAACCAACTACCTGATTTTTCGACAATTCCGGCCTTGACACCGAGATCGAGAATTTCACCAATCTTGGAGATACCTTCGCCATACATGATATCAAATTCGACCTGCTTGAAAGGCGGTGCGACCTTGTTCTTCACCACTTTCACGCGAGTTGAATTGCCGATCACTTCATCGCGATCCTTGATCTGACCGGTGCGGCGAATATCAAGGCGGACCGACGCATAGAATTTCAGCGCATTGCCACCCGTGGTTGTTTCCGGGTTGCCATACATCACTCCAATTTTCATGCGCAGTTGGTTGATAAAGATCACCATGCATTTTGAACGATTGATCGAACCGGTCAGTTTGCGCAGGCTTTGTGACATCAAACGGGCTTGCAGGCCGACATGAGCATCGCCCATTTCGCCTTCGATTTCGGCCCGCGGCACCAATGCGGCGACCGAATCGACCACCAGCACATCAATCGCATTGGAGCGCACTAGCGTATCGACGATTTCCAAGGCCTGTTCACCGGTATCGGGCTGCGAAACGATCAGCTCGTCGATATCCACACCCAATTTCTTCGCATAAACGGGATCCAGCGCATGTTCGGCATCGACAAAGGCCACAGTGCCGCCACCTTTTTGCGCTTCGGCCAGCACATGTAGTGCCAAGGTTGTTTTGCCGGAGCTTTCCGGGCCATAAATTTCGATCACGCGGCCTTTGGGCAGGCCACCAATACCAAGCGCGATATCCAACCCCAAAGAGCCAGTGGAAATCGATTCCACATTCATCGCCTCTTTGCTGCCCAGCTTCATCGCTGAGCCTTTGCCGAATGCGCGATCAATCTGCTGTAATGCGGCGTCGAGCGCCTTCTGACGGTCCACTGTCTTTTCCTTCTCAACGATCTTCAATTGCGCTGCCATGACACGGCCTCCGTCAGCTTTCTAGGGTCATTACCAAGTCTTCAACTGCCATCGGTGTACGCACTTTGTTCCAAAAGAACAAGAGTGGAACAGAATTTTTGTTGGATTTGTTGATAAAGGGCCCTCACGCCGAGCAGTGTTGGGTCTAAGAGGTTGCTGGTTTTGCGCGCCATTCCACCGTGCGTTTACCATGGGCGGGAATGCGTATTTCGGTGATATTCTGCCCGTTTTTCAATTCGCTACGGATATCGCGAAATTGCCATTGTGATGGCGCGCCCAGTTCTAAACGCAAGGTCACCGCATCATCATTGGCATTGGTCAGCACGATGCGCATTTTTGTCCACCGCGTGTTCTCTTCATTGGGACGATGCACGGTTAACCTTTCGCAATGTCCCAAAACCTGGCTCGATTGGCCCAGCGCAATCTCGACATCTTGCCCGCTGGCATAATCGCGCAAGCTTTCTTCCCCAACCAACAACTCACCGCGCGGGCCGCGTTCAAAAATCGCCATTTGGCCATTGGGGAGCGCGACACCCAGGCCGTGATCTTCGTCATTGGTGGTTTCGATCAGCATGGCGGCTCCGATCGGGCCATTTCTGCTGTCCCATGGCGAACAGGCCAGTTCATAGAGCAATTCGCCTTCGACGCTCTCTCTGCGAAGGAAGGCGATTTGCTTTAGGCCTTGTGCAGCGACGGTGACGGGTTCGGGTACGCGGTAAAGCTTGAGATCGCCGAGGTTTTCTTCTCTGGCTTCCATCCGCTTACTGCCGGTCACGATGATCTCCTCTCCAGCAGCATCCTCCATAACCATAGAACGCATCATGGGTGGCGGCGGTGCCGGCGCAGATAGTGCGGCGGGAAATTGCACCGGCGACCCCGCCGCTGTGCTCCCCAGAGGATAGCATGTCAGTTGCAGCCTGCGCGCTCTGGGCGGATCGGACAGGTCTTGATAATCGCTCGTCACCTCAAGCCGTCCGGCCACCGCCATCAGCTCGGCATCGGGAAAGCTCTGGCCATTATCGTTGAGCAGGGTCAGCCAGCTGACCAGATCGAAGCGAATATCGTCCGAGCTGCGCCCTTCATGCAAAGTGGCGACATAGTTCGCTTCCCAGTCAAAGCCCCACGCGAGATAGGACAGGGTGACGGTGTAAGTGCCGCCTTCCTCGCTGGCTGTATCGATGGTAAAGATCGGTTTGGCGGAGAGGCCATCGGGCACCTCGTCAAAGCTCAGCCGCTCCGGAATGCCCGCGCAGCGCACCGCTTCAAAACCATCGGGCGTTTGTAAGACGAGGCCGCCATCGGCGCGAGAGCGGATAATCGCACGCTCAGCGACTTCCTCGCCCGTGCCGGGATTGGTGCGGGTGACGGTGATGCGGTTGCCAAGCGTGCCATCGATCAGCGCAGCCGGGCTGAGCAGATCGGCATTGCGGTTCTTTTCAATCGTGCCGCCGGGAAGGCCGGTGACGATTGCGGTGACAGCCACCATGCCTTCTGCCACGCCTTCAAAACGGATGGTCGAACGGCCTTGGGGGAGCGTGACTTGCCGCGTTTCGGAGATCATCGCGAAACCTTGCGGCCAATCGCGGTTCATGCGGTCGCCAGTGCTACGATTGGGGTCGCGGTAGATGGTGATGGCGGTAGCGCTGGGGGTGGAGGCTTCGACGATCTGGCGTTGGGGTTCGCGCTCTTGCGCGGTGGCGGTGGTGGTAATGGTGGTAATGGTGGTTAGAGCAATAGATGCCCCGAGGATTGTCATTGAGAAGATCCGCAGGCGAGGAAGCAATCCAGCGGCGTTTTGTAACCCGCTCTGGATTGCCGCGTGGCTTCGGCGCTTGCAATAACGAGAGTGGGTGCAAGGAATTAGGGACCACATCGCCCTCGCCCCCTAAAACTTTGTCTCATACGTTACGCGCACCACACGCTCGCCATTGGCGGGCACCGTCACGCGATAGAGGCGGGTTCCGGCGTTCAATTGCTCGCCTTCAACGTCTTCGGCCACAACCCTGTAATCACTCGCCCACCATCCGCGATCAAGGCCCGATTGGCGCATTTCAACCGTTACCGGCTCAGGCTTGGCGTTGGTGAAAGTGTAGCGCATGGTGGTGCGATAATGATCAATCGCACGGTCAACCTCGACTGTGCGGATCGTTTCCCCATTCACCTTGACGCGGTAGCGCGCCGAGCGTTCATATTCAGCGGCGGAAATCTTGTCGCGCTTCTCGACCTCGGCCTGCGCAAAGACGTCAAAGGCATCGCCTGTTGTGAGCGACAAGGTGCTGCCCATAGGCGTGTGGCCAATGCCGTTCTCGCCAATGAATTGCGGATTGCCCTCGCGGTCGCGCTGGTAAAAGCGCACCGTGCCCGCAGGCAAAGCATCGCCCAGCCCGCCTTCGCGACTAGAGGAAAAGCTGATCGCAGTTTGCACATTGCGCGGCTCGTTCCAGGTGCTGAGCCAACCGACATGGGTCGAGTAAACACGCGCCGCCGGAACGCCCTGCACATCGAGGAAGCTGACTTGCTTTGTCTGGTTGTTGGCAATCGTGGTGCGGCCATCAATCGGGTAAAGATAGAAGTCACCCAGCCGCTCGCGCTCAGCCGTTTCGGTGCCGGGGCGTTGCAATTCGCGGCGTGACGGTGCGCGGCCACCAACATTGCCTGCGACCAGCAGTGTATCGGCCTGCGTAAAAGTGGTGCCAGTGGTGTTAGTGAGCGTCACCCAGCCCTGCATATCGATGGTGCCACGCGCTTCATCGAACAGCGCAACATAGTCCGACGACCAGCCAAGGCCCGGCGTCAGATAGCGGATCGAGGCAGGCCGTGTGCCGCCGCGCGTGGAATTGAGCGTGACCGAAAGTGTCGGGCGGGCGCGCAGGTTTGGCGGCACCTTGTCAAAGATCACGCGCACAGGCAAGCCATCATCGCGCAGCACTTCGATGCGGTCATCCACACGGATCACCACGCCGCCAGCCGTTGAGAGCACCTCGGCGCGCTGCGTAGTTTCGCGGCCCGTGGCGAGATTGGTGCGGATCAACGTGACGGTTTGGCCAATGGCTTTTTCCATCAGCTTTTGCGGAGTCAGCAGATCGAAATCGAAATTCTGTTCAACAATGCCGGTGTCGGCGGCGTTGAAGCTTAATGTTTCAGGCCGGATCATGGCTGAGACATCGGGGAAGGTTACCGTGCTGCGTCCGCGCTGGATCGGCAATTGGCGGATGTCTTGCACCAGCGCCTGACCATTATTGTAGATCGTCACCGAAAGATCTCCTTGCGCGCTTGCTTCGTTGGGATCGGTGCTGTCTTGCGCAAGAAGCGGCGACGCTAAAGCGGCGCTGGCGGCAAGAAGGGCAAGGCTGGTGCGGCGTGTAATCATCGAACAATTCCCCCAAACACGGTGTGACGATATGGCCCATCATCGACTTTACGGCGCCTGAACGTCTTGTTTTGGGGATGCAGACTAACGCGCCTTTGCCGAGGCAGCCAGAACTTCGGCCACCTTGTCAGCAATCTGTTGTACGCTGAATGGTTTGGGGATGAAATGCATCGCTTCAATATCGATCTGGTCGCGCAATTGCGCCTCAGCATAGCCGGACATGAACAGGATAGGCAGATCAGGGGCGAGCTTGCGAATTTCGCGCGCCATCGCAGGGCCGTCCATCGCAGGCATCACCACATCGCTGACGATCAGATCAAATTGGCTGCCATTCTGGACGATCTCCAACCCTTCATCGCCATCACTTGCAGTGACCACAGTATAACCCTGCCGCGTGAGCGAGCGTTCCGCCACGGCACGAACCATGTCCTCATCTTCGACCAGCAGGATGGTGCCTCCGCCTGACCAATCGCGCGCTTCTTCTTCGATTTCAGCCGCCGCCAGCTCTTCCTCGCTGGCATTGTGGACGGGCAGATACATGGTGAAGCGTGCACCCGACACACGACCATCGGCGCCTTTGGCATTGGCGGCAAAAATAAAGCCGCCCGATTGTTTGACGATGCCATAGACGGTGGACAGGCCCAGCCCTGTACCTTTGCCTTGTTCCTTGGTGGTGAAGAACGGTTCGAATATCTGGCCCAGCACTTCTGCCGGAATGCCGCCGCCAGTGTCTTCGGCAATCAGCACGGTGTAATCGCCTGCGGGAATGATTTCAGAACCCATGCGGCGGATATCCTTGGCCGCCACGCGCCTTGTGGAGAAACGCAGCGTACCGCTCGCCCCTTCGCCGCCTTTGCTTTGGATTGCATCGCGCGCATTGACTGCAAGATTGATAATCACCTGCTCCAATTGCCGCGGATCAGCGCGTACCGGACCAAGATCGCGGTCATGCCGGACATTGAGCGTGATTTTCGCGCCCAAAAGCCGCTTTAACAGCTGGCTGACTTCAGACAGGACATCGGGCAATTGCAGGATTTCTGGCTGCAAAGTCTGCTGGCGTGAAAAGGCGAGCAATTGCCGCGTCAGGCTGGCTGCGCGGTTGGAGTTTGCTTTGATCTGCTGGATGTCATCGTAATCGCTATCGCCGGGTGTATGGCGCAGCAGCATCAGATCGCAATATCCTATGATCGCGGTCAGCACATTGTTAAAGTCATGCGCGACACCGCCTGCGAGCTGACCCACGGCCTGCATCTTGGTGGCCTGTGCCAATTCCTGTTTGTAACGCGCTTCCTGACTGGTGTCGGCAAGGCTGAGCAACACCGCTGCCTCGCCCAATCCGCGTACACCGGCCAGCCGCAGACTGATCGGTTCGTCCCCTGTATCGCGCAGCCGTACGGCAATATTACCAGAGCTCGCCGGGCCTTGGGCAAAGCGGCGCACGGCATCGGACATCGCGGTCTTGTCACGCGGAACCACAAGATCAGACGGGTAAGGCGGCAGATCGCCATCGCGCAGACCAGCCGCGCGGCGGAAAGCGGGATTGGCGAACAGGAAATGTCCATCACGATCCGTCGTCGCCAGGCCCAATGGCAATTGTTCGAGCAGCGCTTCCAATTGCGCGGCCTGCCCGCGCACTTCGCTGCCCCATCCCCCAAGACCGATCCCGCTATCGATCAACAGCATCAACGCGGGCACTTGGGCGGACCTGTGTGATCCGGCATCCTCAGCTGGATCTATCAAAGGCACATGGACCAGCGTTTGCGGCGAGCCTTTGCGCCCTTCGCGCGCGAAGAATATTCGCTCGCGTTCGTCAGAGCGCAGCAGGCCGACAAAATCCTGCCCCACAAGGCTGGCCGTGTCATCGCCGCTGGCTCTGCGCGCCATCACCGGATTGACCGCGCGAATGGCGCCATCAGGGCCAACCATTGCCACCGCAATTCCCGCCGCGCCCAAAACGCGCCCAAACAATCCGGTAATATAAGTGCCCACATTGGCGAGTGGATCTTGCTGCAATTCCTGCCGCATCAGCCACACACAGTATTCGTCTCCTGCCCCGGCGCGGGTGGTTGAGACTTTCCAGGCGACATCCCCCGCTTTGATAACAACCGGTTCCCCGCCATCGCCATCGCGCCACGCCGCGCGCGCCAGCCGGACAAGCGCTTCGCCATCATGATCGGACAGGGGCAGCTTTGGCGGCGCATGAGCAGTGCCAAATGCGTCATCAAAAACGCTATTGGCGCACACCAACCGGTTTGCCCGGTCGGTAACCGCCATGGCAGAGCGGGAATGCTCCATCGCGGCCAAAGCAACGGACCAATCGGGCAGGATATCGGAAGTGCCCGCTTCGATCTTGGGGCTAGCGCGCAAAGCAGTCATCGCGATCAGGCCCAGCACCATCAGACCACCCGCAAATGCCAACGTGACAATCGCACTGCCACTGACAAATTGGATAAGCGCAACGCTCGCCAAAACGGCCGCCGCGATGGCGAGCGAATCAGTTAAACGGCGTTTGGGCTGCAAATGGCTGAAACTCATTCGCCAGCATTTAGCAGCTTTGTATGCCCAGGTCGCCTCGACCAGCGACGAGCGACAAGAAAACGCCACAGAAAGCTTGCCAGCAAATAACCAACCGAAGCCGTCACCACAGATAGCACGATAAAACCAAATGCAGTCACCCCGGCAGTTTGCAAAAACCAGCCAAAATCGCTCCAAAATCCCGATTTCATGCTTTCATTGGCAGCGCCCAACATGGCCGCATCCGCTTTTAGCACAAATGCGCCGGTTTTGTTGGCCATCACCAGCCAAAAAGGCACCGTGAAGGGATTGGTCACAAAGGTAATCAAAGCTGCCACCGGCACATTTGCACGGGCAGGCAAAGCCAGAAAAGCGGCGAGAAATATCTGTCCAAACGGTACGATAAAGGCTGCGAAAAGGCCCAGAGCCACGCCGCGCGGTACAGACCGCCGGGTAAAGCGCCACAGGTCAGAGCGCGCAAAGCGATGGGCAATAGGCGCAAGCCATTTGTTGCGCGCCATCTCATCGCGTTTGGGCATCCGGGGTGTCCGGGCCGCAATCCAGTTTTTCGCACGCTTCATTGCGGGGGCGCTCTTACACCTTTCAAGCAAAGTGGGAATGCGGAATTAAACCGAAAGTGCACAACCTTCGCTTAACAAACAGATGGGGACGCAGAAAAAATAATCCAGCGGAGAATTTTACCCTTTTTCGCGCATCAGACGCGCTTTATCACGCTTCCAATCGCGATCTTTGATTGTCGCGCGTTTATCATGCGCCTGCTTGCCCTTGGCCAAAGCCAGTTCAACTTTGGCCCGTCCGCGAGAATTGAAATACACCGATAGCGGCACCAGCGTCATGCCCTTGCGCTCTATCGCGCCAAACAGCTTATCAATTTCGCGCTCATGCAGCAGCAATTTGCGCCGGCGCTTGGGTTCATGATTGTTGCGATTGCCATGAGAAAATTCAGGGATGTTGGCGTTGACAAGAAATACCTCGCCATCCTTCACCTCGGCATAGCTTTCCGCAATCGTGCCTTCGCCCCCGCGCAGCGCTTTCACCTCGGTACCCTGCAAAGCAAGACCTGCTTCAAACGTATCTTCGATAGAATAATTGAACCGCGCCTTGCGGTTTTCAGCGACAACTTTCTGCTTGTCGAAAGTCTTGGGTTTGGGACGTGCCATCAGGAGGCGGGATGTAGGCGCGCATCATGCGAATTGCAAAGAGATGTGAAGCGCACGTGTTGCACAAATGAAAATTTCCAACTTTTGATCCACACCAGCAGTAATGCTTGAAAAAGATGAGATCTTCTTATTAATGTTGGCATGATTTTGTGGAGCGAATTATACATGTCACGTTTGTTGTCTGCTGTTGTTGCATTGATATGCGCCGCGACCATTCCTGCCGCAGCTCGCGCGCAAGACGACCTCATCCCTTTGGAAGCTTTTGGCGAATTGCCCGGAGTGGAGACTATCTCGATCTCCCCAGGCGGTACTCGCATGGCGATGGCGACATGGATTGATGGCGAACAAATACTGATCGTGACGAATGACGAACTAGAACTCCTCAAATCCTATCCCATGGGCGACATCAAATTTCGTAATGTCGCTTTTGCCGATGAGGATACGATCCTTTTGCGGCGCGGAGAAACGGTCGATGTTCGCGGATTTGTTGCGGACAAATATGAAGTCAATCAGGTGATTATGATCCCCCTGGATTCTGATCGTGAAACAAAAGTTGTGTTCGGAGACAGTCGCCGCGTCATAAATACAGTGTTTGGAAACCACGGTGTCCGCCGCACCGGCTCCGGATGGCGCGGATATTATGGCGCGCTTGAACTCGCCAGAGATGGCAGTTTTGCGCATGGCAGACCGTATCTGCACGAAGTCGATTTTACCAATGGTGACCATCGCAGAGTTGCCCGCGCAGCGCCTATCGGCACACGCAAGGATTGGGTGATCGGTAGCCACGGCGGCGTTGCTGCGGAATTCCAAATTCGAACGAACTCCGGCGAATGGCAAATTCGCAACGGCGCAGGTGACAAGATCGCGGAAGGGCTTAGCCGCACTGGCCGAGTGCGCATAACCGGCCTGGGCGCAGATGGCACAACATTGATATACAACAAAGAAAATGAGGAAACGGGTGAGCGTGACTGGCTCGAAGTGCCATTGGCGGGCGGCCAGTCTGTGCCATTCTTGCCAGATATCGCTTTTACGCGCACTTTCCGCAATCCGGAGAACGGGCACCTGCTTGGGTATCTGACAAACGATGGCCCAGTTTTGTTTGATGAAGATTTGCAGCGCAAAGTCAGCATGACACTTGCCGCATTCAAAGATGCCAATCCGCGCATTATCGATCACGATGCGCGCTTCAATTCCGTTATCGTGCACACACAGGGCAATGGAGATAGCGGCACGTGGTTTCTGGTCGATTTGGAAAAGCGGCGCGGCGAACCGCTAGGTTATGATCGGCCTGCTATCGCGCCAGAGAAAGTGGCCGCGATCTCTTCAATTGATTATATTGCGCAAGATGGGCTGGAGCTGGACGGCATACTCACTTTGCCCGTGGGCCGTGAAGCGAAAGATTTGCCCTTGATCGTGCTGCCTCATGGCGGGCCAAGCAGTCACGATACTGTCAGCTTTGATTGGTGGGGACAGGCGTTTGCCTCGCGCGGTTATGCCGTGTTCCAACCCAATTTTCGCGGCTCCACCGGGCGCGGTGATGAATTTCGCCGAATGGGCTGGGGCGAATGGGGCGGCAAGATGCAAACCGATATTTCGGACGGTGTCACCCATCTTGCCGAACAAGGCATCATTGATCCAGACCGCGCCTGTATCGTTGGGGCCAGTTATGGCGGATATGCAGCGCTTGCCGGTGTAACTTTGCAGCAGGGTATTTATCAATGCGCTGTATCGGTGAACGGTATCGGCGATATCTGGCAAATGTGGCGCACGGAAAACCGCGAAGCTGCCGGCAGCCGGATGTTTGAACGCTCCTTGCGTGATCAGCTGGGCGATAGCTCAACCTGGAACGCTATTTCCCCGCGCGAACATGCCCACAATGCTGATGCGCCTATCCTTCTGATCCATGGCCGCGATGATACCGTTGTGGAGTTTCAACAAAGCTACAAGATGGCCGATGCGCTGGATGATCACGATAAGCCGCACCGCTTGATTGAACTGGATGGCGAAGATCACTGGCTCTCACTGCCCGAAACGCGCAAGCGGATGCTGGAAGAAACGATGGCCTTCGTGCTGGAACATAACCCCGCGGATTGAGAGCGATCCGCTACTGCGCGATCAGCAAATCTTCCGGCAGCGTCGGCGAATTGAGAATGCCGATAAACCGCTCCCAGCGCAGTTCCATATCCGCGTCCCCGCGCTCAATATACGCGCCGACGATTTCCTGCCCCAGCGTATAATTGATCACATAGCTGCCATAAGCATCGAGAAAGCCCAGCGAAGCCTCTGCCCGTTCGCGGCTGGAGAGGTTATATTTCATCAAAGCGGCAATCGCTTCTTCGCGGGTCATCGTCTTGTCACGGTATCCAGCAGCGATAGTGAAATATCCCGCTGAAAGAGCCGAGGTGGCATCGCGCAGGGCGTAATAGGTTTCAATATCAGAGGCATCGATGCCGGCAATCGGTGCCAGCACATCACGCTCAAACGCCATCGTCGCGCCATCGGGAAAAGCGATTTTGACGCCATATTCCGCCGATCCTTCGGAAATGATAGCGCGCGGTGAATATAGCGGAAGCAGCGTATATTCGATCTGGCCCAGCGCGTTCACCCGGTCCCGCTCAATCAGCGTGGAATAAACATGGTGGCCCGGATACGCCTCATGGCACCCCACATCGAGCGCGCGATCAATCCGCACGGGCAAATCGGTGTTGATCTCGATCACCGAATGATAATCGCCCTGATAATAATTGAAACCGCCCCACGGCTTGTCTGTCACCAGCGTCAGGTCAAAGCTTTCACTCTCTGGCAAATCGATATGCGGCACGGTGCGCTTGCGGCATTCGGCCACGGCGACATCGATAACTTCGCGCAGATTGTCAGCCGGAATGATGAACTGATCACGATAATCGTTGAGCCGTTGGTGAAGCGGCCCTTCGCCCGGCACCAGTGCATCGATGTGCGCAATCACCGGGTCCAACGTGGCCAGATCGACCAGCTCTGGTCGCACACCAAAAAGTCCCTCGGCTTCATCCTGAAAGGATATCTCTTCCCCGCGCAGCATCCGCAATCGCACCTTGGCGCTCGACAACATAGCGCGCAGATACCGCACCCGCTCAGCCTCCAAAGTGCCCGGATCACTCGCAACAGCCGACAACGAGGCATCCAGCGCAATCACGCGGGCTTGCAGCATCGGGAGCGTCATCGCGTCATCTTGAGCATCAGCTTTCGCCGTCAGCTCTTCAGGCCCGTAATAGGCATCGACATAGCCGGGATCTTTCAACCCAATCGCCAGCTGGACGGCAAGATAATCGCTCGCAAGCTGATCGATGCTGGGCGGCTGCTTGTAAGGCGTGGTCGAACAAGCGGTCAGCGCGAAAGCGGCGGCGGCGGTAAGGATGAGGTTACGCATGATGTCTCCGATTGCCCGTCTTGGCGGGCTGGCGAAGCAATCTAGTTTCAGATGTTGCGATTTTGCGCAAGTGGAAGGTGCGCGGCCTTACACGATCCCCGCAACCTCCAATGCTGCATCCACAATCACCTTCGCCTCTTGCGAGATTGGCGCAATCGGCAGCCGCGTATCGGGTTCGAACCAGTCATGCACGCGGCTTAGCGCGTATTTTACAGGTGATGGGCTGGCATCGCAGAACATCGCTTCGTGCAAGGGATAGAGCCGTTCATTCAGTTCGCGCGCCTTTGCAAAATCGCCAGCAGCGGCGGCAGCATGAAATTCAGCACACAAGGCCGGCGCGACATTCGCGGTCACCGAAATGCAGCCCACCTGACCCAACGCATAGCCTGCCAGCACCAGCGGGTCATCTCCCGAAAGCTGACAGAAATCCGGCCCCGCGCCCTTGCGATGCTTCACCACCCGCGTCAGATCGCCGCTGGCATCTTTGAGTGCCACGATCTTGTCAGGAAAACGGCGATGCAATTCGATCACCGTTTCAGGCTGAATATCTGTCACCGTGCGCCCCGGCACATTATACAGAATGATCGGCAGATCGCAGCGCTCGGCGAGATAGCTGAAATGCGCGAGCAATCCTTGTTGACCCGGCCTGTTATAATAAGGCGCGACCAGCAGAACTGCATCCGCGCCTGCAATCTGTGCTTCCTTGATATGCCACAGGGCGGTTTTCGTATCGTTGGAGCCTGCACCCGCGATCACCGGCACCCGGCCCGCCGCTTCATCTGCGCACGTCCCGATGACCTTGTGATGCTCATCAATATCCAGCGTCGCGCTTTCGCCTGTGGTCCCGCACGGCACCAATCCATTGGTCCCAGCAGCGATTTGCCAGTCGATTAGCTTGCGGTAAGCGTGCTCATCAAACGCTTCATCGCGAAAAGGCGTCGCCAAAGCGGGTATTGATCCCGAGAACATCTTGCGCACTCCTGCGTTAGTAAGAATATCGGGTCCTTCCACAGCGCTTCATTCTGAATCGTTGTAAAAATTTCTCGATAAGTCGATTTATTCAGCGCCTGATAAGGAGTGCTCTGCCGTAATGTCCAGCATGGTTCGTATATCTCTGTGTTTTGCCACCCTGCTTGCCACTGCGGCTGCGCCTCTTCCCGTTGCGGCGCAAGACGCGGCCCAATGGGACCGTGCGCGCGCCAATCTTGTGGCGGATGGCCCCGGCCCTATGGCAAGCGAAATCGCGCGTTGGGAACGGCTTTACGCTGATCGTGAGGCGCAATTGCCGTTTTTCGAATATGCCAGCTTTCTGGTCGATAATCCGGGTTTCCCTAACGAGACAACCCTTCGCGCCCGCGCCGAAGAGCGGCTGCGTAATGAATTTGTCCAACCGCAGACATTGCTCGCCTTTTTTGCCGATAACCCGCCTGTCACCAATTTCGCCAAAGCGCATTATGCGCTCGCTTTGCTGGGAACAGACCGGGCCAAGGCAGAAGCTTTGGCGGTTGAGGCATGGCGCGGCGGGGAAATGAGCCCGACAGCTGAAATCACTTTGCTCACCAATGTGGGCAACATTTTTACCCAAGATGATCACGATACACGCATGAATGCGCTGTTGTGGCAGCGCGATGAGGAGGCCGCTGCGCGCCATTTGGAGCGCACTTCGCGCATGAGCCGCGAGGTGTTTGCCCCGCGCCTTGCCATCATCCAAGGTGGCAGCGGATCGACCACGATTGACCGCGCCTATGCCGATCCGGGCTATCTCTACAATCGCGTGCGCGAATTGCGCCAGAAGCGCCGCACGAGCGAGGCGATCCGCCTGATCACCAATGGCCCGGCTTTGTCGCGCCTGCCGTTCGATCAGACCGCATGGACGACAGAAATGCTGCGCCTTGCACGTGCGGCGGGCCGCAGCGATGCGATCCGTGTGGCCGAGCGGACCACGCAGGCTTTCGGGCCGGATGAGGACATTTCGCAAAAGGAATTCCGCCTGCGCGATGATTACACATCGCTGATGTGGCTTGGCGGAACGCAGGCTTTGTGGGAAGCGGGCGATGGGGCCACCGCCGCGCCGCTGTTTTATCAATATGGCGCAGCTGCACGAACACCGCAGACCCGTTCCAAAGGGTTCTTCTGGGCAGGCGAGGCATCGCGCAAAGCTGGTGATATGGCCGAGGCCAGCCGCTATTTCGAGATGGCTGCAGAGTATCCGGCACGCTTTTACGGTATGTTGGCTCTGAACAAGCTGGGCCGCGAACTCCCGCAGCTTGCCGATATGCCTGCAATTGAACCAAGCAACGAAGAACGCGCTGCTTTTGTTAACGCGCCTCTCACCCGTGCTGTGTCTGAAGTTGCGCGCGATGCGCCATGGAGCACCGGCATCCGGTTTTACCGCGCCATCGCCGATCAGGCCGATACTGTGAGCGAACACAAGCTGGTCGCTGATCTCGCGCTGGAAATCGGGCGGCGTGATCTGGCAGTGAATCTTGCTGAGGCGGCACAGGCGCACGGCCTCGATGGCTTCACCAAGATCGGCTATCCCACGCTGACAATGCCCGCGGGCAGCAATTTCACGCTGGTCCACGCCATTGCTCGGCAGGAAAGCCAGTTTGCCGAAAATGCGATCAGCCATGCGGGCGCGCGCGGCGTGATGCAGTTCATGCCCGCAACCGCGCGCGAAGAGGCCCGCCGCGCCGGCGTCCCCTTCTCCACCAACCGCCTGATCAGCGACCCGCAATATTCGATCCGCCTTGGCTCCAACCATATAGAGCGGCTCGTGCGACTATACGATGGCAGCTACCCGCTGGCCTTTGCGGCCTATAATGCAGGGCCGGGCAACGTAAACAAATGGCTGCGCCAAAACGGCGATCCGCGCAAAGGCGAGATTGACTGGCTGGAATGGATCGAGAAAATCGGCTTTTTTGAGACGAAGAACTATGTGCAACGCGTGGTCGAAAACGCGGTGGTGTATGAACAGCTTTATCCCGATCAGGCGAGCTGGGTCGAGCCGAGGGATGTTGAGGATTTCTTGCGATGAGCTGGTTAGTGCAAAGCCGATGGCATGACTGACAATTTGGTCCGTAAGGGCTTCATACTTGCTGGGTTAAGCAACATCCTTGGCGTCGTGATTTGTTCAAAGGCATTTTCCAATCAGGTGATGCTGGAGACGCAGCCATCGGTGATGGGCCTTTTCGGATTGATTGGGATTGTCTTGTGGGGGCTTAGCTACATCGCGGTCAGTAGCAGTTACAAAAATGTGAAGTGGTTGGTGGGCGTTTTCGTGATCGAAAAGCTGGCTTACGTGATCGCCTGGTTGAGCTTCATTACCTCTCAATCGTTGAACGCAATTTACGCACAAGATGTGCTCGCAGGCATATTTTTCACAATATACGGGATCAACGATTTTCTTTTTATGCTGTTTTTTGGGTTTGTCTTCCTTAAGCGGTGCAAACCCGCCACAAACCGTCTGGCGGCATAACCGTCGTGATGCCCATGCAAGCCTAGGTCATATTGCGAGCTCGCAAATGGCATTTCACCTGCGCAGGCATACCAACATTGCTTATTGTTCCGACGCTATCTTTTCATTGCCGATGAAGCCAAATTTCAAGCTGGGATCATAGGCCGCGGCATATTTGATAACAGTACGCAGGCACGAAAGCTTTGCCTCGACTTCACCTCGCGTGAGCCACAAACCTGCCTCTGGCTTGAGAGTAATCCAGCCAACGCGCCCTTCAAGCACCGACCCCGGCTCTAGGTCGCAATGACGCTCCAGTGCTGCCGCAAACAAGCTTTCTGTTTTAAAATCGGCACGCTTGGGAAGCCCCTCCCATTTTCCAATCTTGCGCAACTGGGCCTCAAAGTCAGCCAGCAGGCGTGGGCGCGCCAGCTCAGCCCTCCATTGTATCTGGGTGAAAGGTTTCGCGCGAAAAAGGAAGGGTGCCCACCACCCTTCAATGGTGAGACCGAGAAGCAGGCGAGCGAGCGGGTTGCAGATCAATTCGCGCGGATGTTTAACGCCTTTTCTGGCTAGATCCTGAGAAACATACTTACGGTGTGCTAGTTTGCGCAAATCACTATTTGATGATAGCCAAATGGGCATGAAGAGATTTATTGCCCTGTTGGCTGTTCCTTTGGTTGCCTGTCAGTCCCAAGCTGAAAGCCTTGAGCGGCAATATGAGATTGTTCAAGATACCGGAAGTAAGCAAGAAATTTGCCAAAAAGCCAGACAGGTTGAAGCGGCTTGGTTGGCGAAAGAAAACGCCAAGAAGTATAAAGAATGGCGCAGCACTGCGGGAATGGATTGCTTGAGGGCAAGCTTCCCGTAAGCTTTCCCCAAACCAGCGACAACCCAACCGGGCGGCTAAGAGCCGCCCTTTTTTATGGAGGCGCTTTATGCTGAAAATCGGCATCACGGGCACAAGGGAGGTGCTTCAAGCACTTGACCAACTCCCACTTCAGGTGCGCGAAAGCATCGGTAAAAAGGCTCTCCGTAAAGCCGCAAATGTCATTCGAGACGAAGCTCGCCTTCGCGCGCCGAAAGACACCGGCAAAATGGCCAACCATATAGGCTGACATCGCCTCACGATTTGTGAAACTAACAATCGCAAGGCCCACATCGGCAGCTTCTTTTATGCAAGGGAAATGTGCTGGCTTGGCCTCTGCATCATCATCAATAAGAACTTCAACACTTTGAAGGTAATCCTGATAGGTCACCGTATAGCCGCCAGCATTCAGCCCGCATTCGGCAAGCCTTTCTTGCACAATCTGCACTTCTTGCGCAGCATATGGTGGTAAGTCCATTTCACGGCCTCGCTTTTCCAGTGGTTGGGGGCGAACAGCTTAGCTATATTGCACCCAATGCCTACCCCCAACTCCTCCAACCCCATCACGCCTGCAGGTCTCGCCGCCATCAGGGCGCGCTATGATCATCTGCTTGGCACAGAACGGCCGGAGATTACCGCCATCGTAAGCTGGGCGGCGGGCAATGGGGATCGCTCCGAAAATGGCGATTATCTTTATGGCCGCAAACGGATGCGCGAGATTGATCGCGAGCTAGCCTTCCTCGCCAAAGTGATGAAACATTCACAGGTGCTTGATCCTGCAAAACAGCCGGACAAATCGCGCGTGTTCTTTGGCGCCACTGTCACCATCGCGGATGAGGATGATGAGGAACGCCAAGTCACTCTTGTCGGTGATCATGAGCAGGATGCGGGCGCTGGCCTCGTTGGCTGGTCATCGCCCATGGCGCGCGCGCTACGCGGGGCATCCTTGGGCGATCTGCGGACAGTGCGCCTGCCCGGCGGCACCAAGGAATGGGAAGTCATCGCGATCACCTATCCTGAAAACTAGCCTCCGCGCACCCGCGCGCCTTCGGGATTGGTGAGGTCATAGGTCACAATGCCGCGCTGTGCCTGATCGCGGTTTTGCCACAAGTCATGGCCAAGCGAGCAGGCTGCATCCTTGGCCCCGGTGCTCCAATGATCGTTTACTGTGGCGCGCGAAAACTCATAATCCTTGGAATAGCTATCATGGCTTTCGCGCCGATTGATGAGGTGCATCACCCGTATTGCGCCCGGCCCATCATTGGCCGTCAAAGCGGCGAGATCGGGATCATCGCGCAATTCCTCAGGCAGCTTTGCGGCCAAGCGCGCGGCGGCAAGGCGCAGTTCTTCAAGGTTTTGCATCGCATCGGTGTTAAAGCGCGTGCGACTGGAATAGCGGATGTCCTTTTCGCGTTGGATCACTTCGGAAAGATCGCGCGGCAGTTCGCCCCGCGCATGGAACAGATCGATTTGATAGATCGTCATGTCGCACCGCTCGGCCTCATCAATCACATATTGCAATGGCGTGTTGGAGACGAGCCCGCCATCCCAATAGGCCGCGCCGTCTATCTCCACCGGCGGGAAGCCCGGCGGCAGCGCGCCCGATGCCATGATATGTTCAGGCGCGATGGTCTGACGGCGATTGTCGAACCATGTGAGATTGCCCGTCGCAACATTTACCGCACCCACACTCAAACGCATATCGCCGCCATTAATCCGGTCAAAATCGATGAGATCCAGCAGAGTATCGCGCAAAGGCGCTGTGTCATAAATGCTGGTGGCAAAAGGCTGGGGCAAGCGCGGGCGGAAGAAACCGGGCGCTCCAAAAGCGGCGATCGTGTTGGCCGCCGTCTCATTGAAAAAGCGGCGCATGGGGCCACTATCGGCAGGCGCAATGGCGAGGACTTCGGCACTAACAATATCCCAGAACGCGCGCAGCATGGGCACGCGATCATCGGGCTTGTTCCCCGCGATCAGCGCGGCATTGATCGCGCCGATAGAGATTCCGGCGCACCAATGCGGTTCAACTGTGTTGCCATGGAGCGCCTCATAAACCCCCGCCTGATACGCACCAAGCGCACCGCCGCCTTGCAGGACGAGGATTTCGGGGTGGTTGGCGGTTGGTTTGGGCATGTGGTGGGTGTGGCGGAGTTTATGCTGCGGTGCAATATTTTTACTTGTCCGATGACAACTGTTTCGCTTGACTAATAGCGCACGCCACCGAGGGACAGCCGAGAAAAAACATCGGAATCCATCAATCAAAACCCTTCCTAAACAGCCCGGAAAAGTTTCCTGAGGGGATATCTTCTGGGAACTCAGCGGATGAAAAGCCCATCTCATAGATACTTTTTAACCACCCCAACCGCTCCTCAATCCCGCTGGTTACCGGGTCATCTGTAAGTTGCACGGTGATCCTGCGCAGTGTCACGCCCTCGCCAAAGCTCGCTGCCAGATCATCGGGATCAACCCGCGCCACGCTGGTGGGATCATCCAGATCGGCAAAGGTCACAAGCATTGGACGGTTATCAAAAGGCAAATCTCCTCCCGCCTGCTGTTCTTTCATCAGACGTGTGCGGCGGATGCCGGAATATTCACCTTCAAACTGGCGTGTGTCGACAGCGGCATAAGGCCACCACTTCGCGGCATCGACATTGTTTTGCGAGCGCAACAGCGCAAACAATACGCGGCTATCGGGTAACTCCACCGCTACCACCTCACCGCGCAACCGGGCGCGAATGCCTCGCGCCTCCGGCAGGGTTAAACCATCGTCGCCCGTTTCCCTGACCACAACTTCAATCACGCTCGATCCAGATCGTAGTCCGTCCGGTGTCTCAACCTCAACGGTCAGGCGATATCGGAATGTCTCCTGCTTCACGCCGCACCCTGTCAAAACAAGCACGAACGGCAAGGCCAAGAAGGCAAGAATTCGAGACAACACTTTCCTCCAAACGAACCCCTACACTTGTATCCAAAACCCCTTAAGGCAAAGAAAAAGGCCGCGAGTTTGCACTCGCGGCCTCTCTTTTATTGAGTAGGGTAAGCTTATTCAGCCACCTCTGGCGCACTTTTATCGTCAGCATCGCTCTCTGCTTCGCCGCCGTCATTGTCCGCCAGATCGCCCAACAGGTCGATCATGGAGGCATCGTCGGTGCCGTTCAGATCGGCTGCGCCTTGGGCCAATTTGCCAAGAGACGAACCATCAAGGCCCAGCTCTTTCATCAAGCCGTCCAGCACGGGAGCTTGTGCACGGTATGCCAAGGCTGCGCTGACCGCATCAGTCGCAAGGTTCCCCGAACCACCGCCTGCGCCAGATCCGCCGGAGCCGTTCGAGCCACCGCCAGAACCGCCGCCGCCATTGTTCGTGAGGCCATCGACCTGCACGATCTTGATGGAGTCAATCGCTTCCATGGGCTTGGCGCTTTCGCGGATGACTTCGGGCAGTACTTTGAGCAGAGCAAGCTTGGTTTGCAGGCTGATCTGATCCATCGAGAGGATGTTCGCCGCCTCATTGATCGCTTCCTGACCTGCCGCTTCCACTTCAAACCGAACACGGTCAGCTTCGGCGCGCAGCACTTCAGCATCGGCATCACCTTTGGCTTCAAGCCTTGCAGCTTCAGCGCGGTTGGTCGCTGCGTCCTTTTCCGCTTCGGCTTCGACCTTGATGCCAATCGCTTCACGCTCGGCGACCTTGGCCGCCTCGATCAGCTCAATCTTCTTCTGACGTTCAGCGATCTCGCTTTCCCGCGCCGTTCCGACCTGCTCTTCAGCGGCAACCGCTTTGGCACGGGCCGCATCGGCTTCGGCCTTGGCCTGACTTTCTTCGCGAGACTTGTTCTGCACCGCGATCTGCTGTTCCTGACGGGCGATTTCCAGAGCGCGCACCTGATCAATGCGGGCTTCTTCGACCAGCCGATCAGCTTCGATCTGCTGTGCGTCCACCTGCTTTTTCGCTTCGATCTTTGCCGCATCGGCTTCGCGCTGACGCTCCGCCTGTTCACGCGCGATTTCAGAGTTTTGTGAGGCCCGGCGCACTTCAATTTCGCGTTCTTGGGAAAGGCGTGCATATTCCTGGTCACGACCAATCTCGAAGCTTTTTTGATCCGCTTCAAGGTTCTTCGTTTCCATCTGTACGCGGGTGTCCTGCTCGATATCGTTGCGCAGTTTCTTGCGCGCTTCAATCTGCTCGGTCAGCTTGGTGAGGCCTTCGGCGTCAAAAGCATTGTTGGCGTTGAAATGCTCAATGCTCGTCTGGTCCAGCCCGGTTAGAGAAACCGATTCCAGTTCCAGACCGTTCATCGCGAGGTCGTTAGACGAGACTTGCTGCACCTTTTGCACAAAGTCTGCGCGTTGTTCGTGCAGTTCATTCATGGTCATGCCAGCCGCCACAGAGCGCAGCGCATCCACGAACTTGCCTTCGACAAGGTCTTTCAACATTTCAGGCTGCATAGTGCGCATACCCAGCGTTTGTGCAGCCATGCCGATGGCTTCGGCATCCGGCTTCACGCGGACATAAAATTCTGCCTTCACGTCAATCCGCAACCGATCCAGCGTAATCAACGCTTCGGTATCGTTGCGCACCACGGCCAGCACCAGCGTGTTCATGTTCACCGGCATTGTTTCATGAAAGATCGGGAAGACGAGCGCGCCGCCATTCATAACGACCTTTTCTCCGCCCACGCCTGTTCGCACAAAAGCGGTCTCTTTCGAGGCGCGGCGATAGAGTTTGGTGAAGAAGATCAATATCGCGAAAAACGCGATGACAATGCCACCGGTGCCGATGAGGGATGTGTCTACTAAAAAGTCCATTTCTTCTCCTGTTACATTTGTGTTTTGCTGGTTCAGGCGGTCGGTGCCAGTTTCCTTTCCGACAAGGCGACGCCGTAAAACGTCTGCCCTTCACGCCGCACCAGCAGCAATTCGTCGCTTTCATGCATCCGGCTGCCAGCTTCGTGTGGCTCCACCATGACATAATGCGTCTGGCCATGGCGGTCTTTCACCTTGGCGCGGGCCGGATGATCAATTGCGGAATACCCCGTGGTGATAACGGCACGCCGCCCCACCAAGCTATTCAGGCTTACCGCGCTGGTTTCATCCTGCGGCAGGATCGCTCCCAAAGGCCGCACAAGCAGCGCGGTTACTGGCAAAGTGGCACCACCTGCAATCAGTGCTGCCAACCATGGGAACAAAGGGGTGCCGGTTAAGCTGTCCGCAAAGCCCTGCACGCTCATGCCAATCACGGTGAAGAGCAGCAGAAAAACGATCAGCCAGATCAAAAACGGCACCTTGCCCAGCCCCAGCAGCGTTGTAATCGCGCCGCCAATACTGGCCGAGGTAGGATCGACATCGATATCGACATCGGGATCCAGATTGAGGCCCAGATCGCCGCTGATATCAGTCGCGCTGTCAAATTCGCCAACGCCGATCAATTGCATCACCGCCAACAGCACCATAATCCCGAAAGAGATGGCAAAAGGCAGATTATATTCGGCAAGCAGGCTCATTTCATCGCACCGCACAGCTTGCGCTGGCAGCGTCCTTTGGTGTTCTGGGATTTACCGGGATCGGTTCCCCTTCCGACTTGTATTCATATAGCATAAAGGTTCGATAATTTCCAGTGAAACCGGATTCCCCACGTACGATTTTGCGTTTTTCGCGTCTTGGCATAGGTACAATGCGATGCGTTTGACTGTCTATACTTACCCCGCCGCTTTTCTATTGGCGTTGGCCGTGCCTGCCGCTGCGCAAGACAGCCTTGGCGTGTTTGGCGATTGGGGCGCGTTTCGCGATCAGGAAGCAGAGCGCTGCTATGCCATTGCGATGCCGCGTGAGAGGCGCGGCAGGCGCGATTTTGCCGCTTTTGCCAGCGTTGGCACATGGCCGGGCAAAGGCGTGCGCGGCCAGTTGCATTTCCGCAGTTCGCTCGCTTTGCCCAGCAATGCACAGGTGACTTTGGTGGTGGGGGATGAACGCTTTGTGCTGACAGGCAGTGGCAGCGATGCCTGGGCGCGCGATGATGGGCAGGATGCCGCGATCCGCGCAGCCATGCGTTCAGCCTCTTCGATGAGCCTGCGCTCACGCGACACGCGCGGTGTGAATTTCGTTGACCGTTACAGCCTTGAAGGCGTGGCCACAGCAATGGATGCCGCAACCGTTGGATGCGCGCAGCGATAACGCAGCAATAGCAAGCTATCGCAGCGCCTAGCATTCCGGCGCGCGCTCGCTTATATGGCGCGCTCTCATGGCCGATACTGAACTTATGCCGATACCGGGACAAATTGATCCCGTCCCCGCCCCGCGCGACATCACGCCGCGCGAAGATGGTCGTCTTGACCTGATTGGCTTGCCCAAATCGCGCATCCGCGAATTGTTTGCCGAGGCGGGGTTGGATGAAAAACAGGCCAAGCTGCGCTCCAAGCAAGTCTATCACTGGCTGTATCATCGCGGTGTGACCGATTTCACCGAAATGACCGATCTTGGCAAAACCATGCGCCCGTGGCTGACGCAGCGGTTTGTGATCGGCCGCCCCGAAGTGGTCGAAGCGCAGCATAGCGCAGATGGGACGCGCAAATGGCTTTTGCGGACATCGGATGGGCATGATTTTGAAATGGTCTTCATCCCCGATGCCAATCGCGGGACTTTGTGCGTGTCGAGCCAGGTGGGCTGCACGCTCAATTGCACCTTCTGCCATACCGGCACGATGCGTCTGGTGCGCAATCTGACACCGGGCGAGATTGTCGGCCAAGTTATGCTGGCGCGCGATGCTTTGGGTGAATGGCCCAAAGGCCGCATGGATATGGCCGAAGATGAGGACGAGACCGCTTATACTTCGGATGGCCGCCTGCTCACCAATATCGTGATGATGGGCATGGGTGAGCCTTTGTACAATTTCGATAATGTGCGCGATGCGCTGAATCTGGTGATGGATGGCGAAGGGTTAGCCTTGTCCAAACGCCGCATCACTTTGTCGACCAGCGGCGTTGTGCCGATGATGGAGCGGTGTGGCGCAGAAATCGGCGTCAATCTGGCGGTCTCACTGCATGCTGTGACAAAGCCGGTGCGCGATGAGATCGTGCCGATAAACCGCAAATATGGCATTGAAGAACTGCTCAAAGCCTGTGCCGATTATCCCGGCGCCAGCAATGCGCGGCGTATCACGTTTGAATATGTGATGCTGGATGGAAAGAACGATAGCGACGAAGACGCGCATGAATTGGTGCGCCTTTTGAAAGCGCATAATCTGCCTGCCAAAGTCAATCTGATCCCGTTTAATCCATGGCCCGGTGCGCAATATGAATGTTCCAGCCCGGAGCGGATCCGGTCCTTCTCCAACATCGTGTTCGAAGGCGGCATTTCCGCCCCCATCCGCACACCGCGCGGCCGTGATATTGATGCTGCCTGCGGACAATTGCGCACCGCAGCTGAAAAGAAAAGCCGGGCCGAGCGTGACCGTGAAGAAGCCGCAGCCAATAGCTAAGGCATGTACGTTTGGCAGATGCAGTAACACACCGCCGTCGTTTCACAGTGGCAGGCCATCAAGGCCTGGTTATCATGCGCTCACACACCGATGGTGTGATGTCCGAATTGCAGATCGATGGAACACCAATCGCGCGCGATTTCACCCCAGCCACAGGCGATGATGCCGCACTCAGTCATCACTTGCACGCATCCTTGCCCGATGGCCGCACTTTGCACATCGAAGCAGGCTGGATCAGCGCGCGTGATATTACAATTGCCGTGCATGTGGATGGCGAACTGATCTTTCAAAGTCATTCAGGCGAACCCATCGTCCATGGCGAAAGCGTCTATGGAGGAGCAGGACCAACACTGCCAAAATCCGGTGGCATAGCTGTTCGCGAAAGATGGCAAAACGGCAACTCAGAGCTTGCCAATCAGGATGAGGGTTACGATCCAACCGTCTGGAAACGCAATCAAATCCCGCTTGGCATAGATATTGGTCTAGGGCTGCTTTTCTTTGTGATTGCCAAGCTTACCGATCTTACCACCGCCGCCGTCGCAGGCGCGGTCATTGGCATTGCGCTGCTGATTATCCAGCGTATTTCAAAAATCGATCTGCTTGGCGGTCTGGCCATGTTCGGCATTGTAATGATGCTGATTTCCGCCGGTCTCGCGATTATTTTTGATAGCGAGGATGCGGTCAAATATCGCACCACCTTCATGGGACTTCTGGGCGCGACGCTGTTTTTTACAGACGGCGCTCTGGGAGGCAAACGCCTGGTGAAGCGGCTGCTGCTCTATTTGCCTTACACCGATCTTGATCCGGTGCGCCTTGGCCTTGGCATGGGCTTGATGGGTCTGGTGATGGCAGGTGTTAATCAAGCGGTGGCGATGCTCGCTTCGACGGATGTCTGGCTGTTTTATACGACGTTTGGCGATTTTGTGCTGACCATGGGGCTGATCCTGATCGTCTTTCGCTGGGCGCGCGGACAAATGGCGCGCGAGGCCTATCCCGCTTATCGGACACGCGAACAACGCTGGCCTGACGAGGTTATGGGATGAACGCGTGGCGCGTCGAAGCTCTGCTAGGTGCTGCGGCCCAGCCTTTTCGCGGCGATCACACCAGTGCCATTGCCAAGCAGCCATTGGACGGCCCTGTCCTGATCCACCGCGAAGGTTTGACAGGCGACGAACAGGCCGACCGCACAGTGCATGGCGGGCCGGAAAAGGCGGTGCATTGCTACCCCCTCGATCATCACGCCGCGTGGCGCGATATGTTGGGCCTTCACCCTTTGCTGGAGGATCCGGGCGCTTTTGGCAGCAATCTTGCCATTCGCGGCCTTTCCGAAACCGATGTCCATATTGGCGACCGTTTCCGTTTTGGCGGCGCGCTCATCGAATTGTGCCAGCCGCGCCAGCCTTGTTGGAAGATTGAGCATCGTTTTGATCAGAAGCGCATGGTAGCCCACATCCTGCAAACGGGGTGCTGCGGGTTCTATTTCCGCGTGCTGGAAGAAGGCCATACGCAAGCTGGCGATATGTTGGAACGGGTGGAGACGGGCCATGAGGAATGGTCTGTTGCGCGCGTGTTTGAAACGCTGTTTGGCCTCGGCTCCAAACCCTCACCAGACGATATCGCAGCTTTGCTCAAACTGGATTGCTTGGCCGAAGAATTGAAAGCCAGCATCGCCCGCAAATTCACCTGAGCTCCACGAATTTACCCAAAGTGGACAAAAACGCGCTATGGGCACCGGTATGAGCGCGAAAACACACGAGTTTTATGATCTGCACACGCATGGCTTTGTCCGCGTGGGTACGTCCACCCCCAAAGTTCGCACCGCCGATATCGCTTATAATTGCGCCGGTATAATTGAAGAGGCGGACAAGGCGCACAAAGCCGACATTGATCTGTTGGTCTATCCAGAATTGTGCCTGTCATCCTACGCGCTGGATGATCTGTTGCTGCAATCCGCTCTGCTCGATGATGTTGAGCGCGCGATTGCCACCATTGCCGGGGCCAGTAAAGGCATGACGCCGGTGCTGATCATCGGTGCGCCTCTGCGCCGTCAGGGGCGGCTGTATAATTGCGCGGTTGTTATTGCGCGCGGCGAAGTTCTGGGTGTCATCCCCAAAAGCTTCCTGCCCAATTACCGCGAATTTTATGAAAAGCGCCATTTCTCGCATGGCCGCAATTGCCGCGATTTGTGGTTGGCGGTGAACGGTGAGGAAGTGCCCTTTGGCGTTGATCTGATCTTTGCCGCTTCCAACTTGCCCGGCTTCACCTTTGGGGTGGAAATTTGTGAGGATTTCTGGGCGCCCGAACCGCCCGGAACACGCGCTGCATTGGCGGGCGCGACGATCCTTGCCAATCTGTCTGCCTCCCCCATCACCATTGGCCGCAGCGATGATCGGCATTTGCATTGCCGCTCCATGTCCGCGCGCTCAATCTGCGCTTATGCCTATTCCGCCAGTGGACATGGCGAAAGCACCACCGATCTTGCATGGGATGGCCAAGGCGTTGTCTATGAGCTTGGCGAGCTGATGGTCGAAAGCGTGCGCTTCGATCTCGCGCCAGAGCTGTGCATGATCGATGTGGATACGCGCCGCATCCTGTCAGAACGTATGCGCAATCAGACATGGGGTGATGCCGCCGAGGCCGCTGGCCGTCCGGAAGACACATATCGCACGGTCGGCTTTGTCCATAATTATGCCCAAGGCGATATCGGCCTCAATCGCCCGGTGCGCCGTTTCCCCTTCGTGCCCAACCGCGCGGACAAATTGGATCACGACGCGTACGAAGCGTTCAACATCCAGGTTGATGCGCTGATGCGGCGTATACAAGCGACCAGGCCCAAATCGCTGGTAATCGGCATTTCGGGCGGCTTGGACAGCACGCATGCGTTGATCATAGCAGCCAAAGCGTGTGATCGCCTTGGCCTGCCCCGCTCCATCATCCGCGCTTACACCATGCCCGGCTTCGCCACGTCAGACCGGACGAAAAGCAATGCGTGGAAGCTGATGGAGGCGTTCGAAGTTACCGCCGAAGAAATCGACATCAAGCCAACGGCTGAAATCATGCTCAAAAACATCGGCCATGCTTTTGCCGATGGGGAGCCGGTTTATGATGTGACGTTTGAAAATGTCCAAGCAGGCCTGCGCACCGATTATCTGTTCCGCCTTGCTGGCCAGCATAATGGCTTTGTCATCGGCACAGGCGATTTAAGCGAGTTGGCGCTGGGCTGGTGCACTTATGGTGTGGGTGATCATATGAGCCATTATGGCGTCAATTCAGGCGTCCCCAAAACGCTCATCCAATATCTCATCCGCTGGGCGACGCGCACTGATCAATTCGCTGATGCGTGTGACGATGCGCTTGAAGATGTGCTCGATACCGAAATCAGCCCGGAGCTGGTGCCAGCAGGTGCAGATGGCAAAATCCAAAGCACGCAGGAACGCATTGGTCCATATGAGCTTAATGATTTTTTCCTGCATCATATTTTGCGCTGGGGGCAAAAACCAAGCCATGTCGCCTTTCTTGCCTATCACGCATGGAAAGATGCACAAACGGGTGTCTGGCCTGAAAGTTTTCCCCATGATTTGAAGAACGAATATGATCTGGATACCATCGCCAAATGGCTGGAAAACTTCGTCAAACGCTTCTTCGCTTTTAGCCAGTTTAAGCGCAGCGCTTTGCCCAATGGGCCCAAGGTTTCCAGCGGCGGATCGCTATCCCCGCGCGGTGATTGGCGCGCGCCATCCGATGCGGTAGCCGATGTATGGCTCAATGAATTGCGCGACAAAGTGCCCATCAGCGACGACTAAGCGGATTGCCCGCGTTGACCAACATGGCACGGGTCCGTAAACTGATGGAGACAGACGTAGGAGGAGGTCCCTATGCGACAGTGCACCCAGGTTTTTGGCTCTCTTGCCGCGATTGCCGCGTGCATTGGTATGGTCGCCCCTGCCCATGCACAATTTGGCGGCCTTGTCCGTGATCTTGAAAAAGCGGCTCGTGACAATGCCAACAATGACGACGGCGACACCGACAGCAATACCGAAGTGACATGTGAGCAAAAGGCATCGCAAGATGTCGGCGCGCGGCTGCTTGGCGGAATTTTGGGCCGCACCGCGCGCGATCAGGCGCGCCGCGCAGGCTTGCCAACCTTTGTTCCGGTGACTGAATTTTCTGATCAGATCAGCGCCGCCATCGCCTGTCAGTTGGACCCGCAAGAGCAGAAACAGGCCGCCGATGCGACATTGGAAGCGACGCGTGGGGATGATGAAACAGGCCTTGCGCAAGTGGGCACAAGCTCATCATGGCGATCGGAAAGCCGCGACGATGTGACCGGCACCTCCACTGTCAGCGGACGTCAGGAAACGAGCATTGACGGGATGGATTGTATCACCGTCACCGATGTGATCATCGTACAAGGCGAAGAAACCACAGCAGAAAAACGCATGTGCCGCGCACCGGGCGCCGCGCGCTATTCCATCGTCGCATGAGCCGCGCGTGAGAAAGGCTGCGCGCATTCTGGCAGGGCTTGCCGCCTTTGCGATGTTGTCTGCACAAAGCGCGCCTGATCCGCGCAATCCCAGCTGCCCGGCAGAGCCCGATTGGGGGCCAAGCGAACGCATGACGCTGACCGCGCGCGATGTGGATGGGACGCGGGTGCTGATTGCACAAGGCATTATCGATTCCACTTTGCCAAACCGGCTGCAAGCGATCCTCAATGAAGATGAGATGATCGCGGAGATCTGGCTGAAATCGCGCGGGGGCAATGCAAATGCGGGCAATCAGGCGGGCCGGGTGATCCGCTCCATTCCTGGCATGTTGACCCGCATCCCGGCAGGCTGGACGTGTTTTTCGGCCTGCAATTTTGTATTTATGGGCGGCGACAGGCGGCATGTGGAGCCCGGCGGCATCTTCATGGTGCATATGTTCACTCACACCTCCGATCGCTCAATCATCAATGAAAGCGTGCTTGATGGCACCAAAGCGACGACCGAACTGATCGCGGATATTGAGCAATCCTCTGCTCTGCTGGCGAGCGAGGACAATGATTTCCTGATCCGCATGGGTATTTCGCGCAAGCTGTTGACCGAGGTGATGTATCGCCAACAAGCGGTGCGCACTGACGAAAATCCCAGCACGCGCTATTGCCTTTCTCAAGAAGAAGTGCGCAAATACAACGTGATGCCTGAGGAAAGACAGCTCTGACCTTGCCCGCAGTCCTTGTTACTGGCGGAGCAAAGCGCATTGGCGCGCAGATCTGTCGCCGCTTTGCTGAGGCGGGTTGGCATGTTGTGGTGCATTATAACAGCTCTGCGGGAGCCGCGCAGAAGCTGTCCGATACGTTGCCTTCTGCTGAGATTGCGCAGGCTGATTTGTCTGATCCGCAAGCAGGCGCTGATCTGGTGCGCACATTGGCCGCAAAGCTTCCCGATTGGCGCTGCCTGATCGCCAACGCCTCTACTTTTGCAGAGGATGAGGTAACCGCGCTCAATCCTGTGACGAACCACAAGGCAATGCAGATCAACGCGGTCACTCCGGCCTTGGTGGCCCAAACCTATTTTGCCCATGGCAAAAGCGATGGCGGGCGCCGGGTGATCCAGATCACCGATATGAAGCTTGCCAATATGAACCCCGATTTCTTCAGCTACACGATGAGCAAAGCTGCCGCCGATGTCGCTGCACAGATGCTGGCGATGGTGCATGATGGCGAGGACCGCGTATATCGCCTCGCCCCCGGCGCGATCCTTGCCAGCCACGATCAAACTGAAGATGAGGCGGACCGGTCACATTTGCGCAACCTGTTGAAAAGGCGCACCGATGCAGCGGAAATTGCCGATACTGCATTATTTATGGCGCAAGGGCCTTTGGCATCGGGTGAAACGATATATGTCGATAGCGGTCAGCACCTGCTGCGCCAGCCGCGCGATGTGATTTATCTGGAACGTGAGGGGGCGTAATCATGGCCAAAGGAACGACGCTGCCGAAAAAGCGCCACGCGCTCTCCACCCGCATCTGGCATTGGATCAATGCGGTATCGATCATCGTCTTGTTTATGAGCGGGCTGAACATCGCCAATGCTCACAAGCGCCTATATTGGGGCAATGACGGCTATGACCCGGCAATGGCGTGGTTCACCCATGGCAAGTTTCCCGGTTGGGCCACGATCCCTGATTTTTATAGCTTGGCTATCGCGCGGGATTGGCATGTGTTGTTCAGCCTGGTGTTCGGCTTCAGCTTCCTTGCCTTTATGATCGCAGCGGCTTTGAACGGCCATATCGTGCGCGATCTGTTTGCGCGGGCCAAGGAATGGCGCTGGTCCAACATCTGGACAGATATTCGTGAGCATTTGAAGCTGAATTTTGAACATGGCACGGGCAAGTATAATATCTTGCAGAAAATCGCCTATGCCCTTGTTATCTTTATTGCTTTGCCGATGATGATCTTTACCGGCATGGTCATGAGCCCTGGCATGGAGGCAGCATGGCCATGGATGACAGACCTGTTTGGCGGACGGCAAAGCGCGCGTTCATTGCACTTCATTTTCGCCTTTGGGCTGGTCGGATTTTTGGCGCTGCATCTGGTGCTGGTGATACTCGCAGGGCCGTTCAGGCAGATCCACGATATGATTACCGGAGGGCGTGAATAATGCAGCGCAGAAACTTCCTTGTCGCTGCTGGTGCAGCATTCCTCACGGCCTGCAACAAGGTTGGCGAAACTGAGACTTTTGCCAAGCTGGTTGAAGGCGCACAAAATTGGCATCGCGGGCTTCACCGATCGCTGGGTGGTGGGCGCATCACCATGGCGCCGGAATATACCCGCGCCGAGCTGTCGCCCAATTTCCGCGGCAATGGATCGCGCACCGTGGGCACGCCTGAATATGACGCGGCCCAGGCCGAAGGCTTTGTGAATTGGCAGTTGGCCATAGATGGCTTGGTCGAAAATCCCTTGATGCTGAACATGGAAGCGATCCGCGCCCTGCCCCAACGCACCCAGATTACCCGTCACGATTGCGTCGAAGGGTGGAGCGCGATTGGCGAATGGACTGGCCCGCAACTCTCCGCGATCCTGAACACGGCGAAGGTAAAAGAGGGTGCGAACTTCGTGGTCTTTCACTGCGCCGACAATCTCAACGGCGCAGATTATTACGAAAGCTGCGACATGGACGATGCGTTTCACCCGCAGACCATCGTCGCGCATGAGCTGAATGGTGAAGCCCTGCCGATTAAGAACGGTGCGCCTTTGCGGCTACGGCTTGAACGACAATTGGGATACAAACATCCCAAATTTCTCACCCATATCGAAGTCGTCGCCAGCCTTGATGATATTCACGGCGGCCTGGGCGGATATTGGGAAGATCGCGCCGGTTATCAGTGGTATGCGGGTATTTAGCCAGAGCTTGGAACAAGCGGCCCACGCTGCTTCTTCGCGTTAGGGCCGCCCCCCGCATTGACATCGCGCAAGCCCCTCGCCCACAAGGGCCGCTTGGGCATTCACACGGGGTAGACAAGTATATGTGGCTTCTGGACAAGTTCCTGGCAAAAGCGATCAACACAGGTAAGCTGATCGTCACCGACCATGATGGCAAAGTCTATGAATATGGCGAAGAAGATGGCAGTCAGGAGCATGGGCCGCTCAATATCCGGCTAACCAATGCAAAAGCCGCCGCCCACATCGCCAAATATCCGCAAGTTGGCGCAGGCGAGGCCTTTATGTGGGGCTGGCTTACCGTTGATGAGCCTTATGACATTCGCGATATGGTGCTGTTTGTCACCATGAATACCAAACGTTTGGGCGATGAAGCGATCAAGCCCAAAGGCCCTTTGCGCAAAGCGGCGCAAAAGGCGATTGCCAAGCTGGACGGCATCAATCTCAAAGGCAAAGCGCGCAAAAATGCCGAGCACACCTATAATCTGACGCGGCGTTTGTATGAGCTGTTTCTCGATGAGGATCGGCAATACACCATGGCGTATTATCGGGACACGGCGAACTCTTTGGAGAAAGCGCAGCTGGACAAAAAGGCGCATATAGCAGCTAAGATGTACATGGCCGAGGCGCGCGAAATGGACCGCCCGATGCGCGTTTTGGATATCGGTTGTGGCTGGGGCGGCCTCGCCATGTATCTCAACAAACATTACGATTGCGAAGTGCTGGGCGTGGCCCTTGCGCCCGATCAGATCGCCTTTTGTAAAGAGCGCGCCGAAGCTGCTGGTGTGGCCGATAAGGTCAAATTCAAGCTGATGGATTACCGCGATGTCGAAGGCGAGTTTGACCGGATCAGCTCGGTCGGACTGCTCGAACATGTGGGCACGGTGCATTATCCGCAATTCTTTGAACATACCGCGCGGTTGCTGGCGCCCAAAGGCGTGATGTTCTCGCATTGCTGTGGCCGCGCTGGACCTCCCGGCTTCACGGATGCGTGGACGCGCAAATATATCTTCCCCGGCGGTTATATCCCCGCCCTGTCCGAGCTGGTCACGCAGAGCGAGAAATATGGCTGGCAAGTGATGGATGTCGAAGCGATGCGCTTCCATTATTCGCACACGCTGGAGGAATGGTACAAGCGCACCGTTATGCATCGCGAGGAGATCACCGATCTTTATGACGCGAATTTCTATCGCATGTGGTTGTTCTATCTGGCGGGCGCAGAACAGTCTTTCCGCCACGGAACGCTGGTCAATTGGCAGCTGATTTACGTCAAGGATCGCGAAGCCATCCCGATGACGGGCGAGTTTGTGTTTGAAGAAAGCGAACGTCTGCGCGCTTTGGAAGAACCGCCCCAATGGCACCTTGACCCAGCGCTGAAAGAAGCGGCTGAATAGCGGCCCACGATGAGCACTACTCTCCTGCGCAAATTCCTTGGAAAAGCGATCACGCAAGGTCGCCTCACTTTGATTGATGCCGCCGGCAATCGCAGCGATTTTGGCACGCCGACAAAGGGCTTTCCCGAGGTGAGCGTGCGCATGGCCGACAAGCATGTCGCGCGCGATATCTTGCTCGATCCGCGGCTTGGTGCTGGTGAGTGCTATATGGATGGCCGGCTGATCGTTGAAGAAGGCGATATCATGCAGGTGATCGGGCTTTTGCGGGCCAACAACAATTGGGAACGCGGGGGACGGATTAAGCCACAACGCGGCCTTAACCAGTTGAAGAACAAGCTGAAGTTTATCGCTAGCAGCTTTAACAAGCGCGACAGTTCGAAACGCAATGTTGCCGCCCATTATGACATCGGCAATGATCTCTACGCGTTGTTTTTGGACGAGGACTATTGGCAATATAGCTGTGCCTACTGGCCGCGCGAGGATATGACGCTGGACGAGGCGCAGGTGGCCAAGCTGGCGCATATCGCGGCAAAACTGCATTTGAAACCGGGACAGCGCGTTGTTGATATCGGTTGTGGTTGGGGCGGCCTTGCGATCTATCTTGCCAAGCATTTCGATGTGCATGTGACCGGCATTACATTGAGCGAAGAACAAACCGCTTTGGCGCGCGAACGGATCGCTGCGGCGGGGCTGGATGACAAGATCGATATCAAGCTGATCGATTACCGCGAATTCGCCAATTCGGGCGAACGGTTTGATAGGCTGGTTTCTGTTGGCATGTTCGAACATGTCGGACGACCGCAATTTGAAACCTATTTCCGATCCTGCGCCAATTTGCTCAAGGATGATGGTGTTATGCTGATCCACACCATCGGGCGCTTTGGTGGCCCCGGCACAACTGATGCCTTTACCACCAAATATATTTTCCCCGGCGGCTACATCCCCGCGCTCAGTGAAACTTTGGCGGCGAGCGAGAAGATGCGGCTCATCCATACCGATATCGAAAACTTGCGCGTGCATTATGCGCTGACTCTGCGCGAATGGTACAAACGCTGTGTCGCGAACAAGCAAGCGATCATCGCTCTGATGGATGAGCGGTTTTATCGCATGTGGCTGTTCTATCTCTCTGGTGCGACAGCCGTCTTTGAACATGGCGGTATGTGCAATTACCAGATCCAATATACCCGCAGCCGTCATGCTCTGCCGCTGACGCGCGATTATCTCACCCAGAATGAGCAGGCTTTGACACACCGCACTTAGCAAACGCGATGTGCGTGCAAACTTGACGGGGACATCGTGCGCCACACCGCGCTTGCACGCCGCGCGCGGTCTGTGCACAGCCGCGCGATGGTTGCCACCGCCCCGCCTTTGACCCGCGCCAGCGTCTTTCAGCAGGCCTGGCCCATCATGCTGGGTCAAGCCTCCGTGCCGCTGGTGGGCATTGCTGATACCGCCGTTATCGGACGCACTGGCGATACTGCGGGATTGGCCGGTGTGGCGTTGGGCGCGAGTGTCATCATGCTGGTCTTTTGGACCTTTGGGTTTTTGCGCATGGGTCTCACCGGCCTTACCGCACAGGCTGCCGGACAGCAGGACACACGCGAAGTCGAAGCGCTTTTGTTGCGCTCGCTGGTGATCGGCTTTGCGCTTGGGCTGGTGCTGTGGGCGTTGAGCTGGCCGATTACCGCGGGCCTGTTCGCACTGCTTGCTGGCGGAGAAGCGATCACTGCGGAGGCGAGCGCTTATGTCACAGCGCGTTTCTTCGGGGCACCCGCAGCACTGACGGTCTATGCCTTTACCGGATGGCTGCTGGGCCTTGGCCGCACGCGAGAGGCGCTGGTGCTGCAAATCGTGATGAACATCGCCAATATCGCAGCCGACATCACGCTTGTCTGGGGCTTTGACATGGGCGCGATGGGCGTTGGCATGGGCACCGCCTTTGCTGAATGGCTCGCGCTGATTGTGGGCCTGGCGCTGGTGGCGCGGGTGGCGGGTGCAAGCTTGCCTGCAATCATTGCGCGCACACCGCGCGCTACTTTGCTGGACCGGGCGCGCCTTGCTGCTTTGTTTGCTGTTAATCGGGACATCATGATCCGCACAATTGCGCTGCTGATCTTGTTCCTGTGGTTCGCCAATGCCGGCGCGCGTTTGGGCGCGGCGGCTCTGGCGGCCAATCACATCCTGCTGCAATTCGTCAATTTTGCCGCCTTTGTCCTGGATGCTTTCGCTTTCACCGCAGAAAGCCGGGTGGGCAATGCCATCGGCCAAAAGGACCGCGCGCGTTTCCTCAAAGCGATCCGCCTGACATCGGAGTTCTCGCTGGGATCGGCTGTGCTGCTCACTGGCATGTTCCTGATCGCAGGCGGTCCGATCATTGCTTTCCTTGCCAAGGACGCAGCCGTTGTCGCCGAAGCGCGCAGCTATCTCATCTATGCCGCATTGATCCCTTTGCTTGGTCTTCCCAGCTGGATGCTGGATGGCATCTTTATCGGCGCCACCAGAGGCGCGGCTTTGCGCAATGCGGGGGTGATGGCGACGCTGGCTTATATCGCGTTGGATCTGGCGCTGCGCCCCATGGGCAATCAAGGCGTGTGGCTGGCGTTGACGGCCAGCTTCCTTTTGCGCGCTGGCGGTCTTGCCGTGTATTTGCCTGCATTGTTGCGCGATATCAGCGCCAAACCTGATGCAAGTTGAGCGGCTGCGATGCAGTGCCGCAATTATCCGGGCAAACATCGCAGTGCGGATGAACGCAATGGCATCTGTTTTGTGGCCGCGCGGGCGCGCATGGCAGGGCTTCGCGCAACCATGCTCAGCCGCTGCTTGCGCAAGGCCAAAGCGTGGCTGAAACCCAGCAGCCAGCGCAAGCTGGATTTGAACGCAGGCATTATCGTGTGAAACCAGCTCGGACTGCGGCGTTGCAGCGCGGGCCTTCGCCTGATAGGCGCGCCTCCGATTCTGTACGAAAGAGTGCCCATGTCCGATATCAAGAAAGTCGTCCTCGCTTATAGTGGCGGGCTCGATACCAGCGTCATCCTCAAGTGGCTGCAAGTCACCTACAATTGCGAAGTTGTCACCTTCACCGCCGATCTTGGCCAAGGTGAGGAACTGGGCCCTGCGCGCGATAAGGCGACGCTGATGGGTATCCCGGATGAGAGCATCTATATCGAAGATCTTCGCGAAGAGTTCGTGCGCGATTTTGTGTTCCCCATGTTCCGCGCCAATGCCCGGTATGAAGGTGATTATCTGCTCGGCACTTCCATTGCCCGCCCGCTGATCTCGCAACGTCTGGTTGAGATCGCGGCGGAAACCGGCGCGGATGCCATCGCGCATGGCGCAACCGGCAAAGGCAATGATCAGGTCCGTTTTGAACTGTCTGCCTATGCCCTCAACCCCGATATCAAGGTCATCGCCCCGTGGCGCGATTGGGAACTGACCAGCCGCACGGCCCTTATCGAATGGGCCGAAGCGCATCAGATCCCTGTGCCCAAAGACAAGCGCGGCGAAAGCCCCTTCTCTGTCGATGCGAACCTGCTGCACACCTCTTCGGAAGGCAAAGTGCTGGAAGATCCATGGGTGGAAACGCCCGATTATGTCTATTCGCGCACCGTCAATCCCGAAGATGCGCCCGATACACCTGAATATATCGAGGTGGGTTTTGAGCGCGGCGATGGCGTCTCCCTGAATGGTCAGGCGATGAGCCCCGCGACCTTCTTCGAAGCTTTGAACGATCTTGGCCGCAAGCATGGCATTGGCCGGCTTGATCTGGTCGAAAACCGCTTTGTCGGCATGAAATCGCGCGGCATGTACGAAACACCGGGCGGCACGATCTATGCCGCGGCCCATCGCGGGATTGAACAGATCTGCCTTGATGGCGGCGCTGCGCATCTCAAAGATGAGCTGATGCCGCGTTATGCAGAACTGATCTATAACGGCTTCTGGTTCGCGCCAGAACGCGAAATGCTGCAAGCCGCGATCGATCACAGCCAAGCACGGGTGAGCGGCACAGTGCGCCTCAAGCTCTATAAAGGCGGTGTGTATCTGGCTGGCCGTAAGTCTGAAAACTCCTTGTATTCTGAAGCGCATGTGACGTTTGAAGACGATGCTGGCGCCTATGATCAGAAGGACGCAGCAGGTTTCATCAAGCTCAACGCTCTGCGCTTGAAACTGCTGGCAGCTCGCAAACGCCGCGGGTAATTCGCCGCGAAAAGCGTTGCGATATTGTCGCTGCAACTGCGAAAAGCGTGTTGCATTGCAATAACTTACCTCACTTGCGATGAGCGGTTGAGTTATCCACCCTTGTCCACTGGCAATTGCGCCAAAAGTGGATAACTGCATGTTGTCAGCCTTGCCCGAATCGCTGAGGCCACGCATCTTCACTCCATCGAAAGCAACAAAGGTAACGCATCTTCGGATCGCCTGCCGAGAAGAAGGATCGAAACCCAAGAAGCAATCGACGCAATGTTCAAGTTTCTGCGCTGAGAAACGCAAGCGGTAAATTCGCAAGAGCAAACGCAAGCGAATCGTTGAAGCGGTTGCAAAGTGGACATTGGATAACCGGTAGGAAACCCCGGTGTTGATGGAACCGTGATCGCAAGATCGCTGGAGCCGCTTGAAGCACCAGGAAGCTACAGGTTGCGGACAGACCGCTTGGAGCGATGAAGCCCTGCAAAGGAGGACATCTGAGCCAGCATCAGTCCGGCACCGGCGCGAGCGCCGGGCGACATAGCCGGCAAGGCCTTCGGGCCCAAGGTGACACGCCAGGCGTCAAGTGCTTCTTCGGAAGCCCGCACGTTGCTGAGAGTGGGGTCGGTAGCAATACCGGCCCCATTTCTGTTGGAGCTCTATCAACGCCACAGGTTACCTCAGCTTGGCGCTCACCACCCACTCCTCACCGTCACATGGCTGACATCTGCTGCTCCCTTTGCTATGTCGTGCGCGATGAGAGAGGGGATCTCTACCCAGCACCGCGCGCCTGCTCTGGCGTTTGCACTGCTTGCTCTGGCCTTTGCCGGAGCTGTTGGAGCGCCTGCTGCAACGCTCGCCCAAGAGGTGCGGGACGCGCAGGACACCGCCTACGGTGCCGCCAGCGACAGCGACCTTGGCAGCGTTCCTGGCAGTGACCCCGATGCTGAGGAGCGCCTCGACATACTGCCTGTCGATGAGGAGCTGACCTTCGCGCAGGCCTTTGCACCGTTTGACGAGCCTGCCGAGCCTGACCTGCCGCCCACCGCCGTCGACATCACCACCATCGAGCCTGCCACCGATACCGCGCGTGATCTGGGCGCAGGGGTTGCCTCCTATTACGGGCGGCGGTTCCATGGGCGTCGCACTGCCAATGGAGAGCGGTTCAACATGCGCGCACTTACTGCCGCTCACAAGACGCTGCCCTTTGGCAGCCGGGTGCGGGTGACCAACACGCGCAATGGCCGCTCTGTCATCGTGCGCATCAACGACCGCGGGCCGTTCATCGCAGGCCGCCATATCGACCTTTCGCGCAGGGCAGCTGAGGAGATCGGCATGATCCGCTCTGGCCACGCATCGGTCCAGCTTGAGCTGCTGGTGAGCTAGGCCGCTATGCACATCCCCCTCTGGCTCATCATCGCCAATGTCGCCTTGATCGTGGTGCTGATCGGGCGGCTTTGGCGTTCGGGCGAGAGTGGTGATGACATGATCGCGCAGCAACGCCTCGCCACGCTGCCGCCCTCATCCAACACACCGGCCAATACACCGGCCAGTACACCCGCACCATCCTCAACCACCACCACCAGCGCCCCACTGGACGAGAGCGCTCTGATGGCTCGCCCTGACATCGCCGATGCGCTGGCCAAGCGTCGCCACTTGGCCGCGATCCGTCTGGTGCGCCAGGCGACGGGTCTGGGCCTCAAGGATGCCAAGCAGATCGTGGACCGGTACCGGCATTAGAGCCAAGCCGCCTCGCTTCAGTCCCAATCTCCGCGCGAGCACTCGCTCGTAATCCTGACAATCTTGCTTTCATCGTAACGGCCATAGCTATCAAGCGCGCCGCGCCTCGTCGCTTTGCTCACCACGCATTCGCAAACCTGTTTGTGGAGCGAGGGGTCAGAGATCATCTCTGACGTTTTCGCCATGCAGCTTTGCACCCGCTGAGCGTTCGCTCCACTTTGCGCATCAACCGCGTCCAGCTGCTCACTGGTTCTGGCGGCATCTGCCAGTATGAGCGGCGTGCCGATGGCGAACAAGCCAATGTTCAACCATTTGGGCGCTTGCGCTGCCATATCCTTCCTCCATCACTGCCGCTGCTATTGCAGATAGTCTTGAAGAACAGGTGAACTATTGCGACGCACCTATACTTGCCGCGTTATACCAAGCCTTTCAAAACCCTACAAAATGGACACGTTGGACACTGTCTAGGGCGAATTCTCCTGCGCTTGATATCCGCCCCCACCTTGCCCACTTTCGGCAGCAATTTCCGCAGCAGTTTCGGCAGTGGTTTCGGCAGTGGTTTCGGCAGTGGTTTCAGCAGCTTGCGAGCCCCTGCGATAATCGCGCCAATCTGTGCTGGGCAGTTGGCCGGGCTTGCGCTCTTCACGCGGGTTGGCCTCTTGTTCGGGATCCTCCTCCCGGCTCTCTGCCCTGCTCTCTGCCCTGCTCTCTGCCCCGTTCTCCTGCGGACCATCGGCATCCCGCGCATCAGTCGCAAGGCCAGCTTCAGCGAGCACCGCGCCCTCCCCCGGCATCACCGCATCGCCATCCGCCCGATCACTCGCCTGATCACCAGCCAGACCACCCGCGAACCCATCCCCATCCTCATCCCCATCACAATCCGCAAACCCGTCCGCAAAATCGCTTTCCATCGTGTCCCAGTCCCGCTCCGCCAAGTCCGCCCGGCGATCCCCAATCGCCTCGCCCGCATCGCGCAGATCATCGAGCCCTTCGTCAAAGAACATCGCGGCCTCCTGCGCCGTTTCATCCTCGGCCATCCGGTCCAGCCGCGCGAGATGCGCCAACAGCAACCTTGCATCATAGCGCCGCCGCGTCGCCACCTCCTCACCGTGATAATAGACCACCTCTTCCACCCCGTTCATCGCACGGTCGGCCAGCACCTCCTCGGCCTGCGTGCGCGCAAGGATCAGCGCGCCATGCCACATGGTTTCAAAGCGCGCACAGGCCCGCTTCAAACGATAAACATTCGCCCGGCTCACCCCCACCGCCTTGGCTGCCGAGCGGACATTGCCACAAATGGCCAGCTGCTCGCAAAAGCGCGCCTGCAAATCACGGGTGAACAGCGTGGAATGCCGCGTGGTGACCGGCGCCAAGGTGCGCGCGCGAGGCTCCATCATCTGCGCCGCCCCCATTACCGCCGCCCCGTATAGGGTTTGGGGGTAGGAAATGTCAGCGAGCGCGCCCGGCCCAGCACCGCCTCTTCATTGCGCAAATGGGTGAGATGCTGGGCAGGCGTGGTGAGCGGATCACTCGCGATAGCGCCGCTGGCCACAAGGTCGAGCCAGCTTGCGACATGATCATGCGGCGCAGTGTTGCCATGCGCGGGTACGACGCCATTGCGCGGAGATTTGAGGGGACGATGCATTGTGTGCCTCCATAAAGGTGGTTGGAGGCGGCACGGGAGCGGATGTTTGGGGGTGTAGGAAAGGGGGAGAGCCGACTTCGTCTGCACGACCGATTAGGCTCTCTTTTCTTGCTCCTCTTCGCGAATCGCCTCAAGCTCTGCAACATCTTCCGAAAAATCCAAGATCATTTGTATTGGCCGATCTCCAGAACGATAAGCATTATAATGATCAACATCCTGCTTCGCTTGGAAACAATCATCCACAATAGACCGCCTCCGTTGCGCGAACGATTGTTCCATATGGACGCGTGGAGCAGTATCTATATCAGCCCAAAGTGTAAGCTGGACTCCGCCAACACTTTTTCTGACAGGATGTTTTGCGCGATACCAGAGCCCATGATCGTCGAGCCGCTTTTCTTGTCGCAAGCTGTTAGCAAGTGACTCACGGCACATTTTGACTACGCTTTTTGGCGTTGGTTGAAATCGCCCTTTCATAACGGCCCATTCGGCGACAACATCCAACGACACTGGCTCGTGCCCTACCTCTCTAGTGTAGTCGTCAAAAATCTTCTGCATCTGCTCTTTCATATTAGCCATAATTACTGTGTGCCTTTACCGCCAACGTGACCCCAGCCATCGGAAATAAAATTCCTTATTAGGTATTTGCGAATTGGGACCTGATATTTTCGTAGATAGTCATAACGCCCCATTCTCCTTTGCAGCTGACCAACTACAATGGCCGGGTGAACACCGACACGGGATGCAAAACCAATCACATCTTTCTCTGAGAAATACGGATTCTTTCTAGTGAAAAAGGAGTCCATTTTATCTTTAGGAATACAAAAGTTTGCAGCTTCACAATTGGCTTTTACTTCACACTCTTCTTCATCAGATTGAGCCTCTGAAAGATTGTCAATCATGCCGATCCTACCCTTGCCATCACCATTCAAGACATGTTCGATTTCGTGGCGAAGAACGAACCAGAAATTATCAAGGCGATCATGAAGCGTAGATAACCCAATCACAGGCGTCTTTTCGTCGAGCCAAGTACAAACGCCATCAATCTTTGCACCGGGCAGCGCTTCAACGATAACAACTCTTACCCCGCATTCTGACAACAGCTCTATGGCTTCAGTCACAGCCTCAGCATGGATCATCAAGTGCCTCAGTTCTGGAAGGCGAGACGTTAGGCTTGCTTCCGAGTAACTGGGCAAATCCATCGAACGAGCCAATTGCCTTACTCGGAAAACCCAAGCCAACTGCATTGGCGGAGTTCCATCACCATGAGTACGCTTCGCCGCAAAAGCGAGCTGAGAAATATTATCATTGGCGGACTCGAAAAACTCATTCACCTGCATCTCAAGAAGAGTGCCTTCGGTATCCTCAATCCAACCTCTCCGAACCATATCGCGGATGGGAAACTCAGCCTGTAATGCTGCCCTCGTGCGAACGCTAGGATCGGGCTCCTTAGCCCGGCTTATGTCATAATGACTCTGTAGATTGGCGAAAAATTGGGGATCTACGTCAAATGCGGATCCTAGTGTTTTAGCCATGTCGGGGCTAATCGCCCTCTTTCCCGAAAGCAGGGGACTTAACTGCTGCTCAGTCTGGCCTAAAATGAACGCAAGATCACGCTGCGACCATCCGCGCGCCTCCAACTCTTCCCTTATGAAGACTCCAGGCGGACTCTCCTCAACCCGTTTATCAGTCATCGAGCGACGCTCCCCCTCATCACTTCTCCGACAGACAAGATTACCGAACACGGCTTCCTATCTTGTTCAAAAGAAATCATCATTTCCCAATCAGTTGCGACCGCAATTGAATGTCTTCCGGGCAATTGAGAACCGAAAGGAAGGCCAAAGCTCTTCCAATTTCGAAGAGTCGCGAAATCTGGCGCAGCGCGAATAACTGCGAGCCTTCGCCTTGCAGCTGCTATGACTGCAACCGGCAAGTTCGTTTCCGCCGCCTTTCCAGTCTCGATTAGCGCGAGAATTGGTTCATCAAAAAGCACTTCCATTCCTGGCAAATACGGCGGAAAAAATACTTTGTCAATAACAACCTTAATGCAAGGCGTTAAGTCGCCTATTTCGATGGATGGTCAAGACAGCCCGCGCCCGTCCCCTCTCACCTGCCCAGCATAGCCTTGACATACCGACCCGTGTGGCTCCTCGGATTGCGCACGACATCCTCAGCCTTGCCCTCAGCCATCCTGCCACAGTTTCAGCACAGGCATCATCGCCTACCGTTCGAACATTGTCGCAAGATACTGCCCGGTATAGGACCGCGGCTCCTTGGCGACGGTTTCGGGAGTTCCAGCGGCGATGATCTCACCTCCGCGCACACCGCCATCCGGACCCAGATCCAGCACCCAATCCGCGGTTTTGATCACATCCAGATTATGCTCAATCACCACCACGGAATTGCCTTGATCCACCAGACGGTGCAGCACTTCGAGCAGCTTGCGCACATCTTCAAAGTGCAGGCCAGTAGTGGGCTCATCAAGGATATAGAGCGTTTGTCCGGTGGAGCGTTTGGACAGCTCCTTGGCCAGTTTTACGCGCTGCGCCTCTCCGCCCGATAGCGTGGTGGCTTGCTGGCCCACTTTGACGTAGCCCAGCCCCACCTCGTTGAGCATATGCATTTTGTCACGGATCGGGGGGACGGCTTTGAAAAAACCCTCGGCATCCTCAATCGTCATATCGAGCACATCGGCAATGGAGAGGCCTTTGAACTTCACCTCCAGCGTCTCCCGATTGTAACGCCGCCCGCCGCATTCCTCGCAGGTGACATAGACATCGGGGAGGAAGTGCATCTCGATCTTGATCAGGCCATCGCCGGTGCACGCCTCGCAGCGGCCCCCTTTGACGTTGAAGGAGAAGCGGCCCGGTTTGTATCCGCGCGCTTTGGCTTCGGGCAGGCCGGCGAACCAATCGCGGATATTGGTGAAGGCGCCGGTATAGGTTGCCGGGTTAGAGCGCGGGGTGCGGCCGATGGGGGATTGGTCGATCTCGATGATCTTGTCGCAATATTCCAGCCCCTCCACCCGGTCATGCGACCCTGCGATAACGCGCGCATTGTTCAGCGTGCGGGCTGCGGCGGCATAAAGCGTGTCGATGGTGAAAGAGGATTTGCCAGAGCCGCTGACCCCGGTAACGCAGGTAAACGTGCCCAGGGGGATGGAGGCGGTCACATCCTTGAGGTTGTTCGCCTTTGCGCCATGCACGGTGAGCTGGTGGCCATTGCCTTTGCGGCGTTCTGGCGGGACGGCGATCTCGCGCCGTCCGGTGAGGTAATCGGCGGTCAGGCTGCGTTTGGCGCGCAGGATCTGTTTGAGCGTGCCTTGCGCCACCACTTCGCCGCCATGCACGCCTGCGCCCGGCCCCAGATCGACGACATGATCGGCGCTGCGAATGGCGTCCTCATCATGCTCCACCACGATCACGGTATTGCCCAAATCGCGCAGGCGTTTCAACGTTTCGAGCAGGCGATCATTGTCGCGCTGATGCAGGCCGATGCTGGGTTCATCCAGCACATAGAGCACGCCGGAAAGCCCGCTGCCGATCTGGCTGGCAAGGCGAATGCGCTGGCTCTCCCCGCCGCTCAACGTGCCGCTGGTGCGATCAAGGTTGAGGTAATCAAGACCCACATTATCGAGGAAGCCGAGCCGTTCGTTGATCTCTTTCAAAATGGCTTTGGCGATCTGGCTTTGTTGATCGGTCAGCTGATCGTCCAGCGCCAGGAACCAGGCTTTGGCATCGGACACGCTCATGCGCGTAGGGCTGCTGATATGGGTGCCTGCGATTTTCACCGCCAGCGCCTTTTCATTCAGCCGCGCCCCGCCGCAGCTTTCACACGGTTGTGCGGTCTGGAATTTGGACAGTTCTTCCTGCATCCAAGCGCTGTCGGTTTGCATCAAGCGGCGTTGCAGATTGCCCAGCACACCTTCGAACGGCTTTTTGACGGTATATTGCTTGCGCCCATCTTTGAAAGTCAGCGCGACCGCTTTGCCGCGCGTACCGTTGAGAATGATGTCCTGATTGTCCGCCCCCAGATCGCGCCACGGCGTGTTGAGATCAAAGCCATATTGCGCCGCCAGGCTGCCCAGAACCTGCATGTAATACGGGCTTGGCGGGTTGGATTTGGCCCACGGCACCACCGCGCCTTTCTTCAGCGTCAATTCTTCATTGGGCACGACCAATTGCGGATCGAACAGCTGCTTTTCACCAATGCCATCACACGTCGCACAAGCCCCTTGCGGCGCGTTGAAGGAGAACAGCCGCGGTTCAATCTCTTCAATCGTGAAGCCGCTGACGGGGCAGGCAAACTTCTCTGAAAAGACGATGCGGTTCGGCGGTAGGCCAGCGCCTTTCATTTTGCCGCCGTCACTCCCACTCGCGCGAGGGGGCTGGGGGGTGGGCGAGGAAGGCGTAGCCGCAGGCCCACCCCCGGCCCCTCCCACAGGCGGGAGGGGAGATTGACCGAGAAGCTGCGCCACAGTCCCATCTGCAAGGTCCACATAGGCCAGCCCGTCCGCCAGTTTCAGCGCGGTTTCAAACGAATCCGCCAGCCGCGTTTCCAGCCCCGGTTTTACCGCCAGCCGGTCCACCACAACTTCAATGTCATGCTTGAACTTCTTATCGAGCGCAGGCGCATCTTCGATCCCGTAAAGCTCGCCATCAATGCGCACTCGCGTGAAGCCTGCTTTCTGCCATTCGGCCAGCTCGCGGCGATATTCGCCTTTGCGCCCCCGCACCACCGGCGCGAGCAGATAGGCGCGCGTACCTTCTGGCAACAGCATCACCCGATCGACCATCTGGCTGACCGTCTGCGCGCTGATCGGCTCCCCCGTCGCGGGGCTATAAGGCACGCCGACCCGCGCCCATAACAAGCGCATATAGTCATAGATTTCGGTGACCGTGGCAACGGTTGAGCGCGGATTGCGGCTGGTCGTTTTCTGCTCGATAGAGATCGCAGGCGACAGCCCATCGATATGCTCGACATCGGGCTTTTGCATCATCTCCAGAAACTGCCGCGCATAGGCGGACAGGCTCTCAACATAGCGCCGCTGCCCCTCGGCATAGATGGTATCAAAAGCGAGCGAAGATTTGCCCGAGCCAGAAAGCCCGGTGATCACGATCAGCGCATCACGCGGCAGATCAATATCGACACCCTTGAGATTATGCTCCCGAGCACCGCGAACAGATATTTTCGTTAAAGCCATGCGCGCTCACTTGGGGACTTGGCGAAGCAGAGTCCAGAGGGGCCGAAGGTGGTGCTTCGGCGCAGGTTACGGGGAACGCTGTGTTCCGTATTTGTTCGGATTGGTCAAGGGGAGCTGTTGATCTGTCCTGATACACCTGTTGCTTTCTGCTTCGTAAAGGACTCTTGATGAGGTGAGACAATCTTACATCCCTAGCGAGCGCATCATGACCCTGACCCAAGATCTCAAAACGGCCCGCACCGAGGAAGATGTTAAAGACGCATATATCAAAGCGCTTGGATTACAGAGCGTCTTCAAGGGCCTCGTCGATATCCAAACTCCGGAAATCTGGTTCGAGGCGAAGGAGTCTTCCACACCGCCGCTGCTAATGTTTGCACAATTGCTGGTATATGTGCGCGCGGCACGTAAGCGCGGCGAGGCAATTCCGGGTTTCTTGAGTGTTATTGACCGCGAAAAAGCCGCACTTATGGCAACTAAACACGCCCTGCCTATTCTAGAAGATAAATCGATCACATGGCCCAAATCCGGCTCGGCTGCAGATAAGAAGCTGGCTGCAGCAATCGCACCTTATGTCGAAAGCCATTTCGTCCTGTATGAAATTGAAAATTACGAGAAAGAATTCATCAAGGCGACCAAGGATGCGATCAAAGAAGGTCGCATAATTCGCACCCAAATCACGCCCGACAATTTGCGGCAGGTGTTTGACCGCTGGGTCGAGATGGTTGGCGTCGAACTTGGCGTGACGAGCGAGGCCGATTACGCCGTCCTATTCTTTGCCGATATTATGCACGATGGCGAGAACGCGGCGATGACCAACCTTCCTGCGCGCCTGCTGTATGATGGCGAAAAGCCGGTCTTCCTGCTCCACGGTGAAACCTACGATCTTGCAAGCAGGAGCGGCTATTATAATTTCTGGAAAATCTATCACCGCCCGCCGGAAAAGGAATATCGCCACTATTTGCTTGAACGGCGCGACAGCCTGCTGCCGATGGACGATCAGAAATTCAAAGGCGCGTATTACACCCCGCTGCACATCGTCGATAAAGCCTATGATCAGCTGGCCGCCACTTTGGGCGAGAACTGGCAGAGCAAATATATCGTGTGGGATATGTGCGCGGGGGTCGGCAATCTTGAGGCGAAGCACTCCAATCTGCGCAATGTCTATATGTCCACGCTGGACAGCGAAGACGTGACGATCATGCGCTCCAACCCCGCCTTCGCCGGTGCAGAGATTTTCCAGTACGATTTCCTGAACGACGACATCACCGATTTTGGCGAGATTGATTATTCGATCACGGACAAGGTGCCGCAAAGCTTGCGCGATGCGATAGAAGCGAGACGCGAGGGGAAGAAGGGCGCTAAGCCGATATTGGTGCTGATCAATCCGCCTTATGCGGAAACGGGCGCAGGGATCGGACAAGGCGACAAGAACAAAAAAGGTGTCGAAAGAACGCGGGTCAACAACCTCATGAAAGAACGGGCGCTAGGTTATGCAAGCAAGGAGCTTTTCGTCCAGTTTCTCGTGCGTATCGAGGCAGAACTGCCCAGAGCAAAATTAGCGATGTTCAGCAAGCTGAAGTACGTCAACGCGCCGAATTTTTCTAAATTTCGTGCGGATTGGTTTTCGTGTTTTTTGGATGGCTTCGTTGTGCCCAGCAAAGCATTTGAAGGACTACGAGGCGACTTTCCCATAGGATTTTTAATCTGGGATCAGAAATCCACCGAACCTATCAGCACTGTTGAAGTGGACGTGCTTGATGCAGCGGGCGAAATGATTGGCGAAAAGACTTACGTTGCCCGTCAAAACAACGAACTGCTTAACAACTGGATCAACCGCCCGATAGCTAAGGGTCCGTCCGCGCTACCTCTTTCGAACGCGTTGAAGGTGTCAAAAAATCCAAGGCCTAAGCGCCAGTTCGAGGGATCGAAAGGTTATCTCTACGCCAGCAATAACGACCTGCAACACGCAGCAATCGAGACGCTCATAACGTCATCGATTTACACAGGCGGAAATGGTGGTGGTCTTTACCTGACCGAAGAAAACCTGCGGCAAGCCGCCATCGTCTTTTCTGTTCGCCGCCTGATCAAGCCCACATGGCTCAACGACCGCGACCAGTTCCTGCAACCAAGCGAGCCACTGACCGACGAATTCAAATCCGACTGCCTCGTCTGGATGCTGTTCAATGGCAGCAATCTAACCGCAGGGGCCGATGGGCTTGAATGGAATGATCGCACATGGTCGCTAACCAACCACTTCATCCCGTTCACTGAAAGCCAAGTCGACGCGAACGCCCGGTTTGAAAGCGATTTTATGGTGCGATACATGCAAGGGATGACGTTCTCGTTAGAGGCGCAGGCCGTGCTTGATGAAGGGCGCAAGCTGTGGACCCAATACCACAACACCAGCTTTCCCAAACGTATTCGCGAAGACCTGAAACTAAACCGCGCCGATGCTGGATGGTATCAAATCCGCCGCGCGCTCGAAGCCTATAGCGACACCGAGCTAACCGACTTCGACCCGTTCAAGGTGGCCTACGCCGCGCTGTCCGACAAACTGCGCCCGATGGTGTTCGAACTCGGTTTTCTTCCGGAGTGAAGCTTAGCATTTCCACCCCAACCCCGCCACCTGTGCCTCACCTGCGATGAAGTGTGGATAGATCACCCCGGTCCGTCCGTTGAATAGGTGAACGTACAATTTTCGGGCAGACGCTTTAGCAATATACACTGGTAACGGCTCCTGTTCGAACAAAACAGGACAATAATGACCTATCCAGATACCACTATAGATATACCTTCACCCCGGCCTTTGGCGGAAGCGGAAGGATGTTCGCATCCCCCTGCCGCTCCGTTCGCAAATGGCACCATTCCAGCGCAAAAACTGCAACCTGCACTGCGCAGGCGTCGCCGTGAAAGAGTGCGGCAATTTGTGCGCCGGTTGCGTGCAGGCCAATCGCGCGCAGGCCAGTTGAACAAGGCGGCGCAGCAGCACAAGCCGCTGACCCCGCGAAGGCGTCGTAAACGCAAAGCTGCGCTGGCATTTTCGGTCGCCGCTATGGGTCTGTCGTCTACAGCTGCGCCCATTCTTTCCCAAGCGTCGCCTGTCTCAATCAGCGCGCCTTTGGCCGTTGATGCAACGATAGAGCGGATGCATGCAGGCGCTCTTGAAGTAAGCGATACGATGAAAGAAGCGCTGGCCGAGGAAGAGGGCGTACGCTTGACGGTGTACCGCGATGTTGCAGGCTATCCCACAGTAGGGGTTGGCCATCTGGTACAACCCGCTGACAATTTGCGCGTGGGCGATCAGATTTCGTATGACCGCGCGATAGCCTTTATGGATAAGGATCTGACCACCGCAGAAAATGCGGTACGTGATCTGGTGGGCGATTTGCCGCTATATCAGCATGAATTTGATGCTTTGGTCGATTTGGTTTTCAATGTGGGCGAAGGCAATGTGTCTGAACGCGAAAGCCCGCTGCTTAATCGTGCAATCGCGGATAGAGATTATGATGCGATAGCCAGCCAGCTTGAATATCACACCGCTGGTGGAGCGTTGGCGCGCGGTCTGATGTACCGCAGTGAACGGCGTGAGGCGATTTTTGCCGAAGCCAGCTATGAAGATCCGCGACCTGCTAATCTGCGTTTGGCCGAAGTGGGCCGCGCCTGATACCAATGTGGCCGGGGCGGATTTTCGCTGACACTTGCGATATGCGGTCCGCCACGGCAAAGCGGCGGCCATGATTATCGCCTTCAACAAACCGTTTGGCGTACTTTCGCAATTCTCGGGCGGTAAGGACCGGTCACCGCATCCAACGCTTTCGGGCTTTGGATTGCCGGGGAAGGTTTATCCCGCAGGCAGGCTTGATCGCGATAGCGAGGGTTTGCTGCTGTTAACCGATGATGGCCGCCTGCAATCACGTATTGCGGAGCCGCGACATAAGATGCGCAAAACCTATTTGGCGCAAGTCGAAGGAGTGCCCGACGAAACGGCGCTCCTCGCTTTGCGCGAAGGTGTCGCGCTTAAAGACGGGCTGACCCGCCCTGCCCAAGCTGCCGCAATTGCCGAACCGCAACTTTGGGACCGCGACCCGCCGATCCGGTATCGCAAATCTGTTGCCGATAGCTGGATCAGCCTTGCCATCACCGAAGGGCGCAATCGGCAGGTCCGGCGAATGACCGCCGCGACCGGATATCCAACCTTGCGGCTGGTACGCTGGCAAGTGGGCGATTGGACCGTGGAGGGATTAGCGCCGGGCGAGTGGCGCGAGGTGCCCTTATCGTGAGCGCGCGTTTGTTTGTCGCGCTGGGCCTGCCTGAAAAGGTGAGCGACCCGCTGCTCGATCTGATGGAAGGGGTGGATGGCGCGCGCTGGCAGGATGCAGACAATCTGCATGTGACATTGCGCTATATTGGCGCAGTGGACGGACGCGTTGCAGATGATGTGCATTTGGCGTTGAGCCAGGTGCGCGCGCCACCTTTTCCTTTGAAAATTCGCGGCGTTGGGCATTTTGAACGCAAACGTCTTGGCAAAGCGTTATGGGCGGATTTTGCGCCCTCGCCGCCATTGGAAGCTTTGCAGCATAGTGTGGAAATGGCGGTGCGCCGCGCCGGAATGGAAGCAGAAACGCGCAAATTTATGCCACATATCACCCTTGCGCGCCTCAACCGGTCAACGGGCGATTTTAGCAATTGGCTAACGCGTCATGGCGCATTGGCATTGCCGCCCTGGGAGGTGCGCACGATGGCGCTGTATCAAAGCCATCTCACACAATACGGCGCACATTATGAGGTGTTGGAAACCTATCCTTTGCAGCCTTGAAGAAGCAGGCCACATCGTGCCACCCGCTATTTCCAGGCAATACCGCCAAGCCAGTCTCCCGCGACGGCCAGAAACGGCTCTATCTCAATCGATTCCCAGATATCGGCGCCAAAATACGGATCCTGCGCCAAGAGATTCCGCGCATCATCGACGCTATCGGCTTTTACGATCATCAACGAACCCACCGTAAGATCGCCATCTTTCAGCGGTCCAATCGCGAAAAAGCGATCCACATGCGCTTCGATATGCGCAAGATGTACCGGGCGCAGCGCATCGCGTTTGGCGTTGCTGCCCTGCCCATCACGGCACCAACACGCATACGCCAATTGGGGACCGGACATTTTACGTCTCCTTCGGGTAAAACTTGCAACAGATGAGTGGGTTGTATGGGGAGGCGGCGCGCTTTGATAGCCCCGCGATCACAAAAACGGCGTGCGAAAGGCTTAACCAGCTTTGCAAAGTTCACCCCGGTTGCGATCAGTCCCCAAAATCAGGTTTGCGCTTGTCCACAAAGGCTGCGGTGCCTTCGGCAAAATCGGGCAGAGTGAAGGCGCGCGCAAACATCTGCGCGGTTTCATCATCCTCTGCCACCTGCCCATCGAGCACTTTGCGTACCATGCGTTTGTTTTCACGGATAGCATGGGGGCTTGCCACCAGCAGCGCTGCGATCATCGGATCAGGATCGGTTGCGATCAGTTCAATCAAACCGATGCTCAGCGCCTCATCACAATCCAGCAGGCTGCCAGTAAACAACATGCGCCGCGCCTGCCCCGGCCCCACCAGATCGACCAGCAGCTTCACATCATGCAACGGATACACAAGGCCAAGCTTTGCCGGCGTGATGCCAAAGCGTGCACGCTGTGTACCAATGCGCATATCACAAGCCAGCGCCAGGCCGCAGCCAGCGCCAATGCAATCCCCTTCGACAAAGGCCAGCGTGGGCATGCTCAACCGCGCAAGTTTGTGTTGCACAGCGTTGATCGCGTTCTGATTGGCCGCGCGCCAATCCGCGTCATCTTTATTGGCCAGCAATTCGCGAATATCTGCGCCCGCGCTAAACGCGCCGCCTTGCGCTGAACGCAGGATCAATACGCGCGCTTTGGAATTGGCCTGCGCCTCATCCAGCAAAGCGGGCATGGCTTGCCACATTGCCATATTCATGGCGTTGCGTTTGTCGGCCCGGTCGATCAGCAAATGAGCTTCCTGACCGCGATATTCCAGATGTATCGTCATCGCGGCGCATCCTCCTGTTACGATGCTTTGGCAAAGGTGCGCAGTCGAGCTGACCTGTGTCCAGACGAACTTTCGCCTAAATCCACCAACCGGCTTTTGCATGTCTTTACCACAAGGCGCATTTAAAGCGTTGCGCGCTTTATCGATCCACGCGCCCGCTGTACCGCTTTTGCTCAATTACCATCCAAAGCGCAGCGGGCCATCCTTTGCGCTCAACGCATCCAGTTTTCCAGCAACCGGTCCAGCTCTTGCGCGTCATCGCCTTGTATAGCGATGCGCGCTGCTTTGTCCGCTTCGCCGTTGCCCAGTTCGCCAAGGGCTATCATCGCCTCCAGCTTGGCAATCACGTGCGCTTCGTCTGGCGGCAGACCAGGATCGTCAGCACCATTTGCAGGCCATTTTGTAAAACTGACATCATGGATCAACCAGCTACCCGGCTTCTCTGCCAAAACGCCTGCACCACCACTTGTATCGCCGCCTGGTTTGGGTGCCATCGCGGCGAACAAACCTTGTGGCCCTTCGAGAATGCCTTTGGGTCCGGTCGCGCCGTAATGCACATGCAACGCGGCATCGCGGCCCGTGCGCACGGCGTGGAAGATATGCCATTGCGCGGTCAGCACATCATCGTGGTGCATATGGTGCAGACCGCCTGCGACAGAGGCCGCATTGCCCATCGCTTGCGCGAATTCGGTAGGGGCAAAACCAATCGCTGCGCCAAAGCTTGCCGCACTGCCGATCATGCCGCAAACGGTGGTCGCATCCCAGATATCGTTTTTCGCTGTATGCAACGCCATCCCCACCGCAATCATAGCTTCATATCCACAGATCGCGGCGTCAATGCGCGCCTCCAGTCCTGCGCTTTCATAGCTGTTGGCAGCGGGCCAGATGACCGGGCCGGGATATAAAGCGGCGGCGCGGTGTATATCCTGCGCGCCAAGCACATTGCCCATATACGTCGCCTTTTCCCACGAGCGTTGCGAGATAACGCAGCCCAGATCGCTGGCTTCCTTACCGCGCGCTCCTGCAATACAGGCCAGCCAATCGAGCAAGTGGAGACGCGCACGCGCACGCGCCTGCGCATCGGGTTCGCGCGCCAAACGCTGTGCCAATTGGGTGAGCAAAGTGTCTGTCATGATGGTGCTGGCTCTATGTGCAGTTGAGATGCGCGGGGTTGAAGCGAAGGGTAAAAGCGCGAGATTATCGCTGTGTTTAAGCAAACTGTATTGGTGTGCAAAGGTGCCAGGACTATTTGCAAGACTAACTTGGTGACTGTTTGCCGCCGCGCGCGATAATAGCGCGGTAGGATTGCACCATTGGTGCTTCAAGCATTCTGCCATTGTGACGGATGGCGTGCCCGCCCGCCTCCTCAAACGCGGCAATTGCATCGTGCGCTTCGGCAAGCTCGGATGCGCTGGGTGCAAAAGCGCGTTCTATCACGGGCACCTGGCGCGGGTGAATGGCAGCTTTGGCGACGAAGCCCAAAGCCTTGGCAGCTGCGCATTCATCGGTCAGTGCTGCTGCATCATCAAGATGCAAATGCGGCACATCGATCAGCGGCACTTTGGCCTCTGCACCAGCCAGCACCAATTGCTGACGCGCGCCGAGCAACGGCTCCCACCCCATTTGTACACCCAATTCCGCAGCAAAATCTCCCCCGCCAAACATCAGCGCGCAAACGCCATCGCCACTGGCAATGGCCAGCGCATTGCGCAGCCCGCGCGGTGTTTCAATCATGGGTATGATTGGCGGACATTTATCGCCCAAAGCCGCGCGCACAATTTCAATATCGCGGGCTTCTTCGGCCTTGGGTAAAATCATATGACCGGGCAGCGCATCGGCACATGCAAACGCTGCCAAATCCGCGATTCCGGCGGCGCTGGAGACAGGATTGATGCGAATGCCCCAGCCCGGCCCGTTAATGCCATCTTGCGCCAAAGCGGCATCGCGCGCGGTCTGTTTATCCTCAAGCGGGACAGCATCTTCGATATCGATTACCGTCAGGCCAGCTCCTGCAGCTTTTGCTTTGGCAAAACGATCCGGGCGTGAACCGGGCACGTAAAGCAGGCTGCTACAGGCAAAAACCGCATGGTCGCAGGATTGTTGGCGGGTTTCAGACATGGTGATTTACATCTCACACCGTGTGGTCAAAGTCACCTATGCCCGCTGTGGCGCATACATTATTGCTGGCCTTTCCAGCTCTTCACAATATCGCCGCCGGTCGCAAACCAGCTGGCATCGCGGCCACTAAGATCAGAGAGCACTTCTTCCAATGCTCCAATGCGATAGGGCAGGCCCATGATATACGGTGTTAAATGCAAAGGCAGCACGCGCGCGCTGTTTTGCGCTGCTGCTTCACCTTCCAGCCAATCGAATGAATCGCGCATCATCTGCGCCCAGCCTTCTGCACTATGCTGCTGCGTGGCAACAATCATGCGATCCGACAGTTCAGTGTTCAACGGCAGATTAGTGAGGCCATTGGTGAAGCTGAAAGGCAGCTCATCATTCACCCAGTCACAGCAATATTCCAGCCCATGCTCTTTAAGCAGATCAAGCGTGCGCCAGCTTTGTGAACGTGCGATGGAGAGCCAGCCGGATGGCTTGACGCCAGCGGCCGCCTCCAACCGCGAAAGGCTGTCCGCAATCAGCTTGCGTTCTGCACCCTCGGGCAATTCAGACGTGATTGTGGCGTTCATATCGGTGGAATGCGCGATGATTTCATGGCCATCGGCCAGCACCGCTTCGATCAGTTCGGGATAGCGTTCGGCAATGGCTGCATTGGTGGCAAAGCTGGCTTTGACGCCCGCGGCCTGAAACGCATCCAGCATCCGCCAAACACCCACCCGGTTGCCATAATCGCGCACTGTATAGTGGCGGAAATCCGGGTACGGCATAACCATATGGCCGGGCGCGCGGAAGGGTTTGTCCTCCGGCGTGATGGGGAACCATTCAAGGCTGACGCACAGCCACACAGCGACCGATGTATCATGGGGCCAGCGCACCGGTTTGCGCTCATGAATGTTGGACCATTCATACAGGTCATGATCATATCCCTCGGCCCGCTTGGGATAGATGGTATATTCTGCAGGCAGGGTCATCGTTGCGCCCTCCATATATCGATAATCTCGCCAGCGCGCGCTTTCCATGCGCGGCCATCGGCAGCGATATGGCGCAGCGCCTCTTCAAACGGGCCGATGCGGTGGGGTTGTCCGATCAGATAGGCGTGCAGCGGGATGCACATCACTGTGCCTGATCCGGTGCGCTCGCCTTCATCGGCCAATCGCTCATATTGTTTGATCAGCGCATCGGCATATTCGCGGCCCGACATGCCATACACATTGAAGCCGTAATGGTCGTTCACTTCAAGGCTGTAGGGGATCGAGGCAAGCTGGCCTTTGGCGACGTTCACTTCTTGCACCTGATCATCGTGATACAGATCACACGTATAGGTAAAATCATATTCCGCCAGCAGATCAAGCGTGCGCGGCGTATGCGATAAAGCCGGGGCCAGCCAGCCGCGAATGCGCTGTCCGGTGGCGCGTTCAACCGTGGCGATGGAATCCTCGATGATGTGGCGTTCTTGCGCCTCATCCAAACCGTAAGAATATCGCGTGTTGTAAATGCCGTGGCTGAAAAATTCCCAGCCGCGATCTGCTCCGTCCTTCACAACTTCTGGATGATGATCGCACAAAGCCACAGAAAGGCTGACAGAGCCGGGGAAGCCGTGTTTCGACATCACTTCGGCCATGCGCCAATGGCTCACCCGGTTGGAGTGATCGCGGTAGGAATAGCCCACCACATCGGGATGCGGCTTGGCCCATGGCTTGCGCTGCGGATTGGTGGGCGGATCAATCTCGTAATATTCAAGATTGGGCGCAACCCACACCGCGCAAGTCTTGCCTTCTGGCCATGCCACTTTCGGGCGGCCACGATAGGGGTGATATTCGTAAAGCTCGGGATCTTTGGCATTTTCCTGCATGGTTCAGCGCGCCTCCAGCCAATCGATCACACTTTGCACCGGCTCCACATCGGCATATTTCAGCTGCAGATCGGTGAGGTTGGCGAAGTGATAGCTTTCATGCTTGTCGGCACATGTCTCAATCGGGACAATTGTGCGATAACCATGGCTAAGCGAATCCACCGCGGTTGCCCGCACACAGCCCGAAGTAGAGCCACCTGTCACCACTACTGTATCGACTTTGTGCCATGTGAGATAGCTGGCCAGCTGCGATTCAAAGAAAGCAGATGGCATGCGCTTGGTATATTGCAGATCGTTTTCGTCGATTTCACAGCGCGGATCGAACTTGTGCCGTTCGCTGCCATATGTGATGTTCTGCAGGCTGTCTGGCGTATCGGTGCGCGTGCCCCACACCCCGGCATCCCCGGCATCGCCTTTATAGGCCACATGGCTCCAGATCACCGGCATACCGCGTTCGCGGGCCAACCTGCTGATCGTGTTGATGTATTCGATCTGGCGCGGATCGGTTTCATAGGATGTCTTGAACATATCGAGCCTGGTATAGGCTTGCTGCGGATCGACATTCACAATCGCCAGCTTTTCGCCAAAGCCGAACTTTTTGCGCGCGGGATTGGCCATCACTTCATCGAATATCTCGCGCGCGGTGCGACCATCTTCGACCATCTTGGTGCCAACAATCTCGCTCATTCCTGCATCTCCAATTTGCGCCCAGCCTTGCGACCACGATTTGCGACCGCGATTTGCCTTGCGATGACGATCACATTTTGATCCTACGCACCCATGCGGTTTAATCGGGTTTTGCCGATCCGTGTATATTTGCTCTTGGGATAATCTCCTGACGGAGAAACAGGCGCGGCTGCAAGCGTTGAAAAGGTGAGGCGCAGCATAATCGCTCGACCAATTTAACCGCACCACGATGCTTTACTGGCAATGCCCGCGCGATCCGTCACTATATCTGTATGAGCAGAGCCGCAATTGTGATGGGCCGCAGATACAGGCCGCCACTGATGAAGGAAAACAGGTCCAGCGCGGCGGATTTGCCTTGGCTGGATTAAGGGAACTGATGAAAGAAGACACACGCCAAACTGACAAGCGGCCCGGCGCGCAGCCACAAACGCTGCCACAAACACTATTCGCGAAGATTTGGGATGGCCATAAGGTTGCGCAAACCACCGCTGGTGCCGATCTGATTGCGATAGACCGGGTGTTCCTGCACGAACGCACCGGCGCATCGGCATTGCGCAATATGGCCGCCACCGGGCGCAAAGTGCGCGATCCGGGCCGTGTTTTTGCCGTCACCGATCATATCGTCGATACGCGTCCGGGCCGGACGGACAAAACGCTGATGACAGGCGGCCAGTCTTTCATCACCGATACCCGCGCCGCGTGTGAAGAGGCGGGCATTCGGCTGTTTGATGTGCACGATAAAATGCAAGGCATCACTCATGTCATCTCGCCAGAATTGGGCATTATCCTGCCCGGCCTCACTCTGGTCGCTCCTGATAGCCACACCTGTACGCAAGGCGCGTTTGGCGCGCTGACTTGGGGCATCGGCTCTAGCGAGGCGGAACATGCCATGGTGACGGGCACTTTGCGGTTGGAACGGCCCAAGACGATGCGGGTCACCTTCACCGGAACACTCGCACCCGGCGTCACCGCCAAGGATATGGCGCTGCATCTGATTTCGGAACATTCCACGGGCGGCGGCGCAGGCCATGCGGTTGAGTTTGCCGGCGAAGCGGTCAGCGCGCTCGACATGGAAGCGCGCATGACCTTGTGCAATATGGCGATCGAATTTGGCGCATTTGGAGGCTTTATCGCGCCCGATCTTAAAACCTTCGCCTATCTTGGTGGCCGGCGATATGCGCCGCGCGAATGGTCCTCTCCTTATTGGCGCACTTTGAAAAGTGATGAAGACGCGGTGTTTGACCGGGAAATCACCATCGACGCTTCCCAAATCGCGCCGATGGTGAGCTGGGGCACCAGCCCTGAACAAGCCATCGCCGTGAACGCGAAAGTGCCCGCCGGGCCAGAACGCGCGCACAACTATATCGGCCTTGAAGAAGGCGTGCAGCTTGCTGGCACGCCCATCGATGTGGCCTTTATTGGCTCGTGCACCAATTCGCGCATTTCCGATCTGCGCCGCGCGGCCGCGATTGTGGAAGGCCGCAAAATCTCGCCGCACATTCGCAAAGCTTTGGTCGTGCCTGGATCAATGGATGTAAAACGCCATGCCGAACGCGAAGGGCTGGACAAGATTTTTGAAGCGGCAGGCTTTGAATGGCGGATGAGCGGATGCTCTTTATGCTTTTACGCAGGCGGTGAAGGTTTCCCCGAAAACAGCCGCACAATCAGCTCCACCAACCGCAATTTCGAAGGGCGGCAAGGCCCGCGTATCAAAACACATATCGCCTCGCCTGAAACGGTGGCCGCCAGCGCCATTGCAGGAGCGATTGCTGACCCGCGCGATTTCGCACCCAAGGGAGGCAAAACATGACCCCTTTTCCGCAGCCTCTTATCGCCAAAGCCGCGCCATTAATGGCCGATAATGTCGATACAGACCTGATCATCCCCAGCCGTGAAATAAAGACTACCGGGCGCACCGGCCTTGCCGAAGGGATGTTTGCCCCTTGGCGTTATGCCGATCCTATTACACGCGCGGAAAATCCCGATTTCATCCTCAACCATGCAGATTATCGGCAGGCCCAGATCCTTGCCGTAGGTGCCAATTTTGGGTGTGGATCCAGCCGCGAACATGCCGTTTGGGCGCTCGCGGAATTTGGCATTAAAGCCATTATCGGGGAAAGCTTTGGCTCCATCTTTCGTGGCAATTGCGTGCGCAATGGGGTGCTGCCCATCACGCTTGATCGCGCCATTGTCGAAGCGCTTGGCGGGCATGACGTCACGATTGATCTGGCCGCGCAAACCGTATCGTTCAAAGGGCAGAGCCACGCATTCGCGATAGATTCCGAAGCCAAGGAAATGCTCGCGCATGGCCTTGATGCAATTGACCTTTCTCTCACACAAGCAGACGCGATTGACGCATGGACTGATGCGGACCGCGCAGCGCGCCCTTGGGTATATCTGGAGCAAGCATGACCGACATTCTTATTTCCGAAGTAGGCCCGCGCGATGGGCTGCAAGCAATTGACCGGGTCATGCCGCTCGATGCAAAAAAGGCATGGATCGCAGCCGAAGCTGCTGCCGGTGTGCAAGAGATCGAAGTGGGCAGCTTTGTGCCTGCAAAACTGCTCCCGCAAATGGCTGACACGCCTGCTCTGGTGGAATTTGCCAAAGGGATCGAAGGGCTTAATGTCGTCACGTTAATACCCAACATCAAAGGCGCAGAGTTTGCCGCCAAAGCGGGCGTTCACGGGATGAGCATTCCCTTCTCCATGAGCGAAAGCCACAGCCTGAAAAATGTGCGCAAGGATCATCCCGCAATGCTGGAACAGATCGCGGGGTGTGCAGAAATTGCCAAGGCCAATGATATTCACTTTGCCGTGGGACTTTCCACCGCCTTTGGCTGCACCATCGAAGGCGCGGTTGATCCTGTTGCCGTCGCCCGTCTGGCAGAGGCATCGGCAAAGCGCGGCGCGCAGGAATTTTCCTTGTCGGACACCACCGGCTATGCCGATCCAGCCCAAGTTCGCCGCCTGATCCGCACCGTACGCGAAGCGGTGGGCGATATGCTCACCACGCTGCATATGCACAATACGCGCGGGCTTGGCCTAGCCAATGTGGTCGCCGGACTTGAGGAGGGGATCACCACCTTTGATAGCTCGCTTGGCGGGCTTGGCGGCTGTCCTTATGCGCCGGGCGCCAGCGGCAATATTGTGACCGAAGATTTGGTGCTGATGCTCAATTCCATGGGGCTGAACACCGGCATTGATCTGGAAAAATTGCTCGCGGTCCGACCTATTCTGGAACAAGCCCTTCCTGGTGAGCCGCTTTATGGCTTTACGCCCGATGCAGGCCCGATGCTTGATTACAAAGAAAGAATTGCCGCATGAGTGACACGCCCACCCCGCTTGCTGGCCTCAAGGTCATTGAATTTACGCATATGGTGATGGGGCCAACGGTGGGCCACATGCTCGCCGGGCTTGGCGCGGATGTGACGCGGATTGAACCTATTGGCGGGGATCGCACACGCCGCCTGATCGGTTCGGGCTCAGGCTATTATCCGATGTATAATCGCGGCAAGAAATCGATCTGCCTTGATCTCAAAAGCGAAGGCGGATTGCAGGTTGCCAAAGATCTGTGCGCGGACGCTGACATCCTGATTGAAAACTTCCGCCCCGGCGCGCTGGAACGGCTTGGCTTGGGTTATGAAACCTTGTCGGCGGTTAATGAGCGGCTGATTTATTGCAGCGAAAAAGGCTTCCTGCCCGGCCCTTATGAAGAACGCACCGCGCTTGATGAAGTGGCCCAGATGATGGGCGGGCTGGCTTACATGACCGGCCCTCCGGGACAGCCTTTGCGCGCAGGTGCCAGCGTGGTCGATGTGACAGGCGGGATGTTTGGCGTGATCGGCGTGCTCGCCGCATTGGAAGAACGCCACCGCACCGGCAAAGGTCAGCTGGTAATGGCCAGCCTGTTTGAAACCACGATCTATCTGGTAGGTCAGCATATGGCGCAATATGCCGTCACCGGAAAACCCGCCGCCCCCATGCCCGCGCGCGTTTCTGCATGGGCGGTTTATGATGTGTTTCAAACCAGGGACGAGCCTGTCTTTATCGGCGTTGTCACCGATCCTTTGTGGAAGAAGTTTTGCAAGCTGTTTGCACTTGATGATTTGTGGGCGATTGAGGAATATCGGGAGAACAATGCGCGGGTGAAAGCGCGCGATATCATCATCCCGCAAATCCGCGAATTGATCAGCACCATGACCCGAGATGAAGTGGTGGCAAAGCTGGATGGCTCTGGCCTGCCCTTTGCCCCCATTGGCAAGCCTGAAGACATGTTCGACGATCCGCATCTGGCGCAAGGCGGCATGGAGGAAGTCACGCTGGACACAGGCGAAGTCACCAAGCTACCCACAATCCCGCTATCAATGGGCGGCAAGCGCACAGCATCGCCGCAAAAACTGGCTAAGGCCGGTGAAAACGGGGACGATGTGCTCGAAGCCTTGGGTTATGATGCCGATAAGGTTGCTGCGCTTAAAGCAAGCGGCGCAGTTGGGTGATTATCGTTTGAGGTGACGGGCTGGCGCTTGGCGTGTGGCCTTCCTATCTTGATCATCACCATTCCTTTTCGTGATCAAGGCCCGATATGACCAGCCCGAAGACCAGCCCGCAACTCACCGCCGCCGCTCCGTTTGCCAAGCCTTCATCGCTGCCTTTTCAAGCGCCCGATTTCGGCGTGATTGCAGATGAGGATTATCAGGCCGCGATAGAAGAAGCGATGGCCGTGCGTCTGGCAGAATATGAAGCGATTGCCAGCAATACCGACGCGCCTACCTTTGCCAACACGTTGGTTGCGATGGAGCAGGCAGGCAGCATCCTTCGCCGTGCCTATGCGCCTTTCAGCCAGAAAGTCAGCGCCAATATCAATCCAACGCTGGCTGCAGCAGAAGAAGCGCTCGCCCCCAAACTATCGCAGATGAGCGATGCGATTTACCTCAATGCGGACCTGTTTGCGCGGGTAAAAGCGGTTTATGACGCGCGCGATCTGGCGGATCTGACCGAGGAAGAACAGCGCCTGCTGGAGACAACTTACGCCGAATTTGTGCATCGCGGGGCGTTGTTATCCGATGATGACAAAGCGCAGCTGCGCGCCATCAACACGCGCATTTCCGCGCTGTCGGCAAAAATGTCTTTGGCGATGACGCAGGCGCAAAATGATGGCGCATTGCAGGTGGAAACGCGCGAGGAATTGGCAGGACTGACAGATGCGCAAATCGCCTCAGCCGCAGCTACTGCAACAGCGCGCGGGGCGGATGGCAAATTTCTCCTGCCACTGGTCAACACGACATCGCATCCGCTGCTCGCGTCGCTCGACAATCGCGATTTGCGTGAGAAACTGTACCGCGCCAGCATCGCGCGTAATCAGGGCGGCGATCACGACACACTCGATGCCGCGCGTGAGACGATCAAGCTGCGCACCCGCATTGCTGAGCTGACCGGCCATGAGACCTATGCCCATCACCAGATGTTTGATCGCATGGTTTCCGATCCGGCGCGCGCAATTGGCTTTATGCGCGATATGGTCCCTGCCCTGTCCGCAACGCAGGACCGCGAAGCAGCAATGATCAATGAACGCATTGCTCAAGATGGCCACAATTTCACCGTCGCGCCGTGGGATTGGCCTTATTATGCGGAGAAAATCCGCCAGGAACGCTATGATCTGGATAAGGATGCGATTGCGGAATATTTCGTGGTCGATCGCGTGCTGGAAGATGGCGCGTTTTATGTCGCACAACAGCTTTATGGCCTCAGCTTTACCAAGCGCACCGATCTGCCCGTCTATCACCGCGATGTCAGCGTTTATACGGTGAAAGATCACGATGGCAGCGATCTGGCGCTGTTCTATTTCGATCCCTTCGCGCGGGAGAGCAAGCGGGGCGGTGCTTGGATGAACGCCTATGTTTCGCAAAGCCATTTGCTGGGCACTTTGCCTGTTATCGGCAACACCCAAAACGTGCCGCCGCCGGCCGATGGCGCGCCTGCTTTGATGACTTTTGATGAAGTCATCACGCTGTTCCACGAATTTGGCCATGCGCTGCATGCGATGCTGTCTGATCGCAAATATCCTTCGCTTTCAGGCACCAATACCGCGCGCGATTGGGTGGAGCTGCCCAGCCAGTTTCATGAAAAATTCGCGCTGCTGCCTGACGTGCTCAAACGCTATGCCCGCCATCACGAAACAGGTGAGCCAATCCCTGCTGAGATGATCGCCGGGATGGAACGTGCCGCGCAGTTCAACCAAGGCTATGACTTTGGCGAAGTCGTGGCGGCATCTTTGCTCGATATGGAATGGCATGTGCTGGGCAGCGAAGATGCGCCCGATGATGTGATGGCGTTCGAAAACGAGACTTTGCAACGCCTCGGCCTCAACACCGATCTGGTGCCGCCGCGTTATCGCACACCGTATTACAGGCATATTTTCGGCCATGAATATCAGGCAGGGTATTACGCTTATACCTGGACGGAAATGCTGCATCACGATGCGTTTGACTGGGTGATGGAAAATGGCGGCATGACGCGCGAAATAGGCGATCATGCGCGCACCAGTTTCCTCGATAAAGGCAATGCGCGCGATTATGATGCGATGTTCCGCGATTTTACAGGGCGAGAGCCGCGCATGGAGCCGATGCTGGCCGCGCGCGGATTGCTGGCGCCTGCGGCCTAGCTTCGCGTGATCAGCGCCTGCGCGCCCGCTTCCCCGATCCAGCGTGCCTTAACGCCCCAAACGTTGGCGATGATCTGAGGGGTTAGAGCGGTTTGCGGTGTGCCTTGCGCCGCGATTTTGCCCTGATCGAGCACCACCACCTTGTCGGCATGGTTCATCGCTTGGGCCAGATCATGCACGACAATGGCAACGCCCGTTCCCGCTGCTGCTTCATCGCGCAATTGGCCGATAACGCTATCGCGGTGGGCCAGATCGAGCGCGGCCAGCGGTTCATCGGTTAACAGCCAGCGCGGCTCGCCTGCCAATACGCGCGCCAGCAATGCGCGCGCTTTCTCACCGCCGGAAAGGGTGGAGATGGGCCTCTGCGCAAAGTTGGACATTTCCACTTTGGCCAAAGCTTTGGCGATGGCCGTCTCATCCCGGTCCCGGTGCGGCAATCGTCCCAGCGCTGTGAGATTGTGGACCGACACATCCCATGCGATTTCGCCATTTTGTGGCAGGAAACCGATAAGCTTGGCCCGCGCCTCATGCGCCATTGTATTCAATATCAATCCGTCGAGCCTTACCTCGCCAGCATCGGGCGCGATCAAGCCTGCCAACACGCTCAAAAGCGTAGATTTGCCCGCGCCATTGGGGCCGCAAATCGCGGTCACTTCTCCCGGATTGAGCGACATGGAGATATCGCACAAGGCCTGCGCTGCGCCCAGATGGACGGTGATGTTCCTGGCGCTCAAGCCCATCGCAGGCCCCCGCGCATTTTAATCAGCAGATAGAGGAAGAACGGCGCACCAATCAGGCTGAGCGCGATGCCCAGCCGAAGCTCTGTCACCAATGGCAAAATGCGGCATACAACATCAGCGATGAGCAGCAGCAACCCGCCTGCCAAGGCGCTGGGCACGATCAGTGCGCTGGGCCTGCGATCCGTTAAAGGGCGCACCAGATGCGGCACGATCAGCCCGACAAAACCGATAATCCCCGCCACCGCAACGCCGCTTCCCACGGTCAGGCCGGTGCCGATGATCAGCAGCCATTTCAGCCGGTTAGGATTAACGCCCAAACTGCGCGCTGCAACTTCGCCCAGGCTCATCGCATCAAGCGCGCGGCCAGCCGAAAACAACGTAGCAATGCCGATCACCGTCAAAGGCGCGGCCAACGCCAAATCTGGCCACCCGCGATCCGTCAGCGCGCCCAGCAGCCATGTGTAAATCGCGCTCAGCGCAAAGGCATTGGGCGCAAGGCTTAATGCCAGCGAGGTAAGCGCGCCCGCCAAGCTGGCGATCATCATGCCGGCCAGTGTGAACAGCGCAATGCCGCCTGTGCGCCCGGCGATCAGCGCCAGTAAAGCCATCGCTCCGCCAGCGCCCAATAATGCCAGCACAGGCAGCACCCAAGCTGTCGCAATGCCAAACCACAGCGCGATCACCGCACCCAATGCAGCACTTGGCGCGATACCGAACAATCCCGGATCAGCCAGCGGATTGCGCAGATATCCCTGCATCGCAGCGCCCGCAGCGCCCAGCCCCATGCCCAGCGTGACGGCCAACAAAGCGCGCGGCAAACGCAGCTCTGCCAAAATCAGCGCGGCGTTGGGCGTGCTGGCCGGATCAATCCACACGCGCCCTGCCAGCAGAGAAAGCGGCACAGCCACGGCCAACGCGGCGACAAGGGTGGCGCTCAGGCGCATCAGCTGAGCCCCTCGCGTATCTGCGCCAATCGCTCAACCGCGCGGATGATCGTTGGTCCGCCGCAATAAAGCAGGCTGGAATCAAAGCGCGCATAGGCCACCGCGTCCAGTTCGCGCAGCGCGGGATGCGTCAACATCCGCTCCCCCCCCGATGCCAAAATCACTTGCGGCGGATCGGCCAATACCGCTTCGAGCGGGAGATAAGCGCCCTGCCCCATGCCTTTGGCCGCCGAATGCAAAGTGAAGCCTGTTTGTTTCAGCATAGCGGCGGCCAGCGTATCATCACCCGGCACAATCCCGCCTTCCTGCCACAACAGCGCGGTTGCGGGCGCGCCTTGCCACTTCGCCGCGTTCCAACTCGCCGCGATGTCGGCTTTAAGCGCGTCTCCATCATGGCCATTTCCGGTCAACGCGGCCATCTCATCGATCAGCGTATCGCTATCCGCGCGGCTGGTAATCATGCCGGTTTGCATGACCTTGATCCCCGCGCGCTGTAACGCGGTCTTGGTGGCAGGCGGAAGGAAGATATCGGCCACCACCATATCAGGGGCAAGCGCGATGATCTCCTCCGCCGTGCCGCCAGTGCTGGCAAATTGGCGCGCATTATCCAGCGGCATCGATGTGGCACGCGGATCATGGCTGTAATGCGAAATCGCGAGCAATTGTTCTGGCGCGGCAAGCTGCGTTAAAATCGCATCAGCACACGGGTTTAAGCTGACAATAGTGGTCTGCTCCTCACGCACAACCTGTTCCGGCGCGCAGGCCGCAAGCAGGAGGGCGAGGAGCAGAGCTACTCTCAAAATGCGGCTCTCACACCGGCAAATACACCGCGATCCGCCGTGTTGAAGCCTGCCGCTGTTTGATATTGATCATCGAGCAGGTTTTCGACCCGGCCAAACAAGGCAATGTCATCTGTCACTTGTACAGATGCGCGCAACGTCACCAGCTCATACGCGTCCAGCCGGGTGAGATTGGCATTGCGATCGAAGCTGCCGCTTACCGCGCGCACATCTGCGCCAAGGTTGAGGCCAGCAAACGGTGCGGTCCAGTCCACGCTTAACGTCAGCGCTTCATCGGGCCGGCGGCCCTGCTCATTGCCTGCATTTGGCGCGCTGCGCAGCTGCGTATCAAGGATCGTGTAAGCGGCAAGCACGGTGAGGCGATCTGTGGGACTCAAAGTCGCCTCCATCTCAACACCGCGCGCGCGCACGCTTTCAGTGTTGAAATAGACAAAGGTCGAATTATCGAACTCGATCTGGTTGTCGATGTCACGCTGGAACAGAGTGACATCGAACACAAACATGCCCCCGCGTGTGCCCACTTCCAGACCGATATCGTAATTCGCGCTGTCTTCTGGTTGCAGATCCGGATTACCGGAAAAGCCATCGAACAATTGGAACAGGCTGGGCGCGCGGTATCCTTCGCCATAGCTTGCGTGGAGGCGCGCGTTATCGCTCAATGCAAAACTGGCATCCGCGCCCAAACTCACCTCAGAACCAAACAGTGGCCCATCATCGATCCGGGCACCGGCATTGATATTCAGCGGACCTTGCGCCAAGCCCAATTGCGCATAACCACCGCGCCGCTCAAGATCGGCATCGCCGCCGAAATTGGTGCTGTAATTGGTCCACTCATAATAGCCGCCTGTATACAGCGTGACGGGTTCGGCCAGCGCGATAGTGGTGCGCAAATCGCCGCGGTTGAGATTGCCGTCGGCGATAAACGGGCCAAAGGCGCTGGTGCTCAAACGCTCAGTATCGGCGAAAGAGTAGGTGGCGGTGGCATCAAAGCCCGCGCCATTGTAATCGAGCGAGGCGCTGCCGGAATATTGCTCGGTATCCTGCGTGTCTTCGGTATCTCCGAAATTGTCGATTTCCACCGTGCCATCGGCATAGCGGCCTGAGGCGCGCAAGGTCAGTTGATCACTGATCTTGAGATAGGCGTTTGCGCCTCCTGCGAGCTGTTCGAACCCGTCTTTTTCGGTGCCAGAAGCAAGCGCGGAAAAGCCTTCGGTTTCAAAATAGCTGCCATAGGCGGTGATGCCGAAACTGCCCTCGGCGTAGCTAGCATTGCCCGATAGGTAAGCGCTTTCACGGCTGCCATATTCAGCAGAAAGCCGCGCGCCTGTTTCCCCTTGGACGGTATCAATCAGGATCACTCCGCCAACCGCTGAACTGCCCCAAATCGTGCTGTTTGATCCACGCAGGATTTCGATCCGCTCGACATTGCCGGGCAGCAGATTGGTGATATCATAGCCATTGCCGATGGACGCAGGATCAGCGACACGCACGCCATCGATCAAGGTGAGCACCTGATCGTTGCCTGAGCCGCGAATACGCAAGCTTGTGGTCGCGCCAAGGCCGCCATTGCGGTTAATCGTGAGGCCGGGCGCGCGTTCCAGAACGCGGGTGATATCGGGGCCTTGGACGCTTTCAATCTCGTCGCGGGTCAGCACGGTGATGGATTTGCCCGTTGCTGAGATCGGTGTTTCACTGCCAGCGGCGCTGACTACGATGACATCGCTTCGTTCAGCCACGGCAACAGTGGGAACCAGTGCCAACAATGCAGCACAACTTACAGAAATCATGTATTTTTTACGCAATTCTACCTCCATCAAGAACGACTATGCCGTTCAAGGCAGGAGGCGCGCGCACCGGATCATCCCGGCGCACTTCATGCGCTTCCGCTGGCTCGCGATACACCCCGCCCGCAGCCGAACGACCGAACATGAAACAGGTCTCCTGGCTCCCGGATCATAAGCGCTGCTTCCGCCTTCCCGCACCGCCCGAAGGCAAAGCGCAGTGGCAAAATAGGAAGCAGCCCTCCCCGGTCACAGTTGCGGGGGCAGCCCGGGGTTCCCCTTCTTGATGAAAGGTCACCCGGTTCCCTACGCTTTGGAGCAAAAGCCCCAAGACGCGTCCTGCTTTCACAGAACATTCCATGACGATGGGCCGCGCATAGGAGCGAAAATCGCGCACGGCAACCCTTCCCAGATGCGTTATCTTTTACAAAATGCGCGTCCCGTAGTGAGACTGCCGGGAAATCGCGCTGCATGCGTTAATGTGCATTGCAGCATTTTGCGCTATAACCATCGCATGTCCGCCAAACGTCCCTTCTCATTTTCGCCAACCCGGTTGCGGGCTATGCCGTGGCGCCGGTTTGCGGTGCTGGGCTTGGCGATTGCGGTGCCTGTAATGGCCTTTCCGCCGGGCGCTTTGGGCGTCGGGGAGGGTAGCAGCGCGGGCCAAGCCAGCGCAATTGCATCAGAACTGCCAGCGCACAATTTCCCCGGCTCTGCCTTCTATTTTCTCGAAGATGCGCCGCCTTTGGCACAAGATGTCGCGCTGACGCGCACAGCAGTGTCAGAGCAGGTCGCCACACATAAGGCCGCGCGCCCTTTGCAGGCCACCGGATCAGACCGCGATCATGCGCGCGCGCAGCGATGCCTCACGATGGCGCTGCATTATGAAGCGTCCTCGGAATCGCTATCGGGCCAGCGCGCTGTGGCGCAAGTCATCCTTAACCGTGTGGCGCATCCCGCCTTCCCTTCCACCGTTTGCGGCGTGGTGTTTGAAGGCGCGCATCGCACGACCGGGTGCCAGTTCAGCTTTGCATGTGATGGCGCAACCACCCGGCGCGTTGAAGCCGGTTTTAACGGAAGCGCCGCACGGGTAGCGCGCCAAGCACTGGCGGGTCAGGTTTATGCGCCGGTGGGATATGCCACGCATTATCACACGCTTGATATCCATCCTTATTGGGCGGACAGTCTGACCAATCTGGCAACGGTGGGATCGCATACTTTCTATCGCTGGTCTGGCGCGCAAGGGCTCGAAACCGCTTTTACCACCCGGTATGCCGGGGGAGAGCCAGCGCCTGGATTTACCACGCGCGGCGCGGGGTCCGTGGCCCAAGCGCCGACGATGGCCTATGAACAGGTGCCGCAAGCTGCGGCGTTAATCGAGGAGCAAGCGCCGGTCGCACGCGACAGCACTACGCCTGTTCCGGCAGCATCAGCATCAGCTTTCAAGCTGCCCAATTCAGGGCAGGTGCGCGAGGAATATGCCAATAGCGGGCAATGGCTCGATCAGCCGTAAAGCGCGCCTACGCAATATTGCAAAGGTTTCAGAAACCATGTGCCGGAACCTTCGCTTAGGCGGTGCTTGTTATATGCGCTGTCCCGTCGCGGCCAATTGCTTGTGTGCCGCGCCAGCAAAGGCCCGCTAATACCTATGTCGATCCGTTTTGCCGCTTCCAAGCCATCTGTGCGCGCACGCACCCGTCCCAGCAGCACAAGCTTGTCTTTTCCGCGCGCCGCCAACGATAATGGCGACAACGCGCTGGGCGATACCAAGCTAACCGAAGCTTTGCGCCATTTTGCGCAGCACGGCCTGTCCGCTGCACAAGAGGCGTATGACGAAGCGCGCACTGCTTTTGCCGCCGGTGATGAGCAGGAGTTTGAACGGTGCCGCGATATATGCCGCGCGATTGATCGCCGTCTGGCCCAGCGCTTGCCGCTTCGCCAAGAAATCGCAAACCAGCGCTGAGCCCAAAGCTGCGAAAAGGTCACCAGAACCTTTCGGTCAACCGCGTAGCATGCGTCATGCGTTGGTTAACCTGTCAGTGACATTCACCCCCTATAAGATGCTGATTCTGTGGGGAGCTTTGGCATTTTTGGCCTTGAGAAATACTTTGACGAAGTTGTCAGCGGCGGCCGCCTTGATGAGGGCCTGCGAGCACATTTGAACAGGTCGATTCATGCGCAGATGTCGACCATTCTGGTCGGGTGTTTCTGCGCTTTGTTGAGTGCTTGGACCTGCTATATATACACCCGGCATTCGGCCCTTTTCTGGTTTGCCATCGCCTTATCTGTGGCCGCCGTCATACGTATCGCTGCGACCTATGTTCACAAGAGGCAATCAGGCCTTCGCGATGATGGCTGGTTGCTCCACATCTATCCTATTGCCGCCTTTGGCTTTGCCGGATGCGTCGGCTTGGTGGCCAGTACGACCATCGCGATTAATGCGCCAATCGTCATACAACTGCTCGCAATGACCTACGCGATTGCCTATGCCAGCGGTATTTCCATGCGCAGTGCGGGGCGTCCTGTAATTGCGCTGGGTCAAGTCGGCCTGACAATTGTCCCTATTCTGGTGATGCTCGTGATGGCTGGTAGTTTAGCCCATTACGTGCTTGCCATCATCATTCCTGGCATGATGGTGGGCACCACAGCGCTAACCATCACCTTGTTCCGAACGATGACCAAGCAGGCCAATTTGAACGAAGATCTGCGCATGATGGCTGATGTGATTGAGCGTCAGGCACATGAGGATCCGATTACAGAACTTTTAAACCGCGCTGGGCTGGACAACAAATTGACAGAAGCCTGCGCGGCAATACCACAAGACGCGCAGCTGGCGCTGATCTGGCTTGATCTGCACCGCTTTAAGGAAGTGAACGATTCCCTTGGCCATACTGCGGGCGATCTGTTGCTCAATGAAATGGGCCGCAGGCTTACCGAAATCTGTCCTGATAGCTCTGTGATCGCCCGGTTTGGCAGCGACGAATTTGTGATCGGCGTCGCTTTGGCCGATCGGCACAAAGCAGAGCGCCTTTGCCAGAAAATTTCCGACGCACTCGCCCAGCCGGTACGTGTTGCAGGACAACGGATCGAAAGCGGCGCAGCGGTTGGTGCAGCGTTAATGCCCGATGATGCACAAACACTTGAAAAGCTGATGCAATCTGCAGATATCGCTCTGTTCAATGCCAAAATTGGTGGGCGTCACAAAGTGTCGTTTTTCGATCATTCGATGACCCGTGCTTTAGCAAGACGCAAGGAAATGGAAGCTGACCTGCGCACTGCTATCCAAAAAGACGAGTTGTCGGTGTTCTTCCAACCAATCGTTGATCTGGAAACGGGCAAAGTGCGCTGTTTTGAAGCGTTGCTGCGCTGGTTCCACCCTGAAAAAGGGGAATTGCGCCCCGATGAGTTTATTCCTGTGGCCGAAGAAACTGGGCTCATCATCACATTGGGCAATTGGGTTACCGCGCAGGCTGCACGCGCTGCGGCGACATGGCCCGATGATGTGATGCTGGCGGTTAATCTCTCACCTGTTCAGATCAAGGCACCGGGCGCTGCTTTGGGTATCTTGGCTGCGATCAAAGATGCCGGACTTGATCCGCGCCGCGTCGAGCTGGAAGTCACCGAAAGCCTGTTCCTTGAAGATGATGATAGCACAGCGCGCTTCATGCAGGATTTGGCACAAAAGGGCGTACGCTTTGCCCTCGATGATTTTGGCACCGGCTATTCCGCGTTGCATTACATCAACAAATATCCATTTCGCAAAATCAAAGTGGATCGCAGCTTTGTGTCCGGCCCCGATCATGGTCCCAAAACCGATGCCATCATCCGTGCCGTTGCCGAAATGGGCGCGACGCTTGATATGGAAATCGTTGCCGAGGGGCTGGAGACAATCGGGCAAGTGCAGTTCGTCAAACAGGCAGGCTGCACTCTGGGCCAAGGCTTCTTTTTCAGCCGTGCAGTTCCCGATTATCTGGCCGCAATCTTGCTGGCCGAAGAGGAAGAGCGGCTTGGCGCAACACGCCTTGCCGGGTAGCTCTACCCCGCTGATCGGGCAATAAATTGCGCCGCAAAATTGTAACAATAGCAAGTACATATCCTCAGTGTAATGCTATTGCGAACTGTTAGCAGTAAATAACGTTAGCTTAAGGCTTTTCTCGGTTGCAAAGCCGCGATTGCCAGCCTAGGCGAAACTATAAGATGCACTTCTTCGCTTGGGCGGATGCACGAAGAAGCTGCTTGCTGTTCATTAGTGCCGCGCCCGCACACAAGGATAAGGACCAGCACCAACATGGCCCGCAAGAAAATCGCACTCATCGGCTCCGGCATGATCGGCGGCACTCTCGCCCACCTCGCAGCGAAGAAAGAAATGGGTGATGTCGTCCTGTTCGATATCGCTGAAGGCATGCCGCAAGGCAAAGCTTTGGACCTGTCGCAATGCGGCCCGGTTGAAGGTTTCGACGCGAAAATCACCGGCACCAATGACTATGCCGATATCGCTGGCGCGGATGTGGTGATCGTTACCGCAGGCGTCCCGCGCAAGCCGGGGATGAGCCGCGATGATCTGCTGGGCATCAACCTGTCCGTGATGAAATCGGTGGGTGAAGGCATTAAGAACAACTGCCCCGATGCTTTTGTGATCTGCATCACCAACCCGCTGGATGCGATGGTTTGGGCATTGCGCGAATTTTCCGGTCTGCCGCACAACAAGGTTGTCGGCATGGCAGGCGTTCTGGACTCTGCACGCTTCGCCACTTTCCTGGCATGGGAATTTGATGTCAGCGTCAAGGATGTGAACGCATTTGTTTTGGGCGGTCATGGCGATACGATGGTGCCGGTTCTGTCATACTCCACGATCAACGGCATTCCTGTGGCTGACATGGCCAAGATCAAAGGCATTCCCACCAGCCGACTCGACGAAATCGTTGACCGCACCCGCAAAGGCGGCGGCGAGATTGTCGGCCTGCTTGGCAATGGATCTGCCTATTATGCTCCCGCGACCAGCGCGATCAGCATGGCCGAAGCGTATCTGGGCGATACCAAGCGCATTCTGCCCTGCGCATCCTATGTCGAAGGCAAGTATGGCGTAGACGGGCTTTACGTCGGCGTCCCCACAGTGCTGGGCGCTGGCGGCACCGAAGACGTGGTCGAAATCGAACTGTCGGACGAAGAAGCGTCCAACCTCAAAGTCAGCGTCGATGCAGTGAAAGAACTGCTGGTGGCTTGTAAGGGGCTGGATGGCTCGCTGGCGTGATATGTCCTGCTCCGTCACCCATCTCGCGATATTAGCCCCTTGCGCAAAACAGGACGCGGCCACCTCGCTCCGTCATCCCGGCGCAGGCCGGGATCCAGTTGTGGCGCTCGGTGGCTCGCTGGATTCCCGCTTCCGCCGGAATGACGGTTGAGGTGGGTGAATGAAAAAACGCGGCTTTGTCTACATTGTGGCAAGCCGCAGGAACGGAACGATTTATTTAGGTGTTACCAGCGATCTGCCCAAGCGTGTCTGGCAACACCGCGAAGGCGAAATCGAAGGCTTTACAAAGCGATACGGCTGCAAGACTCTCGTTTGGTATCAAGGATTTGACGAGAGTACACAGGCTAATCGCCCTTAGAAGCAGATGAAAGAGTGGAAGCGCGCGTGGAAGTTGCGCGCAATTGAGGAAATGAACCCCGGCTGGGACGATCTGTTCGAGCTGGTTTGTCAGAGAAATAGATTCCGGCCTTCGCCGGAATGACGAAAGAAGGATAGAACGCGGCGATGAGCATCCTCATTAACAAAGACACCAAGGTCATCACCCAAGGGATGACCGGCAATACCGGCACGTTCCACACGCAGCAGGCGCTCGATTATGGCACCCAAATGGTTGCTGGCGTCACGCCGGGTAAAGGCGGCACTGAACATATCGGTCTGCCGCAGTTCAACACCGTCGCCGAAGCCAAAGCGGCCACCGGCGCGACGGCCTCTTGCATCTATGTGCCGCCGCCATTTGCAGCGGATGCCATGCTCGAAGCCATCGAGGCTGAGATTGAACTGATCGTTGCCATTACTGAAGGCGTTCCTGTGCTCGATATGGTCAAAGTCAAGCGCGCGCTGTCCGGCTCCAAATCGCGGCTGATCGGGCCGAATTGCCCCGGTGTGTTAACGCCGGGCGAATGCAAGATCGGCATTATGCCGGGCAAAATCTTTTCCAAAGGCAGCGTTGGCGTTGTCAGCCGCTCGGGCACGCTCACCTATGAAGCGGTGCACCAGACCACGGCTGTGGGCCTTGGCCAGACGACCGCTGTGGGCATTGGCGGTGATCCGGTGAACGGCACCAACTTTATCGACGTGCTCGACCTGTTCCTTGATGATGAGGAAACCAAATCGATCATCATGATCGGTGAAATCGGGGGTTCTGCGGAGGAAGAGGCAGCGGCCTTCCTTAAGGAAGAAGCCGCAAAAGGCCGGTCCAAACCAACGGTTGGCTTTATCGCTGGCCGCACGGCGCCTCCGGGTCGCCGCATGGGCCATGCAGGCGCAATTGTCAGCGGCGGCCAAGGCGGCGCGGATGATAAAATAGCGGCGATGGAAGATGCAGGCATCCGCGTCTCTCCCAGCCCCAGCGAATTGGGCACCACGCTCGACGCGCTACTCAAAGAGCTCGCCTGAACGCGAGTGGGCCAAAAGCACTGGCTCACAACTTACAAGACTGCTCCCAAGGAGGGGCGACTTATGGGTAACGAACCGCAAAATTTCCTCCCTGAAATGCCCGGGCAAGACGGCGCGCAGGATGGCCCAAGCTGGGGCAATCCGCGCTGGCCTTTAACAGGCGATGACGCGGATCTGACCGAAGCGCTCGATCCAACGCAAATGGAAGCCGAGATCAAGGCCGCGGCAGCGAAAGCTGGCAAAGTCATGGATGAAGCAGCGATTGAAGAAGCTGCGCGTGCTTCGGTGCGGGCCATGCTGCTTATTCGCACCTATCGTGTGCGCGGACATCTGGCGGCGAACCTTGATCCGCTGGGCCTGCATGAACGTGAATTGCCCAAGGATCTGAGCCTTGATTGGCACGGCTTTGGCGGCAAGGCGATGGACGAGGAGGTCTATATTGGCCGCAATCTCGGCCTTGAATGGGTGACCCCGCGCAAGCTGGTGGAAATCCTGCAGGAGAATTACTGCGGGAATGTCGGCTTTGAATATATGCACATCTCCGACACGGAGGAGCGGCGTTTTATTCAAGAGCGGATCGAAGGCCCTGATCAGGTTGTTCAGTTCACTCCCGAAGGCAAGCGCGCCATCCTCAAAGCGGTGATCCGCGGTGAGGAGTATGAGAAATATCTCGGCAAGAAATATGTCGGCACCAAACGCTTTGGCTTGGATGGCGGCGAGGCAATGATCCCCGCGCTGGAAGCAGTGATCAAATATGGTGGCTCGCTTGGCGTGCGCGAAATTATCTATGGCATGGCGCATCGCGGCCGGCTCAATATCCTCGCCAATGTGATGGCCAAGCCGTATAAAGTGATCTTCCACGAATTTTCGGGCGGCTCTGCCAATCCCGATGATGTGGGCGGTTCGGGCGATGTGAAATATCACCTTGGCACCAGCACTGACCGCGAATTTGACGGCATCTCTGTGCATATGAGCCTGATGCCCAATCCATCGCATCTCGAAGCGGTGAACCCGGTTGTGCTGGGCAAAGCGCGCGCACAACAGGCCATTCGCGACAATCTGGCCGAGCATGACGAAGTGCTGCCTGTGCTGATCCACGGCGATGCCGCCTTTGCCGGCCAAGGCGTGGTGTGGGAAAGCCTCAGTCTGTCCGGCGTGCAAGGGTATGATACCGGTGGCTGCCTGCACTTTATCATCAACAACCAGATCGGTTTTACCACCAGCCCGAAATTCGCCGTGCGCTCCCCTTACCCCAGCGATGTGGCCAAAGGCGTGATGGCGCCTATTTTGCATGTGAACGGCGATGATCCCGAAGCGGTGACTTTCGCGTGCAAGCTGGCGATTGAATATCGGCAAAAGTTCAAGCGTGATATCGTGATCGACATGTGGTGCTATCGCCGCTTTGGCCACAATGAAGGCGATGAACCCAGTTTCACCCAGCCGCTTATGTATAGCGAAATCGCCAAGCATCCGCGCGTCTCGCAAATTTATGCCGGTCGGTTGAATGCAGAAGGCCATATCGATGATGGCGCGACCAACGGTATGCGCGAAGAATTTATCGCGCAGCTGGATGAAGAATTTGAAGCGGGCAAAAGTTACAAGCCCAATGAAGCGGACTGGTTTGCCGGACGCTGGTCTGGCCTGCACAAGCCTGCCGATCCAGAAAGCGCACGGCGCAATATCGACACTGCGGTTGAAAAAAAGCTGTTCGACAGCCTTGGCCGCACGCTGACAACCATTCCCGATGATCACGAAGTCCACAAAACGCTGCGCCGCATTCTCACGGCCAAAGGTAAGATGTTTGATCAAGGTGAAGGTTTTGACTGGGCAACGGCAGAAGCGCTCGCCTTTGGCAGTTTGGTCACCGAAGGGTTTGGTGTGCGTTTGTCCGGGCAGGATTCGGGCCGCGGCACTTTTAGCCAGCGGCATGCGATCTGGGTCGATCAGAAAACCGAAGCCAAATATATCCCGCTGTCCACGCTGCCACATGGCAAATTCGAGGTCTATGATTCCACGCTGAGTGAATTTGGCGTGCTGGGATATGAGTATGGCTTTGCGCTGGCAGATCCCAAGACACTGGTGATGTGGGAAGCGCAATTTGGCGATTTTGCCAATGGCGCGCAGATCATGATTGATCAGTTCATCGCCGCTGGTGAAGCCAAATGGATGCGGGCCAACGGTCTTGTCATGCTGCTGCCTCACGGTTTTGAAGGTCAAGGCCCCGAACACAGCTCCGCGCGCCTTGAACGCTTTTTGCAACTGTGCGCGAACGACAATATCCAGGTTTGCAACATCACAACGCCTGCGAACTATTTCCACGTTCTGCGCCGCCAGATGCTGCGTGCGTTCCGCAAACCGTTGATCATCATGACACCCAAAAGTTTGCTTCGTCATCCATTGGCGAAAAGCGATGCGGCGGAATTTATGGGCGATCATCACTTTATGCGGATCAAGTCCGATCTCACGGATATTGCCGACAAGAAGATCCGCCGCCTCGTATTGTGTTCGGGCAAAGTTGCTTATGACCTGATGACCAAGCGCGATGAAGAGAAGGTGGACGATGTCTCTGTCGTGCGGATTGAGCAGCTTTACCCTTTCCCCGGTGAAGCGCTTGCCATCCGTTTGCAACGCATGACCGATCTTGAAGAGGTCGTGTGGTGTCAGGAAGAGCCGAAGAATAACGGCGCTTGGACCTTTGTCGAAAGCCAGATTGAAGAGGCGCTGACCGCCTCTGGCCATGATGGGATGCGTCCGCGTTATGCCGGGCGTGCTGCATCGGCATCGCCTGCAACCGGCTTTGCCAAGACACACCAGATGCAACAAGAAGCGCTCGTTGCTGATGCGCTTGGTCTGGCATCCCCTGCCAAGGCCGCCCCGAAACGCAAAAGCGCCACTAAGCGCTAGTAACGAAACCAAGAGAGACATTAGCTCATGGCCATCGAAGTCACAGTCCCTACGCTCGGCGAATCGGTTACCGAAGCCACCCTTGGCGAATGGCTCAAACAGCCCGGTGAAGCCGTCGCGGCGGATGAACCCATTGCCAGCCTGGAAACGGATAAGGTCGCTGTCGAAGTGCCCTCCCCCGTCGATGGTGTCCTGTCAGAACACAAAGTCGCAGTTGGCGATACAGTTGAGCTTGGCGCATTGCTGGCGGTGATTGAAGAAGGCGCGAGCGCCTCTGCCCCTGCTGCCACACCTGCCGCTGCGCCTGCCGCAGCACCCGCCAAGGAGGCTGCCAAAGACGCCCCTGCTGCAAGCGGTGATCAACCCACTATGTCGCCAGCTGTGCGCCGCGCAGTGCTTGAACATGGCGTGGACCCGACCACCATCAAAGGCACCGGCAAAGATGGCCGCTTGACCAAGGAGGACGTGCTCGCCGCTGCCAAAGCAAAAGATGCTGGCACCACAGCGCCTGCTGCCGATGCCGCGCCTGCCGCCGCGCCGACGCCCGCCACAGGTGAACGCCGGGTGGAACGCGTCAAGATGACGCGTCTTCGCCAAACCATCGCCAAACGTTTGAAAAGCGCGCAGGAAGATGCAGCGCTGCTGACCACTTTCAATGATTGCGACATGACCGCCGTGATCGAAGCGCGCAGCGCTTACAAAGACATGTTCGCCAAGAAGCATGGCATCAAGCTTGGCTTTATGAGCTTCTTTGCCAAAGCGGCCTGCCTTGCTTTGAAAGATGTCCCCGCTGTCAACGCGCAGATGGAAGGGGATGAAATCCTCTATCACGATTTTGTCGATATTTCCGTCGCCGTATCCGCGCCCAATGGTCTTGTGGTGCCCGTTGTCCGCTCTGTCGATCAGATGAGCTTTGCCGAGGTTGAACTCGCGATTGCCGGGTATGGCAAAAAAGCCAAGGAAGGCACGCTGACGATGGACGATATGAAAGGCGGCACTTTCACCATTTCCAATGGCGGCGTGTTCGGATCACTGATGTCCACCCCGATTATCAACCCGCCGCAATCTGCCGTCCTCGGCCTTCACCGGATTGAAGACCGCCCCGTCGCGATCAATGGCGAAGTGGTGGTGCGCCCGATGATGTATCTGGCGCTGTCCTATGATCACCGCATTATTGACGGGCGCGAGGCGGTGACCGCGCTCAAGATCATGAAAGAAGCGATCGAAGATCCGATGCGGATGTTGATCGACCTTTAGGGGATTTATCATGGCTGAATTTGATTACGACGTCCTTGTTATCGGAGCAGGTCCGGGCGGCTATGTCGCAGCGATCCGGGCTGCGCAATTGGGCCTGAAAGTGGCTTGCGCAGAAAGCCGGGAGACGCTGGGCGGAACATGCCTTAATGTCGGGTGCATCCCTTCCAAAGCGATGCTCCATGCCAGCGAGTATTTCGATGCTGCTGCCAATGGCGCAATGGCTGATATGGGCATTGATGTCGCACCCAAGCTCAACCTGCCCAAAATGCACGATCAACGCCTCGATGCCGTGGGCGGATTAACCAAAGGCATCGAATTCCTGTTCAAAAAGAACAAGGTCGATTGGAAAAAAGGGCGTGCCAGCTTTGTTGATGCCAACACCGTGACGGTGGGCGATGCGACGGTGACGGCGAAGAACATCGTGATCGCTACCGGCTCTTCGGTCACGCCGTTGCCGGGCATTGATGTCGATAATGACAAAGGCGTGGTGGTCGATTCCACCGGCGCGCTGGAACTGGGTAAAGTGCCAAAGCATATGGTCGTGATCGGCGGCGGTGTGATCGGGCTGGAACTGGGCAGCGTGTGGCGCCGCCTTGGTGCCGAAGTCACTTGTGTGGAATTCCTCGACCAGATCCTGCCGGGCATGGACGAAGATGTGCGCAAGGAATCGAACAAGATTTTCACCAAGCAAGGCATCACTTTCAAGCTTGGCACAAAGGTCACCGGCTGTTCTGTTCGCGGCAAAACCGCAAGCTTGACGATGGAACCTTCGGCAGGCGGCGAAGAAGAGGTGATGAAGGCCGATTGCGTGCTTGTCTCCATCGGTCGTCGTCCCAATACTGATGGTCTGGGGCTGGAAAATATCGGCCTTGGAGTGAACCAGCGCGGGCAGATCGAAACCGATCATTCCTTCTGTACCAAAGTGCCCAGTGTGTGGGCCGTGGGCGATGTGATCCCCGGCCCTATGCTCGCCCACAAAGCGGAAGATGAAGGCATTGCGGTGGCAGAAAACATCGCCGGACAGATCGGCATCGTAAACCACGATGTGATCCCCAGCGTCGTTTACACCATGCCTGAAATCGCCGGTGTTGGGCTTACCGAAGCGCAAGCCAAAGAACGCGGTGCTATAAAAACCAGCAAGTTTCCGATGATGGCAAATAGCCGCGCGAAAACCAACCATGAGCCAGATGGCTTCGTAAAAGTGATCGCGGATGCTGAAACAGACCGCGTTCTTGGCGTGTGGGCCATTGCCAGCGTTGCAGGCACCATGATCGCAGAAGCGTGTATTGCCATGGAATTTGGCGCAACATCAGAAGACATTGCCTATACCTGCCACGCGCACCCCACCCATGCTGAAGCCACAAAAGAAGCAGCGATGGGCGTGCGGGGCAAGCCAATCCACATGTGATGGCTGCACAATGACTGGCCTGCCGCCCTTCCACTTCGCTTTCCCGGTTCACGATATCGCGGCCGCGCGCGAATTTTGGGTCGGGCTGATGGGCTGCAAGGAAGGGCGCAGCGATGCGCATTGGGTGGATTTTGATTTTTACGGGCATCAGATTGTCGCGCATTTATCGCCCAATGCGGGGGACGCGTTGGAAAACCCGGTCGATGGCAAATCAGTACCGGTGCCGCATTTCGGCGTGATCCTTGGGATGGATCAGTGGAAAGCGCTGGCAGACAAGCTTACCGATGCAGGCGCAGAATTCGTGATCGCACCTTATATCCGCTTTGCAGGGGAGCCGGGCGAACAGGCCACGATGTTCCTGCGCGATCCTTCGGGTAATGCGATTGAGATGAAGGGCTTTGCCGATCGCGCGCAATTGTTTGCAAGCTGATGTGGTTCTTGCCCCGGCGGCGGGGTAAAGGCGCGCCATGATTTTTCCAGCTACCCCTGCCCTGCCTCCGCTGCTTGACCTTGGCGGCATGGCGATTTTCGCACTTTCGGGCGCATTATTGGCAGCGCGGTTGAAACAAACTTTTGTGACCGTTGCCTTCTTTGCCTTGTTAACCGGCGTTGGCGGCGGATCGGTGCGCGATGCGTTGATCGGTGTGCCGGCTTTCTGGCTGCGCGATATGTGGGCTGCTCCCATCATTCTGGCGATGTCCTTACTGGCGTGGTTTACGCCGCGCCGGTGGTGGGAAGGGCAATTGCTGGAATGGGCGGACGCTTTTGGCATGGCGGCTTTTTGCGCATTGGGCACGGCCAAGGCGCTGGCCTTCGATGTTGCCCCGCTGCCCGCCATTGTGCTGGGTATCATTTCTGGATGCGTCGGCGGAATTATCCGCGATGTGATTGCGGGAGAGCCATCGATCCTGATGCGGCCAGAACTTTATGTGACCGCAGCGGCATTGGCGGCAACGTTATGCGCGGTGCTGCTGATTGCAGGCGTTCCGCAATCCTTCGCGATGGGTCTGGCTGCATTGGCAGGCTTTGCCTTGCGCGGTGCCGCGATGATCTGGAAAATAGAATTGCCCAGCTATTCGCGGCAGGATTAACAGCTAACGCTTAGCCGCGATCATCCCTAGCGGAAGCTTCGGCGCTGTTATAGCGGCCATCATCAACCCACTCGCCACCGGGATATTCCTCGCCTTCAACAGGGCCACCGGGATAAGCCGCTTCGCCAGCGCGCAATTCCTCTTCGCGCGCACGCAAATCGGCATCGACGCCTTGATCACTGGCCACAACTGTCTGGGTGACAGGAGCTGCGCTTTGCCCATTCAGAACGCGGGCGCGCGCGCGCGCATAGTCTGTATCGCTCATCTGTGGTTGGCCTTCACCCGCCGCAGCTGCGCTTTCAAAGCGGACCGAATTGCCGGCAATCGCGTTGCTGGAAGTGGCCCTGTCGGAAGTAGCGCTGTCAGAAGATACGGAATAGCGGCTGCCCAGATCGACGGAGCGGACCCGGCCGTCATTATCGATCCAGCAATTCCACCCATCGCCATCGGTAAGCGCGCCAGAAACGCGCCAGCCATCTGCCCCGCGCGAGGCATCGTCGACGCTGTCCACACGCGTATTACCGCGCTCGACCTGTTCGATGCACATATCAACCGCGCGGTCTATACCCCTGCTGTCACTGCTTCTGTCATAACGTTGTTCTTCGCGGTTATCGCGATAACGCACATTGTCGCGGCGCGGATAGGTTTCCACCCGTTCGCGCCGGTTATCGCGATTGTTTTTGCTGGCGGCACCGGCAATCGCGGCAATCGCGCCGATCACTGCGACGCCCGCGATAATCTGACCAGCGGACGGGCCACGACGGTGCCGATAGCCGCGATAACGGTGATGTTGCTGTACTTCGCCAGCGACCGTTTCGATTTCCAGCGGCGCATTGCTGTGCACCGGAATATCGAGCGCGAAGGCTTGCGGTGTGCCAAGCGACAAAGCGGCCAGCATAGCGGCGCTGGCGGCGAAAGGGCGGTTGATCTGGGGCATAGGTCCCCCTCCAGGATTAGTATGGTTGCACGAATAATTAGGCGGCCCAGACTGTCGCCAGCCTGAACCGCCCAATGGGTTGCGTTAAGAGGTTGCGATAAAAGAGATCAGATGGACCGCAGACCGCGGAAATCCACATCGACCACCCGGCCACGGCGCCAGTCACAGGTAAAGCGACCTTCGTCCCAGCCATTGTTGCGATAGCCGCGGCGATAGTCCCCGCGATATCCGCGTCCACGGTTGCCATCACGAACCGCGATCCGGCCTTTTATCTCGAAGCCTCCGCGTTCACGATCAATGTCGCGAATTTCATAGACTTCGGCGCGCGATCCGCTCCAGCGGCGGGCCTGACGTTCGGCGGCGCGGATACATTCCTGTACGGCCACACGTGAACGGTCATGGCGGTAATCATCGCGGTGGCCGCGGTCACGATGCCTGCGATCCCGATAATTACGGTCCCGATAGTCGCGATCCCGGTAATCGCGATCACGGTAGTGATAACCGTCGCGGTCGCGCTTTTTGGAACCGGCGATGACGGCAGCGATACCGCCAAGGATCACGGCTCCGGCGATCACCTCGCCAGTGGAAATTCCACGATCACGGTCTCTAGCATGCGCTGGGGAAGCCGAAGCCACCGCCAACGCGCCAGCCGCGAGGGTTCCAATCGTCCCTTGAGCCAGGGCTTTGGTAATGGTCGTCATCACTCGTCTCCTTAAAATCGTCGGCGGGGAAATGCCCGTCCGATAAGGAGTGTTCTAAGCAGGTCGCGGTGAGATGACGCTGAACTGGCGTGTTAGGCTGCGTTCAGGAAAGTATATAGTTTCCTGAACAACTAAGGCGCAGGCGCATCGTCGGTCGCCAAGGCCGCCAGCACATCGCGCGTGAAGCTGACAAAATCGAACCGGCTCCCCACCGGATCCTCCCCGCGCCGCACGATCACCATATCACGGCTCGGCACGACGATAAGGTACTGCCCGCGATTGCCAAGCGCCGCGATCGTGTCTGCCGGAATGCCTTGCGACTTGTTCACCAACCACCAACTCGCCCCATAGCCAAGCGGTCCATCTGGCTGCGGCCCGCTGGGCGTAGAGATATATTCGAGCCAGTTTTCGGGCAGGATGCGGGTGCCATCCTGGGTGACGCCATTGTTGAGATAAAGCTGGCCTAGAGTCGCGAGATCGTTTGCCGTCGCCCAGACTTGGGAGGAGAGGATGTAATTGCCCTGCCAGTCTGTTTCGGCGATGGTTTCTTCCATGCCAAGCGCAGCGAACTGCTCGGATATTGGGTCTTCTTCAAAGCTGCACTTTATGGCCTCTATCGCCATCAATGTGTCGTTATTGGCATAGCGGAACACTGTGCCGGGTGCGTGCACGAGCGGCCAATTGGCGGCACGTTCACCAACAGTCGTGCCTCCCCAATAGAGCGGGTCAGTCCGGGCGCCGGCCGTGTCAGAAAACCGGCCCGATGCCATGCGTAGCAAATGGTCAATGGTCACTTCGCGCCGAGGATCGGCTGCCCCATATTCTGGATTGACTGGCGAATGATTTTCCGCGCAGGGCGCGCCATTTTCTATTGCCATGCCAACTAATGTTGCAGCTATACTCTTGGCGACAGACCAAGTGCGCTGCGGCGTCTTCTCATCGAAACCCGCTCTGTATCTCGCCTGGGCAACAAGGCCTTGGGAAGCAAATCCACGCCGCGTCACAAGCGCGGTCGTGCGGGACCCTTCACCGTAATTGCTTTTCATGGCTGCACCGAAAACCAAATCGAGCGCAGAGGGTTCACGGATAGTCCGAGCATCAGATTTTCCTGTTGCGCCCCCGAGAGTGAAGGAAAATGATGGCTCTTCGTCATGTGTTTCCATCGACACGGCGGGCACATCGAGTTCAGACCTTAGCGTTTCTGGATCCCAACCGATCGGAAGCACTACGCAACCGTAATTGAAGTCATGGCGCGCGATGCGCGGCGGCATGTCATCGGCCCAATCAACGAGCACATGCCGAACAATGCCTGCATCGCCTCGGAAAATTTCGAATGGCAAATCGCGGATGACATCCTCAAGCGGTGTCTGTATTCCGCTAAGCTCCCACTCATGCACACTCTCCGGCGTTCGCGTCGCACCATTGCGCTCCGCATGCGCAATCGCGCTGCATAAGAACAGCGCCTTATACCCCGCCGCCAGCGCGCGGTCATACCGCTCTTGCAATTCATCCTGCGAAACTTCTTGCGCGGTTGCAGGTGTGGCGGCGCTCATAGCGACTGCTGCGGCGAGGGAGAGGGCTTTTCGTATCATACCGCCATCCTGCCCCTCACCTGCACAAAAGAAAAGAGGCCAGCGGATTGCTCCGCCAGCCCCTCGAAACTCTTGGGTGAAAACTTACGCTTCGGCGTATTCGTCTTCTTCGCTCATCACAGGGCCGCTATCCTGGCCCTTGGCGCTTTCATCGCGGTCGACCAGTTCGATCACAGCAATGGCTGCGGCGTCGCTTTTGCGATATCCGGCTTTGATCACGCGGGTATAGCCGCCATTGCGATCAGCATAGCGTTCGGCCAGCACGTCAAACAGCTTCTTGAGCTGCGCATCGTCAAGCAGGCGCGCATGGGCAAGACGACGGTTGGACAAGCCACCCTTCTTCGCCAGCGTGATCAGCTTTTCGACATAGGGCCGCAGTTCCTTGGCTTTCGCCGTGGTGGTGAGGATCTGCTCATGCTTGATAAGAGCTGCCGCCATATTGCGGAACAAGGCCGTGCGATGCTGTGACTTACGGCTCAGCTTACGGCCAGCGATACCATGACGCATATTCTTTACTCCAGTTCGATAGAGGCCCGTATCAGGTAGCCCATAGCTGGCGGCGGTTAGGGTCCGCCGCCGAAAACCCTTTAGCCCAGCAGCTCTTGTTCGAGCTTCTTGGCCATTTCTTCGATGTTCTCAGGCGGCCATCCGGGGATGTCCATGCCCAAACGCAGACCCATGCTGGACAGCACTTCCTTGATTTCGTTCAAGGATTTGCGGCCGAAATTCGGGGTGCGCAGCATCTCGGCTTCGGTCTTTTGAACCAGATCGCCGATATAGATGATGTTGTCGTTCTTGAGGCAATTGGCCGAACGCACAGACAATTCCAGCTCGTCCACCTTCTTGAGAAGGTACCGGTTGAGCTGGTTGGTGTCGTCTGCTTCGGGCTGCGCAGCAACGCCGATCATGGCGCTTTGTGGCTGCGGAATGCCTTCTTCGAAGTGGACGAACAAGGTCAGCTGGTCCTGAAGAATGCGCGCTGCATAAGCGATGGCGTCTTCAGGGGTAACGGTGCCGTCTGTTTCGATGGTCAGCGAAAGCTTATCGAAATCCAGTTCCTGGCCAACACGGGCATTTTCGACCTTGTAGCTGACCTGCTTGATCGGTGAATACAAGCTGTCGACAGGAATCAGACCAATCGGCGCATCGGCCGGGCGGTTTTGCACAGCTGGCGCATAGCCTTTGCCGCTATCCGCCGTCAGTTCCATGTTGAGCGTTGCGCCTTCATCGAGATGGCACAGCACCAAATCCTTGTTCAGGACTTCGATGTCGCCGGTCACAGCGATATCGCCTGCTTTCACTTCGGCAGGGCCGGTCGCGGAAAGCTGCAAACGCTTGGCGCCTTCGCCTTCCATTTTGAGAGCGATTTGCTTCACGTTGAGAACGATGTCGGTGACATCTTCACGAACGCCAGCGAGCGAGGAGAATTCGTGCAGCACATTTTCGATCTTGATCGAAGTGATGGCAGCACCTTGAAGGCTGGCAAGAAGTACGCGGCGCAGCGCATTGCCAAGCGTCAGGCCATAGCCCCGCTCAAGCGGCTCAGCAACGAAGGTGGCTTTGCGCTTCTTATCGCTGCCTTCCTTAATCTCGAGCGTGTTGGGCTTCTTAAGTTCCTGCCAGTTCTTCATGTTGACGGACATGGATTTCCCCTAGTGGTAATACTTGAGTGCAAAAGCCGCGGGCGCTTGTAACGCCGCGGCCGATGCGAAAAACGATACTTGCGAGAGGAAGCCCCCTCGCAGGCGCTTCGATCAGACGCGGCGACGCTTGGATGGCCGCACACCATTGTGCGGGATCGGCGTCACATCTCGGATCGAAGTAATGGTGAATCCGACAGCTGCAAGAGCGCGCAATGCACTTTCACGGCCCGAACCCGGTCCCTTGATTTCAACTTCGAGGGTGCGCACGCCGTGTTCGGCGGCTTTCTTGCCAGCATCGTCCGCTGCAACCTGCGCTGCATAAGGGGTCGATTTGCGGCTGCCCTTGAAGCCCATCGCACCTGCACTGGACCAGCTAATTGCATTGCCCTGTGCATCGGTGATGGTGATCATGGTGTTGTTAAAGCTGGCGTTGACATGTGCAACACCGCTGGAAATGTTCTTCCGTTCGCGTTTGCGGACGCGGCCTGGTTCTTTTGCCATCTGTCTGCCTTACTTCTTCTTGCCAGCGATTGGCTTGGCCTTGCCCTTGCGGGTGCGGGCATTGGTATGCGTGCGCTGACCGCGGACGGGCAGGCCCTTACGATGACGCAGGCCGCGATAGCAGGCCAGGTCCATAAGGCGCTTGATATTCATCGCAGTGTCACGGCGCAGATCACCTTCAACGGTGTAATCTGAATCAATCGCTTCGCGAATTTGCAGAATCTCGGCATCGGACAGATCTTGTACGCGCGTTGCGTGATCAATGCCGATCTTGTCCGCGATCTTAACCGCGGTTGTCGGGCCGATTCCGTGAATATAGGTGAGCGCGATAATTACACGCTTATTTGTGGGGATGTTGACCCCGGCAATACGAGCCACTTAGTATTTCTCCATGCTCCACAGGGGCTTAGACTGATCCCGAAGGAAAAGGGCGTCCCCTATCTCAACGCCAAAAATCCGCTCACCCGATCAGCAATACAGAAAAGCGCTGGCATACAAATATTTGCTGCCAATGAAATTCCATGATGTCGAAAAGACGAACAGAGCGCGCAGATAGTGTGATTCGCGCGATCCGTCAACAGGTGATAGCGAGCATACGGGAAGACCCGTTGCTCAATCAGCGAATTTCGCCTTGGCCAAGCGATATAGCGCGCAGCGGTGCTTTAGTCAAAACTTCGTAATCAGCGGTAATGGTTGAGCGTGGAAAAATCCCGCCACAAGGCGCCAGCTTAGCTGGCCAGAACGGTATTAATCGCAGCAGTTACCGCTTCAATATCGGCCATGCCATCGACGCGAGTGACTATGTCTCGTGCATCGTAGATCGGCAGGATCGGCGCAGTTTTTGCGCGGTATTCTGTCATGCGCGTGCGCACGGTTTCTTCGGTGTCGTCCTTGCGCCGCTTGAACTCGGTAGAACTGCAACGGTCACATACACCCTCCACCTCGGGAAGCTTGTGCCGTTCGTGATAACCCTCGCCGCAATTGGCGCAGGTGAAACGACCGGTGATCCGATCGACCAACGCGTCTTCATCAACGGCCAGCTCGATCACATGATTAAGCACGCGGCCATGTTTGGCGAGCAGTTCATCGAGCGAGACCGCCTGCGCTTGAGTCCTTGGATAGCCATCGAAGATTGCGCCGGTGCCATCACCCATCGCGGCCAGCTCATCATCGATCAGCGCCGAAACGATAGCATCAGAGACAAATTCACCGCGCTCCATAATCGCCTTGGCTTCAAGGCCTACGGGAGTTTGCGCCTTAACAGCAGCGCGCAGCATATCGCCGGTTGAAAGCTGTTTCATACCGTGATTGGCAACGAGCAAGCCAGCTTGCGTGCCTTTGCCTGCGCCCGGAGGCCCCAGAAGAATGATGTTCACGTGCCCCAAACTCCCCTGAGCCAAGTCGTCGCGCTTAGCGCGATCGGCCTTTTAACTTCGCCTTCTTGATCAGATCACCATATTGATGCGCCAGAAGGTGCGATTGAATTTGGCTGATCGTATCGACCGTCACATTCACCACAATCAGCAAACTGGTGCCACCAAGAAATAGCGGCAGGCCCGTTTGCGCGATTCCATATTCAGGAATGACGCAAACCGCGGTGAGATAAATCGCGCCGACCATTGTAATGCGGGTCAACACATAATCGAGATAATCTGCCGTGCGCTTGCCCGGACGGATACCGGGAATAAAGCCGCCACCCTTCTTCAGCTCTTCCGCTTTCTCTTCAGGATTGAAGACAACGGCGGTATAAAAGAAGCAGAAGAACATAATCCCTGCGCCATACAGCAGCATATACAGCGGCTGACCATGCGCGAGATATTGGTTCAGTGATTGGACAAAGCTGCCCCACCCTGTGCCGGTATCAATGGAATTGCCGGCAAACTGCGTAATCGTGAGCGGCAAGAGCAAAAGCGAACTTGCGAAAATCGGCGGGATCACGCCAGCGGTGTTAAGCTTCAAAGGCAAGTGCGAGCGATCAGCCTGCATCCCGCCGCGCTGCGTTGCGCGTTTGGGATATTGGACAAGCAAGCGCCGCTGTGCCCGTTCAAAAAAGCAGATGATCAAGATCAGCACAATCACCATGATCACAAGACCCGCGATCAGAACAGAGCTGATTGACCCAGTGCGGCCGCCTTCAAACAGGTTGGAAGCAAAGGTCGGAAATTGCGCGACAATACCTGCCATAATGATCAGCGACACACCATTACCAATGCCGCGCGAGGTGATCTGTTCACCCAGCCACAACAAGAACATGGTGCCGCCAATAAGGTTGATCACCGCTATCACACGGAAGGTATACCCTGGATCAACCACTGCCTGCATACCGCTTTGCGCGCCAAAGGATTCCAGACCAGAGGCGAGGAACCAGCCTTGAATAGCGCACAGGAAGACCGTGCCATAACGCGTATATTGGTTAAGCTTCTTGCGCCCAGCCTCGCCCTCTTTTTTGATCGCCATCAAGGTGGGATGCAAAGAGGAGGCAAGCTGCACCACAATCGAGGCCGTAATATACGGCATCACGCCAAGCGCGATCAGGCTCATGCGCTCCAGCGAACCGCCGGAGAAAGTATTGAACAGGCCGATAATGCCTTCTCCCAGATCCTGCGCATCATAAAGCGTTTCAAGGATCAGCGGGTTCACACCGGGAAGCGGTACAAAGCTGAGGAACCGGAAAACAATCAGCGCGCCGATTGTAAACAGGATACGTTGGCGCAGCTCGGTGGCTTTCCCGAAGTTGGAAAAGCTTAGCGAACTGGCGATATTGTCGGCGCGTGATGCCATGTGTCGGTCTTCAATTTCCAATTCGTGCGCCGGACCCTCCCGGCTTGAAGACAGGTAGATAGGGAGCGTTTGGGCCCTTGTCGAACCCCAACGCTCTCTTTCCCCTTATTCCGCTGCGGCGGCTGCCTTTTTCGGGGCGGTCTGTTCGACGCTGCCACCAGCTTTTTCAACAGCTTCCACCGCGCCTTTTGACGCACCAGCAACTTTGAAAGTGATCTTGGCAGTGATTTCGCCTTTGCCGAGCAAACGCACACCGTCTTTGCCGCCGCGGGCAACGCCAGCAGCTTTCAAAGCTTCGTGATCAACGGTCTGTTTCGCGTCGAGCTTCTTCGCATCGACAAGCTTTTGCACCATACCGATATTCACTTCGGCATAGTCCTTGCCAAACGGGTTGTTGAACCCGCGCTTTGGCAGACGCATGTGAAGCGGCATCTGACCACCGGCAAAGCCATTTATCGAAACGCCTTCACGGCTCTTCTGACCTTTTTGGCCGCGTGCAGCGGTCTTGCCTTTGCCCGAACCGATACCACGGCCCACGCGCATGCGACCCTTGCGGGCGCCTTCATTGTCACGGATGTCGTTTAGTTTAGTCATAATATGCACTCGCTCTCGCTATGTTCGCGCTATAATTGTAATCTGCTGCTCCGACGCGATGCCGGAGCGCGCAGTGCGGACTGTTTAGTCCACAATCTCCACCAGATGCGGGATCTTGGCCACGGCACCGCGCACCTCAGGGGTGTCGGTCCGCTCAACGACCTTGTGCATCTTGTTCAACCCAAGACCAATAAGGATCTTGCGCTGACTTTCGGGACGACGGATCGGCGAACCGATCTGCTTGATCTTGATACTTGCCATTTTCGCTTACTCCTGGTCGATCACTCAACCACGGCTGCGGCTTGCGCCTCAGCTTCGGCTTCGTTCACCTGACCACCACGACCCAGCAGATCAGCAACCTTCTTGCCGCGACGCTGCGCAACAGATTTGGGGCTGGTTTGATTGGTCAGGCCATCAAAAGTGGCGCGGATCATGTTGTAGGGATTGGACGTGCCGACCGATTTGGTCACCACGTCGGCCACGCCAAGCGCTTCGAAAACGGCACGCATGGGACCACCTGCGATAATACCCGTACCCGGAGGGGCCGAGCGCACGACGACTTTGCCGGCACCGAAATGGCCTTTGCCATCATGGTGCAGCGTGCGGCCTTCTTTCAAAGGAACGCGGATCATCTTCTTTTTCGCAGCAGCTGTTGCCTTGTTGATCGCTTCGGGCACTTCGCGCGCCTTACCATGACCAAAGCCAACGCGGCCTTTGCCATCGCCAACCACGACGAGTGCGGCAAAGCCAAAACGCTTACCACCCTTCACCACTTTGGCGACGCGATTGATGTGGACGAGCTTTTCAATCAGCTCTTCGCCATCATCATCCCCGCCACGGCCACCACGACGATTGTCACGGCCACCACGACCACGGCCACCGCCGCCGCCATCACGTCCGCCGCGACCACGACCACCGCCGCCGCCACCACGGCCGCCACGATTGTTGTTCTCGCGAGGCTTGCCTTCGGCGCCTTGTGCAGGCGATTGGTTTTCCGCAGCTTCGGTTTTCGCCATTGTTGGTGTGGGCGTTGAACCCTCAACATTTGCAGCAACCGTTTCTGCGGGAGCCTTGGCGGCTTCTTCGGTTTTTTTCTCGTCAGCCATAATCAGAACTCCAGCCCGCCTTCACGGGCGGCATCGGCCAGCGCTTTCACGCGGCCATGAAACAGGAACCCGCCGCGATCAAACACGACAGTTGTCACACCGGCCTTCTTGGCAGCGGCTGCGATATCTTTGCCCACCGTAACAGCAGCATCGACATTCGCGCCCGAAGCCTTCGCGCCCAATGTGGACGCAGCGGCAACCGTGCGGCCATCAACATCGTTGATGATCTGCGCATAGATATGACGCCCGGTGCGGTGCACGGACAAACGCGGCTTGTCACCAGCGCGCTTGCGCAGCGCAGTGCGCACACGGCGGCGGCGACGTTCGAAAAGAGAAAGCTTGGCCATCTTACTTCTTCTTCCCTTCCTTGCGGAAGATATACTCACCGCGATATTTCACACCCTTGCCCTTATAAGGCTCAGGTTTGCGCCATTCGCGGACCTCGGCAGCGAACTGCCCAACTTTTTGTTTGTCATTGCCGCTGATTTCGACCGTGGTCTGATCAGGGGTTTTGACGTCGATGCCTTCGGGCACGTCGATATCGATATCGTGGCTGAAGCCGAGCTGAAGCTTGAGCTTCTTACCCTGGGCCTGTGCACGATAACCAACACCGTTGATTTCCAGCACTTTGGAAAAGCCTTCGGTTACACCATCAACAAGGTTCTGCACCAGCGTACGCTGCATGCCCCAGAATTGACGGGCCTGCTTGGTCTTGTTGGCAGGCGTGACGGCGACCTGACCATCTTCGACTTTGTAGTCAATGAGATCAGACGTGCCCATGGAAAGCTCGCCCTTTTTGCCTTTGACGGTCAGCTGACCACCTTCGACTTTGGCTGTGACGCCATCAGGCAGCGCCACCGGTTTTTTACCGATGCGACTCATCAGAATACCTCCGCAAGCACTTCGCCGCCGACATTTTCGTGACGTGCTTCGTTATCGGAAAGCACACCGCGCGGTGTCGAGACGATGGTGATGCCAAGGCCGTTGCGTACATTCGGCAGCTCTTTCGAACCCGAATAGACACGGCGACCCGGCTTGGAGACGCGGGCGACATACTTGATAGCAGGCTCACCCTCGAAATATTTCAGTTCAATCCGCAACGCTTTGTGCACGCCGGTTTCATCTTCGCTATAGCCACGGATGTAGCCTTCACGCTGAAGAACTTCGAGCACATTGGCACGCAGTTTGGACGCAGGTGTAAGGACAGAATCCTTCTTCGCCTGCTGGCCGTTGCGGATACGGGTGAGCATATCACCCAGGGGATCGGTCATTGGCATAGTCTAGATCCTCACCAGCTCGACTTTGTAATGCCTGGGATCAGGCCTTTATTGGCCAGATCGCGCAGCTCAATACGGTTGAGGCCGAACTTGCGATAATAGCCGCGCGGGCGGCCAGTGGTGGCACAGCGGTTACGAACGCGGGTGGGATTCGCATTACGCGGGATCTCAGCCATCTTCAGGCGCGCCATGAGACGTTCGGTCTCATCAAGGGACTCATCGTCCGCAATCGCCTTCAGCTTTTCGTACTTAGCTGCGTACTTTTTCACCAGCGCCTTGCGACGCTCGTTTTTGTTAATGGAACTCAGTTTCGCCATTGGACTTAAGCTCTCCTGTAGCGGCTTACGCCGCTTCCTTTTCTTCGGCTGCTTCAGCCGGGAACGGGAAACCGAACAAACGCAGCAATTCGCGCGCTTCATCGTCGGTCTTTGCGGTGGTGGTGACAATGATGTCCATGCCGCGCACCTTTTCGATTTGATCGTAGCTGATCTCAGGGAAGATGATCTGCTCCTTCAGGCCCATGGCATAGTTGCCATTGCCATCGAAGCTCTTCGGGTTGAGGCCACGGAAATCGCGAATGCGAGGCATTGCGATCGTCACCAAACGATCAAGAAATTCAAACATGCGATCACGGCGCAAATTCACTTTGCAACCAATCGGCATGCCGTCACGCAGTTTGAACTGCGCGATGGATTTCTTGGCTTTGGTAATTACCGGCTTTTGACCAGCAATCTTTTCCATTTCTTGCGCCGCAATCTGGACTTTTTTCTTGTCCTGACTGGCTTCGCCCACACCCATATTGAGTGTGATCTTGTCCAGCTTGGGCACTTCCATCGCGTTCTTATAACCGAACTTTTCGGTCATCGCCTTCACGATTTCATCAGCATATTTCTGCTTCAGGCGGGGGGTATAATCAGCCATCGATAGTCTCCCCGGATTTAACAGCTACGCGCACCTTCTTGCCGTCACGCTCTTCAAAGCGGACGCGGGTGGGCTTGCCATCTTTGGGATCAGCAACAGCGACCTTGGCGATCGCGAGCGGTGCAGGAATACGGTCAATGCCGCCCTGCGGGTTTTCCTGGCTGGGCTTGCGGTGGCGGGCCATCACATTGATGCCTTCCACCAGAACCTTGCCTTCTTTGGGCAGAACCTGGCTCACCGTACCGGTGCGACCTTTGTCCTTGCCCGAAAGAACGACAACTTCATCGCCCTTCTTGATCTTTGCAGCACCCATCACAGCACCTCCGGCGCGAGCGAGATGATCTTCATGAAACCCTTGCCGCGAAGCTCGCGAACAACAGGGCCGAAGATACGTGTGCCAATCGGTTCTTCGGTCTTGTTGACCAGAACCGCGGCGTTGGAATCAAAGCGGATCACGCTGCCGTCGGGACGACGAACGTCCTTACGGGTACGCACGATAACCGCACGGTGCACGTCACCCTTTTTCACGCGGGCACGCGGCTGCGCCTCTTTCACAGAGACGACGATCACATCCCCAACACTCGCGAAACGGCGCTTAGAGCCACCCAGCACTTTAATGCACTGGACGCGCTTTGCGCCGCTATTGTCCGCGACGTCGAGATTGGATTGCATCTGGATCATTGATCCGGTTCCTTCTCACTTGGCTTGCCGGAACACATGTCCGGCAGTTCCACTACGTCTCCCCCTGCCCAAGCAGGGATCAATTACTCAGCGCCACCCGGAGTGGCTTCGGCGACTTCAAGATCAGCGGAGACCGCTGTACCTTTTGAAGCAACCACAAGATCGATCACTTGCCATGTCTTGGTCTTGGAGATCGGTTTGGTCTCTTCGATCCGGACAGTGTCGCCCTCATTATATTGGTTCGTCTCGTCATGCGCGTGATACTTCTTCGAGCGCTTGATGATCTTCCCGTAAAGGGGGTGCTTCACCCGGCGTTCGACTTTCACAGTGACGGTCTTGTCGGTTTTGTCGGAGGTGACAGTTCCGATCAGTACACGTTTCGGCATTGTCTACTCCTTACGCCTCAGCCGAAGCGGCAGTGCGCTCCGCCTGGAGGGTTTTAATCTGCGCGATTTCTCGGCGCACTTCCTTGGTCCGGCTCGGCTTTTCGAGCTGGTTGGTCGCGGCTTGAAAACGCAGGTTAAGCTGTTCGCGCTTCAGCGAGGTCAGCTGCTCAGCAAGCTGGTCATCGCTCTTGGTGCGCAAGTCTTCGATAGAAGCCATCAGAACACTCCCAGATGTGAGGTGTCGCCAAAGCGGGCAACAACCTTGGTCTTGATCGGCAGCTTCATGGCTGCGCGGCTGAATGCTTCAGCAGCCAGCGGGCCAGGAATACCATCGAGTTCAAACAGGATCCGGCCCGGCTTTACACGTGCAGCCCAGAATTCCACTGAACCTTTGCCTTTACCCTGACGAACTTCGGCAGGCTTCTTGGACACAGGCACATCGGGGAAAACGCGGATCCAAAGACGACCCTGACGCTTCATGTGGCGCGTGATCGCACGGCGAGCCGCTTCGATCTGGCGCGCAGTGATACGCTCAGGCTCAAGCGCTTTAAGGCCGTAAGAACCGAAATTCAGTTCCGTACCACCCTTGGCCTTGCCATGGATCTTGCCCTTAAAGGCTTTGCGGTATTTGGTTTTCTTGGGTTGTAGCATTGTTCTCTACCTTAGCGAGCCGCCGATTAGCGGGCAGGCCTTACGCCGGAGGTTTGTGATTCCATCATCAAACGATCTTGTGCGGTTGGATCGTGACCCAGGATTTCGCCTTTGAAGACCCACACTTTGATCCCGATAATACCGTAAGTGGTCAGCGCCTCTGCTTCGGCATAATCGATGTTGGCACGCAGCGTGTGCAGCGGAACGCGGCCTTCACGATACTGTTCAACACGCGCGATTTCAGCGCCGCCAAGACGACCGCCACACATGATCTTGATGCCTTCAGCACCCAGACGCATGGCAGATTGCATGGCACGCTTCATCGCACGGCGGAAAGCCACACGGCGGATCAGCTGATCGGCAATGCCCTGCGCAACGAGCTTGGCATCGACTTCCGGCTTGCGGATTTCAACGATGTTCAGCTTCACTTCGCTGTCGGTCATCGTGGCCAGTTTGCCGCGCAGCTTTTCAATGTCTGCGCCTTTCTTGCCGATGATGACGCCGGGACGTGCAGCATAGATCGAAACGCGGCACAATTTGGCCGGACGCTCAATCACAACCTTCGAAATCGCAGCTTGTGGCAGCGACTTCGTGATGTGCTTGCGGATCTCGATATCTTCCTTGAGCAGCTTGGCATATTCGCCGCCTTCGGCGTACCACCGGCTGTCCCAGGTGCGGTTGATCTGCAGACGCAGACCGATCGGATTGCTCTTATGACCCATCTTACGCCTCTTCCATTTCGCGAACGACGATCCGCAGCCGGCTAAACGGCTTGAGGATGCGCGTGGACTTACCACGACCGCGCGTTGCAAACCGCTTCATCGTGATGGCTTTGCCAACCGAAGCTTCTGCAACGACGAGCGCGTCAACATCGAGATCGTGATTGTTTTCCGCATTGGCAATCGCAGAAGCGAGCACCTTTTTAGCGTCCTTGGCCATGCCGCGCTTAGAGAAAGAGAGGATGTTCAACGCCTCTTCCACCTTTTTGCCACGGATCAGAGCCGCCACGAGATTAAGCTTCTGAGCCGAGCCACGAATAGTCGTGCCCACAGCCAAAGCTTCATTCTCGCCAACGCGGCGGGGAGATTTTGCCTTACCCATTAGCGCTTGCCCTTCTTGTCGGAAGCGTGGCCCGGGAAGCTGCGCGTGGGCGCAAATTCACCAAGCTTGTGCCCGACCATTTCCTCGTTAACCGAGACCGGGATGAACTTATGGCCATTATAGACGCTGAACGTCAGACCAACGAAATCGGGAAGCACGGTGGAGCGGCGCGACCAGGTCTTGATCGGCTTGCTGTTGCCAGCTTCCTGCGCTTCCTGCGCCTTCTTCAGCAGGTGAAGATCGACGAACGGACCTTTCCAGACGGAACGTGCCATGTCTCGTTACCTCTTCTTCTTCGCGTGACGAGACCGGATGATCATCTTGTCCGTCTGTTTATTCTTGCGTGTACGAGCGCCCTTAGTCGGCTTACCCCATGGCGTCACCGGATGACGACCACCACTTGTACGACCTTCACCACCACCATGCGGGTGATCGACCGGGTTCTTGGCCACACCGCGTGTCAGGGGCTTTACACCCATGTGACGCTTGCGGCCCGCTTTACCCAGGTTCTGGTTCTGGTTGTCAGGGTTTGAAACCGCGCCAACCGTGCCCATGCAGTCAGAGCGCAGATAACGCTGCTCGCCTGAATTGAGGCGCACAATCACCATCCCGCGGTCACGGCCGACCAGCTGCACATAGGTGCCTGCTGACCGTGCGATCTGACCACCTTTGCCCGGCTTCATCTCCACATTGTGGCAGATGGTGCCGACCGGCATCTGACCCAGCAACATTGCATTGCCCGGCTTGGTGTCGGTCTTCTCACCCGCGATGACTTTGTCACCGGGGGCAAGACGGTTGGGAGCGATGATGTAAGCAAGTTCGCCATCGGTATATTTGATGAGCGCGATGAAAGCGGTGCGGTTGGGATCGTATTCGATCCGCTCCACGGTGGCTTCCATGTCCCATTTGCGGCGCTTGAAGTCGATAAAACGATACTTCTGCTTGTTGCCGCCACCAATGCCGCGCGAGGTCACATGACCTTTATTGTTACGGCCACCGGTCTTGGTCTTGCCTTTGGTCAAAGACTTGACCGGCCCACCTTTGTGGAGGCCCGTCTTGTCGACGAGGACGAGGCCGCGACGTGCGGGGCTTGTCGGATTATATGTTTTCAATGCCATCGGATCAGCTCACGCCTTCGGTGATATCGATAGGATCCTGGCCCTCAACGAGGGTCACGATCGCTTTCTTGAAATCGGAGCGCACATAAGGCCGACCGCGCCAACGCTTGGTCTTGCCCTTTGTCACGATTGTGTTGACGCTTTTAACCTTGCGATCAAACAAAGCTTCGATAGCTTCCTTGATCTGCGGCTTGGTAGCATCGCCTGCGACTTTAAACACAACCGCATTGTTTTCCGACAAAAGCGTAGCCTTTTCGGTAATGTGCGGAGCGAGGATCACGTCATAGTGACGCGAGTCAATTGCGGTCTTCTTAGCCATTATTTGGCACCTCCCGTAAGGGCGAAGCGCGCCTCCAGCTTAGCGACAGCATCCTTGGTCAGGACCAGCGTGTCATGGTTGAGGATGTCGTAGACATTGGCACCCATCGCCGGAAGCACGTTAATGCCCGGCAGATTGCCAGCAGCCTTGCGGAAGCCATCATCAACAGCATCGCCATCGATGAAGAGAACCTTGCCTGCAAAACCAGCCTTATCGAACTGACCTTGAAGCGCCTTGGTCTTGGCATCTTTGAGCTCAAGACTGTCAACAACAACGAGGCCGTCCTTGGCCTTGCTCGACAGCGCCATTTTCAGGCCGAGTGCACGGACCTTCTTGTTGAGCGACTGATCGAAATCACGCTTGCGGGCACCGTGGGCTTTACCACCGCCGATAAAGATCGGAGCAGAACGAGCACCGTGACGTGCGCCGCCAGATCCCTTTTGCTTACCAAACTTCTTACCCGTGCGGTTCACATCGGCACGTTCGCGTGTCGGGCGAGCCGTGGCACGCCGGTTTTCGAGCTGCCAGGTGACAACGCGGTGGAGGATGTCTGCGCGCGGCTCTACGCCGAACACATCATCGTTGAGTTCAATATCGCCTGACGCTTTAGCGCCGTCGATTTTCTGGACCTTCACCTTCATGGCGTTAGCCTTCCTCATTCTTGGTGCTGGCATCCGCTTCAGGCGTACCGCCCGAAGTGCCAACACCGCTGTCCTGCTGCTCAGCAAGCTTGGCCTGCTGCTCAACGGGTACTTCGGGGTTTGTTTCGACAGCTGCATCGCCTTCGATCATGCCAGCGGGGGCATCATCGGTTGCGGTTTCATCAGCGTTACGGCGCATCGCACCGGGAAAAGGAGCACCTTCAGGAAGAGCAACCTTCACCGAATCCTTCACCATCAACCAACCATTCTTCGAACCCGGAACGCTGCCACGAACGAAGATCAGGCCGCGATCTGCATCGGTGCGGACGATTTCGAGATTTTGTTGGGTGCGCTGACGGTCGCCCATATGGCCGGCCATTTTCTTGTTCTTGAACACCTTGCCCGGATCCTGACGGTTACCCGTCGAACCGTGCGAACGGTGAGAGATCGAAACACCGTGCGTCGCGCGCAGACCACCAAAGCCCCAGCGCTTCATGGCACCAGCAAAGCCTTTACCCTGCGTGTGACCGGTGATGTCGACCTTCTGGCCGGCGACGAAGTGATCAGCCGTGATCGTCGCGCCGACGGGAAGGAGACCTTCCTCATTCTCAACGCGGAATTCAGCGACTTTCATCTTGAGGCCAACATTGGCTTTTGCGAAAGCTTCACGCTGCGGCTTGGCAACGTTTTTCTGCTTCGCTTCGCCAGCACCAAGCTGAACTGAAAAATAGCCGTCGCGATCGGCTGTGCGGTTTCCGGTGACCTGACAATTCTCAAGCGAAAGAACGGTCACAGGAACGTGACGTCCATCCTCTTGAAACAGGCGGGTCATCCCGACTTTTTTCGCGATCACGCCAGTGCGCATGATCAACACTCCTTAACAACAGAGGCACCCAGACCATCCAGGTGCTTGCTCCATGAGCCCAGTTTTTATGCATCGCCCGTCCGGGGCCACTTTGCCTCTTATTTAAGAGGCGAGACGGGAGACGCAGCCCGGTAACAACCGGCGGTATCTCTGTGTCGTTGAGCCCGAAGGCCCAGCCGGCTTAGGCCAGCTTGATCTCAACATTTACGCCTGCAGCAAGGTCAAGCTTCATCAAAGCATCGACCGTCTGAGCGTTGGGCTGCACGATATCGAGCAACCGCTTATACGTGCGCACCTCGAACTGCTCGCGTGACTTTTTGTCAATATGCGGGCCGCGGTTCACGGTGAACTTTTCGATGCGCGTCGGAAGAGGAATAGGACCACGAATAAGCGCGCCAGTGCGGCGTGCGGTCTCCGCAATCTCGCCAGTTGCCTGATCGAGTACCCGATGATCAAATGCCTTCAGGCGAATGCGGATATTTTGTGCGTCCATTTTCCAACTACCGATGCGAAAGAGCCAAGGGATTGTCACCAACCCCCAAATATAAAAAAGGCCCGCCCCGCTATGTCCGGTTTCCCGGAACGGGCGGCCTTACGAATTCTTTTATGAGGGACGAATCCCTCTGTGTTGGCGCGCGTATACGTTCGGGTTGGGATTCTGGCAACCCCCGAAGTGTGCGCCATCTGTTATTTGTTAGGGTGTTATTTGTTGTGTGCGCTTAGCACATCCGTGCTGAGCTCGGTGCCGGCCCGCTCCCCCTCCCAACCACCCGATACCGTATTGGCAGAATGATCGGGTGGTTGGGAGGGGGAGCGGGCTGGTACCGCAAGCTTCGGGTGGATACCCGAAGCGCACCATACAAACCGAGCACCCAACAAAAAAGCGGCCCGGCTCTCATATTGAGAACCGGGCCGCATTTTTTCGTTGCGCCCGTTACGAGCGCGCCGAATTACTTGGTGATCTTGGCAACAACGCCCGAACCAACCGTACGGCCACCTTCGCGGATAGCGAAGCGCAGGCCTTCGTCCATGGCGATCGGAGCGATCAGCTTAACGCCGATTTTCACGTCATCACCAGGCATAACCATCTCGGTGCCTTCAGGAAGGATCACTTCGCCGGTTACGTCCGTGGTACGGAAGTAGAATTGCGGACGGTAGTTGGCGAAGAATGGCGTGTGACGGCCACCCTCGTCCTTAGACAGCACATAGACGCTGGCTTCGAACTCGGTGTGCGGGCTAACCGAACCAGGCTTACAAAGAACCTGGCCACGTTCCACATCTTCACGGCCAACGCCGCGGATCAGGGCGCCGATGTTGTCACCAGCTTCACCGCGATCAAGCAGCTTGCGGAACATTTCAACGCCGGTCACGGTCGTCTTGGAAGTGTCCTTGATGCCAACGATTTCAACTTCGTCGCCAACGTTTACAACGCCGGTTTCAACACGGCCGGTTACAACCGTACCACGACCAGAGATTGAGAACACGTCTTCGATCGGCATCAGGAAGTCCTGATCAACCGGACGCTCGGGCTGAGGAATGTGCGTGTCGACAGCTTCCATGAGAGCCAGAATAGACTTCTCACCGATTTCTTCATCGCGACCTTCAAGAGCAGCCAGAGCCGAACCCTTAACGATAGGAATGTTGTCACCGTCAAAACCATACTCGGTCAGCAGTTCTTGAATTTCAAGCTCAACCAGCTCGAGCAATTCTTCATCGTCAACCTGATCGACCTTGTTCATGTACACAACCAGAGCCGGCACACCAACCTGACGAGCGAGCAGGATGTGCTCACGCGTTTGCGGCATGGGGCCATCAGCTGCGTTCACAACCAGGATCGCGCCGTCCATTTGCGCCGCACCGGTGATCATGTTCTTCACATAGTCGGCGTGGCCTGGGCAGTCGACGTGTGCATAGTGACGTGCATCGGTTTCATATTCGACGTGTGCTGTCGAAATGGTGATGCCGCGCTCACGCTCTTCAGGAGCTTTATCGATATTTGCAAAATCGACAGCCGAACCCAGAACCTTGGTGATCGCCGCGGTCAACGTGGTTTTACCGTGGTCAACGTGACCAATGGTACCAACGTTACAGTGCGGCTTGTTCCGCTCGAATTTTTCCTTCGCCATTGTTCCTATAACCTTCTTATCTTCGAATCTAATTGAGTCCTGCGGACACCCGCTGAATCAGGCGCTCGCCACTAGACGGTGTACTTGCCTTACGCAAGCTTCTCCTTGACTTCGGCTGCAACGCTCGCGGGCACTTCGTCGTAATGCGAGAACTGCATGGAGTATTGTGCACGGCCTTGCGTGAATGAACGAAGCTCGTTCACATAGCCGAACATATTGGCAAGCGGGACGAATGCCTCGACCGCCTGAGCGTTGCCGCGTGTGTCCGTACCCTGGATTTGCCCACGACGCGAATTGAGGTCACCGATCACATCACCAAGATAATCTTCCGGTGTGATCACTTCGACCTTCATCACCGGCTCAAGCAGGCTGATACCGGCCCGCTCAGCCGCTTCGCGCATAGCGCCGCGACCAGTGATTTCAAACGCCACCGTGCTGGAGTCGACATCGTGATATTTGCCGTCGAGCAGTTCGATGGTGAAATCGATGATGGGGAAGCCCACGAGATAGCCGCTTTCAGCCTGCTCACGCATACCCTTTTCAACAGAGGGAATATATTCGCGCGGAATGTTACCGCCCTTAATATTGTCCTCAAAGATGATGCCTTGGCCGCGCTCACCCGGGATGACTTTGACCTTGGCTTCACCAAACTGACCAGAACCACCCGATTGCTTTTTATGCGTGTAGGTGACTTCGATTTCGCGGCGAATGGATTCGCGATACGCCACCTGCGGCGCACCAACATTGGCCTCGACCTTGAATTCGCGCTTCATGCGATCGACCAGAATATCGAGGTGAAGTTCACCCATACCCTTGATGATCGTCTGACCGCTTTCATGGTCAGTCGTCACGCGGAAGGACGGATCTTCGGCAGCCAAGCGATTAAGCGCAACGCCCATCTTTTCCTGGTCAGCTTTGGTCTTTGGTTCCACCGACAGTTCGATAACCGGATCGGGGAATTCCATCCGTTCAAGAATGATCGGCGCGTTGGCAGCACAAAGGGTATCACCAGTGGTGGTTTCCTTCAGGCCTGCAATCGCAACGATATCGCCGGCAAACGCCTCATCAATATCTTCACGCTCATTGGAGTGCATCAGCAACATACGGCCAATCTTCTCTTTCTTGTCCTTCACCGAGTTCAGAACGCTGCCCTTGGTGAGGTGGCCTGAGTAGATACGGGTAAAGGTGAGCGAGCCGACAAATGGATCGTTCATGATCTTGAAGGCGAGCGCTGAGAACGGCGCATCATCCGAAGATGGGCGCGATTCTTCGGTGTCGCTATCTGGCAGCACGCCTTTGATAGCTTCCACATCAAGCGGAGAAGGCATGTAATCGATCACCGCGTCGAGCAAAGGCTGAACACCCTTGTTCTTAAACGCAGAGCCGCACAGAACAGGCACAAAGCTCTGGTTCAGCGTACCTTTACGGATCAGCGCCTTGAGCGTTGCGGCATCAGGCTCTTCCCCTTCAAGGTAGGCTTCCATGACATCGTCATCTTGCTCAACCGCCAGCTCGATCAGCTTTTCGCGATAATCGGCAACTTCATCGGCCATATCATCGGGAATGGGACCAAACGCATATTCTGCGCCCAGGTCTTCATTCTGCCATGTGATCGCACGCTTGTTCACCAGATCGACAAGTCCAACGAGGTCCGCTTCGATGCCGATAGGAAGATACAAAACGGCAGGCGTTGCGCCCAGACGTTCGATGATCGACTGCACGCAGTATTTGAAGTCAGCTCCGGTGCGGTCCAACTTATTTATGAAGCACATTCTCGGTACACCGTATTTGTCGGCTTGGCGCCATACGGTTTCGGATTGCGGTTCAACACCGGCAACGCCATCAAAGCAGGCGACCGCGCCATCGAGCACGCGCAAGGAGCGTTCGACTTCAATGGTGAAGTCCACGTGGCCTGGCGTATCGATGATGTTGATCCGGTGCTTGGGCGTGTTTTCGCGCAGAGCTTTGGGATCCGACATCGGGTCCATGTCTGGATCTTCCGGGTTCCAGAAGCAGGTCGTGGCAGCAGACGTAATCGTGATGCCACGCTCTTGTTCTTGTTCCATCCAGTCCATCGTCGCTGCGCCATCATGCACTTCGCCGATCTTGTAGGATTTGCCGGTGTAATACAAAATGCGCTCTGTCGTGGTGGTTTTACCAGCATCGATGTGAGCCATGATGCCGATATTGCGATAGTGATCCAATGGATACTCGCGGGCCATGTGAAATTCCTTGAAATGCGGGGGTACGAATTGCGCCCCATGTAGTGACTTATGTGACCACTTGAAGACCAGCTTGAAGACCGGCCTAAAGACCAGCGCCCAATGCGCAGATCCCCAAAGCAGCAGGCCTACCAGCGATAATGCGAGAAGGCGCGGTTGGCATCGGCCATGCGGTGCGTATCTTCACGCTTCTTCACAGCATTGCCACGGTTGTTGGCTGCATCCATCAGCTCAGCTGAGAGACGCGCGCTCATGGTCGTTTCTGCACGGCCACGCGCGGCCGAAATCAGCCAGCGGATCGCGAGCGCCTGAGCACGTTCTTCACGCACTTCGACAGGCACCTGATAGGTCGCACCACCAACACGGCGGCTGCGCACTTCAACCTGCGGCTTGATATTGTTCAGCGCATCATGAAAAATCTGGATCGGATCGGTTTTCGCACGCGATTCAACAGTGTCGAGCGCAGAATAGACGATACCTTCAGCAACGGCCTTTTTACCGTCAAGCATCAGATTGTTCATGAACTTTGAAAGCACCTGATCACCAAACTTGGGATCGGGCAAAATTATCCGTTTCTCGGGACGACGACGACGTGACATTCTTCAAAACTCCTTTGGAGTGGCGCGGTGCCAGCCCTCTCCCCCTCCCAACCAGCCGATACCGTATCGGATAATCATCGGGTGGTTGGGAGGGGGAGAGGGCTGGTGCCGCAAGGGGCGGACGGATGTCCGACCCGCACCCAACAAATAACTCCCCGCCGCCAGCACCATGCCAGCAGCGAGCAAAACCTTACTTAGGCCGCTTGGCCCCGTACTTCGAACGGCTCTGACGACGATCCTTCACGCCTTGCGTATCAAGGACGCCGCGCAGTACGTGATAACGCACGCCGGGAAGATCGCGCACACGCCCGCCGCGGATCAGCACGACAGAGTGTTCTTGCAGATTGTGACCCTCGCCCGGAATATAGGCGATGATTTCGCGCTGATTGGTAAGACGAATCTTCGCAACCTTACGCAGTGCCGAGTTCGGCTTTTTCGGAGTGGTCGTATAGACGCGTGTGCAAACGCCGCGCTTTTGCGGGTTTGACTGCATCGCGGCAGACTTGCTCTTCTTGATGATCGGGCTGCGACCTTTGCGGACCAGCTGGTTAATCGTAGGCATTCGGTATCGTTACCTTCTTCATCGAAGGTGCCGCAAATATCAGATGGAATGTATCGGGACCGTGCGAGAGGCCGGGGCTGCTTGGGGCAACCCGGTGGCGACAATCGCGCGAGCCTGAAACGCTCCACCTGATGCTCGCAAGCACCGGGTTACTTTGACGGTTGCCTCTGGTGGGAGACGGGGCCGGCAATGTTCAGCTCTGAGTGAGGTTTGTGCGTAAACACGCCCCTCGAGACCGCGCGCCTTTAGCGGGGTGCGGTGTGGGGGTCAAGGGGACATCACCCAAGGCACAACAGTTATTGGCGGCTCGACCTTGATAGAGCCGGGGCTACCAATGTAGCGTGGGAAGCGCACGCTAGAGCAGATCACTTAGATTTTTGGCGTAGGGTCGGGAGTGGACAGTCGGGATTTAGCGACTGCGTTCAATAATCTCGCCTTCTACGTCTAAAGCTTGGCATTTCCGGGAATATAAATATTCTCGTGAGATGACCTCAGAAAAGCAAATGAACGAGCTGTTGCGTAAAAAGGGAGAGCATCTCTTCCACCGAGAAAGCCAAACACTGGAATTCAAAGAGCAGTTTAATCTAGCTTCGCTCGCTGACTACTTCCGCGACTTTGCAGCCTTTGCGAATAATCGTGGAGGTTATCTGGTGTTTGGGGTCACGGATTCGCCTCGCACTCCAGTCGGAATGAGCGACAAGTCGCTTGCCATGTTTGAGAAAGTTGACCCAGAACGCATCACGCAGTTCCTGCTCGAGATCTTCTCGGCGAGCATCTCATGGTCTCAAAGCACTCATGTGATCAATGGGCATTCCTTCGGAGTGTTTGAAATCGAACGTGCTCAGGTCCGCCCGGTCATTGCAAAGAAAGATGAAGGCAAAGGACAACTAATAAGGAATGGCGACATCTACTACCGCTACGGGGGCAGAACCCAGAGGATTCAGTCGGCAGAGCTCGAGGCCATAATCAATGATCGTATCGAAAGGACCAATAAGGATTGGATAGATCACGTTCGGGCTATTGGTTCGGGTGGACCTGGCAAAGCCATTCTTCTTAGATCTGAGGACGACATCGCAGGTTCGAAGAATGCCCCTATGGTCGTAGATCGCCAATTGGCTCGCAAGATCAAGTTTATAAAGGAAGGTCAATTTAACGAAAAGGCTGGCGCAGCTACGCTAAAGGTCGTCGGCGACGTAGTACCAATCGACACTGTTGAGATTGAGAAGGTGGTCAAAGAAAACCTTCTAAAGGCGTATCCGCTTACAGCTATGGAAATGAATGCTGAAGTTCGGAAAAAGTTGCCGAAGATCAAACAGCATGAAGTCTGGAAAGCAATTTCCGACAATGGACTCAAAGGAAATGAAGACTACTCTGCCTATAACTTCCGCAATAGGAATCAGGAAGAGAATTTTCGCAAAACCGGCCGAGCTCCGTCGACTGTTCCTGTGATTTACAATCAGGCATCGGTCGACTTTCTAGTAAAAATCTTGACCCATTAGCCGTCGAATTAGTGGCCGAATGTCCGCAATTGAGCTTGGTGAAGTCAATTGTGAACGTCCAGGATTGGGGCGCAAAGCGGACTTTCGAGAAATCAGCGGCGAATGTCCGCAACTGGATCGCGAGCGGACCGACGGCATTTATCTCGCTCCAAGCAAAACCAGTCCCCTTCCCTACAGCATGCCCACCCTGCCATACCGCTTTGAGCCTCAAGCGCCGGGCGCTCACATCCGTTCGCTTGGCTTTCGCCCTAAGGGGCGGCGCGCGGTCGTGCGCTGTTGTTGGCGCTGTCATTGGCCTTTGGCCGCCGAGACTTTTGCCACATAGAAAAAGCTTTCCTACTTGTGCGGCGCAATGCTCCGCCTGCGCGCATGACCAAGAAAAATCTCCCCGCCCTCCCCGCACCCGTTGGCAATACCCGCGCAATTTCGCGCCAAGCCACCAGCTATGTCACCGCGCCCACCGCAGAGCCGGACGAAGATGATCCGTTGCTTGGCTTCGAACCCTATATCCACAAGGCCCCGCGCAAGAATTCCATCACCCCTGATCGCCAGCGCCGCTTTATTGCGCATTTGGCGGCCACCGGCATTGTCACACAGGCGGCCAAGCATATTGGGGCCTCGATGGAGGCGCTGTATAAACTCCGGTCAAAGCCGGGTGCCAAAGGCTTTGCGCAGGCGTGGGAGTTGGCGATTGATCGGGGGATGCGGCGGTTGGAGGATTGTGCTTTGCAGCGCGCTATTGAAGGGGAGGAGCGGCTGGTGGTGTCCTCGGGCAAGCTGATCGGCACTGAGCGGCGCCATAATGAAAGCCTGGTGATGTTTCTCATGCGGCAACGGCGCGCGGATCGCTATGGCTCCGAAATTCGCCCCGGCCATGCGCTGTATGAACGTATCCGCCGCGAAGTGCTCGCCGAAACAGCGCCCATGCAGGAGGACGAGGACGCCGTGCTCGCCAGCCTCAAAGCCAAGTTCGACACTATGCGCAAGCGTCAGCAGCAATGGCTGGCCGATCAGATCCGCGATGGCACGCTGCCCGATGATATCTGCACCAGCTGCGGGGCGCAATTGCCCGCGCCCATGATGTTGGAGGCCTCGTCCGCTTAAGCTTATTGCACCGGTTCGATCATATCCATAGCTGGTGCCGCGCGCATCTCCATGCCTGGCGAAATCGTGAGCGTGTAATCGCCTGCACTGCCGGCAATCGCTATGGCCCTGATGCGCAGGCGCGATAGCAGGCCGGGGTCCGCTGCAACGGCAGACAGATCAAGCGGGATCATCGCATTAAGATCGCCCGCGCTGTCATCGTCGCTATCCACTATGGCAAAACCGAGCGGGGTTTTCAGGCCCAGCTCAAGATAGGGATCAAGCCCGCCGCCAAGGCTGTCTTCATCGGTGATGGCCGCCATGGTGATGGTGATGTCATGCATCCCGCCCGCAATCGCGGCCAGCGCCTCTTCGCTAAGCTGATAATCGATGCTGATGGGATCAATCCCGCCCGCTTCATATCCTGCGCCCAGGCGGCCACTTGCCACATCGGCAATACCGATCATTTGCAAAGGTGCCTGCGCAATCGGTTCGCGCCGTTCGCCCACGCGCAAGGTATAGTTCCCCGCTCCCTCGCTATAGCCCGAAGCGGTGATTGTAAGGGCGGCATCATCGGACATAACGTGGCGCAGGTAGGCATTGAGGTTGGCGCCGCTATCATCATCGGCGGCCAGTTCTTCGCCTGCTTGGTTAAACACGGCTAGATAGGGGTCAAACCCGTTATCCTCTTGCGCGATCAACGCCACTTCGACGACCATGCCTGCCTCGCCAGCGAAGACAAAACTGTGCTCCGCGCCCTGCACTATTGTTCCATCAAGCGATGCGCCCCATGTGACGCGCGTTGCCGGTTTCGGCACGAAATTGGCGAGGCGCAGCTCAAACGCGCCGCTAGTGTCTTCGCCTTCGGCGCCGCCAGAATTGACCTGTTTCACTTCGATAGCGATGCGGCGATCTGCATTGGCGGGGCGGATCGTGACCTGTGCGTTAAGCTCGCCTCCGCTATCATCATCTTCGCCCAGAACGTGGCCTGATTGTGCGTTAGTAATCGTGAGATAGGGATCGATTGAGGACGTGGAGACGGCATCCACTTTCAACAAAGCGCCTGCTGGCAAGCTGACTTCAAAGCGCGCTGGCTGTGCACCCACAACGCCGGGAAAAGTGCGCACATTGCTCGTCTCCCGGTCCAGATCGCGCACCTCTTGTGCAGCGGCTGGTATGGTCGCTGAAAAAGCAAGCGCGGCGGCGAGACAGGTGCTGGCGGCAAAGCGAGCGGCGCAAATAGGCAAATGGTTTCTCCCAACGGAATATCGCTGCCAAAAGCAGCACGTTCATTGCACCGTGTCATTGCACCGTGTCAAAGGGACATTGACCATAAGCTGGCCAATCAATGTGGCCATTCATCCGCAAGCAGGCCCCAAAGCCATGTGTCGCACCAGCCAATATGCGTCTTCATCGCTTCACGCAGATGCGCCTCACGGGTGAAGCCGAGACTTTCCACCAAGCGATTGGACGGTCTATTGCGCGGATCGGTATCGGCAAAGATGCGGTGTACATCCTCTGTGCGGAACAAATGCGTGATCAGCGCGGTCACACATTCGCGCGCAATGCCTTGGCCTTGGTGGCGCGGCGCAAGGATATAGCCGATTTCGCTGACCTGTACTTCGGCAGCGCTCGCCACCATGCGAAACACCGCTTCCCCGCCTGCCAGAGGCTCTGCAATCCAAGTGCGGCCCTTCCAGTTTGTGCCGAAAAGATAATCGCGAAATTCGGCGCGATCGGTAAAAGCGCCGCGACCCCAAAAACGCATCGTTTCATTGTCCGAAAACGCATCCCACAACGCATCTTCATCGCCGTCTTTCAAGGAGCGGCAGCGAAACCTCTCGGTCAGCAATTGGGGGACTTCAAGCGGTCCCATCGCCTGCCAGATACGCCACCAAAGCGCGCACTTTCTTTTGCCGCCATTGCGGACGCGGGGCGACCAGCCAATAGGCGCGGCGACATTCGCGCGGCGGCCCAATCGCTTCCAACCGGCCATCGCCCAGCGCTTCTTCGGCCAATTGCAGCGGCAAAGCGGTGCGGCCCATTCCCGCCAGCGCAGAGGCCAGCGCCTGACCGGCATGGCCCACTTGTAGGCTAACGCTTTCGCCTTCGGGTGCGTCTTGTCCCGGCCATGCGATCCAGCTTTGCGCGCCGCCCGGAGCGGCCACCGTCACTTCCATGCCCGGCGCCAATTGCACGCCTTCCAAATCGCCTGGCCCTTCGGCATGGCGCACAGCCACATCCAGATTGGCTTCGGTGAAATCGGCATCGCCATTGGCATCCAGCTGGAACCGGGCTTCGGGGTTTTGTGCTGCAAACCCGGCAATGCGCGCGGCCAGCCATTGCGCATAAAATTCACGCGGCACCGCAATTGCATAATTGGAAGAGCTTTGCCCCGCCTGTATCGCCTGCACGCTTTCTTCAAACCGCAAAAAGCCCTCGCGCAGCGGATCAAGGCCCGTCACCGCTTCGTCTGTCAGCTCCAGCCCTTTGGACGTGCGGCGGAACAGGACCACGCCCAGCACATCTTCCAAAGCGCGGATTTGTTGACCAACAGCTGCCGGGGTCACCGCCAATTCATCGGCGGCACGGGTAAAGCTGAGATGCCGGGCGGCGGCATCAAACACGCGCAAGGCGTTCAAAGGCAAATGCGTACGTTTCATATCTGCCCTGCCCTGTATTGGCGAAGCGCCTTTCGGGCAAGTATCGGTGCAAAACTGCTTAGCGGTAAGAGCGCCCGCAGATCGCTGCCGCGCTTAACCTTCGGCGGCTTCTGGCGCGGCAAGCGGGAAATAGGGGATGGCGACTTCAAACAGCGTCCCATCATCATGCGCGAAGGTATAATGCCCCTCCATCGCGCCGTGACGCGTGGTCAGTTCGCACCCTGACACGTAATCATGCGTCTGCCCCGGCTCCAAAAACGGTGTTTCGCCAACAACGCCTTCGCCATCAACGATGTTCACCATGCCGCGCGAATCGGAAATCCGCCAATGGCGCGTGCGCAATTGCACCTTTTCATCACGGCCATTTTCCAGCCGGATATGATAGACCCAAAACCAGCGTCCAGCATCGGTACGCGATTGTTCCTGCATAAAATTCACCGCGACACGCACGGTAATGCCTGCCGTGATTGCGACATGTTGAAACAGATAATTCATCGTAGGGCTGGTCATGATGGGGACAGCCTAACGAGAATCCGCGCCGCCACAAGGGGGGCTTTGGTCCGGTTCGGCTGATGATCAAACATTGAGTGGGTCGTGATATTGTAATCACATCGCGCGTTTACAGCCCAGCTTTGGCAAATGCCTGATCCAAATCCTCGATCAGATCGGCGGGATCTTCCAATCCGATATTGATGCGCAGCAAGCCTTCATGCACGCCCATCTCGGCGCGCGCTTCGGCGCTCATGCTGGCATGGGTGGTGCTGGCGGGATGACACATGAGCGATTTGGCATCACCGATATTGTTCGACAAATCAATCAGCTCCAGCGCATCGAGCACACGATACGCCTGTTCGCGCCCGCCATCCAGCGTGAAGGCAAAGATCGTGCCAAACGCATCCATTTGCCTGGCGGCAAGATCATGTTGTGGATGGCTGGCAAGGCCGGGATGCAGGATGTGGGGCACGCGTTCTTCAACAAAGCGGCCAACTTCCATCGCATTGGCGCTTTGCCGGTGCGCGCGCAAATCCAGCGTTTCCAAACCTTTGAGAACAACCCAAGCGTTGAAAGGCGCGCAGCTTGGCCCTGTATTGCGTTGGAAAGGCAGCAGCACTTCATTGATAAATTCATCCGAACCGCACACCGCGCCTGCCAGCACCCGGCCCTGACCATCCATCAGCTTGGTAGCGGAATAAGCAACCACATCGGCGCCAAATTCCATCGGGCGCTGCAATGATGCCGTGGCAAAGGCATTGTCGACCACAGTGGTGATGCCATGCGCTTTGGCAAGGCTGCATACCGCCTCAAGATCAACAATATCCAGCGTCGGATTGGCCGGCGTTTCGAAGAAGAACACCTTGGTATTCTTGCGGATCGCGGCTTCCCATGCGGCATTATCGCGCCCGTCGATCACGGTGGTTTGAATGCCCCATTTGGGCAGCAAATTGTCCACCAGCCAACGGCACGAACCAAAGGCAGCGCGCGCGGCCACCACATGATCGCCAGTTTCCAGCTGACACAGCAAAGCCGTCGTCATCGCCGCCATGCCGCTGGCCTGCGCCCGGCACGCCTGCGCACCTTCCAGCATGGCGATACGTTCTTCAAGCATCGCCACGGTGGGATTTTGCAGGCGGGAATAGGTCATCCCCTCCGCCTCTCCGGCAAAGCGCGCGGCAACAGTGGCCGCATCATCATAGGTATAGCCCGAGGTGAGGAACAATGCCTCACTCGTCTCCCCATGCTCACTGCGCCAAGTACCAGCGCGCACCGCACGGGTGGCGGGGCGCCAATGGGCGGTCTTTGAACGATCTGTGCCGGTGGTCTTTTTCATTGCCCAGTCTTTTTGATTGCGCGGTCTTTTTGATTGCGGGCCAGCGTTTAGGGCGCTCGGACGCGTTTGCCAATTGCCCTTGGCATTTGTGCGTTCTAACGCTGCGCCCCATGAATATGCCGCCTGCTCATACCCGGGACCCGTTTGGATGGACCTGTGTGGCCGTGCTGGTGTTTTTGGTGTTGGCTTTGGTGCGCATAGCCATCCCTTCCAGCCCTTACTTCGATGAAGTGCATTATCTGCCTGCGGTGCGATCTTTAATGGCGCTGGGGATTGCGCAAAATTTAGAACATCCCCCGCTCGCCAAACAGATCATGGCGCTGGGCATGTGGCTGTTTGGGGATCGCCCCTTTGGCTGGCGCGCGATGAGCGTGATTTTTGGCGCGCTGGCACTGTTTGCAATGATGCGCGCGGCGTGGTTCGCCAGCGATCGGCGCGCGGTGAGCCTGCTGACAGGGGCGTTTGTGGCGACAAATTTCCTGCTCTTCGTCCACGCGCGCATTGCGATGCTCGATATCTTTATGCTCGCTTTCGTGATGGTGGCCTTGTGGATGTGCGCCGCAGTTTGCCGTGAGCCGGAGCGCCATGCGCGGGCCAAGCTGATTGTTGCTGGCATAGCAATCGGGGCGGCGATGGCGTGCAAATGGAACGCGATCCCGCTTGCGGTTCTCCCCGGACTGGCCTTTTTCGCCGCGCGCCTTGCCGCAGGGCGGCGGCGCTTGCTGGTGTCACAGCGCGGCGCGCCTGTTCCTGGCATCAGCCTGCTTGAAGCGTTTGTATGGCTGGGTCTGCTGCCATTGGCGGTCTATGCCGCAAGCTATTGGCCGTTCGCGTTCTACGCCTCCGTCCCCGGCAATCCCGATGGGGTGTTCGCGCTGCATGGGCAGATGCTCGATCTGCAAACGCAGGTTCTCAAAGAGCATCCCTATCAAAGCGTGTGGTGGCAATGGGCGGCCAATATCCGCTCCATCTGGTATCTCTATGAGGAAATTGACGGGGCACAGCGCGCGGTAATGCTGATCGGCAATCCGGTGACAATGCTGGCAGGATTGGCGGCGCTGATCTGGTGCGCATGGGCAGGCGTGGTACAACGGCGCTGGGACGCGCTGGCGGCGGCGGTGCTTTATGTGGTCAGCCTTGCGCTTTGGATCGTCGCGCCAAAACCGGTGCAGTTTTATTTCCATTACCTGCTACCCGGCTGTTTCCTCAGCTACGCGCTGGCTTTGGGGGTAGACGCGCTTTGGCAGCGCGGTGAACGGTTGGTGCCGGCCGCTCTTGTGATCGGTGCAACTGCGGCATTCGTGTACTGGTTCCCCGCTTTGACAGCCGCGCCATTGGACGGGGCGCAAAGCTTTACGAACTGGGCATGGTTTGCAGGGTGGCGGTGACCGCCAAAAACAACTGCCGACAACCCTATGGGCCACCGGCAGCTGCTTTTATGAAATTGTTAGACAGGCGTTACGCGATGGCGCGTGTTCCACCTTTTGGACCCGCAATATACCATGCGATAAATCCGATCAGCGGCAGGATGAAAATACCAATCGTCCAAAGCGCCTTGGCCAATACTGTCGAACCGCTAGTCCAGACATTGATAATTGCCCAAATGTTAAGTGCGAGCAGGATAATTCCGAGAACAAATTCCATTGTAAACTCCTAAAACTATTGCTGCCTTGGCCCCTGCGATCATGATTACATCATGTGCGGCGCGATCGGCTTGGATATAGTTAAGGAACACACCAAGGTTGCTTTGGGTTCCGAATTTCCTTGAGCAGTATGATGGGCATAAGCGGTTCGCGCTGCAAACTCAGCGCCGAAAACGCCCCCATACGAACTTGCTCGACAGCGCGTAATTCCACACAGAGGCGATGCCGATACCCACAATCGCGGCAACCCACCACAGCACGCCTTGATCATTCAGCACGGTGGCCACCGCCACATTGGCAAACGCGCCAACAGAGCAGGTCAGGCAGAATTTCACCCAGCCCCAGAACATGCCCGAGGCGCCATCAAGCTTCTTGTCGCGATAGGTCAGCAGATTGTTGAGCCAGAAGTTAAACGTCATCGCGACCATTGTCGCAATTGCCTGCCCCAGTGAAAATGACACCAGCCCCAGCATAAATAGCGGCCACAAAACCGCCATATGCACCACCACGCCAAGCGCGCCGACTGTGCCAAACAGCGCAAAGCGTGTCGGGATATAGCGCCCCAAATAGCGTTCGTAGATGCCTGCCACAAAATCCAAGGCAACACCGTGATCCAGCTTGCTCTCACCTGCAAGGCGTTCGGCAAATTTCAATGGAAATTCCTTCACTGTAAGTTGCGGGCGCGCGGTCGACAAAATGTCGAGCATGATTTTGAACCCGATGCCGGAAAGGTTTTCTGCCTGTTTGCGCAATTGCTCGGTGCGCAGCATGAAATACCCGCTCATCGCATCGGTCAGTTCTGTCCCTGTCAGCTTGCGGGCCAGCGCATTGGCGACGCGGCTGCCTTTTTCACGGCCCTTTGAAGAGAGGCCATCAGCATTGCCGCCCACCGCAAACCGGCTGGCATAAGCAAGATCGCATTCGCCCGATTTCAGGCTGGCCAGCATATCGTTGAGCAAAGCGGGATCATGTTGGTGATCAGCGTCCATCACCGCGACATAGGGCGCAGATGTCGCGCACATGCCTTCGATCGCAGCGCTGGCAAGGCCGCGTCGGCCAATGCGCTGGATCACGCGGATGCGCGGATCGGTGCGGCCAATGCGGCGTGCTTCTTCGGCGGTGCCATCATGTGAATTGTCATCGACAAACACCGCTTCCCAACCCGTGGGGCCAAGCGCTTCTTCCAACCGCTGCACCATGGGCGCGATATTGGCTTTTTCATTCAGCGTGGGCAGCACCACGGCCATCTCCAGCGGCGTGTGGGCCTGAAGATTGGCGATACGAGAGGCTGTTTCGACCTGCTGTTGAAATTGATCGTGTGTCATGTCCATGTCCGCTGCGGATATGTGGTTAATACTAAGATAAGGTTATCATCCGCACCGCTTACACACATGAAATAGCATCGCGTTAAAGACGCTCCAACACTGCATCTCCAATTGCCTTGGTCCCGGCATCACCGCCAAGATCGCCGCCGCGAATGCCATCGGCCAGCGTTTTTGCCACCGCGTCTTCAATCCGCACAGCTGCCGCTTCCTGCCCCAAAGAATGGCGCAGCAACATCGCCAGCGACAAGATCATGGCCATCGGATTGGCTTTGCCCTTGCCTGCAATATCGGGCGCGCTGCCGTGAATGGGTTCATACAGGCCGCGCGTGCCAAATTCGGTATCGTCAGCGCCGAGCGAAGCGCTGGCCAGAAGGCCGATAGAGCCGACACACATACTCGCCTGATCGGACAGAATATCGCCAAACAGATTGCCGGTGACAACGGTGTCGAACTGGCCGGGTTCGCGGACCAGCTGCATCGATGCATTATCGACATACATATGGGTCAGCTCTACATCAGGATAGTCCTCAGCGGTTTCGATCACGACGTCGCGCCATAGCTGGCTGGTTTCCAACACATTGGCCTTATCCACGCTGCAAAGCTTGCCACGCTCGCCTTCTTTCGCACGGCCCTGCGCAGCGCGGAAAGCGACATGCGCGATGCGGCGCACTTCGTCTTCGGCATAAGACATGATGTCATACCCTTCGCGCCGGCCATCTGCGGTGGTGCGCATGGCTTTTTCACCAAAATACACATCACCATTAAGCTCACGCACAATCAGCAGATCAATCGACCCGGCGATTTCAGGACGCAGGCCCGAAAGATGTTCAAGCCCTGTGAAACATTGCGCGGGGCGCAGATTGGCAAACAAGCCCAATTCACGGCGCAGGCCAAGGATCGCTTGTTCCGGGCGCAAGCTGCGTTCCAGATTGTCGCAAGTGGGATCGCCCACCGCGCCGAACAAAATGCCATCTGCTTCCTTGCACAAAGTCAGCGTTGCATCGGGCAGCGGGTGGCCATGTTGATGATAGGCTGCCCCGCCCACAAGCGCCCGGTCCACTGTTACCTGGGGCATGTCCAAAGCGATAAGCACGCGCAGCGCCTCATCCATGATTTCAGGGCCGATTCCGTCTCCGGGAAGGCAGGCAATTTTCATCAGATCATCCGTTCAAGCAATTGTCTCAGGCGTTGGCGCGCGGCCATAACATCGCCGCGTCTATCAGGAAGCAGGTAGTGTTCAATAGCCGATCCCTGGTGATCCATTTCGGCCAATATTGCAGGCAGATCACCTTCAGGCCGCGCGCCTTGCCCGCCAAACCCAAGCTCGCGCAGCAACAATGTCTCATACCCCACCAATGCACCAGCCCAGCCGCGCGCACTGGGCGCATGGCAGATCGCATCGAGCAACCCGCCAAGCGCATTGTAAAGCGATGGATAGGCTTGACGCTCGGCCAGAGCACTGGCGGTAAGCGCGCAGGTCCAGCTTATTGCAGCGGCTGGCAAAGGCTCGCTCAACCACGGACCGCGGCTGGTGATCAGCTCAAGCTTGGCAAAAGGTAGCTGGCTTTCAGATTTGGCGGAAAGTTGCAGATCAACTGCATTGCCGGGGATGACAACGGGTCGCAAATTGCGTCCGCGACCACCAGCAACATATCCCGCGACGAGGCCATACTCCTCGGTCAAAAGCCGCGCGACCACCGCTGTTTCAGCGTGCGATCGGGCGGCAACAAGAATGGCGGGGGCGCGGATATGCATGGGCAGGGTTTCTAGTGCCGTGCGCGGCGGGTCAGTGCAAGCTGGACCAGCGCCTTGGTGCTTGACGGACGGCTCTATGCTTGGTGTGCACCTACGCATGATTCACAAGAGCACCTTGCCCACTGAGAGGCTGGAAATACGCCCGTTTGCCGCATCGGACTCAGAGCGCCTCATTGCGCTCTTCGAAGACCCGCAGGTGCATCGCTTTGTCGATGATGGCGGGCCGTTATCGCGCGAGGTTGCAGCCGAGTGGGTTGCCAATTCGCGGGCCAATCTTGAGCGCTATGGCTACGGCACCGGTGCCATTGTGGAGCGCGCCTCAAACCGGCTTGTCGGTTGGGCAGGCATTGCGCGGCCACCGGGCGACCTTGCGGAAATAATCTACGGGTTTGAGCGCAGCGCATGGGGGAAAGGCTATGGCCGCGAAGTGCTGAACGCGCTGATTGCCTTTTCGCGTGAACAAGGCGAATTGCCCGTGCGCGCGACTGTGGATGTGGGCAATGCCCGCTCGGTCAAACTGTTGGAAGCTGCCGGGTTCCGCCGGACAAGCGATTGCTACAAAGGCGATTCCGCCACCCTGCTTTATGAACTGGAGTGATCCGTTTGACGCGGGGGCCTACTTGCCCTGCTTCGCCTCAAGTGCCGCCAGCCGCGCTTCGAGAGCGTCGGTTTTTTCGCGGGCTGCGGCGGCCATATCTTTGACCGCATCAAATTCTTCGCGGCTGACAAAATCCATCCCGCCAACAGCCTCTTTCATCTTTTCACGCGCTTGATCGCGCGCCTCCCGGCTCATCCCTGCGAGCGTGCCCGCAGCGGAATTGGCGATTTTGACGAAGTCAGCGATGATCGGGTTTTCACTTTGCATTGTTTTAATGTGGGAATTGGCTGTTTAAAATTCAATCCGCTGGGCTTCACTTATAGGAGCAGCTGCGCCGCCATCGGGATTGGCCTCGACAAACTGCCAGTTCAGCGCCGTCGCAAACAGCACCCATGCAAGATAAGGCAGCATGATCCATCCGGCCAATCGGCGCACTTTGAAAAACAGCCAAACGGTAATGATTACAGCCACATCGAGCACTACAATCACGATCAGCGCGGCTTCCATATTCTGCGCGCCAAAGAAGGTGGGTGACCAGGTGAGATTGAGGCAAAATTGCACCACAAAGGCAACAATCGCAGGTGTGCGCCAGCGCGATCCCCATGCCGAACACACCAGTGCGAGGGCAAAGCCGATCATGATGTAGAGAATGCTCCAAACAATCCCGAATGTCGCTGATGGCGGATAAAGGGACGGCTTGTTCAGATTATCGAACCACGGGTTTTGTGCCCCGCTTCCTGAAAGCATACCGGCAAGAAACCCAAGCAGCACGACAAGTGGCACAAGGAAGACAGACCAGCGGATAAGGCTGGCACGAAGCTGCGCTGGACTGGCAAGCCGGTTCATTATGTCTCCCATGACGGATAAAGATTGTCGATTCGGAGTTGGCGCACCTTGGCGAGCCGGTCTGCCAAGCGCAAGGCGGCGCGGCGGCTCTGCCCCATTTTGGATGCTGTTATCAGCTATCTAGGCCCAATCCGGCAGTTAATCGGCCTTTGAACCGGCTTTGTCGTCACACTGATTATGCGGATCTTTGTGGATCGACCGTTGGGCATGAACGAGGAATTCGACATTGCCTTCGCCCCCGGTAATCAGGCTTTGCGTCAAACCGGCAATGTGCCACCCGCTTTGCTCCAGCCATGTGGTAACATCATTGCAAACGCGTTTATGCAAAGCGGCATCGCGGACAATTCCGCCTTTGCCAATATCACCTTTGGACACTTCAAATTGCGGCTTGATCAGCGCGACAAGCTGACAGGTATCAGCCGCCAAAGCCAACGGCACTGCAAGCACTTTGGACAAAGCGATAAAGCTCGCATCGCACACCACCAGATCGCATGGGCGATTGATCACATCTGCCGTCAAGCTGCGCGCATTGGTCTGTTCCAAAACGGTGATCCGGTCATCGGCGCGCAATTTCGCATCGAGCTGATCGGTGCCCACATCCACGGCGAAGACATGGGCCGCGCCGTGATGGAGCAAAACTTGCGTAAACCCGCCGGTGGATGATCCGATATCCATCGCCACTGCGCCGGTGACATCAAGGCCAAAATGGCTGATCGCATGGTCAAGCTTTACGCCGCCTCTGCCCACCCAGGGATGCGCTCCGCTCTTCACCGTAATCACTGCATTTTCGCGGACCTGCTGGCTCGGTTTTTCAATCCGCTTTTGGCCCGCAAAAACAAACCCTTCGGTCACCAAAGCTTGAGCGCGGGTGCGGCTTTGCGCATGGCCATGTTCCACCAGCCATTGATCGATGCGCATACGGTCCGACTGGCCTGTTGCGGGCTTGCCTCTTGCGGTCATGGCCGTAAACTTGTCATGTGATTGTCCATTTTGCCCGCGATAGGCCGCAAGATACGTCTCTGTGAAGCCTAAAGGAATATTCGAAATGCCCATGCACATGCGCTCCCTTATCCTGCTAGGATCTGCCGCCAGCCTGCTTGCGGCCTGCAATTCTGCACAAGATGCAGAAGATGTGGCGCAAGAAAGTATTGAAGCGCCCGTGCCCGAACTCACGCCCGCGCCTCTGGCAACCCAAGCAGCGGACGGCACCGCTGTGGCGCTTGGCACTTGGGATGTGAGTGAAGCGGCCAGCGGCGCGCAGGCTGTGTTCAATAGCGAGGATGGCACAGAATTGCTCGCCATTCGCTGTGACCGGTTGAGCGGATCGGTCACGATGAGCTTTGCCGCCGATGATGGTGTGCCCGTCTCCTATCGCCTTGATGCAGGCGGAGAAGCGGCGCGCGTGGATATGATCCCGGCTGGCGGCGGTTTGGCTGCTGAAATTGAACCAGGCCTTGCGATCTTCCACGCCTTTGGCGAAACAGGGCAAACCGTCTCGCTCACCTCACCTGAAGGAAATATCGTGCAATATCCAACGCATCCCGGCATTTCGCGCGTGTTATACGCATGCAGTTGAAGAGGTTTGCCTTCGGGCTTGGTATCATATTGGGCGCAGGCGCACTGGCATCCTGCGGTGCGCCCGCGCCAGAACCTACGCCAGCGCCGGAGCCAGCACCCACGCCGCCGCCAGCAGCAGCGCCGGTGACCGCGCCAGAGCCTGGGCCAGCGCCTCCCCCGGTGATCACAGATCGCATGGATGATTGGCAGGACCGCGCATTGACGCTGGGTGATTGGCGTTATCTGGCTGAGACTGGTGAAACATTGGCGATCTTTGCAGCAGACCCGCTTTCAAGAGAGCCCCAATTGATCATCGCCTGCAATCTGGAAACGCGCGAAGTCGGCATTGTCCGGCCAAGCGAGGCAGGTGTGCCGGTGGATATGTTCATCCGCACCGAAACGGCGGACCGGATGCTATCCGCCACCCCGTTTGATGGGCGCCAACCCATCGTGGTGGGCAAAGTCGACGCACTTGACCGATTGCTGGACGCGATGGCTTTTTCCAATGGCCGCATCGCTGTGTTGGTGGGCGGGGAAGCGCCGTTGATCGTCCCCGCATGGCCCGAAATCACGCGCGTGGTCGAGGATTGCCGAGTTTAGGGAATATTTGTTTTGCGTTGTGTGTGTTGAGTTGTTTGTTTTACGCTCGGGAGTGTTTGTTTTGCGCTCGCCCATCCGGGCGAGCGCAACGCAAAAAAACGAAGCGCAGATTTTGACTGTGAAAAAGAAAAAATCAAGACTTGTCTTATGCCTCTATTCGATTCACAAAGGGGTCAAGGCCAGCGGTTATCGCGGTCTTCGCCCGCTAATGATTATGCGTGGTGTTGGCTTATTAGCGCGAAAGGAGGTGATCCGATGTCTCATGGTTCAGCAAGGGGGTCGGTTAAGTTCCACGCGAGGTATTATCTTTAGGCATTTGCCATTCAGGTAAAGACTTCGTGGGCGGCACTTCCGGCCGCTGACCATGACAAGGGCCGCTTCGCTTTTACGCGAGGTGGCCCTTCTCATTTTGGGGCCAATACCACAAAGGCCAATACCACAAAGGCTTGCCACCCTCGTCCACGCCAACTAATTGCTCCTGCGCAAGGAGACATCACGATAATGGCCACCACGCCGACACTCGAAATTGCGAGCCAGCCGCATCCCGCCCCAACGCCTGATGCGGACCGGGTGGCAGCGATTGCTGATCCCGGTTTTGGGCAGACTTTCACCGATCACATGGTCACGATTGATTATGATGAAGGCAAAGGCTGGCACAGCGCACAACTTTGTGCACGTGCACCTCTTGCGCTCGATCCTGCTGCATCTGTGCTGCATTATGCGCAGGAAATTTTCGAAGGCATGAAGGCCTATAAAATGGAAGATGGCGCGATGGCGCTGTTCCGGCCTGATCGCAATGCGCAGCGTTTCAACGAAAGCGCGCGCCGCCTCGCCATGCCCGAATTGCCCGAAGATCTGTTTATCGAAGCAATCCGGCAAAGCGTGCTGGCGGATAGAGACTGGTTCCCAACCGTTGATGGCGGCTCGCTTTATATCCGCCCTTTTATGATCGCGACAGAGCCATTCCTCGGCGTGCGTCCGGCCAGGCAATATAAGTTCATCACCTTTCTCACTGCGGTTGGCGGATATTTCAAGGCAGGCGCGCCTGCGGTCAGCATTTGGGTGTCCAACGATTATACCCGCGCAGCACCAGGCGGCACTGGTGCGGCGAAATGCGGCGGCAATTATGCGGCCAGCCTTGTGCCTTTGGGCGAAGGCATGGCGAAGGGTCATGATCAGGTGGTGTTCCTCGATGCTGTGGAGCGCAAATGGATTGAGGAATTGGGCGGCATGAACCTGTTTTATGTCTTCGATGATGGCTCCATGATCACCCCGCCTTTAAGCGGCACGATCCTGCCCGGCATTACGCGTGACAGCCTGATCACGCTGGCCCGTGAAGAAGGGCTGGATGTACGCGAGGAACGCTATTCCATTGATCAATGGGAAGCGGATGCGACATCGGGCCGCTTGATGGAAACCTTTGCATGCGGCACCGCTGCGGTGGTGACGCCTGTTGGCCATGTGGCAGGCGAAGGCATTGGTTTTGATATCGGCTCTGGCGGGCCGGGTCAGCTAACCACAAACCTGCGCGAAAAGCTGGTCGCGATCCAGCGCGGCAAAGCTGAAGATCGGCATGGCTGGGTCATGCGGTTGGACTAACCGCTCATGCTGCGTTTATCCGCGCGATGCATCCGCGAACAATTCAGGCGCAATTTCGTGGCGATCGGCATCTTGCAGCATTGCTTCGGCAGCTTCCATCGCTTCGCTGGTAATGCGTGCAGCTTCGGCGGCGTCTTGCGGGCTCATCCCAGTGCGCGCAGTTGTAATCACCGCGCGTGAGAACAGGAAGATATTGCGCTTGGCCGAGCCATCCGCTGGCACGTCGGCAAAAGCAAACTGCACCGCTTCATCGTTGACAGACACCGCAATTTCATGCCCGCCTTCGGGCAGATCGGCAAAGCTGTATGCGCCATCCGCATCAGTTTGCGTGGTCAGCGAAAGCGCTGGAATGCTCACCGTCATGCCTGCAACAGGCTGCGCTTTGGCATCGGACACAGTGCCAGATAGATCACCTGCCAGCGCAGGGTGAGCAGCAAACAAAGCGAGCGGCATTGCCAATGTTGCAAAAAGGCGCATAATTTCCAGAACAATAACAAGTGTAAGGACGAAGTTCACCATCCCCTCAAGCGGCGAAATGTTACGGCTTGAAGACTCTGCGCGACAATTGTGTGACACGCAGCGCGTAATGATGGTCAAGCCATCCGCGCAGCGTTATGTGGCCGCCTCATGACTATTGCAGATCGTGCATTGATGCAGGCCTATGCGGGCGAACGGTTAACTGCGTTGCTGTGCAGTTATCAGCGCCTCACAGGCGTGGTGTTGGCAGACAGTCTGGATGCCTTGTGGGAAAGCGAACACGCGGTGGTGGCGCATGACGTGAAAGACCCGCCGCATTTCTTCTATGGCAATCATGCCGCGCTAACCTTGTTTGGCATTAAGGCGCGCAAATTTATCCGCATGGCCAGCTATAAATCTGCCCTTCCCGATGCGCGTGAAGATCGCGCAGCCATGCTCGCACGGCTTGATGATGCAGACATTGTTACAGGCTATAGCGGCGTGCGCGTTGCCGCGGATCAATCGCGCTTTCAGATCAATAATGCGGTGATCTGGAACCTGACTGATGCTGCGGGAAAACGCGTTGGTCAGGCCGCAATGTTCGGCGATTGGACACCGATCAAGGATTAGCGCGCCTGCGTATAATAGCGAGAGTGCAATAGCCGTCCTACGGCGAATGCAAGTCTTGGTTGGTTGCAGCAGGGCCAAATTCGCCCATCTTGGTCAGATCAAAAGACAACCAACAGGAGCCTTCCCCCTTGGCCGATGACACATATACACCGCCCGAAATCTGGCATGATGACAGCAGCAATGGTGGCGCCTTTGCAGGGCTGAACCGCCCAACTGCCGGCGCGCGCGAAGAAAAAGCGCTGCCCGAAGGTGACCATGATTTTCAGCTGTATTCGCTGGCCACGCCCAATGGGCAAAAAGTCACGATCATGTTTGAAGAATTGATCGAGGCGGGCTTTTCTGATGCGGAATATGATGCGTGGATGACCAAGATTTTCGATGCGGAGCAGTTTTGGTCAGGCTTTGTCGATCTTAACCCCAATTCCAAAATCCCAGCTCTTTTGGATCGTAGCGGTGATGAACCTTTCCGCGTTTTCGAAAGCGGTGCAATCCTGCTGCATTTGGCCGAGAAGTTTGATTACCTCATGCCCAAAAGCGGCGCGAAGCGGGCCGAAGTGCTCAGTTGGCTGATGTGGCAAATGGGCACAGCGCCTTTTATCGGCGGCGGTTTTGGTCATTTTTACAATTACGCACCGGCCAAGTTCAAATACCCCATTGATCGGTATTCGATGGAGACAAAGCGGATTTTCTCAGTGGCCAACCTCCAACTGGGCAAGACGCAATTTCTGGGCGGTGATGAGTATTCCATCGCCGATATTGCGGTTTATGGCTGGCTGTCGGCCTTGTGGCATGGCTCATACAATGGTTGTGATCACTTTTTGCAGCTGCACGAAAATGAACATGTCGGGCGCTGGATAAAAGCGATTGATGCGCGGCCCGGTGTAATTCGGGGTCGTCTGGTCAATTCTCAAGCCATGCCAGAACGCCATTCCCCGGCAGATTTCGATGCGGTGGAGGACCGTTCATGGTTCGCACCGCAGAGAAAACGGCTCGATACATAGGTGCAGGAGCGCGGCGGTAAATGCCAGCCTTGCACAATCAATTCGCACCAAGTGAAAGAGTCGGTATTGCATGGTTGCGCAGGGGCGCTATATGGGCGCCTTCGCAAGACGTGCTGGGGCGTGGCCAAGTGGTAAGGCACCGCTTTTTGGTAGCGGCATTCGCAGGTTCGATCCCTGCCGCCCCAGCCAGTTCTTCCTAAGGTTTGGAAACTTGCGAATGCCCGCGCGCTGCGACGACGGCAAATCCGCAAACAGTCATTATGCTGGCTGCCAACACTGCCAAAGCTGCGCCTGTCGCGCCAAGAACATCCATCAGCCACGGCAACGCTGCCACCGCGATAATCGTTGGCACAAGGCGCAGGAAAAAGTTGGTGATTGCTTGCCCGCGCGCCACAATCAAGGCCTCCAGGCTAGCCCCGGCAAGCTCTGTCGCAGCGGCGGCTGACAACACGATTAGCGGCCAATAAGCGAGCGTGAAAGCACTGCCCGCAATCGCCAGGATCAACCATTCACCTGCAAACAAAGAAAGCAATATCGCAGCCAGCCCTGTGACCAGCGCAACACGTGTCATCTTGCGCGCGATTTGCGTGGCTTTTTCTGGCTCTCTCACCAATTCGGGGTAAGTGGCGCGCAGCAAAGCTTCGGCTAGCTTCAAAACCCCCTCACCGATCTGCATCGCCACCCGGTAAATCCCCACCAAAGCCGCGCCGCCAAATGCGCCGATCAACAGCACAATCAACTGGCGCGAGACAATGCTGAGCATCGCGGTCAAGCTTGTCCCGGCGACAAAATTCCACGCTTTGTCCTCTTCGCGCGGAAGCTTGATGATGTTGATCGCGCGCCAGGCAATCGGCTGCGTGCGTGCAGCCATACGCCAATACATCGCCGCCGTCGCCAGCTCTGCCACCGCCCAAAGCGCCAGAAACGCAGGGATTGTGGGCGCCCACAAGGCCACCGAAAATGCACCAGCGGCGCGCACAATCGATGTTGTCGCATCGGCCACTGCGGCGCGCGCATAGCGATCATGCAGCCGCAAAATGCCCGTAGGTGTGGACCGGATGGAGAAGAGATAAACGACGGTAAAAAGGAATGTCGCCATGCGATATTCTTGTGCAATCGGCAGCCAATCCCCAGCAAGGCCAAGGATCAATCCCGCCGCTAGCGTACCCACCACAATGGTCACCGCATCCAAAGCCAGCGCAAAGCCCACTGCCCTGCCGCGCAATCCGCCCACCTGGCCCCAGCGAATAATCGCCTGCCATGTCTGAAACGAGGTAAAGCCCACGATCAACTGCGCGAAAGTGAAGATCAGGACAAATTGCCCGAACCCTTCAAGCCCCAGCGCCCGTGTTGCCGCGGCTAGATACACAAGGCTGAGCACCGCGTTAATGCCGCGCGCACTCATCATCCAACCAGTGTTTTTGAGCGCGCGTTGGATCATCGTTTCGCTATAGCGCAGGCGCGCTGCAACGCTAGCGCGCCGGGACTTCCAGCTGTGAAGTGTTTTCAGGCACAAGTGGCACAAGAATAAGTTCATTCTGCTCAATCCGCACCGAAGCCAGCCGCGATAGCAGGTTCATGCCGATCACATTGGTGCGGCCAAAACTGGGCGCGATCACGGCATCCAGACCTTGCGCCGTAATGTTGCCCACGCGCAATGTATCGACTGTCGTCAGATCAGCGGCCACCACGCCATTGGCGGTTTGCAGGCGCACTGGCACTGCGCCTGTGCGCGGCTGTAACCCGGCCATTTGCGCGGTGTCTGGCGAAATCGCCGTCAGCGTGGCGCCGGTATCGACCATAAAGGCCGCCTCATGCCCATTGACTTGAACGCGCAGCCAATAATGCCCGTCAGGTGCAATCGGGACGCGCGTCTCTCCGCCGCTTACCACTTGCTCGGGCAAATTGGCGGCTGGAATAGCGATGGAAAAGCGCGGGTCCAGCCGCGACATTTGCACCACGATCAACACCAATATCGCCATCAACCCAAACGTACTGGTAAGCCGCATCACTTTGCCCACAGCGGGCAAGCGGCTGAGCAAAAATGTCCCCAGCACACCCAGCGCCATTGCAATAAGCGCCGCCAGCAGCAGCCCGGAACGGGGCAGTTGCGCAAAGCTGGCGGTTAGCTGTTCCCAGATGGGGGCAAGGTCCATGATGCTCTATATAGCCCGGTTGAGGCCGTCTGGCGATATGGCCCTAAGGCGCGCCGCGTGGAATCGTTGCCTTGGCTAGAACCACGGCGAAACGATTGTCCGCATCGCTCCACCGCTTCACCGGAGTCCAGCGGCCCGCAAGCAGCAATAAATGTCCGCTGCGCGCATCGAATTTATGACTGTTTTCGGTGTGGATTGTTTCACCTTGGCGCATTGCGAATTGCGTATCGGCAACGGTGAAGGAGATATCGCGCGTCGCTTCAAGATGCATTTCGATCCGCGCATACAGATCATTCCAGCGCGCCCGGTGCACAAAGGCGTCTTCGGGAATGGTGCCGGACAGCTCACGATTGATACGGGTGATGAGATTGCGGTTAAATTGCGCGGTAACGCCTGCTGCATCATCATAGGCATCGCGCAGTGTCTGTTCATCCTTGATCAGATCCATGCCGATTAAAAGCAGCGCCTCATCACCCAAAGTCTCTCGCATGGAACGCAGCAAATCCACCGCTGAGCGCGCGACCATATTGCCGATGGTAGAGCCGGGGAAGAAGCCCAGCTTTGGCATGGTAGAAACCGCATCGGGCAATGTCACCCGGCGCGTGAAATCCGCCTCAACAGGATGCACCGGAAGGCCGGGGAACTTGGCCGACAATTCCGCAGCCGAAGCGCGCAGAAAATCGCCGGAGATATCCAGTGGGACATAGGCCGCCGGCGCAATCGCGCTGAGCAGCAACGGCGTTTTCACCGAAGAGCCTGAGCCAAATTCCACCACCGCCCTGCCCGGCCCGATATGCTGCGCAAAATCCGCGCCATTATCGGCCAAAATCGCGGTTTCGGTGCGGGTTGGGTAATATTCGGGCAACTGCGTGATCTGTTCAAAAAGCTGCGAACCGCGTTCATCATAGAACCAGCGCGCAGGGATCGCCTTTTGCAGTTGGCCCAGCCCCGCCAACACATCACGGCGGAAATTCTCATCCACGCCATCGGAATCCAGCTCAACCAGCTGCAGGCCTTTTTTGGCAGCCATTATACGTCCTTTGCCAGCCGCAAGCCGGTGAATTGCCAGCGTTGATGCGGGTAGAAGAAATTGCGATATGAGGCGCGCGAATGGCCGCGCACCGTGGCGCAGCTGGCGCCTTTTAACACCCACTGCCCGGCCATGAACTTGCCATTATATTCGCCCACCGCGCCCGTTGCGGGCTGAAAACGGGGATAGGGCAAATAGGCCGAGCGGGTGAATTGCCAGCAATCGCCAAACAGATTGGTCGTGGCTTGCGGGGATGCTTGAGGTAGGGGCGGCGCTGCACCGTCCAGCTGATTGCCGCCATCGCTTGATGCGCCTTGGGCCAAAGCTGCAGCTTCCCATTCAAATTCGGTTGGCAAGCGCGCCCCTGCCCATGAGGCAAAAGCGTCCGCCTCGAAATAAGAGATATGGGCAACGGGCGCCAAGGGATCGCGCAGCTGCCAGCCGCTATGCGTAAAATGCTGATCTTCGCGCCAATATAGCGGCGCGGTGATGCTTTGCGCATTGACCCACGCCCAGCCATCGGAAAGCCACAGGGCAGCATTGCGATATCCGCCATCGGCGATAAACGCGGCCCAATCGGCATTGGTGACAAGGCCATCACCCAAAGCAAAAGGTTCCAGCAAGACGCGGTGTGCAGGGCCTTCATTGTCAAAAGCAAAGCCATCGCCTTGGTGCCCGATCATGGCGATGCCGCCGGGGTGATGGGTCCAGCCTTGTTGCTCGTTATTTGCGTGTGAAGATGCCGTTTTTGTAACTGTATCCCACACGGCCGGCCCGGTGGGATTGGCGAAGAAAGCGTGTTTGATATCGGTCAGCAACAGCTCAATATGCTGTTGCTCATGCGCGATGCCCAGCGCAATCAGATCGGCATGGCGCGGATCGTCCAGCAAAGGCTGCATCGCGGCATCAACATGCGCGCGCCATTCGATAATCTGCGCCAATGTGGGCCGCGACAGCATCCCCCTGCGCGAACGCAATAACCGCTCACCTTCCGCTTCGTAATAGGAGTTGAACAGGTACGCGTAATCAGCATCGAAACATTGATATTGCGGCAGATGATCACGCAGCAGGAAAGTTTCCCAGAACCATGTTGTATGCGCGCCGTGCCATTTGGCGGGCGAGGCATCATCCATCGATTGCAAAGTGGCATCTGCCTCGCTCAAAGGCGCAAGCAGATCGAGCGTCAGCGCCCTTGTTGCTGCAAAGCGTTCAGCCAGCGTCTCTTCTGCCGGTATCCGGTCAGAATGTGTTTTCAAATTGTGTTCGGCCTGCAGCAAGCCGCTCTCCCAACTGCGATCTAAACGATTGATAAAGGCTCATGAACCATCGCTGCGACAATTGAAAGACTAGTATCGAAAAAGACCGGTTGGAGCGTGGTTGGGTATCAGGCGGCGCGTTTGACCTGATTGCGACCGCCTTCCTTGGCTTCATATAGAGCCGCATCAGCTCGGGCGAGCAGTGTTTCTACCGTGTCGTTTGGCCCATACATTGCCATGCCGATGCTCGCCGTGACATGCGGATGTTCGCTATCGCGGGTGCCTTTCTCAATCGCCTGGCGTAATCTCTCGGCAAGCCGGGTTACTTCTCTGGCGGGGACGCCGGGCAGCAACCAGACAAATTCCTCACCGCCAATACGGCCCACCAGATCTTCTGACCGCGTCTGCTGGCGTGACAATTGCGCGACTTTGACCAGCACATCATCACCAGCTTTGTGACCAAATGTGTCGTTGACCTTCTTGAAGTGATCAATATCAAACATGATTGCAGCAAGCGGGCGCGAGGCCTGATGCGCTCTATCAATCATCGCATCGAGCCGCGCAAAAGTGCAGCGCCGATTGGGCAGACCGGTAAGCGCATCGGTATTGGCAATCTTTTGCGCTTCGGCGGCCAGCCGCACGGCCCGCCCGCGCGCCAGATCAAGCGCTTCTTCGCGCCGGATTTGATCGGTCACATCAATCGCAACGCCAAAAACGGCGACGCGTTCGCCCTCTCGATCAAATTCGTTGAGCATCGACATGCGCAAAATTCGTTCTGGCCCATCAAGTGGTTTGGCCTGATAATCGAATGTGTAGGGCAGCGGATCGGCCTTGTTCTGCTCCAGTTCGAAGAACAGCCGTTCCCCCTTGTCCGGCAAAATGCGCTTGAGATCACCGGGGTCAGGCGCCAGTTCACGCGGCAAGCCATGCAATTCCAGCATGGTGGGTGACCAGTTTTGCTTACCGTCCTTCAAACCGATGCGATATCGGCCAATGCCTGCCAATTGTTCAGCAAGGCCCAGGATCGTGATGTTGTCATGCAAATTTTCGTTGCGTGCAATCAGCTGCTTTTTCAGCTGAGCGCGCTTATCCATAATGGCCGAAATCGGCAACGCGGTGCACAGCATAACTATCATCACCATCTGCAGCACGAACAGATCGCCAAGCTGCGATCCACCCGGCATTGGCACGATGCTCCTGCCCGACAGATCCGCCCCGATCGCAACAATCGCTGCGGTAATGACCATTGCCGGGGCGAAGATAGAGCCAAAGCGGATGCTGCCAAATACAACGCTTGAAACAAGCAGCGTAAGCGCGGCCCAGTGCCATGTCACGCCAAGCCATGCGATGCCTGTTGTAACAATCAGCCATCCAGTAAACTCACCATGCCCCAGCAAGCTTGGCAGGCCTTTGCCCAGACGATAATTGCACAGCACAAAGCGCAGGAATTGCACCGATGCCATCAGTCCGATCAGCTTGGCGGCATACCACCAGCGGGTCATCTCGAAATTCGCTTCGGGCTGCAGAAGCACGCCAATACACGATGCAATGGTAACGCCCGCGATGGCGCTTCCCCATAATCCAAGCAACTGCCCAATATTGGTGGGCAGCCGGCCTCGTCCACCCAGAACACGCAGGCTAATCGCGGCAACGATCACGGCTTCAAGCAGCGATGTCGCCGTCCAGATCAGCGCAAGATAGGCCGGCAAGCCCATCACGGTGAGCGTCAGGAAAAATACAGGCGCAAGAAACGCAACAAGCGTCAGCCAGCGGGTTTTGCGCGATTCCAGAAATGCGGCAACGGTGACTGCTTCTGCAAACCAGATAGCGGGCGGATGATCTGCACCAACGGCAATCATGCCAAGCACAGTGAAGGCCACCCAGCCAAGGCCGGTCGCAAACAAATCTGCACTGGATCGCAAATTGTGCAACACCGTACCCCTTTCTCAGCGAAAGAAGTAGGCGAAACAGGTTAGTTTGCCTTGTCGCTATACCTAGGCACTACACCCAGGGTATCGCCTGCGTGATTGCCCTCAGGCGGCGTCTTGCTGCTGTTCTGTCAGTTCAAGATTGAGCATCTCGGCAAGCAGAAACGCCAGCTCCAGCGATTGCGCCGCATTCAGGCGCGGGTCGCAATGGGTGCGATACCGGTCTGTGAGGCCTTGATCCGTAATCGCCACAGCACCGCCGGTGCATTCGGTCACATCCTGCCCGGTCATTTCGACATGGATGCCGCCAGCATGGGTGCCTTCGGCGCGGTGTACGGCGAAAAAGCCCTTCACTTCGGCAAGAATGCGTTCGAACGGACGGGTTTTCAGGCCGCTATCCGATTTGATGACATTGCCATGCATCGGATCACAGCTCCACACCACCGGATGGCCTTCACGCTCTACTGCGCGCACCAATGGCGGCAGACCTTCTTCCACTTTGGTATGGCCAAACCGCGCGATCAGCGTAATGCGCCCCGCCTCGCGCGCAGGGTTCAAAATGTCGAGCATTTCGATCAGCGCGTCAGGTGTTAGGCTTGGGCCGCATTTCACACCGATAGGATTGTTCACGCCGCGCAGGAATTCCACATGCGCGCTGTCCACAAAGCGGGTGCGATCACCGATCCACAGCATGTGCGCAGAGGTGTCATACCATTCACCCGTCAGCGAATCCTGACGCGTCATCGCCTGCTCGTAAGGCAACAGCAATGCTTCGTGGCTGGTGTAAAAATGCGCGGTTTTCAACTGCGGCTGATCTTCAATATCAACGCCGCACGCTTCCATGAAATCAAGCGATTCCCCGATACGCTGCGCGATTGACTGATATTGTTCAGACCACGGGCTGCGACCCATGAAATCCAGCGTCCAGCGATGCACCTGACGCAAATTGGCATAACCCCCGCCAGCAAAGGCGCGCAGCAAATTAAGCGTCGCGGCCGCTTGTGAGTATGCGCGCAGCATACGTTGCGGATCATTGCGGCGGATCGCGGGATCAAATTCGATCCCGTTCACATTGTCACCGAAATAGCTGGGCAATGTCACATCGCCCTTCGTTTCCGTCGCAGAAGAACGCGGCTTGGCAAATTGCCCGGCCATGCGGCCAACTTTTACAACCGGCATCTTGCTGGCGAAAGTCAGCACAGCGGCCATTTGCAAAATCACGCGGAAGGTATCGCGGATATTGTTGGGCGAAAATTCCTTGAAACTTTCCGCACAATCGCCGCCTTGCAGCAGGAATGCCTCGCCATTGGCGACATCGCCAAGGCGCGATTTCAGCTTGCGCGCTTCACCTGCAAAGACAAGCGGAGGATAACCGGCAAGGCTGGCTTCAACATCGGCCAATTCGGCCTGATCTTCATATTGTGGAAGATGTTTCGCAGTGAAACTGTCTTGCTTCCAGCTTTCCGGTGTCCAATTCGTCGCCACTGTATTTATCCTGATAATAGATCAATTGCCCCAGATAGGGCGCAAAACTGCGATTTCACGGGGAAATTTCGCCCTAACGCGCGCCTCAAGGGGAGGCAAAGGTTATCTTGGATACCAAATGCGCTTAACGGCCCACCGCCCTCACTTCGCCAGCTATCGGTGCAGCTTCGGGCAAAACGGCGATTTTAAAGCCGCCATGGCTCACCAGATATTGTTGAGCCAGAACGCGCAATTCCTCAGGCGTGGTGTTCGAGAAATCACCATAGAGCGAGCGCAGATAGATCACCCGGTTCATATCAAAAGCCGCGCCTTCCAATTGGTTGAGCCAGAATGTATGACCGGTGCCAGCGCGTTGAATATATTGCCGCATTGGCTCCACCACCCGCGCCAGTTCATCATCGCTTGGTCCATTGGTGGCAAGATCTTGCGCAATGCGTTCCGCTTCCTGAAAAAAGACGGGCATCAAGGCAGGCTCGATTTGCACCAAGGCCAGCAGCATTCCGCCGCTTTGCACATCCTGCGGCCAGTTCGATGTTACGAAAGGCGAATAGGCCGCGCCTGCGCGCTCTCTCAGCTGATCGATCAGGCGATTGGAAAAGACATTGGCCAACAGATCAAGCTTGCGCCCACGGGTCACTTGATCAGAGCCGCCGCCAGTTGGCCATGCAATAACCGCCGCCGCCTGATCCAGATCGCCTGCATGATTTAACCGCAAGGGATCACTATTGGCCGCCGGGAAATCCGTGCCGCGCACCGCCTGATCAGCCGGCAAAGGTTCGCGCGGTGGCAAAGCGCCAAATGTTTCAGACAGCATGTCGATGGTGGTTTCGCGGTTGATATCGCCAAACACCGCCACTTCGAGCGGACCTTGTGACAAAAGCCGCGTCCAAACCTGTTCAAAGCCTTGCGCGCTTGCTTGATCCAGCATTGCCGGATCCGGCGTTGCAAAGCGCGGATCACGGCCGCGCAAAAGCCAATCGAGATCGCGGTTCAAAACGCCGTTGGGATCAGAACCATAGGTGGCATAAGATAGCGCGGCGCTGGCCTTGGCACGTTCAAACGGTGCAATATCCCATCGCGGCATGGCAAGTTTTGCGGCGAACAGATAAAGCTGATCCCGCAGATCGGTGGCCCGCGTAATCCCTTCAAAAACAAACGCGCCATCATCAATGCGCAGGCCAAACGACATCTTGCGCCCTGCCGCCAGTGCATCCAGATCATTTTGACCCAACGGACCAATACCTGAATTGACCAGCGCAGTCTGGCCAAGCGCGGCATAAACCGCCTCATCATCGCCAACAGCGCGCCAGCCGCCGCCAAAGCGCACGCGCACGGTAACGCGGCCCGGTTCATTCCCGCGGCTGAACAAGATGGCGCGCACGCCATTGGCAAATTCCACCAGCTCAGTGTGGGGAATATCGGGCAGAGGCCCACGCGATACAGGCGCAGCAGGCGTCCCGATGGGTGGAAGCTGTGCAAAATCAATCGCTTGTGCATTGTCACGTGCACCGGCGAAAGCCTGGGCCGGCGCGGAAAGTTGTGCGCGCAATGCTTGCGGCGTGGCTTCGCCTGCTTCAGGTGTAATCATGACAGAGCGGATTACTTCGCCTGCAAAAATACGTTTTGTTGCTGCGTGGAGTTGGTCGGGCGTGAAGCGATCCTGCATATTGCGAAACACGCTTAAGAAAGTGCGCGGCGCGGCAACAGCTTCGCGAATATCCACCGCATTGACGATATCATCGGCCAGTTGCCGCCCCGCCTGAATGCGCGCTTGCTCCACCATATTGACAAAGGTGATGTCGAATTCTGATGCGGCGCGATCAATCTCCACCTGACTGGGCGGCGCTATCAGCGCATCGGCGATCACTCCGCGCACATCACCCAGCGCTTCTGCCCAATTTTCATCCAATGGGGCAAAGGCTACAAAAGTGCCGTCAACCGAACGGCTGATCTTATCGCGGCTGACCTGTGCAAACAGAAACTTGCCGCCATCACGCGCACGGTTTTCCAACCGGCGGTTGACGATCGCAGCTGCCATAGCGTCAAGCAGGACGCCGCGATTATATTCCAGATTGTCGATCACGCCGATCCACGGGCGCATAATCGCATATGTCAAAATACGCGGTGATCCTGGTTCGACCAACACGTCGGTCGCTCCAACAGGGTTTTCGCTGTCTGTGCCAGCAGGGGCCACAGGTTCGCCAAAATCAGGCGCGGGGGTGTGTGGACCCTTGCCTTCCCAATCGCCAAAATGGTCTTCGATTAACCGGGCGAGCAGCTGCACATCGGCATCACCCACCAGCACCACGACAGCATTTTCCGGGCGATACCAGCGGTCATGAAAAGCGCGCACCGCCTGCGCGGTTGCCCCCTCCAATGTTGCCACCGTGCCGATGGGACTGCGATTGGCGAGGCGTTGTCCGGCGAACAATGTCTGGCGCGTCACTTCGGCAATGCGTCTGTCTGGCCCTGCCTGTTCGCGCCGTTCGGACAGCACAATGGGCACATCCGCTGCCAGATTATCGGCGCTGAGAGCAGGCTCGCGGATCATACCGGCAAAGCCACGCACGCTCTCTTCCAATGTGGCGCGCCGGGCATTGGGCAAAGTCAGCTTGTAAACGGTGTGCGTGGGGCTGGTTTCGGCATTGGTATCGCTGCCAAGCTGCGCGCCCAGCCGTTGAAAATGCGGGATCGCTTCGCCGGGGCCAAAATCGCGAGATTCGCGGAAAGTGAGATGTTCAACCAGATGAGCAAAGCCGCGCTCGCTTTCTTCCTCATGCAAAGATCCTGCATCAATGCGCACCCGCATCGAAATCTGGCATGGCGGCACACCATTTTCGCGCACGGCATACCGCACACCATTGGGCAGCTCCCCCATCAACCAACCATCATCCACCGGGATATCGGTGCCGCGATAGATCCACGGATCATCCGCCTGCGCATATTGGGGCGGTGCATCATCGATGCCTTGTTGCAACGGACAAGCGAGCGCGGTGGCAGGCGCAAACAGCAAAGCGATGGGGGCAAAAGCGCGCGTGAGGCGCGAAAAAATAGTCATGGAAGCGCAGTTGCACCTGAACCAATGAAGGCAAAGTGAATAACGCTGCAGAAATGCTTGTCCAGCTGTGCTCGAACCTGCCTTGTCGCCGCCGCCGCCTGTGCCTACATAACCCCCATGTTTATTGAGACCGAAACAACGCCCAATCCCTCCACGCGCAAATTCTTGCCGGGCCGCCAAGTCATGCCCAGCGGAACGCGCGATTTTGCAACCCCGGAAGAAGCCGCCGCCTCCCCGCTGGCACAAACCCTGTTTGATACAGGCGATGTGACCGGCGTGTTCTTCGGATACGACTTTGTGTCCGTCACATGTGGACCGGGCGTGGATTGGGCTGATCTCAAGCCGCAAGTTGTGGCCGTGCTGCTTGATCACTTTGTCTCCGAAGCACCTTTGTTCACCGCAGGCGATGCGAGCGGGATTGCGGTTCCGGCAGAAGATGATGCCGCCGTTGAAGATGATGAAGGCACAGAAGATATCGTTGCCCAGATCAAGGAATTGCTGGAAACGCGCATTCGCCCCGCCGTGGCCAGCGATGGCGGCGATATCCGCTATCGCGGGTTTCGCAGCGGCGTTGTCTTCCTGCAAATGCAGGGCGCATGTTCAGGCTGCCCCAGCTCAACCGCCACGCTCAAACATGGTATTGAAGGCTTGCTGAAACACTACGTTCCCGAAGTGACCGAAGTGCGCGCTGCTTAAGACCCCTCGCAAGCGGAGTTTGTGAATGTCCCAAGTCCTTTCTCAAGCTGCCCTTGATCAGCTGTTTAATGATGCGCGCACATTTTCGCATTGGCTGGATAAGCCAGTTAGCGATGAACAAATCCATGCAGTTCATGATCTGCTGAAGATGGCTCCCACATCGGCCAATCAACAGCCCGGCCGCTATGTCTGGTGCAAATCGCCAGAAGCGCGGGAAAGGCTGGCCGCCTGTGCGTCGCAAGGCAATACCAAGCAGATTTTGACCGCGCCTGTTTGTGTGGTGATCGGGTATGATCTTGAATTTCATGAACAATTGCCATGGCTTTATCCGCATACAGATGCGCGCAGCTGGTTTACTAACGATGCCGAGGGCCGCGAAGAAAGCGCATTTCGCAATGGCACTTTGCAAGCCGCCTATCTAATCATGGCCGCGCGCGCATTGGGGCTGGATTGCGGGCCGATGTCCGGTTTTGATGCCGATGCTGCTGACAAAGCCTTTTTTGCTGATCAGCCGAATTACCGCGCGAACTTCATCTGCTCTATTGGATATGGCAATCGCGAGAAACTGCATGATCGCAGCCCGCGCCCTGATTTCGATCAATTCAACCGCATCGCCTGATTAGCGCAAATCCCGGAAAGTAATGTGAGAACGCTCGCCATCGATTGCGCCACGCAGGCTTGTTCGGTGGCCCTTTTTGATGAGGCGTCTGATGGGGCCACCTTGTTGGCCAACGCGCATGACGTGCTGGGCCGTGGCCATGCCGAACGGCTGATCCCCATGATCGCGCAATTGCCGGACAAAGGCCGCGCGGACCGCATCCTTGTATCGCGCGGACCGGGCAGCTTTACAGGCGTGCGGATCGGAATAGCCGCTGCACAAGGGCTTGGGCTGGCATGGAGCGCACAGGTGCTGAGCTATCCAACATTGGCATTGGTTGGGGTTATGGCGCAAAAGAGCCATACCAAAACGCCTGTCACAGTCTGCATGAACGGTGGGCATGGCGAATGGTTCGTGCAGCAATTTGCTGCTGATGGAACGCCCGCAACCACCGTTGCATCGCTAAAGCCTGAACAGGCGCGCGCGATGTTGCAGCCCGGCAATATCGTTGCAGGAAGCAAAGCGGATGCAATGTGTGACGGGCAAGAGGGTATGACAGCGCTTCATATCCTGCCCGATGCGCGGGATGTTTTGTTATTGCCCGGCGCACTTCTTTCCAGCGACCTTGCCCCCATCTATGGCCGCGCACCTGATGCAAAACCCGCGCAGGCAAAGCCCGCGCCTGCCCAAACCTCACGGGTGAAATCTACAAAGACCAAACCTGCCTGATGGACCCTGTCGATGCCATAATGGTGGTGATGCAAGAAGCTTTCGATCCGGCTTTTGGCGAGGGATGGACGCGGGCGCAAATTTCCGATGTGCTTATCCTGCCCAGCACGCATTATCGCCTCGCAATGTCGGATCCGCTTGGTGATGGGCAGCGCGAAGTTCAAGGCTTTACTTTGTCCCGTATTGCAGCGGACGAAGAAGAACTGTTATTAATAGGCGTGAGGCCAAAGTTTCGCGGCCGCGGAATTGGCAAAGCGCTTATGCAAGCATTTTGCAACGAAGCGCGGCGCAGAGGAGCTCGGCACTTGTTCTTGGAAATGCGCAAAGGGAATAATGCGCAGTCGCTTTACGAATCGCTTGGTTTCACCTGTGTAAACCGTCGAGAAAACTATTATCGTAGAGCGACAAATGGTCCGATTGATGCGTTAACATTCAAGCTTACATTATAAAATTGCTCTGAAACACTTTTCCACGATATATTCACATAGAGGTTGCGTCAGCTATTGCCTATGCCCCTGTATTGTTACAGGGTTTTAATGGGAAACTAATAACGGCGCTCGCCAACTAATTTTAACAATCAGTGATCCAATCAAGATCACCTATAATAACACGGGACATACGATGGATAGCAACCAACTGGAAAACCAAGACTTGCTGATAACGCTCACATCCGAGATCGTCACAGCACATGTCGCCAACAATGAAACTGGTGTCGAAGATGTGCCGGTTTTGATCCAGAGTGTTTATGGCGCGCTGTCGGGGTTGAGCACCCAGGCCGAAGAAGAACCGCGACCCGAACCTGCTGTCTCGATCCGTGCTTCGATCAAACCTGATTACATCGTCTGCCTGGAAGACGGTAAGAAAATGAAGATGCTCAAGCGTCACTTGATGACCGCTTATGGCATGACGCCTGATGATTATCGGGAGCGCTGGGGCCTTCCTGCTGACTATCCAATGGTTGCGCCCAATTATGCAGAAAAGCGCCGCGAACTGGCCAAGAAAATTGGTCTGGGCCGCAAGCCTGGCCAACGGCGCGGTCGTCGCAAGGCGAAATAACTTCGCCACTCTCCACCAGCTCCGATCATACCAATTGGCCTCGACACTAACTGGCCTCGATCAATTCGAGGGCAAGTTCCAGCCATTTTGCGGGCAAAGTTCGTACAACGCTTGAGCGCAGGCGCGCCTGTCCCTATGTCATGGCGATGGGTGCAGCACCAACTATCAAGGGGCACAGGTGAGCCAGCGAATTGATCTTGAAGCTTTGTGCGCCGAACGCGGCCTCAGAATTACTGAGCAGCGCCGTGTGATCGCGCGTGTTTTGTCCAACAGTGATGATCACCCCGATGTGGAGCTGTTGCACGAACGCGCTTCTGCCATCGATCCCAAGATCTCTATCGCGACGGTCTATCGCACGGTGCGTCTGTTTGAAGAGGCAGGTATCCTTGATCGCCACGATTTCGGCGATGGCCGCGCCCGCTATGAAGCCGCGCCCGAAGCGCATCATGATCATCTGATCGATGTGGAAACGGGCAAAGTCGTCGAATTTGTCGATCCTGAATTGGAAGCGCTGCAACGTGTGATTGCGGAAAAGCTTGGCTATCGCCTCGTGGATCACCGGATGGAGCTTTACGGCGTGCGGCTTGACCGCGAAGAGCCCAAGGGATCGTAAGCGCCAGCGGGGAGACGGGCATGATGACGCCCAAGCGCGCAGCAATTGCCGCTGGTGAGAAGCAGCCCATTACACTGCTTGGCTGGGTGCGGATCGTGTTGCGCGTATTGGCGCTGCTGCTTTTGTTGTTGAGCTTTGTGCCGCTGCATTACCTCTATCGCATTTTCGCCTATGGCTCGCCCTTCCCCAAATATTTTCTGAAATTCGCCACCCGCATTTGCGGTGCGCGCGCGCACCGGCATGGCACAGCATTAAAGCGTGATGTGGTGTTTCTTTCAAATCATGTAAGCTGGCTCGATATCCTGGCGCTGGCAGGCGCGAGCGGAACGGCTTTTGTCTCCAAGGCAGAGCTGAAGAAGGTCCCCATTGTCAGCTGGCTCGCGGGTCTTAATCGCACCGTCTATATCCAGCGTGAAGCGCGCCGCGATGTGGCCGATCAGATCAATGCTGTGCGAGAGGCGATGAAAGACAATTGGTCCGTCACCATCTTTCCCGAAGGCACCACGACCGATGGCCAATCGCTGCTTCCTTTCAAGACGCCGCTATTGAAAATGTTGGAGCCGCCCCCGCCCGGCGTGATGGTTCAGCCTGTGGTGATGGATTATGGTGCGGTGGCCGAAGACATCGGCTGGATCGGTGATGAAACGGGGCTGCACAATGCGCTGCGTGTATTATCACGGCCGGGCACCTTTGTGGTGAAACTGTTCTTCCTTGAGCCCTTCGACCCGGACGAATGCGCAGGGCGCAAAGCCATCGGCGCAAAGGCACGCGCGGAAATCGAGGCGAAGCTGCTGGAACAATTGGGCAAACCGCTGCGCGATTACCGGCTGGACGCGCCGCCGGTACGGTATGAGGGAACGGTTGGCGATTGAGGAAAAATTGACCGTTCTTGGCTCGCATGTGGCAATTGATTTGCACTTGCTCGATTTGGCATGACGCGTTTTTTTGCCTCACATGTCCAACCGCCATCATCACGCAATGGCTGATCCTCCGGGCGGCGAAATCTGGCGTGGCTTCCCGGCTGTACACCCATGCGCCAATGCTCACCAAACGTTGTCGAGACCAAACGCTGCAACATTGGCAAAGACTATCGTACAGATCACCAAGCAGCCTTTTGATATCCTTGTTTGCAAATGGAAAATCGTGCTTGATCGGGGCCGTTGGAAAGGGCAGGAACACGAGCAACAAAAAAGGTAAACCTATTGGGAGTAGTTGGATTGGACCTTCGTATCATGCCGTCTGAAGATATCGCGGCGAAGACTTCGGAAAAAACGTCGCAGGCTGCGCAAAACAGCTTGCAGCCACGCAAATACGCAATGCACCTATTGTCGGCCGCGGCTTGCCTTAGCCTGGCGGCATGTGGCGGAGATGATCAGCAAACTTCAAGCGGCCCCATCGCAGGCGGTCCCGGTGGCGGCGCAACGCCCACGCCCACGCCCACGATGACAGCGACGCCGACGCCAACGCCCACACCAAGTGCGACCCCGACTACACCGGCAAACCAGCTGTTTGCTCTAAGCTTCGATGCTGCCACGCGCTCGCCGCTCGAAACCCGCCTGCTCGATAGAAATTTTGGAGTGATGGTGCCCAATAGCGGTCCCGATGGCTCCACAGCATTGCGGGTTACGTACACCGGTAATGATGTGGGCAGCCCAAGGCTCACCGGTCGTGCGGATTTGAGCAAAAAAGTGTGCGCGGCAATGCTTCAATTTGACGTGAAGTTCAATCAGGACTGGATTTGGGTGCGGACCGGAAAATTGCACGGTGTCGGGCCTGCTGATCCGGTAACCGGAGGCAGGCCAAGAACGCCTACTGGCTGGAGTTCACGGACCACTTTTGACGAAAATGGCACGATTGCCACCTATCTCTACGACCAGGATCCCGTACGTACCTTTGGGGTCACCACCAGAAGCCAAAATCCGGTGTTTACGCGCGGCCAGTGGCATCAGGTCCAGCTTTATACGACATTGAACGGGATCGGTGCGGCTGATGGGTCTGCCCGGGTAACCGTTGACGGGACCGAAGTGGTCAATGCGACTGGGGTCATGTTCCGTGCAGCAGGTGGCGAGGATTCATTGATCCAGCAATTCATGTTCTCGACATTCTTTGGCGGAAACAATCCTTCATTCGCGCCCATGGATGCCAATGGGTTTGCTACGGTAACAGCCGATTTCGACAATTTTGAAGTTTACGAGATCGCGACGCAAAGCAGTTGCCAGCCCTAAGCACATGTAAGTGCGCGCAAATGGTCTGCGCGCACTTACACAATCGAACCTTGGGGCGACCACGCAAATTCGTGATGGCGCAGCGGTATCGGTTGTTGCTAGCCAGCATCTGTTCGGGCATTATTTGCGTTAGAGCATTTCAGAACAGGTGATCGCGGCGCGATGAATAGCAGTAATAAGCGATCAACAATGGTGCGTTCGGCGGAGTCGCAAACGATATCACCGGCCCGGCAATGTCATGGCAATTTCGCTGCGGTGCAGACAGAAAGCCAGCGAACCGGTCCGATACATGCATTCAGGACGCGGTTTTTTCGCAGCCGCGCGCCCCTGTTGAGTGTTGTTGCCGCTGCGGGTCTTGTCGCTTGCGCAGGCAACGGCGGCACAAGCTCCAGCTTTGACCTTGCTGCTGGACAACAATCCGGCGCATCGCAATCGCCAACCCTGTCCGCACACTCCCGTGTTCCGCAACCCGGCGACACGAATTTGTTGTTCGGCGCAGATTTTGATGGGGCTGAACGCACCACTTTTGAAAGGAACCTGCTGCGCACCGGTTACGTTGCATTCGCGCCCAATGCAGGACCAGATGGCTCAACAGCGCTGCGTGTTACATATCCGGGCCGGGACAATGGCAGCGAACGCGTGACTGCGCGCGCGCCTTTGCGCAAGAAAGTATGCGCAGCGATGTTGCAGTTCGATGTGCGCTTTGATCAGGACTGGATCTGGGCAAAATCTGGCAAGCTGCACGGCGTTGGGCCGGCCAAACCCGTCACCGGAGGCCGGACCAGAATAGCTGAGGGGTGGAGTTCGCGCACCACATTTTATGATGAAGGCAAGATCGCTACGTATCTGTACGATCAAAACCCGAACAAGAAATGGGGTGCCACAACTCCAAGCCCGAACCGCGTGTTCACGCGCGGCCAATGGCACCGTGTCCGGCTTTTCACGACATTGAACGGTGTTAACGCCGCTGATGGTTCTGCTGTGATCACGGTTGATGATGTCGAAGCGGTCAATGTAACCGGAGTTGTGTTTCGCACGGCGGATGGTGAACGCTCGCTTATACAACAGTTCCTGTTTTCAACCTTTTTTGGCGGAAACAATGTGTCCTTTGCGCCCAAAGATGCAGACGGAAACTTGGCCACGGTCACGGCGGATTTCGACAACTTCGCAGTTTATGAAATGCCTTCGCAAAGCACCTGCCAAATATAGCGTGATCGGCCCTGTGTGAACAATTGCTACCCCCTTCACCCCCGCGCGCATTTGGGCTAAGCGCGCTCGACTTATGAAACAGACCACCCCGCCCCCCGGCTCTCCGCGCACTTACCGCGTCAAAAGCTTTGGCTGCCAGATGAACGTCTATGATGGCGAGCGTATGGCTGAGCTGCTTGAAGCTGATGGCATTGCGCCTGCGCCAGAAGGCGAGGATGCTGATCTGGTGGTGCTCAACACCTGCCACATTCGCGAGAAAGCGACCGAGAAGGTTTATTCCGATATTGGCCGGATTGAAAAGGCCGGTCGCAAGGCGGGCAAAAAGCCGATGATCGCGGTTGCAGGCTGCGTGGCGCAGGCCGAGGGCGAAGAGATTATGAAGCGCTCACCCGGCGTTGGCATGGTGGTTGGCCCGCAGGCTTATCACCGGCTGGGCGATATGGTGGGCAAAGCGGCCAAAGGCGAACGCTCCACCGATACAGACATGCCCGAGGATGCGAAATTTGCAGCGCTTCCGGCACGGCGCAAAGTCGCCCCTTCAGCTTTTCTCACTGTGCAGGAAGGGTGCGACAAGTTCTGCACCTATTGCGTGGTTCCTTATACGCGCGGGGCTGAAATATCGCGGCCTTACAGTGAATTGCTGATTGAAGCGGAGAAACTGGTTGAAGCTGGCGCGCGGGAAATCACGCTGCTTGGTCAAAACGTCAATGCGTGGTCCGGTGAGGACGACAAGGGGCGCAGCGTCGGCCTTGATGGCTTGATAAGACAGCTGGATAAACTCCCGGATTTGCAGCGTATTCGCTACACCACCAGCCATCCCAACGACATGACGCCCGGCCTGATCGCTGCCCATGGCGAAGTGGGCAAGCTGATGCCGTATCTGCATCTGCCAGTGCAGAGCGGATCGGACCGCGTGCTCAAGGCCATGAACCGCAGCCACACGGCGGAAAGCTATCTCAAACTGCTCGACAAGTTTCGCGAAGTGCGTCCCGATATTGCGCTGTCGGGAGATTTCATTGTCGGTTTTCCCGGTGAAACCGAAGCTGAATTTGAAGAGACTTTGGCGCTGATCGATGCGGTGCGATATTCCTCTGCTTTCAGCTTCAAATACTCACCCCGCCCCGGCACACCCGCCGCGACGATGGAAGGCCAGATCGCAGCCGAAGTGATGGATGACCGCCTGCAACGACTGCAAGCTTCATTAGGCCGCGATCAACATGCATTTAACACGGCCAAAGTTGGCACGGTTTGTGATGTCCTGATCGAACGCAAAGGCCGCCGCCCCGGCCAATGGTTGGGCAAATCCCCATGGCTGCAATCGGTATTCTTCGAAGAGGAACTGGCCATCGGCGATATGGTCCGCGCCGAACTTGTCTCTGCCGGGCCGAGTTCTTTGGCGGGGCGGTTAGTGGAGCGCGCACCAGCCTAAGGCAGCAGGGGAGGACCAATGTCCGGAAAACTCTCGAAAGTCTTGTGGCCGGACCGACGCGCTGCGTATTCCGCAAGAATTCAGAGCAGTGGCCTGCTATTCATCGCGTTCATGACGGCTGCTGCGCTATAAGCAAGGCCCCAATATCTTTGCCTTGCTCTAGGCATTGCGGCGGACAAGCTCGCGTGGCAACTTGAAATGACGGAACAAAAGCGCTGACTTGGTGCCAAATTTGAGATAAGGGTCGAAAACTTAATTGCATAGTATCGCTGCTGCAGCGCTTTGTCAGCAAAGCCCTTACAAGAGGCTTGGCTAACAACCTAATCCATCGCAATGGTTTGATTACCAGCGCTCCTTAAATAGAAGACCCCGAAAACTAGCAATGAACAGGAATTAAAAATAGTAAGAATATTTATACTTCCAAAATCATAATAATTTAAATTATTAAATAATAATGGCGTCAAATAGATTAGCGACAGAAAAGACGCGAAAATATAACACCAAGCTTCAGATCGATAACGCTTGGCAACCGCCAATACTAATGCTGCACACAATGCTATCATGATAGACCATATTAGCACTCCATCCTCGGGGAGGAGGAATGGAACCTCAAGAGCAGCCAAGGCACTCATCAGCGTTAGACAAATGAGCATAAGCGCTAGAGTTCGACACAAGAGCTTCACAGCGCCCTCCAATATTATCTTAAAAGCAAAGCCTTGGCCCGCATCGCGTGCGGGCCGACGCGTGTTTGTGCGTAGGTGCGGCCCTTAACGATACATGACATCCACATGACTTTCCACCACTCTCGCCCCTCCTCCAGCTTGCCAGCCGCCGCAACGCGCTTATCTTAAAGCCACAACCCGAATCCGAAAGGAACGAATGGCTCGTAAAGCGCACCCCGTCGCCGCCAATGGCAGCGACACCGCCCTGTCCCCCGATACCAGGCCAGAAGATCGCCGCGACGCATCGCGCCGCGCCCGGATCGAGGTTGCCTTCGATGAGCAGGCGACGCTGGGCATATTGTTCGGGGAGTTTGATGCCAATCTTGTGCAGATCGAAAACCGGCTTGGCGTCTATATCGGCGCGCGCGGCAATAAGGTTGTCATAGAAGGCACCGCCGACAGCGTAGGCCGGGCGCGCGATGTGCTGTTAAAAATGCACGAAAAATTGCTGACCGGTGAGGAAGTGGATGCCGGCGCCATCGATGCGCTGATTTCCATGGCGGATGAGCCGACGCTGGATGGCATTATCACCGGCAAGGCCAAAGCGCCCTCCATCATGATCCGCACGCGCAAGAAAACCATCGTTCCGCGCAGCGCCATGCAGGGCGAATATATGCACCAATTGGCCAGCCGCGATGTGATCTTTGCGCTGGGGCCAGCAGGCACGGGCAAAACCTATGTTGCCGTGGCACAGGCGATTAGCCAGTTGATCACAGGCAGCGTGCAGCGCCTGATCCTCTCTCGCCCGGCGGTGGAGGCGGGGGAGAAGCTGGGGTTTCTGCCCGGAGATATGAAAGAGAAAGTCGATCCATATCTGCGCCCGCTATATGATGCGCTGTATGATTGCATGCCGCCTGAACAGGTGGACCGGCGCATAGCCAGCGGCGAGATAGAAATTGCGCCGATTGCGTTTATGCGCGGGCGCACGCTTGCCGATGCCTTTGTGATTTTGGATGAGGCGCAGAACACCACAAAGGAACAGATGAAGATGTTCCTCACCCGTTTTGGCCAAAACTCGCGCATGGTGATCTGTGGCGATCCCAAGCAAGTCGATATCCCGGGCGGCGACCGGATGAGCGGGCTGGCCGATGCGGTGGAGCGGCTGGAAGATGTCGAAGGCATCGGCGTCACACGCTTCGGCGTTGGCGATGTGGTACGCCATCCGATTGTTGGGCGCATTGTCGAAGCTTATGAGGGGGATGGGTCGTAGAGAGAAACGCGCTGTGTCTTGGACGGTTGAACGGTTATTGCTGGCCTGTCAGCCAAGGTCAGAAGGTTGATAAGCTCAGGCGCGCGGTGTGCGAAATTATAGGCGAGCTTGCCTCGTGCACGCCTTTCCTACGCGCATAAGGCCCGCTAAACCCCCAGCTAATGTACGCAGCCTATTCGCCATCGATCCTTGCGCCTGTTTTGGCCACCAGTGCGAAGGCTGCGTTTTTAGTTCTAAGGTTTTTGGTTCTAGGACTGTGTCCAACGTGTCCATTTTGTAGGGGTTTTGCATGATGGACCGTGCCCGGCAATGACCTTCGAAATTGACATCGAAGCCTGGCCGAATGGCGATTGGGATGCGTTGGCGCAAGCCGCCTTGGCGGCTGTCTCTCAGGTTGAGCCTGCGCTGGCCAATCAGCGCCTAGAGAACTCGCTGCTGTTCACCTCGGATGCGCAGGTCCACGCGCTGAACAAGCAATGGCGCGATAAGGACAAGCCCACCAATGTGCTCTCCTTTCCGATGATCGCGCGTGAAGACTTGCTTACGATGGACAGCGATGGCCCGCCTGCGATGCTGGGTGATCTGGCGATAGCGTATGAGACTTGTGCGCGTGAGGCGACAGAAAAGGGCGTTTCCTTGGAAGATCACACGGCCCACCTCATCATTCACGGCCTGCTGCATCTGGCCGGACACGATCATGAAACATCGCCAAATGATGCAGATGTTATGGAAGCACTGGAAATTACGGCTCTTGCGTCTATGGGCATTGCCAACCCATATAGTGATAACGACTCACGCTAGGAGAATAAGCGGGCCATGCCCGAGAACGACAGACCTGACGGCTCTCAAACAGGAGAGGCGGAGAGTAGCGGCTCGCATGAGCAGGGCAGCGGATTGTGGAAATCGATCCGTGGCCTGTTCGACTCCAATAGCGACACCTCGCTGCGCGCCCAGCTTGAAGAAGCGATTGACGAGCATGAAGACGAAGCCGCCGCCAATGGCGAGGACGCCGACCATGTGCCCGATCCAGATGACCTGTCTGCGGTTGAAGTGACGATGGTCAAGAACCTGCTGCAATTCAGCGATCATGATGCCGATGATGTGGCGATTCCGCGTTCAGAGATCATCGCGATCCCTTCCAGCGCGACCTGGAAAGAAATGGTTGAGCTGTTTTCCGAACATGGCCATTCGCGCTTGCCGGTTTACCGTGATCAGCTCGATGAAGTGATCGGGATGATGCATATCAAGGACATCTTCCCCTTCCTTGCCAATGGCGTGACACCGCCCGAAGATTGGACGGTATTGATGCGCCAGCCGATCTATGTCCCGCAATCGCGCGGGGCGCTGGATGTGTTGGCCGATATGCGCACAAGACGCACCCATTTGGCGATTGTGCTGGACGAGTTTTCAGGAACTGATGGCATCATTACCATCGAAGATCTGGTCGAAGAGATCATCGGTGAGATTGAAGATGAACATGACGAACTGCCCGTTGATCCCTTGGTCGAAGTGGCTGAAGGTGTGTGGGACGCCGAAGCGCGCGCGGAATTGCGCGTTGTGGCTGAACGTGTGGGAGATGCGCGCCTTATGGAGATCGAGGAATCGGTAGATACGCTGGGCGGTGTTGCTTTCGTGCTGGCAGGCGAAGTGCCGCAGCCGGGCCGCGTGCTTGAACACCCCAGTGGCTGGACCATCGAAGTGATCGACGGGGATGAGACCCATGTGACACGGCTTAGGCTGCATAGCCCGACGGATGACAGCAAAGAGGCGGAGGAATAGCGGTTTCTACGAGCTTAATCCGACGATCGAATCACAGAATTTGCGGCAACAATGCTGCGCCGCACAGTAATATTGTGCATCGCACGCATAAAGTACTCGACACGAGACAATATAGTCTCATGATAAAGACACCATGCGGCGCCTCCCTCCTCTCCGTGCGCTTGAAGCCTTTGTTCGCGTTGTCCGCCTGGGTTCTGCCAGGGCAGCGGCAGCGGAGCTTGGCTTGTCGCCTTCTGCATTATCGCGCCGCATCACCAATCTTGAAGAGTTCACCGGCAAAAAGCTGTTCTCACGCACGGGCCAGGTGATGCGCCTGTCCATTGAAGGCCGCGCGTTTTACGATAACGTGACACCGCATCTGGAAGCGCTTGCAGACGCGGTGGAGGCGCAATCGGAAAATTTGCAGCTGTTGCGCCTGCGTCTTGGCGTCATGCCCTTATTTGGAACGCAGCGTCTTTTCCCACGCCTTTCAGAACTGCGCACGGCTTACCCGCGGCTGCATCTCGACATTGATACAGGCGCGCAGCTGGTGGACCGTGTTGGCGATACTTTGGACGCCGCGATCACATTGATGAGCGAACCTGATCCCTCCTTGCATGCGGTGCAGCTGGATCAAAACAAGCTGCACGCTATCGTCAATAAAGACCTGGCTGAACAAATCGGGCCTGTGCCTGATCGCGCCAAACTGGAAAAGCAGACCTTCCTTTTGCACACCGATATGCCGTTGAGCCTTAATGCGTGGCGTGAAGCGATTGGCCTGCCTGACATGCAACCCAATGCCGTTGATCATTATGATTCAGGTCAGCTCATTTTGGAAGCTGCTGCGCAGGGGCTGGGCATCGCGACGATGCATAATGATCACCTCGCGCGTAACAATGATCCGCGGCTTGCCCGGTTGTTCGATGTGACGGTGGACAGCCCCTATTCCTATTGGTTCATCTGCCGCCCTGCAGACCTGGAAGCGCGGCCTGTGCGTATTTTTCATGATTGGGTGGTGAAAGCCGGTCTTTAATTGTCTTGGCACAAGCGCATTATTACCGGGCCTGTTTCGCTTTGGCCGGGATGGGGCACCAGATTGCCTGCATCATCGCAATATCGGTTAAGCTTGGGCGGTAGGACGCCGTTATCTTCGAGCAATCCATGTGCCACCGCATCTTGATAGGCCGCAATCCAGATCAGGCAATCGCCAAGCCGGCGCATCTTGTGATCTGCGAATGACGAATCGCCCGGATTGCAATCGAGGATAAAGCTATCTTGTCCGGGAAAGTTCTTGGCCCGGCGCAGCAATTGCAAAAACTCCCCCCGTTCCGATATTGCCATCCGATCACCTGCAGCAGGGTTCATCGTGTCGGAGAAATGCGGTGAGGAGTTGAAAATCCGCATCTTTACATCGCTGTTTCGCAATGAGACTTCCGCTGCAATCGCACCGCCAAGCGAGTGGCCCGTCACAGAAATCGGCACATCGGACCAGCCTGCATCGTCCAATTGATCGCGTACCTGGTGATAAAGCTGCACACCGCGTTCGCGTTGCAGCGTGCCGATATTGCCGTGCCACCAATCATCCCAGCTGCCAAATTCCGTCCCGCGAAAGGCCAGAATCACTTCGGTCAGCTGGCCGTTTTCCAGCCGATCAAACACCGCATAGGCAAACCCGTATTCATCATTGGGGACCAGGGCCCGCATCGCGATATCGGGATGCAGCACGGCGTATGTTTCATGATCAGGTTCATACGCGTTCTGGGAAAGCTGAGCATATTCATAGCTTTCCAACGCCATTTGCGTAGTGAAAGAGCACCAGCCGCCCGGCTCACTATTACACGCGCTGCGGGCTTGCATCCCATCGGGGGAAACTGATGTGCAGGCGCCAAGGGCGCCTGCACACAATAAAGCCAGCCATTTACAGGTGCCAGCCATTATTCGTTGCTTAGGCAACAGTTGCCTTGACGATTTTGCCCGGTGATGCGGGCGGTTCGCCTTTGGGCAACGCATCGATCATGTCCATGCCATCTGTCACTTCGCCCCAAACCGTATATTGGCGATCGAGGAAACGCGCATCATCCAGACAGATAAAGAATTGCGAGTTTGCGCTGTTGGGATCTTGCGTACGCGCCATGGAGCATACGCCGCGTGAATGCGGGGCATCGCTGAATTCTGCGTTGATGTCTGCCTTGTCCGAACCGCCCATGCCGGTGCCGGTGGGATCGCCGCCTTGCGCCATGAAACCATCGATTACGCGGTGAAACACCACGCCATCATAAAACCCATCGCCCGCAAGCTCGGTAATACGCTCAACGTGGCCGGGGGCCAGATCAGGACGCAGCTTGATCACGACATCCCCGCCTTTTCCATCTCCACAGTCGAGAGTGAATGTCAGTGTTTCAGCGGCCATTATGGTATCTCCTAATAATCAGTCGTCGCCGATATAGGCGCATAGGCAAGAATGTCACCCGCCCGCTTGCTTTTACGCAGCGTTACAATAGACCTGCCCCTCGATGGCTGAGACCGATCTTCAGGACCGCGACGTCGAAACGCTGCTGCGCGGCGAAGGCGAGCAGTTTGATGATGAAAACCGGCTCAAGGCGGAATTTGTCCGCGAAGTTCGCGATGCGCTCAATATCGAAGATACAGGCCGCGTCTATTCGCTGGTAGAGCCGCTGCACCCGGCAGATATTGCCGATTTGCTCGAACTGCTCGAACCTGATGAACGGCGCGATGCAGCCTCTGCCATCACCGATCTTATGTCGAGCGAGGTAATCGCGGAACTCAACGATTATGTCCGCGAAGTTATGGTTGAAGCGCTGCCCGCCGCTGCCGTCGCCGAAATTGCTGAGCAGTTGGACACAGATGACGCCGTCCAGCTGATCGAGGATTTGGACAAGCCTGATCAGCAGGCCGTTCTTGCAGAACTTGATCCCGAAGATCGCGCGGCTATCGAAACTGCTCTGGCCTATCCTGATGAGACCGCCGGACGGTTGATGCAGCGAGAGCTGGTGGCAGTGCCTGAGCATATGACGGTGGGCGATCTGATTGATTACACCCGCGATTCTGACCAGATGACGACGGAGTTTTGGGAAGTTTTCGTGGTTGATCACCGCCATCGGCCCGTCGGCACATGTCAGCTTTCATGGATCTTGCGCTCCCCGCGTAACATCGCTTTGACCGATGTGATGAAGCGCGAACAGACGCTCATCCCGGTTGATATGGATCAGGAAGAAGTGGCGCTAAGGTTCCAGAAATACGCGCTAATCTCGGCTGCGGTGGTGGATGAAGATGGCCGCTTGGTAGGCCAGATGACGGTGGATGATATCGTCCATATCATCTCCGAAGAAGCCGGCGAAGATGCCTTGTTGATGAGCGGTGCGGGCGAAGGCGACATTAATGAGCCGATCCGCGATGCCTATGCTGATCGCGTGCGCTGGCTGATCGCCAATCTGGGCACTGCGCTCATCGCCAGCTTTATCATCGCAGCGTTTGATAGCGCGATAAATCAATTGGTTGCGCTCGCCATACTGATGCCCATCGTGCCGTCTTTGGGCGGCAATGCAGGCACGCAAACTATGGCGGTGACAGTGCGCGCGATTGCCATGAACCAGCTCACCCGCGCCAATACCAAGCGCATGGTGTGGCGCGAATTTCGGGTGGCGATGTTGACCGGCGGGACGGTTGCGCTGATCATCGGCGCGGGCGTTGGCGCGATCTTCGGGCCGATGCTGGGCGGTGTGATTGCTGCTGCCATGATCATCAATATCGTCACCGCCAGTATCGCCGGTGTCGCGGTGCCCGTGCTGTTTGAACGGTTGAAGCAAGACCCGGCGGTCGCCTCCAGCGTTTTTGTCACCATGATCACCGATTCAATGGGCTTTTTCGCCTTTCTTGGCCTTGCGGTGGCCTTCGGGCTGGTGGGCTAACCTTTCGGCGGGGTTGAGGCTTGCGCCAAGGCGCTTATCTTGTGCCCCATGCCGCTGCATATGACCAAGATTGCCTTTGGCGCAAAAAGCTATGCCGACCTTGCCGGATGGTATGAGGATCGCGATGGCATCGCGCTGACCACGCGCTATCGCCCGAAACGCTATGCAGAGCTGGTGGGCGGATCCCTTTATTGGATTTTACAGCACGCAATGGTGGCGCGCAGCGAGATTTTGGAATTTCGCGAAACCACAGACGGGCGCTGGAACATCCTGCTCGAACCCAAGCTGATCCGCGTGCATCCCAAAGCCAAACGCGCGCATCAAGGCTGGCGGTATTTAACCCAAGGCAAAGCGCCCAAGGACCTTGCTCCCGGAGAGCTTGCCGGTGACGCAATGCCCGGGCGCATGGTGCGCGAATTGTCGAAATTGGGACTGGTTTAAGCCGTTTCGGATTCGGCCGCGATCTGTTTTAGGATTTTCGCAAATTGTTCGGGGCGTTGGCCGCCGGGAATGCCGTATTTGCCGTTGATCACGAATGTCGGGACGGATGTAACGCCCATCTGCTGGCCGCGCTGCAATTCAACGTTCACAGCTTCCTCCAGCGCTGGGTCCGCCAACGCTTCTTTCGCTGCTGCGCGGTCCAACCCGGCGGTGTCAGCGATATCGAGAAGCTCATCATCATCGGAGATATTGCGCTGCTCCTGAAAGTTTGCACGGAACAACGCATCGCTCAAGATGCACTGCTTTTCAGCGCCAGCTGAATCCAAGGCCCAGCGGAGCAATTTGTGCGCGGTGAAGGTGTTCCAGATCATGCCCTTGCCTTCAGGATCTTCGTCCCAAGGAATGACAAAACCAACTTCGCGTCCTGCGCGAACCACGTTCTCGCGCGCTGGTGCAAATTGCGCGAAAGGTTTTCCTGATTTCAACGCGAAATTTTCACGCATGGTGCGGCCTTCTGGCGGCACGTCAGGGCTGAGCTGAAAAGGCTTCCACTTGACTGTCGCTTCAACATCATCGCCAAGCAATTCAAGCGCTTCTTGCAGGCCTGCATGGCCAATGGGGCACCACGGGCACACCACGTCTGACCATATGGCGATATCCAGTTTGCTCATGTCTTGTGCTCCAACCACCATGCTATCAAATGCGCTGCGATGGCGAAGCTGAGAGGGGGCTGAAAGCCATCCACGCCTTCCCCATCGCGCACCGCATCGGCGATTTCCTTGCGGGTGAACCACCTTGCCTCGGCGATCTCGGTTTCGTCGATGGTCAATTCGCGGCTCTTCGCATAGCAATGACAACCGATCATCAGCTGGGAGGGAAACGGCCATGGCTGGCTGGCGATATAGGTCACATCGCGGACCATCACGCCGACTTCTTCCAACACTTCGCGCGCTACGGCGTGTTCAATCGTTTCGCCCGGCTCCACAAATCCGGCGAGCGCTGAAAACAGTTTGGGCGGGAAATTGAGGCCGCGCCCCAGCAGCAAATCGCCATCATGTTCCACCAGCATAATCGCCACCGGATCAACTCGCGGAAAATGCTGCGCGCTGCATGTCTCATCCGTGCAGCCGCGTTGCCAACCGCCTTTCGCAATCTCTGTTGGCGCACCGCAATGGCTACAAAACCGATGCCGTGCATGCCAATCAACAAGCGAGCGCGCCGCGCCGTAAATCGCCAGTTCCTGTGGAAGCATCCGCGATAACGCTTCCCGGCTGGCGCGTTGTTCAAATGCCGGGCGATTGTCACCTGTTTGCGGTGGAATGGCAAAGCGCGGGGAGCCATCCTGAAGGCCAAGGAAGACCATCTCTTGCCCGGCCATCTCCACATCCAAGGGCTGCCAAACAAGGCGTTCATCCACCAGTTCAGGGGCCAAGCCATCAAGCGTCAGCACCTTTGCATCCGCGCGCGCCTGCATCTGCGTCAAACGCGCAGGATCAGCCCGCACATGATCAGCCCGGTCCAGTCCCGGGACAACAAACGCCATCTTTGTATCGATCATTGCGCGCGCATCGCCGCCACATCTTGCGCAACCGTGCGCGGGAAAGATTCCCACAATCCGTAAAGACTGCCGGGCATATGCTGCACCATCAGATTAAGCCGCAACCCAAGCGCCAAATTGACCATGCCCACGGTGCCCGCCGCTCCGCTCCATCCGAACAATCCGGCATTTTGCGTCCCTTGCAAGCCGACCAGGCCGCCTGCCCCATAGCCAAATTCGCCAGAGCGAAATTCTCCGCCTGGAACCAGCGTATCGGGCATCAGATCAGATGTGCCCAACAACACCGCCCGCTCGCTCATCACGCGGCGTCCATCGATCACGCCAAATCCCGCCAGCATTTGCAGGAAACGGTCATAATCGCGGGCGGTGGAGACAAGACCCGCGCCGCCAAAGGGAAAGGCAGGCTGATCCAGATAGACAGAGCTTTCAGGCAGATCGAGCGGGAATGGAATGTCAGTCCGGAAGAAGTAATTTGCCACTAAGCGTTCGGCGTCTTTGGCTGCGACATGGAAGCTGGTGCTGTCCATGCCGCATGGATCAAAAATACGCTGCTGCAAAAACGCATCAAAGGCCTGCCCGCTGACCACTTCGATAATGCGGCCCAGCAAATCGAGCGAGACCGAATAGGTCCAACGCTCCCCCGGCTGCACGACAAGCGGCAATTGCGCCAGATTATCGGCAAATTCAGCCAGGCTAGGCGCAGCTTCGCCACCGAAGATCGATTGTGCGAAAGGCAAATCTGTTACCACGCCTGGGACAATACCTGCATCACTATACAAATCGCGAATGGGGCCTTGCTGCACGATGGAATAGCCCAGCCCCGCTGTATGGGTGAGCAAATGGCGAATGGTGATGGGGCGCTTGGCAGGCTCCAGATTGTCGGGCGAAATTGCGCCGTCATATTCCACCTGCACCTGCATTTTGGCAAAAGCGGGCAGGATGTCGGCAATCGGCTGATCCAGCGCGATCAGCCCTTCATCAATACAGATCATCGCCGCCATGCCGGTGATCGGCTTGGTCATGGAATAGATGCGGTAAATTGTATCGGGCCCCACTGCGCCCCCGCCAGTATAGTTCCTGTGCCCTTTGGCGATCACATGCGGCGCGTCCTGCCCCCACCCCAAAGTCGCGATCATATTGGGCAGCTTGCCCGAACCGACAAAGTCATCCACCATTGCCGACACGCCGGGCCATTGGCGCATCGGATCACGCGCATCTGCCAAAGCGGGAACAGGCAGGCCAGCAGCGAAAGCTCCTGCCCCCAATGCTCCTGCCCCAAGCGCTCCTGCCCCAAATCCAACACCCCGCCGCAGCAATTGACGGCGAGAAAGACTGAAAGCTGATTGGTCATTGCGCATGGCAAGCTATGTCGCAGACTTGCCTGACCGGAGCAAGACAGCCTGAGTACTGGGTAAACCCGCGATGTAATCTTGATTTGCTCGCGTGTCTTATCTATATAATACACATGCTCAATATACTTGCTATTCTTACAGGGCTTGTGTCCCTTATCATCGTTATCCCGGCGCAAATCCCGCTTTTGGGCTGGGCCAATTGGTTTGCCTTGCCTCTGATTGTGATCGGTATTGTGATAGGGCAGCTTTCCAGCAGCAATGCCGGGCGCAATTTCTGCCTTGTAGTGTTTTTGATCGCGGTGGTGCGGCTATCGCTGGGTGGCGGCGTCCTGTAAGCGGAGATCAGTCTTTAAGCGAGGATCAGGCGGGCAGCTTTTACGAACAAAGTTGGCAGGCCCGCTTCTTCGATCTGGTCAATCGGCCACCATTCGCCTTCACCTGAATGATCTGGCTGTCCGCCAGCCCAAATGGCCACGCCCAATTCAAGATCGAAATGGGTGAAGGAATGGCGCACCACGCCGCCCGCTTTCCACGCGCCGCGAAGGGGTGGCTGCTCATCTCCATCGCCGCGTGCAGACCAGCCATCATCGGGCAGGCTGCGCATCCCGCCCAGCATTCCTGTACCCGGCCTTGTCACCAACCAAACCGCATCCGCGCGCGCGATCCAGAAAGCGGTTCCGCGCCGCTGCGGTTTGGGCTTTTTCTTCGCTTTTACCGGCAGGCGCAACGGATCGCCTTGCGCGCGCCCTGCGCAGACTTCCTGCACGGGGCATAACAAGCATTTGGCATCGCGCGATGTGCAAATGCTCGATCCCAGATCCATCATGGCTTGCGCGAAATCACCAGCGTGTTTGTCCGGTGTGATCGTGTCCGCCCGCGCCTGGATGGCTTTGCGCGCGCCGGGCAATGGCTGCTCAATTGCGAAAAGCCGCGCGACGACGCGCTCCACATTGGCATCGACAACAACCGCCCGCTTTCCAAAAGCAATCGCGGCAATCGCAGCGGCGGTATAATCGCCAATGCCGGGCAATCTGCGCAAGGCCGCCTCGTCGCTCGGAAAGCCGCCCAGCGCTGCCACTTCGCGCGCACATTTCACCAGATTGCGCGCGCGCGAATAATAGCCAAGCCCCGCCCACTGCGCGAGGACTTCGGCCTCATCCGCTGCCGCCAAAGCCGCAATATCGGGCCAGCGCGCGGTGAACTTTGCAAAATACGGTTTCACCGCCTGAACAGTCGTTTGCTGGAGCATGATTTCGGACAGCCACACACGATAAGGATCGGGCGACGGCAGCGTGCTGTCATGGGCGCTATCACCTGATCCGGGCGCGGCACGCCAAGGCAAATCGCGCGCATGGCGGCGATACCAGTCGAGAAGCAGCGGGGCGACCCTATCCTCCATGCGAGCGCTATGGCATGAGCGCTGGCAGCATGGAACGCGATAAACCAACGAAACGGGGGAAGCCTGTAAAGCCGCGCGGTAAAGCAGGAGCGAAACCCGGTGCAAAAGCAGGTGCCAAGCTCGCCAAAGCCAAGCCGTATTCGCGCCCGCGCGGTGGCCCTGCCAAAGCCGTATCTGATCTTGTCCCGCGCATCGGGCGCGCTGCATTTCGCCGCTATGGTTTTGTGCAAAGCTCCGTCGTCACCCGCTGGCCCGAAATCGTGGGGGAAGATCATGCCAAGGTCTGCGCGCCGGAACAGATCCGCTTTCCCCCCGGTGAGAAAAGCGAAGGCATTTTGCAGATGGTGGTGATGCCCGCCCACGCCCCGTTGATCCAGCATGTGATCCCTGAAATTATGGAGCGGGTGAACCGTTTCTTTGGGTATCGCGCAGTGGCGCAGGTGCGCATCCGGCAAGGCGCGGTTAAGCCGCCACCTGCTCAAGAGACCAAGGAAGCGCCAAGCTTAAAGCCGATACCGATGGAATTGGGTGAAAGCTTGCGCGATATTGGTGATCCGGAATTGCGCACAGTGCTGGAATCGCTGGCGCGTTCTATGGGTGCGAAGGAAGATAAGGAGAAGGACAGGTGAAGCTGCGCTTTGGATCAAAGACCGCGATATGTGCCGCAGCAGCTTTGATCAGCCTGCCGCCGGCAATCGCCACGGCGCAAAACTGGAACGCGGAATATCGCGAGGATGTGCGCGGCCATACGGTCGGCAATCCTGATGCGCCGGTAAAGCTGACCGCTTTCGTCAGCTATACCTGTTCGGTTTGCGCGGCATTCGAAATCCGTTCTGATGCGCCTTTGCGCGCGGCCTATATCCATGAAGGCAAAGTGGAAATGGAAGTGCGCCCGGCGATCCATAACCCTGTCGATCTGGCCGCAGCTTTGATTGCCGAATGCGGTCCGAAAGAGAAATTCTTCGACAATCACCGGCGGATTATTTTCGCCCAATCTGTGTGGATGCGTAAAGTACAAAACGCTAATGAAGCGCAACAAGCGCGCTGGTATTCCGGCTCCACAACATCGCGGATGCGCGCCATTGCCGCTGATCTGGATTTCTACGATCTGATGGAAACGCGCGGCTATTCGCGTTCACAACTGGATCGCTGCCTGGCCGATGAAGCCCGCGCCGATGCGCTGGCCGAAATGTCTGCCGCTGATAAAGCGCGCGTCGGCTATCCCGGCACGCCAAGCTTCCTGATCAACGGCACATTGGTTGATGGGGCCCATTCATGGGGCAGCCTGCAACCCGCCATTGATGCCAGTTTGTCGTCCGGCGAATAAGAATTTACCAGATTTGCACGTGCAAAAGGGGATAAGGCTGTGCAAAAGGCCGGTAACGCCCAGTCTGCCTGCTTTGCGCTGCCTTGGCCCCTCGTCTAGCTTTGTCTAGCTTTTACAGCCTTGAACAAACGGGATCACCTGATGACACTTTTCCGCAATATCCTTCGCGCTTCTTTTGTGGCTCCGCTGGCTTTGGCGATTGCCGCCTGCGGAACCGATGCAGAAACTGATGGCGCGCTTGAAGGTGATCCCATTGCTCCGATTGCCGCGCCCGAAGGGACCAGTTGGGTCGATACGGTCAGCGTCTCCGAAGCTGATGGCTATGTGGTTGGCAACCCTGATGCGCCGTTGAAGCTGATCAAATATGGCTCGCTCACATGCGGGGCTTGCGCGGCCTTTGCTGAAGCTGCCACTGGCAGTTTGAAAGAGGATTATGTCGCGAGCGGCGTTGTCTCTTTTGAACTGCGCAACCAAGTGCATAACGGCGTTGATCTGGCTCTGGCGCGGCTTGTGCGGTGCAGTGCGCCCGGCAGCTATCAACCGCTGTCTGATCAGGTTTGGAAGAACCTGCAAACCTTGCTTGCCAATGCTGATCAAGAAACGGTGGCCAATGCGCTGACGCAGGCGCCCGAAGAACGTTATGTCATTCTGGCGCAAAATCTGGGCTTTTTTGAATTTTTCGCCGCGCGCGGTATCAGCGTGGATCAGGCCGTGTCCTGCCTTTCAGACGCCGCATCTTTGGAAGCCATTGCCGAACGCTCTGACCAACAATCGGCAGAACTGGGCGTTACCAGTACGCCGACTTTCTTCCTCAACGGCCAACAATTGAGCGAGCGCTCATGGCCCCAGATCGAAGCCACGCTGCAAAGCGCAGGCGCCCGGTCGCAATAGAGCGAGACGGCCCCGCGCATGCAGATCAGGAAGCTCCGTCTAAGCGGCTTTAAGAGCTTCGTTGAACCTGCCGAATTGCGCATTGAACCCGGCCTGACCGGCGTTGTGGGCCCCAATGGGTGCGGCAAATCCAACCTGCTGGAGGCGATCCGTTGGGTGATGGGTGAAAACTCGCCAAAATCCATGCGCTCTGGCGGAATGGAAGATGTGATCTTCGCAGGCACAGAAACCCGCCCGCCACGCGACTTTGCCGAAGTGGTCCTCAACGCTTTTGACGATGACGGCGAGGACCTTGATGTCACCCGCCGGATCGAACGCGGAGCGGGCAGCGCGTACCGCGTGAACGGATCGGATGTACGGGCCAAAGATGTGGCGCTAGTCTTTGCCGATGCTGCGACAGGCGCGCATTCGCCAGCTCTGGTGAGCCAGGGCAAAATCGCGCAAGTCATCGCCGCCAAGCCGACAGAACGGCGCATGATGCTCGAAGAAGCAGCGGGCATTGCCGGCCTGCATGTGCGCCGCCGCGATGCTGAACTCAAATTGCGGCAGACAGAGCGCAATCTGGCGCGGCTTGAAGATTTGATGGCGGGGCTGGATTCGCAAATCGCATCCTTGCGCCGCCAAGCCAAGCAGGCCGAACGGTATAAAAAGCTCACCGATCAGATCACCATTGCCGAAGCGCGGCTGGTCTATGCCCGCTGGCGTGATGCCGCCGCTGCTGCTGAAAAAGCGCGCGAACAAGCCCGCAATGCCGATGCGCTTGTGGCCAAGGCACAAATGGCTGCAAAAGAGGCGCAAGCCGGGCAACATGCTTTGGCCGAGCAGCTGGCGCAATTGCGCGATGAACTGGCCGACCGGCGCGATGACGCTTCGGCCCATGGGCACCGCATGGCTGCCCTTACCAGCCACCTTGAAGCGGCTGAACAACGGTTGAAAGATCTCGATCGGCAACGCGAACGGCTTGAGGAAGATCGCGGCGAAGCAGATCGCATGACACGCGATGCCGCCCAAGCTTTGAAAGAGCTTGAAGCGGCCTTGAAGCAGGGCGAAAAATCGCTTGCGGAAGATGAAGCGTTGCGGCCTGAATTGGCCGCCAAAGTTGAAGCCGCCGAACGAGCCGGGCGCGCCGCAGAACTCGCACTTGCCAAAGCGACGGCGGACAATGCCGGGACCGAAGCGGAATGGCGCGTGGCCGAGGCGGAGATTGCGCAGGCAGAAAACCGCCTCACGCGGCTTGATGGCGAAGTTGAGCGGCTTGAACAACAACGTACAGCGCTAACCAATCATAGCGATCCGGATGCAGCGGTTGCAGACGCAAAATTTGCTCTGGAACAGGCGCAAGCTGCGCTGGCAAAAGCGCGCGAGGCGCTGGACACTGCGCGCGGACGCAAGGACGCATTGGCGCAAAGCCGTGATGAGGCAGGATCTGCGCTTTCCACAGCGCGCGCTGAACTCGCCGGGATTGAACGCGAGTTTCAAGCACTTATGCGGGACCGCGATGCACGCGCCCGGCAGAAGGCCAACGCGCATGGACTGCCTGCCGCGCTGGATAGACTAGCGGCTGAACCCGGCTATGAACGCGCGCTTGCCGCAGTGCTGGGCCGCGATGCAAAATCGCCTTTGGGAATGCCAGGTGAAACGTCTGAGGGGCGTTTCTGGACCGGTTCGAACACGCCTGCGCGCGTGGCGGATTCGCTGGCTTCGCATCTGCGCGCTTTCCCCGATGAACTGGCGGCGCGGCTGGCGCTTGTTCATGTGGCCGATGGTGATGATGGGCGCGCGCTCAAACCGGGGGAGTGGCTGGTGACCAAGGATGGTCTGCTGCGCCGCTGGGACGGGTTTGTTGCACGCGGTGAAGGCGCGGCTGAAGCTGCGCGGTTGGAAGCGGATAACCGCATGGGCGCGCTGGAAAAACAACTGCCCACCTTGCAATCCGCGGTGGAAACCGCGCAAGAAACCGAGGCTGAGGCGCAATCTGCTTTGGCGCAATTGCAGCGCGAACTTGTGGCGTTGGAACGCGAAGTTGGCGAGCATTCTGAAAGCGAACGACAAGCACTGCGCGCGATGGATCAGGCCGAAGCTGAACGCGAACGCCTCACCACGCGGCGCGCAGAATTGGCCAATGGCAGCGAAGAATTGGCCATCCAACGCGCAGAAGCGCAAAAGGAACTCACGGCCGCACGTGACAAACGCGATGCCCTGCCCGATCCGGCAGCCGGGCGTGCAGCTTTGGAAGCAGCGCGGTCCAGCAACGAAGCCAATCGCGAAAATCTGCAAACCGCCACAGCTGGCCTTGCCGCGCATGATCAAGGCCTCGCCGTGGCGCGTGAACGCGTTGCCGGGCAGCGCGCCGATATCAACGGTTGGCGCGCCAGAGCAGGCGATGCGGCGCAGCGTCTTGCCGGAATGGCGGCGCGCTTTGAAGAAATCGAAGCAGAGCGCGCCATCACCGCGGCCAAGCCCGAAGGATTAATACGCGAGATTGAAGGCGGCGAAGCGGTGCGCGCGCGCCTTGGCGAAGAACTGGCCAAAGCCGAACGCGCCGTGGCCGAGACCGAAGGCAAAGCGCGCGTTGCTGACAATGCGCTGGCGCAAGCAGGCGAGGCCCTTGCCACTGCACGCGAAGGCCGCGCCGGCGCCGCCGCGCGCGCAGAAAATGAGGAAAGCCGCCGCGAGGAAATGGCGCGCATTTCTGGCGAACGCTTCCAATGTCCGCCCTCCATGCTGTCTGGCAAATTCGATTTTGACGAAGCGACGATCGTGGATGCAACCGCAGCGCGCGAGGAACATGATCGCCTCGTCACCAGCCGTGAACGCATCGGCCCTGTCAATCTGGTTGCCGCAGACGAGCTGACGCGGGTTGAGGAAGAGCACGGCACCAGTTCCGCTGAACAGGCCGAACTTGCCGAAGCGGTTAGCCGGTTGCGCGGCTCCATCGGCAATCTCAATCGCGAAGGGCGCGAACGTTTGCGCGCCGCTTTCGAAGCTGTGGATGGCCATTTCCGGCGTCTGTTCACCCGGCTTTTTGAAGGCGGGCAAGCGCATCTTGCGCTGATCGATTCTGATGATCCGCTTGAAGCGGGGCTGGAGATTTATGCGCAGCCGCCGGGCAAACGCCTGCAATCGCTTTCCCTGCTTTCCGGCGGCGAACAGGCGCTAACCGCAACGGCACTTATTTTCGCGCTATTCCTCACCAATCCGGCACCTATTTGCGTGCTGGATGAAGTCGATGCGCCGCTCGATGATGCTAATATTGACAGGTTTTGCGATCTGCTCGATTCCATGGTGAAAGAAACCAATACGCGTTATCTCATCGTCACGCACAATGCCGTCACGATGAGCCGGATGCACCGTTTGTTTGGTGTGACGATGGTCGAAAAAGGGATTTCGCGCCTGGTGAGCGTGGATCTGGGTGAAGCGGAATTGATGGCTGCGGAATAACAGCTCTGAAACGCGCAGACGTTACCGCGCCGCAAACCAGATCACATGGCGCGGGCCTTTGCCATTGCTGCGCGCACGCACGATCCGTTCTTCGACGCGAAAACCGGCTTTGCGCAGATAACCTTTGAAGCGATCATCTTGCGCGGCTGACCAAATGGCGAGGATACCGCCGGGCCGCAAAGCTGCGCGCGCGGCTGCCAGCCCTTCTCGCGAATACAGACGGTGATTGGCATCGCGCACCAAGCCATCGGGGCCATTATCCACGTCCAGCAGGATCGCATCATACCGCCCCGGGCCAGCGGCGATCAGATGGGCGACATCGCGCAGCTCTAGTGTGACGCGTGGGTCTTCAAGGCAATCGCCGGTCAGCTCCGCCATTGGCCCTTGCGCCCATTCGATGATCTTGGGGACCAGTTCAGCAACGGTCACGCGGCCAGCATCTCCCATCGCTTTCAAAGCTGCGCGCAAAGTAAAGCCCATGCCATACCCGCCGATCAGCAATTGCGGCGCCGGGTTCTCGCCCAAACGCTCAATCGACATGGTCGCCAGCGCCTCTTCCGAACCGCTCATGCGGCTGTTCATCAGTTCGTTACGGTCAAGCACGATCATGTGATCAGCGCCGCGCCGCATCAAGCGCAGCTCATCACCGCCGGGCACTTCGGCGGTGTCCAAATGTTCTAATGGGATCATGTTTGTTGCGCTTAGCGTTTTCTGGCGCAGCGTCTAGTCAAGCACAGCGCGCGGGCCGGGACCTTTGAGGCCAAGCTTGTCATCTTTGTTATAAAGGCGGCACTTCTCAAGGCTTAAGCACCCGCAGCCGATACATTGATCCAGCTGATTGCGGGTGCGGTTGAGGAGGCGGATTTTGTCGTCAATCTCTTCGCGCATGGACCGGCTTATCTTTTGCCAATCAGCCAAGCTTGGGTTGCGGCCATCGGGCAGTTCGGCCAGCTGCTTTTCAATCTCACTCAGCCCCAGACCAAGCTTTTGCGCGATCAAAATAAAGCTGACGCGGCGAATGTCGGAACGCAGAAAACGGCGCTGATTGCCGCTGGTACGCAGCGGAGCAAGGAGGCCCTTTTCTTCATAAAAACGGATCGCAGAAACGGCAACGCCGGTGCGCTTTGACAATTGGCCGATGGTGATAAAGCGTTCCATAAGTAGCCCCGAAGTTCTGCCTGCCCCCACACGCAGAATTTGATTGGCATCACCCGAATCGGTGAAGTTTTTTCCACACACTCTTGACCTCAACTTAGCTTGAGATTGCATAGTGACTCAAGCGATGATTCGCAGCGTCCTAAAATGGGGCAGCACAATGCGTTTTGAAACAAGAGCTTGATAGAAGGAATTAAGACTATGCCTCACGGAGTTCTCGAACATGTAAACCTGACCGTCAGTGACATTGACCAGTCAGCCAATTTTTTCGCTAAGCTGATGGGCTGGCGCGAACGTTGGCGCGGGGAGGCAATGAATGGCGGGGAAACCATTCATTTGGGTGAGCCGGAATTGGGCAAAACTTACCTTGCTTTTTACACTGACTGGAAAATGCATGAGGGACAGGAAAAGGGGCATCCGATGAACCATATCGGCCTGAGCGTTGATGATGTGGAGGCTGCCGAAAAATCGTGATTTCCGCGGCTCTCGAACCCTTCAATCATGGCGATTATGAACCGGGGCGCCGCTTCTATTTCCTCGATTGGGATGGGAATGAATTCGAGGTGGTCAGCTATGCCTGAACCAATGCCGAGAGAGCCGATGGTCCTTAAAAAGCGAACACGCTAGCGAACCGCGCAATGATCGCTGTGCGTATTGCTATGCGACGCACCTGCCAATATCGTTTTGGCCTGGGCCTCCCCAAATCGCGTGTCAGAAGCTTTCTTCATAGATGCGAGTAATATCTCCACCCCATTCGCCATGATACTTGGCAAGCAGGCGTTGGGCCGGTGTCTCACCGCTTTCCACAATCTCACGCAAAGGTTCAAGAAAGCCGGTTTCATTGTCGCCCATTGAATTGGGTTTTGCGCGCGCGGCAAGGCCGGCATGCGCGATGTCGAGCACTTCACCAGCAAGATCGCCCAAAGTGCGGCCACCGGGAATAGGCGCATCCAGCGCCATTTTTGGCACCGCACTGCGCAGCGCCTCACGCTCTTCCATCGACCAGTCTTTGACCAGATCCCATGCCGCATCGAGCGCGCTTTGATCATACAGCAAGCCAACCCACAAAGCCGGAAGCGCGCAAATCCTGTTCCACGGACCCCCATCAGAACCCCGCATTTCCAGAAAGCTTTTCAGGCGCACTTCAGGGAAAGCCGTGCTCAAATGGTCCCACCAATCGCTTTGCGTGGGCAGTTCACCGGGCAATGCAGGCAATTCGCCTTTCAGGAAATCGCGGAAGGATTGGCCCGCTGCATCGATATATTTGCCGTCACGGAAGACGAAATACATCGGCACATCGAGCATGTAATCGACATAATGTTCATAACCAAAGCCTTCATCGAATACGAACGGCAACATGCCCGTGCGGTGCGGATCGGTGTCTGACCAGATGTGGCTGCGATAGGAGAGGAAACCATTGGGCTTGCCTTGGGTAAACGGGGAATTGGCGAACAAGGCCGTGCCCAATGGTTGCAAAGCAAGGCTGGTGCGGAACTTTTTCGCCATATCGGCTTCACTTGAATAATCAAGATTAACCTGAATGGTACAAGTGCGCAGCATCATATCAAGCCCGAGCGAGCCGACCTTGGGCATATGGCGCATCATGATTTCATAACGCTGTTTAGGCATTACCGGCAGTTCTTCTCGGGTCTTGTCAGGCCACATGCCAAGACCCAGAAACCCTACGCCGCATTGCTCACCAATCGCTTTGACCTGCGCCAGATGGCGGCCCGTTTCTGCGCATGTTTCATGGATGGTGGTGAGCGGCGCGCCTGACAATTCCAGCTGTCCGGCAGGCTCCAGACTGATCGTGCCATCTGTGCCGGACATCGCGATGACGCCGATTTCGCCATCTGGCCCGGCCTCTTCAACAGGCTCCCAACCATAGGCCTGATTGGCGAGCAGGATATCGCGAATACCGCCTGGCTCATCATAAGACGGCGCGTGAAAATCGCTGGTCTTGTAGACAAGCTTTTCATGCTCTGTACCGATGCGCCATGCTTCGCGCGGTTTTTCACCGGCGATCATCGGCGCGATAAGCTGGTCGCGGCTTTCGATCCGCTGTTCATCTTCGTTCGAAACATTACGCGTGCTCATGACCATCGCGTTAGGCTGATCAATTGCATCGCGCCACCGCGAATTTCAAATGAACGCGTTGCCCCGCCCTATCAGGTCCAATCGCCAGTAATGCCCATCCACAAGGACAGGGCGGCAATCGCGGCAGTTTCTGCGCGCAGAATGCGTGGTCCTAAAGTGATCGCCAGCGCTTGATCATGCGCGCGAATGGCGCTGCGTTCCTGATCGGTGAAACCACCTTCGGGGCCGATCAGGATAGCCGCCGGTGCGCTGTTCGTGAAAGCTTGCGCCGCGGGACTACCGCCCAATTCATCGGCGAAGAACAAGGCGCGTTCCTGCGGCCAATCGCGCAGCAATACGTCAAGTTTCACAGGTGCGCTTACATCCGGCAAGGCCGTGCGCGCGCATTGCTCTGCTGCTTCTGTGACAATAGTGCTGGCGCGATCAGGGTTCAGCTTATCTGCCACGCAGCGTGTGGTCACAACAGGTTGAATACGCGCTGCGCCAAGCTCGGTTGCTTTTTCTAATACCAGATCGAACCGGTCTTTTTTGAGCAATGCAGGGCATAGCCACAAATCCGGCACCGCTTCGCGCTCTCGCAGCTTCTCGGCCAATTCCAGCACGATAGAACGCTTGCCCACCTCAACAATGCGCGCGGCCCATTCGCCCGTGACGTTATCGCACAAAATCACCGCATCACCCGGACCTGATCGCATCACGCGCGCGAGATAATGCGCCTGATTGCCCTCCACCTGCACCTGCGCGCCATCGCTAAGCTTGTGCGCAACAAACAAGCGCGGTGCGGATCGCGGGGGCCAGGCAGGCGTTGCAGCCATCAGGCAGGTTTAATCGAGCGAGTGGCGATGAAATTGTTGAACAATTCAGAAAGCGGATCAGGCTCATCCCAATTGTCTTCGAACATGTCGGTCATTTGCAATCCAGCGGCCAACTGCCCGCCAATTTGCTGTTCCAGCGTGTGGCTGAAACTCAATATGCGGCTGTTATCGGCGGCCATGATTTCCTCACGCTCTGTTTCTGGCAGATCAAATTCGCTCATCGGCAATTTGTGTCGCGCGATCACTTCGCCGCGTTCAAGCGCGAGCACATCGAAGACGTAGACGATGGGATTGGTGAAGCCTGAAAGCAGCGCGCCACCAGGCCGCAAAACACGCGCGCATTCTTTCCAAACTGGCAGAATTTCAGGCGCAAAGCAGTTCGAGCAAGGGTGAAAAATCAGATCGAAACTGGCATCATCAAAGGCGCAGAGATCATCCATATAGCCCTGCACCGTGCGCAGTTCCAAACCTTCGCGCGCCGCAACATCGCAATCACGCTGCAATTGCTCGTCCGATGCGTCCAAGCATGTCACGTGCGCGCCAGCGGCGGCAAAGGTCGGACATTGCTGACCACCGCCTGAGGCGAGCCCGAGCAGATCCTTGCCCGCAATATCGCCAAACCATTCACGCGGGACAGTTTTGGAAGGGGTCAGCAATACATCCCAATCATCTTTGCGGGCACGCGCGATAACGTCTTCATCAACGGGCACAGACCAACGCCCATCGGCATTTGCCCATGCGTCCCACCCGGTGCGGTTGAATTGTTTTGGATCCATGCCAGCGATTCCCCATTCCATCGCTGCACAGGGTTAGACGAGACCCAAGCAAGGCGCTAGGCATAGCGCCATCATGAGCACCGATCCCATCACACCTGATAGCCAGCATCGCAAAGCTGCGCTCGGCCTGCCTGAACGGCTGCGCGATTATGCGCTGTTGGCGCGGTGGGACAGGCCGATTGGCTGGTGGCTGCTCTATTGGCCCTGCGTGTTTGGCGTAGTGCTGACAGGGGCACCGTTATCGCTGCAATGGCCGCTGCTCTTATGGCTTCTGCTGGGCGCGGTGGCGATGCGCGGGGCAGGATGTGTTTATAACGATATCGTCGATGCTGATCTGGACAAAAGCGTAGCGCGCACCGCCAGCCGCCCCATTGCCAGTGGCCGGGTTAGCAAGCGCGCAGCATGGATTTGGGTTATTGCGCAATGTCTTGTGGGCTTTGTCGTGCTGCTTCAATTGCCCTGGGAAGCGCAATTGGTGGCGCTGGGCAGCCTTGCTCTGGTGGCCGCCTATCCGTTTATGAAGCGCATCACATGGTGGCCGCAATTGTGGCTGGGGCTGGTGTTTAACTGGGGCGCATTGGTGGGCTGGTTGGCGCTGCGTGATGATCGGATTGAAGTGATGGCAGCGCTGTATGCCGGGGCGGTGTTGTGGTGCGTTGGCTATGACACGATTTATGCGTTGCAGGATAAGGAAGACGATGCGCTGGTCGGTATTCGCAGCTCTGCCCGGCGGCTGGGCGGCTCTGTTCGTGCAGGCGTGGCCGGGTTCTATATCGCAGCGATAGCGTGCTGGGCGCTGTCGTTTTATATGCTCAGGCTCGATTGGATGGCTTTGTTGGCGCTGGTGCCGATTGCGCTGCATCTTGGCTGGCAGGTGATCACGCTGGAGCCTGAAGATGGGGAGAATGCCCTCACCCGTTTTCGCAGCAATCGTATGGCCGGATTGCTGATCGCAGCAGCGTGCTTTGTGGTCGGTAATGCCTGACTGCTATTGGGCCTGACCGCTATTGGGCCTAACTGCTATTGAACTGGCCGAACTTCGCTGCGCTTCCTTGGATTGGCGCGGCGCAGCAATCGCGACAAGGGCGCTGTCAGCAATCCGTGCTGTTCCATCCAGGCATAATATGCCCGATATTTGGGATCTTCGGCCAGCAAATGCGCCTCCTCTGTACGCGCGCGCCAATAGTAAATCGCACTCACAATCGCGAGGAAACAGGTGTTGCGGATCGCATCCGCCATGGAATCGCTGGTGACCAGAAACGGCATTGCCGAACACCACCAGAACAGGTTTTTCGAAACATAGGCCGGGTGGCGCGTATAGCGATACGGGCCATTGGTCAGCACGCCGCGATAGGTCAGATTGGAAAAGCGAATGCCAAATGCAATCGTTGCCCAAGCATAAATCGCGGTGAGGAACACCAGCCACGCAGCCCAAAACCACAAAAGCGTATCGTGTCCGGCGAACCAATATCCCCAATCAGCGGTGTTGTATTCATACTGGATAATCCCGCCATTGCCCATGAAGGCAAACACAAAGGGCGGATAACAAATCAGCGCCGCAAGCCAACCTGCAAGAAACGGATTGCCGCTGCGAATATGCGCATCAAGCGGGCGCAGCGTCAGCAAATATCCCACCGTGCCGATCTGCACATCGATCACGAAAAGCAGTTCGAACAACAAGACACCAAGGCGCACCGGATCGCTGACGGTCACCGATAAATCCGCCTCAACAATGGAAGCAAAGCCGGGCGGCAGGATTGAGATCATAAAGGCGCCAAAAAAGCCTTTGATAATCCATGCGCGCCAATGCTTTTTAACCTCGTCGCCGTCCCATGGCTCACGCCCGATTAGCATCGCGCCAAAGTGCCACGCATGATCGGCTGGGTTTTTCATCACCCGGTCCAGCCAGATGACATACGGCACGCTCAAGATGAAAAGCGGGATTGCCGCTGCGCCAATAACGCGCATGGCAAACAGATATTGCCCATCCCAATACCAACGGCCCAGCGCATACAGAATGCCGATGATCACCCATGTCGCCCACAAGCCAGCAAGCTTGGTGGTGGCAGTTTCCAATGCTTGGGAAACAGGGCGCTTATTGTCCCAATCGATGCCCGTCGATGCGTTGCGGTGCACTTTATCGACCAGCACCGACCATGCCGCCATCGCAAGCCCTGTCACCACCATCGTGGCAAGCGCTGCATGCGGGCCGGAAAGCGGTCCGCGAGAGGCATCCATACCCAAGGCCAGCGCAATATCTGGCCAACTGCGCGCAAACGCGATGCACGACAGCAAGACCGCCAAGCCGACAAATCCCACCCAAGGGGAAACGTCGCTGGCCGGTGGCTGCGAAGCAGGGGCGTGATGCGCGCTCATCGCCGCGTATCTATAGCGCAAGGGTTAATGCGCCGGTAACAGATTACGCAACAGATTGCGCAACCGGTGCTGTGGGGCATCAGATGGCCGAGATTAGCGCCAGGCAGTGATGCGTCCGCTGTCATCTAGGATGTAGAGCGTTTCATTGGCCACGATCGGCGGCAAAGATACGCCATTATTCAGCTCTGTAAACTCTGTCACAGTGCCGGTCATTACGTCAGCGGACTGCACAACGCCGCGGCTGCTTGCGATCCACAGGCGGTTATTCGCCAGCACTGGCCCCGTCCAGAAAATCGGACCTTCGCGGTTTTTAACATTACGGAACTGTTCCAGCTGCGTCATCCAACGAATGCGTCCAGAGGTGCGTTGAATAGCCAGCAGGCGCGCATCATCGGTAAGGGTAAATACCCATTCGCCCACCACGGTGGGGGTTGAGATACCCGCCAGCGTCAATTCCCAGATACGTTGCCCGGTCGTCAATTCATAAGCGGCCATGCGGCCACCTTGGCCAAGCGCATAGACGCGGCCAGCATCGATAATCGGGTTGGCATCAACATCGGTTAGCGTGCCAACCTGCGTGCTGATTGATGTACGCGCCAATGCATCTGACCAAAGGTTGCGGCCATTTTCATACCGGTACGCCACCAGCTCGCCCGAAGAATATCCAGCGATAACCGAACCTTGGCCCACAGCGGGGGCGGCAACGCCGAACACACCGGCTTGACCTGTTGCGGCGGCATCTTGCCACACAACAGAGCCATCTTCGCTGTTAAGCGCGTGGATCTGGTTGTCCTGCGTCATCACAAAAACGGTGTTGAACGCCACGGTAGGCGCGCCGCGCAATGGCCCTGCAGGCTTTACGCGCCAAAGCACTTGGCCAGTTGCCGCTTCCAGCGCGACCACATCGCCAACGCCGTTGGTGGCATAAAGCCGCCCATTGGCAAAACTTGCTCCGCCGCCAAAAGTTGCATCGCGCAAATCGCCCGAAACGCGGATCTCATGTTGCCAGCGCCGTGCGCCCGTTTGCGCATCAAAAGCGTGGATCACCGCGCCTGTATCTACTGCGAAAAGCAATCCATCTGCCACCACGGGAGCTGCGGCCAGACGGCGCGTCTTCGTGGTGCCGGCGATTTGTGCCGTCCATGCGCGCACCGGAGCATCGCCCAAGGCCACATGGCCCGCCACTTTTGCTGCATTTCCGCCAGCTTGGGGCCAGCTTACATTGGCGCGCGCAGGGGGCACGATGACAGACACGTCTGCCAAAATTGGATCCGCCACAATCTCAGTCGCCAAGCGCGACAAAATCGGTTCACGATTGCCCGTTGTTGGTGTGCTTGCCTCTTCAGACCCACCAAAGGCCCCGCAGCCCGTCACACCAAGCGCCACAAGCGGGGCAAGAACCAAACGCATGGTGTGTGACATTGAACGAAATCGAATGGGAATCATCAAAATATCTCTTCCGGAGCTTATTGCGCAGGAGCTGGAGCACGGCCTGCATCAAGGCCAGCCAAGGTTTCTTCTACATCTTCGATCGCATCAAATCCGAGCAGTCCGGCCAGTTGCCGCGTGCGTGCTCGCAAGGATTCAGGTGTATCTTCATCTTGCGAAATCGCGACCAGCAAGGGGCCTGCCTCTTCCGGCTTCTCCTGCGCGAGATAGGCATGAGCCACCAGTTCGGCGGCATTGCCGTAATAGGTGCTGCCTTCATTGGCGAGCGAGCCGATCCGGTCGATCACCTCTTGTGGGTCAAGCGTATCATAAGCTGCCGTCACTTCGCGCAGCCGCGCCAAATCGCGCAATTCCTGCGGTAATTGGGCATTGTCGGCCACTTGCGCAAACAAAGTGCTGGCGTCTTCCAGCCTGCCCGCCTCAAGCGCGATGCCAGCGCGCGTCATCGTGGCAATCGCTGCTGCCGCTTCGCTTTTGCCCGCCGCAATCAGCGCTAGCTCTTCATCAGCAATCGTATCGTTGCCAGCGTCGAGTTCATCCAGCGCGGCAATATATTGTTCAGAGCCTTGGTTCAGCGTCTCTTCGCTTTGGTTTTGCCAAAACAAAAACCCGCCAAATGCAGCGAAGCCCAGCACCAGCGCAATACCGATAGGCAGGCCATAGGATTTGGCAAATTTGGTCGCCTCATCCTTGCGCACCGCCTCGTCCACCTCACGCATAAAGACCTCTTGCTCGTGGTCTTTGCGCTCCTCTTTTTTGGCTACGTTCTTGGGTGTGTTTTTGGTCGGTTCTCTGGCCACTGTCGTCAGGCTCTCACTATACTGTTCGAAATGCGTAAGCGCCGTCCTTTAAAGCATGGCAGCGCCTTTTCAATCCGCCTGTTTACGTCTGTCGATAAGCGGGTGAACGGTCAATTAAGCGTGTTCGGCCAGTTTGGGGCGATTCATCAAGCCCCAATACAACGCATGATAGCGATCAATCATGCGTCTTTCGTCAAATTCTTCGCGTGCTTTGGCACGGTTCGCCTGCCCCATCCGCTTGCGCGCTGCCGGGTCACGGGCGATTGTGTCGAGCATTTTGGTGAGCGCTTGCTGATCACCCGGCTCCACCAAAGCAGGCCCATTGTCAGAGGCAACCATGCGGCCAATATCGCCAACGCGTGGCGCCACCACAGGCAGCCCCGCTGCCATCGCTTCGATAACAGAAATCGGCTGCTGTTCAGACCGGGATGAAAGCGCGAAGATATCAAACAGACCGATCAGCTTGGCAGGATCCTCGACAAAGCCGGGCATATGCACCCGGTCTTCCAGCCCCAATTCCTCCGCCAGATCAGTAAGATAGGCGCGTTCCGGCCCCTCCCCTGCGATCACCAATTGCCAGTCAGGCGGCACCAGCGTCATCGCGCGGATCAGGCTATCGAGTTGCTTGACTTTGCGCAGGCCCGCCAGCGTGCCGATCCAGAACTCATCCTTATGCTTGATAAGGCCGGGCAACAGATCGCGCTTTGGGCTGGCGGCAAAGCTGCGTGTGGCAATGCCGTTGGGAATGCGCCGGACCCGGCTGCGCGGCTGCTGCCAGGGTCCAAGCGCGATATCTTCCAACACATGCGATGGCACGACAAGCGCGCCAGTACGGCCAAGGGCAATACGGCGATACAAATTGCGCTGCCATTTCAAACCGCCCGCCTCATCTTCATTGAAGCCATCTTCATGATGCACCAGCGGCGGCAATTTATGCACATCGGCGAACAAGGTATGCGCCATCACCGCATCAATCGCACCCCAATTGTAAGTGCAGATCAGATCATAGCCCGCCATCGCAGCGGCAAGTTTCTTTAACCGTCCGGGCCATGGGTGCCCCGTTAGCGATGGAAATTTCGGCCATGACACGCGCACTTTGCTGCTAAGCAATTGTGCCGCGCTGCGTTTATCAGGTTCGCTGGAAACAATGGCATGATCGGCCTCACGCTCCCACGCATTGATCAATCGGACACAGCGCAATTCCTTGCCCCCTGCATCGAATGTTGAATGCAGGTGAAGTATTTTGGGCAGCGCAGATGCGCTCATGCGATTTTCGCCAAGAGGCGCGCAATCGCTGCGCGCGCGGCAGGTTCTTCCAATGTCGGCACATGGCCCACGCGCGGCACGGTGACCGCTTCCATATCGGGGATTTCCGCCTGCATTTTGGCCAGCGTGTCCGCTGAAAACAGGTCTGACAATTCCCCGCGCAACGTCAGCAAGGGCCGCCCGGCCAGCGCGCGAAAAGCGGGCCACAGATCAAATGCGGGCAGCTCGCCGTCGGCTCCATTATCAGCAGCAGCAAATGGTTCTGCGATCTTCATGTCGTAATCCAGCTGAATGCGGCCATTGCTGCACAGGCACATCGATCGCTTTGCCAGTTTGAGAAAATCGGAAATCGCGAAGTCGGGATAGGCATCGCCAGAGCTGGCCTGCAATTCGCGCGCGGCGTGCATCCATGTGGGGAAGCTGCGCCCTTGACCGACATAATCCTTGATCCGCTCCAGTCCTTCGGCCTCAATCACCGGTCCAATATCGTTGAGGACTACCCCTGCAAGCTTTTCAGGCGCGGCCATTGCGAGCAACATCGTCACCAGCCCGCCCAGGGATGTGCCGATTACAACGGCGCGATCTATCTCGGTCTGTTCAAAAAAGGCCAGCATATCGGCGGCATATTGCGGCGGCAGATAGGTGGCGGGATCCTTGGCATAATCGCTTTTGCCGCGGCCGCGAAATTCTGCGCAGATCACGCGCCATTCACCTGCAAAGGCATCCGCCACCGGTTCAAAATCGCGCGCATTGCGGGTCAAACCGGGCAGGCACAGGATCGGCGGGCGATCATCGTGGCCTGATCCTGCATCTCTGGGATAGTCGCGATAATGCAGCTTGAGCCCGTCGGCGCTTTCCCAATAGCGGTCTTCGTATTCGCTTTCGCTCACATAACCCTCGCTTGCTCATTGCCTTGCGGCTTGCAAACCCCCACGTAAAGCCTCGATGCCCGCCCGCCAACCACAAGCAGCACCCTATTGCCCCGATCCGCGCATTAGCGAGGTGGCCGATTTCCTTGGCGTCCCCGTTAAGGCCGCCGATTTTCCCAAGACACAGCTGCGGTTCCGCAATGATGTGTGGGACAAGGCGGTGGGTCTTGGCGATATGTCGGATGCGGATTGGACCAAGCATTTTGGCCGGTTCGTGCCGCTCAATGATAATCTGCCGCAACCGCTTGCGTTGAAATATCACGGGCACCAATTTCGCAATTACAATCCCGATATTGGCGATGGACGCGGGTTTTTGTTCGCCCAATTGCGCGATGGCGGCAAAGAGGGCGCCGAAAATGGTGCGAAAAAAGATAGTGGCCGTTTGCTTGATCTGGGCACGAAAGGCTCCGGACAAACACCCTATAGCCGGTTTGGCGATGGACGCCTGACTTTGAAAGGCGGCGTGCGCGAAATCCTTGCCACCGAAATGCTTGAAGCCTTAGGCGTGAACACCAGCAAGACTTTCTCGATTATCGAGACTGGAGAAGAGCTGGAACGCAATGACGAGCCATCGCCCACACGTTCTGCCGTGATGGTGCGGCTGAGCCATGGGCATATCCGCATTGGCAGTTTCCAACGGCTGATGGCGCATGAAGAGCACGATGCGCTTGCGCGGCTGGTCGACTATTGCCTCACCGTCTTTCCTGGCCCGCCTCCGCCGCAAGATGCGCCTGATCGCGATAATCCGGCAATTGTGCTGTTTCATCAGGTGGTTGAACGGCTCGCAGATTTGGCGGCTGGCTATATGGTCGCAGGCTTTGTTCACGGCGTCCTCAACACTGACAATATGAACATTACCGGCGAGAGTTTTGATTATGGCCCTTGGCGCTGGCTGCCCACATGGCAGCCCAGCTTTATTGCAGCGTATTTCGATCAAACGGGCCTGTATGCCTTTGGCCGTCAGCCCGAGGCGCTGCGCTGGAACCTTGGGCAATTGGCCATCGCTTTGCGCCCCTTGGCACAAAGTGAGCCATTGATTGCCGCGCTGGATCGCTTTGCGCCGCTTTATCACGCGGCCATGCGGCGACGGTTTTGCTGGCGGCTTGGCGTAAAAGAGCGCGGCGATGCGGCGGACACTGCACTTATCGAAACTGCTGAGCGGGTTATGCGAGAGGACAATATCGGCCCCGATGCGCTGTTCTTTGCGCATCGCGGCGGGCGCAATACCTCTGGCGATCTGGCCGAAGCGTTGAAAGATCACCAGCCCCTGCCCAGCGATCACCCGTATTGGCAAAGCAACGCGCCTGAAACTATGTTAATCGATGAAGTCGAGAGCCTATGGGCCGCGATTGACGAGAGAGATGATTGGGAGCCGCTTTACGCCAAAATCAAGGCGTTGCGCGCAATGGGAGAGGCACATGGGGAACCCCCTGCATTACCAGGTCATACACAACCGGCTTGAAGCATGGCTTTACGCCGTGCACCATGAACGCCTAAGGGGCCTTAAGAACTAGTTACAAAGGACACCGGATTTGTCCGATTCCATGGAATTGATTTCAACACAGCCCGCCACTGGCGAATTTTTGTGGCGCGGCGCGCATGGCGATGTTGACGCAGCCGTTGAACGTGCGCGTTTGGCGTGGCCCAGTTGGGGCGCGCAGCCTGTCGCGCGGCGTATGGAATTGATGCGCCGCTTCGCCAATCAGGTGCTCAAAGGTCAGGAAGAATTTGCCGAGCTGATCGCGCGCGAGACAGGCAAGCCCCTATGGGAAGCCAAAACCGAAGTCGAAGCCGTCATCGCCAAAGTCGAAATTTCGATCAACGCCTATTCAGAGCGTACCGGGCAGCGCAAATTAAACTCCGCGCTCCAAGGCACCGCAGCTTTGCGGCACAAACCGCATGGCGTGATGGCGGTGCTTGGCCCGTATAATTTCCCCGCGCATCTGCCAAATGGTCACATCGTGCCTGCTCTTTTGGCGGGCAATGCGGTGATCCTCAAACCATCGGAAAAAACGCCAGCGGTGGGTGAGCGGTTGGTGCAGTTTTTCCACGAAGCGGGCATGGAAGAAGATCTCGTCCAGCTGCTGATCGGTGGGCCGGATGAAGGCAAAGCGCTGGTCGCGCATAATGACGTGAACGGCGTGTTGTTCACCGGCAGCGCGCAAGTTGGCATCGCGATCAACCGCAAGCTGGCGACCAATCCGGGCAAAATCGTCGCGCTGGAAATGGGCGGCAACAATCCCATCGTTTTGTGGGACACGCCTTTGATGCAGGATGCCGCTGCGCTGATCGTGCAATCTGCTTTCACTACTGCAGGGCAACGGTGCACTGCCGGGCGCAGGCTGATTGTAAAAAGCGATATGTATGATGAAGCGATTGAGGCGGTCAAAACGCTAACCGATCGCATGATCGTGGGCGCGCCATTTGATGAGCCGCAGCCTTATATGGGGCCGGTGATCGATCAAAATACGGCTGATCAGCTGACCGAAAGCTTCCTGTATCTGCTGTCCAATGGCGGTAAAGCGATAAGCCATATGCGGCCCCTTCGCGATAAACTGCCATTCCTCAGCCCCGCGATTATCGACACCACAGCCATGGCGGAGCGACCCGATGTCGAATTGTTCGGCCCGCTTTTGCAAGTGGTAAAGGTCGATACGCTGGATGAAGCGATTGCGGAGGCCAATTCCACACGCTTTGGCTTGTCCGCATCGATGATTGGCGGGGATTCCAAGCAATATAACCGTTTCTGGGCGAATATTCGGGCGGGTATTGTCAATTGGAACCGGCCCACAAATGGAGCATCGTCTGCCGCGCCCTTTGGCGGCATTGGCCTATCGGGCAATCATCGCCCCGCCGCCTTTTATGCCGCAGATTATTGCGCTTATCCCGTCACCAGCACGGAAATGGAGCAGCCACGCGCCAGCGTAGGTGTAGGCTTTGATGACGCCAAAAGCTGATGGGCAAGGTTTTCAAGGCGTCCGTGCCGCAAAGGACACGAACGCCTTGGCGCAGCTCCTCTGAATACGACCCGAAGAGCCGCACTGCGGTTGCAACCGAACAGGTTCGGCCACACCGATCTGGATAAATCTCTGCGCTATCGTGTATAACTGACAGGCGCTTTAGCGTGCCTTGGATGAACCGATTACAACAAGGTTGGGTTAGCAATTACCCCGGCAATTGACCGGCAAAGTGCCACGCCAGCCGATCACCAGCATGGAACGGAACCACAGGGCCAAGCGAAGTCATAAAATGCTCTGGTACAGGCTCAGTCTCGCGCTTTTCCAATGTGATTTGCCCTTCATTGCGCGGCAATCCGTAAAAGTCTGGCCCATGCTCGCTGGCAAAGCCTTCAAACTTGTCCAGCGCGTTTTCAGCATCAAATACAGCAAGATAGCTTTCCAATGCAAATGGCGCATTGAAAATACCCGCACAGCCGCAGGCGCTTTCCTTATCACTTTGCAAATGCGGCGCGCTGTCTGTGCCAAGGAAGAATTTGGATGAGCCGGAAGTCGCCGCGCGAACCAGCGCCAAACGGTGCTCCTCACGCTTGGCGACCGGCAGGCAATAGGCATGCGGGCGCATTCCGCCCACCAGCATCGCATTGCGATTAAGGTGGAGATGCTGCGGGGTGATAGTGGCCGCAATATTGGCAGACGCATTTTCAACAAAGGCGACGCCTTGCGAACTGGTGATATGTTCAAAAACCACTTTAAGATCAGGCAAATCTGCAATCAGCGGCTCTAGTATCTGCTCGATAAAAACAGCTTCGCGATCAAAAATATCGATTGCATGATGAGTGACTTCGCCATGGACGCACAAAACCATGCCGATCTCTGCCATCACTTCAAGAACAGCGCGAATATTGGCAACATCGGTAACGCCGCTATCGGAATTTGTGGTGGCACCAGCTGGATAAAGCTTGGCCGCTGTAAAAACGCCCTCAGCAAAGCCCCGGCGCACCTCTTCGGGATCGGTTTTGTCGGTGAGATAACAGGTCATAAGCGGGGTGAATTCCAGGCCATCGGGCACTGCGGCCAAAATCCGTTCGCGATATGCTGCACCGGCGGCAACATCGGTGACAGGCGGCGTCAGATTTGGCATCACAATCGCGCGCGCAAATTGCCGCGCCGTATGGCCCACCACCGCTTCAAGCATCACGCCATCGCGAAAATGCAGGTGCCAATCATCGGGGCGGCGGATCGTGAGCGTGTGTGTCATGGGATTGCCTATGCCGCGATGCTCCTTATGTGTCACCCATGATTTCAGGACCGCTCACCGCCCGCGCGATTATCCGCGTTACCCCCACCGATGCTGGCGAAAGCGCGCGCGATTTTCTCCAGGGTCTTTTGACCAATGATGTGAGCGGCGATTTGCCCGTTTATTCCGCACTGCTCAGCGCGCAGGGCAAGACGATGTTCGATATGATTATTTGGGATGGCGGCGATGGCGCATTGCTGCTCGATTGTGAAGCATCGCAAGCTGATGCGCTGGTCAAGCGGCTCTCGCTCTATCGCTTGCGGCGCAATTTGGAGATTGTTCGCGATGATGCGCTGGGCGTGTTTTGGTCCACACAGCCTACAGATGGCGCATCGCCTGACCCACGGCTTGCCGCGCTCGGGTTTCGCTGGATCGCGCCTCCTGCAGCGGGTGACAGCGCGGATGCAGCTTGGACTGCGCACCGCCTTGCGCTTGGCGTACCGGAGGGCAGCGCTGAATTGGGCGATATCCTTTGGCTGGAAACCAATGCGGTGGAACTTGGCGGGGTGAGCTTCAACAAAGGCTGTTATATCGGGCAGGAAAACACAGCGCGTATGAATTGGCGGCAAAAGGTCAATCGGCGGCTGATCGTGGTGCCGCTGGCCCAATCACAGGAAAAAAGGCGCAAAATTTCTTACCCGGAATTTGGCCTGGCTATCGATCATCTGCGCGTCAGCGATATTGATAAGGCATTGCTGCCCGCTTGGCTGGAGCTTGACCCGCCTGCTTAAGCAGCCGGCGCAATATCACCAGCAGCGGCAAAGGACGCGGTGAGCATTTCTTCGGCGCGATCGCGCGATGTCTGGCGCTCAACTCCCAGCGATTCGGCCAAAGGTTCACCCAACAACGCATCCCCCAGCGCCAGCAAAACCAGCGAATAGGTGATCTCATGCATGCTCTGCTCAATACCGGGATCATGCTCTTTGGGATGCAGATCATCGACCAGCGCGTGGATCGTTTCCACAATCGGATCGAGCGCATTTTCATTGCCCGATAACAACATCCAGCTTGCTAAAGGGCCGCCGCCCTGTTCGCCAAACGCATCAAAGGTAAGATCCACCACATCGCGCGGTGTCGCCATTCCAGCGCGCGTTGCTCGCACCGCTTCGCCAATCGTATCGCACACGGTTTGCGCAAGATGGCGCGCCAGCTCTTTCTGAAGTCCCGCAGCGGAACCAAAATGGTGCAGCAAATTTGCATGGGTGCGGCCAATGCGCTGGCCAACCGCTTTGAGCGTAACCGCCTGCGGCCCTGCCTCAATCAACAATTCACGCGCTGCGCCCAATGCTGCTGCGCGGCTCTTTTCTGGACTGAGGCGCTTCTTTATTGACATAGCTGTCAGTATCTCGCAGAAGACTATCGGGACATCGCATTCAAGGCTTTCGTTATGAACGCAATTGCCAGCTTACAACAAGCTTCGCCCGACGAAACGCACTTAAAAATCCGTAACCGTCGTTTTGTTCGCGATGCGTCGCCCGATCCTCAATCCGATCCGATAGCGGCCGCGTGGTTCACCGCCCTATCGGCAAGCTTCCCGCGCGGAGAGGCGATGTTTATCGATGCCGTGCGCGCGCACCGCGATGGTGTGCCCGAACCGCTCGCCACCCAGATCCGCGATTTTGTTCGCCAGGAAGTAAACCATTCGCGCGAACATATCGCTTTCAACCGCGCTGCCAAAGCTGCCGGATTTGACCTGACGCAGATCGATGTGCGGGTGGCGCAAATGGTGCGTGAGACGCAGGATCAACCGGCTATCGTGCAGCTCGCCGTCACAATGGCGCTGGAGCATTTCACTGCGATGTTCGCGCACCTGTTCCTCAAAGATCCCGATAGCATAGCCAGCGCTGGCATGGGTGGCCGCGATCTGTGGTTGTGGCATGCAGCCGAAGAGATTGAGCATAAAGGCGTTGCCTTTGACACGTGGGATCACGCCGTGCGCGATTGGTCACAACAGCGCCGATGGATGACGCGGTGCATGGTGATGGGCAATGTCACTTTTCACTTCATCCGCAATCGCTGCGAAGACGCGCTCGAACTGCTTGCGCAGCGCGGCATCACCGGGCGGCGCGCACGGTGGCGGCTTTTAACTTACCTCACCGTGCGGCCCGGCATGTTACGGCGGATCATTCCGCAATGGCTCGCCTTTTTTCGGCCCGGCTTTCACCCTTGGGACCATGACGATAGCGCGCTGATCACCGCTTATGACAGCGATCAGGCGGCTACAGTCAATGCCAGCTGCGGCGACAAGGCAAGCTCACACGCGTAACGTATTGTGGGTACGTCCTGCCCACCGCGCCCCTGCGATGGGGTTGCGGCAATCTCTCCGGTGGGGGCAAAACCTGCTTTGCGCAGCACTGCGCCTGATTCGGGGTTATCGGCGAAATGGCCTGCGCAAACTTGCGTGAAGCCCAACAAGGCGGCTTTCTCCAGCACAGCGGTCACCGCTTCACTGATATAGCCTTGCCGCCAGAAATCGGGCGCAAGCCAATATCCCAGCTCCGGCACATCGCTAGCAAGTTCAAGGCCGATACCGCCAATGATCGGGGCACCGCGCTGCTCTGGCAGAGTGACGGCGAAATTGGTGCAAAAGGGATTGAGCGGACGGGCGCAAAACCCGCGCGCATGATCCATCGTGTAAGGCCACGGCGCACGGCTCAACATCCGCACCACACGCTCATCCGCGATTCGGGCAAAAAGCTCGCGCGCATCTTCGGCAAAGTAGGGCCGCAATAACAGGCGGCTGGTACGGATCATCATTGGCTGGCTCCCTCAACGGCCAGTCCCCACACCCAAAGGTGCGCGGAGTGGATTGTGAAGGGAGATGCACAAAGGGAGACGGGTCAGCCCCATCTCCCTTCAAGAGCCGGATTTGCTCCGGCGGGGCCATCCCGGTGGATGACCCTGTAATCAGATCATCCGTTATTCGGCAGCTTCTGCCACAGCATCGACCGACACATATTTGCGGCCAAGCTTGCCTGCATGAAAGCGCACAATGCCGTTGCCGGTTGCAAATAGTGTGTGATCTTTGCCGATGCCCACATTGGCACCCGGGTAGAACTTCGTACCGCGCTGACGCACGAGAATGTTGCCGCCGATCACGTTCTGACCGCCGAATTTTTTCACACCAAGGCGCCGGCCTGCTGAATCGCGACCGTTATTGGATGAACCGCCTGCTTTTTTATGTGCCATGGCTCTCGCGTCCTTTAATTACGTGTCTTTGCCAGAAGCGGCTTCGGCCTGATCGACCTTGGCGCGCGGCGGCTTACCAGCGAGCAGTTCTTTCGCCTGCTCAACCCATTCGTCCTTCACCGGGCGATTGCCCAGCTTAAGCTCGTCATTCATCTTCGCAGCCGTGGCTTCATCCCAGCTGGCGATATCATTCCAGCTTTCAATGCCAGCAGCGCGCAGCTTCTTTTCGATAGTCGGGCCCACGCCCGAGATCAGCGAAAGGTTGCTGGTGTCCAGATCGGCTTTGGCATCTGCCTTTTTAGGAGCAGCTTTCTTGGCCGGAGCCTTCGTTTCCGCAGACTTGGTGCCTTCTGCCTTGGGTGCAGCTTCCTTTTTAGGAGCAGCAGCTTTCTTGGCAGATGCTTTTTTGCCTTCGCCAACGCCCAAAATGCGCAGCAGCGTAAGCTGCTGGCGATGGCCGTTCTTGCGGCGATAGTTTTGTCGGCGACGTTTTTTGAAGATCGTCACCTTCTCACTTTTCGCCTGAGCGATGATCTCGGCCGAAACCGTGACTTTACCCGCGTCAGCAAGGTCTGCACCTTCGCCAGCGATCAGGACATCGTCCAAGGTGATCGTTTCACCGGCTTCACCAGCCAGTTTCTCGACCGCGATTTTATCTCCTTCGGCGACGCGATATTGCTTGCCGCCGGTGCGCACTACTGCGAACATGGTGCTCGTATCCGTTTCTTCTGGTGTCTTACCACGCGGGCCCAGCGCCGTTGTTGCAATGACAAAAAAGGCGCCCAATCACGGGCACCGGAAAGATGGCGGCTGATAAGCGAGGGCTGACGGGCTGTCAACCACGAGAGCGGCATGAAAGTGCGAATCTTCAGACATTGTTACGAATAGTGCAAAGCAGGCTGGCAAGCGGGGCTTTGCGGCGTTATGAATCGCCCATAAAGATGCTCAAACACACCTGCCTTGCCGCGTTGTTGCCTGCAATAGCGCTTTCTGGATGCGCTTCGTCAGACGCCGCATATCCGAGTCTCGGCATTCGCGATACCGAGCGGGTGAGCTTGACGATGGCAACACCAACCGCGCAACCATACCAACCGCCTGCCACCAGCGCCGCTGCATTGACGCAAAGCGAGCAATTGGTGGCCCAAGCACAAGCTGCGCACAGCGATTTCCTGAAAACAGCCCCGCAAACCCGCAATGCAGTAGCCGCTGCTCAGGGCGCGGCGCGCGATAGTGATCGCTGGGCCAATGCCCAGGTTGCCATCGCCGATTTGGAAGGCAGCCGCGCGCAATTGATGATTGCCTTGGCGGATTTGGACCGGTTGACCGTCAATGCTTCGGTGGCGGGTGAGCAATTTGCAGAGCTAGCGGCAAAGCGGGATCAAATTGCGCAATTGAGCGATACGCAATCCGCGCTGATTTCCGCAATGTTACAAAGCCTTGCGCCATGAACCTGGTTTGTGAAACCTGTCCCGTTCGCGATAGCGCAGCGTGTTCAGTGCTCACCGAAAAAGAGCGTGGCACCTTGTCCAAAGCAGGCCGTACGCGAGAATTGGAGCGCGGCGAATTGCTGTTTGCCGCAGGCGATGAAGAAGCGGCCTGCGCCACTTTGGTAACAGGCGCGCTCAAAGTCACCAGCTATGATGCTGATGGCAATGAGCGTATCTTGGCGCTGATCCATCCGTCTGGATTTGTGGGGGAAATGTTCGCCCCCTTCCCCAGTCACGATGTCGTAGCGCTTACCAATAGCAGGCTTTGCGTTTTCGCCCGTAGCGAGGTGGAAGATGCCATCAACCGCTATCCGCAATTAACCCGCGCCTTGCTTCGCCGTTCTCAGGAAGACTTGCATGCCGCACGCCAATTGCTGGCTATGGGCTCTGGCCGCTCTGCCAATGCGCAAGTGGGCGCTTTGGTGCTGGCTTTGGCGCAGGCGGCGAGCAATTCACCGTGCCATTTCGCGCAGCGATTCGATTTGCCGCTCACACGCGGAGAGATGGCCAATATGCTGGGGCTGACGATTGAAACGGTAAGCCGCGCGATCACGTCGCTGGAAAAAATGGGCGGATTGAAGCGAAATGGAGCACGCGGGATCGAATTGATCGACCCCGCGCGCCTGGAGGATGCTGATTAACCCAAAGTGTGCTCAGAACTTTAGGCCAACAGTGCGGCGAATGTCACCGCGGCCACCCCCCACAGGAAGATCGATAGGCCAATCGTACAATCAGCGGCACAGACCGCTTTGATCTCGCTCAAACTATAGTTTTTTCGTTGCCCAGCGGGCCAGATCACTGTGATCTTGGGCGCGCGGCTCTATCCAATGCCAGCCATCGGACCGCTTTTCACGTTTCCACAGCCAGCTGGCGGATTTGAGATAATCCATAGTAAAATCCACCGCATCAATGGCAGCCCGGCGATGATGTGCAGCAGCGGACACGCACACAATCGGTTCACCCGGGCCCATCACGCCAACACGGTGCACAATCAGCAAGCCCATTAGCGCGAATCGCTCCAACGCGGTGTCGGCCAGCTCCTCCATGCCTTTGCGCGTCATTGCGGGATATTGGATCAGCTCCAAAGCTTCCACGCCGTCTTCCCCGCGCACTTCGCCCACGAAAGTGCAAACGCCGCCAAGGCCGGGATGCGCTTTAGCGAATTCGTCGGTCAATGCGCCGGGGACAAATGGCTGCGTTACAATGCGAACATCGCGCACGGGTTAGCCTCCACTGACAGGCGGAAGCAGCGCGATTTCATCGCCATCGTGAGCCTCGAGCGCAGCCTTATCGGTCAGCAGCGCGCCGTTGAGCGCAATTTTGGTGGTATCATCTTGCGCGGCTTGTGCGAGGGCTGGTTCCAAAGCTGAAAGCAATCCGGCCCAATCGAGCGGCGCGGCGATTGCGCGATCATCACTGCCGGCCAGATCGGCCAGCTTGCCAAGGAAAACCAGCTTTACCGCCATCACCCACCTGTAACCGACATATGGCGCGGCTGCGTGGGCGCGGCTCCGGGCGCAATGGCGAAATGGTGGCGCTCTGGCTTGATCATCATCGCCTCATTCAGAGCCCTCTCCAGCTCTTCTTCAGGCGTGTCCGACCGCAAAGCCGCGCGCAAATCGACCTTCTCCGCGCCGCCAAGGCAAGCATAAAGCTGGCCCGTCGCGGTTACTCGGATGCGGTTGCAGGACGCGCAAAAATTGTTGGTCAGCGGGGTGATAAAGCCCAATCGCCCGCCCGTTTCAGCCACGCGGACATAGCGCGCAGGCCCGCCAGTATTGTCCGGCAGGTCGGTCAACGACCAGCGCTCTTCCAACCTGTCGCGCACGGCAGGAAGCGGCAGATAATGTTCGGAGCGTTCTTCTTCAATTTCACCCAGAGGCATCACTTCGATCAGTGTCACATCAGCCCCGCGCCCATGCGCCCAGCTGATCAAATCGGGCAGCTCGCCTTCATTTACGCCTTTAAGCGCCACAGCATTGATTTTGACCGCAAGCCCCGCCTCATCCGCAGCGCGAATGCCTTCGAGCACATCGTTCAACCGGTCACGCCCGGTCAGCTTGGCGAAAATTTCGCGGTCCAGCGTATCGAGCGAGATGTTCACCCGCTTCACCCCTGCCCGCGCCAAAACATCGGCATGGGCAGCCAATTGCGTGCCATTGGTGGTGAGCGTGAGTTCTTCCAGCCCGTCACCCAGCTTGCGGCCCAATGCCTGGACCAGCTCAATCATATCGCGCCGCACCAGCGGCTCCCCGCCGGTTAGCCGGATCTTGGTGATCCCGCGCGCAATCATCGCCAGGCTTAACTTGTGCAATTCCTCAAGGCTCAAAATCTCGCGCTTGGGCAGGAATTGCATCAATTCGGGCATACAATAAGAACAGCGCAAATCGCAGCGATCCGTCACTGAAAGCCGCAGATAGGTGATCCGGCGGGCAAAAGCATCCACAAGTGGTTTGTCGCAGCTCACGCGGTCTCCCCTTCGATGCGCAAGACATGCCCGGTAATTCCCGGTGCAGTCTCCAGCCAATCGGCAGCTTTTGCAATGCCGGCATCATCCGCGCCGACAATCGCATTCACGCGAACAGGCGCGGCCGTGCGGGCGAGGTCTTGCACACTGGCCAGTCGCCAGCCGTGGTGGGCATGGTCAGCAGGAGGAAAAATCAACACCATCACATCCACACTGTTCGCCTGCTTCAGCACACCGGTCACATATTCAGCATGGAAAGTGGCAGCAGCATCAAGCGGCGCATCAGGCAGATCATCGATCGCAATGCGCACAGCTTTCCCCATCAGCGTCGCTGCCGTGTCAAAGTGATGCCGATCTTCTCATTCGCCTCGGTCAAGGCAAGCTTGATGATCTTTACGCTGATCTCTTCCACCCTGTCATCCTGCGTGAACAAGGTATCGCATACATGATCAGCCACCGCTTCGATCAGAGTGAAATGCGTATCGGTGCCCAGCGCCTCTGAACAGGCGAATTTCAGGTCCATGTAATTCTTGCTCGCCGAAAGCGGCGTATCGGGTGTGTAATGCGCAGGCACTTTTAATTGCACCCGCACCGTGAAGCGCAAAGGCTGCGGCTTACCCGTCTCCTCGGAGTAAATTCCGGTGAGCACGTCATGCTCAAAATCGGTGAGTTCAAGATATAGAGTGTCAGACATGGCAGAAAGCGCCTGATTGCACCGCGAACACCACTTGGCAAGATGGCGTGCGCACATTGACGAAGGGCAGTGTTTGCGGGCATTCGCTGTTGCCGATACAGGAGAGTGCAATGAACGAGACTGTCGCAGCGTCTAAAGCCAAGAAATCATGGGCCTGGAAATTGGGCGTAATCGGCCTGGTTGGCGTTGCGGGCGCGATCATTGTGGGCGTGATTGCAATGACTTTTGCACGCTACGATATAATCGACAAGATCACCGGCTTTTTGTGGTTTATGGGCGCGCAACCCTTTGTGCTGGGCGCTGCTGCAATTGCAATAGTTGGTTTGGTTATCGGTTTTGTGAAGAAATCGGGGCCGAAATGGCCAGCGGGCCTCGCCATTGTGATGGCCGCTGCGATGGTTGGCGTTATCTGGATGAGCGTGGCTGTGCCCGGGGGCAAATATCCTCCCATGCATGACATCACCACTGATGTGGATGATCCGCCCCAATTCGTCGCTTGGGAAGTGCGCGAAGACAATCTGCGCCCGTTTGAAAGCATGGAAGAATGGCGCGCTGCGCACCGCGAAGGCTATCCCGATATTGCACCCATCGTGATGAACCAATCGCCTACAGAAGCGCTCGCCATCGCGCGCGCATTGGCCGAAGAGCGTGGATGGCAGATTACGGATAGCGATCCACAGGCTGGGCGAATCGAAGCGATTTCTTATGCCGGTTATATCCGCTTTCGCGATCATGTGGTGGTGGAAGTGACACCGATTGATGATGGCAGCACGCGGGTTGATATGCGCTCTACCAGTGAAGTGGGCGTGTCTGATCTTGGCTACAACGCAAAACGGATCGAAGAATTCCTTACCGCGATGAGCAACGTTGCAGGCTGATCAGGCGTTGTTCCACCGCGCAAAGATCGCAGTGGGCAATAAGCGGCCATCTGGTCCCTCTTCGCGCATGGCCAAATCGCCATGTTCGATGGTGCCGGGAAGGTCTGCGAACGCTTCGGCCAGCAATCCGCCCAGCGCCAGCGAGCTCATCCGCACGGCATAAACGGTGAGGAAAAGAAAGCGGCTGCTTTCGTCCAGCAACTGGCGGCAATCGGCAATAAGAGGCGGCAAGCCTTCTTCAATGCGCCATGTCTCTCCCTTGGGGCCGCGCCCGAATTTGGGCGGATCGAGGATAATCCCGTCATAGCGATTTTCGCGCCGCACTTCGCGTGCAGCAAATTTGGCCGCATCATCAATCAGCCAGCGGATCGGGCGGTCTTCCATGCCCGAAAGCGCGGCATTTTCGCGCGCCTGCGCAACAGATTTTTTGCTCGCATCGACATGGGTGACCGGGCCTTGTTGCGACAAAGCGAGCGAGCCAACGCCAGTATAGCCAAACAGGTTGAGGCAGGGCCGAGGTTCCGCCGTGCGTCCTTCCAACTGTCCGCGCATCCAATCCCACACAGGCGCCATATCGGGGAAGAAACCCAGATGCCGAAAAGGCGTGCATTGCGCGGTAAATTGCACGTTATCGCCCGCATTTGGCCAGCTTAGCGGCCAACCATCCTGCGGCACTTCGCGTTCATAATGCCAGCGCCCGCCGCCATCGTCATCCGAGCCGGGAATAAATTCGCCATCCGCCTGCCAATCGCTTTCGCCAAAGCGCGGAGACCACAAGGCCTGCCCTTCGGGACGGACAAAGCGATAGGGGCCATAACGCTCCAGCTTGCGCCCATCGCCGCTGTCGAGCAGCCCGTAATCAGGCCAGCTTGCGCCTTCCAGCAAAACGGCTTGGCTGGTAAGCGTCGCCATCAGGCAGACTGCGTTGCGTTGGCCTCGACATAGTCGCGTACCGCATCATAGGTGCCGGGCAATTGCTCATATTTTTCCGTGCGGTCGAACAAATCGCCCACGCGGCGCGGCAATGCGGGCCGCTTGCCTGTGGCCCGCTCCACAGCATCGCGGAACTTTGCGGGATGCGCGGTTGCCAGCGTCACAATGGGAACGTCTTTGGCCACATCGGCGTGGCGCGCTGCGTGCAGGCCGATTGCGGTGTGCGGATCGATCACTTCGCCGCATTTGTCCGATGCCCAGGCAATCGCCTGCGTCATCTCAGCTGCATCAGCGCGGGCGCTGGTGAACAGTTCTGAAGCGCCTTCACGCTGGCTGTTGGTGAGCTGCATCGATTTGCTCGCTTCAAAGCCGTGCATTTGCTGCGCCAGCGCTTTGCCATCGCGTCCGCCGACATCGAACAACAACCGTTCAAAATTCGAGCTGACCTGAATATCCATGCTGGGTGCCGCCGTTGGCGTGACCGTTCCAGCGGAGTAATCGCCAGTGGACAAAGCACGGTGGAGGATGTCGTTGATATTGGTCGCGACAATCAACCGTTCAATCGGCAGGCCCATCTTGGCCGCGACATAACCTGCGAAAACGTCCCCGAAATTGCCCGTGGGCACGCTGAAGGCAACTTTGCGCTGCGGTCCGCCCAATTGCAGCGCGGCGGCGAAATAATACACCACCTGCGCCATCAATCGCGCCCAGTTGATGGAATTCACCGCGCTAATGCGGAAGCGGCCGTTCATCTGGTCATCCACGAACATGCGCTTCACCATGGCCTGCGCATCATCAAAGCTGCCTTCGATGGCAAGGTTGTGCACATTGGGCGCGCGCACGGTTGTCATCTGGCGGCGCTGCACATCGCTGACCCGGCCATGTGGGTGGAGCATGAAGATATCGATCCGCTCACGCCCGGCCACAGCGTCAATCGCGGCAGAGCCGGTATCGCCGGACGTCGCACCAACAATGGTGAGATGATCGTCGCGCTTCTTGAGGAAATGCTCAAACAAGCGGCCAAGCAATTGCAACGCCACATCCTTGAACGCCAGCGTGGGGCCGTGGAACAGTTCGAGCAACCATTGCTGCTGGTCAAATTGCTTGAGAGGTGTGACGCCTTCATGCGCGAACGTGCCGTAAGCGCGCGCGCACAAATCGCCAAGTTCATCGTGCGTCAGCGATCCTTCAACGAACGGCGCCATAACGCGCGCGGCCAGTTCAGCATAAGGCAGGCCAGCCATATCGGCGATCTCGCTTTGGGAAAAACGCGGCCATTCAGCAGGCAGATACAGGCCGCCATCACGCGCCAGACCCGCCAGGGTGACGCCTTCGAAATTGAGCGCAGAAGCGCTTCCTCTGGTAGAAACATATTGCATTGCAGCGCGGCGTTAGCGCGCTGCGCGGCGTAATGCCAGTATGTAGATGACCAGCGCGGTAAGCGCGAAGAGGAACCACTGTACCGCGTAAGACAGGTGGTTGTTGGGCAGGTCGTTGGGGTCAGGCTTTGCCAGAGGGGCAAGTCCGGCAAGCGGCTGGGTCGCAACAACTTCAAAGTCTTCGCCGGCCATCGATAAAACGCCTGTCACCATACCGCCTTGCCATTCAGGTTGCTGCGGTGAGCGCGACCATCCAATCGTCCCATACAAATCAGGCCCGGCTGTCTCAGAAGAACCAAGAGCGCCCATGGGGAACCCATGACAAATAAACATATGCACATAGCCGGACTGACCATTGGCATGGCGCCCCGCAACTGCCTTCCAATCCTGCGGATTATCACAATCGATTTGCACCGTGCGGAAAAGCTCATCCTGCGGACCGGTGAAACTTCCATCGTCATTCGTTTGGAAAGGCTGATAACTGCCAATGACAGGAAGTTCCTGATTAGCCTCATACTGCGTGATCAATTGCGCCTTCTCATCCGCGCGGTCCAGCTGCCAGAAGCCCAGCCGCACCATGATCGCGACAGCGGCCACCACAATGATGGTCGAGATAACCGGTATGCGCATTACAGATCGCCTGTTCCGGCTTCACGCGCATCGCGGGCATATTCTGACGCCATTAGCCAGCCTTTGGTGATCCGCAGCCCATAAATCACAGCGGCAATGATCAGGGGCACCCACAAGATCACATGCACCCACCATGGCGGCTGCGCGGCAAGCTCCAACCAGATCGCCAGCGCGGCGACAATCGCGCCAATCACCATCGTGAGAAACGCCGCCGGACCATCGCCAACATTGAACTTGTCAAAATTCAGCCCGCAGCCCCCGCATCTGGGCGCAAACGCGATCCAGCCATCGAACATGCTATGCTCACCGCATCGGGGGCACAAACCGGAAAGGGCAGCCGTACCAATGGTGGGCTGCCCTTTCGCTAATTTGGGTTCTTTGGTCACCGGACGCCTAGTGGCTGCCGATCTCTGCGCCCCAGCCGCCCCATACATAGACTGTGATGAACAGGAACAACCACACCACATCAACGAAGTGCCAATACCAAGCCGCCGCTTCGAAGCCAAAGTGCTGTTTGGGCGTGAAGTGGCCTTTATAGGTGCGCACAAGACATACGATCAGGAAGATCGTGCCAACCAGAACGTGGAAGCCGTGAAAGCCGGTCGCCATGTAAAAGCCGGAGGAATAGTTGGTCCCGCCAAAGCCAAAGGCCGCATGGCTGTACTCGTAAGCCTGAATGCCTGAAAACAGGATGCCCAGCAGAACGGTCAACCACAAACCCTGCTTAAGACCTTCGCGGTCCCCATGGATCAACGAGTGGTGCGCCCAGGTAATCGTGGTGCCCGAGCACAACAGGATCAGCGTGTTAAGCAGTGGAAGATCAAACGGATCGAGCACCTCAATGCCCTTGGGCGGGAAATTCGCCAGAGCAGCAGCAGCGTCCGTACCGATCACATTGCTCCAGATGCCAGCGCTAGAATCGTAATCCAGCGGGGCGGGGAACAAGGCAAAATCAAACCAGGCCCAAAACCACCCGACAAAAAACATCACTTCAGAAGCAATGAACAAGATCATGCCGTACCGCATGTGCAACTGAACCACCGGGGTATGATCACCGGCCTCAGCTTCGTTTACGACTTTGGAAAACCAGCCAAAAAAGGTCGCGATCAAACCGGCAATACCCAAACCCAGAACAATCGGCCACGCGGTTGGGAAAGTCTCCTGATGCATATAAAGCACCATCCCGGTGGTAAAGGTCAGCGCCGAAAATGCGCCAACCAGCGGCCAGATATCGGGATCGAGAATGTGATAATCGTGGTTCTTGGCGCCCGCCATAATGTCCGTCCTGATCTTTCCAATTCGCCCTAGCCCTTAAAGCGCCCCCGCGCCTTGGTCTAGAGCTTTACGAAACCTATTGCGCCGACGTTTCAGCGCGATGAAATGTATAACTCAGCGTGATCTGTTCGACCCCTTGCATGTTGGGATCATCCAATGCTGCGGGATCAACGAAATAAAGCACCGGCATTTTCACCGATTGCCCCGGTTCCAACACCTGTTCGACAAAGCAAAAACACTGGATCTTGTGGAAATACCGGCCCGCCTGCTCTGGCTCGACATTGAAAGTTGCGGTGCCCGTAATTGGTGCATTGCTGGTGTTTTTCGCATTATAGATCGCGATATCGCGTTGCCCAATGGTGACCGTGTCTGTCACTTGTGCTGGCGTGAAATCCCACGGCATTCCTGCAGCTGTATTGGCGTCAAAGCGGATTGAATATGTTTTCGCGCCCGCCAATGCGCCTGCTTCAGCCGCAGCATTGGCTTCAGCCTGCGTGGCAACCTGCGTGGTCCCGCCAAAGCCTGTGACCCGGCAAAACAGATCGTATAGCGGCACCGCGGCATAGCCCAGCCCCAGCATAAACAGCGCAATGCCAAACCCAATCATCATCGTGCGCTTATTGCGCGCTTCCAAAGAGGGGACAGGCGCGGTCGACATCAGTCAGTCACCCGCACAACCGTGATCGCATAAACCAGCGCGACAAAGGCGAACATGGCCACAGCAAACACGACATTGCGCGCTTTGCGGCGGGCTTTGTATTCGGTTTCTTCTTCAGGTGTCATGCCAACGCAATCCGATCCACGACCAGCGCCGCGAACAAAGCAAACAGATAGAGTATCGAAAACGCAAACAAACGCTTTTCCGGTTTCAGCTTGTCATCCTCGCTCGGCATTCTTAGCCCAACGGGAACAGACAGTGCCACAAACGCGCCTGAAAGCAGCACAGCGGCCACCGCGTAAATCAATCCGGCCCCGCCGATCGCAACAGGTGCCAGCGTGGTGAGGAACAAGATCACGCTATAGCCAAGGATCTGGAAGCGGGTGCTTTTCTCACCAGCGACATTGGGCATCATCGGAATGCCCGCAGCAGCATAATCGGGCTTTACAAACAATGCGAGCGCCCAGAAATGCGGCGGTGTCCACATGAAGATGATCGCAAACAGCAAAATCGGCATCATGGTGATTTCACCTGTCACCGCGATCCAGCCAATCAATGGCGGAAAGGCCCCTGCCCCGCCGCCGATAACGATGTTCTGCGGCGTGCGTGGTTTGAGCCACATGGTGTAAATCACCGAGTAATAAATGATGGAAAAGGCAAGAATCAGCCCGGCGAGCCAATGCACGGCCAGCCCCATGATCGCCACCGAAAAGCCGCATAGCAACAAGCCGAAATCACGCGCATCATCGCGGCGGATACGGCCTGCGGGAATTGGCCGTTTGGCTGTGCGCTTCATCAACTTATCAAGATCAGCTTCCCACCACTGGTTCAACACAGCAGCACCGCCAGCACCCAGCGCAATGCACAGGATCGCGGTAAAACCAATGATAGGGTGGATGGAACCAGGCGCAGCCAGCAAACCGCACAGCCCGGTAAACACCACAAGCCGGATTACGCCAGGCTTGGTCAACGCATAGAAATCGCGCCAATCGGCCGGCATCGCAACCGGTGTTGGAGTGGTTTCTAAAGGGGCGGCTTTGGTGTTCACAATAGTCCTACTTTTGACGCGAGGGGCGCTGCCGTTGCCGACTGCGCCCCTCGCTATTGTCATGTTGGCGAGAGGCCTTCGCCCTTAAGCTGACCTTATGCTGTGGTCGGCTTGCTTGAAATGTGATCATCAGCACTGTGATGATCTTCGATCACGGGCAGCGTTTCAAACTGGTGATAAGGCGGCGGGCTGGACAAGCTCCATTCCAGCGTTGTTGCGCCTTCGCCCCAGTAATTGGGCTCTGCCCGGCGACCCATCGTAAAGGCATAGACCAGATTGACGAAGAATATCAGGACGCTGATCAACACGATGCCATAGCCAAAGGTCGAAACACTGTTCCAGAATTCATAGGCAATTGGATAATCGGGATAACGACGCGCCATGCCTTGCAAGCCCAAGAAGTGCTGCGGGAAGAACACGATGTTCACGCCGATAAAGAACACCCAAAAATGCAGGTGGCTCAAGAATTCGGAGTGCCAGCGGCCGCTCATCTTCGGGAACCAGTAATAAAAGCCTGCAAAGATCGAGAACACCGCGCCCATGGAAAGCACATAGTGGAAATGCGCGACCACATAATAGGTGTCGTGCAGGTTATCATCGATGCCGCCATTGGCCAGCACCACGCCTGTCACACCGCCAACGGTGAACAGGAAGATGAAGCCCATCGACCACACCATCGGCGATTTGAAAGTGATCGAACCGCCCCACATGGTGGCAATCCAGCTAAAGATCTTGATGCCGGTTGGCACCGCGATCACCATGGTGGCTGCGGTGAAATACATCTTCGTATTCACATCAAGGCCGACGGTATACATGTGGTGCGCCCACACGATGAAGCCAACAACACCAATCGCGACCATCGCATAAGCCATGCCGAGATAACCGAATACAGGCTTACGGCTAAAAGTTGCCACAATCTGCGAGATCATGCCGAAGCCTGGCAGGATCATGATGTACACTTCGGGGTGACCAAAGAACCAGAACAGATGCTGATACAAAACCGGATCACCGCCACCGGCAGGATCAAAGAAGGTGGTGCCAAAGTTACGATCCGTCAGCAGCATGGTGATAGCAGCCGCAAGCACAGGCAGCGCCAGCAGCAGCAGGAACGCTGTCACCAGAACCGACCATACAAATAGCGGCATTTTGTGCAGCGTCATGCCCGGGGCACGCATGTTAAAGATCGTGGTGATGAAGTTGGTTGCACCAAGGATCGAACCAGCACCAGCCAAGTGCAGCGAGAAGATCGCAAAGTCGACCGCCGGCCCTGCCGAACCCGTTGTCGATAGCGGTGCATAAACCGTCCAACCGGTGCCTGCGCCCATGCCAATGCCGCCCGATACAAACATCGAGAAGATCAGGGACAAGAAACCTGCAACCGTCAGCCAGAAGCTGATATTGTTCATGCGCGGGAAGGCCATATCTGGCGCACCGATCATCAACGGCACAAACCAGTTACCAAAACCGCCGATCATCGCGGGCATAACCATGAAGAAAACCATGATCAGACCGTGCGCAGTAATCAGCACATTCCACATATGGCCTTGTTGATCAAAGCTGGAGCCATCGCCGCCCAGCATATCCACAAAAATACCCAGATATTGCAGGCCCGGCGCGGCAAGTTCAGCGCGCATCGCGCCCGAAATTGCGCCACCGATGATCCCGGCGATAATCGCAAAGATCAAATACAGCGTGCCGATGTCTTTATGGTTGGTCGACATAAACCAGCGAGCAAAAAAGCTCGGTTTGTGATCAGCGGTATGCACGTGATCATCGTGGTGTGCGTCGAAGCCTTCAGCGGTGGTGGCCATGATAGTTTGGACCTTCGTATCTTCAGAAATGCAAATTAAACGGCGGGAGCAGCGTCTTCGACCAGCTCTTCAGCGACATCTTCGGCCACTTCAGCTTCGGCATCTTCGACCACTTCAGCTTCGGCCACGACATCACTGGCGACAGTGCCGCCGGGCTGGGTGCGAACCCACTCCTCAAATTCTTCAACAGGGCGCGCTTCGATAGCAATCGGCATATAACCGTGACGCGCACCGCAAAGCTCCATGCACTGCCCGTAATAAATGCCCGGCTCGTCAATCACGAGCATCTTTTCATTGATGCGGCCCGGTACAGCGTCAAGCTTGAACCAGAGTGAGGGAATGCCAAAAGCGTGGATCACATCCTTGCCGAATGTCTGCAAACGGATCGGCACACCTACCGGAACAACCATGCGGTTATCCACGGCAAGTTGAAAAGGCTCACCAGCGTCAAGCGAAGCTGATTCGTCTTTCATATTGGAAATCACTTCAAAGCCGCCATTGTCGAGGTATTCGTAACCCCAATACCATTGATAGCCATTGGCCTTGATGGTGATGGCATCGGCTGGCGGCGTTTCATATTGCTTGGCAAGCAGCGAGATGGAAGGCACCGCGATCACCACCAGGATAATCACCGGGATAACCGTCCACACCACTTCGATCAGCGTGTTGTGGCTGGTTTTCGAAGCGACGGGATTGGCTTTCTTGCGATACCGGGCAACCACCCAAAGCAGCAAAAACAGCACGAAGAAGCTGATAACGACAATGATCGGCATCAGGATCGCATCATGCATCCACAAGGCGTAATCGCCGTTCGCGGTAAACTGCTCCTGAAAAGTCATCGAAGCCAGCGCGTCTTCTTCAAATGGCGTTGGCTGCCCCTTGATCATGTCCGGGCCATAATATTCAAATGCCGGAGTTATAGCCTCAGGTGCCAGCGATTCGGTAGCTTCAACCGGAGCCACTTCATCTTGTGCCAAAGCCACTTGCGGTGCGGCCAACAAGCCAATTGCAGCCAGCAATATGGCGAGGTTTTGATATGTCTTGCGGGCGATTGCGCCGAGATTCATAGCGTCACTGCTTTCCGTTTCTGTCTGAGTTCAGGAAATGCCCGAACCGACCCCTTCGAGAGATCCATGAGACCCCTTTGGGCGCGCCTATACGCCCGCTTGCCCCATGCCTCAAGCGTCTCTAGGGAGTTTTTTCCCGATGGGCGAGATAGTCTTTTGTCCAGCACATCATTCAAATTCCTTGCGAAAGGTTCGCAATACCCATGACGCCCGAAGAAGTCCTTGAAGAATTCCGCGCCTCCGAAGCGCTTTTGAACGGACATTTCGTCCTTTCCTCAGGGCGCCACTCTGCCAATTATCTACAATGTGCTCGCGTGCTGATGAATCCAGACCGCGCACAAAGGCTGGCCATTGCATTGGCCCAAAAAATTCCGCGCGATATTCGCAGAGCGGTTGATGTGGTGATTTCTCCGGCTATGGGCGGGCTTATTATCGGCCATGAAATGGGCCGCGCGCTGGAAAAAGACGCGATGTTCCTCGAACGTCCCGATGGCGCGTTTCACCTGCGCCGCGGTTTTCGTATCGAAGAAGGCGCCAAGGTTTTGATGGTCGAAGACGTCGTTACCACCGGCCTTTCCAGCCGCGAGGCCATTGCTGCGGTGGCCAAGGAAGGCGGGCAAGTGATTGCCGAGGTGTCTTTGGTCGATCGTTCTGGCGGCGAAGTTGATCTGGGCGTGCCATATTTCCCGCTGGTTGCAATTACCTTCCCGACTTACGCCCAAAATGAAGTGCCCGAAGAGCTCGCCAAGGTGGAGATCACCAAGCCGGGCAGTCGCAAGGCATAAGTGTCATGATGCCAATTTCAGGTCAGCATAAACTCCGCCTTGGCGTGAATATCGATCACGTCGCCACCATCCGCAATGCGCGTGGCGGCGATCATCCCGATCCGGTGCGCGCAGCGAAGATTGTTGCAGAGTGCGGCGGGGACGGGATCACTGCGCATCTTCGCGAGGACCGCCGCCATATCCGCGATGAAGATTTGCGCCGCATTCAAGAAGCGACCGATCTGCCGCTTAACCTTGAGATGGCGGCCACCGAAGAAATGCTTGCCATCGCATTGGCGCACAAGCCCCATGCTGCCTGCATCGTGCCCGAAAAGCGCGAAGAGCGTACCACCGAAGGCGGGCTGGATGCCGCTGGCCTGCACAATCAGCTCGCGCCGATTGTCTCGCAATTGCTGGATGCCGATATCAAGGTGAGCCTGTTCATCGCACCCGAAGAACGCCAGATTGAGGCGTCATTGCGGCTTGGCGCTCCTATCGTTGAGCTGCATACAGGCGAATATGCCCATGCCCATCTGGATGGCGACGGTGAGCGGATCGCTGCCGAGATGCGCCGCCTGTCTGATATGGCAGCTTTGGCCGCCAAGAACGGGATTGAGCCGCATGCAGGCCACGGCCTCACCTATGAGAACGTCCAACCCATCGCCGCCATTCCGCAATTGGCAGAGCTGAATATCGGGCACTATCTTATTGGGGAAGCGGTATTTTTCGGTCTTGAGAAAGCTGTCCTGAAAATGCGCGATTTGATGGACGAAGCACGGTGATCATCGGCCTTGGATCAGACCTGTGCAATATCGAGCGTATCCAAAACTCGCTCGACAGGTGGGGTGAGCGGTTCAAACAGCGCAGCTTTACCGATGTGGAAAATGCCAAGGCGGCGCGCCGTCCGCATACGCAAGCGGGCACCTATGCCAAACGCTTTGCCGCCAAGGAGGCGTTTTCCAAGGCGGTGGGCACAGGCTTTAAGCGCGGCGTCTATATGAAAGATATCGGCGTTGTGAATGCGCCATCGGGCGCGCCCACTTTGGCGTTGACGGGAGGCGCTAGGGCGCGGCTGGATGAACTCACGCCGGAAGGGCACACGATCATCATTCATGTCACGCTAACCGATGACCACCCTTGGGCGCAGGCCTTCGTAATCCTTGAGGCGCATCCTGCATGAGCGAGGAAAAGCCCAACTCGGCCGAAAAGTCCAACTCGGCCGAAAAGTCCGAAAAGGTGGATTGGTTCGCGGAAATCCGCGGGCTGTTCTTCATGCTGCTTGCCGTGCTGTCTTTCCACACCATTATCGCCAAGCCGTTTTACATCCCCTCCGGCTCAATGATGCCCGGCCTGTTGGTGGGCGATCGGCTGGTGGTGTCCAAATATCCCTATGGCTGGAGCTGGGTTTCGGCGAGCTTTCATGTTCTGCCGCGCGATGACTGGCGCATTGCCCCGCGCACGCCTGAATATGGTGATATCGTGATCGCCGTGCCGCCGGGCCGCGATGAAGATTATATCAAGCGCGTGGTCGCCCTGCCCGGTGATCGCATTGCGGTTGTCGATGGCGTGATCGTGCTCAATGGTACGCCGGTGCCGCAAGTGACGCAGCCGCCGGTACAGCTTAGTACAGATCATCAAAACGCTTGCTCTGGCCCTTACAACAGCGCCTATCCCTGCCTTGATGTCTTTGCCCAATATGCCAAACTTCTGGAGGATGGCAGCGGCATTGTGGAGCCGCCCACATTCCGCGAAACCTTGCCCAATGGCGCGACCTATCTGATTATCGATCACCAATCGCGCGGGCATGATAATATGGGCGAAATCACCATACCCGATGGCCATGTGTTCTTGATGGGCGACAATCGCGATCATTCCGCTGACAGCCGTTTTCCCGCCAATGATCTTACCAATGGCCTTGGCGGCCCCGTCCCGCTGGAGAATGTTGGCGGACGCGCGGAATTCATCACATTTTCGCTTGATGGGCAGGCAAGCTATAATCCGCTCACCTGGTATTCAGCTTTGCGGGGCGAGCGTGCATGGACGAGCTTGCGGCCCGAAATCCGCGAACCGCAATAGGGGAGAGAGACCTTGCGCAAATTCCTCTACACAATCGTTGTTGGCATCTTCCTTGTTGCAGCAGTGCTGTTTGCGCTGCGCCTATACGGGGAAGAGCTGACGCAGGCCGCGCTTGTTCCTGATGCGGAATTTGCCCCGCAGGATGCGCTTGCCACCAATGCCTATCAAGATCCGGCGATGTGGTTCAGCCGACCCGGCATTGGCGCGATCAACGATCCTGCGCGTTGGCAACCATCGGCAATGGAGCTGACGCAGGCTGGGCCAGTTCGAACCGGGGAGGCGCAAGCTGAAGAGACGCCCTCACCCCAGCCAACCCCCGATATTGAGCAGCCCGCAGAGGAGGCCACGCAGGCACCAGACTTCGCAGTATTCTTCGTGCACCCCACCAGCTTTCTGGATGGCAGCAAATGGAATGCCCCGCTTGATGATCAACAATCGCAAGACCGCGCCCGCCTTATGGTGCGCGGCATGGCGAGCGCTTTTAATCAGGCGAGTGAAATCTGGGTGCCACGATATCGTCAGGCGACATTCGGCGCATTCCTGACTGATTTGCCCGAAGCGCAGCAGGCCATCGATGCAGCCTATGCCGATATCGAACAAGCTTTTGATTTCTTCGTCAATTCCGTTCCTGCTGACCGCCCGATTGTGCTTGCCGGACATAGCCAAGGCGCTTTGCATGTCATGCGCTTGTTAGAACAACGCGTGACGCGCAGCGATCTGGCGAGCCGCGTTGTCATGGCATACCCCATTGGCTGGCCGATATCGCTGGAACATGATTTGCCCAGCCTTGGGATGCCCGCTTGCGCGGCGGCTGATCAAGCGGGCTGCATTGTCGGCTGGGCCAGCTTTGCCGAGCCTGCTGATCCCGGCATGTTCCTGAGCCGCTATGAAACAACCGCTGGCCTTGATGGTCAAATTCGCGGGGAAAGCCCGATCCTGTGCGTCAATCCGATCAGCGGCGTCTTGAACGATACCGCCAGCATGAACCGCAATCTGGGCACTTTGGTGCCCGAAGATGATTTGACCGGCGGTGAGCTGATTGCAGGCGCGGTTCCAGCGCGGTGCAATGCAGCGGGCTTGCTGCTGGTCGGCAATCCGCCGCAATTGGGGCCATATGTGTTCCCCGGCAACAATTATCACGTCTACGATATCCCTTTGTTCTGGAAGAATTTGCAGGAGGATGTGACGCGCCGCATTGGCGTTTGGACTTCTGCCCAAGGAACTGTGCCGCGTGGCTGAAGCGGGCCAAAAAGCCGGACTGGTGACAGAGGAGGCAGGCCAGTTTCGCGATAGTCTGCCCGATGGCGGCGCGCTTTTGGGGCTGGACCTTGGGACCAAAACCATCGGGATCGCTTTATGCGATGCGGGATGGCGCTTTGCCACGGCGGGCAATACTTTGCCCAAAGCCAAATTCTCCCGCGACAAGGCCAGCATTGAAGAAATCTGCAAGTCGCGCAATGTGGCGGGCATTGTTATCGGCCTGCCGCTCAATATGGATGGCAGTGCAGGCCCGCGCGTTCAGGCCAGCCGCGCCTTTGCCCGCAATCTTGCGGTATTGGGATTGCCAATCCTGTTATGGGATGAACGCTGGTCAACAGCTGCGGCAGAACGCGATATGATCGCCATGGATACCAGCCGCGCATCGCGCGCACAGAAAATCGATAGCCATGCAGCCGCCGTAATCTTGCAAGGCGCGATTGATCGGCTGGCTGGCGGGATCTTGTAAGCTTGGGAAACGAGGGAGGGTGCAAATCTTGCCCCCTCCCCCATTCCGCGGGGTTGCCTTGTTAAACCACTTCCAATTCAATAGCTGCGCGGTGGCGCCTGGCCTCTGCTGCAATAAGCTTGCTGGCCGAGCTTTCCGCCCGGCGCCACAATTCATCGCGCTCTGCCATGCCCAGCACACCGGCCTGCGCTTCAAGAGCGGTTAAGCGCATGCGCTCACTCACATGGTTTTTGGCGAAATCGAACGCCAGATCGCGGGCATTGGGGCAGCCAAGTCCAACAGCTGCACGCAGAAACACTTCGGAGGCACCCGGGCTCAAAACCGCTTCGATAGTGTCTTTGGCGACGTCGAACCGGTATTGATCGAGCCACCCTTGCGCCCCGCCAGCATGCATGATGTTCAACGAAACTGAGAGGCTTTCAGGTGGCAATTGCGAATGCACATCAAGACTGGCGCGGTAATGCATGATTTTGCCGGGATCGAGCGTTGAGCGTTCAACAAAACGCAAGCCCGCCTTCTCACCAATCGCACCTGCGACCGCTTCATAATCATACTCGTAATAATCGCTGGAATATCCCGGCCCGAAATAACCAAGGGTCAGGAAATCGAAATTGTGATCATGCGGCAATTCATAGGAGAAGGCCGATGCGCCGCTGGCCCGAAACATATGCTCGCCTGCACTGGGCCAAAAATTCGCGCGCATGAAAAATTCGCCTCCCAGCGGCGAAAGCATCACAACCTGCGCTCCGTAAGAGCTGGCCTCTTCCGCTGATTTCACGCCCTGTTTCAGTTCTGCAAGCAACATATCGCCCAGAAACTCACGATCATTGCCCAATTGGCGCAGCCACCGCGCACCGTTCTGCAAACTTTGTTCATCGCGCGGGTCAAAGCCATCGTCTTTGAGGCCCTGCACACATTCTTCCAGCGTGCAGACCGTATCATCGGGCACTTCGATTATGCGCGGCATAATGTTCTCTCCAAATCGGCAAGTTGCGGATAGGTTTCAAGCAGCTGCGCCCGCAGCGCCGCGGCGTCGCTGAAAAGAGGATCGGCAGGCGAACGGGCAAGCTGACATAAGGCGGCAAATCCTTTGGCAGTATCCATACCAAGACATTCGCGCAGCGCCTGCCAGCGCAGCGAAACATCGCCATCACCTGTCGCTATCGATGCCAGCTGAGGAGCCGCATCTGTGCGTTTCATGCGTCCCAACAATGCGATGATCGCCTCCAGCCTGCTGGTCGCGAGATTGCCTGCGCTTTGCTGCATCAACACGCCGGTATCGGTGCAAAATTCTTTCGTCGTCTCTGGTGTCTGCGCAGATCGAACAAGCCGCAAGGTGACCATTCGCCGATGCACCCGATCAACTTCAAGGCTCTGGTTCAAAAGGTCGAGCGAGAGGCGTGATCCGGGTCGTAGTGCAAGCGCCTCATGCGTGAAATGTCCTGATGCACCATCGCCTTTATGCAGGTGGAAAAGGCGCGCTTCACCAGCTCCTCCCAACACGGCATCATAGCGTACCCCATCGCTAAAAACTCGGCTCTTATGCGCGTAATCACCCGGGTCACGCGATTCCAAAAGCAATTGCGCGCGTCCAGAACGGGACAGCAGCGTAGTACCGGTGCGACCATCAAATCCATTGCGAAAAGGCGCCTGAGCAAAGCGGTTGGCTTTAAAGCAAGCGCACATGCGCTGTGACAGATCACCGATCAGATGTTCAGCTTTGCCAGATTGCATGAACATGCCTTCCAACACCCCGCCTTGGGTCAAAGGTGCGCCGCCACCAAACTCTTCAAGTTCGCGCAACATCGTTGCGCCAGCTTCATCCTCACGCCAGCCCATCCAGGCTGTATGAACCGCTTTTTGCGCACTGCGCTGCGGAGCCCGATTGCTCCGCAGCGCTGCGATATCTTTATCGATATGCATAATTTTACCGATCCGCCGCTTAGCAGGGGCCGCCGCAACCTTCGTAAACAATACTGGCGATCACGATGATCGAACTGTTTTGGCCCGTGCGCATAGAACCGTACATACCAATCAATTGAGCCAGGTCAGGCAGGATTGTGGGGTCAATTTGAGGTAGGGATGTGAGATCAAATTTCGGCAAGTCCATGATTATCCTCCAAAAAGACGTAGCAAAATGCTCGTCTCGAAGGATCATGCGTTAACCATACAACTATTTGAAATTAAATGATTTTAATGCCGATAAATAGGTAAGATTGCTTATTTTCCGACACGCAAAAACACCACTACCCCGCTTCCCGGCACATCGTCTTTGCCCAATTCCAATCGCGCCGCATCCGCCCGGGCGCGGTTGAGAATTTCAGGTGTGATTGCACGGTCAGCAATGATCGCATCCGCCGTTCCCAAAAGCCGCGCTTGCCGGATCGTCAGATCTTCTGGGTCCTGGCTGGTGAGAGTGAATTCGTGCACCTCGTTCTTGCCAGGAGCATCCGCGCCGTCCAGCCAATCACCAATGCGTGATGCGCTGCCTTCGCCCAGCACATCGAGCGGGCCGCCCTGCCCCAATGCGATATCGAGGGCCTGCCGGCGCTGGCTCATCATGGGAAAGCGCGCTTTGATTGCATCGCGCCCTTTCGCAAGCCCGCTGGCCAGCATGCCCAGATCTGCTGGTAACAAGCCTTCGAGCCGCAGCCGCAATTGCTTGGCCAGCCCGGCAGAAGCGCCGCTTGTGCCAACGGCAATCAGAACGGGATCGCGTTCCAGCAGGCTGGGCGTCGTAAAATCGCACAGCTCGGGGCGATCCACCACATTGACCAACAGCCCTGCACACCGTGCACGGATCGCATCACCTTCGCACATGGCCGCATCATCATGCGCGATAAAGGCAAGGCGCGCGCCTTCATCGATGCCTTCCTGCATATCGGGCACCACGCGCCCACCGGCACGCGCAACCAAGCGCTGTTTTGGCTCCGCTGCATCTCCCTCCCCCAACACGATTACCGGCTGACCGGCGATACGATGATACAGAGGCAGTGAGCGCATTAGCTATCCTTTAAAAACGCAGGAACTCTTTCCGCAGCGGTGATGGCTTCGGGCAATATACGGTCGGCAACCACTTCAAACTGATCGCCATCAACCATGACTTCGGCAACAAACCCGCGCGAATTATAACTCGACGCCATTGTCGCGCCATAAGCGCCCGCCGTGCGGAAAACCGCCAGATCGCCTGTGGCAACTGCATCGATTTCACGCGCGGTGGCGAAGGTGTCACCCGTTTCACAAATCGGTCCGACGATATTGGCAACCATGCGCGCGCCATTGGGTTCCACCGCATCGAAATCATGCCATGCACCATAAAGGGCCGGGCGCGCGAGATCGTTCATCGCGGCATCAACAATCACAAATGGATCGCGATTGGCATTGCGCTTCACCCGCACAACTTGCGTTAACAAGACACCCGCATTGCCAGCAATCACGCGGCCCGGTTCAAACATCAAAGTGACATCCCAGTTCGCCGTGACCCGCTGCACCATCGCGCCATATTGGGCAGGGGACGGCATTTCCTCACCCTTTTTATAGGGAACACCAAGGCCGCCTCCCAGATCAATATGCGTCACCGTATCACCACCAGCGCGCACTTCGGCGAGCAATTCACCAAGTTTGAGAAAAGCCATTTCCAGCGGCGCCAGATCGCCCAACTGGCTGCCAATATGCACCGCAAGCCCGCGCATTTCCAGGCCAGGCAATGCCGCCAGCCGCGCATAGATCGCCACGGCCTGATCAATCGGCACGCCGAATTTGTTGTCCTTTTTTCCGGTCGAGATTTTTTCATGCGTTCCGGCATCAATATCGGGGTTCACACGCAGAGCGCAGCGCGCCAGCTCTCCGCGTTCTGCCGCGATTTGCGCAAGTTCTACGCCTTCCTCTTCGCTTTCGATATTGAACTGACCGATTTGGGCTTCAAGGCCTGCGACCAATTCCTTGGCCGACTTACCAACGCCTGAAAACACAATATCTTCCGCTGGAACACCCGCAGCCAAAGCGCGCGCCATTTCTCCGCCTGATACCACATCAGCGCCATAACCCTGCTTGCTAAGCAGGCTGAGCACTGCAAGGTTGGGATTGGATTTTACGGCAAAGGCGATATGCGGCTTTTTCGGCAGGCCGGAAAGCGCTTCGGCAAAGACGCGGGCATGGCGTTCAAATGTGGCGCGTGAATAGATATAGACCGGCGTGCCGACCTCTTGCGCAATGCGCGCCATGGGCACGTCTTCGGCAAACAAAGCGCCGTCGCGATATTGGAAAAAGTCCATTGGGGAATTAGCCTTCGGGTGGGAGGTCGAAGGGATCGTCCTCACGTTCTTCAGATTCGCGCCGTAACTCGACGCTGCGTTCGGGGGCTGCTTGGGGATCGAGCTCCAAAAGCTGCTCAGAATCGGGCTGCACATCCGCACCATAAGGCGCAGGCGGCAGTGATTGGCCGGGCGGTGGCACAAGGTCTGCACGCTGCCCGCAAGCAGAAAGCGCCACGCCGCAAGCCAGAATTATAGCCAGCCGCATCAGCCCATCTCCAGATGGCGACGCGCCTCGGCAATGCGCGCGCGCACTTCAACAGGCGCAGTGCCGCCATAGGATTTGCGCGAAGCGACAGAGGCATCGACGGAAAGCGCTTTGTACACCCGCTCATCCACGCGTGCATCAATGGCTTGCAATTCGGACAATTCCAAAGCTTCCAAAGCCACGCCTTTGCTTTCGGCCAGCTTTACCGCAGCACCGGTAATATGGTGTGCTTCACGAAAGGGAATATCCGCTTCGCGCACAAGCCAATCGGCGAGGTCCGTGGCCGTCGCATAGCCCAATTCAGCCGCTTGCCGCATACGATCTGTCTTAAAGGTGGTGCCTTCAATCATGCCGGTCATCGCCGCGATGGACAGCGTGAGCAGCGAATGCGCTTCAAAGACTGGCGGCTTATCGTCCTGCATATCCTTGGAATAGGCGAGCGGGAGGCCTTTCATCGTCACGATCAACGATGTGAGGCAACCGGTGATCCGTCCTGCATGGCCGCGCACCAGCTCGGCTGCATCAGGGTTCTTCTTTTGCGGCATGATCGAGCTGCCGGTTGATAATGTGTCGGGCATGCGCACAAAGCCAAACGGCTGGCTGGCCCAGATCACCATCTCTTCGGCCAAGCGCGACAGGTGCAACGAACATTGCGCTGCGGCTGAGAGATAATCGAGCGCGAAATCACGATCGGAAACGGCATCAAGGCTGTTGCGCGTTGGCCCATCAAAGCCAAGTGCATCACTGGTCATCTCGCGATCAATCGGAAAGCCTGTCCCGGCCAACGCAGCACTGCCAAGCGGGCTTTTGTTCAGCCGCTTGCGCGCATCGGCAAAGCGGGAAATATCGCGCCGCGCCATTTCGTAATATGCCATCAGGTGATGGCCCAGCGTTACCGGCTGCGCGGTTTGCAGATGGGTGAAACCGGGCATAATCGTTTCGGCATGTTCATCGGCGCGGGTCACCAGCGCGCGTTGCAAAGCGCCAAGCCCGGCCAGCGTTTCGTCCATCGCTGCGCGGGTCCACAGCTTGAAATCGGTCGCCACCTGATCATTGCGGCTGCGCGCTGTGTGCAAACGGCCAGCAGCCGGGCCGATCAATTCGGCAAGCCGCGCTTCGGTGGTCATGTGAATATCTTCAAGGTCCCAATCCTCAGGAACCCCATCGGCGGCATATTCCGCTGCAACCTTGTCCAAACCATCGGTGATCAAGGCGACATCATCCGCGCTGACAATCCCGCATTCGCCCAGCATCGCCACATGGGCCTTGCTTGCGGTGATATCTTCGCGCCACAAGGCCTTGTCGAAGGGGATCGAGGCGTTAATCTCGCGCATGATCGATGAGGGCCCTTCTGCAAAGCGCCCACCCCACATCGCATTGGAGGCCTTTTCTGTGCTCAAACTGCCATTTCCTTCACTGATTCTCGCAAGCCTTGCCGCCTGCGCTTTGGCCGGGTGCGATACCGGTGCGGATGATGCCGCGCAAGGCACTGCGGATGCAGGCTCGATAGGCGAGCACAGCTTTATCGGCACACTCGACCGGTCCTTAGCTGGGGAGAGCATGCCCGAAGTTGAAGTGGTTGATCCATCGGGCACGCGTTTGGCACTGCATGAAACGGCAGAAACGCCGGTTTTGTTGAACCTGTGGGCGACATGGTGCGCGCCCTGTATCCGCGAGATGCCGCTGCTTGATGAACTGGCCGGAGAGATGGGGGATGATCTGCGCGTTATCACTGTCAGCATGGATTTGCGCGGGGCCGAAGTGGTGGAGCCGTTCTTTGAACAGCGCGATTTTCAACATCTGCCGCGCTGGATGGACCCGCAAAACGTGCTGGCGGCGGAGTTTGGCGGCGGCGCGGTGTTGCCGCTCACCGTGCTGTATGATGCGCAAGGGCGCGAGGTTTTTCGCGTCATCGGCGATTATGACTGGGCCAGCGAAGACACTCGCGCAGCAATTGTCGAGAGTTTGGCGCAAGGCGACTAGTGCCCAAAATCCACCCAACGCAAATTCTTGTGTGAAAACCCCTTTCGCGATTGTCCCGCTTGCGCTAGAGGCGCTGTCCTTCCGGCAAGACGCGCTGCGCGTCGGCATGGAACGGGCGGTTAGCTCAGTTGGTAGAGCATCTCGTTTACACCGAGAGGGTCGGCGGTTCGAGACCGTCACCGCCCACCAGTTTTTCCGATATATACCAATGGATCAATGCGTTTCTGCGCATGATGTGCAGCGGCGAATTGGCAGTGCCAGTCATACCTCAAACAACCCGGTCACAAGTTCAGTAGTGACACCGCGTGACAAAGGCGGCACTCTGTCCAAAAGGTTTGGATAGAGGAAAAAATTATGCGCGTTATATTGGCGGCATGGGCCGCGCTCATTCAATTGCTGGTGTTCAGTCACGCCAGCTTGGCATCGGACCACTCTTCCAAAAGCACAGCGGATCACCCCAATATCGTCGTCCTCATGGTGGAGGATTTAAGCCCGCGAATCGGCGCTTTTGGAGATGATCTTGCGCGTACGCCCAATATCGATCGGCTCGCGCGTGAAGGCATCCGGTTCACCAATGTTTTTACAACAGCCGGCGTATGCGCGCCCAGCCGCGCTGCTTTTATCACCGGAATGTATCAACAAACGATGGGTGGTCAGCATATGCGCACCAGCTCATTCGACAGGATTACAGATGGCGGAATATCGTATGAAACGGTGCCGCCACCTTATGTCAAAGCCTTCCCGGAATATCTGCGCGCAGCAGGTTATGTCACGATAAACAATCATAAAACGGATTATCAATTCGGCAATCCTACCAGTGTTTGGGATGCCAATAGCACCCAGGCTGGTCTGGCTGATCGTGATCCCAGCCGGCCGTTTTTCATGATGGTAAGCGACAATACATCCCACGAAAGCGGGCTGTTTGTTGACGGCCAAGTGCCGCGCCCGGGCAGCACCAGTCCCCAATTCCTTAAAGACAGCATGGTCAATCGCGCCGCACAAACCGCGCAATATCTTGCACAAATGAGCGAGCGCACAGATCCCGCATCAGTGACCGTGCCGCCGTACCTGCCCGACACCGCACTGATCCGTCAGGAAATTGCGCAGCATTATGACAATATCTCGCGCCTGGATGACAATATCGGGAAAATACTGAACGCGCTTGAAAGCGAAGGATTGATGGACAACACCATCATCATCTGGACCACCGATCATGGCGATGGGATCGCGCGGGGCAAACGAACATTGTACGATTCTGGCCTGCATGTGCCGATGATCATACGGTATCCTGATCAGCGCGATGCCGGTTCTGTGCGCGAGGAGCTTATCTCCTTTGTTGATCTTGCGCCGACTATCTTGTCCCTGGCGGGCCTGCCCTCGCCCGAATATGTGCATGGGCGAAATTTCTTGTCCGGCAATTCGGCTTTGCGCGATTATATCTATGCCGCAAGGGACAGGCTGGATGAATTTCCCGACCGTTCGCGCGCTGTGCGTGATACCCGGTTCAAATATATTCGAAATTATGATGTGGGTCGCCCGCTATTCCAGCCGCTGGATTATCGTGAGAACCTTTTGGCTATGCAGGAGATGCGACGCCTCCTTGCCTCAGGTGCATTGCCGCCGCAAATTGCGGCCTATTTCCAAACGCCGCGCCCGTTGGTCGAGTTGTTCGACACGCATGCCGATCCTCATGAAATCAACAATCTTGCAGGCAATCCCCAATATGCCCAAGTGCAGGAAAGGCTGGCGGGTGAATTGGATGCGTTTTTGGCACAGCACCGCGATTACGGCGACACGCGGGAGCGCGTTATGGTGCGCGAATTTATGTGGCCAGGCGGTATTCAACCCCAAACGCTTGCGCCTGAAGGAACCGTTACGCTCAATGATGCAGGTGAGCACATCCTGACCATTTCCAGCGAAACACACGGCGCTTCCATCGAATACCGATTGCCCAAAAGCGAACAAGGTGCAGATCGCTGGTGGCTATATTCAGGGCCAATCGCGGTTTCCGCAAAGGCACAAGTTGAAGCCAGAGCCATCCGCTATGGTTTCAAGCCCAGTGAAACGGTGGCCATCAATCCATAAAGCTGCAACTTTGGCGGCGCAGATTACACCACCTGCGCCGCCGTTTTGCCAAGCTCGTGGAAATACCGGCCCATCGCATCGGTCGCTTTATCAGTGAGCTGGATGAAGGCGCGGCGGCGATCCGTTTCGTCTTCGATCCGCTCCAACAGGCCAGAATCTGTCATCTGGCTGATCCATCGCAGCGCCGTTGTTGGCGGAACACCTGAAGCGATGCACAGCGAGGTTACCGAAACGCGCACATGTTCAACCCGCGCAGCTGTAAGGTCGAGCAGCATATCCCATGCAGGGTCCGCAAACAGATCGCCATCAAAAAAGCGCGCGCGCAGTTGGCGTTGTTGAATGATTTTACGCACCAGCCGGGGATCGGGAAGCGGCGGACGCATATTGCGCACCAATTGCTCACTTGTATCAACTGATGGTGCAGTTGATGATGGCGTGGCTGGCGCTTCGGTAAAGCTAAAAGCGCTGCTGCTGCCAGGCTGCGCGGCGGCAGGCTGGCTGCTGAATCCATCGAGCTTTTCAGCGATCTTGTTGACCTGTTCGGTGAGGCGCAGCAACGCCATCCGATCATCTTCGGACAATTCGCGCACCCGGCCACCTGGCGCGCGCGCCAACATTCGGCCCAGCGCGATAATCCGGTCTGCCCGGCGCGGGTTTACCAAAATTTGCGGATCGGATTGCGCGCAGCAGGCAAACACATCGTCCAACCCATCAACACTTGTTGCAACAATTATATGGCCGCCAGAACGCGCCACCTGGCTATCCAGGCGGGCAAGCGCGGCCAGGCTTTCTCCATCAAGCTCAGGACAATCGAGCATCACCACTTCGCCCAAAGGCTGCGGATCGGCATCCAAAGCGCGGGCGATAGAGCCACATTCGCGCAAAGCAAATCCGGCCGCATCAACATCTTCGCGCATTTCAGAACGCACGCCATCGCGATCTGCAAAAATCGAAACAGCCAGCGGCAAACCAGCACTGTCAGCAGCAAGCGCATAGGTGAAATCGGGGGAAAGATCAGGGGCGAAATCAGGCGTCGTTTGCATCTGGGTCATCTAAGTGTCTCCACGGAATGAATGAGAACATGATCGGAACAAAAAGGGGTCAGGTCAAGAAAATAATAAGTATAAACCCCGATATCGCGTCCGAATTGAACCTTTCGGCAATTCTGCGAGACTATCTATGAGTGACCAAACCTGTTGCCCCTTCCCGGCCTTCTTCGCGCCCCCCGTCCCGGTCCCCAACGCTGCCCGATAGCGCGCAGCTTTATGATGAGTGGCTGGTGGTGCGCGCGCAGGCGGGAGAGCGTGAAGCGGCCGAAGAATTGGCGCAGCGTTGGCACAAGCGCCTGCTGCGCACGGCGCGGCGGCTGACAGGCTCTGCCGAGATGGCGAAAGTGGCGGTGCAGGATAGCTGGTTGGCGATTTTTAGGGGGCTGAAAACTCTGCGCGATCCGGCGCGATTTGCACCCTTCGCCTTCACCATTTTGCGCCGCCGCGTGGCCGATCAATTGCGCGGGCAAAGGCATGATGCGGATATCTCCGAAATGGAGATAGCATCGCCGCCAGCGCAAAATGACGCCGCCGCTTTGACGCAAGCTTTCGCCGCATTGCCGCTGGATCAACGGCTCGCAGGCCAATTGTTCTTCGTTGAGGGATTGTCCCTTGCCGAAATTGCCGAGGTGCAGGACGTGCCCATTGGCACCGCCAAATCGCGCCTTTTCCACGCCCGCCAGAAATTGAAGGCGGTTCTATCTGGAGATGAATTATGACCGAGATTGATAACCGCATCCGCGATCTGCTGGATGCAGACGATAAAGAGTTTCTTGGCGAACTCGAAGCTGACCGGGGGATGTGGCGGCAAGTGGGCGATTCGCTGACCGGCCCGATGGGCGGCTGGGCAAAGCTGATCTTTGGCCTAGCTATCGTGTTCGGCCTGCTGCTGGTGTTCTGCTTCTACAAGATCTTCACTGTGCACGAGCCATTCGAGCATTCCATGTGGGCGATTTCCGCGCTGGCCGTGCTGGTGGTGCAGGGCTTTATTAAGGAATGGTTCTGGGCGCGGATGAACATGCTGACCGTGCTGCGCGAGGTGAAGCGGCTGCAAGTGCAGGTGGCTTTACTGCGGGAGGGGAAGTGAGGAATCACCACCAACCGACCCCGTCGCCCCGTGCTTGACACGGGGCCGGGCTTACTTTGGCGGGCGAGTAAGTCAAAAGAACAGCCTTGCACCGTGTCAAGCACGGGGCGACGGTGGTGGCCTATCAATCGATGGTCTGGTCAAGTCGCCGACGAGCGCGCTGTCTTCCCTCTCTGAGCCAGTCATCCGCAAACTTCCAAGCAATCATCGCTGGTATCATAAAGGTGAAACTGACAATACTTCCTCTTTCGAAACCAAGCGCCCAAGATAACTGATACAACCAACTTAAAGCATAAACGAAGCAAACGAAGCAAAGTAGCCTGAGCAAAACGTACACCCAAGTCTTCGCCAGCAGGTCCATCTCGATCACAACTCCGCAAACGGGTTCCGTACCAGGATCGTATCATCGCGCTCTGGGCTGGTCGAAACGCTCGCTGCCGGGCATTCGATCAATTCCTCAATGCGGCGGATGTATTTGATCGCTTGGGCGGGCAGTTCCGCCCATGTGCGCGCGCCTTCGGTCGATTCGCTCCAGCCTTCCATTTCCTCGTAAACCGGCTCCAGCCGCGCCTGTTCAGTGGCGCTCGCAGGCAAGTAGTCAATTTCTTTGCCGTCGAGCATGTAGCCGGTGCAGATTTTCACCGTTTCAAATCCGTCGAGCACGTCCAGCTTGGTCAGCGCGATGCCAGTGACACCGCTGATCGCGCAGGATTGGCGCACCAGCACTGCATCGAACCAGCCGCAGCGGCGTTTGCGCGCGGTGACAGTGCCAAATTCGTGGCCCTTCTCGCCAAGGGTCTGGCCAATCTCATCGTCCAGTTCGGTGGGGAACGGGCCGGAGCCAACGCGGGTCGTATACGCTTTCACGATGCCCAGCACGAAGCCTGCCGCGCTGGGGCCAAGGCCCGCGCCTGCGGCCACCGAGCCGCTCACCGTATTGGAGCTGGTGACAAAGGGATAGGTGCCGTGATCGACATCGAGCAGCACGCCTTGCGCGCCTTCGAACAGGATGCGCGCGCCATCGCTGCGTTCATCGCGCAGGCGCTTCCACACCGGTTGCGCATATTGCAGCACGAACGGCGCAATCTCCTGCAAAGCGGCAACCAATGCGCCGCGATCAACAGGGTCTTCGCCAAAACCTGCGCGCAAGGCATCGTGATGCGCGCATAGGCGGTCAAGCTGCGCATCCAGGCTATCGAGATGCGCCAGATCACATACGCGGATCGCGCGGCGGCCCACTTTGTCTTCGTAAGCAGGGCCAATGCCGCGGCGCGTGGTGCCGATCTTGCCTTTGCCAGTCGCATCTTCGCGCAGGCCATCAAGCTGGGTATGCAGCGGCAGGATCAGCGTGCAATTGTCCGCAATGCCGAAATTTTCGGGCGTGATTGCAACGCCTTGCGCTTCAAGCCGCTCAATCTCGCCTTTCAAGGCCCACGGATCCAGCACAACACCATTGCCGATCAGCGAAAGCGTGCCTGTCACAATACCCGAAGGCAGCAGCGAAAGCTTATAGGTCGTGCCATCAACCACCAGCGTATGGCCGGCATTGTGACCGCCTTGAAAGCGCACGACCACGTCAGCTCTGGTCGCGAGCCAATCGACGATCTTGCCTTTGCCTTCATCGCCCCATTGCGCCCCGATTACCGTGACATTGGCCATGCGTGTTTTCCCTTCGAAGCCCAAACTCTGCAAACCGCGCGGCCCTATGCCAGACAGCCGCTTGCAGCAAGGGCAAGTGGCAACTGGCATGTTCTTAATTTGCGGATAAGCACATGGCTTAGTATGCCGGTGGGGGATGTGGTGCAGGATAGGACTAGCAAAGCGGCTTCCCCACGTTATACCAATTGAACAAGGGGAAGCTGAGGACGGGAGCCGAAGGCCCATGTTGGATACTGAAAGCCCGCTGGCAGAGCCGAAAGAGCAGCCCAGCAAAGACAATGACGAAGACAACGCACAAACCAGTGAGATTGCCCTAGAGGCACCGCCATCGCGATTGGCGCAAGATGACGATACGCGCAGCGATCCGCGTGAGGTATCAGCCTTATCCAAAGGTGCAGCGGTATCGACGCTGGCCCTCGCCGTTGCTGCATGTGGCGGTGGCAGTAGTGGTAGCAGTGGTGGCGGAAATACCGGCGGCGGCGGTGGTCCTTTGCCCACTCCCACACCAACGCCAACTGCGCTGGCCCCGCAAAGCGATCCTGATGCCGCCAGCTTCATCCTGCGCGCTTCGCTTTCAGCATCGACAGCCGACGTCGCCTCGATACGCGATGTGGGGTATGAGCCTTGGCTTAATGCCCAGATTAATCAGCCGATCCAGGAAACCGGGCGCCAGTTCCTCGCTTCGGCAGGGTATGAAGATATCGACGATAACCGCTGGTTTTTTAGCAGGCGGCCCGGCGATTATGCCATTTGGCGGCAATTGATGACCGGCTCCAACGCAGTGCGCAAACGTGCAGCGCTGGCTTTGTCCGAGTTTTTCGTGATTTCGTTGAGCACCATCCAAATGACTTGGAGAAGTTCAGCCGCGATTGCCTGGTGGGATATGCTCAACGAGCACGCTTTTGGCAATTTTCGCGAATTGATCGAAGCTGTAACCCTGAACCCGGCGATGGGCGTTTTTCTCAATACGCGTGGCAATCGGCGGGAAGATCCCAATACCGGCCGAGTGCCGGATGAAAATTACGGCCGCGAAGTTATGCAGCTGTTTTCCATCGGTTTGTTTGAGCTCAACATCGACGGCTCTGTACGCACAGATAGCAATGGCGATCCGTTGGAAACCTATACCAATGATGATGTCACCGGCATCGCCAAAGCGTTTACCGGGTATGATTACGATTACACCGGCATCGGCCTCACACCTATCGCGGGCGGCGGACAAATCCCCGATCCCCAATATGTGCGTCAGCCAATGACAGCCGACCCTTCCAGATGGCGCAATCCGCGCAGCAGTGGCTTTCATTCCATGTCCGAAAAACGCTTTTTGGGCACTGTCATCCCTGCTGGTACGGGGGCACAAGACACGCTGCGTTTGACGATGGATGCCTTGTTCAATCACCCCAATGTTGGCCCGTTTTTTGGTGAGCAAATGATCCAGCGGCTGGTCACCAGCAATCCCAGCCGCGCCTATGTTCGGCGTGTGGCTGAGGTGTTTAATAATAATGGCAATGGCGTTCGCGGGGATCTGCGCGCTGTATTCCGCGCGATTTTGATGGATGATGAAGCGCTTGGCCGGACAGCGACGGTGGCCAATTCCTTTGGCAAATTGCGCGAACCGATGCTGCGCTTCACACAATGGGGGCGAACATTCGATGCCCGCTCAGCCGATGGCAATTGGCGTTTTGGCGATCTGTCCGATAGTTCCAGCGGTTTGGGTCAGGCCCCCTTGCGACCTCCCTCGGTTTTTAACTTCTTCAGGCCAGGATATGTCCCGCTCAATTCCCAATCCGCCAATGCCGGACTGGTCGCGCCTGAATTTCAGATTGTGAATGAAACGTCTGTTGCAGCCTATATCAATTTTATGGAACGTTCGATTGATGGCAGCGGCCGCTGGATGCGCGCAATCGCGGCGACATATAATAACGAAATTCCCATCGCACATCAGACTGACAATCTGCTCGACAGGCTCGATCTGTTGTTAACCGGGGGGCAAATGTCGCAGGCCACGCGCACCATTATCGCCGATGCGTTGAACGCGGAAAATGTCACCAGCGCCAGCAGCAATGCTGACAGGCTGGCTCAAGTGCAGCGCGCCGTCATGCTCGTCATGTCGAGCAATGATTACATAGTTCAGAAATAGGAGGCGGGCGGGATGTTTATCGGCAAAGGAACCGAACTGTCGCGGCGCGCCTTTATCCAGCGCTCCAGCCAGCTTGCGGTGATGGGAGCCGCGTCCAGTTATGCCTTGGGCCTATCGGGTATTGGCGAAGCTGCGGCATTTGAAGGCGGTGGCGGATATAAAGCGCTGGTGTGCGTATTTCTACTGGGCGGGAATGATCATGCCAACACGCTGATCCCGTTCGACCAGGCCAATTTTAACAGGTACAGCACCATTCGCGGCGGGCCAGCCTCGCAAGGGGGGATCGCGCTTGAACGCGCCGCGCTTGCGAACACCGTTTTGCAACAGCCCAATGATCAAGTGCTTACCGATGATATGCAACTGGCTTTAGCGCCCACCATGCCGCGCATGGCCGCGCGCTTTGGTGAAGGTGTGATGGCGCCATTGCTTAATGTCGGGCCGCTGATCGTGCCGCTGACCAAGGCACAATATGATAGCGGCGACAATTCCAATTTCCCCCGCCCCACCAAGCTGTTCAGCCACAACGACCAGCAATCAACGTGGCAATCTTCTGCGCCTGAAGGATCGATAACCGGCTGGGGTGGCAGGATGGGCGATCTGGCGCAAAGCTCCAACACCAATTCCATGTTCACCGCAATCAGCGCAACGGGCAATTCGGTGTTCCTGTCGGGCGATGAGGTGTTTCCTTATGGCGTCTCGACATCGGGCGCGATTGAAATGCGGCCGCTTAGAAATGGCAGGTTATACGGTTCACAAGGCTCCGCAGCTGCGTTGCAAACCTTGCTGCGCAACCATTCCCCGCATGTGTTCGAAGCCGATTATGCGATGTCCAATGCCCGCTCGATCCAGTTTGGCGGGTTTATCAATAATGCAATTGCAGGCGTAAATCTGGCCACCCAATTCCCCGGCAGTCGCCTTGGCCGTCAGCTTGATATTGTGGCGCAATTGATTGCGGCGCGCGCCAGCCTGGGCGTGACCCGGCAGGTGTTTATGGTCGCCACTGGCGGGTTTGATAATCACGATGGCTTGATCGGCACGCATGAAGGGCTGCTGGGCGATCTGGATGCCTCGCTCGATGCGTTTTACCGCGCGATGGGCGAAGCAGGCGTGGGGGACCGGGTGACCGCATTTACCGCCTCTGACTTTGGCCGCACGCTGGCCTCCAATGGCGATGGCAGTGATCATGGCTGGGGCGGACACCACTTTATGCTGGGCGGATCGGTCAATGGCGGGCGCTTTTATGGCACCGCGCCGGAAATATCGGTGACGGGCAGTGATCAAGTGGGCCGAGGGCGATTGCTGCCAACCACATCGGTCGATGAATACTCCGCCACATTGGCGAAGTGGTTTGGCGTATCTCCATCAGAAATCCCCGGCATTTCCCCCAATATTGGCCGCTTCCCCAGCCCTGATCTGGGCTTTTTAAGAGCGCCCGTTAGCTAAACCACGCGCGACACAATGCGACATTTGGCGACTGGTTTTTGCGCTGCATCAACGCGATGATGTTTTGCGTAAATGCGATGGGAGCCAGCCGATGAAGAAGCGTAGTGCGATGCTTGCAGGAATGGCCAGCGCGCTTGGCGTTGCCATTGTTGCAGCCCCTGCCACCGCGCAGCAGCGGGTAAGCGAGGAATGCCGCATGCAGGTGCGAGCCTTGTGCGATATGCAGGACCGCCGCCAACGCCGCGCCTGCCTGCGCGAAAAATCGCGCGAGCTTTCCGCCGAATGCCGCTCTGAGTTGCGCTCGTTAAGCCAGAGGCAACAAGGCACAGCGCGCGCGGGAACCATGACTGTGCCCGCCACCCAATTGCTGTCTTTTGGAAAGCACCAACGGCAGGGCGTTGACTATTACGCACCCTCCTCCCCCAGCGCTGAAAAACCGCCGCTAATACTGTTCGTGCATGGCGGTGGCTGGGCGATTGGCAGCAGGGAGCGCACCGTCCATGCCAAGCCAGCGCATTTCACTGCCAATGGCTATGCCTTTGGCTCGCTCGGCTATCGCCTTTTACCCGAAGCGCCTGTTGAAACGCAGGCGGCCGATGTTGCGGCAGGCATTGCCTATATACGTGGGCAAGCAGACCGGCTGGGTTTTGACTCTGATCGCATCATCCTGATGGGACATAGCGCGGGCGCGCATCTGGCCGCTTTGGTGGCCACCGATCCGCAATATGCGGGCGAGGATATGGCAGCGATCAAAGGCGTCGTGCTGCTGGATGGCGCTGGCTATGATGTTGCCGCCAATATGGCCCGAGCCACCAATCGCGCTTCGCAAATGTATCAAGCCGCCTTTGGCGATGATCCTGAACGTCAAAGCGCGCTGTCCCCCATCACCCATGCCAGAGCGCCCGATGCGCCGCACTGGTTGATTTTGCATGTCAGCTGGCGCGCGGATTCACGCGATCAATCACAGGCGCTGGGCGCTGCTTTGACACAGGCTGGAAGCGATGTGTCTGTCGAAGCGGTGCGCGGCACCGATCATGGCCGGATGAACCGTGAATTGGGCACGCAAGGGGATACCTCAACCGCGCTGGTCGATGCGTTTCTTGCGCGTGTTTTTGAATGAGTTAGAGCGGCTTTGCCTGATCGCCGTCCAGCACATGTGAACAGCCAAGCGTTTTGGCATCATCATCGGCACAAAGCGCTGCGCAGGTGCGCCAGCCTTCCGCGCGCAGCTTGGCCGCTGCCGCTGGATCGTGGCCGGTCGGCAAAAACACTTTCGCGCCCAAATCCTCATCAGCTTTGACCGCTTCGACCAAATCTTCGGGGTAAAGTGAAAAGCCGGTGGCCACTTCGTCACTGCCGCCAATGTGATAGGTGCCACCGCGACCCAAAGCGCCTCGCGTACCTTCGGCATAAAGCGTGAAGCCGAACCAGCTTTGATATTCAAACCCATGCCGCTCTGATGGGTCAAGCGTGATTTGCGCGCGCCCTTCAATGCGTTGGGCAATCTGGCGCAGCCCCTCAATACGGGTATCGAGCACGCCTGCGCTATCGATGGTGTCCAGCTTTTCTGCCGCTTCGGCAAAAGAACCTGCGGCATAAAGCAGCGGGAGATACGCTTCGCCGCCCGCTTCTTTCAAACCGGCGGCATCTTTGGCGTCCAGTTCGCGGCGCACCGCTGCGCGTGCATCATCGGCCAAGGGAAAAGGTCCATCGGCCAGCGTGTCGACCAGATCAGGCAGCGTGAAATCAACCGAAATGCCTGTCGCGCCTGCCGCTTCCAGCGCGCTGATCGCCAGCTCTACGAGCTCAGCTGCGGCGGCAACTGTATCGGCGCCGATCAGCTCAGCACCCAATTGCAGACTTTCGCGCCGGGGATCGAGCATATCGCCTGTAATGCGCGCAACTTGCCCTGCATAACACAGCCGCAAAGGACGCGGCGCATCGGCCAGACCAGTGGCGGCAATGCGCCCAACCTGCACCGTGATATCGCCGCGCAACGCCAATGTGCGCAAGCTTTTGGGATCGACAAAGCGGAACATGCGGCGCGTGCGCACACCATCCATGCGTGCAGCCATTGAGCTTTGGAATTCGATCAAAGGCGGGCGCACCCGGTCATACCCGTGGCTGCGCATAACCTGCATTGCAGCCGCTTCAATACGCGCCGCTGCCGCTGCGCTTTGGGGCAAACGGTCTTCGAGGCCTTCGGGCAGTAGATCTTGTGTCGGATCGGTCATGGCATGCCCCCTACCCAATTCGTCATCCCTGCGGAAGCATTAGCTTGCACCGCAGGGATGACGCGATTGGGGTCCAGTCTTTAGAAGGACAGCGCCTTCACCGTCTTCACGCCTTCCAGCGCCTGCGCTTTGGTCACCACATCGGCGCTGATCTTCTGATCCACGCTGAGCAGCAGGATCGCTTCACCACCGGCATCGCGGCGGCCAAGATGGAACGTGCCAATATTGATGCCTTCTGTGCCAAGCAGCGTACCCACGCGGCCAATAAAGCCGGGCGCATCTTCGTTCACAACATAGAGCATTTCGCCATCCAGATCGGCTTCGATACCGATGCCAAAAATCTCCACCAGACGCGGCGCAGTGTTGCCAAACAAAGTGCCAGCCACCGAACGATCGCCTTGGCTTGTCTCCACCGTGACGCGCACCAGCGTGTGATACACGCCTTCGCGCTCATTGCGGATTTCGCGCACCTGGATGCCGCGCTCTTTGGCCAAATACGGCGCGTTGACCATATTCACGCTTTGCGAATACCGCTGCATCAGGCCAGCCAGAACTGCGCCAACAATCGGCTTTTGATTGAGCTGCGCTGCGGCACCTTCTGTTTCAATGCTGATCTTGGGCAGCTCACCATGCGCAAGCTGACCCACCAGCGAACCCAGCTTTTCTGCAAGAGCCATGTAGGGCTTGAGCTTAGGCGCTTCTTCGGCGCTCAGGCTGGGCATGTTGAGCGCATTGGTGACGCCGCCGGTCAGCAGAAAATCGCTCATCTGTTCAGCGACTTGCAAAGCCACATTGACCTGCGCTTCGGTTGTCGACGCGCCAAGATGCGGAGTGCAAATGAAATTGGGTGTACCAAACAGCGGATTGTCCTTGGCCGGTTCATCAAGGAACACGTCCAGGGCAGCGCCGGCAATATGGCCGCTTTCCAGCAGATCTTTCAGCGCCACTTCATCAATCAAACCGCCACGCGCACAGTTCACAATGCGCACGCCTTTGCGGGTTTGTTCAAGGCGTTCACGGCTCAGGATATTGCGGGTCTCATCGGTCAATGGCGTGTGCAAAGTGATGAAATCAGCGCGCTCCAACAACGTGCCAAGATCAGCCTTTTCCACGCCCATTTCCACAGCGCGCTCAGGCGTGAGAAAAGGGTCGTAAGCCACCACTTTCATTTTCAGGCCCAGCGCACGGCTGGCGACAATCGCACCGATATTGCCAGCACCGATCAGGCCCAGCGTCTTGCCGGTGACTTCAACGCCCATAAAATCCTTCTTGGGCCATTCACCAGCTTGCGTGCGGGTGTTGGCCTGCGGGATTTGCCGCGCTACGGCGAGCATCATTGCGATAGCATGTTCGGCCGTTGTGATCGAGTTGCCAAAAGGCGTGTTCATCACCACAACGCCATTGGCGCTGGCAGTGGGAATATCGACATTATCAACGCCAATACCGGCTCGGCCAATCACTTTAAGATTGGTCGCCGCGGCAAGGATTTCAGGGGTCACCGTGGTGGAAGACCGGATCGCGAGGCCTTCATACTGGCCAATGATCGCTTTCAATTCTTCAGGCGTCTGGCCGGTGATCACATCAACATCGCAGCCGCGCTCTTCAAAGATGCGGGCGGCGTTCGGGTCCATTTTGTCGGAGATGAGTACTTTGGGTTTGGTCATTTTTACCTCGTCATCCCGGAGCAGGCCGGGATCTGTATCGAAAAAAGTGAAGTTTGGCGAAAACGATCCCGGCTTTTGCCGGAATGCGCCTTAAGCTTTGAGCTTTGCCCAGGCCCAATCGAGCCAGGGGCCAAGCGCTTCGATATCGGCGGCATCAACAGTCGCGCCGCACCAGATGCGCAGGCCAGCTGGAGCATCGCGATATCCCGCAATGTCATAAGCTGCGTCCTCAGCGTCCAACAAAGCTGCAAACTTCTTGATGAAATCCGCATCAGCACCTTCGACCGTCAGGCATACGCTGGTGTTCGAACGCGTTGCCGGATCGGCAGCGAGATGGCCCAGCCAATCGCGCTCTTCCACCAGCTTGCCAAGCGCTGCCGCATTGGCATTGGCGCGCGATTGCATTCCTTCAAGGCCGCCCACTGACTTCGCCCATTCAAGCGCAAAGATCGCATCTTCCACAGCCAGCAACGAAGGCGTGTTGATCGTGGCACCTTTGAAAATACCTTCGATCAGTTTGCCACCTTTGGTCAGGCGGAAGACTTTGGGCAGCGGCCATGCAGGAGTGTAGTTTTCCAGCCGCTCAACAGCGCGCGGGCCAAGGATCAACACGCCATGCGCGCCTTCCCCGCCGAGCACTTTTTGCCAGCTAAAAGTCAACACATCGACTTTGTCCCAATCGATATCCTGCGCGAAAACCGCGCTGGTGGCATCGGCGATGGACAGGCCTTCGCGGTCATCTGCAATCCAGTCCCCATTGGGAACGCGCACACCCGAAGTGGTGCCGTTCCACGTGAAGATCACATCATTCGACCAGTCGACAGCGCCAAGGTCAGGCAGCTCGCCATACGGCGCTTCCATGACAGTGGGATCGATTTTCAACTGTTTGACCGCATCGGTGACCCAGCCTGAACCAAAGCTTTCCCATGCCAGCGTGGTAACAGGGCGAGCGCCCAGCATTGTCCACATTGCCATCTCAACCGCGCCTGTATCAGAGCCGGGCACAATGCCGATATGATGGGTATCGGGAACTTGCAGCACCTCGCGCATCAGGTCGATGCTATATTGCAGGCGTTCCTTGCCCACTTTGGACCGGTGCGAACGGCCAAGGGCAATCGTGTTCAGTTTGTCTGGGGAATAGCCCGGTGGCTTTGCACAAGGTCCGGACGAAAAGTGCGGGCGGGCAGGTTTGCGCGCCGGTATTGCTTGGTCAGTCATGTATTCTCTCCTTACAGAGAGCTCGCGCGGCGTTGGGACCGCGTGGCCCGCAGCGGCCACTATAGAAGCCGCGGCGCGAGTCAATGGCAGTGCACCATATTGCAGACTTTGTCCGCAGCGCGATTGCGGGCATATGTTCGCGCAGCATTCATACAAATGACGGCAAAGTAATGATTATGAGGACGAAAATATCCGCCAAGCGCAGCGCGTTTGCCATCGTGCTGGCGCTGACTGTGGCCGGATGCGGCACTGCCGACAATGCGCGGCAAGGCAGCGCCAACACGCGGCCAAGCGCGAACCAAGGCGCGCTCTCCAGCAATCCGCAAACACGCGCCTGTTTGACACAGCTCAGCGCAATGGGCGCACGGTTTACACCGCTGCCTGACCGGTATCTTGATCGCGGGTGTTCGCAAGTGGGCACGGTGCAATTGCGGGCGTTAACCGGCGATGCGGGGCAATTGGCGGCGACCAATCTGGGCCCGGTTGCATGCCCTGTCGCGCAAGCATTTGCCGGATGGGCGCGGTTTGGCGTGGACCGGGCTGCGCGGCAGATTTTGGGATCGCCGCTGCGCAGTATTGAGACATTTGGCAGCTATTCCTGCCGCAATATCGCAGGCTCCAGCCGCCGATCTTCTCATGCGACAGCCGAAGCAATTGATGTATCCGCCTTTGTGCTGGAGGATGGACGGCGCATCACTTTGATCAATGGCTGGAACGGAACCGCGCAGGAACGCCAATTCATGCGCACCATCATGGCAAGCGCTTGTCGCCGGTTTGGCACGGTGTTGGGACCGGAATATAATGCCGCACACCGCGATCATTTCCACCTCGAAGGGGTGATCGAAGGCCGCAGTTTCTGCCGATAGGCTCCGCGCCGAAGTGTTCGCGGCGAAAAAGAGAGACGGCGGCATCCGCTCTGAACGAATGCCGCCGCCGCGCTAAGGGTGCCTCACCAGCAATATGTTGCAGCGCTGGTCAGGGGTGCAAGCGCCCTCACCGCGTCACTGCGTTGGGCATTTCCATCACCATTGCAGGTTGTACCGCATTGATCGAGCCATCCGCTTTTGCCACGGCTTCAGTGCGTTCTTCCTCGGCAAAATCGGCTTCGAGGCGGAGGCGGACGGCTTCTGCTGCGTGGCTGGCACCAAGCTTGTCCATCATATTGGCGCGGTGAATTTCAACCGTTCGCGGGCTGATTTCCAATTCGCGGGCGATCGCTTTGTTCGAACAACCTTCTGACAACCAATCGAGCACCTCGCGTTCGCGTTTGGAAAGATTACCGATACGGCGGCGGGCATTTACCAAGCGGCGGCGCGCTTCTGCATGGCGGCCAGCATCGGAGTGCACGTGAGAAATCATGCGGTGCAGTTCTTCTTGGGTCAATGGGAGTTGGATATAATCAAGCGCGCCTGCCTGAATGGCTTCGACGACGTGTTCGACATCGGGTTCGGTAGAGGCAGCGACAACAGGTGCCCAAATGCCTTCTTCCCCCAATACTTTCAACAAGGCCCGAACCCCGTTTTCCAGCAGATCTTCACATGCGATGATCACGCCGCCATGCGGTGGCCTATCAAACAATTCGTCAAGATCTGAGTAGACTTCCGCATGATGGCCCATACTCATCGCCAATCGCGATTGTTCGGCCCGGGATCGGCTGTTTCCGCCGACGATGTGAAGTGTGATACGTTGTTGTTCCATGCCCATATTAGTGCACACAGATACGAACCACTTCACGCCGAACTCATGCGGAATTCCACCTAATACTGGGGGATAATGCGCATAAATTGCGGAAGTCTGCGGGTTTTACGCCCTCCATTTTGGAGATAATCGCGTAATATTGCCCCTGTTGTGATCCCGTATTCAGGCGCTCATGCGATTACCGGGCAGCACTTACGTATTTTCACCAGGCTCATCAAAGCTATAGTTTGGCAGGCCGTGGAACGCCTCACGCAGGGAATCGCCCCAAAGCGAGGAAATCGCATTGAAGTACGGATCGTCCTGTTCGATGCGCCGTTCGTGCAAAGGTTCAAACCGATCGCGTTCGATCACCAACAGATCAAGCGGTAGGCCTACCGACAGATTGGCTTTGAGCGTCGAATCGAAGCTTACCGTGAGCAGTTTCACAGCATCTTCAAAGCTCATATCGCGATCATAGCCCCGGATCAGGATCGGGCGGCCATATTTGGTTTCACCTATCTGGAAGAAAGGCGTGTCAAAGCTCGCCTCGATAAAGTTGCCTTCCGGGTAAATCATGAACAAACGCGGTTCCATCCCGGCAATCTGGCCTGCCAGTATGATCGAGGCGGTAAAGCGCCTGCCGCCACGTTGATCATTTTGCGTTTGGGTCGCGTTGACGGTTTCGCGCAGCAATTTGCCCATTTCCACAGCGACCTGAAACATCGTTGCCATGCCAAGAAACGAATTTACGCGATCTTCGGGTGCTTTGGTGCGTTCTTCCAAGCGGCTGATCACAGCCTGAGTGGTGGCCAGATTACCCGACGTCATCACACCGATCATGCGATCACCGGGGACCGACCAATGGAACATCTTGCGAAACACAGAGATGTTATCGACGCCTGAATTGGTGCGCGTATCGCTCATCAGGACAAGGCCCTTATCGAGCACCATTCCGCAGCAATATGTCATATTGTATTTACCCTCGTGAGCGCCCTTTTGCTGCCGTTATCGTGACGACACGGGGGCGGCTCGTCATTGTTGTTGTTGTGAAACTTGTTGCTCGACAGCGAGGGATACCGTCAGATCTTGTTCGATCCCGCCAAAGCTTATGCCCGTTATCGGGGCGGCATCGCGGTAGTCACGGCCCGTCGCCACGCGCACATAGCGCGGATCTGGCGAAATACCATTAGATATATCAAAACCAACCCAGCCCAGCCCCTGCACAAAAGCTTCGGCCCAGGCATGGGTCGCTTCTTGTTCGATCCGGTCATCCATCATCAGATAGCCCGAAACATAGCGCGCCGGGATATCGAGCATTCGCGCAGCACCAATAAAGATATGCGCATGATCCTGACACACGCCTTCACCCTTTGTCGCAGCTTCTTCGGCGGTGGTCGTTACTTGCGTGGTCCCGGTGCAGTAGGTCACCTGCTCCCGGATCATCGAGGAAAGATTGTGCAGCGTGGAGACCATACCATCTTCGCTGCGCTCAACTTGTGAAACCAGCTGGCGGATGTTGGGACCAGGCTTGGTCAGCTTGGTCTGACCCAAAAACGCCCAGAGCGGCAAATGTCCGGCATGTTTGCCGATGACGCCGGCATTGTCTTCGGTTTGAACCGTGCCAACGCAAGAGACAACAACTTCGCGCACACCTTCATCCACTCTTAACAAAGTGACGGTGTTGAAGTTCTGATCATCATAGCTGAGCTGTTCAATCCCGCCTTCATATTCCATATCCCAATTCAGGATTTTCTGCCCTTGTGTCTCCTTGGGCGTCAGGCGCAGTTTTTGCACCCCGTGCTGGACAGGTTCGGCAAAGCGATAGCTGGTGGAATGGCGGATGGAGAGGCGCATAATAATGTCCGGTCTGGCATCGTCGCGGATCAGGCGACGAAGCGATAATCCTCCGTAATGGCTTTCGCGAGGGATTGGTTGGAGTTGATAAATTCCAGCAGAAACTGGTGCAGGCCTTGATCAAAGATATCCTCAACGCTTTTGCCTGTCAGACGCAGATCAGCCAGCCGCATTTCTTCACAAGCTGACCCTTCTTCGCCGTGCAGTTGCGCCAGTTCAGCCAAAGCTTCGCGCAGGGCGGTATAGGAATAGGCAAGGCTGCGCGGGAAGCTGTCATCGAAAATAAGGAAATCGGCGATGGAGCGAGAATCCATGCGGCCGGAATTCAGCCATTGAAACGCCCGTTCTGCCGATAAGGATCGCAGCACATTGTCCCATTGCGTAGTGTCCAGCGCGGTGCCCACATAAGAGAGCGAAGGCAGCAGCAGATAATATTTCACATCGAGAATACGCGCGACATTGTCTGCCCGTTCAAGAAAAGTACCAAGCCGCGCAAAGTGATAGGCCTCCCCGCGCAGCATTGATCCATGCGTGGCGCCGCGCGCCAATGTGGATTCGCGCCGAATTGCGCCCAGCACCTGGTTCAGATTGGTTTCACGCACAGGCCGGGCAAGCTGATCGCAAATGCTCATCCAGCCTTCGTTGATCGCTTCCCAAACTTCGGTGGTGATGGCCGAACGGCTGATCCGCGCATTGGTCCGCGCGCGTTCCAGCATGGACAGCACGCTTTCGGGATTGTCCTTTGAACGCAGCACAAAATCGCACACATGCGCGCTTTGATAATCGTCGTAATTATCTTCATACGCGGCCCGCAGGCCCAGCGTGGTGAGGACAGAGCGCCATTCCTCCACCGCCATATCGGAGCCGCGCGTCAACGTCATACGCTGTCCCGCGGCGAGCAGGCGCGCAGTGTTTTCGGCCCGTTCAAGATAACGGTACATCCAGAAGATCGAATGAGCGACTCTGCCTAACATGACATGTGGCCTAGCATGAGGTGATCTTTTGCATCAGTCGTCCAGCACCCAGCTATCTTTGGTCCCGCCCCCTTGCGAGGAATTGACGACGAGCGAGCCTTTCTTAAGCGCCACCCGCGTCAAACCGCCCGGCGTAATGTCGATACCGTTGGGCGAGGACAGGACAAAGGGCCGCAAATCGACATGGCGCGGCGCAAGGCCAGCGCGCGTGAAGATCGGGCAAGTGGAAAGCGACAAGGTGGGCTGCGCAATGTAATTTTCAGGGTCAGCTTCTAGTTTCGCGCGGAACTTGGCGATTTCTCTGTGCGATGATGTTGGCCCGATCAGCATTCCATAACCGCCCGAACCATGCACTTCTTTCACCACCAGCTCAGCCAGATTGTCGAGCACGTATTTCAGCGAATCCGGATCAGCGCAGCGATACGTCTCAACATTGGGAAGCAGCGGCTTTTCGCCGGTATAAAACTCAACGATTTCCGGCATGAAGGAATAAATCGCCTTGTCATCGGCAACGCCAGTGCCGGGCGCGTTGGCGATGGTGATATTGCCTGCACGGTACACATCCATAATGCCGGGCACGCCCAGCATGCTGTCAGGGCTGAAAGTCAACGGATCGAGATATTCATCATCAATCCGGCGATAGATCACATCGATAGGCTTGAAGCCGACCGTGGTGCGCATTTGCACTTTGCCATCAATGATCTGCAAATCGCTGCCTTCAACAAGCTGCGCGCCCATTTGATCGGCAAGAAAAGCGTGTTCGAAATAGGCCGAGTTAAAAATGCCCGGCGTCATCACCGCAATAGTTGGATTGGGACCAGCACCTTCGGGGGCGCACGCAGCCAGGCTTTTGGCCAGGCGACGCGGATAATCGGAAACGGGGCGCACCTTCACCTTACTGAAAAGTTCAGGGAACATAGCCATCATCGTTTCCCGGTTCTCCAGCATATAGGAGACGCCCGACGGCGTACGCGCATTGTCTTCCAACACCATAAATTCATCAGGGCCGGTGCGCACCAGATCAATACCGACAATATGGGTGTAAACCCCACCCGGCGGCGTAAAGCCGACCATTTCAGGAAGCCAAGCTGCGTTGTTGCGAAACAACCGTTCCGGCAAGCGGCCAGAGCGGATGATTTCCTGCCGGTGATACAGATCGTGCATAAAGGCATTCAGTGCGCGCACGCGCTGCTCAATGCCTTTGGAAAGGCGCCGCCATTCGTTCCCGGTGATGATGCGCGGCACCATATCAAACGGGATCAGCCGTTCTTCAGCATCTTCATCGCCATAGACATTGAAAGTGATGCCAGTTTTGCGAAAGAAGCTTTCCGCCTCGCTCGCTTTGCTGCGCATCCAGCGACCATCTTGTTCACCAAGCCAGCCATCATAGCCCTCATAGGCTTCGCGCACCCCGCCATCGGGCGTGTGCATCTCATCGAAATTGGTGGGATCGCTGGAAGTCATGAAATCCTTTTGTCGCATCGCAACATGGCACGGACACACACCAATGCCAAGCGAGCATTAGACTAAGGCACAAACCCCTATGCAAGTTCCCGAAGAATTGCGTTTATCGCTTCATGAGAATCGGCAAAATCCATATGCGTGCAGCGCAATGCCCGCTCCCGATCGCGCTCGGCCGGCAAACCGCGCGCAGCGCGTGGTGAGATGACGCCATCGCGCGGGCTCCATAGGGCTACGGTTTCCACCGGAGGCTTGGTCGCCAAATCCTTGGCAACGGGCGGATTTTCAACCGAATGTCCCGCCACCAATTGATAAGCGCGCCACATATTGTTGGAATACGGCGAGTGGCTGAACGGTGATCCCATTGAGATCACCTTGGCCACGCATTCGGGATGCAGCTTGGCCACTTCGCGCGCAAACACGCCGCCAAGGCTCCACCCCACCAACACAACGCGTTGATCATACCGTTCGCTCACATCGCGAACGCGGCTGGCAAGCTGCGCGAACTTTTCCGGCGTGGGCCCAAAATTGTATCCCACCCCCCAGCGCTTGACCGTGTGCCCTGCCCGCTCAAGATGCTGCGCCATGTACTGCATGCGAACAGGCGCAGTACCAAAGCCGGGCATCAATATAACCGTTTGCGGATTGGCAGCGGGCAAAACCTCAAGCGGTTGGCGCCAAGGGCGAAAGGCGCGTTTTATAGGAAACGCCGCCTCGCCCAAAAACAGCCTTAGCGATGGATGGTGCGCGTGTTCGGGCGGATTGCCGCGTAGCAATCCCAACCTGCGCGACAATTCCTGACCCATCACGCCAATGCCAGAACGCAGGCGCGCACCAAGCGGTTGGATAGATTGAGGAAGGGTGGCCATTTTGCGCATTTCCGGGTGCTGTAATGAAAGTGTCATTTTCAAAACATGAACGCAGATAAGCGCAAGCGAATTTAATCGCCTGTAACCGTGTTGTCACAAATTTACAGGCTGGATTTAGCCCTTTATCCGCATTCACCAACGCGCTGTGATTGCATGCGCATGGTCATGGTGATCCGGCCCATATCGGGGACCGCAAAATCCATCGCCATCGTGACATCAGAGCTGTTACCGCTCGCTGTACCGGTCATGGCGATGGTGGCGCTTTGCCCTTCCATATCGCAGCTCATCGCGGTGGAAAAACTGTTGCCGTCCGCGCTGAATTCATCGAGCGTGCAATCGGAATTGGACATCTGTTCCAACCAATCCTGCCCGGTATCCTCCGGCGTCAGGCAATAGGTGTTCTCGCGTTGAAAACCGCTCGCCATCATCTGGCTCATCATGCCGCGCATGTTCGCTGGCATCCCCGGCGCTTCAAAGCTGACCAATTCCATATCGGTACGATATTTGCCCGGATCAGGCCGCATTGCATCAAAGGCGGCGAGATCGCCCGGGTCCACTTGTCCCATAGCTGCGCCGCCCAGAACCATTGCTGATCCTGCAATCGCTATCGAAATTCCTGCAAGCTTGTTCACCGGCATTCTCCATCCGCATCAACGAAACCGGATAGTGCCAGTGGAACGCATTAACCGCAATCGCCAATCCGCTCTGATTTCACGCGCATGGTGATCAATGCCTCGCTGCCATCGCCCAAATCCTGACGAAAAGACATTTCCATGTCCGCGCTTTCATCATTGGCCGTGCCTTTCATTGCGACCGCGCCAATAATGCCGCCATCGGTGGAATTGCACGCCAGATTTGCATCAACGATGCCATCTTCGGCGGTGAAAGTGGTAACGTTGCAATTGCTTTCGGCCATATCGGTAACCCAGTCTTCCAAAGACTGATCATCAGCAACGCAATAAGTTGTTTCTTCGCCCGCTGCACCTTCGGCAAAGGCGGCGCTCATTGCTTCGACCATACCATCATCGGCGCCCGGCACTTCTAGGCTGATCAATTCTTGCGTGGTGCGATATTCGCCAACGGTCGGCACGATTTCAGCGCCAATGGCAGAGATTTCTTCAGCAGAAAGCGCCTCATCAGCAAGCTCGTCATCCGATTTATCACATGCCGCCAAAGCCAATGGCGCGGCGAGCAACATCACATGGCGCAGTTTCAAGGTGGGACGCATGGCAAAACTTCTCCGAGATTCAAACAGCCCGCAGCCGGGCCTTCATAACACGCAGCCTAACAACCCCCCGCTACGCTGCCAAACGCAGCGGGGCCTGCAAAAGTTAACGTCCCATATCGGCGCGATTGCGGCGCAGTTCGTAACCGCTGCTTAGGAAGCGCAATCGCCCACACGTTCAAACTGGGTTTCCATCACCATGCGCATTCTGCCTTCGCCCAGCATTGCATTGGCCATATCCATTTCTGTGCGCATATCCTGCGTGGTTGCGCTTACGGTGCCGGATAAATTCATGGTGCCTTCATTGCCTTCGGCGTTGCAGGTCATTTCCGCATCGAAGCTGTTGCCGGTGGTTTCATAACTGGTGAATTCGCATCCCTGAGGCACATTTTGCGATTTGGTGATCCAATCCTGCCCGCCTTCACCGATCATTTCTTCGGTCATGCAAAAGGTCTGACTCGATGCAAGGCCCGCTTCAAACAGACCGCGCATCATGCCTGCTTCATCTTCTCCGATGCCGGGCATTTCAAATTCGACCAGCTCCCCGGTGACCGAATATTCACCCGCTTGCGGCGTTGGCAAATCGCCCATCGCCTCGGCAATTTGTTCAGGATCGCTGGGGTCTTCCACCACCGTCCCGCTGTCACAAGCGGTAAGAGCCAAAGCAAGCGGCGCAGCGGCCATGAGATACGAATTTACACGCATGATATTTCCCCAAATTGGCCAACGCTGCCATCGAACAGCTGTTTTGCCTTACCATTGTCATGCTGGCGGCAAATCACACCTTGAGCAAGCCTTGATGCAGGGCCATATCCTCTTTCATGGCCGAACTCGTAATCAGACGTGGACTGGAAGAACCCGACACTTCCGGCGAATTCACCCCGCACAAACCCGCTCGCCCGCAAAAGTCCGATGGCGGGATACCGTTCAAACTTGTCTCGGAATACGAACCTGCCGGTGATCAACCCACCGCCATTGCCGAACTGGTGCAATCGGCCAAGCAGGATGAACAAACGCAGGTGCTGCTGGGTGTTACCGGCTCTGGCAAAACCTTCACAATGGCCAAAATGATTGAGGAGCTGCAGCGCCCCGCCCTTGTGCTGGCTCCCAACAAGATTTTGGCCGCGCAGCTTTATGGTGAGTTCAAAAGCTTCTTTCCCGAAAACGCGGTCGAATATTTTGTCAGCTATTACGACTATTACCAGCCCGAAGCCTATGTGCCACGCTCTGACACCTATATTGAGAAAGAAAGCAGCGTAAACGAGGCGATTGACCGGATGCGCCATTCGGCCACGCGCGCTTTGCTGGAGCGGGACGATGTGCTGATCGTGGCGTCTGTTTCATGCCTTTATGGTATCGGTTCGGTTGAAACCTATTCAGCCATGATCTTCGATATCAAAGCGGGCGATACGGTGGATCAGCGTGAGCTTATCCGCAAGCTGGTGGCGCTGCAATATAAGCGCAATGACATGGCCTTTGCGCGCGGCTGTTTTAGGGTGCGCGGAGACAATCTGGAAATTTTTCCCAGCCATTACGAAGACATGGCATGGCGTATCAGCTTCTTTGGCGATGATATTGAACAGATTGCCGAATTTGATCCTTTGACAGGCAAGACCGGTGCAAAGTTGGAAAAGGTGCGCGTCTATGCCAACTCGCATTATGTGACGCCCGGCCCGACGATGAAACAGGCGGCAAATGCGATCAAATTTGAACTGCAGGAACGATTGAAAGAGCTTCATGACGAAGGCCGCTTGCTCGAAGCGCAGCGATTGGAACAGCGCACCAATTTCGACCTTGAAATGATTGCGGCAACCGGCAGCTGCAATGGCATCGAAAACTACTCGCGTTTCCTCACCGGACGCCTGCCCGGTGAACCACCGCCAACCTTGTTTGAATATCTGCCCGAAAACGCGCTGCTATTTGTGGATGAAAGCCATCAGACGGTCCCGCAAATAGGCGCGATGGCGCGCGGGGATCATCGCCGCAAAATCACGCTGGCGGAACATGGTTTTCGCTTGCCCTCTTGCATCGATAACCGCCCTTTACGCTTCAACGAATGGGACGCGATGCGCCCGCAAACCGTGGCTGTATCGGCCACGCCAGGTAGTTGGGAAATGGAGCAGACCGGCGGCGTTTTTGCCGAGCAGGTGATCCGTCCCACCGGCCTTATTGATCCGCCGGTCGAGATCAAACCGGTTGAGGATCAGGTGCAGGATTGCATCGCTGAATGCAAAGCAACTGCGGCCCAAGGCTATCGCACGCTGGTCACCACGCTGACCAAGCGCATGGCCGAAGATCTCACTGAATTCATGCACGAACAAGGTGTGCGCGTGCGGTATATGCATTCCGATGTGGAAACGCTGGAGCGCATCGAGCTGATCCGCGATTTGCGGCTGGGCGTTTATGACGTGCTAATTGGTATTAACTTGCTGCGCGAAGGCCTTGATATTCCTGAATGTGGCCTCGTTGCGATCCTTGATGCGGACAAGGAAGGGTTCTTGCGCTCAGAAACCTCGCTAATCCAGACCATCGGGCGTGCCGCGCGCAATGTGGATGGCCGGGTGATCCTCTATGCCGATCGCATCACCGGCTCAATGGAGCGCGCGATGGCCGAAACAGAGCGCCGCCGCGAACGCCAGCGCGCCTTCAACGAAGAACATGGCATCACCCCCACCACCATCAAACGCGACATTGCCGATATCGTTGCACACACCGCTAGCAAGGATGGCGTTGTCGTGGGGACCGGCGATGATGAGGTCAACAATCTGGTCGGCCACAATCTGCGCGGCTATATCGAAGACTTGGAAAAACGCATGCGCGATGCCGCCGCGAACCTTGAATTCGAAGAAGCAGGACGCTTGCGCGACGAAATCCGCAAGCTGGAAGCCGACGAGTTGGGTATCCCTGATGGCGAGAAAAAAGCGCCTTTGGTGGGCAGGAGCAATGAAGGCAAGCCGGGGACTCGCAAGATGCGGTATGGACGGACGACGCGGAAGTTTGGGAAGTGATCGCGCCCACCGTCATGCTGCCACCGTCATGCTGAACTTGTTTCAGCATCCATCTGGCAGCCCGCACCGGAAGCGCCGGTGGAGAAATGGACCCTGTAACAAGTTCAGGGTGACGCTTCTACTTGGGAGGTGTACCAACCAGTAGCTCTGGCCGGACCCATAGATCAAGCTTTCCACATCGACGCATGAGAAACCTCGCCCCTATCCTCCTCCTCACCCTCACCGCGTGCGGGCAGCCTGCCAGCGCGCCTGCTGATGCGGAGCGTATTCCTATCGCGCAAGGCGAAGCGCGCGGGCATGATCCTTTGGCATCGCCGGACACCGCAAATGCCAGTTGGTCGGTGGATGACAATGGCAAAGCCATTCATTTCGGCAATGAGAGTGCGGGTAAACCCTTCCTTTCGCTGGATTGCCTGATTGGCGAAGATGCGCCGCGCCTTGCGATTATTCGCCATGCCTCCGCGCTGCCGGGGCAAGAGGCGTTGTTTCCGATCTATGGCAATGGGGTGCGCAGCCGCTTTTTGGCCGATGCAACTTTGCGTGATGGCGAGTGGCGCTGGGAAGCGGTGTTGGCGGCCGATGATACGCAGCTCGATGTGTTTTTGGGTGCGCGCAGGCTGACCGCGACATTGCCGGGCAAAGGCACTTTGGCGATTGCGGGGAGCCGTTTGCCGGGGCAGTTTATTGACTGGTGCCGATCAGGCGGAAGGCTGGCGCAAGTGGTTGAGGAAGCGCAGGCCGATCCGGTGAATTAGCCGCCGCTACCTTGCGCACGATCAATTATCGCATCCGGCCCCAAAACCTGCGGCAATTGCTCTGGCTCACCTCCATTGGCGGGATACCACAGATAAAGCGGAATGCCCGCCACGCCGCGCTCTTCCAAGAAACGCGCGATGGCGGGATCAGGCTGCGTCCAATCGCCGCGTATCGCGACAACGCCGGCTGCCTCCAAAGCTTCGCGCGTAGCTTCACGCTCAATCGCAACGCCTTCACTCACTTTGCAGGTGATGCACCAATCGGCGGTGAACCACACAAACACCGGTTGACCCGAAGCGCGGGCCTCGTTGAGCGCTGCCTCGCTATATGCGGCAGGTTCCAGCACGCTGGCACCAGCCTTGCCGGGGGCATCAATGCGAAACGGCAGCGAGAACACGAAATAGATCGCCAACAAGCCCGCCACTGCCCCAACGCCGCGATAATTGCGCGCAAAGCCGATCATCGCCACGACCAGCAAAATGCCAAGCGCACTCGCGGCAAAAGCAAAGCTGACCCCGCCCAGCCGCCAAGCCAGCCACACCAGCGCCAGCGCAGTCAGCCCCATTGGCACGCTGAGGATTTTGCGGAACGTCTCCATCCACGCGCCGGGTTTGGGCAAAGCATTGCGCAGCGGCGGGATGAAGCCGAGCAATAAAAACGGCAGCGCCAGCCCCAGGCCAAGCGTTGCGAACAGCAGCAAAGCTTGCGATGTTGGCAGCAACAAAGCTGCACCCAAAGCTGCGGCCATAAACGGGCCAGTGCATGGCGTTGCCACAATCGCGGCGAGCAGGCCGGTGGCAAAGGCGGACAACGGCTCTCCCTTGCGGGTGATCGCGATGCCGGGCAACTCAAACAATCCGGCCAAATTGGCGGTGATCAAAATCGCCACCACCAGCAATGCGCCCACCACAAGCGGTTGTTGCAATTGGAACGCCCAGCCCACTTGTTGCCCCGCGGCGCGCAAAGCCAGCATCAGCGCGCCCAGCGCCAGACAGGCCAGCACCACGCCGGCTGTATATGCCAGCCCCTCTGAACGCGCCTGCGCTTCGGACCCGCCAGCGCGCGCCAGAGACAGCGCTTTCAAGCTCAACACAGGGAACACGCAAGGCATCAGATTGAGCAACAACCCGCCAAGCAATGCCCCGCCCAGCAGCACCAAAAGCGGCGTTTGCGCAGGGTCAGAAAGCATCGCAAATCCGCCCGTATCCGGCACATCGCCCAAAGCGGCAGAAAAGCGCACACCGCGCCCGCTATCATCAAAGGCCAGCAGCCCGTCAATCGCGGTGACATCTGCTTGCAGGCCGCCGCGCGGGATCTCGATCAGCAATTGATCGCCATCGCGGTAATAGGTCTGGACATTGGCGTAATCGATCACGTCTTGTTGTTCGATAAACAGATGCGGGGCAGACAAATTAACGGCGGCTGGCAGTGGGATTGCAAGTCGCAGCCGGTCAGGCGTCAGCGCAAATGTCCCTGTGCTATCCAGCAAAGCCGGGATCGCGGCGCGCCAAGTGTCAAACCGGTCCTGCCATGCGGTATCGCTGGCCGAGGCATAGCGCAGATCAAGCCGCGCGCGTTCATTGATGCACAGGCTATCTGAACATGACAGCCACTCCGCCGTCACGCGCACCGGAGCGGCTTCTGAGGACGCGTCAGCAGGTACCGACAACGGCACCAGCACGGCATAATCGCTGGTATAGACATGGTTGATCAGGCCGATCAGTTCCTTGCGCTCTGGCACAGGATAAAGCGGTTCGCCCGCCTCCCACCCATCGGGCAATTGCCAATCCAGCGTCATGCCTTTGCCCGCATCGCCGGGATTGGCCCAATATCCGTGCCAGCCTTCTTCGGGCACGAAGCGCAAAGCGACCATCAAGGTCTCTCCAGCGCGCGGAAAATGTTCCGCCAGCAGATCGGCGGCGATGGTGTTTTGCGCCTGACCGGGAAGCGGGCCGGAAAGCGGGCCGGTGGTCTGGTCTTGCGCTTCGCTTGCCAATGGCTCTTGCGCGGCGCCGGGAACGGCCACCAGCCCAGCGACAAGCACAGCAACAAGCACAGCCAGAAGCGCGCTCATCAAAGTGGCGGGGCGATACCGATAATAGGCCATGGTGCTTGCTTGCATACTGCCCTGCATCTAGGAGCGGGAGCCATGACGGACAAGCGCGATCTCCTAATCCTTGGTGGCGGCCTCGTGGGCATGACGCTGGCTCTTGCTGCGGCGAAGAAGGGGCTGGCCAGCCATGTGGTCGACCGCGCCGATCCTGCCGAATTGACCGCAGAAGGTTTTGACGGACGCGCCTCAGCCATTTCCACAGCCAGTTGGAACCTGTTTAAGAATATCGGCATTGCCGATGGGTTGGAGCAGCATGGTTGCCGCATTTCCTCCATCGCGGTGACCGATGCGATGCGCCCCGGAAAGCTGGATTTCACACCCGAAGAGCATGAAGGTACGCTGGGCCGCATGTTCGCCAACCGGCAATTGCGGCTGGCTTTGTTCGATGCAGCGCGCGGTGAAGACAAGATCGCGTGGCATTCCAAAGCCGAAATCGTAGAGCGGATGCGCGGCGAACACGGCGTATCGGTAACGCTTGGCGATGGGGCCATGCTTGAGGCGAGCTTGATGGTCGCTGCCGAAGGGCGCGGCTCTCCCACGCGCGATGAGGCAGGCATTGCGATTGCCAAATGGGATTATCGCCACCGCGCGATTATCGCCGGGCTGGTGCATGAAAAACCGCATGATGGCGTGGCGTGGGAAATCTTCTATCCCGCTGGCCCGTTTGCCTTGTTGCCTTTGCGCGATGACGAAAAGGGGCGGCACCGCTCCGCTATGGTGTGGACAATTAGCGAAGATGATGCCGCTGGCGTTCTGGCTTTGTCAGACAGGGCGTTTACTGCCGAAGTGCACAAAGCGATGCACGGATTGTTCGGCGATATCGAAATTGTCGGTCAGCGCGCCGGGTGGCCGCTTGGCTTCCATCACACCGCCCGCATCACATCACAGCGCCTCGCTCTGGTAGGTGATAGCGGGCATGGCATTCACCCGATTGCGGGCCAAGGCCTCAACCTTGGCCTGCGCGATGTGGGCGCTTTGGTTGAAGTGTTGGTGGATGGGATGCGGCTTGGTCTGGACCCCGGCGATGCGCAATTGCTCACCCGGTATGAGACATGGCGCGGCCTTGATAGCTTTAGCGTGGCATTGGCAACAGATAGCCTCACACGGCTGTTCGGCATTCCGGGCAAATTGCCCAGCGCCGCGCGCCGCCTTGGCATGGCCGCAGTGCAGCGCACGCCCACACTCAAACGCTGGTTTATGGATGAAGCGCGCGGGATGAGCGGCGCCTTGCCAGAATTGCTTAAAGGTTAGAATTGCTTAAAGGTTAGCGCGCATTAAGGCGTGGTGGTGGACCGTTGACCCGTTGCCGGGCTGCGCTGGTTCACTTGCGCCCCATCGCTATCGCGCAATTCACGCGGATCGCGAATGGCGGCGCTTTCCAACACTTCCAAAGCGCGCTGCGCAGCGGCATAGCGTTCCGCATCGGCAATCCAGTCTTCGGCTTGCGCGGCATTGGGCAATTGCCGGATTTCTGCCACAGCCGGTTCAATCCGCCCGCTCTCGAGGAAACGCCGTGCGCGATCAATGCGCTGCGTGGCAACGGGGGACGGCGTATCTTCGCGGCGCACCACGAAAAGCTGCGCTATTTCGCGGCCAATATAGGTCAGCGTGCCTTCTTCGGCGGGGCGATCATCAAGCGTATTGGCCAGACCTTCAAAGCGGGCCAGCAATTGATCCAGTGTGACGGGATCTTGTGCAGCATCAACAATCGTTTGCACCGCATTGGGCCGCGCATCACCAAACCGCAGGCGCAATTGATCGGTGAGATAGTTGAGCGGTTCCCCCCGCTCAATCGCGCGGCGCGATGCAAAGGCAATCAACAAAGCTTCTGCGCGCGCGGCATCACCGGCAGCTGATTGCGATTGCAGATCGAGCCGGGTGAGACGTTGTTCCATCGCTGCAATCCGGCTGTCCAAACCGCCTTGCTGCACCACCACTTGTTCAACCCGCTCAACCGCCTGGCGCGCTTCTTCTGCGCCTGCTGCACCGCTCGGCTGCGCGGCGGGCTGCGTCACAGGGTCCACTTCGTCCAGCGCCACGCCAGTCATTGCTGGATCTTGCGTTTCAGACCGCACGGCAAAGATCGGAGAGCTGTTTTCACCTGTCTCACCGCTTAAAAACCACCATGCGCCGACCGCGCCCAGCACCATAGCAGCCAGCACAAGGCCGATCACCATGCGCAGCGATACGGCACCCTTTTTGGTGCTATCTGGCTGAAAGGTCATACCTTCTTGCATATTATCCCGAAACAATGCCCATCATGTAAGAAAATCAGGCGCTATTCCTGCCACATCTCGCGCACCAAGGCCAACAATGCGCGGTCGCGCGGCTGTGGAGCAGCTTTGGCCTTGGCCCAGCCGTCTCCCGTTGCTTCAAGGATACGTGGCCCCAAAGCGGCGATGGAAATGCGCGATATGTCGATCGAAAGCCGCGCGCACTCGCTTGCCAAATGCCTGGCCGCTTCGGCGGAATGGAGCAGTACCAAGGCGCCACCGCGCAGCGTGGTGACCAGCGCACCGGGCATTGGCGCAGGTTCAGCGGCATAGACCACGCACAGCTCTATCGAAACACCCTGTGGCCGCTGCAATGGCACATGCACTTCGCCAGCCAGCCGCAACAAGCGATGGTCGCCCTCAGGCAACGCATCGAGCACGCCTTGCAACCCGCCATGCCCGATGCTGGCAATGGTAAGCCCAGCGGCACGCGCGGCGGCAGCAGACGCCTCGCCCACAGCATGAACGGGTTTGTCGCGATAATCGGCCAGCTTGGCACCGGCCTGCTCAATCGCATTGCTGCTGCCGATAAGCAGCGCATCCAGGCATTCAGGCGGCGGCCCAATCCAATCGCGCGGCGCAATGGTGAACAGAGGGTGCCCTTCGATGGGAAGGTTCATGCTTTTTGCCAAAGCAATGGTGGCATCGCAGCCTTTGGGCGGCCTGATAGCGATAATCGGTGTCATGAGGCACCATCGAACACCGCCGAAATCCCCGGTGTCGCGCGTTTCAGCAAATCCGCTGCCAAAGCTTTGGGCGCATCATCATCACCGGCGGCAAAGCGCGCTTCGCCTTCGATCCGTTCCTGGCCATCCGCGCTGAAAATCGCTGCGCGCATGGTCAGCATGCCTTCGTAATGATCACACAAAACCGCGATGGGCGAATGGCAATTCCCGCCAAGCTGCAACAGCAAAGCCCGCTCTGCCAAAACTTCCCCGCGACTGGGCGCGTGGTCGAGCGCGGCAAAAGCTTGGCGCGTTGCCGCATCATCGGCGCGGCATTCGATTGCAATTGCGCCTTGCGATGGCGCGGGAAGCCAAGCGGACGCATCCAGCGAGACACCAACGCTATCTTGTCCCAAACGCGACAAACCCGCCGAAGCCAGGAAAGTCGCATCCGCTTCCCCTGCTTCCAACTTGCCCAAACGCGTCGCCACATTGCCGCGAATGGGCACCACTTTGCAGTCGGGACGCTGATGCAGCAATTGCGCGGCGCGGCGCGGGGCGCTGGTGCCAACTCTCGCGCCTTGCGGCAGCGCTGCGATGGAGCGAGCACCGATCAACCTGTCACGCTTATCCGCACGCGGCAAAATCGCGCCCAGCGTGAAGATATCGGGCCGGATCGTCTCCACATCCTTTAATGAATGGACGCTGGCATCAATGTCGCCTTCGGCCAGCCATTGATCCAATTCCTTGGTCCACAACGCCTTGCCGCCAATATCGGCCAAAGGGCGGTCGAGTATCTTATCCCCGCTGGCCACCACAGGCACCAGTTCCACCGCATTGCTATCCCAGCCATGCGCGGCACACAGGCGTGCACGGGTTTCTTCCGCCTGCGCCATCGCGAGCGGTGAACTGCGCGTTCCCAGTTTCATGTCAGGAGGAGCTTCATATAAGGGGTGTCTGCCATTACTCCACCTTGCCCTAAAGCGCGATTGCGTCCAGTGGAACCCCACAATGACGCCTGCACCGATCATAGTTCTGGGCATAGAAAGCTCATGTGATGAAACCGCAGCCGCGCTGGTGGACAGCGACCGGCGCATTTTGGCGCAGGCCATCGCCAGTCAGGAAGCCGAACACGCGCCCTATGGCGGCGTGGTGCCAGAAATCGCGGCGCGCGCGCATGTGGAGCGATTGCCCGGCCTGATCGCGCAGGTTTTGGATGAGGCGCAGGTTACTCTGGACGATTGCGATGCGATTGCGGCAACGGCGGGACCGGGCCTGATCGGCGGCGTGATGGTGGGGCTGGTCACGGCCAAAGCGATGGCAATGGCGAGCGACAAACCTTTGTTGGCGATCAACCATTTGGAAGGTCATGCGCTAAGCCCGCGTCTGGCTGATGCAACGCTTACCTTTCCCTATGCCTTGCTGCTCGTATCAGGTGGTCATTGCCAGATTTTGCGCGTGGAAGGCATGGGCAAATATCAACGTATCGCCACCACGATTGACGATGCCCTGGGCGAAGCTTTTGATAAAACGGCAAAGATCCTCGGGCTTGGCTATCCCGGCGGGCCTGCGGTGGAAAAGCTGGCGTTGCAAGGCGATGCCAAAGCTGTGCCGCTGCCGCGCCCATTACTGCGCAGTTCAGAACCGCATTTCAGCTTTGCTGGCCTGAAAAGCGCAGTGCTGCGCGCGCATGATACTGGCACGTATTGCGATGCCGATATCGCGGCAAGTTTTCAACAAGCCGCGATTGATTGCATTGAGGACCGGCTGAACAAAGCGCTGGCGCAGATGGGCGATGTCACTGCGCTGGTGGTGGCAGGCGGTGTTGCTGCAAACAAAGCGGTGCGCGGCGCGCTGGAAGGTCTTGCACAAAGCGCGCAGCTGCCCTTTATCGCTCCCCCGATGGAGCTGTGCACAGACAATGCGGCAATGATCGCGTGGGCAGGATTGGAGAAGCTTGCAGCCGGGGCAAGCGGCGATCCGCTGGATTTCTGCGCCCGCCCGCGATGGCCGCTTGATCGGGATGCAGCACCGGCGCGTGGTGCGGGAGTAAAGGCATGAACATTGGTGTCGTGGGCGCTGGCGCATGGGGAACAGCGCTGGCGCAAATGCTGGCAGTAGAAGGGCAGGACGTGCTGCTCTGGGCGCTGGAAGATGGATTGGCGGATGCCATCAATGAAACGCATCGCAATGCGCTGTACCTGCCCGATGCCGCGCTTTCGCCCAGCATAAAGGCAACGCCCCATCTGGCTGATCTGGCGACCTGCGAAATCGCTCTTATCGTAACACCAGCACAGCATATGGGCAGCGTTTTGGACGCCATGCCCGGCTTCCCGCGCGATCTGGTGCTGTGTTCCAAAGGGATTGAAGCGCGCAGCGGGCGCATGATGCATGAGGTGGCCAAACAGGCAGCTGCGGGCAGCGCGATTGCGGTGCTTTCCGGGCCAACCTTCGCGCATGAAGTGGCCGCTGGCCTGCCCACCGCGGTCACGCTGGCTTGCGAAGGCGGAGAAGACCAATGGCAGCGCCTTGCCCCGGCCATCGCGCGCGATACCTTCCGCCCTTATTATTCCGATGATGTAATCGGTGCAGAAGTGGGCGGCGCGGTGAAGAATGTCCTCGCGATTGCATGCGGCGTGGTTGAAGGGCTGAAACTTGGCCAGAATGCGCGCAACGCATTGATCACACGCGGGTTTGCCGAGATGTTGCGTTATGGCACGGCACTGGGCGGGAAGCCGGAGACGTTGAACGGATTGTGCGGATTGGGTGATCTGGTGCTGACATGCTCCTCCACTTCCAGCCGCAATTTCTCACTTGGCAAAGCGCTTGGCGAAGGCGGCAAAGCAGCTGATCTGATGGCGGATCGCCGCACCGTTGCCGAAGGGGCACATACCGCGCCTGTGCTGCGCAAACTGGCCGCCAAGCGCGGCGTTGCCATGCCGATTGTCGAAGCGGTGGGCCGCTTGCTGGATGGCGATGCCAGCGCGCAAGAGGTTGTGCGCGAACTGCTCTCCCGGCCCCTCACAGCTGAAGGCGGAACAGGCTAAGCCTCGCGATGGAGGGAAACAAACCAGATAGCGGCGACCAAACGGGCGACCTGCAAGCCATCGCCAAAGGCGGGCGCACCAATGTGCTGGGCTTTGTGCTGCGTTTGCTGGCGCGTTTGCCGTTTTTGTTTATCGCAGGCCAGCTTTATGGCGCGGCGGCGGTGGGCATTTATGCCTATGCGCTGCTGGGAGTGGAGCTGACCGCACTGGTCTGCTCCATCGGCGAAAAGCGCGGATTGGCGCAGCGTCTGAGCGAGGGCAAGGAAGCGCCCGCGCCGTTGATAGCGGATTCCATGCTGATCGCGCTGATCCTCTCTAGTGCGGTTGCAGCAGCGTTCTTCATGTTCCCCGCCCCGCTCTTCCCCAATGGGATGAGCAATGAACTGGATCGCTGGATCGTGCTGGCGATACCGGGCTATGCGCTGACTGAAATCGTGTTGGCCGCGCAAGCTTACAAATATGATATTGCCACTACCGTGCGGGCGCGCGCCATTGTTGAACCGTGGACGATTTCCATCCTTGCTGGCGCGTTCTGGTTTGTTCCAGCGATTGGCGATGCTGGATTGGCGATGGCATATCTCGCATCCATCTATGCAGGGCTTGCCACCGCGCTGATCCCGTTTTTCAAAAGCTATGGCCTGCCGCATGGCTGGGTGCCGCATCCCGGTCGCATCGCTCGCATGGTGGCCCGCGCTGCGCCGCTGGCCGTGACCGATGCGATTGAATGGGGGACGCGGCGCGTTGATCTGTTGATCCTTGGCTGGTTTGCCGGACCAGTTGCGGTGGGCATTTATTACATGGCGCAGCAAGTCGCCAGCCTGCCGCAAAAGCTCAAAACCAGTTTTGAACCGATCCTTGGCCCAGTCATCACCGCGCGTTTGAAAGAGAAAAACTACGCTGCGATTGCCAAACAGGTGTGTCAGGTGGGCTTCTGGATTATTGCCGCACAGCTTGGCATTGCGCTGGCTTTGGGCATTCCCGGCGAAGCTTTGATGGGTTTGCTTGGCGATGATAGCGAATTTGTGCCGGGCACAGCTGCATTGGCGTTTTTGCTGGCAGCCGAAGTGGTGGCGGCAACCGCTGTCGTTTCCGAAGCGGCGCTGGTTTACATGGCACGGGTGCGCAATTTGTGGGTGTCGATCGGCACAATCGGTTTGCAAGCAGTGATGACGGTGGCCGCGATGATAGTGATCGACACGATTGATTTTGCCAGCCCGGACCGCGCCGACATTTATCGCGCTGCTGCTGCTGCCGGAGCGCTGATGATAGCGCTGGGCTTCGCCTCATTGGTAAAAGCTGTAATGCTCAGCCGCATTCTGGGCCATTCAATCAACAATTGGCGCTGGGCTTTGATCTGGGCAACGGGCGCTGCTGTGCTGGTGGGCCAAGTGGCGATTATGCTGCCCGAATGGGCCGAGCTGGCCATCGGCATTCCGGCGATTTTGGCCGCTTACGGCTATGTCATCTGGACCCGCGGCTTTGGCCCAGAAGACCGGGTGCTGTTTAGCAAAAAGAAGCAGGCCGAAGCGGCCAAAGCGGCGACTTCTCCAGACCAATAGGCGGCGCGGTTTTGCTACCAATGGTTCGTGCAATTGGCTGGCCTTGCCAAATCGCTCGACGGGAGCTGATATCCCGCGCTAGGGGGCGCTATGCAGATTTTGCGTAGCCCTCGCCTTGCCCTTGCCATTGGTGCCTTTGTCTGCGCGATGATCGCCATTGTAGGCGCGCGTCTTACCACCCCTGCCCTGATCGCGCCGATGGCTGCGCTAGCCCCGGCCGCGATTGCGCAAGCGGGTGGCGGCTCGCAGGTTACCGCGCGCTTTATCTCGCCCACAGGCTCGCCCAGCCGCCATCCGATCTTGTCCGGCGCAGAACAGCTGGATGAACCGGTCCGCGCCCAGATAGCCCGCGCAGTTGCCGCCATTCCCGGTGTTGCGGGCGTGCGCTGGTCTGATGGCGATATGCTGGCCGAAGCGGATGTGCCGATTATCAATCCGATGCATTGTCAGGAAGATGTGCAAGCTTTGCTGCGTGCGCGCACCATCCGCTTTGAAGAAAGCTCTGCGCGTATTGATGCCGCCAGCCTAAGCTTGATTGACGAAGTGGCAGCGGCGCTCTCCCCCTGCCTTGGCGCGATTATCGCGATCACTGGCCACACGGACAGTTCGGGCCCGGAGCCGGGCAATCTGGCGTTATCGCGTGAACGCGCTGATGCGGTGCGCGCGGCCTTGATTGATCGCGCGATTCCTGCCGATGGCCTGCGCGCATCGGGCATGGGCTCTGCGCGCCCTGTCGAAGGGCTGGACGCTGCCGATCCGGCCAATCGGCGCATTGAATTTGCCGTTCTTGCCACCGATCCCATCACCCCCACCCCGGTTGACAAGCCGGGGCCGCGATAGAATTGCAGTAGAGGAATTTGCATGCCCGTCTGGTTGGAATTGCTGGTTTTGACGCTGTGCGCTTATGCGACAGGGCTGGGTATTGGTTGGCTGATCTGGGCGCGCGCGGAATAAAGGTTTGAGCATGACGGTATTGTTGCAGGAAAATTGGTGGCTGTTGGTAATCGCGCTTTTGATCGGCGTGTTGGTGGCGTGGTGGGTGCTTGTCGCCAGCCGCAAGACCACGGTGGAGCGTGAGGAAAAGCCGGAGGAAGATGCTGCGGCCAAGCGCAATCAGGCGCTGATCGATGCCCCCCCGGTAGCGGCAACGACGCCTCCTGAACCTGAAGTTTCGACACCGCTAACCGCTGTTCCCGAAGCGGCAAAATTGGTGGAAGAGGAAGCGGCGCCCGCACCAGCGCCTGCACCTGTGCCAACTCCGGCACCAACTCCAGCACCCGCACCGGCCACCGCCTCTGCCGCAGATGATCTCAGCCGCATCAAAGGCGTCGGTCCCAAACTCGTCACCATGCTGCGCGAACAAGGCATTACCAGCTTTGCCCAAATCGCGGTTTGGGATGATGCGACGATTGACCGGATTGATGCCGGGCTTGGCCGTTTTCAGGGTCGCATCCGGCGCGACAATTGGACAGAGCAGGCAAAGCTGCTCGCTGCTGATGATATTGCCGGATATGAAGGCCGCTTCGGCAAGGTTTAGGCACGGGTTGGCGCAGGCCATATCGCGCGCTAAAGGCGGTTTCACAGGAGGCTTGTTTCATGGCCAATACTGGCAAAAGCGATATGGTCCCATTTGACTGGGCCGATCCCTTTAATCTCGATGATCAGCTTAGCGAAGAAGAGCGGATGATCCGCGATGCCGCGCATGGCTTTGCACAAAGCGAGCTGCAACCGCGCGTCACCGATGCCTATGCTGATGAACTCGATGCGCCGGAATTGTTTCCGTTAATGGGACAAGCGGGCCTGCTTGGCGTTACCATCCCGCAAGAGTTTGGCGGATCGGGTGCGTCCTATGTCTCTTATGGCCTTGTCGCGCGGGAAATTGAGCGGGTGGATAGCGGCTATCGCTCGATGGCCAGCGTTCAATCCAGCCTCGTGATGTTTCCCATCCACGCTTATGGCTCTGATGAACAGCGCGCCAAATATCTGCCCGGCCTTGCCAGCGGTGAATTGATCGGCTGCTTTGGTTTGACAGAGCCGGACGCGGGCTCTGATCCGGGCGGAATGCGCACTGTCGCCAAGGCAGATGGCGATGGAGATAACGGTGGCTATGTGCTGTCTGGCAGCAAAACATGGATCTCCAACTCGCCTTTTGCCGATGTCTTCGTGGTGTGGGCCAAATCCGAAGCGCATGGCGGCAAAATCCGTGGCTTCATCCTCGAAAAAGGCATGCAAGGCCTCGAAGCGCCGCGCATCAAAGGCAAGCTTTCGCTGCGCGCCAGCACCACCGGCATGATCGTGATGGATGAGGTGAAACTGCCCGCCGATGCTCTGCTTCCCAATGGCCAAGGCATGGGCGCGCCGTTTGGCTGCCTGAACCGCGCGCGCTATGGCATTAGCTGGGGCAGTATGGGAGCAGCGGAATTCTGTTACGATGCCGCGCGCGCTTATGGGTTGGAGCGCCAGCAATTTGGCCGGCCATTAGCCGCAACGCAGCTGTTCCAAAAGAAACTTGCGGATATGGCGACCGAGATCAGCCTTGGCCTGCAAGGGTCGCTGCGCGTTGGGCGCTTGCTCGACAAAGGGGAATTTGCGCCCGAGATGATCTCCATCATGAAGCGTAACAATGTCGGCAAAGCGCTCGATATTGCGCGAGCTTCGCGTGATATGCATGGCGGCAATGGTATTTCAGAAGAATATCAGGTGATGCGCCACATGGTGAATCTGGAAACGGTCAACACCTATGAAGGCACGCATGATATTCATGCGCTGATATTGGGCCGCGCAATTACAGGCCATGGTGCTTTTTAACCCGGTATCAAAACCGCCTGTCGCGCTAAATACAGGTTTCTTCGTTTTTATAAAAATTCTCGGGAACATTCTTCAACGCGCCACATTGTTGGCCTTGGTTGGGGAGTACATCTCCTTATAAAGCAAGGGAATACCAATGAAGAAACTGTTACTAACCGCTTCTGCGATCGCGCTTGGCCTGCCGGCCGCTGCGCATGCACAGGGCGTGTATATCGGTGCCAAAGGTGGCTATGTCATCCCGTCTGATTCTGACAACACAGGCGAGATTACGCAGGACATCGATGCAACTGCCGATTTTGACGCGATCCCTATCGGCACGAGCCTTGGCTGGACCACTGAATTTGACAATGGCTGGGGTGCTGGCGCTTTTATCGGTTATGAATTCGATAACGGTTTTCGCATTGAATTGAACGGCGATTATACAACCTACGACGTTGAGACGCACAGTGCGCTCGCAGTTGGCGGGACCAATATCGATGGCGTAGATAGCGCAGTTCTGACGCGCGGCGCGGCAGATGCAGCCAATCCTACGGTTGGCCAAGTGCTTGCCGCTGGCCAAGGTGACATTGAAAATTACAGCGCTTTTGTGAACCTGCTTTACGATTTCGATCTGGGCGGTGTCACCCCATATATCGGCGGTGGTGTTGGCCTTGAACGTACAGATGTGAATTACAGCCCCTCTGGTGTTGGCATTGTTGACGATGCCGATTGGGGTGCATCTTACCAGGGCATCGTTGGCCTGGCGGCCAATGTGACCGATTCTGTCGAATTTTTCCTTGAGTATAATTACCGTGATCGTTTCGACGATGCGCAAACAGTTGTCTCGCTGCTGCCTGCCAATCTGGGTGTCGAAGCACAGCGGCATATTGGCTGGGCCGGTTTGAAAGTGAATTTCGGCGGCGAGACAGCGCCACCGCCTCCACCTCCACCGCCGCCCCCTCCACCAGCGCCTGTTGCGCCGCCGCCACCTCCGCCTCCCCCACCGCCTCCGCCGCCTCCTGCGCCGGTGTGTAATTCGGGGCCATATATCGTGTTCTTTGACTTTGATCAGTCAGACATTACGGCAGAAGCGGCCACCGTGCTCAACAGCGCGCTTTCGGCTTATGGCAATTGCGGTTCGGCTGCGATCATGCTGGCTGGTCACACCGACCGTGCAGGCAGCGTGGCTTACAATATGGGTCTTGCAGCACGTCGGAATGACAGCGTTGAGGACTATCTCACCGCGCGCGGCGTGCCCCAGATGCGTATCTCCAGCGAAGCGGTTGGTGAAAGCGATCCGCGCGTTGCCACCGAAGATGGCGTTCGCGAATTGCAGAACCGCCGTGTTGAAATCATGTACGGGCCCAATTCGGGCATGTAATCATGTGGTATTGATCACATTTGTGACCAAAATGATGGGCCGGAGGAGCAATCCTTCGGCCCATTGTTTTGGCGGCCCTAGGGTCTGTCCTTAGCGTGGGGGTAATATCTCCACACTGTTTCACCCGTTATATCGGCTCCATCGCGTTTCAATAGCGATCGGTACCCCTCCTCGCTTGGGAATGCCGGAATGTGCCACTGGGCGCATTCCGGCATTTCTGGTTTGGGCCAGTTTGGTTTTGATGGGGCGCTGGGGTAGACAATAGGTGATGCGGTGCACTTTGATCCTGTCCAGATGAACCAGCCGCTTGGCTTTGGCGTCAATGCGCTGCTGCCCAAAGCGCGTGGCGGCGGCGCGTTAAAGATGGGCCTGACCGCATTGTCCCAAGAGGATTGGCTGCAACCCAAACCTGACCTCGCCACCCGCGCGGCGGCTTTCGATGCGCATCCAGATGCAGTGTGCTTGACCAATCAGGCCAAGGCGCCGGGTGAAGAACTCGCCGCGATGATGGGTGTGCGCGGTGGGCTGGCCGATGCGGCGCGCGGTGCGTGGGAAGATATGTGTTTGCTGCAGGCAACACAGGGTGAGGCGGTTTATCGCTTGATCGGGGCGGCGGTTGCTTTCCCCACAGATTGGAGCCCGGCAGATAAGCTTGGCCTGCCATTGAGCGCACTTCATGCGCCCATTCACGGATATGCAGAACAGCTCGCCAGTGGAGTGGATCACTTTATGGCGAAACTTCGCCCAGGCCGTATTTTCGGGCGTTGCAATTGGTTTATCGCGCCCACTGGTGCCTTGCGCTGGCGTGAAAATCGCCCGGCCAGCGAAGCTTTTGCGGGCGTAGATTCCGGCAATGCAGGTGAGCGATTGTTCGTGCGGTGTGAACGCCAGACTCTGCGCCGCTTGCCACAAACAGGCGCAATTGTGTTCACCATCGGCATCTATGTGCACCCGCTTGCTGCGCTTACCCCGCAAAATTGTGAGCGGATGGCACAAGTAATCGCCACCATACCCCAAGCCGAAGCGCAGCGACGTGGAAGCGCGCATTACGCTCAAGCGATCAAGAAATGGTTAGAGAACCGTAGTACAACCGCAGCCGTGTTACATTCATAACACGGCAATTTTGCAACAGATTACGAGATTTTCACGTGAATTCACCCAGTTTCACACGAAAACAATTGCTCTGTCTGTCTGTCCGCGCGCATATAGCGGCGCGACAAAATGTAGTGGCGAGACTGAGGGTCCGGTTTTCGCGGATGATGAGTGTAGTGAGGGGTCTGGCAGAAATATCGTGATCCGTGTTTCTAGAAGAACTGCTCCGCTCGCAGCGGCGCTTATGCTTGCTGGCTGCGCTACGCCCAATATTCTTGTGCCTGAACCTGATGTGCCGATCCCGGAACAATGGGCGCAAAGCAACCCTGCGCCGCTCTCCACTGATATTGCCACATATTGGGAACTGCTGGGCGATCCGCTGATCGTGTCTTTGGTGGAACAAGCGATCGCGCAAAACCGCGATCTTGCCCAAAGCGCCGCACGTCTCGATCAAGCCCGTGCTTCCTTGCGCCAAGCGCGCGCGGGGTGGCTGCCTTCGCTATCGGCCAGTGGTTCGGTGGCGCGTGATATTGGCGATTTGCAGCGCGATGGGGTGCAGTTCAATCTGGGCGCAGATGCGTCTTGGGAAGTGGATCTGTTTGGGCAGATCAGCAATGATGTGGCCGCCGCCGATGCTGAGCTGGCCGCGGCTGGATATGCACAAGCCGATTTACAACGCCTGATTGCAGGCCAGGTTGCGATATCTGCGATCAATGCGCGCGCTTTGGCGGAACAGCTGGCGATTGCGCGCGATACGCTGGCTTTTCAGAACGAAAATCTGGACATTGCGCGATGGCGCAATCAAGCCGGCCTTGTCTCCAGCCTAGATGTTGAACAGGCCCGCACACAGCGCGCGCAAACCGCCGCAACCATTCCGCAGCTTGAATCCAGCCTGACCGCCACCTCTAACGCCATCTCTACTTTGATTGCAGAGCCGCCGGGCCGTGTGCTTGATGCGTTTGAATTGCCCCGCACAATGGGCGCACAAAGCGCGCCGATGCCCGTTCCCTCCGCCCCGCTGCTCACCGGATTTGATGCGCCCGCAGATGTGCTGCGCAATCGCCCTGATGTGCGCGCTGCTGAAGCCAGCCTGTTTGCCGCAACCGCGCGCATTGGCATTGCGCGGGCTCAATTGCTGCCAATGGTTGGGCTGACCGGATCTATTGGCACAGGGCCAACCCAGTTCAGCAATCTGTTCGATATTATCACCGGCGGGCTGGTGGGCAGCGTAGGTCAGCTGATCTTTGACGGTGGGCGCACACAAGCATTGGTGGACAGTTCTGAAGCGTCCGCGCGCGGCGCGCTGGCTGCGTGGGAGCAGACTATTCTGATCGCGCTGGAAGAAGTGGAAAGCGCCGCGGTCGATCAACGCACCGCCGATCAGCGCGTCGCCATCTTTGCCGAAGCGGTCGATGCGGCAAACAATTCAGCGCTTCTGGCGCGCAGTCAGTATCAAGCAGGCCTGACCGATTTTCAGACTTTGCTGGTGGCCGAAAATCAGCTGCTTTCAGCACGCAATCAGTCCGTTGCCGCAGAGGCAGACCGGGCCGCAGCCTTTGTGCGCCTTACCCAGGCATTGGGTGGTGGATGGGACGTTTCCGCCCTCGCCTCCCCTGACAGGAATACGCCATGAACGACACACACAGCACCGCTGAAATGGAAGATTATCTCGCGGCTGGCGAAACCCGCCCGTGGTATAAAAAGCGCTGGGTTTGGGTTGTCGCGATCCTGCTTTTGCTCGGCATTATCGCTTTGGCGGTGACATCTGGCGGTGATGAAAAGCCCAATTACATCACCCACGGCGTGGAACGCGGCACGTTGGACCTTACCGTTACAGCCACCGGCAATTTGCGCCCTACCAATCAGGTTGAAGTCGGCTCTGAAATTTCGGGCCGGATTGATGATGTGCTGGTGGATGTAAACGATCCGGTGACGCGCGGGCAAATCCTTGCTGTGATCAATACCGAAGTCATCTCCGATCAAATCACACAGGCCCGCGCGCAGCTAAATTCCGCGCGCGCTTCTGTACTGCAAGCGCGCGCGACGCTGGAAGTGAACACCGCGCAGCTTGATCGCCTGAAAGAGGTGCGCAAGCTATCGGGTGGCAAAGTGCCAAGCCAGATCGAGATGGAAATGGCCGAGGCCACCGTGCGCCGCGATGAGGCCGCTCTTGCCAGCGCACAGGCCGGTGTAAGTTCAGCGCAGGCCCAGCTCTCTTCATCACAGGTCAGCTTTGACCGCGCGGTTATCCGCTCGCCTGTCGCTGGCGTCGTGCTGGCGCGGCAGGTGGAACCGGGGCAAACCGTGGTCGCTGCGTTCAACACGCCGACTTTGTTTGTGCTGGCAGAAGATTTGGGCACGATGCAATTGCGCATCGAAGTGGATGAGGCAGATGTTGGCCAGGTTGCGCCGGGCCAGGATGCCAGCTTCACCGTGGATGCGTATCCCGGCCGCCGTTTCCCGGCTGCGGTGGAGCGGGTTGATCTTGCCTCCAACACCACATCTTTGACCGAACAACAGCAGCAATCGCAAGGCGGCAATCAAGTCGTCAGCTATGAAGCGCGCTTGCGGGTGAGCAATGGCGAGGGATTGCTGCGTCCCGGCATGACGGCGACCGCCACTATCGCTACCGATTCCACCGACAATCAGCTGCTTGTTCCCAATGCCGCTTTGCGCTTTGATCCGGGGGAAACCCCGGAAGAAGAAAGCGGCATGTTCGGGCCGCAAAGCTTCGGACTGGACCGCGAGGAGGATGAAGCCACTATCGGCATTGGCAGCCGGCAAACCGTTTATGTGGTGGACGACAATGGCGATCCCGAAGCAATCGAAGTTGTCACCGGGCCAAGCGATGGCCGTTTGACCACCATCACCAGTGGCGCGCTGGAGCCGGGTATGGAAGTCATCGTTGGCGAAGGTGCAGCGCCGCAGTGAATGCGAATGCGCGCCCCCAGCCCCTCATCCAATTGAGCGGGATCACCAAAACCTTTGGTGAAGGCGCTTCGGCGTTTCAGGCGCTCAAAGGCGTTGATCTGACGATTGAGAGAGGCGATTTTGTGGCGGTGATGGGGCCTTCAGGCTCTGGTAAATCGACCACGATGAACATTCTTGGCTGTCTTGATGTGCCCACCAGCGGACGGTTCCAGTTTCGCGGTGTGGAAGTGCAGGATCTCAGCCGTGATCAGCGTTCATTGTTGCGCAGGCGTTATCTTGGCTTTGTTTTTCAAGGCTTTAACCTGCTGGCGCGCACAACGGCGTTGGAAAATGTTGAACTGCCGCTGCTGTATCGCGGAGAGAAGAAGAAGGCGCGAACTGAGGCGGCTGAACGCGCTTTGGACAAAGTGGGCCTGCTGCCCTGGGCCACACATACGCCGGCAGAATTGTCGGGTGGTCAGCAGCAACGCGTGGCCATTGCGCGCGCGCTGGTGACCGATCCTGATGTGTTGTTGGCCGATGAACCCACGGGCAATCTGGACACTGAACGTTCAACCGAGATCATGGAATTGCTCACCGAGCTGAACCAAACAGGCATCACCATTTTGATGGTGACGCATGAAGCCGAGATGGCCGAGTTCGCGCGCACCATCGTGCATTTTCGCGATGGCTTGGTGGAGCGGATTGATCGCGGCAAGCGCGCAAGCGGCGTGGCGGGCGTGGCGGGCGTTTCAGGCGTTTCAGACGTGGCAGGCGGAGAGCTGGCCTGATGTTTGGCATGATCGGCTCCACCATGTTGCTCGCCATGCGGGAAATTCGGCGGCATTTGATGCGCAGCTTCCTCACGACGCTTGGCATTATTATCGGCGTTGCCGCAGTGATCACCATGGTAACGCTGGGCCGCGGTCTTACTGCCAGTGTGCAGGAAGATATCGCCGGGCTTGGCGCGGATAATTTCATCATTTTCCCGGTGCAATCCGAAGCAGGCATTCGCAGCCCGTTTGAAGATAGCGATATTCGCGCCGTGGAAATGCAGGTGCCCGGTATTGTCTATGCCGCAGGTGCAGCGTCCGCAGGCGTGCTGGCGGTTCACAATGGGCAGGATTGGCGCACCACGGTGCAAGGCTCTGACATGGAGTTTTTCGCCGCCCAGTCGATTGAGTTGTCCGATGGGCGCGGCTTTCGGGAAAACGAAGAAGCCATCGGTGAAAGCGTGTGTATCGTTGGCCCCAAAGTGGCCGAAGAGATCTTCGTGGAAGGCGAAGTAATCGGCGAAGAAATGCGCGTAGGCAATGTCTCCTGCCGGGTGATCGGTACCACCGAAGAACGCAGCAATGCGCCAGGTGGCGGCAATGATGCCAATGATGTAATTTTCATGCCGCTCAAAACCGTGCAGCGCCGTTTTACAGGTGTAGGCGATGTGCAGTTCTTTGTGGTGAAATATGACAATGCCTATTCCCCGGCCTCCATCCAATCACAATTGGTGAGCCTGCTGCGAGAACGGCGCGTTTTGCAGGACGGGGAAGATAACAATTTCAACATTATCGATACCGGCGAAATCAACGATACGGTAAATGAGGTGACCGGTGTGATGACCGCCGTTGTCTCTGCCATCGCCGCAATCAGCCTGCTTGTAGGCGGGATCGGTATCATGAACATCATGCTGGTATCGGTGACAGAACGCACCCGTGAGATCGGCATTCGTCTGGCCATTGGCGCGCGCGCGCACGAAGTACGGCTGCAATTCCTGACAGAAGCGGTGGTGTTGTGCTGTTTTGGCGGATTGATCGGGATAGCGCTGGCACTGGGTGTATCCGTTGGCTTGGCAGGTGTGATCGATCTGCCGTTCATCTTTGATCCAACGGTCAACATTATGAGCTTTATTTTCAGCGCGATAATGGGGATTATCTTTGGATATTACCCCGCGCACCGCGCCAGCCGCCTCGATCCGATTGACGCGCTAAGGCACGAATAGAGCTTTCCTACGTGGCGGTCCGTCCGCAAGGCAGGCCCATGCCATGCCTTTTGCCGCCACCATTTCAGTTCAAAAGCCGCCCCGCCTGCGCGCTGCCCATTATGGCTGAACGAAGGGGGGTGGGCATTTTGAAATTGGCCGTTTTGCTCTTAGACTGTGTCCAACGTGTCCATTTTGTTGGATTTACGCCGTCTCCACCAACACCACTTCACTGTCTTGCAACGCAGTGATGGACAGCGTCTCCACCTGTGCCACAGCCGCGCCATCGCGGGCGTTTACGCGGTTGCCATCAATCTCGATCACGCCTGTTGCAGGCACCAGATATGCCTTGCGATCCGCGCCCAGCGCCAGATCAAGCGTATCGCCCGCAGCAATGGTCGCGCCCAGAACGCGGGCATCGGCGTGGATTGGCAAAGCCTCACTATCGCCTGCTCCCTTGCTCGCATCATCACGGCCACTCGCCAGCGTCACCCACTGTCCGGCACGCTCACCTTTGGGAAAGGGCTTTGCGCCCCAGCGGGGTGGTTGGCCGATCTTGTCACGATCCGGCAATATCCAGATCTGGAACAAGGTGGTCGCTTCATCCTCGCGGTTGTACTCTGAATGCTGGATGCCTGTGCCAGCGCTCATCACCTGCACATCGCCTGCCGAAGTGCGGCCTTCATTGCCCAGATTGTCAGTATGTGTAATCGCGCCGGAACGCACATATGTGACGATCTCCATGTCGCGATGCGGATGCGGCGGAAAGCCTGTTTGCGGTGCAATCGTATCATCGTTCCACACCCGCACATTGCCCCAATGAAGGCGTGCAGGATCGTGATAATCGGCAAAAGAGAAATGAAAGTTGGCATTGAGCCAGCCATGGTCAGCGCCGCCCAGGGTATCGAATGGTCTGATATCAATCATGCTAAGTCTCCATTTGAAACCTATATCGGTATCGCGTTACAGTGTATCAAGAGGCGCATAATGCCGGTTGACAGCGCTGCCCCTGCACCCGAAAACTGCTTGATCTATAGAGGATATCGCACAACCCCATGACCAAATCTGCCCTTCCCCTCGCGCTTGGCGCGGCTCTGCTTTTGACGCTTGCTGCATGTAGCGAGGCGGACATCGCTGAGGATGGTGAGGCGCAAGTCGCCATCACCAAGACCTGCGTTCCGCCCTCTGATGGCGTTATCAAGGTGGATGGCGGCAGCTTTGCGATGGGTTCCGACTTCATGCCCGAAGAAGGCCCTGTTCGGCAAACCACTCTCAGCGAATTCTGGATTGACAAGCATGAGGTAACCAACCGCCAATTCGCGCAGTTTGTGGATGCGACAGGATACGTCACGGTCGCAGAAAAGCCGGTGGACCCTGCAATCTTCGGCATTCCACCAGAACAGATCCCCGAAGAGATGCTGCAACCTGGATCAGCGGTGTTTGCGCCTCCTGCCATCCCCACCCATGACTTTGGCGCATGGTGGACATATCGGCCCGGTGCCAATTGGCGCATGCCCGAAGGCCCTGATGGTGCACCAGCAGTGGATGAGCATCCCGTCGTGCATATGAGCCGTGACGACATGCTGGCTTACGCCCAATGGCGTGGTGGCCGTTTGCCGACAGAGGCTGAATGGGAATACGCCGCGAGCAAAGGTGAAGAACGCTATACCGATCAACCCGATGGCGATACCGCCAATAGCTGGCAAGGCGTCTTCCCGGTGCAAAATCAGGAAAGCGATGGCTTTCGCGGGCTTGCTCCGGTGGGCTGTTATGAACCCAATGCGCTGGGCCTGTATGACATGGTTGGCAATGTGTGGGAGGTCACCAGCGACTTCTACCGCCCCGGCCATGATCTGACCGATACCAACAATCCAGCAGGGCCAAGTGAGACGTCTGCCTATGACCCGGTGAACCCGGGCTTTGCCAGCCTGGTGATGAAAGGCGGTTCGTATCTGTGCGCGCCCAATTACTGCCAAAGGTATCGCCCGCAAAGCCGCCAAGGCCGCGAACCTGGCATGGGAGCAAGCAATGTGGGGTTCCGCCTCGCCTATGACGCTGCCCCCGGGGAAGCGGCAGCAGGCAACACCACGTGAAACTGCATGGCTATCATCGCAGCTCCACCAGCTATCGCTTGAGGATCGCATTGGAGCTGAAAGGGTTGGCGTTTGAAAGCGCGTCTGTGAACCTGCTCGCCGATGAACAGCGCGAGGAGAGCTTTCGCAAACGCAACCCGTTTGGCGGTGTGCCGATGCTGCAAGCCGATGGGCGGGACCGTGCGCAAAGCATGGCCATACTGGAATGGCTGGATGAAGCGCATCCGGCCAATCCGCTCTTGCCTACAGATATTGAAGACCGCTTCACCTGCCGCGAGCTGGCCTATGCCATTGCGACCGAATTGCATGCCCCGCTCAATCTGCCGGTCCTGCGCTACCTCAAACAGGATTTGGCGCAGGAGCAGGAGACCATCAACACCTGGTATCACCATTGGCTGGCGCGGACATTGACCCCGCTGGAACAACGTTTGGAGCAGATGGGCACAAGCGATTACCTGTTCGATGCACCCGGCCTGTTCGAAGCGGTGCTGATCCCGCAGCTCTACAATGCGCGGCGGTTCCGGTTTGACCTGCGCGCGATGCCAAGAATGCGCCAAATCGAAAGCGCGTGCGTGGCGCTGGACGCGTTCGAGAAAGCGCATCCGGGCAATCAGCCCGATGCGCAGTAACTGCTTAGGAGACTAACCGCGATCAAACACCGTTGCAGCGTTCACGATAGCTTTGGAATCGAGGCCGAAGTGGCGGAACAGATCTGCCACGGTACCGGTCTGACCAAAGCTGTCCACACCCAGCGGCTTCACCCGGTGACCCCGCACAGAACCAAGCCAAGACAGCGTTGTGGGATGACCATCGACCACCGTCACGATCAAGCAATGCTTGGGCAGATCAGCAAGCAATTGCTCAATATGCGAGGCTTGCGCCCCATCATGCGATTGCGCGGTTCCCCACGCTTTGTGCAGCCGATCCGCGCTGGTGATGGCAAGCAAACCGATATCGCGCTTGGCTTCGGACAAAGGTGCCATTGCTGCAATCGCTTCGGGTGCAGTCGCGCCTGTATAGGCGACCACAACATCGCAATTCGCACCCGGCTTACGGTGCCAATATGCGCCGTTGATAATGCCCTCTTCCAGTTCCGGCGTCATGGCACGCTTGGGCTGTTCAACCGGGCGGGTGGAAAGGCGCAGATAGATCGAGCCGCCTTGCTCATCGCACAGCAGGCCATCTTCAAAGCGGCCATCACCCGGCTCTGCCTGCATGAACTCAAAGCCAAAGCGCATGATCACCGAAAGCTCATCAACGAAAGCGGGCTCAAAGTAAGCAAGGCGATCCTGCGCCATGCCAACAAGCGGCGTGCCGATGGATTGGTGCGCGCCGCCTTCAGGGGCCAGCGCTGTGCCCGATGGCGTGGCCACCAGCATGAAGCGCGCATCTTGATAACAGGCATAGTTGAGCTGATCAGCTGCGCGCATAATAAACGGATCATAGACCGTCCCGATGGGCAGCAATCGCGCGCCATTGATCGAATGCGAAAGGCCCAAAGCGCCCAGCATCACGAACAGATTGCTCTCCGCAATGCCCAGCTCAAAATGCTGACCCTCTTGCGAGAAAGACCATTTGTAGGTCGAGGGAATCCGCTCCGCCTTAAACGTATCGGCCAAGGCCTCTTTCGCGAACAAACCACGGCGATTGACCCAGCCACCAAGATTGGTGGACACGGTCACATCGGGCGATGTCGTCACGATACGATCGGCCAAATCACCGCCTTGGCGGGCCACTTCGGCAAGGATTTGCCCAAAGCCCATCTGCGTGGAGATTGGCTTATCCTTGGGCGTATCGGGCAAAGTGGCAGGCACAGGAACCGCCGCATCTGTCAAACGGCGCGGGGATTGTGCGAAGATGGGCGCGGTATCGATAATGGATTGCAACTTATCGCCATCAATGCGCGCACCTTCCCATTTGTCCCACTCATGCCCCTCGCGCACATTCATCGAGGAACGCCACGTATCCATCTGATTGGGCGTCAACAATCCTGCGTGATTGTCCTTGTGACCGGCAAGCGGGAGATTGTGCCCTTTCACCGTGTAAGCGATAAACATGGTGGGCACATCGTCTTGCGCGGCTTCTTCAAAAGCTGCGATCAGTTCTTGATGATCGTGGCCGCCCAGATTGGTCATCAAAGCGGCGATCTCGTCATCGCTGCGGCGTTTCAGCAACGCATCAAAATCGCCTTGATCACCAAGGTCATCTTGCAAGCGTTTGCGCCAGGCAGCACCGCCTTGATAGCTCAAAGCGGAAAACAATTGGTTGGGGCAGCTATCAATCCATCCGCGCAGGGTATCGCCGCCCGGCTCTTCAAAAGCGGCCTTTTGCAATGCGCCATATTTGATGATCGACACGCGCCAGCCGAAGCTTTTGAACATCTGTTCAAACTTCTCCCACAGCCCTTCACGGACCACGGCATCAAGCGATTGGCGATTGTAATCTACCACCCACCAGCAATTGCGCAGGCCATGTTTCCAGCCTTCGATCAGCGCTTCATAGATGTTGCCTTCATCCATCTCCGCATCACCGATCAGGGCGACCATGCGGCCTTCCGGGCGATCACCCATCAATTTATGCGCGCTCACATAATCCTGCACCAGCGAGGAGAAGAGCGTCTGCGCCACGCCAAGACCAACCGAGCCGGTCGAAAAATCAACGTCGTCGATATCCTTGGTGCGCGACGGATAAGACTGCACGCCGCCAAAACCGCGAAAATTCTCCAGCTTTTCCAGCGTTTGATTGCCCGCCATATAATGCAACGCGTGGTAAATGGGCGAGGCGTGCGGCTTCACCGCAACACGATCTTCTGCGCGCAAAACGCCGCAATACAGTGCCGTCATAATCGAGGCGAGCGAGGCGGAGCTGGCTTGGTGACCGCCAACTTTCACTTCGCCGCCGGGGCGAAGATGGTTAGCGTGGTGGATGGTCCATGTGGCGAGCCACAAGACGCGCCGCTCAATCTCGCTAAGCGCATCAAAATCAATGTCGGAATTGGCTATGGCACCAGACATCGCATTCATAACAGTCTGCTCTCTCTTTTAACGCAGGCAAGGGTGTGTCGCCTCGCCTCTAGCGACAAGCAAAATGGCTCACCATCGCCATCGGATACTTTACCGCCTCTCGGTTAAAGTTGCGCGGCAGGGCCTGTGGTCCCTAAGGAGCCGTGTGTTGCGAATCGACATTTGGAAATGAGAATAATGGCCGAAACTGATCAAGGCTGGATCCTGACGCTATCGTGCGCAGATGCGATCGGCATCACCCATGCTGTGACACAGGTGCTGGTCGATTTTGGCGGCAATGTGACCGAGGCCCAGCAATATCACGATCCTGATACGGGCCGCTTCTTCATGCGGATTGCCTTTACCGTGGCAGATCCGGTGGGCGATACGGTGCATTATCATGACCAGTTCAATACCGTGATTGATCGGTTCACCATGGACTTTACCCTGCGCCGCGCGGACCGGGAAAAGCGCGTTTTGCTGTTCGTCTCCAAGTTTGATCACTGCCTGACCGATTTGCTGTACCGGATGCGTATTGGCGAATTGCGGATGGATGTGCGCGCGATTGTATCCAACCATCCGCGCGAAGCGCTCAATCTCACCAATTTTGACGACATTCCCTACCACCATCTGCCCGTGGCAGCAGATACCAAGGCCAAGCAGGAGGCCAAAATCGCGGCCATTGCCGAAGACGCGCAGGCCGAACTGGTGGTGCTGGCGCGGTACATGCAGATCCTGTCGCCGGAACTGGTGGGGAAACTGGCGCATCGCTGCATCAATATCCACCACTCTTTTCTACCCAGTTTCAAAGGCGCAAAACCGTATCACAAAGCGTATCAACGCGGCGTGAAAATGATTGGCGCAACCGCCCATTTCGTCACCAACGATCTGGATGAGGGGCCGATCATTGCGCAAGATGTTGAGCATGTGAGCCATGCCGATGTTCCCGGCGATTTGATCCGCAAAGGCCGCAATATTGAACAACGCGTGCTCGCCCGCGCGGTTGAACTGATGTTGCAGGACCGGGTGCTGGTGAACGGTACCAAAACAGTGGTATTCTCCAAATAGTCATCGTGTGACGGACAGGCGCAAATTCGCAGCTCGGCATATTGGTGCATACCGATAGGCTGATATGATGATCACAAAGACCTACGCCTCGATTGCTGCTGGACAGGTGCACTTGCGCCATGTCGCAGGACCTGCGGATGCGATGCCATTGGTGATGCTGCACGCCTCACCCACATCATCGCGCTCGCTTGAACCTTTGATGGAAGCTATGGGCAAGCCATGCGCGCTGTATGCTTTTGATACGCCGGGCAATGGCCAATCCTGCGCACCAATAATCGCGCAGCCCAGTATCGCAGATTATGCCATGATGCTGGATGAAGCTTGCGATGTTTTGGGCCTCGAAACGGTTGCGATTTACGGCACGCACACAGGCGCGCATATCGCCATCGAATGGGCTTTGGCAAAGCAGGAAAGAGTGGCCGGGATCATCCTTGATAGTGTTGCTTTAATCCCTGACGCTGAACGGGCGGAATATCTGGACCGCTATGCCCCGCACAAAGCGCCCGATGATATGGGCGGTCAGTTTCACTGGGCGTGGGGCTATATGCGCGATCAGATGATCTTCTTCCCGCATTACGCCAAAGATGCCGAACATATGCGACCCGGCGGCTCTTTCGATGCGCAATTGCTGCATGAGCTGACATTGGACGTATTGAACAATCTGGAGACCTATCATCAACCTTATGAGGCGGTTTTCCAGCATGAGGCCAAGGCCGCCCTCACCCGGCTTGATCTGCCCGCATTGATCCTGGTGGAAGGGAATGCCCCGCTCGATCCAGCCGGAGACACATTGCACGAATTGGTGCGCGGTTCGCAGATTGCGCGCGATTGCGCCGGGCCGGCGGGCAAAGCGGCCGCAATCACTGCATTTTTAAAAGGAATTTGAACATGGAAAAGCCTGTCTATCTCGTCGCCGGAGCGAGTTCCGGCATGGGCCGCATGACCGCGCGCCAGCTTGGCAAAAGCGATAGCCATGTGATTTGTGCTGCCCGCAGACTAGACGCTTGTGACGAGCTGGCCGATGCGATCAAAGCAGATGGAGGCAGCGCGCAGGCCATGCAGTTTGATGGCACCGATGCCGCATCTGTTGCCGCAATGATGGATGCCATCGCGGATCAACATGGCAGGCTTGATGGTGCGTTTAACAATCTTGGCGACACGATCGGGTCGGCACCTCTGCATGAAATACCAGCTGATCAATGGAACACAGCATTGGCGGTGAACCTGTCCTCCGTCTTCCACCTGATGCATGCACAAATTCCCCTGATGCTGCGCGCTGGCAAAGGCCGCATCATCAACAACAGCTCGACCGCTGGCCTTAAAGGCATAGCTTCTATGAGCGATTATTCAGCAGCCAAATGGGGCGTGATCGGGCTTACAAAATCAGCAGCGCTTGATTATGCAGGGCAAGGTTTGATCATGAACGCGATTGCGCCCGGCATCATCGCGACGGAAAAGTTTGAGCAAATTAAAGCCAATATGCCCGAGGTTTTTGACAAATTGCGCGAAGAAACGCCCGCTGGCCGCTTTGGCGATATGCAGGAGATTGCCGAGCTTGTGGATTGGCTGCTGCGTTCTGCGCCGGGGTATATCAACGGACAGGTTCTGCCGATTGATGGCGGGCGCACTGCATAACGATGCGCGGCGTTTTGCGCCCTGTCCTGACGCTGCTTGGCCTGATGGTGCTTGTCGCGGTCGTTGGCCTTGCTGAATTGCGCGCGAACGAAGCTGAGCCAATCAGTGCCCTTCCCTCCACCATCGCCAAAGCTCCAGAGCGTTGGGACGAAGCCGTAGCCATCGTGCGCGATGTGGAACAGATCACGCGCTTTTTCACATCCGTTGCACAATATGAAGTGATCGCCAGCGGCGCGGTGGCGCAAGGCGAATTGGTCAGCCTTGGACTTGATGCCAGCACACGCGGCACCTTTGCGCTTGTGCGTGAACCGGGGCAGACACGCGGCGCAATCCGTCTCATCCAGCTCGACACCGATTTGCTGCAAGTCGAAGCGCGCAGCAGCGCGACCTTGTTCGATACAGGCGGCATTGCGGGCCTTAACGTCAGGGTTGACGATATCGATGCTGCCTTTGCCAAAATGCAAGCAGCAGGCTGGCGCGCTTTTGCCGATCCCTTGATGGTACAGCGGAGCAATTACGCTGTGGCCGAGGCAATCTTTCGCGGGCCCGATGGGCTGGTGATCGGGCTAATCGAGCGGTCAAAGCCTGCCTTGGGGCCGCAATGGCAACTTACCGATGGACGGCTTTCGCGGCCCAGCCATGCCTTTGCCGTGGTGGCCGATATCGCGGAAGAACGCGCTTTTTTTGCGCAGCGATTGGGCTGGGAAAGCTTCCTGTCTGATCGCGGATCTGCGGGAGCTGCTGGCCCCAATTTGTATGGCTGGCCGCATAATCTGGTGTCGCGCGTGGCGCGCAATGTGGAATGGCTGCATGGGGCGCGGGACCCGGCGCGCAGCGGATCGGAAGGCGCGATTGCTTTGATGCAGTTTGAAGGGTTGGAAGGCCGTGATCTGTCGCGCCGCACCGCTGCGCCCAATTTCGGCTTTATCGCGCTGCGGTTGCTGGGCGAAGCTGATCCCAATGCCGCGCCGATGATCGAAGGGGAGCGTATTCCTACTGTCGCACCTTATGGCCCGCAGCGGATCACCACCATGCGCTCACCCGCCGGGATCGTGGTGCAGGTGCTGCGCGACCCAACGCCGCGCGCACCTGCGCCATAATCACTGGGTTTAGCGCTGCACGCGGCCTGAGCCGTCGCCTGACATCAGCTTTTCAACTTCGGGCACTGTCACACGGTTGAAATCGCCCGAAATCGTATGCTTGAGCGCGGAAGCTGCCACGGCAAACTCCAGGCTTTGCTGGCGATCTTCATAAGCGTTGAGGCCATAGATCAGCGCCGAGGCAAAGCTATCGCCGCCGCCAACGCGGTCCACGATATCGGTCAGCTCATACTTTTTGGAAAGCTTGAACCCGCCTTCGCGTGTGCGCAGGCATGCAGACCAATTGTTGCGATCCGCGCTCAGGCTTTCCCGCAGGGTAATCGCGATGGTGTGCATATCGGGATAGATATCGAGCACTTTTTGGCCGAGCGCTTCGTATTTGGCCGTGTCCAGCTCACCTGATTCCACATCAACATCAACCGTGATATCGAGCGACTTCTGGCAATCTTCTTCATTGGCAATGCCAACATCGACATATTTGACAAGTTCACGCATCACTTCAGGAGCGGTTTTGCCGTATTTCCACAGCTTGCCACGGAAGTTGAAATCGCAAGAAACCGTAACGCCAGCAGCCTTGGCTGCTTTCACGCAATCCATCGAAAGCTCTGCTGCCGATTCGCTCAACGCAGGGGTGATGCCGGTGATGTGCAGCCATTTTGCGCCTTTAAAAATGGTCGGCCAGTCAAATTCGTCCGCGCTGGCATTACAGATTGAAGAATTTGCGCGGTCATACACAACTTTGGAAGGGCGTTGGTTAGAACCGGTTTCCAGGAAATAGATGCCAACGCGATCACCTGAACGGCTGACATGCGCGGTATCGACGCCAAATTTGCGCAGTTCCATAATCGCGTTTTCGCCGATATCATTATCGGGAAGCGCAGAAACGAAGCCGGAATTGAGGCCATAATTGGACAGCGCGACCGCCACATTGGCTTCGCCGCCGCCAAAGGTTGCCTCAAAACTTTGTGATTGGAAGAAACGTTCGTGTCCGGTGGTTTTGAGGCGAAGCATGATTTCGCCAAAGGAAAGAAATTCAGCCATTAATAGATCCTATTTGCGGGTGTCGTCGGCAATCGCGAGAGCTTCACGTGCCAGTTTGGTGATTGCGTCGAAATCGCCTGCGGCAATTGCGTCTGCAGGTGTAAGCCAGCTGCCGCCGCAAGCCAGAACATGCGGCAAAGCAAGATATTCGCCCAGATTTGCGGTTGAAATGCCGCCAGTGGGCATAAAGCGCATTTCGCGGAACACCGCGCCCAGCGCTTTCAACATCGGCACACCTCCGGCCAGGCTGGCGGGGAAGAATTTTACCTCGCGCAGACCCATCGCATAAGCGCGCTGCACTTCGCCAGCGGTCATGGTGCCGGGATAGATCGGCACCGAATTGCTCAAGCAATGCTCAACGATATTGTCCACAAGGCCGGGGCACACCACGAACTGCGCGCCGCTATCCAAAACAGATTTCGCCTGATCGAGCGTTAACACCGTGCCAGCGCCGACGATTACATCGTCAACCTGTTCGATGATCGCTTCCATGCACTGCTGTGCCGCATCCGAACGCAGCACCACTTCGATGACCGAGAGGCCACCATCACGCAGCGCTTTGGCTGTTTCTACGGCAACAGCGGGGTCATTCCCGCCAACCAGCGGAACAACAGGGGCTGCGCCCAGTTTTGCCGCCAGATCGTTGTCAATCGTCATTTCAATAGGTCCTCACGTGTTGAAGAATCGCGGTTGCAATGAAGTCTAACGCGCTTTGACGCAAGCCCTCGTTGCATGGCCCGGATGCAAACGCTCAGATCGCGCCTTCGGCCAGCATATCGGCACAATTGTTGGCAGCGCGCGCTGTCATCGCCATAAAGCTGATTGATGGGTTTTGACACCCTCCCGACGGGAACGCCGAACCATCGGTGATAAACACGTTTTTCGCAGCGTGGAGCTGGCTGAATTTGTTCGTCACCGCCTTGGTGGGATCATCCCCCATCACCGCGCCGCCCATTTCGTGAATGCGATCACCAGGCTCGTTGATCCGGCCGGTGCGCTCGATATTGACAGCGCCTGCGGCCTCCAGAATGGCTACTGCATCGTCGCTCATCTGCTCACCCATTTTATGTTCATTGTCTGAAACGCTCACATCAAAATGCAATAGCGGCAGACCCCATTTGTCTTTGCGGGTTGGATTTAGAGTGACGCGGTTATCGGCGCGCGGCAGCATTTCGCCAAAACCGCCCAGATCGATGGTCCACGAGCCCGGTTCACGCGCAGCATGTTTGTTCTGTGCACCAAAACCTGGCTGATTGGCGAGACGATCAGGACCAAGGCGCCGCGAATTGCTTTGGAAAGCACCGCCGCGAAGATACCCATCTCCTGGCTCCGACAAGTTTCGGAAACGCGGAATGTAAAAGCCCGTTGGCCTGCGCCCTTCGTAATAACGATCATCTACACCAAGGATCGTACCGCGCGCGCCTTTGCCAACGATATGATCGGTAATGTATCGGCCCACGCGATCATGCCCATTGCCCAACCCATTTGGCATTGCTTCAGATTGTGAATTCAGCAGCACGTGGACGCTGCCAAAGGCAGATGCACACAGGAAAACCGCTTTGGCGCGGTATTCTGCGCCGGCGCGTGTTTCTGAATGGACGGTGCGCACACCTTCGGCTTTTTGCGTCTCAGCGTTATAGATGATTTCAGACACAACCGTGTCGCTGATCACGGTGAGATTGCCAGTGGCCTGTGCTGCGGGCAATGTCGCGCTGACGCTTGAGAAAAATGCGCCAAATGTGCACCCGCGATTGCAGTGAAGCCGCTTTTGACAAACCCCGCGACCAAGCGCGGTTTGCTCTTCAGTGGGCTGTGTCAAATGCGCGCAACGACCATCAATCAAACGCCGTCCAGGAAAGTTTTCTTCCAGCTTTTCTTTGAGCACTTTTTCTGCGGCAGTCAGGCCAAAGCTCTTTTGAAAAATACCATCGGGCACATTGGGAATGCCAGCTTGTGAACCAGCAATCCCGGCAAAGCGATCAACATGATCGTACCACGGCTTCATATCGTCATAGCCAATGGGCCAGGGAACGCCGTGGCCGTCCTTCGCATTGGCCTCAAAATCCTCTGGCCCCATGCGATAGGTCTGACGCCACCATAGCAGCGAACGCCCACCCAGATTATGTGCGCGAACCCATACAAATTTGGTGCCATCCTCAACGGTGTAAGGGGCATCTTCGAAACGGGTGAACCATTTCAAATTATCCGGGGTGATCGCATAATCGACAGTCGCCCATGTTGGATGATCCATCAATTCCTCGGGAATGAGGCCGTAATTCTCACGCTCCCAGGGTTGCAGCATATCGGTATATTCCGGGCCGCCATGTTCGATGTGACGGCCACGTTCGATCACCAGCACTTTGAGCCCGCGCTCGCACAACTCTTTCGCTGCCCAGCCACCACTCATGCCTGATCCCACAACGATTACATCAAAATCTTCTGCCATGTCAGTGTACCTGCTTGTAAGGTCGTAGGATCAAAGTGCCCAGCTACGGCCAACTTCGGAAAGCGGGGCATCAATGCGGGCATTGGGGCCGGGATTTAGCTCATATTGCAGTTCCTGCGTGCACCCCACTTCGGAGTGATAATAACCGCGATAGATCACGCGTTTAAGCCCGCGATACCCGGCTTTCGCGGCAGCATCAGCATCGGTTTTGTCGTAGGCGTCTTTGCCAAAGCACGCAGCTTCATAGGCTTCGAGCGTGCTGACCTGCGCGCCATCGCCCAGCTCAATAAATTCCGCGCCATGCGCTTTGCTGGCAACATTATCGAGCATGTCGAGCGCAGCTTCGAAACTTTTGCGCGTTTCCGGCTTGGCCCAGCTTGCCAGCAGGCCATCGATATATTGCGGGACACCGGCCGTAATTGCCCCAGGCGTATCAGTAGTAGGCAAGATCATTTCGCTTAATTGTGCAAGTGTCTGGAAGCGCCAAGCGGTTAGATTTACAGGGGTTGCATCCACGATCATGGGCGGAATTTTTGACGAACATCCCGCCAGCCCGCCGGGCAGCGCCAACACGCCGACGATCGCAACGCTGGAACGCGAGAGGAAAGACCGCCGCGTCGAAGCGAAGCGATTTTTGATAGGCGCGGTCATATCTCTCTCCATCCGATCCAGTTCAACACGTCACAATGCCGCAGCCAGCGCACGCACATTTTCTAAAGCGCGCGCTTCTTCGCCGCGCACTGGGAAACATTCCAGGCCTATTGGGCCATCATAGCCCAGCGCCATCGCCTCTTTCAAAATATAGGCGTAATTCATCTCACCTGTACCAGGTTCACGCCGGTCCGGGGAATCGGCAATTTGCAACAGACCGATATGATCAAAGCCTTCGCGCAAATGATGTACCACATTGCCTTCATGCCTTTGCATATGGAACAAATCCCAGTTGATCTGCACATTTGGACTGTCCACCGCGCGGCAAATTTTCACGGCATCTTCAGCACCATAAATGAAAAATCCGGGATGATTGAACCGATTGAACGGCTCAATACACAAAGTCACATTGGCAGCTTCGAATAGCGGCGCGATGGCAGCGATATGATCCTGATACGCGGCCAGCATTTCCCATTTGGCCATACCATCAACGCTTTGATGCCCCACAATCGTGGCATAGCGCGCGCCAAGGGTGGTGATGTTATCCAAGGATGCGATTACGCTTTCACGTACTTGCGCAGGTGTTGCTGCGGCCATTTGTGCAGGCACATCAACGGTACAATGGATGATCTGGATTGCAGCTTCGCGGCTTTGTTGGCGCAGTAAAGTGGGATTACGTTCACCTTCACCCAAATTCCACATTTCAGCGGTGGTAAAACCAGCGCGGGCGGCCAAATCAATGCGTTTGTCAAGCGGCGCAGGCCGCCACCATGTTTCCAGATTGAGAGTAAAGCGAGAAAGACCAGCGCCTCTCGATTGCGTCGCATGGCCATCCATTGCAGCGGATACCGATTGAGGCGCCCCCGCACACGCGGCAACCCCAACAGCCGAGGCAGCTGTTGCCAGTGCCGTGCGGCGCGACACACCGTTTGACGTTGCGACGCGACTGTCACCCTGATTTTTCAAGATATTTCCATACCCACAAGATGATCGCTTGCCGCTTTCAAACGCGCTTTATCAACCGTCTTCAACCGGTCGCTTTCGACAAAGAAATGTTCCAGCCCGGCTTTTTGCGATTGCTTCAAGATCGCTGCGAAATTAATCGAACCTTCGCCCGGCAAAGTCATCAGGCCATCTTCTGCCACATCCTTGATATGGCACAGGGTGATGCGGCCAGCATGTTTGTCAATCAGCGCATCGACATCTTGCCCAGCGGCCACAGCCCAATAAAAATCAAGCTCAAATTTCACCATCTCGGGATCGCTTTGCGCAGCAAGGATATCCAGACCCGTCAGTTCGCCATCGACAGCATCAAATTCAAAATCATGATTGTGATAGGCAAAGGCGATGCCTTCATCCGCCAACCGCGCGGCGGCATCGCTGCACAAATCAGCAACACCTTTCCATGCGTCCACAGAGCCGCGCATTTCTTCAGAAACCCACGGCAGCACAACATGCTGTACGCCCACCGTATTGGCGATGGAAATTACACGGTCCATCTGATCGGTGAGTTGATCGGGCATACAATGCATACCGGGCGCGGCGAGGCCTGTCTGGTCCAGAAAGGCGCGCAGTTCGACCGGGTCCTTTTCAAAATAGCCGCCTCCACCAAACTCTACTTCGGAAAATCCGGTATCAGCGACAGCTTGCAAAGTGCCCAGCGCATCGGTCTCAAAACTTTCGCGCACCGTGAAAAGTTGGATGCCAAGCGTAGTCAGTTTTTCGGCAAAGGGTGCTTTTGGCTCAGCCTCTTCGCCTGCTGCGCAGCCTGTCATCGTGGCAAGCAAGGTGGCACCGGTGACCTGGCCAAATTGTCGGCGGTTCCAATGCGGCGCAGCGATAATATTGTTCGCCGGTCCGCTCATATTGCCGCTCTTGATGGTTGTGCTGACAGAGGAGCTTTTTCCTGAGGCCGTTTAAGACGCAAAGCGAGCAAGATACCAAAGGCCACGATCAAAATGGCCGGGAGCACCGTAAGGCGTTCCAACACTGCTTGCCCGGCCACAAGGTCCGCCGCCGGCCCGGCTGCACCGCCAGCCAGCGCCGCATTCTTCGCATCATCAAGCCAGCCACCGATAATCGGCATCCAGATGCTGACGCCAAACATGCCCGCACCACCAATCAGGGAAAGGCCCAAAGCGCCGGTTCGGGGCTGATATTCGCCAATCACGCCTATCATGGTTGGCCAAAAGTAGCAAACGCCCAGTGCGAAAACCACGGCTGCAGCATAAGCGCTCGCCCCATCGGCACGGCTTAGCAGCATAAAGCCGATTGTGGTGACAACAGCCGACGCAAACAGCACGCCAACAGGATTAAGCCGGTGCACAATCGGCCCGGCGAAATACCGCCCAACGGCCATCACGCCTGTCACCAATGCCAGGATCAACATGGGCGATGCGCCAGTGCCGGCAAGGATCTGATTGATCCATTGGCCAGTGCCAAGCTCTGTCGTTGCAGTCAGCGTCATCAAAATGCACAAGCCAATAAAAAGTGGCGAGAACAGCGCCTTGATATTTTCAGCCGTTGAACTGAGGCCAGAACGTGTTTCTGGAAAAACCGTGGTGAAGATCATCACCCCATAAATCGCCAGTGGCAAAAGCATCGTCGCCAGCAAAAGCTGCCAGCCCAGCTGCTCACCAAAATAGAATGCAATCAGCGATCCGATCACGATGCCGCCGGGGAACCAAACGTGAAATTTGTTTAACATGGTGGTTTTGTTGTCAGGGTACATGTCCGCAATCAACGGGTTGCATGCCGCCTCAACCGATCCATTGGCAAACCCGATACAAAAGGTGGAAATAATCAGCAGCCAAAACCCATCGGCATAAATCGTCAGCACAATACCCAGCAAATGTCCGATAAAGGCGATAATCATGAGGTTTTTTGCCCCCACCTGATTATACAGCAGACCCCCGATCATCATTGCCACCGGAAAGCCAAGAAAGGCCATGGCGTTGATCCAGCCCAGTTCCCGGCTGCTAAGGCTAAAGCCGTCACCAAGCTCGCCCAATATCCCTGCACGAAGGGCAAAGGTCATCGACGTGACCGTGAGCGCGACACACGACATAATAAACAGACGTGATGGATTGATGCTTGATACAGCTGTGGCCATCCAGATTTTCTCCCGTCAACGTCGACATTCTTGATTCGTCGATTCGTTCGATGCACGTTGCACACCAAAGGCGCGCTTAAATCCACCCCAAACCATGCTGTGCTGTTTGAACAAACCTTGAAAGCCACGTCGATTTTCGGTCAAAGCCTATAAAAAATACGGATCAACAAATGGAGAGTGCCTCGTGAAAACCATCAAAGGCCCCGCGCTGTTTCTTGCACAATTTGTAGGCGACGAAGCGCCCTTCAACAGTTGGGATTCCATCACAAAATGGGCCGCTGATTGCGGATATGAGGGTGTACAGGTGCCTGCCGGCGCTGATTGCCTGATCGATCTTGATCTGGCGTCCACCTCCAAAGACTATTGCGATGAATGGAAGGGACAGGCGGCACAAAACGGCGTTGCGGTTACCGAACTTTCCACCCACCTTGAAGGTCAGCTTGTCGCTGTGCACCCGGCCTATGATGAAGCTTTCGATGGCTTTGCTGCACCTGAAGTGCGCGGCAATCCCAAAGCGCGGCAAGAGTGGGCCGTTGGTCAGGTGAAAAAAGCGCTTACCGCATCACGCCTCATGGGTTTGACCGATCATGTGAGCTTTTCCGGCTCGCTGGCCTGGCCCTATATTTATCCTTGGCCACAACGCCCTGCTGGCCTTGTCGAAACCGCGTTTGACGAACTGGCGGCGCGCTGGCGTCCGCTGCTTGATCATGCCGAGGATGAAGGCATCAACGTCTGCTATGAAATTCATCCAGGCGAAGATTTGCACGATGGCATTACCTTTGAAATGTTCCTTGAACGCGTAGACAATCACGCGCGCTGCAACATGCTGTTCGATCCATCGCATTATGTGCTGCAATGCCTCGATTATCTCGATCACATCGACATTTATCACGAGCGCATCAAGATGTTCCACGTCAAGGATGCTGAATTTCGTCCCACTGGCAGGCAAGGGGTGTATGGCGGGTATCAAAGCTGGGTTGATCGCGCTGGCAGGTTCCGTTCGCTGGGCGATGGGCAAGTCGACTTTAAGGGCATTTTCGCCAAAATGGCGGCCTACGATTTCACAGGCTGGGCCGTGGTGGAATGGGAATGTGCCTTGAAGCACCCCGAAGATGGCGCGCGCGAAGGTGCGCAATTCGTCAAGGATCACATTATCCGCGTAACCGAGCGCGCTTTTGACGACTTCGCCGATGGCGGAACCGATGATGCAGCCAATGCCCGCATGCTTGGCCTTGGAGATGCTTCATGATCGCAGTTCACAAGCGCCTGCGCCTTGGCATGGTTGGTGGGGGACAAGGCGCATTTATTGGCGCTGTCCACCGCATCGCCAGCCGCATTGACGATGAATATGAGCTGGTCGCAGGCTGCTTCAGCTCGTCACCAGAACGCGGCGCGGCATCCGCAGCTGAGCTGGGCGTGGAAGCAGACCGCGCGTACAACAGCTTTGAAACTATGGCTGAGGCGGAGGCGGCGCGCGATGATGGCATTGATGCCGTCGCGATCGTTACGCCCAACCATTTGCACTTCCCCGCCGCCAAACCATTTTTGGAGCGCGGCATCCATGTCATTTGCGATAAGCCGCTAACCGCAATGCTGGATGAAGCCAAAGCGTATAAGGCTGCTGTCGAACAATCAGCATCGATCTTCGCGCTGACGCACAATTATTCCGGCTATCCGCTGATCCGCCAAGCGCGCGCTATGGTGGAAAGCGGGCAGCTGGGTGCGATCCGTGTGGTGCAGGCGGAATATCCGCAAGACTGGCTGACCGAAGATGTCGAGAGCGAAGGCCAAAAGCAAGCCAGTTGGCGCACTGATCCTGCGCAATCAGGCGTAGGCGGATGTATCGGCGATATTGGCACCCATGCCTATCAACTTGCACGCTTTGTGACCGGATTGAAGCTGGAGCGGCTGCGCGCTGATCTGCAAAGCTTTGTGCCCGGACGCAGGCTTGATGATAATGCCCATGTGATCCTGCAATTTGCAGGCGGAGCGCGCGGCATGTTGTGGTCTTCCCAAGTCGCGGTGGGCCATGAAAACAGCCTGCGCCTGCGCGTCTATGGCGAAAAAGCCGGGATCGAATGGGCGCAGGAAAACCCGAACCAGCTTTGGTACACACCTTTTGGCCAACCCAAACAATTGCTCACCCGTGGCGGTGCAGGCACGAATGAGGCAGCCGAACGGGTAACGCGCATCCCCGCCGGTCATCCCGAAGGATACCTTGAAGGCTTCGCCACGATTTACAGCGAAGTCGCCAAGGCCATTCGCGCCACCAAGGCAGGTGAAGCGGTGCCCGAAGGCGTGCTGTTCCCTGGCATTGAGGATGGCATTGAAGGGGTCGCATTCGTAGATGCTTGCGTACGCTCCTCTAACGATGATGGCGCATGGGTTTCACTCGACCTTTGAAACGAATGGTGATGCGCGTATGCGTTTAGGGCATACCAAACGCTATCGGTTTGTTCTCGAATAAGAATGCACATCCAGCTAGACTACCTGCGGGCGAAAATAGGATGTCTCGATTTATGATGCGTTTTGCGCGTAGATTTGCTGGCCTTGTGGTGGCGGCGGCGGCTTTGGCAAGCTGTGCAACCTCTGCGCGTGAACCCACGGCGCAGACAGCATCTTCGCCGCAGAACGCATCATCGATTGGTGCCCCGATGGCAGAAAGCTCAACGGCGATCTTGTTCGTGGGCAATAGCTATTTTTACTACAATGACAGCCTGCACAATCACCTCAAAAGGATGCTCGTATCAGCAGGCGCATTCCGCAATTCTGAACTGACTTTCAAATCGGCCACCATCGGCGGCGCGGCTTTGTTCGATCACCCGATTGATCATCTGCTCGCGCACGATAATTTGCGGGTCGATCGGCCATTTGAGATGGTCATCATGGCCGGGCAGAGCAATGCCGCTCTAACACCGGAAAGGCGCACGCTTTTCGCACAAACCGCGCGCGAATATGCCGCGAAAGTGCGGGCAGCCGGGGGTGAGCCAGCTTTGTATATGACCCACGCTTATGTGCCGCCGCATCGCTTGGCGCGCGATACCATGATTGATGACGTCGCCTCTCTTTACATCGAAACAGGTGCGGACATTGATGCGCTGGTGATCCCTGTGGGGCTTGCCTTTGCAGAAGCCTATCGCCGCCGTCCCGACATCCAATTGCACAAGGGTTTTGACGGTTCGCATCCCAATTTGCTGGGCACGTATCTCGCCGCCGCTACTGTTCTGGCGAGCGTTTATGGCGTGTCGCCAGTGGGCAATGCATATGATTATTTTGGCGAAGTCAGCGCAGAGGAAGCACGTTTCCTGCAAGAGGTGGCGCAAGACACGGTGGAGCAGTTTAACGCACGCAACCAATGACATTGGCCGACAATAAGCGCCGCAAAAGGTGCGCGCTCAATGGGAGTGAACGAGAGATATGACCACCACAACGGCAAGCGCGGCAAAAGAAAACGCGAGCATCAAGCCCACCGGCATCATTGCGGGCATTCTGGCCGCCATCGCCGTGCTGCTGGTGTTCGATCCGGCAGATCTTGATCGTCCGGCACAAATCGTTGCGGCAATTGGCGTCTTGATGGCCGTTTGGTGGGCAACCGAAGCTATACCCCTCCCGGTAACCGCTTTGGTGCCAATTATCGCGTTTCCAATTTCGGGGGTGGCCGAGATCGCAGATGCGGCAGCGCCCTATGCCAACCCTATCATCTATCTGTTTTTGGGCGGATTTCTTGTCGCCCTTGCGGTTGAACGCAGCGAGCTTCATCGCAGGATCGCGCTGATCATCTTTCGGCTAATGGGAAAAAGTGGGCGCGGTCTTGTCGCTGGATTTATGGTCGCAGCGGCGCTTTTGAGCATGTGGATTTCCAACACATCCACCACCTTGATGCTGTTTCCGATTGCCGTATCGCTGGCCATGGTGGTCGGGGAAACTTCACCCAATCTGACCGACAAAGCGAAGCACGACTTCCAAATCGCGCTGCTTCTGGCGCTCGCTTATGGCGCGTCCATCGGCGGAGTGGCGACACTGGTGGGGACGCCGACCAACGCGTTTATGGCGGGTTTTTTGCAAAGCGAGTACAATCTGGAAATCCCCTTCGCGCAATGGATGATGATCGGCATCCCGGTGACCATTGTTCTGCTGCCGCTTGGCTGGGTGTTGTTGACGCGGGTGCTGTTCCCCGTCTCCTTCGCCTCTTCGCCCGAAACGCTGGCGGAATTGGACCGCCGTCACGCAGCACTTGGCTCCATGTCGACTGCGGAAAAGCGCACTGCCATCTTGTTTGCAACGCTTGTGCTGGGCTGGCTGCTGCGCAAACCGATCACCGGCGCATTGGGCATTGAAGGGCTAACCGATGCAGGCGTAGCCATGGCGGTGGCGCTGCTCGCCTTTCTCATCCCAAGCGGCAAAAAGAGCGAAGCGCTGGTTGTCTGGTCCGATACCAAGCGATTGCCTTGGGGTGTCCTGATCCTGTTTGGTGGCGGCCTGTCTCTGGCCGCTGCGCTTTCATCTTCTGGGCTGACCTTGTGGCTGGGGCAGCAATTGGCGCCTCTGGGGGCCATCAATCACATCTTACTGATCGTTGCGCTTACCAGCCTTGTGATTTTCCTGACCGAACTCACCAGCAATGTCGCCACAACGGCGACTTTGCTGCCCGTTGTTGCAGCCTTGGCAGTGGAGCTTTCGCTTGATCCGCTAATGCTGGTTGTGCCGGTTACTATCGCGGCGAGCTGTGCCTTTATGCTGCCGGTCGCAACGCCGCCCAATGCGATTGTGTTCAGCAGCGGCGAGGTGACGATCAAGGAAATGATGCGGGCCGGGTTCTGGCTTAATATCGTATCGGTTGCCTTAGTTTCTCTGGTTGCGGCGGTGCTGGTCCCCGCAGTCCTTTAGGGACGCGCCCGCGCCTATAAAGCGCGGCTATGACGGCGCGCCGGAATAGTGATGGGCTTGGGAGATTGGCGCGCTCACACTGCTTTGCATGGGACGGCAAAAGACTGCGCTGATAATCGGTGCCGGCGTGATCGGCGTGACAAGCGCATACGCCTTGGCGCGCGATGGCTGGCATGTGCGATTGATCGATGCATCCGCGCAGCCTGCAAAGGGTGCATCTTGGGGCAATGGCAGACAGCTGAGTTACAGCCACACAAACGCGCTCGCTTCCCCGCATATCTTGCCGCAATTGCCACGTTTGATGTTGGGCTGCGAAGAGGCGTTTCGGATCACGCCCCGCCTTGATTTTGCATTCCTCAATTGGAGTGGGCGGTTCCTTCGTAATTGCACACAGTCAGCTTTCCGGCGCAACACGCTGGCGGTGCTGGCATTGGCAGAGCAATCGCGGACCGCAATGGACGCATTGCTTGAGCGGCATCCGATTGAATTTGACAGGCAGCAATGCGGCAAGCTGGTTATCCTGCGCAGCGAAGCCGAAATAGGAAAGGCAAAAACGGCGCTGTCAGCCAAACAATCGGCGGGCCTCAAGCAGCGATTGCTTACACCAGCAGAGGCCATCGCGATTGAACCTGCCCTTTCCCAATCACCCGAAAGCATTGCCGGAGCGCTTTATGCACCGGATGACGAAACGGGCGATTGCCACACATTCTGCAAAGCTTTGCTGGAAGTGCTTCGCTGCGAATATGGGGCCGAATTTCTGGCGTCATCTTCGGCCAAAGCCATCGCGCAAGGGCGCAATCAATCACACATCATCTTGGAAAACGGGGAGCGCTTGGAAGGTGATCTGGTACTTGTGGCCAATGGCTGGCGCGCGCCGGATTTGTTATCACCGCTGGGACATCGCCTGCCCATCGAAGCGATGAAAGGGTATTCCTTCACCGCACCCAAAGGCAATGCTGCGCCCACCGCCTCGATTACCGATCATGCCCGGCGGATCGTGTTCACCGATATCGGGGACCGCATCCTTGTTGCGGGGATCGCGGAAATGGGACGCATCGATGCAAAGGTTGATCCCACAAGGCTCGCCAGCGTTGTCGAGGCAGCGCGCGCATCGTTGCCAGAAGCTGCCAATTATGCCGCCGCTGATGAAGGCTGGACGGGATTTAGGCCGATGACGCCCAATTCCCAACCTGTCATCCGAATGCTGGGTAAAGGCCTCGCGGTGAATGCCGGACAAGGAATGCTGGGATGGACACTCGCCATGGGGTCTGCGGAGCATCTGAGCGCCATTCTCCGCGAAAACGACTAAGCTTTAGCAGCCTGTATCCTTGAGCAACGGTTGGCCCGGCATCGCGTCTGTAGCAGCGCCATCGGCAATAACCGCCACTCCGTTCACGAATAGCGATTGCACGCCTGTCGATAGCTCGCGCGGTGACTGGTAAGTGGCCACCGGAGCAAAGGTGTGCGGGTCAAACACCAACACATCTGCGGCAAGTCCGGCCCGCAAATATCCGCGATCTGTTAGCCCGATAATCTCCGCTGTCTGCCCACTGGCCCGCTGTACAAAGCGCGCCATCGACATATCGCCGTTCACCACCAGATCACGGTATGCTTTGGGAAAGCTGGCATATTTGCGTGGATGGCCGGTAGAGCCGTCAGAGCCTGTCACCACCCAATCCTGCCGCGCAAATGCAGCGATATCATCAGGGTTCATATTGAATGATGCGACCCGCGCATCGCCTTTCAGCAAAATGGCAATAGCGGCTTGTATTGGATCCAGATTGTTCGATGTGGCAAACTTCGCCAAGGTTTGCCCCACCGGCACTTGTGCATCGCCCAATTTGCCTGTGATCAGCAGCTTGCCTGCACCTCCGCGCCGCGCCAAGCCTTCCTTCATTTCGGCACGGATTGTGTCCGCCATCGCATCATCGCGCAGCCGCATACGCAAAGCTTCCAAACCGCCTTCCAATGCCCAGCGCGGGACAAGCGCATTGCTGATGCGGGTGCCCGATGCCTCCCACGGATATTGATCTGCGGTAACGCGCAAACCTTCGGCGCGCGCGGCTTCGATGATCGCGATCATGCGCGCGCTATGGCCCCAAACCGCCGGGCCAAGCGCCTTGATATGCGAAATGTGAACCGGCAACCCGCCGCTGCGCCCAATGGCGATCGATTCAGAAAGCGCGCCTGCAACGCCGATATTATAGGTGCTTTCATCGCGCATATGGCTGTCGTAAAAGCCGCCCAAGTCGCCCGCGACCCGGGCCATGGCTACAACTTCATCGGTGTGCGCATAATTTTGTGGGACGTAATAAAGCCCTGTCGAAAGGCCCCAGGCTCCCTCACACATCCCTTGTCTCACAAGGCTCTGCATGTGCGCCAGTTCATCCGCTATTGGCGCACGGTTTTGTGTTCCCAACACTGCTTCACGAACAGGGCCAAACCCGACCATAAAGGTGACATTGGTGCCAACGCCTTTGTCTTGAAGGTCAGCTGCCTGCGCCGCGATATCGGGAGAACCAAAACCGTCCGACCCAAGCATTACAGTTGTCACACCTTGAAAAGTATACGGGTGATTGGCGCGGCGATGCCGATTGGTGGATTCCAAATCGCTGCCCGCATGGGTATGCGGATCGATAAAGCCCGGCGTAACGATATGCCCTGTCGCGTCGATGGTTTTGATCGCGTTGTACCGATCCTGCGCATCTGGCCCGACATAAGCGATTTTGTCATCAACAATCACAACATCGGCGAACATGGCCGAATTGCCACTGCCATCATGGACCTCGCCGCCTGCGATTATCACATCGGCGCGGGTTAACGCAGCCTTGTCCGGCGCGCTTTGACACGCTGCAATCGCAAGGCAGCTTAACCCAGCAAGGATGGTGCGCAGGTTACTCACCGGGGTCAGTTGCCAGCAGTGTTTCCATCATCGCAATGGCAGCTTCGCGTCCTATTCGGCGCACGAGATTGCGATCAGTTTCATCACCCAATTCAAACGTTATCGCAGGGACGCCATACGTATCGAACACGTAGGCTTTGGAGATTGGGCGACCCGCTGCGTGGCGCGCATCGCGGTCAACATCGTAGCCGGGCATACGTTCTTGATACCTTTCCAGCCAGTCGCGGGTAAACAATGGCGGATCGGTCGGCAGTTCATCAGGGATCGTATAAAATACATCTCGATTGGTGGAATGAAAATCGAGCATGAGCCGAAGCTGCTGATCAGGATTGGTATCCATTTGCTCCAGAAGATCGCGCATCAATCGTGTTTCAGGCTGAGTCCAAGGGCCCCAATCGCGGTTCAGATCGACGCCGCCTGTATTGTGCCGCCAATAACCAAGCACAACGCCGTCCGGATTGACCAGCGGCACCGCAGTAACTTGAAACCGGTCACGAAATCGCCGCGCTAGAGGATCATCGCCCAGCAATGTTTCCATAAACGGAAACATCGCCAATGCCCCGGTGACTTCGGGCGGATGTTGCCGGCCTACCAACAGGATCTGCTCGCGCGCTTGCGGATCGCCGATGCGGATCATCTCGATATCGCGCCCCTGCGCCGACTTCCCAAGCATTTCACGAGTGACCTGCGCATGCCCTTCAACACCATCAAGCCAGGCATCATATGTGGCAGGCACGATAATCTCTTGCGCAGAGATAAAGACCGGCTCTCCCGTGGTGCGAACCGTGATTCTGGCCTGATCGCTGCCCGCAAACTCGCTAACGCGAACATCGCGTTGCGGCAGATATTGCCAGTTTACGCCGTCACTGCTGATCTTGGGCCAATACCGGTGCCCGCATGCTTCATAGCGCAATGTTATTTCCACCTTGCGTTCTTCGGCGCTGTGCAGACGGAACGAATACCATGGGCTGCAATTGATCGGCGGTGCGTCTTCCGGCGCGATCATCACTTTGATGTCGCCGTCCTCGTCAATCTCACAACTGGCCAAAGCGCCTGATGGGAAATTGGTCTCCAAAGCCAGCATGTCGGTGGAACACCGCGCTTCGCTGGTCAAACTGGCAGGCTGTGACACTGTGCGAGCATCGACGCCGGTGGTGCAGGCCGACAAGGCAAGCAAAACCGCGCCCGCGACAAGAGCATTACGCATGGTGATCATCCTTGAACGAAAACAGGGGGCGAGAGAAACGCATGCTCCTCTCGCCCCCCAGATATTGTTAGAAGTTCTTGCGAACGTCGAGTGAGATTTGGCGGCCACGAGCAGAATGGATGCTGCCGTAATAGCCAAAGCTTTCATCCGCGATCGGTGGTTCTTCATTGAAGATGTTGTTCAGTCCAACCCGGAAGCGCGTATCTTCCAATGGCCCATCTTCGACAGTGTAGCTGACCGATGCGTTGAACGTCATATAATCATCAACCAGGAAGAACGCGGCTGTATCGTTTTGCTGCGCGCTATCGTCAAAGAAGGTATCGATATAACGGCCAAAGAAATTTATCCGAACAGGGCCATCTTCATAGGTGACCGAGCCAGACAGGCGCCATTTCGGACGGCCGTCAATTTCGAGTAATTCACCAAAACCGCCAGGCAAAAGTGCCGCCAAATCGGAAATGGCGAGTTCGGGGATGGTCGCAAGGATGGCAGCACCTTCGCCAAATGTCTGGAGCGATGTTGCATCCGGCTCTTGCTCAAAACCAAGCAAGCGCGCTGCATTGAACTGAAGGCTGAATTCGCCGATGTCTGTATCGAAATCGTAGAAAACTCCGAAATCCAAACCCTCAGAGGTGCGTGTATCCAAATTCCTGTAAGGATTTAGAATCTGGATGATATCGCCGGCAGGATTGATCCCGGTACCTTCAAAAAGATCGATTTGACCAGCATCGGGCGCTTCGCGCTGAACATTCGGATTGAAACTGCCTTGCAAACGTAAGGCAAGATCCAGCAGGACGGCATTCCTATTACCGAAAATTCCAATGATGCCTTCTTGCTTAACTCGCCAATAGTCAGCTGTAATAGTCATTCCAGGCAGGGCATTTGGCGTAAGAACAGCGCCCAGATTGATGCTTTGAGTGTCCTCTGGCTCAAGTGTGCGCGCACCTGAACGAAAATCAATCGTACCCTGCGTGCCACAATCAGGCACATCATCTTCAATACCTTTGATGATCTCGGCAACGCATTCAACTGCACGCAGAACCGAGTTGGACCGCGTGGTGCCTTCATCATTGATCTGGATCAGGTTCGGCGCGCGGAAGCCTTGCGACCATGCACCGCGCAGCAAAAGCTCTCCTTTGGGAAATGGCCGCCAAGCCACAGCTGCACGCGGGACGAGCGCGCTTGAACTATCCGAAAAATCTTCAAATCGCCCTGCGAGTTGCAGCTCCAGCTCGTTGATTAGGGGGATCTCCATGTCAGGTGAGATGACAGGCACCAGCGCTTCGGCGAAGGCAGAATACACTTCGCGATTGCCATCTGTATCGGGAGATGGGCTGGAGCCTACAACATCGGACCCGAAGGTCGCATTTGTCACCGCGTTCGTGAAGGTGATCGTCCCATCAAGGCGCGGATCGCGATCATCGGCGAAAGTTTCGCGGCGAAATTCAACGCCGACAGCAAGACCGACACCACCACCGGGCAACTCAAACACATTCGCGTTGGACACTTCAAAGTCAGCCAGAGCCAAAGTTGTCTCGCCTTTGCGGAAAACATCGATCCGAGCGGTGTCCAGCACGGACTCCGGGTTAGGTGTGCAGTCATTGTTGTTTGCACCGGTAACAGGCTCATCGGGGAAGCAGCCCCCGTTGAACGGATTGTAAGCTGTTGAATCAGTGCGATTGATCGCCGCCTGCACAAGCGAGCTAGAAACCCGATTTCTGGTCAGATCGTTGGTGTTCGCCTGTGAATAAAGCAACCCGGCATCATAATCCCAATTGCCGATATCGCCACGCAACCCCAACACGGCGCGGTAAACATCTTTATCAACGAAGCCCTGACGCGGGCCGAAATCGACAAAACGATAATCTTCCAGTTCAAGCGCACGTCCTGCATCGGTGACGCCAGAACCGATGCCATTATCCACCCGATTGGGATTGGGCGAACCGTCCGCCAATAAAGTGGCCCCAAGCGGGTTCCAAAATGCGGTTGCTTCAATACCGAGTGGCACCGCACTCAGCATGGTGTTTTGTTCACGTTGGCGGAAGAATTCAGAGCGATAGTACGAGCCTTCGAAATAGACCTCGGCGGTATCACTAAGCTCATAACTAAACAGCGCTTGGAGGTTATAGCGATCTTTTTTGGAATAGAGCTGACGATCACCTGACAGGTCATAGCGGATCGCGCGGTCAATCGTGCCGCCATTATCGGCGCAAATACCATTGCCAAGATCGATGACGCGGCCATCGCTATCCGCTGCTCCGTTGGGGCCGAAAAGGCTGCAGGGTTGGAGATGGAAATCGTCATCACGCAGTGCAGTGGTGTTGGATGATGTTGCACCGGAACCTTGAATATCAAACGCACCCCAAGGCGAGTTGATCGAACGGTTATCAAACTGCGTATCGCCTTCAAAATCGGTCCCTACAAGGAAAGGTCGCAAATCGCTGCTGCGCGAATAATCGCGGGCATCTGCGGACACGCCATTCTCATGGAAATAATGCGCGTTGAGCGTCAGATTGCCGCGACCATCGGCAAAATCGAAGCCATAACCTGCATTGACCGAATAGCTGTGCAGATCAATTCCGGTGGATTTGCGGAAATTGCCCTGCAGGAAACCACCCGTGCGGCCTCCGCGCAAAATCGTGTTGACCACGCCCGCCACGGCATCCGCTCCGTAAACCGCCGACGCACCATCGCGCAGGATTTCAACCCGGCGCACACTGCCCGGCACAATCGTGTTCGTATCGGGCGACACAACCGGCACAAACAGCTCTGTTTGGAAGCCAGGATTAAGCACCATACGACGTCCATTTATCAGCAGTAGCGTATTGCCTGTACCCAGCCCGCGCAGGTTGATCGAAGCGATATCGCCGCGTGCGCCGTTCACACCGCCAGTGGTGCTCTGTTCGTTGAAATTCACCGCGCCTGCTTGTGGGATGGCACGAAACAACTCGTCTCCAGATGCAGGATCAATCGCATCGATCAACTCTTCGCCGACAACCGTCACGGGGAGAACATCATCAACCTGCGCGCCTTGAATGCTGGTACCGGTGACAATGATGACGCTTTCGGGTTCTGCAGCAGCGGTGGCAGGCGGATTGTTTTGCGCATATGCTGGCGCTGAGACCAGTCCGGCAAGAGCGGTACCTCCCAGCAAGATGGGCAATGTCCGTGCGGAAATCTTCATAACTGTAACTCCCCTATTTCAGGCCTTCCCCCGGCCCCTGACCAGCGGCGTACGCTAAGGCCTCACACCGCATTATCTCGCAGAGTAAGGTGCGTTTCGCCGCAAACAATTTTGAGGAAACCTCATAGCAGAGGGTTATGGTCCGGGAGGCTGCATCCGCGCAATGGCAGAATTGATGTCGCTCACAATCTGACCCAGTTTACCTACCGTAGTGTCAATAAGGTCACGGTAGGGATGATCTGCCAAAGTGCTGGCGACCAATGGGAACATCGGCAGTTCGGTCAGCAAATACCGATGCAGGCCGCTGCCCAATTGCGAATACGCAGAAAATTGGTCCGTAACCGCGAAGCCAATCTGCTTGCGCGCCAGGGAAACGGCGACATGATAGGTGTGCGCCCTTGCTACTTCGCGCGGTGAAATCTGACGCTCGGTCAAGCTACTGCTTACAATTTCACCGACCGGCCCGGTTTCGCTCGTGCTGATGTAATCTTGGCCATCAAGAATACGCAAATCAGGTTTCTCACCGACCTCGGCCAAAGCCTTGCCGGACACCAAGGCCAGCGATCCGTTACCGACATTCGCGTTCGCAATCCGTTCATCTGCCGCATCTGAAAACCCGATACACAGATCAAAACGCTTTTCGAGCAGGGCTGGTGCGAATTCTTGGCTGTGCAATGTTGTCAGCTCGACGCTCATCTCCGGCTCGCTCTCGCGTAGCATTGCAACCAGATTTGGCCCTACTGAAAGGCTTAGCGATGGCAGGACAGCAAGACGCAAATGCCCGCCTTTGCGATCACGGATATTTTCCAGTGACTGGTTGAAAGTGGAAAGCCTGCCATACAGGTCTTCAGCCTCACGATACAGCTCTTCAGCTTCGCGCGTTGGCGTCAACCGACCCTTGTGCCGGTGGAATAGAGCATAGCCCAGCTGATCCTCGGTATGGCGCAAAACCTTACTCACCGATGGCTGTGAAACATGCAGATCGCGCGCGGCCCCGCTGATCGAGCCAGCGCGAAAGACATGGTAGAAAATCTCAATTTGCCGCAATCGCATGAGCGTATGTTACGATAACATTGCAGCTTGGTATAGCTCCTCTTGGTATCTTGGGTCACACCGCGAGACTGTTTTTGCCCAACACGCGAACACTGCCCAATTTGTGACGCGGGAAAGCAGGCCTTGGATGCAAAGATGATTACGATGCAAGGATGATTGCCATGCAAAGCTTCGATTTCATCATTGTTGGCGGCGGATCGGCGGGCTGCGTTCTGGCCAATCGTCTGTCGGCAAATCCAGCAAACAGCGTTCTGTTGATCGAGGCAGGTGGGCGCGATCTGTCACCGTTTATCAAAGTGCCAGCAGCGATCATCAAGCTGATCGGCAATCCGGCCTATGACTGGGGATTTTCGGTTGAGCCAGATGCCAGCCGCAAGGGGCGGCAGGATTACTGGCCAGCGGGCAAAGTTCTGGGTGGCAGCAGCTCCATCAATGGTATGCTCTATGTCCGCGGCGCACCGCAGGATTACGATAGCTGGGCAGAGGCTGGAAATACCGGTTGGAGTTATGCCAAATGCGAACCCTATTTTCGCAAGCTTGAAAATTGCACTTTTGATACAGGGCAAGATCGCGGGTCGCTTGGCCCGCAAGCGATCAGCCATTTGCGCACGCGCCATGCCCTTGCAACGCCCTTTGTTGAGGCCGCGCAATCAGCAGGCCTGGCAAAGAACTCCGATTACAATTCCGGCTCGCAAGAGGGGATCGATGCGCCGCAATTGACGCAGCTTCGCGGGCGCCGTTTTAGTGCCGCCGACGGCTATCTAAAGCCAGCCAGGAACAGGCAGAACCTCACAATCATCACAGGTGCTGAAGCAAAACACCTGCTGTTCGAAGGGCAGCGCGCCATTGGGGTGTGCTACCATCGCAATGGCCAAGACCACGAGGTTTTCGCCCGTCGAGAGGTCATCTTGTCCGCTGGCGCCTTGCAATCGCCCAAGCTGCTCATGCTATCAGGAATTGGGCGCGGCGATGATCTCAAAGCGCTTGGTATAAAGGTGCGTTACAACAATCCCCATGTCGGGCAAAACCTGCTGGAGCATCCCAATGCGCAGCTTGGCTTCACTGTAGACCAGCGCACATTCAACCAAGAGATCAACAGCTTGCGCGTTGCGTGGCATGGCCTGCGATGGCTGTTGCAACGCAAAGGGCCTGCCACCAGCCCTTATCCCCATGCCCTTGGGTTTTTCCGCTCAACGCCTGACAAGCCGTCGCCTGACATCCAGTTCATGTTTGGCCCCTTTGGTTTTGAATTGACGCCTCAAGGCACGGTTCCCTCGCGCGATCCCATGGTGACATTGGTGGTGGGCTTGTCCTATTCGCGCAGCACAGGAAGCCTCACTTTGCGCTCCAAGGACCATCGCGAAAAGCCGCGGATCGCGATTGAGATGCTGTCAGATCAACGCGACATTGCAGATTTGACAGCGGGCTGCCGCTTTATCCGCGAGGTCATGGCAAATCCTCCTATAGCCAATCATGTGCAGGCTGAAATGACGCCGGGCCACGATGTGCAGACTGACGATGAATGGGAAGACTATCTGCGCCGGACAGTGGACCCAACATATCACCCCATCAGCACATGCCGCATGGCTGTAAAAGCGTCTAAAGGCGTGGTCGATCCGCAGCTGCGTGTGCATGGGATCGGAGGCCTTCGCGTTGTCGATGCCAGCATTTTTCCAAGCCACATTAGCGGCAACATCAATGGCCCGGTCATGATGGTCGCTGAAAAGGCCGCCGACCTCATTCTTGCGGACCACGCTCTCGCCTGACCACCGCTGCAAATTGGTTTGACCAATATGGATGGGCCAGTTATCTCCGCGTTCAAAGAATTATGATCGCATAATCAAGATAGGGACGGTGCACGATGGCGACACGGCGCGATATCATCAAAGGCGCAGCAGCGGCTGGCTCGGTTGCCAGTATTTCTACCCTCTCGCCTGCTGCTTACAGCCGTGTCCTGGGCGCGAATGACCGGGTTCGCGTGGCCGCAATGGGCGTGCGTTCGCGCGGTCTTACATTGATGGAAGCCTTTGCCGATGCCGGCGCGGATGTCAGCCATGCTTTCGATGTCGATGCGCGCGTGGAGGCCGCGGTAAACGAAAAATTTGCTAAAATGGGGGAAGCCCCGCCCGCCTTTGGCAAAGATTTTCGCGTGGCGCTGGATGATCCCACCGTTGATATCATCATCGTTGCAACGCCCGATCACTGGCACACCCCCGCCAGCCTTATGGCTCTCTCTGCGGGCAAGCATGTCTATGTTGAAAAACCTTGCGGGCATAATGGCGCAGAAGGTGAAATGATCGCAGCGGCGCAGGCCAAATCCGGCTTGCATGTGCAAATGGGCAATCAACAACGCTCCTCCGCGCCATCGCAGGAATTGGTGCAGCGCATCCACGACGGTGAGCTGGGCGAAATTTATCATGTGTACACATGGTACGCGAACAGGCGCGGCACCATCGGCCCATCTGCCTCTGCGGCAATCCCCGATTGGCTCGATTGGGAGCTATGGCAGGGACCCGCTCCGCGTCGCGATTATGAAGACCCCTGGGTGCATTATGATTGGCATTGGAATTGGCATTGGGGCACCGGGGAAACCTGCAACAACGCAGCGCACGAGCTCGATATCGCACGCTGGATTATTGATGCACAAAACCCCGAAAAGGTCAGCACGAGAGCGAGCCGCCGGTTCTTCACCGATGATGCCTGGCAGATGTATGATACGATGCACGCCGAATTCCTCTATCCCGGCGATGTGTCGATCGTTTGGGATGGTCATAGCTGTAACCAGGTAAACCAGTTTGGACGTGGGCGCGGCGCTTTGGCCTTTGGCACAAAAGGTTCGGCAATTGTGGATCGCGAAGGGTATGAAATCTTTGATCGCGGTGGCAAACTTATCGATGAAAGCAAAGGCGGCGGCGGGAACACGAACACAGCGGACACACGTGGCGGCGGTAACCTGACCACGCTGCATTGCCGCAATCTGGTCGAGGTGGTGCAAGGCCGCACCAGCGCCCTCGCCTCTCCGATTGATGAAGGCGCAACGAGTACGTTGATGTGCCATCTGGCCAACATCTCCTATCGCACCGGTGCCGACATTACAGTTGATCCTGAAACCGGCAGAGTGGCCGAGAAATTCGCGCAACCTTATTGGGGCCGCGAATATGAACCGGGCTGGATGCCGACCATCTGATGCAGAACACACGTTGCACAATAGACAAGGCTTGATCATGATTGCCAAAACCCTTTTCCCCGCCGCCGCAGCTAGCATCTTGCTTACCCTTACCCCGGCCCACGCGCATGAGCATGAGCACGAGCATGAGGGCGATTGGGTGGAATTGTTTGACGGCGAAACGCTTGATGGATGGTCAACCAAAGGCGGTGCCGCGCCGTTTGAAGTGGTCGATGGCGTAATAGTGGGAACAGCGGTTCCCAATACTCCCAACACCTTTCTTACGACCGACACAATCTATGACGATTTCATTTTTGAGATTGATGTGAAGGTCGAAGGCGGATTGAATTCTGGCGTTATGTTCCGTGCGGATGCCCGGCCCGATTATCGCAATGGCCGGGTGCATGGCTTTCAAGCTGAGCTGGACAATTCCCCGCGCCGTTGGAGCGGCGGCATTTTTGAAGAACAGATGCGTGGCTGGCTTTATCCGCTGACCCGCAATCCATCCTGCCAAAACGCCTTCAAACGCGGAGAATGGAACTCCTATCGGATCGAAGCGCTGGGCGATACGGTACAAATTGTGCTTAATGATACGCCATGTTCGCGCCTGCTTGATCCAGCGGGGCGGACCGAAGGGTTTTTCGGCCTGCAAGTGCATTCGGTTGGCAATAACCCGGCAATGGGTGCGTCCGGAGATAAGGCAAACTTCCGCAATATGCGCATCAAGACGGATATCGACGCGGATGATTTGACGGTGTTTCCGGCGAATATTGTCGAGATCAACAGCCGCCCTAACACCTTATCAAAACGCGAAGTTTTGCATGGTTGGCAATTGCTGTGGGATGGTGAGACAACGCAAGGCTGGCGCAGCGCGCGCGGCGAAAACTTCCCTGAACGCGGGTGGCGCATTGCCGATGGAATGTTGATGGTCGAAGCTTCTGATGGCGGGGAATCCACCAATGGCGGTGACATCATCACCACTGACGAATATTCCGATTTCGAACTGCAATTGCAGTTCCGCATCACGCCCGGCGCGAATAGCGGGATCAAATATTTCGTCGATCCAGACCTTTTGAAAGGCGAAGGTTCGGCCATCGGGTTAGAGTTTCAGATACTTGATGATGAGCTGCATCCCGATGCGAATATGGGCGTTGCAGGCAAGCGCAAAACCGGCTCCTTATATGATCTGATCCGCGCTGATAATTTGAGCGAGATCGGCATGCGCCGGGCCAAGCGAAATCTGCCAGCGGGCCAATGGAACCACGCGCGCATCGTTTCGCGCGGGGGCCATATCACGCATTATCTCAACCATGTGAAAGTGGTTGAATATGATCGCTTTTCACAAACATTCGCGGCGCTGGTCGAGTATTCAAAATATGCCGATTGGGAGAATTTTGGGCGCTGGCCGACCGGACCGATCCTGTTGCAGGATCACGGTGACGAAGTGGCGTTCCGCAGCATCAAGATCCGCGAATTGACCAACGCCGAAGCTGAATAATCACAGCGCCCATCACCAGTTCCACATCGTCCCGTCTTCCAAACGGGCGATGGGGAGCTGCTTGGGCGAATACGGATATTTCGCGGCCAGTTGTTCATCGATATCTACGCCAATGCCGGGCGTATCGTCCAGATGCAGATAGCCATCATCGAAGTGATAGGAATGCGGAAACACTGCATCCGTTTCTGGCGTGTGGCGCATATATTCCTGAATGCCGAAATTGGGCACCCACATATCGAAATTCAGCGCAGCACCCATGCAAGCTGGCGATAGGTCAGTCGCACCATGAAAGCCCGTGCGCACCTGATACAAAGCAGCCAAGCCGGCGATCTGGCGCAGATGCGTGATCCCGCCAGCATGAACGATTGTGGCGCGGATATAATCGATCAATTGCTCTGATATCAGTTGCCGACAATCGTGGATCGAGTTGAAGATTTCCCCGATGGCCAGCGGCGTAACAGTATGCTGGCGCACCAGTCGCAACGCTTCCTGATTTTCAGCAGGCGTACAATCTTCCATCCAGAAAAGCCGATACGGCTCTAGGCTTTTGCCCAATCGGCCCGCTTCTATTGGCGTGAGGCGGTGATGTACATCGTGCAGCAGCTCCACTCCCATGCCATATTCGTCGCGGATGCGGGCAAACAGCTTGGGCGCAAAATCGAGATAGGCCGAGGTGTTCCACAAGGTTTCCGTTGGCAGCGCATCATCGGCAGGCTCGTAATAAAGATCGCCCCGGCCCACGCCATAAGCGCCTTTGACACCCGGAATGCCGCTTTGCGCGCGGATCGCTTTATAGCCCAGGTCGATATAGCGCCCGACCGCATCCGCAGTCTCTTCGATATCGGCACCATTGGCGTGGCCATAGACGAGCACTTTGTCGCGCGATGCACCGCCCAAAAGTTGGTAAACCGGCATCCCGGCTGCCTTGCCCTTGATATCCCACAAGGCGACATCGACGGCGGAAATCGCGCTCATCGTGATGGGGCCGCGCCGCCAATAGGCTCCGCGATAAAGCAACTGCCAGATATCTTCGATCCGGCTCGCATCGCGCCCTATCAAAAGCGGGACGACATGATCTTCAAGATAAGCGACAACAGCCTTTTCACGGCCATTCAAAGTCGCATCGCCAATACCATAGACACCTTGATCTGTTTCGATCTTGAGGGTGACGAAATTGCGCCCCGGGCAGGTCACAATTACCCGTGCTGCGGTGATTTTCATGGGGCCTCCTGTTGATCCCTTTGCCCTTGGCTCAACCATGCTGTATTGGTTAGCGAAGTTTGTCTAACTGGTCAGACCAATTGTCACAAGGAAGTATATGAAAGGCCATCGCCTTTATGAACGCGTCGCGCGCGAATTGGCGCAAGTGATAGCCTCCAGGCGCTATGCCTTGGGGGATCGCATACCGTCAGAACGGCTTTTGGCACAGCAGTTTGCAGTCAGCCGGCCCACCATTCGCGAAGCCATGATCGCGCTGGAAGTGGATGGCATGGTCGAAGTAGTCACCGGATCGGGCGTCTATGTCCGCGCGCATTCACCCAAAACCTCTGTGCCTGCCACCGGTGATATCGGCCCGTTTGAATTGTTCGAAGCGCGCGCCGCGATTGAAGGTGAGGCGGCTGCGATGGCCGCGCGCAATATTGACGAAGCTGATCTTGCGTTGCTGGAACAGCTGATCGGTGAAATGGATGCGGCAAACAAGCGCACTATTCCCGAAGCCGAAGATGTCGATCGCCAGTTTCACCTCACGATCGCGCGCACCAGCAACAATTCCGCGGTAGAGATGTGTGTCACCATGCTGTGGGATGCACGTGCAGCCTCGTTGCAAAATGTGAAGTTTATGGAAAAGGTTCATGCCGAAGGGATTACGCCGCGTATTGATGAGCATTGGGCAATTCTGACAGCTTTGAAATCGGGCGATGCCGAAGCAAGCCGCAAGGCGATGCGCGCACATTTGCGGCGCGTGGCCGATATGGTGTTTGACGCGACAGAGGCCGAAGCTGTGGAACGGGTAAAGGCGCAACTAGCAGGCGAGCGCCGCCGCTTTGCTGCATTGGGACAATAATTCATGACACGATTGCTCAACGACGATTTTCTGCTGCCCCCAGATCCGGGCACGCGCGCCATCGCGCGGCGCCTGTACGATACCATCGCTGGCCTGCCGATTGTAAGCCCGCATGGTCATACGGCCCCGGCCTGGTTCGCAGATAATACACCGTTTAGCGACCCCGCCGAGCTTTTGATCACGCCCGATCACTATGTCTTTCGGATGCTGTATTCTGCCGGAGTGCGATTGGAGGATCTGGGCATTGCTCCCCAAGATGGCAGCGATTTTGAGCGTGATCCGCGCGCAATTTGGCACACCTTTGCCAAGCATTATCACCTGTTCGCTGGCACGCCTTCGCGAATATGGCACGATTGGGTCTATGATCGCATTTTCGGCCTGACCAAGCCTTTGTCGAGCGATACCGCCGATCACTATTACGATGTTATTGCGGAGAAATTGGCCAGCCCCGAATTCGCTCCGCGCGCGCTGATGGATGCGTTCAAGATTGAAACGATTGCCACGACCGAGCAACCGCTCGATCCGCTGATCCATCATGCCAAGCTGATCAAGGATGGATGGGGCAAAAGGGTGGTAACAACATTCCGTCCCGATAATGTGACGGACCCCGATTATGAAGGGTTTGCTGACAATCTCGCTGCTTTGTCGGGCATTACGGGCATCGCGGTGGAGAGCTATGACGGCTACCTTAAAGCGCTGCGAGACCGGCGCGTATTCTTTAAACAGCATGGCGCGACGGCGAGCGATCACAGTTACCCCACAGCCCAAACCGCTGATCTAAGCGATGAGGATGCCGCCGCGCTTTATCTGCGCATCCGAAGCGGAGGCGCAGCTCCGCAGGACAGGGCGCAGTTCCGCGCGCAAATGCTGACAGAGATGGCGCGGATGAGCGTGGAAGATGGCCTTGTGATGCAAGTGCATTGCGGGCCGCTGCGCAATCATAACGCGCCTTTATTTGAACGGTTTGGCCGCGATAAGGGCGCCGATATTCCTGACCGCATGGAATACACCCACGCCTTGCAGCCGCTCCTCAACAGGTTCGGCAATGATCCGCGCTTCTCGATGATCATCTTCACGCTGGATGAAAGCGTTTATGCACGAGAGCTGGCACCGCTGGCAGGGCATTATCCAGCGCTCAAGCTAGGCCCGCCCTGGTGGTTTCATGATAGCCCCGAAGGCATGCGCCGCTTCCGCGCGCTAACAACGGAGACGGCAGGGTTTTACAACACCGTCGGCTTTAATGACGATACGCGCGCTTTCCTGTCTATCCCCGCCCGGCACGATGTGGCGCGCAGAATGGATAGCGGTTTTCTGGCCGAAATGGTCGCAGATCATCGGCTGCGCGAAGATGAAGCGATGCAGATCGCGCAGGATTTGACCTATAATCTGGTGAAACAGGCATATCGCTTTTGAGCGATCATCCCAAGCGCACCACATGACCAGCCAGCCGTGCGACTTGCGCCTCATCATGGCTAACCAGCAGGATCGGCAGATCAATCCGCTCAATCAATGCGGCCAGCACGTCCGCGCGCGATGCATCAAGCGAACTTGACGGTTCGTCCAGCAACAAGAAATCAGGTGCGCAAAGCAAAGCGCGCGCAATCGCGACACGCCGCGCCTCTCCGCCCGATAGGGTTGCTGGCCAACGGTCTTGCAAATCGGCGATATCGAGCAGGCTGAGAAGCTCACTTTGTGCGATGGCCGCGGGCCGCCCGTCGGCCAGTTTTGCGCCGTAGGACAAATTTGCAGCGACTTTGCGATGAGGGAACAGCCGCATATCTTGAAACACAACGCCCGCGCGCCGATCCTGCGGGGCGATATCGATGCCTTGCGCGCTATCAAACAAGGTGCGTCCTGCGATCACAATCCGGCCACTTGCAGGCTGCGACAGGCCTGAAATGCAATGCAGCACGCTGGTTTTGCCAATACCTGACGGCCCGACCAGCGCGAGCACCCGCGCATTGGATTGCACGTCCAATGCAATGGCCCTCTCACCAATCTGATGAGATAGAGTGATCTCAAAGGACATGCGCGCGCCCTCCCGATGATCGGCGCACCAACCATTCTGACAACAGCAACGCGCCTAGCGAAAGTATGACAGCAATGACTGCCAATCGCGCCACCATGAGATCGCTGCCGGGCACCTGTAGCCCGGTATAAATCGCGAGCGGCAAGGTGCGCGTTTCACCTGCAATATTGGCCGCAAAAGTGATGGTCGCACCAAATTCCCCCAAAGATCGCGCAAAGCCCAGCATCGCGCCTGCAGCAATGCCGGGCAGGCTAAGCGGCAAAGTGATCGTGCGAAAAGCATGCCAGCGCGATGCGCCCAAAGTCCGCGCTGCGCCAATCAGTCGCCTGTCCACCGCCTCTATCGAAAGCCGCATTGCGCGCACCATTAAAGGCAGCGCCATCACGCCTGCTGCCAACGCCGCTCCTGTCCATTGAAAGACCAGCGTGATCCCAAAGGTCGCCTCCAACCACGCGCCAACTGGCCCGCTGCGCCCAAAAGCGACAAGCAAAAGCCAGCCCGTCACAACCGGCGGCAGGACAAGCGGCAAATGCACCGCTGCATCGAGCACCATTCGCCCTGGAAAACGCCGCCGCGCAATCACCCATGCCAATCCGTAAGCAATCGGCAGAGTGACAAACACCGCAACAAGGCTGACTTTCAACGAAAGCGCCACAATCGCCCATTCTGTAGCGTTGAGCCAGCTGCTCATAGTGCTTTTTCAAACCCGCGCGCGGCGAAGACGGCCTGCGCTTCATCGCTCGTGAGATAGGCGAGAAAATCTTGCGCTTCGTGATGATCGGATGTCGCCGTGATAGCGATAGGGTACAGGATCGCAGGATAACTTGCAGGCAACAGATCTTGCGCGATTTCCACCGCATCGCTCGCCATGGCATCACTGGTATAGACAATGCCCAATTCCGCCTCACCGCGCTCCACCAAGGCCAGTGCCGCGCGGACATTTTCTGCTGGTACAATATGAGGCTCAACATCGTCCCACAAACGAAGCGAAATCAGCGCGGCTTTCGCATAACGGCCCGCTGGCACGCTTTCCGGCTCTGCCAAAGCAAGGCGTTGATTGCCGGTAAGATTTTTCATATCCGTGATCGCCCCGCCCACGCTGCGCACCACGACGAGCCGGTTGCTCAAGAAATTGCGCCGGGTATCTGAACGCAGCATTTGTTGCTGTTCCAGCCAATCCATCCACTGCGCATCAGCGGTGATTACCAGATCAGCGGGCGCACCACCTGTGATTTGCCGCGCCAGTGCAGGCGTTGCCGAGAAAGAGAATACTGGCGCACCATGGCCTTTCTCAACCCATCCCTTCGCGGCATCCTCCAACGCCCCTTGCAAGCTGGAAGCGGCCAGCACGATAGGCCCGCGATCCTGGTCTGGATCAGCTGCGCAGCTTACAGCGCCAATAGTCATGGCGAAACACAAAGCTATCTGAAGAAATCGCAGGCGAAGTGACATTTGCCATGCTTTATCGCCGCCCTTGGCCAGCGTCTACGTTGCAGACTGGTCCCTTTTTGCCTCACGCGCTGCGCGGATCATAAATTCCTTACGCTGGCGCACCGGGACAAGCAGGACGCAACGCACGCCTTCGGGATCAAAATCCAGTTCAACAGGATGGCGCAATTCATGCGCGACAACGCGTTCGATGAGATCGGTGCCAAAGCCTCTTGGTCGTTCTTGCGCAACTGGCGGACCGCCACGCTCCAGCCACTCCACACGGACCAAACCATCGTCGACCTGCTCCCATTGTACCGACACGGTACCGCCCACTTTGCTCAAAGCGCCATATTTGGCCGCGTTGGTCGCCAGTTCATGCACGGCCAATCCCAAAGATAGCGCATCATTGGGAGCAAGCTCCACGTCTGGCCCATCGGCTGTGACATGGTGATCTCCATCCTTGGCATAGGGAAGCAATTCAGCGTCAATCACCGCACCAACAGGTGTCGAGCCCCAATCTGATTGTGTAAGGAGGTCATGGGTCGCAGACAGCGCGCGGATGCGGCCATCAAGACCATCGGCAAACTCATCAAGGTCGCTCGATCTGCGGCGGGTTAGCGCGATAATCGAAAGCACATTGGCAAGCGTGTTCTTTACCCGGTGGTTTAATTCTCTGGTGAGCGAATTGCGGATCGATGCCTGTTCGGCAAACCAATTGATAGAGGCCTCATCCTCCTGCGCTTGTTGTGTTAACATTCGCACAACCAACATCAGCAAGCTTGCCACCAACAAGCCAAAGATCAGCGTTGCCATAGAAAGGCCCGACAATCCCCTGTCCTGCGCCCTGCTTACCGTCAGCAACCATGGGTTTTCAGCCACGACCACAGTTTTGGTGACAAGCGCACGATTAACTCTGTTGCCGTCATACGTGCTGGCAAGAAGGCTGTTCTCGCTCGCCTCTTCATCATACAGCCTTATGCCGTAAGCCCCGGCCTCTTCCAGTTCGAGCGCGGAGTCGAGAAAATTTTGCGCGTTGAAAGGGCTGTAGATATAGCCCTTTAACGCTCGGCCTTGCGGTGTGCTTTTGAACACTGGCATGTAAATTAAAAAACCCGGTGCCTGCCCCGCCCCTTCCTGCGAAACTGCTCCCTCTTGCGAAAGAACCAACTTGTCGGTGGCTGTTGGTCGTTCAGTCCGCTCCGCTTCGAGCATGGCTGAGCGGCGCACCTCTTCAGAAAACATGTCAAAACCCAACGCGCGGCGCGCACGTTCGGTATCCGGATTGAGATAGGTAACCGGCACCGCGTAAGGCTGTGTCCCGCTAAGCGCAGGAAACATTGATACAGGTTGCCGGACGGAAGATGTCGCCTGCTCGGCAAAGGCGTCTTCTTCGCCGGGCCGCACAATGCGCGCCCAACCGATCCCTTCGGCCCCGCGCGAATCCACATCAAGTCGCAGCTCTGCAACAAAACGCCGGAAATCAGCCGCGGGCACAGCATCCATCGTCGAGATCAAAGCCGCCCCTGCGCGCAAATAAGCGCTCGATGCGTTGGCACGGCGTTCAAGCGCAGAAGCAATCGCAGTTGCGCGCGCATTGAGCTGTGCCAAATCACGCTGCTGCTCCCCTCGCTCTACAGCCCACACGCTCACGATAGTGATCGCAGCGATCAACAAAAAGATGCCCAACGGAAGCGCGCGCGGAAACCGGATTAGCCACCGTTTCGCCCTGCTTCGGTTATGCGCTTTATGCTGCATATACTGCTGCAATGTATCTACCCGTTCAATCACATTTGGCCGCTAAAACAGTATCGCTTCTGCCCGTTGCCAATTTTCTCTTTGCTTGAGCAGGGAACCGGACGGCTCGCGTTTCGTTCCAAATCCACGCAATTAAGCAATTCGCATGAGGCCATGGATAATAGCTTCACGCCACAGATTAAGGACGGTTTGATCGAATGTCGGAGTCGGGATCCGAAAAGAAGCTTGCCAAGGACGCGGCAAAAGCCGAGGATAACAAGCAGATAGAGCCGCAATGGGCATCAGGCTTGAAACATCTGTATGATACAGTGGTTGATGAACCGCTGCCAGATAGCTTCAAGGATCTGCTCGCTCAATTAGACGACGAAGCCGGCAAGAAATGAGCAAAAACCGTAAAGACGGCGATAAGCCGACACGCAGCGCAGATGAGAAGCGCGCCTTCAAGCGGGAATTGACAGATGTCGTTCCGCATCTGCGCGCTTTTGCCCGCGGCTTGTGTGGGCGGCCCGATATGGCCGATGATCTTGTGCAGGAAACCATGCTCAAAGCTTGGGCTGCGCAAGACCGGTTTGAACCGGGCACCAGCATGCGCGCTTGGACTTTTGTGATCCTGCGCAATGCCTATCTCACCGATATGCGGCGCAATCGTTTCCGCGGCGAATATGATGAAGGCGTGGCCGAACGCATCCTGACAGCACCTGCCGGGCAGGAAGAACCTATCCACCTGTCCGATATGCACCGCGCGCTTTTGACTTTGCCACCAGAACGGCGCGAGGCGCTTTTGCTGGTGGGTGCTGGCGGCTTTTCGTATGAAGAAGCAGCTGAGATTTGCGGCTGTGCTGTGGGCACGATCAAAAGCCGCGTTGGACGGGCGCGCTCGGCATTGGCAGGTATGTTGCAGGATGGCGATATTCCGGATCGCAAGTTGGGCGATCCAACTGCCCACCGCGCCATTCTTGAAGAGCTGGACGAAGTCGCCGCAGGCCGCGGTGTTGCCGAACCCACCCGCTAAGCTCGCGCACAATTGGCGGCTTGTGGCTTATAACTTTGTGCTAGAAGCCATCTCATGAGCATCGACCCTCAGCCCAATCAAAACCCGCCGACGCGCCGACGCTCAGCATTTGCCAGGCAGGAATTGCGCCTGATAAGCGCTCTGGTCATTTTGCTGGCTTTTGGTGTTTTTCTTGCGCTTCCTTTCGTCCTGTCGATTGGATCTGTGGTGTTTCTCCCGCTGGTCGCTGGTCTGATCGTCACTATTATTCTCTCTCCGCTGGCCGATAAGCTGGCCACTTGGGGTCTGCCCAATTTCCTGGCGTCCCTTCTGGCGCTGTTGGCGTTTCTTGGCATTCTGGCTTTGGCGTTAACCGCCGTCCTGACCCCGGCGGTTTCCCTGTTTGACCGGGTGCCGGCAATGATTGACCGGGTGGGTGAGCATTTTAGCGAGCTGAAAGGATCCTTCGCCTGGATCGCGGATATCAACGAGGAAATCGCTAAAATCTCTGGTGAGAGCAGCGAAGGCAGCAATCAGGTTGTGCTTGCCGGACCCACTATGCTGGAACAGCTTGCCTTTGCGACGCCTACCGTTTTGCTGGAAGTCCTGATCACTTTCATGCTGGCTTTCTTCATGATCGAAGCGCGCATCCGCTTGCGCCGCCGCCTGTTGCTCGAACGTCAGCAAGTGGGCGCCAGCTTGAAAGCCGCGCGCGCCATTCGCGAAGTGCAGGACCGCGTGGCGGCATATATATTGACCGTGGGCCTTATCAATACCAGCGTCGGGGTGATCGTTGGCCTTGGCGCATGGGCGTTGGGAATGGATGCGCCGATTATGTGGGGCGGATTGGCTGCTCTACTCAATTTCCTGCCCTATATCGGCCCCATCATGATGGTTGCGCTGCTGGCTTTGTTTGGCCTTGGATCAGCAGATAGCCCGCTAATCGGTCTTATTCCCGCAGCAGCATATATCGGCCTCAATACGATTGAAGCGAATGTGGTAACGCCCACTGTTTTGGGTGCGCGCTTTACGATGAACCCTGTGCTTATCTTGTTGGCGCTGAGTTACTTTGGCTGGATTTGGGGCGTGGCAGGCGCGCTGTTGTCCGTGCCCATATTGCTGACGCTGACCGCGCTGGTCGATCATTTGGGCAAGCCCAATATTGTAGGCTTTATTTTTGGTGAGCCATTGTTTGCCAATAATGTGCTCGACCTTGGCGAAGAAGATTGAAAAAGGCCCGCCACTCCCATTGGAGCAGCGGGCCTTTTTCGCTTTTCAGTTCCGCCACGGGACCAGATGGCCCCGCAAGCGATTGAGCTTAAATCCTCAATTCGGGTAAGTCCAAGCCGTGCCACGTGCCAGATTGTCAGCTGCGAAATCCCAATTGAGATGACCTTCGATCACGGCCTTCAGATAACCGGGACGGGCATTTTGATGGTCGAGATAATAGGCATGTTCCCACAGATCGATCGTGAGGAGCGGGTTAAAGCCCTGATCCACCAGCGTATCGGCATCATGCGTTTCTTCAACCGAAAGCTTGCCGCCTTTTTCTGCAAGCCAGACCCAGCCGCTTGCAAAGTGACCAGCGCCAGCCGAGGCCAGCTTTTCTTGCAGCGCATCGAGTGAACCGAAAGCTTCATCGATCTTCGCCGCCAGATCACCGGACGGACCAGATGTCGAAGGCGTTAGGGAATGCCAGTAAAAGCCGTGATTATAAACCTGCGCGGAATTGTTGAACAGCCCCTGGTTGCTGCCACGTGCCGCAGCGATAATCGCTTCGAGTGAAGCGTCAGCATGATCGGTGCCTTCAATCGCAGCGTTTGTCTTATCGACATAAGCTTGATGATGCTTGCCATGATGGTAGCTGAAAGTTTCCGCTGTGATTGCGGGCGCGATTGCTTCTGCGTCGTAAGGCAGGTCAATCAGAGTAAAAGCCATGAGTAATGCGTCCTTCCTGTCATTGATCGGTATTCTGTTATGCAACGCGCGAAACCCCTGTTGGGTTGCAATTGCAAGTGATTTGTCTGCCATTTTGTCTGGCAAAGCTTTGTGTGACCGCGTGACATTGCTTGCGCAAGACGGCATTGCGGGCATGTCTGGCAGGTGGAAGTAAGGGAATTTGATGGCACGTACCTATTTTGGCACCGATGGTATTCGCGGGCGCGCCAATGGTGGCAAACTGAACGCAGCTGTGGCCATGAAAGTTGGTCAGGCCGCAGGGCAGTATTTCATGCGCGGTGCGCACAAACATCGCGTGGTAATCGGCAAGGATACGCGCCTGTCAGGCTATATGATGGAAAATGCGTTGGTAGCCGGTTTCACCAGCGTGGGGATGGACGTCATTATGACAGGCCCTCTTCCCACCCCCGCTGTTGCGCTGCTCACGCGCGAGATGCGTGCCGATATTGGCGTGATGATTTCGGCCAGCCACAATCCTTACGATGACAATGGTATCAAACTGTTTGGCCCCGATGGCTTTAAGCTTTCTGATGAAGCGGAAGAGCAAATCGAGGCGGCTATGCATGCTGAACAAACATTGGCCGAAGGCGATGCCATTGGCCGTGCGCGGCGGATTGAAGATGCGCGCGGGCGCTATATCCACGCGGTCAAGCAGTCGCTGCCTGCCGATGTCCGGCTCGATGGATTAAAGATCGTGGTCGATTGCGCCCATGGCGCTTGTTATAATTCCACGCCCACCGCAATATGGGAATTGGGTGCAGAAGTAATTGCGATGGGTGTTGAGCCTAATGGCCTTAATATCAATGATGGCGTTGGCTCCACCCACCTTGACGCGATCAAAGCGCGCGTTGTTGAAGAAGGCGCACATATCGGGATTGCGCTGGATGGTGATGCTGACAGGTTGATCGTGATCGATGAAAAAGGTCATGAGGTTGATGGGGATCAGATCATGGCCCTCATCGGTAGCCGCTGGGGCAAAGATGGCCGGTTGCAAGGCGGCGGCGTTGTCGCAACCGTGATGAGCAATTTAGGGCTTGAGCGGTTCTTGCATAGCGAAGGGCTGGAGCTAATCCGCACCAAAGTGGGCGATCGCTACGTGCTCGAAGCGATGAAAGCGGGTGGTTATAATGTGGGCGGGGAGCAATCGGGCCATATGATCCTACTCGATCATGCAACCACAGGCGATGGCACGATTGCTGCGTTGCAAGTGCTGGCGGCTTTGGTGCGCACTGGCAAGCCGGCGAGCGAATTGTTGCATCTGTTCGACCCCGTGCCGCAATTGCTTAAAAATGTCCGTTACGAAACGGGTGATCCGCTCGAAGCTGCGAATGTCAAAGCCGCCATCGCACAAGGCGAATCTGAGCTTGAAGGCAAAGGCCGCCTGGTAATCCGCAAATCAGGCACAGAGCCACTTATCCGCGTGATGGCCGAAGGCGATGATGGCGCGCAGGTTGAACAGGTTGTAGACGCCATCTGCGCAGCTGTTTCTGAGGCTGTCTAATGCTGGAGATGCGCCCTGATTGTGAGCGGTGCGGGATCGATCTCCCCGCTGATGCCACCGGTGCACATATCTGCAGCTTTGAGTGTACCTTTTGCACGTCCTGCACTGATGCGATGGCGGCCATTTGCCCCAATTGCGGCGGCGCATTGATGGCGCGGCCTTTGCGCAGCGGCGCAGCCTTGCAACGATACCCGGCAAGCCTTGAGCGAAAGTTCCAAGCCTGATGACGACGCGCCCACCCCGCATCCTGGCGATTGCCGGATCGGATAGCTCTGGCGGTGCAGGCATTCAGGCCGATATCAAAACCATCACTATGTTGGGCGGCTATGCGATGACCGCGATCACCGCGGTCACAGCGCAAAATACCCGCGGCGTGCGCAGTTTCGAAGTGCTCTCACCCGATTTTGTTGCAGCACAAATTGATGCCTGCATGGACGATATCGGCGTTGAAGCTGTGAAGATCGGCATGCTGGGCAGCGCAGATATTGCGGAGGTTGTGGCAGACCGCTTGGAAGATTTGGGTAAGCCGATAGTATTTGACCCGGTCATGGTCGCCACCAGTGGATCCGCGCTGGCCGATGATGCGACCATCGAAGTGTTTGAATGGCTGATGGAGTTAGCAACGCTTACCACGCCCAACGTGCCTGAACTGGCGGCTTTAGGAGGCGCGGACACTATGGCAAAGCGCGGCGTGACCTATCTTGCCAAAGGCGGCGATGCGGATGGGCCGATGGTCGAAGACATTCTGGTGCGCCCCGGTCATGAGGATCGCAAATGGAGCGCTGCACGGATCATCACTCAGCACACTCATGGCACTGGTTGCACTCTATCCAGCGCAATTGCGACATATCTGGCGCAAGGCCTGTCGCTGGAAGATGCGGTCAGTAAGGCGCGCGAATTCGTCCGCGCCGCAATCATTGCTGCACCCGGTTTTGGCGGTGGATCAGGTCCGCTTGGCCATCAGGCAGTGCGCCGTTCAGCGCCTTAGCTGGCGGCCTTGCCGCTCGTATCAAGCTCGTAAAAGTCCTGGATCGCCTGCCAGCCATCTTCGGCCGTTTCACACCAAGTGATCAGATCGAGATCTTCGGGCGAAATTGTGCCTTCATCCGCAATCGCTTCAAAATTCACCACGCGGTTCCAAAAATCCTTGCCGAACAAAAGGATGGGAATCGGCTTCATTTTGCCTGTCTGGATCAAAGTCAGCAGCTCAAAGAATTCATCAAACGTGCCAAAACCACCCGGGAAGACCGCAACAGCGCGCGCACGGATCAAGAAATGCATTTTGCGCAATGCGAAATAGTGAAAGTTGAGAGCCAGATACGGCGTCACATAGGCATTGGGCGCTTGTTCATGCGGCAATACAATGTTGAGGCCGATGCTCTCTGCCCCGGCATCGCTCGCTCCGCGATTGGCCGCCTCCATAATCGACGGGCCGCCGCCTGAGCACACAACAAACTGCCGCTTTCCTTCCTCGATAACGGCCTTTTCACCAGCAATGCGCGCCAGTTTGTACGCCTCGGCATAATATTTCGACTTTTCGGCCAGATTGCGCGCAATGCTCTTTTCAGCATCAGTGCCATCTTTAGCGGCTGCAATCACTTTTTCAGCGTCTTCTGGCGCGGGTATGCGCGCCGAGCCATACATCACCAATGTGGAGCCGACCCGCGCTTCTTCCAGTACCATTTCCGGCTTCATTAATTCCAACTGAAACCGAATCGGTCGCAGCTCTTCGCGCAGCAGGAAATCACTGTCCTGAAAGGCCAGACGATAAGCGGGATGTTGGGTTTGAGGCGTGATCGTAGGATCGCTGACGGCGAAACCTGCTTCCATTTCTGCGGGGTAAAATTTTCGATCCGTCAGATCGCGCTCAGACTTGGTGTTTTTGCTCATGCAGACAGCGTTAGGAAGGAGTGTGGGGCGGGGCAAGGTTCAAAAGTGGTTTCATTCCGCTTACTCGCCTGCTTGGCAATTTTCCGCATCAACGATGACGCATGGGCAAAGAACGCCCGGTTGATTAACCACAGCGATCAATCACTGTCTTTAATATGACGCAACTGCACCATAGATTGCTGCTTGTGCGAACAAACGAAGTGAGGTACTACCCATCACGGTTTATAAGAACGCAATTGATAAAAAGCCAAGTGACGGAACCGGTGGGGTTTGCGTTAACGCAACAATGGGTCGCAACGGTTATAAAGGTTACCACTTAACGTTCGAGTGAGGACTCGCTTGGAACGCATCTAATTTTTTGGAGACATAGACATGGCAATTCTTCGTATTAATCTTACACCTGGTGGCGACACTTTCGACGACACCAATTCTAACACGTCCATCATTGCTGGTAATGACGGCGACGATACCATTGATGGTGGTGGCGGTTCAGATTTCATTCTCGGCAATGACGGCGATGACCTTATCGACGGCGGTACTGGACGCGACATCCTGTTCGGTGGACGCGGCGATGACACCATCTTCGGCGGTGCTGGTCGTGACGTGCTGAACGGTGATTTCGGTGCCGATACGCTTCGCGGCGGCTCGGGCTTCGATGATTACATCTTCAGCAGCCGCACAGCTGGTTTTGATGAAAATGGCGCCGCTGCTTCTGACACGATCGTTGGTTTTGACGAAGCACGCGACACAATCTTCTTCGAAAAGTATGATGCCGCCGATGAACTGGTATACGTACAAGATGGTGCCGACGTAGAAATCTACGTTGATATCGACGGTGACAACCCAGTCACTGGTGATTATCTCGCCGCTACCGTCCTGAACTCGAATGTTGCAGCCGTTGCCGGCGTGACAACTATCAATGAAGAAGCGTTCTCGGACTTCCCATTCACGTTCTGATCTAACGCTGATCATACCTTTAAAAAAGGCCCCGTCGCGCAATGCGGCGGGGCCTTTTTGTTGGGGTGGCCGCATTGAGATTGCGGCCCGTAGCGATTGTGAAAGTATGGATGCCCCGCAAGGGCATAAACAACCGAGATAATACAAACCACTTACAGCGTCTAACCGGCACATTGTCGCCACGGTTTCCTGCGGGTTACAGGTTCCGGCTGTCTAACCTTTTGTGGCCGCCACCGCGCCGCAAAATAAAAGCGCCCGATCTGGCGGCAACCGGATCGAGCGCGGGCAATACCATCACGGCGGAATTGCAAGAGCAGCTTACCGGCAACGGGAGGGCGGCGCAATGACAGATATTCATGCAATGGCTCGCCGTTATGGCGGGGAGGTATCGGGCGGGCAGGCCCTTATCCCTTCGATTGGCCATAGCAAGGCGGACAGGGGCACGGCGGTCAAGCCTGATCCGAATGCGCCAGATGGCTGCCTAGTCCATTGCTTCAATGGCGGCGATCCGCTGGCAGAAAAGGACCGGCTACGCGCCGATGGTTTCCTGCCAGAGCGCGAACAGCGCAAGAGCGGGAATGACGGCAAGACCGCTTGGCGCTGCACCGGCACTTATGAATATGACGATGGCGACGGGACAGTGATCTATCGCACGCGGCGGCTCGAACGTCCCGGCAGCAAGAAGCGCTTTTCTGCCGAGCGGTTGGACGGCAAAGATTGGGTATCCGGCTTGGGAGACGTGGAGCGCCTGCCTTACCGTTTCACTGAGATTTGCATTGCAGCGGAACGTGCCCGCGAGGCTGGCGAGCGCGCGCCAGTGGTCTATTTCGCTGAAGGCGAGCGCAAGGCCGATAAGTTGGCAAGCTGGGGCTTTCTGGCCACCGCAATCGCCTTTGGCTGCAATGGCTGGCGCGATAGCTATGGTGAGGCGTTTGCAGAATCCACCGTGATTATCTTGCCTGACAATGATGCACCCGGTCACAAGTTCGCGCAAACCGTGAAAGCGGGAATAGAGCAGCACGGCGGCACTGCCCATCTGATCGAGCTTCCCGATTTACCGGGCGGCGGCGATATCATGGATTGGGCAGGCACAGCGGACGATCTGCGCGCGCTGACTGACAAGGCTATTGCAGGAAACCTCTTGCCTATCCCTACGCTCGATCTTGCCGATCTGGCAGGGCGGCAGGCGAAGGCAAAGCAGTTCGTGATGGAGCGATTGGCTCCCAAAGCCGAAGTGACCTTGTTCACCGGCCCAGGAGGCGCAGGCAAGAGCCTATGGGCGCAACAGGCGGCAACCGCCTGCGCAGCGGCAATAGGTCGCTGCGTGGGCTTGAGCGTGCAACCCGGCGCTGCGATCTATCTCACCTGTGAGGATGATGCCGAGCAGCTTCACTGGCGGCAACAGCACCTATGCGCCGCAATGGGCGTGTCTATGGCTGATCTTGTTGGCAAGCTGCACTTGATCAGTTTGCGGGGCGCGCTCGATAACGATCTTTGCACTTTCGATCAGGACGGCACCTTGACCGCAACAGCGGCGTATCATCGGCTTGTCGCCATGATCAAGGCAACCGGCGCACAACTGGTGTTTCTGGATAACGTGGCGCACCTGTTCACCGGCAACGAGAACGACCGGGGCGAAGTCACCCGTTTTATAAACCTGCTGAGCAGGCTGGCAGGCGAAACAGGTGCAGCCGTTGTTTTGATTGGCCACCCCAATAAGAGCGGCGATGACTATTCCGGTTCGACCGCTTGGCTCAATGCGGTGCGCTCGCAATTCACCATAGACTACGTGCGCGACAATGACGGCCATATCCTTGATCCCGATGCGCGCGCTCTCTCCACGGGCAAAGCCAACTACACGCGCAAGGGCGAAACAGCTCGCTTTCGCTGGCACGATTGGGCCTTCATTCTTGAGGATGATCTGCCCGATGATATCCGGGCCGAGTTGGCAGAAACGATCAAGGTGAGCAGCGAGAATGAGGCTTTCCTCGCCTGTCTCCGGGAGCGTGAACAGCAAGGCGAAGGGCGGCTTGTCGGGCCTTCGAGCGGGCCGAATTATGCCCCGTCGCAATTTGAAGGAATGCCCAAGGCAAAGGGCTTGAAAAGGGCTGCGCTCAAGCGCGCCATGGACCGGCTCTATGACACTGGCAGGATCGAATCCTACACCTATCGCAACACCGCAAAAGGACGTGATGTGACAGTCATTCGAGAGGTACAAAACACCACCCCGAACGCATCCCCGAACGCTTCCCGAACACCCCCGAACAGTCCGCCCGAACACCCCCCCGAACACACCATATATCTAAAGATATAACGGGCGCGGCTCCTTCAGGGCCGCCCACGCCCGATGAAGATGGCTGGCATGGCGAAAGTCCTGCTCAGACAGCAACGCGATTGGCAGGTGGCCAGCGATGACAGACCTTGCCGCCTACATCGCAGCTATGCCGGAAGATCAGCGGGCTGTTGCAATCGGAGTGCTCGATGCTGTGAGCCGCCCCATGACTGTTCGCGAGATTGAGCGGGCATTGCGTGCCAACGGCGTAACACGATCAAGAGCCATCAAGTTGGCGGGAACACTGAAACACTTTCACATCATCGCAGTTGCTGGACCGGAGGTGGCAAATGGCTGATTGGCCTTACAACACCGCCCGATGGCAACGCTTGCGCACTGCCAAGCTCAATGCCGAGCCGTTCTGCGAGGGCTGCGCAGCAATGGGCAATCCTCATGTCATCGCCAACACTGTCGATCACCGCACGCCTATTCGCGATGGCGGCCCTGCCTTCCCCGGACTCGATGGCCTCGCCAGCTATTGCCCCTCATGCCACGGTGCCAAGACCGCAAGAGGCAGTGAGGCTGGCGCGGTGAAGTCGAGCAAGCCCCGCCGAGGATGTGATGCCGATGGCAACCCGCTTGATCCAGCGCACCCGTGGCGAGAAAAATCGCTCAGGGCTGGCAGCATAAGACCGACACCCGTCCCGAAAAATCAATTAGTTTCTGAAAGCAACCGAAATGGGTAAGCGTGGCCCCGGTGCTGGCAAGCTGCGTGCAGCTGCGAAGGCTTATGACGAAGCCTCCTTTGTCGCGCACCCTTGGGACAAGGATGGGATGCCGGAAGCTGAGAAGGTTTTGGCATTCCTGGAGACATTGCCAATCGTGTCAGGCTTGAAGGCTGGTGAGACGCTGGAGCTGCTGGAGTTTCAGCGGCAATTCGTCATGGGCGTATATGGCCCGCGTGATGATGCGGGCGGGCGTATGGTGCGATTGGCTGCGCTCAGTCTGGCGCGGGGCAACGGCAAGAGCTCCTTGCTGTCTGGCCTATCGTTGGCGCACCTGCTTGGCCCCTGTCTGGAGCCGTATGGGGAATGCTATGCGGCGGCGCTCGACCGGGAGCAGGCGGGCGTCCTGTATCACCAGACGCGGGCTTACATCGAAGCCACGCCTTGGATGGCCGCGCGGGTGAATATCAAGGATTGGCACAAGGAAGTCATAGACGAGGAAAGCAATTCGCGATGGCGGGCGCTCACCAGTGATGCACGCAAGGCGCACGGCCTCGCCCCTTCCTTCTGGGTTGCGGATGAAGTCGCGCAATGGCGCAGCCGGGAGCTGTGGGACAATCTGGCGACCGGCATGGGCAAGCGCGAAGCGGCGCTAGGCGTTACGATCAGCACGCAGGCCGCCGATGATCTGCACTTTTTCAGCGAGATGCTGGACGCAGAGCCGGTGCCCACCGTCTACACGCAGTTGCACGCGGCGGAGGATGATTGCGCGCTCGATGACTGCGAAGCATGGCAGGCGGCGAACCCGGCGCTGGGCACGTTCCTTAATGCCGAGCAATTTGCCGATGCAGCGGCACGGGCCATGCGTTCGCCTTCATTCGAGCCGAGCTTTCGCCTGTTGCAGCTCAATCAGCGGGTGGCGGCGGAGGGACGGTTCATCGAGCAAGCGGATTGGGATGCCAATGCTGAGCCGTTCGACGCAACCGAGCTGGAAGGCGAGAGATGCTTTGGCGGATTGGATCTGTCGAGCACGCGCGATCTAACCGCCCTCGCCCTATACTTTCCCGATCATGGCAAGGTGCTGGTGTGGCACTGGTTTCCTGCTGATACGATTGCGAAGCGGGTCGAGACAGACCGCGTGCCCTATGACCGCTGGGCCGCCGATGGCTGGGCTGAGACAACCGTCGGCAATGCCCGCGATGATCTGGCCATTGCGCTCCAGCTTGCAGACATTCGCAGCCGGTATGATGTGCAGGGGATAGCCTTCGACCGCTGGCAAATGGCACGCTTGAACAAGCTGCTGTCAGATGAGGGAATCGATTTGCCGATGCAGGATTTTGTCCCCGGCTTCAAAAGCTATGCGGCGGCAGTGGATGCCTTCGAGACGGCGCTGCTGGGCCGCAAGATGCGGCACAATGGCAACCCGCTGCTGCGCTGGCAGGCGGGCAATGTGATCGTGGAAAGCGACCCTGCGGGCAACCGCAAGCCGACCAAGGCCAAGAGCCTTGACCGGGTTGACGGGATTATTTCCTGCATCATGGCCTGCGGTATCGCAGCGACCGAGCAAGGCCCGGAAGTCTATCGCGGCGAGGGGGTGATGTGGGTTTAAGCGATAGGTGGGGCCTCGGCGTATGTCCGTTTGCCGCCCCCGTAGCTGCAGTGGACATTTACGCTGTGGAAACTTCCATCGGCATTTGCGTAAATCTCTACTTCTTCAACAATTTGCTTGTTCTCTCCACCGGCCAAAGTCATCACAATAAAGTCACCAGCACGAGGGATCATTGGCCAGTCTTGCGTAAGGCCACGCGGATAGTCTTCGCTGTATAGTGTTACTTGCATTGACCTAATTCCTCTTCTGTGCCCATATGAGAGCGAGACGACCCGGCGCTACCAACGCCGAGCCGCCTCTGACCACAACCGATCCTTAGGAGATCAATCATGGCTAAGCACTTTCTACGGGGGGAATCCGTCCCCGTCATCCTTCCCGATAATCTTATCAACGCGGCGGCATTGCTGGCACAGGTCAATCGTGACCAGATTGCGCAGACAATCGAATTGCTGGTTGCCTTCCTGGACGTGACAGACGCCGATCCCGAAGCCGAAGTCACGCGGGCCGAAGACGACTTTGTAACCCTTCCCCCCGGCATAGACTACGGCCCCGGCTGCGCTCTGAGCGATGCGGGCGGCGGCAACGATGCCGAAGACGATCACTGCCTGTCGCCAGCGGCCATGGAGAGCGCGTTACGCGGTGCAGGCTGCGCAGTGGCCGATCCGGGCGGCTGCGAGCATGATGGGCGCGAACCTGCATACCACGACGAAGCCTAACTCTCTCCCCGGCTTTGGCGGGCCGCTGGCCACGGCTTGCGACTTGGCCAAAGCGAGATGTTCACAGGGCACTTTCTTATTGCAAGAAAAGTGCTTGCGTTATCCTGTTTCTTATGCCAAGAAAAGATATGCCATCGACGCGCGACTTTGACAGATTCGACATGACCGCCGCTGAGCTGGTGAAAATGACCCGCGCAAGCGAAGGAATTAAGCTGGTGCATAACCTGACTGACCGGGGAATCATCCCTTTCCGCAAGGATGGACGGTCGCGGCTGTATTCATTCGCAAGCGTGCTGGCGTTCGACACCATGCTTCGCGCTCGCGGCGTGGGCCTTGGCCTGCATGAAGGGGCAAAGCTCGCTGATCGAGTCATCGCCCGCGCCAAAGAGAGAGTTGCAGATCTCTACATCGATCTGCGGGTAATAAAGGGGCATGAATGGTTGATCTATGCTTTCGACCGGGAGGTCGATCCGCCTCACCTGCAAGCCTTTATTGTAACCGGTGATCAGAAAATTGCCGATATCCAGCTTACCACGGTATCTGGCTGGCCAAGCGACGTCACAAGCGTTTTCCCGATTGACCGTGTGATATGGGAATGTGCCGATTCGTATGATCGGCACCGGAAAGAAAAGGATTCATGAAATCGCCTTCCCCCAAGGCGTTCCCTGCCAAGTCTGGCAACGGGATAGCAGTGCATCGCAAGGGGGGCAAACCCGCCAACGTCGCGAGACAGTCGGCAATCTCAGTGCTGGGGACCGTGACCCCGGCCAGACAGAAGGATATTTACCAATGAAAACTGCGGACCTTATGGAACAGCGAGCGGCCATTGTGGACCGCATGAACGCTGCACACAAAGCCGACGACGATCAGGCATTTGGCACTGCTGAAACTGATCTGCGCGCGCTTGATGGCAAGATCGAGCGCCAGCGCAAGATCGATCAGGCCGAGCGCCAAGAGACTGGCAAGCCTATCAGCGGCGATACCAAGCTCGATACCGAGCTGCGCAGCAAGTTCAGCGTCACGCGGGCAATCGCTCACGCCGCCGGCCTTGATGTCGATGCAGGCTTTGAGCGCGAGATGCAGACCGAATTGGCCAAGCGTGCCGGGCGAAGCGCAGAAGGTGTTTTCATTCCGGCAGAAGTGTTTGAGAAACGCGCATTGACCACATCGGCAGGAGGCGAGCTGGTTCCTACCGATCACCGCCCCGATCAGTATATCTCGGCACTGACAGCATCGTCTGTTGTGCGCGGCATGGGTGCCCGTGTGCTCAATGGCCTGACCGGCAACATCACCATCCCGCGTGAAACCGGCGCGCCCGCAATCGGCTGGGTGGCAGAGAACGCCGCCCTTTCGAGCGATGATGCCGACTTCGACAACGTGACCCTTTCCCCAAAGCACGCTGGTGCATTGTCGGAATGGTCACGCAACATGCTCTTGCAGGCTTCGCCCGATGTTGAGCAGCTTTTGCGCGATATGCTTGCCCGCGATCTGGCAACCGCAATTGACCGCGCTGCGATCCAAGGTGGCGGCACAAATGAACCGGACGGCGTTCTGGCCACCACTGGCATTCAGACCGAAGCCTATGGCACATCGCTTTTCGCAACGAGCGCAGAAGCAATTGCAAAGGCCGATATTGCCAATGTTGGCACGGCACGGCGCAGCTTCCTGTCGAGCAATGATGTGAAGAAAATCGCCATGCTGGCGCAGGACGCGAACGACCTGCCTATCGGCGTTGGCACCATCTTCCACAATGAGGCGACCACCTTCACCAATCAGGTGCCTACAGACCTTGGCGGCGGCAATGACGAGCACGCTTTGATCTACGGCGATTGGAGCGAGTTGATGATTGGCGTCTGGAGCGAGATCGACCTGCTGGTCAATCCGTTCGAAAGCACGGCCTATTCCAAAGGCAATGTCATGATCCGCGCAATGGCGACTGTCGATTGTGCGGTTCGTCATCCGGCGGCATTTGTTTCTGTAACTGGCGTTACTGCCAGCGCAGCGGGCATCGCCTAATGGGCGCCGCGGCAACCCTTGAACGGCGTTTCGCAAGTCAATTGCGCAGCGCCGGGAGCCGTATCACGGGCTATGCCGCCACGTTCGCTACAGAAGCGGATTTGGGCGCGTTCCGGGAACGAATTTTGCCGGGTGCATTCCGGGGCGCGCTCAATAACGATATCCTTGCTTTGCTGGACCATGACACGGGCAAAGTGCTTGGGCGCACGCGCACCGGCACGCTCCAGCTTCGCGAGGATGACAAAGGCTTGGCCTTTACGCTCGACGTGCCTGACACGGCTGCGGGGCGGGATGTTCTCGCCCTTGCCGCACGCGGCGATCTTGGCGGCATGAGCTTTGGCTTCAAGGTGCCCGCTGGTGGCGAGACTTGGGACGGCGACACGCGGACCCTGCAAACCATCGATCTGCGCGAAATCAGCGTTGTCAGTGCATGGCCAGCTTATGAGGGCACCGAGATTGCCTTGAGGGCCATGCAGCACCACACGGGCGCTCAGCGGCGTGCAAGGGCGATCAGGCTGGCGGAGGCGCGCGCATGGGCATGATAGACCGCCTTGCAGCCTTTGCGGGCTTTGAAAAGCGCAGCGATGCGAGCGAACCTTCCTGGGCAGCGCTTGCCCCCGGTATCGGCTACATGGCTGGCACATCGGCCCGCGTAGCAGAAAACCTGTCAGCGGTTCTGGCCTGCACAAATGTCATTGCCGAAGCCTTGGCCTATGTCCCTGCGATCACATATCGGCGCGAGGGCACAACCCGCATGGAAGACCCTGCACACCCGCTGCAACGGCTGGTGCGCGGCGGCGTCAATGAGCGCCAGACTTGGCCTGACTTTATCAGTCATCTGGTTGCTTCCACCCTTTTGACCGGCAACGGCCTCGCTGAAATCGAGCGCAGCGGCAATGGCCGGCTGAGCGGATTTACCTATCTGCCTTGGGGCAGTGTAACTGTTGCCGAGCTTTCGAGCGGGCGGCTGGCCTATGATTATGCAGACGGACGCGGCAAGACGCGGCGCTATCTTGAAGGCGAAGTCATCCACCTGCGCGACCGCACAGATGACGGCAAAATCGGGCGTTCGCGTCTGAGCCGTGCAGCCGATACCGTCGACGGCGTCACCCTCGCCCATGCCCATGCGCGCGCCTTCCTTGGCAATGGTGCATCACCATCGGGCGTGATCGAGCACCCGGGCACCATGACCGGCGATCAGCGCACGGCATTGCGGACACAATTTGCCGAGCGCCATGGCGGTGCCAGCAAGGCAGGCTCTACCCTCATTCTTGACGGCGGACTGACTTGGAAGGCGGCGCAGATATCGCCTGAGGATGCAGAGCTGCTGGAAACCCGCAAGTTTGGCACTGAGGAAATCTGCCGCTTGTTTCAGGTGCCCCCGCCACTGGTGCAGGATTACTCAAACAACACATTTACGAATAGCGAGATGGCAGGCCGCTGGTTTGCCATGTTCTGCCTTGCAAGCTGGGCACGCAAGATCGAAGCCGAGTTCGCGCGCAGCGTCTTTCCCGTCAATGGCCCGCATGAGCTTGAGCTGGATCTGTCAGGCTTCCTGCGCGGCGATCCCAAAACCCGCTGGGATGCCCACAAGATTGCCCTTGAGGCAGGCGTGCTGGACCCGGACGAAGTGCGCCAGCTCGAAGGCTGGAACCCGCGCAATCAGGAGATGAGCAATGGCTGATCTTGTATTGCTGAGCGAGGCGAAAGACTTTTTGCGTGTCGATCACACGGCAGACGATGCACTGATCAGCACACTGGTGGCGGCTGCGAGCGCTGCGGTGCTGGATATTGCCGACGCATGGGATGGCACTGGAGACGCGCCTGCACGCCTGAAAATGGCGGTGCTGTCGCGTGTGGCAGTGACCTATGACGGGCGCGACCAACTGCACCCCGGCGATGGTGAGGACCGGCTGCTATCGCCGTTCCGGGAGCTTGGCTGCTGATGACTGGACGGAAAAATTTTGTGCCGCGCAAAGTGATGCAAGAAGCGTCAGAAATTTGTGTTGCGACCAATTCGATTATAGAAATCGAGACGGCCACCTTCAAGGTCCGCGTCACACCGGCGATAGGGCTTAATCATCTTGCCCAAAATGACGATCTTGATGAGCGATTGGACGGTTTCGCATGAAGCGCCGGTTTCAATATGTCTCAAGCTTCAATGACCGGCACGGCAAGCGGCGGTATCAATTCCGGCGCAAGGGATACCCTCGCCACTATTTCAAATCGCCATACGGAACCAAGGCATTCGAGAAAGAATATGCCGCTTGTCTTGCCGCTGAAAAGCCCTCTATCGGCGCTGGCAGGATTCGCCCTGGCAGCGTGTCAGACGTGATCATTCGCTATTACGCTGATACCAAGTTTCAAGACCTGAAACCCGCTACACAAGCCGTCTATCGCGGCGTGCTGGAACGTTTCCGCAAGACCTTTGGCGATGATCTGATCAGGCAATTCGATGCCAAGCGCATCCAACGCGTCATGAACAATATGCGCGAGAAGCCCTACGCCGCGATCCGGCTGCGCAAGTTGCTCGCACGGCTATTCGTAATAGCGCGCCGGGAACGGCTGGTGGCAATGTCCTTCGATCCCGTGAAGGATACCGATCCGCCCAAGGCAGGCGACTTCGCTGCCGACGGCAAAGAGCGCGGATATCATCGCTGGACCGACGCAGAGCTTGAGCAGTTTGAGGCAAAGCACCCGCTGGGCACGAAACCCCGCCTTGCCTTTGCATTGCTATTGTATGGCGCTCAGCGCAGCGGTGATGTGCGCTTCCTGACGCACTCGGCATTGGCAGATGGCCGTATTCGGCTCAGGCAAAGCAAGACTTCCAATTCTGTCGATGTGCCGATTGTCGCACCTTTGCGCGAGGCGCTGGACGCTGGACCGGCTGGCGATCTGCTGGTGCTGGAAAACAATCGCGGCGCTGCCTTCACCGCCAAGGGCTTTTACAACATGGTCAAGCGCGCCTGCATTGCTGCTGATCTACCCCATTGCTCAGCACATGGCCTACGCAAAGCGGCTGCAAGACGCCTTCGCGAAGCCGGTTGCAGCGATGAAGAAGGCATGGCGATCACTGGCCATAAGACAGTTCGAGAGTTCCTGCGCTATGCCGGAAATACAGGCGATAGTGCCCGCGCAGACAGTGCCATGGAAAAGGCATATGGTCTGAAAGTGTCTAACCACGACGAATAGTTAGACAATCATCCACACTAACCCATAGGGATTATTGGAAAAATGACTGATAGATGGATGCCCCGCAAGGATTCGAACCTTGATTGACGGAGTCAGAGTCCGCTCTCTTACCGTTAGAGGACGGGGCAGGAGCGCGCGCATCTAGACTGCGCTGACAGGCGAATCAAGCCCTGTCAAAAATGCTTATCCAGCTGACGTCCACACCCGCGTACGGCAAAAGAATGCAAGGCACCCCTTCACTTCCAACTTGCCGCCAGCGGCCGGCTTCACATACACTTTATAAGTGTTGCCATCTTCGGGATTGTAGACTTCGCCCTTCCACTCATCGCCATCCCAACGCAGATCTGACAGCAATTGAATGCCAAGGATCGGGCGATCTCTTAGCGCCGGATCATCATTGTGGATGTCGTTATCCGGCTCACCCGGCTTGTCTTTCAATATCTTGGTGATCTTGCCGCAACGCGCATTTCCGCAGCGCGAAATGGTGATTTCTGTAAAGCCGCCGGAATCCACATAGGTTCCGTCAATCGGGGCCATTGCGGCGGCGCCTGCAGGCAGCATGACAGATGCGCTCAATGCGCCAAACGCGGCCAAGGTTTTGGTCAGTTTTATCATGATGTTATCGATAGCCTCTAAATGCTTCACTCAAGCTGAACAGCTTGCGCCGCCAAGCACGCAAAAGCGCGCGCAATGCGGGTGGTTGAGCGCGATATCGCGGTCGGCCTCAGCCAGCGTTTCGCCAAGATCAAAACCCGCGTCATAGGGTAGCAAAGTGCAGGCAGCGACGCGCGCGGTTTCCTCACCCTTGCGATGCACGACCATGCGGCTGGTGGCGCACATTTGCTGTGATGGCGTTTTGCCAAGAATGTCCCAGCATCCCTCGCTTATTTCAGGCACATCGGCGCTAGCATCCATTTCTGGAAACAGCACCAGCCGCACAGGATCGCTCGCGTCGATGGAAATCCCTTCGCCTGCAAACAATGCGGCATAAGCCAGGCGCGCTTGTTCCTGCGTTTCTCCGGCAAGACTGCGTCCAGCTGCTGCGAGCGATATGCCATTGGCCGAAAGCCAGCGCAGCCCGTCTATCATGGGCGCCCAGCTATTCGCGCCGCGCTCTGCCTCATGCACATTTTGTGTGTGGTGATCGATGCTAACGCGGATGGTTAGCTTATCGCCATAGCCATCCTTCAAGCGCAGCAGATCGGCCTCGTGACGGCGCAAGGGAGCCATTGCGTTGGACAACACCAGCACTTCAAACCCGCGCGATAATGGTCCTTCGATCATCGCGATGATTTGCGGGTTCATAAATGGCTCACCGCCGGTAAAGGCGATTTCGCGCGTTGTGCGGCCACTGACTGCGATTTCATCGAGATACCGCTCAACTTCCGCAGCGGTCATGTAAATCAGCGCATCGTTAGTGGGCGAGCTTTCAATATAGCAATTCGCGCAGGCCAAATTGCACAGCGTTCCGGTGGCAAACCACAAGGTATCGAGATTATCGAGCGTAACACTGGCGCGCTTTTCACCTTTGGCAGTGATCATTGGGTCGGTGAATTTCGCAGGAGCCAGCACATCGCCAGCCACTGCGAAAGGTGATGGTCCTTGCGGTGCGTTGCGGGATTTGGAACGGACTTGCGCGTTGGTCGCCATCAAAAAGCGCGCCGCATTTTTTGCACCAATCCAGCCCATTTCTTGGGTAGCGATCCAAAGACCGTTGGCTCCCATGCCGAGAAGGCGGAGGCTTTCACGATTTCAGCGCGGGTGGGATAAGATACGATGGCAGATCCCATCGCAAAACTTGATGCCTTGCCCGAAATCATCTGTGAGAACGGCAATAACAGCTCGCCTGCCCCTTTGCCGCAAATGCTCGCGCCCACGACTTTCTTGCCTTTGAACATCACTTTGAGGTGACCTTTCACCGAATCCTCGGCAATGGCGCGTTCATTGTGGTCAAAGCCCTCTTTGACCACGCGGACACCATCGCCATATTTCTCTTTCGCTTCTGTTTCGGTGAGACCGATTTGCGCGACTTCGGGCTCTGTAAAAGTGCACCAGGGCAGCGCTGACCAATCGACTTTGGTCGGTACGCCAAGCGCAATCTCCAAAGCGACATTGCCGCCTTCATAGCCCGAGACATGCGTCAAACGCGGACCTTCGCGGCAATCACCAATCGCATAGATGGATTTGATCGACGTGCGGCGGCGCGCATCCACCTTGATACCATTACGGCCCAGCTCAACGCCCAGCTCTTCAAGGCCATAGCCAGAAACACGCGCTTTGCGGCCCACAGCAATCAACAGATGCGAGCCTTCAATCACTTCATCGCCCTGGCCGGTGTGCACACGAATAGCGCCCGCCTCACCTTCAACCTTCGCGGCTTTGCCATCAATAAAGCGCACGCCTTCCTGCCGCATAACATCAGCCACCACGGCCACAGAATCGCGATCATCGCGGCCCATCAATTCACCCGGATTGATCACGGTGACTTTGCTGCCCAAACGGCAAAAGCTTTGCGCCATTTCCATGCCGATAACCCCGCCACCCACAATCACAAGGTGAACGGGCAGAACATCGAGATCGAATAGATTTTCATTGGTGAGGTAGGGCACACTATCCAGCCCCTCAATCGGAGGGACAGCGGGCGCAGAACCGGTTGCAATAACAATGCGCGGTGCGGACAGGGTGCGGCCTCCAACCTCAACCGTTTTGGGACCCGTGATCTTACCCCAATCGCGGATAACTTCGCAGCCCATTTCTTCAAAGGTTTCTTCGCTGTCATGCGGGGCGATATGCGCGATGGCATCGTGAACATGCTTGTGCACGCCGCTCCAATCCACCTTGGGCGGAGCCAGTTCGACCCCATGCCGCTTGCCTTCGCGCGCTTCGGCAGCGCGTTTTGCAGAGGTAATCAACGCCTTGGATGGGACGCAGCCATTATTGAGGCACTCGCCGCCCATTTTGTGACCTTCGATCAGCGCAGTCTTCAAACCGAACAGCGCACATCCGCCCGCAGCGGTCAGCCCGGCAGCTCCTCCGCCAATCACAATTGCATCATGTGTGTATGTCATTGGGCTTCCGTGAGTAACTGAAAGAGGGCAGGTTGCGAATAACAAAATATCACTGCATCGTGACCACATTCGAAGGCAAAGGACAAAAGGTTTCATGAAACTCGACAACGCTCAAAATTATTATGGCAAAGTGCTGGAAAGCTCAGCCGATTTGCGCACGGATGCGTGTTGTACGATTGAAGCGCCTGCGCCTTCGATCCGGGCTGCCCTCGCTAATGTCCATGATGAAGTTAAGGCGCGCTATTATGGCTGCGGTCTGGTTGTGCCTCAGGCGATTGAAGGTTGCAAAGTCCTCGATCTGGGTTCGGGCAGTGGGCAGGATGCTTATTTGCTCGCGCAGCTTGTTGGCGCGAAAGGTTCTGTCATCGGTGTCGATGCGACGGACGAACAGCTTGCCGTGGCGGAAAAGCATCGCGGCTGGCATGCCGAACGCTTTGGCTATGACAATGTGCGTTTCTTGAAAGGCGATATTGAAAAGCTGGGTGAACTTGATCTGGAACCGGGCAGTTTTGATGTCATCGTCTCCAATTGCGTGATCAATCTGGTGGCGGACAAAGATGCGGTGTTCCGCGCCGCGCACAGATTGCTGAAACCGGGTGGAGAGCTCTATTTCTCCGATGTGTATGCTGATCGCCGGGTGCCTGAGCATTTGCTCGATGATCCGGTGCTGCATGGTGAATGCCTGTCCGGTGCGCTGTATTGGGGCGATTTTGATATGCTGGCGAAGAACGCTGGCTTTGCCGATCCGCGATTGGTGACAGACCGTCCTTTGGGCATCAATGATGCCAAGGTTTCTGCAAAGCTTGAAGGGATCGGTTTCGTGTCTGCAACCTATCGCCTGTTCAAGCTCGCTGGGCTTGAGCCGCAATGCGAGGATTACGGGCAGGCTGTGCGTTATCGCGGTAGCGTGCCGGGTGAAGAACACTCCTTCCATCTCGATGCACATCACGCGATTGAAAAAGGGCGGATTTTCCCGGTATGCGGGAATAGCTGGCTGATGCTGGCAGAAACGCGCTTTGCCAAACATTTCGAATTCGTTGGCGATTTTGGCACGCATTATGGCGTGTTTCCCGGCTGCGGCACGGCGGTGCCTTTTGGGCAATCCGATGCCAATCCGGGCAAAAGCGAAGCGCCTTGTTGCTAAGCATTTTGGTAACAGGTGCTGCCGGGCTGATCGGCGGTGAGGTTTGCGCGCGTCTGGCCAGTGCCGGGCACCGCGTCTATGCGCTCACCCATCGCGCACCTGACATTTTTGCCAATGATGGCAGCCGCGTTCCCGTCGCCGCTGCGTTGAATGGCGATATCTGTGCCGCTGGCCTTGGGCTGCACGAAGCGCCGCAAGTCGATGTTGTTATTCATTGTGCGGCATCGCTCACTTTCGATGCGCCTTATGATGCGCTCGAAGCGATCAATGTCGGCGGCACGCGCAATGTGATCGCTTTTGCAAAGGCGCACAATGCCGCGCTGATCCATGTCAGCACAGCTTATGTTTGCGGGCTTCAAGATGGCCCGATTGCTGAAAAACCTGTTGCCGATGGCACAGTGTTTGCCAATGGCTATGAACGTAGCAAAGCGCAGGCTGAAAAGCAGGTCCATGGAAGCGGCCTCACCCATTGCATCGTGCGCCCCGCGATTGTTTTGGGCGATAGCAAGACAGGCGCGATCCGCAAATTTGACGCAATGTATCAAACCTTTGCGATGATTACGCGCGGTTGGGTGGATCAGCTTCCGACTACACCAGAGGCGAGCTTGGATTTTGTGCCAGTTGATTATGTGGCACAGGCAATCGCGCAATTGGCACAGCGCATGGACGCGGCAAATGGCAGCATCTGCCATCTGACGAGCGGCAATCCGCTTGCCCTTGAAAGCTTTGCACAAGCCATTAGTGCCTATCCCCAGTTTAGCACGCCCAACCTTGTTTCCGCAGCCAGCTTCGACACAGCATCCTTGTCATCATCACAGCGCCGCGTGTGGCACAAAGTCGCCAGCGCCTATGCCAGCTATTTCCAACGCAATCCGCGTTTTGTGAACGCCAATTTGCGCACACTAACTGGGTTGGAGACGCCAGAGACGGGCGCGCAATGGTTTCATCGGCTGATAGAATTTGCAATCGATGGTGGATTGTTGGCAGGCGCAGCGCCTAACGCACATCCGGATACAGATCGGCAAGCCGCTTGCGCGCACCAAGAGCCCACAGCATCCCTACCTTGAAATAAATCCAATTGGCTTTGATCGGTCCCCATTCAACAATCCGTCGATCAGATGTGCGCACAGTTTCGCGGATCAATTTCACCCGGCCATATTGCGCAAGCCGGATGCACAAATCTGCCTCCTCCATCACCACGGCCGCAGGATCACAGCCGCCACTTTCCAAAAATTGCTGGCGGCGGAAAAACATCGCGTGATCCCCGAAAAGCAACCGCACACCGCGCGCAAACAAATGCGGGCGACACAAAAGCGGCGCGTACCAGGTTTTCGCCCAATTGTGTGCAGTGGTGCCCCAGCGGATCTTTTCGTGCCCGGCAATAATCGGTGTAAAGCCAGCGAGCGCTATCGTGGGATCGCTTAGCGTTTCTTCGATTACGGCGATGAAATTGCTGGGCGGGTGCGTATCTGCATGCAGCACCACGATAAGATCGCCTGTTGCCGCTTTAACGCCTGCATTGATCTGGCTGCCCCGCCCCCGCCCCGCAGTGATCACGCGCCACTGCGCAGCGCGTGCAATCGCAACGCTATCGTCATCACTGCCGCCATCAACGCACAATACCTCGGCAGGTTGCGGATCAAGTACCGCGATGTGCTCGGCCAATTCAGGCAAAGCGCGCGCTTCATCGAGCATCGGTATTACGATTGTGGTGCGGCTCACTCGCTAAGCTCTGGCCATTTGGCGAGATCTTCTGGACGATCACAATCGGCCAATTCTCCAAGCAAACGATAAGGCACATTATGCGCGTCAAGCCTGCGCTGTGTCTCGCGCAAAACCGTATGCGTGCCCCACTCCATATCAGTGAACAAAAATGGCGCAGGATCGCGCAGCGCCAACAGATAATACCCGCCATCCAGCGCTGGACCGATAACAGCTGGCGCATTACGCAATAGTGCTGCTGCATCGCGCAAATGATCTGCCGAAAGGTCTGGAATATCTGCACCCAGCAAAATGGCGGGGGTCAAAGCGCACGCAAGCCGCTCCCCCAGATCGCCTTCACTTTGCGCCATCAATGGAACATCACTGCCAAGCCATGCGGCAAAATCAGAATGCGGTGCACCCGTCGTCCAAACAGTAAAAGGTAGGCCGCTTTCCCGAATCACTCGCAATGTCCGTTCAACCAATCGGCGATGCACCATAGCTGCACCTTCCGCGCCAAGAGCCGGGATCAGGCGTGTTTTGGCAAGACCAGGCACCGGATATTTGGCAAACAGGGCCACTGTTGGAAGATTCGAAACCATTCTTTGCGCCTTACCCTGTAGACGCTGGCTTGGCGATTGCGCATAACAGCTCACCATGACTTCCAAGGTTTTGAAAATAGCGGGACTGGCTCTGGGTGCAGCGGCATTGGGCGGGCTGCTTTATGCAGAACGCGCGCGACCTTTGCGCAAACGAACCACAGAGCAATTGCCACGCATTGCCGGAAATGTCGCGATGGGCATTGCGTGTCAGGCTGTTGTTATGGCTGCAGAGTCCCCGATTACCGGGGCGATGGCCAAACGCAACGTTAAGGAACGGCGCGGTATTCAACATGCCATTGGCGGATTGCCCGGTCGTATCCTTGCCTTTCTGGCGATGGATTACAGCTATTATATCTGGCATGCAGCAACGCACAAACTGCCGTTCTTATGGCGGTTCCACCGTGTGCATCACATCGATCCTGATTGCGACACGTCAACGGCCATGCGGTTCCACTTTGTCGATATGCTGCTTTCGATCCCGTGGCGCATGATCCAAATTCGCGTGTCCGGGGCCAGCCCTGGTGTGATGCATACATGGCAGACCTTTTTCCTCGCCTCGGTTTTTTTCCATCATACCAATTGGCGATTGCCCAAAGGCTGGGACAAAGCGCTTAGTACCGTCATCACAACGCCTGAAATGCACGGCATACATCACAGCAAAGATCTGGCCGAAATGGACAGCAACTGGACCAGCGGGCTATCATGGTGGGATCGGCTGCATGGCAGTTTTCGCCATGGCGCGGATCAGGATGCGATCGATATTGGCGTCGATGATCCAATGGCCGAACATGATACCGATCTGGTCCAAGGACTGCTTTCTCCATTGGATGCAAGCGGCGGGCGCGCCAAGGCCGCACAACCCGTGCAAGCGCAAGGTTGAACGTGAAACTTGTCTCCAAGGCCACCTTACTCTAGGTTGAATACAGGTTCCGTCTATTTTGGCGGGTCATGATTTGTTGAGAGTATATTACGATGGCGGACATGGTTCCGCCGGGGACAAGCGAAAGTGACGATAGCAAGGCGCACCAAAGGGGGGAAGCGCCCGAGCATAGCGAAGCAAAGCACGATCGCCCGCCCGGTGAAGCAACAGGGAAGAACGCGCGCGATCCGCGCAGTTGGAGACGCCCTCCCCATTCATCATTCAAGCAGGCTTATGCTGCAATCGATCTCGGCACGAACAATTGCCGGCTTCTGATCGCGCGCCCGTCTGACGAGAATTTCGTGGTGATCGATGCGTTCAGCCGTGTCGTGCGCCTTGGTGAAGGTTTGGCGCAATCGGGCCGTTTGTCCGATGCGGCAATGGACCGTGCTGTTGGCGCGCTAAAAATCTGTTCGAACAAGTTGAAAAAACGCAAAGTTCATCTGGCGCGATCTGTCGCCACAGAAGCTTGTCGCCGCGCGAGCAATGGCGAAGCTTTCATTGATCGTGTGCGCGATGAAACCGGCATTCATCTTGATATCATCAGCGCAGGCGAGGAAGCGCGCCTTGCCGTTTTGGGGTGTCATATTCTGCTCGAGGACGGAATTGGTCCTGCGGTAATTTTCGATATTGGCGGCGGATCAACCGAGCTTGTGCTGATAGAACCGGGCGCACCGGTTCCGCGCATTCTGGATTGGCAAAGCGTTCCGTGGGGCGTTGTGTCATTGTCCGAAACCGTCGGGCCGGAAGTCGGCGATCAGGAAACCCGATTATCGCGCTATGCTGAAATGAAGCAGCATGTCACTGACAGCTTTGCCGAATTTGCTGAGCGCATAAAACAGTATCGCACGCCTGATCTGCGCCTTTTGGGGACCAGCGGCACCGTGACCACATTGGCCAGCGTCCACCTTGGGCTATCGCATTATGATCGCAATGCCGTGGACGGTTTGATTGTGCCATCGGATGAGATGCGCGACATCTCAACTCGCCTTTCTGCGCTGTCTCCTGATGAGCGGCGCGAGCTGGATTGTATTGGTAATGAGCGCGCTGATCTGGTTGTTGCTGGATGTGCGATCCTTGAAGCGATACTGGATATTTGGCCTGCACCGCGCCTTGGCGTGGCGGATCGGGGCATTCGCGAAGGGATATTGCGTTCTATGATGGCCGCCGATGCAGAGGGAAGCGAGGCACAAGCTGCTTTGCGCAAACTAAAACAGGGCGGAGGCGTCTGATGGCGCGTGCTGGACGCGATTCGGTGCGCCGACCCAACAAGAACCGCAAACGTACGGCTAGCTCGCAGCGCTGGCTGGAACGGCAATTGAACGATCCATATGTGAAGCGAGCACAGGACGAAGGCTGGCGCAGCCGCGCCGCCTTCAAGCTGATCGAATTGGATGATCGGTTTGCCATGATCAAAGGATCCAAACGCGTGGTCGATCTGGGCATTGCGCCGGGCGGGTGGGCGCAGGTGGTGCGCAAACGCGCGCCCAAGGCGTCTATCGTCGGGATCGATATTTTGGAAGTTGAGCCGATCGAAGGCGTCACCATCCTGCAAATGGATTTCATGGATGATGGCGCGCCTGCTGCTTTGGAGGCGCAATTGGATGGACAGCCTGATCTCGTCCTGTCTGATATGGCTGCCAATACGGTGGGCCACAAACAAACCGATCACCTGCGCACGATGGCACTGACCGAAGCGGCTGCATGGTTTGCAGTGGAAGTGCTGAGCAAAGGCGGCAATTTCATCGCCAAAGGTTTTGCAGGAGGCAGCGATAAGGACTTGCTCAACCTGCTGAAAAAGCATTTCCAGATCGTGAAACACGCCAAACCACCTGCGAGCCGCAAGGGTTCAAGCGAATGGTTCGTGATCGCGCAGGATTTTAAAGGGCGTTAAGCCCAAAACACCGCCGCAACCAACTCAGACAAGATTATGCAGCGGCAGCTTCTTCTTCAACAGCTGTATCTTCGCCCGCAGCTTCTTCACCTTCTGGAGCCTCGCCTTCGGCCATTTCGCCATCTTCAGCTGCCTCTTCGACGACAACTTCGGGCAAAGGCAGATCGCTGCCATTGGCATTGAGATACAACATCAGATCAGCACGATCCTGGCCATCACCAAGACCGGCAAAGCTCATCGTGGTACCATTGGCAAAGGCGCGCGGGCTTTTCAGCCAAGCGTCCATATTTTCCCACGTCCAATCTCCACCCTTGCTCGATAGCGCAGATGAATAGGCGAACCCAGGAGCATGATTGCCAATTTCCAACCCCATAATCCCGTACAGATTGGGTCCGATGTTATTCGCGCCGCCATTCTCGATCGAGTGACACGCCATGCACTTGGCAAATACCGTCTGGCCAGATTCGGCAGAGCCACCGGCAAGCAGTTCAGCAAGTGAGGGACCAGCATCAACTTCGCCTGCTTCGGCGGCTTCGATGATATAACCAGGTGTTTCGGGCGATTGCAGGTCAAACACGCGCGAACTGATCGCGCTCAGACCCAGAGCAATAACGCCTGCAAACAGGACCCAACCGAAAAAGGTATTTGTGCTGTCATTCATGATTGTGAACTGCTTCCGCTCGTCTTGGATTGGTTTCGTGCGCGCTCTAGTGCTGACAGGCCTTTAGCGCAAGTGTCGATCAAAGCTTGGCAGCGCTTCATCGGCTCGCTACCCGGCAGGTGACTATGAAAAGCTTTCCCGCTCCCGCCCTCGCCCTGGTCGAGACTATGCAGGCTACCGCCGCCCAGGATCCCGCCCGCACTATCTCTTTTCAAGGCGCTCCGGGTGCCAATTCGCACCGTGCCGCGATTGAATTTGCGCCTGAATGCCTGCCTTTGCCGTGCTTTGCCTTTGAAGATGCGCTGGATGCGGTTTCTGCCGGAAAAGCTGGCGCGGCGATCATTCCTATTGAAAATTCGCAACATGGCCGGGTGGCCGATATCCACTTCTTGCTGCCCGAAAGTGGGCTGAAGATCGTTGCTGAATATTTCTTGCCGATCCATCACGCATTGATGGCGCCAGCCGGGCCTGATGGGGCGTTCGGCCCATTTGAGGCGGTGTACAGCCATCCTCAAGCTTTGGGGCAGAGCCGCATTTTCCTGCGTGAGCGCGGCCTTGTCCCGCTTGCCTATGCCGATACCGCAGGTGCGGCTGCTTTTGTGGCGCAAGGCGGTGATCCCAAACTTGCCGCCATCGCCCCTGCACTGGCGGCGGATTTGTACGGCCTGAAAATCGTTGAAGAGCACGTGGAAGATGCCCCTGACAATATGACGCGCTTCGTCGTGTTGGCACCTAAAGCGAATGATCCGGCCACTTTGGTAGCTCAGGACGCGGTGACCACTTTCGTTTTTGAAGTGAAGAACATTCCGGCCGCTTTGTATAAAGCCATGGGCGGTTTTGCCACCAATGGCGTCAATATGACGAAGCTGGAAAGTTATCAAAAGGGCGCAAGTTTTTCCGCAACAACATTCTACGCCGATATTAAAGGCGCACCGGGCGATCCGGCGGTGGATCGGGCGTTGGAAGAACTGGCATTTCATTGCAATAAAGTGCTGATGCTGGGCACATATCGTTGTGCAAGGCAACGCGGTTAAGCGCATATGGGTGAAGCTGCCGGGGATTGTCGTATTCTCGGTGCGGCGCCATCGCGCTTCATACCTGCAACCTGTCCCTGACCACGTTTTACCCCGCAGTGTTCAACGAATTTGCGTAAATTCGGCGAACAGAACGATGTATGAAAATGATACCTCGACGAATATCGGCATTTTATCCAATGCCGATCTTGGCCAATTGGCTGCTCATCCAAAGCAATTACTGTCCATCGCGCGATGATTGCCCACGATTGTGCGCGAGTGTAATACAGTCATTGCGTCATATCCTTGCCCGTGTCAGTGCTGTTCATTGTGACAAGCGGTACGGGGTCCATTCCACCAGCCGAAGAGGCAAAAGAATTCGCGCAAAGCTGGGACGAGCTGCGCGGGGATGAAGATATTCAATTTGCCCCAGTTGAGATTGAAGAAGTTGCGCAGCGCGAACCGCCCGATTGGTTGGTGCGATTTTTCAGATGGCTTTCTGAAGTATTGTCTCCGATCGGCGAAGGCGCGGTGTCCATATGGCCTATTGGCAAATGGGTGCTTTTGGGGCTTGCGGTTGCCCTCATAATGTTTGCCGTATTCCGGGCTGTGCAAGGGCGCGATTGGAAGACCGGACGACCAAAAGAAGCAAGCGCTGCGGATTGGGTGCCGGAACAAAAGGCCGCTTTGGCTTTGCTGAAAGAGGCGGACTATCTTGCCAATGAAGGCCGCTATGATGAGGCAACGCATCTGCTTTTGCAGCGCTCCGTAGCGCAAATTGCCGATGCCCGACCCGATCTTGTGGAGCCATCCAGCACTGCCCGAGAATTGGCATCCGAACCTTCTATCCCCGATGGCGCACGCCGAGCTTTTGCCGCAATTGCAGAGCGGGTTGAACGCAGCCTGTTCGCTTTGCGCAGTCTATCCTCCGATGATTGGCAAGTCGCTCGTGATGCCTATGCCGAGTTCGCGCTTGAGCAGAAGAGCCTGTCGGTATGAGCCGGGCGGGCAATCCCTTTCGGATCGGCGTTGTGCTGGGCATTGTTCTGTTGGGAGCCGCAGCCTTCTTGTTGATGCTTTATGCTTTGGGCCAAGGCTGGACAGGGCAAGAAGAACGCAATGGCGGTGCGCATGCCCGGTCCAATTCTCTCAATGGATTTTCGGCCCTTGTGTCTCTTGCAGAGGCAGGCGGCTTTGGGACCGCCATTGGTTACAGTGCGGCCGAGTTTGACGATTACCCTTTGCTGGTACTTACACCGCAGCACTTCGCAAATGCGCAAGCGCTCGATGATATCATCCAGCAGCGCACATATCAGGGACCAACCTTGATCATCTTGCCAAAATGGACAGCATTTAAGGTACCAGAAAACACAAAGGCTGAGCACGAGCCGGGCTGGGTCGTGCTCGGCGGCACACGGGAGCCGGGGTGGTTTGGCGATATCGAATTTATCGATGGGGTCGAGTTGGCCAGCGGCGCGACAGAGCGATGGGATGGCTTTGGCCGGAGCGGCGTCTTGCCCGACCCACAGCAAGTGCAAGCGATCCCGAAAAATTCGCGACACTGGATCACGCCCTTGGTTGTGGATTCGCAAGGCGATATTCTTGCCGCCCGTCTGGACCGTAGAAGTGATAACGACGCATGGCCGGTCACCTTCGTTTTTGAACCGGATCTGATGAATAATTACGGCATGGCCGATTTTGATCGCGCCCAGATTGCCATGGAAATTCTCTATGATGCTGCGTGGGATGGCGATGAGATCACTTTCGATGTTTCACTGGTAGGCCTGGGCCGGAATGAAAACCTGCTCACCCTTGCTTTCTCACCGCCATTTCTGGCGGCAACGCTCAGCCTTCTTCTCGCAGCGTTTGTGATTGGCTGGCGCGCATTCCGCCGCTTTGGTCCGCCGGGCCTTGCCGCGCCCACTTACTCACAAGGCAAACGCGCGTTGGCGCATAATGGTGCAGCTTTGATCAAGCGCGTGCGCCGCTGGCATTTGCTTGCAGAACCCTATGCCAATCTGGTGACCATGCGCCTCGCCAAATCGCTCAATATCCGCTCTCCCGATCCGGCTGCGCGCGCTGCTGCTATCGATGCAGCGTTGCAACGCGCAGGTTATGCCGGACCCACATTTGGGCAAACCGTGCACGAATTGCGCGATGCCACCCACCCCCGCGATATTTTGCGCGGGGCAAACCTTTTGCGTGACATGGAAAGGACGCTGAAACGATGAGCATGACTCTCGAAGATACCGCCGCACTTGCCGGAGCCATTCGAGGCGAAATCGGCAAGGCCATTGTCGGTCAGGAGGACGTGGTCGAACATATGCTGATCGCGCTGATTGCGCGCGGTCATGTGTTGCTTGAAGGACCGCCGGGGACCGCCAAAACCTTCCTCGCGCAATGTTTCGCAGCTGCGACAGGTCTGGGTTATGGGCGGATTCAGTTCACCCCTGATTTGCTGCCCGGCGATATCCTCGGCTCCAATCTGTTCAACTTTCAGACGAGCGAATTCACGCTGACCCGCGGGCCGATATTCTGTGAGCTTTTGCTGGCCGATGAAATCAATCGGACCCCGCCAAAAACGCAGGCCGCCTTGCTCGAAGCGATGCAGGAACGCCGGGTCACGCTGGATGGCGAAGGCCATGATTTGAGCAGCAATTTCATGGTGGTGGCAACGCAAAACCCGATTGAGAACCAAGGCGTCTATCCGCTTCCCGAAGCACAGCTTGATCGCTTCGCCTTCAAATTGCTGGTGGATTATCCCAGCACTGAGGAAGAAAGGAAGATCGTGGCGCGATTTGGCATGGCCACAGGCGCCCCAAAGCCAGCCGATTATGGCATCGCGCAAGTCGCCGGTGCGAGCAAAATCAGCGCCGCGCAAGAGGCGGTGAAGTCCGTAACTTTGGCCGACGACATCATTGGTTACACCGTCGCTTTGGTCCGGGCGACACGCGAAAGCCCCGATCTCGCCAGCGGAGCTTCACCGCGCGCCGCCGTACTGATGGCCAATGCCGCCCGCGCGCGGGCGGCATTGCAGGGGCGTGATTATGTTATTCCTGACGATGTGAAAGCTTTGGCAACAGGCATATTGCGTCATCGACTTATACTTTCCCCCGCCGCCGAAATTGAAGGCAAACAGGTGGAAGACCTTGTCGCCGGTTTGATCGAAGAAACCGAGGCACCGCGATAAGGTGACGCGCTTACCCGCCTTTCCCATTGTGCCAACCGGCATGCTTTTGGTGCTGCTTGGTGTGCTTGCGCCAGTGTCAGTGGTGATCGCCGCCACAGCGCCTAGCGCGTGGCTGATAGCGCCTGCCGCTGGATTGACGCTGATCGGGCTATGCTTGGTGGATGGAGCATTGGCCGGGGCGAAGAAAGACGTCACCGTCTCGGTCAACAATGATGGAGAAGTGGGGCAACCGCTGGCCATTAAAGTGAATGCCATTTTGCTGCGTGACAGCGATGCGGCAGCGCCCGAAGTCGCCCTCGCCTTTGATCCGCGCCTTGGCGAAGGTGGCGCGGCGAATTTCACCCTTTCAGGAACGGGCAAGCCGAACGAATTTGCAGGCAGCGTCACCATCCTTCCCGAACGTCGCGGGCCAGGTACTATCACCGATCTGTGGCTGCGTTGGCGCGGACCTTTGGGATTAGCCGTGCGGCAAACCTATCGCCCGCTTGATATCGACATACGCATCTGGCCCGATCTGTCGCCCGTCCGCTCCAACACCTTGCAAACATTCCTGCGCGATAGCCAGTTCGGCCTGATTGCGCGGCGTATTCGCGGTGAAGGCACCCAGTTCGAAGCGCTTTCTGAATATCAGGCGGGGATGGATCGCCGCCGGATCGATTGGAAAGCCTCGGCGCGCCACACCGCTTTGTACGCCCGCGAAAATGAAGCGGAGCGCGACAATCAGATCGTCTTCGCATTTGATTGCGGGCAATCCATGTGTGAGCCTGTTGGCGGCCTTCCACGTATTGACCGGGCGGTTTCTGCCGCGCTCACCAGCGCTTATGTCGCGTTGAAAGGCGGCGACAAGGTCGCGCTGTTTGGCTTTGCCGATCAACCGCAATTGTTCACGCCGTTTGTGGCCGATGCGCGCGGCTTTCACCGGTTGCAAACTGCAGCGGGGGAGCTGGATTATGCTCCGCGTGAACCCAATTTCACACTTGCTCTGGCAACTTTGGCGAGCAAGCTGAAACGCCGTTCTCTCATCGTGCTGTTCTCCGATTTCGCTGACCCTACATCGGCCCAATTGATGATCGAAAGCGTGGAGCGACTGATGCGCCATCATCTGGTGATCTTCGTCACGATGATCGATGATGAGCTGGACGAATTGACCGATATTGAGCCGGACAGCATGGATGCAATTGCGGTCGCTGTGGGTGCTGATGCAATGGCGCGGCAGCGCGCGCTCGTCTTGTCCAAATTGCGCCGTTTGGGCGTTGATGTGATCGAAGCACCGCACGATGCCATCACCTATCGCTTGATCGATGCCTATCTGGAAACAAAACGGGCGGAGGCAATCGGCTGATGGCTGTGTTCGGTCGCTCCTCTCCCGAAATCGAAGCACCTGCCGATATTGAGGCGGCCAGCCTTCGTTCGGATCAGTTCCGGTTGGAAAGGCAGGTGGATTGGCAGCGCCTTGATGCGATTGTGACCGCGCTTGAAAAGGGACGGCCCAAGCGGATCTCGGACGATGATCTGCTCGATATGCCGGTCCTTTATCGCAAGGCTGCATCAAGCCTTGCGGTGGCGCGGGAAACAACGCTGGATGCTGGTACGCTGGCCTATCTTGAATCGCTGGTCCGACGTGCCTGGTCGCAGGTTTATGGGCCGCAAACCTCGTTTTGGGCTTGGCTTAAACGCTTTTTTGGCGGGGGGTGGAGCCAAGCGGTGCGTTCTGTCTGGCTGGACATGTGTATCGCTTTGTTTGTGATGGTTGCTGGTGCTGTTGTCGGGTGGTTGCTGGTCGCCCGCGATCAGGATTGGTATTTCTCACTGGTGTCGAGCGATATGGCGGGTGGCCGCGTTCCCGGCGCCGATCCTGAAATATTGCGCGAATCCTTAAACACGCACGAAACAAGCGAAGGCCTTTCGATATTTGCCGCCTCTCTGTTTTCGAACAATGCCGGTGTGACAATCCTCGCTTTTGCGCTGGGCTTTGCCTTTGGTATCCCGACCATGATCTTGCTGGTTTACAATATGGCATTGCTTGGCGCGATGCTGTGGGTGTTTTTCAACGCTGGATTGGGCTGGGAATTTGCCGCTTGGCTAAGCGTTCATGGGACAACTGAACTGCTCGCGATCTTGCTTGGCGGGGCAGCGGGAATGCATGTGGGCCGTGCTATGGCCTTTCCCGGACAGCGCGCTATCCTGACTGCGATATCTGATGCCGGGATACGTGGCGCACGCGTTCTTGTGGGCTGTACCATCATGTTGATTATCGCAGGCCTGCTTGAAGGTTATGCGCGCCAATTGGTGGGCGATATGGTATCGCGCTTTGCCATTGGCGGCATCATGCTGGCGTTTTGGGCGCTGTATTTCGGACTTGCTGGCCTGCGTAAAGCTGGTCTGCGTAAAGGACGCAAGGCATGAGCGCTGCAATCTATAGCCCCAAAGTCACCAAACGCGATCGTAAGCTGATCACGCCAGAGGGCCTCTCGCTCCCTCTTACGGTGGCCAGCCGCGGTGCTCGCGCAGGGGCATTGCTGCTCGATCTGACCTTCATTTGTTTAGGCGTTGTCGTGTTCTTCTTCGTCATGGGGCTAACCGGAATTGGCCTTTTTTCTGCTAACGATGTGCCCAATGCGCTCGGTGAGCTGCTGGTGGTTATCATCATCATATTCATGTTTTTTGCGCGCTATGGCTATTTTCTAAGTTTTGAACTGGGTGCAAAAGGAGCAACGCCGGGCAAGAGATTGCTGGGCATCCGCGTGGCGGCACGCGATGGTGGGAAGCTGACAGCTGATATGGTCATCGCCCGAAATCTGGTGCGCGATATTGAGCTGATTTTGCCGGGCGCTTTTTTGCTGCAGATCGCCTTTGGCGGCGGTACAGGCCTTGGTGTTTATGGCTGGGCGCTAGTGGTTTGGCTGCTGATTTTCGCGTTTTTTCCCTTTATCAACAAAGATGCTTTGCGCGCCGGTGATCTGGTGGCGGGCACTTGGGTGGTCGAAGCGCGGCAGGCCAAATTGCCCGACGCAATGTCGCTGGCCCCCAGCCATGCGGCGACATATCGCTTCGGCGTGGAAGAGCTGTCCATTTATGGCGAGCAAGAATTACAGGTGCTTGAAAACGTGTTGCGGACCGATAATCCCAAAGCCATGGCCGAAGTGGCCGAGGCCATATGCCGCAAAATTGGCTGGCAGGTAGGGTCAGGAGATGATCGCGAATTTCTCGAAAGCTTTTATCAGGCGCTGCGTGGCCATCTGGAAGGCGGAATGCGTTTTGGCAGGCGCAAAGCGAACAAGTTTTCGTAACACGAAACGCGCGGCGCGGCCCATCACGCTCTTGATCCACGCCTGTTCGCTCTAGATCATGCGGCGAAGGGGCAGTTCGCCGTTACCATTTGTCGGTGTAGCCATTTGTCGCCGTTATCAGTTGTCGCTGTAGCTAGGCTTTTCACATGGCGTCCGCTTAGCTAGGCCTCGCGGGCATGATTATGCGTTCTGCCTTGCCCGAAGACGCCGCCGCTCTTGCCGCCTTGGGCCGCGAAAGCTTTTGTGCAGCGTTTGAGCATCTTTATGATCCCAAAGACCTCAGCGCCTTTCTTCAAACGGCCTATGCACCAAGCGTGATTGCCAGTGATATCAATAACCCTGCGATAACGTATTGCGTCACCGAGGATACTCCCCGCAGCGGCCTCACTGCGTACATAAAACTTTGCAATCCAAGCGAATATGCTGAGCACTCTGATGCAAATTCGCCCTTAGGCCTGGGTCAGCTTTATACCGCCCCTGACCGCACCGGTGAGGGGCTTGGCGCGGCACTTATGCATTGGGCCGTGGAACAGGCGCGTACCGGTCAACACGATGCCATTCAGCTATCTGTTTGGAGCGAGAATACCGGCGCACAAAGGTTTTATCAGCGATATGGATTTGCCAAAATCGCCGATGTCAGCTTTTGGGTTGGAAATCACCGCGATGACGAATTTCTTTACGAGATGCGCCTTTAAGCTATTATCAGGTTAATCAAAAATTTGGGCCTTTAGTGGCAGTGTTTGGCCATGGAAAACGCTGCGATAAAACTGCCTGATTTCGACGCGACTGTCGAACCCCTCAACGATGAACTGATCGATGATCCCGCGATTGCGCGCATTTTGAAGACAGTGCGCGGCCATCTCGGCTTGGAAATCGCCTTCGTCTCGCGCTATGTAGAAGGCGAACAGCGTGAGTTGACGCATGTCAGCACTGATCTTGAATTGCCGATGGGTCCGGGCTTTCGTGAAGATCGCGAAAACAGCTATTGCTGGCATATTCTGCAAGGCAAATTGCCAGAATTGATCCAGGATCCAGCCGACCATCCTTTTACCGCTGAGCTGGGCATCACCGATTTTTTGCCCATTGGCTGCCATGTCAACACGCCTTTGCGCTTGGCCGATGGTACCGTTTGGGGCAGTTTTTGCGCGCTTGGTCGTGAACCCGACCGGTCGATGAACCCGCGCGATCTAGCTATTTTGAAAAGTTTCGCTGGCCTTGCCGGTGAACGGATCGAAACCGTGCTGGAACGGCGTATTTGCGATATTGAGGTCCGTCGGCGCGTGGAAAGCATGCTTGATGGGCACGCGGTATCGATTTTTCAGCAGCCGATCCATGATCTGGCGACAGGCAAGCCCATTGGAGTTGAGTGCCTCTCGCGCTTTCCTGATATTAACAAACGCGGCCCTGATGCATGGTTTGAAGATGGCGAACGCGTTGGCCTTGGCACGCAATTGGAGCTGACAGCTGTGCGCTGCGCGCTGGAGACGCTAGGCGGTATGCCCGAGGGCGTTTACGCCGCGATCAACGCCTCACCCAAGACCATCCTGTCCGGTGATCTCAGGCGCGTGCTGGAAGAAACCGATGCTGCCAATCTGGTGATCGAAGTGACCGAGCATGAACACGTTGCTGACTTCACCGCTCTGGCGCGCGAATTGGATGCCTTGCGCCCCTATGCCAAGATCGCGATTGACGATGTGGGGGCTGGCTATGCCGGACTTCGTCATATTGTCGATCTGCAACCCGACATCCTCAAAATGGATATGATCCTGACCCGCGGGATTGAAAAGGATCCCGCTCGCCGTGCAATTACTGCAGCGATGGTAAGCTTCGGGCATGAGATCGGCGCAAAAATTGTTGGTGAAGGTATCGAAACCCAAGCCGAGCGAGATGTGATGGCAGAACTGGGCGTGAATTATGGCCAAGGTTATCTGTTTGCGCGCCCGCTTCCTGTTGTGGCCGCGCGGCAGCATCTGTTGGGCAATATCAGCGCTTAATCCTCGCCGCGCTCTTCGCGCATCTGGGCTTGGTGATTTAAGCTGATTTGGCGAGCAGCCATGATGTCTCCGCCTTTGATCTGCACCGCCATGCGTTCTTCATCATGACGGCGAAACCGCCTTTCGGCTTTGTCGATTTCGGTTTCGCTCAAGCCCACACGTTGCAACCCCATGCGGGCCATCACAACCGCGCTTTCAAAGACTTCGCGCACCAAACCTTGTGCCGGAGCATCGGCAAGCTCGATAACACTGCGCCGATCAAAGCAGCGCACATAGACCATCGCTTTGGGAAAAGCCTCGCGGACAGCATCGAGCAGGTCGCGTTCTACAGGCTCATCAATGCAGAACATGATCAATTGCGCTTCAGCCGCACCTGCCTGCAATAACATATCGAGCCGTTTGCCATCGCCGTAATAGACCAAAGAGCCAAACTGTGCAGCGATATCGATCTGATCGATTTTGCGGTCAATCAACGTTACCGAAAGCCCGCCTGCCAGCAAGGTTTGCGCAACGCCTTGGCCAAAGCGGCCAAAACCTATGACAATCGCGCTCGCTCCATCGTTTACTGGGCCTTGTCGTTCTTCTTCTTGTTCATCGGCGGGCGGTGTGCGGATGCGCGATATTGCCATCATCAAAAACGGCGTGGCGGCCATGGACAAGGTGACAACAGCGCCAAACAGGCTGGCCGTGGTGTCATCGATCAACATTCCAGCTTGCGCCTGATTATACAGGACAAAAGCAAATTCACCGCCCTGGCTAAGCAGCAGGCCAAGTGCCAAGGCGCTGCGCCATGCCATCTTCATAAGCAGGCCAAGCCCGGTGATGATGCTGGCTTTCACAATGATCAACAGCGCAGCAAAGCCCACCACGAAAAATGGCTGCTGCGCAATCGCTCCAAGGTCCAGCATCATGCCAACAGCGACGAAAAACAGGCCCAACAAGATCGAACGAAACGGCTCAATATCGGCCTCAATCGCATGGCGATATGGCGTATCGGCCAGCATTACTCCGGCGATAAATGCGCCCAAGGCGGCAGAAAGTCCCAAAGCGTGCATCAGTGCCGCGCTGCCCACCACGGTGAAAAGCGCTGCGACGATAAACATCTCGCGCTCCCCGATGCTGGCAATAAGGCGAAAGAACGGGCGCAGCACGAACCGGCCTGCTGCAATCAAGCCGACAATCGCGCCCACCGTCACCAGGGCCAACAGCCAGCCCGACATGCCGCCTTCATCTGCAGGATTTTGGCTCAATGCGGCAACAATCGTGATTAGCGGAATGATAGAGAGATCCTGAAACAACAGGATCGAAAAGGCCCGCTCACCAAAAGGCGTGCGCAAACGCCCGGCACTTTGCAGCATGGGCAGAACTTGCGCGGTGGATGACAGGCCAAGCGGCAAGCCAAGCGCGAGTGCAGCTGCCAGCGGATAGCCGGTGAGCGCCAGCATCATCGCTGTCACAGCCAGCCCGCAAGCGATCACTTGCGCAGCGCCCAGACCGAAAATTGCGCCTTTTAGTCGCCACAGCCTTGACGGGCTAAGCTCCAAACCAACTACGAAAAGCAGCATCACAATGCCCAGCTCTGCGAAAGCAGCTAAGCTTTGTGCATTGCCAACAAGGCCCAGCACATGCGGGCCGATAACGGCGCCCGCCACCAGATACCCCAGCACCGCGCCCAGCCCCAACCTGCGAAACAGCAGCACGGCAGCCAAAGCAAAGCCCAGCATGATCGCGCCTTCTGTCAGCGGCAATGCGCCATGCGCGTCGCCTGCTTCGGATGCTCCACCTGCAAGCAATGCGACAAGGCTGTCGATCATAACCATCGCCAATTGCGAAACAGGACGATCTGAGCAGCCAGAATAGCAACACAAAGCCACACTACGATCCAGAACGCGTCGCCATCTTCAACACCCGGCATCCCGCCGACATTGATGCCAAGCAGACCAGTGATAAAGCCAAGCGGCAGGAAAATCGCCGCCACAATAGTGAGCAAATAACTGGTGCGTTCGGACCGGGAGAGCGCCCGGGCGCGGATATCATCTTGCAGCACAAGCGCGCTTTCCTTGGAGATATTGATATCTTCCAGATACCGCCGCAGCCGGTCGATACTCTCTTTGATTTCGCGGCGATCATCAGTTTCAAACCACGCAGGCGCATCGCGTGAAATCGTCTCCAACGCCTCATGCTGCGGTGCCATATGGCGTTGCAGCGCAAGCCCGTTGCGGCGAATTTGCGCAATTTTGGCGAGCATTTTTTCGGTATCGCCGCTCTCGCCGGTCTTTTCCATCACATCGATCATATCGTTCATGGTGACAATGGCGATGCTCATCCGGGTGAACAGCATCTCGGCCAGCAGCGTGATCAGCTGTCCTGCATCATTTGGCCCGCGACCTGCATCCATCGCAGCCAGAACATCGCGCGGTGTATGCAGGCGGCGACGGCGCAGGGTGATAACGCGCTTGCCATCGCTCCAGATCTGGAAAGCGATCATGTCTTCCAGTTCTTCACCCGGATTGGTGTTCACACCGCGCAAAGTTGCAGCAATCGCATCCCCTTCGGCAAAAGCGCGTGGCCGTGTTTCATTGCTGACCAGCATTTCAGCGGTAGGTTCAGAAATGCCTGTGCTTTCAAGCCATTCCTGCACCCCTGTTACCGTGCGGTCGAGATGGATCCACAAGACTTCGCCGGTTGTGCCCACCTGCCAATTGCGCGCCTGATCCCATCCAATGGCACGGCAACCACCTTTGCCATCCAACACACGCGCAAACAGCGCCGGGCCATCGAGCTGCACATCATCGGTTTGTTGCCCTACCATAGCGACGGTCATGGCCCATTTTGCCCGCATTGTCATGCGCGCAAAATCCGTGTCAGACTGTCATTGCCCGGTCGCGCTTCACCGACTATATCGGATGCATGTCTTCTGTACGTCCATGGCGCGATATTGAACGCCGCGAATGCCGCCAGATCATGGTTGGCGATGTCCCTGTTGGCGGAAGCGCCCCGATCACGGTGCAAACCATGACCAACACGCCCACCGAAGATGTTGGCGCAACGATCGATCAGATCCGCCGGTGTGAAGATGTGGGCGCAGATATTATCCGCGTCTCCTGCCCTACCAAAGAAGCGACGGAAAATTTCCACAAGATCACAGCAGCGGCCAATATTCCTATCGTGGCTGACATCCATTTCCATTATAAACGCGCGCTCGAAGCGGCGGATAAAGGCGCGGCCTGCCTGCGCATCAATCCGGGCAATATCGGCTCATCAGAACGTGTGGCCGAAGTGGTGCGCGCAGCAAAGGCCAATGGCTGCGCAATCCGTATCGGTGTGAATGCCGGTTCGCTCGAAAAAGATCTGCTTGAAAAATATGGTGAACCTTGCCCCGAAGCGCTGATTGAAAGCGCGCTGGATCATATCAAGCTGTTGCAAGATCACGATTTTCACGAGTTTAAAGTCGCGGTAAAAGCCAGCGACGTGTTCCTTGCGGTCGCAGCCTATCATGGCCTTGCCGAAACGGTCGATTGCCCGCTGCATCTGGGCATTACCGAGGCTGGCGGCTTGATTGGCGGCACGGTGAAAAGCTCCATCGGCATGGGCTCGCTCCTATGGGCAGGCATTGGCGATACGATCCGCGTTTCCTTGTCGGCGGAACCTGAGGAAGAGATCAAAGTCGGCTACCATATGCTCAAAGCCCTTGGCCTGCGCACACGCGGTGTTCGCGTGGTGTCCTGCCCCAGCTGCTCACGCCAAGGTTTTGACGTGATCCGCACAGTAGAAGCTTTGGAAAAACGCCTCGAACATATCAAAACCCCGATGAGCCTTTCGGTCCTTGGCTGTGTGGTCAACGGCCCGGGAGAAGCGCGCGAAACCGATATCGGCCTTACCGGCGGCGGCGCGGGCAAGCATATGGTGTATCTGTCAGGCGTTACCGATCACGTTGTCGAAAGCGACGATATGCTCGATCACATTGTGAAACTGGTTGAGGACAAGGCCGCAGCAATTGAAGCAGGCGATGCAGCGGCGTTTGATCCGCATGCAGAAGCGCAGAAAGTACCGGCGCAGTAGCCCTCCCATCTCCAACGCATGACAATCTCGCTGCCGATCATTGCGCTTGCCTTCGCATTGGCGGCGGATGCTTTTGCCGTCGCGCTGATCCAAGGAGCACGGTTTCAGCCCAGCTGGCAGCAAGTCTGCGCCCTAGCCTTGGTGTTTGGCGTATTACAGGGACTAATGCCGCTTATCGGATTGGCTTTAGGAAGTGTGGCATTTGGTTACGCGACACAAGCTGCGCCATGGATCGCCTTTGGCCTGTTGGTTTGGATTGGGTTGCAGATGATCTTGGCAGCCAGCGCCCATGATGGACCCGTGGCACGATTGAACGGTGCTACGCTGCTGATGGCAGGTCTTGCCACCAGCATTGATGCACTTGCGGCGGGGATCTCATTGCCCTCCCTCACCTCGGCACCAGCAGTGGCATGCGCGGTAATCGCGTTCGTCACATTTTTGTTAAGTGCGTTGGGCGTTAAGCTGGGCGCGATCGTGGGAGATCGCTTTGGGAATGTTGCCGAGATTTGCGGCGGCATCATCCTGATCGTTTTGGGCACAAAGATCCTTGCCGATCATTTGGGATTCCTGTGATTCTATGCTCCACGTTGTCCATCACGCTGATTACATGGCCCCGCGCCCCACGCGCGGGACGTTCAAGTTTGACAAATATTATCTCGTGATGGAGGCGCTGCGTGCATCGGGACAGCCGATCACCGAACATGCGCCAGAGCCATGCCCGCGTGAATGGCTCGAAGCGGTACATGATCCGGAATATGTTGAGCAGGTTTTCACCAGCACCGTGCCACCCGACAAAGAACGCCGCATCGGCTTTCCCGTGACACCGCACATTGCCGCCCGTGTACGGCACACCAATGGCGGGACATGGCTTGCAGCCAAACTGGCGCAGCGGCACGGCTATGCCGCCAATTCTGCGGCGGGAAGCCACCATGCCTTGGCGGATACGGGCGCGGGATATTGCGTGTTCAATGATCTGGCAGTGGCGGCCAATCGTCTCATCGCACAAGGCGATGCACACCGCATTTTAATCGTCGATCTTGATGTCCATCAAGGCGATGGCACGGCCAGCCTGACTGCGGGGCGTACAGATATCTTCACCCTCTCCCTGCATGCCGAGAAAAACTTTCCGGCACGCAAGGCGCGTTCCAGCCGCGATGTTGGCTTGCCCGATGGTACGGATGATGATGGCTTTATGGCCGAATTGGATCGCCATTTGCCCGAATTGCTCGACACTTTTGCGCCTGACATGGTGCTGTATCAGGCAGGCGTTGATCCGCATGTTGATGACAAGCTTGGGCGGCTTGCCTTGAGCGATGCCGGGTTAATCGCCAGAGATCGCTTTGTTATAAGCCAAGTACGCCGCCGGGGACTGCCCGTCGCCAGCGCTTTGGGTGGCGGATATGGCGCGGATCAGCGCCAAGTTGCGGATCGTCATGCGGCCTCCATGCTGGCAATGGCGGCTGAAAATTCCCTTTACTCCTCGGAAAGCCTTAGCCTGTAATATCACAAGCGTGATGAAAACCACCATCCTTGCTCACCTCCTGATCGCCGGCAGCGCGATCGGTCTTGCATGGCCCATGTTGAGCGATGAAGGCGAGCAGGCAGCGCTGGCAAGCGATGCGCCTACCGCCAAGCAGCAGAGCGCCAACCAGCAAAGCGGGCTGCAAGCACAAGCAATGCCGCAAGTCACATGGGCGCAGCACGTTGCCCTGCCTCGCGCAATTGACGGCCATTTTTATGCCGATGTCTATATCAATGGCTCGTCTTCGCGCATGTTGGTCGATACCGGTGCCACCACTATCGCGCTAACCGGCGAAGACGCCTCAGCGATGGGCGTTTATTGGGATTACAGCGCTTTGGGCGTTGTTGCTCAAGGCGCCAATGGCCCTGTCGAAGGCGTCCATGTGCGTCTGCCCCAAGTTGAACTGGGCGGCTTTGTTGCGCAGAATGTGTCCGCCATTGTCGTGCCAGAGGGGTTATCTGTCTCTTTGCTGGGACAATCCTTTCTTTCCACGGTCGACAAGGTAGAAATTGCCGATGGCCAAATGGTATTGAGCAATTGATCCGATGAGCAAATGGTCCCTCCTCCCGCAACGCTGGCGCACCAAGAAGGAAGCTTCGCACCATGCTGAGGCGATTGTCGACATTCTCGAAACGCCGCCCATTGTGCCTGCGCAAGATGGCGTGGTGCTGTTTTCGATGATGGGGACAGCGGTGCTGCTGCCTTATCTGGTGGCGGTGAAATCGCTATGGGCGCAATTGCAGCGCGGGCGCGTGGTGTTGATGGATGATGGCACATTGACAGCGCAGGATCGTGCAATCCTTGCCCATCATTGCGGGGATCCCGAAATCATTCCCATCGATAGCGTGAAAATGGGGCCTTTCCCCAGCGGCGGGACATGGGAGCGCTTTCTCACCATCCTTGATCGGCGCAATAGCGATTATTGGATCCAACTTGATAGTGACACGGTGACCATCGGCCCCGTGCCCGAAATTGCCGAAGCGATCAGCCGCAATCGCAGTTTTGGCCTGTTAGGCGGCCATGATGCTGAGATCGGCGCGCTGCCTGTTGCCGAAATCGCACGCCAGCTTTACCCCGATGGCCCCGCAGAAGGACATATCCAGACACGCGTGGAATCGCGCCTTGATCAATGTCCGCCGCAACGCGGTTGGCGCTATATGCGCGGGTGTTCTGGCTTTGCCGGGTTTGCCGCAATGGGCGAAGGGCGCGCACTTGCAGCTGCTTTCCTCGATCAGATGAAGGAATTTGTCGGCGAGGAGGACATTTCAATCTGGGGCACAGAGCAAATCGCCTCCAATTTCCAGATCGCCAATGATCGTGATCCTGTGCTGCTGCCCTATGATCGTTATCTCAATTACTGGAACGAAGATTGGCGCGATGATGCTGCCTTTGTCCATTTTGTTGGCACGCACCGCTATGACAACGGCGCTTATGAACGCTCAAGCCGGTTGGCGATAGAGACGCTCAATAGCTGACTGGACGGCGACGGTTGATTGGCGCAATATCACATGATGGAACGCCGCCAAATCCTCACCGGGACGCTTGCTGCTGCTGCCTGCGTGGCTGCGCCTAGGCGCATTTTCGCGCAAGCCGCAGCCCCGCCATGGCAACGCAAGATCCTCACCGTGGCACAGCGCGAGGTTGAGCGTTTGCGCGAGGATCTTTGGCGACATGACCTTGTTGGCATTGCCGATTTCGGCCTGCATTCGGCCCAGCGCCGCTTCCATATCGTCAATCTCGAAGATGGCACAATCCGCAGCTTGCATGTCACGCATGGTCTGGGATCGGATCGCAACAACAATGGCTATCTTGACAAATTCTCCAATGTCGAAGGCTCTTTGGCGACCAGCCGAGGGGCTTATATCTCGCAGGAATGGTATACCGGGCGCTATGGCCGATCAATGCGGCTTGGCGGGCTTGATCCCAGCAACCACAATGCTTTTGACCGCGCGATTGTGGTGCATGGCGCGGCCTATGCAACGCCTGCCCATGTTCAGCGATATGGTCAGCTTGGCCGCTCACATGGTTGCCTTGCTTTTGGGCCAGAAGCTTTGCGAGAGGCAATGGGGCAGTTGTGGGGCGGCAGGCTGATCTTTGCTGATGCCTTGCGCATTGCCACCAATTAGCGTGACCTTGTGATCGGCGAAGGCTAAGTCGCCGGCAATGGCTCCCAATCACCGCCTTTTGCCTCTGCTGGCCGCTTTTGTTGGTGTTGGCTGCCTGTCGCTGATGGATGCCTTTATGAAAAGCGCCTCGTTGGCTGCGGGCGCTTATACTGCATCGCTGTTGCGCTCTGTCTTTGGACTGGCGATCATTGCGCCCATCTGGCTGCTGACCAAGCCAAGTTGGCCGCGTGGCCGGGTAATGTGGCTCCATATCGAACGCGGCGTGATCTCGGCCTTTATGGCACTGAGCTGGTTCTTCGCGCTCACCCGCTTGCCGATTGCCGAAGCCATCGCATTATCGTTCATCGCCCCTATTTTGGCGCTGTATTTCGCCAGCATCATGTTGGGCGAAGACATCCGCAAGGAAGCGATCTGGGCATCGGTGCTGAGTCTTATCGGCACCGTGATTATCGTTTCAGGCCGTCTTGGCAAAACCGAATTTACCGCTGATCTTGGCTGGGGTCTGGCCGCTCTTACCTTTTCCGCTGTTCTGTATGCTTACACCTTCGTGGTGATCCGCAAGCAATCGCAGCTCGCCGGGCCAGTAGAGATTGCGACCTTTCATTCTGGCATTAGCGGCGCTGTGCATTTGCTCGCGGCGCCATTCTTGTTTTTGCTGCCTGCGCCCGAAGTGCTGGGCACTATCGGCATTTCAGCGCTGCTAACCGTGGGCGGCGCGATGGCAATTGCATGGGCCTATGCCCGCGCGGAGACGCAGGTTCTGGTGCCGATTGAATATACCGGCTTTTTATGGGCAGCGGCTTTTGGCTGGATTATGTTTCGTGAAGCGGTGACGGTGGAAACGCTGATCGGTGTTGCGTTGATCGTCACCGGGTGCTGGATCGCTGCGCGGCGGCAGCGAACAGAGCAAACCGCGATCTGATCAGCCGCCTGTTAGCACTTGTTCTTGATCCGCTTCGGCATCGCCAAGCCCATCATCTTGCCAAACCAAACCAATCGCCGCGCCCAAAAACGCTGCGACCACCAGCGCCAAGGCCATAGGCAAAACCCCCAAGGGGGCGCTCTTTCGGGTGGGTGGTCCCAAGGGCATTTGTGCAAAATCTCCTATGCTTTTTGCATCTGGTAACCAGAACAGGCCAAAGTGACCTTGACGAGGGCCAGCGTAACGTTCAACTCGGCACCAAATTCTGGCCTGTATACGCGATATGCCATTATTCGGGATATACGGACCGGTTTCGCAACAGCAAAGGAATTCGCACCCATGACCCAGGTCGGCGCCAACTCGCTTGAAACTCGCAGCACAATGAATGTGGGCGGCAAGTCTTACGCATATTACTCCCTGTCCGCAGCCGCCAAAAAGCTTGGCGATATCAGCCGCCTTCCTTTCAGCCTGAAAGTGCTGCTGGAAAACATGCTGCGCTTTGAAGATGATGGCTTCACCGTTGGTCAGGAACACGCCCAGGCAATTGTCGATTGGCAAAAGAACCCGGCGACAGGCCAGGAAATCCAATATCGTCCAGCGCGCGTGCTGCTGCAGGATTTCACCGGCGTGCCTTGCGTTGTTGATCTGGCCGCGATGCGCGATGCGATTGGCAAGCTGGGCGGCGATACCGCGAAGATCAATCCGCAGGTTCCTGTGAACCTTGTTATCGATCACTCTGTAATGGTGGACGAATTTGGCCACCCGCAAGCGTTCGAAAACAATATGAAGCTGGAATATGAGCGCAATGCTGAGCGCTATGACTTCCTCAAATGGGGCGCCAAAAGCCTCAAAAACTTTTACGCCGTACCTCCGGGCACCGGCATTTGCCATCAGGTCAATCTGGAAAATATCGCCAAGGGTATTTGGTCTTCGGCCGATCAGAACGGCGAAATGGTCGCTTATCCTGATACCTGCGTTGGCACGGACAGCCACACCACCATGATCAACGGCCTTGGCGTTCTGGGCTGGGGCGTTGGCGGGATTGAGGCAGAAGCCGCCATGTTGGGTCAGCCGATTTCGATGCTGATCCCCGAAGTTGTCGGCTTCCGGCTTGATGGCAAAATGGCCGAAGGTGTGACCGCAACTGACCTTGTGCTGACCTGCGTACAGATGCTGCGCGAACATGGCGTTGTGGGCCGTTTCGTTGAGTTTTATGGCCCTGGCGTTGCGAATCTCTCGCTCGCTGATCGTGCGACCATCGCCAATATGGCTCCAGAATACGGCGCGACTTGCGGTATTTTCGGGATTGATGACAAAACCATCGATTATCTGCGCCTGACAGGCCGCGATGAAGACAGCATCGCTTTGGTTGAGGCCTATGCCAAAGAACAAGGCATGTGGTTCGATCCCGCGCATGAGCCGATTTTCTCCAGCACGCTGCAACTTGATATGGCCGCAGTTGTGCCTTCGCTTGCCGGTCCAAAACGTCCGCAAGACAAGATCGCGCTGCCGATGGTGGACGAGAATTTTAACGGCGATTTGAAAACCGTTTACAAAAAAGCGGCACCTGTTCGCGTTGATGTCGATGGTATGGACCATGATGTTGGCGATGGCGATGTCGTGATTGCAGCGATTACCAGCTGTACCAACACATCGAACCCCGATGTGTTGATCGCAGCCGGTCTGGTGGCGCGCAAGGCGCACGAAAAAGGCCTGAAGCCCAAACCTTGGGTGAAGACCAGCCTCGCTCCAGGATCGCAGGTCGTAACCGATTATCTGGAAAAAGCCGGGTTGCAGGACGATCTTGATGCGCTGGGCTTTGATCTGGTTGGCTATGGCTGCACAACCTGCATCGGCAATTCCGGCCCGCTGGCCCCGCCGATCAGTGCTGCAATCAATGGCAATGATCTGGTCGCAGCCTCCGTCCTTTCGGGCAATCGCAACTTTGAAGGCCGCGTATCGCCCGATGTGCGCGCCAACTTCCTCGCCTCGCCGCCGCTTGTTGTGGCCTATTCGCTGCTCGGCACGGTGACGCAGGACATCACAGAAACGCCAATTGGGCAGGATCAGCAAGGCAATGATGTGATGCTTGCCGATATCTGGCCCAGCAGCCAGGAAATCGCTGATCTTCGCGCCTCCAGCATTGATCGCACGATGTTCGAAACCCGCTATGCCGATGTCTACAAGGGCGATGCCCATTGGCAGGCCATTCAGGTCGAAGCTTCCGACACCTATAACTGGAACCCGGCCAGCACCTATGTCGCCAACCCGCCCTATTTCGAGGGCATGACGATGGAGCCGGCACCGGTGATGGACATTGAAGGGGCCAAGCCACTCGCCATCCTTGGCGATTCGGTCACCACGGATCACATTTCGCCTGCTGGCGCGATTAAGGAAGACAGCCCCGGCGGCTCTTACCTGATCGATCATCAGGTGCCCAAAAAGGACTTCAATTCCTATGGCTCGCGCCGCGGCAATCATGAAGTGATGATGCGCGGCACCTTTGCCAATATCCGCATCAAGAACGAAATGGTGCCCGGAACCGAAGGCGGTGTTACCGCCTATAAGGGCGAGGAAATGGCGATCTATGATGCCGCGATGAAGCACAAGGACGATGGCACGCCATTGGTCGTTGTGGGTGGCAAGGAATACGGCACCGGCTCTTCGCGCGATTGGGCTGCGAAAGGCACTATCCTGCTGGGTGTGCGCGCCGTGATCGTGGAAAGCTTTGAACGTATTCACCGTTCCAACCTGATTGGCATGGGCGTCCTGCCTTTGCAGTTCAAAGGCGGCGATACGCGCGACACGCTCGGCCTGACGGGTGAGTGCAGCTTCACCATCAAAGGCCTGGCCGATCTGTCGCCAAGCCAGGACGTTGAAGTCGAAGTGACCCGCGAAGACGGCACCACTTTCACTTTCACTGCGCTGTGCCGCATCGATACCGCCAATGAGCTGGAATATTACAACAATGGCGGCATCCTGCATTACGTCCTGCGCAAGCTGGCGGCGTAAATTTGGGTAGGAAAGCCTTTCTTGTGATAGCGGGCGCGGCTTTGGCTGCGTCCGCTTGTCAGGGTGAGGTGAGAGAAGCTGACACCGACATGGCTGAGCCGAGCGGCCCGGTCATCAACCTCACGCTCGATGATCTCCTCGCCGCGCAGGATGCTGGCGATATCCGCCTGATCGATGTGCGCACCGACGAGGAAGTCGCGCAAGGTATGATCCCGGGCGCGCAGCACATTGCTTTGAACGATTTAGCGCCTTCATCCATGGACCTTAGCGATGGCCGTGAAGTCGTGTTCTACTGCCACTCTGGTTTCCGTTCCGCCAATGCTGCCACGCGCCTGAGCATGGTAACCGGTGAACCTGTGCGACATTTTGAAGGCGGTATTGTCGCCTGGCAGGAAGCGGGCCAACCGTTGAGTGTGCCTGCAGCACCCCGGTAGGACAAATTTCCTGACAGAAAAGCGAGAAAGGCGACCGGTCAGGCCGCCCTTCCCTCCGAATATTCAGTATATCGCAGGCTTAGGCCGCTTGCGCAGCATCGTCCTCTTCATCCTTGCGGCGGCGGCGCAGAAACACCGCGGCTGCACCCGCTCCAAACAGCAAGAGCATGCCCGGTGCCGGAATTTGCGTGCCCGAAGTCGTACTGCTTGAGGACGATGACGATGTGCTGGTTGAGCTGGATGATGACGTGCTGGTAGAGCTACCTGTGGTGCTGGACGTTGACGTGCTGGTGCCGCCGCTCGTGCTGGTCGTGGTCATGCCGGACGTGCTGGCACCCGAAGATGAGCTGGACGTCGAAGACGAAGAACTGCCCGAGCTGGAGGAAGACCCTGAAGACCCGCCGCTCGAACCGCTAGATCCGCTGCTGCTCGAAGAACCGCTTGAGCCACTAGACCCGCTTGAACCACTCGACGAGCCGCCGTCACCGCCCGAGCTCGAAGAGCTGGAGGAGGAAGACGAGCTGGAGCTGGATGAAGACGAGGAGCTGGAAGACGAGCTGGACGAGACATTGCCCGAGCTGCTCGATACGCTGCCCGTGGACGTTGAAACGTTGCCCGATGAACTTGAGACATTGCCCGATGAACTGGACACGTTGCCCGAGGAACTGGAAACGCTGCCGGTGGACGTCGACACATTGCCCGAGGAGCTTGATACGCTGCCCGTTGATGTTGAAACATTGCCCGACGTCGTGGAAGTCGTCGATGTCACGCCGCCCGTGCTGGTTGATACCCCGCCCGTGCTGGTGGACACGCCGCCTGTCGAAGTGGTTGAGCTGGAAGCTACCGCGCCTGTGCTCGTGCTGACACCGCCGGTTGTGGTGGAAGTCGAACCGCCCGAAGTCGATGTCGAACCGCCCGAAGTCGAGGTCGAACCACCCGAGGTCGAAGTCGAAGAACCTGTGGTGCTGTTATCAATGTCGATAATGATATCGCCGCCGGTCGAAGACGTACCTTCGCCGCCCGATGTCGTCGTCGTGGTGCTGACAACCGCGCTGCCGCCGCCACCTGAACCGCCGAAAAAGCCACCAAAGAAGCCGCCGCCAAAGCCGCCACCGCCACCAAAGCCGCCCGAACCGCCAACGATGATCGGTTGTCCGCCACTACCGCCAGCAACGCCGCGCTGCGGCAAAGGAGGCAATGGCATGGGCACTGGTGCGAGGACGAATTCCTCTTCCTCGCAGCATTCACGCTCAATCGTGCGGCGAGCGCGCAATTGCTCGCGCTCTGGCTCGCGCTCGATGATGCGGCGTGCGGTTGTCTTTATCGGCTTGAGTTCTTGCGGTGCTGCATCCTTATCGGATTTGTACGACACCTGATCGGCCTGCGGTTCAGCGACATGCACTGCGCCGCCACCAACAACCGCGCCGCCTGCTGCAGCAGCGGTCAATTTCGCAAGGGCCATGCGTACCGACATAAGCTATTCTCTCATTCTCAATGGGGCAGGCGTGATGTGGGAGTCCGTATAACTCCTCTCTTCTGCCTTTCCCGAACGCTCTTCAAAAGCCTCATTCGCCGCCATAGGGCAATGGGATTAACCATCAATATATGCCCAACCAGCCCATTTTCTGAATGGCAAACCGGCGCAAAAGCCGGTCTGTCCCGATCTGGAACCGAAATAAGGGCAATTGCGAAGAAACCGTTAGGGAATTTCGCTCACCCTGCTTCCCCGAACAGGCCGGATTGCGTGCCTTTTGGGGGATTGAGCCCCAGATGCTCCCACCCGCCATCATTGAGGCAGCGCCCCCTTGCTGTGCGCGCAAGCAAGCCCAATTGGATGAGATAAGGCTCCACCACATCTTCCACCGTGTCACGCGGTTCCGCGAGGCCGGCAGCCAGCGTTTCCACGCCGACAGGACCACCCTTATAGGTCGTTGCGATCATGGTGAGATAGCGGCGATCCATGGCATCCAAACCCAGCGAATCGATCTCCAACCGGGTGAGCGCATCATCCGCGATGGCTTTGGTGATGGTGGCTTGGCGCGCAACATGGGCAAAATCGCGCACACGCCGCAGCAGCCTTCCGGCAACGCGCGGCGTGCCCCGGCTACGCTGCGCAATCTCACGCGCGCCATCGGCGGCGATATCAAGGCCCAGCAGCCGCGCACCGCGCGTCACCACCTGCTCCAGCTCGGCATGTGAGTAGAAATTGAGGCGCACCGGAATGCCAAAACGATCGCGCAACGGCGTGGTGAGCAGCCCCTGCCGCGTGGTCGCCCCCACCAGTGTGAAAGGCGGCAGATCGATGCGGACAGAGCGGGCAGAAGGCCCCTCGCCTATGATGATGTCGAGCGCGCGATCCTCCATCGCAGGATAGAGCACCTCTTCGACCACAGGGTTCAGCCGGTGGATCTCGTCAATGAACAGCACATCATGCGGCTCAAGGTTGGTGAGCAGCGCTGCGAGATCGCCCGCTTTGGCGATGACAGGGCCGGACGTGGCGCGAAAGCCCACGCCCAATTCCCCGGCGATGATCTGTGCCAGCGTTGTCTTGCCAAGGCCGGGAGGCCCGAAGAACAACGTATGATCCATCGCCTCCTTGCGCGATTTGGCGGACTGGATGAAGACCCGCAGATTGTCCCGCGCCGCCTCCTGCCCGATAAACTCGCGCAGGGTTTTGGGACGCAAGGCAGCGTCGGGGTCGTTCGGCTGGCGATCAGGGGAGAGGGGGGAGTCTTGGGTCATGAAAACTCCGCAATACCGTCATGCTGAACTTGTTTCAGCATCCATGTCGCCGCAGTCTCCGCCCCATGCAGTTCGAACGCAACCCCTGCGTCTACATCCTCGCCAGCAAACCCCATGGCACGCTCTACATTGGCGTTACCAGCGACCTCACCGCAAGGCTCTGGCAGCATCGCAAAGGGACCGGTCCCAGCTTCACAAGCCGCTACAACGTCCACACCCTCGTCCGCTTTGAGATGTTCGCCGACATGCCCACCGCCATCGCGCGCGAGAAGCAGCTGAAGCGCTGGCATAGGGCTTGGAAGATCAACCTCATCGAGAGCGAGAATGTGGACTGGCATGACCTTGCGGCTGGCTTGGGCCTGCCGCCTTTGGGCCGGAGTGGGACGCGCGATGGATCCTGAAACGAGTTCAGGATGACGGGGAGGCGAATTGTGCATCATCACCCGCTCGCCTTCTTCAACGCCACGCGGATCAGTTCGCTTTCGCCTGCATCTTCGCCCAATTCCGCCTGTGCGCGCGCCACGGCTTGCGCGGCCACCGCTGGCTTGAAGCCCAGGTTTTCCAGCGCCGACACCGCATCTGCGCTCGCGCTGCCAGCGGGCGTTATCGGAGCATCGCCGTCCATAGAGCCGCCACCCGGTGCAGCGCCTGCTTTGTCCTTTAACTCGTTCACAATCCGATCGGCCAGCTTCTTGCCGACGCCTTTCGCCTGCTCCACTGCGGCTGCATCCACCCGGCCACACGCATCGCGCAACTCGCCCGGTGACAGCGCGGACAGGATCGCCAACGCCACTTTGCTGCCAACACCCTGCACGCCTGTCAGCAACCGGAACCAGTCACGCTCTGCCGCTTCGGCAAAGCCCAGCAGGCGCATATCGTTCTCGCTCACTTGCAGGTCGGTATAGAGCGTCGCCACCTCGCCGCCCGCGCCCAAAGCGCTCAAAGTCTTGGCCGAGCAGTGCACCAGATAGCCCACCCCGCCCACATCGAGCACGGCCCAATCGGCCCCTGTTTCGTCGAGCGTTCCGGTAAGCTTGGCAATCATGGTTTGTTCTTTGCCTGTCCTTGGCTGGCTTGGCCAGTGGTGCGGCGCGGTTTCCTACAAAATAGACACATTGGACACTGTCCTGGAGTGAAAAAGTGCAGCTCCTTTATCGGTGATGGCAGGCGTGTTGGATAGGGTGGCGGGGTTGGTCATCGCCCTTGGCGTTTGCGCGTTCTCATGGATGTAGGAAAGTGGGTTTCACGCAAAGGCGCAAAGGCGCGAAGAAGGGCTGCTTGCAGCGCGACTGCGCTTTTGCTGCATGTTTGCGCTTGGAGGCAAGGTTTGCGGTTTAATTGCCTGCGGCGCGTCTCGAAATTCTTTGCGCCTTTGCGCCTTTGCGTGATCCAAAATGGACAACCCTGCAAACTTGCGCCAAAGACTGCGCCCCATGAGCTGGAACACTTTTGGACGTATGCTGCGCTTCACCACATGGGGCGAAAGCCATGGCCCTGCGCTGGGCGCGGTGCTGGATGGGTGCCCGCCGCGCATTGCGTTGAGTGAGGCGGATATTCAGCCTTTCCTTGACGCGCGCCGTCCGGGCCAAAGCCGTTTTACCACGCAGCGGCAGGAGGCCGATCAGGTCCGCATCCTTTCTGGCACTTTTGCCAATGAAGACGGAACAACTCAGACCACCGGCACACCGATCAGCCTGATGATCGAGAACACCGATCAACGCTCCAAAGATTACGGCGAGATCGCCAAAACCTATCGCCCCGGCCATGCCGATTATAGCTATGACGCGAAATACGGCATTCGCGATTATCGCGGCGGCGGGCGTTCCTCTGCGCGCGAGACGGCCGCACGGGTGGCCGCAGGCGCGATTGCACGGCTGGTGATTCCGGAAGTCACAGTGACGGCCTATGTTTGCGAGATTGGCGGCGATGCGATTGATCCGGCCAATGTCGACTTTAACGAAATCGGCAATAACGCGTTCTTTTGTCCCGATCCTGTCGCCGCAAAGCGCTGGGAAGGCGTGGTCGATGAGGCGCGCAAGGCAGGCTCATCGCTGGGTGCGGTTGTGGAATGTGTGGCCACTGGCGTTCCAGCGGGATGGGGCGCGCCTGTTTATGCCAAGCTGGATGGCGAAATTGCCGCTGCGATGATGAGCATCAACGCGACAAAGGCAGTGGAAATCGGCGATGGCTTTGCCGCCGCGCGCCTTTCCGGCGAACAAAACGCAGATGAAATGCGCCCCGGCAGCGCGGATGGCGAAGGTCCTGAATTCCTCGCCAATCATGCTGGCGGGATCGCTGGCGGCATCTCAACCGGCCAACCGGTCACCTGCCGCGTCGCTTTCAAACCAACCAGCTCCATCCTGACCCCGCGCAAATCGGTAACGTCAGATGGCGAGGCGGTGGATGTGCGCACCAAAGGCCGCCATGATCCGTGCGTAGGCATTCGCGGCGCGCCGGTGGTCGAGGCGATGATGGCACTGGTGCTGGCGGATCAAAAGCTGATGCATCGCGGGCAGGTTTTATGACTGTGAATCGAACGAGTAATGCCAGATCAATTAGGGATGGCATCAATAGTGCGCGAGACAACGGCGGCAATTAAATGAGCGAAGAATCAAAGGGTTGGATTTCGCGCCATGTCTTTTTATCGTCATTGATAGCCCTTTTATCTAATTTAATATATTTATTTGTCTTAGACTCTTTATTTATTCTTTTTCTTCCCTCTATCCTATTCATTATTTTTTGTTTGGCGAAGAAAAATAATAGAGAAATTCATTTTTTTGCGAGGCTATCATTCGGTGTTTTTGCGATCATCGCATTTTCGATGATTTCGTCTGGTTTCTATGCTGCCGGTCTTCCAGATGATTGTGTCGCCGACGAAATTTATGGAGGGTGCATTGAGCGTTTCCACAACACGATTCCTTACATCAATCCTCGCCGACCAATGTATGACTCCTACCCATAGCTCCAATATTCATCGCTCTGGATACGGCTATACACTGAGTCCTTTTTACTTCTCTGAGGGACGTAACTCGATTAGCGTATTTGCAATGCTTTTTTTAAGGATATTGGATGTGCGCACCAAAGGCCGCCACGACCCCTGCGTAGGCATTCGCGGCGCACCGGTTGTCGAGGCGATGATGGCACTGGTGCTGGCGGATCAGAAGCTGATGCATCAGGCGCAGTGTGGGTAAGCGATAACGCGAGAGATAACGCGGGCATGGCGCGGCTTGTCCTATCCAGGCTTTGTGGCCGCGGGCATCGCGAAGGCCGTTTCGCGCTGCTGCGGCCTTGGGTAAAGGTCGTTAGCGGCTTCTCACCTGGCCAGATGAGCGTTGATTCCGGGCGATTACGGCGCGGATGCCTCACTGCGCGCTGGCGTGGCAGATGCGCGCCACTGCGGTCCGGCAATTACAAAACCTCGCGCTTCCAATTGATCGAGCACGCCATCGCGTTCAGCCAGCACGCGCAGAGGCACCACCGCGAGCGTTACCCCGCTATCGCGCGCGACATCGGCGATCATGCCGGTCCATTGGCCACGGATTTCTTCACCCAACTCGTCATCGGCCCATGGCCAGCATGTGCCCAACGCAATCTCCAGCGGATTGGCCATAACCGCAGGCACATCGAAGCGCCGCCAATCATCGCCGCGCTGGGCGATAATCTCCTGCCCCGCCTCGGTCGCGGTCATCGCAGCTTCAAGGCAAGGAATGTGGCTCACCGGATCTGCCTGAGCCAGATCATCAAGCAAATCTTCGCCGCGAAACCGTTTAGGCCGGGTGATCGGGACATCGGCACGGTCGGCGGCCTTGCGCACGATCTCGCTTGCATCCTCGGTGGTATCATCATCGAAATCCAGCCTCCGGGCAAGCAAGTCGAAGGATGACATGAGGAAACTGCGGCGATCGTAGTCCATATCATATGCAATTTCGAGCGCTGCGAGCCGCGCGCGCTGCTCGGCCGAGAGCAAATCCGCCGCGACTTGCCCATCGGGCAGTTTGGTAAAACGCCCACCGCGAAAGATCAGCCGTAACACATCGCCAGGAGAGAATTTGGGCGCGGCGCGCAGGATTACCCGGTTTGCTTGCGCTGTTGCATCCTCCAGCCTGTCCGGCAGCCACGGCGTGGCTTTGGGCACTTCGCGAATTTCGCCGACAAGGATGATGGTGCCTCGATCTGTATCAATCGTCCACATCGGCGCACCTGAGCGCTGCGCGATGACAACGATCTGGTCTTGCGTAGGCAGGTTTTGCGCATAAGCGGGCGCTGCAAGAAGCGCGAAGGCGGCGCAGGAAGCCGCGAGACCGTGTCGGAATGTCATCTGGGAGCGTGTATCAGTGGGTGCTTAGACGCTGGGTGAACAGGCACACAGCATCGGCCAAATTGGCCGTGAAGGTCGCATAGGCGACCGCGTGTTTGCAGCGGGTGAAGCGTGCTGCCCGAGCAACAGGGATGCTCTCACACATGTGGAAGCTGCAAACCGAAAGAGTTCCCGCATCACTGATCGATTTTTTTGCACTGCACAATCGGTTTAATCAACTTTTATAATCAGTGCTGATCCCTATTTAGAGCGTCGAGTTACACCGAAACACCAATCCTAAAGGGGAAAATTCATGGGTATTATTGGCAGCACGATCAAACCGTTCAAAGCCACCGCGTTTCAGGCCGGCAAAGACTTCTTTGACGTCACAGACGAAGACATCAAAGGCAAATGGGCGGTATTCTTCTTCTATCCGGCTGACTTCACCTTTGTGTGTCCCACCGAACTTGAAGACCTTGGCGAGAAGTATGACATGCTTCAGGACATGGGCGTTGAAGTGTTCGGCGTTTCGACCGACACCCATTTCAGCCACAAGGCATGGCACGACACCTCTGAAAAGATCGGCAAGCTGAAATATGCTTTCCTTGGTGATCAGCTGCACACGCTGTCCAACAATTTTGGCGTTCTGCGTGAAGAAGCTGGCCTTGCTGATCGTGCGACCTTTGTGGTTGATCCCGATGGCGTGATCCAGATCATGGAAATCACCTGTGAAGGTGTTGGCCGCAATGCCAATGAACTGACCCGCAAGATTAAAGCTGCACAATATGTACGCGACAATCCAGGTCAGGTTTGCCCCGCAGCCTGGGAAGAAGGCAGCGACACGCTGGCGCCTTCGCTTGACCTTGTTGGCAAGATCTAAACGCGACATTCGCAATAGCTCCTGAGTTTTTTAAACTCGGGTCGCTGGAAGGCTCGGGGGGCTCCCCCCAACGCGCTCCTCGGGCCTTCTTTTTCATCCATTTTTCATTCAACCCTCGCCAGTCCTTTGGGACTGATGGCGACAGGAGACGATCCATGCTTGATGCCAATATGCAGCAGCAATTAAAGACCTATCTCGCCAATCTGCGTGAGCCGATTGAGCTCGTCGCCAGCCTCAATGAAAATGCGGGCGAGGACGATAAGTCAGCACAAACGCGGCAGCTGATCGAAGAGATCGCTGAACTGCACGATATGGTCAGCGCCAGCTTTGACGGCGATGATGCAAGGCGGCCCAGCTTTTCCATTACGCGCGCTTCTGATCCCACGCGTTCGGTGCGGTTTGCTGGCCTGCCAATGGGCCATGAATTCACCTCGCTCGTGCTTGCCCTTCTGTGGGCCGGTGGTCATCCGCCCAAAGTGGATGCCGATGAGCTGGAAGCCGTGCGCGCTTTGGATGGCGATTTCGAATTCGAAATGTTCTTCTCGCTTTCATGCCACAATTGCCCCGATGTGGTGCAGGCGTTGACGCTGATGGCGCTCGAAAACCCGCGCATTTCGGCAACGCTGATCGAAGGCGGCGCGTATAAGGATGAAGTTGAAGAGCGCGGCGTTCTGGCTGTGCCGGCAACCTTCCTGAACGGCAAAAGCTTTTACAATGGCAAGATGGAGCTGGCTGAAATCCTCTCGCGTCTTGATAGCAATGCTGATGCCAAGGCAGCAGAGAAGCTTTCTGCCAAGGAGCCGTTCGAAGTGTTGATCGTGGGCGGTGGCCCTGCTGGCGCAGCCGCGGCGGTTTATACCGCGCGCAAAGGCTATCGCACCGGCATTGCCGCAGAGCGTTTCGGCGGACAATTGCACGATACACTCGGCATAGAGAACCTGCCGGGCACGACTTACACAGAAGGCCCCAAACTGGCCGCCAATCTGGAAGAGCATGTCGGCGATTATGATATCGACCTTATGAACCTTGCCACAGCGAGCAAGCTGATCCCAGCCAAGCAAGCAGGCGGTATGCACACGCTGGAACTGGCCAATGGCGGCGTGTTGAAAGCGCGTTCCCTGATCCTGTCCACCGGGGCGCGCTGGCGCAATCTGGGTGTTCCGGGTGAAGCGGAATATAAGAATAAGGGCGTTGCCTATTGCCCGCACTGCGATGGTCCATTGTTCAAAGGCAAGCGTGTTGCGGTGATCGGCGGCGGCAATTCCGGCGTTGAGGCAGCGATCGATCTGGCCAACATTGTGGGCCATGTGACGGTGATCGAATATGACACCCAATTGCGCGCTGATGAAGTGTTGCAACGCAAGCTTCGCAGCCTTGGCAATGTCGATATCGTAACCTCTGCTGAGACGACCGAAATCACCGGCGATGGCAGCCGCGTGAACGGTTTGAACTATAAAGATCGTGACAGCGGCGAGGCGCATGAAGTCGCACTTGAAGGTGTGTTCGTGCAGATCGGTCTTGTGCCCAATACCGAATGGCTGGAAGATTCAGGCCTTGAACGCAGCCGCTTTGGTGAGATCATCATCGATGATCATGGCGCAACCAATCTGCCTGGCGTCTTTGCCGCAGGGGATGCGACCAACGTGCCGTATAAGCAGATCGTTGTGGCGATGGGTGAAGGTTCCAAATCCGGTCTGTCCGCATTCGATTATCTAATCCGCAATGAAGCGGTGGATGAAGAGGAGACAGTGGCCGAGGCCGCTTAACTCCTTCCCTCTATTACACAATATCGGCCCTCGCAGCGTTCAAGCCGCGAGGGCCTTTTTGTCCGTCCCGCACTGTTCTTACGCACGCCCCGATACCGGCTATGATATTGGTGCGACCTCTATTGCGCTGCGTCATTTGCAAAATCGATCATAATACACGCTTTAATCGTTTGGACTAATCACAAGCTCTGGGTCATTGTGCTTTCATGCAGTCCGGTTATCTCGATCATGGGGCCGGCAGAAGGAGAAGTACGATGGACGCTAAGACTGGTGATATAAGCGGTTGCCCCTTCCAGGGTGGTGGTGAAACGCGCTCTTTGTTGGGCCGTACGAACCGTGATTGGTGGCCTGAGGCGACGCAATTGGAAATCCTCACCCAGAACGGCCGCAAAGCCGATCCGATGGATGATGATTTTGATTATGTCGAAGCTTTCAATGCGATTGATTACAACGCGCTCAAAGCCGACATTACGGCTTTGATGACTGACAGCCAGGATTGGTGGCCAGCTGATTATGGCCATTACGGCCCCTTCTTCATCCGCATGGCATGGCACGCAGCCGGCACCTATCGCACAGGTGACGGGCGCGGCGGCGCTGGCAGCGGGCAACAACGGTTTGCCCCGCTCAACAGCTGGCCTGATAACGGCAATCTGGACAAAGCGCGCCGCCTATTGTGGCCGATCAAACAGAAATACGGCAACCACATTAGCTGGGCTGATCTGTTCATCCTCACCGGCAATGTCGCGATTGAAAGCATGGGCGGCCCTGTCTTTGGCTTTGGCGGCGGACGTGCCGACGTGTTCGAGCCTGAGACGGTTTACTGGGGCACTGAAGAACTGTGGGTCGATCAAGGCGTGGAAACACGCATCATTCCAGATAGCGGCAAAGCTCTCGAAAATCCGCTAGCGGCAATTCAGATGGGCCTGATTTACGTTAATCCCGAAGGCCCCGGCGGCAATCCCGATCCGCTGCAATCGGCCCGCGATATGCGTGAAACATTTGCGCGTATGGCCATGAATGACGAAGAAACCGTTGCTTTGACAGCAGGTGGCCACGCCTTTGGTAAAGCGCATGGCGCCCAGCCATCCGATACCTTTGGTAACGCGCCGGAAAGCGAGGCGCTGCATCTGCAAGGCTTTGGCTGGCTGAATGACGCGGACGAAATCGGCAAAGGTCATATCACCACTTCGGGCATTGAAGGTGCTTGGACGCCAAACCCCACACAGTGGGGCGGCGACTATTTCCGGCTGTTGTTCAAATATGACTATGAGCTGGTGAAAAGCCCGGCGGGCGCACAGCAATGGCAGCCGGTAAACGCCGAACTTGACGACATGGCTCCTGACGCCCGCGATCCGTCGCAAAAGGTGCCAACCATGATGACCACGGCTGATATGGCGCTTAAAATGGATCCGGAATATCGCAAGATTTCAGAGCGTTTCCGCGATGATCAGGCAGCGTTGGACGATGCGTTTGCACGTGCCTGGTTCAAGCTGTGTCACCGCGATATGGGGTCCAAAGTGCGCTATATGGGCCCTGAAGTTCCCGCTGAAGATCTGATCTGGCAGGATCCGGTTCCCGCTGGCAGCACACCTTCTGATGCGGACGTTGCCCAATTCAAATCCGCCATTCTGGCAAGCGGCCATCCGGTCAGCGCGCTGGTAAAAGCGGCCTGGGGCTCGGCCTCGACATATCGCAATTCTGATCACCGTGGCGGCGCCAATGGTGGCCGTATCCGCCTTGCCCCGCAAAAGGATTGGGCGGCGAATGATCCTGAGGAATTGGCTGGCGTGCTGGCTACAATCGAAGAATTGCGCGGTGATTTGTCAGTGGCCGATGCGATTGTTCTGGCCGGTGCTGCTGCGGTAGAAAAAGCTGCGCAAGATGCAGGCTTTGCCATCAGCGTTCCTGTCACAACCGGACGCGGCGATGCCAGCGAAGACCAAACCGATGCCGAAAGCTTTGAACCGCTTGAACCCTTTGCCGATGGTTTCCGCAATTATCTGAAAGTCAAAGCCGATGTGCGCACCGAAGAAATGCTGATCGACAAAGCGCATTTGCTGGGCCTCTCAATCCCGGAAATGACCGTTCTGGTTGGCGGTATGCGTGCCCTTGGCGCGAATACGGGCAACACCGCACACGGCATCTTCACCGATCGCGCCGGGCAGTTGACGCCAGACTTCTTCACCAACCTGCTGGATATGGGCAACCAATGGACGCCTGTCGAAGAAAGCGAGGAAGAAGAATATATCGGCTCTGACCGCAAGACCGGAGAAGAGAAATATCGCGCCACCCGTGCCGATCTGATCTTCGGTTCCAACAGTCAGCTGCGCGCGCAGTCTGAAATCTACGCGCAGGCAGGCAATGAGGCCAAGTTTGTGAAGGACTTTGTGGCCGCATGGACCAAAGTGATGGATGCTGATCGCTTTGATCTGACTTACGCCAAATATCACAGCTGATGTGAAATCCAGCTTTTGCAAGATCAAGCCCCGGCAGCGATGTCGGGGCTTTTTCTATATGCGGCAACTGCGTGCCCACATGCTTTGGCCGGCACGCTTTTGCACTTGCTCTTTGCCCGCGTGATGGCAATGGCTGGGCGCAAACAAGTTGCAAGAGAAAACGAACTATGGTCGCCTCCAACCGCGCGCGTCTGTTTGCTGCTCTGATCGCTATGATCGCGGCATACAGTATGGGCTTGCAGCTTTATCTCAACACGCTGAACCTTGGATCGGTGACGGCGGGTGCGTTGCAAATGTCGCGCTATTTCACGATCCTTACCAATATCGCGGTGATGGTGATGATGGCGGGGATTGCGATGGGGTGGCGCGCGCCGCGTATGCTGATCCTATCGATGGTGACCGCGATTATTGGTGTGGGCATTATCTATCACGTAGCGCTGTCGCATTTGCTCAATCAACAAGGGTGGGAGATTGTGTCGGATCAAGGCGTGCACACCGTTGTGCCTGTGCTCAGCGCGCTGTGGTGGGTGCTTTATGCGACCAGTGACAAGCGTGCTTTGCGGCAGATGCATTGGGTGACCTTGTGGCCGCTTTTGTATGCCGGTTATGCGCTTGTGCGCGGCAGTGTGGACGGGCTTTATCCCTATCCTTTTATGGATTTAAACGCGATTAGCCCCGGCATTTTGTCGCGCAATTTTGTGATCCTTCTGGTGATATTCTGGATCATCGGGGCAATCATGCATGGCGCAGCGCAATTGCGGCGCGGGCGATAGCTCTCACCGCCGCCGCAGCACGATATACAGCGCGCCCTCACCCCCGTGGCGGCGATGGGCTTTGCGGATGGCCGCGATATCAGAACCATGTGGCCCGGCCGCCAGCCAATCGAGGATTTTGGCACGAATTGCGCCGCGACGATGCGCTCTATCCGCAGCTTCAACCGGACGCGGCTTGCCCGTAATTACCAGCACCAGCCGCGCCCCCATCGCTTTGGCTTGCATCAGCCCGCTATCAAGCCGCCGATGCGCAGAATCGAGTGTATGACCATGCAGATCGAGCGTGAAATCAGGCGCAGTCGAAGCGCGGCCCAAGCGCCGCTCCCAATGCGAATCAAGGCCATTTGCAGAGGCAGGCGGTGCAGGCTTTGCCGGCTGTTTGACCAATGGTGCAGGTCTGCGGTCTTTGGGCGATTTGGCAGGCGGTGCGACGGGTGCAGATTTCACCGCGGGAACAGGCGCGGCAGGCGGGTTGGCGCGCAAAGTGGGCGATGGATGCAGCGGCGTCACGCTGGAGGCGAGTTTCGCCCACAAGGCCTGTTCTTCCGCTGACAGCCCTCTTGGCGTGCGCCCGCTCATCGCTCCAGCCGTGCTGCGGCCTCTTTGGGCAGGAAGATCAGCGCCTCCCCGCGCCCGCTCATCCCGCCGGCAATCTGGCGTGCGCGCTCACCTGCGCCCCAAAAAGTGTCGAACCGGTTGGCGCCTTTGATTGCGCCGCCAGTGTCTTGAGCCACCCACAATCCATCTGCCACATTGCGGTCCAGATCGAGGTGGACGGGCGCGCCATAAGGCACAAAGCGCGGATCAACCGCCACCGTATCTTGCGCTTTCACAGCCACACCGATGGAGCCGAGCGGGCCATCACCTGTCAGCTCACGAAAAAACACCCAGCTGCGATTTTCGCGCATCAGCGCTTTGCCAGCTTCAGGTTGTTCGCGCAGATATTGCATAATGCCTTGCATAGAGCCTGCATATTGCCCCGGCCCATCACCCAGCAGCCCGCGTTGCCGCATCAATCCGCCAATCCCGGTATAGGCATGGCCGTTCTGCCCGGCATAGCCGATGCGAATGACATCGCCTTCAGGTGTGCGCAGGCGGCCAGAGCCTTGAATTTGCAGGAAGAAAAACTCAACCTCGTCCGCTGCCCAGGCAATCTCCAACCCGCGACCGGCCAAAGCGCCTTGTTCTATCTGGGTGCGATCAAAATAGGGGGCAACGCGGCCATTGTCATATTGGCGGACCAAAGGCGCGCGGCCCTCGCGCTCGGTAACAGGGACATCGGCGGGCCATGCGCGCACCAGATCATCGGGAACGGCGTAAACGGGGACTGTGAAGCCGGGGCGTCTTGTGCGGCTGCCCATGATTTCAGGTTCGAAATAGCCGGTGGCAAAAGCGGTGCCATCGCCAACGCGCACTGGCGTAAAATACCGGTCAAAAAACAACCGCGCACTTTCACGCGGCCAGCTTGGCGCTGCATCGCATGGGGCCCGCCAATCGGACAGGCGCGTGAGGCCCGAGACATCCTCTCGCCGGGTGGCCACATGGCAACTTGCTTGAAAAGCGCTTAGCGCTTGTGCGGCATCATCATCGGTGAAGCGCAAGGCCAGCACCGATGGCCCGCGCGCAATGCCTGCAGCAATCGCGCTTGCAATTATCGGTCCAGTGGGAGCGGGCTGAGTTTCAGCAGGCTGGCTAGGGGCAGGCTGGCTTGGTGCAGGGCGTGGAGGCGCTGGCGGTACCGAGCTTTCAGGAATAACGCGGACACATGCCGTCAATGCGGCAAGCATCGCAATCGCAGTGATCGTTCGGAGACGCAGCATCGTGCGCAGCGCCTCTCAACAATCAACCGATATCGGTTTCATCGAGCAGCCAGGCGGGATCCTGGCTCGTCACATCGCGGCTGAACGTCCAGATATCGCGGCTTTCCACCGCATCATCCAAAGACCCGGCGATAACATTGCCGTCTTTATCGCGCAGCACCGATGCAATGTCAGAGACAAACCGCACCGCAATGCGCGCCACTTTGCCATCCAGCATGGCGGAATGAACCGTGGTGTCTTCCACCCGGATCAGCTTGTTATCAAGCGATTGGCCAGCGGCCTCGCGTTCATCGATGGCACCGGCAAAGCCTTCATAAACATCGTCATCGCACAATTCGCGCAGCTCTTCCTTGTCGCCGCGCCAGAACGCTTCGAGCACCATTTCATACGCGCCGCGTGCACCTTCGAGGAAGGGCAGCAGTTTAAACCGGCGATCAGCGCTGGAAATATCGCGCAGGCCGCGTTCAATGGCAGGCGGAAAGCCAGCCAACGCGCGATCGCTTTGCGGAGCTTCTGTCACGGCTTGCGGCGCGGTATTGGCAGCGCCAGCTTCATCGCCGCGTTCAAAGCGGTTGGGGATGACTTCTTCTTCATGTTCTGCACGCCGTCCCAGCACCGAATACAGGCGCATGCCGAGAAAAGCGGCGATCATGGCGAGAATGATGATTTCAGGTATCACTAGTATTTCCCGTTTGGCGTCTTTGCCCGCATGGGCATCTTGAGCGTTTTGGCCGTTTCGCTGTTGGCCATCTGATATGAGCCGATTCGCAGCTGCATGGAATAACAGCCTTCCTCTTATCAACCTATTGTGACCCAGATAGGGTCCCTTTTCAATTGAACAACCAAGCCTTTCGCCTGCATGAAGCAACTGCGCAACAGATTTGCTGCAACATTGCGGGCCAGCGCGTGCAATGCTAGGCGCTCGCGCCCATAGAGGTATGAAGCGCTGGCGGATTGTCCGCCTGCCCGCACCAGTCAATGAGAGATAGTGATTATGGCCGATGACGGCAATGTTCTGACCGACCTTGATAACGCAGCCAAAGCCAATGGCGAGGATACCCAGCCTGTCGCCGGATTGATTTCGCAATATGTGAAAGATCTCAGCGTTGAAAATCCCAAGGCTCCTGAAAGCTTCCAGTGGCGCGATCAGCCCGAAATGGACGTACAGTTCAATATCGGCGCACAATCGGTGAATGAGGAAGTGAGCGAAGTTGAGCTTAAGATCACCGTCACCTCCAAAACGCCGCAGGGCACGCAGTTCATCGTTGATTTGGCCTATTGCGGCCTTGTTGGGATGCGCAATATCGGGGACGATCAAAAGCACGCCTTCACCTTTGCTGAAGCGCCGCGTTTGCTATTCCCTTTCGCGCGCCGTGTGGTGTCCGATGCGGTTCGTGATGCAGGCTTCCCGCCGGTAATGCTCGATCCTATTGATTTTAACGGCTTGTATGTCCAACGCCTGCAAGAAAAGCGCGCCCAAGAAACCGGCGCTGGCGGCGCCGCGCCAAGCACTCCGCCTGCTGGCGGCAGCGAAGGTTAAACCCATCGGCGCGCGGGCTACAAAACTATGAGCCTGCTCAAAAATGTCGGCACAATCGGTTCGCTGACAATGGTCAGCCGTGTCGCGGGAATGGCGCGCGAGATGATATTCTCGCGCGTCCTTGGCGCCAATGATGTGACCGATGCCTGGTTTCAGGCTTTCATCATTCCCAATGTGTTTCGCCGCCTGTTTGCCGAAGGCGCATTTTCAGCAGCCTTTGTGCCGATGTTCTCCAAACGCCTGCACGGTGATGGCGGGATAGAGGAAGCGCGCAGTTTCTCTGCCGATGTCCTGTCCGTGCTGCTGCCTGTGCTGATTGCGCTCGCCGCAGTGTTTGAGATGGCGATGCCGGGCATTATCTGGCTGCTGGCGGAAAAGCCGATGGATGCCGAAAACTTCCCGCTCGCAGTGGATTTCGCGCGGATCATGTTTCCTTATATCGTGCTGGTGAGCTTGGTGACTTTGTTCACCGGCATGCTCAATTCCGTGTCCCGCTTTGCGCCCGGCGCAAGCTTTCCGATCATTCTCAATCTGGTGCTGATCACCGCTTTGCTGGTGGGAGAACGCTGGATGGCGACAGGCGCGAGCCTTGAGCAGGTCACCTATGGCATTGCCTGGGCGGTGACTGTGGCAGGCGTGATGCAGCTCATCTGGCTGTATATCTGGGTGCGGGTCGAAGGTTTCGAAGTGAAGCTGCGCCTGCCCCGGTTAACGCCTGAGGTGAAGCGGCTGTGCATTATCGCTCTGCCTGCCGCGATTGGTGGCGGCGCGTATCAGATCAACACGCTGGTACAGCTCTATTTCCTCAATCAGCTCGATAGCGGCGCGGTAAGTTATATGAACTATGCCGACCGGCTTAATCAGCTGCCCTTGGGCATTATCGGCATTGCGCTATCCACCGCGATCCTGCCCACGCTTTCCAAATTTGTGGGCGGCGATAACAAGGAAGGCGCAGACCGCATCCAAACCGATGCAATCGAACTTGCCATGCTGCTGACTTTGCCTGCTGCGGTTGCCTTGGCAATTTGTGCAGCGCCTTTTGTGACGATGATCTTCCAAGGCGGGCGCTTCGAAATGGCCGATGCTGCGATCACGGGTGAAGTGCTGGCGATGCTGGTCTTGGGCTTGCCTGCCTATGTGCTGGTAAAGGTGCTGGTGCCCAATTTTTACGCCCGCGCCGATACCAAGACGCCCGTTTATGCCGCGTTTTTATCGCTGGCGATTTTCATTGCGCTCAACATTGCTTTTCTGGACGAGCTGGGCGTGCGCGGCGTGGCTTTGGCAAGCGTGATCGGCGCATGGCTCAACACTGCGTTTTTGTACGGCGTGCTGGTCCATCGCGGCCATTATAAAGCGCCGCCTGCCTTGTTCTTGCGCCTGTTTCGCCAACTGATCGCTGCCGCCGCGATGGGAGCTGCCTTGTGGTATGCGCGCGATTTGCTAACCGGCTTTTACGCAAGCGGTTTGTTTGAACGCCTGTTTGCTTTGGCGGTCCTCGTAGTGGGGGCCGTTATTGTCTATTTCGCCGTGGCCTTCGCGATTGGCGCGATTGACCGGACCAGAATTGCCAAGCTTACCAAGAAAAAGGCCCACGAATAATGCAAGTCGTCTCAGGCATTCAGCCCACTGGCACCCCGCACCTGGGGAACTATCTGGGCGCTATCGTCAATTATGTGAAACTTCAGGATGAAGAGGAAAAAGCAGGCCGCAAGTGCCTGATCTTCTTGGCCGACCTGCACGCCATTTCGATGCCGCACAAACCAGCTGAGCTGCATTCTGCCACGCTGGAAATGGTCGCGACTTTGGTGGCTTGCGGCGTTGATCCGAGCAAAACGGTCCTGTTCAATCAGGCCCAAGTGCCCGCCCATGCAGAAATGCAATGGTTGCTGACCGGCACTGCGCGGATGGGCTGGCTTAACCGCATGACGCAGTGGAAGGACAAAGCTGGCAAAAACCGCGAAGGCGCAAGCGCTGCGCTGTTTGGCTATCCCGTGCTGCAAGCAGCTGATGTGCTGCTTTATCAAGCGACGCATGTGCCCGTGGGTGATGATCAGAAACAACATTTGGAGCTGGCGCGCGACATTGCGCAAAAGTTCAACAATGATTTCGCGAGCGAAGATGCACCCGTCTTCACTTTGCCCGAGCCATATATCCCGCCAATGGCTGCGCGCATTATGTCTCTGCGCGATGGTTCGAAAAAGATGTCCAAATCCGAACCCTCGGAAATGAGCCGCATTAATCTGAACGATGATGCTGACACAATGGCGCAGAAAATTCGCAAAGCGCGCACCGATCCAGAACCTTTGCCAAGCGAGCTGGAAGGCCTTGAAGGCCGGCCCGAAGCGCTCAATCTGGTGACGATTTTTGCGGCGCTTTCTGGTTCCACACCCGAAGCTGTGCTGGCCGAACATGGTAATCAGATGTTTGGCCATTTCAAGCCTGTTCTGGCAGAGTTGCTGGTGGAAAAGCTGGGGCCGCTGCGCGATCGGTTTGTTGAGCTGAAGGAGGATCGCGAGGCGCTCACTGCGATTTTAGCGCGCGGAGCCAGCCAAGCGCGTGAGCTGAGCGCACCCACGCTTGATAGCGCGTATAAGGCGCTTGGTCTGGTGCGCGGGCGATAGGTTGAGCGGTTTGGCGGTTAAAGCGCGGTTCAGGCCGCGCTTGCCATAAGTTGCTGCATAGTCGAGATAAAGATTCGGTGCAAAGGCGTTTTGCCTGCGCAATGTTCGCCCCGGGTCGCAACAAGGTCTGCGAGAGAAGAGCTATGTCAAAATCCACCACCACCGCGCGCTTTGCCAAGCTTGCCGCTGCTCCCCTGCTGTTGGCCGGACTTGGCGCATGCGCAAGCAACTTTAACGCCGATGTGTCGCGTTTTCAGGCGCAATTGCCTGCGCCTCAAGGGGAAAGTTTTGCCGTTGTGGCAGATGATCCTGCGCTTGCTGGCGGGCTTGAATTTGCCCTGTATTCCGATTTCGTCGAAGCAGAAATGGCACAGCTTGGTTATGCCGCTGCCGCTTCGCCGGAAGAAGCAACGCTGCTCGTGCGGTTTGATTACGGTGTTGACGAAGGGCGCGAACGTGTCCGATCCACCGGTTTTGCCCGGCACCGCGATCCGTTTTTCAATTCATGGTACGGCTATCGCCCGGTATATTTCCGCGATCGTTTAGGCCGCACCCGCATCTCTTACGCGCCCAGCCGCGCATGGGGTTATGGCTGGCACGATCCGTTCTTTGGCCGTGGCGGCGGCGTTTCCAGCGTCACTGTCTTTACCAGCGGTATCGATCTGAAAATCGATGACGTTTCAACTGGCGAACGCCTGTTTGAAGGCAAGGCCGAAGCGGTTTCAACTTCGAACCGATTGCAATATCTTGTGCCCAATCTGGTTGAAGCGATGTTCACCGATTTCCCTGGGGGAAATGGCGAAACAGTGCGCATTTCGGTCAAGCCGGAAGATCAGCCCGTGCAGCGTTCAGCGCGCCGCTGAAACTAAATTTCTAAAGCTTGGCGTGTCCGCCGGTGGAGCCAAAACCGCCTTCACCGCGGACCGTTTCGCCAAGCTCCTCAACCACTGCCCAATCAGCCAGCACGACAGGTGCCAGCACCATCTGCGCAATCCTGTCCCCGCGCGCAATGGCGAAGTCTGCATCGCCCAGATTGATCATGATGATTTTCAGCTCGCCGCGATAATCGCTGTCAATCGTGCCCGGCGTGTTGGGCAGGCTGATGCCGTGTTTTAACGCAAGGCCAGAACGCGGGCGGACCTGTATTTCAAAGCCCTCCGGGATCGCCACCGCAAAGCCTGTGGCAACCGCATGGCGCGCGCCCGGAGCCAGCGTCACACTTTCCGCCGCCAACACATCCATGCCCGCCGCGCCATCGGTGGCATAAGCAGGCAATGCCAAGCCGTTACCATGGGGCAGGCGGCGAATTTCAACGGCAATTTTCTGGGTCACAACATCAAGCGTCCTCGGTCAGCTTTTCAGAGATGCGGGTGACTAGCGCAGTCGCCACATCCTGTTTCGTCATCGGGTCCCAATGCTCCACTTTGCCTTCGCGGATAAGGTGGACCTGATTGTCAGGCCCGCCCATCACATCGCCAGACACATCATTGGCAACGATCCAGTCAACGCCTTTGCTTTTGCGCTTCTTGCGGGCATTTTCGACGACATTCTCTGTTTCAGCAGCAAAGCCGATCAACAAATCAGGCCGCTTTGCACCCGCTGCAATCGTTGCCAGAATATCGGGGTTTTCGGTCAGGATGAGAGCAGGCGGAGCAGAGCCGCGTTTCTTGATTTTCTCACCTTTGAAATCGCGCGGTTTCCAATCCGCGACGGCGGCCACCATAATCGCTGCATCAACGGGCAGAGCTTTCTTGGCCTCTTTCGCCATCTCCTCTGCGCTTTCGACATTGATGCGATCAACGCCCGGCGGCGTTTTCAAATGCACCGGGCCAGATATCAGCGTGACCTGCGCCCCAGCGGCAGCCGCCGCCGCCGCAATGGCATAACCTTGCTTGCCCGAACTGCGATTGGCGAGATAACGCACCGGATCAATCGGCTCATGCGTGGGGCCTGCGGTGATCAGCAAATGTTTGCCATAAAGCGGGCGATGTTTGATGTCTTTGGCAAAAGCTGGTTGTCCCGCCAGCGGATCGAAATCGCTTTCTTCCACTTCGACTTGCGGGGTGGCAACGCCGTCCTCATCCAGCGGGTTGACCGGAGCTGCTGCCTCTTCCCCTTCAAAAGGTTGCGGCGCTGTTTGCTTGGCGTTGACTTCGTGATTGATAGCTTCGCGATCGGTTGGCGGCGCTGCGGCAGCGCTGCCTTTTTTGGCGAGCAATTTGTCAGAACCTTCCAGATCGGGATCGGGCAGGTCGGGGCCTTCATTGGGGCCATCCTCGCCATCACCTTCTTCAAGATCGGCATATTCGACATCATCGTCATCGATTTTGCGCGGGGTAGAACGCGGGATGATGGAAGCGAGCGCATCGGCGACCCCGCCTTTGGGCGCACCAGCGGTGGGATCGACAATGCCATCGGCATCCTCGGGCGCTTCCTCATCGCTGTTTTCCAGCTGTTTGAGATAGGCGACAACTTCGGCAGAATGCGCGCCGCCAAAACCGATATCGCCCGGATCAAGGCCCAGCATATCAGCAATTTCCAGCCACACCACTTCGGGTTCGGGCAAGCGGCCGGGGCCAAATTCACCGCATGCCATTTCGCCTTCATCAGGCATCATAACGCGCACATCGCTATCCACCAAAGTGGCGATATTGCGCTGTGTTGCGGCGTGTTCCCACATGCGCACATTCATTGCCGGAACGGTCAGCACCGGCTTATCTGTGGCCAGGATCATGGTGGTGGCCAGATCATCGGCAATACCCGCCGCCATTTTGGCCAGCATATTGGCTGTGGCCGGGCAAACCACCACCAGATCGGCTTCACGCGACAATTGGATATGGCCGATTTCAGCTTCGTTTTTCAGGTCCCACAGCGTGGAATGCACTTGATTGCCGGAGAGAGCAGCCAATGCCATTGGCGTCACAAATTGCGCGCCCCCTTCTGTCAAAACGCAGGTGACATCGCCGCCACCTTTTTTGATTAAGCGGACCAGTTCGCAGGACTTATATGCAGCAATTCCGCCGCCCACGACAAGCAAGACGCGTGGCCGCGCCACATCAGCGCTGCGATCATCGCTGCGATCATCCTGTTCAATTGTCTGTCCGTCTGCGCCCAAAGCCTAGACCTCAATAGTCGTCAAATTTGCCAAAATGCGTAAAAAAGTACGGCTTGCCTTGGCAGATGATGGTTAAGATTGGCTTTCTTTGGAGCCAGAAGCCGCCGCAAGCAAGTCTGCGATGGCTCGCGGCACAAAGGCGAAGCCAGCAAGATAGGCCGGCAGAACCAGCACGATCCAGTAAAAATTCTCAACTCGCGCAAACAACGCCATGGCCAGCAAGAAGCCTGCAAACCACAAAACTGCAAATGCCCCTATGCGCCCACCCGTTGCTGCCCAGCCCAGCAGCGGCAAAATCGCCAGCGCGCCGCCCATCGGCGTTGGCACGGCGAGCAGAAAGGTAAGCTTGGTCAGGCTTAGCAGCGGCAAAGCGGGCCCGGCCATTCCAGACCACCCCGGTGAAGGCTTATCAATGGGCAGCAGCAGCGCATTGATCGCTTGTGCATGAGCATAAAGCGCAGCGGCGAATACCAGCAGCACAGCCGCCACCGAAGCAGCTTCGCGCCACCGCTTTTGCACAATTGCAAAGCCTAACCACAAGATCACGAATGGCAGCGCCAGCTCGCGCACAAACAGCGCCAACGCCCCCAGCAGCAGGCTCGGCCACCAGCGTTCCGGCTGATACGTCAAAAGCGCCAGTGACAGCAGCAACCCAGCGACAAGCCCATGCGAATGCGCGGCCATATCATTGAGCACCGCGGCCCCGCTCAGCACCAAAATCAGCACTCCGCCGACAATTTCATACCGATGAAACCGCCGGTAAAAACGCCAGCCAAACAGCGCAATGACGGCCAGCATCATGGCGCAAACGAGAACTGTCATGCCCGTTTGACCCAATACGCTATGCCCCCATGCCAAAGTGGGCAGGCGCACGGTGACGAAAGGTTTGGTGGGATAATTGTGCGCACGCTGCGCGGACAAAGCGGCCTTATAATATGGCTCTCCCGCCTGCACCTTTTGCGCGATCAGTTTGTAGAGGCCAAAATCACCGATCGATTCTTCGGATTTGGTGGCCTGCTGCGCGGCATCAACCGCGCCTGCACCGGGCACCGCAAATGCGCTCCACACCATCGCTGCCAATACCAGCGCCATCACCGCCAAAGCGGCAGCGCGCGGCAGGCGTCGCAAAGGATTGTCCGGCAATATCATGCGCAGGCTCTGGGTCATGCGCCGGTTTTGGCTGCGTATGGTTAACGCATCAATAATCGCGCGCGGAATTCCACAGGCTGGCAAGCGCGCGCGGCACGAAGGCAAAGCCCACAAACCACACCGGCATCACGATCAGCGCCCAGTAAAAGTTGTTGTCACGCCCCGCGATCATAAAGGCGAGACCATAGCCTAAACATAGCAGCAGCCCCGTCTCACCCAGATCGCTTTTCCACCCGGCCCAGCCGATCAGCGGCACAATGACCAACATCGCCGCCAGCCATCCCGGCAACAGCTGAAGCGGGCTTGAAGTCACGATATTGGAAGTCCACCCACCAAGTCCGCGCAATGTTAGCCAGCCCGGCGAAGCGGGATCAGCTTCGCTCGTCAATTGTGCAACCACAGACAGGTGAAACGCCAGCGCAATGCCGAAAACCAGCGCAAGTCCCAGCCATGCAAATGCTTCGCGCCTTTGCCCCCGCATCCAGCCCATAGCCGCCATCAACAAGACAAACGGCAAGGCATGTTCGCGAATAGCCAAAGCAAGCGCTGCCGCCACCCATGACCACACCCATTGTTGCGGCCTGTGTAGCCCCAACGACAGGGCAATCAGCATCCCTGCCCACACCTCATGCAATGCCAGATATTGCAGTTTGAACCCGACCCCTGCGCCAATCACGAGCAGCAGCAGGATATAGAGTTTACGCTCCTGCCCGCCCTGCTCATCCTGCAAGCGGACCCACCATGCCAGCAAAGTCAGCACCGCCAGCAACACGCCCAAAGAGGCCATGCCCCATGTCTCAAACACCGCCGTCGCATAGGCCAAAGTGGGCAAACGAACCGCAAGGCCGGGGCGCACAGGGAAATCGCGCGCGCGCTGTTCCTCAACCGCGACTTCATAATAATTTTCGCCAGCATCGACCCGCTCAACGATGCGATCATATAGCCTGAGATCGGTATCGCGCGCCGGGTTTTCACCATGAGAGGTGGTCGTGGCCGTAGGCGCTTCTACTGGAGCGGCGCTTTCGGGCAAATCGGTGCGCTGTGTCCATGCGGCAAGCGCCAGCAATATCGCAAAGCCAACCAGTGTCAGGATCGCTGCACCCGGCGCCCATCCGGCAAACCTGTCCCAGCGCCGGGGTCTGCGCCTTAACCGATCCATCCCGCCATGCTCCCTGCCACCACCAATGCCGCACCCCCTGCTGCTGCCAGCACGTAGCCCATCCAGCCGCGACCTTCGCGTTGGCGGCGCTCCCGGATCAGCTCCACATCGGGCAGCGGCGCAGGTTCAGGCGCGCCGCCTTTCGGCGGATACATTTCTTCCAAACGCCGGATCAATGCGGGCACGCGCAGCAGCGTTTCGGTATCGTCCTTGATCCGTTCTGCCAGCTTGCTTTCCGGCCCCAGCTCATCACGGATCCAACTGCGCACATAAGGCGCAGAAACGTCCCACATATTGATCGAGGGATCGAGCTGCGTGGCGATGCCTTCAACCATCACCATGGTTTTTTGCAGCAGCAGCAAATGCGGCTGTGTCTGCATGTCAAAATCGCGGGTGATCGCGAACAATCCATCCAGCATCTGGCCAACGCTCAATTCGCTCACCGGCTTGCCGCGCATCGGCTCCCCCACTGCGCGCAGGGCGGTCGCAAATTCATCAACCGAGTGATAGCTGGGCACATATTGCGCTTCGAAATGGATTTCGGCGACACGTTTGTAATTGCCTGTCGTCAGGCCATAGAGAATTTCCGCCAGCCATTGCCGCGCGCGTCGATCAATCCGGCCCATAATGCCAAAATCAATCGCGACAATCGTGCCGTCTTTTTCCACGAACAGATTGCCCTGGTGCATATCGGCATGGAAGAACCCCGCGCTGATCGCCTGGGTTAAAAATGCGATCACCAGACGCCGCGCCATTTCGGGGCGATCATGGCCTGCCGCGCTCAAAGCGTCGGTGTTGGAGATTTTGACGCCATCGACCCATTCAATGCTCATCACCCGGCTGTTTGACCGGTCCCAATCAACTTTGGGGATACGATAGCGTTCAATCCCGCGCATGAAATCTGCCAGCTCAGACGCTGATGCGGCTTCTCGCCGCAGATCCAGCTCGCTATTGGTCCAGCGTTTGAAATTGGCGATGGTCAGGCGCGGGCGCAGGCGCGATGCTTCACCGCCCATGCCTTCAAGATGGGCAGCGGCCCATTCATAGGTCTGAATATCCTGCGCAAACTTTTCCCGAATGCCGGGACGCAACACTTTGATGGCGACGGTGCGGCCATCTGTGGTGATGCCTTTATGGACCTGCGCAATGCTGGCTGCGCCCACAGGTTCGGGATCGATTTGGGTAAAGAGATCGGAAATCGGGCATTCAAAGCTGGCTTCGATTGCAGCTTCGATTTGTGCAAAAGCAACAGGGGGCAGATTGTCCTGCAGGCTAAGCAAATTGCGCGCTGCATCCTCGCCCACAATATCAGGCCGGGTGGCCAGCGTTTGCCCCAGCTTGATCGCGGCCGGGCCAATATCGCGGAAAGCGGCGGCATAATCGGGTTCATCAGGTTGAAACGTGCCAAAGCGCGCCAGCCGGACAAGGCGGCGCACTGGTGCTGGCGTATTGGGATTGGCTTCGATCCCGCGCAATGCGCCATGCCGCGCCAGCGTCCGGCCCCATTTCAGAAGCCGCCAGATATGCGTTGCGGGGCGCGTCACCCTATATCTTCCACCCCGAATGGATCGCGACAAGGCCGCCCAAAATCGGCTCCACCTTGGTCCGGGCAAAGCCTGCATTGGCGATCATCTGTTCAAATTCAGGCATAGGCGGGAAGCGGCGAATGCTTTCAATCAAATAGCGATAGCTGTCCTCGTCACCGGCAACCGCTTTGCCGATTTGTGGCACCAGCTTGTGCGAATACAGGTCATAGGCTTCTTTCATGCCCGGCCATGTCATGGTGGAAAATTCCAGGCAGAAGAACCGCCCGCCATATTTCAACACGCGATGCGCTTCGGCCAAAGCTGTGTCGATATGGGTGACGTTGCGGATGCCAAAGGCGATTGTGTACGCATCGAACTGCTTATCGGGATAGCTGAGTTCTTCTGCGTTTTGGCATGACCATGTGAGCGAGCCTTCGCTCTCTCCACCGCCTTCACCGCTACCTGCACCAATTCCGCGCTGCATCGCACGTTCCACGCCCACATCGAGCATGTCCTGATTGATATCAGCAACCACAATATCCGCGCCGCTTTTGACCATGCGAAACGCGATATCGCCTGTGCCGCCCGCCATATCGAGGATCACTTCACCAGCGCGCGGTTTAACGCGGCGAACGAATTGATCCTTCCACAACCGGTGCATGCCGCCAGACATCGCATCGTTCATAATGTCATATTTGCGCGCAACGCCGGAAAAGACCGCGCCTACGCGTCCTTCCTTTTCGGACGCATCGACCGTTTCGTAACCGAAAGAGACCTGCTCATTCATGGGGGTATCGCTCATGGGGGCGTCTTAGGACCAATTGCGGCGCGCGCAAAGGGTGATAGAGGCTATTTTCATGCCTGAATTGCCCGAAGTTGAAACCACTGTGCGCGGACTTGCCCGCTTCCTTGATGGGGAGCGGATCCAAAGCGTGACGCTGAACCGCCCTGACATGCGCTTTCCCTTTCCCGATGGATTGGTGCAAGCGATATCTGGCGCGCAGGTGACAGGGCTTGGGCGGCGTGCAAAATATGGCCTTATTCATACAGCGCGCGATACCTCTTTAATCTTTCATCTGGGCATGAGCGGGCGTTGGCGGATCGATCCAGAGGAAGCCGACAAGCACGATCATCTGGTGATCACCACCGCCGATCATGTGTTCGCTTTGAACGATCCGCGCCGCTTTGGTTTTGTCGATCTGGTAGACACTGCCAAGCTAGACAAATGGCCAGCCTTTAGCGTGATGGGACCAGAACCTTTGGGCGATGGCCTGACAGCAGATCACCTTCGCGCAGCATTGAAAGGCCGCAAGCAAGCGATCAAGCTGCTGCTGCTCGATCAACGCATCGTGGCCGGCCTTGGCAATATATATGTGTGCGAAGCGCTGTTTCGTGCAGGCATCCATCCAAAGCGGGCGGGCGGTAAAGTCTGGCGGCCTGCATTGGACAAACTGGTGCCCGCCATTCGCGAGGTCTTGCTCCAATCGATAGAGGATGGCGGTTCATCCCTGCGCGATTATGCACGGCCCGATGGCGAGCTTGGATACTTCGCCACCCGCTTTGCCGTTTATGGCCGCGAGGGCGAATCATGTTTGCGCGATACCTGCGCAAATGCAGGTGGCAGTGTCATCCGCCGCATCGTACAAGGGGGCCGCAGCAGCTGGTTCTGCCCCAAGTGCCAGCGATAAGGCAGATGGCGGGGCGGATTCGCTTGACGATACGCACCGCTGGACTTATGTGCGCGCCTTTCCGGCAGGCAACTGCCAATTCCAAAGTTTAGACAACGCTACAGTAATCCGGCCGCAGGGGCGGTTGAGAGACAAGGACAGACATGGCCAATTCGCCGCAAGCCAAAAAGCGCATCCGTCGCAATAACAATCGCGCCCTTATCAATGGCGCCCGCATGAGCCGCATTCGCGGTTTTGTGAAAAAGGTCGAGACGGCCTGCACCGAAGGCAAGAAAGACGAAGCTGCAGCAGCTTTGTCCGCCGCTCAGCCTGAGCTGGCCAAAGGCGTTGCCAAAGGCGTGCTCCACAAAAACACCGCCGCTCGCAAGTTGAGCCGGCTGTCCAAGCGCGTCGCTGCATTGTGATTCGCTTTTGCTGCGCGTGATTCGCGGCAAACTGGGTAAACCAACCCAGAACGGAAAAAGAACGAGGTCGGTGGTTTATCCACCGGCCTTTTTTGCATGTGCGAAGAGCGCGGGGGCAAATCTGCAAAGCGTCCAGCAAAGTGTAGGAAATACAACGATTCGCGAGATCGTCACAAAACTTTCGTTGAAAATCAAACAGATCAACGCAAGCCTGCGCTTTAGAGCCGAGTCAACACGGTATATTTAAGAATTTTTACAGCCTGCCTATTGGCTTTCCCGCAGCAGGCTGCATAACTCAATCCCGGTGCTGGCGGAGGCGTCTTGCACCATCAACAGATGAGATAACAACCGATAGCCGGTGCGCCAATATGCGCGCCCCGGAAAGGGAAGTTTTGTCCCCAGTTCGGGGGCTCGTTTGGGGCAAATCGCAGGCAGGCATTTTCGCAATAACTAGAACAAGCGGGATTTTGGGATGATACGAATGGGGCCAAATAGCGGGCGGGCAAATTCGGCCAAAGATGAGGTGGTAAAGGACAATATGGAAGAGCGAGATGCAGTTGATCTGGCCGCCGACTGGGCGGATATCAATCAGGGGCTGCGCAAGGATTTGGGGCATCAACTGCACACGCAGTGGATCAAGCCTATCCAGCTGGGTAAATTCTCTCGCGAAACCGGCGTTCTGGAATTGTATCTACCAACCGAGTTCGCCGCGAACTGGGTGAATGACCGCTATGCAGATCGCCTGTCGCTGGCATGGAAGATTGCCAGCAACAAGGTGCGCGAAGTCAACATCATGGTGCATCCCGGTCGCCGCCGGATTGCTGATATCGATCTAAAAAACCATGACGGCTTTGGCCACCATGCTGCCAATGATGGCACGATGGCGATGGAATCCATTGGTGATGATGGCTTTACCGCGTCGATCGGGCTTGATCCTTCACAAACTTTCGCCGCTTTCGTAACCGGCACGACCAACATTCTCGCCAAGAATGCTGCTGAACGTATGGCCAAGCCGGAAAAACCGCAATTCTCGCCGCTCTATCTCAAAGGTGCGACCGGTCAGGGCAAATCGCATTTGATGCACGCCATTGGCCATTCTTACCTGCAAGCCCATCCGCGTGCGCGCATATTCTATTGCTCGGCCGAACGTTTCATGGTGGAATTTGTCCAAGCGTTAAAATCCAATGCCATGATGGAATTCAAAGCGCGGTTGCGCGGTTTCGATCTGCTGCTGGTTGATGACATTCAATTCATCATCGGCAAGGCATCCGCACAAGAAGAACTGCTGTACACCATCGATGCGCTGCTGGCGGAAGGCAAACGTTTGGTCTTTGCCGCTGACCGTGCTCCGCAAGCTTTGGACGGCGTTGAACCGCGCCTGCTCTCGCGCCTGTCGATGGGCTTGGTGGCCGATATTCAGCCTGCCGATATTGAGCTGCGCCGAGCGATCCTGGAATCCAAGCTGACCAAATTTGCACCGCTCGAAGTGCCAGCTGATGTGATCGAGTTTCTCGCTCGCACCGTCAGTCGCAATGTGCGCGAACTGGTCGGCGGATTGAACAAGCTGATCGCTTATGCGCAATTGACCGGACAAGAAGTGTCGCTGCAACTCGCTGAAGAACAGCTGACCGATATCCTGTCGGCCAATCGCAAGCGCATCACCATTGATGAGATCCAGCGCACCGTGTGCCAGTTTTACCGCATTGATCGCAGCGAAATGTCGAGCAAGCGCCGCGCGCGCGCGGTGGTTCGTCCGCGCCAAGTGGCGATGTATCTGGCCAAAGTGCTCACCCCGCGCAGCTATCCTGAAATTGGCCGCAAATTTGGCGGGCGTGATCACTCCACCGTCATCCATGCGGTGCGTTTGATCGAAGATCTGCGCACGCGTGATGCCGATATGGATGGCGATGTGCGCTCTTTGCTGCGCCAGTTGGAAAGCTAACAAGTTACCGGCAACGCGGTCTCAATGGCTGCGTTGCCGGACCATTTTTCCGCAACAGCTCCACACGATATCCACCCGATATCCACACGGTTGCCCACAATTTGCGCCTGCGCAGTTATGCCGGATGCATCCACAAGCTTGTGCGCAGCGTTTCAACAGGTCTGTCCACAGGCACCAAGCTGCACCGCACTAACGGCAATAGATGACATTATCCCAAGCCAATCCCCCGCTCTTTCCCCGCCGCATCGCAGCCGTGCTCATCCACAGCTTCGCAAGCAGCATTTGCACAGGCCCTCCCCTGCGTTAAGGGCAGCGCATGGCCATGTCTCCAGAACGCCTTGATCGCTTTGCCCGGCATATTGTGCTGCCCGAAATTGGCGGCGCGGGTCAGGCCGCTTTGGTCGATACGCATATCGCCATTGTAGGGCTTGGCGGGATCGGTTCGCCCGCTTTGCAATATCTGGCGGGCGCGGGTGTCGGGCGTTTGACGCTGATCGATGATGATCAAGTCAGCGTGAGCAATCTGCAACGCCAGACGATCTATACCAGCCGCGATATCGGGCACGGCAAAGCTGTCGCCGCGCGCGGTTGGCTGGCCAATTTTGATGCCAAGCTGGAGGTGACGATCCACGATGATCGCCTTTCGCCAGACAATGCCGCTGCGCTGATCGGAACAGTTGATCTGGTGCTTGATGGCACAGACAATTTCGCCACCCGGCTTGCCGTGTCTGATGCTTGCGTGGCGCTTGGCGTGCCATTATTGTCGGCAGCTATTGGCCGGTTTCAGGGCCAGGTTGGCGCATTCGCTGGCCATCTTCGGGACCAGCCGTGTTACCGGTGCTTTGTTGGCGATGCCTTCGATGCCGAGGATTGCGACACTTGTGCCGAAGACGGCGTTTTGGGCGCGATGGTCGGCTGGGTTGGCAGCTTTGCCGCGATGCAGGCCGTGCGCGTCGCGATGGAAGGCAAAGCCGCATTTGGCGATCCGGGCTGGGGGAAATTACACCTACTGGATGGGTTGAAGCCGGGGATGCGGACTTTGCGCATTGCAAAGGATGCTGAGTGTAGTGGCTGTGGTTAAGACTTAACCCCCCAACACCTCCTCCACCCAAGCAGGCACCAATTCACTCGCCGGGCCGAGCTGTGTCTCATCGAAGAAGCGGCTGCCTTGCGATGGTTCTAAATTCAGCTCCAGCGTGCGCGCGCCTGCTTGGCTGGCCTGAGCGACAAAGCCTGCGGCGGGATAGACTGCGCCGCTTGTGCCGATGCTGACGAACAGATCGGCGCGCGCCAGCGCATCGAAAATCCGCTCCATTTGATACGGCATTTCGCCAAACCACACGATGTCAGGCCGCATGGCCACTGCGCCGCATGATGGACATTGCGGGCCATCGCGCAAAGTGCCCCGCCAATCATGGCGCGCATCGCAGCTTTGGCACCACACGCGCAAAGCTTGCCCGTGCATATGCAGCACATCGCGCGCGCCGCCACGTTCATGCAGATCATCGATATTTTGCGTGACCAGCAACAGCTCGCCTGCAAATTCGCCGCTTAACCGGCCCAGCGCGATATGCGCGGCATTGGGCTGCGCAGCGATCACTTGCGCGCGGCGTTCATCATAAAAGCGCTGCACCAGATCGGGATCGCGGGCAAAGCCTTCAGGCGTTGCGACTTCTTCCACCGGGTGACCTTCCCACAAGCCATCTTCGGCGCGAAACGTGCGCAGGCCGCTTTCCGCGCTGACACCTGCACCTGTCAGGATTACGATTCTCTGCAAACTCGTCATAGGCCAACCATACTGCGCCAGCCGAGCTTGTCGAAGCCGGGTTGTTCCTATTACAGCAGGTGATCGCAACAAGCGGGGACATTAGGTGGCACGAATCGGAATTATCGGCAGCGCTGGACGCATGGGGCAAGCGATTGCGGCGGTGCTGGAAAATGGCGCTCATGAACATGCAGGCGGTGTGGATGCAGGCGATGATCTCAGCGCGCTGGCCGCCGCGGCGCAATCGCTGGTGGATTTCTCCTCCCCCGCTGCTTTGGAAGCCAATTGCACCGCTGCTGCCAAGGCCGGTGTCCCTTTGCTGATCGGCACCACAGGGTTGGAGCAGGTCCATCACGCAATCATCGATGAGGCCGCCAAATCCATCCCTGTTCTGCAAACGGGCAACACCTCGCTCGGCGTCAATCTGCTGTGCCATCTGGCGCACCGCGCGGCAGAAACCTTGGGCGAGGATTGGGATATCGAGATCCTTGAAATGCACCACCGCGCCAAAGTGGATGCGCCTTCTGGTACAGCTTTGCTGCTTGGCATGGCAGCCGCCGAAGGACGCGGCATCAAGCTATCGGACCATAGCGAGCGCGGCCGCGATGGCATCACCGGAGCGCGCGAAGAAGGCGCAATCGGCTTTGCGAGCCTTCGCGGCGGCACTGTTGCAGGCGATCACAGCGTAATCCTGGCGGGAGAAGAAGAACGCATCACGCTCTCCCACTCAGCAGAGAACCGCGCGATTTTCGCACGCGGCGCGGTGAAAGCGGCGAGCTGGCTGATCGGGCGCGAGCCGGGCCGCTATACGATGAATGATGTGCTGGGGTTGTGATGGAGCGCGATGCGAGCCTTGCGCATTACAAAGAGCAATTGCGTATCCTCGTTTGGTCCGGTTTCTTCAACGAGGCCGACCTTAGTGATTACCTTGAAGACACTGACTACGATGAGGATGCCAAGCCGCACAAATCGGCGCTAAGGGAATACGCTGTTGCCGAGATCGCGGCCAAACGCGAGGCCGAAGCTGATTGGCCTGAAGAAACCGATTGGGATCGACTCAATTCTGCATTCGGCGAACTGACGGCAAACGGCATTCTGGCTTTACATAATGCTGGATACACCTCGAGCGATGCGCATGCGGACGCCTGGGGGATCATCAACACAGATAGCCCGGGAGCCTGGCGCGGCTTCGCTTACTACCACGGTCAGGACGTAGAACGTGCTGTTGAGGGCTTGTCACTCTTTCTGGGGTTCGACGCCATAGCAGAAGGGATTGATGCCAAGCGCGCCATCGGTGAGGAAATCGTCGCTACACTTCGGGAGAGCGGCCTTGAGGTTCAGTGGAACGGCGATCCCGAAGTTCGCTTCCAAATCGACAATCTCGATTGGAAAAAACGGACCGATCCTCCCGAAGAAGGCAGCGATCAAGATGACGACGATGAGGGATCGCGCACCCTCTTCGGTTTCTTTCGCAGCATATTGCCCAGATGACCAAAGACCAGATCTTCGAATTTTTCCGCCGCCTTGCCGAAGACAATCCCGCGCCGGAGACAGAGCTTGAATATGGCAATGCCTATCAGCTGGTCGTGGCCGTCGCGTTATCGGCGCAGGCGACGGATGTGGGGGTGAACAAAGCGACGCGCGCGTTGTTTGCCAAGGTGGAGACGCCTGAGCAGATGCTGGAATTGGGCGAGGATGGGCTGAAACAGCACATCAAAACTATCGGCCTGTTCAATTCCAAAGCCAAGAACGTGATCGCGCTGTCGCAATTGCTGGTCGACGAATATGGCGGCGAGGTTCCTGATACGCGTGAGGATCTGGTGCGGCTGCCCGGTGTGGGCCGCAAGACCGCCAATGTCGTGCTCAATTGCTGGTTTGGCCAAGAGACTTTCGCGGTCGACACGCATATTTTGCGCATGGGCAATCGCACTGGCCTTGCCAAAGGCAAGACGCCTGATCATGTCGAGGCGAAGCTTGAAAGCCGCGTGCCGCAGCCTTTTCGCCTGCATGCGCATCACTGGTTGATCCTGCATGGCCGCTATATCTGCAAAGCGCGCACACCGGAATGCTGGCGCTGTCAGCTCACCGATCTGTGCAGTTTCCACAAGAAAGTGCTTGCGGACCCCAAGGCGAAGGCGAAGAGGCAGTAACGACCCGCGCCCCTTGCCCTCGCGCGCCATGTGCGGCATTTTCATAGGCGGAGGGATATATGATGGCACAAGCTGCAAGACCGCAGATCGCGCGCGATTTGACCGCGGCCGATCTCACCCACGCGCTTGTCGCAGGGTGGCGCGATTTTATCAGCGCTCCGCTTTTCGGTCTGTTTTTTGGCGGCATCTATGTCGCAGCCGGGATCGGATTGTACTTTCTGGCTTTTGTAAAAGGCGAAGTCGCGCTGCTTATTCCGGCAGCCGCTGGCTTCCCCCTGCTAGCCCCGTTTGTTGCGGTGGGCCTGTATGAGGTGAGCCGCCGCCGCGAGCAGGCGCAGCCTTTGCGATGGAGGGCTATACTTGGCGCAATACGCGGTCGCGGCGATGGGCAATTGTGGCTGATGGGCGGGATCGTGTTTGTCGGCTTCAGCTTCTGGGTAATTATCGCGCACACGATTTTTGCGATCTTTGTGGCAGGCTCTCCTGCTGGGGAATCGCTGGCCTTTCTTGCCACGCAGGAAGGCATTGCGATGCTGATCGTGGGCGGCGCTGTGGGCGCAGGGATCGCTTTTATCTTCTACGCCATCACTTTGATGAGCCTGCCCATGTTGGTGGACCGCGATGTCGATTTCATCACCGCGATCATCACCAGTTTTGGCGCGATTGGCGCGAATACCGGCGTGCTGATGAGCTGGGCCGTGATCATCGCGGTCGCTTTGTTCATCGCCATGCTGCCGCTGTTTCTGGGGCTGCTGGTGGTGCTGCCTGTGCTGGGCCATGCCACGTGGCATTTGTATCGCCGGGTGGTGATCTGACGCGCGCAGCGGTGCGGCATTATCTCTTTACGATCAAACAATAATGCGCAACGAGAGCGATATGCTGGCCTTGCGCGATCCGATCCGGTTAATCCCGGCTTTGTTTCTTGGAGCGATTGTGGCGGGCACGTGCCTGCTCGCCCTGCCTTTTGCCACCAATTCCGGCGTGCCCGCCCCGCTGATGACGGCGTTGTTTACCTCCACATCGGCGGTGGCTGTAACCGGGCTGATCGTGGTGGATACGGCGACCTATTGGTCCACCTTTGGCCAGATCGTGATCTTGCTGCTGTTCCAGATTGGCGGCTTTGGCATCATGACAGCGGCCACGTTGTTTGGCTTAATGGCCGGACGCGGTTTTGGCCTGCGCGACAGGATGGCAACGCAGGTTGAGCGCAATCGGTTGCAAACAGGCGATGCACGTTCGGTGCTGTGGCTGGTGATGAAAATCACGCTGGCGGTGGAATTGGTCGTGGCCACGATCTTGGCCGCGCGGCTTTACATCGCATATGATCACACCCCTCGCGAAGCGATCTGGCACGGCATATTTCATGCGATCAGCGCGTTCAACAATGCCGGATTTTCCAGCTATTCAAACAGTTTGATGGGTTTTCAAACCGATCCTGTGATCCTTGTTCCCATTATGCTCGCGGTAATCCTTACAGCGCTTGGTTTTCCGGTGATGCAGGATTTGCGCAGGCATCGCCGGCAATGGCGCGAATGGAGCTTGCACACCAAGATCACGATCTGGGGCACGATCGCTTTGCTGGTGGTGGGCTTTTTCGCCTTATTGGTGATGGAATGGGGCAATGCCAAGACGCTGGGCCCGATGGGGCTTGGCGGCAAAATGCTCAACGCTGCGGTTCATTCGGTGATGCCGCGCACGGCGGGCTTTAACAGCCTTGATGTGGGCGCTTTTCGTGATGAAACCTTGATGGTGAATTACTTCCTGATGTTCGTAGGCGGTGGCAGCGCCGGCACGGCAGGCGGCATCAAGATCACAACTTTTGTCGTCCTGCTCGCGATTGTTGTTTCAGAAATCTCGCGGCGCCGCGATGCGGGCTTGTTCGGGCGCCGGTTTGGCCAAGCGGTGGAGCGCCAGGCGTTAACCGTGATCACACTGGCCGGAACGCTGATTTTTGGCGCGACTGTCTTGTTGTCCATGGTGACACCGCTGGCTTTTGAAGACCTGTTATTTGAAGCGATTTCGGCTTTTTCCACTGTCGGACTTTCCACTGGCATTACGGCTGAATTGCCGCCCACAGGGCAGCTTGTGATCATCGCGCTAATGTTCATTGGACGGGTTGGCACGATTACTGTGGCAACCGCGCTGGCCCTTGGCGCACAACCGCGCCCCTATCGCTATCCTGAGGAGAATCCCATTGTCGGCTAGCAATCCCAGACCTGCCCTTGTCATTGGCCTTGGCCGTTTTGGCGTGGCCGTTGGCCGCACGCTTGAACGCATGGGGCACGAAGTGCTTGGCGCGGACACATCGCCTGCATTGGTGCAGCAATATGCAAGCGACTTCACACAGATTGTTGAAGCCGATGGCACCGATATGGCCGCGCTCACCCAATTGGGCGTGGCCGATTTCAACGCCGCCGTCGTCGCCATCGGGAGCGATATTGAAGCAAGTGTTTTGAGCGTGCTGGCGTTAAGCGATCTGGGTGTCGCGAACATTTGGGCCAAAGCCACCAATGATAAACACGCCCGCATTCTGGAACGCACCGGCGCGCATCATGTGGTCTTCCCGGAACAGCGGATGGGCGAACGCGTGGCGCGCCTTTTGAATGAGCGGTTGCTGGATTTTATCGATTTTGGCGATGACTTTGCGATTGCAAAACTCTCTGCCCCCTCCCCCATCGTGGGCGTCCCTTTGGTGACGAGCGAATGCCGCAAAAAGCATGACGTGACTGTGATTGGCGTAAAGCGAGAAGGCGAGGATTTTATCCACGCCGTGCCCGACACGCTGATTATGCCGGGCGATCAGCTGGTGGTTTCGGGCAAAGTTGATCGTATCGAAGCGTTCGCCGCGATTGATGGCGAGTGATGCGCTTATCGCTTAAACATCATCCGCGCTGACCAATTCGGCCCGGTCCAGATCACCCGTCATTGCAGCCACAGTGGTGGCGATGGTGGAATCCGATGTGACGTTGGTGGTGGTGCGCATCATGTCCATGATCCGGTCCACCCCTGCTACAAAGGCGATGGTTTCCAGCGGAACACCCACACTGCCCATCACCAGCGTCATCATGATCAGGCCCGTGCCCGGAATGCCGGCCGCTCCCACTGATCCCAAAGTCGCGGTGACAGCGATCAGGATGTAATCGCTAAACGCCAGATCAACGCCAAAAATCTGCGCGCCGAACAGCGTGGCAAGACCCAGATACATCGCCGTGCCATCCATATTGATGGTCGCGCCCAAAGATGCAGTAAAGCTCGATACGCTGCGCCCAACGCCGATATTGCGTTCCAAACAGCGCAGCGTGACCGGCAAAGTCGCGCTGGAGCTGGCGGTGGAATACGACACTGCAATCGCATCCGCGATCCCGCGGAAAAACGCGATTACCGGCACTTTCGCCACGAATTTGAGCAAGCCCACATAAACAATGCCGATCAAAAGGAAGCAGCCCAGATAGTTAAGCAGCACCATCTGACCCAGTGCCGCCAACGCATCGATGCCAAGCGTTCCGGTGACCCAGGCGATTAGCGCAAAAACGCCAAACGGGGTCAATTCCATCACAATTGCGGTGACTTTTTGCATCACAATCGCGCCGCTATCAAAGATGCTAATCAGCGGTTCGCCTTCTTTCTTCGCCATCAGGATGCCGATGCCGATCAACAGCGCGAACACGATCAGCGGCAGCACCGCGCCTTCTGCCATCACGCGCACCGGATTATCGGGCACGGTTTGGACGATCATATCTGTCCAGCCGGTAAAATTGCTTTCCGGAACCGCGCCTGTTTGAATGCCGGAGGTATCCAGAGTTGATCCCGGCTTAAACAATGTGCCCAATGCCAAACCAAGCCACACCGCAATCTGTCCGGTGATCAGGAACAAGATCACCGCGCGCCCGCCCACAGCGCCCAGCTTCTTCAAATCGCCGATGGAGGCAACACCTGCCACAAGGCTGAAAAAGATCAGCGGGACGACCAGCATCTTGATCGAGGCAATAAAGAAATCGCCAATCCATTTGATTGCGACAGCTTCTGGCCCCCACACAAACCCGGTAATGATGCCTAAAATCAGCGCCGCAATCACGCGCTGCCACAATGGAATGGCGAACCAGAATTTCATGCGAGCAACCCCTTCGTCCCTGAATTGGATGAGCCTAGCGCCGCGATTGGGCGCGGCAAGGGGCGAATTGCATTGATGCTATAGACGCAGGTTTGGCACCCGCGCGGGTTTTACGCCAAAACGCCGTCCACAATGCGCCGGTAAATGCGGGTGAGAGCATAGAGATCATCCACGGCCACCGCCTCATCGCGCTTATGCATTGTCGCATTGACGAGGCCAAATTCGATCACCGGACACACGCTGCGCAGGAAGCGAGCATCCGAAGTCCCGCCCGTGGTGGAGCGTTCCGGCGCGCTGCCTGTCTCTGCCTCGATCGCATTGGCGATCAGGTCTGAAAATTCGCCCGGCGGGGTTAAGAACGGTTCACCAGAGATCACCGGACGCGCGCGCCCGCCGTGCTTTTCAGCTATTGCGGTGATCGCCTTGGACAGGCTTTCGCCCGAATGCAGATCGTTGAACCGGATGGAGATACGCGCGCTCGCCATGCCGGGGATCACATTGTGCGCTTTGTTGGGCACATTGATCTCGGTCACTTCCAGATTGCTGGGCTGGAACCAGTCCGTGCCATCATCCAGCACCAGCGCATCAAGCTCTGCCAGCATCGCGATCAGCTTGGGCAGCGGATTGTCGGCCAGATGGGGATAGGCAACATGGCCTTGCGTACCTGCAACCTCCAGCCAGATATTGACCGAGCCGCGCCGCCCGATCTTCATCATATCGCCCAGCTGGTTAACGCTTGTCGGCTCTCCCACAAGACACAGATCAGGGGTGACACCTTCAGCACGCATATAATCAATCAAAGCGCGCGTGCCGTGCAGCGCGGGGCCTTCTTCATCGCCGGTGATGATAAAACTGATCGTGCCAGCATCGCGCGGAATATCGGCCAATGCCGCCACCATGCACGCGATGGAGCTTTTCATATCAACCGCGCCCCGGCCAAACAGCAAATCACCGCCCGGCATAGAGCGTATTTCGGGCGTGAAAGGATCGCTTTCCCAATCATCGCCCGGCGGCACCACATCCAAATGCCCGGCGAAGGAAAAATGCGCGCTGCCTTGTGGTCCTTGGCGAATGGCAAAGCAGTTCTCAACCGCTTCTTCATCACTGCCTACTGGCCCGTCACCGCGCGTAAAACGATGCACAGCAAAGCCCAGCGGCTCCAACATGGCAGCAAACGCATCGAACACGCTGCCGCGCGCAGGCGTCACACTTTCACAAGCGATCAGTGCTTTGGATAGGTCTAATGGATCAAGCTTCACGCGCTTTCACTCACTTCAAACTGCTGAATGGTCCACTGTTCGGCCAAAGCCGCCTCGCGCCATTGGGCCATCCAATCATGTTCCCACAAGGCCTGCATATACGCCTGTGCGAAGCCGGGAACACCTATACCATAGGTCAGGAAGCGGCTGACGATGGGGGCATAGAAAATATCGGCAGCGCCAAAAGTGCCGAACAGAAATGGTCCGCCTTTGCCATAACGTGCCCGCGCTTCTGCCCACAGGCCAAGGATGCGCACGATATTGGCTCGCACATCATCGGTCAGCTCAAGGTGTATCTGCGCGCGCATATTCATCGGGCAGGCGCGGCGTAGCGGCAAGTACGAACTGTGCATTTCGGCCACCATCGCACGGGCCATGGCGCGCGGTTCATCCGCTTTGGGCCAGAAGCGATCGCGGCCAACCTTGTCAGCCAGATACTCCATGATCGCGAGGCTATCCCACACCACCACATCATCATCCCACAAGACCGGCACTTTGCCTGCCGAGGGTTGAAATTCACCGGAATTGGCCTTCATCGCCTGCCAATCATCACCATCGATATGGACGGTCAACTCTTCAAAAGAGAGCCCCGATTGCTTCACCGCCAGCCAGCCGCGCAAGGACCAACTGGAATAGTTCTTATTGCCGATAATCAGCTTCATGCCTGCCGCTTCGCCCCTGTGAACTTGGTAAATTCAACAGCCGGTTAGCCGTTCATTGGAACGGTGTCGAGAATGAACAAATAGCTCTTCCCCCACGTCCAGCGGTGCAAACCAACGCAGTTTAAACGCGATCGTGTGGAACCTTTGTTAACCATCACGTGGCAGTAACCACCTTGCGTAGCCGAAAATTCGGCATGGAAAAGGTGAACGGTGGCGAAGGATAAGTCCCCAGCTAAGGCACAAAAGGTAGTGCGGGAACGGCTCAAGCATGTTGCTTGGGCGGGCCTGATTTCGCTTGTCCTTCAAGTACTTACGCTTATCTTACCTTTCGATCAACTGGCTTGGACGCTGCAATCACGGCTTGGCTCTTCGCAAGCGTCCGGCGAGATCGTTTTTGTCGGTGCACAAGAAGATCTAACCGATCCGCAATTTCCCGCACGGCGGCAGGAACTTGCTGAATTGGTTGAGCGGATTGACCGCGCGGGCGCAAAAAATATCTATGTCGACATCCTGTTTGATCAGCGCGCTGGTACCCCTGACAATGCGCTCAACACAGCGTTGCAAAACACGCAAGGCCGCGCATTTCTGACAGAGACGATGCGCACCGGCTTAAATGGTGTTGATGAAGTTGAAGCATCGGTCAGCAGCATTTCAAATGGCGTACCAAGCGTTGGCACATGGATTTGGAGCAATGTTTTTGGCCAGGTGTGGTGGATGCCATTTTCTGTCGAAACGGATGCCGAAATTATCCCGACGCTATCAGCGCGGTTATCCGGCTTGTATCCACCCGGTGCGGAGCAAGAAAATCATTCTGTCAGTTATTTTTTCGATCTTGGCAGCATCCCTACATATGATTTCAATACTTTGGGGGACGCAGGCCGCAGCCTGAGCATGCTGGAGGGTAAATCGGTTATTATCGGCTTGGCTGATCCGCCTTTGGCCAATGACCTTAATGTGCCTGGCCTGCCAAATGTTGCGCCATCGCTGGTACATATCTTCGCTGCTGAAACGCTCAAGGCGGACCAGACCCGGCAGGTGAACGGATACACCGCTTTGTTTGCCGTGTTGGCGATGCTCGCTTTGGCCGCCTTGCTCGGCTCGCGCCAGATCCGTTCTTTTGGATATGTCACGGTGGCCATTGCTGTGCCTGTTGCGCTGGCCATTTTCGCGCAGCTGGCTACATATTTCTCGCCTGCCAGCGCAGTTGTCGCATTGATGGCATATGGTATCTATCGTGGACGCGCGCGGTGGAAACAAACTTTCCATCTGGTCGATGCGGAAACTGAACTTCCCACTTTTGGTGCGCTTGAAGCGGATAAGAAAGTATCTGAGCAGGTTCCCGCCATTATCGTTGCACGTATTCATCGGTTTGAAGATGTCCGCCGCACTTTGCCGCGTGAACTGCATACAGAATATGTCCTGCGCATTATCGCCCGTTTGAAAGCGGCGACACAGGATGCGACGATCTATATCGGCAAAGGTTCGATGCTGTCCTGGACCATGCGCGATACAGATCCGGATCTTTTGACAGAACATCTCGAAGGCCTGCGCGCCCTGTTTTCCTCTCCACTCATCGTTGGGGAAAATCAGGTTGATGTGGGCATCACCTTCGGCGTTGACGTGACGCCAAGCCCCAATGTCACCCGGCGCGTGGCTGCCGCAGTCTCCGCTGCCGAGCGTACGAACGAAACCTTCGATCCCATCGTAGTGGCCGATTCAGCCAGCGAAGAAGATCTGATCTGGAATATCTCTTTGCAGGCGCGGATTGACGCAGCGCTTGCCAATGGCGAAATCTTCCTTGTGTACCAGCCCAAGGTGCAGGTGCAGACAGGGCAGCTGGTGGGTGTGGAATCGCTGGTACGGTGGCGCGATCCCATCAAAGGGACCATCTCTCCCGATCAATTTATCCGCCAATGTGAAAATGCTGGGCGCATGGCACATTTGACCCGGCACGTGTTGAAGCAAGCTTGTGAAGCCAGCTTACGATTTGATGCACAAGGTGTGCGTGTTCCAGTTGCGGTGAACATTTCTGCCACCATGCTGCATGAACGTTCCGTTGTGGATATGGTGCGCGAAGTGCTGGAAGCAACGCAGCTTGAACCCACCCGGCTTACGCTGGAGGTAACCGAGACTTATCGCATCACCAATCTTGACCGCGCGGCGCAGATCCTTCGCGAACTCGAAGCGCTTGGCACAAAAATCTCGATGGATGATTTTGGTGTTGGCGCCGCCAGTTTAGAAGCGCTGGTCCGCTTGCCCTTCAGTGAGATCAAAATCGATCGGCTGTTCGTCAGCCGTATGCTGGAGGATAGTAAAGCGCTCGCTATTGTTCGATCTGTTCTACAACTGGGTCGCGAATCGCGAATCAGTGTGGTGGCAGAAGGCGTCGAAGACGTCGAAACCCTTAATCTTCTACGAGATTCAGGCTGCCCAATTGCCCAGGGTTACGTCATTTCAAAGCCAGTCTCATTCCAAGAAATCGTTGAGTTTCAGAGTGATATGGAAAACAGCACCTTAACAAATATAGTTTAGGCTTTACAAACAAGAATGGTTAATGCATAAAACTCCTAAGCAACTAGGAGACTTATTATGGGCCGCGGTTTTTGGGACTGGCTCTTCGGTGGCCGTTCAGGTTAATCGAATCTAGCAAATAAATGAAAAGGGCGCTTTCGGGCGCCCTTTTTTTGTGCTTGATGCCTTATCGTATGGCGAAGCGCTGGAATAGCTTGGCGAAAAGCCGCTAGGGTCTCCTGGCAAAAACCATTGTGTTTCAGCTATATGGATTGCAATCTTGCGGGCGTTATCCGCGCAGATCGCTCAATACAGCGGCGCGCAGTTCAGGAATGCCCATCCCTTTTTCAGAACTGGTCACATGCATTTCTGGGAAAGCTGCGGGATGTTTGCGCGCTTCTGCAGCCACTTTCTCCTGCACCGCTGCCAATTCACTGGCCTTGATCTTGTCCGCTTTGGTTAAGACCAGCCGGTATCCGACGGCTGCTTCATCGAGCATTGTCATCATATCGCGGTCCACATCTTTCAAGCCATGGCGGCTATCGACCAGCACCAGCGTCCGCTTGAGTACCACGCGCCCGCGCAGGAAGGTCTTCACCAGCTTGCGCCATTTCTCAACGACTTTCACCGGCGCTTTGGCAAAGCCATAGCCGGGCATATCGACCAGCCGAAACTGCGTTGGATCACCCACTTCGAAGAAGTTCAGCTCCTGCGTGCGCCCCGGCGTCACGGATGTGCGCGCAATCGATTTGCGCCCCGTCAAAGCATTGAGCAGCGAGGATTTGCCGACATTGGATCGTCCGCAAAAGGCGACTTCGGGAAAATCGGCATCGGGCAGGAATTTTAGCTGCGGCGCAGACAGCAAAAACTCCACCCGGCGCGCAAACAAGCGGCGCGCTTCTTCGGCCAGCATGGCCTGTGCAGGATCAGCTTCAATCGACATGGTTCGCCAGCAAGACTGCGAAAAGGAACGCTTGGCTCCTTTTAGGCCTTATCCGTCTCCTCGCTCTTTTCCCGCTCCGCCGCTTTCGCTTTTTCGGTAGCATCTTTTTCTGCCTGCGCGCGCAGCTGCGGGTGCTTGGAATACAGATATTTCTGTTGCGCCAGCGTCAGGATGTTCGACGTGATCCAGTATAGCAGCAAGCCTGCGGCAAACGGCGCCATCACGAACATCAGCACCCATGGCATGATCATGAAGATCTGTTGCTGCATTGGGTCCATCGCGGCGGGATTAAGTTTAAATTGCAGCCACATGGTAAAGCCCAGCAGCACTGCAAGAATGCCGATGCCAAGGAATCCGGTTGGCGTGAAATCAAGCAGGCCAAACAGGTTCAAAATTGTCGCCGGATCGGGCGCGGACAAATCCTTGAGCCACAAAAAGAACGGTTCATGCCGCATTTCGATGGCCAGCATCAGCACCTTGTACAAAGCAAAGAAGATCGGAATTTGCAGGAAGATCGGCAGACAACCCGCAAGCGGATTGACCTTTTCTTCCTTATACATCTTCGCCATTTCTTGCTGCAGCTTGGGCTTATCTTCTTTGTAACGTTCTTGCAGCGCTTTCATTTTGGGCTGCACCGCGCGCATTTGCGCCATGGAGGCGAACTGCTTTTGCGCGATGGGGAACAATAGCAAGCGGATGATAAAGGTGAGGCAGATGATCGCCACGCCAAAATTGCCGACCACGCCAAACAGGAAAATCAGCACCTGCCACATCGGCCAGGCGATGAAACCGAACCAGCCCCAGTCAATCGCATTGCCAAATTTGGCGACGCCCTGATCTTGATACTGATCAAGAACCGCGCTTTCCTTGGCTCCTGCATAAAGCTGCGTGGTGTGCGTGACGGCTTCGCCAGCGGCCAACGTCATCGGCTCATAATACAGATCGGCGCGGTAGCGTTCGTTACCCAGAGAGCGGAAAGCGCTGGTGGCTTCGCGGTCGTTTTCGGGGATAAGCGCGCTCATCCAATAGACATCGGTGAAGCCGACCCAATTGGTTGCGCCTTCATTGTTGACCGTGCCTTCTTCAACAATGTCGTCATAATCCCAGCCGAAATCAACTTCGGCATCGAAGGCCCCAATCGGGCCGGAATGCACGTTAAACAGATCATCGCTGGCATTGGCGCTGGTGCGGTTCACCACGGCATAGGGGCGCAGGGCAACAGAGCCTTCGCCGCTATTTTCTACCGACTGTTCGACGGTGAACATGTAATGCTCATCAATCTCGTATTTGAGCGTAAAAGACAGGCCTTCGCCATTGTCCCAGCCCAGCGTGACCGGCGTTGCCTGTGTCAGCTCGTCACCATCGACAAGCTGCCAAACGGTATCGCCATCGGGCAAAGCCACGCCTTCACCAACCCAGCCAAATTGCGCGAATTTCTGTCCCGCGGTGCCGGATGGGGCGTAAAGACGGATCGGACCGCTATCTTCCTCCACGGTCTGACGGTGAGTTTTGAGTTCAATATCATCGATGCGCGCACCGATGGGGTTGAGCGAGCCGCGCAGTTCAGGGGCATCAATGCGCACCCGGCCTGCTCCTGCCAGCGATTCATCAAGATCACGCACAACCGATCCAGCCGGATCAGCACTTGGCGTGCCGGGATCAATTGCCGCGCGTTCACCGGGCGCATCCACCCGGGATGCGACTTCAGCGGGGCTGACCTCTGGTTCCGGATAGAATTTTTGCATGGCAAAATCCCACCCAAACAGCAGGGCGGCGCTCAGCACGATGGCGAGAATGAGATTACGCTGATTGTCCAAGATGTTTGCCCGTTATCCGATATCGACGTCGTTCAGGTGGCGCTTTGGCACAGGATCGTAGCCGTGTCCCCCCCAAGGATTGCAGCGCAATAGCCGCTTGGTCGCCAACCATCCACCCCTGATTGCACCATGCGATGCAATAGCCTGGATCGCATATTCGCTGCATGATGGTTGATAGCGGCATGTGGGCGGCAAAATCCGGCTTGGCCCCCATTGCCAAAAGCGCGCGATGAAGATCAACACGTGCTTCATTTGTTGCGCTTTCGATTGCCTCTACGGGGCCGGCGCGCAGGATCTGCTTTGCCTTGGGAAATGCGCTGTAATGCAATACCCAATTCTTCGCGAAGGGCCAGAAAGTCACGTTCAATCCCGCCTTCACGGCCAATCAGCACATGATCATGATCGGGCAGGCCCAATTGCGGCAGCGCTTCCCACAAGAGTTCGCGAAAACGGCGCTTCATGCGATTGCGCACCACCGCATTGCCGATCTTTTTGGTCACCGTGATGCCATAACGCACCCCGCGCCCGTCATTAGGCTTGGCGAGCAACACAAAACCGGGCCGCGCAACACGAAGCCCGCGATTCGCCGCGAGAAAGTCTGCACGCTTGGTGATGACGGTGGGTGTCATGGGCAATGAGATAGGAAAAAAGCCCCGTATCGCCGAGTCTTTATTGTTTAGGCCCTCAAGCGCCGGGCGCAGGCCATCCGGCCTGCTTGGCTTTCGCGGCGAGAGCCGCGGCGTGCGGTCGCACGCTGTCGGTGCCTTAACGGCACCGAGGCCAGCGCTAAAATTGTGAGGTGGAAATTCGGCCGACCAGGCCGCAAGGGCGACTGCCCGCCCGCAGCGGGGGCAGCTTGCTGCCCATCTAGCGAGGACGATCGCCCGGATGGGCGATCGAAAAGAGAATCAAGCGCTAAGCTTGTTGCGACCGCGGCGACGGCGGTTGCGCAGGACCTTGCGGCCACCGGGTGTAGCTTTGCGGGCAAAGAAACCGTGGCGGCGAGCGCGCACGAGATTGCTCGGTTGGAAAGTGCGCTTCATGGCAAACGTCCTTACAGAATTAAAAAGGGCCGCCAATCAAGCGGCGGCCTCACATAGAGCGGGCACTTACTGCCGCGTCAGGTCCAAGTCAACATAGGCAAGTTCAGGTTTTGCATCATCTGACAACGTTTGCGCCACCTTGGCCCCTTGCGCCAACCACTTGAGCATTTCGCTGCCGGTCAACCAGCGCGCTTGTTCAAACGGCACCGAATTGGTCATCGCATAAAAAGCCTGCGCGTGATCTTCGGCCATTCCCATTTCGACGTAATAGTCGAGGTAGCGGCGATGTTCGGGTGCGCCGGGAGCAAAATCTTCTGCCCCCCTGCCCCAATCATCCAGCCAGCCATGCACGGCAAATTCCGCGTCGCGATCAATCTCGCGAGTTTCGCCTGCCAAAAACAATTCCACCGCGCCAGAACGCACAGAGCCGCCTTCGTTAACCCGCGTGGCCAAGCCGGCTTCGCGAATCATCCGGCCAAGCTGCAAATTGGCACGATCATCATAAGTGCCCGGCGCTTCGACAAATTCGAGCACCGCGATTGTGGGATAGGCATCCAGCATCGCGGCAAAGGCCTGCGGAGCATTGCTTTGCGTGATATCGACCAGAGCCGCCGTGTTGCCATCCATCACGCGGAACGGACCGTAGGCGGCAATCGCCGCGTCCTCTGCCTCCGCATGGAGCGGGGAGACATAGCGTGAGGCGGTAGCGCTCTCCTCGGCCACGACCCATTCCTCGGTCACAATCGTCTCGGTCACGATCGTCTCAGTCACAACTGTCTCAGTCACCACCCAGCCATCCTGCGCAGCGGCAGGCATTGCAACAGGCACGGCGATAAGGGCCGAGGCGATTGCAATAAGGCGTGCGAACAAAGTCATTGCGCCCTTTGTGAAGGCCGCGCCCTACGGCATTCTCAATAGACAGGGTTTGCAAGGCTTTAACCGCGTTGTTCCCAAGAACCCTGCTAACGTCTTTTTCGATACGTTTTTAAGGGTTTTGTTCATGGTCGCAGTGGTTTCGACAGTCGCCTATCTTGGCTTGGATGCGCGCGCGATTGAAGTGCAGTGCCAGTTAACGGCCGGAATGCCGCGCTTTGCCGTAGTGGGCCTGCCGGACAAAGCTGTCGCGGAAAGCCGTGAACGGGTGCAATCCGCGCTTGCCGCGATGGGGTTGGCGCTACCGCCAAAGCGGATCATTGTGAACCTATCTCCAGCAGATTTGCCCAAAGAAGGATCGCATTACGATCTGCCCATTGCGCTGGCTTTGCTGGCGGCAATGGGCGTGCTTGATGCAGAGGAGCTGTCTGAATGGGTGGCGGTGGGAGAGCTTGCGCTGGATGGGCGAGTAGTGGCATCGCCGGGCGTATTGCTCGCAGCGCTGCATGCAAGCGAGACGGATAAGGGCCTGATCTGTCCGGCCAAACAAGGCGCCGAAGCACGCTGGGCCAGCGGGATCAGCGTTTGCGCAGCGCCAAACCTTGTTGATCTGATCGCCCATCTTAAAGGCAATTCGCAGCTACCTTTGGCCGAAGCGGGCGAAGTCGAAGCCGCCGATCACGGGCCGGATCTCAAGCAGGTGAAAGGACAGGAAACCGCCCGGCGCGCTTTGGAGATTGCGGCAGCTGGCGGGCACAATCTGTTAATGAACGGACCGCCGGGATCGGGCAAAAGCCTGCTGGCCGCTTGTCTTCCTGGCATCCTGCCACCGCTTTCCCCGTCAGAGGCGCTGGAAGTGAGCATGGTGCAATCGGTCGCCGGAATGCTGGAAGGCGGCAAGATCAGCCGCACCCGCCCTTTTCGCGCGCCGCACCATTCAGCCAGCATGGCCGCGTTAACAGGCGGCGGCTTGAAAGTGCGCCCCGGCGAAGTCAGCCTGGCGCATTTGGGCGTGCTGTTCCTCGATGAATTGCCTGAATTTCAACGCGCCGTGCTCGATTCGCTGCGTCAGCCATTGGAGACGGGCCGTGTCGATGTCGCGCGGGCCAATGCGCATGTGCAATACCCTGCCCGCGTGCAATTGGTGGCCGCGATGAACCCGTGCCGTTGTGGCCATTTGGGCGATCCGGCAATGGCCTGTTCACGCGCGCCCAAATGTGCAGCGGATTATCAGAGCAAAGTGTCAGGCCCGCTGCTCGACCGGATTGATCTGCATGTCGAAGTAGAGCCAGTGCGCGCGGTTGATCTGGCCATGCCGCCGCCCGCAGAAGACAGCGCGCAAGTGGCGCAGCGCGTAGCCAGAGCGCGCGAAGTGCAAGTGGCCAGAGGCGTTCGCGCCAATGCTGAGCTTGATGGCGATCTGTTGGAAGAGGTGGCGACGCCTGACGAGGCAGGCCGCACGCTATTATTGCAAGCTGCCGAAGCCATGCGCCTGTCAGCGCGCGCCTATACGCGAATATTGCGTGTGGCGCGCACCGTGGCGGATTTGGCCGGATCGCAAGATGTGGGCCGCGTGCACGTGGCCGAAGCGCTGAGTTATCGGCGGCAGGCACCGCGCGCTTAAAGCTGGTTTAGGACCCCGCAGCAGGCGTATCGTGGCAGCACCATTCTTGTGAACCTGCTTCGCGCCATGCCAGATCGTGCCAGCCCAATTGGCGGCCATCGTGCGAATTGATCGTGATCGGCGCAATCGGTTCGCCATCGCGCGCATCCACAAGGATCAGATCGGGATTAACGTTGGTACCATATTTCTCGCCCCATTGCCGCAAGGATAACATCGCAGGCAGCAAGCCAACGCCCTTTTCGGTCAGGCGATATTCGACTTTGCGCTTATCGCCTTCGCACCGTTCACGCACCAACACCCCATGTTCCACCAGTTTGGCGAGGCGATTGGACAGGATATTGCGAGCAATGCCAAGTTCGCTGGAAAATTCTTCGAAATGGATAAGACCGTTAAAAGCTGCGCGCAGGATCAGAAATGACCACCGCTCTCCCATCACCTCAAGGGCGTGGGGCAGGCCGCATTCGGCCACTTCGCGCAACGGTTCTCTCAATCCCATAGGTGCCTTTCTATAGCGGACTTTTTCTGGCCTTATCCGCAAATTGCTCAAAACCAAAGTTTTCTCAAAAATGGGTTGCGTTTGAAAACTGACAAGGTTAGGTAGCGTTTCGCAACCAGTTGTTATTTGCAACTGTATTGCTGAAACGCAAGCCCTTACTCAGGATACGCTTATGCCTCGCCTTTTCTCCCTTGCCGCAATGGCTCTCACCGTCACGGCCATCTCTGGCGCACCCACCACCCTTTCTGCCGCTGAAGGCGGGGTTTATTACACTGCCAAACTCGCCGCTCCGGCGTCTGAAGACCGCTATATGGCTGGCGGCCGCGAATGGCTTTGTGATGGTGACAATTGCATTGCCCAACGCAGCAATGCGCGCCCGTTACGCGTGTGCCGCGATCTCAAACGCACAATTGGTACTGTTGAAGAGTTTACCGCCGATGGCCGCACTTTGGATGCGGAAAAGCTTGCGAAGTGCAACGCGCAATAGGTTTTCACGAACTTCCCCGGGAACCTCCCCCATCTCAGGGTTCCCGAATACGAAGCTGGCGGCGTTCAGGTCATAAGGCCTAGCGTCGCCAGATTTGTTTTAAGGGCAGCGGCATCGGTGAACACATGGCCTGACCAGCCGCGCGCTTTGGCCGCAGCGATGTTTTCGGCCCGATCATCAACAAAAAACAGCTCTTGCGGGGCGATACCATGGCGCGCGGCGCGCTCTTCCAAAACGGCATAGATCGCCGGATCAGGTTTCACGCATTTCTCGCGGCCAGACACCACAATCTCTCGCATATGACGAAAAATCGGCGCGGTGGGCACAAACCCATCCCAAAACTCCGCTCCAAAATTGGTCAGCGCCAATTGCGGCACGCCCTGCACGGCCAACGTTTCCACCAATGCATGGGTGCCGGGCACAGGGCCGGGGATCGTTTCGTTAAAGCGCGTCGCATAAGCGGCGATCAGATCGGCATATTTGGGGAATAGCGCTTGGCGCTCTGGCACCATGCGCGCCAATGGACGGCCCGCATCGTGTTCAAAATGCCATTGCTCGGTCACAACATGGGCAAGGAACCAGTCCAGTTCGTGTTCATCGACAATCAGCTTCGCAAATAGCGCGCGCAATTCCCATTGATACAGCACACGGCCAACATCCCACACCACCGCGCGCGGGCGATCTGCATCGGGAATGGGGGTGAGAGCCTCAGACATGCAAATAGCCCCCGCATCGGCAGGGGCTTTTCAAGAAACCAGCACCGCGCAAGATACGCGGCGGGCGCTGCATCAGCCCTGACGGGCTTTAAAGCGTCGGTTGGTCTTGTTAATCACATAGGTCCGGCCACGACGGCGAATCACGCGGCAATCGCGGTGGCGGTTCTTCAGCGACTTGAGGCTGTTGCGAATCTTCATGGCGGTTCTTCCAATATAAAAGGCACCGGAAACGCCCCCGGTGCCGCAATTTCTTGAGCGCGCAGCTACGGGTGAGAGGCGCAAAAGTCAAGGCTTTGTCGAGCGATATTGCCTCCACCGCAACACGCCAAAATGCAACGTTCATGAACCAGTTGGCCGATTATGCGTTATAGAGGCATTATGCGCATGATCACAACACGCTCCGCCATGGCCGCTGCCATCCTCGCCACTCTCTCCGCCTGCGCCGCGCCGGCCTATGTTTCCCCTGTCGAAGTCACGCGCTTTGTCGGGCAGGCTGATACCTATCTAGCACAAGGCACCATTGAGATTGCCCCTGCACCAGGCATCAATGGCGATGGTTTGGAATATGGCTTTTACGCAGAAGCTGTGCGGATCGAGCTGGAAGAGCTGGGATACCGCGTGGTTGCCCAAAATGGTGATCAGGTGGCGGCACTGGACTTTGACCAAAACGTCGGCGCCCCCGCTGAACGCGGCGGCCCTGTCAGTGTGGGCGTTGGCGGATCGACCGGATCATTTGGTTCTGGCCTTGGCGTTGGCATCGGCCTTAATCTCACCCCGCGCCCGTCAGAACAGATCAACACGGTCATCTCGGTCGCAATCAAAGCGGCGGATGGCGGCACCAATTTGTGGGAAGGCCGCGCAGCCATGTCTGCCACTGCGAACAGCGATTTTGCACCAAGCGATGCCGCCGCTGGCAGATTGGCCGATGCGCTGTTCGCTGATTTCCCCGGCAATTCGGGCGAAACGGTGATCGTGGAATGAGCGACATTGTTATCGATGCCGCTTTCGATAGCGGCAATATCGCGGTCTCCAGCGTCGATGGGACCAAAGCGCACCTGACAATCCCGGCAGACCGCAACAGCGAATTTGCGCAATGGTTTCACTTCCGCGTTTCAGGCAGTGCCGGGCGCAGTTTGGAATTGCGGATCGAAGGGCTGGAATCCTCTGCCTATCCCGCCGGATGGCCCGGATATCGTGCCTGTGTTTCAGAAGATCGCGAATATTGGGCCCGCGCGGACAGCACTTATGACAAGGGCGATGCAGGCGGCACGTTGACAATCGCCTATACGCCTGCCTCCGACATCGCGTATTTCGCCTATTTCGCGCCCTATTCGATGGAGCGGCATCATGATCTGGTGACCGAAGCGGCAGCAGCAGAAGGTGTCACCTATCGCCGCCTTGGCGAAACGCTTGATGGACGCCCGGTGGATTGTCTGGAAGTTGGCGAAGGGGACACGCAAGTCTGGCTCTATGCGCGACAACATCCGGGCGAAAGCATGGCCGAATGGTGGATGGAAGGCGCGCTTGAAGTGTTAACCGATCCCGCTGATCCGGTGGCCAAAGTGCTGCGCGAAAAATGCCGTTTGCACATTGTGCCCAATTGCAATCCTGATGGCAGTTTTCGCGGACATTTGCGCACCAATGCAGAGGGAGTGAACCTCAACCGCGAATGGGCCACACCTAGTACCCAGCGCTCTCCCGAAGTGCTCGCCATCCGCAATGCGATGGATGCGAGCGGCGTAGATTTTGCAATGGATGTGCATGGGGATGAAGCGATCCCTGCTAATTTTATCGCCGGGTTTGAAGGCATTCCATCATGGAGCGATGAACTAGGCGATGCCTATGCGCGCTATCGCAGCATTCTTGATCGCCGCACCGCCGATTTCCAAACCGCTAAGGGCTATCCCATTGCACCTGCGGGCCGTGCCAATCTAACGATCAGCACCAATCAGGTGGCCGAGCGATTTGGCGCCTGCGCGATGACGCTGGAAATGCCGTTCAAGGATCACGATGATTGCCCGGATGAAGCGCAAGGGTGGAGCCCGGAACGGTGCAAATTGCTGGCGCGCGATTGCTTGGCTGCGCTGGCGGAGTGGCTGGAGAGCCGGGACGCTTAACCGCCGCGGCCATCGTCATAAAGACGCTCCGGAGTCAGCTCGCAATCGACGTTTGCACCGGCAAAATCGAAGCTGAGTGCTGTCACATCACCGGCGGCGTTGATCACGATAGCATCGTCCACCGCATCGCTATTGGTCAAGCGCAGCTCAAGCGTTTCACCGCGCGCCTCGCTATATCTGCGCTGGAGCGCTGCATACATCGCTTCGCGCGGGGTTATCATGCCAAATCTGCCGCCTTGATCGTGTAGCCAAACTTCGCTCACAGGATCGGCTTTGGGAAACTGGCCTGAGCACACAAAAGGGCGGACCCGCTTGGCAATTATGGCGTGGGCAGATTTCCTACCAAGCAGCAAAGCATCTGCGCGCAGTGTAGCAACTGCCTCGAATGGCGCAGGGCAATCATCCGCCACCGTTTTAGCTCGAAACTCGCCATCATCCCAACGCCAAAGCCAATCGCAGCTCGCCCAATTGCGCGTCATTTCAGGATCAAACCCGTCCAGCAGTGACGCATCGCTGTAAGCCCCAAGCAGCTTGTCAGGCTCATGCGGGATATAGACGCGCAGGCGAATAGCCTCATTGTCAAAATCGCGCGTGGCGATGTAGATATGCTGGTGCGCCACTTTGTCCGGGTCCGCATCGCGATATTGCTCAGCATAAAAGGCAAGCGCGCCAAATCGCGGCAGGTCAACGCGGCGGATAATCACATGGCGGCGGTCAATCCGCGCATCTTGGGATGTATTCGCCGCTTGCTGCTGCTCGACCTGCAAACCATTGTCATACCGGCCGGGAAACCAATCGAGAAACAGGTCAAGCTGCTCCTCGAACGTTTCAGGATTTTGTGCAGTGGCAGGCGATGCCAAAACCAATGCGGCGAGCGCGGCAAATATCAGGCGGATCATTCGCCCAAGCTGGCAGGTCCAAATGCCTCGGGCAAGAGCTGCGACAAGCGCCATTCCTTGTCAGCGCTGATCACCAGCGGATCGGTGCTGCCAAGCTGTGCCAGCTCGCCCAACATCTGGCGGCAGCGGCCACATGGTGTGATCGGCTTTGCACTCGGCCCGGCAACAGCAATGGCCAGCAATCCGCCGCGCCGCCCTCCGCGCGGCCCGCCATTCATCGCCTTGGCCACAGCCACCGCTTCTGCACAAAGCGACAGGCCATAGCTGGCATTCTCAACATTGCTGGCGGTGATCACCGCACCATCGTCAAACAGCAAGGCCGCTCCGACCGCGAAGCCCGAATAAGGCGCATAGGCCGCGCCCGCCGCTTCGCGCGCTTTGGCCAATATAGCGGCGCGATCCAAACTCACGGCTGCACCACCACCCAGCGGATCGGACCAGCGGCAACATCGGAACGCAGCGCGCTGTTCGCAGTCCACAAAGCCCATGGCCGCCCCGCATAATCGGGCTGCACCCAATCGCGCTCCAGCCACAAATTGCGCTCAATACGCGATGCAACCTTGTAAGCCGCTTCGAATTCGGGCGAGAGTTTGAGGACTACGGGCTGGCCCGCATGGGTTTCCACCTGATTGATAAATGTGGTCAGCTCGCTTTCCACTGACGCTTCGATCACCGGATCACCGCAAGTGCTGGCCAGCGTATCAAGCGCGATGACAGGCGGCAGCAAAGCGGGATCGCGCGGCACAATGGTGACGAAATTTGCAGCTTGTTCTTCCGCAGGCACGCACGGGTCGTAAATATGCACTGCGCCATGAGCCATCCGGCCACCTTCCAGCTCAGCCAAATGGTCTGCAAAACGCGCATCACGCCCTGCGCCGCCCCGGCTGGCTTCGAGATAGGCAAACTTGGCACCCGTTGCCATTAACGCGATGAAATCAACAGCGCCGTCGGCTTCACCGATCAAAGCGCCTTGTGCAGGAAACTCTGCGGCTGCCGGGGTCCATTTGCCCGCCTGCCACCAGGCCCAGCCCGCGCCCACCGTTGCCGCCAAAAGCAACAGAGCGATGATCCGCCCGCGCCACACGGTTTTGCGCCCACGTCCCATGGTTCACACCTGCCTTTGGTCAGCCGCGAATATGCAAGACGCAGATCAGCGTGAAGAGCCGTCTTGCGGTGGCAAAGTCTGTTTCGACTTTGCCTTCCAAAGCGTCGAGCAAATGGCGCGTGCCGCGATCGTGAATGCCGCGCCGTGCCATATCGATAGTTTCGATTTCCTGCGCGGAATTGCGGCGCAAAGCTTTGTAATAGCTATCGCAAATAGCGAAATAATCGCGCACGCTGCGGCGCATACGGGCAAGGCCCAGCCCGATTGTGCCTGCCGCTTCGCCAGACGACGCCGTCAAATGCCAGGCCAGCATCGAATCGATGACCGACAGGTGTACCGTCCACGGGCCTTCATGGCCGTCTTGTGTGGCACGCAAAGGGTGAAAAAGGTTCTCTTCCACAAGATCACGCAAAGCGATCTCGCGCTCCTTTTCCACGTCTTCGCTGCGCGCAAGGACGGTCGCCTCATCAAGCGTGATCGCTACGATTTTGTTGCGCGTTTCGTCATCCATAGTCCGGCGCGTTTTGCCGAGCCGCTCTGGCTTTGGCAATCGTCAATCCACTCCGCACCCAAATCGTCCCCGCTTTCCACAGGGTGTGTGTGATAAATTCCCCTCATGCGCTCTTGTCCCAAAGGGCAGTCGCGCGCAGTAAGGCGCGATGGCCGATAACGAATTGCTCACCCGACCCGACACCGCGAAAAACAGCGATAATGCCTCATCCGATGAGATTGCGGGCCGTACTCTGCCTGCAAATTTGGAAGCAGAAGCTGCGTTTCTGGGCGCGGTGTTGATCGATAATGGCCTGATTGAAGAGCTTTCCACGCCGCTTTTAGCGGATCACTTCTACGCCCCCATCCATCAACGCATTTATGAGCGCATCTTGACGCTGATCGATCGGCAGATGGTGGTAACGCCCGTCACGCTCAAACCATATTTCGATGGCGATGAAGCTTTGGCCGAGCTTGGCGGCACATCCTATCTGATGCAGCTTACCGCCGATGGTCAGGGCTTGTTGGCGGTGCGCGATCTGGCGCAGCAGATCTATGATCTGGCACTGCTGCGCGAACTGGCCACTGTGGGGCGGCACTTGGTCGAAGGCGCGCTTGATACCTCGCAAGAGGTTGAGCCGATGAAGCAGATCGAAGAGGCGGAAGCCAATCTGTTCCGCGTTGCCGAAGGGACCGTGACCGAAGGGCAATCGACCAGCTTTCGCGATGCTTCGATCACCGCGATCAAAATGGCCGAGGCCGCGATGGCTTCTGGCGGGGGGCTTTCGGGAAAGACAACGGGCCTTAAAACCATCGATGATAAGACAGCGGGCCTGCATAATTCCGATCTGATCATTCTTGCCGGACGCCCCGGCATGGGCAAAACCTCGCTCGCCACGAATATCGCGTTCAATTGTGCTGAAAAGCACCTCGAATGGGAGCATGATGGCGGCGAATTCGACTATGGCGCACCCACCGCATTTTTCAGCCTAGAGATGAGCGCGGATCAGCTCGCCACGCGTATTCTAGCCGAACAAGCGGAGATCAGCTCTGAATCGCTGCGGTCTGGTAAATTGACGCGTGAGGAGTTTCTTGAGCTATCGCGTGCCAGCCAGCGTTTGGCCAAATTGCCGCTGTTTATTGATGACACGCCTGCGCTGACCATCGGCGCATTGCGCACGCGGGCGCGTCGATTGAAACGGCGGCATGATATCGGCCTGATCGTCGTTGATTATCTGCAATTGCTGCAAGGCTCTGGCCGCGCAAACGATAACCGCGTGAATGAGATTTCGGAAATCAGCCGCGGTCTCAAAACGCTGGCGAAAGAGCTGGAAGTGCCTGTGATCGCGCTCTCCCAGCTTAGCCGTGCGGTGGAGCAGCGCGAAGATAAGCGGCCAATGCTGTCTGACTTGCGCGAATCGGGTTCGATTGAGCAAGACGCCGATATGGTCTGGTTCATTTTCCGCGCGGAATATTATCACGAAGCGATCCGCCCGGACATGCCAACCGAAACCAGCCCCGCCGATGTGCAGGATAAGTTTCGCGCATGGGAGGATCAGTATCTTGAGTTGAAGAACAAGGCGACGCTCGTCGTGGCCAAGCAACGGCATGGCTCCACCGGCAATGTGCCACTGTTGTTCCAAAGCGAGTTCACCAAGTTCACTTCGCCCGAATTTCGCGATTATTCCGACTATGGGATGGAGTAAGCAGCGCTGCGTTGACGCCTGCGCATTTGCTTGACTTTTCGCGCTGTACGCCCTAGCTGTCACGCTTTCCGCAACACCAGAATATCGGAGTGCTTATGGCACGCGTTACCGTCGAAGATTGTATCGACAAGGTTCCCAATCGTTTTGATCTCGTCCTGCTCGCTGCACAGCGCGCTCGTGAGATTTCCGGCGGGGCAGAGCTGACCATTGATCGGGACCGGGACAAAAATCCCGTTGTCGCACTTCGCGAGATGGCTGATCAGACGGTGAAGCCCAAGCATTTGCAAGAATCGCTGGTCCAATCAATGCAGCGTATTTTGCCCGATGAAGAAGACGAAGCTGATGATATCGGTTCACTGAGCCAGTCTGCTGAAGCCATGCGGCTTTCTGCTGCTGCGCCAACGCGCTCAACTTCAATCGGCAGCGATTACGAAGGGTAATTCCCGGCGCGATATCATACGCATATTGATTGCGAGACAAAGGGGCGGCCTGACGGGTCGCCCTTTTTCGTTGGGACATACTGTTCGCAAACGGCGCGCTTTGGCCCGCTTCGGCACGTTCTTTCCTACGCCCTTGAAAGCGCATACGAAATCGCGACATAGGCTGGGTCTGACAAACAGTCCGAGAGGTTCAAAAACACCGCGTGGCCGTCATTGCGATTTACAGCGTCAAAGGCGGCGTGGGCAAGACCACAATAGCGGCCAACCTCGCATGGTTCTCCGCGCAAGTTTCACGTCGCAAGACTTTGCTGTGGGATCTGGATGCAGCGGGTGGAGCTGGCTTTCTTTATGGCGTAGATTCGAAAAAGCGCGCGCAGGCCGGTGCCCTGTTTGGTCGCAATGTCGCTGCTGAAGATCTGATCCGCAAGACAGGCTATGATCGGCTGCACCTGCTTCCTGCCGATGAAAGCCTGCGCGATCTCGATGGCGTTCTGGCCAGGATCGGCAAGAAGAAACGCCTTGCCAAAACTGCCGACAGCCTCAGCCGTAAATATGATCGGATTATCCTCGATTGTCCGCCTGTTCTCAACGAAATCAGTGCGCAAGTGGTGCGCGCGGCAGATTGTGTGATTGTGCCACTGCCGCCCTCCCCGCTTTCCACCCGCGCTTTTGAGCTGGTGACCAAAGAGATCAAGAAACACGCCAAAATCCATCCGCCGATCTTGCCCGTATTATCGATGGTGGATCGTCGGCGCACTCTGCACCGCGATGCGGCGCAGCAAAATGCCAGTTGGCCGATCATCCCGCTTGCCAGCGCGGTGGAGCAATGTGCGGTGCGCCAGGAACCGGTTGGCGTTTTTGCGCCGCGCAGCCCGGCCGCGCGCGGTTTCCGCCAGTTGTGGACCGCGATCGAACGCAAGCTGGCACAGGGCAAATCCTGACCGGCTCGACGCAGCGTGAAGCCCGCGATAGGATGCGCGGATGAGCGATATCATCGAAGGCATCGGGACAGCAACGCAAGGCGGGTTGTTCGCGCGCGCATTGGAACCCGCATCCGGCGCGAAAAAGCGTCATCCCGATCAACCCGATGAATGCGCCAATTGCGGCACAAAACTGGAAGGCGCGTATTGCCATGCCTGCGGGCAACAAGCGCATCTGCATCGGTCTTTGCAAGGTGTGATCCATGATGTGATGCATGGCGCGCTGCATCTTGATGGCAAGATGTGGCGGACATTGCCGATGCTGATGGTGCGTCCAGGCCGATTGACCCGGCGTTATATCGATGGGGCACGCGCGCGCTTTGTCTCACCCATGGCGTTGTTTTTGTTCTCGGTATTCCTGATGTTCGCCGTGTTTCAAGTACTCGGCATTGGTGTTGGCAGCAGTCCAACGCAAGACGATAGCATTGCGCAGATTTCTGAAGAAATTGAGCAAGCGACAGCCGACGCAAAGGCTCCTGTTGAACAGCTTGAAACGGAGGATGACCATACGGTCTTGGCGAGCAATGAGGACGGCTCAGCCAATCTCAAGCTCAACCCCACGGGCATTGCTTGGCTTGATGAAGGGGTGACCAGGAAGTGGCGCGATAACCCGTCCCTCATGCTCTACAAATTGCAAGCAAATGCGTATAAATTCAGCTGGTTTCTTATCCCGATCTCGCTGCCTTTTATGTGGCTGCTCTTTGTTTGGAAGCGACGTTTCAAGATATATGATCACGCCATCTTCGTTACCTATTCGCTAAGCTTTATGACTTTGATGTTCGTCATCCTGTCATTGGCAGGCGCGGCGGGAATTACGGCTGGCTGGCTTTTCACGATCTTCGCAACGATCGCGCCGCTACATATCTATAAGCACTTGAAAGGCGCTTATGAACTGTTACGCTTCTCGGCGACATGGCGGCTGGTAGCGCTGATCATCTGCATCACGATGATATTGGTGATTTTCCTGCAGGCGCTGTTTGTGTTGGGATTGTTCTAGGCAAAGAAATAGGGCGCCGCCCTTGCCAGCGACGCCCCTTTCAAATTTCTCGCAAAAGGATCAGGCGCCTTGCGGTGCCTCACCCGAGCCGCCAAATCGCTTGCCTGCTTGCGGCACGGCAGAGCCATGGGTTGGCGTGGGCATAGCCGGGCCACTGGGCAGATCAGGGCGATCAATCTTGCCATCTTCGAGCAAAGTCTTGATCTCGTCACCTGTCAGCGTTTCATATTCGAGCAAAGCTTGCGCCAGCAAGTGAAGTTGATCTTCGTGCTTGGTCAAAAGGTCTGTCGCGCGTTTGTGGCTGCCTTCGACAAGATCCTTGATTTCAGCATCAATCATCTTGTTCGTTTCAGCACCCGCCATGGTGCGCGTGGTTTGCCCCATGCCAAGATAGCCTTCCTGGCTTTGCTCATACATCAACGGGCCTAGCTTGTCCGACATGCCCCATTTGGTGACCATGTTCTTGGCCAGATCGGTGGCGTATTGGATGTCTGACGATGCGCCAGAGGACACTTTGTCATGGCCAAAGATGATCTCTTCAGCCACGCGTCCACCCATGCTGACAGACAGGTTGGCGTGCATTTTATCCCGATGATAGGAATAATTGTCGCGTTCGGGCAGACGCATCACCATGCCCAGCGCGCGGCCACGCGGAATGATCGTGGCTTTGTGGATCGGGTCCGATGCGTCTTCGTGCACGGCGACGATAGCATGGCCAGCCTCATGATAGGCGGTCATTTTCTTTTCATCGTCGGTCATGACCATGGACTTGCGCTCTGTGCCCATCATCACCTTGTCTTTGGCGTCTTCAAATTCCTGCATGGCGACAAGGCGTTTGTTACGCCGCGCGGCCAGCAAAGCTGCTTCGTTGACAAGGTTGGCAAGGTCCGCACCAGAAAAGCCCGGCGTACCGCGCGCAATGGTGCGCGGGTTTACATCGGGCGCGAGTGGCACCTTCTTCATATGGACAGACAGGATCTTTTCACGCCCATCAATATCAGGGATCGGCACCACAACCTGACGGTCAAAACGGCCCGGACGCAGCAGCGCAGGGTCAAGCACATCGGGACGGTTGGTCGCCGCGATGATGATGATGCCTTCGTTGGCTTCAAAACCATCCATTTCGACAAGCAGCTGGTTCAACGTCTGTTCGCGTTCATCGTTGGAATTGCCAACGCCATTGCCACGGTGACGGCCCACGGCATCAATTTCATCGATAAAGACGATGCACGGCGCGTTTTTCTTTGCCTGTTCAAACATGTCGCGCACGCGGCTTGCGCCCACGCCCACGAACATTTCAACAAAGTCAGAACCTGAAATCGTGAAAAACGGCACCCGCGCTTCACCCGCAATTGCGCGGGCCAGCAGCGTTTTACCCGTACCGGGCGAGCCGACCAGCAGCGCGCCTTTGGGGATTTGGCCACCCAGCTTGGAAAAGCGCTGTGGATCTTTCAGAAATTCGACAATTTCCTGCAATTCTTCGCGCGCTTCATCAATGCCGGCCACATCTTCAAAAGTGACCCGGCCCTGCTTTTCGGTCAGCAGTTTCGCTTTGGATTTGCCAAAGCCCATTGCGCCAGACCCGCCGCCTTTTTGCACCTGTCGCAGCGCGAAAAACGCGATGCCCAGGATCAGCAGGAACGGTAATGTCTGGATCAGGATATAAAGCAGCAGACTGCCATCGTCAGCCGGGCTTCCGGTATAGGTGACACCGGCGGCTTCTAATTGCTCTGTCAGGCGCGTATCGGGCACCGGCGTGGTGGTGAAGCTTTCCTCATTGGTAAGCTTGCCTTTGATGGCATCGGGACCGATTTCAACCGATTGTACCGTGCCTTCAGAGACTTTGGCTTTGAAGTCTGAATAATCGATTTGCGTACTGGGCGTCTCACGCCCACTGCCAAACATCGATACCGCCAGCACCAGCGCGACAAAAATGCCGCCCCACACCAGCAGACTTTTCATCCAGGGATTTCCGCCGTTTTCCGGCTCGTTATTCTCACTCATGAGTAACAGCGTCCTTTGCTATGGCAATAATGTAGGGTCACGCAGGTGAATGGCAAGCTAACATCGCGCCAAGAATTTGCATGTGTAACACGATAGGAGGATTTTGCTGATACTGGACGCAAATGTGCATTTCATTATGGTGCAATGCAGCATATAGTAGAGCAACACGGTATAGGCCGTCATCACAGGCCTGTATTTTGGTCCATGGAGGCAAAGCGCGTATGATCCTGCCCACCCGCACGGTCGAAAAAGTATGGGGCTGCGATGTGCTGCCTGCGCCCTTTGTCGCGCCTGAAGGCAAACGGATTGGCGAAATCTGGTTTGAACCGCCGCAAGATCTGCCCCAATTGCTGGTGAAATATCTGTTCGCCTCTGAAAAGCTTTCCGTCCAGTGCCACCCTTGTGATGAACAAACGCAGGCCAAGGGTCTGGGCAAACAGGGCAAGGAAGAATGCTGGCTGGTGGTTCATGCAGAACCCGGCGCGCAATTGGGCATCGGATTTCATGAAGAGATCAGCGCCGCCGATATGCGCGCCGCAGCTTTGGATGGCAGCATTGAAGGCAAAATGGCGTGGCACGATGTGCAGGCGGGCGATTTTTTCTACATTCCGGCCAATACGGTGCACGCTATCGGGCCAGGCTGCACGATTATCGAGATTCAGCAGAATTCTGACATCACCTACCGCCTGTATGATTATGGCCGCCCGCGTGAATTGCATCTGGACGAAGGGATGGAAGTTGCTTGTGGTGCGCCTTTTGATCCGGCCACACACCAGGTGCTGCCACCTCGTGGCAACACCACGCTGGTCGATGGCCCGCATTTCCGGCTCGACCGGGTGGACGGCATTCCTGATGAAGCGCTGCTCTATGCTTATGCGGGCAAGCTGCTGGTGATCCCGCTCAAAGGCGAAGTCGCCATTGCTGGCGGCGATCTGGTGCAGCCGGGCGAATGCGGCATGGCCAATGATCTGGCGTCAGTAGCGTTCGCGCCGGAAGGACAGTGTCTGGTGGCAATGCCGCTGAATGCATAAGCTGAATGCGTAAATAGCGCGGGAATGAAAAAGGGGAGCACAATGGCTCCCCTCCCTCAATCTGGTTTGCAGTAAAGCTTACACCACGCCAAAGGCCAGCATCGCATCGGCCACTTTCTTGAAGCCGGCGATATTTGCGCCTTTCACATAGTCGACATAACCATCGCCCTGATCGCCATATTCCACGCATTTGTCGTGAATGCCTTGCATCAGATCGGTTAGCATGTCGCCAAGACGGTCCTGATTCCAGCTGATGCGTTCTGCATTCTGGCTCATCTCCAGGCCGGATACAGCAACACCGCCAGCATTGGCCGCTTTGCCCGGTGCATACATCACTCTGGCATCATGGAAGACGTGCACACCTTCCAGCGTGGTGGGCATATTCGCGCCTTCAGAAACAGCTTTCACACCATTGCTGACCAGCGTTTTGGCCTCATCTTCGTTCAGCTCATTTTGCGTGGCACATGGCAGCGCCAGATCAGCGGCAACGCCCCACGGACGCCCTTCGTGGAAGCTGGCGCTTTTGAATTCATCGCAATATTCGCTGATCCGCCCACGCTTCACAGTTTTGAGATGTTTGACCCAATCGATCTTTTCCTGATCGATGCCGTCGGGATCGTGAATATAGCCGCCTGAATCCGACAAAGTGAGCACTTTGCCGCCCAGCTGCGTGATCTTTTCGGCAGCATGCGTTGCCACATTGCCTGAGCCTGAGATGACAGCTGTGTGGCCTTCCACATCAGAGCCTGCATGTTTGAGCATGTTCTGCAGGAAATACACCGCGCCATAACCGGTTGCCTCTGGCCGCATTTCAGAGCCGCCATATTCGATGGCTTTGCCCGTCAACACGCCTTCCCAGCGATTGGTGATGCGCTTGTACTGGCCAAACATATAGCCGATTTCGCGGCCGCCAACGCCGATATCGCCTGCCGGAACGTCCGTGTCAGGGCCGATATGGCGGTACAGTTCTGTCATGAAGCTTTGGCAAAAGCGCATTACTTCAGCATCGGATTTGCCGCGCGGATTAAAGTTCGCGCCGCCTTTACCACCGCCCATTGGCAAGCCGGTAAGCGAGTTTTTGAAGGTTTGCTCAAAAGCGAGGAATTTCAGCACGCTTTCGGTCACGCTAGGGTGGAACCGAATACCGCCTTTATACGGGCCAATGGCGTTGTTGTTTTGCACCCGCCAGCCGCGTTGAACGCGGATATTGTGATTGTCATCTTCCCAGCACACGCGGAAGGAAACCACCCGATCAGGCTCTGCCATACGGCGCAGGATTTGCGCTTCGTGATATTGCTCTTTGTCTTCGATAAAGTCGAAAATGTCCTGCGCAACTTCTTGAACGGCCTGAATAAATTCAGTTTGCCCTGGATTGCGCTTTTTCACGCCTTCCATAAATGTTGGAAAGTCCACGTGATCAGATACAGCCATTGTATTTCCCCCTTCTTCATACCCGTTTTTAAGCGATTCTCTCACCCTTATTGCGCGAATACCGCATTCTGCCAAAGGCCTTATCCAGTTTTTCGCGCTTGCCTTGGGGTGATTGCTTGCGCCACACAGTAACCGGGCAAGAGGGGATTGGTTTTGGCCGAGGCGAAAAAGCGCGGACTGCTGACAAAAGGTTGGCGCTCTATGCGAGAAGCAGGGCCGCAGCGTTTGGGGCTGACTGCGGTACTGCTTATTGTCGCGCTTTTGCTGGCACGGATGAGCTGGGGCCTGCCTTTCACTGATAATGCGGAACGCGCGCTGTTCGATTATCGCAGCTTTGTTTTGGCCGAGCAGGTCGAACAAGATGATCGTATCGTGATGATCACTTATGATGATCAATTGCTGATCGAGCTGCAAAAACGCTCGCCGCTGGATCGCGGGATGCTGGCCGCAGCGTTGCGCAATATGGATACGATGGGTGCCAAAGCGATCGGCATCGATATCCTGTTCGATCAAGAACAAAATGAAGATGCGGAGCTGATCGAGACAATCCGCGCGATGCAAACGCCCGTCTCCATCGCTTATGCCGAAACTGGCACCAATGCCGAAGACATCGAATATGAACAGCAGGCACGCCTTGACTGGTTCATGGCGCAATTGGAAGGGTCCAACGCGCATCCTGCAAGCGTTCGCCTGTCATCTGATTCCAGCGATGTGGTGCGCGCATGGCCGGAGATTTTTGAGGGCCTGCCACCATTATTGGGCCGCGCGATGGTGGCCGCAGCCGATAATGGCGTGGATGATCCGTTTCCAGGCTATGTCGGCGCAATCCGGTATCGCAAACCGCTCTATGTGGAAGAACCGGTGATCCCGCGTTTGGGGATTAAACTGTTTGCCGATGAAACGCTGCTTGCCATTCCAGAGGTGCGGCAACAATTCGCAGACCAGATCAATGGCCGCTATGTCGTGATTGGCGGCGATATTACCGATTATGACCGCGCCTCCACGCCTTTCACACCTTATGTTGATGAAGCCGTGACGGCAGGCGGGCGCGAAATTCGCCCACCGGGGATGGAAGTCCACGCGCAAACCATCGCGCAAATGCTGGATGATGCAATGCTGCATAAACCCAGTGAGGCGTGGTTGTGGCTTTATGCCGCATTGGTAGTGCTTGCTGCCGCGCTAACCGCTTTGCTGGAGCTGAAAAGCTGGAAGCTGATCCCGATCTTCCTGATACAAGCGGGCCTGTTTTTGGGCCTGCCTTTCTTCCTGCATGATCGCGGCGTTGATACGCTGGGCTTTCCGGCCATTGGCCCCATGCTGGGCTGGGTCGTGGCTTTTTCCGCCATGACCTCAACCGCGCGCGCAGCCAATGCCGAACAGCGCAAATTTGCTCAAGGTGCGCTGGGCAAATATCTGCCGCGCGAAATGGCGGATCAAATCCTTGAGAACCCCGATCTGCTCTCGCTGCATGGGGAAAAGAGGCCGATCTTCGTGCTGTTTTCCGATCTGGAAGGCTTCACTAAGATGAGCCATGCGATTGAACCAGAAATGGTCGCCAAGCTGATCAACCGGTATCTGGAAGTGATCAGCCAGGTGATCCTTGATCATGGCGGCGTGATTGATAAATTTATCGGCGATGCGGTTGTCGCCTTTTGGGGCGCACCGATTTCCAAACCTGATGACGCTACAAGAGCGGCCAAGGCAGGATACGCGGTATGGGCTGCTGGCGAAGAGTTTCGCAAAGAAGTGGCCGCAATGGACCCTGACCTGCCCAAGATCGGCAAAACGCGCGTGGGCCTGCATTATGGCGAAGCTGTTGTTGGCAATTTTGGCGGTGATACGCGCATCCAATATACCGCGCTGGGCGATTCCATGAACACCGCCGCGCGATTGGAATCGGGCAACAAAACCTTTCAAAGCTGCGTCATGGCATCGGAGGAATTTGCCGGCCAATCCGAAGTTGATTGGTGGCGACGCATGGGCCGCGTGGTGTTGTCCGGGCGCGCACAGCCGGTTAATCTGTATGAGCCAAGGCCCGATTTTCCGGCGGAAGATCGCGAAGCCTTGAATGCCGCCGTGATCCAATTGGACAGTGACCGCGAAACCGCCCTTGGTAAGATCGAAGCCATCGCAAATCGGTACAAGGACGACACCGCCTTGCAGGCTTTGGCCACGCGCAGCCGCGATCTGAATGAGGCGGGCGCGCATGTTATGGGTTCAAAATAGGCGCATAAGGACACGACAAGTTCAGTCGGCCTGCAATAGCCAAAAGCATAGTTTAACTTATCTCAGGAAAACAGACTGACAAAAGCGATCCAAATTTGCTAAGGATCGATAAAGAAATGAGGAGGGAACTCATGATCTCACGCAAGAAATGGTTTATCGCCGCAGCAGGCGCTGTTGCCGCACTTGCTTTTGGCGCACCCGGCGCTTTGGCTGGAACGGTTGTTGCCGTCACCGGTCCATCGGCCAGCGATTATCCGGTCGGCACGCAAATCGGCGATACACAGCGCATTTCGCTGTCGAATGGTGATCGGCTGACTGTGCTCGACAATGGCGGAACCCGCGTTTTCAGCGGTCCGGGCACGTATATTCTGGCGCGGCAGGGGCGGCAATCGTCAAACTCTGCACTCAACGCGCTGACCCGTCAACGCCAAGCAAGCCGCGCCCGCACAGGTGCGGTTCGCGGCACAGGTGCACCGGCCACGCGGCCCAATTTGTGGTATGTTGATGTGGCAACCGAAGGCAAAGTTTGCCTTAGCGATCCCACCTCTGTCCGGCTTTGGCGCGCAGATACCACGTTTGAACGTCCTTATGTCATTTCCGCCGTCGCTGATCCTGACGCAAAGGTAGAGCTGACTTTCAATGAAGGCGAAATGCTTGCCGGATGGGATTCGCGCATCGCGCTTACCGAAGGGCTGATTTATACAATCGCTGCGCAACCAGCAGGGGCCGGTGCCGATGCTCCGGCAGAGCCGATCAATGTGGATTTCGTCTTCCTTGATGAAGTGCCTGATGATGCAGAAGGATTGGCAGGCAAGTTGATCGAACATGGCTGCATGGGTCAAGTTGAGGTATTAGCGACTAGCGAGGACCTAAGGTCTTGAGAAAAGTGCACAGTTGATACACTGTGCGTGACGGACATGCAGCGGGGGCTGCCGGGCAAAAGGGGGGACCAGATATGCGTGAAAGCGCGAATCGGGTAAGAGATATTGCTGGTGTAATGGCCGCTGTTCAGCGGCGGTGCCCACGCGCTGTGTCTGGACTTGCCCTCACCTTCGCGCTTTGCTTTGCGCTTTTCGCTGGATTTGCACCGACCCACAGTCTTCAGGCGCAAAACGCCACCGGCTTTACCGGCGTTGCCTCCTGTGCTGGTTCAACCTGTCATGGCCGCAGCGAAGGCAATGGCGCGGTTGTGCGTCAGGATGAAATCGCCACATGGCAAGAACCTTCCGCCGTCAGCGGCGCGCATAGCCGCGCTTACGCTTTGCTTGGCAGTCGGCGTGGTCAGCAGATCACGGCATCGCTTGGTATGGGCGATGCGCGGCAGGCGCAAGCTTGCCTTGGTTGTCATGCGACCTTCGCCCCTGTGTCACAGCGCGGCCCCAAATTCCGCCTTGATGATGGTGTGGGTTGTGAAAGCTGTCACGGCTCTGCGGGCGATTGGATCGCATCACATTACGAAGTGAACGGCAGCCATGCGAACAATGTCGCCAATGGTTTAACCCCGCTGGAACAACCGCAAGCGCGCGCCAATGTATGCCTTGATTGCCATTATGGCAGCACGGATCGCGGACAATTTGTCACCCATGCGATGATGGCAGCAGGCCACCCGCGCATCACCTTTGAACTCGACCTGTTCAGCTCCTTCCAACAACATCACGATGTGGATGACGATTACGTGCAGCGCAAAGGCGCGCCTGACTCGCTGCAATTGTGGGCCGTTGGACAAGCCGAAGCCGTTGTGCGCGCAACCGATCTGTTCGCACGGCCAGATTATGGAACTGAAGGCGTGTTCCCGCAGCTTTATTTCTATGATTGCCATTCATGTCACCGCGCGATTACCGATGGATCATCGCGCCGTCTGACGTTTCAAACCAATCCGGGCCGCCCGATCACCTTTGGTCAGCCGCCTTTCAATGATGAGAATATCATCATGCTGGGCACGATTGCAGAAACGTTTGCACCTGCTCGTGCCGACGCATTCCGCAATGCCAGCCGCAATTTTCACGCCAGCATGGATAAAGGCCGCAGCGAGGCGCAAGCCGCAGCGATTGCCTTGCGCGGTGAAGCGCGTGCCTTGTCCAATCTGTTGGCCTCGCGTTCGGGCCGGGGCAATGATGCCTTCGCTGTGATCGCAGCGATTGGCGATAAAGCAACTGCGCCGCGCTTTACCGATTATGCCGGATCAGTGCAGGCGGTGATGGCCATTGATACCATGCTTAACGCGATGGTGGTCGATGGCCGTGTGACCTATGGCGCAGCAGCCGGTATTCGTGCCAATTTGAACCGCGCATATAGTGCCGTTCGCGCGCCTGATAGCTACAAGCCTGCAGATTTCCGCACCGCCTTGGCCAGCGCAACACGCGCGATAGGACGGCTTCGGTAATGCGCTTTCGGGGGGCGACATCTGTGTTAGCGGCCAGCGCACTGGTGCTTGCCTCATGCGGCGGCGGCGGTGGTGGTAATGGCGGCAACGGTAATGGCGGCGGCAATGCTGGCGGCGGCGGAACGCCTGCTCCAACTCCCACGCCCACACCTGCAGGCTCGCTCTATCTTGCGCCTGCGCAGGAATCGCTTTCCGTCGCAGACGTACAGCAAATCATCGCGCAAGCCGTTGGCGAAGCGCAAGCGCGCAGCCTGCCATCGGTGATCGCGGTGACAGACCGGGTGGGCAATGTGCTTGCGGTCTTCAATATGAACGGGGCAAACCCGGATGCCTTGATCAGCCTTGAACAACTGGGCGGCAGCGCATCGCCGGGCAATGGCATCGGCCTTCAAGGGATCACCGTGCCATCTGCTGCAGGCGCAATCGCAAAGGCCATCACCGGCGCCTATTTGTCGAGCGGTGGCAATGCGTTTTCCAGCCGCACAGCCAGCCAGATTGTGCAGCAACATTTCCCACCTGCCCCCACAACGATTGGGCTTGAAAGCGGGCCATTGTTTGGTGTGCAATTCAGCCAGCTGCCCTGCTCTGATCTTTCCGCCCGCTTTGATGCAGGCGGCGGTGCAGGCGCGCTGATCGGGCCAAAGCGGTCTCCGCTGGGTCTCTCGGCCGATCCGGGCGGTCTGCCGATTTACAAAAACGGCGTTGTGGTTGGCGGCATCGGTGTGATGGGTGATGGCGATTACGGGTTCGATGCCAATATCCTCGATATCGATATTGATGATGAAGAAGGCATCGCGCTGGCCGGCATCCAAAGCTTTATGCCGCCCACCACAATTCGTGCAGAACGCATCTTCGTTGATGGAACAGCGCTGCGTTTTAGCGATGTGACCGTGGGCGATATCGGCCCTGCCTCCACCAATTTTGACGCGATTAATGGAGTTGCAGGCAATCTCATCCCGATCCCGGGTTATAGCGATGGGACGATTGTCTCTGGCACGGTTTACGGCAGCGAAGCGTCTGGCATTCGCGCAGCTGGGCCAAGCGAATTTGCAACCGATGAAGCCTTTATCCTGACAGATGGTAGTGGCAATCCACGCTTCCCGGCCCGCGCTGGCACCGATGCGGGCAGCGTTGCACAACCGCTCACCCAAGGTGAAGTCACAGCCATTCTGGAAGAAGCGTTTGGCATTCTGAGCCGTTCACGCGCGCAAATCCGTCAACCGCTGGATAGCAGGATGCAGGCGACCGTTTCCATCGTTGACACACATGGCGCAATCCTTGGCATTATCCGCACGCCAGACGGTCCGATCTTCGGCACCGATGTGAGCTTGCAAAAAGCGCGCACCGCGACCTTCTTCTCCAATTCGGTGGCTGCACAGCAATTGTCCGCGGTTGCCGCCATTCCAGGCGTGGCCGATGTCGCGGCCTATGTTCAACGTGTTCGCACATTCCTGAATGATGCCAATGCGTTGACCGGCAGTTTTGCTTTTGCGGATCGTTCAGGCGGCAATTTGTCGCGGCCGTATTTTCCAGATGGTGAAGTGGGCACCCCGCCCGGACCGCTGTCAGTAGCCAACACTGCTGAGTTCAGCCCCTTTGCCGTTGGTTTGCAAACCGATCTGGTGATCGCCAACCTCGCGCAGCACGTGGCCTTTGTGCAATCGGGCGGCGCTTCGCCTGATACCGATATTGGCTGTACCCAAGTACCCGAAGCTGCGCCCGGCCAACGCCGCCTTGCCAATGGCATCCAGATCTTCCCCGGCTCCGTTCCCATTTATCGCGGGAATGAGCTGATCGGCGGGATCGGTGTTTCTGGCGATGGTATCGATCAAGATGACATGGTCAGCTTTTTGGGCTTGCACAATGCAGGGGTCCGCCTTGGCTCTATCAGCAATGCACCGCAAGCCATCCGCGCGGACCGTGTCGAAGTCAATGTGAACGGCAGGCTGGTGCGGCTGCGCTATATCAGCTGTCCGTTCGCGCCCTTCCTTGATGATCCGGCGCAAAATGTCTGCGAGGGGCTGTGATGAGTATCGGCCTTTCTTTGCTCATTGCTTTGCAACCCGGTGAATTGCCGCCGGACCCGGCGATGTTGGTCGCAGCAAAAGCAGACGCTGTGCTCGTGCGTTCGCTGGATACCCAGGCGCCTGAACAAGAGCCGGAGACCGAACAGCGCAGTGTTGAAGGACAGCAGCAAGGCAAGCTCCCCGAAGGCGGACTTGGCACCGCTATCGATACCGCTGAACCGCTTGATCCCGGCATTATCGATGGTCGCCGCCGCCCTGGATATAATGCCGAATTGCCCGATGCGATTACGCAGGACAATCCTGGCGCCGTGCGCGCACCGCCGCCGCAAGCTTTTCCCAATGAACAGATCCCGATCCCTGATCGCTGGCGCTTGATCCAAAATCTGGGTCTGGTGACTGAGAAATGGTACGATCCGTATAATCAGAACACCTATAAGGGCGATCGCCCGATCTGCATCCCATCCGATAAAGAGCAGGAACGCCGCCGCGTGGCGCGCGAAGAAGCGGCAGCAGCGGGTGTTGAACCGCCTTATGGCAGCGCGCCATGCAAAACCCCCAAATTCCTGGGGCTGACAGCGGAGAATGAGTGGTTCTTTATTGTCAACGCAATCAGCGATACGGTGTTTGAACCACGCACTTTCCCCATCCCTGTTGGTGTGCAAACCACCGAAGATCCCGACCGTCTTGATGTGTTTGGCAATGATTTTTCGCCGGTCTTGTCGCAGACATTTATCGCCGGTTTTGCGCTCCTTAAAGGCTCCACCGCCTATAAGCCGCCTGACGTGGAATATCGCCTGACGCTGGCGTATAATGTGAACCATGTCGATGTGCCTGAACGGCGTGTTTTGCTGGTTGAACCCAGCGCGCCCAGCCATCGGACAGATCACTTCCTCGGCGTACAGGAAGCCTTCTTCGATTATCACATCCGCAACACTTCCAAGCGGTATGACTTTGACAGTTTCCGTATCGGGATCCAACCGATCCAGGCCGATTTTCGCGGCTTCTTGTTCAATGATAGCCAGTTGGGCTTCCGCCTGTTTGGGACGCGCGATAACAACCGCTTCCAATATAATCTGGGCGCGTTTTGGCGGCTTGAGAAAGACACCAATTCCGGCCTCAATTCCGTGGTCCAGACGCCGCGCAAAGACTATGTCTTTATGGCCAATGCCTATCGGCAGGATTTCCTGATCCCTGCACTCACCAGCCAGGTGACCGTGGTGTATAATATGAACCGGGAGCGCAATGACGTCGAGATTGACGACAATGGCTTCCCCGTGCGCCCTGCCCTTTTGGGTTCGTTGCGCGGGCGCGAATATGATGTGGTCTATTTAGGCTATAATGCAGATGGCCGCGTGGGCCGGATCAACATTTCGGGCAGCTTTTATTGGGCGCTGGGCGAAGATCGCAACAATTTCTTCACGGACCGTCCCGCCGATATCAACGCGCAGTTTGGCGCGCTGGAACTCAGCTATGACAAAGACTGGATGCGCTTTCGCCTATCGGGTGCCTATGCCAGCGGGGATAGCGATCCGTTTGACGATACCGAAACCGGCTATGACGCGATTTTTGAAAATCCGATCTTTGCTGGCGCTGATACAAGTTACTGGATTCGCCAGACTATTCCGTTTGCCGGGGGTGGCCGCGCGATTGCAGTGAATGGCCGCAATGGCATTCTCAATTCGCTGCGTTCTTCAAAAGAACAAGGGCAAAGCAATTTCAACAATCCGGGCCTGATGTTGCTGGGCGTTGGCGCGGATTTTGATCTCACGCCGGAACTGCGCGTGTCGGCCAATGCCAACCATTTATGGTTCGAAGATACAGCCACTTTGCAAGCGCTAAGAGTTGAAGGATCGATCCCCAAAGAGATCGGCTATGACCTGTCCGCCAGCGCGATCTGGCGGCCCAAAGCTACGCAAAACATCGTCCTGCGCCTATCTGGCGCAGCCCTTCTGGGCGGCGATGGTTTTGATGACCTGTTCGACCGGCTGGGCTCGGGCAGCGATTATTATTCCGTCCTCGCCAATGTGGTGTTGAGTTACTGATGCGCGTTTTCAAGCCTTCCGCAATCGCAACTGCGATCATGCTAGCCGCCTCGACCCTGTTTTCGGGCCAAGCTCTTATGGCCGCCGGCGATAAGGAGAAACCGGTCAGCCGCGATTATTCGCTGGTGACGGCTGCGCCCGCGCCGCAAAATCAGACTTTGGCAGAGATGATGGCAAAGTCCGATGGCTGCTTCTCCTGCCATACGCAAACCGATGCGCCGACCATGCATGTCAGCGCGTCTGTGCGGCTGGGCTGTACCGATTGTCATGGCGGCAATGCAGAAGTGATGGGCAATCCTGATCTGGGTTTTGATCACCCTGATTATGCCGCTGCGCGCGACGCCGCCCACGTGCTACCAAAATATCCTGACAGCTGGCATTTCCCCTCTTCCGCCAATCCGGAACGGTCTTATTCGCTGCTCAACCGGGAAAGCCCGGAATTCATCAAGTTCAACAACCCTTCTGATTACCGTGTGGCGCGCGAGGCTTGCGGTTCGTGCCATATGGATCTGGTCGAAGCGAATGAGCGTTCCTTGATGGCAACAGGCGCGATGCTATGGGGCGGAGCGGCCTATAATAACGGGATTTTGCCGTATAAGAATTATGTGATTGGAGAGGCATACACGCGCGATGGCGTTGCCGCACAATTGCTCAGCCCAGGAGCGCCCCCGGGCACCGTTTCCCAAGCGCAGGCCAATCGCGGCGCATTGGGTACGCTTTATCCTTTGCCGACATGGCAGGTGGTGCCGCCGGGCGATGTGTTCCGCGTGTTTGAGCGGGGTGGACGCACAATCAACTCACAATTCCCCGAAATCGGCATCCCCAATCCAACCGGTCAGATCCAGCGCCTCGAAGAACCCGGCCGCCCCGATCTCAAACAATCCAATCGCGGCCCGGCCACAGGTTTGCGCGCCGCAATTCCTGTGCTCAATATCCACAAGACGCGCCTCAACGATCCTTTCACCTTGTTCATGGGCACCAATGATCAGCCCGGTGATTATCGCCATTCCGGCTGCGCATCATGTCATGTGGTCTACGCCAATGACCGGGAACCGCGCCATTCTTCGGTCTATGCGAAATACGGGCGTGACGGACAGTCTGTAACTGTCGATCCCACCATTGCTGGCCAGTATCAAGATGACCATGGTTATGACGATCATGGCCACGCTGGTCTGAAACAACCCGGCCATGGCGATGATCATCATGGTGAGGACAAGGAGAAAGAACGCGGCCACCCGCTGCGCCACGTCTTCACCCGCGCCATTCCCACCGCGCAGTGCATGAATTGCCACATGCACCAGCCAAATATCTTCCTCAATTCCTATCTCGGTTACACGATGTGGGATTACGAGAGCGATGCGCCCTTCATGTGGCCCGGCCCTGAAAACACGACACCGCGCCCCGAAGGCATGTCAGATGAAGAATACCAGGCCTTCTTCAAAACACAGCGTTTCCCAACAGCGGAAGAAGTGCGCAAAGTCCTTGATCGCAACCCTGAAGGTGCAGCACCGCGCGGGCTGTGGGCGGATCTCGATTTCCTGCGCAATGTGTATGACCTCAATGAGCATTTGAACGACACGCAATTTGCCGATTATCATGGACACGGGTGGAACTTCCGCGCGATCTTCAAACGCGATCGCGAAGGCAATCTGCTCGATGCTGAGGGCGACATTGTCGATCCCGATGATCCTGAAAAATGGCGCCGCGAAGGCGAAGGCAAATTCGTCGAACCCGGTACCAATCCGGGCAAAGCAGTGCATTTGATGAGCATCCATGCCGAAAAGGGCATGCAATGCGCAGACTGCCACTATTCGCAAGACAGCCACGGCAATGGCCTTATCTATGGCGAGGTTGCAAATGCGATTGAGATCGGTTGTAAGGATTGCCACGGGACGGCGGACGCGCTGCCAACCTTGCGCACTTCTGGCCCGGCCGCACCGCCACAAGGCCATGACCTTACCCTTATCCGCAACCCCGATGGCCGCCGCCGGTTTGAATGGGTTGAGACAGAAGCGGGCCGTCAGCAGCTGATCCAGCGTTCGATTATCGATCCTGAACTGGAATGGGTTGTCAGCCTTACCAAAGACAGCGTCGATCCCGAAGCGCCCGGCTTCAACGCCAAATCTGCACGCGCCAAATTGATGAGCCGTGACGGCGCAGAAACGGGCAATTTTGAATTCGGCGCCGGCATCGCGCCGCAAGATCGCGCGCATGGCGAAACCGAAATGGCGTGCTTCACCTGCCACCTGTCATGGACGACAAGTTGCGGCGGGTGTCACTTGCCAATCGAGGCCAATTGGCAAAGCGAAGTGCACCGCTATGATGGCGAAACCACGCGTAACTTTGCGACATATAACCCACAGGTCGCGCGTGATCAGATGTTCCAATTGGGCAAGCATCAGACGACCAAAGGCAATCAAATTGCGCCTGTCCGCTCAACTTCGGCGCTGGTGCTCTCTTCTACCAATATCAACCGCGAACGCATCTATGTGCAGCAGCCGCCAATCAGCGCGGTCGGCTTCTCATCCCAGGCCTTCGCGCCGCATTTCCCGCATACAGTCCGCCTGACAGAGACGAAGACGTGTTCAGATTGTCATCTCTCCGAAGCGGAAGACAACAATGCGATCATGGCGCAGCTTATGCTGCTGGGCACCAATTTCGTGAACTTTGTCGGCATGAATGCGTGGACCGGTCTTGAAGGTGGGTTCGAAGCGATCCGCGTTACCGAATATGATGAGCCGCAGGCAGTGCTTGGCTCTTACTTGCACCGCTATTCCTATCCTGACTATTACCGCCAGCATGTCGAAGACAATGATCGCGAGCTCAAGGATTGGACGCGCGGTGTGTTCTTCGATGGCGATCTGTCAGGTGAGACCAAGCCGGTTGAGCAGTTCGCCAATGTGCACGAATCCACCAGCGACCGAGTTGGCTGTTTGCAAATGCGCGGCGAATACATGTTCGTTGCCGAAGGTTCGGGTGGCTTGCGCGTTTACGATATCGCCAGCATTGCGAACAAAGGCTTCTCAGAACGGATCATCACCGCGCCGTTTTCTGCGCTTGGCCATGATACGCATGTGAGCAGCGAGAACGCAACTTGCATGGCACTGGCCACCAATCAGCCAATTGCGCCCACGCGCAACACCGAAACCTTGCGTGAGATGAACCAGGAGCAGCCCTTCCTGCCGATTTACAACTATGCGGTTGTAACAGACGCGGTTGAAGGCCTGATCATGGTCAATGTGAACACGCTTGCCGATGGTGAGTTCCGCAACAATCACCTTGATCGCATGGAGTATGCCGATGGTACAGATGCGTGGAACCCGGATGGTGTGTTGGACGGTGCGCGTCATATCCACCTCGCCGGTGAGATTGCCTATATCACGGCGGATGCAGGCCTTGTGGTGGTTGATCTGGGGGATCCAGCATCGCCGCAGGTCACAGCCGTTCGCGCATTGAACGATGCGCGCGCATCGGCGATCCAGTTCCGCTATCTTTGGGTGACCGATGCCGATGGCGTGAAGCTGTTTGATGTGACCAACCTGCGCAATCCTGTCGCGCGACCTGAAGGCACAGTGCCCCTCGCCAATGCGCAGCGCCTCTATATCGCGCGCACTTACGCCTATGTTGCTGGCAAGCAGGAGGGTCTGGTGATCCTTGATGTAACACGGCCGCTATCGCCTGAGATCTACTCCAAGGAGACGCTGGGCGGCACGATGACCGATGTCGAAGATGTCATCATCGGCTCCACCAATGCGACGCTGTTTGCCTATGTCGCAGATGGGGTGAACGGGATGAAAGTGCTGCAATTGACCAGTCCTGATAGCCAGCCCAACTTCTATGGCTTCTCGCCTGCGCCAAAGCCTGAAATGGTGGCTTGGGCGAAGACCAAGTCGCCCGCGATTTCGCTGTCCAAAGGCTTGGACCGGGATCGCGCGGTGGATGAGACAGGTGGCCAGATGGCGATTTTTGGAAGGCTTGGCTCAAGGCCGTTCACCCGCGCTGAAATGGAGACGCTGTTCCTCACCAGTTCCGGTGTCCCGTATAAGGTAAGCGATGAGCCCGATATGACCGCTTGGGTGCCGGGCACGGGGCCGATTATGGCGCCGATTATGGCGGGGCGTTGAGCTTTCGCAAATCCAACAAAATGGACACGTTGGACACAGTCTAGGGCGCAAAATCCGCTTTGATCACAAGGGTGCATTTCACGCCGTTAAGCGCCTGATTTGGGACAATGTGAAAGAGCCGCCAGTGCCATGGCGGAAGCTATCATTTGTAGGAAAGCAAGCTCTAACCTTTGCCTGACGCGGCCAGCTTACTCGTCGTCAGCGCGGTATGTGTCGTGGCAATCCTTGCACGAATTGCCCAGCGCACCCACCGCCGGGCCAATAACGGCCATATCGCCAGTTGCCGCAGCATCAACCAGAGCGGCTCCGGCTGCGATGGCGTTTTGCGTCAACTTGGAAAAATCTTCAGGCTGTTCCCAGATTACGGCCAGCGCATCAGTATCATAGCCATCATCCATCCCCGTACCTGCGGGAAAGTGATCAGGTATCTTTTGCAGATTTGCGCTAATAATCGCGGCATTTTGGGCAATCACAGCGACATCGGGCGTGTCCGTTTTCATCGTTTCGCCAATGGGTTTGAACGCATCGGACATCGCTTCGAAATTGTCGTGCCGTTCACCGATTACAGCTGGCTCCTCGGCCGCAGGGACAGCCGTTTGTTCGCCGCCCTCTTCTTCAATTGCGCCGCCACAAGCGGTCAGTGAAAGCGTGGCAGCAGCGATAAGCAGGCAAGGCATTGTGCGAAGAGAAACGGCCATGTGTGATCTCCCTGAGGAAAAACGAGAAGAGGATTGCCTGTCGAATTAACACATTGTCCTTCAATACCAAAGGCACGTACCGTTGCGCGCAGATCAATCGATCCGCTTTTCTTCTTCCATATGCCGGATCATGGGTTGGAGATGCGGGCCATAATATGCCAACACTTCCCAATCACACACCCGTTCATAATGGCTCACAAATTTGCCATCATGCCACCGGTGAAGGGCATATGTTGCAGGCTCTGTCGTGATCAGAGCGCGCGAATCCGGCTTGGCGGAATCAATGGGGCGCAGATCCATTGAAACCAAAGGCGCGACCGCTGGCGTTACGCTGACCGGAATGCCGGAAAAACTGCCGTTCAACTGACGGTGCAAATGGCCGCAATGAATGGCCTGCACCTGATCTTCAAAACCTGCCAACGCATCCGCGAAGTTCACCAGCCAAGCTTCGCCGTCAAGCGGATCCATCCACTCAATACCTGAAACAATTGGCGGGTGATGCATGAAGATCACCGCAGGTTTGCCTTCATTGTCAGACAGCACGGATTTCAGCCAGTCGCGCCGCTTTTCACAAAACGCACCGCCATGGCGCCCCGGCTCCATCGTATCCAAAGCGATGATCAACAAGCCGTCCTGCTCGATCACATATTGCACAAAGCCATCATTGGTCGGCGTATCGGGAAACGCTTTAAGCAATTCCTCGCGGCTATCGTGATTGCCCATAAGCGGGTAAACCGGGAACGGGCATCGATCGAGCAATTCGGCGGTTTTGGTAAAGCTGTCTTCATCGCCGCGATCGGTGATGTCGCCTGTCACCATCAGCATATCGGGCGTGTTGGGTTGTTCCAACAAGCGATCGAGCGTGGCGCGGAAACGTTGCCGGTTCAGCTCTTCTGGCCGCGCCTCGGGTTCAAACCCGATATGAATATCTGTCATCTGAGCGATTAGCATCACCCCTCCTGCGTCCCAAGAAACGGCCTTCTTTTGGGCCTGAATAAGAACACTCGCTTCACCGCTCGTTTTTCGCGAATTTTGGCGGCGCTGCACTTGGTCCGGTGCGCGGGTGATAGGAATGGCACATAGCACAGCTGGATGGCACTTCCGATTCCAGCGCGGTTTCGCCTTCATGGCAATCGCGGCAACTGGCCAGATCAGGCATCAACAGATCGGTTGCGTCTTCAGAGGTTTCAGCGGCATGGCAACTGGTGCAATCTTCGTCCTTATGCTCTTCATGGTCGAACCAGCCATGCATATAAAAGCGTTCGGTCTGGACCACTTCTTCCACATCCAAACCGCCACCAGCTGCGGGATAATGGCATTCGCCGCACATCCCATCAGGGGCCAGAGCAGCTCTGGTCAATGCGCCGGGCATCGCGCGTCCGAAATTGCTGTAATACAAACCACCTTGCGCAAATTGGCCGGGACGGCGGCGCCCCGTGCTGACCGGGCGGCGGCCAGAGCGATCCAGCGCAAGCAAATCGGCCTGCATCTGTGCCACATTGCCATGGCTTAAAGACCGGAATGTGTTGCCCACCTTGTCATAAACAAGGCTGTGACACTCCTCACAAGATTGCTCCATATCAACGGGCAGGAAGGAGACGCCATCGCTATCTTCTTCATGGCATGATGCGCAGTCCAATGCGCTGACATCAGGATCAAGCCGCGATGCCATGCGCGCCACGCCATTGGTGCTGGACAGGTGCATATCATGCGGGAATTTCAACCCGCCAAAGTTCTTTGGGTTATCATCGAGCGAAATACGCTGCGGCTCAGCCCCCCGCTCAGGGATCACCAGAGCTTTGAATTGCGGGTGAATGTCACCGAAATCGGCGGCATTGCCAAGCGTTGTATCAGTAAGGCGCGTGTCGAGCGTTTCGTGACAATCGGCGCAAAACTTCTGCGATGTCGGCTCCATCCGGCCTGCGCCTTCATGTTCGGTATGGCAATCGGTGCAGGCACCCGGCCCAGGCTTGCCAAAAGCGTGCGCCACGCTCCACAAAACCGCATCACCTGCGCCATGCGGTGCGCGGCCATCATCCATGCGGACAGGTTCGGCATGGTCGGCCAGATCATCGTGGCACACCAAGCATGTCTCATCCTGAACAGAAACGAACGCATCGGTATGGCAAGCCTCGCAGCTATCTTCGAGACCATGATGGACCATCGAAAGGCTGCCCGTGCTCCAGCTGGCATCCATCAGGACATTGCCATCCGATTTGATATCCGGTTCCACATCGGGGCGGGTCATATGGCTGAAAATAGGAATGGCGAGGAAAGCCAGAACGATGCCGACAACAGCAACCCAGCTAACGATGCGCCGACTTGGCAAAGCGCGTTCAAGACCAAAGCCGCGCAGCTTGTCTTTTTCTTCGCCTGCATCGCGTGACACGGCGAGCTGTGTGATCGTTGGCTTGCCGCCTTCGGCCCAATCGATGGACAGACGATAAGAGCCGATTTCAAACTCCGCCGGACGGCCCGGATCGATGGAGGCTTCGCGAACATTGCGACCTTCATAGGTGAAGCCCAGCGTGCTGACGGCCTTAGCCAGTATCGCTCCTGTCGCTTGCGGGATCAGCACCAGATGTTGCTGCTCCACCGCCAGATCGGGCAGGTGAATGTCGCTTTCACTCGCGCGGCCAATGGTCAGCTTATCGCTGGTGATTTCGCGCTCACGAACAATTTCGCGGCCCGTTGCGGTGAAATCGATACTGCGAAGTGTAAAATCCATGTCGCCCCTCACCAGTAATAAAAGACGCTGATGATGTGTGCAGCAAGAGCCGCAATCAGCGCGATCGTGACAGGAACATGGATGTACAGCCAGACATCAAGCAGAGCGCGCAGGCGCATTTGCCCGCGAATCTGTTCCAGCTGAGAACGGCGTTTGCGCAGCAGTTTGACGACCTTCTCGCAATCCTCACCGCCAGGCGCAAGATTGGCCAACGCAGCCCGTGTGCGGCAGCGCGGATATTTGCCGGTGATGCGCGCCACAACGCCAAAGCCGAACGGATCTTGTTCAAGCGCCTCAATCACCAGATCGCTATCCCCGCGCTCCAGTGGTTGGGCCGCGTTTTCCAATTGCCGATCAATTGCAGCAAGCGATTCCAGCATTTGCGCCTTGGTCATCTGATTGCGATTGGCGCTGACTTTTTGCGGCAAAGTGGCATAAACCACGATGCCGTAAATCCCTGAAATGATGACAAACATCATCAAGGCATAGGCCAGCGTATGGACATTCCAGCCCAGTTGGAACCCGGTATGCAAAGTGCCGATCACAATCAGCGCAAGGCCCAGATAAACATGCGCAGAAGTCCACGCTTTCAGGCTCCACCGGCCTTCTGTAATCTTGCGTTTGCGCACGCCCAGCAGCGATAGCCAAACGATCAGCCCTGCCCCAATCGTGCCCAGCGTATAACCATACCAGCTGCCGCCATTATGGCGCGGCTCTACATCAATCAGCGCATAGCCAAGGATCGAAATCACCACCAGCGTGAGGCCGATTTTGAACCATTTGCCGCTGCGATGTTTCAAGAAACTGACATGGTCGCTATCGCGGCGCGCCTCTGCGCGGGCGAAATTGTCTTCGGATTGCGTTGCCATTATTCAACGTCCTCCGTCAGCTTGGTAACGGTGAGGAATTTGTCCGGTGCCACGCGGATGGCAGCGCCCGTCGGGCACGCCCGCACACAGGCCGGGCCGCCTTCAATGCCCGAACACATATCGCATTTGATCGCCACTTTGGGGGCATCGCCGCCTTTGGCTTCAATCGCTTTCTTGCGCCAGGAATAGCTTGCCTCGCCAGGCCCTGGACCTTTGCCAAACAGCAGCCAGCTTAGCAGGCCGGGCTTTTTGGGCGGTTTGGCATCCATGCGGATTACGCCGTAAGGGCAGTTGCGCTGACAATTGCCGCAGCCAATGCAGGTTTCATCAATAAAGACTTCGCCATCAGGCCCGCGTTTGATCGCATTGGGCGGGCAATCGGCCATGCAATGCGGATGTTCGCAGTGGCGGCACGATGTGGGGACGTGAAGATGCGCGTAAGATTTGCCCGCTTCCCGGTCGAGGCGTGACAATCCTTCGTGGCTATCAGCGCAGGCGCGTTCGCAATTGTCGCAAGCCACGCACAATGTCTCGTCAATCAACAGCACATCGGTGGCCTCGCCAATGCCATTATCGACAAGGAATTGTGCGGTTTCGGAGAACATGTCCGCCGCGCTGCCAAAGCTGTCCTTGCGCTCTTCGATAAAGGCGTTGGTTTCACGCCGTCCGGCCATTTCGGTCAGCAGCATTTCGCGCAATTGCGGGTTCTTGTCGAGCACGCGGGTAAACGCTTCACCCGGCAAGCGTACCACTTCAGATTTGATCGCGGCTTTTACTGTGGCAGAGCGTTTTGATCCGTCGATCACCGCCATTTCACCGACATAAGAGCCAGCGGGCAGATAAGAGAGGAATACCGGCGCACCGCCAATAGTCTTCTCCACAATCATGGAACCGCGCCGGATGATGTAAATGTCCTTATCATCCGCGCCTTCTTCGATCAGCACTTTGCCAGCCGACACATCGATAACTTCGCCGGTTTCCACCAGCTCTGCGACATCTTCTTTGGTAAGGCCGGAGCGAAACATTTGCAGCAATTGCCGCTCAACCGTAATCTGGTTGACCGCACGGCCAGCGCTGGGCACCGTCGCAATAAGTTTGAGCGCGGCAGTGCGCGACAATTCGATCACCACCAACGGTTCTGCTGCACGGATCGTGGCACCGCGGCGGCGTCCAGAAATCAGGCCAACTTCGCCAAAGATTGAACCCTGTTCAATCGGCACAGTGATCGATGGGTCATCAGGATTGACTTCAACCACCACCGATCCCTCAGCAATGGTGAACATCGATGATCCCGGCTCGTTACGGGTAAAGACGACATCGCCTTTTTCGAAATAACGCGGCGTGGAATCGAGCAGAAGTTCGCGCAATTGCAGCGGCGAAAGCTCTTCAAAAATAACGATATTCTTGCCGAACACTCCCAGCCATTGTTCAACCGAGCGATTGCCCGGCAAAGAAGCCAGCTTTTCTTCCAGGATAGGCTGATCGGCAGGCTTGAGATCGTGATTCCCGGAAAGGAATTCGATCACGTCATAGCCTTGGTTCATGCAGTGTTTGATCAACGGATAACCCGCCAATGCGCCGATCACATGAACACCGTTTTTGGTGGTTTCAAACGTCGGGGTCAGTGCGGGGAAAGCGTCGCGTTCCTCACTGGTGAATTCGATGCCAACGCCTTCAACAAAGCCGCGCGGCGGTTGCGAGCCGGTGCGCGCGATAATGCGGTCACACCGAATGGTTTCCTGCCCGTCGCGCGTTTCCAGCACCATTTCTTTTTCGAGAACTTCGGCAGGGCTGGTTTCGCGCCGCACAAAGATGCGACCGTCAGCCTCTGCCTCTTCCAGCAAAGCGACATTGGCCGCTTTGGCGCGGGCAAAACTGTCACGCCGGTTGAGGATGTGCACAGTGTTTGCCTGCGCTGCATCGGCGGCCAGACCCAGCGCGTTTTCAATCCCGGCATCACCAGAGCCGACCACCACGATATGCTCATCGAAATACTCACCGGGATCATCCAGCTGGTATTGAATATGCGGCATATCTGCACCCGGCGTGCGCAGCTTGTTGGGATTGCCCTGCGTCCCGATGGCCATGATCACATGGGTTGCAGCAATCGTCTCCCCGCCTTTTAATTCCAGCGTGAAATTGCCCACTTCGCCGGTGATCGCGGTAACTTCCGAATTGTACCGGACATTGACTTTGCCCTCTTCAATCTGGCGATCCCATGTATCGAGGATAAATTCGCGCTTGCCAGCGTCAAAATCCAGATCAGAGCGCAGCACCAGATTGCTGGGCGTCGCCATGACGTGCTTGCCCTTCTGGTATTTGAAAATGGTGTCAGAGAGGTGATCGGTCTTTTCGATAAGGACATGTTTCATGCCCTTGGCCGCTGCATGTGCAGCCGCGCTTAAGCCCGCCGGGCCTGATCCAACGATTGCAACATCAACCTGATCGGCCCCAGCAGCCATAGACGTACCCCCCTGTCCAAGCTGCTTTATGCCACAAAAATTCACGATGGAAACAGCTTGAGCGAAATTCTCTTCGCGTTACTTTGGCTGGTAGAAGGTTTGAGTGGGCGAGGAACGAGCTGTAATGCAAGTAAACAAGAGTTTGATTGTCGCCTTGGGCGCGCTGGCCGTACTGGGCGCAGCTATTGGTTGGCGGGTGATGGAGCAGGCCGATGATTCGCCTTCCGCTGAGATTGCTGGCGATGAAAGCTCACCATTGTTTGATCGGTTGCGCGCGGATGCTGCAGCTGACCCTGATGATCCGCTCAAATGGCAGGAACTGGGCTTTGCATTGTTTACCAATGGCGAATTTTCCGAAGCAGCCCAAGCTTATGAAAAAGCAGTGGAAGCAGATGAAGACAGCGCGCTTTTATGGGCCGCGCTTGGTGAAGCGCGCGTGATGGAAAGCGAAACCGATCCTTTGCCACCAGCTGCCGTAACCGCATTTGAAAAAGCAATTGCGCTGGATGGGGCAGAGCCGCGGGCGCGCTATTTCCTCGCGGTGAAAAAGGATTTGGCTCAGGATCACGAAGGCGCGCTCAATGATTGGTTGGCTTTGCTGGCCGATACGCCGCCGGGCGCCCCGTGGGAAACCAATCTGGTGCGCACGATCCAGCAAGTGGGTGCGATCAACAATATCAAAGTGGAAGAGCGTATTGCCGAAGCTGCCAGCACCCGCGATCTGTTGCCCGCCGAGGCCATGGCCAGCGCGGCGCAGGCACCGCGCGGCCCAACGCAGCAACAAATGGCCGCCGCCGCAGCGCTTTCCCCCACGCAGCAGCAGGAAATGGCTGAAGGCATGGTCGCCCGGCTCGCCAGCCGGCTGGAAACCGAAACGGATGACGTGAACGGCTGGATCATGCTCATGCGCAGCTATCAACAGCTTGGCCGCACCGGCGAAGCGCGCCGCGCCAAAGAAAGCGCCATTACCGCCAATCCAGAGGCGCAAGAGCGGATATCAGAAGCAGCGCAAACTCTTGGGATCGGGTAAACCGTTCAGAAACCTGGGCGGAGACGGTAGACACAAGGATGCCACAAAGGCATACGAATAAGCATATATTCGGGGTCGTTCGTTCAAAGGGGGAATCGAACGCATGTCGCATGCGCGTCGTTACAAGCATTTTCGTAAGGGGCGGATCGCATCCGCACGCCTTGGGCTCACAGCCAGTATCGCCACCAATTTAGCGTTTGGCAGCCTCGCGCTTGGCAGCCTCGCGCTTGCAGCGCCTGCTTTTGCGCAAGCAGCAGCGCCGCCAACGCGGGGGGAACTGGTTCCGCCTGCTCCCATTGTGGATGATCGCAAGGGTCCAACACTCACGATTGATGGCCAGATGGAACGGCGGCCATGTGCGCTCGACAATCCGCAATATGCAGACCTTACCGTAAAGCTCGACAATGTCAGCTATATCGGCGGTGAACGTGCCACTGATGTTGTTTTTGCCCAAGCGCACGAAGGGTATCTGGGACGCGATCTCCCCATTCGCGCCTTGTGCGATATTCGTGACCGTGCAGCAGCTTTGCTTGATGACGCTGGATATCTGGCCGCGGTGGAAATTCCTGCCCAGAATTTAAGCGATGGCAGCGCACAAATGGGTGTTGTGCTTGGCCGATTGGTGGCCGTGCGGGCCCGCGGCGAAACGCGCGGCAGTGAAAAACTGCTGGGCCGCTATCTTGGGAAATTGACCGGCCAAGAGGTGTTTAACACCAATGATGCAGAACGGTACTTGCTGCTCGCCAATGATGTTCCTGGCACACAAGTGCGGTTGTCCTTGCGTCCTGCTGCCAATGGTCAACCCGGCGATCTGGTCGGTGAAATCGCGGTGCTGCGTCAGGACGCGATTATCGATTACAGCTCGCAAAATTACGGCAGCCGCGCCCTTGGCCGGTTTGGCGGATCGGTGCGCGGCGAAGTTTATGGCCTGCTGGGTGCGGGTGATCGCACCAGTCTTACCGCCTTTGTCACCAGCGATTTTGAAGAACAGCAAACGCTGCAACTGGCCCATGACATGCGGCTTGGCGGCGAAGGTCTGACTGTTGGTGGTCAGATAACGCTGGGCTGGACGCAGCCATCTTCTGTGCCCGGTTTCGATATCGAATCTGAAACCGTCTACGCCACGCTTGAGGCGCGTTATCCGTTTTTGCGCACGCAGGAAGCGTCCATCTGGGGCAGCTTTGGCATGGATCTGGTCAATCAGGATGTCGACGTGAACGGCTTTGCTTTGACACAGGACCGGGTGCGCACCGCCTATGCCCGCGCCAATTTCCTGCTGGTCGATGACGATAGCATCGCGCGCCGCTCTGGCTATTCGTTGTTTGAACCCAAAGCCCGCCTCGCCGGGTCTGTCGAAGTGCGCCAGGGTCTTGGTGTGTTTGGTGCAGCCGATGATTGCCGCCCCAATCAGGTGGCGTGCCTGATCAATGGCACAGTACCGCCCAGCCGCATCGAACAAGATCCAACGCCTTTGTTCCTTCGTGGCAATGTTGCCGGCGAATACCGCCCTACCCCGCTTTGGACGCTGGCTTTCGACCTTCAAGCGCAGGTTAGCGGCGCACCTCTGTCGGGCTTTGAAGAGTTTTCGGCAGGCAATTACAGTGTTGGGCGCGGGTTTGATCCGGGCGCATTGCTGGGAGATTCCGGTGTGGGTGTGACGTTTGAGCTGCGATATGGCTCTTTACGGTCAAATGGTCCCAAAGACCTGACTTTGCAGCCTTACCTGTTCACCGATATCGCCAGAACATCGGATGAAGATCCCAGTGCAGCATTGCTTGGCAATGACCAATTATGGTCTGTTGGCGGCGGTATGCGGTTTATCAGAGGCAATGCGATGCAAGGCGACTTCACTCTCGCAGTGCCGGTGCGCCGCACCGATGCACAAGTACAAACCGGCGATGTTCGAGCGCTGTTTACTTTAACGACCCGCCTTCTGCCGTGGAGTTTCTGACATGATGGCCCGCACCCAAATGACGAGAGACATCGCCAAATCCACGCTGCTTCGCAGCTGCGCTCCTGTCGCGCTGGCCATTGCTGTCACAGCCTTTGCCCATAACGAAGCACGCGCGCAGGCGTTTCAAGCCACGCCTACTGTTCAGCAAGGCATGGTCTCGATCGATGACATGGTGCCCGGTGAACACACGATTTTCGTCGATGGATTTGACGCGATCATCGATTGGGATCCGAGTTTGGACAATTCGGGCTTGCCTGAGACTTTCCTGCCTGGTGGCTCAACCGCGACGTTCACCAATCTTGATCCGCAAGCCACCGATTTTGCTGTCCTCAACCGTATTTTGAGCACGCCTTCAGGGGCGCCAACAGTGTTTGAAGGTCTGGTGCAATCTGTCATCAGCGATGGCGCGAGCAGTACCAGCCCTGGCGGCTTTGTTGCGTTTTATTCGCCTACAGGGATCATCGTTGGATCAACCGGGCAATTCGATGTTGGCCGTCTGCTTCTTAGCACGAATGAGCCTTCGGCAAATGATTTTGCATCTTTCGCGCAAGGCACTTCCCCGCTTTCGCTGGTCGGATCATCTGGTGTCGGCATCGATATCTCAAGTGGTGCAACGATCAACGCGCCTGAAGAAAACAGCTTTGTTATCGCCAGCGCGAACAGCATCACGATGGCCGGCGATGTTTCGGTGAATGGGTCGGCTGTCTATCTTGCAGCAGTTGACGCAGAACTTACCCATTCTTCCGGCTTGTTTGATATTCGGATTTTCTCCGGCTCCGATAGCTCGGCTGCGATTGACCATTCTGGTTCAACCGGCGGGCCATCTAGTACCGGAACGGGCGATAATCACGTGATTTACGGTGTCACGGCAAGCGCTTTTAGCGGCTCTATCAACGCGATGCTGTTCTCCGGCAATCTGGGTTTTGAACCTGCGTCCAGCGCCAGCATCGTCAATGGCGATATTATTTTGTCGGGCAATTACAATGTGTCGGGTATTGACGTCGGCGGAGACACCACGCGCAATGGCGCGCTTTCCGAATTTGATCTGCGCGACGAATTGTCCGGAGGCACGGTCGATATTTTCCTTGGCGAGCTGACAGTAACCAGCAATTTGCTGGCGATCACGACAGATATTGCTTCTCTTGGCGCCTTTGGCAGCACCTCCACCTTTGCCAACGATTTGCTGTTGGTTGGCCGTAATACCGCAGAAGTTGCCGCACAGGATGGCGGCAGTATAAATGTTGGCGGTGATCTGTTTGTTTCGGCGCGCAATTTTGGCGTCGTTACCAGCGATCCGTCGCCAGCGATCAATAGTGTAGGAGGACTTGCCACAGTAGAGATCGTCGATAGCGCGCTGACGGTTCAGGGCAATACGATGATCACCGCTGACGGCGTTGCCGGGCACGATTTTTCAGCCGGTGAACTGGGCTCAGCCGCAGGCGGACGTGCCGAGCTTATTAATTTGGGCAGCTCGATTGATCTGCGTGGACAGGTGCGCGTCCATGCTCTGGCGCGCAACACGATCAGTGACATATTCTCTGTAGGCGGCCCGTTCCTTGGGGGCGAGACAGAAGTAGATACACGAGGCGGCGGCGCGACCATGGTGCTTGGCGCGTTGGAAGTCGAAGCAGGCGCACGCGCTCCCGATCTTCTTGATTCCAGCGCGACGACAGGCATCGTTGCAACAGGTGGCAGTGTCCTGATCAGTACAGGTGGCGATTCTGATGGCGGCATTCTTAATGTCGGTTTTGCGATTGCCGGAGATGCTTCCGCGCAAGCTGGGGGCGGCTTTACTCTTTTGGGTGAAGATGGCGCAATTGGCCGCGGCGGTGATGTTGAATTGCTCTCCCTGCAATTGGGCGGCGTGGACGCGGGTTCAATAGCGCTGACAACAGATGGCGTTGGCGGCGCCGTCATCGGTGATGGGACAGCTGGCGATGGTTTTGGCGGTGTTGCCACGATCCAATCCAGCGACAATGCAGGTTTTACCATCACCAACGGTATTTCCATGCAGGCCAATGGCGTTGGCGGTGCTGGCGCGCTGGGCGGCGAAGGGGCCGGCGGTGATCTTGCTATTACGGTGATCTCTGACACGTTGAGAGCGGGCGGAGCAATCAACCTTGTTGCCCGCGGTACTGGCGGCGAAGGCACACAAACCGATGGCGGCGGCGGTGCTGGCGGCACCGGACGCGTCCGGCTTAGCGCAGGCGCTGATCTGGATATGATGGGCACCAGCAGCCAGCTCACTATTGACCTGCAAGGTTTTGGTGGAGCCGCGAATAATGGCGGCGGCGGCAATGCCGAAGGCGGCAACGGCTTGCTCGAAGCGATAACCGGAGCCTCGGCAACCATCGGCGATAGCGTCACTATCCTTACCGGCGCAACTGCGGGCGATGCGAGCGGCAGCGGCGGTGGCGGCTTTGCCCAGGGCGGGCAATCATCGATTGATGCGGCAGGAACAGACAGCCAGATTTCCGTTGGCAGCTTTGTCAATATGAACGCAGACGCCGGTGCCACCGCTGGCGGAAACAGCACAGGCGGCGATAATGCCATCACGGCTGCTTCTGGCGGCATTATCCAGATCACCGGCAGCGCTGATCTTGACGCGCGCGGCATAACCAGCGGGTCAGACATCTCGGGCAATGGCGGCATTGGCACTGGTGGCACCGGTCTGATCGATGCGCAAAGCAGCGCGTCCATCGATATTGGCGGCGCGCTGGATATGAACCTTGATGGTGTTGGCGGTGATGGTGAGCTTGCTGGCGAAGGCATTGGCGGCATCGGTGAAATTCTGGCCGATAACGGCACCATCAACCTTGGCGGCCTGATCCGCGTGGAAGTGGTGGCGCGTGGCGGCGATGATGATTTGGGCAATGGTACAGCAGGGGACGCAACCGCCGGAGAAGCCTTGATTGAGCTGACCAATGGGGCGATGTTGACTGCAGCGGAAGGGCCAACGCAACTTGATGTGCAAGCGTTTGGCGGCGCATCCGCCGATGGCTTGGCAGGCGATGCCACAGGTGGAGATGCGCTTGTTGCCATTCTTGGCGGATCGCGGGCAAGCTTTGGCGACATCGATATGCTTGCCAATGCACAAGGTGGCGCGCTCAGCGGCTCGCAAGGCACCGGTTCTGCGAGTATCAGCACAGGCGGTCTTGCCAGCATCACGGTTGATGGAGCCGACAATTTCCTGGCCGCAGGCACGACCACGCTTTCCGCAAATGCAGGAAGCGAATTGGCGACCTCATCGACGGGCGGCACCGCAGCGCTTTCCATCCTCAATGGCGGTGACGTAAACATTACCGGAATGGTCAACCTGTTTGCCAGGGCAACAGGCGGATCCGCAGCGGACGACGAATCTCCCACAGGGGGAGCCGAAGGTGGCATGGCCAATGTGAACGTGACAGGCAGCACATTCACGACCAGCAGCAATGTTCAGCTGCTCGCAGATGCTATCGCCGGGGGAAGCGGGGCCAACGGTTCCGACGCAGAAGCGGGCTCAACCAGCTTTATCGTAAGCGGTGGTACCGTTATGATCGGCAATGAACTGATCATGCGGGCAGACGCACTTGGCGGTAGCCTCAACAGATTTGGCGGCGATGATGGCGGCGCGGGCGTTGGCGGTTCGGTCAGGCTTGATGTTATCGGCAATAGCGCATTTGACACGATTGGCGGCCTGTCATTTTTCGCCAATGCGCGCGGCGGCAATACAAATGGCGGCAATGGCGGCGATGGCAGCGGCGGTGATATTGACATCGCCTTCACATCATCAGCGGCCTCCATCGGCAATCAGATCTTCCTTGATACAACCGGCACAGGCGGCGCGGGTGGCGGCGATGGCGGAGAAACAGGCGGCGTCGGTTTTGGCGGCAATCCCACCATAACCATTACAGATACGATGATCGACATTGGCGGCGATACCACTTTGGTGGCCGATGGCTTTGGCGGTTTGGGCATCAATGGCGGCAATGGTACAGGTGGCAGCACTTCGATTGCCACATTGCGCAGCACTATTAGCGCCGATGGCGGCTTTTTCCTTAACGCCAATGCATTGGGCGGTGCGATCTTTGGCCAAGGCGATGCAGGCGATGGCACAGGCGGTTTTAACTTCCTGACCATAAATACAGGGATAGTAACGCTCAGCACAGGCAACCAAATCGAGCTGAGCGCCGATGCGCGGGGTGAAACCAGCAACGAAGGGCTTGGCGGCGATGCAACAGGCGGCTTCAACACGCTCGAAGTGTTGGGCGGCGCTGACCTCATCCTTGAGGGAAATATCTCTTTAACTTCTAATGTCGAAAGTGGGTTTTCCAATGATGGGTTGGGAGGCACGGCGCAATCCGGCTCCAACACCATCACCTCACAGGCCTTTATAACCCTAAACAATCTGTTGCTGGAAGCCACGGCGAACGGTCGCGGCGGCACAATTGGCGGTGGCAACGCAATCAGCCGCAATCAACAAATCAATATCAGCGGCGGCTCCATCGGCGGCAGTCAGATCACGATTAACAACCAAACCACCACCAATGGCGCAAACGCTTTGGCCAGTACAGGTGGGCAGCGTGTCAGCCTTGATGATGGCGGCGCGCTTCTTTTCAATGATGCTTTGTTCAACGCAGCCGCCGTTTCGCAAGATGGCGCCAACAGTGTTTCGGGCGGGATTGTTGAATTGCGCACCATTGATACCGGTGAGCCTTCTGTGATCGATATCGGGACGGCTTTGATTAATGCAGCAGGTGTGGACGGCGGCAATCCAACCGCTGGCGGCTTCGTGATAAGCGCAGCGCAAGGCTCTATCGAATTTGATAATCTCAATATCATCGCAACTGGCCAGAACACCCCTGTTGAAGGCGATTCTGGCCTGCCGTTCAACTCGCAGATTACTGCGACAGGTGGACGTGTCGCGGTTTTCAATGCGGCGGATATTGATCAGACCGGCAATATCGATGTTACCTATTCCGCCGGCGGCGATATCATCGGCGGCAATGCTCCATCCACGCTGAGTGCGAATATCGATATTGTGGCCAGCGGGACTATCTCGATCACGGGCGACAGCGCCAATGCGATAGGCTTTGGCGCGCAGGATCTGGTCTTGTCCTCAAACGATATTGAGGTGACCGGGACAACGCTTTTTGGCGGCACCAATGTAACGCTCACTTCGCTTAACACCGGTGCATCCGCCGTTCTTGGCGGGACATCGGATAGCAGTGGGTACACGCTCACGCAGGCCGAAGCCAATGCGATTAGTGCACAGCGGCTGACTTTCAACCTGCCCGATGTCCTCAACAGCGCCAATGACGTGACGGTGCGCGATCTGACCTTCAGCGCGGTGAATGACGAATTTTCCGATGTTATTGTCAATGTGGCTGGGCGGATCAGCATCGCTGGCAGCTTGCTCCTCTCCAATGCCGATGTGGAAGATACATTACAGATTGAGGCAGACACATTCCGGCTGATTACCGAACAAGGATCGATCGGCATCTTTAATTCAGACGGCATGCTTGATGGCAGGTTTGTCCTGATTGCTGATCGCGCGGTCGCTGCAGGAAGTGATCTTGCTTCTCTTATTCTCAGCGATCCAAACGCGCCGGATAATGCCGGCCAACTGGCCGATGACACCGGTAGAACCCAGCAAGAATTCTATATCACAGCAGGCCAGGTCGATATTACTGCAGCCGAATATGTGCTGTTTGCCAATACCGGTGCAAATGGTGAATTTGGCGGCATACAGGTCTCTGATACCGGCCTCATCGTGCGCCAGGCAGCAGGTCAGATCGCGCCGCTCAACGTTATCTTATACGGGCAGAGCCGCGATTCCGGTTCCAATACGCTGACGTCCGGGAATGAATTCTTCTTCAATTTAATCAATGCAAACAATTTGATCGGTCCGTTTACGGATGCTTCAACGCTGAACGATTGCGTAATTAACACAGCGACTTGCGCAAATATGCCGCCTCCTCCTCCGCCGCCGCCGCCGCCACCTCCTCCGCCGCCGCCACCTCCTCCGCCGCCGCCACCGCCGCCTCCGCCGCCGCCGCCTCCTCCGCCGCCGCCGCCGCCACCTCCTCCGCCGCCGCCACCTCCTCCGCCGCCGCCACCGCCGCCTCCGCCGCCGCCGCCTCCTCCGCCGCCGCCGCCGCCACCTCCTCCGCCGCCGCCACCTCCTCCGCCGCCGCCACCGCCGCCTCCGCCGCC
>CANMNF010000002.1 GCA_947499255.1 uncultured Sphingomonadaceae bacterium
AGACCAAAGAGTCCTACCTCGGCTTTGTCGCACTCGCCTCAATCAAACTCTGGATACCCTTTGTCCACGAAGCCTAGTTTTTTGGTCTCTCAGTAGCATGTAGCTCTTCTGACAGTTTACCAATCCCACGAGAAGATCGTGAACATGATTTGGCAGATGCAGCTTCTGAAAGTACAGCATTGGACGAAGTTGAGTTCATCAGGATCGATAGAAAATTGCACATTCAGTTTATTCAAGATGGCAATTTTAAAGTTTACCCGATGCCCGGCTTTTCTAAGCAAGGATATTCGAGTTTATTTGACTTCAGAGTATGCAGTGGTGATTTAATATCGCTTCCCAAAGAGAAGCATATTACAGTCAAGTATTTAGTTTCTAATTTTTCTGATCCTAGAATGGCTAGCTATATTATTGTCGAAGACCAATTTCGATTATTGGAAAAAATTACTTCTCTTGTGAGTAGAGAGATCAATAATATTGATAGTGATGATGACATTTCAGAATTTGGTGACGCTAACTTTGTTTTTTACGAAGCTAACTTAGACCCTTGCTTTGCTTAATGCTTTGGGGCCTATATACTAAGCTAGCCAATAGAGGCGGCAAGCCCCCTAATCCTTCCTATGTTTCTTCTGCGGTGGAAACTTGGCTTGTGGTTTCGGGAGGTGGTTCTCGCGTGAAATAACCGAACGGCCGATTTTCTGCTCAATGTTTTTCCGAGCGCCACCAGCAACCTTACCCCCCAACGAGGCAGCTTTTTCATTGTCGCGAAATCCTTGTGCTTCAGTAGTCCGCGCCAATTCAGCGGTTGTAGTTTCACCGAGCATGGTCAAAGCCAATTCCAACGGACTCATATGGTCCCGCAGATTGTGGCTGCGTTTCAGCGATTTCACAGTTCGGTGATCTTTGGTTGAGAGGCCCCATGTGCCACGCGAGATAGCATCAGTGAGTAGCGCGTATTCCATGCCCTCGCTGATGCCGCGTTTTTGCCACTCGCGCGTTAGTTCTTTCCTGCTGGCGATGGTTTGAACGCGGGCGTTTATCCACTCGTCAGTGTATCCCTTTGCCTTGTAGGTCATCAGGGCGCGTTTGATGGCTATTTCAGGGTCTTGAATCTCCTGAATTCGCTCGTAGCCAACCTTGGCCAACCACTTCTTGAATGGCTCAGCTTTAGGGCTAGGAACCTCTTGGATTAATCGGAACAGCGTTTGGGTGTTGCAGGCATCAGTCTTATACATTTTGCCGTCTGCACCAGGCATCGCCAGTTGTTCGACATCAGCGAACAACTCACTAAGGCCCTCTTTTTCAATCAGTTTTTTCTTGAGTTCGGCCCAGTAGCGTTTTGGGCTACTGGAATCAGTGATAGCTCCTATCACGTCTATGATAGAGAAAAACCATTCATCATCATGGCAGACTTGCCGAATTTCACGACCTTTGAAGAGGACGAGTTGCACCTCGCCTTCGGCAACGAGATCGCCGGACTTTCCAGCCTCTTCCGATTGCTCCTTCGTGAGTTGGCCGAAGTGAGCAATGGCTTCGTCTATATCTGTCGGTGAGCCCTTGACCATCGCTTTGGACACCTCTTCAAAAGTTCCGTCGAGAGGGTCAATTTCGCCGCCGTCATTAGCCATGTGTCAGGTTCCTATAGGTGAGTCGCTTGCCAATCATACGGGCAATTGTGAGGTCGATGAAGTCCAATGTATTCATTTGCGCGGTGTTATGGCGGAACGAAAACTCGTTCACATAGCGGTGCAGATGCTTGGGGGACATATAGTGATATACGCCATAATAGCCGCGCTTAAGGAGTGACCAGAAACTCTCAATTCCGTTGGTGTGGATGTAGAACTTACGCACATACTCGCCAGCAGTGTGATTGACCGTTTCGTGAAGGAAACCGTGGCGCTTTAGCCCGCGATAGGACGCAAACTCGTCAGTCACTACGGATGCGCCTTGCGGAGCGTTTGCAATCACAAAACTTTGCAGCGTCGCTTTGTCAGTCATCGCTACGGGGATGGCGCGAACTTGGCCTTCATCGTCGCGAATCCCAACCACGGCGGTTTTGCCGACCGCCCCGCGTCCAGCCCGCAGCTTCTTATTGCTGTGCTTGTTCTTCTCTTTGCCGCCGATGTAGGTTTCATCAACCTGCGTCATGGAACTCATATCGCGGTCACTGCCGCCCAACCATGTCTCACGGATGCGCTGTGCGAGGAACCAAGCGGTTTTCTGCGTAACACCTAGTTCGCGGGCCATTTGCGTGGAAGGGATGCCCTTGCGCGCGCTGGTGAGCATGAAAATGGCTAGCAGCCACTTTTGAAGGGGAAGGCGGCTTTCGGCTAGCACCGTGCCGGTGCGAACGCTGAAATGCTTGCGGCAATCACGGCAGCGATAAGCCATTGGCTTGTGATCCTTGCACTCATTGACATTGGTGCTGCCACAGTGGCCGCAATGGGCTTCACCATTCCAGCGGTTGCGCTCGAAATAGAGCCGCGCGCTTTCCTCACTAGGGAAGCGATTGAAGAACTCAAATGTGCTTAGAGTTTCGGGCTTATCTGCGGCTTTGTTTGTCATGCAACTTAGCTAGCCAAGGACGTCGAACACGTCAAGCTAATTTTGGCTAGCTAAGTATATAGATCCCAATGCTTTTAGGTTGTAAGAGCCTTATCAGGCTGGGGGCTTGTCAGAGCAAATGCACCGGGTTCAATTTAATCGCTGATTATTACGGCAGCGCGATGCCCGAATCTCGCAAGCCAGCCAGTCCGGTTCGCTAACTCAATTATCGCCTAGGTTTCGTGGACAAAGGGTATCCAGAGTTTGATTGAGGCGAGCGCGACGAAGCCGAGGTAGGATTCCTTGGTTTTGTCGTAGCGGGTCGCAACGCGCCGCCAGTTCTTGAGTTTGTTGAGCAGGCGCTCGATCAGGTTGCGCCGATTGACCTTGGCCGGGATCACCGCCTTGACGCCGGCCGCCTCGATCTCCTCGCGGATCGCATCGGCATTGTATCCCCGATCAGCCAGGAAGGCCTCGATCCGGTCTTCGATCATACGGAACAGCGGAGCGAAGCCCTGCACATCGTGCGCCTGTCCCGGTGTCAGCACGAAGCCGAGTGGTAGGCCTCTGGCATCGCACCTGGCGTGGAGCTTGGTGGTGAAGCCGCCGCGCGATCGGCCAAGCGCCTCGGTTTGCTGAGTCCCCTTTTTATGCCGACGGCACAATGATGTGCCCGGACCACAGTGCTATCGATCATGTCGGCGGCTGTATCACGCCCTGACAGCTCGGCCAGCGTCTCGAGCATGGCATCAAACACGCCCGTCGTGACCCATCGTCGATAGCGCCGGAAGACGCTGTTCCACTTGCCATACTCGTCCGGCAGGTGTCGCCACTGCGCGCCGGTTCGCGCGATCCACATCATGCCTTCAAAATAGGGACGGTTATCCTGGGCCGGTCGGCATCCGCGACCTTGCTCAGGCGGCAGAGGCGGCCCGATCACTTCCTATTCTTCGTCCGTAACACCGATCCGCTCGCCCAAGGCTGCCTTCAAAAGACAGCCTTGAATCAAGGTCCGAGCCCCCAGTCAAGCTTTGTCCACGAAACCCAAATCTGCACCCGAGGGAGGCGGTAAGCGTAGACGGTTCAAGCCCCTTTCGCCCTCGCCAAACAAGCTGAATACCCCATGGACAACGGGTCCGCTATCAGACACGCTGAATGCATCAATGAGCCTATCTCTGTGCACGTGTAAATAAGTACGGCCAGATGAATCCGAACGGTAAAATGCATCATATGCCTCCACTCGGACAGACCCTGTGGCGACAATTGTCGAGCCAGCGGAGCGGTGCTGTCATTCTAACGGCAACTCATCTCCGATTGGCGTATTTTCGCCCCATCCCAAGCCATACTCAGGCTGCGAGGTTTTGCCACCGAGCCAAGCTGGCTGAGCGGGCTGCTTTATAGGTCTGGCGATTAACGAGATGGCGCTGGGCATCGAAATGATTGTGGAAGTTGGCGTGAACTGAGGCGAATTTCTGTAAGGATTTCATCCTGCGAAACCGCTGCATGACGCGCTCTCTTCGTCGAAATGGAAGGTGTGAATTCTCCACCCGATTGTTCAGCCACCGACACATTTCTCGACGATCTTCGCAGCCCAGCTCTTTCATCGCTGCTGGGTAGGATCGCAGGCTATCGGTAACGATCACGACCGGCCTTCCGTGCCGCTTCAACGCCTTCTTGAAGAACCGCAAAGCCGCTGATTTATCTCGTTTCTTGGTGACATAGCTCTCGAGAATCTCACCCTCATGATCAACCGCGCGCCAAAGGTAATAGGTCTCACCCTTGATGTTGGCTACGCCGCCCTTCAGGTCACGAAGACCTCGTCGAGGTGCCAGCGCCAGTAGGTGTGACCGCGCATCCGCGATACTCGCTGACGTCGGATGTCGGCCGCGAACATCGGACCGAACCGGTTCCACCAAAAGCGCACAGTCTCATGGCAAATGTCGATGCCCCGCTCGAAAAGCAGGTCCTCAGCTTTCCGCAAACTCAGCGGAAAACGTACATGCATCAGCACAACGAGGCGGATGACCTCTGGCGAAGAGTTGAAATAGCGGAAGGGACTGGCTGGTTTACGAGGTCTGGGCATGACAATGCCCTAGCTGATCAGCCCCGACTTTCAATCAAGTGCATTTGGCCTGACAACACCCTCGTGAAGGTTCAAAGTCAAACGCGCACCTCGCGTCTTTGAAGTTTCATCAAAGAGCCTTTAGCGAGTCATTGGCGCCCCGTACCGGCGGTTGAAACACTGCCAACTCAGGGGTTCCCATGACAAAACGCCTTTCGCTGACTACCGCCCTCCTCGCCGCTACCGTTCTGACCGCCGTTCCGGCGTTGGCTCAGGAGACATCCGAGGCTTCCAGCCAGAACCAGTCGGGCAATACGATCCTCGTGACGGCGCAGAAGTTTGAACAACGCGCGCAAGATGTGCCGATCACCATATCAGCGGTTGGTGGCGACAGGATCGATGAGTTGGGCGTTACCGATCTTGATGAGCTGTCCAACTATGTTCCTGGCCTGCTGATACAGGAACAGAGCGCGAACAATCCCGGTATTGTCATCCGCGGGGTGACATCGGATTCCGGCTCGTCCCAGCAAGGTCCGCGCGTCACTCTCTATTACAATGGCGTCGACATCTCGCGCTCGCGCGGATCGTATCAGTCGATCTACGATCTGGAGCGCGTCGAGGTCATCAAGGGCCCGCAAGCAACCTTGTTCGGCACCGCATCGGCCGTAGGCGCAATCAGTCTGATCTCGGCGCGACCGCGCGATGGCTTCTCGGCCGAAATCAAAGGCGCCTATGGAAACTTTGATTATACGATGCTCACCGGCCATGTGAACGCTGGCAATGATAAGATCGCGGGCCGCATCGCCTTTGAATGGAAGCAGCGAGATGGCTATGTTGAGAACCTCGCCACATCGCAAAGCGAAGACCTTTATGCGCTCGACAATCTGGGCGCGCGCGGCAGCTTGCGCTTTACACCCAATGATGTGTTGATGGTCGATATTGTTGGCACCTATGATCGCCAGCGCAATGGCGGCACGCCATTTATCTCGGGCAATTTCCCCACCGAGGCGGGGTCAGCCGATCCTTTTGGGCCTGCTAATCTTGGCGGCTCACCTTTCTCTGAGGCTGTGCTAGGCGATGCCGAGTTGGGGCTGGTGCGCGATGTGTATGATGTCAATGTTACCGCAGAATTTTCCCTGAGCCATCAATGGACCTTCACCACGGTCAATGGCTACCGCGAATTCGACAGTGCCGAGGTGTTCGACGCCGATGGCTCTGCCGCGTGGTTCCTCGAATTCGCCGAGATTGCCGAAGGCTGGCAGGTAAGCCACGAAGGCCGCTTCTCCTACGAAGGGGAGACATTGCGCGGCAATTTTGGTTGGAACGCCTTTATCGAGGATGGCAGTCAGAATGTGCCCTTCTCCTCGGAAGAGGGGACTTTCCTTCAGTGCCTCGGATTCCTCGGCATTCCGCAAGACCAACTGCCTTGCATCGCGCCAGACGGCAGTGTCGCTGCATCGCAGGCCACTGCGCTCGCAACGATGGGCGCATTCACCCAGCTTCCCTACCAGTCCGTGTTCGAAAATTTCGGCCAGAATGAAAGCTATTCGGTCTTTGCCGACGCCACATGGCTGCCGACCGAAAACCTCGAGATTACCGGCGGCGTTCGCTTGCTCTGGGAAGGACGCGAGTCGGGCTTCCGCGCCGATATTGATGTGCCCGTGCTGCCCAACCTTATCCCAGGAGCGCCGCTCACACCGTCGCTGATCCCCGGCCAGATCGATACCCAAGGAGAGATTTATCTGGCCGAGCGTGAGTTCTTCGACTTCCTGCCGCGCTTCAATGTCCTTTACCGCATTACACCGGACCTCAACATTTACGGCACCGTATCAAAAGGCCGCCGCTCTGCTGTGGTGCAGGTCGACGCAACGCGCGATGCGACGGGCAACCCGATCCGCCGCCTGCAACTGGTGCCCGAGGAAATCGTGTGGAACTATGAAGGCGGGATAAAATATGTCTCCGGAACCGTCTCTGCCTCTGTCGGCGTGTTCTATCTCGACTATTCGGGTTTTCAGGTTAGCGTAACGCAGGATGATGGCACCACCCGCACCGAGAGCGCTGGCTCGGCTTCGAACAAGGGCATTGAAGCAGAGTTTGCCGTGGACGCTGCGGACTGGCTGACAGTCTTTGCCAATGGCGCATATATCGATGCCAAGGTCGACGAGGAAAACGCCTTCGCCCCCGCCTTTGCCGGTGCGAGGTTCCGTTTGCAGCCCGAATGGCAGGGCGCGGCTGGCTTCACCGTTGAAACCGAGATCGGCAATGGTGTGCGATTCTTTGCAACACCGAGCATCACCAATCGCAGCAAAATCTTCTTCGAGCTGCCCAACAGCAATCTCATTTCGCAAGGCGGTGTAACGCTGATTAACGCCCGCGCGGGTGTCAGCTTCAATGATGAGATGTTCGAGATCGCAGGGTTTATCCGCAATGCAACAAATGAGGACTACCTCCTCGATGCAGGCAATACTGGCGGCGCGTTCGGCTTCCCGACTTTCATACCTGCCGAACCGCGCTTTTTCGGTATCGAAGTGACCACACGGCTGCGCTGATCGTCGTAAAAGCAGCTAACGGAGAGATGTTATGCCAATAGATCGTCGCGGGGTTCTTGCGCTTTTGGGCTCTGGCAGCGCAATCGCCCTGCCCGGCGTTGCATCTGCACAAAACACACCGCAAAGCGTGACTTTCACCCACGGCGTGGCAAGCGGTGACCCATCGGGCGACGGCGCAATAATCTGGACGCGCGCGACTGCTGAAGAAGGCTACACTGGCGACATTGCGCTGACTTGGCACATCGCGCAGTCGGCGACCGGCGATTCTATTTCTACGGGCAAAGTCTTGGCTACGGGGCTCGCCGACCATACTGCCAAGGTCGATGTCGGCGGCCTTCGCTCAGGCATGAAATACTATTACTGGTTCAGCGCCGCTGATGGCACGATGTCGCCCAAGGGCCGCTTTCGCACGTTACCGGTTGGCGCAGTTGATCGACTAACCCTCGCGGTGACCTCCTGCCAGCTATATCCCGGCGGCTATTTCAACGCTTTTGCCGATATGGCGAAGCTGGAAGAGCTTGATGCCGTTATACAGCTGGGCGATTACATTTATGAATATGGGGCGGATGGCTATGGCGTCCAGATTGGCACCCAGCTTGACCGCCTGCCCGATCCCCCACATGAGACGGTGACGCTCGCCGACTATCGCCGCCGCCATGCACAGGTGAAGGCTGACCCGGATATGCAGGCCGCTCATGCACGCGCTGCTTTCATCTGCGTGTGGGACGATCACGAGATCACCAATGATGGCTGGCACTCCGGCGCACAGAACCACCAAAGCGAAACAGAGGGCGACTGGGCGGCGCGCAAAGCGGTCGCCATGCAGGCTTATTTCGAGTGGATGCCGATCCGCGATCCCGACCCGCTGCGCGCGCATGAAGCGATCTTCCGCAGCTTCGAGTTTGGCGATCTGGCAACGCTCGCCATGCTGGAGACACGCTTGCTCGCGCGCGATCAGCAGGCTCTGCCCAAAGGCGATGCGCCAGCGGAGGAATCCATTGCAGGCATCCTTGCCGAGCGTGGCCAGTTGGAGCGCGAATTGCTGGGCCGCGGGCAAAGCGAATGGCTGCGCGGCGTCTTGTCGGCGTCAGTGGACGCGGACAAGACGTGGCAGATCATCGGCAATCAGGTGATCATGGCGCGCGTTGCAGGCCCCGATCTGGAAGAGATCTTGGGCGCGGATGGCTTTGCTACCATGCGAGAAGGACTTCCCGTCTGGGCACGCAACCAAGTAGACCGCTCCATGATCAGCTACCGTGCAGGTGTGCCTTTCAACCTCGACGGCTGGGACGGATATCCGCATGCCCGCGAGCGGCTTTATCGTCTGTTCGCGGAGACAGGCACGCGGCCGCTGGTTTGTTCGGGAGATAGCCATGCGGCCTGGTCGAACAATCTGCACGATGACACCGGACGGTTGGCGGCCATCGAAGTGGGCTGCACTGCTGCGACCAGCCCGTCTTACGGCTCGGTCTTTCCCGGGCTTGGTCGACTGCTTTCCATGGTCAATGACGAGGTTGCCTTCTGCGATCAGGACCAGAAGGGCTATAGCCTTTTGACGCTGACACCTAATGAAGCGCGGGCCGCCCATGTGGCCATATCAACTGTTACCGAGCGCAACTTTAGCCGCGCGGTTTTGGTCGAGCACCGGGCTGCGTCAGGTATGGACGGCGGACCTTTCCGCAAGGTCTGAACAAAGCCAGCAAACCGCAAACTTCTAAAAGTCTTCTCGCCCGGCAAGCCGGGGTTCTTTTTGCGTGCGCATCTGTCTGGATTGCACTGGATGCCATCAATCGAAAAAGAGACGGGCGCCGGAGCCAAATGCTCCAGCGCCCGCCATCATTGCTTCAGTTGTCTAATCAGGCGAAGTTTTCCGCCAGTGCCGGGACAAGTGCCATGTCCTGCGTCAGGCCGGTCGTAATGATAAGGCCTGCTGCGTCATCAAGCACGGTGTCGGTTCGCTCATCGACATTCTGGATGCGCTCGTCCTGATCCTGATCGGTGTCTTCCTGGTCAAAGGCGGTTTCCGGTGTAGCGTGGTTGGCGAGCAGGAAGGCTTCCAGCGCCGCCTGCTCTCCATAGGGATCACCGCCAAACGATCCGGTATCGACCACAAGATCACCCACCGGTGCGCCGCCCTCCTGCACCTCTGCAAGTGGATCGGAAAGGCCAAGGTCGCCCATGTCGTCTTCGATGATATAGCGGAAGTTGTCGCCGTTTTCGGCCACTTCATATCCGTCACCATCCCGGCTTGCCGTGAAGTCGAGGCCAACGATGTTGATCGAAGCAGGCGCGCCCGCAGCGATCACACCATCATCCACCAGAGCCACCTTGTTGCCATCATCATCGATCAGAGCAACATCGATCACGGTAAAATTGGTTGTCGAATCAACCTCTTCGCCATCGGCCAGATCATACTCATAGCTGACCTGCAGACCACTGGTCTGCAAGAAGCCACCATTGGCAAACCTGAAGGTGTTGGGGCTGTTGAGCAGGTTAAGAAGCTCCTGTGGTGTAGCCTGAAATACGACGAGGCCATTGTTAAATGCCAACACCGAGGCGATGTCGGTCTGCGCGATCACACCTTCATCATTCGGCACCCTGGTCACCGTATCGCCGACAACCTCATCCTGACCTACAGAGTCTCGGATACCGCCGCCATTTTTGATGGCCACGACATAGGTTGCATCCTGCCCTTCATTCTCCAGAGCCGCCCGCGCCGCAGCCACATTGGCGTCTGCCGTCAGGTTGCCAAGGTTTGTCTCCTGTGTCCGGACACCTGGAACGCGGTTGCCTTCAAGGAACACATCGGAAAAGCCGATAACGTTGGTCAGTTGCGCGGCGATCACATCATCGATCAGACCAACCAGTTCATTGACCTCGCCACCGCGTGTGCCTTCGGCATAGGCGGTGTCGAGGAAGTTGAAGTCGAAGTCTTCAACCACTGTGCCATCATCGGCGAGGATATTTTCAACGATAGGGCCATTCTCACCTTCCGTGCCCTCATGGATATGCGCGCCCGGGCTATCCAGCATTGATGCGCTGTCGAAATTGTAGACAGTGTATTCAGAATTGTAGGTGAATACCCCATCCCGGGCGAGCACGATCACGCGGCCATCGCCAAAGGCATCGGTATCGACGGCCGGCACTTCGTTCTCGCCGGAAAGTTCCACGCCCAGCACCACTGTGCCATTGCCATCCTCATTGCGGTTATCCTGCACCAGCTCCAGTTGGCCGCGGATCTCGCCGCCAGGATTGTCAGTGGAGTGGATGTTGACATAGGCATTGCCAGCCAGCGCGGCGGTGACCGCTTCGGCTGAAATCGTGCCGCCTTGCGTAGTGATCGTGAAGTTGTCGGTTGCCTCGACATCATAGACGTCCGCAACGTTTTCGTCGGTTGACGCTGTGACACCGTTCACCGTGTCATCCAGGCTATCGAGAATGATGTTCCCGTCAGCGTCAAAGTCCACCACCAAACGGCCCAGATAGGTGTATTCGCTATCAGTGTTGACGATCAGCGTTGTGCCGCCATCGGCGCCTTGCGTGACAATCGGATAGTCGCCCTGCGATTCCGCCGGACGCGCGCCGTCGAAGGTGTCGAGCACATCATTGTCATCTGACAGGCGCGTGTTGGAGCCCGCCGCCAGAATGATATCAACCCCTTCAAGCAGCGGCGCGAGCGCCTCTTCAAGTTCGATATTCTGCAGGTGGCTCATGACGATAATCTTATTCACGCCCTGCGCGATCATATCGTCGATGTAGTCTTGCAGCTGGTCTGCGAGCGCTGCCATGTCGTTTTCCGCGACGCCATCGACGATCACGCCGCCAGCCGATGTCAGATTGCCAAGCAGCTGCGTTGTGGCACCCACCAGGCCGATCAGTTCGCCACCTTCTTCAATTATGGCGCTCGGTGCGAGTGTGTTGTTAAGATCGGTCGCGAAATCGAGATCATCGCCAAGTGTTTCGGTGAACAGCGGCGCGAGGTTCGCATCGCCCGAGTAATCAAGATTGGCCGAGAGATAGGGGAACAGCGCACCTTCATAATCGCCATCTGCCGAAATTGCGCTGGCGAAATTGGCCGTGCCCTTGTCAAACTCGTGATTGCCTACGGTCGAGGCTTGGATGCCAATGGCATTATGGATTGCGATATCGACCTTGGGTCCACCGCTATAGCCTAGCGTGTCTTCGATAAGCTGATTGCTCTGCGCATCGAAGAATAGGCCGGGGATGTAATTGTCGCCGCCTGAAAGCGTGATCGAGTTTACATACTGATCTTCGAAGGCGTCCACCAAAGCCGCGAGGTTTGGCGCAGTGTCGATGGCAAGGCTCTTTGCTTCGGCATCGGCAAAGTGCAGTAGCTGCAGCGTGTAAACGCCTTCTGGAGCGATTTCGAAAACGGTGAGCCCCATGCCCTCATCATCGTCCCGCGGATCATCGCCTTCGCTCGCCACGGCAAGGATCGGCTGACCTGTGGGACTGTCATCTGCCGGAACATAGACCAGACCTTCAGGCGCGAGCGTGTTGGGCGCGCGCAGATAGCTGACGAAAGTGACATTGGCAGGATCGGTGACATCATAGACCATGATGCCGCCACCGCCGCGCTCAAGCCCGACAAAGGCCAGCACGCTGTCGCCGAACACGCCTGTGGTGATGGCTTCAGGCTCCGGGCCTTTTGCATCAGAGCGGCCATCATCAAGCACGCCGGTGTTCGGGAAGTCGTCGCTGATGAATTCGCCCTGCGATGCGGCAAACTCTTCGATGTGTGAGCCGCTGTCGTAAATGATTACGCCGTCTTCATTGAGGATCGAGAACGAGCGGCCCCCATAGGCAAGGATCTGATCGATATCGCCATCGCCATCGGTGTCGCCATTAAGGCCTTCCTGAATGGTGACTTCCAGGCGGCCAAGGTTCTCGTCATTCTGCAATGAGCCGGCATCGGGGAAGGTGGTGGGATCAAGGTTGAGATCATCGACCCGGCCATCGGGGCCATCGAAGAAATCGTCACGCGCATCGCCTTCATTCGCGATCACGTAATAGGTTGCCCCATCGCCGCCGACAAAGCTGGCGATTGTGTCTGGCATAAATTGGCCAAACACGTTTGCGGCATCAAAGCCGCCGAGATTCACTTCGTCATCACGGTCGGAGAAATCGAAATTGAGGTTCTCGAACGGCTTGAGGCCGAGCGGCTGGATGTCGGTAATCTCGCCAGCTTCGATATCAAGAATAGCCACGGCATTGGCTTCCTGCAGCGTGATCGTTGCTTCGGTGCCATCAGGCGAAATTGCGATGTATTCCGGCTCCAGATCCTGTGCCAGCGTGAGCATTTCATTGCCAGGCGTACCAGCGAAGGTACGCAGGCCTTCTGCAACGAGGCTGTCGATCTGGTCATTGAATGCTGTGAAAGTCGCAGTGGTTACCGGGAGAAGCGAGCCTTGCGTAAGATCGATGATCGAAATCGAACCTTCAGGATCGACCAGCGTGGCACCATCTTCGACATCATCGACTTCGGTGCGCTCGCCTTCATTGGCAGTAAGGATTTTCGTACCATCAGGTGTGAAAGTCACCATGTCAGGCAGCGCGCCGACTGCAACTGAATTGATAATCATACTTTGGCTGACCAACGCGCCCGCTTCAAGAATAAAGACGGTGCCCGGATCCTGCTTGGGATCGGAGGCGACAGCCACAGCGACAAGGCCATTCGACACGGCAACGCTAGTAATGTCATTGGTGCCCAGCTCAACCACGCCAAGCAAAGTCATGTTGAGGTTTTCGTCCACGCTGAGAACCTGCAAACCATCGCCCGACGTGACAAAGAAGCGGTCGCTACCGGGATCAAAGGCAACGATTTCCGCGCCATCAAGCAGGATCTGGCCCTGCTTGCCGAAGGTAATCGCATCGCTCTGCGCGACAGACAGATCATTCTGGATCGCCAGCGGGGCAAGATCGGGTGCCGCATTGCCTGCAAGATCCGTCACCGTGCCGGGCGCTGCGGTATAGGCGATACGCGCGCCAGCTTCGATTGCTGTATCAAGGTAGAGCGTGACACGTGTGCCGGTGATCTCGAAATCCACAACATTGGCAAGCACATTGTCATCACCATCGGTAAAGGCGAACTGGCTGGCCATGGGCGCGCTGGCGGGATCAATCAGCTCGTCGAAATAGACGGTGACGACATCGCCATCGGCATCAATCGTGGCATTCTGCACCTGCGGCGCGCGGCCGACCGTGATGGTCAGCTCAGCGACTTGGCTGGTTCGGCCAAATTCATCGGTGGCGGTTGCCGTGATGACATTGTCGTCCTGAGGAAGGTCGAGATCGATACCGAACGCACCTGTGTCATCAAGCATGACAACGCCCTGGCTTACGCCATTGGCGAAAACTTCGACGACGCTGCCTACTTCAGCTGTACCGGAGACTGTCAGATCATTTGTCTGATCGGTGATATCGTCATCATTTGCGGTGCCGGTGTCATCGTCCGCAGCAAAATCCAGATCAGCGGGCGCCGCAGGTGCTGAAGTATCGACGGTAATATCCAGCGCGTTCGACGCAGCGCTTGTATTGCCAAACTCATCCGCAGCTGTTGCCGTGACTGAGGTGGTGCCATCGGGCAGCGCGATGACGGACGTGAAATTGCCATCCATTCCTGCCGTAGCTGTACCAAGCACCATGCCGCCACCGCTCAAGGTAATGATGGAACCCGCTTCCGCTGTTCCTGTAACGGTCAACCCTTGGCCAATGCCGGTGAGGTTGTCATTATTGGCAGCGCCAGTGTCACTGGCATCGGCAAGATCAAGAGCGGTAGGAACGGCCGGCGCCGTTTGGTCCACGGTAACATTCAGCGCCGCCGAAGCTGAGCTGGAATTTCCTGCAGCGTCACTTGCTACAGCGGTAATTGACGTGGTGCCCGCCGGGAGGGTCACATCGATGGCAAACGCGCCGTCCCCATTAGCAGTGCCCGTGCCAAGCGAAGTCGTGCCATTGAACAGCTCGATGCTCGAACCAGCTTCAGCGGTGCCGCTGATGCTCAGCGAATTATTTTGGCTGGTGACATTGTCAGCATCCGAATTGCCATTGTCATCTGCGGCCGCAAGGTCAAGCGCAGTTGGCGCGGCGGGTGCAGTCAGGTCGACTATCACATCAAGCGGAGCAGATGCGAACGACGTGTTGCCAGACGCATCCGTTGCGGTGACAGTAATCGAATTGGTGCCTTCGGGAAGATCGACAGAGATCGAAAATGCCCCGTCAGAACCAGCAGCAACCGTGCCGAACGAGACCCCATCGGCAAAAATTTCCACCGTGGCGTCGGCTTCGACAAGACCTGTAAAAATCAACCCTGTTCCGGGGGCGACGATATTGTCGCCGTTCGCATCGCTGGCATCGTCCAGATCAGGCGCTTGCGGTTCGAGCGGCGCGACCATGTCGGAGGGCTCTTCCTCGTCTTCGGTTTCGTCAAGCGCAATTGTCACGATTGTACCAATGGCGATAAGACCGCCAATAATCAGGCCAGTAGCGCCCACTCCCTCGCCCAATGATTCAAAAACATCCTTGCCTGCCGCGCCCTCGCGCGCAAATTCGCCCAGCTCAACAGTCTGCACGGAATTTTCAGGGGCGGTAAGGCCCGCGTTTGTTGGCGCTACATCCAGTGGCCAGCTATCAGACGTTTCCAGCGCAATTTCAATTTCTTCGCCATCCTTACCGGCCACAAAGATCAGTTCGTCCTGGCCATTCTCGTTACGAACGCTTTTGGGCCGCACAGCGATGACTTCGCCAGTAACCTCGTCAATCACGACAAATTTGGCATCACGGGGGAGTTCAACCTTAACGGCTTCGCCATCAATCTGGCGAGTAAAGGCCTTGGTGTTATCGATGGAAGTAACGCGAACGACGACTGACATGTAATTTCCCCTTGGTGCGAATTGCAAGACTGTCGAATTTGAAAGATGACAGTGACAAAACAGGCAATTGCACGGCGGAATGACCGAGCAATTTCAGAAAAAAGAATATTTAGGGAAGTTCGCGTGCCAGAAACGTGACTACTAAGGGTCAAATGTGTCAGCGTTCTTGAAGACTTTGTGACGTTGTTTTCAGGATTGGCTTCGTTAAATAGCGCCAAACTGTCGTTTCGCCGGTGAGAATTTCTGCAGTAGCGGTCATGCCGGGCTGCAAATCGATCACATTGCTGTCACGTTTTGGACGCATCGTGTCAGTCTCGACTTCGAGATTTACGCGGTAATAGACATTAGCGGATCCATCCTCGCGCTGTTCGGAAAGTGTGTCGGGGCTAATGAACACAACCTCGCCATCGCCCGAACCATAGACGGCAGAGTCGAACGCATCGAAATTCACCCGCGCGCGCTGCCCGGTTTGCACAAAGGCAATGTCGCGCGGCGGCACCTGTGCCTCTACAATCAGGCGCTCGCCCGTTGGAACAATCTGCAGGACCTCATCACCGGGACGCAACACGCCGCCCAGCGTGGTCAGCCGGACATTCTTCACGATGCCATCGGTTGGCGCGGTCAGGCTGGCGGCGCGCAGACTGTCCTCACGCTGCGCGAGGATTTGACGCGAGGCGACCAGCTCTTCCTCGGTCTCGGCAAATTCGGTTTGCAGGTCGCGGATATAGTTGGACTGGATGTTCGAAATGCGCCCTTCGGTCTCCACTATGGCCCGCTGCATCCGGATTATTTCCGAGCGCGCCACATCGCCTGTGTCAACCAGTGGCTGATTGAGACCAAGCTCCTGCTGTTGCAAGTCGGCCATAGCGCGCAGAGAGCGCAACTCGCTCGCCAAAGCCGCCTGCCGCCGTGCGAAAAGCTGACGCTGGTTGGTGGTGAATTCGGGATAGCCATTGAGGCTCTCGGGAAAATGCAGCGGCTTGTCGAACAGCTCAGCATCGATGCGTGACATCCGGCTTTCCATTGCCGCAACCTTGGCCCGCGCCTCTTCGACCGAAGCGGTGAGTTTTACTGTATCCAGCTCCACTAACAGCTCGCCGGCTGTCACCAGATCGCCTTCGCGCACATGGATCGCGCTGATCGCACCGCCCTCTTCGCTTTGTACAATCTGAACGCGGGCAAATGGCACGACTTTGCCTGGCGCACGCGTCACCTGATCAAGCTCAGCCCATTGCGACCAAACGATCAAACCAACCAAGGCGGTCGCAATTGCAATAATGATCCAATGCGCTGGCTTTAGTTTGATTGTCACGACTTGTCACCGCTGGCAGAAGCGCTCGCAAGCTTGGTGGTCACCATCCCTTGCGCACGCTTACGCTGTTGCTCGGTTCGCTTGTTACGCGTGATCACGCCACTGCTCGCTTTGGATTTTGGCATGAGGTCACTCAGCACCTCGTTCGCTGGACCATCGCGGACGATCTTGCCTCCGGCCATGACTATGATGCGGGTGAAGCGGGAAAGCAATTGCGGCTTGTGCGTAACCATCACTATGGTCGTTTCATCGTCAAGCTGCTTGTCGATCGCCTCAAGCACAGCCATCTCGGTATTCTGATCAAGTGCTGCGGTCGGCTCATCAAGCAGCCAGACCTTGGGCTGCGCCATCAACAGGCGGCTGATACCAACAATGCTACGCTGTCCGCCGGATAGCCCACGCCCGCCTTCTTGTATTTGCAATGCGAGGCCGTCGGGCTGCGCGGCAATCAGCTGATCAAGCCGTGTCGCTTGCGCCAACTCCATGATCACTGCATCGGACACATCGCCCAGTCCCATCACCAGATTGTCGCGCAAAGTGCCGTTCACAAGTCGCGCATCCTGCGGAACATAGCCGATATGGCGGCGAGCAATTTCCTCTGCGATCTGCCCCAGATCAAGCCCGCCGAGCAGCACCTGCCCCCGCTGCGGCGAATACAGGCCCGAAAGCAGCTTGAGCAGCGTGGATTTGCCCGAGCCAATTCCGCCGATCACGGCAACTTTCTCGCCCGGGGCAATCTCCAGATGATCAATTTCCAACGCAGGGCGCTGCGCTCCGCCATAGGCAAAGACCGCCTGCTTCACCACGTAAGAACCACCCAGCTTGTCAGGACGCAGGGCGTGCACGCCGGTTGCCGGATCGAGCGGCAATTCCATGATCGCATCAAGTGCCTTCAAGGAGCTGCGCGCATAGCCCCATTGCACGATCAAGTTAGGCAATTGCGCCACCAGCGGGCCATTGATCCGTCCGGCAATGATTGAGCAAGCGAGCAGCGCACCGGTCGTGATCTGGCCCTGCGCAGCCATATACGCGCCCCACCCCATAATCGCGACATAAGCAAATTGCTGGAGCGTCGAAAACAGACTGCCCGCAACCGCCGAGGCGCGTTTCACCGGATCCTCATAATGATGAATCTCGCGCACCAGCCGGTTCCAGCGGCCCATCATGAACCAGCCCCCGCGGTTGGATTTGACCGTCTCGGTCGCATCAAGGCTTTCGACCAGCATGCCGTTCTTGCGATTGCCACTGACTTGCGCGCGGTCAGTGCCCTGACGGATGATGCGTGACAGTGCCAATGCGCAAAGGATCGCTACCGGAAGGCTGATAATCGGCACCAGCGCAAGTGGTCCGCCGATCATCGCAATCACCGCAATGAAGAACAGGGCGAAGGGCAGATCAGCTAGCATGAAGAGCGAGCCCGAGGACATAGCCTGCCGGATCTGCTCCTGCCCGCGCAATTGCGCGGCCATCGTGCCAATGCCCGGTGGTCGCGCGTCGAGCCGGATCGCCTGAGCGCGGGCGAAGAAGAACTCGCTAACCTCGGCATCGACATCCTGCGCCTCGCGTTCGATCAGGACGGCACGCAAGGATCGCAACACCAGATCGAGCACCAGCGCGAAGATCACGCCGACACTCAACACGATGAGCGTGTCGAAACTCGCCAGCGGAATGACGCGGTCATACAGTTGCATCGAATAGAGCGAGGTTGCGAGTGTCAGGAGATTGGCAAAAACGGTCGCCAGACCGGCCATGATTAGTGGCTGCTTGCGGCGCTTGATAGCGCGCCAGAACACATTGATTGCTTTGCCGCCATCCTTAGCCAGCGGATCGGGCAGGCTCATGGTGAAGAAGTGTTGCTCTTCTGCGAAGGGCAGCAGGCCGCGCGCTCCCACAAGAGCCATCACATCATCGCTGTCCCATTGGCCAACCACAGCCCAACCAAGCGCCGGGTCGTGCACAATCAGCGGGAATTGATCTGGCCGGGGCCGCCCCTCGATCCGGCGCGCAGGTTCCCAGCCAAGTACGCCAACCAGCTGGGGCAGAGCATCTATGCCATCGGCCAGAGCAACTTCGCGCAGTTCGCCGTTCCATTGCGGTGACAAGGATTTGCCGCTGGCGCGCGCAAAATGCGCAATCGCACGTTCAATTCCGCCACTCATGATGCGCCTCCAACAAGGCCGGGTTGCCAGCGGCAGGACAGCGCCAGAATACGCGCCACGCCAGCAGCGGAGGCCACACGCGCATCGCTTTCCGACAAACGCGCATTGGCGGATTCGCGTACCGCATTCATCACATCAAGCCAGCTGCGCCGTCCGGCAATAAACTGGCGCTGATAACTCTCGATAATCTGTGCCGAAGCATCCGATGCGAGCACGCCAGCGCTAATCCGCGCCCGCGATGCGCGCACCTGCACATATTCGCGACGCAGTGCCTCACGCAGTCGTCGCTCTTCTTCGCCAAACTCGGCTAGCGCCCTTTGAATACGAGCATCCGAACTATCAATCGCGGAGAAAGCAGACAGCCCATTGCCTGTCTGTGCACGCAGAACAATTGCCGCGCGCGCGCCAGTGATCTCGTTTTGCGAAAGCTGCAATAGGACTTGCGGGAACAATGCCGCGCGCGCGCTGCCCCTTTGTGCCTCTGCTGCCGCAACCTGATCAGTCAATGCGCCCAGCGTAGGGCTGCAGGTCAAAGCCTCACCAAGCGCAATCTGTTCGGGCGGCAGCATGTCCGCCACGCTGGGCGGAGGCAGGGTCGGACTGATCCGCGCTTGCCCGGTTAGCTGTTCCAGCCGCAGCATAGCACTGTCGCGAAGCTCTCCGGCGCCCGCAAGATCGAGCTCAACTTGCGCGGTTCGCGATTGGCCGAGGATCAGATCGGCCCGCGGCGACACTTCCTGATCCACCCGTCGGCCGATCGCTGCGAGCAGGTTGCGATGCTGGTTAAGGCTTTCAGAGAGGGCCTGAAAACGCGCATCGGCCAGCACATAGTCGTAATAAGCCTGGGTCACTTCCAACACGATGTCGCGCTGTGCCTCACCAACGCGGTTGATCCCTGCATCACGGGCAGAGCGAGCCCGGTCAATCTCGCTCCCAATGCGCCCGCCCGACCAGACCGGCTGTTCCAGCACCGCGTTCGCAGCGATCCCGTCTTGATCGGCGATGGACGAGCCACGCGTTGCCGCAAGCCCTTCGACGCTAATGCTTGGGAAGCGTTGCCATTTGGCTCCAGCAAGCTCTGCATCAAGCGCCCGCGCTTCGGCACGCGCTGCGCCAACCAGCGGGTGATCCTGGGCCGCCAAAATCGCTGCCTGATCAAGGCTCTGCGGAATGGCAGCGGGCGCAGGCCGCGCATCGACCGGACGCGACAGGCCTGTAGGCGGCCCATACACATCCTGCCCCAAAACTGAGGATCCACAAGCAAGTAAAATAGAGCAAAGAACAGGGTGGAAAACGCGCATATTCACAATCGGTTAGCGGAGCTGAAGCCAGTATGACTAGCGATCAAACCAGTCAGTCAAGCAAGCCGATATGCGTCCCTAACGTGAAGCGTGTGTGACAACTTTTTGAGGAGTGTTGTCAGTCCAACGGCAACTCGTCTCCGATCTGCGCGATTGGCCCTACCCAGCGTTCAACTCAGGCCGGAAGATTTTGCCACTCGGCCAAGGCGACTGAGCGGGCTGCTTTGCAGGTCTGACGATTAACAAGGTGGCGTGGAGCATCGACCCGCAGGGCCGCGAAGCGAACTGATTGTGGAAGTTGGCGGAGCTGTCAGTCTAACGGCAACTCGTCTCCAAATGTAATATTTTGGAGTGTAGGAATGGTAGATACGAAGCCCCTAGCATTCAAGCGTCATCGCTTTCCACCGGGTGTCATTCGCTATGCCGTATGGCTCTATTTCAGGTTCACGCCGAGCCTGAGGGATGTCGAGTACTTGCTCGCTAAACATGGGGTCGATATGACCTATGAAACGATCCGATGCTGCGCGGATAAGTTTGGTCCGGCGATTGCAGCCAACATCCGCGAGAGACGCCACCAACCCGGCCAATTGAACCACAACAATCGTGCCGAGAACTCACACTTCCCCGTCCGAAGACGAGAGCGAAAGATGCAACTGTTCAAATCTTAGGGGCAAGCGCAACGTTTCGTTTCAATCCGCTTCTACAACTGCTTCAATACCGAACGTCATCTCGTCTCACGAAAGGGTGCTGTCAGTCTAACGGCAACTCGTCTCTGCTTGGCGCAGTTCGCCCAATCCCAAGTCCAACTCAGGCCGCAAGATTTTGCCACTCGGTCAGTGCGGCTGAACGGGCTGCTTTGTAGGTCTGGCGGTTTACGAGGTGTCTCTGGGCGTCGAAATGATTGTGAAAGTTGGCGTGCACGGAAGCGAATTTCTGTAGGGACTTCATCCGCCGAAACCGCTGCATGACGCGCTCTCTTCGTCGGAACGGTAAGTGCGAGTTTTCTGCTCGATTGTTCAGCCACCGACCCATCTCGCGGCGATCCTCACAGCCTAGTTCTTTCATCGCTGCTCGATAGGATCGCAGTCCGTCAGTGACGATCTCAACGGGTCGACCGTGGCGTTTCAGAGCTTTCTTGAAGAAACGCAGCGCCGCAGATTTGTCGCGTTTCTTGCTAACGTAGCTCTCGAGAATCTCGCCTTCATGATCAACAGCTCGCCACAAGTAATGCGTCTCGCCGTTAATCTTCACGAACACCTCGTCGAGGTGCCGGCGCCAGTGAGTAGAGCCCTTCATTCTTGAGACCCTTTGCCGGCGAATGTCTGCCGCGAACATCGGACCGAAGCGGTTCCACCAGAATCTCACTGTCTCATGGCAAATGTCTATCCCACGCTCAAACAGCAGATCTTCGACATTCCGCAACGAAAGCGGAAAACGAACGTACATCATCACAACGAGGCGAATCACCTCGGGCGAAGAATTGAAATAGCGGAATGGACTGGCTGGTTTGCGTGGTCTGGGCATCGCTCAACCCTAGCCAATCCGGCCTAAATCTCAATCAGGTGCATTTGCTCTGACAAGACCTGTTCCGCGGGCTTGCGCGGTGCCTGATCAACCAGAGAATAGTGCTGGGGGTGGGTGGCGGTGCTGTCAGTCTAACGGCAACTCGTCTCCATTTAACCCTATCAGTCGGATCCCATCCTCCAGCAAACCGGTTCAGCTCATTTACGACCCAACGGCGGATGCGCTTTTCATAAAGCCAAGGTCGCGGGTCGCAAATCGGTTGAGATTGGGTGCAACGCTATCAAGCGCTGTTTCGTCAACGCCAAACCAACGGGCGAGAGTGGCTGCATACTCGTCGACGCTCGTTGATGGAAGAAGGCGGCCACGGCCTACCTGATCATCAGTGTTCACCGACATGTGGGGTGCCGTCCCGAAAAACTTTCCACCGTTCACCGCACCACCGATAACGAAGTGATGGCCACCCCAGCCATGTTCGCTCCCATCCCCATTGGTGTTCAGGGTACGGCCGAAATCCGAAGCCGTGAAGGTGGTAACACTTTCGCGAACGCCCAATTCGACGGTGCTATTGTAGAACTTTTCTAGCGCCGCATCCAATTGCTTGAGCTTTGCTTCGTGCCCGCCCTTTAGTCCTCCATGATGATCAAATCCACCCATGGCGACCATAAAAACCTGGCGTTTAACACCTACTCTGTTCCGCTCAGAAATTAATTTCGCGACTACTGATAATTGAGCCTCAATAGACGAGGAATGATCGAACTCAGTCTTGATCTGCGTCTCGGCTAAAACGTCATGCATAAAGGTGCCATATTCAATCGCTCTTGCATTAGCCTGAGCGTAGTCGGTCGCTAGCACATTACCATTTGACATTTTGAGAAGCGTTTCCAGAGCATTGCTCGCCGAGGCTGACCCATACAGGTTGTTGTATTGGAGAGCTTTAAAGCGGGGCGCGCCTTGAGGCGCAATTCGATAGGGTATTGCGCTGGCTCCACGCAAAAACAAACCGTTTCCAGAGGCACTTATCGCAGTGAACATTGCATTCGAATTGGCAGCTTGCGCAAGATCGGCAATACGCCCGCCCCAACCACTCGGCGCTCCTTCCGGTTTGGAACTCTGCCATATCGCCTGTTGATCATTGTGCGAAAAGAGCTTCGGAGGTCGTGGAAAAGCAATGTGGTTAGTGCTTTCGTATTGGGACTTTGTGAGAGGTGCCTCTAGTGGTCCAACGTTTAGGATGCATGCCATTTCGCCTGCGTGAAAACGCGCTCGCAAATGCGGCATGGACGGAGCAATGGCAAAACGAATATCGTCGGTTAGCTTTTGAGCATTTGGTTGATTGAGTATCGATCCAGAAAGAGATGCCCGCGTCAGCGCCACGTCTCCCCTGAGGGCGCTATACCGTGCGTAGTTCGCCTCATCATATGGAATCAGTGTGTTTGCGTGATCGTTGCCACCGAGAAGGAAAACGCAGACCAGTGCCTTGTAGTCATTGTCAGATGTAAAAGCACTCGCGTCGCTCACTCCGGCAAGCCCCAAAGCAAAGGACGATGCACCACCTAATGCCGCTAACTGTCCAGAGCGCTTCATGAACATGCGCCGCGAAAGCTCGTCTAATTGGCTAATATGCATGATTGGCTATCCTATCGCTGAACCAGGTAATCAGGCGACGCCATAATAAGCAAAACAGCAGTATGTATCCGTTTTAATAGATTTTCCGTTTCAGACGAATTCTGAACTGGAATATCTGCTATAGCGGATCTTACTAGAGAGCGCACTGGAGAGCTTATTTGCATCCCGCAAAGCAGTAAATCGAGATGATCGAGAAGCACGTCCGCATCTGCAGCAATTTCTAGTTCATCGGTATATGTGGCCTTAACATCGCGGGCATTGTAGCCATAGCCCTCAACAATATCTTGCAGGAAGTTTATGTAACCGACTGCTGATGTTTCGTTCACAAGCTGGAATTCGGGCGCAACCAATGATCGCGCCGAAGTTTCGCTCTTATGTGGAGTGAAGGTCGGGCGAAAAAAGCCAAAGACAGACGGAGGCCTTAGCGGAGATTGAGAAAGTTGATCGTATTCTCTGTCGAGCGGACCAATCTGCCAAGTGCCGCTCTCCGAGGCTGCTCCGAATGTACGCCCCCATTGAACAAACCTGAGCATTGGCTCGCGCAATTTACCGAACTCGTAATTGTGCAGATTGGCGTTAGAGCGCGCTTCATCATCGAGGACGATTGCTCGAAAAACCGCCTTTAAATCGCCGCGCACGCCGTTTCCGTTATCGGCAAACACGGCTGCTACCCGTTCAACATATTCCGGCGTTGGGTTGCTCGTCACCAACCTCTGAATCATTTGCCTGGAAAAAAAAGGCCCAACGTTTGGGTGCGCCGATATGGCGTCTAGCGCCAGTTTAAGTGTTTCCGCCGGGTCTGTTCCAGGACCAATTGAAACATCGAGAAACTGCTTCTCCTCGGGCGAATGAAGCGATTGGTTTGTAGGAAATTTCCACCGAGTTCCGTCTGCCGTCATTGGCTGTGAGGCGAACCCTGGCTCGTCCACATCCCAGGCGGGATTGTTCGGATGCGCAACGGTGTCTACCCCGTTGAAGTCAAAGTCATAACCAGTAAAGCACTTCGCAAGGCCAGAGATATCTGCGTTGCTGTAAGTCTCTAGTGGGCGTCCAGCCACCTGCTTTGGCAAGCCATCATTATCTAGCTCATAAAGGCCGATTGAGAACAGCTGGAGGACTTCACGTGCGTAATTCTCGTCGGGCTGCCTACCGGTCACGGGGTCGGCTTTTTGATTATCCTTGGTGTCGAGGAAGACGCACATCGCGGGACACAAGGTAATCGCTTCGAGCAAGTCTCTAAAATTACCGAATGCCAACCTGTTGAGCAGATCCCAATAGTCCCCCATCGCAATTGAGCTCCAGCGCGTCCCAAGATCGTTCGCCGAGACGACAAAGAACTCAGATAAGGCTAATGCCCACCGCTTGCGAACGGGGTTTTCACCCGAAAGCAATTGGCTCCAAATCATTTGATCGGTTAGGCTATTTCGATCAAAATAGCGGTTGCCGTCGACCTTGTCATAGCCCAGTCGAGAATAAAAATCGCTCGCGCTCTCCGCATTGGGAAGTGCAATCATACGATTGAGCCATACACTCGGCCCATCGGATATGATTTGTGCAATTTCCTGCTTTGAAGCGCTCAAGGACGTTTGAAGCAGAAAACGCGCAGCGTCCGCTTCTTCCTGGCTGACATTCGAGCTTGGCGCTGGCTGTGTCGGCGCTGGCGTCGGGGTAGCGACAGGTGTATTGTTTGACGATCCCGACGAAGATGATGGGTCATCACCGCCACAAGCACTAAGCGTCATGGCGACACCCGCAACGGACAGACGTCCGCTGGAATGACTTGGCTTTGCGGGAGCTACTTTAGCATCGGCCTGTTCGGATAACTGGGCCTGCCTCAAGCCAATTACGTCATCTGCTGTATGAGCAGAAGAATGCTTAGCTTCGCTTTCCGCAAAGGTCGGATAGCTGGGTGATGATTTGTGCGTGTCGGCCATGCCAGCTTGGTGGCATCACCTTTCACATCATGCATTCCGATCATCATCCAGTTTGGTTGTTTAGATGGGTCCGTTTGCAAATACGAGCGACAGAAAATCATTTGCGGTCGCTGGCATGCCCAAACGAACAAAATGAGGAACGCACAAAGCCTGGGACGCTCCCCACCGATTATATCGTCGGCCATCAACGCAAATTTCTGAAAGTCCGGCCCATTCGGAGCTCACGAGTTCCATTTTGCGATCTACGGCCAGTCCGCCCTCTCTGATTTTGATTGTTATGAAAATTTAACCAGCAATCTGCGCGGTGCTGATGCAAATGCTCAACCATTCAAAATCAATCGCTTAGATCAGTTAGCCAAAGCCTTAATTGCCGGACATCTCGGTATGCTGACTCCAATTGTGAGAGCCCGCTATTAAATTCATGAAGCATGCAGATTCTCAGCGCTGCCCCAGAAAACCAAGGCTCTTTAATTAACTTGAGAAGATAAGATTAATGAGGCGTTATGTCCGTCGACAGATTTCACAAAGCATTTGAGTTACTAAGTGCGGGGGTAGGTCCGAAACCTATCAATCAGGTAATCAACCATGCGATTCAAATCACGAACTGCAAGGCGGGGGCCCTGGTGGGCCTGACCGACAATCGACAACATCTTCTGGCCGGGGTCGCTCTGCCAACAGATCAAGCAGGCGAAAAACCTACAAACCCAGGCCTTTCAGATTTTTATCAGCGCCCTGTCGTGTTAGGCAAAGGCCAAACAGAACAAATTGACGGCCAGCATATTTTGGCCGAAGCTGCAGCATGCATGGGCAGCTTTATCTCGTTTCCATTGCCGCAAATGTCGCCGGGTTGGTACTTGGCCCTGGCAGTATTAGGCGATGAGAAACCGAAGGCAGCAGCGGACGCAAATTTGTCCGAATTAGCGCCTTTCTCACAGACTATTGCAAATGAACTTGAGCTCGTGAGCGAGATCGCCCAAAGGAAAGAACGAAAAGGTCGGCCTGCGCCACGTTTAGAAGCGGTAGCGCAATCTGTGGTAAGCTCGCCAACACCGATGCTCCTCGTTGACGAAAATCTCTCCATTCTTGCACTAAGTGAAGGTCTTGCAAGCCAATTTGGTGACCATCGCGGAGGGCAATCGTTATCCGACCTTTTGGGGAAGTCAAAAAGTGCTCAACAACTGGCAGGCTACGCAGAAGAGCAATTTAGTGAAACTTACATTCAGGATAGTCGCCTTCGGCTGAATGACGTGGTCGGATGCGACTATGACGTGACGTCAGTTAAACACCGATGTGACAAAGGCGATTTGGTTTCGCTGTTTTTTCTCGAACGACCACGGAATTTGCCGAACTTGGCAAATCAGCACCCTCTTGAAGGATCGGATGTCCTAACCCGTTTTCTAGAAGATACGCTCATCAAACAAGTGCAGATCAAGCACCGTGGTTCGATCGGGTATCATACACTTTATCGGTGGCGTAAAACCGTCAAAAAAGAACAAATTTCTGCCCTGAAAGCTGCAAAATCAAACCCGAGTAGAGAGCTCGTAGATTTGGCAGCTACTAATATTTCAAAAGGAGCGGTATCCTTGTTTGGCCACTCTTCCTTTACGAAGGTTACGCATGTCGCGTGTGGAAATAGTGGACCGAACTGTCTCGCAAGACAAGTATCAGAAGCAGTTGCAGCTAAGCTAGACAAACCATTCGAGCCAATTTTTGAGCCGCTCTCCGTAACAGGAACAAGCCATCCCAAAAACAATATTCACCGTCCTAGTGCACAGTTGATATCCAAACCGAACGGGCATTATCTGATTGTCGATGATGTGGCGACGTCTGGTCATCACATTGCTGAAGCGACCCAATTGGTAAGATCTGCCAAAGGGTCTGCTTCTGGAATCGCATGGATTTCAAATTGAATCGCACACTTGCCGAGACAACATCCCTAACCATCGATAGGCGGCCAATATGACAGAAACAACTCACGAAGACCCATCAGCAAATTGGCATGTCGGCGCTCGTTCGAGTTCCAATGCCGCAATTCTATGCGATAACCCTTTGGTGTGCTCCGAGACTATCGAAGATTTGGCCAACATTGGTTGCGAGCAGGTTCACTCACTCTCTTTGAAGCAGACGTCAGACAAAACGTTTTCCACGGGTGATTTGATTTTCGCCCACTTTTCACGCTGTACGGAACCGGCCTTAAGCGCAATTGAAGCACTTGATGCGACAGCGGCAAAAGCAGGCAAAGAGTTCGTTCTCTCAATTTCTGCTACCGATCTTGATGTAGCTTTTGCGGCTGCGAGCAGGAGTGATCCGCATATTCTTGTAGCGGCGAGCCGGGCTGAACGCCTTGTTGCGCTCGGCGCGGCACTAACGGAAACCTATAGTTCTCGGGTGCGCGAGCTTTCCCCAGATGATCGCAAAACCCTCATTCGACTTTCGGAACAGGTAAGCGCAATCGCCAAACGATTAGATGGCGTAACCGGTTTGGAGGCCAATTCAGGACAGGCGACGAGCGCGTTCTCTTTTACGGGATCGAGCTCAGCTCAGCCCACGCGAGGCAGCCCTACAGAACGCTTGGTTCGCAAGGTCAAACCGGCGCTTCCAGACCCTCGCCTCGTTCGTAAGATAATTCAGCAACGGCAACTTCGTGCGCGTTTTTTTGATGGCGATCTATTCGGAGATCCCGCTTGGGACATGCTGCTCGATCTCACCGCGGCTCGGGTTGAGCATGTAAGAGTTTCGGTCACTTCGCTTTGTATCGCGTCTGGCGTTCCTCCTACTACCGCTTTGCGTTGGATTAGCCAAATGACAGACGCTGGACTGCTCGAACGGCTGGAAGATGAAACAGACCGACGCCGTGCTTTCATGCAACTAACGGAAAAAGCTGCAGATGCGATGGCATATTACTTCGACGCCCTCGGTCGAACAGATCTGCCGCTAGGCTAGGTCCTGTTGACAAAGCCCTGTAGGGATTTCCAAAACATGCATTGATCCAAGGCTGCCTTTTGCGAGGGCGGTGATGGCGCGCGGTGATCTAACGGACGAAGAATGGGTATTGATAGGGCCGTTATTGCCCCCAGAGCGAGGCCGTTGGGCACGACCATCACAGGATAACTGAGACTTTCTCAATGGTATGCTGCACATATTGCGAGTGGGCTGCCCGTGTCGCGATATGCACAAGCGGTATGGTAAGTGGAACTCGGTCAACGTGCGCTTTCGCCGCTGGACCGAGCAAGGTGTTTGGGATGCACTGCTGCAAACGCTTGCAGATCTGGGCTTAACCGATGATTGGCAACATTGGATCGACAGCACCAGTGTCCGGGGCCATTCGCAGGCTGCGGGCGCAAAAAGAGGACACATAATGAAGCTTTTGGTCAATCACGCGGCGGTTTTACGAGCAACGTCCACGCCCGATCTGACAATCAACGGTGCCCTCTTTGCTTCATCTTAACCGGTAGTGAAGCGTCAGACTAAACCGCCGCCGAGCCTTTGATGGAGATATCAGTTGTCACTCCTAAAGCTCTCTTGGCAGACAAGGGCTACGACAGTGACAGGTTCCGCGGATCCTCTATGATGCACGGTATGCTGCCGATCATCCCGCCCGAAGCGAACCGAAAGGCGCCAGAGCACCCCGACTATCGCCGCTATCGTGATTGCAAGCGCGTCGAGCGAATGCTCAACAAACTCAAGCAATCGCGGCGGATCGCCACACGCTACGACAAGACCGCTTTATCCTTTGAAAGCTTCCTCAACCTCGCCAGCGCAAGGCTATGGATTAAGTCTTATGTCAACAGGGCCTCGTTGATCAGTCCCGACTTTCAGTCAGGTGCATTTGCTCTGACAACCCCATAAAGTTCTGATGTAAACACAACCTAAGCACATGTTGCGCCAACTCCCAAAGGCTGAGTTTCGCTGACCTGCCGTCCGAAGATATCGTAACCATAGCATGTTCGTATTGTTGTCCCGTCAGCTGTTATTGAAATGCCCTTAAGAAGCAAGTTACTTCCCTTCAACGAATTGCCCTGTTCATACTCATACGTTGTTGTCACCTTATCCATAGCGCCTGCGGTGCAATTGCCATTATTATCGGCCGTGCTAGTGCGGCAAAACTCTTCGGTTGCTATTTTCCAAATTGGAAATAAAGATTGCACGAAGGTATTACCGCTCTTTAACCACGAATATGCTTGTATATAGGTATAGCGTGTCTCAGCACGTATCCCATCATCGTTAGAAGGCAAGGTACGCCTGATGATATTACCATGTATTGTCGAATACTCAAAATCTGTACTATTATTATATGCATCAGTGATGCGGGATGGTTTATTACAATATTTATTGGATAGACAGAGTTGTGGAAAATAAACTGTCTCGTTAACAATCTCACCTATGCCATCTTTTCCAATATTTTTTACTTCCACTCTATTGCCACGGTCATCATAGGTGAATTCAATTTTGTTCCCCTCGGGAAATCTTATTTGCTTTACCAATCGTGACCAACGATTTTGTCCATGGTTTTGGTAAGAAAAATAGGTCGTTTGTCCTAACGCACTTACCTGCGATGTTGGCCTTCCAGAAGGACGATAATCAACTGTCGAAGATCGAAGCTCCCAGGATGAACCATCGGGGCGGCTTACAGTAATTTTCGTTTGCGGAATGTCTACTGTGCAGCCGAGTCCTATTACCGGTTGGCAGTCGACAAACAAATCATAGTGCCAAGTTCGGCCTGCTTGAGTTAAGCCAGATATTCCACGGCGAAACCAACCGTCGGGTACGGCGATCCCCGATGTCGTACCTAAGATAATATCAGTTGACGTATCATTGCCATCTCGGATCGCAGCACCGTTTGGGAGATTAACAAATGTTTCCTCGCCCTCTGCATTGCGCACAACGGTTTCAGCGCGCGGGTCGTCCCAATCGAATTCGAGATAGTTTGTCGATGGGACCGCGCATGAATCCGCGGAAACGTCGCAAAAAGCGAAGGCAAGATTTCCAAAATCGACTCGGTCCAAGCGAGTAAACTCGCTGTCGCCATGAACCGGGACGTTGTCACTTCCGTAAGAAAATTTAAGAAAGAACCCGTCGCTAAATTCGACGCCTTGAGGTCGCGCATAAACACTTGTCGCCAAACAATTCGAGCTGGGAATACAAACGGAATATGTTCGATTATAAAACTTCGCCACAAGCCCATTTGGCCATGTTTTTTTCGTAGCTAGTCGATATTGGCCGCCTACTTGGGCTGTAAAATAAGGAAATCGTATTTCAATACCGTGCTTGCTAGTGAAAATAACTTCGCTCGCTGTTTCGATCAAAGTGGCCCCATCGCCATCTTCGGAGATTCCAACCGAACCGTTATCTCTAAACATGTGGGTTTGAAATCCATCAATAATCATCCATTGTGGCGCATCGCCGCGTCCGGATGAGGGAATATAATGCGCCTGAACCCTTTGGCTGTGCTTCCATTTAGGAGCCGATAAACCAAAGGAGCGTGCAACAACAAATTGATGGTCGCCAGCACCGAGCACCCAGCTTCGCTTTAGCGATGCCGTCATTAAATCTACGCCATTCTCATCGATGAGATAATAGTCATCCTCCTCAACCGGAACCTCCGCGTTAGCGGGAATTGTGACAAGGACCACTGCCAATATAAATGCGCACGCATGCGAAGCAAATCGCGCCACCAGATTAATCACCATTGCGGAATTCGATACTGAAAGCACTATAATAGATACACTCATCGATTGCCCCACCTTCAGTCTAGCGCAAACGTCCACCATTACTTTACGGCTCGCGATTTGTAATTTATCAGAACAAATATATCGATGTCAATATGATATCTTTGAATCATGTATTAATTTTGGATGCGACATAATATTTTTGATATTAAAGAGATTTAATATTGACAACAGGTAACTGACTCTATCAATATCATTGAAATGCATTTGCAAACATCGTGCTAAGCGCAGCTACTTATCATTGCGTCCGCTGCCAAAGCTATGTTGGATTTTCTGAAGCTCGCTCAAGAGGTTCGGAATGGGCTTATTAAATGGAATTGCACTTGATGTTAGAGGCTTCGAGAGCGCTGCTGGAGGCATAGCTCAATTGGTTTCAAGCTTTTTTGGAGCTTGCCTCACGAGCGAACAAGCTACATTTGCTAACGTTTTAAATTATCGCATCCAACAGAGCGTTCGTCGTCGGCCAAATGAGATGTGGAATAATCTTAGAGGATTTGGCCAGACGGTTTGGCAAATAGGCTACAGAGAGAATTTAGGTTCGTGCAAGGGGTCGGATTTCGCAAGGTTGGCGCTCTCTGTGCAATTATAGAATAGACTTGATTTGAGAAAAGATGGCCAATTCAGCTTGAAAGGACGTTCATGAGTCTGGCGAAACACTTCGTTCTTTGTCTTGCTGCTGTAGTGGTTGGAGTGCCGATAGCGGTCGCAGCCCAGGGCGGCGCCTCGGCCTACACAAGCGCAACGCGTTATGACGCTGTCGGGCGAGTAACCGGCACTATTGCAGCTGATCCAGATGGCAACGGTCCTTTAGGTTTCCCTGCGACCCGAACGACCTACGGCCCTTTAGGACTTCCGGCAAGAGTTGAAATTGGAGAATTATCCGACTGGCAAAGCCAAGATATAGCGCCTACCAGCTGGACGAATTTCGATGTATTGAGCGTGGCGGAGACAACTTATGATGCCTCGGGGCGGAAGCTTTCCGACCTCGTTATTGGTTCGGATAATATTAAGGTCGGCCTAACACAATATAGTTACGATGCTATCGGGCGTCTTGAATGCTCCGCAGTTCGCATGAATCCGGCAGAATATAGCTCGTTACCAACGAGCGCTTGTCTGCATGGGCCGGCAGGTAGCGCGGGCCCCGACCGGATTACCAAGACGATTTACGACGCTGCAGGACAGATCGTTCAGGTGCGCAGGGCCGTCGGTACTTCTATCGAGATCGCCGATGCGACTATGAGTTACACAGATAATGGTAAACTGGAATATGTTATCGACGCAAACGGCAACCGGGCCGAGATGCGTTATGATGGATTTGATCGTCAATCTCGGTGGGTGTTCCCATCCAAGATGGGGCCGACCGCGTTTGATGACACGGATGTTGCAACTGCGCTTTTTTCGGCAGGATCATTGAACGAGGGCGATTACGAAGAATACGCCTATGACGATAACGGAAATCGCATCTCGTTACGCAAGCGAGATGGCTCGATTTTAACGTTCGAATATGATGCATTGAATCAGATGACGCGCAAGACCGTACCTGATCGCGCCGGGCTTCCATCCGAGTATGAGCGTGATGTTTTTTACAGGTATGATCTGCGCGGGCTACAGACGGCAGCGCGGTTCGACAATGCGACAAGCGGCCCAAGCGTCTCCACTACTTATGATGGTTTTGGGCGTATTGCCAGCGCTTCAACCGCCTTTGTGTCTGGTAACCCGGTGCTGAGCTTTGACTATGATAGCAATGGCAATCGCACGCAGATTACCCATCCTGATGGGCGTAGCTGGAATTACTCGTACGACGGTTTGAATAGGTTTGATGTCCTACGCCTTTCGACGAGTTCCACCGCACTCGTCAATAACAACTACAATTCGCGCGGCGCTCTTGACGTCAGCTATTTTTACTCCTCTGTTCCGGACCTACGCTATGAATATGACAGCGTTGGACGCCAAAGCGCGCATCGCATTGTGGGCGGGCCATCCAACTACCAGGCGCGCTGGGACTTTACGCGGAATCCAGCATCACAAATTGCTTCCGAGACGCGGAACAATGATCTGTATGCCTGGGACGGCCATCTCACAGACTCGCGCAGTTACACTGTCAATGGACTGAACCAGTACACGCAGGTCGGATCAGAGGAGCTATGTCACGATGACAGTGGCAACCTCATTCGCGACGGGCAATATGTTTATCAATACGATATTGAAAACCGTCTTGTTGAAATGCGCGCGCGGGACGCGCTCACCACCTGCCCAACCCTAACAGCAGGTTATACGGGCGCGCTGTATGCGCAATTGCGCTACGATCCGATGGGGCGTCTGGCGGAAGTTCATGACCCGCAAACGGGCGGTACGACACAGTTTCTGTATGATGGCGACGCAATGGTTGGTGAATATGCAACCGACGGCACCTTGCTCAGCCGCTATGTCCACGGTCCCGCAGCCGGCGTGGATGATCCGCTAATCTGGTATGACGGATCAATCGTCAATTACAACAAGGCGCGCATGCTGCTGCGCGATCCGCGCGGATCCATTATCCTCGCACACGCCAAAAACGGAAGCTACACCACGGTCAATACGTATGACGAGTACGGCATACCGGGTAGCGGTAATGACGGACGGTTCCAATACACCGGCCAAGTCTGGCTTTCAGAATTAGGCATGTACTACTACAAAGCCCGCATTTACTCGCCAACGCTTGGACGGTTCATGCAAACCGATCCCATCGGGTACGAAGACCAGTACAATCTCTATACATATGTCGCAAACGATCCGATCAATGGGGTCGATCCGACTGGGGAAAACGCACTCAAGCTTTTCATCAAGCGAACGATCAAGCATCGTGGAAATGTAGTCGAAGCGGCAATCGACGTTGCAGACACTGCGGTAACTGTCTTTGCTCCGTCGTCCACAGCGTTGGAAAGAGTGGTGGCCGTTGCCGAACTAGTGTCACCAGTGGCGCCGAGCGATGTCAAAGCCGCGAGGAACGCTGTTGAGGCCACGGGCCGAGCTCTGGGCGGAAGGAAAGGAAATGCCGCGACGAGAGGGCAGAATCAGGCGATTGGAGATAGGATTGAGAGCCAAGGCGGGCAAGTGACTGGGGGTCTTAATCGAGGGTCTGAGACTAGATTCCCCAACCCAAATGGTGGAAACCGTGGTTCGCGCTATTCAGATGGAAGTGCGGTGGATCGCGATGGAAATGGTTTTCAAGTTCAAACCGTAGATACCCGAGCTGATGGCTCCCTAACCGCACGGGAAGCTGATGCAGCACGAGATATTGCTGAACGGTCAGGTCAGCCCGTTGTGTGTGTTGCCAAGGAACGTTGTAACTGATCATGCGCTCGGATCGATTTGAATATTTTGCTACCGCTGAAGATCAGCAGGTTTTCTTCTCGAAGGTAGACTCCGAGTACGACCTTAAGATCGTCGAAACGTCTTTTGAGAGGAAGAGAGGCCCAAAGATCTTTGGGGGACTGGTAAGCTTTCTTTCTTTTATGCGCGAAGACGCTGATCCTCATGCGAGGAGGGGGCTCTATTATGGTTGCTTTGATCCCCAGAAACTGCAGTCCACAAACAACATTTATTCAGCCGAATTCGCATCGTTCGATCTCGTACAAAACCCGGATGTTCTTACCTTCAATTATGGGGAGCAGCTCAACGATAGGCGTCTCTTGCTATCTCAGATTGGGCGCTCAAAAGAGTCGGCAGCATCAAGGAAAATCCTATCACGGATTAAGAAGATAGCGAAGCTTACAAGCGATGAAGAAGGAACGACGATGACGGGAGAATTTGTCTTCCCAAGCGCATTGAACTTCGCCTGCGAGGGCGGGAGGCTAGTAAGGACTCCTGACTCTCCTTCAGCGTATGATGCGCAGATCGCACACTGATCAAAGGTAGACTGCTCATCGATGCTTTGTGCCAATGACAAGTTCCTCCTATAGGCGGCGTGTTCTCCCTGGAACTCCGCCCAATAATCTAGCCGCTCAAGCGCCTCCGAACCCAACAGAGCGAGCCAGTCCCTTTCTGTCGCACACCGAATGCGGTTGACCGCGTGGAGCTGAAACGGGAATAGCCCAGCGTTTTGAGAGGCTTGCGGTCGCGGAAGGGGCGCGCGTTGGAGCCGAAACATATTGCGGATCGGGTGCTAGGATGCGGTTCTGTTGGAAAGTCAGTTGTTTGGGTCCGAAATATCTTTCGGCTGAAATATATTGCGGCTGCCGTTTCGGCGCGTCGCCTGTGTCCTTTTTAGAGCAGCCAAAAGGCTCCGTCAGGGGACTGTGGGAGTGTTCCTGCGCCCCTGATCTATGTTCGGTTCTGTAGCGCCGCATAGGAGCGGCTGAGAGAGGCGTAAGCGACCTCTTGCGGATTGACCCGCTGTGTTATCGATCAGGCGGCGTGTTGGGTCTCCGTCTCGGTCTTGACGATGACGGAAGCGATGAGTTCACTGACCATCTTCTGCTTGGCCTTGGGCAGGCGGGTGATGGCATGGAGCTGCTGTTCGAGGCGCGAGGAGGGACCGCGCTTGCCGGGGATGCACATAGTAGGCTCACCGATCAACAACTCGTCGAAGGGCAGGTCGAGCGGTTCGGAGAGGCCCGGGAGCATTGCCGCACCGACGCCGACGCGCCCGATCTCGTAGAGGGCGAGCCTCCGCTGGGAAACGCCGAGCTTGTCAGCGAGCGCCTGCTATATGAGCCCGCGCTCCTTGCGCGCGGCCAAACCGTCGTTGATGCGGGACAATCGGTGGCCACAACAGCCCAGCAATTGGGCATGGGTATATATCGCCTGTATCGCTATCCCGCGGACTCTCACTCGCTCTGTCGCCGTAGAGAGGCACCAGCGTATGGATTGTAGGTCGCCTCCGGCAGAGGTTCTCGCTCGTAAAGCACCCGATCTGGTGGAGAATGTGGCATAGATTTCTCCGAAAAAGTCGGAGATGTAGCGGTCAGTAAACCAGAAGCGATAATGGGAGCACCAAGCAAAACAAAGCATCCAGTCACCACCACGATGCCACGCCTGATCGGAAGTCTGCCGGTCAGCATCGTCAGCCCGATCACCGCGATCGCGACTACACAGAGGCCGACAGCGACCTGTCCGATCAGCACGGCAAGTAGCCAATCGCTAGCCTCATTCAGTGGCGATTGCGTAGGAGCGTCAAAAAGCGAGCTCGCAATAGTCATGACTGTTTCACCACCAATAGCTGCGTCACCTGCCGCTTTCCGCTACGACGTTCCAGCTGCACAAAGACATCAATGCTCTCCCGCACATAGTGCCGCACATCATCCCGGCTAAGCCGCGAACCACTTTGCAGGACGAGTAATGCCAGCTGCTCGATGGCGCGCTGCGGCGTATCCGCATGGATGGTGGTCATCGACCCCGGATGCCCGGTATTGACCGCTCTCAAAAAGGTGAACGCCTCAACACCGCGCAGCTCCCCAAGAATAATCCGATCCGGCCGTAATCGCAGCGCCGCGATAAGCAAGTCCTCGGCGGTGACATTGGCTTCGCTAAGCTCACCACGCGCCGCGATCAGACCCACTGCATTCTCATGCTGCAGCTTAAGCTCCTGCGTATCCTCAATCAGAACAAGACGCTCTTCAGCAGGGATTTCGGCAAGTAGAGAGTTTAGGAACGTCGTTTTGCCCGTAGATGTCCCGCCAGAGACCACGATATTGCGCCGTTCACGCACGGCTTTCGCGAGGGTTTCGGCAGCACGCGCAGCACCAACACTCCTAAAGTCTCGCTCGACATCAATGGCAGCATCATTCGCCTCTAGGCCCGCAAACGCATCGCCATCACTCCAGTCCTTGAGCCGGAGATCATTGGCCACGTGACGCCGGATCGCGAAGATGTACCCGTCGCGCGTTGCTGGAGGCGCGACGATCTGCACCCGGGCGCCATCAGGCAGCTTGGCAGCAAGCAAAGGGTGCGCACGGCTTATGCCCTGAGAGGAGGTCGCCGCAATTTGCCGTGCCAACCTTCCCAAGGTCGGTTCATCAAGCCCGGCAACTTCCTCGCGCGCGATGCGACCTCCAAGGCTCTCGACCCAGATCTCGCCGGGCCGATTGATCCAGATATCGGTGACATCCTTTTGGCCTAACCAAGGCGCAAGCGGTGCCAGAAAGCTATCGAGATAATAGGCGGTTTCCATATCAGCGCTCGACACTCGAAAAGTCGAGATCCTGCGCCACGAAAACAGAGACGCTGGTGCCGTGATCAACCTTGAGGACCGGCTGCACCTGCTGCTGGGTTTGCGCGGTGATGTTCTGCGTACTGCCTGGCAGTGCAACCACCACACCATTGGTGGCCTCGCGCGTTGCTATGCCAACGCCCAGATCAAGGAAGGATTGTAAGATCGCCCCTCCAAAGCGCGCAAAGAACTTGCTATCAACATCGCCCTCGACACCGGCTCTGCCAAGTGGATCAGAGGCCGGGCTATCGAGCGCAATGGTAACGCCGTCAGGCCTGATCAGCCGCGTCCAACGGATGAGTGCGCGCTTTTCACCAGGGTTGAGGCCCGCCTCATAGGTGCCGTAGAGACGGCTTCCCCGATCAATCAGAACCCGCGAGCCGTCAAAGCTATGCACATCGCGCTGGATAAGTGCCCGCACGCCGCCTGGCCGTGTGGAGTCCAGTGCTGTTTCGAGAACGGCCGGGATCACGGTTCCTTGTGGAACGGTCATCGAAGGATTGGCAAGGCGAGACGCTTGCACGCGATTGGTATCGGTTACCGCTTCCAGCGGAGGCAGATTGAGCGCCGCGGGCCGCGCTGGCTCGAATACGACGCGAGGGCCAGTCCAGTTGGTGTTCGGCTCTGCCTCTTCAGCAACTGTCAGTCGGACAGGCGCTTGCCTTGGGGCTGGTGGTGGAAGGCTTGTCCGGGGCGCTGGGGCAGGAGCTATCTCCGCACGCTCTGCAAGTGATGGGCGGAGAGGGACGGATGCTGACATATCCTGCGGGATAGCCAAAGGCGGTGGCGGAGCGATCCGGCCTGCGTTCGTCGCAGGCGCGGTCACACGCGGTGCTTGCTGCCCAGTGCCATCGGCACTGACGGCAGAGAACACCATGTATCCGCCAATCGGAAGGAGCAGCAAAAAGGCATAGAGGCCGATATTGCTGCTGGCCGGTAGCCTTACGACCGGGCGCTGGTCATGCGCGCTGCGCAGTTCTTCGCCGTCGCTCATCCCGCACCATCCTGTTCGCGGTTGCGCCGCGCTGTCGCCTTTTCCTTGTCGATTCTGAACACCAGCTCTTGATGCACACGGTCGATAACAAACAATCCCCCACGCATGTGCCCATTGACCACCTCTTCATCACCTGTCGGGCCGATGGCAAAGACAGCTGGCAAGGCCTGGTCTGGAGCATATTGGATAAAGGTGCGCGAACCATCATCACGAATAAGCGCTGGCTTGACCTTGTCGTCCCCGCGCAGACGGTAGGTCCACAGCGTTCCCTCCTTTGGCATCGTGTCCGCTTCTGAAGCTGATGTGCGCTCGTCCCTATAGGCAAAACGCACCACCAGTCCCGCATCGAGATTGTTACTGGTACGCAGAATAAGCGCATAGCTGCGCTTATCGGTATCGACGGTCATAGAAGTGCCGGAAAGAGCTGCCTCTGGGACAACAAGGAAGCTGTTCCCTTCCGGCGATACACGCACGGTAATCGGCGCGTCGCTATCGGCACCGATACGCTGAATGCGTTCCTCCTGATCCAGGAACACCGTCAGTCCAACATCGGGAAAGCTTGTCAGGATCACCTCTTGTCCGGCGATCCATTCGACCACTTGAAGCCGAGGATTGTCGCGATCCGCGCGCGGTGTGACCTGCGCGAAGCTGGGCGATGCCGTCAGTCCAGCAAGAGCCAAGGCAACAAGCGTTCGGATCATGGCGCTGCGCCTTCGCGGGCATTGCTATCGATCGCTTCCATCACTTCGGGCAGGGTTTCTGCATCGCGGCGATAGCGGGTCACCTGAAAGCCCAGCGGATTGATGTAGCGATCTTGCGCGCTCATCTCGGCGCCGGAGAACTGATAGTCGATCACTGCAGCCCAATATTGCGGCGCATAAGGCCTGGCACCAGGATCGCTGCGCACGGTGGTAAAGCGAACCAGCGTGCGCGTATTGGACAAGGAAGACACGCTGCGTACCTCAACGCTGACACGCGAACGGCGCGGCAAGCTTGCAAGCGGACTGCCCGGGTTGGAGGCTTGCATCAAATTGACATAGCGTTGCCGCGCATCGCCCGATGACCACAACCCAACCTTGCGATAATCCTCTTTTAGATTGTCGATATCAAAGCTTTCGCGGGAAATGACATATTGCACGAGGAAGGATCGGGTGAGGGCTTCATCGGCGCCCACAATCTGCTCATCGAGCGGTGCCAATGCCTCGACATGTCCGGTCTGGCGATCGACCAGAAGGGTGTAAGGCTCCACGGTCTTCAACGGCATCAGCAAGATCAATGCTATTGCCAGCATGAAGGTGATGGCCGTCGAGATCGCCGCCACAATCCAGGCGATCCGTCGCGATCGCTCCAATCGATCGGATGCGCTCACCGCCCAGCTGTCCTGGATTTCGACATCCTCGTTCTCGATCCGGTCGTGCATGTTCATGTGATCGCATCCCTGCGATCGCTCGACAGCGAACCGCGCGGTTCAGCGCGCCGATTTGATGAAGGCTCACCGCTCGAACTTGGAGATCGATCACCTCTACCGCCACCAGTTGAGCTGCCTGTGCCACTGGATGATGGTGATGAAGCAATCTGCAGATTGCGTCTTTCCGTTTGAACGCGGTTGGACACGTGCTCGGACAAGCGCTCCGCGCGGCTGCGATTGATCGAGTGGTGCTCGCTTGTTGTCCTCGATCGCACATCCGGATCGGCTCTTCTCCAAACGTCGGGAATTTGCGGCATCGCAATCCACCCGCGATGAAACGCGACCTTGGCGAGAACAGCAACGATCGCGAACTTGACCACGGCAAAGGCAAGCGTGAGTGCGAAGAGCTCCATGGGAAGGGAGGGCGTCGCATAGCCGAGCTGTCGCACATTGAGGGCATCCGCGATCAGCGGTTCCAGCATCGCAAGCTCTATCGCCAGCACAAAGGTAATGGCCACAGAACCAAGCAGCACTAGAACCAGACCCCGAATCCATCCTGCAAAGAGGCCCCGTGTCGCTTCAAACAAAAGCAAGCCTGCAGCAAGCGGTGCCAGTGCGAGCAACAGGCCCGCCAAAACGCGCATCAGAGCAAGCGATCCAATCAGTCCCGATAGAAACACTAAGCGCGCCCAGCCCAGCGCGCTGCGATCTTCCAGTGCGGTCCCATCAAAGGTGCCACCGACCGCGCTCCCGTCGATAAACTCGCCTGACCTGCGCCCTGTGCCAAGCTCCGTCAGGCTAACAAGCCCATTATCGATCGCTTGTAGCCGCTCGACAAAGCCAGCGGCAGAGCTGGCAAGGCCGGGTGTGGACATGGATGCGGCAATCTCGCCAGGGCCGGTCATCACCACATCGTAAATCAGCGTGCGAAAGGCCGGCCAGGAGAAGGCCAGCGTCAGCACAATACCGACCTTGAGGACATCAAGCACCACATCGCGTGCGTTTGGGCCTGGGCCGAACAACAGCCTGATCCCCCAGAAGGCCACAAACAGGGTCAACAGGCCTGTTATCAAGGTCGAGGCGGATGAGCCAGGCTGTCCAAGGGCTTGATAGCCATAGCTGCCCAGAAGCTGCGCCTGACAATCGATATGGCCCAGCACCCGCGTCACAAAGGCATCGCCTGTTATGATTGCGGGACAGGCCATCTTCAGGCTACCCGTTCCAACAGGGTCTTCATCCAATTCGCCGGATCATCGCCTGTTTTCTGGACAAGTTCGTCAAACAGCCGCACCGTGCTCTCGCGGCCCGAGAGGATGGTGAGGAGTTCGTCTTCGCCGGTGAGATCGAGCCGCACAACGACGCTGTCCTTGCCATGGCGCACCAGGAAGCAGTGGGAATCGTCAGGCAGCGTTCGCACCAGATCAAACTCGTGCTGGCTCAGCCCAAAGCCGTTCATATAGTCTTCGGCGCGCGCCTTGGGATTGATCATAAAGATCTGCGTTGCGGCCTGCTCGATGATCGCGCTCGCAATCTTGCTTTCCAGTGCATCCTGGGCGCTTTGCGTGGCAAAGCCGACAATGCCGTTGCGCTTACGGATCGTCTTTTCCCAATCCTTGATCCGCCGCACGAAGACATCGTCATCCAAGGCCTTCCACCCTTCATCGACCACAATGATGGCTGGCGTACCGTCCAAGCGCTGCTCAACCCGGTGGAAGAAGTAGAGCAAGGCTGGCGTGCGCGCGATGGGATCATCCAGGATCGCTGTCATATCAAAACCAACAGAGCGCGCTGAGAGATCGGTATTGTCCTGCTCATTGTCGAACAGCCAAGCGCGTTCGCCAGAACCGTGCCAGGCGCGCAGGCGGCCATAGAGATCATCGGGCCGTGGGCGATGGGTGCCGCGAAACAGTTCGACCAAATAGCGCAACCGACGCCGTTCTTTGGGTTGCAGGAAGTTGGTCTCGATCGCATCGCGGATTTGTTCGAGCTCTTCTTCGTCTACTTGCCCGGCCAACAGCGTGAGCCATTCGATCAGGAACTGCCGGTTTGCTGGCGAGTTTTCCAATTGCAGCGGATTAATGCCCGAGGGCACATCAGAGTTGAGGCGATCATACTTGCCGCCAATCGCGCGGATAAAGAGCTCGGCTCCGCGATCCTTGTCAAAGAAGATGATGCGCGGATTGAACTTGCGCGCTTGCGCCAGCAGAAAATTGAGCACCACCGTTTTGCCGGAGCCCGATGGCCCGATCACCGTGAAATTGCCCAGATCGCCTTGGTGGAAGTTGAAGTAGTACGGGCCTGCTGCCGTTGTCTCAAACAAAGTGACCGCATCGCCCCAGTGATTGCCTGTCGCCTTGCCGGTCGGGAAATTGTGTAGGCTGGCAAATCCGGCAAAGTTGGATGTTGAGATGAGACCGCGCCGGGCAATATATTTGCAGTTGCCGGGGAACTGCGCCCAATAGGCAGGCTCCAGATTGATATCCTCGCGCACGCCGTTGATGCCCAGATCAGCCAGCAGCGCGATCACCTCTGCAACATTGCGATCAAGCTCGCCTAAATCCTCGGCGTGGACGGCAATGGTGGCGTGATGTTCGCCAAAGCCTGCATTGCCAGCGGCGACATCGTCCTTGGCCCCGGCAAGATCATCGCGCAGCGAGAGCGCTTCATCATCGGTGGCGCGCATGCGGCGCAGCGCCAGGTTCATCCGGCTCAATGCCTGCGCGCGTTCGACGAAGGCGAAGCTTTGTGTGACATTGAGCTCGAAGGGCAGGCGATAGAGCTCATCAAACATGCCGGGCATGGTCTCGCCGGGATAATCCTTGATCGATACCATCGCGACAAAGCGTCGCGGCAAGGGGCCAGCAGGCGCGAGTTCCACCGTATCAGCGCCGAAGCTGACCCGGCGTCTGGGGATGACCTCTGCCGGATCGCCATAGGGGACGTTCACCGGCATGCGCGCGCCGTTATAGAGGGCAGAGAGGAACTCCAGCTCCTCGGAGCGCTTGATGCCGTTGACCTCATAAGTGGACAGCAAGCGCGGGCCGTATTGGCGCAGGGCCGACATGACGGCTTGGGTGGCATTGTCGAGAGCTGCGCGTTCGCTGGCGTGGTGCGCGGCTTTGCTTGTGCCATCCATACCGAGCCAGCCTTTGAGGCGGTCGGCGATGCCGTCTCGGCCCGGCATGGGGCGGCGGATGATGGTCAGGGTGAGGTCGTTGACGAACAGGTTCTTCTGCGCGAGCCGGTCTTGCCAGTGGGTGTTGAGGTTTTGCGAGAAACTGTCGGTATGGGGCTGGTCCAGCGCAACATCGGCGCGGCGGCGCATGACGTGGTGGTAGATCGCGAAGCGGCTGTCGGCGATGGATTGGAGGAGAGCATCGCGGAGCTGGGTGCGGTAATTGAGATCTTCGGTTGAGGCGGTTTCGAAGGGAAGTCCGGAAAACGCCACAATGCGCACAAGGCTTGAGCTACTTGACAGCAAATTAGCAGGTGGCGTCATTCCCATGGCGACACTACTTCCCAGATCCTTGTCATAATTTTCATTCTATGCACTTGTCTGCAAAAAGGAAAAACGGCTCAGGCTATAGGCGTGCGGCGAGCGAAGTGAAGATAGGCGTCGATACTGATCTGACGCTAAGTCCGCGCGGCGGTGCATCTCATGATGGACAAAGGAAAAGCGGCTGTCCGCGATGGATCGCGGTAGTGCATCTTGAAGGTGCGTGAAATAATTGAGATAACCGGTATAAAGGGCTTTGCAGCGGAGACCAAAATACAGGGGCGCTACACCGATATGGCAGAAGTGGAGAATATTCAACCGCTAATAGCCTATTAAAACAAATAACGGAAAAAACAAAAATAAATATACTGAAATTATCGATTGGCATATAAGTATAGAGGAATACTTTAAATTGCTTTGCCATATTTCTTTATTCTCCTTTCGAGATCTTCTTCAATCTCTGGATACTCATCGAAGGCTTTTTTCATGATGCGCGACTGCACCCTGTCAATTATCTGAGCTATCTCTTCTCGCTCGTCCTTGAAATCGCTCGGTAGAATTTGAATCAAGCTACCCAGTTCTCTGGTGACATATATGGATGAGTTTGCGAGAATTACCGCGAGGTCTTTATCCATGGTTTCTAACTCCTTTATCGGCTGCGCCATGGACGGGGTAGTGGCCACCAAACCCACCATGGCCTCGGGTATGGCCCCCACCATGGTGTTTTCCGGCGGCGATCTTGAGGCAAAGAATTTCTTCGTCTATCGCGTTCTTCCTCAGCCTCTCTCGTCTTCTCCTCAACACATTCATTTACGCATCTCCGGAAATCAAACTCATTGACATCAGACCAGGGGTAGGGCTTCGGACGGTCCAATATTGGCAAGCACTGATCAATACACTCTCTTCTAACGTCACATGAGTCGTCCGAAGAAATGTCTTGTCCGACACCTGATGAACTGACGCAAGTGTTATCGTTACTGATCCCAGTGACAACGATAATGTCGCCATCACTATCATTTCTGCTTCTGCTGGAAGTTCCACTGCCATCGGATCTTCCGCCAAGCGGCGAATTTCTACTGGTGCTTGAATTGATACTGCCAGACGATCGATTGCCTATCACAGTTATTACATCATCGTTGTCATCCTCTCGATCTTTTCGGCAGTCTCTTTTTCGATCATTATCATCTTCGTCGTCTGGCCTGAAGCCGAACAAAAGGCGGCGACATGTACCCGTCAGATCCACGCTATTCATCGGATCATTCCCAACATAGGCATACATATTCATGCCATCGCCATATCCGATGGGATCGGTCTGCATAAAGCGGCCAAGCGTGGGCGCGTACATGCGGGCCTTATAGTAATACATGCCCAGTTCGGGAACCCATGCCTGTCCGGTGTACTGGAACCGGCCTGTATTGTCCTGATCAGGCAGGCCATAATCGTCATAGGCGTTGATGACGGTGTTCCCGCCATAGCGATCGGCGGACATAACGATCGAGCCCAGGCGATCGGCATAGAGGAAGCGCGCATTGGGCGTCGAGATCGAGCTGCCGGAATAGCTTACCAGCGGATCATCGCCGCCCGAGAAGCCATGGACATAGCGGCTCAGGATTGTGCCCGTGCCGTCATACTCCATGATGAGGTCCGCGCCGTCGTAATAGAGCCGCCGCTTGTCGCCATTGTCATCCTCGACCTCATACAGGCGGCCAAGCGGGTCGTATCGCAGTGTGACCTCATCTGTGCCATCCTCGCGCGAGACAAGGCGGTTGGCGTAGTCATAGACGAAGGTAAACGTGCCATCCGAGGTCAGATTGCCGTTCTTGTCATAGCTGTATGTCGTGCCATCGACTGTGCTGTATTGATTGAGCGGATTGGCGGTGTAATCCACATCGACGGTGCTGTGATCACCAAACGCGAACACGTCGTTGTCGCGCACTTCTGTCGCGAGCTGGCTCGCGGGATTGAAGGCAAAGTCATAATCGACATCCCAGCTCGAGGTGGGATGATCGATGGTGATGCCATCGAGGCGCTGCGCTGCGTCGTAGCTGAAGGAATCATCAGGTGCCAAGCTGTAGCGGATGAGGTCTGACAGCCTGCCCTGATTATCGAAGTCGTGATTGATCAGCGTCTGGCCGTTCTCATCCTTGATGCGGTTCGGGCGACTGAGCTGATCATAGTTGAAAGTGAAGTAGCTGCTGTCGGGATGGGTGAGCATGTCGCGCCGCCCGATGCTGTCATACGCATAGCTGACCGTGCGGGTTGCACCGTCCATAGTGTTGCTGCTGGAGACAAGCTGGCCAAGGGCATTGAAGGTGTTGGTAATTCCCTCACCTGTAGTGCTGTCAAAGCGGGCATATTCCATATTGCCCATCAGATCATAGCCATAGTGGATATCGCGCGTGTGGGTCGAATCCAGACCGAGGCGGCTGGGGACATCTTCCTCGATTACGCGGCCAAGATCGTCGTACGTGAAGGTGATACTTTCCCCTCTGCGCGTCCTAACCTGCGAGACACGGCCATATGCGTCATACGTCACCTGATCGTAATCGCCCAAATTGTACGTGTTGGGCGTGGTGGGGTGCGGGTAGTAGGTGCGATAGCGGCGATTGAAGGCGTCAAAGCCATAGCCGGTCTTGTTGCCTTCTGCGTCTTCAACAGAGCCAAGAGCGCCGTTGTAGTATCCGTTCTTGTAGTTGAACTTCTGCGTGGATTGCTCGAGCGTTGTTCCAACGGCCGACCTCACTTCGGCAATGCGGCCATATTTGTCATAGAGATTCTTGGTAATCCGGTCAGGACCATGGCTGCCAGCGGTCATTGTCGTACATGCAGAGCTCGGTAGGGTTGTGGTGGTAAGCGGCGCGTTCATGCGCAGCGCGGTGCACTCTACGAGACCGAGATCATTATAGTTCAACTGGGTGACGCTGTGCTGCGTCGTGCCAGAAGGATCGCGATGGCGCGTTGTGACGACGCGGCCCAGGTCATCATATTCGGTATCAACCCGCTGATCGGCGCTGAACGTCGATAGATCGGTGCCTGTCGTCGTCCCTGTCTCCGAGCGGGTGACCAGACCATTCGTATAAGTCGTCTTGCTTGCAATACGTGGAAGGCTTCCGCCACCATCAGGGTCGGCGCTGATGGTGCCTATTACTCGGCCATAATCATCATAGACCGTGTAGGACGTATCTCCTGTGCCTGAGAGCGGCCCGTCGACCGTCTCCACTTGCCCAAGGTGGTTGTAGGTATAAGCGCTCGTCGCAATCTCGGTGTTGTTGCCAAGCTTGCTAGTGACCGATGTCGGCAGGATGTTGTTGGCAACTGTAGACGAGGGATACGCAATTTCCGTACGCGCTTCATTGACCGTTCCCGAGCATGTTGCGGTTGTACGGCACTGACGCGTGCGCAATGGCACATGAATGGGGTCAGAAGTCGCCCAGCCATTGTAGTATGAGTTGCGATAGCGAGCCTGCGCGGTTGTATACTCGGCGATTATCGTTGGGCGATCACCTGATCCAGACGGAGCGGGACGTTGAATCTGTGTTATCCCGCCATGGGTCGAATTGTAACTGTAATTGGTGGTGTTGCCAGCGGCATCGGTAGTGCTGGTCGGCTTGTTGCAGATGACCTGATTGGTGCAACTCGCTGTGTATGTCGCACTCGTTGTAATCGGATTGGCATCATTGCGATCGGTCAGCGTCACTTGGGTTACATTGGCGCGGCTATCATACGCATAAGTTGTCGTCTGACGTCCGGGCCGCTCAACTGTTTCCAAAAGCCCCTCTCGGCAGATCGCAGTGTCGGATGCACAATAGGTGTAGGTAGTTGTTTGGTTTAGTGTCTGGCTTGCGATGACTTGCCCATCGCTATTGAAGGTGGTGGTGGCAACGCCGGTTTCAGGATTGGTCACCTGCGTATAGTCGTCACCGCTCCCATTGGTGCCATAGGCATAGGTCCAGGCATTGCCTGCATAGGTAACCTCGTCCACCCGGTTGCTGCCGTCATAGTCAAATTCTATGGTATTGCCAGTCGCTCCAGGGCGCTTGATGGCAGAGAGGCGACCACCTGGACCGCCATAAGTGTAACTGACTGTGTCACCTGCGGGCGTGATCACATCGTCGCCCGAGAATGTCACCTCTGGCCAGTCATGTGCGGTGCCTGCGCAATAGGTCTCATTTGGCTGGATCAAACAATACTCTTCGGCATTGTTCATGGCTTTGATCGAAGTGAGCGCATGAAAGTCCGGTGAGCTCTCAGAATGAGCATAGGTCGCAGAATAGTTGAAAACCAGCCTGAAGCCGGTGTTGTTCTGAATGACTGCAAGACGCTGATGCGAGAATTCGTCTTCGTTCGCGTCTTCCCAAACATCCACAGTGTAGCCATAGGTCCACGTCACCCCATCTGAAAATGTAACCTTTGTCGCATGGCCAAGATTGGACTCAGCAGGACTAAAGGTCGTCGATCCTGACTGAGACGAAAACTCGATTTCAATACCGCTGGAGCTGGTAAAGGTGTATTTGCCCGCGCTTTCTACAAGTGATGCCCCATTCTCAAAGGTGGGGACATAGGTTCCAGACACGTCCTCGAATGCGACCGTAGTGCCCAAAAAGGATACAACCGGCAGGCTGGAGCTTCCGCTCAGACTGGGCAGCTGATCATGGCGCCATCCGGTATCGACCCATGTCTGCGAAAAGCCAAGGCCGTGATGGCTGCCAGGGCCGATCGATACACCGCCGCGCGATGCAATCACCTCGCCGGTTGGCAAGTTGATGTCGAAGCTGTCAATCGCAGTGTTGACGGGCGGCGCGGAAGTTTGCGCAAGGGCATTGCCCCCTGCCAATGACATTGCGCTCGAAGCAAGCAAAGCGGCGAGAGTGCGTGAACCGAAGGTGCGCATTACAAAGCCTCCTGTGTGCGGGTTTCTTCGGCGGGTTGCATCTGCGCCTTGCGCGCGCGCGCTTTGCCTGCGGCTTTGCGGACATCAAGCGAGGCGCTAAATGCCCTGGGAGACGTGTTGCGCCTCGTCGCGTCAATCTCCCCTGTCTCATCAACTTCCTCTGTCTCGTCGAGCAGCAGCTCTTCTGTGATTGAACGCGCCCGTTCGCCCGTGATGGCGATGAGGCCTTCCGCTTCGACGCCGGAATAATCGAGTTCCAGGCGGTCAATTGTCGAAGTGGCCGTGCGGCCGGCAAGCCGCGCCAAAGACCCGGTAATGTTCTCGACCACGACCTCGACTTCTTCACCGGGGCCTTCTTTATTGGGCGCAAGAAGATAGACATAGGTGCGCCCTGCGCGGACCAACTCGACAATCAGGAATTTGTCGGCGCGGTTTTCGAAGACACGGTGTCGTTCGACCGTACCAAGATTGACACCAGTCTTTCCGCATCTCGCGGCCAGCACATATGTCGCCTCCGCGCTATCTGAACGCTGCTCGACGGGGCCCACTTCACACGCAGTTTCGGCAGATGCACGGAGCTGTGCCTCCTGCGCCCACGACGGCGTCGTCACGGCCGCCGAGGCCAACGCAATCGTCGCAAGAGATGTGAGGTGCTTATGCTTAGCAGGCACCGACCCTGCCAACCCAGTGATCAGCGTCTTGAAAGACATATGCATTCTTGCCTTCTCCATCTACCGTCCATGACGATCAATTTTGAGCGCACAAAACCTCCGCGAAGAAGTGCGCTTTGCCATTTCGTTCGGCTGCTTTTAGTTCCGCTTCTCAGAATCTAGTTTCGCTCAATCCCAAACATCAACTGTTGCGGTGCTTTGAGTGATTGTTAGTCCGCTACCGCTGATCTGAAGGTCAAAGTCACCTAATGCTGGCATGTAGGTTTTGACATTAACATTCTTAGTGGTCGCGCTAGTAAAGACATGTGAACCACTCATTGCATCGTAATGCGTGCCTGAGGTCAGAGAGCCATCGACTGTAGTGTAGTTTACTGTGTAGGTTTCTGAACAGGTGCCGGTTGAAGTGATCCGAAACTTCGCTGAGTCACTATTGTAAATGGGGCTCTGCAAGATGCTTACCGCAAAGCTACACGGCGTCGGTGTGGGAGTTGGCGTAGGGGTAGGCGTGGGAGTTGGCGTAGGCGTTCCGGCACCAGTAATCGTCATGTTGGTCCGATTGCCGACATCATCGAAGGTGTAGTCGGTTTCGACGCCGTTGTTGACGGTGCCAGAATGTACCACTTCAATCAAACGGCCCAACGCATCATAGGTGAAAGTCTTGGTCTCGCCAGCAAATGAGGGAGCGCTCAGCAGTACGATAGAGCAAGACGCCAAGAGGATGGACTTTCTTATGTTCATCGATCGATCTCCTCATCCCAATTTCATCGTTATTTTTTCAATATAATGAGGATCGAGTCAATTAATCAGGATGAGAATTTTTTGTTACAATTATGTAATCGAGAAAATTCCCGTATTTACGCGGTACTCACTCGTTAAATGCAGATTTACTACAAAGACTGTTTGCGTTCACATCCTGAATTGCAACTGATTTGTGATGAGATTCAAGACCCAAAACGGCAACTTGTACAGAGTCCGAGTCGCACGAGTCGTTTTTGAAGAAGTCAGGTTTTTGGTTCGCTGCTCTTGCCTCCGCATTTTGGCGAACGCATCACATCACGGCTTTCTTCCCCGTTCTTGACCAATCCCCGCAATCAGGCTCCAAGCGCAGTATCCTTGGCGCTGCTCCTCTGACGTTACGTCCTTGTCAGGTGAAGCCTCCAACGGATTGATCCCTTCGTGATCCAGAAAGGCCGCGATGAGGCTGGTCTCTTGACCATGGAAGCAATTATGCAATCTCGCTTCGACACAGCTTTTCTGGCGAAGCTCTTACAATCGGAACTTATGGCACTGCGCACAAAGTACCGCGCTCGGCTCAATCAAGCAGGCGAAGCGCACATCCCCCACCTCCGCGCTCGGTGATATGAGGTAGCGCATGCCTCCATCCCGACCACGAATGATGGCTACTTCTCACGCGTCTCCAGAAACGCATTGCGGCTACTTGCTTCTCAAGAACCACTGTGCCTTCAGCATGGACACCGTGAAACTGAAAAACAGACTTGGCCAAATCGACTGCTGTCGTGAGAATAGCGAAAGTGCGCAACGCTTTGGGATGCGGCACTGCTGCGCGGATTGGTTTTCTCGCTGCGCTGCTCGCGCGTAGGGCACGGCTTACTCCAACGTTGTTCGATAATAGCTTGGCAGATGCAGTAGCGGCAACCTTCGATAGTGGCAGCCTCAAGATCCGATATTTCGGCGACGAAGATTTCTTATCGCTACTGCGCATCCACCGGACAGTGCTTCAAAAGCTAGCCTAGACACAGGCGAGCGCGACCATATTCCACTAAGGCCATGGTACCAAAGTTAACTCCATGCACGCCAAGTTTCTTATTGTAGGGTCCAATGAGCTTCGGTAGCTCGCGAGCTGATATGCCGCCGATGTTTCGCCTTTGCTGCGCGATCGTGTGGCGTAGCAACTCCTCGTCTATGCTTGGCGACAACCATGTAAGCAATGGCGGAGCTATGGCGCTTGAGCTTCCTTCCCAACGGCTCCCAATGAACAGCAGCTTCGGGAAGAGCCGCCAGCTTTTGTGAGCGAATGCGAGGGTGCGCAATCCAGACCTTTAGGCCCGCACCACCCACCAGTCCGGCCAGCGTACTTTGTACGGCGTGCGTGTCGCGTCCCAGACGATCTGCTGTTCCTTTTCGCTCAGTTTCTCATCGCCTAGCCGCGACAGTGCTGCCTCGACGATCCAGGCATTGAGCTCCCAACGGACGCGCTTGGGGTCGGCCGGATACTTCTTAATAGCGATGCCGAGCTTATCAAGAATTGCATCCGCACCGGACCTGATCGACACCCAAATGATTTCGTCAACGCGGGCGCTGGCATCGACATGCTTGCCGCGTGCCTCTTCAATTGTTTCAAGGGCTGCATGCGAGGCTGCGCTATCGCCGGCAAGACCCCTCTGGGTAAGTTGCAAGAGGAACGCTTCGGCTGCCGTTACCCGCCGCTTCGCTCCATCTTCAAGGATGGTGACCTTCTGACCAAGCACCACATCATAAGGGATTTCGCGATGCCGGTTCCTGGGCCGTCCCTTCGGATTGCCAGACTGTCCCTTTTTGAACTGACCGGCCTCGGGAGGGTTGCCGTAGCCGATATCCGCGTCCTTACTCATGCGATCCGCCCGCGCGGCCAGCGAAGCGTTTCGGGGTCGAAGGTAAAGAACGCAATTTCGCGCCTTTCGCGCGTATCATAGGCCTTGCGCCCTGGCCTGCTCAGCGCCGCTTGTGTGGCCCAAGCATGGACCTTCCACCTTTTGCCCTCAAAATCAGGGTCGCAGTCCGCGATCTCGAGAATACGCATCGCCTCGTTCGCATTGTCCGCGCTCTGGTGATGGGTGAGCTTGACGTTGCGTGGCTTTGCTCCCTTCTTCTTCGCCAAAGCAGCGTCGCGCTTGGCGATCATCCTCAACACCTTGCGCATCGCTGTTTTGTTGCCAGCGAGCGCATCCTTGAGAGTTTGCTGCTGCAGCGCCTCGTCAACGGTCAGCTGGCGCTCCTTGCCACCAACATTAGCAGTCAGCGTTTTGTCGAGAACGATCTCGAACGCCGAGATATGGCCGGGTTGCTCTTTCTTCGGACGACCCTTGGGATTGCCGGATTGGCCCGGCTTGAACCGCGTATCCTTGCTCATGCGACATCCTCACCATTGCGGAAGACCAGAGCAGGCTCGCGTCCAGTAAGGTCGGTCCAGCGCTGCATCGTCAGGTCAACATAGGCCGGATCGATATCGAGACCACGAAAGCAGCGTCCCACGCGTTCTGCTGCAATGAGGCTGGTGCCCGAGCCCAGAAAGATGTCCAGCACAAACTCGCCCTGCCGCGTCACATCGCAATAGGCATCCGCAACCATGGCCACCGGCTTTACAGTCGGATGCAATGCCAAATCTTCGCGGCGAGAACCCTGCATCGAGTTCACGCTGGCATAGTCCCACACATTGGTGCGGTTGCGACCATGCTTGCCAAGCTCAACATGGTTGGCGTGCGGGGCATCGCCAACGCGGTAGACGAACACCATCTCGTGCTTGGAGCGATAGAGCGACCCCATTCCTGCGTTGCTTTTGTTCCATACGCAGATGTTCAGCAGCTCATTGTAGATGCCACCGATGGACGCAGTGACGTCATCCATATGCCGCCAGTCCATACACACAAAGTGGACTGCACCATCACGCGATACCTTGGCGCAGGCGCCCAGCGTGTCAGCAAGGAAGGTGCGGAACTCAGTCTCACTCATCTCGCCCGACGCCATGGCGAACTCGCGGTGGCGCCCCTTGGCATTGGCGTGGCCATTGATCTTCACATTGTAAGGCGGATCAAGGAACGCGCAGTCGATCTTTGCACTCTCGCCAACCAGCTTCTGGAGGAATGCTGCATCCCGGCCATCGCCGCAGCCAATGCGGTGCTCGCCCAGCTGCCAGATATCGCCTGCCTGAACACGCGGGTTTTCAGAAACAGCGGGTATCACCTCATCATCAGGATCAGGTGTATCGGCAAGAACCACATCGATTTCGCCTGGGCTAAAGCCTGTAAGGCCAAGGTCGACCTCGATATCGGGCAGTGAGAGTTCAGAAAGCTCAAGCTTGAGGATCTCGGTATCCCAGCCTGCATTCAATGCGATCTTGTTGTCGGCCAGGCGTAGTGCCTTCTTCTGCGCCTCGCTTAGCCCTCCAAGCGTGATGACCGGAACCTCTGCAAGCCCCATTTCTCTGGCGGCGCGCAAACGCCCATGGCCGGCGATAAGGTTGCCTTGCTCGTCGGCAAGGATCGGATTAGTGAACCCGAACGCTTCAATAGATGCAATGATCTGTGCCACCTGCTTTTTCGCGTGCGTGCGCGCATTGCGGGGATCGGGAGTCAGTTCTCCGATGGCTTTGTAGACCACCTCCAACTGGCTGTTTTTGCTGATATTCGGAGGTGTTTCAGTGTTTTCCATAGTCGGAACATATCATGACCGCAGGAGTCGGCCCCAGAAGTCTTCCGTTCCGACTGTGGATAATTGCTGACAGTGCGAATTCGACTGGACTGCACGGCGCTTTCGAGCCTTACTGTCCCGCGCGCCCGGTGAGCCGGGCTTGCTTCGGTAGCGGCGACTAATTCGGCGCCGATCAACCGGAGAACCTGAATGACCGTAACGACACCCAATAAAGCGCCCAGCAAGCTTGATACGCTGGCCCGACTGCTTTCTCGCAAGAATGGGGTAAGCATTGCCGAGATGATGCAGGCAACAGGCTGGCAACAACACTCCGTGCGTGGCGCAATGGCTGGCGCGCTCAAGAAACGCGGTCTTGTCATCACCTCCGAGAAGATGAACGGCAACCGCCGTTATCGTGTGGAGAAGCCCGCATGAATGACGAGGACATCGAGACGCAAGTTTCAGCTCTAGCAGATATGGAACTCGAAGCGCTGCGCAAGGAATGGAAGAGGCGCTATGGCACTCCCCCTTCACTGCGGTCCGAACCCGTCATGCGGCACCTGCTCGCTTGGCGCATCCAGAGAGCGGTTTATGGCGGGCTGGATGATGCAACCAAGCGTCTTATCGCGCGCACTGGCCCTGTCGAACCAGAGGGCAAGCAGCTCGGCATAGGCGCTGTGCTTTCCCGCAACTGGAAGGGCAGGCAGGTGCTTGTCACGGTCGAGACCAATGGATTTCGCTGGGAGGACCAGCTCTATCCCAGCCTCTCGGCCGCTGCGACCGCTATTGCTGGCTCGCGCTGGAACGGGCCACGTTTCTTTGGTCTTAGAGACAGCTGATGGCGACCAAGCCTCTTCGCTGCGCCATCTACACCCGCAAGTCGTCCGAAGAAGGGCTCGAGCAGTCCTACAACAGTCTTGATGCCCAGCGCGATGCTTGCGCCGCCTAGGTGCTCAGCCAGGCCAGAGAGGGCTGGGAAGCATCGCCTGTTCATTATGATGATGGTGGCTATTCCGGCGGCAATGTCGATCGGCCTGGCTTGCAAAAGCTGCTCGCTGATATCGAAGCGGGGCTCATTGATGTCGTGGTGGTTTACAAGATCGACCGGCTCACGCGTTCTCTGGCTGACTTTGCCAGGATCGTCGAAGTGTTCGAGAAAGCCGAGGTCAGCTTTGTCTCGGTCACCCAGTCATTCAACACCACAGGCTCAATGGGCAAGCTCATGCTCAACGTGCTCTTGTCCTTTGCCCAGTTCGAGCGCGAAGTGAACGGCGAGCGTATTCGCGACAAGATTGCTGCATCCAAAGCCAAGGGTCTTTGGATGGGTGGGAACCTGCCACTGGGTTACGACCTGCCCAAATCGGGCAGCCGCGTGCTCCAAATGAATGATGCGGAGGCGGCTTGTGTCCGCCACATATTTGCCCGCTACCTCGAACTTGGCTCGGTCCATGCGCTGCAACGCGAGCTGACCGAACGCGGTGTGCTTTCCAAACGCTGGACCACCAGCAAGGACAAGACGGTCGGTGGCCAACCGTTCAGCCGCGGAGCCCTCTTTCACCTACTCAGGAACCCGGTCTATCTCGGCAAGATCAGGCACAAGAAAGAAGTCCACGAGGGCGAACATCCCGCCATTCTTGACCAGGGTCTATTCGACGCAGTCCAGGCCCAACTCGATGGCAATGCTAGGCGGCATCGCGCAAAAACCAATAAGAGCACATTGCAAGCCCCACTCACTGGTAAGCTGTTCGATGCAGCGGGCGAGCCAATGAGCCCGACCACATCGCGCGGCAAGACTGGTCGCAAATATCGCTACTATGTTTCGGCCTCGCTGCAGCAGGGAAGCACATCGCGAAGTGACCATATCCAGCGACTGTCGGCGCATTCTATTGAGCAGCTCGCAAGCGAGCGACTAGCCAAATGGCTGGGACATAAGCCTGACAATTTCGCGCATCTCACGCGGCTGAGTCTGCGAGGCGACGGGCTGGTGTTCGAACTCGCCAATGTGCGTCCCGCTTCCCTGGCGCCGCAGCTTGGAAACGAAGAGCGTATCCTGCATGAGACCAAGGACACCGCCACCATTTTCGTCCCTCTCATGCTTCCGCTGCGCGGCAGCAAGACTCTGAGGACGCTTGGCGCGCGGAAAGCCGCACCTGACCACACGTTGATTGCTGCTCTTCGAAAGGCACATGCGATGCTCGGCAGCGAGCGTGGTCAGCCGGTCCTCCAAGCCTCACCCGTATCACCTTATGACCGAATGATACTGCGGCTCGCTTTTCTTGCCCCCGATATCCAACGTGACATCCTGGCCGGACGCCAGCCGCCGCGCTTCAACCTCGAAGCCTTCCGCCACAAGACCGTGCCGCTTTCCTGGTCCCGGCAGCGCAAACTGCTCGGATGGGAGGAGCAAGACTCTCCCTGTTATGCCGATTAACAGGCCTGCTATTGGCGATATCAACCCCTGTTATTAGCGAAAACAGGCCTGTTCTGGCGAATAACAGGAAAACCCCACTGTGCCCCTACCAAGCTACTGAATGCACGCGTCTTTATCGGCGCGAACATGGCAGATAGTGGTTCGGCGGCCCTGTTTTTCACGTCGAATTGCAGAGAATTCCCTGTTCTGCCCAATAACAGGCAAACCGAACCGATGCTCAGACCGCTAGAGACTGGCGCTAAACATCGCCCCTGATATGGCGCAGGAGACGCACTTATTGATGGCGCTGTTACGGTTTGAGCCGCACAACCTAGCCTGTTCCGCGGGCTTGCGCGGTGCCTGATCAACCAGAGAATAGTGCTGGGGGTGGGTGGCGGAGCGGGTGGGATTCGAACCCACGATACGGGGTTACCGTATACACACTTTCCAGGCGTGCGCCTTCGACCACTCGGCCACCGCTCCGCATGCCTGTTGGGCAGGACAGCGCCTCTAGCTTGCTCTTCGGCGGGGCGCAAGGCGTGTGGAACAAGGTGCTTGTATTGGCCCCTCGCTGTGTCAGGATATGGGGTATGCGAAACCTGCTCACTCTTACCGCTTTTGCCCTTGCGACTTCTGCTTCTGCCCAGGAAACGCAGGAGTATGTAACCCCTGCCAGCGTTGTCGCTGCGGCGCAACCCGAGGAATGGGTGGCGATTAAACCGGATGACTTGCTGATTATGGAGCTTGCTCCGGCTGAGGATGGTTCGGGGCGGTATGTGGTGATCCAGCTGATGCCGCCGCCGTTTTCACAACCTTGGGTGGAGAACATCCGGACCTTGGCGCGGGCTGGCTGGTGGGACGGGCTGAGTATCTATCGCTCGGTCGATAACTGGGTGGTGCAATGGGGGGATGTGACCGAGGAGAAGGCGCTGCCGGAGGGAGTGGTATCGCCGGACAGCTCTTATGTAAAAAATGGCGTCCACCGGATGCTACACACTGAAGCGACACCGATCTTGTCCTCCGATACATTTGCGCCGCAAACGAGGTACTGGCAAGGCTGGCCCATCGCATCAGGACTCCAGAGTTTGTCGGCGTGGCCCATCCATTGCTATGCCCATGTCGGCGTCGCCCGTGACCTCGCTCCCGATACGGGCACCGGCTCCGAACTCTACGCCGTTATCGGCCACGCCCCGCGCCAGCTGGATCGCAATATCGCCGTTGTTGGCCGCGTGATTGAAGGCATGCAGTTTCTCTCCACGCTGCCGCGCGGCACGGGTGAGGCGGGTGTTTATGAAAGCCGCGAGGAGGACACGCCCATCGTCTCGGTGCGGCTTGCCAGCGATCATCCTGATGGCGCGACTTTTGCCTATGAATATCTCGACACCGCCAGCGAAAGCTTTGCGCGCTATGTCCATGTCCTTGCCAATCGCAATGATGCTTTCTACACGGTGCCAGCTGGCGGCGTCGATATCTGCAATGTGCAAGTGCCTGTGCGTCTGGTCGAAGAGTGAACGCTGCCCCTCCCCAAACCCGCTCCCGTGAAGGAGAGGGAGCTATTTGCCACAGCCGCGGCGCGCAAATCTGAAGGCATTGTTGAAAGCGATAGGGTGCAAATCACTTTGCCGCCGGTTTAACTAACCCCGTTCAGCCTGCGCGACGGAATCGGTTGCGCGCAAGGCGCTGATAATTCGTGTCAAATGCGCCAAATCACCAACTTCCAGATCAGCCTCATAGGTGTGAAACGGATCATCGCGTTCGGTCAGCTCAAGATTAATCACATTGGCGTTGTTCTGCGCAAACACGGCAGCCGTTTCTGCCAAAGTGCCGGGCCGGTTATAGAGAGTGACACTAAGGCGGCCCACAGCGCCTTGCGAGCGCTCCCCCCATGACAAATCGATCCAGTCCGCATCCACGCCATTGGCCAGTTCAAGACAGTCAATCGCGTGCACCATCACCGTTTTGTGCGGACGGCGCAGGCCTACAATCCGATCACCGGGGACAGGATGGCAGCATTCTGCCAATTCAAAACCCATGCCTGGCGTCAGCCCCTTGATAGAGATCGCGCGGCTTTGCACCGGCTCTTCCGGCAAATCCAATGTTGAGCCGGGCATAAGCGCTTCCATCACTTCACGGTCGCTCAGCTTGGCGGAACCGATGGCGTACATGAAATCTTCGTGGTCTTGCAATTCCAGCCGATCAACCGCTTGTTTCACAGCTTTTTTGCCGACCTTGGCAGGCAGGCGTTCAGCAATTTCTTCAAACAGCTTGGTGCCAATCTCGGCCACTTCCTTGCGCTCTTTCGCGCGGTTGAAACGGCGGATCGCGGCGCGCGCTTTCCCGGTTACGACAAAGCCCAGCCACGATAGTTGCGGTTCTGCACTGCGGCCCTTGATGATCTCCACCACATCGCCATTGCCCAACGGCGTGCGCAGCGGCATGTGGCGCCCATTGATTTTGGCGCCAACGGTCTGCGCGCCCAAATCGGTATGAACGGCAAAGGCGAAATCGACCGCGCTTGCCCCCTTGGGCAATTGGAATAGCGCACCTTTTGGTGTGAAGGCGAAAATGCGATCCTGATAAATCGCCAGCTTGGTGTGTTCGAGCAGCTCTTCGGCATCATGGCTGGCATCGACAATTTCGATCAGATCGCGCAACCAGGCTACTTCGCCATCATGGCGGCCGCCTTGTTTGTAAGCCCAGTGCGCTGCCAGGCCAAAGCCATTGGTACGGTGCATTTCGCGCGTACGAATTTGCACTTCCACTCTCATGGATTGATCATAAAACAGCGTAGTGTGCAGGCTTTTATAACCGTTCGATTTGGGTGTTGAGATATAGTCTTTGAAACGCCCCGGCACGAAATGAAATGCGCGGTGCAAAACGCCCAATGCGTGATAACAATCGGCCACGCTATCGGTTAATACGCGGAAGGCCATAATATCGGTAACCTGCTCAAACGGCAGGTGCCTTTCTGCCATTTTGCGCCAGATGGAATAAGGGTGCTTTTCGCGGCCCCAAACCTCAACATCGAGTTCCGCCTCGCTCAACGCATGTTTGATATCCAGCGCGATGCGATCAACCTGACCTGCATCCGACTGCCGTAACAAATTGAGCCTATCGCCAATCGTGGTGAAAGCTTCAGGTTCCAATTGCTCAAAGGCAAGGAGCTGCATTTCGCGCATATATTCATACATGCCAACGCGTTCGGCAAGCGGGGCGTAAATCTCCATGGTTTCACGCGCGATACGCTGGCGTTTGTCGGGGCTTTTGATGTGGTGCAGCGTGCGCATATTGTGCAACCGGTCTGCCAGTTTGACGAGCAGGACGCGCAAATCCTCCGACATGGCGAGCAGAAATTTGCGCAGGTTTTCCGCCGCGCGCTCATCCTCTGGCATTTGTTCGATTTTGGAAAGCTTGGTGACGCCATCCACAAGCCGGGCAACCTCAGGGCCAAATTGCGCTTCGATATCGTCAATCGTGGCCAGCGTATCTTCAACCGTATCGTGCAAAAGCGCGGTGATGATGGTTTCCTGATCCAGCTTCAGATCGGTCATCAATCCGGCCACTTCTACCGGATGGCTGAAATACGGATCGCCCGATGCGCGTTTTTGCGTGCCGTGTTTTTGCACGGTATAAACATAGGCACGGTTGAGCAGAGCCTCATCCGCATTCGGGTCATAGGATTTTACCCGTTCTACAAGTTCATACTGCCTGAGCATCGCAAACCAGATGTGCGACCTTGCGACGGCTTCGGCAAGAGGAAAGCGGTCTTTGCGCAAGCTTTGTTGCATGTGATGCACGTTGACCAAAGGCTTGTCAGGGCGGACAGAGCGTTTGTCCGCGTCACTCAGCTCCTGCGGTATTTAACTCCAAGTCGCCTCGGGTGGCAGGCTCATCAAAATCGCATCGATATTGCCCCCTGTTTTCAATCCGAACAACGTGCCCCGGTCATAAACCAGGTTAAACTCGGCATAGCGGCCGCGCCATTCGAGCTGCGTTGCCTTATCCTCTGGTGTAAAATCGCTGCCCATCCGGCGACGCACCAGCTGCGGATAGATGTCTAGAAAAGCTTTGCCGACATCTTGGGTGAAGGCGAAATTGCGCGTGAAGCTTTCATCATCTTCGCATTCCAGATGATCGTAAAAGATCCCGCCAACTCCGCGATGAACGCCGCGATGGGGAATGTAGAAATAATCATCGGCCCATTTCTTGAACCGATCGTAATAGGTCGGGTTGTGTGCTGCACAAGCTGCACGAAAACGGGCGTGGAAATCCTGCGTATCGTCCTCATAAGGGATGGGCGGATTAAGATCGCCGCCACCACCAAACCAAGCCGCCTGCGTAGTCAGGAACCGCGTGTTCATATGGACAGCGGGCACATGCGGATTGGCCATATGTGCAACCAGCGAAATGCCCGTGGCGGTGAATTCGGGATGTTCGGCGCTCGCGCCATTGACCTGATCGGCAAATTTTTCTGAAAACGTGCCCGCCACGGTGGAAACGTTCACGCCGACCTTTTCAAACACTTTGCCTTTCATCAGGCCCTGAACACCGCCCCCGCCTTCGCTGCCATCGTCGGTATCGCGGTCCCATTGAGTGTATTCAAAAGACGCATCTGAACCCGCTTCGCGTTCAATCGCTTCGAACTCGGCGCAAATCTGATCGCGCAGAGTTTCAAACCATCCGCGCGCCTGCTGTGTTGATTCGCTCCAGTCACTCATTTCCAACTCCATTTTGCAGGCCGCGTTTGCGCGTTTTGTACACGCTATGCCTTGAGCGAAATCAAGATGCTAGGCAAGACTTGCCAAGCTGGCCCGTCTGCGGCAAATGGTGGGCATGGTTCCCGTTTCGTTCGCATTTCCCTTTTGTGGTCAGGAATTTCGTCTGACCAATTCACGCGCGCTGTTTTGGCCGCGTGAAAACGCGTTGCTGGTCGCCGATTTGCATCTCGAAAAGGCGAGCTTTTTTGCCCAGCATGGCTCGATGTTGCCACCCTATGACAGCCGCGAAACTTTGGAGCGCGTTGCCGAAGCGATCCGCGAAACGGGCGCGCGCCGGGTTATCACGCTGGGCGATAATTTCCACGATAGCGAAGGCTCCACCCGGTTGGAGCCGCATGCCGCCGGTATGCTCAGCGCCCTCACCCGCGCGGTGGATTGGGTGTGGCTGACAGGCAATCACGATCCGAGCATGGAGGCGAAGAATGGCGGAACTGTGATGGTAGAGCTGGAGCTGGCCGGCATGATCCTGCGCCACCGCGCCACCGCTGGCGAAACACGGCCCGAACTGTCCGGCCATTTCCACCCGCGCATTCAGGTGAAAGTGCGCCAACGCCATATCCAGCGGGCCTGCGCGGTTGTGTCACAAGATTACAGCGGTGCTGGCCGCATGATCTTGCCCGCTTTTGGCGCCTTGACAGGCGGCATGGATGCAAGCGACCCCGCAATTGTCGAAGCATTGCAACCGGCCGCGGCAATTGATGCAGTAGTACCGGCGGGAAAACGCTTGGCGCGCTTTCCTTTGTGGCGCGAAGCTGCCTGACGAATAGTTCGCAGCCGATCTTTACTGGCGCTTAGCCACTTAAATCCCTACATAGCGGCCAACGAAACATTCTAAAGGAGCGATTCCATACCACGTCCACCCCGCCGCAATATGGCGCCGCCGGTCAAATCCGGCCCCCGTTACGACAATATGATTCAGTCCGATAAGGTTCGCGTGATCGATGATCAGGGCGAAAATCTCGGCGTGCTGTACACCAATGAAGCGATTGATCGCGCTGCTGAAGTGGGCCTCAACCTGGTTGAAGTGTCCCCCAACGCTGATCCGCCCGTGTGCAAATTCCTCGATGTTGGCAAATATCGTTATGAGGCCCAGAAAAAGGCCAATGCTGCGCGCAAGACGCAAAAGACGCAGGATATCAAAGAGATCAAGATGCGCCCAAACATCGATGATCACGATTACGATGTAAAAATGCGCAACGTGAACAAGTTCATCGACAATGGTGACAAGGTGAAAGTCACCTTGCGTTTTCGTGGCCGTGAAATGGCGCACCAACATTTGGGCATGGACCTGCTCAAACGGGTGCAGGCCGACATGGAAGAAACCGCCAAAGTCGAAGCCTATCCGCGCCTTGAAGGCCGGCAAATGTTGATGGTGCTTAGCCCCAAATAAGCGTTTTGCGGCTGACCAAATGCGGGCCAAACGCTGATCATACAAAGAGAGCGCAGCTTCGGTTGGCGCTCTCTTTTTGTGGGCGCGCCTTGTACATCCTAGCAAGGCTTGCGGCACCAGCCCGCTCCCCCGCCCAACCACCCGATACGGTATCGAAGAATGATCGGGTGGTTGGGCGGGGGAGCGGGCCGGTGCCGCGTTTACCTAGCAAACCTGACTAACTCTGCCCCAGATCACCCAACAATTCGACAAACCATTCCTGCGTCGGATCAAAGTTCTTGCCGCCTTTAAGCCGTTCAAATTCAATAGCGCGCAGTACATCGCCGCGTTCTTCATCGTGCCCTACGACGCCCGGCTCCCCGCGCATTGCCGCTTCCACGGCATGATCGGTACAAGCCTTGATCAACGCCAGATCGGCATCATTTGCCGCAGCAGAACGCGAGAAGTATCCGCTCTTTTGCACCAGCACTTTTTCCGCGCCAATCGCTTCGGCCAGCTTCGTCGCGAACCATTCGCCCGGGTTCACCTTGTCCAGCTTCACATGGCCAAAGGCATCGCGCGGCACCTCTTCGCCAGCCGCCTCCATCGCAGCGACAATCTCATCCATCCCCGCACCTTCTGAGATAAACAGGTTCACGCCGTCTTGCGCATCCATAATCGCGCGCAATCGCTCTGCTTCTGCCGCAATATCAAAGCTGCGTTCTGGCACATATACTCCGTGCACATCCCAGCGCGCGGCGGGATGATCGGGCCACTCTGCAAACGGTGCGCTTTTCACCCAGCTATGATGCGTTTGAGCCGTTGCCGCTGTCAGCCAGCCACAATGCCGGCCCATCACTTCATGTACGATCAACATGCGCGGATTGGCCGAATGTTCAGCGATAATATTGCGGGCATAGACCGCGCCCTGCTCTGCCGCTGTAAACGCGCCCAGAGATTGCTTGATCGGGATCACATCATTGTCGATCGTTTTGGGCAGGCCCACCACGGTCAGATCATAAGAATTGTCGCGCAGATATGCGGCAAGATCAGCAGCGGTGAGATTGGTATCGTCCCCGCCAATTGTGTGCAGCACATCAACGCCATCCCTGGTTAATTGCCGCGCGGCTGCATCCAGCGGATCTTCACCGGGCTTGACCAGACCGCGCGCAACGCAATCTTCGACATTGGTGAGTTTCACCCGGCTATTGCCGATGGGACTGCCGCCAAATGCGTGGAGGCGCGCAGCCGTTGCCCGCAACGCGTCCGTCACTTCGATATAATCGCCTTGCAGCAATCCGGCATAGCCATTGCGATAAGCGATCAGGCGAATTTCAGGCGCGACCTGCGTATACCGTTCGATCAAGCCGCCAACGGCAGAGGAAAGGCAAGGCGCAAGGCCGCCCGCGGTGAGCATTGCTACAGTTTTCAAAGCCATACCGTGCATGGTGCCAGCCCTTTGCGCTTTACGCCAGAGGCAATGCGTGCGCGATGGCTATTGCGCGTCCGGCTCCCAAAGCTCCACCGGATTGCCATCGCAATCATGGATACGGGCAAAGCTGCCAACACCCTCCATCGTTTCTTGGTTGCTGATCACGATGCCTTGCGCTTCCAACCGCGCGACCAAATCCGCCAAACCCGATACGCGCAAGTTCAACATCACCTGCCGCTCAGCTGCGAAATAATCACTCGCCTGCGGGAAGATGGAGACAACGGTGTGCCCGCCTTCCTGCACCCAAGTCCAATTGCCATCCGGATCAGGATTGCCCGCTGTTGTGACAGTAAATCCCAAAGCCTCCCGATACCACCCGGCCAGCTTTTCCGGATCGGCCGAGCGGATGAACAATCCGCCTATGCCCAACACTTTGCCCTTTGTCATTCGCGCACTCCCTTGCCCATCACATGCAAGACTGTAGGGTCTGCGCCCAGTTGAAGGAAGGGGCATCGCGCGCGCTATGACAGCACGGCAAATCGGATTGTGGCTTGGCCCGGCGCTGTTTGCCTTGACGCTTGTCTTCCCCGCGCCTGCCGGCATGGAAGAACCTGCCTGGCATGTCGCCGGCCTTGTAGCGTGGATGGCGGCGTGGTGGATGACAGAAGCGATCCCGCTGGCGGCAACCGCCCTTCTGCCCTTTATCGTGCTACCGATAAACGATGCCGGAACTGCGCGCGAAGTCGCGGGCGATTATTACTCGCCGATCCTGTTCCTGCTGCTGGGAGGCTCCTTCCTTGCCCTCGCGATTGAGCGGACCGGGCTGCACAAAAGGCTGGCGGTGGCGATCCTTGATGCCATTGGCGGCAGAGGAGGTGCAGCGGGATTGTTGCTCGGCTTTATGATGGCAGCTGCGGTGCTGTCGAACATCATTTCTAACACTTCGACCGCTCTGATCATGATGCCCATGGCGCTGGCCGTGCTGGCTGGCGGAGAAGCGGTGCGCGGATCTGGCGCGACCGGAGAGGCCGTTCCACAAGATGGCCTGTCGGGCGCGCTGCCCATGGGCATTGCCTTTGGCGCGACGATTGGCGGGCTTGGCACCATTATCGGCACGCCGACCAATGCGATCAGCGTCGCCTTGCTGTCAGAGACGGTCGGGCTGGAGATCAGCTTTGCGATGTGGGCCGCTTTTGGTGTGCCGCTGGTGCTGCTGGGCATTCCGCTGGCGGCATGGATCATCGCCAAAGTGCAGCATGTGAGCGATCACCCATTTGACACGATTGCCGCGCGTAATGCCATTCACGAAGACCGGCCATGGTCGAGCGCGGAGCGGCGTTTGGTCGTAATCATCGCGCTTACATTCTGCGCTTGGATGACCCGCCCGCTTCACCAAGGGTTCTTGCCCGAAGGCGCGATAACCGACGGGACGATTGCGGTGATCGCATCGCTTGCGCTGTTTATCCTGCCCGATGGCGGCGGGCGCAGAATGCTGATCTGGCAAGAAGCGGACCGCGCGCCATGGGGCGTAATCTTGATGTTTGGCGGCGGCTTGGCATTGGCAGCAGCCATGACGCGCACCGGCCTTGCCGCATGGCTTGGCGAAGCGCTTTTGCCCTTGACCGATGTGCCTTTGTGGCTGGTCGCATTGGCGCTTGTCGCGATGGTTATTCTGGTCACCGAATTTGCCAGCAATGTGGCGACAGCCAGCGGCTTTATGCCTGTTGTCGCCAGTCTGGCCATTGCCATTGGCGGTGATCCCATATTGCTCGCAATGCCAGCGGCGATTGCAGCGAGCTGGGGCTTTATCCTGCCGTCTGGCACAGGGCCCAATGCACTGGCATGGTCCACCGGGCGCATTGCTTTGCCGCGTTTGGTGAAGGCCGGTTTCATCCTTGATATGATCGGCATAGTGCTGATTGTGGCTGTGGTTTGGGGCGTGGCGGTAATCCTTTGAAATCGAACCTGCACAAGGCAGAGACACGCACGAATACCTAATCGCTTACAGCGCATCGCTCACATTTGGCTGTTACTTCAAATCTCCTGTCACAGGTCAATTGAGCGGCACATCCTTATGAGTTTTGAAGCGCGTATTGAAAAACGAGCGCATGCGAACACCACGTCGTCGCACGGTTCGGCCCAACGCGCGCAATTGCTGTCGCAAATTGGCGATTTTTTGCTCCGTCATGATCTGGCCGTGACAGGAGAGAATCTGCTACGCGCCCATGCCATCGTGTCTGGCGCGGACGCTACTCTTGCGCGCACGGTGGCTGAGCATGAATGCAAAGGTGATCGGGTCACGCAAGATTTCCTTGATCGCCATGCCAAACCGCGTCCCGATGCTGAACAAGCGGTTGAGCAATTGCGTGACCTGACTGTGCAGCTGGATCGGTCCGTGCTGCAATTTGGTGAGTGCACCCGCAGCGCGCAGGAAGCGGCATCAAACTATGGTGTGGAATTGCAGCGCTCTGTCGATGCGGCCTCTTACAGCCAATATTCTGACACGGTGCTGAGTGAAGACATTCTGTCTGATTTCACCCGTGTGGCGCACATCATGTTAGACCGCACGCGCGCCATTGAAGAACGGATGAAGCAAGGCGAAGAAGAGGCCGACCTGTTGCGCGCCAATCTTGAAAAGGCCCGCGCTGATGCCAGCATTGACCCCCTCACCGGCCTGCCCAATCGCCGCGCTTTCCAGGAAGTTTTCGAAGAGCAGCGCGAACGCGCAAAAGAACAGGGCGAACCTCTGGCGCTTGCCATATGTGACATCGACTTTTTCAAGAAGGTCAATGACCGCCACGGCCATGAAACAGGAGACAGAGTTATCCGCGCTGTGGGGCAGGCGCTCGATAAAATCTCGGACCTCTGCCATGTTGCGCGCCATGGCGGAGAGGAATTTGTCCTGTTGTTCTGCGATCAGGACGTGGCCAGCGCTACCCTCGTGCTTGATGCAACGCGCGAACAATTGAGCAAGAAACGCTTTGTTGATCGTGTGACCAAAAAACCGATTGGCGAAGTGACTTTTTCAGGCGGCGTATCCGATGCACTGGCCCATGAGGAAATGGGGCTTGCCATGCGCGCCGCCGATGAAGCGCTGTACCGCGCCAAGGAATCGGGCCGCAACAAAATCGAACGCGAAGTGTCAGGTGCCGCGGCTAACGATGCGTCAGGCGATTAACCGTTCCAAGTGCGCCGGTCTTCAGCCTGTTTAAGCACTTCATATGCAACGGACAGCGCCTGAAACTGTTCAGCTGCCTCATCATCGCCCGGCGATACATCGGGATGCACTTCCTTGGCTTTGGCGCGCCATGTCTTTTTGATCGCATCAAAATCGGCGTCCGCTTCTAACCCTAGCAATTCCAGCGCCCGCATCTCATCATCGCTGCGGCTGCCATCGCCCGATGTTGTCCAGCCATAATGCGCGCTTTCGGCATAACCGGCATTTTCGCTTTGCTCATTCTTGGCACGTTTGGCGGCCTCTTCTTTGTCGAGGCCTTCGAAGTAATCCCATTTGCGATTATATTCGGCCGCGTGCTTGGTACAAAAGTACCAGCGTTCCGGGTTATTGGGGCTTTTGGGTGCAGGGCAATCGCCCTTTTCTTCACAGCCATGACGATCGCACAGGCGTACCGTTGCCGCCTCACGGCCATCTTCATAGCCGCGCCAGCGGGGGAAGCCCCAATCGTTTGATCGACGCGCGCCTACCATGGGCGAAAAGGAGAAATGCTCAACATCACAAACGCTATAGTACGCCAAGAGCTCCGCGTGAACCTCGCCTTTTGGGCAAATGTCGTTTGAGAAATAAGAACCGAGCGGGGGCGACACAATTCAACAAGTTCTCGCCATTTGTGCGTTGCCGATATGCAAACGCGCCAAATGCAAACGGGCGCAGCAGCTTATGCTACCGCGCCCGCTTTACCAATACGGCTTGCGCCGTTGTACCTCGTACCGCTCGATTATTCCATCATCACTGTCACAGCGCGGCGGTTTTGCGCCCAAGCCGCTTCGTTTGATCCCATGGAAGCAGGGCGTTCTTCACCGTAGCTGACAGTTCGCAGGCGCGATTCTGCAACGCCCAGGCTGACCAGGTAATTCTTCGCAGCATTGGCCCGGCGCTCTCCCAGCGCGAGGTTATAATCGCGCGTGCCGCGTTCATCAGCATGGCCTTCAACCGTGGCGCGTGATGTTGCATAGGTCAGCATATATTGGGCCTGACGACGCAAAGCTGCGGCATCTTCGCTATCGATATCAAATTTGTCAGTATCGAAGAAAATCGTATCCGCACCCGACATTTCGGCTGAGAAATGCGCTTGGCTGCCCGGCTGCGCAACACGCGAAACAGGAGTGGGCGTTGGCGTCGGCGTTGGTGCAGGAGCGACATTTTGCGGTGCTTGCGGAATAACTTCCGGCGCCTTTTTCTGGCAAGCAGAAAGCGCCAATGCGCTGGTGAGAGTAAGCGCGACGACGATATTCTTCATGGAATTTGTCTCCTTAAAGCGATGATACGATCAACAACTGTTGGGTACACAGTATAGTTATAATGCGTTCACGGCAAAACAGGTCCCCAAGCCGGATCCGATGCGCCAACCGGTGTGCGCAGGCGCCGTTCATTCTCTCCCGTCAGATCAACCTGCCAGATCGATGTCTCCCCGCCGCCGCGTGCGGTGCGGAAAAACTGAATGATGCGGCCATTGGGCGCCCATGTCGGTGCCTCGTCATGCCAAGCCTTTGTAAGCACGCGCATATTGCGACCCTGAGGGGTCATCACAGCGATATTGAAATCACCGGCAATGCGCGTGAAGGCAATCTGATCGCCGCGCGGAGACCATTCCGGTGTGCCCGCGCGTCCCCCGAAAAAGCTGATCCGGCGTTGGTTCTGGCCATCGGCGTCCATCACATAAATTTGCTGCGATCCCGAACGGTCACTTTCAAACACGATTTTGCTGCCATCGGGCGAAAACGATCCGCCCACATCAATCCCCGGCGTATCGGTCAACCGGATGGAACGCCCTCCGGCCACAGGCACGCGATAGATGTCGGTATTCCCGCCAATGGCCATGGAATACAAGATGAACCGGCCATCCGGGCTCCAACGCGGGGCAAAAGTGGGATTGGTGCTCTCGGTCACCAAAGTCTGACGCCGGGTTTCGATATCGTAGATATAGATGCGCGGATTGCCGTCTTCGTAAGACAGATACGCGATCTGCGAATAATCGGGTGAATAGCGCGGGGTCAGCGCGGTGGACCGACCGCTGGTGATAAAGCGGTGGTTCGCCCCATCGCTATCCATAATAGCAAGCCGTTTGATGCGCGCATCTTTGGGGCCGGTTTCCGCGATATAGGCGATGCGGCTATCGAAAAACGGGCTTTCCCCGGACAGGCGCGAATACACAAGATCAGAGCATTTGTGCGCCGCGCGCCGCCATTCATCCGGGCGCACCACCCAGCCTTCTCGCACCAGCTCGTTGCGCAAGGCCACATCATAAAGATAGCAGCCTACTGTCAGCCGCCCATCATCGCGCGCACGGACATAGCCATGCACCAGCATTTCCGCCGAGCGCCCCTGCCATACAGGCCATGCCGGATCGGTGATTTGCGGATAGTCTGGACGCGGCAACGCATCGGGGCCAACCGGACGGAACAGGCCGTTATTGCGCAAATTGTTGTGAACGATCCGTGAGATTTCCAGGCCAAGCGCGCGTGTCCCTTGCGCATTGGCGGGCGTTGGCACATCCGCGTTAGTGGCAAAAGCGGGGATAGCGATGCCCAGATCCTGCCAGCTATCGGCAAAAACCGACCCGCGAAGAGGGCCTTCGCTTTCAGGGTCTTCGAATTCAGCTTCAACCGCGGGCAAATCAAGCAGTGAAGGATCCAGCTGGTCCTGCGCTTGTGCTGGGAACGCCAAGAGCATCATGACACCAGCAAAGACCGATAGATTTCTCATGTTCATATCTCAAATCCAAAGTGCCACTCTATTTCGCTCCAACGGTTATAGTAACGGTCAGGTAGATTAAAGGGGGCGGCCAACTGCACAGCGCGAATAGCTGCTTCTGCATGGTTTCCCGCTTGCGTCTGATTTGCAGGCGTTACACCAAGTTGTCTCACGAGACGGGGGCGACCTCTGAGAGAGCCGTCTATGTTCAAGTCCCAAGAAATGACGCTTACAAGCAGCTCAGCATCAGCTCCCCGAGGCACTTTCCAGTGCTCTTTCAGTTGCGCGGCAATAGCTTGCTCAAGAGCTGCACGTTCGCGCGGGCCAAATTCGGTTGCCGCGGAACCACTCGCGCCATCGGCATCGCTGTTACCGCGCAGGAAATTGTCGCCCAGGCGGCTGCCGGTGGGGCGCTGGCTCGCTGCGGGGGACGGCGTGGGCGTAGGCGTAGGGCGGCTTGTGGCGCGCGGTGTTGGGCGTGGCTGCGCGGCGCGCGGAGGTGTTGGCTGGCGCGGCGGCGCGGCGGCAGGTTGCGGTGCAGCTTCTGCAGGCTCGGTAGCATCGACAGCTTCAGGTTCCGGCATCGCGGCAATTTCGGGGGCGAAGGTGGCCCCGGGATTGTCGCTAGGGTCAGGCGCAGTGCTATCAAGGCTGATATCGGTGGCGAGGCTCACATTGATCCGTTCAGGCGGGGCCTGCGGATCATCGGCAAAACGCACCTGTATCATTAGTGCGGCCGCCAGCACGACATGCGCGGCCACAGCGACCCCAAGGCCGATCATTTCTTCCTGAGAAAGGCGCGCAGCAGTGGTCATTTAACAATCTGGCCTATGGCGTCTGCGATGAACCGGTGGTGACCAGCGAAATCGCGGTAAAGCCGGACCGGTTCAGCTCTCCCATCACCGCCATCACCCGGCCATATTCAAGGCCCCGATCAGCGCGCAGCGTAATCAGCGGCAAATCCCCGCCAGAGGCCTGCACCACATTGTCCAGCGCGATGGGAAAAGCGCCCGGCTCCACCTGCTCATCATCGACATAGATAAAGCCATCAGCATCAATCGCCACAGTCACCTGATCAGGCGATTGGTCAAGCGGATTGGCGCGACTTTCTGGCAAATCCACCGGCACGCCCGATGCAAGCAATGGCGCTGTCACCATAAAGATGATCAGCAACACCAGCATCACATCAACAAACGGCGTGACGTTGATTTCTGCCATCGGCGCCCGGCGCCGCCCACCGCGCCCTCTGCCCGAAGAAGCAAGACCCATCGCCATTATACAACTTTCCCGTTGTTGGAGGCAGCACCAGCCCGCTCCCCCGCCCAGCCACCCGATATGGTGACCAGCAAGCTATCGGGTGGCTGGGCGGGGGAGCGGGCTGGTGCTGCAATCAAGCCAAGCATTACACTTCCTCCATCTCACGGCTGATCTGCGCGTGCACCTTATCGGCAAAGCGTTGCAGAGAGGCTTCGTAGGTGTTCACTTTGTTGGAAAAGCGGTTGTATCCGATCACCGCAGGAATAGCGGCGAACAGGCCGATGGCTGTGGCAAACAACGCCTCGGAAATACCCGGCGCCACCACTGCGAGAGAGCTGTTTTGCTGCATCCCGATCTGGAAGAAACTGTTCATGATGCCCCACACCGTGCCGAACAGGCCGACAAAGGGTGCGACAGAGCCGGTGGTGGCCAGAAAGCCAAGCCGTGAGGCCAGCGTATCGGCCTCCAGCGCAACTTGCCCTTCCATCACCGAGGCGATGCGGCCGCGCGCACCTTCGCGATCTTTCAGGCCTGCTTTGTGCGATGCGCGAAATTCAGCAATCCCGGCTGCCGCCACACGAGCGGAGGGGATTTTCTTGCGGCTTCGGTTATCAAGCGTGGCATCGCCGCCATCCGCTTCGAAAAACTCTTCCTCAAATGCGGCAGAGGCGCGTTTCAACCCGCCCAGACGCAGCGAAAAGCCGATCATCAAAGCCCACACCCAAACCGATGCAATCACCAGCCCGATAATCACCAATTGCACCACGATATCGGCATCGAGAAACAATTCCAGCGGATCGAGCTTGGTCGGCGCGGCGGTTGTCACCGCAGCAAGAGTGGCAAGAGACATCAGTTCAGATCTTCCTTCGCAAAATCATCAAAGGCTTGGCGCCAGGCATCAGGTTGTCTTTTCGGGCGGCCATCGGGGCCAACAAAGCCCACCCGCACCGCAATTTCGGCCAGCACTTCATCACCGCGCAGCACTGTTTGCGCCATGCGCACACTGGCCGCGCGCAGATCAGCAGCGCTTGTTTCAATCACCAGCGCATCATCTAGCTTGGCCGGACGGCGCCATTTGATCTGAGCATCAGCGACAGCATAATGGCCTTCACCCGATTCCACAGCCGCGCGTTGATCCACCGCCAACAAACGCAGCAAATCGCTGCGCGCCCGCTCGCAATATTTCAAGTAATTGGCGTGATAAACGATCCCAGACAGATCCGTATCCTCATAATATACGCGCATGGGGAAGTAATGCCGCGCGCCGATAATTCGGCCAGTTGGAGGATCGAGATGCGTTGCCATGGCTGAACCGCGCATTAGCGCGCTGTGCGAGGCGATAAAAGAGCGCGAATGCGCTATCCCACCGCAATTATTGCGCATCTGGACGCGCGCAGCCTCTAAAGGCTGATTATTTGGAGAGCATTGGCCCCAGAGGCCCGCCGCCAAACAGGTGCACATGCAGATGTGCCACTTCTTGTCCTGCATTGCGGCCAACATTGCTTAACCAGCGATAACCGCGCACCACCATGCCTTTATCGCGCGCAACTTTGCCAACGGCGCGCACAAAGCCTGCGATTTCTTCATCCGAGGCTTTCTCAGAAAAATCATCCCAGCTGACATAGGGCCCTTTGGGAATCACCAGAATATGCAGATCGGCTTGCGGATTGATGTCATGAAAGGCGAGCGCATACGCGTCTTCATAAACCGTATTGTTGGGAATTTCCCCGCGCAGGATTTTCGCAAAGATGTTTTGATCATCATAAGGCTTGGTGGGATCGACAGTCATTGCCCGCTCCTCGATGCTTTTTCGACAAGGCCGGAAAGCCCTTCGCGCCGCTCCAGCTCGCCCAGCACGTCATCCATCCCCAAATCGCGCGCATTGAGCAGCACCATAAGGTGAAACAGCAAATCCGCCGCTTCACCGGTCAGTTCTTCCTTGCTGCCAGAAATCGCCGCGATGGCCGCTTCCACGCCTTCTTCGCCCACTTTGCGCGCCATGACTGGCAGGCCGCGGGCATGAAGCTTGGCGACATAGCTTTCCTCAGGCGAGGCAGCGCGCCGCTGTGTGATGGTGGATTCGAGGGTCTTGAGCGTGTCCATGGGCAATCCCATGACCGAGCGCGGGGCTTTTCGTCAAGTTTGCGTAGAACGCTTACTCGCTGTGATCATCATCATTGCGGCGGCGCGAAGACACGCTGCGACCGATCAGCACACCGGCCAGGCCAAGCGCGAACAACAGCACCGAAGACGCCTCTGGGATCTGCGTTCCGCCAGAAGCAGAAGCAGGTGCCGCCATGAGGAGAACCATTAGGGCCGGTATGAAAAGGCGTTTTAACATCTTGGTAAGCACAATAAGCGACCCCCTGTTAGGAAATCGCCTGATTCGCAACCCCCGTCCCAATACGGCACTTGTGGACGAACGGAGCTTAATGGGGGCTGAGTTGAGTGACGGCAGATGCGCTCAACCGGCACCAAAAACCAATTTCACCCGCGCGCTGGTAAACCTGCTGCGCGCAAGGCGGCATGGGCCTCGGCCACGGTATGCTGGCCAAAATGGAAAATGCTGGCGGCCAGAACCGCGCTGGCTCCGCCTTTGGTAACGCCTTCGACAAGGTGATCAAGCGTGCCCACACCGCCGCTGGCAACCACTGGCACGCTGACTTCATCGGCAATTGCGCGGGTCAAAGCGAGATCATATCCTGCCTTGGTGCCATCGCCATCCATGGAAGTGACAAGCAATTCGCCTGCGCCCAATTCCGCAACCTTTTTGGCATATTCCACCGCATCAATACCGGTCGGCTTGCGGCCACCATGCGTGAAAATTTCCCACCTGCCCTCGGCCACACGCCGCGCATCAACGCTGGCGACAGCGCATTGGCTGCCCATCCTGTCAGCGATTTCGGCCATCAATTCAGGCCGCGCGACAGCGGCGGAGTTTACCGCAACCTTGTCTGCGCCAGCGAGCAACAGCGCGCGCGCATCGTCAACACTGCGCACCCCGCCGCCCACGGTGACAGGCATAAAGCACACCTCAGCTGTACGGCGCACGATATCGAGCAAAGTGCCGCGCCCTTCATGACTGGCCGAAATATCGAGAAAGCACAGCTCATCCGCGCCGGCCGTATCATAGGCCTGCGCCTGCTCAACCGGATCGCCAGCGTCCTTGAGGTCAACAAAATTGACGCCTTTGACAACGCGCCCATCGGCAACATCAAGGCAGGGGATGACGCGGATACGGACGGTCATCCTTCAAGAGCCCAGATATATATACCAATCGCTGCCACGAGGTAGAGGATCAACAGTAGCGCTCCTGTGATGTAGAAGCCCTTCGGATTCTTGGACTTTGATATCCTTGGAAGGAAAACCATCTTAATCTCGCCGGACCGCTCGGCATCAACAAGACGCAAGGCCAACAGGCCAAAAATCACCAACGCAACCAGAAACGGCACAGGTTCCATCACGCCTTCCCCGCCATCGCAATCGCGGTCGCCAGATCGAGCTTGCCTTCATAGAGCGCCCGGCCAGTGATCACGCCTTCGATGCCTTCTTCTGCATGGATCGCAAGCATACGGATATCGTCCAGCCCTTTCACCCCGCCGCTTGCGATCACGGGGATATCGACGCTGCGCGCCAGCTCTACCGTGGCATCAACATTGCAGCCTTTTAGCAGACCATCGCGGCCAATATCGGTGAACAGCAGGCTGGCAACGCCTGCATCTTCAAACCGCCGCGCCAGATCATGCACAGGCACATCGGATACCTCGGCCCAGCCTTCTGTCGCCACCATGCCATCGCGCGCATCAACTGCGACGACGATCCCGTTTTCCCATTCTCTTGCCATGTCCTTGACGAATTCGGGATCCTTCAAAGCGGCAGATCCCATCACCACGCGCGCCACGCCAAGGTTAAACCAGCCTTCGACCGTCGCCGCATCGCGAATGCCGCCGCCCAGCTGTACATAGCCGGGAAACGCCTCCACAATCGCTTCAACAGCTTCGCGGTTTTCCGTTCGGCCTGCAAAAGAGCCATCCAGATCCACCACATGCAAATGCTGCGCGCCAGCATCAGCAAATAGCATCGCTTGGGCTGCAGGATTGTCGCCATAGACGGTTGCGCGGTCCATATCGCCTTCGGCAAGGCGCACGACTTCGCCGGCTTTCAAATCGATGGCGGGAAAGACGATCATGTTGAAATTCTCACGGTTGCCAGTCCAGAAAACGTTTGAGCAATTCGATGCCGTAGCCTTGGCTTTTTTCCGGGTGGAATTGCACACCGATAATATTGCCCCGCGCAATCGCGGCGACAAGGCCGCCACCATGATCGGTCATCGCGGCAATATCGCGGCCATCTTCGGGTTGAAAGTGGTAAGAATGGAGGAAATACGCCTCGCCTTCCTCAAGCAGATCATGATCGCCATGATGAGGCGTCAACTGTACATCGTTCCAGCCCATATGCGGCACACAGATCGCCGGATCGGTGCGCTCAATCAGCTTTACCTCACCCGGTATCCAGTCAAGACCGGGGCATTCCCCATGCTCCAACCCGCGCGTGGCGAGCAATTGCAGGCCAACACAAATGCCAAGGAACGGCACGCCATCTTTCAGCACCCGCTCCTCCAGCGCCTCAACCATGCCGGGAATACCCGTCAGCCCTTCATAACAGGCACGAAAACTGCCTACGCCGGGCAAGACTATGCGCTGCGCCCCGCGTACTATCTCAGGATCGGCTGTCACCGCGACTGCCTCAGCCCCCGCAGCACCAAGCGCATTCTTTACCGAGTGCAGATTGCCTGCCCCGTAATCGATAAGCGCAATAGCCTCGGTCATATTAGTTTTTGCCACGCCCATCCGGGCGCGCGATCCTCGGTGCTGATCCCTGCGCCCTTCGGGCTGCGGGGCACCTGTGGGCGGGCGGTCGCCCTTGCGGCCCTGCAGGCCGTTCGGGTGAGTTTAGCCACCAAGCTGACCCTTGGTGCTTGGCACCGCGCCGCCTTTGCGCGCGTCAAGTTCCACCGCTTGGCGCATCGCGCGCGCAAAACCTTTGTAAAGCCCTTCGCAAATATGGTGATTGTTGGTGCCATACAGCACCTGCGCATGCAGCGTCAGCTCCGCCGCCTGCGAAACCGAATGGAACCAGTGCTCGATCAGCTCTGTATCCCACTCGCCCAGTTTTTCCTGCGTAAAGCGCGCTTTCCACACAAGGTATGGCCGCCCGGAAATATCCAGCACAACACGGATCAGCGCTTCATCCATGGGAGAATGCGCTTCGCCATAACGGCCAATGCCAGCCTTATCGCCCAAAGCCTGCGCCAATGCCTGCCCCAGCGCAATCGCGCTGTCTTCTGTCGTGTGGTGTTGATCGATATGCAGATCGCCTTTGACCTGCATAGTCACATCAATCAGCGAATGGCGACTAAACTGTTCGACCATATGATCGAGAAAGCCGATCCCTGTCGCAATATCATAGACGCCTGTTCCATCGAGATTGACCTCGACGAAAATATCGGTCTCTGCCGTTTTTCGTTCAATTTTGCCCGTGCGCATGGCCGTTGCCTATAAGCACCTTGCCATATCGTGCAAGCCATGCGCCGGGGATGATGGTGACTTTCGTCTTGACCAACACCCCGGTGATAGCCACCTAACCTGAAATATATGAGCGAGGAAACACCAGATAGCCTGATCCCGTATGACGAGATCGTGCAAGAAGCCTTGAGGGCGGTGGTTGGCCGTGTGCTGGGATCTGTTGTGGAATCCGGTGGCACGCTGCCGGGTACCCATCATTTCTACATCACTTTCAAGACAACCGCGCCCGGCGTGGATATTCCCAAAGCGCTGCACGAACGGTTTCCTGATGAGATGACGATCGTCTTGCAGAACAAGTTCTGGGATCTTGCGGTAACAGATGACGGCTTTACCGTTGGCCTGAGCTTCAATCAGGTGCCATCCAAGCTTGATATTCCATTTTCCGCCATCACCGCTTTCGTTGATCCGGCAGTAGATTTCGGGCTGCAATTTCAGGCCGCAAATGATCAGACCGCTAAAGGCGAGGCTGAAGCTGATGATCTTGACGATGCCAAAAGCGCCAGCACGCCAGCAGCGGAACGTCCCAATGTCGAAGACGTTGCAACCAGTGAAGACGGTTCCAATGTTGTAACGGTCGATTTCGGGCGCAAGAAGTAAGCGCCACACAAATAAAGGCGTGAGCAATGGCGAAAAAGCCTACTGATCCCAAGAGTGATCAAACCGTCAGTCAGGCAATGGCTGATCCCGAGCAGCATCCCCAAAGCAATTTGATGCTGGCCGATATTGCCATGCGCATGGGCACGTCTGTCTTGCGCAAAGGCGTGGAAAGCATGTTTTTACGCGGTCAGTATGGCAAAGACACCGCCAAAGCGCTGGTAAAAGAACGCAGCCTTCGCCGCACGGTGGCCTCAACCGTGATTGCCAAAGTTGGTACCAAATCCATTCCCGGCGCTGCGATTGTTGGCGGCGGGTTGGTGATCAAAACATTGTTTGATCGCAGCAAAGGGCGTCAAACCGCGCGCAAACGGGCCAAAATGAAAGCGCTTAACAACCCTGGCGAGGAATAGAAGCTGCACATGCGGGTTACGTGCGTATTCGGGTTGATTGTCAGGCCGCGCTTGGGCCAATAGCGGGCATGGCCAATCCCGTTTCCAACATTTCCGGACATGTTCTGCCCCGCCGGGGGCTGATGTTTATTCTCAGCTCGCCTTCGGGCACGGGCAAAACCACAATTGCGAAAAAGCTGCTGGCCGATGACGATAACCTTGCCTTATCGGTCAGCGCCACAACCCGCCCGATGCGCAAAGGCGAAGTGGATGGGCGCGATTATCACTTCATCGACCGCGCTCATTTTGATGCGATGGTGGCGGATGACGCCTTCCTGGAATGGGCGGAAGTTTTCGGCAATTGTTATGGCACGCCGCGCGGCGCGGTTTCTGATGGTTTGGAAGCGGGCCGCGATTATCTGTTCGATGTCGATTGGCAAGGCGCACAGCAGCTAAGCCAGAGGGCGCGCGAAGATGTCGTCTCGGTCTTTCTCCTGCCGCCGAGTATAGCCGAGCTTGAAGGTCGCCTGCGTGGGCGCGGCACCGATAATGATGCAGTGATTGAAGGCCGCATGGCCCGCGCGCGCGATGAGATCAGCCATTGGGACGGGTATGATTATATCGTGATCAATGATGATCTGGATGCGTGTTTTGAACGTGTACGCACCATCCTTCAGGCCGAACGTCTCACCCGCAAGCGGCAAACAGGCTTGATCGAATTTACCCGCGAATTGATGCGTTAAAACCCGCGTGACCAGCGGATCGCTAAACCAGCATCATCGCGCAGCGTCGCATAATGGCCCGGATCGCGGCGGTAGAACACGCTAGCTCCCGCATATCCGCCCAGCATTGGCCCGCGCCATGCCAGCTCTCCAGTGATCTCCTGTCCATCGGGCGTAAGGCTGATAGGTACGCGGCCATATTCCGGTGTTAGAGTGGTGTAATTGAACGCGGTGGGCAGTAGCAGTGCCAAAGCTCCGCCTTCCACGCGCAGCGGTTGAGACAAGCGCAGTGCCAGCGCATCTTCGCTCATCAAGACGCCGCTCCGGGACACATCCACCGCCCATGCGCGGCTGCGCAATCGTGCATCATTGGCCACCAAAGTTGCCGCTCTTGGCCGGGTAAAACCTTCGCGCCAACTTACGCCAAGCCGCCATGCGCCCGCCGGCCTCCATGCAATGTCAGCATCCAGAAAAAGGCTGTCAGCACCGGCAAGGCCAAGCCCTTCGTGGAAACGCGCGCCCAGCACGCTTTCACCTTCCGCCAGCCATTCAAAACCCGCGGCCAGTTCAAATTCGCCCAGCGTACGGTCCAGCGAAAGGCCCATTCGGGTCAGCCGCTGCGCATCACTGATCGCGCGCAAGGTATTGAATTGCTGTGTGTCACGCGCGCCAGCAATTCTGCCGCTTTCGGCCGAGATATTCACACCCCACGTGCCCAATTGGTGCCGCATGGCCACCGCTGCATCTGTTTGGTTGTACAAGCCATTGGCCCCGGACGCGCCGCCCGCGATCATGAACGCTGGACGATCAGCCCCGCGCAAACTCGTCACAAGGCCATTGCCGCTGGTGGCATAACCAAAGGCAAGCTTTGTTTCGGGGGCAAGTTGCAAGGCAATTTGCGCCGCCAAAACCTTGGCTTGCTTCTCTTCTTCAAAAGAAAGCCGCAAAGGTGCCCGCTCCCCGCGATTATCAATGGAGAAGGCAAGGCTGGCGCGCGGGGTTGAGCCGGACAGATGCCTGCTGGTCGATGCGAGCGCGCCATGCAGCAATTGCCGGGGCGCTGCGCCGCGCAATGTGCCGCCAAGATCGGTGGAGAAAGCGCGGTTATACCGGTCTGTGATCAGCGTGGGGATCGATAGGGTAGACAGTGCATCGCCCATCGCGGGCGATCCGGTGCCCGTTATATCGCCGGGTGTAAAAACCGTGCTTGATCCTGCAATGCTGGTATTGCCGATGGGGCGAAATGCCGCCGCGATATCCAGAATGCCGCGGCCAAACACAGCATCTTCACCCGTTTCACCAGCGTCAAAAGCGGACTCCAGCAAAATCTCGGCAATTTCGCGGCCCGTCAGATTGGGGAAAGCCTGCGCCAGCAAAGCGGCGGCACCTGATACTTGGGGCGTGGCAAAGCTGGTGCCGGAATACAGAAAAATGAAACCTTCATCATCGAGAAACAACTCACCATCTTCATACACACAGCAGACCAGTTGGCCGCGCGCTGACAGATAGGATTGCGATTGTGCGCCGGGCCTGTTGCTGAAATCAGAGGCGTTGTAATTCTTATCCACCGACCCCACGATCAGCACACCGCCATCACCTGCCGTCACCAATTGGCTGGCAAAGCCGTCCAGACTGTCCAATTGTTGGTTTCCAGCGGCAACGACAATGACTGCTCCGGCATCAACAGCTCCGCGCACCGCATTGAGCACACGCGGCGTTGTGCCGCCTCCGCCGCCAAGAGAGAGATTGATCACTTTCGCGCCGTTATTGACCGCATGATTTATGCTGTCGGCAATGGTTGTATCGAGGAAAGCGCAGCCTTCACCTGCAACGGTATTATCGCCGGTGGCGCACGATCCCGGCTCATCCCCGCGAATGGCCAGAATGGTCGAATCCCATGCGATGCCAAGCACGCCTGTATTATCGCGCGCGGCCGCAGCAGCAAGCGCAACCAGCGTTCCGTGATCGTCTGGCCCCTCCAAACTGCGGGTGCCGAAGATATCGATAGAATTGGGTGAAATGCGTCCAGCGAATTCCGGGCTATCGATATCGATACCGGTATCAATGATCGCAATGGTAACGCCATCACCTGTTGCCCCTTGCGCCCATGCAGATGCTGCATTGTGCTGTGCAGAACCATCAGAAAGGCGAAACTCACGCGTGTTGAACTGCGCAGGCGCTGGCTCAACGGCAAAGCCTGCCGGGCCGGGGGTAGGTGTGGGCGCTGGCGTGGGCGCTGGTAGAGCAGGTGTGGGAGTTGGCGTTGGTAATGGCGTTGGCGTTGATCCACCAACCGGAGGAGCAGGTGTGCTGCCAACACCGCCACTGCCCCCGCCACATGCGGCCAGCGCAATCACCACAACACCTGTTACAGCCATTCGCCAGCTAGCCTGCGCGCAATCTATAAGACCTGATCTACCAACAGTCATCTTTTGGCTGTCATCCTTTGCTTTTGAGACAGGTTTGGCACGAAGCAGCCTAACTTTCCCTGAATGTCCTACTAAGCACCAAGTTGGGTAGCTTAGCCCTTGGACCTTGTACCTTGGCCATACTACCGCTAGCCGCGCTGCAAGAGAATTGCACAACAGGATTACACCAATGTCGAACGAACTAGCTGCTGCCATCGAACATGCGTGGGAAAACCGCGCCGAAGTCACGCCTGATAGCGCCGATGTGCGCGTCGCTGTGGAAGCGGCTTTAGGTCTTCTGGACAGCGGCACAGCGCGTGTAGCTGAGCCTGATGGCGATGGTGGTTGGCAAGTCAATCAATGGCTGAAAAAAGCCGTGCTGTTGTCGTTCCGCCTGAACGATAACGTAGTGGTCGAACACGGCTCTGCCGGAACGCCCGCTTTTGATAAAGTGCCCAGCAAATTTGCCGGATGGGATGATGCCCGTTTTAGCGAAGCTGGCTTTCGCGTGGTGCCGGGCGCAGTGGTGCGCGAAGGCAGCTATATTGCGCGCAATGTCGTGCTTATGCCAAGCTTTGTGAATATCGGCGCGTTTGTCGATGAAGGCACGATGATCGACACATGGGCCACTGTCGGCTCATGCGCGCAGATCGGCAAAAATGTGCACATCTCTGGCGGTGCAGGCATTGGCGGCGTGTTAGAGCCTTTGCAGGCTGGCCCCGTAGTGATCGAAGACGGTGCCTTTATCGGGGCACGCGCCGAAGTTGCCGAAGGTGTTCGTGTTGGCAAAGGCGCGGTGCTTTCCATGGGTGTTTATCTGGGCGCATCGACCAAGATCGTGGACCGTGCCACCGGCGAAGTGCATCGCGGTGAAGTGCCTCCCTATGCGGTGGTGGTGCCCGGCGCATTGCCAGGCAAGCCGCTTCCTGATGGTTCACAAGGCCCCTCGCTTTATTGTGCGGTGATCGTAAAGACGGTGGATGCGCAAACACGTGCAAAAACAGGGATTAACGATCTCTTGCGCGATTGATCGGCCCGCAAACGCTGGATCTTTACGGAACCGATCCGTGTTTCCCTCGTCAATCAGGTGACAAACAAGACGGAAGGGAAGCTATATGTCCGATACTGACAAAGATGGTCGCATCCATATCGAAGATGATGACGCGATGGCCGGGGAATCAACTGGCCGCGTGCGCTATATCCTCGGGTTCAGCCTGTTGGCTGCAATCATTATCCTATCGATCATCTGGATGACAGGCGCGGTCAGCTTCTGATCTGCGTGTCTTCGCCGGGCAAAAATCGCCCGGCGGCATCCTTTTATTGTCGAAACATTCAACTTCCTCCCGCGTCAAACCGCCCTCCCGCGTCAAATCGCCAAGAAGAGAATGCAATGAGCAACGAAAACAGTTTTCAAACCAATCAATATGTCAAATGGAACTGGGGCAATGGCGAAGCCTGCGGGCAGATCGAAGATCGTTTTGAACGCGAAGTCACCCGCACTCTCAAAGGTAGCGAAGTGACGCGCAATGGCAGCGAAGACAATCCAGCCTATCTGATCAAACAAGATGACGGCGATAAAGTGCTTAAGCTTGGCAGTGAGCTTGAGGCAAACTGACTGTGCCTGACGCAAGAAGCAAATCGCAGCAACGGGCCGCAGGAGCGGCTCTGTCTGCCAAGCGCGGTGATACCAAAGTTGCCGATCTTAAAGGCGCGTCAAAAGGCATGTATGACACCATGTCTGAAGACGAGCTGGAAGACATGGCTTCAACCGCGCGCAAGGATTTGCCCGAAACAGCGCAAGACTGACCTGCTTAGTCTACCGGTGTTTCAATCGGTTCTGCGCCCACCTGACTTTGCGCAAAAGTTTCAGCAGAGCGCATCACGCGCATCATGTTGCGGCTAGAAATTTGCTCAAGCTCTGCTTGGGTATAACCGCGCCGGGCCAATTCTTCGAACAACAGCCCATATCCCGAGACATCCTCCATCCCCACAGGGCCAGGCGGCATCCCATCATAATCCCCGCCGATACCGATATGATTGATACCTGCCACCGCGCGGATATGATCGATATGATCAGCAACATCGGATGGCACCACAAGCGGTGTGGGATTGGCCTCATCCCAAGCAGCCAAAGGCGCGATAATTTCATCAGGACGGCCCTGATATAACGCTTCAAGTCGCGCCTGCTCTGCGCTGCGACGAGCAAGATGTTGGCGCAGTTCTTCCAAAACGTAAGCGCGGAAGAAGACCACCATCACGATACCGCCATTGTCAGGCAACCGCTGCAAAACGCTGTCGGGCACATTGCGCGAATGATCATTGACGCCGCGCGCGCCAGAATGGCTGAAAATAACGGGTGCCTGCGCCGCATCGAGCGCATCATGCATTGTCGCCTCGCTTACATGGCTTAGATCGACCAGCATCCCCAGCCGGTTCATCTCTTGCACCACTTTCACACCAAAATCGGTCAGGCCATTATGCTCCGGCGCGTCTGTCGCGCTATCGGCCCAGCTTGTGTTGCGCGAATGGGTGAGCGTCATATAGCGTACGCCTGCGCCATACATCTGCCGTAGCACCGCCAGGCTGGAGCCGATGCCATGCCCGCCTTCCATGCCCAGCATCCCGGCAATCCTGCCTTGCGCCATGCCCGCTTCGATCTCAGCAGCGGTATGCGCCAGCATCAGATCATCGGGATAGCGTTCGATCAGCCTTTTAGTGACATCGATCTGTTCCAGCACCGATTCAATTGCTTCCGGCTCTGATTGCCTTGCGGTCACATAAACCGACCACCACTGCGCCCCCACACGGCCTGTACGAAGGCGGGGCAGATCGGTGTGCATCGCTGATCGTTCGGTACGGCCCCATCCGGGGGGTTCGTCCGTGGTGTCGTGCAAGTCAAAATTGTTCAGGATATTGCCCCGGCGCGCGCGCAGCTGGATCGGCAAATCATTGTGCCCATCCCAAATCGGCGCTGCTTCCAATGCCGCGGCCGCCACCTCTTCGGGCGTTTGCGCAATTGCAGGCGTGATCAGGCTGGCGGGGAATGTGAGAGCCACAGCAATGGCCAAAGGGCGAAGGAAAGACATCGACAATCTCGCTTATCGGGCAGATAGTTGGGACACGTTTGAGAGCCTCGGCGTTCCAATGCAAGGAAACTCATAACAATGGAGACTTGTTATCATGGCAATTGAAGCACGCTGGAACGGCGAAGTGATCGCCCGCAGTGAGGCAACCGTAGAGGTTGAAGGCAATCACTATTTCGCGCCCGAAGACACAGTGATGGAAAAACTTTCGCCCAGCGACACAACCACCCATTGCCCGTGGAAAGGCGATGCCAGCTATTACTCGATTGAAGCTGGCGGCGCGGTGAACACCGATGCGGCATGGTATTATCCCGCTCCCAAAGATGCAGCGTCCCAAATCAAAGACCGCATCGCTTTCTGGAGAGGCGTCGAAGTCACCCAGGTATGAGCAATGCCGCCACTCTTATCGCGCAGCTTGGGCTGGCGCGGCACCGGGAAGGTGGTTGGTATCGTGAGACATGGCGAGCCCCTTGCGAGGCAGGAAACAGGGCAAGTGGGACCGCGATTATGTTCTTGCTCGAATCTGGGGACAACTCTCACTGGCATGCCGTTGATGCAACCCAAATCTGGCTTTGGCATGCCGGAAACCCTCTCAATCTGCGAATCGCACCATCCGAGTCGGGACCGGTGAGCGAGGTTAGACTTGGCCCGGATATCGCTGCGGGAGATAGTGTGCAGCACGTTGTCCCGGCGCATCATTGGCAAACAACACACCCGCTTTCCGGCGGGCATGATTACACGCTGGCCTCCTGTGTCGTTTCACCCGGCTTTGATTTTGCAGGCTTCACTCTGGCACCGCCGGATTGGGAACCGGGGATGGCAGGCACATGACGCGCAACGTCACAGGTAGGAAAGCGGTTCGTGCGATTGTCATCATCTTGCTGGCCGCGCTCTATCTGGTGGCGGGGCGTGCGCATATTGTGGACCCCGAGCCCTTCCTCACCATCACGCCTGATTGGGTGCCCTATCCCGAAGCAGTGATCTATTGGACCGGCCTTGCCGAAATCGCGGGAGCATTTGCTTTGCTGCAACCTTTTGGCAAACGTTTGCGGCAGGCTGGAGCAATTGGTCTATCGGCATATGCGCTGTTCGTGTGGCCGGCCAATTTCAACCACTTACTTATTGATTTAACACGAGAAGATGGCGGATTTGGCCTCGCCTATCACATCCCTCGCCTTGTATTTCAGCCCGTTTTGATCTGGGCTCCGCTATGGGTGAGCGGTTGTTTAGGCTGGCCTTTTGCAAAGCGTGAAAGCTAACGGGCGGGAGCTCCCGTAAAGGAGCTGCCCGCCCGTCAAACACCTAGCGTAAAAGCCGTCAGGATTTAGGTCAGATGCTTGGAGACCGCCGCGGTCATCTTGAACATCGAGATCTGATCCTTGCCGATCACCGCACCCAGCTTCGCATCGGGATTGATCTGACGCTTGTCCTTGGCATCCTGAAGCTCATGCTTCTTGATGTAGACCCACACTTTTGAAGTCACTTCAGCGCGGGTCATCGGACCTTTGCCAACAACCTCTTCGAGTGCCGGTGTCAGGGTGACCGGTTTGGTCAGTGCATTGTTCTTGGCCATTTCTCTCTTCCTTCCATATCAGACAGGCCGATACTGGCAGCGTACTTCACTCACCAGCTTCTTCGCCCTCGTCATCCCAATCATAGTCTCCACCTTCTTCGCGCGCATAGGTGCCAGAAAGCAAGGCCACGCCCAGCACATGTCCGTCCAATTCGGCGAAAAGTTGCTTGCGTGAGGCACCAGGCATCAAAATCAGCGGCAAATCTGTCGCGAAAAGCTGAAATACATAATTGTGCGGCTCAGCGCCTGTTGGTGGGTTTGGCAGCAGCCATTCCGAATTGCCTTGTGCGTTTTTGCCAACGCGCGGCGGCGCTTCGCCTTCCAGCAATTGGCCGCGCTGCGGGGCAAGTCCCCACACAATCCAATGGGTGAGCTGTTTATCATCAGGCGCATCAGCATCTTCCACCACCAATACCAGCTCCTGCGTGCCGGGAGGCGGTGCAGACCATTCCAGCGGCGGGGCGACGGCATCTTCCTCATCGGCGGTAAAGCACGGGTCGAGCTCTTCCCCATCCCCAAAAGCTGCCGAGGTTAGCGTAAAGCCGCCTTTGCCGATCAACCCTTCGCCGCCCAATTGGGCAACAGCGAGCCGCGCATGGCCTGCATGTGGCGTCTTGAGTGCAGCGGTGAGCCAGGCGGGCAGTGTCTCTGACATAAGCGGGCCTTTCTTCAGGCGTCTTGTGTTCAATGCGATGCGCAATGCACCAGCGATGCAATAGCGATGCACCAGCTATGCATGGGGCACCGCGAAATGGGGCCTCGCGATGTGCCCAACGCTCTGGCAGTTTGCAAGGGGGATGCGCGTTCATTCTGTCGAAGGCTTGTATATGCTTTAACACAGGCGTGCCGTGACGCATGCACATTTCGCAAATGTAACCACGGGTCTGGTTGCCAACGAAACTGGTTATGCGTTATTGATGGAACCCATGGTGACTGCGCAAGACGCTGCACCACAAGCTTGGTAAGTGGTGACTATGCAAACGACCACATGGGCCACCTGGTTGGCTGCTTTGGTACTGCTGTCCTCTTGTGGCGGTGGCGGTGGCGGTGGTGGCAGTAGTAGCGGTGGCAGCGCCAGCAGTGTTGGCAGTGGCGGGTTTGCAGGAAATGGCCCCACGCCCGCACCGGCTGGCTCTGTTTGCTCGCTTTTGGCGCGGCAGCAATTCGTGCGCGATACCTTTGATGAATGGTATCTGTTCCCCGGCCTGCTCGATACTTCGGTCAATCCCGCGAGCTTCTCGACCGTTCAGGCCTATATCGATGCGTTGGTCGCCCCTGCCCGGGCGCAATCGCGCGATCGCTTTTTCAGCTTTGTCACCTCTATTGCAGAAGAGAACGCCTTCTTCGATAGCGGGGCGAGTGCCGGCTTTGGCGTGCGCTTGTTCTATGACACAGACAATCGGCGCACCTTTGTGATCGATAGCTTTGAAGGCGCGCCTGCGCTTGGTGCCAGCATTGATCGCGGAACAGAGCTGCTCGCGATTGGCACCAATTCCAACAATCTGATCACCGTCAATTCGCTCATGGCATCGCAAGGCGCATTTGGCGTCTTCAACGCCCTTGGCCCTGACACGCCGGGCACCATGCGCGTCCTGCGCATTCGCGATCAAAGCGGGGTTGAGCGTGAAGTATCGCTCACCAAAACCACCTTTGATCTGGATCCGGTATCGGACCGGTTCGGTACGCAGATCATCAATGATAGTGGCAGACAAGTGGGATACCTCAATCTGCGCACTTTCATCGGTGCCGCGAATGACGATTTGCGCGCCGCCTATGATGAGTTTCGGCGCGAAGGCGTGACCGAGCTGATCATTGATTTTCGCTACAATGGCGGTGGCGCGATATCGACAGCGGAACTGATGGCCGATCTGATGGGCCGCGATTTTGGCGGACAGCTGTTTGACCGCATCGCCTATCGTCCGTCCAAAAGCCAGTTCAACGAAGATCACAACTTCATGGTGCGTCCCCAGTCCATGGCACCCACCAAGATCGCCTTTATCGGTACTGAAGCGACAGCGTCTGCCAGCGAGTTGATCATCAATGGCATGCAACCCTATGTTCCTGAAATTGCGCTGATCGGGTCAAACACCTTTGGCAAACCTGTAGGACAGTCCGCATTTGATCTGCCCGCTTGTGATGACCGTGTGCGCGCAGTGACCATCCAGATCGAGAACGCCGATGGTCAGGGCGAGTACTTCCGCGGCCTTGCCGACACGGTGCCCAATTCCTGCAGCGCGAATGACGATCTGGATTTCCAGCTTGGCGATCCGCGTGAGGAGATGGTGGCAACAGCGCTCGATTTCCTTGCTGGGCGGCCGTGCAATGCGATTGCAGGTGGCAGCATCACCACCCAAAGCGTGAACGAACGCGGCCTGCTCGAACGCCCCGTGCAAGACCGCAGCGCTGCGCAGCGCGAAGTGCCGGGGTTCTTCTGAACAAGCCTTTTCTGCTCAAAGCCATTGTGATCAAGCCTGTTCTAACCCATCACGGCGACGGCCCCAGATCATCGCTATTGCGCCACGCACATCCTGCCAGCACTCTATCGCCGATCGCAACAGTGGAGACGAAAGGATAGGTCCGATCGCTCATCCCGTCAGAGCAATCCCCCGGCGTTATAGCGATGGTGAAGGCTTCGCCATCGAGCAATCCAGTGTAGGATAGCCCTCCGCGCCCGGCAAAGCGTTCCACCACGATAGTGGTGCCATCGATATCCTCTGGCGTGGTCCAACGCAGCGCGCTGCCTTTTATCTCTCCGCCCCAAAACGGCTCTGTCCCGGTAAAGCGGATCACGGCACTTTCTGCAATCAGCGCAAAGGGTTGTGTATCATCGGCATCGCCGGGCACGCCTTCCGGGCCGTCACTGCCCTGACATGCAGGCAGAAGCGCCAAAGCTGCCAAAATGCTCAAAGTGCTGCGCATGTCCATATCCAACGAACTTTCCTTATTCCGGCCCATCACCAATCGCGTGGCTTAGGGCAATGCGCAGCCTCTATCCAGCAAGCAAACCCAGTAGGAAAGTCATCACACCAAGCCCCAGCGACAACGTCAAACGCAGCCTCATCCACCATGGCGGCGCCAATGCGCCAAGCTGGCGATCCACCAGCACATTGCCTGCAATCATCAAGCCCAGCACGACAAGCGATGGCCCCGGCCAGCTGAACCCAAGCACCCACGGCACATAGGTCGCCAATGCCAGCAGGCTGGGCGCAATCGCGGCCAACCACAGCCATCCCGGCACCGCCTCACCTCGCGCCTGTGCACCAGTGGCCAGACCCCACCACATGCCTCCCACAAAGCTGAAGATCAGCGCGCCATACCCCCACGCAATTGCCAGGCCTGTCCAGCCAAACTCCGGCGGTCCGAACAGCACAGCAAGGAGGCAGGCAAGTTGCGGCAACAGGCCAGCAAGGCCCAGCCAGCGCGGGAATGGAGGGGTTGATGTCATGTCCGCACCCCTAAACCAGCACAGCTTTGCTGACGAGTTGGGCTTTGGCCCGGGGTTGGGTCGGCTGGAGGGCTGCATCAAATCCAACAAAATGGACACATTGGACACAGTCTTGAAGGCAAAAACCCGCCCGCCCATTTTCGCGCCCGAAAGGCAAATGGAGATTGGCTACAAAAAGGGCGCGTATCGCGGGCATAACAGTCCCGGCGATACGCGCCCATTTGCAATGTAGGAAAGGGAGTGCGGCGGCTTAAAGCACCTTGTCAGGCGATGGCTCATGCTTGTGTTTTTCCGCTTTGCCGAAATAGCGTGACAGCCGCTCTGCCAGCTTGTTGCCCGCAATCCGCGCGGCGGCATCAACATCGCCCGCTTTGCCGGTGACGCCCATTGGCTTATCGCCGCGAATGCGCGCTTCGATGGTGCAATGCTTGTCCGTATCGCCGCCTTTGCGCGCGTTTTCATCCGAGACATGCACTTCAAGGCGAGTAAGCCGATCTTCAAACCGGGCGAGACGATGACGCAGCTGCGCCTCAATCCGCTCGGCCACATTTTCGGTACCCATAACAGAGCTGTCGGAGTTGAACTGGACCTGCATTAAAAACGCTCCTCTCACATGTGATTGTGTACCTTTAATATGGGAGGCAAAACGTAAAGTTCCAGCAAAACAGGACAAAAAAGGGGCGCATCGTTTCACAGATGCGCCCCTTTTTGTAGTATTCTTAAATGCTGCGCTATTATGCAGGCATCAAGACCGTATCGATCACATGGATTACACCGTTCGATGCATCCACATCGGTTGCGGTCACAGTGGCGGTGCCGCCTGCCGCATCGGTCAGGATAACTGCACCATCAACCAGCGTTGCTGTCAACGTGCCGCCATTTACGGTTGCCACATCATATCCGGCATCGCCTGCATCGGTAATCGCTGCAATCAATGTCTCGGCATTCACTTCGCCAGCAACCACATGATAGGTAAGGATGCTGCCAAGCGTCTCTGTATCATTGGCAACAAGGTTATCGACCACGCCATCGGGCAATGCTGCAAACGCTGCATTGGTTGGCGCGAACACCGTGAACGGTCCATCGCCCGACAATGTGCCTGCCAGATCAGCTGCGGTTACCGCTGCGACCAGCGTGCTGAAATCATCATTACCCACGGCGACATCAACAATGGTGCCGGGCATTTCCGCTTCGGAATTGGCCATTTCATCGGCCATCGTATCTTCCATCATCGCGTCGTCTGCTGAGCCGTCATCAGCAGCGCCGCCACATGCGGAAAGCGCCAGTGCGGAGGCAAACAATACGGGTGCAAAAACAGTCTTTTTCATCAAAACAAATCCTTCTTTGGTCCCGTCCATAGAACCAATTATGGCAGAATATGGGCAGTTGCAGGGAGGCTTGCGAGATGGACGAAAGGTGGTGCTTTGCGCAAACGGGCTTTAGAAGGCCGCGCCATGACTGATCCTGCCTTACCGCCTGTCACCATCCTTGTGGATGCCGATGCCTGCCCTGTGAAAGACGAGATTTACCGCGTGGCCGACCGGTTCAAAGCGCATGTTCGCGTGGTCAGCAATTCCGCTTTTCGCGTGCCGGTGAGCGAGAGGATCAAGCGCGTGGTCGTCTCTGATAGCTTCGATGCTGCCGACGATTGGATTGCCGAGGCAGCAGGCGCGCGAACGGTCGTGATCACCGCCGATATATTGCTTACCGAACGTTGCTTGAAAGCAGGCGCACGCGTGCTCAAACATGACGGGCGAGAATTCGACGCTGCCTCCATCGGCAGCGCAATTGCAACGCGCGCACTAATGGCAGACCTGCGCAGCGGAATGGACGGTATTGGCGGCGGACCACCACCTTTTAGCAAAGCGGATCGCTCACGGTTCTTGCAAGGGCTGGATAAAGTGCTGGTGGAGCTGGGTTAGCTTTGCGCGATCACGCGCTGGCGGAACCAGTCGGCCAATTCCTGCTCGTTCAGCTCACCTGCCGCAAGTGACAACACGACGGCAATTGCCTCTCTAGGTGTAAACGTTATGTTTTGTCCGTTCAGCCGCAAAAACAAGCGCGCAAAGACCCATGCAGTGCGCTTATTGCCGTCAGCAAACGGATGATTGCGCGCAATGCCGAAGGCATAGGCAGACGCCAGCGCGCACAAATCCTCCTCACCATAACTCCATTGATTGAGCGGACGCGCCAAAGCGCTTTCAAGCGCTCCTTGGTCGCGCACACCTATGGGTCCGCCATGTTCGGAAAGCTGGCGGTCATGCACGGCGAGCGCCACTTCTAGGGAGAGCCAGTCGGGTTCCTTGCGGGTGCTCACTCACCCACCCCCAACCCCTCCCGCGCACGGGAAGGGAGCGAGGTTTGGCGCGCTTGTCGCGCCTGATCGCACCCGGGTGAGCACAGCGCTACTTTGCCAATTCGCGCAGGATATCGCGATCTTCTCGCATAATTTCTTCAGCGGCATCCATCTTGACTGCAAAGTCTGGATCGGTCGCCGTCAATCGCACGCCATCTGGTGCCTCGGACAGAAAGAGAGCATCGCCCGGCCCGACACGCAAACGCGCCAACACATCCTTGGGCAGCACGATTCCAGCTGAATTGCCAATCTTGGTGATTTTGAGCGGTTTGTTCATACGCGCGTTATAACATCGTTGCGGCAGCTCGTCCACGCTTCCCCCCAACAAAGTTATTGCGCGGCCATCATAGTGTGACAGCCGCGCAAACAGGATAATGCGGGTTGCGCTCAGCTTTCTGCCTCATCCTCAGGCAAATACAGCTTCTCGCCCTTTTCTTTATACAGCGCGCTCATCTCTGCCATGCCTTTAAGCGCGGCTTCGCGGCTGGCGGCGGCGGCTTCTGCGCCGCTTTGGGCGCTGGCGATAAAGCCGTCGCTGCCCTGGTTCTGCTTGCTGGCAAATTCGCGCACTTCTTGGCTGATTTTCATCGAGCAGAATTTTGGCCCGCACATGGAGCAGAAATGCGCCGTCTTCGCGCCTTCTGCTGGCAGAGTCTGATCGTGATAATCTTCCGCCGTTTCCGGATCGAGCGACAGGTTGAACTGATCGCGCCAGCGGAATTCAAAGCGCGCTTTTGACAGCGCATCGTCGCGTACTTTGGCCGCGGGATGCCCTTTCGCCAGATCGGCAGCATGGGCGGCCAGTTTATATGTGATCACACCCACTTTCACATCATCACGATCAGGCAGGCCGAGGTGTTCCTTTGGTGTGACATAGCAAAGCATCGCGGTGCCATACCAACCGATTTGCGCTGCACCGATGCCGCTGGTGATATGATCATATCCCGGCGCGATATCGGTGACGAGGGGGCCAAGCGTGTAGAACGGCGCTTCGCCGCACACCTCAAGCTGCTTGTCCATATTCTCTTTGATCTTGTGCATGGGCACATGGCCTGGCCCTTCGATCATGACCTGCACGTCTTCTTTCCACGCACGGTGGGTCAGCTCGCCCAGCGTATACAGCTCGGCAAATTGCGCTTCGTCATTGGCATCCGCGATAGAGCCGGGGCGCAGGCCATCACCCAGCGAATAGGCAACGTCATACGCTTTCATGATCTCGGTGATTTCATCGAACTTCTCGTACAAGAAGCTCTCTTTATGATGCGCCAGACACCATTTCGCCATGATCGATCCGCCGCGCGAAACAATGCCTGTCACGCGTTTCGCTGCAAGCGGAACATAAGGCAGACGCACGCCGGCATGGATGGTGAAATAATCCACGCCCTGCTCGGCCTGTTCGATCAAGGTATCGCGGAAGATTTCCCAGTTGAGATCTTCAGCAACGCCGCCAACTTTCTCCAGCGCCTGATAAATTGGCACGGTGCCGATGGGGACGGGTGAATTGCGGATGATCCATTCGCGCGTGTCGTGAATGTTGCGGCCCGTAGAAAGGTCCATCACCGTGTCTGCGCCCCAGCGGATTGACCAAACCATTTTATCAACTTCATTGGCCACATCGGATGCAACCGCGGAATTGCCGATATTGGCGTTGATCTTGACGAGGAAATTGCGCCCGATCGCCATGGGTTCAGCTTCGGGGTGGTTCACATTGCTGGGGATGATCGCGCGGCCACGGGCCACTTCATCGCGGACAAATTCCGGCGTTACGAAATCGGGCACCTCAGCCCCCCAGCTATTGCCGCCATCGCGATCAGGGTTGGCAAGCTTGGCGCGGCCCAAATTCTCGCGCTCGGCCACATATTCCATTTCCGGCGTGATGATGCCACGCTTGGCATAGTGCATCTGGCTAAGGTTCGCGCCGGGTTTTGCGCGCAGAACGCGTTTGGCCACATTGGGGAAAGCGGGCACTCCGCCCGAACGATCAGGGCCAAGCTGACCGTTATCTTCCGGCTTTACTTGCCGTGCTTCATATTCCTCAACATCGCCGCGCGCCAATTGCCATTCACGGCGCAATTGCGGGAGGCCTGCTTGAATATCGATTTTGGCGTCTGGGTTGGTATAGGGGCCGGAAGTGTCATAGACGCGCACCGGCGGTTCACCCGAAGATGGCTCCAGATCAATTTCGCGCATGGCGACATTGAGCGGGCCAATATGCACCTTGCGGCTGCCACGGATGGGGCCGGTGGTTACACCGATTTCGAACTTGGAATTGATATCGGCCATGGGCGCGCTCTCCTCAAAGACGGATGAGAGGCGTTGCGGGCTTTGCAATAAGACCGCCCTCCCTCCGCCCGTGTTAACGGGTTCAGGTTCAACGGGTCGGGCGGCGCTTACCCCGCCCCTCTCAGCGCCAAAAATAGCTGCGCTCCCCGGGGTTGACCTTGTATTAGCCGATGGCAGCGCGCTTGTCATGGCATTTCGCCCCGGCATCAAGGGACACCAGTCAGCCGAGCGCGACGGCCGCAGACCAATGGATGCGCAGCAAGCCTCCATTTCGGACATGGTTGCGCGGGTAATCATCGCCAGCTTTGCTTAGAAGCGAAAATGTAAAAGCCCCGCTGGCCCATCGCAAACCCCTCTCCTCCTTATTGCGAACCGGGCCAGCGGGTGTGCCATAGGAGTCGCATCCATGCGCCAGTCTCGCGCTTTAATTGCCTTTATCGCCCTGCCTGTCGGAACTGTATCTGTCCCGGCTTTGCCCGCTATCGCGCAAGATACTACCGCTGGAAACGGATCAAACAGCACCGCTATCGGTCCGCAAGCCAGCGCGGATGGCGCCTTTTCCACAGCCCTTGGATCCTCAGCCTCCAGCACAGGGGATGCGAGCACTGCAATCGGTGAACAGGCGCAGGCCCGAACGGACTTTTCGCTGGCCATCGGTTCTGAGGCACAAGCGCGCGGTTATGCCGCCAGCGCGGTTGGTCCATCCGCCATTGCCGAAGGGGAAAGCAGCTTTGCCGGCGCTGATTTTGGCCTGGCACAAGGTTTACGCTCCATCGCCATTGGTGCAGATGGTTCTGACATCGATGATCCCAATGACTTCACCGTAATCGCAGGCGCATGGGCCAGCGGGGAAAGCGCGATTGCTATCGGCACCGATGCCGCTGCGCGCAACCGCGAAGCGACAGCCATCGGCAATGAAGCAAGAGCCACAGGCCGCTTCGCCAGCGCGTTTGGCACAAACAGCGCGGCAACCGGGCGCAGCGCAATGGCGCTTGGCCAAAACTCTGCCGCGACGGCATTGGGCAGCTCGGCCATCGGGTTTGGCGCGAACGCCACAGCAGACAGCGCATTGGCGCTTGGCCAAAACACACGGGCCACGGCACAAAATGCCGCAGCTTTTGGCAAATCTTCAATCGCGACAGCGGCCAGCGCCCTTGCCATAGGCGATAATGCGCAGGCTTTGGGAAGCCATTCGGTCGCTTTGGGTGATACAGCAACAGCACGGTCCAATTCCGGCGTTGCGCTGGGTTTTCTGGCCACGGCAGATGGCACCCATGCGGTTGCCTTGGGACGCCAGGCCCGCGTTACCGGAACAGGCGGCGTGGCCGTTGGCCGGTTGGCACGCGCAAATGAACGCGGCAGCGCTTTTGGCTATGCCGCCATTGCAACCGGCGTGAACGCCACAGCGTTTGGCGGCGATGGCAATACCGATCCCGATGTCACAGGGGCCGCGGCAACAGGCGCCAATTCGTCTGCTTTCGGTGTGGATTCGGTGGCTTCTGCGGATGGCGCAACCGCTTTTGGCGTTGGCGCAATCTCCAGCCATTCCGGCTCCAGCGCGATTGGGACAGGCGCTGTTACTACTGCGGATAATCAAGTGATGCTGGGCGCGGCGCGAACGTCGATTGCTCTGGGCGATATCGCTGCGTCCGATGCCGCGCAGCAAGGGGCCGAACAGGTTGTGACGGTAGATGCTTCAGGTACGCTGGGCATCAGCAATGTCGCCAGCACTGCTGCTGTCCAATCGGTGCGCGCCAATGTCGATCATATTGCTGCGATCAGCGATGCCCAATTCGATGTGTTAACAGGCCGCGTCGATAGCTTGCAGGGACAGCTGGCCAATTTCGATTTGCGGATGCAAGGGCTGGAAGGCGGCATTGCTTCAGCCATGGCGATGGGCGGCGCTGTACCGGTGCCGGGTAAATCGATTACGCTTACGGTCTCAGGCGCAACTTATGGCGGAGAACAAGGCTTTGCCGGAAGCCTTGTGGGCCGCGTGAATGACGGCATCTATGTGTCTGCTGGCATCTCTGGCAATACCGGTGATGATCGTGTGGGCGGGCGCATCTCGGCCAGCTTTGGTTTCTAAAGCCACTCTGGCAAAAAGGCCGCAAACCCAGCGATGGGGAAGTCGAGTTACACCCATGCTAAGTTTGCGACCCCTGCGACCCGAGCCCATTGTGGGGCCGAGCTCAGGCCTCAGGCGGAAGTTGGGGTTTCCGCCCGATCAATGCTCGCTGTCAGGATTACAGCGAGGAACAATGTCGCCGCTGTGCCAATGCCGCCAGCGGGGAACAGCAGGCCAGTTTCACCGATGGAGGTTTGCATGCCGCCAAAAATCATGATGGTGCTGGCAACAAGGCTGACAGCGCCTGTGACAATAGCTGCCGCGCCAAGGATTTTGGCAGGGCCGCTGGCCGATTTCCAAAGCCCCCGCCCAAGCGAAACACCAGCGATTGCAAAAGCGGCTTTAGCGGCAAAATACAGCAGGAAAGCAAAGGCCAGCACAGCCTGGAAAACCGGGCCAAGCGCGTCGCCGCCTTCACCAAGCGGACCAAACATAACCAGCCCCATGCCAGCCTGGATCACATTAAGCATCCCGCCCAGCGCAATCGCAGCCCCTGCCACCGGGCGCGCTGGCACCAAAGCCAGACCAAATATGCCAACAATCAAAAAGGCCACCACTTCAAGGCCCCAGACCACATTGCGATTGGGCGTAATGCCAAATGCGCCTGCGCTCACGTAAAGCAATTGCGTTGCCACCGTGACGATAAGCGCAAGTGCCGCAATCTGGCTTATGCGGTGGAAACTGGATGTCATCGTGAGGGCCCCTTGTACTTAATCTTGTTTGTGCGACCATATTCGCAGCTTTGGGCATTGTGGTTACATGGCCACACCTACAAACCGGGCACCCCACTCAACCATTGCTTTGGAAACGGCCTTCGCTATCAAGGTTGCAACTGTAACTTGAATTTCGGGGATTGATCCTGCCATGACGCTTTTGCGTAACGCCCTTCTTGCCACCGCTCTTACTTTGCCCGCCACCGCTGTATTGGCGCGTCCGATGACGCCTGAAGATGTGGCCAATATCGAATTCACAGGCTCTGTCGCTGTTTCACCAGATGGGCAGAGGATCGCGTTTACACGCGTGCATTATCCGCAAGTCACGCAAGGCGAAGAAGATGGCCGATCTCGTCAGCAATTGTTTCTGATCGATGGCGCGATGGAAGCAAAAGCCTGGTTGCCTGAAGATATGCGCGTGACCAGCGTGGGCTTTACGCCTGATGGATCGATGGTCACATTCTTGTGGTCAAAGGAAGATGAAAAGCGCACTTTGTGGGGCATGCCTGTTAATGGCGGTGCGCACAGCAAGATCGCTGAGATCGAAGAAGCCAGCGTGCTCTCTTACGACTTTTCGCCCGATGGTTCGCAAGTTTACATCCTCGCCTCTGCTGCACCTGATGAGGCGCGCGATGATGAAGAGGAGGCCGGCTTCGACGCTGTCATTTACGAAGAGGAATTGCGATATAATCGCATGTTCGTGGCCGATGTGATGGCCGATGGTGTGGATGCAGAACCCACGCAGATCGAAGTGCCCGGCCATGTCGACAGCTTCGATATCGCGCCTTCTGGCGATTGGGCCATTTTAACCAGCGCCCCCACCCCTTTGATCGATGACAGCTTCGTGGCCAAACGCCCTTACATCATCGATCTGGCCAGCGGTGATCTGATCACGGTGGAGACACCGGGCAAAGTGGGTGACCTTGAAATTTCGCCCGACAGCATGACCATTTCCATGATTGCTGCGGTTGATCAACATGATCCAGCCGCCACCACATTGCACCTCATCGATCCGATGACAGGCGCCTATCGCGCGCTGAACGAAGGTGCGCCCGAAGCCGCGGTCAATGCAGAATGGATGGCCGATGGCCGCCTTGCCGTGCATGTCGATAAAGGGGTAACCAGCTTCCTGCGCTTTTACGGCGCGGATGGCACTTTGCAGAATGAAATGGACACTGGCGGCATCGTACTGGCAGGTCTTGAACAGGGCGGCAATCGTCTTGTGGTGGAAGGCAATAGCGCGTCCCATCCCAACGAATTGTTCATGCTGAACCGCGGCGGTTTTGAACGCTGGACCGATCATAATCCGTGGCTGACCGATATCGATATGGGTGTGCAGCGCGCGCTGACATATGTTGCGCGCGATGGGCAGGAAATCGAAGGCGTATTGATTGAACCTGTAGGCGGTACGCCCGAAGGCGGTGCACCCACAATCCTGCACGTCCATGGCGGTCCAGAGGCGCACGATTCCAATGGCTGGAACACCGGCTATGGCAGCCCCGGACAAGTCGCGGCGGGCAAGGGATATGCCGTTTTCCTGCCAAACTATCGCGGTTCCACCGGCTATGGCACCGCCTTTTCCAAGCAGCATCAGGACAATTACACCGATCCTGAATTCACCGATCTGGTGGATGCGAAATATGCGCTGGCGGGCATGGGAATTACTGATCCTGACCGTGTTGGCGTGACGGGTGGTTCGTATGGCGGCTATGCCACGGCCTGGTCCTCCACCTATCATTCGGACGAATTTGCCGCTGGGGTAATGTTTATCGGCATTTCCAACCAGGTTTCGAAGATGGGCACGGGCGATATTCCGATGGAAATGTACCTTGTCCATGCGCGCAAATGGCCGTGGGACGATTGGAATTATGCCTTGTCGGTCAGCCCGATTTTTCATGCGGACAAGGCCGATACGCCGCTATTGATCATGCACGGCGATGCCGATCCGCGCGTCAGCCCGACCCAATCGACAGAGCTGTATCGCCATATCTCAATCCGCCGCCCCGATACGCCGCTGCGCCTTGTTTTCTATCCCGATGAAGGCCACGGTAATGCGTATGCAGCGGCGCGTTACGATTATAATCTGCGCATGATGCGCTGGTTCGATACCTATCTGATGACAGGTGACCGCGATGCCGCCGTGCCCGGACCAAGGCCAGAACTGAACATCAAGGAGTAATCGCTCCAGACCATTACAAAAGAGGATCGCGTTTCGGCGCGGTCCTCTTTTGTTTGGTCCCTCAGACGCCGGGCGCGGGCCATCCGGCCCGCTTGGCTACGCGGCATAAGCCGCGTCGCGCAGTCGCGCTTGGTCGGTGCCTGATCGGCACCGAGATCAGCGCGACCAACCGGCAACTGGACTATTCGGCCGACAAGGCCGCAAGGGCGACCGCCCGCCCGCAGCGGGGCAGCTTGCTGCCCGTCTAGCGAGGATGTTCCCACGGATGTGGGAACCTAAAGATTAAAAAGTATATCCCACGCCCAGCGCCAGAAAGCCCTGATCCGCTGATCCGCGCTGCGATGTTAGCGGGGTACGTTTTGCATCGCCCATCACCCGCGAATACCCAAGGATCGTCACCACACCCCAGCCACCATTGCGCACATCGCCATCCAGATCGACGCCCAATAGCAACGTCGAGCCAAGGCTCACCAGGCCGCCACCATCAGGATCAAAAGCTGTCACCGCACCCGCTGTCGCGATTTCTTGTGCAGGACTTACGCTGAAATAATAATCGTGAAAGTCGCTATCCGCAAATTCGGCATTTACAGAAAGGCTGGCTGCCACACCAAGGCTCAACGGGGAAAAATAGGTGACCGAAGGCGCGACAACCATCCCGCCATGCGCGCCGTTCACATCCCACAAAACATCGGTGGTCACGCTCAGCGCGTCAAAGGAGTGGATGATCTGGGGAATACGAATGCCCACACTTGGCCCCACTTCAATCGCGCGGTCCAGTTCACCAAGGCTTTCCACCACATCATCGGCAATCTGATTGTTACGATCACTGCGCAGGCGGAAGGCAGGGCCCAAATCAAAGCCGACCTTCTCCCCATCCTCGATAAAATCCAGTGCAAGGCCAGCGGGACGCACATTGATATCAACCCCGCGCACCGATCCAAAGATGATCGGTAGGCCAGAGACCACATAATCATTCGAGCCGGTATAAGACGGGCTGATCGCCGCACCCACGCCGATGGTGATGTGCGTGTCATCAAAAACGGACCCCTCCAACATGGCGTCAGTGGTCGCAGGCAAAGCCTCGATATCCTGCGCACTGGCAAGGGAAGGAACGGCCACTAACGCTGTTGCGGTGGCGAGGAAGGAGAGAGTTTTTTGTAGAGTCATCACCAACGAAACGATGTCCGCGCGCACAGGTTCCAAGCCAAGCGTATCCACCCCTTGCACCTAAGCCTTCGCAAACATTTTGCTGGCGCGTCAGATACGCTCACCCTCACCTTTCGCCCATACAGCCTGTGGCCCATGATTGCCTCGCTCGCCCAATCCGCTAGAGCCTGAGAGTATGACTGGTCGCGATTGTGATATTGCCATTGTTGGCGGAGGGCTTTCGGGCGGCCTCATCGCGCTTGCGCTGGCACAGCTTCGGCCCGAACTTGGCACTTTGTTAATAGAGGCAGGCGATCAGCTTGGCGGCAATCACCGCTGGAGCTGGTTCAAATCCGATCTCGAACCTGCCGGAGAAGACCTGCTCGCCCCGTTTCGCAAGATGGAATGGTCGGGCGGGTATGAAGTGCATTTCCCCGCTTATACGCGCGAACTTCACGCCGATTACCGCTCACTCGCCAGCCCGGATTTCGCCGCCACGCTTGAACGCGAGCTGCAACAGGGCGCGATTTTAACGAACACGCAAGTCACAGCGCTTGATCCTGCTGGAATAACGCTGGCCGATGATCGCCGCATTTCGGCGCGCTGTGTGATTGATTGCCGCGGCATATCGCAAACATCTGCGCTGCAAGGCGGCTGGCAGGTATTTATGGGCCGCCATATGCGCACACCCACCCCGCATGGCGTCACCACCCCTATCATCATGGATGCAACCGTGGAGCAGCTGGACGGTTATCGTTTTGTCTATGTCCTGCCGCTGGGCGCGCATGATCTGTTTATCGAAGACACCTATTATCAAGACAGCCCGGTATTGGATCGCTCGGCGCTATCGGCGCGGCTGGATGAATATGCCGCAGCGCATGGCTGGGCAGGTGAACTTGTTGGCCATGAGACAGGCGTTTTGCCCGTTATCACAGGTGGCGATTTTGCCGCATATCAGACTGCGCACCGATCCAGCGGTGTTGCGATGGCAGGTGCGCGCGGCGGCTTTGTCCATCCGCTCACCAGCTATACGGTGCCCATCGCGGTGAATGTCGCGCTGGCAATTGCGCAGGATGCTGATTTGCCCGGCGATCAGCTGGCGGCAAAGCTGGAGGCGATGGCGCGCAGCCATTGGAGCAGCACCGGATTTTACCGCATGTTGGGCCGCATCCTGTTCGGCGCGGCCAAGCCAGCGGAACGTTATGGCGTGTTCCAGCGCTTTTACCGGTTGAAAGAGCCGTTGATTGAACGGTTTTATGCCGCACGTTCCACTTTGGCGGATCAGGCGCGTGTTTTGACCGGCAATCCCCCCGTCCCCATTTCCAGCGCGATTGGCGCGCTTTTAACGTCCTCCCCCTCATTGGACGATCCCAACAGAAAGACCCCCTCATGACTACTCCTCAAGCCATCAGCGCGAATGCCAGGACGGCCTGCGTTATCGGCGCCGGATTTGGCGGCATGGCGCTGGCCATTCGCCTGCAAAGCGCTGGCATTGCCACCACTGTGGTGGAAAGCCGGGATAAGCCCGGTGGCCGCGCCTACCATTGGCAAAAAGACGGCCACACTTTCGATGCAGGCCCCACGGTGATCACCGATCCGCCTTGTTTGAAAGAGCTTTGGGAATTGTCAGGCCATGACATTTCTGAAGATGTTGAGCTGATGAACGTCATGCCGTTTTACCGGCTCAATTGGCCCGATGGCACCAATTTTGATTACTCCAATGACGATGAAAATCTGCGCAAGGAGATCGCCAAGCTCGATCCTGCCGATGTGGCGGGATATGAGAAGTTTCTCGAATTTTCCGCTGCTGTGCATGACGAAGGCTATCTCAAGCTGGGCACCGTGCCGTTCCTCGATTTCAAATCGATGTTGAAGGCCGCGCCTGCGCTTGCCAAACATCAGGCATGGCGCAGCGTCTATTCCATCGTTTCCAAATATATCCGCAATGAAAAGCTGCGCGAAGCTTTAAGCTTCCATACGCTTTTGGTGGGTGGCAGCCCGATGAAAACCTCCAGCGTCTATGCCTTGATCCATAAGTTGGAGAAGGATGGCGGCGTGTGGTGGGCGCGCGGTGGCACCAATCGCTTGATTGCAGGAATGGTGCGCCATTTTGAACGGCTTGGCGGCACGATGCGCCTTGGTGACGGGGTGGAGCAGGTGGAGACGGCGGGTGACCGCGCGAAAGCCGTGCGCACCAAATCCGGCTGGCGCGGTGATTTCGATGCCGTCGCGTCCAATGCCGATATCATGCATTCTTATCGCGACCTGTTGAGCGAAAGTCCGCGCGGCAAAAATCAGGCCAAGAAGCTTGCCCGCAAGACCTATTCCCCCAGCCTGTTTGTCGTCCATTTCGGCGTTGAAGGCAGCTGGCCGGGCATTCCGCATCACATGATCTTGTTCGGCCCACGCTATAAAGGGCTGGTCGATGACATTTATGCCAAAGGCGTGCTGCCGGAAGATTTCTCGATCTATCTGCATCACCCCACGGTGACCGATCCGGGCATGGCGCCTGAGGGCAAAAGCACGTTTTATGCGCTGGTGCCGGTCTCTCACATGGGCAAAATGCCGATCAATTGGGACGAAGTTGGCCCGCAATTGGAAAAGCGTGTTCTGGACGAGGTGGGTCGCCGTTTGATCCCCGATATTCATGACCGGATCACCACCAAATTCCACTATGCGCCCAAGAACTTTTCCGAGGATCTCAACGCACATCTGGGCAGCGCTTTCAGCCTTGAGCCGACCTTGTTGCAAAGCGCCTATTTCCGTGGGCATAACCGCGATGATGTGATCAAGAACTTCTATCTCGTGGGTGCTGGCACGCATCCGGGCGCGGGTATTCCCGGCGTTGTGGGCAGTGCGAAGGCGACGGCTGGGTTGATGATTGAGGATCTGGCTTAGGGTCGCTTCGGATTTTTGATCACGCAAAGGGGCGAAGGCGCGAAGAGGCCTTGCCGCCGCAGGCATTATTTTTGCTCTGCGCCCGATAACCATCGGCGAGGTTGCAATTTGAAAGCGGCTTCGTTGCAATCACCCTTCTCTTAGCGCCTTCGCGCCTTTGCGTGATCAAACCACTTGCGCCACCAGCCGCGCCCGATCTGCGGGCCAGCCACCACACGCGACCTCAAGGCTGGGTTTGTTCGCACAAAGACACAAAAATCAGCCTGCGCCGCCAGACGCGCTATCACTATCCCCAATCCGCCGACCATCGGCACAGCTTCAATTTGAGTCTGGCTTCGCCGCAATCCCCCTTCTCTTCGTGTCTTAGCGTCTTTGCGCGAAACTAATATCCCCACTTCCCCACCGGCGCGACATCTGCAAAGGCTAACCCCATGCAACGCCCCATGAAAAAGCTGGCCATCTATTGCGGCTCTGCCACTCCGCAAGACAAACGCTATATCGATATCGCCCGTGAAACCGGTAAAATGCTGGCGAGCCAAGGCATTGGCGTCGTTTATGGCGGCGGCAAAGTCGGCCTTATGGGCGCAGTGGCAGATGGTGCGCTTAGCAAAGGCGGCGAGGTTATTGGCGTTATCCCGACCGCCCTGATGGACCGCGAGCTGGCGCATCAAGGGCTCACCAATTTGCGCGTGGTAGACACCATGCACCAACGCAAAGCTGCCTTCACCGATTTGTCCGATGGCTTCATCACTTTGCCCGGCGGTGTAGGCACAATGGATGAGCTGTGGGAAGCGGTTAGCTGGGCGCAATTGGGCTATCACGCCAAGCCTGTCGGCCTGCTCAATGCGTTTGGCTATTATGACGGCCTTTTGCAGTTCAACGCGCAAATGGCACAAACGGGCTTTGTTCGGGCGGCACATCGCGATATCATCATAGCAGCCAACACTCTTGAGGACCTGCTTGCCCGGATGAAAGATTTCACACCTACCCGCACCGTAATCCAGATGCGCGCTGAAGATCTATGAACGGTTCACGTTTTTGAGCCGGGTTAAACCGCGCCCGCTGGTCCCCGGCCTGTTTGTCCGTTCAACCCCGCGGCAGGTTGGCGGTGGGCGGCCACGCGCAGCTTTGGTGCGCCGCGCGCGCGAATTCATCCAGAAAGGCTCCAAAAGCTTCACAATTGCCAGCTACCTTTTTGACAAAGCGACACGCGAACGCGCACATCTGCTGTATGCCTGGTGCCGCAAATGTGATGATATTGCCGATGGGCAGGATCATGGCGGGGAGCTGGTTGACGATGGCAGCGATCCGGTTGATCGGATCGAAGGCATCCGCATCCTCACCACCCGCGCGCTGGACGGTCAGCCCACGGCGGATATTGCCTTTGATGCGCTGGGTCTTGTCGCTGCGGAAACAGGGATCAGCGCGCAGATGTGCGATGATGTGATCGATGGCTTTGCGCTGGATGCCAAAGGCTGGCGGCCGCGCACACGGGCCGATCTGATGCGCTATTGCTATCATGTTGCAGGCGCAGTTGGCGTGCAAATGGCGATGGTGATGGGCGTGCCGCGCGATGCCAAAGACATTCTTGACCGCGCATGTGATCTCGGCCTTGCTTTTCAGCTTAACAATATCGCGCGTGATATCTCGGAAGATGATGCAGCGGGGCGGTGTTATCTGCCTGAAGAGTGGCTGGTCGAATACGATATTCCCCCCGGCCAACATATGAAGCCGCAATATCGCACCAAGCTGGTCGCGATGACCAAACGCTTGGTCGATACCGCCGAACAGCACGAAGCTGCCGCGCGCATTGGCGCAGGCAGTCTGCGGTTTCGCCAACGCTGGGCGATCCTTGCGGCGGCAAACATTTACGGCGCAATTGGCCGCGAAGTGCGCAGGCGCGGAGAGGCGGCATGGGACAGCCGTGTGTATACCAGCACCTGGGCCAAAATTGGCTTTGTCGCGCGTGCTTTTGTGCAAGCCATTATCGGTTCGCAAGAAGTGCACCGCATGCCGCATTGGACGCGCACAACCTTGCAAAATATGGCCCGCGCTGACCGGCCCGTTCCTACACCCAAGATGCAGCCGCTCCCCGATGAAGGCGTGCGGCGCAAAGGGCAGTGAGATAAACTTACTCAGTTCCCCGCAGGCTGCACAAATACCATTATCAATATTACCGCCATTGCAGGTTTTGGGCGTGAATCGCGCCTTGGGTAAGCCATTACTTTAAAGCCAAAGCGTCCATAAATTCGGCCAGCTCGCGCTGCTGACCCGCGCTTAAATGCAGGCCCAGCTTGGTGCGCCGCCACAAAACATCGTCCGCCGTGCGCGCCCATTCTTCTTCGCGCAGCCAGGTTAGCTCCGCTTCACTAAACCCGCAGCCAAAATCGCGGCCCAAAGCTTCGCGCGATGTCGCATCGCCCAGCCAGCGGCGCGCATCGGTGCCATATGCACGGCCAATTCGCTCAGCATCAAAACCTGACAGGAAAGGATAATCGCGCACCAATCCAGCGATCAGCGCAGGCTGTCCATCAATCGCGAAATCACCACCGGGCAATGGTTTGTCCGCCGTCCATTGCGGGCCTGCCAGGCTATCGAGACGCCCGGCCAGCAAATCCACCGCTTCCTGCGCCAAATGGCGATAGCTGGTGATCTTGCCACCATAAATGCCCAGCGATGGCGCACCTGCATCATCATCGCTCAACACCAGCTTATACCCGCGCGTTGCAGCTTCGGGACGCCCTTCGCCATCATCCACCAAAGCGCGCACCCCGGCATAGCTGTGCACCACCTGATCGCGCGACAAAGCCAGATCGAAATAGCTGTCAAAGGCGTTGAGCAGATACGTGATCTCCTCTTCACTCGCTTCGGCTTCCACCGGATCGCCAGTGTGATCAGCATCAGTGGTGCCGATCAACGTCATCCCTTGCGCAAATGGCAGGACAAAGCAGATGCGCGTGTCCGGCAGTTGCAGGATATAGCCGTAATCATGGTCAAGCCGCCGCTTCACAACGATATGCGATCCGCGCACACGGCGAATGCCATAGGCCGGTTTTTCACCCGCGATGCGCGCCAGATCATCGACCTTGGGGCCTGCTGCATTGACCAAAGCGCGCGCGTGATACTGGCCTTGCGGCGTTTCCAAAAGCCAATGCCCGTCATCCCCCCGGCGCGCTTTGGTCAGCGGTTCGTGCAAGCGTATCTGCGCGCCATGATTGGCCGCATCGCGTGCATTGAGCACCACCAGCCGCGCATCATCTACCCAGCAATCCGAATATTCAAACCCATGCTCCAGCCCGCCCAGCATATGCGCGCCTGCCGGATGATCGGTGAGCTTGATAGAGGAAGTTGCTGGCAACGCGCTGCGCCCGCCAATCGTATCGTACAAAAACAGCCCGGCGCGCAGCATCCAGCGTGGCCGCATACCTTTTACGATAGGTAAGACAAACCGCATCGGCCACACGATATGCGGCGCAATGGACCACAGCTTTTCGCGCTCTGACAACGCTTCTCGCACCAAAGCGAATTCGTAATATTCCAGATAACGCAGGCCGCCATGCACAAGCTTGGTGGATTTGCTGCTGGTGCCTGCGGCCAGATCATGCGCTTCGAGCAGCAGCACTTTCCCGCCGCGCCCGGCCGCATCGCGTGCAATCCCTGCGCCGTTTACGCCGCCACCAATGATCGCGACGTCGAACAGCTCGCTCATGGAACGCAGCGCTCACGCGTGGGCACTTTGTTCAAGCGGCGGAACAGCTTGCCGTTTTCGCTATACAAAACCAGCATCAACGCGATCAGCGAACTGATCAGCAGCGCCCAAGCAAAAGGCTTGGCCGTGCCATCGTAAAACGAACCGATAACCGCACCCACACTCGCTGCGCCAAACATCCGCACGAAAGTCTGAATACTCGATGCAGAGCCAGCGATATGGGAAAATGGCTGCATCGCGATAGAACCGAAATTGGCGCCCAGAAAACCGAGCAGGCCAAGATTGATCCCCATCAATGGCATAAACCACCAGATATCGCCGGGATGCGCATAGGATGACCACACCTGTACAGCACTCGCCACGATAAACAGCAAAACGCCTGTATGCGACACGCGGCGCGCACCAAAGCGCGTGACAATTGCCGAATTGGTCAGGTTGGAAAAAACCATTACCGCCGATGTGAGGCCAAACAATACAGGGAACGCCTCGCCCACTCCAAAGTGATCTTGATACAGTTGCTGCGCGCTGTTCACATATCCGAACACGCCGCCCATCAACAACGCGCCGCCAATGACATAACCTGCCGCTGACCGGTCACTCATTGCCACGCTCATATTGCGGGCGATGACCGGGATATTGACCAATTGCCGCTTTTCCGGGGCCAGTGTTTCAGGCAGGCGGGCATACACCCACACCGCCGTCAACGCGCCCATTGCCGCCAGAATGATAAAGATCATGCGCCAATTGCCAACAAACAATATCGCTTGCCCAAGGCTTGGTGCGAGAACCGGCACAGTGATAAAAACCGCCCCGATCAAAGACATGAGCTGAGCCATGTCATCGCCTTCATACAGATCGCGCACGATCGCGATGGGCGCCACTATCAAGCCAGCACCCAAAATGCCCGCCATAAAACGCGCCGCCAAAAGCAGCGTGAAATCCTGCAAAAACGCCGTAGCAAGGGCGAATATGGTGTAAGCCAATAACGAAAACAGCACGATCCTGCGCCTGCCAAAACGATCCGCAAGGCTGCCTGGCACAAGACATCCAATTCCCATGCCAATCGCATATATGGCGATCACAAATTGCCGGCTGTTCGCACCGGTCGCACCCAATTCTGACGCCATATCGTCAATCGCGGGCAACATGGCATCGATGGCCAACGCATTGAGGCTCATCATCGTTGCAAGAAGCACGATGAGTTCGCGTCTGCCCAAAGACAGAGAATCGAGAGGACTTGCAATTGTTGCCATAGATGGCGCCCTTAGACCTCTCGCCGTGTTGCAGCAAATAGCCCAAAGGACCATTATCCAGCCTATGGCGATTGATACAGATGATCATTTCCGGAGCGATGGTGCGGCAGATGGACCTGACGCTGATCATGACAATAGCGGTCTGCGCAAAATTATCCATGTCGATATGGATGCTTTTTTCGCCAGCGTAGAGCAGCGCGATGATCCCAATTTGCGCGGTAAGCCGGTGGCTGTAGGCGGATCATCGGGGCGCGGCGTGGTGGCCGCGGCCAGTTATGAAGCGCGCAGGTTTGGCGTGAAATCGGCCATGCCCTCGGTCACCGCAAAGCGGCTTTGTCCAGATTTGATTTTCTGCAAAAGCCGGTTTGACGTTTATCGCGAAGTCAGCTCCCAAATCCGCGCGATATTCAACCACCATACGCCGTTGGTAGAGCCTTTAAGCCTGGACGAGGCGTTCCTTGATGTGACCGCCGATCAACACGGCATCGGTACTGCCACACGCATCGCGCAGCTTATTCGCAAATCCATTCGCGAACAAACACAGCTCACCGCCAGTGCCGGTGTGTCGTACAACAAATTCCTCGCCAAGCTGGCCAGCGATCAGAACAAGCCCGATGGCATTTGCGTGATCAGGCCGGGAGAAGGCGCGCAATTCGTGGCGCAATTGCCGGTGCGCCGGTTCCATGGAGTGGGGCCGCGCGGGGCGGAAAAGATGGCCAGGCTTGGCGTCGAAACCGGCGCTGATCTGGCAGCGAAGGATCGCCAATGGCTGGCGGCGAATTTCGGCAGCTTTGGCGATTATCTGTTTCGGGCGGCACGCGGGATTGATCTGCGGCCCGTGCGCACCAATCGCATTCGCAAAAGCATTGGCGGTGAACGCACCTTTGGCGAAGATATTGGCAGCCCGCCGGCTTTGCGAGAGGCGTTGGAGCGGATCATCGATATCGTGTGGGATCGCATCGCGGGGAAAGAGGCGCGCGGCCGCACGGTCACTTTGAAGATGAAGTGTAACGATTTCCAACTCGTCACCCGCGCCAGATCTGGGTCCGCATGGGTTGAAAGCAAAACCGAGTTCGCGCGCATCGCCCGTGATATTCTGGAGGAGAGCTTGCCGCTCCCTCTGCCGATCCGTTTAATGGGCCTAACGCTCAGCAATCTGGAAGGGGCCGAGGCGAGCGAGGAGAAGGATACAGCGCAGCTATCCCTGCTCTAACAGCGCCAATCTTGGCGCGATGGTCGCGCTGCGGTTCTGCGGCAGAGCGTCGCGTGCGAACCAGCCAACTTGCGTGATTTCGCGCAGGTCGCACACCGGTTCTCCCGCAGCATTGCCAACAACAACATGGATGATATTGGTCGCGCCATGCAGCTTTTCCACGCGGTGCCCCACAAGGCGCGCATCGGACAAGGCTAGCCCTGCTTCCTCAGAAAATTCGCGCTTTGCAGCGATAACAGGGTCCTCCCCATCCGCCATCCCGCCACCGGGCAATTGCCAGTTTTGCGAACCATAGCTGAGCCGTACGAGCAGAACCTGGCCTTCGGGATTATGCGCGATCACGCACACGCCGTGCATCATGGGCCGGTGCCATCGCCACCATAATTTGCGCGCACTATGCGCCGCGCGGTAGCCCGCACGGTGCAAACTACGCGGGATTATGTGAAGCATGTCACCGATTGCTGCGCTGCGCCCAAAAGCCGCGCAATGGGCAGATCATGCTCGCCAGCTATCGCGCTATCGAACACACCGCGCTTATCCTCGCCTTTGATCACAAACATCAGCGCATCGGATTGCAGCAGCGCCGGGATGGTCAAAGTGATGCGATCAAAAGGCGCTTCGGGCGGGAGAGGGTCAGGCGTTAAGCGGCGCAGGCTTTGTGGATCATCCACTTGCGGATCGGTATTGGGGAAAAGCGAGGCGATATGGCCATCTGCTCCCATCCCCAGCCACACCAGCGCGAAATGCGGCGGATGTGCGCCCTCTTCCAAAGCCACAATGCGCGCGCCAACAGGTTCCAGCAGCGCACGGATTTTGCCGGTATTGCTGGCCGCGTGATCTTCGGGAACAATCCTGTCATCGCCGGGCCACACCGCAATGCGGGACCAATCCACATCCGCCTCTTTGGCGATTTCCAGAATGGGGAACGGGGTTGATCCGCCCGGCACGCTGATGGCGATGTCGCCTTCTTGCGCGGCCAGAGCGTGTGTCAGCCGCGCGATCAACGCATCGGCAATCGCCTGTGTTGGGGCGTTTTCAACGAGTGTCAGATTGTCCATAATCACAGCACCTAAAACACAATCAGCCGCAAGGCGATCCCTTTGGACGCGCCGTACGGCTGATTTGCGATGCTAAATAATCAAGCCAATGTGGATTTCAGGAACCACACACGCTGCTCGGCCATATCGGTCCAATCATCGAGCATACCGTCTGTGGCATTGTCGCCTGCTTCATCGGCCAACGCTTTTAAATCCTTCAGACTGGCGACCATTTTCGCGTTATCATCCGCCAGTTCCTGCACCATCGCTTCGGCAGAAAGATCGGTGCTGTCCTGATCGGCGATCTGCGTGGCTTTGGCGACGGAACCGATAGAGGTCAGCGTGGTCGCATCGTTTTTGCGCACACGTTCTGCAATCAGATCGATCTGGCCCTGAATTTCCGCAGCATGTTCATCGAACAGCAAATGCAAATCGCGAAACCGCGGGCCTTTCACATGCCAATGAAAATGTTTGGTTTTAAAATAGAGCGCCATATGATCCGCCAACAAAGCGTTGAGCCCATCAATCAATGCGGTTTTTGAGTTGTCCCCGGAGGTAGCCATGAAAAATTCCTTTCAATTTCTTTGCCTGAATAACGGGCGAGCTGGCTTTGCGTTTCGTCAAACATATTGACCCTGGTAATCGAATAAATCGATCAAGCAAACGGAACAAAGATCGCAACGCCGATCACTATTGCGCCCATAAGCAGGGCCATGCCGATAATCCACCGCATTACAGCTTGCGGCCAATTGCGCTCCCACGCAGCGCCAGCGATTGCAGGCACCGCCAAAGCCACCGCCGCGCCCACCGCGCCGCCAACACCCGCCAAAATCGGCTCTCCCGTGACCAAAGTGATCGCAATTACCAGTAGCCCGGCGGCTCCGGTGATCAATGCTCCGCCCAACACCAAAGCTGTAGCTCCCACCGATAGTGTCGGTTCCGCAGGCGCTTTAGAGGCGCGCAGGAACAACACTTCGCAACCTGCCAATGCCAGCGCAATGGCGGTGATCAGCAATTTGCCTTTGGAATTGAGGATCGGGGCAATCTGTTCGCCAATCACGGCGGCAAGCGCGGCACAGATTACCGCTGCAATCCCGGCCGCCACGATCAGCCCGCTAGGCGATACCCCCGCGCCTGCCAGCCGCGCCATGCGCACTGCCTCACGCCCCGCCACAACGGCCAGCAAAACCGATAGAAATGTGAGGAAAAACGCGGGCATATCAGCCGCTATGTGCATCCGCGATGGCGACCGCCAATGCATCGGCAGCATCCGCGCCAGCAATCGTCGCGCCGGGCAGCAATATTTTGAGCATCGCTTGCACTTGGTGCTTATCCGCGCCGCCTGTGCCCACCACCGCTTTCTTCACTCCGCGTGCGGAATGTTCGCGCACGTCCAGCCCGGCAATCCCGCACGCCGCGATCACAACGCCGCGCGCCTGGGCCAGCTTCAAAGTGGATTGCGGGTTCTTGTTGACGAACACTTCTTCGCACGCTGCACGATCAGGGCCATGCTCGACAATCACTTCGGCCAGCGCGGTTTGCAGATGGGCCAGCCGCTGCGCGATGGGCGCTTTGGGCTTGGTGGGGATGTGGCCGTTGGCGATATGGCTGATGCGCGATCCTTGAACACGGATGACACCCCAGCCAGTGCAGGATAAGGATGGATCAAGGCCCAAAATCAACATGAGCAGATCAACATGCCAGCATCAACATACCTGCATCGCCTTTATCCCAGCCCTACCAACCAGCCCAAACGCCATGCAATCGCGATGAGAAAAGTCAGCCCGGTGCCGATTACAAAGAGGATTTCAAGCTTCTGCTTCACCCCAAAGCTCAATCCTCAAGCTTGTCCATAATCTCGTCCGAAATCTCATAATTGCCCCAGACGGTTTGCACATCGTCATCATCGTCCAGCGTATCGACCAGTTTGAGCAGCGTGCCGGCCGCCTTTTCATCCAGATCAACCGTGATGTTGGGCTTCCACGCCAGCTTTACACTGGCCGCCTCGCCCAATGCTTTTTCAAGATTGGTGGCAACTTCGTGCAAATCATCGGACGCAGTCCAGATTTCGTGACCGTCCTCAGACGATTGGATATCTTCCGCACCCGCTTCTAACGCCGCTTCGAGCACGGCATCTTCATCGCCCGCTTCAGGCTTGTATTCAATGTAACCCAGCCGCTCAAACCCGTGTTGTACAGAGCCTTCGGTGCCCAGATTGCCGCCGTTTTTGGAGAACGCAGTGCGCACCGCGGTGGCTGTGCGATTGCGATTGTCGGTGAGCGTTTCAACGATGATCGCGCTGCCGCCGGGGCCATACCCTTCGTAGCGGACCTCTTCATAATTCTCATCATCGCCCGCCGTCGCTTTATCAATGGCGCGCTGAATATTGTCCTTGGGCATGGATTGCCCCTTGGCCGTGTTCACCGCCAGCCGCAGGCGCGGGTTCATATCGGGATCGGGCGTGCCCATTTTGGCCGCCACGGTGATCTCACGTGAAAGCTTGGAAAAAAGGTTGGAGCGCTTTTTGTCCTGCGCACCTTTGCGGTGCATAATGTTTTTGAATTTGGAATGGCCTGCCATGGGAACTCTTGTTGTTCGGTTTTGAATGTCGGGAAGCTCTCTAGCCGCTCCTTGTCCGAGCGGCAATTGCCTGACTTAATCGAAAACGTTGGCAGTCGCCTCCTGTTCTTCTGAGAGCTTCCGCGCGATTGCGAGGGCCAGGAGATAATAGAGCAGTCCAGTAGATGCGGTCACCAGCGTTTCCAAGAGCAGATGCCCGTATGTCACTGCAACGCCAGCACCGGGATTCATGATGAAGTGGAAGAGCTTTGGCACCATGGTCAACACAAATGGCCAGACGAACAGCGCAAGATTCTTTGTCCAGAATATCTTGAAAATCTGACCGAGCGACGGCCCCGCAAAAGGCGCGGCAAGCGACATCAGTTTCACAAGGACGGGAAACAGGGTAAGAGCCCACACGGTACCGACGACCAACGCAATGGAACGCGCGAGCAATACTCCACCAAGATTGAGATGGAATTGGACGAGAAGGAAGGTCATGACCTGCAACGCAATCTGATATCCGATGAAAAGCCCGATCCAAAGCAGAACGGGCTTTTCCAAATCTGACCATCGGCAGCCAGCGATGCCTCGCGGCAAAAGCCAGAATACCGCGACCATCACCAAGATCGGGATTGCTGCGATCAAGAAAACTTCAAGAGCGCCGAGGGAACCGGGTTGTGCAGAAAGCAAAAAATATTGCGGAATACGGGATAAGCACAGCAAGAGAAATGCAAGCATCGATTGCCAGCGCCACAGTAGGCCGAATGCTTCCTTCATCACAATGACTGTCTCCTGCTCGGGCGAATTTCCTTATTAGGCCTTCATAGACCCACGCGAGCGATGCATATGCGGGTAGTTGAACTTGCAAGCAAGAGGACGCAGTAATGCTCAAAGGTCTCGACCACTTCAATATCAGCACCTCTAATATGACCGCAACGCTGACCTTCTTCGAGGACATGTTCGGCATGACCGCCAAGCCTGCACCAGGGCAGGACGGCGCGCGCAATAGCTGGATCTATGACGGCGAGGGCCGCGCGCTGGTCCATGTCAATTTGCGCGAGGCTTCGGGCGATGATGGACCGATCCATCACGTCGCCTTTGCCTGTGAGGGCTATGACGCTGTTCGCGAACGCCTTGTGACAGCAGGTCACGCAATCACAGAGTATGATAACCGCAAGACCAACGGCGCGCGGCAGATTTTTGTAAGCAGCCCCGAAGGCGCGCTGATTGAGCTGAATTTTCGCGGGGGTTAGTGTTGGCGCAAGGCCAGTCACTTCAGGCCAGTCACTTCAGGCCCATCACCCACAAGCCTCTCACCCCAAGCCTATCACCCCAGCCCAAGCGCAGCTTTATATGTATCGAGCACCATTTCCATTTCGCTGCGATCATCGGGCTTCATTTTGCGCAGACGCACGATCTGGCGCATGATTTTGGGATCATAGCCGACCGCTTTGGCTTCGGCGTAAACATCGCGAATATCATCCGCGATACCTTTCTTTTCTTCTTCGAGACGTTCGATACGTTCGATCAACAGGCGCAGGCGGTCATCAGTGGCTTCGGCCATTTGGGGCTCCAATGGTTTTGAGAATCAGTTGAGCGCCGCGATAGCCAGCGATGCGCGCCGGGTGAAGACCAGCTGACACATTCTGCGATTATTCCTGTGCGTTCTTCGCAATACTGGCCTGCATCGCCGCGATTTGCGCGTCTGTTGCCGGGCTTTGCCGTGTGGCTTTCCACTCTTCCATCGCCATGCCATGGATCACTTCGCGCGCAGCAGCTTTGTCGCCATCAAATCCGGCATCGCGGATCCAATCCGCCAGACAATTGCGGCAAAACCCTGCAAGGCCCATCAGCTCAATATTTTGCGCATCGTGGCGGTGTTGCAAATGGCGCACAAGGCGGCGAAAAGCGTCAGCTGCAACCTTATCATCAAGCGCTTCGAGCGGATCTGTATTCTCAACCATGTAATCTATCCTTGTTTTGCCCTTGCACCGTGCCATAGGCTCGAAAAAACGGGAACGTGTCCAATATCCGGGGTTTGCCACGCATGTCTAAACTTGAACCACGCCGCCGCAAGGTAAAGATCCTCGCCACGACCGGTCCGGCCTGCACCGATCCAGAAATTTTGCGCGATTTGTTTTTGGCCGGCGCGGACGCCTTCCGCGTGAATATGAGCCATGGCGAGCATTCTGTACACGCCACCACCATCGCCGCCATTCGCGCGCTGGAAGAAGAATTTCAGCGGCCCATTTCCATTCTGGCCGATTTGCAGGGGCCAAAGCTGCGTGTGGGCGCATTTGCCGATGGCCGTGCCACGATCCCGCATGGCGGCGCGTTCACACTGGATTCCGATGATACGCCAGGCGATGCAACGCGCGTGCAATTGCCGCATCCCGAAATCCTCAGCGTTGTCGAAGAAGGTCAGCGCCTGTTGATCAATGACGGCAAAATCCGCCTGCGCATCAAGAAAATCGATGGCGACAAAGTGCACTGCGTTGCCGAAGTTGGCGGCGTGATTTCGGATCGCAAAGGCGTAAACGTGCCCGATGCTGAAATCCCCATCCCTGCGTTAACCGAAAAAGACCGGCGCGATCTGGCTTTTGCCGTGGATCAGGGCGTGGATTGGATTGGCCTGTCTTTCGTGCAGCGGCCCGATGATCTGGCCGAAGCGCGCAAGCTTATGGGTGGCCACGGCGCGTTGATCGCCAAGATTGAAAAGCCACAAGCGATCAAGCGCCTTGATGAGATTATTGAGCTGTCCGATGGCATTATGGTCGCGCGCGGCGATCTGGGTGTAGAATTGAACCCGGAAGAAGTGCCGCCGCTGCAAAAGAAGATCGTCAATGCGACGCGGTTGACCGGCAAGCCGGTGATCGTGGCCACTCAAATGCTGGAAAGCATGATCGAAAGCCCCGCGCCAACGCGCGCAGAAGTTTCTGACGTTGCGAACGCGGTTTATGATGGCGCAGATGCCGTGATGCTCAGCGCAGAGACGGCCGCTGGCGATTGGCCGGAAGAAGCGGTGATGATGATGGATTCCATCGCTCGGCAAGTTGAACGCGATGAATTGTACCGCACGCGCGTGCGCCTGCTTGATACACCGCCTGATCCCACCACTGCCGATGCGCTGGCCAATGCGTGTATGCGTATTGCCGATACGGTGAACCTCAATGCGATTGCTGTGTTTACCAGCTCTGGTTCTTCGGCCCGCCGTGTGGCGCGTGAACGCCCTGCTGTGCCGGTCATGGTGATGACGCCAACAATGACAACGGCGCGCCGTGTTGCTTTGTTGTGGGGCGCGCATCCTGTGTCCACAAAGGATATTGGCAGCTTTGAAGAGATGGTTGGCAAAGGCAAACGTATGGCGCTGCGCCATGGCTTTGGTGGAACCGGATCGCGCATTGCCATTCTGGCTGGCGTGCCATTTGGACAGGCGGGTGCGACCAATCTTGTGCATGTCGTCACGCTCTCCGGGGATGAGCTGGACGATCACGCAGACTAACGCGTCTTGAGAGGCGTGGAACTGAGCAAGATATGTCTGATACGCCTGTACCTATATTCGTGATCAATCTCGCTTGTGCACCGCAGCGGCGGGCATGGATGACACAGCAATTGGCAGACCATGGGTTTTTACCCGAGTTTGTCACCGCAATTGATGGCCGTAAACTGGATGCACAGACACAGGATTTCTGGCAATCCGATCCTTTGCGCGCGAAGCTCAGTCCTGGCGAAATCGGCTGTATGCTAAGCCATCGCAAAGTCTGGCAGCATATTGTTGATCAGCAACTCGATCGCGCGATTGTGCTGGAAGATGATCTGGTGCTTGGGCCGAATTTTCGCAGCGTAGCGCATAAGTTGAACATCGCGCTCAACGCGCTGGGTCTTGTTCGGCTGGAAGGAGACAGGCGCACAGTTGTATTGCAACGCGATGCAACAGACCGTGTGGATGCGCATGGATGCCATCTGCTACGGCGCGATCGACCTATTGGTTGCGGCGCCTATGCGGTGTCCAATCGCACTGCCCGAAAAATGCTCGAGGCAGCACCGCGTTTTCGTGAACCGGTTGATGCAGAATTGTTCGCCGCCAAGCGTTCGAGCATGGCGGATCTGCCAACATATCAACTGGTCCCAGCCATAGGCACACAAGCGAATTTTGTGCCGCAATTGCTCGCCGAAAAGCCATTTCTGGCAAGCTCTATCGCGGCGATGGGGGAGCGCGTTGATGACGCACTTGGCATCCACAAACCGCGCAAGAACAGCCACCTGCAATCGCTTCGCCCGATCTACCGGCTGATGCGCAACATCGCGCTGGCACCGCGCGGATGGCGCTTGATGGACCTTGATACAATTGCGCGAGAATTGCGCTGATCAGCAGCGGATCCGTATCGGATTGGCGGTGATTGCAGCTGGAGCGGTGAAGGGAATCGAACCCTCGTCGTCAGCTTGGGAAGCTGCTGCTCTGCCATTGAGCTACACCCGCGTGTGGTTCGGCGCGTCATAGACACCAGGATTGTGAAACCGTCAACTCAGCCCTGATCGACGAGAGGGTCATACGTGGTATTCCCCTCTCGAACCAAAAATGCCTTGTGATGCTCGGCCTCGCGCGAAATGTTTGCAACCATCTGGAACGCAACACAGCGATCATATGCAGCGACAGCGGACGCCGCGCGGGCATAGGCGCACGGAGTGGTTCATCACCCTCGCCAACGCCGCGCGGTTTAATCCTTGCCCAAAAACCCCATCACCTTCTCAACCGTTTTGCCATAAGGTGGGTAGAAGATTTTGATCGCGGTCCAATTGCCGATGCCGCGCTGCTGAAAAATCGGTTTGAGATGGCTGAACGTGTCAAAGCCTTCCGGCCCGTGATACCGGCCCATCCCGCTGGGCCCCACCCCGCCAAAAGGCAGGTCAGCCTGCGCGTAATGCAGCAGCACGTCATTGATCGTCACCCCGCCTGCATGGGTGCCGCGCAGCACATGGTCGCGCGTTTGGCTATCATTGGTGAACAGATAAAAGCCCAACGGCCGCTCGCCTGCATTGATGCTTTCCATCGCGGTATCCAGCGCATCATAGCTGCGCACCAAAAGCAGCGGTCCAAAGATCTCCTCCTGGCAAATCCGTGCATCGGGCGCTGGATCAATCACCAAGGTGAGCGGATATTTGCCCTCCCGTTGTAATGCGGAACGGTCACCGACTTCCTGGATTCTCGCGCCATGCGCGCGCGCATCTTCCACCAGTTCCGCCATCCGCTGCGCTGCGCTGGCATTGATCATCGCGGTGTAGCTTTGCGACGTGCCGCTTTCATGCCGCTGTGCAAAAAACGCCGCGACGCCATCTGTAAACACCGTCAGCCCATCGCGCGGCACATAGGCGACATCGGGCGCAAGGCAGGTCTGCCCGGCATTGTAACATTTGCCCCAAGCCACGCGTTCTGCCGCTTCGCCGACATCATAATCGGGCGCGACCAGCACCGGGCTTTTCCCGCCCAATTCCAAAGTAACAGGCGTCAAATTGGCCGCAGCTGCCGCCATCACTTTGCGCCCGACATTGGTCGAGCCGGTGAAGATCAAATGATCGAAGGCAAGCTGCGAAAATTCCTCTGCAAAATCGGCCTCTCCCCCAAACACGTCCACTTCTTCAGGCGCAAAACGTGCCGCAATCAGTTCAGCAAACAAGGCGGTGGTGCGCGGGGTGTTTTCCGACATGCGCACCAGCGCGCGATTGCCTGCTGCCAAAGCAAAGGCGAGCGGGCCAGCCGCCAAATTCACCGGATAATTCCACGGCGCCATAATCCCCACCACACCAAGCGGCTGCGGCAGCAATCGGCCAGAGCCGGGGCGAAAAGTGAGCGCTGTCTTGCGGCGGCGCGGCTTCATCCAGCCACGCACATTCTTCACGCAATATTCAACGCTTTCCAGCGAGGAAAAGACATCCGCCATCAGCGATTCCACCCGCGCCCGGTGCCCGAAATCCTGCGCAATAGTGGACGCGATCCGCCCCTGCTCGCTCGTCAACAAATCACCAAGCCGCGCGAGCCTGTCTTTGCGCGTTGCCAGATCGGGAAATGGCTCTTGCGCAAAAGCTTCACGCTGGCGCGCAAAAGCGGCTTTGAGAGCTTCGCTTTGCGCCAGTTGCGGATTTGCCGGTGATGTCATCGTGCTATCAGAGGCCACGCATTAGCCCGCTACTGTCAGAACCGTCTTGCCAATTGCGGTGCCGCTTTCCTGGTGGCGATGCGCAGCGATCATGTTCTCGACTGTCATCGTGCCACCATCTTTGTTCATCGTGGTCACCAATTTGTCCGCGTCCAGCAAAGCGCTCACTTTCGCCAAGATCTCGCCCTGCACCGCCATATCGTCAGTACCGAAAAGTGCGCGGCAGAACATGGCTTCCCATGCAAAAGTAATCGATTTGGGCTTGCCAGCTTTGAAATCGAACTCGGCAGGATCATCGATCACGCCCACCATCCCGCGCGGTTTGATAAGGTCAATGATTGCGGAGAAATGCTCATCGGTCTGCGTGAGAGCGGCAACATATTTGGGTGCAATCCCCAGCTTGGTCATTTCCTCGTTCAGGGGATTGCGGTGATTGATCACATGATCCGCTCCCATCTTTTCCACCCATGCGACAGTTTCGGGCCGCGAAGCTGTGCCAATGACGGTAAGACAGGTGAGCGCTTTGGCCAGCTGGATCATGATCGAACCAACACCCCCTGCCCCGCCAATAACCAGCAAAGCCTCGCCAACACCGCCGCCCTGTTTAAGGTGGAAGCAATCAAATAGCATCTCCCACGCCGTCAACGCTGTTAGCGGTATGGCGGCCGCTTCTTGATGCGAGAGGTTGGCGGGTTTCTTTGCCACCAGCCGTTCATCCACGCATTGGAAAGGCGCATTGCTGCCCGGGCGCAGCAGAGCACCGGCGTAAAACACCTCATCGCCTTCAGCAAAATCGCTGACCTCGCTGCCTAGGCCAACCACAATTCCGCTGGCATCCCAGCCAAGAATGCGCGGACCATCTTCTGGCGGGGCATTTGTGCGCACTTTGGTATCGATCGGATTGACCGAAATCGCCTTTATCTCAACCAGCACATCGCGCGGGCCGGGTTCGGGCTTTTCCGCTTCAAAAGCGATCAGGGCGTTTTCGGCATCGATCGGGCCGGGGGCGGTATATCCAATGGCTTGCACGGTAATGTCCTTTGCTTGCGGCGCAACTTCAAAAATCTATTCGAGAACATATGGACTTGCTGCAAGGTTCCAACAATGCCCGCTTGCGCTGCCCCCTAATCGGTCATTACCAAGCGTTTGAGAAGAGGATTGATTTGCATGACCGATTTTGTCGCCCGTCCTGAAAACCAAAGGCCAAGCCATTGCTCGGCTGAAGATTACGATGCGATGTATCGCCGTTCCGTTGAAGATAGCGACGCCTTCTGGCTGGAACAAGCACAGCGGCTGGACTGGTTTACACAGCCTGCCAAAGCGGGCGCGTGGTCGTTTGATCCGGTGGAGATAACATGGTTTGCCGATGGCGCGGTGAACCTGTGCCACAATGCGGTGGACCGCCATCTGGCGGCGCGCGGTGATGCAACCGCGCTGATATTCGAACCCGATGATCCTGCCACTCCTTCACGCACGCTGACCTATCGCGATTTGCATGGCGAAGTGGTGCGCATGGCCAATGCGCTGAAAGCCCTTGGCGTGACCAAAGGCGCGCGCGTTACGATTTACATGCCGATGATCATCGAAGGCGTTACCGCGATACTCGCCTGTGCGCGGCTGGGCGCGGTGCATTCGGTGGTGTTTGGCGGTTTTTCACCAGAGGCGCTGGGTGGCCGGATTACAGATTGCGACAGCCGCTTTGTCATCACTGCGGATGAAGGGTTGCGCGGTGCCAAAACGATCCCGCTCAAAGCCAATGTTGATGCCGCGCTCGCGTTGGATGGTGTTGAAGTAGATGGCGTGCTGGTCGTCCGGCATACGGGCACCGATATTCCCATGGTGGCAAATCGTGATCACTGGTTCCATGATTTGGCCAACTTGGCAGATTGCCCGTGCGAAGTGATGGCGGCAGAAGATCCGCTGTTCATCCTCTACACCTCCGGCTCCACCGGAAAGCCCAAAGGCGTGCTGCACACAACCGGCGGATATGGCGTTTGGGCCGCGACCACTTTCACCTATGTTTTCGATTATCAGCCCGGCGAAATTTACTGGTGCACCGCCGATATCGGCTGGGTCACCGGGCATTCTTATATCGTTTACGGCCCGCTTTTGTCCGGTGCGACCAGCGTGGTTTTCGAAGGCGTGCCCAATTATCCTGACCATGGCCGCTTTTGGGATGTGGTGGACAAGCATGGCGTGAACATCTTCTACACCGCCCCCACCGCGATCCGCGCGCTGATGCGCGAAGGCGATGGCCCTGTGAAAAGCCGCGATAGATCAAGCTTGCGCCTTTTGGGCAGTGTGGGCGAACCGATCAATCCCGAAGCATGGCGCTGGTATCACGAATGCGTGGGCGATGGCGGCTGCGCGGTGGTGGACACCTGGTGGCAGACAGAAACAGGCGGCATCATGATCACCACTCTGCCCGCTGCACACGATATGAAACCGGGCAGCGCGGGCAAGCCGTTTTTCGGCATCAGGCCGCAACTGGTCGATCATGAAGGCGGCGTTCTGGACGGCGCGGCTGAGGGGAATTTGTGCATCACGCATAGCTGGCCCGGCCAGGCGCGCACCGTTTATGGCGATCACGAACGCTTCGTGCAGACCTATTTCAGCACCTATCCCGGCAAATATTTTACAGGCGATGGGTGCCGGCGCGATGCGGACGAATATTACTGGATCACAGGCCGTGTTGATGATGTGATCAATGTGTCAGGACACCGCATGGGCACCGCCGAAGTGGAAAGCGCACTGGTCCTGCATCCGCGCGTTTCGGAAGCTGCTGTTGTTGGCTATCCCCATGATATCAAAGGACAAGGCATTTATTGCTACGTCACATTGAATGCAGGCGAAGAGGCATCCGATGATCTGCTCACGCAGCTGCGCCAATGGGTGCGCAAGGAAATCGGGCCGATTGCAACACCTGATCTCATCCAGTTCACGTCCGGCCTACCCAAAACCCGCTCAGGCAAAATCATGCGCCGGATTTTGCGCAAGATTGCCGAGAATGATTACAGCGCTTTGGGCGATATTTCGACGCTGGCTGATCCGTCACTGGTCGATGCGCTGATTGAAGGGCGGCAAAACCGCTAATCCCCAAAAACTACGCTGATCAGTGATTGCTCGCCTCGCCTGCACCGCGCGGAACGCGGATGGAATCAACCAGCTTGCGGATTTCCAGTGGCGGTCCTTTGGTGATGCTCGCCACGCCGATTGCGATGCCGAAATTGATCAGCATCCCGATCACGCCAATACCTTCTGGTGAGATGCCAAACAGCCAGTTTTCCGCCACATTTGCCGCCGGGTTCGCCAGCTTGAAATAAGCGATATAAGCGAAGGTGAAGACCAGCCCGCTCACCATTCCGGCAATCGCGCCTTCGCGGTTCATGCGCTTGGAAAAGATGCCCATAAAGATCGCCGGAAACAAGCTCGCCGCCGCAAGGCCAAAAGCAAATGCGACCACTTGCGCCACCCAGCCGGGCGGATAAATGCCCAGATAACCGGCCACCACAATTGCCGCTGTTGCCGCTAATCTTGCGGCCAATAGCTCGCCTTTCTCGGTGATTTTGGGGCGGAAGGTTTGCTTCAGCAAATCATGGCTGACCGATGAGGATATCACCAGCAACAGCCCTGCCGCGGTGGAAAGCGCCGCCGCCAATCCCCCCGCCGCGACCAGCGCGATTACCCAGCCGGGCAGCGCGGCAATCTCTGGATTGGCAAGCACCATGATATCGCGATCAACATAGACTTCATTCTCGCTGTGTGTTGCCGCATTTTCCAGCAATCGTTCGCCCGATGCGCCAGTGCCGCTTTGGGCAAAGACGGGCGCGCCTTCAAACGCGTCGCCGGGGCGATATTGCATCACGCCATCATCGTTCTTGTCACGCCATGCGATCAGATCATTGGCCTCCCAATTCTTGAACCATGCAGGCGCCTCAGAATAGCTTTGCTCATTCACGCTATCGATGAAATTGAGCCGCGCGAACGCGCCAACAGCGGGCGCGGTGGTATAAAGCAGCGCGATAAAGACCAGCGCCCAGCCCGCCGATTTGCGCGCATCCGATGCTTTGGGCACTGTGAAAAAGCGCACGATCACATGTGGCAGGCCTGCTGTACCCACCATCAATGCAGCGGTGATGCAGAACACATCCACCATGGATCGCGAACCTTGCGTGTAAGGACCAAAGCCCAAATCAGTGAGCACCAGATCAAGCTTTTGCAGGACGAACATCCCGCTCCCATCATCCACCGTGGAGCCTAACCCCAATTGCGGCACAGGATTGCCGGTGATGAGGAAGCTGATGAAAAACGCAGGCACCATATAGGCGAAGATCAACACGCAATATTGCGCGACCTGCGTATAGGTGATGCCTTTCATGCCGCCCAAAACGGCATAGACAAAGACAATCCCCATCCCGATCACCACGCCCAGTGTTATCGGCACATCCAGGAAGCGCGAAAAGACAATACCAACCCCGCGCATTTGCCCGGCGATATAGGTAAAGCTGATAAAGATCAGACAGATAACGGCCACCACCCGCGCGGCTTTGGAATAATACCGTGTGCCTATGAAATCAGGCACGGTGAACTGGCCAAATTTGCGCAGATAAGGCGCCAACAGCAGAGCCAACATCACATAGCCGCCCGTCCAGCCCATCAAATACACGCTGCCATCATAGCCCAGAAATGCGATCAGCCCGGCCATCGAGATAAAGCTTGCAGCGCTCATCCAATCCGCCGCCGTCGCCATGCCATTGACCACCGGATTAACGCCGCCACCAGCAACGTAAAACTCCGCTGTCGATCCCGCCCGGCTCCAGATAGCGATGCCGATATACAGCGCAAAACTTGCGCCAACGAACAGGTAGATAAGGGTCTGTGTACTCATGCCAAACGCACCTTAATCATCCAGATCATATTTGCGTTCCAGCGCGCGCATCCGCCGCACATAGATCACAATCAGAACGATAAAGACGTAGATCGAGCCTTGCTGCGCGAACCAAAAGCCCAGCGGATATCCACCCAGCATAAATTGATCGAGCCAGTCGCGAAACACGATGCCAGCACCAAAACTCACCGCGAACCAGATGCTCATCAAAATGCCAAGCAGGCGCAGATTGTCGTGCCAATACGCGCTTTCATTGGCGGTGGTTTCTTCGCCTTGCGCGCTATCGTGTGATTGATTGTCCGGCGTATCAGCCATCATATCCCCCCAGTCGCGCCCCGCTTACTGCAGAGTCGCAAGGGGTGCTAGCCCAGCTTACCGCGCGTGGCGAGGGTCAGGTGGCGCGCACACCTTGCGCGCTCAAACATTCGCGCACCCGCGCCAAAGCCGCGCCTGTAGGGTCTGGTTCATCCAACAAGGCGAAAGAGCCGCTGACGTGATAGCTGCAATGGCCGTGCACCGTGGCGATCAAAGAGCGGGCAAAGCGCGCCACATCAATGGCGCCGGGATCACTGGGATCAGGCAAAACAGCGCGCACTTCGGCCTCGACAATAGCGGTAAGCGCGCCGCCTAACGAGTGGCCGGTTAGAATGATGTTGTCACCGGCAAGAATGTTGCCCTCGCCCTTTAGGGACAATCCGCCAGTGGCAAGCTCATAAAACTCTGCAGCCAAAGGAACCTGGCTGCCGTCACCGAAGCCAAGAAACATGCTCCAGCCTCCGAACACGTCGTCAGCCAGAGCCACGACCTGCGTGAGATCAGTGATGTCAGCTGGGAAGTTGGTTCCTCGGTAGGATATGATGGTCTTAAAGTCGCCATCATCGTCCCAACTATATTTAATCGCATAGAAGCCATCTGCCTATGGCAGTAACACCATCAAGGTCTACGTTTGCTCCATAGCCCTGATTGTAAGCATCCAATGCCAACAATGACAGAAAGACATCTTCATTCACTTTTCAGCTCCTTACTTTCCATCTCGCAAGCCAATGATCATCTTCCGAGTTGAAAGCGGAATTCTGCTCCAACCAGGATTCTCGATAATATTGGGATCGGTAAGCCAACGCAGCCGCTGCTCAATGCCAGTGGTCACTGGGTCATCCGTAATTTCGACAGTGATGCGCTTAAGGTGCACACCGTCTCCGAAAGTTGACTGCAAGTCTTCAGGATCGACGAGGCTCATGGTTTCGGGGGTGTCCAGATCATTGAACGCTGCAAGTATAGGGTATCCGGGCCTTGGTTTGCCTGCGACCGTTGGCGTGAGCCAAGCCGGCAACTCCACCACTCCGTCAATCAAGAGAGTATCGTCCAACTGCGCCTCAAACCGCTCCCCATCGACCCGAGGAGAAACGGCGTGAACAATCCTCTTTGCCCAGTCAGTGTCAGTCGTCGAATCCAACAGCGCAAACAGTGTCTTGCCATCTGACAAGTCTACACTGACAGCTTCGCCACGCGCACGGCGATTGATGCGTTTGCCAAACCCGGTTCCAGCCGAACGCCCCATCGACTGCTCGACCTCAATCACGCTCGATCCGCTGCGCAAGCCTTGGGGCGTCTCCACCTCGACTGACAGTCGATAGCGGTAGTCAGTCGCGAGGTCGGATTCCGAGCATGAGGCCGTGAATAAGCCGAGCGCTAGAAGGGGCAGAATGGATCGTCGGGACATTGTTACCTCCACGTTTGATTGCCACCGAACAACCAAGCGAACCCCATTAAAATTTCCTCAACAGGCAGAGGAAGTAGGTAAAATGACAAGATGCTCTTTTGAGAATATTCCTTGTCCCGCTGCACTCTCATGCGCATTCATAACATAAGGCACGCTTCTGGATTTTTGGCGAAATGGCTGAGAGGGTTTTGGCAGACTAACGTGGCAGCTAGGTTGGATGGCTGCTAGTTCGGCTAAATGAGCCGCAAATCTAGAGCCAACCCGCCCAGTCCATTCAAACGCTTCAACTCTTCCCCTGAGGTGATCCGCCTTGTTGCGCTGATGTATGTTCGATTTCAGCTCAGTCTGAGGAACGTGGAAGACCTGCTCTTTGAACGCCGGATAGACATCTGCCATGAGACTGTCCGCTTCTGGTGGAACCGCTTTGATGCCATGTTTGGCGCCGACATCCGACGCCAGCGGGTCTCCAGATTGAAAGGCTCCGCACACTGGCGGTGGCACCTCGACGAGTTCATTGTAAAAATCAACGGTGAGACCCATTACCTTTGGCGCGGTGGATCACGAGGGTAAGATACTCGAGAGCTACGTCACGAAGAATCGGGACCAAACCGCAGCTTTGCGCTTCTTTAAAAAAGCGCTGAAGTGCCACGGTCGCCCGGTCGAAATTGTGACGGACGGCTTGCGATCTTACCGTGCCGCGATGGTTGAGGTTGGCTGTGAGGATAGTCGCCAGATGGGTCGGTGGCTGAACAATCGGGTGGAGAATTCGCACCTTCCATTCCGACGAAGAGAGCGCGTCACGCAGCGATTTCGCAGGATGCAATCACTGCAGAAATTCGCTTCCGTTCACGCCAACTTTCACAACCAGTTCGTTTCGCGGCCCTGCGGGTCGATGCCCAGCGCCACCTCGTAAATCGTCAGACCTTTAAAGCCGCTCGCTCAGCCGCACTGGCCGAGTGGCAAAACCTCGCGGCCTGAGTTCTGAAAGACAAAGGGCGAATTGCGCGAAGTGGAGACGAGTTGCCGTTGGACTGACAGCACTACGCGAGGAGTTTGCCTAGCGTCGCTGGCCCGGCCTCGCTAGGCTCTCCCCAACGGAGCAATCTTTATGCGCTTGATACAATTGAGCTTCCTGCCAGCCGCTCTCGCTTTGGCCGCCTGTGCCAGCTACGCTGATGACATGTCCGAGGATCCATATGAAGAACCCTTGGCGCGCGCCCCGCAAGGAGAATGTGATGCGGAATTGGTGCAAGATTTTGTCGGCCAGATGGTGAGCGTGGATTTGGGCGCGCAAATCATGGCGAAAAGCGGCGCGGCACGGCTGCGCTGGGGACCGCCCAATAGCGCGATGACGATGGATTATCGGCCCGACCGGGTGAATGTGTTTTACGATGACGCGCGTGTCACAGAACGGATCACTTGCGGTTGAGGTATTGCGAGCAGGCCGCAGGCAAGTTAGCCGAGCGAAGATGAGATTTGCTTTCCTTGGTTTTGCAGCGATTGCGGCGCTGACGCTTGCCGGGTGCACCCCTGAACCTGCCGAACCTGAACCTGCCGGGCCTGAACCTGCCGGGCCTGAACCTGCCGAGCCCGAACCTGCCGCTCCCGAACGCGCGGAGAGCATGCAGCCACAGAAGCAGGCACAGAAGCAGGCGCATTCCAGCTCTGGCCCCATCCCCGCAGCTTTTCACGGCATTTGGGATAGCGCCGCGGGCGATTGCTCCGCGCAATCGGAAACGCGGGTTGAAATCACCGCCGATGCCATCCGTTTTTACGAATCGGTTGGCCGCGCCACGGCGTCTGAAATGATCGGATCCTCTGCCACAGTGACACTGACCATGTCCGGCGAAGGGCAAAGCTGGGAGATCACCCCCACGCTCGACCTGCTGGATGATGGGGCGACATTGGCCTTGCGCGGCGAACAAACCTTGCTGCGGCGGCTTTGCCAGTAATGGCCGAATTTTGCACATCTTTGCGCGGCCAGACCGCCACCATCACGCTGACCCGTCCGCGCGCGCTTCATGCGTTGAGTGGGAACATGTGCACTGGCATCGCGCAAAGCTTGCTGGGTTGGCGCGATGATCCTGCAATCACGCGGGTCATTATCGATCATGATGCAGACACGCGCGGTTTTTGCGCAGGCGGCGATGTCGCCAATGTGCGCAGCTCTGCAATGGAGGATGGCGGGGCGGCAGGCCGCGCGATCTTTATGGCGGAATACCGGCTCAACCACTTGCTTTTCACCTATCCAAAACCCGTGATCACTTTCATGGACGGGGTGACGATGGGTGGCGGCGTTGGCTTGTCGCTACCGGCCGCTTTCCGCATTGCGACCTCCAATACGCTGTTCGCGATGCCCGAAGGTGCGATTGGTCTGTTCCCCGATATTGGTGCTGGCTGGTATTTGCCGCATCTGCCGGGAAATCTGGGCAAATTTCTTGCATTAACCGGCGCACGGCTGGATGGGGCGGAGTGTTTTTGGGCCGGCCTTGCCACGCATTATCTTGCCGACGATCAGTTGGAAGCGGCCAAAGCTGCTTTGCGCAGCAGCGGTGATGAACCCGCAGCCGTGCTTGCGAAATTCGCGGTCGATCCGCCCGAAGCGCGCCTTGCTGGCAATGCGGACAAGATCGCGCGGCTGTTTGCTGGCGACACGCTCGAAGCGATCATTGCAGACCTTGCCGCCGATGATGGCAAATGGGCGGCCAAGGAATTGCGCTCTGTCACTGCAAAATGTCCGACCAGCTCCAAAGTGGCATTGCGCCTTTTTGCCGAGGCGCCCTGCGTGCCTGACTTCGCCGCCGAGATGCGCCGCGAATATGCAATTGCGGCCAATATGCTGATGCGCCCTGACTTTATCGAAGGCGTCCGCGCGGTTCTGTTGGACAAGAACAAGGACAAGGACAATACCCCGCAATGGCAACCAGCATCCCCCGGAGAGGTGACCGATGCCATGCTGGACGCGATCTTTGCCGACCTTCCTAAAGGCGAGGAATGGACGCCGCTAACGCGTTGATACATCACAAAGGCATTTACGTGCGACGCAATATGTTGCAGTGCACAATAAAGCAGCCACAAAGCAGCCGTAAATAAGGAATTGAAGACATGTTTGATGACATGGACGACGCAGCTCTCGCAGCCCATCTGGCCGATCAAGCCGGACGCATTCTCTTGCAAGTGCGCGAAAGCGGCATGTTCGAAGGCAAAGCGCTGGGCAAAGCGGGTGACCAGACGGCCAACCAGTTTCTAATCCACGCTTTGCAAGCACAGCGCCCCGACGATGGCCTGCTGTCCGAAGAAAGCAAAGATACTGACGAGCGCCTTTCAAAATCACGCGTCTGGATCATCGATCCGGTGGATGGCACACGCGAATATGGTGAAGCGCGTTCGGACTGGGCGGTGCATGTCGCACTCACCATCGATGGCAAGCCGGAAATCGGCGCGGTGGCTTTGCCCGGCCTTGATGGCGGCACCGTGCTGCGTTCTGATGCGCCCATCTCCATGCCCGATCCGGCAAAAATCCCGCGTCTTCTGGTCAGCCGCACGCGCCCTGCTGCCGAAGCGGTGGCCGTAGCTGAGAAAATCGGTGGAGAGCTTGTCGGCATGGGCAGCGCCGGGGCCAAAGCAATGGCCGTTGTGCGCGGCGAAGCAGAGATTTACCTGCATTCGGGCGGTCAGTTTGAATGGGATAGCTGCGCGCCGGCCGCCGTTGCCGCAGCCCACGGCCTGCATTGTTCACGCATTGACGGCAGCCCCCTCATATACAACAATGCCGACACCTATATGCCAGACCTCCTCATCTGCCGCCCCGAATGGGCCGAGCGTGTGCTCGCCGAAGTGAAAGTGCTCCTCGCAGCATAAGTATGCTTGAGGGCATAGACCTCAGTTACGCCCTTGCCGGTGCATTTGTCAGCTTCCTTGTGGGGCTGACAGGTGTTGGCGGCGGGTCGATCATGTCGCCGATCCTGATCTTCTTTTTCGGTGTTCACCCCGCTCTCGCCGTGGGGACAGATTTGTGGTTTGCGGCCATCACCAAAGCGGTGGGCGGAGGCATGCATAACAAGCTTGGCTCTGTGGATTGGTATGTCGTGAGGCGGTTGGCGATGGGCAGCTTGCCCGCAGCTGTGCTCACGCTGTTATGGCTGTGGCTGTTTCAAGATGGCAAAATGGATGCCGGGCCTTTGATGAAACTGCTGGGCGCGGCTTTGTTGCTGACCAGTTTCATGATGCTGGCCAAGCCCAAGATCCAGCCAGCTTTGGTGCAATTGCGCGGCAAAATGGGCGACTCCATGCGCCCTCGCCAACGCATATTCATCCTTGCAGGAGGTGCAGTGATCGGCGGATTGGTGACGCTGACATCGGTGGGCGCAGGCGCATTGGTCGCAGTGTTGCTGGCAACGGTTTATCCGCTGCGATTGGGCGCGAAGAAGATTGTCGGCACCGATATTGTCCATGCCGTACCGCTGACTTTGGTGGCAGGCATGGGACATTCGCTGCTGGGCAATGTGGATGTGTGGATGCTGGGCAGTCTGCTGATCGGGGCGATCCCAGGGATTATAGTGGGCGCGTTGGTTAGCGGTAAAGTGCCCGAAAGCTGGGTGCGTTATGCGCTGGCCGCCATGCTGTTTATCGCCTCAATCAAAATGCTGTTTCCCGGCCTGATCGCGGTTTAACCAAACGCTGCCCTTACCTGCACACACTGCATCACTTTTTCAGCCGCGCTGCGATAGCTTCTGCGGCTGTGCTGACATCACGCCATGTCGCTGCAAAGCCATCATCTGCGCCATAATACGGGTCTGCCACCGCCTGTCCTTCGCGGCCCGACACGCAATCCATCAACAACCGCACGCGGCCCTGCGATCCTGCAGGAGCCATGCTTTCCAGATTGGCCAGATTTTCCCGGTCGAGCGCAAAGATATAATCGAACCGGTCAAAATCCTCTGCCTCTACCTGCCGCGCGCGCAGATCAGAGATATCAACGCCATGCTGCAAAGCGGTGGCCTGCGCACGCTCATCCGGCGGATTGCCGACATGCCAAGCCCCTGTGCCAGCGGAATCGACTTCCAGCTCCAGCGCCGTTAACCTGGCCGCAGCACGCATCGCGCCTTCCGCCATGGGAGAGCGGCAGATATTTCCAAGACACACGAACAAAATCGCGGGAGTTTTGTCAGGCAAGCCAAGGTCCCTGAATGGCAAAGGTCATCGTGGGACTATACGCATTTACAAACATTGTGCGACCATCGGGTGAGAAACACGCGCCTGCCGGTTCCGTCTGCACACGCAAGCGGGCGAGCGGATAGACGCTGCCTTGCGGCGTGACACCGCGCAAATGGTTATCGACGACATCATCATAGCTGTCTTCGCACACCACGAGATGGCCATTGGGCGCAACCACCAGATTATCGCCATAGGTATATTCCGCCTTGGCCGGGCTTTCATAGAACAGCTGCACGGCATCTGGTCCATTGGCTGGCCCATCAGCATTCGGGCGGATGCGGAAGATCTGGCCTTGTTTGGCAACGCCCCCGCTGGTGCAGGTGAAGTAGAACTCACCATCGCCCATCCAGATGCCTTCACCACGCGCAAACAGGCTCGCGCCCATCGCAGCGCCTCTTTCACGCAAATCGTCATCGGGCGCTTCGGGATTGTCGATGGTGCGCCATGTGCCAGCCAGCCATTCGCCGGTTGAAACGGTTTTGCCAGACCAATTGCGGGTATCGGCAAGGCCATCAATGATTAGCACTTGCAACGTGCCACCTTCAGCCAATTGCCCCTGTACGTTAGGGATAAAACGATACAGCAGAGAATCACCGCGATCTTCGGTCAGATAGACAATCCCGGTAGCCGGATCGACGCAGGCGGCTTCGTGTTTGAAGCGGCCCATCGCTTTAAGCGGAGGCGGATTTACCTGGCCCGTCGCATTAGCGGGCACTTCGAAAACCCAGCCATGCGACTGGTTTGCCTTGCCATCGGGCGTTGTCACATCTTCTTCGCAGGTCAGCCAAGTGCCCCATGGCGTCACTCCGCCGGCGCAATTGCGGATCGTGCCAGCAAATGAGCGGAACTGCTTTTCAACCGCCAAAGTCTGCGCATCGAGCACAAGATTGGTGGTGCCACCGGGCAGCGGGATAAGGCTTTTGGCCAAGGTATCAAAGGCCGGACCAGAAGCGCCCGCGCCATCATGGTCCACTTTTAATTCATGATTGCGGACCAAAGCGATTTTGCCATTGCCCAGATCAAAACAGCCCATGCCATCGGCCCGGTCAGGCACAGTGCCGCCATCATCCATCGCATCGCCCAGCCGTGAAACAACACGGTACGAAAAGCCCGGCGGCAAATCGAGCAGGCCTGCAGGATCAGGCACCAGATCGCCAACCGGCGAATATCCAGAGGCGCGCGGCGGCGGGCTGGCACAACCAGACGCTGCAAGGGCGGCAAAGGCAGAGCCAGTGGCGGTGAGGAAATTGCGGCGATTGGGTGTCATGACAAGCGGCCTTTCTTGCGCAGGTTTACGCGGTGAATGATAACAAGACATGACAGGGGCAAGTCACCTGACCCAAAGGCTGTGATACCGGTTACTCAAGCCCCATCGCCGTTTTGATCGCGCCCCAATCGGCCAGTTTGAAATTCTGCGCCGCAGGTTCGTTCATGCCATCTTGCGCGACAAACAATCCGCCGGGATATTGCGGCCCGAAACTGCCTTCGACCAAAGCGATGCCATCTGTTTCCTGTGTCGCGCCAAACGCGCCTTGGGCAATGTTGAACCGGCCAAGCGGCGTCACATCGGGCAGGCTGTACACTGCATACGCGTTGTCCCCCTGGCTCGATGCGACAAGATAGCCGCCCGTCTCGCCTTTGGTCACCAGCGCGAGGCCTTCGACATCGGCGACCATATATTGGTTATCTATTCTCGCAACCATTTCGCCCGCAGTGCCATTTTTGGCAAAGCGCCAAATCCCGGCGACCTCTTCGCCAACGTATAGTGTGCCATCACGCGGATCGACCACGCATCCTTCGGCCTGTGTGGGGACAGAAAGGCTGCGCATATTCTCTGCAACAATCGTCTGTCCGCCGATAATGATCGCCACCTCTTCAATGCGGCCATCTTTGAGCACGGAATAGGCAAACAATGTGCCGCCCGCTTCATTCATGCAAAAGCCATAGCCTTCGCCTGCACCACCCGGCACGCTGCCAATTTCCGTCAGCGTGGCATCGCTGGTGTTCAATTCCCACAAGCGGATCTGCGCATTGGCCAGATCATTGCGATCGCTTGCCGCCACAATAACGTTGCCGCCCGGAATGGTGGCAATGTCCACATTGTTGACCGCGCCCGCTGCATAAAAACCGCGCACTTCACCGGCAAGATCATAGACATACAATCCCGCCTTCTTGTCCGTCGCCACGATCAGGCTGGCGGCAGGATCGGCCGCATTGCGCCAGATCGCCGGATCATCGGCGGCATCTTCATTGGCGGTGCCAACAGGCGCAGTTTCCCCCGAAGCCGTGATTGAAACGGGAGGAAGCCCGGTTGGGGCAGCGCAACCCGCAAGCAGCGCCGCCACCCCTATTGTGAGAGAAAATCGCATCATCAGAAAGTGACCTTAACACCGCCCTTGAAGGTTCGGCCATAGATTTCATACTGATAATTGTTCTGCTGCCCGCCCACATTATTGTACGCGAAGAACTCTGCATCGGTGAGATTGACCGCTTCGGCAAAAACCTGGACCTTTGGCGTCACGCGGTATTTGATGCTGGCATCCAGCTGGAAGTGGCTGTCCACAAAGCGATCTTCTTCCGGTGAACCGTTCAGTTCATCGAGATAATCATCGCGGAACGTCCCTGCCAGGCGAACGCTGAACGGACCTTTCTCATATCCGAGTACACCGTTAAACGTGTGCTCGGATGTGGAAGGCAGGCTGATCGTGCGGGTCGGGCCAGTGGTGCCCAAAACGCCTTCCACCGTATCGCCGGGCACAGTGCCTGTTGCATCGGTGTATGTGTAATTGGCTTGGGTAAGCAGGCCATCAAATGGCGCGGGCAATTCGCTCCACTGCTTGGCAAAACCGAATTCAATGCCCCACACCTCAGCGCTATCCCCATTCAACGGGATCACCGCTTCATCAAATGCGATGCCGTTGAAAACCAGCTGTTCGCCATCGGCTTCATATTCAACATCGACGATGTAATCGCGCACATCTTTGTAGAAGAACGCAAGGCTGATCGCGCCATTGCCGGAGAAGTAATATTCTGCCGAGGCATCAAGGTTCCATGCCTTGTATGGCAGCAAATTGGGGTTGCCAAATTCGCCTTCGACCCCGTCATTTTGCTCCGTCGCGAAACGCGGTGCAATTTGGGCAAAGCCAGGGCGCACAAGGCTGCGATAGCCAGCGCCGCGGAAGACAACATTGTCCACCGGCTCAAACCGGACATTGAGGCTGGGCAGCCACAAGCCATAATTGCGCGGGGTGAATGTGTCGGAAACGATCACCGTATTTTCACCGGCGGTGGAATCATCGGGCAAAGTGCCATTTTCTTCGACCAGCTGGGTGAAATTGCCGAAAATATCGGTTTGCGTGTGTTCGTACCGCACACCGCCAATCACGGTCAGGCTATCGCTGTCCCAGCGGGCAAGCGCATAGCCGGCAAGGATGTCTTCCTCGATCAGATAATCTTCAACCGCGCTATCAAACTGGCTGTCAATTTCCTGCAATTCAAAGTCGCCGCGATTGGCAAAGAAGAAATCGGACGCTTCGGTGAGGCCGGGCAGTGGGCTGATATCAGTGATGCGATAAGTTGGGCCAATACCCTGCACATCGGCCAGCGTCAGCCCATCAAGTTCAAAAAAGAGCACGTCTTTATTGAACATCTTATCACGCCAGCGGCCTTTGAAACCGGTTTGGATGGTCAGCACACCGCTATCCATGGCAAACTCATGACCTGCATCGAATTTTACCGTGAACTCTTCATCCTGCGCATCGGAAAGGTCGGTAAACTCAACATCTTTGAGACCGTAAAGCTCCGGATTGGCGAAGTTGGCCGCCCCTGCTCCGCTTACCGAAAATAACGGCGTGCGCGCATTGGCATAATTGAAATCGACGGTCAGATCGTCAAATTCCTGCTCAAATTGGGTTGGATCAACGCTGCCATCTTCAAGTTCGGAAGATTGCGCCCAGCTCACTTGATATTCAAGAAACCACGGGCCGGTTTGCGTTTCACCGCCAAAGCTGACCGATTTGATTTCCTGGCGTTCAAAGCGGTCCTTCACATCGCTTTCCACCACGATTTCATCGGTGAATTGTGCCGAAGTGCCGCTGCCTGAAACAGCTGCATCACCAAGGTCAAAAGTTAGACGGCGGCGAAATTCCTGATCGTCAAAACGGCTGTAAAGACCGCGCAGATAGATCTCTGTGGTATCGGAAACGCGCGCATCGAAACCCAGCGAGGCGCTAATCCGCTCGCGCTCGACATCATAATCACGATATTGCACTTCTTCGGCATAGACGAGGCCGTTATCTTCTTCCCAATCATCGGCTTCGATATTGTCGGTTTCAAAGAAACGATTGTAATAAGCGATGCCGCCCGAAATGCCGAAATCATCGCTAACCTTATAGGCAAAATCTGCACCCAGACGCGGGCGCAGCTTGTCAGCATATTCGTTATAGCTGCCCTCAGCGCGCACGGTGAACAGATTGGTGCGGCGGTCAAAAGCGCTAACTGTGTTGATTTCAATCGAAGCGCCGATTGTGTCCGCATCCATATCCGGCGTCAGTGATTTTTTGACTTCGATGCTTTCAATCACACCGTTGGAAACAACGTCCAATGCAACGGCACGCGTATCGCCTTCGGGCGATGGAATGCGCACACCGTTGATCGATGTCGCATTGAGCGAGGGATCAAGCCCGCGCACAGAAACAAAGCGGCCTTCGCCTTGATCGTTAAGAACATTGATACCGGGCAAACGGCGCAAGCTTTCCGCCACATTTTGATCAGGAAACTGGCCAATCGCATCGCGGCTAAGCACATCAGAAACCGTGTCGCTGGCATATTTGCGGGACAGTGCATTGGCCTGATTGGCCGCTTGTCCGATCACCAGGATATCGCCGCCCGCCAGGCTGGACAGTGCAAAATTGACAGTGACATTGCCGCTTTCCGGCACTTCCACTGTCTGGCGCACCAGTTCCGCGCCGACATAGCGCGCCTCAATCGTATAGGTACCAGCGGGCAGATCGCCGATGCGAAATGAACCATCGCGAGCGGTTGTTGCCGTGCGGCGCAATTCGGGAATGCGGATGACGGCACTTTGCAGCGCCACTGTATCATTGGCATCGGTGACAATGCCGTTCACATCGCCTGCAAAGGCGGGTGCGGCAGAAATGGCAAGTGCGCCAACGCTGATCGTGGCGAGGAAACGGTTCGTATTCATGGGCAAAGCCTCCTTCTCATGGAGGCGCGCCTAGGGGGGCTACGTGTAATGTTCGTGTCAGTCTTGTTACCGGTCGATGACAATCAACAAACAAACATATGCGCGATTGGCCCCGCGCCGGTTAACCGCGATTGCATTTCGACTCGCTGACCATCATGATCATCGCACCATAGCGAACTCGCTGCGATACAGGTCATGAAAGGAATTGATATGCGCTCTCATGTTTTATCCCGCCGCGGGTTTATGATAGGAACGGGCGCGGGCGCAGCGGCTGTGATCAGCCCCGGCGTTGCTGCGGCAAACACCGCTTCCCCGCAGGCGACATCATCAGAGGTACAGAGCCCGCGCGCGATCGGCCAACCCATGCCGCGCGGAGTGAATTTGCCTGCCAAGCCGCCCGCGCGACCTTCGCCAGACAGTGTCGGTTATGCAATTGTGGGCCTTGGCGGCTATGCCTTAAAACAAATGATGACACGTATCGGGCAGGCCAAGCGTTCGCATATTGCGGCCCTAGTTTCCGGTAATCCGCAAAAATTGGCGCAAGTTGGCGATGCCTATGGCGTGCCATCCGCTTCACGCTATTCCTATGAGGATTTCGATCGGATTGCCGATGATCCGGGCATTGATGCGGTGTACATCGTCCTGCCAAGCGGATTGCATTGCGAGTTTGCCGAGCGCGCTTTTGTAGCGGGCAAACATGTTTTGTGTGAAAAGCCGATGGCGCTATCGAGCGCGGAATGCGACCGAATGCTTGCGGCTGCGCAGCGGGCCGACAAGAAGCTGATGATCGCGTATCGGTGCCATTTCGAACCACACAATCTTGAAGCCATGAAGCTAACAAGCGCAAACACCCTTGGGGATATGCGCCTCATCACAACCCAGCAATCATATCGCATGGGGCCCACATCGCCGGATAAGAATTGGCGCGTAAATGCGCTTTATGCAGGTGGCGGGCCGCTTGAAGATTTTGGTATATATGGTCTGCAGGCCGCACTGTATCTTTCCAGCGAAATGCCCACCAGCGTAAGCGCGGCAACCTATCGCCCCACCGGTGACGTGCGGTTCGCAGAAATTTACGCCAAAGTTTCAGCGCAATTGAACTTCCCTTCCGGGCTTAGCGCGCAAATCTCGACATCCTATGACAGCGCGAGCAAAAACAGCGTTGCCGCTTATGGCACAAAAGGTGCGCTCAATATGGAACCTGCGATAGGGTATGGCGGCCATGTTATGACTTTGCGGCGCGGCAGGGATGAAGAGACGCTCAAACCTGGTGACCCCGAAGTGCAGTTTGCACGCCAGCTTGACCATCTGGCAGATGCAATCCGCGATGGCATCGCGATCCGCGTACCCGGCGAAATGGGCAGGCGCGATGTCCGCCTGATCGAAGCAATCCATGCCGCAGGGGAACAAAGCCGCACCATCGCGCTAAATCCCGATGGAACAATGCGCGGATAGCAGGCGCTAGAAAGGCGAGAGTTCAAATCGGCTCACCAATGCCGAAGGCGCGCTACGATTATAGCAAAGCGTGCACAGTAAGGTTGCGATATTCCCCGATCAATGGTGCCATCTGGCGAAAGCCGAGATAGCCAGTGTCAAATCTGGCAAAATCGCCTTCTGCCTGAAGCGTTGGAAAGTCATTGATATAGAACGCAATTGTCCCAGCCGTTTTGCGAAGGCGGAAGCTATAGAAGGCGTCGGCGGGCCAATCTTCCAAAGACGGCAGGGGATCGGCGGCCTGTGCGCGCAATGCGAAACCTGGATTTTCGCGCAGGTTGCAAAGCCCAAACGCACGTTCTCGCGGATAGCGCCGGCGGAAATATGACAGCCCGATATTCTGGATGTCACCACGTATATACTGCTCATAAATACCGGCTCGCGGCGCCAAAGCGGGATCGAACAGATCGCGTCCGTTGAGGCCATCGGCAAACAAGAGCAAGACACACAGGCCCGGCTCACGCAACGGGCGGAACTCCCAGCTGATCTCGACATCGCCTTCCATCCGAACATCCGACCAGAAAACGATATTGGCCGCCTGCCCATCTTCAGCTGGCCGCGTATTCTCAATGCGCAAAGCACCATCTGGAAATTCTATTGCGGCGGTGCCCTCAAGCCGCCAACCCGCCACATCAGCGGGAGCGCTAAGCGTGTTGGAATAAACCAGCCGTTTTTGCACCGAGCGTTCAGTGCTCTCTTGCGCCAACGCCTTTGAAGCGGAGAGCAATGGCAAACCTGCCAAAAGACCGCGTCCAAATCCTCTACGATCCGCTTTCAAAACCTGCTCCCGTTGAATTGCAGCACAGCTTGTAACACGCAGCGCGACAAACACGGAAAAAATACGTGCAGCTCAGAAGGGCAAACGCAAAAAACCGCTGCGGCGAATGACCGAGCGGTTTGAAGTGCTGGAAAAAACTTGGTTGCGGGGGTTGGATTTGAACCAACGACCTTCAGGTTATGAGCCTGACGAGCTACCGGACTGCTCCACCCCGCGTCACCGATTGTGCCCCAGATGCCGGCAGGGCCGTGCGGCCCTTTGGCTTTCCTCGCTATCAACCAGCAAGCTGGCCTTCGCTGTGGGCGCGCGGTCGCGCTTGCGGTCTTTCGGACCGAACAGATCAGCTTTGAACAAAGTTCAAGAACCGATCCTCTCAGGGAATGACCCCTGAGAAATCACGCCACCACAAAATTTGCTGCAGAGACGCGAAAAAGGGCTGCCCCGGGTGGGGTCAGCCCTTTGTCACTGTGAATGGGTTAAAACCTTGCTTGCCCGCTAGCTACAATGCCTGGCGGCGACCTACTCTTCCAGTGCTTAAGCACTAGTACCATCGGCGCTGTTTGGTTTCACGGCCGAGTTCGAGATGGGATCGGGTGGGTCACAAACGCTAGGACCACCAAGCAATGAAGCTAGCGGATGGGCAAGGTTTTTAAATCGATGCACCTAAGTGTTTAGGCGATACCATGTGTTGGTATTGTGTGCGTCTAGAACGATCATCCGGCTTGGATAAATCCTCCTCAACAGCAAACCGAGCTTTCACTCAGGCCTGTCGTTGATGGTGGGATCCAACAAGCGCGAACAGAACTATTAGGACCAGTTAGCTCCACGCATTACTGCGCTTCCACACCTGGCCTATCAACGTGATGGTCTATCACGGTTCGATGATTGCTTATCTTGAGGGAGGCTTCCCGCTTAGATGCTTTCAGCGGTTATCCCTTCCATACATAGCTACCCAGCTGCACTCCTGGCGGAATGACTGGTACACCAGAGGTATGTTCACCCCGGTCCTCTCGTACTAGGGGCAACTCCTCTCAACAATCGACGCCCACGGCAGATAGGGACCAAACTGTCTCGCGACGTTCTGAACCCAGCTCACGTACCACTTTAATTGGCGAACAGCCAAACCCTTGGGACCTGCTCCAGCCCCAGGATGTGATGAGCCGACATCGAGGTGCCAAACACTGCCGTCGATATGAGCTCTTGGGCAGTATCAGCCTGTTATCCCCGGCGTACCTTTTATCCGTTGAGCGATGGCCCTTCCACGAGGGACCACCGGATCACTATGACCGACTTTCGTCTCTGCTCGACCTGTCGGTCTCGCAGTCAGGCATGCTTATGCCATTGCACTCTCGCAGCTGGTTTCCAACCAGCCTGAGCATACCATCGCGCGCCTCCGTTACTCTTTAGGAGGCGACCGCCCCAGTCAAACTACCCGCCATAGAGGGTCCCTGATCCGGATAACGGATCTAGGTTAGACATCAGAAAACAACAGGGTGGTATTTCACAGGTTGGCTCCACTCGGACTGGCGCCCAAGTTTCAAAGCCTCCCACCTATTCTACACAGTTCTTTCCTAATGCCACTCTAAAGCTGCAGTAAAGGTGCACGGGGTCTTTCCGTCTAACCGCGGGTATCCCGCATCTTCACGGGAACTTCAATTTCGCTGAGCATATCCTGGAGACAGTGGGGAAGTCGTTACGCCATTCGTGCAGGTCGGAACTTACCCGACAAGGAATTTCGCTACCTTAGGACCGTTATAGTTACGGCCGCCGTTTACTTGGGCTTCAATTCGGAGCTTGCACTCCTCCTCTTAACCTTCAAGCACCGGGCAGGCGTCAGACCCTATACGTCGTCTTGAAGCCGACTTAGCAGAGTCCTGTGTTTTTGATAAACAGTCGCTACCCCCTGGCCTGTGCCCCCTCCACACTACTTGCGTAATGAGAGGGCCTCCTTCTTCCGAAGGTACGGAGGCAATTTGCCGAGTTCCTTCAGGATACTTCACTCAAGCGCCTTGGTATACTCTACCTGACCACCTGTGTCGGTTTCGGGTACGGTCTATAATGGAGAGGCTATTTCCCGGGACAACTTGGCAGCCTGACCAATCCGTTAAGGTCAAACTACTTCCGCCATCCGTCACACATCTCCAGGTACAGGAATATTAACCTGTTTCCCATCGACTACCCCCTTCGGGCTCGTCTTAGGGGCCGACTCACCCTGCGCCGATTAGCGTTGCGCAGGAACCCTTGGTCTTTCGGCGAGAGGGCATCTCACCCTCTTTATCGCTACTCATGTCAGCATTCGCACTTCCGATATGTCCACCGTCGGTTACCCTTCGGCTTCAGCCACTTACGGAACGCTCCGCTACCGCTCATAGTAAACTATGAACCCTAAGCTTCGGTGCATTACTTTAGCCCCGTTACATCTTCGCCGCAGGATCTCTTATTTAGACCAGTGAGCTGTTACGCTTTCTTTAAAGGATGGCTGCTTCTAAGCCAACCTCCTGGTTGTTTTGGAAATCCCACATGCTTTCCCACTTAGTAATGACTTGGGGACCTTAGCTGTAGGTTAGGGCTGTTTCCCTTTTGACGACGGACCTTAGCACCCGCCGTCTGTCTGCCAGACAAGACTCATCGGTATTCGGAGTTTGGTTAGGTTTGGTAGATCTCGCGACCCCCTAGCCCATCCAGTGCTCTACCCCCGATGGCATAAATCTGACGCTCTACCTAAATAGATTTCGCGGAGAACCAGCTATTTCCCGGCTTGATTGGCCTTTCACCCCTAAACACAACTCATCCGAGCATTTTTCAACATACAACGGTTCGGTCCTCCAGTGCGTGTTACCGCACCTTCAACCTGGTCATGCCTAGATCGCCGGGGTTCGGGTCTAATCCATCATACTCAGTCGCCCTATTCAGACTCGCTTTCGCTGCGCCTACACCTAACGGCTTAAGCTTGCATGGTAGATTAAGTCACTGACCCATTATGCAAGAGGTACGCTGTCACCCCTCAAGGGGGCTCCAACTGATTGTAAGCATTCGGTTTCAGGTACTATTTCACTCCCCTAATCGGGGTGCTTTTCACCTTTCCCTCACGGTACTTGTTCGCTATCGGTCATGTACGAGTATTTAGGCTTGGAGGGTGGTCCCCCCATGTTCAGACAGGATTTCACGTGTCCCGCCCTACTCAAGTCCTTTTCTGTCACTTTCACATACGGGGCTATCACCCGCTATGGCCACACTTTCCAGAGTGTTCTGTTAGTTGAAGAAAAGGCACTGGCCTGGTCCCGGTTCGCTCGCCACTACTACGGGAATCTCGGTTGATGTCTTTTCCTTCGGGTACTGAGATGTTTCAGTTCCCCGAGTTCGCTTCACCAAAGCTATATATTCACTTCGGTAATACCTAATCCACCTCTCCCAATTCCTGGTCGAAACCAAGAAACGGAAGAAATGGTGAAGGTGGGTTTCCCCATTCGGAAATCGCCGGATCAAAGATTGCTCACATCTCCCCGACGCTTATCGCAGCGTGCCACGTCCTTCATCGCCTGTACATGCCAAGGCATCCACCAAATGCTCTTACCTCACGCTTGAGAATCCACACCATCAACGACAAGCCTGCATAACGCTTAGTCGCTTAAAGATCGTGCGGAGGAATTATCTCAGCCAGATAATCATTTAATTGATTTGTGATGATATCGATCGCGTTAGAGCTGTGACCCGAAGGTCTCACCCTTTGCGACGATACCGCCACGGCATCGATTTAAAAACCCATTCACAATGTCAAAGATCGCAAGCGGCAAATCCGCTCACTACCGACCGAAGTCGGATAGTTTTTCATTTCATCCTGGAAACTTGTTTGCTGGTGGAGCCTATCGGGATCGAACCGATGACCCCCTGCTTGCAAAGCAGGTGCTCTCCCAGCTGAGCTAAGGCCCCATAACAGCAAAACAAACAATGGTGGGCCTGAGAAGATTTGAACTTCTGACCTCACCCTTATCAGGGGTGCGCTCTAACCAACTGAGCTACAGGCCCACATTCGCCCTTTGCGGGCCAAAAGGCCGCGTGGGCGTGAGCCAGCTCAGGCGCCGACCCCAGACACATGTGTCTAGCGACGGTTTCCAGTGATGAAAGGACATGAGGACGACGGCAATGTTCTTTAGAAAACAGAGGAAGCACTTCCGGGAACAAGTCCCGGCGCTTTCCGCCGTAATCCTTAGAAAGGAGGTGATCCAGCCGCAGGTTCCCCTACGGCTACCTTGTTACGACTTCACCCCAGTCGCTGATCCCACCGTGGTTGGCTGCCTCCGGTAAACCGGTTAGCGCACCACCTTCGGGTGAAACCAACTCCCATGGCGTGACGGGCGGTGTGTACAAGGCCTGGGAACGTATTCACCGCGGCATGCTGATCCGCGATTACTAGCGATTCCGCCTTCATGCTCTCGAGTTGCAGAGAACAATCCGAACTGAGACGTCTTTTGGAGATTAGCTAGCCCTCGCGGGATCGCTGCTCACTGTAGACGCCATTGTAGCACGTGTGTAGCCCAGCTTGTAAGGGCCATGAGGACTTGACGTCATCCCCACCTTCCTCCGGCTTATCACCGGCGGTTTCCTTAGAGTTCCCAACTAAATGATGGCAACTAAGGACGAGGGTTGCGCTCGTTGCGGGACTTAACCCAACATCTCACGACACGAGCTGACGACAGCCATGCAGCACCTGTCACTTTGCCCCGAAGGGAGGAAACCATCTCTGGTAACCGTCAAAGGATGTCAAAAGCTGGTAAGGTTCTGCGCGTTGCTTCGAATTAAACCACATGCTCCACCGCTTGTGCAGGCCCCCGTCAATTCCTTTGAGTTTTAATCTTGCGACCGTACTCCCCAGGCGGATAACTTAATGCGTTAGCTGCGCCACTCAAGCTCTATGAGCCCGAACAGCTAGTTATCATCGTTTACGGCGTGGACTACCAGGGTATCTAATCCTGTTTGCTCCCCACGCTTTCGAACCTCAGCGTCAATACCTGTCCAGTCAGTCGCCTTCGCCACTGGTGTTCTTCCGAATATCTACGAATTTCACCTCTACACTCGGAATTCCACTGACCTCTCCAGGATTCTAGTCTAGCAGTTTCAAGGGCAGTTCCAGAGTTGAGCTCTGGGATTTCACCCCTGACTTAATAGACCGCCTACGTTCGCTTTACGCCCAGTATTTCCGAACAACGCTAGCTCCCTCCGTATTACCGCGGCTGCTGGCACGGAGTTAGCCGGAGCTTATTCTCCAGGTACTGTCATTATCATCCCTGGTAAAAGAGCTTTACAACCCTAAGGCCTTCATCACTCACGCGGCATTGCTGGATCAGGCTTTCGCCCATTGTCCAATATTCCCCACTGCTGCCTCCCGTAGGAGTCTGGGCCGTGTCTCAGTCCCAGTGTGGCTGATCATCCTCTAAGACCAGCTATGGATCGTCGCCTTGGTGAGCTTTTACCTCACCAACAAGCTAATCCAACGCGGGCCCATCCAAAGGCGATAAATCTTTGGTCCGAAGACATTATCCGGTATTAGCAGCGATTTCTCACTGTTATTCCGAACCTAAGGGCAGGTTCCCACGCGTTACGCACCCGTGCGCCACTCACTCCGAAGAGTTCGTTCGACTTGCATGTGTTAGGCATGCCGCCAGCGTTCGTTCTGAGCCAGGATCAAACTCTCAAGTTTGTGTCACATACTAAACAAGCACGAGGAAAACCTCGCTAACCTGCTTAGCATGAGCTTCAAGGAGCCGATACCTGCACTGTCAAACGTAATGGATACGAATGAACATGCATCATCAAAACCAGGCGTGGTGCCCGATTAGGATGTGGCGTCGGCTTATGAAAACCGGTTACCGAGGCCTTGAGGTCCTCGGACCGGGCGCCGTCGCCCACATGTCCCTTCATCAAAAATCTACAATGTCAAAGAGCCATCCAACAGGAAAAAGCGGACAGTAAACGTTTCCCCGATTTACACCGGGGGACCGGCTGTCTGCTTATGTTGGCGACCAACTCGATGAAGGCAGTTAAGAAACCGTCTGCTCCGTGTCGGTGAGAGGCCATATATGTGGGCCTTTGAGTCGGGTCAACGGGTTTTTGCAATTTTATTTCAAAAAACCTTCATCTCTCTGACAAACAACGATTTTTTAGACGTGTTTAGGGCAGGCCCAGCGCATTCACCGAAAGCCAGAAACGCCGATTACGGAACCCCTTCACCTATACCCTGCGGTTCAGACCTGGTTTGTTGTTGAATTGGCTCCATTCGCGGCTGTCCGTTAGCGACTTGCCATGTCCGCTTTATCTGCGGTGGCACCTTGATGCCTATATACAAGGTGAAAGAATGGTCAGCGCTGGGCCATCGACGCGCGATTATATTGAGGTATTCTTTACGTCCGCATGGTTAAGGCACTATCGGATAAACAGGCGCATCGCAGGAACCCGGCCATCGTGCATATGAGCGACATTACATCCAGCCCCGCCCTTTGTGTGGCGATGAGCGTCTATAATGGCGAGCGCTTCCTTGCGCCTGCTATTGAAAGCATACTGGGCCAGACCTTTACCAATTTTGAATTTCTCATCCTTGATGATGGCTCCAGCGATGCAACACCGAACATCATTCAACGCTATGCCGCGCAGGACAATCGCATCCGCCCCATCATCCGCGACAATCGCGGCCTGATCGTCAGCCTCAACCAATTGCTGGCCGAAGCGCGCGCGCCCATTATCGCACGCATGGATGCTGATGACATGTCGCGCGCAGATCGGTTTGAGAAGCAGATGGCTTTTCTTGAAGCCAACCCTGACCACGGTATCGTGGGCAGTTGGAGCGAGGACATTGATGCGCATGACGAGCCGTGGCTGGTCGAAGCGCCTGAGCATCCGCTCAAGCATGAAGAGTTTTTGCACAATATCCGCTTTGGCGGGCCGCTATTGTGTCATCCGGTGGTGATGTTTCGCACCGATATTGTGCGCCAGGCGGGCGGGTATCACGCGGCATTCAAACATTGCGAAGATCACGATTTGTGGCTGCGCTTGTCCTCCATTACCAAAATGGCCAATATTCCAGAACGGCTGATCCGGTATCGCCATTATCCCGAACAGGTGTCCAAGCGCCATGCGACTGAACAGCAAATAGGGGCCGCGGTTGCATATGAAGCATGGCGCGTGCGCGATGGCGGACACGATGATCCCACAGCAAAACTCAACACACTGCCTGCTATCGAAGAGCTTGATGCCTTGTTTGGCACCGAAGGGGTTGCGCGCAAAGTACGCGCCCATGTGACCAGCGGCATTTTGCATTCGCCAACAGGCCTGCGCGGTCAAGGCTTTGACATTATCCTCAAGCACATTCGCGATGGCGGTGATCGCAAAGGGCTGTGGCGCACCGCCGGCAGGCTGGTCAAATATGGTGAGCCGGGGCGCGCTTTGCGTCTGACTGCCGCTTTGGCCACAAGTTAGGCTGCCGGCAAAGCGCCTCGCTTATGGCTCAGGACATACCTTCAACCCAACCCACCCGTGAACCTGCGGTGATGAGCGTGCGCGCGGCGGCTGTGTGGTCGATGGCCAGCCAATATGGCGGCTTTGTCATCCAATTTGCGACATCGGTGATTATCTCGCGCTTTTTCCTCGCGCCGGATGAGGTGGGTTTGTTCTCCATTGCATTGGCGGCGGCGATGCTGGTGGCGGTGTTGCAGGATTTTGGCCTGTCGCGCTATATCTCTGGCCTGCCCAATCTCACGCCTGAAGACGTGCACCGCTCAAGCTCTGTTGCGGTGATCTTTTCGCTTATCGTCACCGCATTGATTGCCGCGCTCAGCTTTCCGCTGGCTGCGCTGTATGGTCTGCCGCAATTGGGGCCGCTGCTTTTGATCATCGCAGGCAGCTATCTGTTTTTGCCGATGTCGATTGTGCCGCTGGCTTTGATGGCGCGCGAGATGCGGTTTTCCGGGCATTTTGCCGTGCATGTGGGTTCGGCCAGCGTCCATGCGGCGGTGGCGCTGTTTCTGGCTTGGCAGGGCTATTCCTCCTTCGCGCTGGCTTGGGCAGTTTTGGCCACCGGCTTTGCCAAAGGCGTGATCGCGCAGTTTTTAAAGCCTGCGCGCTTTATCCCGCTGCGCCTTGATGGGTTGAAACCGATCCTCAACTTTGGCGGCTGGACCAGCGCGCTTTATATAACGGGCGCCTTGGGATCGCGCAGCCCGGATATGATTGTGGGCAAGCTTTTGAGCCTCACTGCCACCGGCCTGTTCAGCCGCGCCACCAGTCTGGCCGAACAATTCCGCATGTTGATTGCAGGCGCGATTGGCGGCGTTTTCTATCCCGCCTTTGCGCGCATCCGCGATGAGGGACAGCCTTTGGGGCCAGCTTACTTGCGGGTCTGCGCAGGATATTCAGCGATAGTATGGCCCGGCATGGCCGGACTGGCGCTGGCGGCAGAACCGATTGTGCTGCTTTTATATGGAGAGCTTTGGGCAGGCGTTGCCCCATTGCTGACAATGGTGGCGATCAATGCCGCTGTGATGATCGGCCTGCCATTGGTAAGCGAGCTGCCTATTCTGCTGGGTCGGATCAAATCGCTGCTGATCCGCAATATTGCCGAGACGGTGATTTCCATCGGGCTGCTGATTGCCGGATCGATGATTGCAGGCGTGTGGGGTGCAGCGGCATCGCGGCTGGTTTATGGCGTGGCATTCTTCGCACTTTATCTTGGCTTTATGCATCGCCTTGTCGGGTTTGACATGCGCGGCTTTGTGATCGCTCATGCCAAAAGCCTGGGCGCGACTTTGGCCGCGATTGCACCGCTTGGCGCGACGTACTTGCTGTGGGCTGGACCAGGCGAGATCGGCTTTGTCGCGCTGTGCCTTGCAGTGGGCCTGGGCGTTGTGTGCTGGCTGGCGGCGATGCTGGGCCTGCGCCATCCGGCAATGGATGATCTGCGCCGCACAGCAGGGCCGATGGTACAGCCATTTTCGCCTCGGCTTGGCTCCTTCATTCAGCCAAAAGATCCCGCCGCGCCGGGCCGCTCAGTATGATCGCGTTGTCCTCCCATACAATCGCGCCTGATTGCGATATCAAGCGCGCCTCCCCGCGGCCCTCTGCCATGCAAGGTGGCGATTACGCCGCGCGCTATGATTGGGATACGCTATTTTATGATGTGTATCGCAGCGGGCGTCATGTGGTCTTTCAAGGCCCGCCATTTTTGGACCTGTTCGATCATCTCAAAGCCGCTGCCCCGTTCAAAGGCGCATTTGGCTTCCCACGTTTTGCCGCCAAACATTTTGACGCCAGGAAACGCGGTGAGATCTGGCTGAAAAGCGATGCGGCAAAGTTCGCAATTGATGGTCCGCTGGGCCGCTTCGATATCACCGTTCAGCCCGATATGGCCGCGATGTTTGCCGGGCGGCGCGTTATCACCACGCTATCGCAGAACAATGATCTGCGCTGGATCGCGGACTGGGTGCGCTTTTATCGCAGCGGTCATGGCGCAGATGGCGTGCTTGTCTATGACAATGCGTCCAGCGCCTATACGCTCGAAGATTTGCAGGCCACATTGGATGAAGCAGCGCAAGGCATCCCCGCCCTCGCCGTGTCATGGCCGTTCAAATATGGCCCGCAAGGCGGAATGGCAGGCGCCGTGAATGGTGTGGAAGCCCCTTGGGACAGCGATTTTTGCCAGACAGGCTCGCTCCAACATGCCCGCTTTCGCTTCCTCACCAAAGCGCGCAGTGTTCTCAATGTTGATATTGACGAGCTGGTGCTGGGTGATCATGGCGGCTCGATTTTCGCTGCGACGGAAGCCAGCCATGCAGGCTTTATCAAGTTTCCCGGCCGCTGGATCGCAACCTATTCGCCCCAGCCGGCCACGCGCGAGACATGCCGCCATGCCGATTTTGCCCATTATGCGGCGGATGAAAGCTTGGACTGCCCGCCCAAATGGTGCGTTGTGCCTGGAAAAGGCGATAAGCGTTCCGATAGCTGGTCGGTCCACAATCTGTTTGGTGCCAAAGCCAATAAACACGTCAACACCGCATGGCATTATCGCCATATGCGCGGCATCACGACAAGCTGGAAAGAAGAACGCTGGCAGATGGGTGATGGGGCAGCTGGCGATAAATTGGTGCACGACGAAGCTCTTGCCAGCGCATTTGCCACAGCAGGTTTGGAGGGTGGCCGCCTTTCGTGATACTCTTGCCGCATTGAGAGGAAATCATTGATGCTGGGCGTCTTCACCAATCTTATCGCCGCCGCGAGTGCAGTTGTTGTACAGCCCGCCGCTCGACCTGATCCGGCGGCACTGCCACCTGCATTGCCACCTGTCGAACTTTCCCAAGCCGAAATCCTCGCACTGGAAACTGAACGCTTCAGCCGGCTCACCGTGCCTGTCACCATTCAGGGCGAAGGGCCGTTCCGTTTTATGATCGATACCGGCGCGCAGGCTACCGTGCTGTCGCGCAGCCTGGCAGATAATCTCATGCTGGAGGACCGGTCACAGGCGATGCTTGTTGCCATGGCCAGCAGGGAAATGGTGGAAACCGCGCGCGTTGCAGATATCGGCCTTGGCAGCCGCGAGTTTTCCGTACCGCAGGCGCCCGTTATCGATGATCGCAATATTGGTGATGCCGACGGTATTTTGGGCATTGATAGCTTGCAGGATCAACGCGTCCTGTTCGATTTTGAAAACCGCCAGCTTGCCGTGGCGCGGGCGCGTGATCTTGGCGGCGATCGCGGGTTTGATATCGTGGTGCGCGCGCGCCGCAATCTGGGTCAGCTGATCATTCACCGCGCTCGCATTGATGGCGTTGGCGTGGCGGTGATCATCGATACCGGCGCGCAAAGCTCAATCGGCAATCTCGCACTTGCCAATCGCTTGCGCCGCTCCGGCCTTGCCACCAGCGCAGTGGTAACTGACATTAACGGCGTGCAAGTGAAAAGCCTTGTGAAAATCGCCAGAAAGCTCACCATGGGACGCGCGCAGATCAACAATATTCCTATCGCGTTTACCGATGGGCCGACTTTTACAGAGCTTGGCCTTGCGGATGAGCCTGCTTTGGTGCTCGGCATGAGTGAGCTGCATCTGTTTCGCCGGGTGGCGATTGATTTTGATCGCAGGCGCATCCTGTTCGATCTGCCCGAAGGCTCCGATATCGGTTCGCGCAACGTGTTTGAAAATAGCCAAAGCCTGCGCCGATATTAAAGCTCTTCATGCAAAGCGGCTTGTGCAGCCGCGCTCCAGCCACCACTTGACCCGGCAATGAGCCTGCACTCAACATCTGACAAGCCAGCCGACAAATCTGCTCCCAAGCGTGTTGCCAAGCGTGCTCCTAAACGTGCTGCGGGTGAAACCGCGGATTGGGAAACGATGCGCCGGTTCCTGCCCTATCTGTGGCCATCAGGCCGGCCAGAGCTAAAACGCCGCATTATAATCGCGGGCTTTTTTGTCCTGATCTCCAAAGCAATCGTGCTCTCCCTGCCTTTCGCCTATGCGCGCGCGGTGGATACGATGAGCGAAGGCAGCGCGTTGGAACAAGGCGCGTGGGTCGCGATGGGACTGGTGCTGGCCTATGCCGCAGGCCGGTTTGGCAATGTGTTGTTCGATCAATTGCGCAATATCGTTTTCAACCGCGTGGGCCAGCAGGCCGTGCAGACCTTGACCGTTGATGTGTTTGAACAATTGCACCGCTTATCGCTGCGCTTTCATCTGGGGCGGCGCACCGGAGAGCTGACGCGCGTGGTCGAACGCGGGACCAAATCGATCAATATGATGCTGTATTTCCTGCTGTTCAATATCGCACCCACCGCGATCGAACTGGTGGTTGTCTCAGTGGTGTTTTACGTAATTTTCGGCTGGGAACTGGTGGTTGCCAGTCTGGCGACAATAGTGCTGTTTATCTGGACAACACAGGTCATCACCGATTGGCGCACCAAGCTGCGCAAAGACATGAATGATCTGGATGGCCAGGCGATGGCGCGCGCTGTCGATAGCCTTTTGAATTACGAAACCGTCAAATATTTCGGCGCGGAAGAGCGTGAGCGTGAACGCTATTCCCGCTCCGCCAGCGCTTATGCCGAAGCGGCCACCAAATCCGAAGATTCGCTTGGCCTGCTCAACATCATTCAGGCGCTCATCCTCAATCTGATGATGGGCGGCGCGATGGCGTGGACCGTGTGGGGGTGGAGCCAAGGGCGCTTGTCTGTTGGTGATCTGGTGCTGGTGAACACCTATTTGCTGCAATTGTTTCGCCCGCTTGATCTTTTGGGCTGGGTTTATCGCACGATCCGCCAAGGGTTGATCGATATGGCCGATATGTTCAATCTGATCGATACCTCTGTCGAAGTGCGCGATGCGCCGGGCGCGCCTGCTTTGCTGGTTCAAAAGCCGGGCATCGTGTTTGACAATGTCGCCTTTGGCTATGATGAGGATCGCCAGATCCTGCACGGCCTCAGCTTTGAAGCGCCTGCTGGTGCAAATATCGCGCTTGTCGGACCATCGGGCGCGGGCAAATCCACTATCGGGCGGTTGTTGTTCCGCTTTTACGATCCGTGGTCAGGCCGCATTATGATCGATGGGCAGGATATCAGCACGGTGAGCCAGGCAAGCCTGCGCGCCAGTATCGGGATCGTCCCGCAAGATACCGTGCTGTTCAATGATAGCGTGCGCTACAACATCGCTTATGGCCGCGATGATCCCACCGATACTGCGATCCGTACCGCTGCCAGAGATGCTGCGATCCTGCCTTTCATCGAAAGCCTGCCGCAAGGCTTCGACACCGAAGTGGGCGAACGCGGATTGAAGCTATCGGGCGGTGAGAAACAGCGCGTGGCGATTGCGCGAACGCTGCTCAAAGATCCGCCGATCTTGTTGCTTGATGAAGCGACAAGCGCGCTGGATACGCGGACCGAGCAGGATATCCTTGCAACTTTGCGCCGGGTCAGCAGCGGGCGCACCACGCTAGCCATTGCGCATAGGCTTTCGACCATTTCAGATGCCGACACAATCATTGTAATCGATGCAGGCCACGTGGCTGAACAAGGCACACATGCCGCTTTGCTGCGCGATGATGGGCTGTATGCCGAAATGTGGGCGCGGCAATTGGCCGAACAGGATGAAACCCACGAACCCGCGCAATAGGCTGCGCCAAGAGCGCAGGCGGCCAAAGACTAAACTTGTGTTGCAATGCAGCATAACCTAGAGCCGCGCGCACGATCATAATAAAGCGCCTGCTTACAAGGCGCGGCTCAGGGACACCCATAATGCTCGACACTGCCACGCTGCGGCGGGATTGGCTTACCAATCCAAAGAAAGAGATCCTTGCCGGGATCGTTGTTGCGCTGGCTTTGATCCCTGAAGCAATCGGGTTTTCCATCATTGCTGGCGTTGATCCGCGCGTGGGCCTGTATGCCTCGATCACCATTGCGATGGTGATCGCGTTTACAGGTGGCCGTCCGGGTATGATCTCTGCCGCAACCGCTGCTGTGGCGGTTGTTGTCATCCCGCTGGTGCGTGATCATGGCGTGGAATATCTGTTTGCCGCGACCATTCTAATGGGCATTTTTCAGCTGATCGCCGCTGCCTTGCGGCTTGACTTGTTGATGCAATTTGTCAGCCGTTCGGTCATCACCGGCTTTGTAAATGCGCTGGCGATCCTTATTTTCATGGCGCAATTGCCCCAGCTTATCGATGTGCCGTGGATGACCTATCCGTTGGTCGCAGGGGCATTGGCGATCATCTATTTGCTGCCGCGCCTGACCACGGCTGTGCCTTCTCCACTGGTGGCGATTATCGTGCTGGGTGCGATCACCATCGGGCTGGATATGAATGTGAACACGGTGTCCGATATGGGCGAGCTGCCCGAAGGCCTGCCCTATTTCATCGTCCCTAACGTGCCCCTGACGTGGGAAACACTGGCGATTATCGCGCCTTATGCAGCGACGATGGCGGCCGTCGGCTTGCTGGAAAGCCTGCTCACCGCGCAGATCGTTGACGATATGACGCATACTGACAGCAACAAACAACGCGAAAGCGGCGGCCAGGGCATTGCCAATGTGGTGGCTGCATTCTTTGGCGGCATGGGTGGTTGTGCGATGATCGGCCAATCGGTCATCAACGTGACAAGCGGCGGGCGTGGGCGTTTGTCCACCTTTACCGCTGGCCTGACTTTGCTGGTCTTGCTGTGGTTGCTTGGTCCGATTGTGGGTCAGATCCCGATGGCCGCATTGGTCGCTGTGATGATCATGGTGAGCATCGGGACATTCAGCTGGAACTCGATCCCCAATCTTAAAAAGCACCCATGGCAAAGCAGCGTTGTGATGCTGTCCACGGTGGCCGTGGTTGTCATGACGCATAATCTGGCGCTCGGCGTGCTGGTGGGCGTGTTGTTATCAGCCTTCTTCTTCGCCAGCCTTGTCTCCAAACTGTTCGAAGTAGAGCGCAAGCGCGATGATCAAACCGCGACATACGTCGTCACCGGCCAGATCTTCTTCGCCAGCGTGGACCGCTTCTCCAACGCCTTTGGCCGCGAAAGCGAACGCCCCGACCCTGCCGATCATGTGATAATCGATGTGTCAGGCGCGCATTTCTGGGATATTTCGGGGGTTGGCGTGCTCGATAAGGTGGTCGAACGCATGCGCCTTAATGGCCGCAGCGTGAAAGTGGTCGGCCTGAACGAAGCCAGCGCAGACTTGATCGACAAATTCGCGCTGACAGACAAAACCGGCGTTGAAATCGGACTGGCCCCGCATCCTTAGGGCGACAGTGTTAAGCTAGCCGAAGACAGATCAAGCGCGTCTTGCGCAATCACTTGCACGCCAGACCTGATCGCGCTCAGTTCATCAATGAATGTCTCGGCCCTACCCACCACCACGATGGTCGCGCGGGCCGGGTCAAAGTGTTTTTGCGCGATCTGATTGGCCGCTTCCACATCCACCGCTTCCAAACGCTGTACATATTGTTCCGCATCTTCGGCTGGCATATTAAACGCCAGCAAATCAGCGATAATATTGGCATATCCAGCCGAGGTTTCGCGCGCGCGGGCATGTCGGCCAGTCAGGTAAAGCCGCCGCTTATCCAGCCAATCTTGATCAATTGGCGCATCATCAAATCCGCCCAGCGCATCCAGCATAATCGTCACCACCTCACCCACCGTTTCATGCGCGGTTTGCGTGCGAGCGATATAGATCGGATCATCGGCCAAGCTGGCGATATTGGAATAGGAGCCATAAGACAGCCCGCGCTGGGTGCGGATTTCGTCAAACAAACGGCCACTTGAACCCCCGCCAAGCACCGCATTGGCCAACGCCAAGGCCGCATGGCCGGGCTTGTCCCGGGCAATTCCGCGACCTGCGATGTAAACAGCCGCCTGCCCCATTTGGGGCGCATCGATCACAATCGTTCGCGGGGCAAGCGCTTGCCCTGCACGCTCCATCACAGGTTCAGGCGCTGGCCTATCGCTGCGCCAATCGCCAAACAGGCTTTGTCCCAAAGCAATCGCATCGGCAGGCGCAATGCCGCCCGTGATCACCATTTTGCTGACCGCCGGGTGCCATGTGGCGGCTTGATAGGCTTGCAAATCATCGCGCGTGATGGCGGCAATGCTTTGCGGTGTTCCGCCTGTCTGATTGCCATATGGGGCATCGCCGTAAAGCGCTGGCATGATCGCCATTCGCGCCAGATTGGCAGGATTGACCATGCGCGATTGCAAACCTTCAATCCACCGCGTCTGCTCACGCGCAAATTCATCCTGGCGGTAGGCGGGATTGCGGATGACATCGGCAAAGACTTCGCCCGCCGCCAACAGATTTTGCGTCGGCGCGGTCAGCGTAAAGACTGTCGCATCCTTGCGCGCACCAGCGCTTAACCGCGCGCCCAAGCTTTCCAGCCGCATGGCAATTTCTTCGCCAGTGCGCGTGATGGTGCCATCTTCTGCCAGCGATGCCGCCATATCGGCAATGCCAGCTTTGGCGCGCGCATCGCGGACAGAGCCTGCCTGGATCACCAAAGTCACCGTTGCCAAAGGCACCTCGCCTGTTTGCGCAGCGATAATCTCCATCCCATTGGCGAGATTATAATGCACCAGTTCAGGCGTGCTGAGGTCTGGCACGGCGCCGGGAGCTGGCGGTGCTTCGCGCTGATCCTCGGGCAGCACTACGAATGGTTCGCGCTGCGGTGCGGGCAGTGTGACAAATTCTGGCATGGGCACGGGGTTGGCGAAATCCGCCGGGTTCCATTCGCCTTCACCTATCGTGATATCGGTGCGCGCTACGGGCGTGAGATAGGTCTGCGCGACACGGCGAATATCCTCGCGCGTGGTTGCCGCAATGCGGGCTAGGCGCAGATCCGCCATTCCAGCATCGCCAGAACGCACCAGATATTCGCCCAGCTCTCTGGCCCGGCCAGCCGCTGTTTCACGGCGGCGCAAAGCAGAGGCGATGATCTCATTCTTCGCCTCGTTCAATTCCGCCTCGCTCACCAATTGGTTTCGCACAAGCTCCATTTCAGCATCCAGCGCCGCCTTTGCTGCGGCAAGATCGCCATCGGGACTGACAAAAGCGAGATGGCCATAGGTGCCAACTTCGCCCTTGCTTGAACCAGGCAAGCTCATTTGCAAAGCCAGCCCACTGCGGATGAGCGCTGTCTCAAACCGGCTGTTATCGCCGCGCCCCATAATGGCTTCGAGCACGTCCATCACGGCGGCATCGGGATGCGCCGTGCCGGGCAATTGCCAGATGGTGCCAATGGCAGGCATTGGGATATTGGGCGCAAAGGCATGCGCCACACGCGGCGATGTGCGCGGTGCATCGCGCACGGTGATGGTTGTGGGGAAAGGATTGGCGCGCGGCGCAATGTCGGCAAAATAGGTATCGACCAAAATGCGCAAGCGCTCCACATCAAAATTGCCAGCGACAATCAGTGCGGCGGTATCCGGCCCATAATACGCTTCGTGAAAAGCCAGCCCATCTTCCAGCGAGGCCGCATCCAGATCTTCTATTGAGCCGATTGAGGGCCGCCTGTGCGGCATCAGATCATAGCTGATTTCCGGCAAGGTCAATCGCGATATGCGGCCATAAGGCGGCGCAAAAACACGGGTGCGCAATTCCTCTTTTACAACCGCGCGTTCGTTTTCAAAAACTTGTGCATCCACCACCGGAAATGCCATCCGCTCCCGGTGCGTCCACAGCATCGTTTCGAGAAACTGCGCGGGCATGGTTTCGTGATAATTGGTGCGGTCCATAGAATTGGACGCATTGCGCGTGCCGCCATTATCCGCGGTCAACCGATAGATCAGATTATACGGCATGTTGCGCGTTTTGCGGCTGAGAATATGCTCAAACAAATGCGCAAATCCCGCGCGCCCTTCGGGATCGAGCTTGGCCCCCACCTTGTACCACATCGAGGTGAAAACGGTGGAAGTCGTATCATCAGGAATGGCGATGACTTGCAGGCCATTGTCCAGATGCCATTCGACATATTCAATGTGAGGCGTGGTGACAGCAGCTTGCGCAGATGCGGTGGGCGGGGTCTGAGCATCTTGAGCAGTGGCCGGAGCCGCCAGCATGCAGGCACCCAAAGAAAAACACGAACCAACCCATCGTTTTAGCATTCGTAAACAGCCCCTATTGCCGCACTGGTTTCACCGTAAACCAACTTGCCTTTACACGCGCTGTCATTCGACAATGCGCCAATCACGCTCGACTGACGGCAACTTTGTGAAAGCTGTGCGCCCCAACGCAGCTACAAGATATATTTCGACAGATCCGCATCGCCCGCCAGCTCGCCCAGCTTTTCGCGCACGTAAGCTGCATCGATGGCGACGCTTTCACCGGCCTTGTCTTCGGCCTCGAAGCTCAATTCCTCGAATAGTTTTTCCATCACCGTTTGCAAGCGGCGCGCGCCGATATTCTCGACGCTTTCGTTCACTTGTGCGGCAATGCGCGCGACTTCGGCAACGGCATCATCACCCATCGTGACGGACAGATCTTCGGTGCCCAAAAGCGCCTTATACTGCTCCACCAGATTGGCTTTGGTCTCAGACAAAATCGCTTTGAAATCATCCTGCGTTAAAGAGCGCAGTTCGACGCGGATCGGCAAACGGCCCTGCAATTCGGGCAGCATGTCGGATGGTTTGGCGACATGGAACGCGCCTGAGGCGATGAACAGCACGTGGTCTGTTGTCATCGGGCCATATTTGGTGGCCACGGTGGTGCCTTCGATCAGCGGCAGCAAATCGCGCTGCACGCCTTCACGGCTGACAGAACCGCCGCGCACATCGCTGACCGCGATTTTATCGACTTCATCGAGAAAAACGATGCCGTTCGTCTCGGCATTTTGCAAAGCGACGCGGGCCACATCGTCTTGATCCATGCGCTTTTCAGCTTCTTCATCGACCAGCTTGTCCCATGCTTCGGGGACTTTCAATTTCTGCTTTTTGGTGGGCTTTTGCCCAAAGGCTTTGCCCATCATTTCTGACAGATTGATCATCGTCGCGCCGCCGCCCATGCCGGGGATATCCATCTGCATATTGGGCGCTTCTTCGACGTCGATCTCAACTTCGGTATCGTTCATCGCGTTCTCAACCACGCGCTGACGAAAGCTTTCGCGCGTCGCTTCGCTGGCATTATCGCCGACCAACGCATTGAGCAGCCGATCCATCGCCGCAGCGCTCGCCGCCTCGCGCACGGATTCGCGGCGATTGTCTTTTTCCAGCCGGATCGCATCTTCCACCAGATCGCGCGCAATCTGCTCCACATCGCGCCCGACATAGCCAACTTCGGTAAATTTGGTCGCCTCCACTTTCACAAATGGCGCATTGGCAAGCTTTGCCAGACGGCGGCTGATTTCGGTTTTGCCACAGCCGGTGGGGCCGATCATCAAGATGTTTTTGGGCGTCACCTCATCGCGCAGATCATCGCTGAGGCGTTGGCGCCGCCAGCGATTGCGCAAGGCCACAGCCACGGCGCGCTTGGCGTCCTTTTGGCCGATAATATGTTCATCGAGAGCGGCGACAATCGCCTTGGGGGTCAAGCTATCCATTGCGAAGGTATTTGGCGCTTATCGCCACCACTTCAAGGGTGGCATCGTTCACGATGCGACAGGCGATGCAACAGGTGATTGGGCCGCGCCGAACTTCACATTGAGGAAGCGGGTCATGGGCCGCTCAACCCATAAGAAGAACAGCCAGCTGACAATCACCGTGCCGATAATTAGCGTGACCATAAAGCCCCACGCCCCGCCCGGCGGAAGCAGCGCTTGCCACACAAAAGTCCAGAAATGCGCAGCGGGCACATGCAACAGATAGAGCGCGAAGCTGATATCCCCCAGCCGATCCACCAAAGCCGGGCGCGGCCAGCGAATCTCACCACCCATAACGGCAAAGGAAAGCAGGATGCCAGGGATCGCGGCCCATAAAAGATAATCGGCCCGCACCGGCGCATAATCAATCGGCTTATCGAGTAGCAGCGGGATCGCGACCGCCAACACCAAAGCGGCCCAGCGTACAAAGCCGGGCGCGGTATGGCCCCGCTCTCGCCACAAGGCCAACACCATGCCGGCGATAAACACCAACGCCACAGGGCGCGTTGCCATCCACAAGGGCGCATTTTGCGGCTGAAAAACCTGTCCCGCCGCCACCAGCGCGACCAATGCCAGCACGGTCAAACCAATCGCGACGGGCCGCCGAAACGCGACAAACAGGCCGAATAGAAAATAGAACACCATTTCGAAAAACAGCGTCCAGCCAACCCACATGATCGGCAAAGCGAGAGTAAAATCACCAGCCGTCCAATAAGGCCACAGCGCCAGGGATTTGGCGAGATGCGTGCTATCAAAGCTGCCTCCGCGCAGGATCATGACAATTGCCACCAGCACGAATGTCGCAATCCAATAAGGGGGCAAAACGCGCACCGCGCGGCGCGTCCAAAAAATGCGCATCGCACCCGGCGCTGCAAACAGATGGCGGGATGATACCACCATGATGTAGCCTGAGATAATAAAGAACCCGCACACCGCGATATTGCCCGCATGGGTGCCCGGATCATAAATGGCCGAGATATTCAGCCCGCGGCCAATGTAATCGCCAAAGGCATAGGCCTGATGCAGCGCCACCACCAACAAGGCAGAGACAAAGCGCATAAACTGGATCGAGATCAGCCGACCCTCGCCAGCATTCTTCGTTGCCGCGCCCGAAATCATCCCAATGCCCCCTCGCATTCGCGGGCATTGCAAGCGCCGCTTAGACTTCCTCTAACGTAACATTGCCATTGGTAAAGACACACACTTCTGCCGCCACTGCCATCGCGCGCCGGGCGATCTTTTCCGCATCGTCTTCATAATCGGACAAAGCGCGCGCTGCTGCCAGCGCATAATTGCCGCCCGAACCAATAGCCGCAATGCCGCCTTCCGGCTCCAACACATCGCCATTGCCGGTAAGAACCAGCAGAGTTTCTTTGTCCGCCACAATCATCAAGGCTTCCAGATTGCGCAGATATTTGTCGGTGCGCCAATCCTTGGCCAGCTCCACCGAGGCGCGCAGCAATTGGCCCGAATATTGCTCCAGCTTGCGTTCCAGCCGTTCAAACAGGGTAAAGGCATCTGCGGTCGCGCCAGCAAATCCAGCAATCACTGTGCCATCATCGCCGATCCGGCGAACCTTGCGGGCATTGGGTTTCATCACCGTATTGCCCATGGACACTTGTCCATCGCCAGCGATAATAGTTTTATCGCCGCGCTTTACGCCAACAATGGTGGTGCCGTGCCACTGGATCAGGCCGTGGCTCGCCGCTTTATCGTCCATCACCGGCATATGGGGCGAATGCTGCCAAGCTTCAAGCAAGGCCTCACCCCATAGATCTAACCCCATACATCTCACCGCGCGCACGGCATCGCGCGCATGCCCGGCAGTGCGAGATCAGCGCGGTACGCCCGCGCCGCCGCCGCCTGCACCCACAGTGCCGATATTGCCGAACAGATCATTAAAGAAGCCACGTTCGCGGCCCAGAGTTGGCGTGGCATCGCCATCGGGCGAAATCCGCACAACTTGATCCATCCCTGTGCGATCTGCCGACAAAACATTGCCAGCTTCATCAAAACGCACTGCCAGAACGGTATGGCGATTGATGCGCGGGCTGCCAAAAGGTGCCTGCTCTGTCCGGCTGGAGACGTAATACCACACCGGATCACCAAACTGGCTTTGCAATGTGGGGCGGCCCAGCGTGCCTTCAACAGATTGGCGATTATCAAGGCCGGGTTGAACACTGGCAAGCAGCACTTCATCCACGATATAGCCTTTGTGATCGGTAATTGATGAACAGGCCGATGCAGCCAAAACTATGCCTGCCGCTCCAATAAGTCGCGCGGTTGATGCCATCATCGTCATGCTAATCATTCCTTCGAGAGCGCGCTGCGATTGCCTCACCGCGCAGCCTTCCTATATTCTGTGGCGGATGCTGTAAGGCCTTGTGCCGCATCCCGCAATCCCGCCTTCCAAGAAGGCGTTGAACAGCTGCTTAACACAGCCAATTATTGATGAGTGTCTGGTAATGAATTTTCTCTCCCGCCTGTTTGGCACCGGTCAGGACCCGCGCCAAGAATTGCGCGATTTGTGGCATGAAACCGTGCGTGTCAGCCGGGAGCCGGATTGGTACCGCGCTGGCGGGGTGAGCGATAGCATTGATGGCCGCATGGATATGATCATGGCGGTGCTGGCCCTGGTGATGTTGCGCATGGAAGCCAGCCCCACGCTCAACCGCAAAACCGCGTTCATCACCGAATTGTTTGTTGCCGATATGGACCGGCAATTGCGCGAAAAAGGTGTCGGCGATCTGATGGTCGGCAAAAATATCGGCAAGCTGGTGAGCGCGCTTGGCGGGCGCATGGGCGCTTTGCGTAAAGCGTTTGCCGATGGCGCGGATAATACCGCATTGGCCGAGGCGCTGGAGCGCAACCTCACGCTTGAGCAAGAAACGCCCAACGCCGAACTAATCGCGCAAATACGCACGCTGCAATCGCAATTGGCACAACAATCAGATGACACGCTTTTGGCAGGAGCGATCCGCGCATGAACACGCCTGCACCGCCAGAATTTAGCTATCCCATGGATATTCGCGGCATTACGGCAGAACCGGTGAAGCTGACCGCCGATCAGGCGCAGCGCGAGGCATTGGCTGCGCGTTTCGCTATTGTTGCGGTGGACCGCCTGGAAGCAGAAATCATGTTGGAGGCCAATGGCTCCGATGTGACAGCGCGTGGCACCATCCATGCCGATATCGTGCAAAGCTGCGCGGTTTCCGGCGAGGATCTGACAGCGAGCGTGGAAGAACCGATCGAATTGCTTTTTGTGCCGGAACGCGAGATTGCCGTGGCTGAAGATGAAGAGATTGAACTGACCGCAGAAGAGCTGGACGAAATTGCATATTCCGGCACCAGCTTTGACCTCGGTGAAGCGGTTGCGCAAACGCTGGCTCTGGCGATTGATCCTTATGCTGTCGGGCCAAAAGCGGAACTGGCGCGGCGCGAGCACGGGCTTGCGGGCGAAGAAGCAAGCGGACCAATGGCAGCAGCGCTCGCCGCACTCAAAAAGGATTAACAGGGCCATTTTGGCGCTTGCCGCTTTCCTACAAGCTGTGATGATCGGCAGGTAGGGCGCTCGTTCTCGACCGCTCTTTCAAATCGTTGATTTCACGCCCAAAAACACGCGCTCACAGCCCCAGAGGTTTTCCCCTTCAGGACTGTGTCCAACGTGTCCATTTTGTAGGATTTTGCCAGAGCCTTAATCCGGCCTCAAAAACGCCCTGAATCAAAACAACCTGCCTCAAAATGGCCCACATCAAAACGGAATATCGTCATCTAGATCATCGTAGTTGGAGCCGCCGCCTGATTGGCCACCGCTCTGACCTCCGCCTTGGCCGCCCCCGCTTTGGCCGCCAGCATAACCGCCGCCCTGACCGCCACCTTGACCACCACCGCGCGATCCGCCGCCGCTATAGCCACCGCCACTACCGCCGCCGCCTTCACTGCGACCATCGAGCATCGTCAGCGTACCGTTGAAGCCACGCAACACCACTTCGGTGGAATAGCGGTCATTGCCGGTTTGGTCCTGCCATTTGCGCGTTTGCAACTGACCTTCCACGAAGACTTTGGAGCCCTTCTTCAAGAACCGCTCAACCACGCCGACAAGCCCGTCAGAGAAGATCGCGACTGTGTGCCACTCGGTCTTCTCCTGCATATTGCCATCGCGGTCCTTATACCGCTCTGTCGTGGCAAGACGCAGATTGGCCACGCGGCCCCCGTTTTGGAAGCTGCGGATTTCCGGGTCTGCCCCCAAATTCCCGATCAGCATAACCTTGTTAAGTGAGCCTGCCATATTGCTAGTCCTTCGCGTGTGTGCCGACGGTCTACAATCCTAAGGATCCTACAATCCTAAGGATAGAGCCGCCCAATAAGTGATTCCCGCTGTTATGTAGGCCAAGGCGAACAGATAGCCCAACATCAAGATGGGCCATTTCCACCCATTCGTTTCACGGCGTGCCACAGCAATGGTCGAAAGGCACTGCGGCGCGAACACAAACCACGCCAAAAACGCCAATGCCGTGGGTAAGCTCCAACGCGCTGCAACTTCGGCTTGAAGTGCAGCCATAGTGGCATCTTCGTCTTCGCTTTCAACGGCATAGGTGGTGGCAAGGCTAGCCACCGCCACTTCGCGCGCGGCCATTGCCGGCACCAGAGCCAGCGTCATTTCACGGTTGAAACCAACCGGTTCGAACACCGGATGCAAAACGCTGGCAATCTGTCCGCCATAAGAGACATCAAGCTGATTCTCGCCCGGTCCAGCTTTGGGGAAAGTCAATGCGAGCCACAAGATCACGGTTGCAGCAAAGATGATCGTGCCTGCGCGGCGCAAGAAGACCCATGCCCGCTGCCACAAACCGATCAGCAGATCCTTGAGCCGGGGCCATTGGTAACGCGGCAAAGCCATGATGAACCCGCTCGCCGTGCCAGCTGTAAGAGTGGAGCGCAGCACCAAAGCCACCAGAATAGCCCCGACGATCCCCGCGATATACAGCGTAAAAAGGACCAAACCTTGCAAGCCGATGCCCGGCCCCACGCTCTGTTCTGGAATGACCGCTGCGATGATCACCGCATAGACCGGCAAGCGCGCTGAACAGGTCATCAAAGGCGCGATCAGGATGGTGGTCAGCCGGTCTTTGGGATCAGCGATTGCACGCGTGGCCATAATGCCGGGAATGGCGCAGGCAAAGCTGGAGAGCAGCGGAATGAAGCTGCGACCAGATAAGCCAACGCTTGCCATCAAACGGTCCATGATGAAGGCCGCGCGCGCCATATAACCGGACGCTTCCATCACCAGAATAAACGCAAACAGAATGACGATCTGCGGCAGGAACACGATAACCGAGCCGACACCAGCAATCACTCCTTCGGTGAGGAAATCGCGGAAGAACCCGGCAGGTATGGTCGCCGCCACGCCTTGCGCCATCAAACCGCCCAACCCTTCCAGAGCATCGGCAAAAGGCGCAGCCCATGCGAAAACCGCCTGAAAGATCACGAATAACAGGCCAAACAGGATGATCGGTCCGGCCCATGGATTAAGCAGCACCTTATCAAGGCTCTCATGCAAGCGCGCCTCAGCACTTTGCGAAATCACGGCGCCTTTGGCCATAGTGCGCGCGGCCAAACGGCGCTCGGGCAGCGTTAGCTCACCCACACCGTGGCGGTTCGCGGTGTCCTGTACGTTCGCCTTGTCCAACGCATCGCCAAGCGCATCCAGCCCGCGCTTGCGCACTGCCACAGTTGGGATCACCGGGACGCCCAGCGCTTCGCCCAAAGCCTTGGCATCGAGCACCAGCCCATCACGCTCAGCCAGATCGACCATGTTGAGCGCGACCACCGTTGGCAGACCAAGCGCCAGCACTTCCTGCGCGAAGACAAGATGCTGTTCCAGATTGCCTGCATCAATCACCAGCACCAGCATGTCCGGCTTGGCTTCACCGGGGAAATTGCCGGTCACAACGCGCTGCGTCACGTCCTCATCGGGGCTGGCCGGATCGAGCGAGTACGCGCCGGGTAAATCGACCAGCTCCACCGGCTCACCACTGGGCAAGGCCATGCGGCCTGCTTTGCGCTCAACCGTGACGCCGGGATAATTGGCGATCTTCTGCCGTGCCCCGGTAAGCGCGTTGAACAATGCGGTTTTCCCGGCATTGGGATTGCCCAGCAAAGCTATACGGCGCGGCTGGCTCATATGCGTTTCACTTGCATGGCGCGGGCATGGACGCGGCGGATCGCCACAAGCGAGCGGCCCACCATCAATGCAATCGGATCGCGCCCGGCAAAAACGCCGCGATGGGCAATCGCAATACGCGCGCCTTCATCAATGCCAAGCGCGCGCAAACGCTTGCCCTCGCCTTGCGCCAGATCATCCCACGCAACCGCGATGATTTCAGCACGATCATGCGGGGTCAATTGGTCAAGAGTTAGCGCATCTTTCACAGCGATGGCGGGTGCCAGAGCGCCGCTCTATTTGCAACTCATTATCAATAGGGCAGCAGGTGCGCCGCGTCGCTAGCTATTGGGATAGCGCAGCCGGCCCAGAAAGCGGGTGAAATCAAACGTCTCCCGGCTTTTCAGCAATTGCGATTTAGCCTTCTCAAACTGCATCACATTCTCAATCCGGCGATCAAGGAAAGCGCGCGTTTCTTCCCAATCGTCGCTTTCATCCTCGACGAAAATGGCCAAAGTCGCCGCATAGATCGAACCCAAAATGGCGCGCTTGGTATAATGGTTGTAATCGGTTGCAGTATCGCCAGCCAACCGCCACATTGCATCCGCGCTTCTCCAGCCGAGTTTCAAGCTGGTCGGCACATTTTGCGGCATCGCCTGAATAGCGAGCGCGCGGCGCAATGCCTCTCGCAATGGCGCAATATGGGCAAGCCGGAATTCCACCAGCGTGCGGATGCGTTCCCGGATCGACATATTGGCAAGGCGGCCATCGGCAAATTCGGCCTCCATCGCCGCATCGGTTGAAGCAATCCACGCGGTGATCGCTGTCATCATGCCGCCTTTGAAAGCAAGCTTGGCGACGTCTGGATCGATATCAGCCATTTCCGCTGCCGCGATCAATGCCTCTTCACCCCAGCCATCAAAGGCGGCCTGCGCTGCAACCTCTGGTGCAAGGGCAAGGCGAATCTCATCCAAAGTGGCATCTTGGGCGATCATGGTAACATCCTATGCTTAAAACGCGGGGCCATACAAAGCGCCGGCATCTTCGCCAGCGTCATTCTTGTCGGCATGTTCTTCGATCGTATCGATCACGCGTGTATCGCCGCGTATGGTCTGGGCATAGGCGCGCGCGCTGCGGCCTGAATTGTCCGTTCTGTCAGGATCGGCTCCGGCTTCGAGAAAGACCTCGATCAGTTCCAGATTGCGATTATGCACAGCGGTGATCAATGGCGTTTCGCCAGTATTGCTGGAAACATCGACGCGCGCACCAGCTTTGATCAAAGCTTCCGCGCCTTCGATAAAGCCCAATTGCGTTGCCAGCATTAACGGGGTGACGCCGTTCTTATCGGCAATATTGGGGTTCGCGCCTTCTTGCGTCAGCCAGCGGACCCAAGTCAGATTGCGCTGCTGCGTCACCAGATGCAGGCCCGTCTCTCCACTAGAAAGATCGCGTGCGTTGATTACCGTGGTGCCTGGTTGGCGCAGCATTTCTGTGGCGGTCGTGCCGTCCCGCTCCTTCACCGCTTTCAAGAATTCAAAGCCGTCCGAATAAAACTGCGCGGCCACAGGCGCGCCAGCCAAAAGGCTCAGCGATGCCAGTCCAACAATGATGAATTTGCGTAGAGCGACCATAGCCACCCGGCCTCCTGCCAATAATTTGCGCGAAACCCCCTGTTTCGGGCCATTCGCTTCTTGCGGCTCATGCGTTAGCAGAGCATGAACCAAATTGTCATGCCTATGCGTAAACTCTCTTCGCTTCGCTTTGCACTATTTTGTGCAGCCGCTCTTGCTGTGGCCAGTTGCAGCCCGCGTCAGTCTTCAACTGCGGCCAATGCGCAGCGACCGCTTAGCGAAGGGCAATTATATGGCTCGACCATTGGCGGCGCGTTTGAATTGACAAGCACCGATGGTGAAACGGTGCGCTGGACCGATTTCGATGGCAAATGGCGCATGGTCTATTTCGGCTATGCCTATTGCCCCGATGTGTGCCCGTTCGATGTACAGCGCATGATGCTGGGATATAACGCTTTTGCCGCCAAAAACCCGCGCTTGGCCGAGGATGTGGTGCCGATTTTCATCACCATCGATCCTGAACGCGATACACCGCAAGTCATCGCCGATTTCACCGAGAATTTCTCCGATGATCTGGTAGGGCTAACCGGAACGCAAGAACAGATCGACGTCGCTGCCGATGCCTTTGCGGTGTACCGCAAGAAACGCGAAGTCAGTGAAAATGGCGGGTATTTGATGGATCATACCAATATCGGATATCTGATGGCCCGCGATGGAGAACCCGTCGCATTGCTTTCGGTCGATAAAAGCGGAGAGACGGTCGCGCAGGAATTGGCGACATGGGTACGCTAAGGGATCGCTTCTGGGAGCTGGAGCTTAAAGCACTCAACAGCGCCGAATGGGAAGCCTTGTGCGATGGCTGCGGGCGGTGCTGCCTGCACAAGCTGGAAGATGAAGACACCGGCGAAATCGTGGAAACGAATGTCGCGTGCAAATTGCTCGATACGCAAAAGGCGCAGTGCCGCGATTATCGCCACCGCAAAGCCTTTGTGCCCGATTGCCTGCAACTCACCCCGCGTCTTGTTCAAGAAGTACCGTGGCTTCCTGAAAGCTGTGCTTATCGCCGCCGCGCCGAAGGCAAAGATCTGCCCGAATGGCATTATCTGCTAACGGGAAGCAGGGATGCGATGATCCATGCGGGTGCGTGTGTGGCAGGGCGCTGTGTAAGCGAGATTGATGCAGGACCGCTGGAACATCACATCACCCAATGGGGCAAGCCGGGATGATTGACTGGCTGCGAAAAGATGTGCCCAAGCCGCAATTTGCGCCCACGATTGCTGTTGCCGGGCAAGATCTGCCCATCGCCATCCGCCGCCATGCACGGGCCAAACGGTTGACCATGCGGGTCGCGCCTGATGGCAGCGAATTGCGGGTCACCATTCCCAAATGGGGGCAATCGCGCGATGCCTTGGCGTTTGCCAATACCCGGCGCGAATGGATCGCCAATCAACTGGCTAAAGTGCCTGAACAACGCCGCATCGTGCCAAAGGCGCAACTGCCCTATCGCGGGCGAGAGATCACAGTTGCGTGGGGGCAAAATGCACCGCGCACACCCCATCTTGTGGGCGATGCGCTGGTGGTTGGCGGGCCTGCCGATACGCTGGAGCCGCGCATCCGCCGCTGGTTGGAACACGAAGCTTTGGAAACTGCGGCACATGACCTTGTGCATTATTGCGCTCGTTCCAAAGTGCCCGTGCCTGATCTGCGCCTATCGCGGGCAAAGCGGCGGTGGGGAAGCTGTGCGGGCAGGCCGGGTGGTGATCGGTGTGTGCGGATAAACTGGCGTTTGATCATGGCGCCTGATCATGTGCGCCGCTCTGTTGTGGCGCATGAAGTGGCGCATCTCACCCATTTTGATCATTCGCCAGAATTTCACGCTTTGCTGGGCGACATATTCGATGCTGATCTGCCTGCGGCTGATCGCTGGCTGAAGGAGCAAGGCCGCTCACTTTATGCAATCTGCCCGTGATCTTACTCGCCAGTGATCTTAAACGGGCTAGCGTCGCGCGCGCCGCTTACCTATCTAAGCGGTCATGAAAGGCTTTTTCCGCAGTATCTCTCTCAAAGCCGCCGTGGTCGATTTCGCATCACAGTGGCAAGAAGACACACCGCATCGCTGGCCCATTTTGGGCGTGGCGATGGCCTGCACCTTTGCGGTTTTCATGCTGTTTATTCCCGATAGCCAGCGCGCCGCTTTGCCCCGACCCGAAGTTGATTACATCACCACTTTTGCCCCCGATCGCAGCGATGCTGAAATCATTGCATCCAATTGCGCCAATCAGGCGTTTAAGGATGAACTCGAAGCTCGCCTTGCCGAACGCGCAGAATTGCGCCGCGATATGTATCGCGCACTGGGCCGGGCAACCTTTGTCGATGTGGATGAAGCAGTAGCCGAAGCCGAAGCCGAACAAGAAGCCGCGCGCGAGGCATCAGGCGCACTCACTGAGGAAGAACTTGCCGCTGAACAAGCCCGCTCGGTCGAAGAATATTGCGCGAGCGCGGCCGGAAGCGCTGCTGTCGATGCGCGGTGATGATCCGCGCTGGCTGGCCGCTGCGGCCGCTTTGGCAGAGCGTGCGCGGCCCGAAAGCCGGCCCAATCCCGGCGTTGGCGCAATTATTGTGCGCAAAGGCCGCGTGGTGGGGCGCGGGTGGACGCAAGCTGGCGGTCGGCCTCATGCCGAAGCTGCCGCGCTGGCGCAGGCGGGCGATCTGGCAAAAGGTGCAACGCTTTATGTAACGTTGGAGCCGTGCGCGCATCTGTCGCAGCGCGGGCCAGCCTGTGCTGCTTTGGTAAGCCAAGCCGGGCTGGCGCGTGTCGTGGTCGGCATGGCGGACCCCGATACGCGAACAGCCGGCGATGGCCTCGCCCGGCTGGAGCAAGCAGGCGCATCTGTCAGCTGCGCGCATTGGCCAGCGCAAAAGCTTGGCCTGTCCGGCCACACTATGGCGCTGGACCATGGCCGCCCCGCCATCACGCTCAAACTTGCGCTGTCATTGGATGGCTGCATCGCTTTGGCATCGGGGGAAAGCCAATGGATTAGCGGGGTCTATGCGCGCGCCCATTGCCACCGCGAACGCGCGCGCCATGATGCGATTGTCATTGGCGGCGGGACGTTGCGCGCAGATCGCCCCAAGCTTGATGTGCGCTTGCCGGGTTTGGAAGCGCGCTCGCCTGATCGCTTTGTCCTCACATCTGGCGACGTGCCCGATGGCTGGCGCAAATTGGCCAGCCCCGGTGATTGGGCGGCGCTTGGCGATGTGCGCTATCTTTTCGTGGAAGGCGGTGCTGGAGCGGCGGCCGCATTCCTCAGCCGTGATCTGGTGGATCGTCTACTGATTTATCGCGCACCGATCCTTATCGGCAATGGACGCCCCGGCTTGGCTGACATTGGGCTTACCAGCCTTGGTGATGCGCATGGCCGCTGGGCGCGCACAGACCTTCGGCCGCTTGGCAACGACATTCTCGAAGTCTACAGCCGCACGCGAAGAGCGCAAAAAGGGGCGTAAGAGGGCACTATGTTTACTGGCATCGTCACCGCCATTGGCACGATTGAAAGCGTTGAAAAGCGAGGCGATTTGCGCATTCGGATCGCGTGCCCGTTTGATCCCGCCACCATCGCCATGGGCGCATCAATCGCATGTTCGGGCGTGTGCCTGACAGTGGTGGAGCGCGGCGGCGAAGCGGGCAAGGCGTGGTTTAGCGTCGATGTCTCTGCCGAAACCGTCTCACGCACAGCCAAAGGTATGTGGACCCAAGGGCGAAACCTTAATCTGGAGCCATCCTTGCGCATTGGCGATGAGCTAGGCGGCCATATTGTCACCGGGCACATCGATGCAGTGGGCCGCGTCCATGATTGGGAGCCGGAAGGCGATTCCATGCGTGCGATGATCGTTGCCCCAAAAGAACTTGCACGCTTTATCGCCGCGAAAGGCTCCATCACTTTGGACGGCGTATCCTTGACCGTGAACACCGTGGAAGACAGGCCCGATGGATCAGCCTTGTTCGGCCTCAACATCATTCCGCACACAGCCGAAGTCACCACATTGGGTGGGCTGCGCCAGGGCGGCGAAGTCAATCTGGAAATCGATACCATCGCGCGTTATCTGGAACGCATGCAGGCGCTGCGCAACTAAGGCTATCGTGCAGGCGTGCCGTTAGGAAACAGCGGCAAGCGCGCCCACGAATTTATCGATATTGTCCAGCGTCAGCCCAGCGATATTGATGCGGCCATTGCCTGCCATATACACGCCATGCTCTTCACGAAGAGTGATCACCTGATCCTTGGACAAAGGGAGCATGGCGAACATGCCCTTTTGCTCGCCCAAAGGTTTGAGATCTACCGCGCCCGCTTGACCCGCTTCGGCAAGCTTGGCGCGCACTTCGCCAATGCGCGCGCGCATCGAGGCCACTTCATCAAGCCAGCTTTTGGTGAGCGCTTCATCTTCAAGGATAAGGCGCACAACCGATGCGCCATGATCAGGCGGCATCGACCAATTGGCCCGCGCCAATGAAAAAGCGTTGGTCATGATCTTTTGCGTATCGTCCGCATTCGCGCCCAGCGCATACAGCGCGCCAACACGATCCCGGTAATACCCGAAATTCTTATCACAGCTGTAACACACCAGCGCTTCGGGCACTTTGGCCAAAACGGCGCGGACACCGTAGGCATCTTCTTCCATGCCATTGCCAAGCCCGTGATAGGCAAGGTCAAGAATAGGCAGCACGCCTGTTTCTGCCAGCAGATCGGCGATCTCGTCCCATTGCTGGGGCGTATAATCGATGCCGGTCGGGTTGTGACATGCACCGTGCAACAAAATCGCATCGCCTTTGCCCATACCGCGCAATGCCTGACGCAAAGCCTGCATATTGGCGCTGCCATCGGGTGCGGCATGAGGATAGCCTACGATATCGAGGCCAAGATCGGCACAGATCTGATTGTGATTGGGCCAGGTTGGGGTGCCAACCGCCAAATGGGTGACACCTGCCCGCATCGCGAGCGCCGCAGCCAAACGCACAGCGCCCGTGCCGCCAGGCGTTTGCATTCCACCAAGGCGATTGTGCACCGGGCAATCCGCGCCAAAAATATGCGGCATCAACGCTTTGACGAAACCCATATCGCCTTCAGGACCGAGATAGGCCTTGGTCGTCTGCTGTTCGAGCAGCTTGCCTTCGGCAGCTTTCACCGCTTCAAAAACAGGCGTTGCACCATCGGCGGTGCGATACACGCCCACGCCAAGGTCAATCTTGTCAGACCGAGTATCGGCATCGTGAAGGGCGATCAGCGCAAGCAGCGCGTCGGGCGGTTGTTTATCTAGTCTGTCCAGCATAGCGCGCGGCTAATGCCTCTCGCCGTGCGCAAGTGCAAGGCCGAATCGTGCGCTTTGTAACCGACTGTCGATAAGCTGGACATCAACTGTGCAGCTAAGCCTCAGCGCAGCGATTAAAAAGGCAGCCAACGCTGCTTTTTGGAAAACTTCATATAGCCGGCATTGACGCCCAGACGCAGCCCAGCACCAACGCGAATAGGGATCAGCACAACGCCCTCTTTGCGCAAGTAGCTGGCATTAAACCCACCCACAAAATAGGCCGCGCCTTCACCTGAGGGATAGCGTTCATAAATCTGCTCGGTATCGTGCAAATTGTACACCAGCACAAAAGTGTTGCCAGCATTCGCGCCTGCATCAAAGCCAATCGAAGGCCCCGTCCAATAAATCGGCATATTGCCTTCGATGGCATGATGCAGCGTGCCCGAACCATACCGCAGGCCTACCACAAATGCGCCGCCGCCTTCGCGCCCAACGATATACCCATTGGGCTCACCCTGCTCTTCCAGAATATCTTCGATCAGACGCGCAAGACCTTCAGCCCCTTTGCCAAACAGCCCCTCGGCTTCACCGATCAAATCGTCCTTGGCATAGGTATTGGGCGCAGGTTCAGCGGGTTCTGCTTGCGGAACTGGCAGAGCGCGCGGATCGGCGGGAATTGCGGCATCGCCTGTATACTCACCTGTATAATCGCCCTGCTCGTAATCAGGCGCACTGTTTGGCGGCAATTCAGAATAGCGTGTTGATGGCGCTTCGGAAGCAGGATCATCATATTGAGAGGCGGCAGGTGCAGCAGAGCTTTCCCCCGCCAAATCGCCATCGATCATCACATCGGGATCAACCGTCTCAATCTGCTGCGCCATAGCAGGTGCGGTCAATATGCTAAGAGCAGCAAGGAACGTGGCAAAAACAGCGCCGCGCGATTTCAAAGCAAGTCCGGCAAACATGGTATTCTCCTTCAGCGTGGCTGCCGCATAGCGATCAGCGAACACGCACCCAGCCACCAAAAGAGTCCTCCGCGCCTGAAGCAGCAATGAACACGCGGTAACCTGAGTCCATTTCGCGCCGAGCTGAATCAAATCCCTACACAAATTGCTTGGTTTTGCCCTCTTGTGGCGGGCAGGCCGTCTCGTTATAGCCCGCCACTTGCCGCACAGGTCCGGAGACGTGGGTGAGTGGCTGAAACCAGTTCCCTGCTAAGGAACCATACTTCTATCGAGGTATCGAGGGTTCGAATCCCTCCGTCTCCGCCATTTCCGTCCGGCCTACGGCTCGCTACTCGAGGCCGGCTTTTGAAGTTACTGGGCGATTTCCCGGCATAGGGGGCAGACCCATCAACGCTTCCCCGATTTTAAGCGCTCGCTGCATCTTTGCAGCTCTACGCTCTCAACGTGGAAGCTCAGGTTTTCGCTGAGACGTTTTGCCAATGTCGCAATGGAGCCAACCGGGCTGCGTTAAGTGTCAGGCATTGCCCGCGCACAGGCCATGCGAGTATGGGCGAATATGGGCAAATACGGGTGGATATGGCCCTCCTCTTCGGCTCATTTGTCATATGCGAGTCATTTATGCCCGGCAGACAGCACCTCGAAACCGGGGTGACATCTGCCATGCAACGCGTGACGATATTTACAACTGATCGCAAAGCCGCAGACTTTGAAGACTTTGTGCTGGATGACAGCACTTTCACTTTCACTCGTCTTGATCCCGATGGAGCAAACGGATTGATCGATGGGCCGGTATGGGCGTTTATCGATTGGGTGCTTGAAGATTTGTCCGGCCTTGAGATGTGCCGCCGTTTGCGCACCTCTCCCAAGCTTGGCGAAGCACATATCACCATGGTTCTCGATGCCGATGACCCGGACGACATGCGCCGCGCGATCAAGGCTGGTGCGGATGATTATGTGACCAAACCATTGGATCGAAAGACAATCCTCGACAGAGTGTTGGCCTTATATGCAAGCGAGCGTCGCCACGGTTTGACGCAAGTGATTGATCTGGGCGATTTGCACATCAATGTGGCAGGGGAACAAGCGCGCTGGCAGGGGCAGCAAATACAATTGCGGCCCAATGAATTTCGCGTTTTGCGCTTTTTGGCTGAAAATCCCAACCGCGTGCTTTCCCGCCAGGAGCTTGTCGATGCACTCGGCAAATCGGGTGATCCGTCCTATCTGCGCACCGTAGATGTGTGGATCAAACGTCTGCGCTTTGGTCTGCGCGATGTCGAGGCGGGCCATTTGCTGCGCACCGTTCACGGCAAGGGCTACGTGCTCGATATTCCCTGAACAGCAAAACGGCCCCTCACGCTTGTGAGAGGCCGTCTAGAGTCGCCAGTGTTCGCAGATGCGCTTCGCTTAGAACTCGATGGAAAGCGATGCGCCAATGGTTGTGCCAACATCATAGGTGTTGATTTCAAACCGATCCGTGCCGTTGGTCTGAAATTCTTCGTTCCCGCGGCCAAAGATATTGCGCGCTTCCAGCTTCAGCTCAGCATCTCCGCCAAACATGGCGATCCCTTGCCGATATACCAGATCAACTGTCAGCCCGGGATCTTCCAGAATGTCGGGCAGGCCAGCGGTACCCCGGCTGGTCACGCGGTCGCTTGAATAGTTCACCAGCACGGTGAATTGTTGCAAGCGATCAATATCCTCAAGGCTCATCTGGAAATTGGCCAGATGATCGGATTGCCCGGTCAGCGGGCGACCATCGACAAACAGATTGGTTGCCGGTGTTGCACCACCCGGGAAAAGCTGCGTGATATCATCTGTCTGCACAGAAATATCGGATTGCGTATAGGTGTAATTGACTAGAGCGACCAATTCCTTGGTCGAGAAGAAACCGCCCATATCATACAATTCGAACGTGTATTGCGCATCGAATTCAGCACCATACAAAGTCGCGCTTGGCGCATTGGCAAAGCTGGTAAGCTGCGCATTGTCCGAGAAGGTCGAAAATGCCTCAATCGGATTTTCAATATCCTTGTAGAAGCCGGCCAGAGTGATCTTGTCGGGTCCACCAAAATAATATTCAACGCGGGCTTCGTAATTGGTCAGCTCGCTATCTACCAAAAGCGGATTGCCGTTGAATTGGCGGTTGGTTTCAGGGTCAAAATAGGTCTGAAAAATCAGCTCACGAAATTGCGGGCGTGCGATAGTTTTGGAAGCGCTGGCGCGCACCTGAAAATCAGGGATCGGCTCCCAAGTGACAGTCGCAGCAGGCAACCAGTAATCATTGGCAAGCAGGCTGGAGGAGCCAGAATTTACAGGCGTGGCAAACACTTCCACCGGATCAACCGATTGCTCGGCATCTTCATAACGCACGCCAACATCCAATTGGAGGCCCAGAACAGGCTCCCAATTGATTTTGCCGTATCCTGCATGAACCACCAACTCTGCCTGGAATGCGGGATCTGATGTGGTGGATTCGATCAAGCCGATATCAAACGCATCGATGATCGCATCGCCCAGTAGCAAATCGGGGCGCAACAGGCCCACCGCATCGGGAAAGCTGGTTGGCGCATTGAACAAAAATTCGCGCCGCGTGGAGAAGCGATCAGTGTCATTATAGGCATAGCCAACCGTCAGCGCCATTGTATCAAAAATGGGATAGCTAAAGTCGATCCCTGTTGACCACAGCTCTTCCTGCAGATCGGAAAACACCACCGAGGCATCGCCCGTTTGGCGATCCAGCACGTTGATAAACTGATCCGACAAGCTGCCTTGCGCATTATCGCGGACATAGGTGAAGGTGTACTCGAACGGTGCTTCGCGATTGGTGCGCGCATAGCCACCGCGCAGATCAACCGAGAGATCACCAAATTCAAGTTCACCCACGATTTGGGAATTCATCAACTGCCGTTCAAACCAGCCGGTTTGCTGCTGCTGAATGCTGTCATCATCCTGAAAATCTTCGCCTTGGTTCAAGCTTGCCTGCTTAAGCGAATCGCGAATGAAAAGATTGGTCCAGCGGAAACGATGATCACCGATCTCCAGCCCAAAGCCGAGCAACGCATTCACCAAAACACGGTTGTCGGTCACCACATTGCGGAAATCATTATCGAGAGAGAAATCGGCCAGAATGGTTTGCGATGTGATGTTGCGCGTACGCCATTTGTTGCTGACAGATGCGGTGGCAATAATGCCAAGACGGCCATCATCGCCCACATCCACCGCGGTGCCTGCGGTTATGCCACCAGACCAGTTCACAGGAACATCGCCCAGCTTTTGCAACAAGATCAGGTTCGGATCGCCAAGTTGTTTGGCAATGTCGAGTTGGGTAAAGCCAACCCCGGCGCTATCGGGCACGTTTTCATCGAGCGGTACATCGCTCAAACGCGCGCCGCTGTTGAAAAAGGTTTGCAGCGCGGGCGGAATATCGCGCGTGCCATCATCGAAACCAACCCAGTCAAAATCAGACCCGTAAAACGCCAAGCCATTGCCCAGGGTTGTTTCGGTATCGCCGCTCACGCTGGAGCTGACTTTGATGAAACTTTCATCGGGGATTGCGCGCGTGGTGAGGTTGATTACACCGCCGCCAAATTCACCGGGGAAGTTGGCCGAATAGGTTTTTTGCACCAGGCTTGATGCCACAACACTGGTCGGGAAAATATCAAGCGGGACAACACGGCTAAGCGGCTGAGGCGATGGCAGCGACAAACCATTGAGCAAAGCCAGCGAATACCGATCACCAAGACCACGCACGAAGACAAAGCCCTGACCTTGCACTGAAAGGCCCGTTACACGGCCCAATGCGCCAGCGATGTCGCCTTCGCCTGTCCGCGCGATTTGCTCAGTAGACAGAACGCTGACAACTTGCGCAGACCCTTGCGTCGGATCACGATTGATGCGGCCGGTCACAACAATGGTGTTGCCACCTGGAATAGAGATATCGGGTTGCTGGGGCGCTTCTTGCTGAACGTCCTCATCACCATCGATCTGTTCATCGGAAGACGCGTCCTGCGCCTGTGCCAAAGCGATGCCGGGAACGGTCATCGCGGTGGTGAGCAGGAGCAGCCCCGCCAGCTGCTTGCCAGTGGTCATGATCGGGATTCCCTCATGAGTCGATCCAAAGTCTGGCGAACAATTATGTCCGCCTTGAAAACAGGTAAGTAAGGCCGGGGCGCGCTGAACTGAAACAGCGCGCCCCGATCTCTAAAGGTCATTAAAAGACCGGTACGTCCAGGCAGCTGCCGGTATTGTTACCAAAGGACACTGCCGAGCTGTCACAGGTCCAGCCCTGGGTCCAGTCATTGGAAGATGTTACCGCGCCAATGAAGGTCGTGGCTTCAAAGAAGGAGCCGAGCGTGGTCGCATCGAAGACTGTCGCGAACGTATCTTCGTTGGCACCGTTCAGGTAACCGCTGGTGATCGTGTTCATGAAAGTCTTGTTATTGCCAGCGCCAAGATCGAAGGCTGCCTCGGCCTGCGCCGCAGTGGTCCCGCTGCTTCCGTCGCGGAAGTTCCCGCTGCTGGTTGCACCATCACAATCCAGCGCCACAGAATTGAAGCGCGGCGGGCCAACATCGTCCAGTCCGGCATCAGCTGCGCGCAGCGTTTCAGAAAGGTCAATGCGGATACAAGGCGTACCGTTGGCAGAAGCGTCCCAGATCACGGTATTGTACAGACCATAATCAGTACCGCCACGGATGCGGACAACCTGATCATCATCCTTACGCTGGATGAAGGTGGCGTTTGCAATAGTCGTATTTTGACGCGGGGTTTGATCCTGCAAGCCGTTATTGGAATCGGCTTCGATAATTGTGTCACCAATTCCGGCGCGTTGTGCTGCGATAACGAATTGCAGGTTCGTCTTCACACCGGTGTCGGTATCGATGGAATCATCTTCTGCACCCGCAACGATCAGGTTCTTGATGTTGACGAAGCCGCCGAAGAATTCAACGCCATCATCCGATGAGTTGACCGATTGAATGTTGGAAAGCGTCGTGCCTGTACCTGTGCCGCCTGTGGTCAGCGATTGCAGCTCGCTATCGCCAGAAAGAACAAAGCCGGAGAAGCGGATCTGCACAAAGCTCATCGAACCGGAGCTGTCATCATTGGTTGCGCCGCCAAAGAAGTTTGGCTGTGCAGCGCCTTCAACCTGACGTTCACAATCAATCGTGCCTGGTGTTGCGAGCGCCTGGAAACAATCGGTAACCGGTGCGCGGCCTGAAAGGACAATGCCGCCCCACTGGCCCGAGCTATCAGCATTGTTGATGCCCAGAATATTGTCGCGGCTGGTAAAGATGATCGGAAGGTCAGCTGTACCGTTTGCGTCAATTGAGTTGCCGCGCGTCACATTGAGAAACGAGGAGCCAGCGGCGTAAACGATAACGCCTGGTTCAATCGTCAGTTCAACATCGGTGTCACTCAGGCCATCGCTATTGTCAGGCGTTGGGCCACCGTCCGTGCCGATGCTGGTTTGGCCGGGCAGTCGATACAACAAGCCTGGAATACGTGCGAGTGTAGATGAAGCGTTGAGGCGCTCTGGCAAAGCACAAACGCGCCACTCGCCTTCGGGACCGGTAATAGTGCCTTCATCGGCCAGACCTTGAGGGTCAGAAATTGTCGGGCAGCCATTGGCCGGTGTCACAAGCGCCTGTGTCGGCGTTGGTGTCGGCGTAGGCGCCGGTGCGTTGATGACGTCGCCTTCATTGATGGTCACATTGCCACCAGTGCCGGGCGAGGCGATTTCTTCTGGGCCACAGGCGGCGAGCGCCATAATCGAGCAGCCAAGTACGAGAGAACGAGATAGGTTAGTCACAGCGTGCGGTCCCCTGAAAAAACCGAGAATCAAAAAGGTCGAATGCGATGTCGCAATTCAGGCTGCTAGGGATGGCACATGACAGTTTGTTTGCAGTTTGGATATTTCACTCAAATGAACATCAATCGGGACTGAACAAACAGGCGTGTGAATATGCGCTAAGGGACAGAACGAGGGCGTTTTCTGGTCGGATTGATCGGACCAAAAGAATATTGTTTCTGTTTTGTGACAATATGACAGTTTTGTTGCATTTGGTGCTTTTGAGGTTCATTTCTCCGTTATTGATAAGGGAGAATTGATATGAGCATCATGACCGCACTTGGCGTTTTGCTGCTGGCCCAAGCCTCTCCGGGAGCAACGGCCGAACAAGCGACTGATACCAAAAATGCTGCGTTTGAAGAAATTAGCGCAGGCGAAAACCGCGAAGCGATTGCCATGCTGGAAATGGCTCTGACCGATAACCCCGATGATCCGGCACTGCTGATCAATCTGGGATCTGCTTATGCAGAATTAGGCGAATATGATCAGGCCGCGCAATATTACCGTGCTGCTGCCAAAAGCGGTGTTCGCTATCGCCTTGAACTGGCTGATGGTGAATGGGTGGATTCCCGCCGTGCTGCCCGCGTTGCGCTTTTGCGCCTTGAAGAACGTGCGCTGGCCATGCGTTAAGCGATTGCTTTTACCTCTATGGAAGGGCCTGTAGTGTTTATCGCACTGCGGGCCCTTTTCATTTGCGCCTATATATAAGGCAGCTTGCGCGGCTGGGACTGTCACGCGGCTGTCATTTGTTGTAAGCAGTAGGGCTGCTTTAGAAGGGTCCACATGATTCTGCGCGCCATCATCTCTGCCACAGCCTGTGCGCTGGCGCTTGCCAGTGCATCGTCGGCGCGGGCCGATGTGCTGGAAATCGGCACGGATGGAGAGGTACTGTGGATTGCAGGTGAAGCTGCTGGCCAAGGTCTGATTTCCGCTCCTGTAGAATTGGAAGAAGTGCCTGCCGAAGCGCTTGCTCTTATCCCCGAGAATGCCGTGGGCGATAGCGCGGCCACGCAAACGGGCATTCCTGCCCAATATGCAGAATATGTGCGCGAACTCGCGATCCGGTTTGATCTTAGCCCGGCGCTTATCGAAGCCGTTGTCTGGCAGGAAAGCCGTTGGCGCGAAAACGCGGTTTCGCCCGCTGGCGCGCGCGGCCTTGCGCAATTGATGCCGGGGACGGCCCGCGATCTGGGCGTGGATGCCGATGATCCGCGCGCCAATCTTGAAGGCGGCGCACGCTATTTGCGCGAACAGCTTGACCGGTTTGACGGCGATCTGGAAAAAGCGCTGGCCGCTTATAATGCCGGGCCGGGCCGCGTGATCCGTGCCAATGGCATTCCCCAAATCCGCGAAACGCGGGCCTATGTGGCCAGCATTATGGGCCGCTTATCTGATTATTCCCGGAGTACTGAATAAATATGTCTGTCTTTTCCCGTATCGCTGCTTTCGCGGTGCTGCTTATGCCGACCGCCGCCTTTGCCCAGGACCCGCAAGGCTCTGGCCCGATTGTGGCAGCACTTGCCTGGATGCAGAACACGCTGCTCGGCTCTGTCGCGACGGCAGTTGCGGTGATGGCTGTGGCCGCGGTTGGTTTTATGATGCTGACAGGCCGGATGAACTGGCGCTTTGGTGCAACGGTTATTATTGGCTGCTTCATCCTGTTTGGCGCAGCATCTATCGTGGCTGGCATTCAAGGCGCGGCGAGCTAAACGCAGATGGCCAATCTTGTCCGTCACCGCGTGCACCGCGCACTCACCCGGCCACAAATGTTTGCTGGCGTCACGATGAATTTCTTTATCATCAATATGATGGTGACAACGATTGCCTTTTTGATCCTGAAAAGCTTCTGGATCGTTCCGATACCGATCATAATGCATGGCATCGGTTATTTGGCGAGCTTACGCGAACCGCGCATTTTTGATCTGTGGATCACCAAGGTTTCACAATGTCCGCGCATCAAGAATTACAAACACTGGGGTTGCAACAGCTATACTGGCTGAGCGCCCATGTATTGAACCGCCGCGCAAATGATCGCGCGGCATGGAGCATGAAATGACAACCCAAGGCCCCGGCAAATGGCCCGGTAAATGGCTGGGAGCTGCCGCATGGAGCGCTAAAGAAGCGCATGCCGGTGATCGCCTGCCTTATGCGCGGTTGGTTGATGGCGATGCGTTATTGCTGCGCGATGGCGCTTTGATGGGCGCATTGCAGGTGCCCGGCCTGCTGTTTGAAACAGAAGATACTGACGCTTTGAATGCCCATGCGGCAACGCGCGAAGTTATGCTGCGCAGCAATCTTGATGCGCGTTTCGTTATGTATCATCACGTTATTCGGCGGCGCGTCAGTGTCGAACTGAACGCGCAGTTCGATGATCCGCTTTCCGCCCACATCGATGCACGCTGGCGGGAAAAACTCTCTTCCGGTGCGCTGTTTGTAAACGATCAATTTATCACGCTGGTACGCCGTCCTGCGCGCGGCAAAGCGGGCCTTGCTGAACGCATGGGCAAGTTCTTCAAGAAACGCGCGATCGAAGGGGACGATGTTGATCCTAAGGATCTGCGCTCACTTCGTGCCGCGTTGCAGGCATTGGCCGCAAGTTTGGGCGATTATGGTGCGCAGCCGCTGGGCGATTATGACGGACCAAGCGGGGCGACCAATAACGAACTGCTCGAATTGCTTTCTGCGATCTATAATGGCGAAATGCGCCCTGTGCGCCGCCCCGATGATGCAACAGATATCGGCCATATGTTGCCTTATCGCCGGGCCAGTTTTGGCCTTGATGCGATGGAATCGCGCGGTGCTGGCGGGGTGGATTTCGGCTCAATGTTGAGCCTGAAGGATTATCCTGACGCAACCAGTCCCGGCCTGCTCGATGCGATGTTGCGCCTGCCGTTTGAAATGATCGTGTGCGAAACTTTCGCACCTATCGAACGGCAAACCGCGCGCGAACGCATTGATCTGGCGATCCGCCGCTTGCGATCTGCGGATGAAGATGCGCGCGCTGAGCGTGAAGAAATGATGGCCGCGCGCGATGAACTGGGCGCAGGCTCGGTTAGCTTTGGCGATCATCACCTCTCCGTTCTGGTGCGGGAAAGCGATCTGGAGCGTCTGGACGATGCCACCGCCGCTGTTTCTGCCAGCCTATCGGATACCGGCGCGATTGTGGTGCGCGAAGATACCAATCTGGAGCCTGCTTTCTGGGGTCAATTCCCCGGTAATGAGCAATATCTGGTGCGCCAGTCGATGATCTCGACAGCCAATATGGCAAGCTTTGGCAGCTTGCACGGCTTTGCTTTGGGCCAAGCTGAAGGCAATCATTGGGGCGATGCCGTCACGCTGCTGCAAACCACCAGTTCAACGCCGTTCTTCTTCAATTTCCACAATGGCGATCTGGGCAATTTCTCGGTTATCGGGCCGTCTGGTTCGGGCAAGACGGTGGTGATGAATTTCCTCGCCGCGCAAGCGCAGAAATTTTCACCCCGCACCATATTGTTTGATAAAGATCGCGGCGCGGAATTGTTCATTCGCGGCATTGGCGGCGACTATGAACGTATCAATGCAGGCGCGCCCACCGGCTTTAATCCGCTCGCTTTGCCCGATAACCCAGTTAATCGCGCTTTCTTGCGTGATTGGCTTTCGGTTCTGCTGAATGCGCAAGGCCCCGAAGAAAGCGCCACCATCGCTACCGCAGTCGATGCCGCATACGCCAATGATGCAAGCTTGCGCCGTCTGCGGCATTTCAAGGAGCTGCTTTCCGGCACCCGCCGTCCGCAGCCCGGTGATCTGGCAGACAGGTTGGCTGCGTGGATTGATAATGGGGAGCATGGCTGGCTGTTTGATAACGAAACGGACCGGCTTGACCTTACCACCCGCGTGATGGGTTTTGACATGACCGCGCTGCTGGAAAATCCCAAGCTCCGCACGCCCACCATGATGTATCTGTTCCACCGCATTGATGAACGGCTCGATGGTCAACCGACCATGATCCTGATTGATGAAGGGTGGAAAGCGCTCGATGATGAGGTGTTCGCCGCGCGCATTCGCGATTGGCTCAAAACCTTGCGTAAACGCAACGCACTGGTCGGTTTTGCCACGCAAAGCGCGCGTGACGCTTTGGACAGCAAAATCTCCACCGCGCTGGTAGAGCAAACTGCCACGATGGTGTTCATGCCCAATGCCCGCGCGCGCGCTGAGGATTATTGCGATGGCTTTGGCCTGACCGATCATGAGCTGGCGCTGATCCGAAGCCTGCCTGCGCATAGCCGCTGCTTCCTTGTGCGACAGCCCGATGCCAGCGTTGTTGTGCGCCTTGATCTGTCTGACGCGCCCGAAGTGTTGACGATCCTTTCTGGCCGGGAAAGCTCTGTGCGGCGGCTTGATCTGCTGCGCGAAGCAGTGGGCGATGATCCGGCGCAATGGTATCCCGCTCTCACCAATCGCCGCTGGCCCGGCGATGCGCCGCCCAAAGGCATCGCCACAGGTGCCGATGACAATCTCAATTGGGAAGCTGCCGAGTGAACGGTATTGCCGCCTGTCAACAAGCCATGGAAGGCGTGGGCGCTGGCATTGGCGCGAGTTTGCGCGGTGTCGATTGTGCTGCGTCCGCGATGGCGCAGGCGGCGTTTAACAACATTTTTTCCGAAGGCAGCGCATTTGGCCCGATCCTGACGATCAGCCTTGTCCTGTTTGTTGCCTTTATTGGTTTCGGCATGATTACCGGGCGCCTGCCTATCCGCATGTCGTCCTTCACGCCTAAAATGGTGACACTGATCGCGGTTGTGACTTTCGCCACCAGCTGGTTCATATTTCAAACGATCTTCTGGAATCTTGCCGTGCTTGGCCCGGACTGGATTGCCAGCACGATTATGGGCACCGATGGTTCGGCCACCACGATTTTTGCTGATAAGCTCGATATCGTGATGCTGTCCTTGATGGAAGCATCGGGCGGTGATGCGATGGACAATGACACCTCGATTTTCTCACCGCCCGGATTGCTGTGGTCTGGCGGCACGATGTTGCTGCTGGGCACTGTGGGCGTTCTGGCGACATGCAAGATCGCGCTGGCCATCCTGATGGGATTGGGGCCGATCTTTATTCTGATGGCGTTGTTCGATGGCACGCGCGGCTTGTTTGTCGGGTGGCTCAAAGGCGTTGTGCTACTGGCCCTTGCCCCGCTTTTTGCCGTGATCGGTGGATCGCTCATGCTGGAGCTGGCCATTCCTGTGCTTGCCAGCTTGATGGAAACGCCCGGACGCATTGATGTGCGGCCAGCCATGGCGTTCTTTATGATTGGCGCTGTACATTTGGCGCTGATGTTCATGGTGCTCAAAGTCGCTACCACGATGGTAACCGGGTGGAGCGTGTTTGGTCTGGCGCGCGGTCAAATCGACGATGGCCCAGCTAACGCAGCGCCTGGCTCGGCAACAATGCGCGGCGCACCGCCCGCGACCTTTGCCAACACCAATGCCAGCCAGCGCAATGCCGCCAGTTCGCCAGCGCCCGGCCGCGATATCCGGGTCACGGCCAATTCACCTTCACCCGCCAATGATACAGGCGGCAGCACCAGCGTAACGCGCGAAACGCGCATTATCGCTGGAGGCTCAGCCGCCACATCGGGCGAACCAAGCCCATCGAACAGCAATCGCGCGCGCGGCATAGGCAGCCGGTTCCGCTCTGCCCCCGCGCGCAATACGGAGAGAACCCAATGATCCGTGAGAGTATTTCCACTCTCTTTCTCGCGACCGCCTTGGTTGCCATGCCCGCCAAGGCCGATGATCCGCGCCTGGTGGAACGGCTGTATGATCCGGCGCAAATTGTCACCGTGCAAGGCCGCGTGAATGTTCAATCGACCATCCGGTTTGACGATGATGAGATGATCGAAAACGTCGCCATTGGCGATAGCCAGAAATGGCAGGTCACTCCCAATCGCCGCGCCAATTTGTTGTTCGTCAAACCGCTGGCCCCGCGTGCGGCCACGAACATGACCGTGGTAACCAGCAAACACACCTATCTGTTCGATCTGATCGCCAGTCCCAATCATCGTTCCCCGCTATATGTGCTCACCTTCATCTATCCCGAAGTGGAAGCAGAAGAGCCGGAATTGACCGAGAATGAAGCCGACGGGCCAAACGCGATTGAGCTGGCCGCAGCAAATGACGATCTGGCGGTGCTTGATCCCACTATGCTCAATCGCCAATGGGCCAAGATGGGCGATGCTGTTCTGCATCCCAGCGATATTTATGACAATGGCGATGTCACATTCATGGCGTGGCCAACAGATGCGCCCATGCCGGCTATTCTGGTGAAAGATGAAGCGGGCACCGAAGGCCCTGTAAATTTTGCAGTACGCGGTGATACAATTGTTCTGGATAGCGTGCCGCGCGAAATCGTTCTGCGTTCTGGCGAGGATGTCGCCACACTTGTTAATCAAGGCCCAATGGGGGCCCGTCAAACAGCCGGAAATGGCGGCTGATGATATGCACTGGCTGAGGAAAAGCTGATGAAACTTGCCATGCGACTGCCTGAAAAAAACGGCGCCGTTGATACAGCCGATGTCGATCCGCGCGATGAAGCGACAACCGAGGTGATCGACCTTGCCAGCCGCACATCCTATCCCGCCGTCGCCAATCGCAAAGGCGGTTCGGATGCGCTTGGCTTGTTTGCGGGTATTGCTTTTGTGGCAATGCTTGGCGCGGCGACTTTGTGGGGTCTCAACGCGGGTGGAGATACGGCTGCAGACGATGAAGCTTTAACGCAAGAGCCTGCCCCGCCGCCTGTGCAAACAGCTACCGCGCCATCACCCATCTCCAACTTGCCCAGCGCCAATGCGCAAGTCGCCGATCCAGTGCCTGCGCCTGTTCTGGCCCGGGCGCCCACAGTGCAAACGGGGCCTGTCACCAATCCCTATTCCTCCCCCACCTTGGTGTTTGATGGCGCGCCAGCACCAAGCACTGTCACAGCTGCCAGTGTCGATGCGGCAACTGCCAATCCCACCACTGCACCGGGTGGCGGCGCAGCGGGTGAATTTGCTGCGCGCGTTGGCGGTGTTGGCGGCGGACCAGCACTGGCCCGGCAAGACGTCAATCCCACCACCACGGTGACGCAAGGCACGATGATCCCGGCCATTCTGGAAACCGCGATCAACACCGATGTGCCCGGTTTCGTGCGTGCGGTGGTGAGCCAGGATGTGCGTTCTTATGATGGCAGCACCATTCTTGTCCCGCGTTCCAGCCGTCTGGTCGGCCAATATCAATCAGGCCTGCAAGCAGGGCAAAAGCGTGTTTATGTGATCTGGACGCGGGTTATTCGGCCCGATGGTGTTTCTGTTTCTTTGGGCAGCCCCGCTACGGGTTTTGACGGCACCACCGGCCTTGCTGGCGATGTCGACAATCACTTTTTCTCCCGGTTTGGATCGGCCATGCTCCTGTCTGTGATCGGCGGTCTGACGACTGTTGCCAGCGGCGGGACTTCGGTTGTGCTGGGCGGCGGACAAAGCGCGGCAACCACCGCTTTGCAACAAGATGGCCAGCGCCCCCCGACCATCCGTGTCAAAATGGGTGAGCCGGTGCGTGTCTACACCGCGCGCGATCTTGATTTCAGTTTGGCGCCCAAGATCTGATCTGCGTCCATGTCTGCTGATATTCATCCTCTGCCCGATTCGCTTGCACCTGAAAATCTCGCCACGCAGGCGGCGGTGAAAGAACCGCAGATCATTGCCGGCTCTGTCTATCTTGATGCTTATCTTGCGCCATTTCGCGATTGGTTGGAACGCGATACCGTTACAGAGATTTTGGTGAACCAGCCGGGCGAGGTGTGGATTGAAGACGCCGCCAGCCCCGGCATGCAGCGGATTGAAGACCCCTCAATTGATGACAAGCTGATCCAGCGCCTTGCCGAACAAGTCGCGCGGGTCAGCCATCAGGGCATCAACCGTGAACATCCCTTGCTTGGCGCGACCTTGCCTGCCGAAGAATTTGGCGGCGCGCGTATTCAGTTTTGCGGACCGCCTGCGACGCGCAAGCATTGGGCGCTGGCTATCCGCCGTCATCGCCGGCTCGATCTGCCGCTGGATGCTTACGACACCGGTCCGCTGCATGCGATGGCAGAGCAATCTATGCCCGATCCGGTGGAACAACCCATCCCATTCTTGCGCGCGGCCATCGCGGCCAGAAAAACCATCCTGATTTCCGGCGGTACATCGACGGGTAAAACAACCTTCCTCAACGCCATGCTGGGTGAAATTCCGCGCGAAGAACGCGTCGTGCTGGTCGAAGATACACCGGAACTGAAATTCCCCGGCGCCAATGGCGTGGGCCTTGTCGCGGTGAAAGGTGAATTGGGCGAGGCGAAAGTTGGCGCAAACGAATTGTTGCAATCCGCCTTGCGGCTGCGCCCTGATCGCATCGTGCTTGGTGAATTGCGCGGCGCGGAAAGCGTCTCCTTCCTGCGCGCAATCAATACTGGCCACCCCGGCAGCTTCTCGACAATTCACGCAAACAGCCTTCGCGGCGCGTTGGAACAGCTGTCGCTCATGGTCATGCAAACCGGCATCGGTCTCACCCGCTCTGACACGATAGCTTATGCCTCCAGCGTCATTGATGTAATCGTCCAATTGGGCCGCAGTGAAGGCAAGCGCGGCATCACCGCAATCGCGCGTGCCAAGGATATTGCCTGAAGGATTGCGCGTTGATTGGCGCGCAAAAATGACACCGTATGCAAACCTGTTGCGCGGCTTGCCCAAAAGCGTAACACAATCGCATCTTACCGCGATTTGCGGCCCTTTTGTACATTTGGCCCAATCACAACTTCTGGATGGTCATGAACACGCAGCCCCAGCCAATTGATATTGCCAGCCTCTCGGCAGAAGAGCTTTATTTCAATCGCGAGCTTTCGTGGCTTTCCTTCAATGAACGCGTTCTCGCTGAAGCCAACAATGAAGCGTATCCGCTGCTGGAACGGCTGCGGTTCTTGTCCATTGCGGGCAGCAATCTTGATGAGTTCATGATGATCCGCGTCGCAGGCCTGGCCGGACAAGTGCGTACCGGCATTTCAGAGATTTCTATCGATGGACTAACCGCGACAAAACAACTTGCCGCTATCACAGTGAAGCTGCGCGATTTGGAAGCCAAGCAGCAACAAGCGCTCTCGACCTTGCGCCCACTGCTGGAAGAGCAGGGCATCCACATCAAAGGCGAAGATCGGATAGACGAAGCGGCTGAACACTGGCTGCGTGAATATTTTGTCGATCACATCATGCCGGTAATCACTCCGCAAGCGATTGATCCTGCGCACCCCTTCCCCTTTGTCGCCAATCTGGGTGTGGGTGCATTGTTCAATCTGGAGCGCGAAAGCGATGGCAGTGAGCTGGTGGAAATGGTGTTGATCCCCAGCGCCTTGCCCCGCTTTATCCGCATTCCGCCTGAGATTTTGGGTGATGAGGCGATCTATGTGGCAATTGAGCGGTTGGTATGCCGCTATGCCAAACTGCTCTTCCCCGGTTTTACCATTCGCGGTGACGGCGTTTTTCGCGTGCTGCGGGATAGCGATATTGAGGTGGAAGAAGAGGCCGAGGATCTGGTGCGGTATTTCCGCAGCGCGATCCAGCGGCGGCGGCGCGGGCAGGTTATCATGCTGGAGATCGATGAAAGCTTCGATCCTGCCGCTGAAGAACTGCTTCGCACGCAGCTTGGGCTGGAACAAGCCTTTGTGACCAAAACCGATGGTATGCTGGGCATGGTCGGCCTTGGTGATGTGGTGAAAGAAGATCGCCCGGATTTGAAATTCACACCCTATTCTCCGCGCTATCCTGAACGCGTGATGGAGCATGACGGCGATGTTTTCACCGCGATCAGCGAAAAAGATATCGTCATCCACCACCCTTATGAAAGCTTTGAAGTGGTGGTCGATTTTCTGCGCCAAGCCGCCGCAGATCCTGCCGTCGTATCCATCAAGCAAGCGCTTTACCGCGCAGGCCAGCAATCGCCCGTCATCAATGCGCTGACAGCCGCTGCCGAAGCAGGCAAATCGGTCACGGCTGTTGTGGAACTCAAGGCGCGCTTTGATGAAGAGCAAAACCTCAAATGGGCAGGCGAGTTGGAGCGGGCCGGCGTGCAAGTCATTTACGGCTTTATCGATTGGAAAACGCATGCGAAAATCAGCATGGTCGTGCGCGAAGAAGATGGCGGATATCGCACCTATTGCCACTTTGGCACGGGCAATTATCACCCCGTCACCACCAAGATTTATACTGATTTGAGCTACTTTACCGCCGATCCTGCTCTGGGCCGCGATGCCGCGAAATTGTTCAACTTCATCACCGGCTATGTCGAACCCCAAGCGATGGAACATCTCGCAATTTCTCCGCTCGATCTGCGCGAACGGCTTTATGAAGATATCGACCACGAAATTGCTCTGGCACGCGAAGGCAAGCCCGCTGCAATCTGGGCCAAGCTCAATTCGCTTACCGAAAAAGGCATTATTGATCGCCTTTACGAAGCGAGCCAGGCAGGCGTGCAGATCGTGCTGGTTATTCGCGGTATTTGCTGCCTGCGCGCGGGGGTTCCGGGCCTTTCAGACAATATCAGCGTCAAATCGATCATCGGGCGTTTTCTCGAACACAGCAGAATCTGGGCATTCGGCAATGGTGAGGAATTGCCGAGCGACAAAGCCAAGGTCTATATCTCCAGCGCTGATGCGATGAGTCGTAATCTCAATCGCCGGGTGGAGACTTTGGTGCCGATCATCAATGAAACCGTGCATGATCAGGTGCTCGAGCAAGTGCTGCTCGCCAACCTGCTTGATACTGAACAAAGCTGGCTGCTCGATGGCGAGACGGGCGAGTATGAGCGCGTGATGGTGGACGATGACGCTGAAGATACCGATGGCAATGGCGTGCCCGGTTTTAACTGCCATGATTATTTCATGACCAATCCTTCCCTTTCAGGCAGAGGCGGCGCGCTTAAGGAAAGCCGCGTCCCCAAGCTCGCTTTGCGCAAGGGCGCTGTATGATCGCCACCTCATCACGCAGCGCCAAAAAGCCCAATGGCAGGAAAATTGGCCCCGAACGCGCAGTTATCGATATCGGCTCCAACACGGTGCGCATGGTCATTTACGGCGGGCCGCGCCGTGCGCCGGTCGTGTGGCTGAATGAAAAGGTAACCGCCAAGCTGGGACGCGATCTTGCCGAAACAGGCCGCATTCCGGACAAGGCGCTGGAATTGGCGCAAGGCGGCTTGGCCCGGTTTGCCGCCATTCTGGAAGATATCGGTATTTCCGAAGTCCATTGTGTCGCCACAGCAGCTGTTCGCGATGCTGAAAATGGCAGCGATGTGGTCAAAGCTGCCGAAGAATTGGGCCTGACAGTACAGGTGCTCTCGGGCGAGGAAGAGGCGATCACCTCAGCCTATGGTGTGATTGGAGCGTTCCCCGGCGCACAAGGCGTGGTGGCTGATCTTGGCGGCGGCAGTCTGGAATTGGTCGCAATTGGCGATGAAGAAGCGAGCCAAGGCGTCAGCCTGCCACTGGGCACTTTGCGCCTCCCCGCATTGCGCGAAAAAGGCGAAAGCAGCTTTCAAAAAGCGATTGAGAAAGATTTGAAACAGGCAGGCTGGGCGGCAAAGCATCCCGGCCCGCTTTACATGGTTGGCGGCACATGGCGCGCGATGGCCAATTTCGCGATGCATAAAGAAGATTACCCGCTCACCGATCCGCATGCTTTTTGCCTGACCACACAAGAAGCGGATCGCGTTGCAAAAAAGCTGGCCAAATCCGATCCAGAAACGCTGCGTTCGATCAGCGGCATCTCCTCCTCGCGCGCCGCCAGCCTGCCTGATGCCGCCGCCATGCTGCGCCCGGTATTGGAAAAATTGCAACCCGATGGCGTGGTGTTTGTATCGTGGGGGCTTCGCGAAGGCGTCTTGTATCGTGAGCTATCGCCGGCTGCGCGCAAGCAAGATCCCCTGCTGGCAGCAGTTGCCCAATTCACCGAACCGCGCGGTTCCTCGCTCACCAATGCAACGCAGATTGCGGCATGGACTGCCGCGACAGCAGGAGCTGCAGGGACCGGTGGTAATGGCAATGAACGCCTGCGCCTTGCAGCAACATTGATGGCGATGGCCGCCGCCCGGTTGGAGCCGAATATGCGGTTAGACCATTGTTTTGACTGGGCCATGCACAAACGCTGGCTGGGCCTTGATCATGAAGGGCGCGCTATGATCGGTGCTGCATTGCGCGGCGCCTGCGGCAAACCTGATCCGACCGCTGCACTCAACCAGCTGGCCGATGAAGAGACATTGCGGGAAGCGGCAGGATGGGGCCTTGCGATCCGGCTGTGCCGCCGAATTGGTGCGGGATCGCGGTTGTCATTGCTCACCAGCAAGTTGCGCATTGAGGATGAAACTCTGGTTTTGTGGGTCGATCCCACGCGCGCTCAATTGGTGTCTGACGGTGTGATAAAGGATCTGGAAAATCTGGCCAATTGGCTTGATCTGGACCACCGGCTTGAAACCAAGTAGTTTTTTGACGTTTTTGTGACAGCTTGAGACTACCCTTGCGCCTTGGTGCGTGTTTGGGCACCTGTGACCACTTCAACGCAAAGCAAAGCCAGAACCATGCCGCAAACACCCGATCCTAAGCCCGCCAAGGCCAATGACGCTGTCGATCAAGACAGCTTGGGCCTCAAAACATTGGCCAAAGCGATCCCTGCGCGCGAGTTTCGCCCGCGCGCTGCATCCGTGCGGCGATTGGCCGAAGCGGTGCTGGAAGAGCGCAAGAAGCCCAAGGGCAAGAAGAAATCTTCAACTGGCAAGAAACGCAAATTGGCCAAAATCCCCGGTCAAAAAAAGGGCCGAAAGAAAAGCAAATAGTGCAAGGCGCGCGGCGCATTTAATATCCCAGCTGTACACCCAGCCAGATCGTGCGCGGCACACCCAGATCAATCGCTCCGCCCGCATTGCGCGTCACAATCCGCTCATCCAGCAGATTTTCTGCCCGAGCGACAACGGCAAAACGCTTGCTCAAAGGTATCTGCATATACGCGCCAAGCGTGGTGGCCGCAGGCAAGATGCCGGTTTCCTGATCACCTTCAAATTGCTGCGATACATGGCGCAAGGTGAGCGCTGCCACTGCGCCGCATTCACACGCATAGGACGCGCGCAAATTGGCTGAGAACCGCGGCACTTGCGGTGGGCGATTGCCATTAAGCGCAACGGCTGCACCGCTATCGCGTACCTTAGCATCGGTTAGTGTGGCGCTTAGATCGAGAGAGAATGGCCCGCGTGCAAACTGCGCTTCTGCTTCAATACCTTGCGCATCAATCGCTTCCAGATTGCGGCGCTGGCGCAGATTGGGGGCCAGCGTCACATTGGCGATGGCGCCTTTTAAGCGATTGTCAAAAGCGGTGAGGCTGAAGGAAACCCCATCGGCAGGCGCGATATCTGCGCCCACTTCAAAGCCTTCCAAACGCTCTGGCTCCAGCTCGGCATTGGCCTGCGTCACCAAAGGGAAGATGACAAAGGGACGCAGCAACTCATTCAAAGTTGGCAGGCGAAATCCGCGATAAGCTGCGGCGCGCAATTGCACCGCGTCGCTCGCTTGAAACACCGCGCCACCGCGCCAACTGCTTTGCCAATCGGCCCGGCCTGCAAACTGATCATCGCTTAGCACCGCACCGCTGGGATCAAGCGCGCGATAAAAGCCATCAGCAATGCGATACCGGTCCGCACGCAAGCCGCCCGTCAGCGTCAAAGCCGAGGTGGCTTGCCAATCATGCTCAACATAAAAGCCTAGATCGCTCGTCTCACCGCCAGCAAAGCGGTTCTCTCGCAAGGCCTGCGTAAAAGCAGAAAAAGCATCTTCAAACAGCTCACCTTTGCTACGCCTGTAATCTGCGCCCAGCCGCAAAGTGTGTGCATCACCCAAAGGCGGGCGCAGCTCCAGCTTGCCGCCAAGCCCGCTGGCAGGTGTATCCTTTTGGTCAAGCACTTGGGTAAAGCGCGAGGAGGAAATCACGATATTGGTGAAATTGCGCCATTGTCCGTAACCAAGCGCTTCAAACTGCCATTCCCCGCGTCCAACCAGCCGCAGCGAAATGTCCTCTCCGCGAATGGAGCTGTCCGCGCCTTCAAAGCGCAAAGTCCGCTCATCGCGGAAAGCAAGGCCGCTTAGCTGCACTTCCATGCTATCGCCCAACGGTTGTACCAAGCGTCCACTGGCAGACCAGCCATCAAAGCGCGCCCGCGCACTGGCAGGCACACGGTCAGCTTCAGGCGTGGTAAAAAAACCGCGCCCTCGATCCCAGCGTCCGCTGATCACCGCATGACCTTCGCCAATTTGCGGAGCGATAGTAGCGGCAAGCTGCGTCGCGCCGCGATTGTTGACAAGAGCCGAGGCGGTGCCTGCGCGCAATTCGTTTGGTCCTGCACTTTCCAGCCGAATTGTGCCTGCCAGCGCGCCTGCGCCAAATGGCCCCGCACCGCCGCCACGCGTGACATGCGCTGAACTAAGCCGCTCTGGCGCAATCGCGCTGTAAGGGATGTAGCCAAAGAAGGGATCACCCATCGGCACGCCATCGAGCAAGACCAGCGCCCGGCTTGCCGCATTGCCGCCAAGCGCGCGCAAAGTCGCGCCTTGCGCCGATGGATTGGCAGAGCGGCTATCGGAACGGCGAAACTGCTGGAAGCCGGCTATGTTGCCCAGCGCATCTTCCAATCGGCCAGAATTGGCGGTGATCAATTGATCACGCTCCAAAGTCACGCTCGCATAGGCGGGGGCTGCGGGCGTATCGGGCAGGCCTTCGCCGGTTACCACGATCACAGTGCCATCCCCTGCCTCTTGCGCGAAAACAGGCGCCGCACTGATCAGCGCAGACCCGGTCAGCAACCCTGCCGCAAGCGACTTAAAGCCCGTTGAGGAAATCATCGCCCAATGTTGATGCAGGCGGCGCTGGCTTGGTTGTGGGTTCAGCCTCGTTTGAGGTTTCCTCAAGGTCAGTGTCATCGGTGGGGGAAGTCTTTTCCAAAATAGCGTCGCGTCGGTGATAGGCGCGGCTTGCGTCAAATGGGCCAAGCGGCATCGCGGCGTCGACACGGATCAAAGGATAGGGTGGCAATTGGGTTCCCACATAAATCAAGCTTGCGGTATCCTCCCCTGTCAATTCCAGCCGGAAGATATCAGGGATCGCACCGGGACGCGGATCATCAAAGCTCAGCTCCACCCGCCCTGCAAATTCCAGCCCCGCCATTGAGCGGACCTGTTCGCTGCCAGTCATCCCAGTGAAGATCACGCCATTGCTGCGAAAGCTGTTTGGCCGTGACCATGTGCCCGACCATTCGCCGTCCTCGTTTTGCTCCACATCGAAGCGGAAGACGACAGCCTCTTCGATCTGAAAAGCCCAGCTGCCTTGCAACGCCTGCTGTGCGGCGGCGGGCATGGCTGGGATAAGCGCCAGCAGGAAGGCGAGCATGAAACGCAGCATCATGGCAACCATCTTTGCCGCGCGGCCCCCCTGTTTGGCAAGCGAAACACGCGGCCTTGCGCGCGCCGCTTCGCATTGCCACTTGGGCGCGCGAAGCCTAAGGTTTCGCCCAATTGCTCGAAACAGCACAATACAGGACAAGTATGGCCGATATCATTGATGGACGCGCAATTGCTGCGCAGCTGGACGAGCAGACCAAGGCGCAAGTGGACGCAATGGTTGATGCAGGCCAGGCGCGTCCGGGCCTCACCGTTATCCTTTTGGGCGATGATCCCGCCAGCCAGGTCTATGTGCGCCACAAAATCAAAGCCTGCGCGCGCGTGGGCATTCGATCGACCGAACATCGCTTGTCCGCCGATACGTCGCAGGATGATCTGCTTGCCCTGATTGCCAAGCTGAACGCGGATGACGATGTGCATGGCATTTTGTGCCAAGTGCCTTTGCCGCCGCATATTGATCCATTGAAAGTGCTCGGCTCCATCGCGCCTGAGAAGGACGTGGATGGCTTTCACCCGGTTAATGTAGGCCGCCTTTCGACAGGGACAGGCGGCATTATCCCGTGCACGCCTTTGGGCGTTATGATGCTGATCGATAGCGTGCTGGACGACCTGACCGGCAAAGATGTGGTGGTGATCGGCAAATCGAACATTGTCGGCAAGCCGGTGGCCAATCTTCTGCTGGACCGCGAAGCGACGGTCACGGTCACGCATATCTACACCGAAGGTTTGGCACAGATTGCGCGCAAGGCCGATGTCATTGTCGCTGCCGCCGGAGCGCCGCGCCTTGTGAAAGGCGATTGGGTGAAGCCGGGCGCGGTGATCATCGATGTGGGCATCACGCGGGTCCGATCGGATGAAGGCAAAGACAAGTTGGTGGGCGATGTCGCCTTTGATGACGTGCAACATGCCAAAGCTGTCACCCCTGTGCCCGGCGGCGTTGGCCCGATGACGATTGCCTGCCTGCTTTCCAACACCGTGCGCGCCGCACAAGCCGCTGAACTGGGTCAGCAAGCTTCCAGCTCAACCGTGCCGCCTTTGCCCAGAGTGCAGCAAGTATGAGTACTGCCCCGGACCATGATGTTGTAATCATTGGTGCCGGGATATCGGGCATTTCGATGGCGGCGCATATGGGTCTCATTTGTCCTGATCGCAGCTATACGATTGTTGAACGGCGCAGCGCGATTGGCGGGACATGGGACTTGTTCCGCTATCCCGGAGTGCGCTCTGACAGCGATATGCACACGCTGGGCTTTGTGTTTGAACCGTGGCTGCATGACGATGCGATTGCCGATGGCCCTGCGATCCTTGACTATCTGAACCGCACAGCGAAGACGCGCGGCATAACCGAGCATATCCAGTTCAACACCGAGGTGGTGAGCACCGATTGGGACCCCGTGGCCGCTATGTGGACCATCCGCTCGCGCGGGCCAGATGGGGCGGAGAGCGAGACGACCGCGCGCTGGGTTTATTTCGCCAGCGGGTATTACGATTATGACAATCCGCATGATGCCGCCCTGCCCAATATCGGGCAATTTGGCGGCGAAGTGATCCATCCGCAATTCTGGCCGCAGGATCTCGATTACGCTGGCAAGCGCGTGGTGGTTATTGGATCGGGTGCAACCGCGGTAACCATTGTACCTGCAATGGCCGATAAGACAGCGAGCATGACCATGCTCCAACGCACGCCCACATGGATGGCATCAGGCCCGCGTCAGGATCGCTGGAACCGCCTGTTCCGACGCTGGCTGCCGGAGAAAGCGGCCTATTGGCTGACCCGCCAGAAGAACATCCTTTTGCGCAGCTATTTCTTCAACCTTTCGCGGCGCAAGCCGTTGAAACTGGCCAAAACGTTGCGCCGGTTTTTGCGCCGTGATCTTGGCCCTGCCTATTCTCAAGAGCATTTTGAACCGCCTTATAATCCGTGGCGGCAACGGCTGTGCCTTGTGCCCGATGGTGACCTGTTCAAAGCTGTGCGTTCGGGCAAAGCTTCGCTGGAGACAGATACGATTGCCGGTTTCGATGCAGAAGGCGTGAAGCTTTCCTCTGGCAAGCACCTGCCCGCCGATATCGTCATCACCGCCACAGGTCTTCGCCTTGTGTTAGCCGGAAAGGTAGCGATTTCGATTGCGGGGGAACCTGTCGATCTGACCAGGCATTACTTCTATCGTGGCACCATGTTCTCCAACATTCCCAATCTTAGCGTCGTGTTCGGCTATCTCAATGCCAGCTGGACTTTGCGGGCGGACAATGTCGCGGCCTATATCGCCAATGTCCTCAAGCAGATGGACGAAAACGGCAGTCTTATCGCCACACCGCTTTTGCCAGCAGGAGAAGAGCCAGACGAGGTCGAGCCGTTCGACTATTCATCCGGCTATCTCCAACGCGCCCGCCCGCTCATGCCCAAAAGCGCAGCGCGATTGCCGTGGCGGCTCAACCACAATTACCTCATGGACAAAGCCGACTTTCGCAATCGCCCGATATCAGATGGCGTGCTGCGCTTCGCTAACCCGCAAGTTGCCAAGGGCACAGCGCCAAAGCCGATGAAAGTGGCACCGCAATGACGAAATCTGACCGCATCTGGACCGCCGGGATGATCGTGATCGGCGATGAGATCCTGTCTGGCCGCACGCCTGATGCGAATATCGCGCAAGTCGCCAAATGGCTGCAAGTGCAGGGCATCCGCCTTACCGAAGTGCGCGTGATTGCCGATGATATGGATGCAATTATTGAAGCGGTGAATATCCTTCGCGAACGCTATGATTATCTTTTTACCACCGGCGGCATCGGGCCAACGCATGACGATATCACTGTCGATGCCATTGCTGCAGCTTTGGGCGTGGATGTTGTCATTCATCCTGAAGCGCGCGCTATGCTGGAAGCTTATTATGTAGGAAAGCCCGGCGGTTTGACCGAAGGGCGGTTGCGCATGGCGCGCGCGCCGCAAGGTGCCGATCTGATCCGCAACAAGATGTCAGGTGCGCCCGGCATCCGTGTGGGCAATATTTGCATTCTTGCTGGTGTGCCGCATATCACTGCCGGAATGCTCGATGCTTTGACCGGAGAGCTGGAAGGCGGCGCGCCGCTGATTTCGGAAACCGTTGGCTGCTGGGTTGCTGAAAGCGAGGTTGCGGGCATTCTGAGGGAAGTGGAAGATGGGCACGAAAGCTGTCAGGTCGGCTCCTATCCTTTCTTTCGCGAAGGCCAGACCGGAGCCAATTTTGTGATCCGTTCGACCAGCCGCGATGAGCTGGAAAGCTGCGTTGATACGCTATGTGATGCGCTGGCCACGGCAGGGTGGGACTTTACGCCCGGCGGCATCTGAACCACGGCGCAAAAAGGGAGCAGACGCAGCGCGCCAGCTCCCCGTTGTCACCTTAAAACATGCGCAAGCCACAATGCTGCGCACGTCTGAAAAGCGATTAGTCTTCTTTGCTGACCTTGGGTGTGCCGTCGAACTCACGTTGAGCCACGACATAGGCATAGATCAGGCCGATCAACATCAGCAAACCGGCAGTGCCCGCCACGATGGGCAAGTTGAATGCGACCGCGATGACAAGCAACGCCACGACCACAAGAAAGGTATAAAGTGTCACTTTTGACATGTTCTGGTCCCCATAATTTCGCGCGCCACACATGGCGCTGTGTGCAATTACTCACTCTGCAGGTCGGGATGACTAAAGGAGAATGGTTAAAATAGGCATAATTGCGTGGGGGTCTGGTAAGTTTTGGGTAGGAACCAAAGGAAAGGGGCCGGAGGATTTCTCCCCCAGCCCCTGCTGTGTTCTAAGCCTTTTGGGAAAGCGCTAATGTCGCTTCCAGGGCGGCCGCGCGGTTAGCGCACTGGCCCAATCAGGCTCCTTCGACTTCGCTCAGATCAACCTTGAGGCCAGGGCCCATGGTTGTGGTAAGCGAGATCTTCTTGACGAACTTGCCTTTTGCACCGGTTGGCTTGGCTTTCACAATCGCGTCGGTTAGCGCTTTGAAGTTGGCTTTGATCGCGTCATCCTTGAAGGATAGCTTGCCGATGCCGGTATGGATGATGCCCATCTTCTCAACCCGGAATTCGACCTGGCCGCCTTTGGCGTCCTTAACGGCCTGCTCCACATTGGGCGTAACAGTGCCCAGCTTGGGGTTCGGCATCAGGCCCTTGGGACCCAGCATCTTACCCAAACGGCCAACAACGCCCATCATGTCCGGTGATGCGATCACACGGTCATAATCGAGGTTGCCTGCCTGCATGTCTTCCATCAGGTCTTCTGCGCCAACCTTGTCAGCGCCAGCAGCTGTGGCCTTATCGGCATTGTCACCGCGCGCAAACACAGCAACTTTCACATCTTTACCTGTACCAGAAGGCAGCGAGATCATGCCGCGAACCATCTGATCGGCATGACGCGGGTCAACACCCAAATTCATGGCGACTTCGACGGTTTCGTCAAACTTCTTGGAGCCAAATTCGCGCAATGTCGCGATGGCTTCGTCTACCGTGTACAGCTTTTCGCTGTCGAGTTCGGCAACGCTCTTTTGCTTTTTCGTGAGTGCCATGGTCTTAGCCCTCCACCACTTCAATGCCCATCGAACGGGCGGACCCGGCGATGATCTTGGTTGCTTGATCGATATCGTTTGCGTTGAGGTCTTTCATCTTGGCCTCTGCGATTTCGGCAAGCTGGCTGGTCTTGATCGAACCGATGATGTCTTTGCCAGGTTCTTTTGAACCGGATTTGATCTTCATCGCTTTCTTGATCATGAAGCTGGCAGGCGGTGTCTTGGTCTCAAACGTGAAGCTGCGATCGGCATAGACCGTGATCTTTGTCGGGATCGGAGCGTTCTTTTCCATGTCCTGCGTGGCAGCGTTGAACGCTTTGCAGAATTCCATGATGTTCACGCCGCGTTGACCCAATGCAGGGCCGATCGGCGGAGACGGGTTGGCAGCGCCAGCAGGCACTTGAAGGTTGATGTAACCCTCGATCTTCTTGGCCATGAGAGGCCTCCTTTTCTCACTGTCGGCAACGCTTGCGGGATGCCTCATGGTAAGCGGTCAAACGGTGCATCGCTGCACCTCCCGCACGAGCTCCCTTGTCAGGGAAGGCGCGCCAATAGCGCAATGGCGCAAAAAGGCAAGTCTTTAGCGCCTTGGCAAATCCAACATAATGGACACATTGGACACAGTCCTGAAGGCGAAAACCCTTGGCCTGAAAAACGGGTGTTTCAAGATGGTGTGAGAGACAGAGCCAAGCCATCCCCCGCCCCTGTCACATGCCTCTGCCATCACGCCGCTTTGTAGGACAGTGTTTTGCCTATTGCGCCGCGGCAGATGTCCGCTTGCTTGTCTTGCCAAACAGCAATGCAAGCACCGCGTAAGCGATGACAGATGCGATCAGGCCGACCAGCGCTTTGGCAATCCATTCCGGCGCAAAGAAGGTGCAAGCCACACCAATGCCATATGCGATGAAAGCAAGTGGATTGATGGTTGGCATGGTTTCTGGCGCGAAACTGTCAAAACGGCCACGATCAACCAGATAAAAGCTTGCCAAAAGCGGCCCGATCAGCGGCGGTGCAATCGTCACCAAAAGATCGATAAAGCCCATAAACTGCTGATAAATGCCCAGCCCCACGACCGTGCCGATCAGCCCGCAAATCACCGTCATCACGCGTTGAGGCCGTTTGAAAACGCTCGCGGTTTGCACCGCTGGCAGATACAGGTTTGCATCGCCTGTGGTCCATAAAGCAAGGCTCATCGTCAGCACGCCAATGCCACCGATAATCGCGCCTTGGGCAAGCATGTAAGTGGTGAAATCATAAGTGCCCGAAACAATTCCGCCCATCGCGCCGATGACTTGCAAAAACCATTGCGAAATCATCAACACGATGAAAGGAATGGCAATCGCCACCCATGCCTTTTTCGCAAATCGCGAATATTCCGGCATCACAATTGCACCCACAATCCATGATCCGATCACAATATTGACTGCCTGCACCATAGTCAGCGGTGCAGTATCTGCACTTGTTTCGGACTGGGCCAGAAAAGCGTCCCAGCCGCCGGCTGCATCAATATTCATCCATGCAGCATAAAGGCCCACAAGCACCAGCACGATCACCGCAGGAATGGAAACCAGCTCCAGCCCTTTCACGCCAAAATAGGTGGTGACAGTAAACAACAGCCCGGCAAAGATCGCGACGGCATAAAAGGCGCCTGTGTCAAAGCTTTGCGTCCATGCAAAGCCGAACGCGCCTACGATAATGCCTTGCCACCCGATAGTCAGCAAAGCGACCAGAACAACCGGCCCTGCCGCGCCCAGCGTTCCGTACACCATGCGATATAACAGGCCTGAATTGCACGCGGTCTTGTAACCGACATAAGCAACCAGCGCGCCGATCACGAAATTGATCGAATTGCCGATGAAAGTGGCCGCAACGATATCGCCAAAAGCAAGCCCGCTGCCCAGCGTCCCGCCAACGATCAGCCCGGTGACCAGAAAGCCCCAGCCAAATGCGAGCGTTAGCAGCGGCACTGTATCGCGCCGTTGATCATCGCGCAGCGGTGCATGGGGATTGTCAGAGGACTGGGCCTCTTCTTCCGGGTTGTATGCCCACCACTTTTTAAACCCGTCGCTCATGAAATTCTCCGTGCCAGATCGAAACATGCGCGATAGGCCAGGAACTGCAAGCGCATGAGAGCCAGCATCCGCCCCGCGAATATTCGCCCATACATAAAATGCAGCTTGATACGTGAGACACGCCTCAAGGATCGGACAGCGTAATAAGGACAAGCTGACGCGCCGCGCATATCGCGCATTGAGGGACAACGGCCAGAGGCAGCGCCTCCAGCGATCAGCGGCACACGTCCAACGGCGCTAAATACCTTGGCCGGGAATGTCTTGGCAGGAAATGTCAGTGTCTGCCTTGATTGAGACGCCGAGGCGTTATTTGACCAGTTCGACCTGCTCAAATTCAAGCTCAACCGGCGTTGCGCGGCCAAAGATCGAGACCGAAACCTTGACCTTCTGCTTGTCGAAATCGAGCTCTTCCACAACGCCATTGAAGCTGGCGAAGGGCCCTTCGAGAACTTTGACCTGATCGCCGATCTCGTAATCGATCTGGATTTCCTGCTTGGGCGCAGATTTGGCTTCTTCGACGCCGCCAAAATACCGCGCAGCCTCTTTTTCAGAGATCGCTTGCGGCTTGTTATTGTTGCCCAGAAAGCCGGAGACTTTGGGCGTGTTTTTCACCAGGTGATAAACATCATCGGTCATTTTCAGCTTGGCCAGCACATAGCCGGGCATGAATTTGCGTTCGGTCTGAACCTTTTTGCCGCGTTTGATTTCGGTGATGGTTTCGGTAGGCACTTCGACCTCTTCCACACCTTCGGACAGGCCAAGGCGTTCCGCTTCGGAAAGGATCGCTTCGCGGACTTTGTTTTCAAAACCGGAATAGGCGTGAATGATATACCAGCGAGCAGCCATGTCAGTTGATCTCTATTCTAAAAGTCAAAGTTCAAGCGGGATCAAACGATTTCCAGCAGCCAGCGCACTGTCGCGCCAAACACTGAATCCACGCCGAGGAAAAACAGCGACAAGATAATCACAAGGATGAACACGAAGATCGCCGTGCGAATGGTTTCTTCGCGCGTCGGCCAGACGACCTTGGAGGTTTCGCTACGCACTTGGCGCACGAACTCACCCGGGCTCGTCTTCTTCTTTTTGACTTCTGCCTTGCCTTCGTCAGCCATGCTGCCTGATCCGTCGCTACAAATTTATCACTTGCTTTCCGGGTATGGCTCTTCGCCGCCCCAGTTGAAGTCTGGGAGGGGCTTGTCGAGTCTCCGATGTCGGAAAGCGTGATTGCATTTAGGGCCGGTCTTGGCGCTTGGCAAGGGTATGTCGTCAGGGCATGTCGTAAGGGCAAGTCGAAAGGGGGCAGATTTGCTTGCCAGTGTAACATTCGCTCTGGCCAGCGGCGCACCATCGCATTAGCACTGATTTTTTCGCCAGTTGGACAAGAGGGGTCTTTCACGTGGCCGCAGCACAATCGACCAGCCTGATTGATCGGGTCACCAATGTTTCAGACTTTATCTGGGGCGGGACCTGGAATGGCGAAGTTTTGGGATGGCTTTCCATTGGGGAGCAACCCATTCCGCCGATGACGCTGATCTTGTTGGGCATTGGCCTGTATGTGATGGTCGGCCTCAAATTCTATCCGATCCGCAATCTGGGCAGCGCGTTCAAAGGCCTTTTTGCTGGTCGCAAAGGCTCTGGTAATGGCGAGATTTCCCCCTTCGCTGCGCTTTCCACCGCGCTTTCTGGCCAGGTGGGTACTGGCAATCTGGCCGGCGTGGCCACTGCCATTGCGCTGGGCGGACCGGGCGCGATTTTCTGGATGTGGGTGACTGCGCTGGTCGGCATGGCGCTGGCTTTTGCCGAAGGTTCGCTGGCCATCCGATACCGTGAGCGAACCAGTGACGGTGCCTATCGCGGCGGCCCGATGAGCTACATCATGATGGGTCTGGGGCCAAAATTCACATGGCTCGCAATCGCGTTTTGTATCGGCACTCTCGCCTCTGCTTTGGTGACGGGCAATATGATCCAGTCCAATGCGGTGGCAGACGGGCTGACCGAACTGTTTGGCCTTGAAGAATGGCTGGGCGGCGCGATTGTTGCCGTGCTGGTCTTCATCGTGATTATCGGCGGGATCAAATCGATTGGCGGGGTGGCTGAAAAGATTATCCCGTTCATGGCGGCCGCTTACATCGTTATGGCGATTATCGCCTTGATACTGAACTTTGCCGATATCCCCGCAACTTTCGGCCTGATCTTTCACGGCGCGTTTAACCCTCAGGCGGCGACCGGTGGCTTTGTTGGTGCGGCGATCATGCTGGCGATCCGTGCCGGTGTTGCGCGCGGGCTGTTCTCTAATGAGGCGGGGCAAGGCTCCACACCTATCGCGCATGCTGTCGCGCAGACGAACGATCCTGAACAACAAGGCCGCATGGCTATGCTGGGCACGTTCATCGATACGATCATCATCTGCACCATGACAGCGCTGGTGATCCTGACCGTGCAAGGCGATTTCACCGGCGGCGGCGAAGCGGTGCCCCATGCGTGGAATTCTGACCTTGAAGGCTTTGCCATGACCAGCGGCGCGTTTGCCGCAGCTTTCCCTGTGCAAATCGCCTCCATCCCCATTGGCACGCTGATCGCTTCGACCGCGCTGATCCTGTTTGTCTTCACCACGCTTTTGACGTGGAGCTATTATGGCGAGCGGGCGATCACCTTTATCTATGACCGCGTGCCCGGCTCCACCCGTGGCGGCGAAAAGGTGTTGCACATGATCTGGCGCGTGCTGTGGTGCGTGGTGATCTATGTTGGATCAACGCAGGATTTGACGCTGGTATGGCGGCTTGGCGATATCTCCAATGCGGCGATGGCACTGCCCAACCTGTTGGCGCTCGCACTGCTATCGGGTGTGGTCTTCAAACTGGCGCAGGGGCACAAAAAGGCGGGCAAGGATCACCATGCCGACACGCCCGAAGAACCCAACGAATATTGAAGCTTTTTTAACAGCGGTGAAAACCTAAGGGGCGGCTCACACGAACCGCCCCTTTTGTTTGGAACTGCGAAAGCCATGCTCTCGCGTGTAATGGCTTTACGCCCGGCGGAAAATCCGTGCCAGAAAGCCCGGCTTTTCCATGGGCAGGATTTTGCCGTGCGACATGTGCCTTAAGGCAGGGTCGCTATGCGCGCGCGGAACCGTCCAATGGTCTGGCCGGCTGCTGCGAAAGATATGGGCCATTGTCCAATTCCTTTCACCAAGATTGCTATCCCGTCTTACCCGATTGAACCGCCAAATGCGCCTCCGGGTTCCCACCAAGTCTGCTCTGATTTGAAACATGTGGCTTTTGCGCACGTGACCAGATCAGCCACAATGTCACCAGGCTGGCCACCGGCATCAGATTGATTTCCAACGGCAAAGCCGCCGCACGCGTTGCATAAGGCGCCACAAAAAGCGCGATCAGAGCCAGCTTTTCAAAGGGCCGAAACCCCTTGGTCAAGCCTGTTTGGACCAGCCACAACAGTGGATAAATCAGAAACGGCAGATCGTAATTGAACAGATATGGCGAGGCGAGCGCGGTTGCTGCCAATGTGAAAGCAGCGCTTGCCTGCGCGTCTTGGCCAAACCGCCGCCAGCTCATCATCGTCAGGCCAATCAAGCCAAGCGCGATGGCGACATTGATGCCAAGCGCAATGGCTGGATCGATGAACAGGCGCAGCTGGCTGTAAGGTGTGGCCATGCGCAGATAAAACTCCGCATCATCGCCTTGCATAATCGCCGCGCTCGCCTGCCAGCTGGTGGTGTAGGCGAGCAGGGTTTGCGTCCCGAAAACAAGCCATGACAGGCCGATCAATCCTGCAACACTTGCCCCTGCCGCCACAAAAGCCCGCCAACGCCCGCCCGCAGCCAGCCAGAAGGGCAGCAATATGGCAAGGTGCGGCTTGATAATCAGCGCCCCGATCAACAGGCCCGCTGCTATAGGCCGCCGATCAATCAAAGCCGCCGCTCCCACCAAAAGCGCGCCTGTCAGCAAGCCTGTTTGCGCATGGCCTGCCGCGATCAAAGCGCCTGGAAAAACCAAAGCAATCGGCCAAAGGCGCGGGAAAGCTGTAATCGATGCCCACGCCCACAAGGCATAAGTCGCCACCACCCAGGCGATCCACGCCACCGGAAATGGCAGCGCGCCAAAAGGCGCTGCAGCAAACAAAAATGGCGGCGGATTGACGAAGGCGAACCACCCTTGAGACCCCGTGCCTGTCTGCACGCGTTCCTGCACGCCAATGTCATAAGCCGCCGCCGGATCACCTGCCACAGTGACATGTCCTGCGCCCCAAAAGGCGAGGAAATCCGTGCCGGCCAGACCCATCGCTTTGACATAGGAATTGGCCAGCAATGCAAGCGAGGCCAGCCCCAGAATAACTGCATAACCGCGCACCCGCTTCCCATCGAGCCAGTCCGCGTCACGCAGAAAACAAAGAACCGAATGCGCCATGCCAACACCTATGGACCTGCAAGCTGCGCCAAGCGAAATCAAAGGCGTGTATCACTGTGGAAAATGAGGAAGGATGAAAGGGGATTTGTTCAAAGCTCACCCATCCCGTGTGAGCATCTTTGGTGCTGTTCCCACCGCTTCTCTGCACGGCACCTGCGGTCACGCAGTCGCGCCCTGACTTAAATTCCGTCAGCGCCTGATCGGCACCAAGACAAACGCATCATTTTCAGGAAAGCCCCTAAACGGTCCGCAGGACCGCATGGGTGGCCGCCCGCACGAACCTACTCGAGGAAAGCTAACGCCACGAATGTGGCTGTCCGGCGTTTGAGGCAAAAACAAAATGGCAGGGGTGTGCGGACTCGAACCGCAGGCCCTCGGTTTTGGAGACCGATGCTCTACCAACTGAGCTACACCCCTGCAGGAGAGACGGGCCTTTAAGGCAAGCTTGTGGGGATGACAAGCGGCTCTTGACGCGAGATAAGGCGATAAGGGAATCGTTATGCACGCGCCGCAACCGCAGATCATTGCACCAGACCTGCTCCTGCTCGCTTATCGCAGCGGGGTTTTTCCCATGTCCGATGCGCGCGATGATGAGGAAATCTTCTGGGTAGAGCCGCGTTTTCGCGCCGTTTTGCCGCTAAATGGCTTCAAGTGTTCGCGCTCTTTGGCCAAATATTTGCGGCAGGATCGCTACACCGTCACGCTGGATCGGGATTTTTCGGCGGTCATTGATGCCTGTGCGCAGCCGCGCCCGGATCACCCCGAAACATGGATCAGCGAACGAATCGATGCCTCTTATCGCAATCTGCACCGCCATGGCGCAGCGCATTCGATTGAAGTGTGGCGCGATGAGGAATTGGTTGGCGGGCTGTACGGCGTATCATTTGACCGCGCCTTTTGCGGGGAGAGCATGTTTAGCCGCGCTGACAATGCTTCCAAAGTAGCGCTGGCATGGCTGGTCGTGTTGCTCAACCGCGCCGGATACCGCGTGCTCGATTGCCAGTTTATGACCGGGCATCTGGCACGGCTGGGCGCGGTGGAGATTGCGCGTGATGAGTATATGGCGAAACTTGAACTGGCCTGTGCCGCGCCTCCGGTGATGAGTTTGCACAAGGCGTGGAGAGGTTTGTACAAAGAGGCTCAGGAATTGGGTTCTTCGCCCGGAAAGCTCATCGCGCAGTCTTTGACCCAGACATCATAGATCGGGTGTTCCACCACATTTAAGCTGGGCGAGTTTTTGAACAGCCAGCCGGAGAAGACTTGGCGAAATTGCGCCTCTTCCCCTGCAGCGACACGTTCATTGACCAGCACTTGCACAAAGGCGCCCGTCTCTGCCGGGTCTTCCCACGGCGCGGTGCGTTCGCATGATTGCAGGCGCAAGACGACATCATCCAGCCGGCGCTGTTCTCCGGGGCGCAGCTCAACATCCTGCGAGATATTGTTGCGTTTGTTGATCAGACCCAGCGTTGCCACACGCTCTTCCAGCGGGGTGCCGATGCCGGGATTGCCGGCAAATTCGGGCTGCTGCGCGCTGGCCAGTTCGTCCGGAATTTCCGTTTCTTGCACCGCACGTTCCGGCGGGCCATCATCGCAGGCGCAAATCGCCGCGCAAGCCGCTGCGATCATAGCCGCACGGACAAAGTTCACGCGTCCGGCGTCCACGCTTCGTAATCACCGGTGGCTTTGGCGCGTTTGCCGCCACGTTGCAGCGCGCCAGCAGGCAGATAAGCATCCGCAGTGCCGGTGGCATTGGGCTCATAATCCACTTCCCAGATTTTGGGTTCGGGCAAGTGGCTTTCAGGCAATTCATCATAGGAGCCGTGCAGCCAGCCATGCCATTCGGCAGGCACGCGGCTGGCATCATTGGCGCCATCATACATCACCCAGCGCCGTTCTTTCTGGCCTTCTTTCGAAGATTTGGTGCGATAATATTTGTTGCCCTGACCATCAGTGCCAACTTGCTCGCCATTTTTGAATGACCACCAAAGCGTGCCGATGGTGGCACCATCCCACCAGGTGAATAATTTGCCGAAGATTCCCATGCGGTGCGCTTTAGCGTGGAAGCTTAGCCCCGCCAAGTATCAACTGACCGATCACCACTCCAGCGTGTCGCCCGGCGCGATTTGCAGCTCTTGTGCGCGGCCACCGTTTAATTCCAGCACGCCTATCGCGATGCCATCGGAATAGATTTGATCTTCGGAATATGGCTGCGCGTTGGCAACGATATTCAACACCCGGCGATCACCATCGATAAACACCAGATCAAGCGGGATATAAGTGTTGCGCATCCAGAAGCTGAGAACGCGCGGGGTATCTTCGTAATCGAACAACATGCCTTCATCCGCGCCCATTTCTGATCGGAACATCAGGCCGCGCGCCTGATCGGCCTCGTCCACCGCATTTTCTGCAAGGATGATATGCGCTGTGCCATCGGCGCGGGTGATCGTGACAGGGATGATTTCCAGGCCGGAAACCGGATGCGTCTGCACCGCTTTAGCTGCGCCATTTTGGGCAATGCTGGCCTGTGCAACATTGGCCTGTGCAACATTGGCTTCGGCAACACCGGCTGCCGCCGATGCGCCATCTGCTGCTTGCGGGGAACAGGCCGCCAGCAACGCCGCCAGACTGCCCGCCAACATTCTACCCAAAGCTGTCATCGCTATCCTCGCCACCTTCCTCATCATATTCGTGCGCCCATTGAAGCGCGGCATCTTCATCTGCTGCATTGACCATTTTTCTGGCCATGTCGAGCGCATGGCCAGCGCGCATCATCGCAGCAATCTGTTTTTCGCGTTTAGGCGGATCGGGTGGCTCGGCGCTGAACGGGCCAAAGCGCCGCTTTTGCGCCAGCCGCAACACTGCATGGCGCGCTGCCGCTTCACCTGGAGCCATATCCGAGCGCAGGCCTTCATCGATGCCATCCTGCCACAAGGTCTGCTCCACCCGCCTGCCGCCATACCCGCGCCGCAGCAGACTGGAGGAACGCGCGCGGGCATAGGCGGCATCATCGATATACCCCATTTCTACATAGCGCGCTGCAATCGCGGATGGATCGGGATGCTTGTCCTCATCCTCCCACCCGCGTTCGCGCAATTTGCGCGCCAGATACCGTTCAAGCTTGGCCGCACTGGTGGAAAACCGCGCCACATAGGCCAGCGCCAGCTCTTCCAATTTGGCCGCATTCAAAGGGCGCACCACCCGCCGCTTATTGACAGATTTGTGAAATTTGGGTTGTCCAGAGCCACGCATTGGCCCTATTTGTGCCACACTTGCTGTCAAATGGACAGGTTTACCACGCGGCTTGGATGGGATTGCCCGCGTGGTTTCGTATCTGGGAGGCGTCAATAAGGCGCGCGGGATTTAAGGATCGTTCTTTACCAATATGACCGAACTCACCCCTACGCCCAATGACTGCGCTTTGCCGCGCCGTCGTGCGGACTTCGCTACCTTCAATGATGCCATCGATTACGCGGCGCGCAGTGAGAAGGGCTTGAATTTCCATGATATGCGCGGCGATTTGCAACGCGTTTATCCTTACAGCCAGATGCGCGAAGATGCGCTCCAAATGGCCTATCGCCTCAAAGCGATGGGCATCGAAAAAGAAGACCGCGTTGCCTTGATAGCCGAAACCGCGCCGGAATTCGCCGCGCTGTTTTGTGCCTGTGTCTATGCCGGTGCATGGCCTGTGCCGCTGCCTTTGCCGACCACATTTGGCGGCAAGGAAAGCTATATCGATCAACTTTCTGTGCAGCTTGACAGCTCTGATCCCAAGATTTTGCTTTATCCTGCCGAAATTGGCGAGATGGCCAAAGCGGCGGCTGACAAGCAAGGTTGTGATGGCATGGATTGGGAAACGCTGGGCACGCATAATGCGCCAGAGGCCGATTTGCCGCAAGCGCATCCAGACGACATATCTTACCTGCAATATTCATCCGGCTCGACCAGGTTTCCAACCGGCGTTGCAGTGACGCACAAGGCGTTGCTGCACAATCTGTTTGGCCATGCAGACAGCATGGATATCGGCACCAATGATCGCGTGGTCAGCTGGCTGCCGTGGTATCATGATATGGGCTTGGTCGGCTGTTTCTTGTCGCTGATCGCCAATCAGGTCAGCGTCGATTATCTCAAAACCGAACATTTCGCCCGCCGCCCGCTGGCATGGCTTGATCTGATCAGCCGCAATAAAGGCGGCACGCTGAGCTATTCGCCCACCTTTGGTTATGACATTTGCGCGCGCCGCATTTCCAGCCAGACGGATGTGGCAGACCGGTTTGACCTGTCGCGCTGGCGGCTTGCGGGCAATGGCGCGGATATGATCCGGCCCGATGTGATGCAGCAATTCGTGAACGCGTTTAGCGATGCAGGCTTCAAGGCCACCGCCTTCACGCCCAGCTATGGCCTTGCCGAAGCAACCCTTGCCGTCACCGTAATGCCGCCGGGTGAAGGCATCCGCATCGAACTGGTCGAGGAAGAGCGTTTGTCCGGCACGCCGCGCGATCTTTCACGTCCCGCGCGTTACCGTGCGATTGTGAATTGCGGCAAGCCATTGAAAGATATGGAAGTAGAAATTCGCGGCGAAAGTGGTGCGCTGCGCAGCGATCACCAGATCGGCAAAGTGTGGTGCCGTGGCCCCAGCGTCATGCATTCCTATTTCCGCAACGAAGAGGCGACGCGCGATTGCCTGGTGGATGGCTGGCTCGATACCGGCGATATGGGTTATATGGCCGATGGCTATCTGTTCATCGTGGGCCGCGCGAAAGACATGATCATCATCAATGGTAAAAACCATTGGCCACAAGACATTGAATGGGCCGTGGAGCAATTGCCCGGCTTTAATCATGGCGATATCGCAGCGTTCTCGGTGGAAACAGAAGATGGCGAAGAAGCGCCTGCCGTGCTGGTCCATTGCCGCGTGTCGGATCCGGATGAACGGGTGCGCTTGCATGCCGAGATCCGTGACAGGGTGCGCGCGATCACCGGCATGAACTGCGTTGTCGAACTGGTCCCGCCGCGTACTTTGCCGCGCACCAGCTCCGGCAAATTGAGCCGGATGAAAGCCAAGAAGATGTATATGTCCGGCGAAATCGCTCCGCTGGAATTAGCGGCTTAGGCCAGGCTCACCAGGCTTTACTCCACCGCCGCTGACCAGCTTGCCGTGACGCTTGTCGCACCAGGCGTGGTGGTGACATCACCAATCGCGACGCCCGCACGCTCCATATCTGAACGGGTAAGCGCCACCAGATCAGCCGGGCCGGACAGGTCAAGCGGACGCGCTGTGCGCTGTGCTGCCCAGATCGCCAGAGTTAGCGCGCGCGCGCCTTCGCTGGTGGGCTCCATAACGGTTTCCGGCACGGTTTCCGGCGGAACGTCATTGTCATCGCGCTCAACCTTTTTTTCTTGATAGGAGATGGGTGAGAACGAGCCGCCGGGCGGCTGCACTTCAATGCGCCAGCCTTCCTGGCTTTGTGCAATGCGCCGTTCCAGCGCATAATACGTCGACAGATTTGCGCCATCGAGCCGTTTGGCCCGCACCACCGCGGCCCGGCGCTGGCGATCCACCAGCACTTCACTTTCGGGCACACCGGCCACCAAAGCAAGGCGCATGGCCAGTTCTTCGGCCTGCTCCTTGGCAGCGGCTTCTTGTGCGCGCGCCTGTGACAATTGTGCTTCTTCGGCGGCTTGCGCATTGGAGCCGACGCGCACCTGTGTCAGTTGCACATCAACGGGGCGGCCCAGCGTCCGGCTGATCGCTTCAATTGTGCGGCGTTCGGCATCACCGATAATTTCAGGCGTCAGCACTGTCGCGGTAACCTGGATCGGCACGGCCTGATAATTGGGGTTCAAATCGGACACGCGCGCATTGCCGCCAAAAACCTGCTCCACCACCGAATTCATCTGCCGGCTGGCATTGCTTTCCCACACGATCTGCCGCAGCGACAGAAACAGCGGGATCGCCAGCGCTACGAAAGCGCCAAAGATCAGCAGGCCCTGCACTTGCGTTTGTTTTTCAGAAAGGCTGGTGCTGAACCCGTAAATCCGCGCCATCGCGGTTGCGGTGAGCGCGATGGCGGTCAAGTTGGTGATGAACAGGAACAATGCGCCAAAAAACACCGTGCCGTTCCATGTCGCAATACCAAAACCCACCACGGCCAGCGGCGGCATCAACGCCGTTGCGATCGCAACGCCAACAATCGTGCCATCACGGCCCCGGATCATCGCATACGCGCCTGCCACCGCCGAGAAGAAGGCCACGCCAAGGTCAAACAGATTGGGCCGGGTTCGGGCGGCAATTTCACTCGTCACAGTTTGAATGGGCGAGAAGAAAACCACCAGAACGCAAAACCCGATCGCCACCAGCGACCCAATCGCAAGCGAGCGCGCGGACTGTTTCAACCATTTGAAATCCCCCACCGCCAGCGCAAAACCAACGCCCATAATCGGGTCCATCAAAGGGGAGAGCAGCATGGCGCCGATCACTACCGCAGGCGAGGATTGCAGCAGGCCAAGGATTGCAATACCCGCCGACATCGCGATCATCAGCAGATATCGCGCGGAAAGCTGGCACTCCTCGCGCCGTTTGGTGATGACAGCGGCCTGATCAACCGTGCCCGACACATCGGCAGACCACCACCTGCTAAACGTGGTGAGCACATGGCCAAAGCCGGCCTTGGTGCGTTGTGGGACTGTGGTGGGCGCGCCAGCGGCGTTCTCAATTTGCATTATGGCCTAATACTGCCAAACTCGGGTTTGGGAAATGCTTGAAACACGTGTCTTGCATCCCTAATACAGTTAAAGACGTTTTCAGGGGAATTTTGCGGCCATGGCCACCAGCAATCAGACAACCACCAAGACCGAGACCGCGCTTGATCTTACTCCGCCCGATCCGGTGCCTGTTGTTGCGCCGGCAAAGGCGGCTGGCCTTGTCCCTGTGGATGAGGAGCAAAAGACTGCATTGCAGACAAAGGTCGAAGGCTTTGTTGATGAGCTGATTGCGTTGGATGCCAAGTCTCCTGATTTTGGCAAAAAGGTCGATCAGATCACCAATATGGGCCGCAAAGAGATCATGGCCGCCAGCCAGATGTCCAACCGTTTCCTCGATCGCCCGGTGCGCGCAATGGATCAGGAAGGCGGCGTTGGCGCTGATCTTTCAGAGCTGCGGCGCACGGTTGAAGATCTTGATCCGGGCCGCAAGGGCAAGCTGACCGGGCGCAAGCTGTTTGGCATCATCCCGTTTGGTAACAAGCTGAAGAACTATTTTGACAGCTACACTTCGGCCCAAGGCCATATCCAATCGATTCTCGCACGGCTTTCATCGGGCAAGGATGAGCTGATCATGGACAATGCCGCCATTGATGTGGAGCGGCAAAAACTGTGGGATGCGATGGGCAAGCTGGAACAGATGATCGTCATCGCCAAATCGCTCGATACGCGGCTGGAGGAAGAAGCGGCCACTTTGGACGCCACCGATCCTGAAAAAGCCAAAGCGATCCGGGAAACCGCATTGTTCTATGTCCGTCAGCGCACGCAAGATTTGCTGACACAAATGGCTGTGTCGGTGCAAGGGTATCTGGCGCTGGATCTGGTGAAGAAGAACAATGTCGAACTGGTCAAAGGCGTGGACCGCGCCAGTACCACGACTGTTGGCGCATTGCGCACTGCGGTGACCGTATCGCAAGCGATGACCAATCAAAAACTGGTGCTGGGCCAGATTACCGCGCTTAATGAAACGACCGCAGGCATTATCGATTCCACCAGCACCATGCTGCGCGACAATACTGGCAAAATTCACGAACAGGCCGCCTCCAGCACCATCCCGATGGAAACGCTGCAACGCGCTTTCCAGAATATCTACGATACGATGGATGAAGTCGATACTTTCAAGCTCAAAGCGCTCGATAGTATGAAGCAAACGGTTGATGTGCTGTCTGGCGAAGTGGAGAAATCCAAAGGCTATATCGCGCGCGCAGAAGGGCAAGCGCAGGCCGCATCGCAGGTTACCGATAGCGGCTTGTTGAGCCTTGAGAACTGATCCCTGGCATGAGCGACACCACCCGTCAAACTGATGCCATTATGCAGGCTGCTGGACAAAGCCTGCAAACCAATCGCGAAGGTGGATATCACCGGCGCGCAGGCTCTATCGCCAAAGGTTCCGCTGCACTGAAATGGAAGAACCTGCTGCGCCGCGCTGGGTTTTTTGGCGCGGCTTTGCTGGCCATTTTGGCAGCGGTCGTTGCCGCCGGGATTGTGCTCAACGGGATCGGCTTTACCGGGATTGTGATCGCCTTTTTCGCCGTGGTGGCAGCAGCGATCCTGTTTTCCAGCTGGCCCAAGGTGAAAGTGCCCGCCCGCGCTGATCTAGAACGGACGAAAGATGCCAGGCAGCTTGTGGCGCGCACTGAATTGTGGCTCGAACATCAACGTCCTGCTTTGCCGCCGCCCGCCATTAATCTGGTCGATCAGATCGGAGTTCAGCTTGATGGGTTGGGCGCGCAGTTGGAACATATCGATGCCAATCATCCTGCCGCTGCGGAAACGCGCAAGCTGGTGGGTGAACATTTGCCCGAGATGATCGATGCCTATCGCCGCATCCCCGACAAACTGCGCCGGGAAGAACGAGCGGGCGGCACGCCAGACAAGCAATTGGTTGATAGCCTTGGCAAAATCAGCGGCGAGATTGATCATGTGACCCGGCAATTGGCCGAGGGTTCATTGGACGATCTGGCGATCCGCAACCGGTTTCTGGAATACAAATATGGCGGTGAAGCCGTCGATGCCGCTCCTGGCAAAAGCTAATCGGGACGGCGAGAGGAGATACCATGGACGTTACCATCCCCCATAGTCTCGGCAGCGAAGAAGTCCGCCGCCGTTTGCAGGAAAACAGCGATCAGATCGGTGCAGGAATGCCGGGCGGAATGGTGGACATCACCACCAGCTGGCCAAGCGAAAACCGCATGGCAATGGATATTCAGGCGATGGGGCAAACCATCGCAGGCCATGTCGATATTACCGAAACGCAGGTCGTCTTCCATGTCGAGCTGCCCATGGCGCTTGGCTTTGTGAAACCCATGATTGAAAGCGCGATCCGCGATCAGGGACAAAAGCTTGTAGCGCCCCTCCCGTAAGTACGGATGCCTCAAAAACGGGCGCGTTAAAGCTTCCGGTCCCGTTCCAGATAGTTGTCCGGAATGCGCAAAGCTTCGCGCGCAATTTGTGTTTCGCGCAAGAACAGCACCAGCGCCCACATCAAAAGCGCAACGCCGACAATAAACGTGCCCGCAGCGATAGGTTGCAAGCCGATATGGGCAAATTCGTCGATAAACAGCACAACGATGGTCGCGCCAATTGAAAGCGCGGTTAACACCAGCAAACGCAGCGCATTGCCGATGGTGTCCATGCGTTGATCAATCAGGCGCAGCTCACGCACAATCTCGTCATGCTCATCACCTGTGGTGGTGTTGAATTCCCGTTTCAGTTCGCGCCATCGATCAACCACCCGGCCCAGCCGCGAGGACAGTGTGCCGATGATATTGCCAATCGCGACCAGCACAAAAACCGGCGCAATTGCCAGCTGGATCGTCTGCGCGATCATGATGTCCATGTTGGTAATGCTATCCATGGTTAGCCCCCGAGCCGCCTTGAACCACAATGCGCATCATTGATTGGCAGCGCCATCAAGTTTGCCAACCTTTTGCGTACCCGCCATCGAAGTGACGAGGATCTCATCCCCGTCCACAACAATCGCAATATCGTCAAGCCCGATCACATTGACGCGCGGCCCATCGGTTTCGACCAGCACATTGGCGCAATCGATAAGATCAGCGCGGCCGATCACGTGATTGCCAGCCTCATCGTTATTGCCATCGCCTTGGCGTGCATCGCGCAGGGCCTGCCAATTGCCAATGTCAGACCAACCCATCGCAACCGGCACCATGGCCGCGCGGCTGGTGGCTTCCATCACGGCATAATCCACGCTTTCATTGCCCGCTTCGCCAAACGCTTCGGCGTGCGGGTGGAAGCAAGCGCCATCGCTGCGGCCTTGCGCAACAGCGCGCGCGACAGGTTCTGCGATATCGGGGCGGTGTTTGGCCAGCTCATCCATGAAATATCCGGCGCGGAAGGCAAAAATGCCGCCGTTCCAGCTATATCCGCCATCTGCGAGGAAGCTTTGCGCCGTTTCCAGATCAGGCTTTTCGACAAAGCGTTCAACCTGATATCCGCCGGGAAGTTCGCCCGCCCGTTTGATATAGCCAAAGCCTGTTTCGGGTGCATCGGGCGTAATGCCAAAGGATACCAGCCAATCTTGCGCAGCCAATGCAGCGGCGGCCTCAGCAGCGGCCTGAAAGGCGGGAACATCGGCAATGTGATGATCGCTTGGGCATACCAGCATGACGGCATCTTGCGGCAAACGCGCCGCGGCCAAAGCAATCGCAGCGGCGGTGTTCTTGGCCTGCGGCTCTACAATAATCGTCGCGTCATCGTTTGGTAACTGGCTTTGCACATGGGGCAGATGCGCTGCTCCTGTTACCACAATCGGTGCACCAAACACGCTATCATTGCTGCACCGCGCCAAAGTGGCTTCGAACAAGGTCTGCTCACCCACCAAAGGCAGGAAAGGTTTGGGCATAACCTTGCGGCTGCGCGGCCAAAGGCGCGTTCCTGACCCCCCACAAAGCACCACTGGATGAAGCTTGGACACGGTAATCCCCTTAAACGAAAGCGTCTGTTTGCATGCTTTGTTCGCTATTGCAGCAAAATGCTACCGGGAAAAGAAATCTTGTCGCCAGCCATAGCGCGCTGGCACTGCATTGCCATTGGCATCGCGCGCGGGATTAAAGCGAATTCGCTCCATCACCAGCGGACATACCAACGCATTGGTTGGCGCATCAGGGCCAGGGCGCGAGACGCTGCAATCCACTGCACGGCCTTCTGGGGTGACGGTGAATATCACGGTGACAGACGTGCCAGCGCGCGCCGCGCGCCCGCCATCGGGAATGGGGAAATCGCGCGCGGCATCAATGCGCCCGGATTTTACTGTCGGCCCGCTCACCGCTTGGCCGCCGCGCCCCTGCCCGGCGGTGCCGCTGCCTGTGCCATCGCCTATGCCGCCAGCGCCTGTGCCATCGCCATCACGCAGCGCGCCTGATTGATTAGCATTGCCGGTGGAGGCTGCACGCGGGGCAGGCGATGGGCGTGGCAATGGGTTTTGCGGTGCGGCCACTTCGCGCGCCAAAGCCTCTGCTCCCTCTTCCCCCGCTGCTCCGGGATCAAGCGCAGGCGGGCTGACGCTGGGCTGCGCCTCAGGGGGTTCCTCTTCATATGTCGCAACCGTCACCGAGATGACGCGCCCTGCCCGCTCCACCACAGCATTGGTGAAATCAGGTGCCAGGAACCGCGCCAAGGCAAACAAAGCCAACACATGCAGCCCGGCAATCAATGCAATCAAAGGCCAGCGCAATTTGCGCCGTGGTTGATAGCTGCTTTGTGCCATAATCCGCTCCTGCCCCTCTCAATGCCCAGCCCTTTGGCGCAATGCCGCAGCAATCTGCAAATCTAACAGCATTTGTCAGCTATCAAACAGCCGCTTTCGCAATCTTGCCGCTGCGTGTGATCTAAGCACAACTGAGACAGTGCAAAATTTGTGCGGATCATCGCGTGCATTTATAGGCAAGGTGTCGGGGCGATTGACGGGGGTGGAAGGTGAAGCTGCTATATATTGAGGACAATGCCGATGCGGCAGCTGATGTTACCGCGCTTTTGGCCCGTGCCGGCAGTCAGGTGGTGTGGGAAAAAGAAGGATCGGCGGGCCTGCGCCGTGCCGCTTTTGAACCGTTTGATGTCATCATCCTTGATCGCATGTTGCCCGATATGGACGGTTTGCAGATTGTTGAACGCCTGCGGTCAAGCGGCGTCGATGCGCCCGTGCTGATGCTGTCTGCTTTGGGCCGATCATCCAACCGGGTGGAAGGATTGGATGCAGGCGTCGATGATTATCTCGCCAAGCCTTATGAGCCTGAAGAATTGATGGCGCGGTTAAAAGCGCTAGCGCGGCGTTCTGAAGGGCGCTCCCATTCCGCGATCTTCATTTACGGCCAGTTTGAATGCCATGTAAAAGCGCGCACCGCATTCCGGCAAAACCAGCATATAGCGCTTAGCCCCAAAGAGTTTGAACTGTTCCGCTATTTCATGGAAAATGCAGGCGAGACGGTGACCCGCGATATGTTGCTGCGCGATGTGTGGGGGATGAATTTCGATCCGCAAACCAATGTGGTGGATGTCAATATCGGCAGGCTGCGCCGCAAGCTGGAACAAGGCTTTGAAAAACCGGCTTTGGAAACGATCTGGGGCAGCGGATACCGGTTGACGCAGGGCCATTGATAATTGGGTGATGAGTGACTGGAACTAGATCTCATGCCGATTGAACCATCAGGTTCGCTGGTCAAGCGTTGGGTCCGCGCTGCCATTGGCATCACGGTGATCGCGCTTGGCCTGCTGCTGGCGGTCACCATCATGCAAAGCTGGCGCGCAAGTGAAAGCGCGCTATCGCAAGCCGTTGACACCGATATGGCAGGTCTGGTCGATATCTATGCCAGCGGCGGTTTGGATGAGCTGAAATTGCGGCTTGGGGATCGCACGGCTCTTGCCACGCTGGATGGGCGGCAACCGCATTATATGCTGGGTCAGGTGGGTGATCAGATCATCGTGGGTGATCAAGGCGGATGGCCGCCATTGTCTCCGACCAATTCCGAAGAAGGTTTTGTGACGCTGACCGATGGCACCAATGTCTATGCCCGCGCGACCCGGCTTGCTCCTGAGCTGGATCTGCTAGTGGCGCGCGAATATGCACCCGATACAGCCGCGATCCAGCGTTTGGCAGCGATTTTTCTGGCAACGGCAGGCGCGATTGTGCTGGTCGTATCGCTGCTGGGATGGAGTGTCGCCAAACGCTTGAGCAAGCGGATCACCACCATTAGCGGCGCGTTTCGCGAAGCTGAATTGGGCGGCGAACCCGTCCTTGATCAAAGCGCGCCGCGCGATGAAATCGATGTGCTGGCTGCGCATTCCAGCCGCGCAATCGCCCGCTGCGCTGCACTGGCACGCACACATCGGCATATGACAGATCACATCGCACATGAAATTCGCACACCTTTAACGCATTTGGAAAATCGGCTGGTCAGCTGGCAACGCGCGACGGACAATCCGGCTGAGCGTGAGACGTTTGAACGCGGGCGGCAGGATATCCGCTCTGTCGTCACCATGCTCGATTCCCTGCTTGATATCGCCGCCAGTGAAGCGCGCGTTGGTGATTGCACGGGGCTTAAGGATGTGAACCTGTCCGCTTTGGCCGAAAGTCTGGTGGAGCTTTATGAAGGCAGCGCGGAAGAAGCTGGCATAACCTTTCGCACCCAGATTGCGCCGGGTGTGGTGCTGCGCGGAGAACAGATGCAGCTGACGCGGCTGCTTTCCAACCTGCTCGACAATGCGTTGAAATATGTGCCGCGCGGCGGCGAAGTGCGGCTGGTGATCGGTGCCGGGCCAGTGATCGCGGTGTCCGATAATGGTCCGGGTATAGAGGCGGCCTTGCGCCCCTTCGTGTTTGACAGGTTCCGCAGCGGCACGCCCAGCCAAGGCACCACCAGTCACGGCCTTGGTCTTGCTCTTGCCCGCGCGATTGCGCTGCGCCATGATATGCGTATCGCCTTGATGGATAGCGATAAAGGCGCGCATTTTGTGATAAAGCCGCATGCGCTATGGGATCAGGAGGGGGACAGCGCATGAACGCAATTGCACAAAAACGCATGATAACGGCGCTCGCTGCATCTTTGATGCTGGCCGGGTGCGCTGGCACGGCCAATTTGGCGTCGCATGCGCAAGCTGACATTGATCCGATGGCCGATCCTTTGATCGCCAGCGATGATATGCTGACCAGCGCTGCTGCCCTATTGGTCGCAGCCCAGGCGGCTCCTGATGCTGCATCGCGCGCGCCGGTTATGGAGCGGCTTCTTGCTTTGAATGTGCAGCCTGCTGACGCGGCATCGGACAATCCGCTGGCCCAATGGCGTACAGCGCACGCGCCCTATGCTGGCACGCCTTATCGCGGGCGCACGCTTGGCCCCGCTTATCGCCGCGCAAATCTGGCGCCGGGGCAAATGATTGAAATCGCGCAGGTGTTTTACGCTGGCCGCCGTGCCGAAATGCGTGCGCAGGCCAATCGCAGCACTGTGGCGCTGGCTATCAACAATTCGCGCGATGAAGCGGTATGCCAGGCGCAGTTAAGCCCGCAGGCGCAATGCCGCTGGTTGCCTTTGTTTACCGAACGCTTTGCGATCACACTGGAAAATACAGGCGATATGCCCGCCAGCGTCTATCTCGTATTTGAGTAGGGGTTTTGTGGTTGCGCGATGGTTTGTTTTTCGCTCCCACATCGGTGGGAGCGTCCTCGCTAGACGGGCAGCAAGCTGCCCCCGCTGCGGGCGGGCGGGCGCCCTTGCGGCCTAGACGGCCGTTTGGGGCTTTCCTAGAAATGTTGCGCTAGTCTCGGTGCCCATAGGGCACCGACAGCCCGCGACCGCGGGCCGGCCGGTAGGCCGCAAGCCTAAGAGAGCGAATGCGAACGCCGGCGCTTGAGGCTAAACAAAAACATCCTCAAACAAAACCGGCCCGACCACTTGGGCCGGACCGGTTTTTTAAGCTGCTAAAACGCTCAGCGTGCTTGCGCGGCCAGATGCGCTTCGAGCATTTGCACCTGTTCGGCGCTGAACTGAATGCCGCTGGATTGCAAAGCATCCACACCCGGCGCGGTGGCTACATCCGGCGCACCGTTTACGCTTGCACCATCGCTAACGCTCCAGCGATCCCAATCTGTACTTTGCGGCGCAGCCACAGCGACCGTCCCGGTATTTGCCGTTGTCGTTGGAGCAGATCCTGGGACAGATCCTGTGGCAAATCCCGTGGCGGATCCCGTGGCACCGGCAGCTTCACGATCAAAGAAGATTGATCCTTCGGCAAAATTGCCTTGCTCGTTCAACGAGACACCAAGGCCAACTTGCTTGCCGCCGTCGCCAAAGACGAAACCGGCAACCGTGACGTTACAACCGCTGGTGCAATCCGCCGTGCCGCTGGGCACGATACTCGCGCCAAGGCTGCCGGAAAATGCGCCTTCGGTATCCACCAGCAGGACACTGTTGGAAGGATCAGCCACACCGCCGGAAGTCTCCGCTGTATATTCGCGCCCTCCAATCGCCAGATCCAGCTCAAGCCCAAGGCGCGGTGATGCAGGACCGTTGAAAACCAGCGATGCGTCACCCGAAACGGTGCCTTCTTCGCCATCATTGTTGACCAGTTTGGTGCTGCCAATCTGTTCAAAATCGATGCGGCCGCTTGCAGGCAAATTGCTGACTTGTGTGCCGCCAAAGACATGGAAATCATCGAAGGCGCCATTGCGCGGTTGCCCCGGTGTTTGCCAGCGCGCCCAGACCATATCGCTGGCCCCGCCATTCTCAACCAGCATCCCTGTGCCACTGCTTAAATCAGCATCGCTGCCACGCAATTGGCTGGGATAGATTTCCAGAACGCCGTTATCGAGCGTGCTTGCCCCAGCGAACAAATCAAGCTGGCCGCCATTGGCAAAAGCTGTGCCGATCAGATCGGTCGTGCCGGTGAAGGCGGCAAGTCCGGTGGCCGCGCCACCACCACTGCCAGGCATGGTGCCTTCAGGTGCATAAATCACAGCGCCTTGAATACGGGGCCGCGAAAAGCTGCCGGGGAAGATTTGATAGACAAAGCCTGCCCGCTCTTCAGGGTTTTCGCCACCGAAACCGCCATAAAAGGTGATGTTGCATCCCGACCCATCACAGCCGCGCCCTGTTCCGGTAACATCGCCTCGCATGATGAAATCAGCTGGTCCTGGGCCTGCCACATTCAAATTGACGAAGTCACCATTGTCGAACCCCATCGAGGCAAACGCATAAGTCACATCTCCGCCAGCTTCAGGCATCACAATACTACCGTTGGTTTGATAGCGAAGCTGCGATCCGAACTGGACGCTCAGATTGCCGTTGAAAGTGCCTGGTGCCGATTCACCATTGTTGAACACAGGATCGGTGGCTGCATACACGACGTAATCGATCTGGCCGCTGGTCGGTAACGCATTCACCGATGGTGCAAGCACCACATAAGGCAGGCCATCATTGATAGTGAAGTTGCTGGTGCCACCGCGGAATGTCGCCGTACCATCAGAGAAGCGTCCAACAACTGCGCTCGCATCGCCTGCAATATTGAATGCAGTCGCAGTTCCAGCAGCGAGATTGCCAGCGCTTACCAATGCGCCTGATCCATCAAGGGTCGGGCTTTCGCTGCCGGGCTGGCTGTTGCCGCCATCGGTGGCAAAGGCACGGCCCGTGGCATCAGGGAAACCGCCCAGATAGGTGTTCACAAGAGCACCCCCAGCGCCGGTATCGCCACTGCCATCGTCGTAAACACCATTACCAAAAATCGCCGCGCCGCTGATCTGTTGGCCAAAAGTGCCGTTTTGCGCGGTGTAGGTCAGGCCCAGCTCATTGATATCATCGCCTGCGAAATACCCGCCAAACTGAATGACGCAGGTATTGTCGCAGCTATTGTCGCTGGTGGTGATTTGGGTGTCTGCAAACTGGAAGTTTACATTGCGGCCAAAGGTTACGCGGAATTCACTATCGCTTTGCGATGGATCGGTGAGGCCACCGGTCGATGCAAAGCTGTAGACATAATCATCGCCAGCGGTTGGCAGCGTGATGCTGCCTTCCATGGCGATGAAATTGGTTGCCCCGAACAGCACCGCCATATCCGCCTGGAATTGACCAGGAGCGAGCGAACCATCAGCGATGGTCGGAGCGGTGGCCGCGATCAGATCATAATCTATGCGGCCCGTCGTGGGCACCATAAAGCTGCCCGTTGTCGGTGCGGCCAGCAGGTAATGGAACCCTTGCGCAGGCGTGAGAGTCGTCGTCTCAAACTGGTTGGCCGAGATATATTCGCCATCTGTCCAACGGCCAATCGCAAAGCGGGCATTGCTGGAGATATCCGTTACTTGCGCTGTACCGATGCTGCGCGGTTGGAAGCTGTCATCGATAGCTGTCACACCGTCATTATCGTTAAAAGTGGCGGTTGTCAGGCTAAAGCCATTGCCAACATTGCTTGGGCTGGAGAAGTTGAAATTCACCCCGGTTGTCCCGGCAAAATCCGTCGCATCGTTGAGCAATAGCGGGGTGCCGGTGGGTACCGGAACCTCCGGCGCAGTGCCCAGCCCGTCAATCGCGGTGCCGCCTGCCTGAAAAATCGCAACGCCTTGAATGCCATTGCCCACCCCGCGGTCGAGAATGTTGTAGGTAAAGCCGCCCGTTTCGCCGCCCTCGCCAAACAATCCGCCAAACACCTGCGCATTACAGAACCCTGTGCAGGTGGTGGCAGTGAGCCGTTCAAATGGCAGGTTGAGGTTTTCAAACGTACCATCAGATCGCACGACAATGCCCCCGTTGGTCGGATCAGCTGCGCCGCCTGTGGTGCCGACACGGTAGCCTTCGGTTGCTGTCAGAACATCGAAGTTCAGGCCGACAAAGGCCGTCGATCCAAAAGCAACAGCCATCTCGCCATCGAAAAACTCTGTCGAGCCGGTAGCGCCAAGACGATTGGTCGGCTGCGTGCCGCCCACAAGCGCATAATTAACAACGCCCGAGGTTGGCAGATTGGTCGCCGGTGTGCCGACCAGCAAATGCTCGCTGACATTGGGGACGCTGTTAGGCCCATTGGTCACGCCCACGAAATAGCGGGTCCAAGCTACATCGTTGCCGATGCGACCAAATTCGCGCAGGTCAGCATCGCGCGTCGAATAATCGGTGGTGACGGGATTGGGATTGTAGAGCGTCATGCTGGTGATGCGGCCATCATCGGTAATCTCGGCATCGGCACGCGCCACACGCAGCGCGTCGGCGGCGAACTGCCAGCCATTGAGATCGGCGAACATGTTCGTGAGACCATCCGGCAGACCGCCAAATTGATCAGGCACGCCGCCACCATTGATGAAGGCGAGGTAATCATTGAAGAACGTCAGCACTTCGCCATCAAAAGTGCTCGCAAGCAGGCCAGCGCCTTGTAAAGCGGCGAGGTAATCCTCGACCTGCTGCGCGGTTAATCCGGTAAAGTCGCTAGGCACACCGCCGCCCAGCAAAAAGGCGTAGAACTGCGAGATAGCGGTCAGATATTCGGCATAGACCGGCAGACCCGCAAAATCCTCAGCATCGCCGCCACCCAGCACAAATTGCGAATACGCGGCGAAAAAGCTGTTCAGCCCATTAAAGCTGTCCAGCCCGCCGGTCACATTCGTCAGCGCTGCCAGATAGGCCTCGATGGTCGCCTGATCGAGCGCCGTGTACTCGGCAGGCAGCCCACCGCCCGCAAGGAAAGCGAAGTAAGCGTTCAGCTGCGTCACATAGCCGGAATAGACCGGCAGGCCAGCGAAGGTCGCCGGATCGCCGCCGTTCAAAAGGAAGGTGATGTAGCTGTCGAAATTGCCGTTGAGACCGGCAAACGCGTCCAGCCCGCCCGTCACATTGGCGAGCGCTGCCAGATAGGCGTCAATTGTTGCCTGATTGAGGCCAGTGAAATCGCCGGGCAATCCGCCGCCTGCAAGGAAAGCGAAATAGGCGTTCAGCTGCGTCACGTAGCTGGCATAGACAGGCAAGCCTGCAAAGCGCGCCGGATCACCGCCGCCCAGAATAAAGGCGGCGTAATTGTCGGCAAACATGTCCAGATCATCAAACGCGTCCAGCCCGCCTGAAACACCGTTCAATGCGGCCAGATATTGCGTGATAATCTGCTGCGACAGACCAGAGAAATCAGCTGGCAATCCGCCGCCTGCCAGAAAATCGAAATAGGCGTTCAGCTGGGTGACATAGTCCCCATAAATCGGAAGTTGCGCAAAGTTTTGCGGGTCATTGCCCGCGCCGATAAAGGCGAAATAATCGGCAAAGAAAGCCGCAGCATCGCCGCCAATCTGCAATTGGAACCCGCCAGCTGCATTCAACGCGGCGAGATAATCTGCGACCTGCGCCTCGCTCAGACCGGTAAAGTCATTGGGTAGCCCGCCATTGGCAAGAAACGTGAAATACGCCTGCAAATCGGTGGCATACCCTACATAAAGCGGCAGGTTGGGGAACAGATCAATGGCCCCGCCCTGTTCGATAAATGCAAAATACGCGGTCAACAGATCGGCATTCGCACCCAGCAAATTGTCAGTTTCCCCGGCTGTTTGCAGCGCGCTGACATAATTGGCCAGCACATCAAGATCGGTTGCAGTAAAGTCTGCTGGAAGCCCGCCATTGTTCAAAAACGCCGCATACGCATTCAACGCAGAGGCAAAGGCCGGGAAGTTGAGAACAGGCAGCCCGGTAAAGACATCGGGATTGCCCCCTGAGGCAAGGAAGGCCGCATAATCGGTGTAAAAACCGGCCAGATCATCAAGGAACCGGCCCGTTACACCTTGCGCCTGCAAGGCTGCGATATAGCTTGCAATCTGTGTTTGCGTCAGCGGCTGATAAGCGCTGGGCTGACCACCATTGAGCAGATAGGTATAATAGGCATCCAGATCGGTTGCGAAACCTGCAAACAGGTTGGCATTCAATCCCGCAAACGCATCAGGATCGCCGCCAGCTTGTACAAATGTCAGGTAATCTGCATAAAATCCGGCCTGATTTCCAAGAAACCGGTTGAGCAGGCCAGCGGTTTGCAATTGCTCCAGATACGCCTGCAAAGTGGCAAGGTCTGTCGCGGTAAAATCGCTTGGCAGATCGCCGTTTTGCAGGAACGCAAAATACGCGTTGAGATCGGTTGCAAAGCCAGCGAAGATATTCGCGTTGAGGCGGGCAAACGCGTCAGGATCGCCGCCACCTTGTACAAAGGCGAGATATTCAGCGTAAAAATCCGCTTGTTCGCCAAGAAACGCCTGGAACAATCCAGAAGCCTGCAATTGCTCAAGGTAAGCTTGCAGGAGATCAGGATCTGTAGCGGCAAATTCGCTGGGCAGATTGCCGCTTTGCAAAAATGCGAAATAGGCATTGAGCGCTTCTTCAAATTCACGCGCAAAACCAAGCCCACCATTGGCGTTGAACGCCGCCAGCAGCGTTTGATCGGCAGCGCTCAATTGTTGTTGAAGCCCACTGGCTGCAAGGAAAGCGATGTAATCGTTGAGCAAGCTTTGTGATGCGCCAGCGAAATTATCGGGATCACCGCCGCCGCGCACGAATGTGAAATAGGCGTTCACAAGCCCGGTGAAAGTGGTGGCAAAGCCATCAACATCGCCGCCGCTCGCCAGGAAAGCGAGATAGCGATCGGCAAGCACTTGGTCCGCCGCTGCCAGATCGTTGAACGCGCCTGTGCGGCCAGAAAAGGCCAGAAACGCGTTGATATCGGTGATCGAGGCTGCGCCAAAATCGGAAGGCAAGCCGCCATCGCGGATCAAATCAAGATATTGGGTAAGGAACCCTGCATAAGTGGTAAGAAAGCTAGCACCCGAACCACCATCAGCCAAAAAGCCCAGATAGGTGCGGATGATATCTGCCTGTGCGGCGGGAAAAGGCGTGCCGCCATTAAGCCCTTCAAGATCCGCAGCTGCTGCCACCAGCAAAGCAAGATCGCCGGTTGGAAATGTATCAAGCGAAGGATTGCCCGCCGCCAGATCAACACTACGCGCTGCTCCCAGAATATCGGAGGACGCCCCCGCTGCCGCCAAAGCATCACCCAAGGACACGGGCAATCCATTTTGCGCAGCAGCCACCGGGCCGCCTTCGCTCAGATCAGCGACTTCAACTTGCCGCTCACGCTCGCCAGCATCTTGCGGCGTTGGCGCAGGGGCGGTGTTTGCGACCACTTGGCGAAGACCGCGCCGGCCTGAGCTTTCCCAAAATTCACCGGCGCGAAATTCGCGTTCAGACCGGCCACGCATCACGCGCGAGGTGCCCGTAATGGCATGGCCCGCGCTATCGCCATTGTCGGCAACAGTGAAGGAGGCAGAGCTGTCCGCGCCGCTAACAAAGCCTTGCGCGCCATCGGGCATGGAAATGGTTGCGGTGCCATTGGGCGCGCCGGATACGGTGACAGAGCCTGAGAACAGCTCCACCGAACCATCGGCATTGATCTGATATTCAGCGCCATCCACAAAAGAGAGCATCGCGCCGTTATCAAGCTTGATCTGCGTCAAGCCAGAGGCTTGCGTCACACGTTCACCAATCTCAACTTGCGCTTGGCCTGCATTGGAAAAGATCACTTCGGCAGCTTGCGCCGAATGTGTGCCCAGCGCGATGGCTGAGGCGGTTACGAGGAGGGTTGCGGTCTTGCGGGTCATCATCATTCTCCCCATCAGAACTCAAACCGCAGGCCAGCCGAAGCCGTCCAGCGATCGTAGTCATACAGTGCGATATTGCTCCAATTGCGCGTGTAAGTGGCGCGCGGCTGGAAAAAGAAATTGCCGACAAGCTGAACTTTCAGCCCGCCTTGCAGGTCGAGGCGTTCATCTGCGCGGTCCACCAAGAACAGCGCATCGGGCGCATCATATCGGCGCAGATCAAAGCTTGCGCCTGCCACCACCGCAACACGCTGTGACACGGGCAATTCGGTGCCGATAGAAGCGCTGGTAAACCAGTTGGAGAAATTGTCCCCTGCCTGGCGAAGCGTTTCTTCCTTGCCGCCTTGGATGGTGGCTGAAAGGTTGCGGGTAACAAGGCCAACAGCCACAGCCACACGGTCTGCATCAAGATTGGGCTGACCATCGAAATCAAGGCGATTATATTGCGCCGATACGGTGATCGCTTTGGTCGTTGAAACTGCCTTTGTATATTGCGCGATTGCACCATAGCTGTTGCGAAAACCATCCCCATCCAGCCGGAAATGCTGCGCTTGTGCCGATAACGAAATGACATCGCGATTGGCAAAGCTGTGCGCATAGCCAACAGTGCCCGTCAGGCTGGCCTGATCAAAATCACTGGTGTTGAGATTTTCGCGCCAATTGCCCAGCACAGAGGCAAACAGCCGATCTTGCCGGCCAACCGCTGTAACACCTGAAATACCTGCGCCAATTTCTGCAAATTCGTCATCGGTAGCGCGCGCATTGGCGCCCAGATTACCGGGGCCCAGGAATGAGAAAAGCGGGATGGTGATTTGCGTCAGATCGGTGGCCGCGTTCACATTGCTATCATGTCCGCCGCGCGCATCGATAAAGCCTGAAACATTGCTGCCTCCGCCCGAAATCTGCTCATCAAACTGGCGTACAAAGCCGGTGAAGCGTTGGCGGACGGGATCAGGCAGGCTGGGATCATCTACCACAGTGGCAAACTGATCGCGCGCAGTATCGATATCGCCTGCCATCGCATAGGCGCGGGCCAGCTCGGCACGGGCAGCGGCATTTTCGGGCTGCACAGCCAGCACACGTTGGAGCGCGATGATCGCCTCGCCATATCGGCCACTATCAATTGCAGCGATAGCCAGCGCATAATCAAATTGCGGATCGCCAGCGTTTGTAGCCGCTTGCGGGGCGAGCGCCTGATAAGCTTGCTCGGCCTGCGCCGCGTTGCCTGATTGCTGCGCCTGAGCGGTTGCCGGCAAGCTTGCCAGAACCGCCCCTGAAATTGCAGCAAATACACCGTATTGCCATGCCGAACGTCGCATCCCTTGCCCCCAAAAACCTTTATCGGTGACCAAGGGCTTAGCGCAATTGACTACGCGATTGTCCTGACAAGAAGCGTATTGGACGTGACAGAACCTGTTAGGTTTCCATATAAAACAAGTATTTGGCGCAACCATATTGGTGCACAAAAACCCATTGCGCTTGCCTGATGCGCCGCGCCGGGTAAGGCGGAGCGTTATGACTGGCAGTTATCGTTTTGCAATTGATCGCGGCGGCACGTTCACCGATGTCGTGGCGCAATTGCCCGATGGCGAGCTGGTCACCGCAAAGCTGCTTTCCAGCGATCCTGCGCATTATGAAGATGCCGCCAGCGAAGCGGTGCGGCGCATTGTGGAACAGCATGGCGATGCGCCCATTGCTGAGCTGCGCATTGGCACAACAATCGCCACCAACGCCTTGCTCGAACGCGAGGGGGAGCCTTGCGCGCTGGCGATTACGGCGGGGCACCGCGATGCGCTTGCCATCGGCAATCAGGCGCGGCCCGATATTTTCGCGCGCCATATTGTAAAGCCCGAACGGCTCGAAAGCGCGGTCGTTGAAATCACCGAGAGAGTAAGCGCAAAAGGCGATATCCTCGTCAGCCTTGATGAAGCCACCGCGCGCCGCGATTTCGCGCAGCTTTTGCAACAAGGCTACCGCGCCATCGCCATCATCTTGCTGCATGGCTGGAAATATACAGACCACGAAGCGCGCCTTGCCGCGTTAGCGCGCGATATGGGTTTTGCGCAGGTCAGCGTCAGCCATGAGGTCGCGCCGTTGATTAAGCTGGTGCCGCGCGGCGATACCTGTGTGGCAGATGCGTATCTCTCACCCGTGATCCGCGCCTATGTCGAACAGCTGGCCACACGCGTTCCCAAAACTGGCACTTCCCCGCCCACTTTGCGCTTTATGCAAAGCAATGGCGGTTTGGCCGATGCGGCTGCTTTTCGCGGCAAGGATGCGGTGCTTTCCGGTCCGGCAGGCGGCGTTGTGGGCATGGCGCAAACGGCAGCTCAGCTTGGCTTCGAAAAGGTAATCGGCTTTGATATGGGCGGGACCAGCACCGATGTCGCGCATTACGCTGGCGAGTATGAGCGCACCGGCGATAGCGTGGTCGCAGGTATCCGCATTGCTGCCCCGATGATGCACATTCACACCGTTGCAGCGGGCGGCGGATCGATCTGCCGCTTTGATGGATCGCGCCTGCTGGTGGGTCCGCAAAGCGCGGGCGCGGATCCGGGGCCAGCCTGTTATCGCAAAGGCGGCCCGCTGACTTTAACCGATTGCAATCTGGCGCTGGGCCGCATTGATCCTGCCCAATTTCCGCATGTCTTCGGCGTCGGTGCGGACGAACCGCTCGATCCCAAAGCATCCATCGCGCGGCTGGAGGAGGTCGCTGCGCAATTGCCCGATGCGATGAGCGCGCAGCAGCTTGCCGAGGGATTTCTGGCCATTGGCGTTGATGCGATGGCCAAAGCGATCAGCCGAGTAAGCACCGCGCGCGGGCTGGACCCTTCCACCCATGCGCTGGCCTGTTTTGGCGGCGCAGGCGGGCAATTTGCCTGCTGCGTGGCGGATGAGCTGGGGATCGAAACGGTGCTGGTCCATCCGCTGGCCGGGATGCTGTCTGCTTATGGCATTGGCCTTGCCCCGCTTGTGGCGATGCGCGAAGTCAGCCTTGTTCAGCCATTGGAGCAGTCCTGCGATGAAGCGCTGTCAGACCTGCAAGATGCCGCGCGCGATGCGTTGATCGAACAGGGCATTACACAGCGCGACATCACGCTTACCGCGCGCATGAAACTGCGCTTTGCTGGCAGTGATACAGCGCTCACTTTACCCTTTGCCGCACCGCAATCAGCCGCCTCCACTTTCCGCCAAGAGCATCGCCAACGCTTTGGCTGGTCAGACGATAGCGCGCCGATTTTTCTGGAAGCGCTCAGCGTTGAAGCATCGGGAAATAGCGGCGGCCTGCACACGGCAAAGCTGGCCCATGCAAAGCGCGACGAATTGGGTGCGGGCGAGGTTTTGCAAGGCCCCGCCACTATTGCCGATCCGGGCTCCACCACTATTGTCGAACCCGGCTGGCAGGCGAGATGTGCTGTTGATGGATCGCTTATCCTCACCCGCGCAGTGCCGCGCGAAATGCGCCATGCCGCGGGCACCAAGGTTGATCCTGTTCGCCTTGAAATCTTCAACAATCTGTTCATGGCGATTGCTGAGGAAATGGGTGTTGTCCTCGAAGCGACGGCCAGCTCTGTCAATATCAAGGAGCGGCTCGATTTCTCCTGCGCGATCTTTGATGGCGAAGGCGCACTGATAGCCAATGCGCCGCATATTCCGGTGCATCTGGGCTCCATGGGTGACAGCGTGCGACATATTATCGCCCAGCGTGACAATAGCGGCCAAGGCAGCGGCGATGCTCGCGGGATCTTGCGCGGTGATGCCTATGTGCTGAACGATCCTTATCATGGCGGGACGCATCTGCCCGATGTCACCGTGATCGTGCCGGTGTTTTTGAACGATCACGACGCGCCGCACGCCCGGCCACAAGCTTATGTCGCAGCGCGCGGGCATCATGCCGATATTGGCGGCATCGCGCCCGGCTCCATGCCGCCTGACAGCACCGATATCGCGCAAGAAGGCGTCCGGCTAAACAATGTACTGTTGGTGGATGAGGGGCGCTTTTGTGAGCGCGAATTGCGCGATTTGTTGAGTGCAGGCGATTATCCAGCGCGCCAGCCGGATCGCAATATCGCCGATCTGCGCGCACAATTGGCCGCCTGCGCAAGAGGCGAGCAGCTGCTCGGCGATGCCGCGCGTGATTTTGGCAGCGATGTGCTTACCGCCTATATGGGCCATGTGATGGACAATGGCGAAGCCGCTGTGCGCAAGCTTTTGCGCGGATTGGCGCCGGGGCGCTTCACCTATCCGATGGACAATGGTGCCAAGGTTTGTGTGGCCATCACAACGGATCGTGAAACCGGCAGCGCGACTTTCGATTTTACAGGGACAAGCGATCAGCTGGCAGGCAATTTCAATGCCCCGCGCGCCATCACCCGCGCTGCTGTTTTGTATGCCTTGCGCTGTTTGATCGATGATCCGATGCCATTAAATGATGGGTGCCTGCGCCCTGTCACCATGCGTATTCCCGAAGGCTCGATGCTTGCGCCTATGCCGCCCGCCGCAGTTGTCGCAGGCAATGTGGAAACAAGCCAGGTGGTAACAGAAGCAATCCTTGCCGCCACGCGCCGCCTTGCCCCGGCACAAGGCACGATGAACAATTTCACCTTTGGCGATGCGACCCGGCAATATTATGAAACGATCGCTGGCGGATCAGGCGCAGGCCCGGATCACCCCGGCACCGACGGCGTGCAAACGCATATGACCAATAGCCGCCTGACCGATCCCGAAGTTCTGGAAACGCGCCTGCCCGTGCGTGTGGACAGCTTCGCCATTCGCCCCTGCTCCGGCGGATCAGGCGCGCAGCATGGCGGCAATGGGGTTGAGCGCAAGCTGACCTTCTTAGAGCCGATGCGTGCGCAAATCCTTGCCAATCGCCGCCTTGTGCCGCCGCGCGGTTTGGCCGGAGGCGGCGATGCCTTGGCCGGCGCGACCTTTGTGATCCGTGCCGATGGCCGCAAAGAGATGCTCGGCTCTACCGATGCCGCCGATATGGCGCGCGGCGATGCGATTGTGATCTGCACACCGGGCGGTGGCGGTTTTGGCCGAATGAACTAGGATTTGGCCTTTACCGTGCCCAGAAATGCGATGATCTCTTTTTCAGAAACGACATCGGCATATTTGGCGTCCATATCGAAAAGGTTCGCCTCGTGCGGGCCATCATGGCGATCCCCGCAGGCCTCTTTAACAACCGTGGTGATAAAGCCATGGCTAACCGAATCCACGCAGCTTGCACGGATACAGCCGCTTGTGGTGAGGCCTGTCAGGATCACCTGATCCACGCCAGCGGCAGTCAAAGTCGATGCCAAAGACGTTCCGAAAAAGGCGCTGGGATATTGCTTGGAGATGATCAGCTCATCTGCGCGCGGTTCAAGTCCGCTGGGCCATGCGCCCATCGGACTGCCTTCAAGAAAGAAGCGCAAAGGCCGCGCTTTTTTAAAGAACCTGCCGCCATCGATGGCGCTGGGATGATAGACAACGCGGGTCAAAATGATCGGAATGCCTGCTTCATGCGCGGCTTCGCGCACCCGCAAGGCAGATGCCAGCGCATCTTCGACATCGGAATACAGATCACATTCCGGATCGAAATAAGCTTCGACGAAATCGACCAACACCAAAGCAGGACGTTTGCCCATTCCAGCCTTCTGGCCATAGGCTTTGGCATAGTTTTCGCCAAGGTCGGTCATATCAGTTCCTTCTTTGTCGCGTGCGCACATCGCTGCCTAAGTCGCTGGTGCGCCAAGTTGGGAGCGCGGAACGTGGAATATCCATCACACGAATTAAACCAGAGCAGCCTTCGCGACTTTTGATATGCAGGCGTAGCAACACAGCAAAGCTTTATCTTAGCCAAGGACAATTTTGACAGTGGTAAGCAACTCTCTGAAATCGGCGCTCGATGCTGGCAAATTCGTCGCCGCGCCCGGCCTTTTTGATATGATTGGCGCAACCATTGCCAACAAGGTCGGGTTCGATTTCGTCTATGCGTCTGGCTATTGGTTGACCGCTTCTGCTCACGGGCTGCCCGATGCAGGGCTTGTATCTTACACACAATTGCTCGACCGGGTGGCGCAGCTTTGCGAAACCAGCGATGCGCAGGTTATTGCCGATGCGGATACCGGCTTTGGCGGGCTGTTAAATGTCGCGCATACAGTGCGCGGATATGAACGTGCCGGGGTATGCGCAATCCAGCTGGAAGATCAGGAATTCCCCAAGAAATGCGGCCACACGCGCGGCAAACGCGTAACCCCCATTGCTGAAATGGCCGATAAGATCAAAGTCGCAGTCGATACGCGTGACACCATGCTCGTGATCGCGCGGACCGATGCGCGCCAGCCCGAAGGCTATGACGCCGCGATTGAACGCGCGCATTCCTATGCCGAAGCAGGCGCAGACATTATTTTCGTCGAAGCGCTTGAAAGCGAAGAGGAAATGGCCAGCGCGTGCGCTGCAATCAATAAGCCGATGCTGGCCAATATGGCCAATGGCGGGGTCAGCCCGATCCTGCCCAGCGCGCGGTTGGAAGAACTGGGCTATAGCATGGCGATTTTCCCGGCCATGACCGCCCTGGTCGCAGCACAAGCCATGGAGACCGCTATGCTCCACCTTAAGGAAACCGGCAGCACCTTCTCACCCGAAGCGCCGCATTTTAACTTCTTTGAATTTTGTGAGCTGATTGGTTTTGGCGACGTATGGGATTTTGAAAAGAAATGGGCGAAGAAATGACAACCAACGCCATCAAGGTCGTTCGTACACAAAGCATTGATGCAATTGCGGAAATCCCCGTCATTGTGATCGGCGGGGGCGGCACCGGGCTGTGCGCGGCTTTGGCTGTACGTGATGCAGGCAAAGATGTGTTCGTGATCGAACGCGACAAACAACCGCTTGGCACCACCGCCATGTCTACCGGACTAATCCCGGCGGCAGGCAGCAAGATCCAACAAGCTGCAGGCGTTGAAGACAGCCCGCAGCTTTTTGCCGATGATATCAAAGGCAAAGCGAGCGGCAAAGTCGATGGCGAAGTGGTAGATTTTCTCGCTTCCGAAAGCGCGCACACAATTGATTGGTTGGTCGAACAGCACGGCCTTCAGCTCAGCCTTGTCGAAGGCTTCACCTATCCTGGCCATTCGGTACGCCGGATGCACGGCATGCCCAGCCGCTCTGGTTCAGAATTGATGGGCGCGCTGGCTGATGTGTGTGAGACGGCGGGCGTTGATATCTTGACAGAAGCAACTGTCGATACGCTTTATGCCAATGATGAAGGGCGCATTTTGGGCGTCGGCGCGGTCCGGCCTGATGGCGAAGAAGACATTATTGGCTGTGACGCGCTGATCCTTGCGTGCTGCGGTTTTGCCGGAAATGAAGAGATGGTTGCTCGCCTTATTCCCGAACTTGAGCATGCGACTTTCCACGGTCATCCCGGCAATAAAGGCCATGCGATTGCGTGGGGTGAAGATCTGGACGCAGCGATGGCCGATCTTTCCTCTTACCAAGGGCATGCTGGCCTTGCCGCAGGCTTTGGCATTCCCATCCTGTGGCCAACGATCACCGAAGGCGGTGTGCAGGTAAACAAAGCAGGAATGCGCTTTGCCAATGAAGCCGCTGGCTATTCCGAACAGGCTGTCGAAGTGCTCAAGCAGGAAGGCCATGTCGCCTGGACTGTCTATGACGAGACGCGCCATAAGATCATGGAACAATTTGATGATTATCAACAAGCTATCACGGCAGGCTGCCTGATCCGGGCCGAAAGCCCCGAAGAATTGGCCGACAAGACGGGCATCGATCCCGATGGCCTGCGCGCCACTCTGGTGGAAACGCAATTGCTGACAGAAAGCGGCGACAAGGATCAGTTTGGTCGCAGCTTTGCGGGCAAATCGCCATTGCGCGCACCGTTTTATGCCGTGCGCGTGACCGGTGCCTTGTTCCATACCCAAGGCGGCCTGGAAGTGGGCAAGGATGCACGTGTTCTGCGCCAGGATCGTTCCGCCCTGCCCAATCTTTTCGCAGGTGGCGGCGCAGCGCGCGGAATTTCTGGTCCGGGCGCGGATGGCTATATGGCTGGCAATGGTTTGCTCACTGCCACCACGCTGGGCCGGATTGCCGGACAGGAAGCGGCCAAGATCGCGTCATAAGCGCAAACCGTTTAATAAGGTTCGTCTGGCGAGCATAATGGGAAACACCTCAGCCTCTTGCGTATTCATACTTCATCGTCTCATCAAAGACAGGACGAAACATCATGACTCAGATTGATATCAAACCGCCTCAGCTGGGCGCTGCAGCCGCCGCTTTTCTGGCGAAGGGGCCGCAAAAATTGCTGATCGGCGGCGAATGGGTGGAAAGCCAGAGCGGCGCCACTTTTGATACGCTTGATCCGGCCACAGGCTCTGTCATCAGCAAGTTGCAACGGGCCAATGCCGCCGATGTCGATGCCGCGGTTGCTGCGGCGCGCAAAGCCTTTGAAACAGGGCCGTGGCCATCAATGACACCGATGGAGCGCAGCCAGCTTCTGTGGAAGATCGCGGACATCATGGAAGCCAATATTGACGAGCTTTCCGAGCTGGAAACGCTTGATCAGGGTAAAGCGCTTTATGTTGGGCGCTGGGCTGAAATTCCGGGCGCGATTGCGCAGTTCCGCTATTTCTCCGGGATGGCGACAAAGATTGAAGGTTCGACCATCCCGACCTCGATCAATTACCAACCCGAAGGCAAGCAGGTCTTCGCTTACACACGGCTTGAAGCTGTCGGCGTTGTGGGCGCGATCCTGCCATGGAATTCGCCGCTTGTGTTAACGGCGATGAAGATTGCCCCTGCGCTAGCGGCAGGCTGCACGATGGTTCTCAAACCCTCAGAGGAAACTTCGCTGACAACTGTGCGTCTTCTTGAACTTATTCAGGAAGCGGGCTTGCCCGAAGGTGTGCTCAATCTCGTCACCGGTTTTGGCGGCGAAGTGGGCCAGCCTTTGGCTGAGCATATGGATGTCAACAAGATCGTCTTCACCGGTTCGACCGCTACGGGTCGCCGCATTGTGGAGGCATCCAAAGGCAATCTCAAACGTGTCGGCGTAGAGCTGGGCGGCAAGTCTCCTGTCATCATCATGGACGATGCCGATCTGGACGCAGCCATCCCCGGCGCGGCCAATGCGATCTTCTTCAATGGCGGGCAGGTGTGTATCGCTGGCTCGCGCCTTTATGCGCATTCCAGCGTATATGACAAAGTCGTCGAAGGCATGGCAGCGCAAGCACAGGCGATCCAGCTTGGCCATGGCCTTGATCCCAACACCCACATGGGCCCGCTTATCTCCAAAGGCCATGCAAGCAAAGTTGCCGGATTTATCGCGGACGGCAAGAAGGCAGGAGCCAGCATACTGACCGGCGGCGAGACAGCGGGGCCGAACGAAAGCTTCGTCACGCCCACCGTGATCGCGGACGTATCGCCCGATATGAGCGTTGTGCGCGAGGAGATTTTCGGCCCCGTCGTCGTCGTTACCCGCTTCGATGATGCAGACGAAGTGGTTGCCGCTGCCAATGACAGCGATTTCGGTCTGGCTGCGGGTATCTGGACTGAAGGCCTCTCCAACGCCACCCGCCTTGCCGAGCGTATTCATGCCGGCACTGTGTGGATCAACAGCCATGCGATGTATGATGCCGCCCTTCCCATCGGCGGGATGAAGCAATCAGGCTATGGCCGGGAAAGCGGCCAGGCGGCGATGGACAATTATCTAGAGCTCAAAACCGTCTGCGCTATCGTTTGATAAGGTGGGGATTTGAGTGTTTGGAGGCCCCCAAACTACCACCTCATAAGATCGGTCAAAGCTGTTCGAGCAGCGCGTCAATCGTTTCACGCTGCGCGGGGCCTGCAAATTCGCGCACGCTCATCGCCATGGCGCGCGCTTCGCTCTTGCGGCCATTGGCGGCAAGCGCGGCGGCATAATGCCAGCGAAATTCCAGATTGCCAGGGCTCAGCTCATGCGCGCGGCGCAGCAAGGCCAGCGCCTCGCTCTTATTCTCATCTGTTTCCAGCAGCACCCAGCCCAGCGTGTTGATCACCGCCGGATCATCCGGCGTCAACGCATGAGCGCGCCGGGCAAAGCCAAGCGCGTCGGCTGAATTGCCGACGTTAAGCGCCATCAGCGCGCCATTGTTAAGCACCATGGCATTGGACCCCATCCCTTCATTCACAAGGCCCGCATAGGTTTCATAAGCGGTCTGATAATCGCCGCTATCAATCGCGCGGTCTGCTGCCGCAAGGCGCGTAGGCGCATCTTCGGGAGGCGCGCTTTTGGCAACCCGCGCTGCGTATGGATTATCCCCGCCCACATCTTGTGCCAGCCGGGAGGCCAGCGCCAACAATTCCGGGCTTGCAGCCGCTTGCGCCGCGGGAGCTTCGATAACGGCCAACGCTTTGGCTTTATCGCCAGTCGCGACATAGGATTGCGCCAGTACCATCGCGCCTTGCAAATGCAGCGGATTGTTCCGCATAAATGGCACAAGCGCGGAAATGGCAGCTTCCTGATTGCCGCGCAGATGGGCGATTTCGCCGCGCAGCAATTGGGCGGCGGGCACTTTGCGCAGATCGCCTTCGCCTTGTTGCAAAGTGCTATGCGCGGTTTCCAGATCGCCTTGCATGAAAGCCAGTTTGGCTTCGAAAAACAAGCCCAGGGGATGGTTTGGTGCCAATTGGCGAAGGCGCAACAATGTGTCTTGCGCAGCTTCGACATTGGCAGCATCCGCTTGTGTCGCGGCCAAAGCAAGCAACGGCCCGATCACGCCGCCATGTTGGCGCGCGGCTTCGCCATAATACTTTTGCGCCTCGTCCCAGTCTTGCGACAGCACAGAAACGCGCCCAGCCAACATCAACGCCTGCAAGGATTGACCATCGGCTGCCAAAGCCCGGTCCGCAAAATCGCGCGCAGGCTCAATTTCTCCGCGTCCCAGCGCCATTTCGCCGGCAAGCGCCAGCAGCGAAGCCTCCTTGGGATGCGATAGCAAAGCTGCATCAATGCGCGCGCGCGCTTTGGCGGTTTGTCCTTGAGAAAGCAGCGCACCTGTTTCTACCCAAGCGCCCAGAGCATGGTCAGCACCTGCCTTTTGCGCCCATTCCAGCGCTTGTTCAGGGCGTTCCTGCAACAAGGCGGCATGACCCATCAACGCCGCTGCCTGTGCGCTTTGCAATCCGGTATCGGACAAGCCTTCAAGCGTTGATTGTGCCCCAACACCATCGCCAAGCATCAATTGCGTTTGCGCAAGGCGCAGGCGGACATCCTCATCGCCGGGATTGTCCGACAGGGCCTGCGTCAATGCAAAGCGTTGCTGGTTGTGATCAAGCTCCACCTGTGATGAGGCGGCATCAGGTGCAGGCTCGCTGTCACACGCAGCCAGAATCAGCGCGAAAGGCAGAACCGCATACCTGCAGGCTAAACGGCGAATGGCTGGGCGGCGAATGGCAAAATGCGTTTTCATGGTGACACCCCTTAGCAGATGACCCCTAATTAACGGCTAACCAGTCACGCGCCAACCGGCACGGCGCAAAAGCAAAAGGGCGGCGCTGATCTCCTGACCAGCGCCGCCCTTTTAAGCGTTGCGAATATATCGCGTCGATCAGGCTTTGCGGCGACGACGGCGACCGGCCCAGATGCCACCAAGGGCAAGACCAAACAGCGCCAGTGCACCCGGAGCTGGAACAGGGGTTCCAGGACGCAGAGCGAGGTCGAAGTTGATATCGAAATGCGGGATTCTTTTGCCTGATGGGTCAAGGATGTTGAGCCAGGCCGAACCGCCCAGATCACTGCTGAAGAAATTCGCACCTTCGCCGATTTGCAGCAGCGTATCATCGGTCAAAGAAGGCGATGGGTTGAGCGAATAGGTGACACCGGCAATATCAATCGTGCCGGACGCTGAATTGTAAAAATCCATCGTGGCTGGATTGTAAGGCAAGCCGCCAGGGCCTTGCTTATAAGGCTGACCAGCGGTGAGTTCGTCCTGGAAACCATCAAAGCTCAGGTTCAGCGTTGCAACCTCACCAGCCTTGTTCAGCGCGGTACCGGTGAAAGTCGCGGTGCCAGCCGAGGTGTCTTGCGTGAAAGTCGTGCCGTCCTGGAACGAGAATTTCTTGTTACAGGCGCTGCGCAGCGTGTTGACCCACAGGCCATGCGGACAGCTGGTGTCGGTGGCGTTAGTCACATCATATTCGATGATCGAAGCCGCAGCCGGTGTAGCAAGAAACATTGCTGGTGCCGAAACAGCAGCCAAAAGAAGAAGCTTTTTCATATTGAAAACCCCGTTTACCGTCAAAATCCATCGCGCTTCAGTTTAAAAACACTTCCGAAACGTCATTGGCGAAGATTAATGCATTATCGGTGCCAGTTTGGGTGAAGGCGCGGTTTTGTGCCGATTACAAAGGTTAATGGTCACAAGGGCCAATAAGGGTTTGTCAAGAATCTCGACGGTTTGGTAAAATATACGGTAACTATCGGCACGCGCGCGCTGGGCCGCTGCAAACGAGCTGTGGAACAGTATACCGCGCGCTTCCCTAAAGCCTGCGGGAAACCTATATGATGGGGCATGGACGAGAACACAGAAAATACCCCTCAAAAAACCCGCAACACCGCCGATTACGGGGCTGAGAGCATCAAAGTGCTCAAAGGCCTGGATGCGGTGCGCAAGCGGCCCGGCATGTATATCGGGGACACCGATGATGGTTCTGGCTTGCATCACATGGTTTTCGAGGTGTCCGATAATGCCATCGATGAAGCATTGGCGGGGCATTGCGATCTTGTGTTGATTGAGCTGAACCCGGATGGCTCTGTTTCTGTTGAAGACAATGGCCGCGGCATTCCGGTGGACATGCACAAGGAAGAAGGCGTCTCCGCTGCCGAAGTCATCATGACGCAGCTTCACGCTGGCGGTAAGTTTGAAAACACTTCGGACGACAACGCCTATAAGGTTTCCGGCGGCCTGCATGGTGTGGGTGTGTCGGTGGTGAATGCGCTGTCTGAATGGCTGGAGCTGGTGATCTGGCGCGATGGCAAAGAACACTGGATGCGCTTTGAACATGGCGATGCGGTGGGCTCGCTAGAAATACGCGGCGATGCGCCCGGCGTGGAAAGCAATGGCGATGATAATGGCATGAAAAAAGGCACGCGCGTCACCTTCATGCCTTCAACAGGTACGTTCAAAAACGTTATCGAATTTGATTTTGATAAGCTGGAGCATCGCTATCGCGAACTCGCTTTCCTCAATTCCGGCGTGCGCATTTTGCTGCGTGATAAGCGCCATGAAGAAGTTGCCGAACATGATCTGTTTTATGAAGGCGGGATTGCCGCCTTTGTAAAATGGCTAGATCGCAACAAACAACCCCTGGTGCCTGAACCCATTTCCGTCAGCGCGGACAAAGAAGGCATCGGCATTGATGTCGCGCTGGAATGGAATGATTCGTATTACGAGAACGTCCTCACTTTCACCAACAACATCCCGCAGCGCGATGGCGGCACGCACCTTGCCGCTTTCCGCGCCGCGTTGACGCGCACGTTGAACAATTATGCCAATTCCGCAGGTCTGCTGAAAAACACCAAGGTATCGCTTTCGGGTGAAGATATGCGCGAAGGGCTGACCGCGATTGTCAGTGTGAAGCTGCCCGATCCCAAATTTGGCAGCCAAACCAAGGACAAGCTCGTCTCTTCCGAAGTGCGCCAGCCTTTGGAAAGCCTGATGGGCGAGAAGATGACAGAATGGCTGGAGGAAAATCCGGCTGACGCAAAAACTATTATCCAAAAAATCATCGATGCCGCCGCAGCACGCGAAGCCGCGCGCAAAGCCCGCGAAATGAGCCGCAAGGGCGCGATGAGCGTTGCCAGTCTGCCGGGCAAGTTGTCCGATTGCCGTGAACGCGATCCTGCGAAATCCGAAGTCTTCCTGGTTGAGGGCGATTCCGCCGGTGGCTCTGCCAAAAGTGGGCGCGATTCCAAATATCAGGCGATCCTGCCATTGAAAGGCAAGATCCTGAATGTGGAGCGCGCCCGGTTTGATCGGATCATCTCGTCCAAGGAAGTGGGCACTTTGATCCAAGCCATGGGCACAGGTTTGCGCGATGAATTTGATCTGGAAAAGCTGCGCTATCACAAGATTGTGATCATGACCGATGCTGATGTGGATGGCGCGCATATTCGCACGCTTTTACTCACCTTCTTCCATCGCCAAATGCCTGAAATTATCAAAGCTGGACACTTGTTCATTGCGCAGCCGCCTTTGTTCAAAGTCGCCAAAGGCAAAAGTGAAGTTTATCTCAAAGACGAAGGCGCGCTGGATCGGTATCTGGTCGAAGCAGGGTTGCAGGACCGGATGCTGGAAACAGCAGAAGGCGCGCGATCTGGCCCCGATCTGGCTGATCTGGTGGAACGCGCATTACTGCTTAAAAACCTGATGGCATTTGCGCCGCGGAAATATGATGCCGCCGTGATCGAGGCAATGGCCATGTCAGGTGCACTGGCGCCCGGCGCTGCCAAAGCGGACCGGGAAGCTGCATTGGCAAAGGCGGCGGCACAAATGCAGATGGGCGATCCCGAAGCAAACTGGTCTGCCAGCATCAACGATCAAGGCGATGCCCGGTTTGACCGTGTATGGCGCGGGGTGACCGATGTGCATCTGGTAGAAGAAAAATTCCTCGAAAGCGCCGAAGCGCGCAAATTGCATTCACGCGGCGTGGAACAGGCCGATGCTTACATCAGCCCTGCGCGTTTGATAAAAGCGAGCGCGGCGCAAGCACAGGATGCCAGCAAGGGTGACGGCGAAGGCGAGGACGAGGGCGAAACCACGATCAATATCGATGGCGCGATCACCCGGCCGACCCAATTGCTGGCCGCAGTCATGGCTGCTGGGCGCAAAGGCCTTGCCGTTAGCCGGTATAAAGGTCTTGGCGAAATGAATGCGGAGCAGCTGTGGGAAACCACGCTTGACCCAGAGAATCGCGAGCTGTTGCAGGTCAAAGTTGAAGATGCCGATGTGACGGACGAGATTTTCACCCGTCTGATGGGCGATGTCGTCGAACCGCGCCGAGAGTTTATTCAGGATAACGCATTGAACGTTGCCAATCTCGACGTGTGATGGAGCGCTAATGCCTGATCACGAGCCTCATTCACACGACAAGACGCAGCTGGAACAAGCCAGTTTTCTGGCGCTGGTGCTGATTGTCACGATTTTGCTGGTGATGATCGCATGGCCGTTTGCCAATCCGATTTTGTGGTCTGCGCTTGCCGCGATCATGTTTCAACCGCTCTATCAAGGTGTGCTGCGCCGGATGAAAGGACGCAGCAATCCAGCGGCTATCGTCACTTTGCTGATCATCTTTTTCGCCGTGCTGGTACCGGCAATGGTGGTCGGCGGATTGGTGGTCGATGAAGCGGCGAATGTCGTCAACGCGCTGCAAACTGGCGATATCGACATCGCATCCTGGTTCGACGCTGTTTACGCGGTGCTGCCAGAATTTGCGCGCACCAGCATTGAGAATGCCGGGTTTGGCGATATTTCCAGCCTTCAGGCTCGCTTGCAAGAATTGTTCGGCGAAAGCGCCGGGCTGATCGCACGACAGGCAGTGTCCATTGGCGGCGGCGCGTTGGGTTTCTTCTTGTCCTTTGGTCTTGGGCTGTATGTCTCCTACTTCCTGCTGCGCGATGGCAAACAGGTTGGCGAAACAATCTTAAGCAGCGTGCCGTTAGAGCGCGAAATTGCTGACCGCATGGCTGTGCGCTTCCTTTCCATCGTGCGCGCCACCATCAAAGGATCGCTTGTGGTTGGCCTTGTCCAAGGGGCGTTGGGCGCGCTCACATTCTGGATTGCTGGTGTGCCCAGCGCGATCCTGTTTGGTGTTGTGATGGCAGTTTTGTCGCTGCTGCCCGCTGTTGGTACGGCACTGGTCTGGTTGCCTGCTGCAATTTATCTGCTGGCGACGGGTTATGTCTGGCAGGGCATCTTTGTCTTTGCCTCAGGCGCGCTGATTATCGGAATGGCCGACAATGTTTTGCGCCCGATTCTGGTGGGCCGCGATACCGGTATTCCTGACTGGATCATTTTGGTGACGACGCTTGGCGGCATTGCTGCGGCGGGGCTGTCGGGTGTGGTACTTGGGCCGTTGGTGGCCGGTTTGTTCCTTGCCAGCTGGTCTATCCTGCGCGAACAGCGTGAAGAGAACGAAGCTGATATTCCGCCTGCGTCCTAACGCAAATCGTCCGCTACTTCTTTGGCACCTTCAACATCGGATGACAGCAGCTCTTCACGCGCGTCCTCCAATGTTTCGCTGTCCAATTCCGGCGCTTCCTGGCGCGGGGCGAAGCGCGAGGCATCAAGGCACAAATCAGCATGAAGCGGGAAATGGTCTGATCCGACATCGCGGCCAACTTCATAGCGCGAAATGGCAAAGTCATCGGTGTAAAACAGATGATCCAGCGGCCAACGCATCAACGGATTGCTGGCATCAAACGTCGCCATGAAGCCGCGCCCGACACGCGGATCGACCAACCCGCCTGTGGCCTGAAACGTTTCTGTAACCCGCGACCATGGCACATCGTTAAAATCTCCCACCACCAGAGTTGGCCGCCCAGATTCGCGCACCAGATCGGCCAGCATAATCAGCTCTGCATCGCGCTGCCCGCTATCTTGTCCTGGATGGGGAGGCTTTGGATGCACTGCAAAAATCGTGGCCACTTTATCACTGGGCAATATGACCCGCGTTTTGATGGATGGCGTACCGCCGCCTGACAGATCGTTGCGTTCTTCATCGCGCAGCGGCAATCTTGAATACAGCGCCATGCCATATGTGTTGTCCTGCGGGATAAGCATTTGGTGCGGATAGGCATCAGACAAGGCGGCAGACAACGCATCTGTCCAGCCAACATCAGTTTCCATCGCTAAGAACACATCGGGCGCATCCTCTTCCACCAAGGCAATCGTCGCCGCGTAATCAGTGTTCTTTTGCAGCACATTGAGCACCAAAAGGCGCAGATTGTTTTGGGGCGAACAGGTTTGCGCGGCAATCGCACTTGGCGCAACCAATGGGGAGTATGGGTAAATCTGAAAAATCTGAAAGCCCAGAGAAATGGCCGCTATCCCGCCCCAAACCGGCAGCAATTTGGAACGCGTGACCACCAGCAAACCAATCGCCACTGCTAACAATATTGCAAACTGCAAGCGGGGGAAATCAAACACGCGGATCCACCACGCATCAGCAGCGACCACTCCAACAAATGTCGCGATTGCCAGAAGTATAATTGTGAGCCGGGCAAGCCTGCCAAACCAGATTTTCATGTTGTGCAATTGTCCCGTTATTCGTTGGCCACACCTTCCAAAACGGCAAAGCGTTCACAATCGGGCATCTTGGATCGATAAAACGCCGCGATTTTTGCAAGATCAGTCTTATAATCTCCGCTTGGCATGATCGGTTCCCCCAACCCTCCGCGCAATGTCTCATGATTTACCCAAGCTGGCACGATCGGGACGCGCGCACCAACCGCGATCCGATAAAAGCCAGTGCGCCATTCACCATTGCTGGTGCGGCTGCCTTCGGGTGCGATTACCAGCGCCATCTCGTCAGCAGCAGCAAAGGCATCCACCACGCTTGTGACATAACCGCCAGGCTGCGCGCGATCGACCGGCATCCCGCCCATATCATACATGAACCGCGTCATCGGCCATTTGAACAAGGTATGCTTGCCGATAAAGCTAGGCCGGATACCCAGCATACGGGTGGCACCGGCAAAGAACACAAAATCCCAATTCGAGGTATGCGGCGCGCCAACAATGATGAACTTTTTAATCGGCGGCGCAGTGTTTTCCAGCTGCCAACCTTTTAATCCATACAGGCGGCGCAAAAACCAGAAGGCCGCCCCTGATAAGGACGAGCGCGCATTCTCTTTCAATAACTTCCCCCCCGAATTTTTGATCTCGATACCGTCTTGAACACTGCGTTAGCGCAGCCGTGCCAACATCCCCCCTTTGCTCAGCAATCCTTTGGATGCGCGCAGCAAATACCGCATGATCGCCTTGGGCCCGCGCAAGAATGTAACAGGTGACACACTGTCTTTCCCCTCAGGCGAAATCCCCGCGAGTACGCGCTCTTGTTTCTCCTTGGAGAACTTTTGAAAAGCACGATCATGCATCACCTGAGGATAGCCTGAGAACGATCCAAAGGGCCGCGCATTATATTCCGGCGGCAAAACCCAGATCAGTTTGTCTTCCCACATTTCCAGAATGGTTTGCCGAAAAGAAACCTGATCAAAGCTGCGATATTCGCCTTCGCCATAAAACGCTTTGAGCTGGTCAATTAATCGATCATCGTTCTCACGCCACCGCTGCACAAAAGCTGGATCTGCACGCATCGCGACAAGTCCGGCATTGAATTGCGGGATTAACGGTGAGCCCAACGAGATTTCGAAATGGCGATAGTTGAAGCGGATCGGTGCATGCGTGGCGGCCAGATCATAACGGTCCAGAATATCAAACATACCGCGCAAATCGCCCACGATTGTGGTGTCGGTATCGATATAGATGAAACGTTCAAACCGGGTACCTTCAAACGCATATAATTTATCGGAAAAGCTAAAACTGGGATTGCTTATCGGGCGGCTCATACCCGGAAAGGCTTCTGGATGATCGGTGAAGACTTCGATCGGCACATCGCCGTGAGTATCGCGCAAGGAACGGATCGATGCCTTGCATTCTTCCACATAGCGCGGGCCAGTGGCGCAATAAACAAAGCCACAATTGGCGGTCGGCGCTTCACTCATCAATCATCGCTTTCACACGCAGATTGTCACAAGCCCCATCTTGCGACACGGCTACCTATGGCGTGCGCCGGTTCGCCCGGCAAGGCCATATGCGCATGGTGCCAGGCCCAAACCGCCAGGAAGTGCTCTCAAAACATCCCAAAACACTTTGCGAATAGGGCGCTGGTTTGCTATTCCATGGTGAAGGTCATGGACACTTGTTGTTCAACGTCCCTCTTCCCAAAATCTAAAAATCCCGCTATCAAGCATTACACGAGGTGTAAGCACTTGAAATTAAAGGATTCTTTAGAAAACCCGGCTGTTCCCATGCCAGCCCCGCAGATTGCGGATGAAGCCGAACGCCTGCGTATCGTACAAAGCTTTGAGCCTGATTCGCTGATTGATGATCCTGAACTTGCGAGCATTGTCAGTTTTGCTGCCAAGCTTTGCGATGTGCCGATGGGGCAGGTTTCTCTGGTCGAAGATGTACGGCAACGCTTTCTGGCGCGCGAAGGCATTACCTTAAAGGAAACCCCGCGCGACATCGCTTTTTGCGATCATGCCATGCGGGAAGGCGAAATCCTCGAAGTGCGTGATGCGCGCAAGGATCCGCGCTTTGCCGATAATCCTCTGGTCACCAGTGGTCCGGGTATCCGCTTTTATGCAGGCCACCCGCTTGTCTCACCTGAAGGTGCGCCGCTGGGCGCATTATGTGCAGTGGATGTCGAAGCGCGGCCAGAAGGGTTAAACGATTTTCAGCGCGAAGGAATGGCTGTATTGGCGCAGGCCGTCATGCGCCGCCTGCAGGAACGGCGCGCCAATATCCGCGCGCGCGCGGATATTGCCGATCGTGAAAACCAGTTACGCGCCATTATCGAAGGCGTCCCGCAAATCGCGTGGTCAGCCGATAGCGAAGGCAATTTCGATTATTTCAACGCCCGCTGGGAACAGCTGACGGGAGTGCAAGCTCCCACATTGGCGGAACATTGGCGTCCTCTGATCCATCCCGAAGATGCAGAAGACCTCTTTCAAAATTGGCAGGACAGTTTTGCGCAGAGCCTGCCATTTGAAGGCGAATACCGGCTGAAAACCAAAGACGGTTGGCTTTGGGTATTGGGTCAGGCGGCCCCTGTTAAAAATCTAACGGGCGATGGCGTTCGCTGGTTTGGCACGATCACCGATATCGATGAAGTGCGCCGCGCTTTGGAAGAGCGTGATATGCTCGCCAAGGAGCTATCGCACCGGATCAAGAACATCTTTGCTGTGGTAATCGGCCTTGCCAGTTTAAAAGCGCGCCAGACGCCAGAGCACAAGCCCTTCGCGGACGATATGATCGCTGTGCTGCATTCCTTGGGCCGCGCGCATGATGTGGTGCGGGCCGGTAGTGAGCCAGAACATGATAGCCTGCTCACCCTGCTCGAAGCGTTATTTGCGCCCTATGGCTCTGACAAGGAGACACAGCGGATCACCATTACCGGGCCGGACGCATTGATCCACCCGCAAGCGGCCACGCCATTGGCGCTGGTCTTTCATGAGTTGGCGACCAATTCGGCCAAATATGGCGCGCTTTCCAGCGATGGCGGACATGTTGAACTCACGCTGGAAGATGCCGGCGATATGGTCGCAATGACGTGGCGCGAAATTGGCGGGCCGCCGGTTGATTGCAATGCCGGAGAGCCTGGCAAAGGCGGCTTTGGTTCGCGCCTTGTGGAAATGAGCATTACCGGTCAGCTCCAAGGCACCTGGAAGCGCGATTTTGCCGATGATGGCTTGGTTGCACACCTCACGGTGGCCAAGGACGCTTTGGCTGGGTAAACCGGCCACATGGCCGAAAACGCCGCCTCTGCCCTGCAATTTGATGCAATCGCGCGCAATTATGGCGATGTTGTTGCGGTGGGCGGTGTATCCCTATCGATCGCGCCGGGCGCATTTGTGGCGTTGGTTGGCGCATCGGGTTCGGGCAAATCGACGCTCTTGAAGATGGTCAACCGGCTGGTGGAGCCAAGCGCGGGCCGGGTCTTGGTAAATGGCGCGGATGTCATGCAAATCCCGCCGTCCCAATTGCGCCACTCCATCGGTTATGTGTTTCAAGGCATTGGCCTGTTTGGCCATATGACTATCTCGGAAAACATCGCCATTGTGCCCCGGCTGGAAGGGCGAACATTGCCCGGTGAAGAGATCGCAAAGCTGCTCGAACTGGTTGAGCTCGATCCTGATATGGCTGCCCGCTATCCCGATGAACTGTCCGGCGGACAACGTCAGCGCGTTGGCGTGGCGCGCGCATTGGCGGGTGATGGCAAGCTGCTTTTGATGGATGAACCTTTCGGCGCGCTCGATCCGGTCACGCGGGATGCGTTGGGGGAACGGGTGAAGCGCCTGCACGCACAGCTGGGCCTCACTACCGTTATGGTGACGCATGACATGGCCGAAGCGCTGCTTTTGGCAGACCGCGTGCTGGTGATGGAAGCAGGCGCAGTTGTCGCAGATGAAACACCTGCCGCATTGCTGGGCGGCGCTGGAGGAGAAGCCGCGCAAGCGCTTGTCGCCGTGCCGCGCGCGCAGGCCAAAGCATTGGCCGATAAAGCGCAAGGTAGCGCGCCGTGAACGATATTCTCACAGCCCTTTTGCGCCTCGGCCCACAATTGGCCGAGCATGTTTTGTTAAGCGCAGCAGCGGTTGCATTGGGCATCGCTGTCGCTTTGCCGCTGGCCGTTTGGGCCAGCCGTTCGGCAAATGTCGCGCGCATCGCATTGGGCTTTGCCAGCCTTGTGCAAACCATTCCGGCATTGGCCTTGCTGGCGTTATTCTTTCCGCTGCTGCTGGCTTTGCGCGGCGTATTTGGCGAAGGGTTGCCCACGCTTGGCTTCCTGCCTGCATGGTTGGCGCTGGCGCTTTATGCGCTGCTGCCGATCCTGCGCAATGCTGTGACCGCGCTTACCAATGTGGATGCCGAAATGATTGAGGCCGCCGATGGGCTGGGCATGACCAGCTGGCAAAAACTGCGTCTGGTCGAGGCACCGCTGGCCGCGCCTTATGTGATGGCAGGCATCCGTACAGCGAGCGTGTGGACCATTGGCGCGGCCACTTTGGCAACCACTATCGGGCAGCGATCTTTGGGCGATCCGATCTTTGCTGGATTGCAAACGCAAAACTGGGCGCTGGTGCTGGCGGGTTGTATTGCATCGGCTGGATTGGCGTTGGTGGCCGATGCACTGCTGGGCTTGATTGAGCGTGGCTTTGCCAAACGGCGCAAAATGCTCTCCGCCATCGGCGCGATATTGGCGCTGGCCGGAGTTGGCGCTGCGGCCTTGGCGCTGATGTCGCCCGATGATCAAGGCGAGCGCATTGTCATCGGCGCAAAAGGTTTTTCCGAGCAATATATCCTTGCCCGCGCCATTGGAATGACTCTCCAAGAAGCAGGATACGCGGTCGAATATCGCGAAGGGTTGGGCTCCGCCGTTGTGCATAGCGCGCTCACCAGCGGGGAGATTGATATCGCGGTCGATTACACCGGCACTTTATGGACCAATCAGCTGGGGCGAACCGATAATTCGGGGCGCGAGGCGATGTATGACGCGATTGTGCGCTGGGAAGCAGAGACGAGCGGCACCAAAGTGCTGGGCCGGTTGGGCTTTGAAAATGCCTATGGCTTTGCAATGCGGCGGGACCGGGCACAGGCGCTGGGCGCACGCTCAATCGCGGATCTTGCGCGGGTTGCCCCGCAGCTGACCATGGGCGGTGATCCGGAATGGTTTGAACGGCCTGAATGGATTGGCGTGCGCGATGCCTATGGCTTGCAATTTGGCGAGCAGCGCACCTTCTCACCCACCTTTATGTATAACGCGCTGACGTCCGGCGATGCTGACGTGATCAGCGCCTACACCTCTGATGGACGCATTGCCGCTGGTGATCTGGTGGTGCTGGCCGATCCCAATGCCGCGCTGCCCAATTATGATGCGATTGTGCTGATCAGCCCCGATATGGCGAATGATGCACGGATTGCCGCCACCCTCGCCCCGCTGATCGGCGCGGTTGATGTCGATACCATGCGTGAGGCGAATTATGCGGTGGATCGGGAGCAGAACAAATGGCCCGTGCGCAGGGCCGCGCGTTGGCTGCTTGATGAAGTGACGGGTTAAAACCCCACCCCTTGCGGCCATCGCGGCGCGGCAAGACCCAGCACTTTGAACAAAGCCCCCATCTGCTTTGCATCGACCAAGCGATCTCGCGCGCTCTGCAATTCAGCGCGGCGATCAGGCGAGCTTTGTGCCAAAGCGGCAAAGCGTTGATCGACGCCCAATGCGGTGAGCCAAGCGCCTTGTTCAGCCACGCCAAGGACCCTCGCCCCTGCCGCGCGCGCCACATCACCCATCGCACCAAAATCCACATGGGCAGAGATATCCGCTGCACCAGGAGCTTCGCGCCAATCGACCTTTTCATGCCCGCGTACCGCCTGAATGCTGGAGCCATAGCGGGTAGTGTCATGACCATAGTCGATCAGCACCGCCGCGCCGCCTTGCGCCTGCAATCGCTGTGCAATTTCGCCTACCACGGCAGCGCACGCTGGCGATGTTTCGATCACTGCACCCGGCTTTGCCTCGCGCAAATGCGAAGGCACCGCGCTGTCCATTGGCACCGATCCGGGCAGCTCGATAAAGCGGCCTTGCGCATCGCATCCGATCAACACTTCGCGCCAGCCATTATCCGTCATCACCAATTGGCGGACGGGCAAAGCATCGAGAAATTCATTGGCCACCAGCAAGATCACGCCATCGTCAGGCACAGTGGTCAGATCATCATGAAACTGGGCAGTTGGCACCTGTTTGGCCTGTTCTTCGCGCAAACTCGCAGAGCCTTCGACAAGATGCACTTGCGGCTGCAACCGCGCGGCTTTCATCGCGCGCAAAGCATCATGCGCCAAGGCTCCGCGGCCCGGACCCAGTTCAACATAATGCACCTTTGCCGGAGCACCTGCCTGATGCCACATATCCGCCAGCCACAATCCGCAAAGCTCACCAAAGACCTGCGAGATATCGGGTGCCGTAATGAAATCGCCGCTGGTGCCAAAGGGTTCGCGCTGCCCATAATAATGCGCGTTGGCCTCACCCATAAATTGGGCAAGGCTGATCGGCCCGGTGGCGGCAATCAGGCGGCGAAAAGTCTCAGCAAGATCGGCGCTGCTCAAGCCTTCTCAGGCGGCGTTTTGCCAGCAGTGCCCGGTTTCGGATTGGCCGGCGCCAGATTGGCGGGCCGCGAAAGCGACCATGCCACCAGACCAAGACCTGCAATGATCAACGGGATCGAAAGCCACTGGCCCATGGAAAGCCCGGTATCCTGCTGTAACCACAGCAATTGCGCATCGGGCTGACGATAAAATTCTACCACAAAGCGCGCGATGGAAATCACCACCGTAAACGTACCCACCAAAACGCCTGTGCGAAACCGCGCACGTGTTAGCCAGAACAGGCACAGCATGATGATAACGACCATCAAACCTTCGCCGAATGCTTGATACAATTGGCTGGGATGGCGCGGCTCCAGCCCTGCGCCGGGAAACACCATCGCCCATGCAATATCGCTTTCGACAGGACGGCCCCACAGCTCACCATTGATGAAATTGGCCAGCCGTCCAAACAGCATTCCAAAGCCGACATTCACCGCAATATAATCGCACACCCGCATGAAGCTAAGGCCGCCGCGCCAGCTGACATAACCGATCGCCGCAAGCACACCGATCAAACCACCATGGAAGCTCATGCCTCCATCCCACATGCGCAAAACGCCCCATGAGACAAAGCCTTCATTGTCAAAATCAGTCCACAAGCTTGGCTCATAAAACGTTGCGTAGCCGAGCCTGCCGCCCAGAATAATGCCCATCGTACACCAGAAAAACAGATCATCGGCATGGCGCTGCGCCATCGGTGCGCCGGGCGCTTTGATCATTTTGGACAAGTGCCAATAGCCAAGGATAATCCCCGCCAGATAAGCCAGCGAGTAATATTTGAGCGTGAAAAAGCCCAGATCGATGCCTTCTGTAAGGCCAAGCGAGGCCCATTGGATCACGCCATTATCCGTCGCAAGACTGCCATTGGCCAGTAATTCAAGCATCGCGTTCCTCGTCTTTTCATGGCCAAACCGCGTCAATATGGCGGGCTTTGGCACAGCGCGGCTGGCCTTGGAACCCCTGATTGGCGCTTTCCAAGCAGGCGCGCGGGCACTATGTGCAACGGGTTTATGAGCCAGGTTCGAATCCCCAAACAGCGCGACGTGCTCAACCGTCGCAAACTCCTCTCCCGGATTGCCGATGCGGTGGCCGAAAATGGCATGCCCAAAGCGCGCAAGGACATTGTCGAAGCTCTTAAAGATGCGCTCAATTCAGGTCGCGAGGAATTGTCCCGCAGGCTGGAGAAGAAACCGGGCGCGGGGCATGAAAGCGCCAATGGCTATGCCTTCTTGATCGATCAGATTATCCGGGTGATCCACGATCATGTGATCGATGATGTGTACCCCGTGGCCAATCGATCCAAAGGCGAACGGCTCGTCCTGATTGCGGTGGGTGGATATGGGCGCGCAGAAATGTCGCCGCATTCCGACGTCGATATCGCCTTTATCACCCCCGATAAGCCCACATCATGGTGCGAACAGGTGATCGAGGCGATCTTGTATTACCTGTGGGATCTCAATCTGACCGTTGGCCATTCCAGCCGTTCCCTGAATGAAATGGTGCGCATGGCGAAAGATGATCTGACGATCCGTACCGCCATTCTGGAAGGCCGGTATCTGTGGGGTGATCAGGATCTGTATGAAGTCGCCAGCGCAAAATTCTGGAGCGAAGTTGTCACCGGATCGGAAAGCGATTTCGTGACGCAAAAGCTGGCCGAACGCGATGCCCGGCACAAACGCATGGGGGATAGCCGCTATGTCGTGGAACCCAATGTCAAGGATGGCAAAGGGGGCCTGCGCGATCTGCAAACGCTCTACTGGATCGGCAAATATGTGTACCGCGTGCGCGCAGCCGCTGAACTGGTCGATAAAGGGCTTTTCACCGATAAGGAATATCGCAGTTTCCGCCGGGCAGAAAGCTTTCTGCTCGCCGTGCGCGCGCATCTGCACACAATTGCGCGGCGCGGTGAAGATCGGCTGACTTTTGATCTACAACGCGAAGTGGCCCGGCGCATGAATTATGCCGATCGGCCAGGCAAAAGCGCGGTTGAGCGGTTCATGCAGTTTTATTTCCTGCAAGTGCAGCATGTGGGCAACCTCACCGGCGTTTTCCTTGCGCATCTGGAAGAAGAAACGGTGGAAGAGGGCCTTATCAGCGGCCTGATATCCAACTTTACCAAAAGCAAACCCAAAAAGCTCAAAGGCTATATCGTTGATGGCGATAAGATCGCTGCGCCTAATGACACATGGTTCCAGAAAGACCCTGTGCGCCTCATCGAGATATTTGCGATTGCAGAGCAGCAGGGTTTGGAAGTCCACCCCTCCACCATTCGCATGGCGCGGCGCGATGCCCCTTTGATCAAATCAGCGGTGCGCAAGGATAAGCGCGCCAATGCGATGTTCCTTGACGTGCTGGCGGGCCGAAACGACCCTGAAAACGTGCTGCGCTGGATGAATGAGGCGGGCGTTTTTGGCCGGTTTGTGCCTGATTTTGGCAAGGTCAATGCGCAGATGCAGTTCGATATGTATCATCACTATACCGTTGATGAACACACGATCCGCGCCATCGGGCTGCTATCGCAGATCGAACGCGGCGTGCTTAAAGCAGATCACCCGCTGGCCAGCGGTATTTTGCCCAGCTTGAACAGCCGCCGGGTCGCTTATGTCGCGGTGTTATTGCACGATATTGCCAAAGGCCGCGGCGGCGATCATTCTGTTTTGGGTGCGCAAGTGGCGCTGAAACTGTGTCCGCGCCTGGGTTTGGACAAAGAAGAAACGCAGCTTGTCAGCTGGCTGGTGCGCAATCATTTGTTGATGAGCGCAACCTCCTTCAAACGCGATCTTTCTGATCCCAAAACGATCACTGATTTTGTTGGCGAAGTGCAAAGTCTTGATCGGTTGAACCAGCTTACCGTGCTCACCATCGTTGATATTCGCGCGGTTGGGCCGGGGATATGGAACAGCTGGAAGCGCCAATTGCTGTCCGATTTGCATGAGCTTTCCCGCGAACGCCTGCGCCTTGGCCACAAAACCTTTGGGCGTGAAGAACGTGTGGTAAGCAAGAGAAAACAGGTTGCCGCGCTATTGGGCGATGATGCAGCTTTGGTGGAGAGCTATGGCGATGATATGCTCGATGCTTATTGGATCGCCGAAAACGAAGATGTGATCGCCAGCAACCTTGCACAATTTGCCCAGCTGGAAAAAGATGGCGCGAGCTTATCCATACATGCACAATATGAAGCGGATCTGGGCGCGGCTTTGGTCACAGTGATTTCCGATGATCATCCGGGCCTGTTCTTCCGCATTGCAGGGGCGATCCATCTGGCTGGCGGCAATATCATCGATGCACGCATCCACACCAATCGTCAGGGCAAAGCGGTCGATAATTTTCTGGTGCAGGATCCGCTCGGTAAACCGCTAAGCGAACCACAGCAATTGGCGCGCCTTAAAAAGAATATCGAAGATGGTCTGGCTGACAAGATCAACATGGTGCCCAATCTGGCAAAACGCCCGCTATCGCGCAGCCGTGCTGAACATTTCCAAATCGCCCCGCGTATTGTGTTCGACAATGAAGCATCGAACCAGTTCACCGTGATTGAAGTCAATGCAACCGACCGGCCTGCACTGCTCAACCGGCTGACCCGGGCGATGTTTGAACAAAGTTTGCTGATCAATTCTGCGCACATTACCCAATATGGTGAGCGCGCGGTGGATACCTTTTATGTCACCGATCTTCTAGGCGGCAAACTGGACAGCAAATCGCGCCAAAGCAAAGTCAAGAAAGCCTTGCTTAAAGCCATTGCGGCAGGTGAACCGGCCGAAGCAGAACTGGCTTAACCGTCTCGCGCTCCGAACAAAGCGGTCCCAACACGCACATGCGTTGCGCCCAGCATAATCGCGGTTGGATAATCGCTGCTCATGCCCATAGAGCGGCCTTCAAGCCCATTATCATCTGCCATTTTGGCAAGCAGCGCAAAAAAGGGCGCAGGCTCAATGTCGAAAGGCGGCACACACATCAGGCCTGCCAGCGGGATATCAGCATCGCGCGCTTTTGCGATTAAATCAGGCACATCACCAATCGCGCAGCCGCCCTTTTGCTCCTCCTCTCCGATATTCACCTGCACAAAACATGGGATGCGTTGGCCCAGCTTGTCCTGCGCTTTGCCAATCGCTTTTACCAAGGATGGCCGGTCAAGCGAGTGGATGCAGTCAAACAGCGCCAGCGCATCTTCGGCTTTGTTCGATTGCAATTGGCCAACAAGATGCAATTCGACACCATCGAAATCTTCGCGAAGACTAGGCCATTTGCCTTGCGCTTCCTGAACGCGGTTTTCGCCAAACACGCGCTGACCGGCATCCAGCAATGGCATGATCTCATCGGCAGGATGCGTCTTGCTTATCGCGATCAATGTCACATCAACAGGGGCGCGGCGGGCGATTTTGCAGGCCTTTGCAATGGCCGCCTGCACATCTTCAAGGTTTTGCGCTGCATTTACACTCATGCCCGCGCTATAGCGACCCAATGCACGCTCGCCACCCCCTGCAAAAGCCCTGGCCCAAACTCTGGCTGATTTCTGATCAGCGCAACGATGCTGGGCTGGAGCAAGCGTTGCAGCGCCTGCCGCGCGGGAGCGGGTTTATCTATCGCCACTATCACCTGGCGCCAGAAGAACGGATCGCCCGCTATCGCCAATGCGCACGGATTGCACGGGCGCGCAGGCACTGGCTGATTTTGGCCGATAGCGCTTTAACGGCGAAGGAATGGGGCGCAGATGGCATGTATGGCGCGCCTTTGATGCTGGGGCCGCGCCGCGCAGGCCTTGTGATGCTGGCAACAGCGCACAATGCGCGCGAAATCGGGCAGGCATCGCGCATGGGGGCAGATGCCGTGCTGCTTTCACCGGTTTACCCAACGCGTTCACATCCCGGCGGCCAAGTGCTTGGTCCATCGCGCTTTCTTGCCCTTGCGCGGCAAGCGCCGTTGCCGGTGATTGCGCTGGGCGGGATGACACAGCGCGGCGCGCGGCGGCTGCAATGGCCGTGTTGGGCAGCAATCGACGGGCTGGGTTCAACCTAAACCTTACTTGACCCAAGACTCCTTGACCCATAACTCCGGGTCTGCGATTCTGCGCTTTGGGACGCAATTTCGCGAGGTAGAAACATGGCCAGCAGAGCGGGTAAATCAGGCTCCGGATCGGGGAATGCCGATTGGGGCGCGGCTTTTCGCCGTTCGATCACGCGTTCGGTGCAGATTGCCGGATCGCTGGCGCTGTTCGCTTTCACCGCATTCCTCGCCATAGCTTTGCTGAGCTATTCGCAAACCGATCCGTCCCTTTCCACCGCTGCAGGAGATACGATTGGCAATTGGATGGGCCGTGCCGGAGCTTTTGCTGCCGATATTGCGCTGACAGGATTTGGCCTTGTCGCGATCCTTTTCCTGCCACTTAGCTATGTGTTTGCGCGCAAGTTGTGGCGCGATGTTGATGAGGAGGAGAGCTGGGGCGGTGCATGGTGGCGCACGGTTGCACTGATGGTGCTGGCGATGGCGTTGCTGGCGACCGTTTTGTCCCTCGTGACCGAGCCGCGCGAATGGAGCTTGCCTGCGTCCACTGGCGGGCTGGCCGGATTGCTGGGCCAAGGTGCGATTACGGCGCTGGCCGGATTGCTGCCCGAAGCCGGCCGGTTCTGGGCCATCCTTGCCGCTGGCATCGCCTGCCTTGGTGGCGGCGCGTTTATTGCAGGGCGCATCTTTGCGATTGATTGGGCCAGTCTGCTGACATTGCCAGATTGGCTGCGCCATCCGCCGCGCCTGCTACCCGAAAGCAATCCCTTTAAAGCGGAGACAAAACAGCGCGCGAAGAAACGCGCCTCTACCGCCAATACTGAGCTGGATGCGGATGAAGCGCCCATCCCGCTGTCAGAACGCCGCGCGCCTGAAATCGCGGCCCCTTCTGCGCCCGCCCGCCGTGCGCAACCAGCCAAGAAAACGCAGCAAAAAGACCTGTTTGCGGACTTTGACTTGCCTTCTGTCGATCTGCTCGAAGATCCAACGGGCAATCAGGCTCCTGCTCTTGATAAGCTGGCGCTGGAACGCAATGCGCGCCTGTTGGAAACCGTGCTCGATGATTTTAACGTCAAAGGTGAAATCAGCGCGGTACGCACCGGCCCTGTTGTCACCACGTATGAACTGGAGCCAGCCCCCGGCATCAAAGCCAGCCGGGTGATCGGTTTGGCAGAAGACATCGCGCGAAACATGTCCGCCATCAGCGCGCGCGTCGCCTCTATTCCGGGCAAAACGGTCATGGGGATCGAACTTCCCAATGCGGACAGACAAACGGTCAATTTCAAAGAGATGATCGCCAGCGAAGCCTATGTCGATGCCAAAGGCAAGCTGCCGATTATTCTGGGTAAAGATATTGCTGGCGAACCCGTGGTGGCCGATCTGGCAGCTATGCCGCATCTGCTGGTGGCGGGTACCACCGGCTCTGGTAAATCCGTGGGCCTCAACTGTATCCTGCTGTCGCTGCTTTATCGGTTCAGCCCGGAAGAATGTCGCCTGATTTTGATCGATCCCAAAGTGCTGGAGCTCAAAAGCTACGACGATATCCCGCACCTTCTGGCCCCTGTGGTGACAGAGCCTGCCAAATCGGTCCGTTCGCTCAAATGGGCGGTTGAGGAGATGGAGCGGCGTTATCGCATGATGAGCGAAATCGGCGTGCGCAACCTTGGCGGCTTTAACGACAAAGTTCGCAAGGCCGCTGCCAATGGCAAACCGATGAAACGCGCGGTACAAACCGGCTTTGATCCCGATAGCGGGGAGCCGATTATCGAAGAAGAAGCGCTCGATTATGAAGTGCTGCCACAGATCGTGCTGATCGTCGATGAGCTGGCCGATTTGATGGTGACCATCGGCAAGGAAATCGAAGTCCTGATCCAACGCCTCAGCCAAAAATCGCGCGCAGCTGGCATTCACCTGATCATGGCGACACAGCGCCCATCGGTTGATGTCATCACCGGCGTGATCAAAGCCAATCTGCCCACCCGGATCAGTTTCCACGTCACCAGCCGCATCGATAGCCGCACCATTTTGGGCGAGCAGGGCTCTGAACAGCTGCTGGGTCGGGGCGATATGTTGTACAAAGCATCCTCAGGCCCGCTGCTGCGTGTGCACGGGCCATTTGTGTCCGATGAAGAGGTGGAAAAAGTTGCCGAACACTGGCGCGCTCAGGGTAAGCCGGATTACGTCGATGCTGTCACCGAAGAGCCTGCCGATGGCGGGTATTCTTTTGAAGATGAGATGACCGCATCGGACAATCCGGCAGAACGCCAATATCGCCAAGCCTGCCAGATCGTTATCGAAAATCAGAAGGCATCGGGCTCCTGGCTCCAGCGGCAATTGGGCATTGGCTACAATACAGCTGCCAAATTGATCGAGCGGATGGAGGAAGAGGGGCTTGTCGGCCCCGCCAATCATGTCGGCCGCCGCGAGATTTACCGCGATAAGGAAGGCAATCCCATATAATCGCGCAAATTTATGCACTTAGGCGTTAACCTTGCTCGCGGCGCGATTACGGCGCGCCACTAACCCAAAATTAAACGGCTTTGTCTAAATTGAAATCGTGGGAGACCGCTATTTCGCCCCCTTGTTCTGCCTTCGGCAGATCATTTTGCTTGCCCTGATTGTGGTGGGCTTTTTTGCGTTGCCTGCCGTGCTGCAAAGCGAAGCACGTGCCCAAGCCAATTTTGCAACAGGCTCTATTTGCCATGCCACGGCACAAGCTGATGAAAATTATGCCGAAATAAGCGGAACTGCGTCGCGCTGGATTTGCTCTCTCGACAAGCCGATTGAGGATGCGGATCGGCATATTGTTCGTTTTGAACTGGATGCCCAAGCTTTTGGCGAACAAGCGCCACGATATCTGGCGATGCCGCGTTACGAGTTTGATCGAATGGAAGTCGCCTTCCTGACCCAAGGGACGGTGACAGCAAAATCGGTCTTTGCCTTCCACGATATGTTCGTCGGGCCAGACCGTGATTTTGGGTTTATCGAATTGCCTCAAACCACCACCACACCCGGCACATTGGTGGTGACACTTGATAGCGCGACCTATCCCGAAAGCATCGTGGTGGCAGACCTCACTTCAACGCCACCTTTTGCGATCAATGCAGGGATCATTCACATCATTTGCGCGCTTATTTGCGGTTTGCTGATCGCGCCTATCCTGTTTGACCTGGGATTTGCCCGCACTTTGCGAGAATCCTTCCCGATTTATCATGCCTTTTTCTGCTTAATTGCATTTGTTCAAACAGCATCGATTTCCGGCCTGATCGCGATAATTTTCGAACCACCGGGCCATGTTGAACATCTGATCAACATCCACTCTTTCGACCTTATGCTGTTCGCCACGATCATGTTCATCCGCAGCTTCATCGAAAAAGGCGTGCTTGATCGGTTTCACTACCGGGTGCTGACCTTTGCCGCTGCGATGCCGCTCCTTTCTTTAACGCTTATCAACTTCCACAAATTCTTGCCCGCTGCCCTGTTTGAACCGGCAGTCTATCTTAGCCTTGGTGCCATGCTGATCGCTTTGATCTATGTTCTGGCTGCGGCGTGGCGACGTGGCAGCCGCGCGGTGCGCTTTGTGAGTCTCGCTTTTGCACCGTTGATCACCATTGGCCTGTTCCGGGTCACAGGCGCTCTTATTCCCGCGCTTTATGTTCCTTTCAGCGAGCTTTGGGCACAAAGCTTTGCACTTTTGTTTGAAGTGGCCGTCACCTCCTTTGCCGTGGCCGATCGCTTCCTGACCATCAAGCGAGAGCGTGACAGCGCCGTACACGAAGCGCGCTCTCTTGAAGCTTTGAGCGAACGTGACGCGTTGACCGGCTTGTTAAACCGTCGGGCGCTGGAAAGCCGCTTTGATCTGCTGCGTGCAGAGGGCTTTAACGCCATAGCCCTGGTTGATCTGGATCACTTCAAATCGGTGAATGACACTTATGGCCATCAGGTCGGTGATGACGTGCTGATCTGTGCTGCCAAAGCTATACGCGGTCACGAAGATCCCGACCTTCTGGCTTTCCGCATTGGCGGTGAAGAGTTCCTGATCCTGCTGCGCGGCCGTTCCAAACAGGCGCGCGCAGAGACGCGTCGCCGCAGCGTTGCCACCGCAATTGCCGCACAAATGAACATCGAACAGCAGGTGACTGCCAGCATGGGCTTTGTGGAGGCGGCAGCAGGAGCGCTGGCGGATGCAAGCTTTGATACGCTGTATGATCGTGCAGACAGGCTGCTTTACGAAGCGAAGGAGCGCGGGCGCGACCGTATTGTCGTTGAAAAAGTGCGTGTCTTCCGTCGCCGCGATAGCGATCGCCGGGACGGCAAACAGGCAGCCTGAACGTCTGGGATCAAGCGCCGGGCGGCATAAAGGGTGCAGCAACTTCGGCGGGAACGCGCGCTGGCCTGCCGCTGGCCAAATCGATCATCGCCCAGCTGGTTTTGGCGCGCACAAGCTCGCGGCCATCTCCATCGGTGAAAGTGAAATGCCGTTCAAAGCGCGCGCCACGCGGCCCTTCGAGGATTTCGGTGGTGCCGGTAACCTTCGCGCCTTCGCGCGCATTGCCGCGAAAATCGATCTCATGGCGCAAGACGACCCAGCTATACGCCTCAACATGCTCGGGCGCTGCGTCTTGTTGCCAATGGCACGCTGCCAGCTCCTCCATCCAGCGCACCCACACCGCATTGTTCACATGCGCATTGGCATCGATATGTTCTGGCAAAGCGGTAAAGCTGCGCGAGAACGTGTTGCTCATTGGGTAAGGCCCAATTGCCACAGGATAAAGGCCGCTTCCTCCGCCGTTTCGCGCAAGCCTTCGAAGCGGCCTGATTTGCCGCCATGCCCTGCGCCCATATTGGTTTTGAGCATCAGCAAATTCTCATCCGTTTTCACATCGCGCAGCTTGGCCACCCATTTGGTCGGCTCCCAATAGGTGACGCGCGGATCGTTGAGGCCTGCGGTCACAAATAGCGGCGGATAATCCTGCGCGCTCGTCTGATCATAGGGCGAGTAGCTCAATAGATGCTCAAACGCTGATTTGTCCGTCAAAGGGTTGCCCCATTCCGGCCATTCGCCCGGTGTCAGCGGCAAGCTTTCATCCAGCATGGTGTTGAGCACATCGACAAACGGCACATGCGCCACCACTGCGCCAAACAGCTCAGGCGCCTGATTAAGCACCGCCCCCATCAATTCACCGCCTGCCGAACCGCCACTCGCGCTGATCTGGCCTGTGGTGGTGAAACCGCGTTCCACCAGCCCGCGGCCCACATCGACGAAATCGTTGAAAGTGTTGGTCCGGTGTTCCAGCTTGCCCGCATCATGCCACGCCCGGCCCATTTCATCGCCGCCGCGAATATGCGCAATGGCATAGGCCATGCCGCGATCGACCAGACTAAACCGGCTGGTGGAAAATCCGGGCGGTGTTGCCAATCCATACGCGCCATAGCCATACAGATGCAGCGGGCCACCATCCACACGGTCGTTGCGATAGAGGATACTGACAGGGATGTTGGTGCCATCGCGCGCCGGGATCAGCAAACGCTGTGTCGCATATTGCGACGCGTCATAGCCGGAGGGGATCTCACGAGTTTTAAGCGTGGTCAGCGTGCGCGCGGCAACATCATAGTCATATACCGTATCGGGCGTGACCATCGAATTATAGCCAATGCGCAACCGCTCCATCGCCCATTCAGGATTGTTGCCCATGCCCGCCGAATAGGCCGCTTCGGGGAACGCAATGGGCTCTGCCCGGTCCCGATCATCGTAATATCGAATTTCGATTTGATCGAGGCCCTCTTTGCGCCCTTCGATAACGTAAAAATCACAGAACAGATCAAACCCGGTGAGATAAAAATCGTCCGAGCCGGGGATCAGCGTCGTCCATTGCCCCGGATTGGCGAGAGGCGCTGTTGCAAGGCGGAAATTTACATGCTCATCATTGGTCCAGATGAACAGCGTATCCCCGTGCAGATCCGCGCTGTATTCAACGCCGTCCTTGCGCTCTTTCACCAAGATCGGGTCTGCGAAGGGATCGCTGATGGGCAGCAAGCGCACTTCGCTGGTCGCATGATCGCCTGTGGCTAAGATCAACCATTCGCGGTTGGAAGATTGGCCAGGATTGGCGGTAAAGCCGATTTGCGGCTCATAATAAATCTCACGGTCTTGCGCGGCATCATCGCCCAATTGGTGCACGAGGATACGGTCCACCCGCCAATTCTCATTCGCCCGGCCATACACCAGCATCGTATCACCTGCGGCCCAGATCAGGCCGGTATTGGTGTCCTCAATGACATCGGGCAGCAACGCGCCGGTGGCCAAATCCTTGATGTAAACCGTAAAGCGTTCAGCACCATTGGTATCAACCGAATAGGCCGCAAGCCGTCCATCTTCGCTGATCGCGATATCGTTCAGGCGGAAATATTCGTGGCCTTCTGCCAAAGCGGGACAATCAAGATAAAGCTGCGCTTCGCCACCTGCGGAAGGCTTGCGATAATATTTCGCATATTCGCCTCCCTCTTCAAATTCTGTCCAATACAGCCAATCACCATCCTTTTGCGGAACGGAGCTGTCATCCTCCTTTATCCGCCCACGCATTTCTTTGAAAAGCTGATCGACGAGTGGTTTTTGCGGCTCCATCTGCGCTTCGTAAAACGCGTTTTCCGCTTTGAGATAATCGAGCACATCTGCATCACTTACCTCAGGATATCCCGGATCGCGCAGCCAGGCATATGGATCTTCAACCGTGATGCCATGATGGGTAATAGTATGATCACGTTTCGCCGCGCGCGGCGCAGTGGTGGGGGCTGAATCGGGCAAGGAGCAAATGCTTTCGATATGATTTCAATTGTTACACCACCGCTCAAGCCGATGCGCTGCCATGCGGCAAGGGGAATTCTGCGCAGATTTCCAAAGATAAGCGCAAGGTGACGAGAATTTCACACAAAGCTCAATAATCTACCGCTATGCACAAACCACTTGCCGCCATATCCGGTGTGGATATGATTCGTTTTGACACGGCCCGTTGTCGCATGGCTCATTCCGCCAGCACCGGGCAGCAAAAGGACTGAATTTTCCATGACTACCAAAAATCGCGTGCCTGTTCTGGTCACCGGCGGCGCTGGCTATATTGGCAGTCATGCCGTGCTCGCACTGGTCGATGCAGGCTGGCCTGTCGCTGTGATCGACAATCTATCGACCGGCTTCAAATTCGCGATCCCTGATGGTGTGCCGCTTTACGAAGGCGATATCGAAGATGGCGCATTGCTGGCGCGCATTTTCGCTGAGCAAGGCACACAGGCGATCATGCATTTTGCGGGCTCTATCATCGTACCGGAAAGCGTGGAAAACCCGCTCAAATATTATCACAACAACACGGTAAAAAGCCGCGCCCTGATCGAAGCGGCTGTGACAGCTGGCGTGCCGCATTTCATCTTCTCCAGCACTGCGGCAACCTATGGCGTTCCCGAAACTTCCCCCATTTCAGAGGATATCGCGAAATCGCCAATCAACCCGTATGGCACATCCAAGCTGATGACGGAGCACATGCTGGCCGACACCGCGGCTGCTCATGACATCAATTATTGCGCCTTGCGGTATTTCAATGTTGCAGGCGCTGATCCGCAGGCCCGCTCTGGCCAATCAACCGCGGGCGCGACGCATCTGATCAAAGTCGCGTGCGAAGCGGCGACGGGCAAACGCGAACATGTGGCCGTGTTTGGCACCGATTATGATACGCCCGATGGCACTGGCGTGCGCGATTATATCCATGTCAGCGATTTGGCAGCCGCCCATGTGCTGGCATTGGAAGCGTTAATTGACGTGCCGGACCGCTCGCTCACTATGAATTGCGGCTATGGCAAAGGGTTCTCCGTGCTCGAAGTTCTCGATGCGGTGGACCGGGTGACGAATATGACATTAAACCGCCAGATGCAGCCGCGTCGCGCCGGTGATCCGGCTGCATTGGTGTCTGATCCTTCCCGCATCCGCGCAACCATTCCATGGGAACCCAAACACGCCAATCTCGATGAGATTATCGGCCATGCGCTGCAATGGGAGCGGCGGCTAAGCGAGATCCGTGGCGACGCGTAACACCCTGCGAAAAGCCCCGCGCAAAGGCAGGCGGCTGGGTTTGCGCCGAGCCTTGCTGGTATTCCTGATCTTGGCGCTGGGCGTGCTTGGCGCAGGGCAATTGGGTGGCGATTATCCAACGCTTGATCTTGCCAATGTCGCGCTTGTGCCCGGCGCGATTGCCGCGATTGTCGTTGCCATCCTTTTGGCTTGGTTGACCAAGCGGTGGGCCAAGCGATGCGCTTATGGAGTGATCATCGCAATTGCGGCCTATCTGATGATCCCTCCACCCAGCGCGATGGGCACATGCGATGTGGATGCAGCGCGCGTAACGGTCGCATGGCTCAACCTGCAAGGCAGCACACAGCCGCAACCGATCGTGGATTGGCTGGAGCAGGAGCGGCCCGATATTGTCGGCTTTGGCGAACTTCACAGCAGTGTTGAGCCAACGCGCACCGTTTTGGCCGAACGCTATGCCCACGCGCAATCCTGCCTTGCCAATGGGCGTTGTTCGACCATCCTTTACACCGCCAATCCCCTGCTTGGATCGCAGCCGCTGTCACGCGGCGATGTGCAAAACCGCAAGACACTTTCTGCCGCCCGCATGACCATTGCCGATAGCGATGGCGCACCGCTGCATGTGATCGCTGCGCATCTCTCGCGCCCGCCATATATGCAGCGCCAGCGGGAAGAGCTGACGCAGCTGCAATTGTTGCTGGAAGATACGGCCAACACTGTGATGATCGGCGATCTTAATATGGTGCGCCGGATGCAAGGCTTGCGCAATTTTGCCCAAGGCAGCGGCTTTGCGACCACCCCTGCGGATCGCTCCACATGGCCGCTTTGGTACAAGGGCACCAGCGTCACGCCCTTTGTGCAGATTGATCACGTGCTTGCAGGCCAAAGCTGGCAGGTCGAGGCCCTGCGCAGCTCAGATGACCTTGGCTCTGACCATCGCGGTATTGTGGCCGATTTGTGCCGTGTTGGCTGAAAGATCAGCCGACTAGGCGGATCAATTAGTCCAGCGGATCGTCAAGCTGTTGCGCAGGTTCGTAGACATCGTCATCTTCCACTACAACGCCAGCATCCTTGGTCCGGCCATTGGTGAACGCTGCATCAATCGGGTCCAGCAATGGGCGCAAAGGCAAACCGGCAACGCCGCCTGTGTCATAATCCATCGGATCATAATCGGTCACCTGTGTAAACAAACCGATCGAGAGCAAGCCCGCATCGCGCAAGGCCGCGGCATGGCTGATATACCGGTCTGCTTCCGCCTGCGCCGCAGCAGAGCGTGCATTGAACAGATCATTTGTCACATCCAGCACATCGCGCAATGTGCGAATGCCCGATGTTTCCTGCTGCTGCACACCGGCAACGGCTCGCCGTGCTGCTTCGACAGCTGAACGAAAGCGCGGGAGAGAGAGATTGGCTGCCTGATACTGGTTCCAATCCGCTGCCAACGCGCCGCGCACCGTACGCCGGGTCTGCTCCACAAGGTATTGTGCAGCGATATTGCGCTCACGCGCCTCACGAATGCGTGAGGATACAAGGCCGCCTGTATAGAGCGGCACGGTGAGCGATACACCGGCAACGATCTGATCCGCCGTGTCGGAATTGGCAAAAGGCGACAAAGGCAAACGCCCGGCTGTCACATCCGCCTGCGCGCGCGGCCCTATTTGGGCACGGGAAGCGGCCAATTGCGCAACCGATGCCTGCCGTGTGTACAACGCACTAAGCAGTTCCGGGCTGCTTTGCTCGGCTAATAAATACATCTCTTCAATAGAGGTGAGTGGCGGCAATTGCGGAGGCGGCGGCAAATCATCGGGATATTTGCCAACCAGACTGCGATACGCCGCTGCGCTTGCTTCCAGATTGGAGCGCGCCTGTATCACCCGGCCAGCAGCAATTTCAGCTCGGTTGACGGTTTGATCAACATCGGGCGCGGTTGCATCGCGCAGATCAAACCGTGACCTTGTAATATCGCTTTGTTCATCAAGCAGTTCGTAAATGTCGCTGGCGACTTCAAACAGCTCCAGATCGCGGCGAACCGTCACATAAGCTTCGATGACATCAAGGATGAGCTGCTGACTGTTCGCGCGCAAATCCTCATGCGAGGCAAGCCTGTTCGCTTCTGCCAGATCCAGGCCAGCAGCCAAAGCGCCCGAAGTAAACAGCGGCTGCGACAAATTGGCCGAAGCCGTTGTAGCAAAACCATCATTGCTAAAAGTGGTGCCGCTCAAATCATTGCGTTGATAGGTGTAATCATGGGAAGCGTTGATAGTCAGATTGGGGCCATAAGCCGCCTTTGCCTGCGCGACACCTTCATCATTGGCCCGCGTCAAAGCCCGCTCAAGCTCAATCCCGGGATTGTTCTCATAAGCTGCGATCAACGCTTCTTCGAGCGTATCGGCATTGGCAGGAACTGCGCCCAAAAATGCGCCAGACGCAACCGCAGTCAGCAGAAAATACCGTGTAAGCACGTATTGGCCCCCATAATCTCAATACTCACCATAATAAAACCTAATATAGCGAGTGTGTTGAAGCTTAACCCATGGATAGGTATAGACGCAGTTCGCAGGCGCAGCAACAGCGTCGATTGACGCGCGCCAAGGGGTTTGGGCACATAATGATTTCTAAGCAAGGCCACTTTCGCCGTGCTGCGTGCGAGCACGCATCATGAGCGGGGTAAACACCGATCTGGGTGAGCTGAAAGAGGCGATTGCGCCGTTTCGCAAGATACTTGTGCCGCTGGTGATGATCTCCAGCGTGTATAATATCCTGCTGCTTTCCGGCTCGTTCTTCATGCTGATAGTGTATGATGATATTTTGCCCAGCCGCTCTATCCCCTCCCTGGTCAGCCTGTTCCTGATGGTATCGATTGCCTATACTTTTCAGGCATTTCTTGATGTCACGCGGGGGCGCATCATGGTGAATGTGGGCACATTGTTCATGCGCCGGGTGAGCGACCGGGTGCTAGATGTGATCTCGCGCTGGGAAATGGTGCGTGGGCCAATGCCGCAAGGTATTCAGATTGTGCGCGATCTTGATGCTATTCGCGGGTTTTTGTCAGGCGCAGGGCCATTGGCCTTTATCGATCTGCCGTGGATCGTGGTGTATGTGCTGATCTTGTTCATCTTCCACTGGAGCATTGGCGTTTTGGCCTTGTTCGGTGTGGTCGTCTTGGTCGCGCTGATGGCGGTGAACAGCCGTTTGACCAGCCCGCTTGCGCAAGAAACCGTGGAAGCTGGTGCCAGCCGCTTCCAGATCGCGGAAAGCAATATGCGCAACGCAGAAACGATCAAAGCGCTGGGCATGCAAAATGCGCGGCGCAAAGCATGGCATGAAAGCGAAGAAGAATACCTGCAAGCCAATGACCGGTTGTCGATGATCAGCTCCAAACTGACCGGCACGTCCAAGGCATTTCGCATGTTGCTGCAATCAGCAACTTTGGGTCTGGGCGCATATCTTGTGATCCAGGGCCAGGCGACAGGCGGCATCATTATCGCCGCCTCCATCCTGACGGCCCGCGCCCTTGCTCCGGTGGAGCAGGTGATCGCGCATTGGAAAAATATGGTGCAATGCCGGCAAGCACATGCGCGCTTGCAAGAAGCTTTCAATGCCATTCCCGCCGTACATGAACCGATGGGGCTTGAACTGCCATCGGAAGAACTCATGCTGCAAGGGCTGACCTCTGGCCCTCCAGGTGCGCGCATTGTGACGGTGGCCGATGTCAATTTAAAGCTCAAAACGGGCGATGCGCTGGCTATTGTGGGACCAAGTGGTTCTGGCAAGACGGCGCTGGCACGGGTGCTGTGCGGATTGTGGCCGCCTTTGCGCGGGTCTGTCCGGCTTGATGGCGCGACGCTGGATCAATGGTCAAGCGATCAGATGGGTGACATAATCGGCTATGTCCCGCAATCGATTGAGCTGTTTGAAGGCACGATTGCGCAAAATATTTCCCGCTTTCGCGAAGATGCAGACAGGGATGCCGTTTTGGCCGCAGCCAAAGCGGCCGATTGCCACGATATGATTGTGCGGCTGCCCGATGGTTATGATTATCTGATCAACAATAAAGGCGGCAATCTTTCCGCCGGTCAGCAACAGCGCATCGCACTGGCCCGCGCGCTTTATGGCGATCCTTTCCTGATTGTGCTGGATGAACCCAATTCCAATCTGGATTATGATGGCGAGGCCGCTTTGGGTGTTGCCATTGGCCGAGCGCGTGAACGCGGCGCTATTGTCATCGTGATCGCGCACCGCCCGCAAGTGGTTGCTCATGTCAGCCATATTATGGTGCTTAACGCAGGCCGGGTGGAAAGCTTTGAGACAAAAGCTGATTTTGATGCACGCAAACGCGCACAACGCCAAGGCCATCTGCCCAGCAATGCAGGAACAGGCGGTACAGTAACCGCTGCAAGCTCCAAATCGGCAGGCGGCACGATACAGTCATCTATTGGTCAGAAAAAAACTGATAAGCCAGACCAGCAATCCGCAGATGGTGATGACGAACCGCAAGATAGCGGCCCACCGTCCGCCCCCGACGATGATGAGCGAGGAACCGAAAGGTGAGCGAATCCAGAGAACTCGTAGCCCCCGGGCAAGACGGCACCGCGCTGGTCCCTTTCAGCACCGAGCTTGATGAACAGGCCGATGCTGCTTTGGGCAAGAACACGCGCCACGGCCTGATCGCGATTGCCATTCTGGTGCTGGGATTTGGCGGCTTGATGGCTTTTTTGCCGATGGCAGGTGCAGTGATCGCCAGCGGTGAAGTTTCTGTAGAAACACAAATTAAACAGATCGCGCATCCTTTTGGCGGAGTGGCCGCTGATATTCTGGTGTCCGATGGCGACGAGGTGAAAGAAGGCGATGTTCTTGTCCGCCTTGATGATACAGTTGCCGGAGCGAATGCGGATTTAACGGGCCTTAGCCTTGATCAACTGCTCGCCAAAGAAGCGCGGTTGCGCGCATCGCGCGATGGCGCTGGATCCATCACTTTCCCTGAAGAATTGCTTGAGAGGTCCAATGATCCCATCGTCCAACGCATCATGGAAGATGAGCGGCGCGAATTTTCGCTGGGCCGCACCGCGCAAGGCGATCAAGTCGGTCAGCTAAGCGCGCGGATCAGCCAGACCCAGGCCGAAATAAGCAGCGCCAACAGCCGCATCGCCGCTTTATCCCAGCAAGAACGGCTGATCGGTGAAGAACTGGCGCAAACGCGTGAGCTGTATGAAAACCGGCTCAGCACGCTGGATCGATTAAATGCGCTTGAACGCGCCGCTGTGGATTTGAATGCGCAGCGCGCAATTGCCCAATCCACCATCGCTTCATCGCAAGCACGCATTTCTGAATTGCGCCGGCAAATGTCTTCTCTGGGCAGCGATTCGCGCAGCCGTTCTGCAGGCGAATTGGCACAGGTCCAGTCACTCATCACCGAAAGCCGTCAACGCGAAATTGCCGCCAGCGATACCAATGAACGCACTGCCATCCGCGCTCCGCAAGATGGCATCGTAGCCAAGCTTACACTCCAGACCATTGGCGGCGTTGTGCCTGCCGGTGAAACGTTGATGGAAATCGTGCCTGCCGATGATCGGTTGGTTATCGAAGCGCAAGTGGCCACCACCGATATCGATCAGGTTGTACTGCAACAGCCCGCTTTTATGCGCTTTACCTCTTTGCCCATGCGCACGACGCCTGAAATTGAAGGCATTGTGACGCGCGTCGATGCCAACAGGCGCATCGATCAAGTCAGCGGTATTCCCTATTATTCGGCCACAATTGAAATTCCCGAAGATGAAATGGCCAAGCTGGGTGAGATCAATTTATCGGTTGGTATGCCGGTTGAAGTGTTCATCCAAACAGGTGAGCGAACCATCCTGAATTACATTTTGCGGCCTATTCGCGATCAGCTCAACCGGGCTTTGCGCGAATAAGTAGCGCGGCTTTGTTGCACCTTTTGCAATGCACACTGGACACGCCTTATCGCAAAATGGAATAAAGCGAACAGATTTTGGTGGGATTCCGCGCTCAACGCGGTAAGGAATGCCGCATTGCAGCATGGGGAATACGATGCGCGCCGTTTATAAGGCTATAGGCCAAATTGCCGTTGCTCTTCCGGTGCTGTGTGCACCTACCGCGTTGATGGCGCAGGAAATTGGTGGTGCCAATTCCATCGTTATCAACCCGCAGCTTGATCGCAGTGATGCCGCAGGCGCCCGCAACGAGCCTGAGTTTGAGCCACAGCCATTGCGTGCCGGACCGTTCATTTTGCAACCATCCTTGTCGGTTGTGGGAGGATACAATTCCAACGTCCTGAATTCCGCTAACGAGCTTAGCGACGCGGTCCTGACAATTACGCCCCGGCTGACTGCGCGCGCCGATACACCGCTACATCTGTTTGAAGTTACTGCGACCGGATTCATCCGCCGCTTCGCCTCGTTTGAAACGGAAAATTCCGAAGAATTCAATGTTGCGAGCCGATCGCGTTACGATTTCACTGAGGAAAGCTCGCTCTTCGCAAATGCCAGCTATTCGCAAAATATTGAACCGCGCAGCAGCTTTACCGCCAATCCCAATGCCGCTGAACCGGTAAGCTATACCAACACAGCTGGCCAGGTCGGTGCAACCATTGGCCTGGGCTCACTTGAATTGCGGCCTTCGGTTAGCCTTGCGACGCGCGATTATTCGACGCTTGACCTTATTGGGGGCGGCAGCGCTGATCTGAGCTTTCGCGATAGCCGCAGGCTTGGGGGCAGCCTGTCTGTGGGATACAGGGTTTCCCCGATGGTTTCGGTTTTTGCTGCCGGCAATGTGACCGATGTCGAAAGTCGCAATCCGCTGCCCGGATTGGACCGCGGCGCACAAGACCTATCGCTGGTTGGCGGTGTGCGCGGGGAATTGACACCTGTGCTTTCAGGCGAAGTTGCAGTGGGATATCGCAAACGTGAATATGACCTTGCATTGTTCCGCGATTTTGGTGGCCTGACTTACCGTGCAGACCTGCAATATTTTCCGACACAGCTTTTGACGATCCGCCTTCAGGCACAGCAAGTCTTCCAGAATAGCGGCAATGTGCAAGTGGCAGGAATTCTCTCCAATCGCTTCACCGTGACAGCTTATTATGACCCACTGCGCAATGTCCGCGTCTCGGCGCAGGCAGGGTATGAAATTAACGATTTTCGCGAAGCGGATACCGATGCCAGCCGTCCTTCTGTGCGCATAGCAGGCGAATATCGGTTCAATCCAAATGTCTCGGTAGGCGCTTATGCAGGCGTATTGCGCCAGGATGTTAGCGGTGTGCTGGCGTTGCAAGAGTTTACCTCTTTCAGCGCAGGATTTGGGGTTACGCTGACACCGTGACACAAGCGAAGATCTCTTTTGAGGAGTTGCAGCCGTGAACTTGCCTGATGTTTACGAAGATCGCCGCCGTGCCCCGCAAGTCGCGACTACGGAAGATCCCAGTTTCTTTCGTGAAAACGATGATGAGATCACGTTTAGTTATTTGTTCGCAATGCTGCGTCGGCGCTTGCCGGTTATGTTGCTGACTGCAGCCTTGTGTTTCCTTCTAGGTGTGCTGCTCACCACAGCTTCGCCGCGTGTCTATAACGCTCAAGCCGATGTGGTCTTGATCACCAATCAGGCCGATCTGGTACCAGGTGATGCGGATTCCGATGGGCTTACCCGCATCCGCGCTGAAGATGTGGAGACCCAGCTTCAGCTGATCAGCTCGCGCGAAATGGCCGAACAGGTGCTGGATGACACCGGCCTTGCCAATGATGATGCCTTCCGCGCCGATGTCCTGCAGCCGCGTTCCACTATCGATAACATCCGCAGCGCTATCGGACTTGATCGCGATGTTCTGCTTTCACCTGATGATGTGAACCCTGATACGCTGCGCAATCGCTCGCTTGCTTATCTGATGAAAGGTCTGGAAGTTTCGCGGGTGGGAAATTCCTATACGCTGCGCATCAAAATGTCGGATTCTGTTCCCGACCGTTCCGCCCAGATCGCCAACAGCTATGCCCGCCTTTACACCACTGACGATGCCCGCCAGCGGGCACAGCGCAATGCAACTGCAGCGCAGGTGCTTGGTGAAAGGTTGGAAGAACTGCGCGAACAGGCGAATGACGATTTTGCCGCCGTGCAAAGTTACCGCGTTAGCAACAATCTGCTCAGCGCTTCGGCCACGGGCCTTTCTGAACAGGAAGTCTCCACGCTCAATTCACAAATAGCTTCTGCCCGCGCAGAAGCTGCCGAGGCGGCTCAGGCGTTGGCAACTGCGCGCTCTCAACTATCGGGCGGCGGCGCTGGCGAAGTGGGGCGCGGCACTGCATCTTCTGTGATCGCGTCGCTGCGTTCCCAACGTGCGCAGCTGACCACGCGTGAGGCGGATCTGGCCCGGCGTTATCTCGACGGTCACCCTGAGCTCATCACGGTGCGCGAACAGATCGCTGGCATCGATCAACAAATCAACGCCGAAGTGGGCCGCGAAGTGCGCGCTTTGGAATCGCGCGCGCAAGCAACGCAGCAACGCCTCAATTCGCTGCTCAGCAGCCGTGGCGGCACACGTTCAACTTTGCGCGGTGACAACATCGCCATGATCGAATTGGCTGACCTTGAACGGCAAGCCGATGCCTCGCAGGCGCAGTACCAGTCTTACTTGCAACGCTATAACGAAGTGCTCGCTGGATCCGGCACAGAACAGCCAAGCGCGCGCATGATCTCCTTTGCCAATGTGCCCGGATTGCCCTCTTCTCCCAACTGGCCGTTAATGTTGGCGCTGTCTCTCGTCGTTGGTGTTGGCTTGGGCGCTTTGCTGGCCATTTTAAGCGAAATTGCCTATCGCGGGATCACCACGCTTGATGATGTGGAAAGCCGCCTTGGCCTCAATGCTTTGGGCTTTGTGCCCGCCTATCAATCGGTTAAGCCGGCGGGCGACGATGCCCTTACAACCATCACCGAACACCCTGACGGGCCGTTTGCGGAAAGTTTGCGCAATATCCTTGTGTCCATTGGCCGCGCGACAACGGGCCGGTGCGCAGTAATCGCCATCACCTCCTCCATTCCCGGCGAAGGCAAGACCACGCTTTCCACCTGCATGGCCAAGGCAATCGCAATGGCCAATCAAAGCGTCATCGTGGTGGATTGCGACATTATCCGTTCGCAATTGAGCCAGAAGTTCAAATTGAACAATGGCGATGTTGGTCTGCATGAAGCTTTGGAAGAAGGCGGGGAAATCGCGCAATATCAAGATAGCGACACCGGCATGCACATCCTGCCGATCACCAAACCATTTCGCAAAGGTGAGCGGCTGACGGAAAATGGCCGCTTGCACCGCGTTGTCTCGCAGCTGCGCGACAGGTATGATTTTGTGATCCTGGATTGTCCGCCAATCCTGCCCATTGCAGAATCGCGCGAGATCGTGGCGATTGCTGATCATGTGGTGATGGCAGTTGCCTGGCGCAAAACGCTCGACAAAATCGTGAAATCGGCCATCCGCCAATTGCCAATGCGCGTTCTGGCGAAAACCGGCGTCGCGCTCAACATGGTCGATATGCGCAAACAAGTGCGCTTTGGCGGCAATGACGCAGCCAGCTTTTATAAGCATTACGAAGCGTATTACGGCTAATGGACAGTCCTGCGCCACTTGATCAGCGCGTGGCGCTGATACACTATTGGCTGGTTTCCATGCGCGGCGGAGAGCGTGTGCTGGAAAAGCTGCTCGATATGCATCCCGGTGCAGATATCTTCACCCACGTCCACAATCCTGACAAAATGTCGGACACGATCAAAGCGGCAAGGGTACACGAAAGCTTTATCGCCAGGATGCCCGGCGCCAAAAAGCACTATCAGAAATATCTGCCTTTGATGCCGATGGCTTTGGAAGAGCTGGATCTGCGCGAATATGATCTGGTGATCAGTTCAGAAAGCGGCCCCGCCAAAGGTGTGATCACCCGGCCCGATGCGCTGCATGTGTGTTATTGCCATTCGCCCATGCGATATTTGTGGGATCATTATCACGATTACAAAAGCTCAGCGGGGCGGTTGAGCAAGCTGATGATGCCGATGATGTTCCACCGCTTGCGCCAATGGGATGTCTCCTCGGCCAGCCGGGTGGATGGCTTTATCGCCAATTCCAACTTCATTGCCCGGCGCATTCGCCGCGTCTGGGGCCGCAATGCCAAAGTGGTGCATCCTCCCGTGGCGATTGATGAATTTAAGCCATCGGACAATGTCACCGACCGCTATCTCTGGGTCAGCCAGATGACGCCATATAAACGCGCAGATCTGGCGATGGAGGCATTTAATCGGCTGGGCGTGCCTGCATTGATGGTCGGCGATGGCGAGATGTACAAATATGTAAAGAAGAACGCTGGCCCCAATATCGAAGTGCGCCAGCGCCTGTCCTTCCCCGAATTGAAAGAAGCCTACGCCACCAGCCGCGCTCTGGTCTTCACGCCGGAGGAGGATTTTGGCATAGTGCCGGTCGAAGCCAATGCAAGCGGGCGACCGGTTATCGCCTATGGTCGCGGCGGCGCGCGCGATTCCATTATCGAAGGCGAAACCGGATTGTTCTATAACGATCACACGGTTGAAGGCCTGATGGACGCGATCCAGAGATTTGAAGAATGGGAGCCGGATTTCAAACCGGTCAATGCCCTTGCCAATGCCGAACGCTTTTCACCGGCAAATTTCGACAAGGGCTTTCGCGAAGCGGTAGAGTATTTCCGCACAAGAGAATTACAGGACTGATTCGCAAGCTTACCTTGCACCAGGACGAACACAAAAGGTGACGATTATGGTATTTCGGGCATTGATCGCAGCATTCACGCTGGCCCTTGCGGCCTGCACCACAACGCCAACGGCCACTCTGCCTTCGATCGATCAGGTCGAATATCGCATTGGCGCGGGCGACAAGCTGAACCTCACCGTGTTCCGCGAAGATTCGCTTTCCGGCGAATTCCAAGTCAACGAAGCCGGGCTTTTGAGCCTGCCTTTGGTTGGCGATATTCAAGCTTCAGGCAAAACCTTGTCGCAATTTCGCGATGATCTAACGACGCTGCTTGGCAGCGAGTTTGTGCGCGATCCACGCGTTACCGTAAACGTCGCCAGCTACCGTCCCGTTTATGTGCTGGGCGAAGTCTCAAACCCGGGCGAATATGCGTATACAGAGCGGATGACTGTTTACGCGCTCGTCGCGAAGGCAGGCGGCTTTACGTACCGTGCGAACCAGAACGTTGCCTTCATCCGGCATGAAAACGAAGCGCAGGAACGCGCTTATTCGCTCACCAGTGGCGGTGCGATAATGCCCGGTGACACGATCCGGTTTGAACAGCGATACTTCTGATCCCAGCGGCCATACGCCAAGCCTGAAGGGGCTTCGATCCATGCAGACCGAACGCCCGCAATTGCCTGACAGAGTAGTCCTGTTCCATGACTATAGTCAGGCGCTTGGCGGTGCTTCCTATCTGGTGCAAGTGTTGATCCAGCAGCTGCGTGAGCGCTGCATCCCGGTCACTTTTATCACAGGTGATGACGCGGCCAATTTCACGCATGATGATGTGGAGGTTATCGCGCTTGGCGAAAAACCATTGCTGGAACGCTCCAAAGCGGGCGCTTTCACCAAAGGCGCATATCTTCCATCAGCCCGCGCGCAAACGGCGGCGTGGATCGCGGCCCATGATACACCGCGCACCGTTTATCACGTGCATGGCTGGTGCAAAATCCTCACTCCATCCATCTTTGCAGCGTTAAAGCCTGTTCGTGATCGGCTGATCTTGCATGGGCATGACTATTTCAACGGCTGCCCCAATGGCGCGTTCTTTAACTATGTGACCGAAGCGGACTGCACCCTCACCCCGCTCTCTCGCGATTGCATCACCTGTCAGTGCGACAAAACCGGTTATGCGCAAAAGCTGTGGCGATCAGGGCGCGAAGGATTGCGCCGGGGCATGATGGGTGGCGGCACCAATGCCAATCGCTTGTTGATGATCCATCCCGGACAACAGCCCAATTTTGAACTGGCTGGCTGGCCGTCGGACAAGCTGCATCCGGTGCCCAACCCCGTCACCCCGCCTTTGCCAGAACGCGTCAAGGCAGAGGCCAATCAGGGGGTGATCTTTATCGGCCGTATCTCTGCTGAAAAAGGCGCCGATCTTGCAGCCGCTGCGGCGGGCAAAGCGGGTGTACCGATCACCTTTGTGGGCGATGGGGCAGAGCTGGAAGCGGTTGCCAAGATCAATCCGCAAGCCAAATTGCTGGGGCGGCAAGACCGCGAAGGCGTGGCCAACGCTTTGTCGAAGGCGCGTGTCGCCGTAATGCCCAGCCGATGGTCAGAACCATTTGGCTTGGTCGCGTTGGAAGCTATTGGTTCTGGCGTTCCGGCCATCGTTAGCGACCGGGCTTTGGTAGGCGAAGGGATTGCAGATGCAGGCTTTGGACTTGCGCTGGATACTACCGATGTCGATGCTTTTGCAGTAGCGCTCACCCGGCTATCGCAAGATGATGATACGGTCCGCACAATGTCTGAGGCAGGCCACACGCGCTATGGTGAGCTATGCCATAGCGAGGCGAGCTGGGCCGATGCGATTATCGCTCATTATAACGCGGTGATGCACGGTTAGGCCGCGCCAGGTGTTGGCCCTCCTGCACCATCAGCGCTCAATTGCTGCCCGTTCGACAATGCCAATGCCGGACGCTCCATGCCGGGATATGGCCGCATTGCAAGACGGCTCCGCCGCGCTTGTCTACGCCGCGCGAGATTGCTGCGCGATATTACCGTGGCTGTGACAATCCCTAAGAAGAAGGCGTTCATCGGTCCAAAGTTCGCACCACCCACCATCATGCTGACGACAAATGGCGGGATGAAGGCGAAGCGCACAGCGGATATGACAAATTGGCCTTCCCAATCCATATGCCGCGACCGCCGCAAAAGCGTTTGCAAAACAAAGCCGTAAAACAAAAGGCCGCCCAGAAAGCCCGTGCCTGCAAAAATAGCCACCACGCTGCTGGAAGATCGCGTTCCCCCAAGACCAACGCCGAGGCCATGAGAAGCGAACAAAGCTTCGATCGCTGTGGCGCGCCAAAAACCACGCTCTTCAAAAGAGCCACTTTCAGTCTTTGACAAAACCATGCGGTCCACAATCGCATAGATCGGGTCCATGATCGTCGGCTGCAGGATCACGAAAATACCCGCTACCACCACAATGCCCAGAACCAGCATGAATTCGCCAACCAGATCTTGCCGATGAAGCTTGCGCTGGCCGCCGCGGCTAAATGCGCGGAACATCGCTTCGGACAATATCAGCAGTACCAGCACGGCAAGCCCCAGATACGCCCCCGAAGACTTGGCCAGCCAAACGCACAGCACCAGCCCGCCGATAACGATCGGGGCATAAAAGTTGCGCACCCGCGCGCTCTGGATCACGCGGCGCAGGAATATCAATGCGCACAACATGGCCAATGCCACACCGCCAAATGCGCTCGCCTCCGGCATTAAGCCGACGACGCGCTTGCTGCCAAAAACCTCTACATTGGTGGCCAAAGCGTAGCTTGCTGTGCGCCAGGGTGTGAGCAGCGGTTCAATCGGGGCAAATTGCGTGGCGAAATCCAGCAGACCGGTAAACACCGCCACCGCTCCGCCAAGGACAAGCGCTTTGAGCGCGTGCTGGCGATCATCGCGCGATTGCAGGATGCGGGCAAAAGCAAACACGGTGAGCACCGAAATGGTCATATAGACCACCTGCGTGATATTTTGCGGCGTTGGAAACAACGCCATCGTTTCTCCCAGATCGCCGCGGATAGGCACGATCCTGATATCGCCCATAAAGATGCGCGGCATGAACATTGTCGTCACAACCGCGACCACCCAGAACAAGAACAGCAGCAGCATACGCCCAGGCCGCAAAGCAGATGTAAGCAGGAAATCGGGGCCTTTGCGGTCCAGAAAAACCTTGCCGATAAGCAGCGCACTGATCATCGGTGTGGCGGTTAATGTCACGCCGGCTGTCAAATTGGTTGGGATGGTGGCGAATGCACCGACCGGAATGCTGGCGAAAAACAGATACAGCACAACCGGGCGCTTGCTAAACATCGCCCACCCAAACAGCATCCAGAATATGGCCAGCGGAACGTATATCATCGCAGCAATTGCGCTTTGCTTATCAGGGTTTCTCGCTCTGGCATGGTTAGCCTAATAGCAGAAAGCCCAATTGGCACAAAGCCAGGTTAGCAGCAAAGGGGGCCTTCTCACATGGCCAATCATTCCGCAGCCCCTGTGGTATCGATCCGAGGACCCCAGGCATCAATTTTGCGCCCGATCAGCTCTTCAAAGGCAATCCGGCGCGGCGCCAGATGGCGGGCGAGATATTCGCGCGCGCCTGTTTCATCGACTTCCCTTTTGTCAAAAGTGGTCGTTGAGGCATCACGCAAGCCATCCACCATGTCCTGCGGCAAATATTTGCGCGCAAAGGCCCACAAGCCTGAATTGCGAAATTTGCTCACCAAAGGAAAGCGTTCCTTGCGGGTGGTTGGCGGAGATTTGTGGCGTTCTGTAATTTGCGAATCGCTGTATTCGTAATCCTCAAGCCCCAGCCATCTGATCACATCGGCCAACGTTTCCCGGCGATGGCTGCGCAAATCTTCGGCAACCACGATCTTGATTCGCGAACGATCAAAATAACGCAGATATTGCTCAAGCTGCAGCGCATAATCAGACGTATCGCGGTAAAGCGCATTGGCGCGCATCGCTTGATCGATGGGCAATGGTTCCTGAAATTCCTTGAAGCGCTGCCAATAATGACCAATTGCGCGCGCCACAGGTTCGCGAACTGTATAAATGATGCGGGCATCCGGGCAGGCATTGGCGATGCGTGCAGCAACGCCGCTGCGATGTGGGGCTTGCGAGTAATATACGCTGCCTTCGCCGCGATACAGCGCCTCTTCCCCGCCTTCCCAAAGATCGAGATAATCGTTCCAGCGATGCGAGCACGCCTGCCGCGCCATAATCGGCCAGGCTTCTTCGAGCTCTTTGCGTTCAATAAAAAAGCACGGTTCTTTCTCACGGCTCATACATATCTGCGGATGCGGGCTGAGATACGCATGTAGAGCGCTAGAGCCTGATTTGGACGCGCCGATCACAAACAGATTGGGCATCAGACGAAGTTTTGAAGGGTCAGACGGGGGCGGCGGGAATCCGCGCAGCGCCTGTGCATCGTCAACGGTCATCTCAAACTCCAATTTCGCTGGAGCTTTAGTGCACAATCCAATCAAATATCGCAACTGCACAATCATGCCGCATTGCACAAATAGCGCCAAAACGAGGCATAAAACAGAGCGCTAGAAGATGAAATCGCCTGCGTTGAGATCGCCTTCGGAGATGCTCATCAGTGTTATCTTGTTGTTCTCAATCGTGATCGTGGCGGATTTCTTGCCATAGGCGATGTCGAGATCTGAGAAGTTTTCGATATCGTCAAAAGCAGAGAGATCAATATGATCTCCGCGCGCAAAATCCATCACCATGTCGCGACCAAAATCGCCTTCGAAATGGAAGATGTCTCGCCCATCGCCGCCTGTCAGGCGATCATTGCCTTCACCGCCATCGAGCCAGTCATTGCCTTTGCCGCCATCAAGCCTGTCTTTCCCGCTGCCACTTAGCAAAGTATCAGTCCCGCCATTGCCGGTCAGCCTGATATTGGTGGTAGCAGAGCCGGCATCAAAGCGATCATCGCCGTCATTGCCTATAGCAATTTCGATATTGGCGGCGGCAATGTCAAAACTTACACCATCCGATCCGCTGACAATCAATTTATCCCGGCCAGCGCCGCCGTCGACCGACACATCATCGCCATCCACATACAGCCGATCATTGCCTTTGCCGCCGATCAGCGTGTCTGCGCCTTCTTCGCCATAGAGCCGATCTTTGCCCGATCCGCCCAAAATCACATCATCTTGTTCTGTCCCGACCAGTTTTAGATTGGACCTGGCGTCAGAGCGGTCAATGACGTTGACCTCTCGGGGTGATGGCGCCTCTGGCTCTTGAACAGGATCAGGATCAGGATGGCTGACCGGCACATCAGCAGGTCCATCGGCAAGTCCATTATCTGGCCCATCTACCGGCTTGGATACGTCCACATTCTCATCGATGATCTGGATGTGGCGGGATGTGACATCGCCGCTTGCATTGTTGCGGGAATAGATCACGAAATCGAGTGTATCGCCAGCGGTAAGGGTGATGCCAGACAAGTTCAGATCAAACTCATGGCCATTCTTTTTATTGTAGATGACCTGCGTAAAGATCGCCTCGTCATTGTGCTCAATGGTCAACAACACGCCATCTCTGGTGTGATTGGCCACGTCCCAATTGCCTTTGATCGTGACCACGCTATCTGTCTCAGCGGTAAAGCGTTCCACCACCGAAAACTCTGAACGCGGATCATCATTGTTCTTCTTGAAATCCGCCGGAGTGACCCTTGTTGCGCTGACGTGAAACGGGCGCAGCGCGCCGGAGCCTAAATATGGCGTCCAAGCTTCCCCACCGCCAAGACCGCCGCCCATCGTATACAAAGCGCGCGCATCACCAAGGCCGTTCTCTGCAAAGTAGGACCAAGGGCCTTCAAAGCCATCGGTGCTGCCTTTGGTGTTGGTGAGATCAAAATCGTACAGACTATCTGCCAAAACAGCGCTTGCGGAAAAAGTGATGCTTTGGGCATCAATCGTATCACCGCTGCGCAACAAAACCGGCTGATCTTCGGAGATGCTATCAAACTTGCGAATGCGATCACCGGACAGGTCCCAAGCGGTGACGCCATCGGCAAGATCAACGTCGCGCTCCAATCCCCAGACGATCGCAGCATTGGGGCCAAACGCATACATGTGCACATATTGATCAACATCGAGGCGTGTCACTTGCGTGTCATCAGCCAGCAGACCTTCGAGCAGGGCAAACGTTTCGCCAGCGGGCGTCGCACTGTCGGACGATCGCGCCCACAATTCCATATTGGGAAAGAAGCTTTGCGTGGCAAAAGCATACCAATTGGCTGATTCCACCCCTGCGGCGGCCATCACGCTGACCATTTTGGCGAGATAATTTGGCGCTTCATCCAGACTATCGAAATTGCTGCCAAACTCGGTCACATGGATGGCGATATCCTCACCCACCACACCGCGCAGCAGATCGATTTGCTGGCTAAATTCTTCAGGGCGCGTTGTGTAAGGATGGATGGAGATACCATCGGCATGGTCAAGAGCGCCGCTGCCTTCGAGTTGAGCGAAGTAATCGACCGGGATCGAATGCGTTGATGCGCCGATAATCGTGACATCGATGCCAGCTTTATCGACGGCCTTGTCAACCGCTTCGATCAGATTGGTGTAAAACTCATCCCGCTCCGAACGCGGGGCATTGGCGACTTTGCCGGTGACAAAATCATTGCCGTTAAATTCATTGCCGATCTCAATTGCCGCAATGGCGGGATATTCTTTCAATACCGCGACTACATAATCGGCAAAGGCATCCAGCCCTTTATCCGAATAGATGGTCTGACCTTTATCATACAGTTTGTTGATCGGATTAAAAGCCAACACAACATCAAGACCAGCATCCAAAGCTTCTTCGAGCCAGCCTGCGCCTCTTACGTCAAAATCGTACTCACCGCGCTTGGTTTCAATCCGGCCCCATGGAATGGAATCGCGGATCATATCCGTGCCAAGACTTTGAACATCCTCCAAAAGATTGGTGTTCCAGCCTTGGCTAAAATGCGTCTGCGTACTCAATTTCATTGTCGGCAGGTCCCTGTTGATCGTGTCTCCAAGGCCACCGAGTAATGCGACAAGGTTACTATTTGGTTTGGGCTAACCCCTAACGAAGCTTAAGATCACCGACAGAATTGATAAGGCACCTTTGCCCACTCTCACCTATAGATCCGACACATTCGCTTGAAATTTCAAGCGGCCCGGTCCAAGCAATTACCCTTAAAAGATATTTAGGATTGTGAGGGTGCACGCAGATATGGCCGATGGGGAAACGCCTGCAACTGCGCGTGATGTCATCGTGCTTGGGGCAGGTATTGGTGGGCTTGCCGCAGCAGATCATCTTAACCGCGCCGGGTACCGTGTTACCGTGCTGGAACGCAGCAATCGGTGCGGCGGCGCGCACAAATCGTACAATATCGGCCCATATACGTTTGATGTCGGCAGCATTTTTTACGAACCGCGCGCGCAGATTTTCAATATGGCTCAAGATCTGCGCGCGCTGTGTCCGGCGGTGATGCGGCGTCAGCGCCGGGTGGCGCAAGATGGCCGCTTGTTGCATTACCCCGTAGAACCGCGCGATATGCTGCGCAGCAATCCGTGGCGTGCAGCGCTTGGCGTTGCTGATATGCTTTCAAACCAGTTGGTTTTGCAGCGCGATGGGACGCTTGAGACTATCTGCCGCAAAAGGTTGGGCGATACGTTCTTCGATAATACGGGCCTGCGCGCTTACATCACGCGGTTCCACCATGCAGCGCCTGCTGAAATCGATGAGCAGTTCTATTTCCAGCGCATGAAGTTCATCGAAAAGGCCACCCGCCTCAAATCGATCATGGCACGCGGCGCGCGCAGCGTATTTACCAAAAAAGCGGTGAATGCGCGAATGCTCAAACCGCTGCATATCCGCCCGCAATCAGGGTTCGATACGCTGTTTGCCCCCATCCAGCAAAGGCTTGAAAAAGCAGGCGTCCGGTTTGTCTTTGGACAGGATGTTCAGCGCGTTTCGCAAACGAGTGAGGGGTTTGATATCGAAACCGATGCAGGCCGGCATCACACTGACAGTTTGGTCAGCACCATTCCCCTTACCCAGCTGTACCGGGCCATGTTCGGCAAATACCCCGCCCTCACCCTGCTCGATATGACGACGCTATTCGTTTCAGCACAGCGGCTTGATCCGCAAAGCGGGAATGTTCTATTTAACTTTCACAATGATGGGTTGTGGAAACGCGCAACCGTGTATTCCCAGCTTTATCCCGGCGCCGATACAGACCGGGCCTTTATGGGCGTAGAAGTCACCATTCCTCATGGCGGCACGCACGATCCGGAACGCACTTTTGCCGACTTTCGCGATCATCTTACCGGGCTTGGTATTGCAAGCGATATCAAGCTGGAAGGCAGCGCGCTGGTTGAAGGATGTTATCCTTTTCTGGCTAAGGGTACTGACGCGTTGCTTGCCGCTGCATTAAAACGCATAAGCGCAGCAGGAGTGATCGTTGCGGGCAGACAAGGACGCTTTGAATATCTGCCGACTTCATCGCGCGTCATAACCCGCGTGGGGGAGGAATTGGAGAGGGCCACCACATTGCAAATGCTAAGGGCCGATCCGCATGTCGCCAGCCATTGATGAACATTCCGCTTCTTCCGCTGCCCCCCACATCCGCATATTCAACGTCAAATTCAGCCCCAATCTGGGCGATGGCCTGCTATCGGAATGCCTTGAACAAGCGCTGATCGCTTGCGGCGCGCATGAAGATAGCTGGTCGATCGATCTGGCAGGCCGCACGCATTATAGCGATGGCTCTGAACAACGGTCTTTGAAACTGCGCGTTCTGGAAGCAATGCCGGGTTTTATCCGCCCGCTCGCCGTGCGCCTGCCATTGGCACTGGCGGCATCGCGGCAATGGGCACCGCATTACCGCGCGAACCTGACCAATTGCGATGGTGTGATGATAGGCGGCGGCAATCTGCTTGCCGATCTTGATCTCAATTTTCCCACCAAATTGGCGCTGGCCATCAACACTGCGGCCCAGCGCGGCCTGCCGGTGGTGATTTATGGCTGCGGCGTGTCCAGCGGGTGGAGCAAGCGCGGGCTGGCTCTGCTCAACGATGCTCTGGCGACAGGCGCGGTCAAGGCTGTGTTTGTGCGTGATACACGTTCACAAGAGCTGTGGGATCAGATGTTTGGCGATGCGCATAATTTGCCAGCGGGCGTGGTGCGCGATCCGGGACTGCTGGCCTGCAACAGCTTTGCGCTTTCGGATGGCAACTCTTCTAGACGCGGGCATACTGGCCGCAAAACAATTGGCCTCAATATCACCAGCCAGCTGGCGGTGAAGTATCATTCCAGCGATGCGCCCTCGCCTGAACAATTGCGGCAGTTCTATCTCGATTTCGCAGCCAAAGTGCTGGAGGCTGGCAATGATCTTTGCGTCTTCACCAATGGCAGCCCTGAAGACCGCGTGGCGCTGAGTGAATTGCGCGCACCGATTGATGCGCTCGCACCAGAAAGCCGCGTGCATTATCCCGATGCGACAACGCCTGCGCAGCTGGTCAAGATCATCGATGGTTTGGATGGAATCCTGGCGTTTCGCATGCACGCAATCATCGCTGCCTATTCCTGCGGCACGCCATTTTGCGCACTGTCATGGGATCCCAAGCTCGATTCCTTTGTCCAATCTGTCAATCAGGCGAACCGCATTTTGCGCGTCACACAAAGTTCAGGCGCAGATGCGGCGCGCGTCCTTGCGCAGGCGATGGCCGATGGCATTGATGAAGCCGAACGGCAGCAAATCGTCTTACAAGCGCAGCAAGACGTAGCACGCGCCTATACAGCGTTGCGCGGTGTGATAGACTGAACTGCATCATCGCCAGCGCTTTGGAGAGCTGCTGATTATGGCTTACCTGCGACCGAAATTGCTGACCCATTGCCTTGCCTTTTGCATCGCGCTTGGCGCGGGCAATGTCTCCGCTTCGGCGCAGGAGCCATCGACTGCGCGGCAAGAGCCTATGACATTGGGTGTCGCGGCCGCTTTTTCGCAAGGATCACGCGAAGCCAATTGGCGCGGGCTGGACGCGCTATCATTACAGCAATTTCGCGCCGGTATCCGCTGGGGCGAGGTGGAACGCAAAGAGGGCCAGTACCGCTTACCCAGACCGCGCCACTTGTATCCCGACCGCCTCGAACGCGAAGGGCGCGAGCTTGTCCTCACGCTCAATTTTGGCAATCCGCTTTATGATGATGGGCATACGCCGCATTCCCCCGAAGCGGTGGCCGCCTTTGGACGCTTTGCCGCTGCCATGGTGGAGCGGTTTCCGGCCATCACGGCGGTGGAAGTGGGCAATGAGTTTAATGGCAACAATTTTGTTACCGGGCCGGTGAAGGATGCAGGGCTTGCGGCACGCGGCGCCTATCACCTCGCTATGGTGCGCAGCGCGGCGCGAGCGGTGCGTGCAGTGCGTCCTGAAATTCCCGTTCTGGGCGGCGCAACGCATTCCATTCCAGCAGGCTATCTGTGGCCCATCCTTGATGCAGGCGCGGGCGATATGGATGGGATTGCGCTGCATCCTTACACAACACCGATCGATCAATTGCCTGCGCAGATTTCCGTTCTGCGCCGCCATCCGGCCATGCAGGACATGCCGATCTGGGTGACAGAATGGGGCAGCGAAAACATACGCCAGGCACCAGATGATCTGGTTCGCGGCTATCTGACGATGGCAGCGCTCGGCTTTCGCGCGCTCTATTGGTATCCTTTGAGCGATCGCGGCGATGGGTTGGTGCCGTTGCTCGATAATGTCGGCAATCCCACCACTGCGGGCCAAGCTTTCGCCTTTGTGCAAAGCCAGATGGCAGACAAACCCGTCACTGATATCAGCCCCGATGCCTTCACGATCATGCACCGCGTGGGGCCAAACATGGTCGCGATATGGGGAGAGCCGCGCCCACTCGATCTTAGGCGCGATGATATTGCCGTGTTCAATGCGCGGGGGCAGGAAATGCCTGCAACCGGCCTGCTGCTATCGCGCACAAAACCTATGATCCTGCGCGCACCAGCGCCTATCGATCCCGCGCACGATATCGCGTTGGGTTGCCAAGATCTGGTGGCCGATACACGCGATCAATTCACCTTCCCGCCTGATGATGAGCGGGCAGGATCAGGCTTTGTTCGCAAGCTGCGCATCGGCGGGGAGGAGCGCGATTTTGTAACCCTGCCCGGACAACAGCGCTCCGGCACGCCGTGGACGCCGTATCTGGGTCTGGCCAATCGCCTGTCACTGCGGCTTACCGCACGCGGCATGATCCCTGCAGGCCGGGCGCGCGATGATCTGGCGATCATTCACCGGTTTACCGCCCCTGCGCCTATGCAATTGCAGCTCAACGCATCGCTTAGCGTGGGCGAGCGCAGTTCCGACGGGATCAATGTGACCATTACGCAAGGCGCGCGCGCCCTCCTTCTGGCACAGCAAACGCGCAATGTTGCGTTTTCCGAGCCTATCGCCCTTGCGGCAGGCGAAACGGTGGCGATCACAGTTTCCGGCGGGGAAGAACAGCGCGGTGATCATGTGCGCTACCGCTATCAATTGCGCGATCTGGAACGCTGTGCATTCTGACCGGCTATTCCCGGTGCGCTTACAATAGCGTGACACATCCAATAGCGTGACGTGGTGATTGCCCTGATCGTATCGGCGGTCCGCAGTGGATTGCCATCCTCGATGTTGGCGAACTCGGCGGTAGTTTCAAAATCCCAAAAGTCGGCACAATCAGTCGATCTTGCCCATGCGCAACACATCGGTCTGAAGCAAAGCGAGGTGGCGGCTCCCGATTATGGTTTCACGAACGCGTGCAGCCGACAATCAAGTCCTTTCGCGCCAATCATGCGCCATGGGCGCACTAGCGCCCCGTAGTACTACATAGTGCAATTGTTGAAAAACTACACTAACAAAATCGCCTAAGGGCAAAGTTTGATAAAATTCCGCACTATTATGAACTTTTGTCAGAGGGGAATTTTTCCTCTTCGCGATTATAATGATCCAGCACGGATGTAGTTCAGGTGGATCATGCAACTTTTACGGATACATCTATTGAAGGCACATGCTAATATTTATGGTTAATAGCTTGGACGATGTATGATGTATTTTGCTTCAACTGTGTGCCAGAATTATTGGTTTTCTTTTAACGTACAGCAAGTCTGCAATTGAAGACTCTGTCCACTTGAAACTTGAAGGAATGGGGAAATAATATGGCAACGACTATTGGCACAGCAGGCCCAGACAGAATTAAAGGCACGGATAATGCAGATATCATCTTCTCCGGTGGTGCAAGGGATGTAGTTCGGGGCGGCGAAGGTGATGATTTCATCGATGGCGGCGCCAACCGTGATCGCCTGTATGGCGATGAAGGCGACGACATGATCAATGGCGGAGGCTCCAACGATAAGCTGTTTGGTGGTACCGGCGATGATACGCTTTTTGGCGGTGGCCAGAATGATCGTGTGTACGGCGGTTCTGGCGATGACAAAATCATCGGCGGCGACGATAATGACGTTCTCTATGGTGACAGCCCATCTGACAGTAACGACAGCGAAGGTGGTAATGACGAATTCTACTTCGACAGTGATGACGGTAGAGACCGGGTCTTCGACTTTGAAACTGGTGTCGACACCGTCGTGCTGACAGATGGTGGCAGCTGGACACTAACCAATGATGGTAACAATTCGTACCTGACCTATGGTTCGACCAAGGTGACTTTCTTCGACGAAATCCTCGACTCCAGCGATATTACTACAGGCACCATGCCTGAGTTCTCGCTCTAAGAGAAACACCCATCACAAACGGAAAAGGGCGGCTTCGGTCGCCCTTTTTTGTGTCACACCTTACACGGTATGAATTGCGCGCTACAAAAGCGGGCGCAAGACATCGTATAATCGATCACCCGCAGCGGCCCAGCTCAATTGCTTGGCTCGCCTCTCGCCTGATGCAACCAATGCAGATCGCAAAGCCTCGTCCGACACTATTGCGTCAATAGCTTCGCGATAGGCGGCCGGATCGTTAGCTTTCACCAACATGGACGCATCGCCAAGAACTTCGGGCATCGCGCCCGCTTTGGCGGAGACAACCGGGCACCCGCAATGCATCGCTTCAACCGGCGGCAGGCCAAACCCTTCGGTCAGCGATGGGAAAGCGAACACAGCTGCACTGGAATATAGCGCGCGCAGCTCGGCATCGCTGACAAAGCCTGTGAAGATCACCTCTTCAGGCGGCTGCCAACCCCTGGCGCGGTACGCCTCTGCTCCGGGTCCGCCAGCCACCACCAGCGGCAATCCGGATCGCAGCGGCTTGCGCATCGCATCGAAAACCGCGCGCATATTCTTGTACCCTTTGCCCGATCCCAGAACCATCACAAAGCCACCTTTGGCCAGGCCATGGCGATCAAGGATCGCGGTGTCAGGCGCCGTCGCCAAGATATGATCGGTGCCATTATGGACAACGGAGATTTTGTCGAGCGTGCCCACACCATGCTGTGCAAGCGACTGGCGGGAAAATTCTGACACGGTCAGAATGTGCCTTGCCCGCTTACCAATCAAGGGCAGCAATAGACGGTAAAACGTGGCCTGTTTGCCGGTATAGTCCTCAGGAAACAGATAAGTCTGCGCATCGTGGATCATCACCACACTATTGCGGTGAAGCAGCGGCGCCAGATTGCAGAAATTGATCAGCAGCGCGTCCTTTGTGGCGCGCGGCAAAGTGATCATTTCCCACCCTTGCCCCTGACCAAAAGCGCCGCTGATTTGTGTGGGCTGCAAATCTGGGAAATCGGGATTGCGAGCATTCGCATCCGGGCCGAACAATTCAACGTCATGCTGCGCGCTCGCCCGGGCGATCAGTTCTTGCGAGAAATGAGCAGCGGTGCGGTGCACACCGTTCAGGTTTGCGCCAAGGAATTTACCGTTGATCGCGACTTTGCTCATTGCTTGGCCGCTCCGCCAGGCTCACCAGTACCAAGCTGTGCCGCAACGCAAGCCTCTTCGTACAAAGTCGCATCATCGGCATAATATTCAGCAATGAAACGCTCGACATCATCACCAAGTGTGGTGGACTGATAACGGCCAGAAGCATCGGCAAACATCGCACTTTTGGTCCAGGTCGAATAGAGCGCCTTTTTCAGAAACGATGGCATAAGCCTGCGGCCAACCACACGCGCAGCAGGCTGGAGAGACCTCGCCCATACCTTGGGTTCGCGGCGCACATGATCCTGGTCAATATCGATTACAAGTCCGGTCTCTTGCTTGATCCATTGTACCGCGAGATCGGTGCGCTCCACAGGAAAAACCGCGGAAACCATACGTTCACCTCGCAGATCGACAAAATCTCTCTGGCGGCCAAAATGGATAAACTCGCGATCTGCGAATTGGGACCGTCCATCGAGAAAATCGCAAACGATTTTGGCCTCCTCGATCACGATCGGATCATCGACGCGAATGGCCACGGCTCCGCGATATTCCCGCAGCCGCTGTATCAGCGCAGAGAAAAAACGATCACGCGGGGCGCGAGCAAGGACAAAGCTGCGTGAACGGCAAAACACTTCCCAACTTTCCGGGAAATGAGACTCCAGATATTGCAACGTCATATGCTCTGGCTGCACCCGCCCGATATCGGGAAAATGCACGCCTATTTCCAACATCTGCTCTGCTTGCTCTTCGTTGATATCCAGATCCCTCGCAAAGCTGGCATAGGATATATCTGCAGCAGCCATCAGCGCCTTTTTGACCGCTTTCCCGGCATTCTTTGGGATATGCAGAAATGCCAGATTTCTTGACGGAATGTAGAACACTGCTTCGATCCCTGATTATAAATTCATCTGACAACACGGCGAAAAATTGAAGTTGCCAGCTTTTCTCGCAAAGCTTGCGAAGGAGGGTTGTGCCAAGCGTGCCTTACCCACGAAAAACGTCGAGCGTGAACACGCGCAAAACATAGCCCGCGACCAGGAACAAAGGGATAAGTACCCCGCCAAGCACGAACCCGGCAATCAATTGCACAAGATCGTCGGCTGCAACCAGCTCTTTCAACGTGTCATATCCCCAGAACAGGCAAAGGCCAAAGACCGCAGCAACCGCCAAAGCCACCAAATAATCGCGCATCATTCCAGCAACAGGCAGCCCGGCTTTCCATTTGATCATTGTAAACGCCCACATTGATGCCCCCAAAATCACGACGACCTGCCCCCATGATACCGCAGCATAGCCAAAAGGCAGCGTGGCGAGAATGACCATCAGGGAGCAGACCGCTGAAACCGCGTTAAACGTTAAAATCCAGCCCGTTTGCCCGGTGGCAGAGAATAACGGTTCCATGATGGTATTGCCGGTGCCAATGGCCGCACGCGTCGCCAAAGCATAAGCGATCACCGCTGCCCCAAGATACGCTTCATCGAAGAAAAGCTTCAGAATGTCTTCGGCAAAGACGATTACAATCGCGCCCATCATGCCGGACAACAATGCGATGGCTCCTATAAAACGGCGAGCGGGCCGTTCAAATTGGCGATCCGTACGGGCGGCAACGCCAAGGTGGCTAATGGCAAAACTGCTCATCGGTTGCACCAGAACATCCGTTGCACTGTTGGCGAAGCGGCTGCCAAATCGGTACAAGCCCACTTCGGCGGCTGTGTAATACAAGCCCAGCAATATCTCTGCGGCGTATTTGGAGAGAAACGCCAGAAAGCGCGATCCGTACAGCCCCCCGGAATAAGCAACGGCGCGTTTGGCCAACGCTTTACTAAATGCAAATCCAGGAAACCGCGCGCCGGCAATAAGATAGAAAATCAGACCCGCCCCCACGCGGATAAAGCGATAGGCAACCAGTGCGAACAACGATTGCCACATCACCAGCAGAATCACGCCGCCCACAAGAGCGGTGAGGTTTTGGAAGAACATCACCACAAAGTTCACATTGGTCGCCTCGCGTCGCAGCAAAGCGGCAGAGGCCCATGCCCCAAAACTTGCAAAAGGTTGCGAAGCGGCCAGCAGTATCAAAACCAGCGCTAGATCTGTCGCGTCATAAAGCCACTCCAACGGAAACGCTGCCAGGGCCAGCACAATCGAGGCCGCGGTTGCAAGGCCGGTGATTAGCCAGAAACTGGTGCCCAGAACTTCGCGATCGTCCTCGGGCGAGGTGATAATGAAATTGTAAAAGCCGCTATAAGTAAGCGTTTGAATCAAAGTGAGAAAGATTATGCCCAGAGCATAAACACCATATTCCGCCGGCATCAGGAAGGCGGCAGCCAACAGCGTGATAACCAAAGTCGAAATTTGTTGTAGAGAGCGCGCCACGATGGCAAATATTGCCATGCCGCTGCGCCGTGACACGCCGCCGACAGAACTCTTCAAACCAGCTAGATTTTTCAGCTTAGCCACAATGTGCCCTATCCCTCTTCTTCCGGCCCAACCTAACCTGAATGCTTTGGCAGGTGCCTGACAGCTAGCGCGGTGACTGAGTCTGGCTTTGAGGTTTCTTTAGGAAGCTGTTGCACCGCAGCATAGGAAAGCGCAAGAGCCGTTTCACTTAACTGGCTTGTGATTATCGTTTTTGTGGATCAAGGTTGTCGGGCATGAGATTGCAAATTCGCGACTGGGCAAAAGGTATCGCGGGCCACCTTCTGGCACGCGACAAAGAACGCTTCGCCTTTCGCAATTGCATTTTCATCATTGCGCATATGCGCTGCGGCTCAACCGCGCTGTCCAATATCCTGTGTTCGCGCGATGATGTGACCGGGTATGGAGAGGCGCATATCCGGTATTCCAACCGCGAAGCAATCGGCCAGCTCGCTTTGAACATGCGCAAGCGTGGCGGATGGTCTTCAGATGCGCCACACTTCTTCGACAAGATCCTGCATTCACGTCATGATTTGCGCGCCCCCGATGCGTTTTTCACAGCCCGCGCGATTTTCATGCTGCGCGAGCCTGAACCTGCCATCCGATCCATCTGCAAGCTATATCGTGATCTGGGGCGCGCAGAATATGCCACGCATGAACGGGCCGCTGCCTATTATATTGAACGCGTCAATGCGATGGCCATCCTGTGGCAAAAATTTGCACCAGAACAGCGCTTTGGCCTTACGCATGGTGGGCTTCTTGGCGATCCTGATGCAATGCTGGCCAAAATGTCGCAGGCGCTGCGCTTCGATCCGCCATTGCGCAACCATTATGAAAGCCTTGCCGCATCACGCAAAGGAGGCGGCGGTGATCCGATGGTGAGCGGGAAACACAATAGGATTGAGCCAGGACTGCTCAAACCAGCGGGCGAACTGGCGAGTCTTGAACTTGGCGAAGGCCAGGCTGCGGCGGCGCAAACGGCCTACGACTCCATGGCAAATTTGATAGCCGCACAAGCCAACACGGGCTGATCGCATGCTTTAACGTCAAAATACGTGGTCTTACCAAGGCGTATTTTCTCCCGAATTTCGCACACTCTATCGCCCATGCTGCACCGCAGCAATGTACGGTAATGCCGATTTCTGCGCTTTTTCAGTGGTTTAGATTATGCCGCAATAATGGTCCGAACTGGGACAAATGCCGCATCACGGAAGAAATGGCTCTAATTTATTGCAATTGCGAACGCTCTGGTGATAGAAGCCTTCAGACGAAATTTACTGTGTTCGCAAAATCGCTTTAATCTTTGCGGCCTGCTCGCATCAATCCGTTGGGGAAACCATGAACGCGCAAATCGCTATTCCAAGTGAGGGAGATGGTCGCTCAGCGCCATTAACGCTCACACCCCCTGCGGTCGCACCAACATCGGCGGCGCTTTGGCGCGCGTTTGATATCGTGGTGGCTGCGGGCGTTCTGATTGTGGCCTTGCCCTTTTTGATGATCCTGGCTGCGGTGATGTATCTCAGCGATCCGGGCCCGCTATTCTTCGTTCACCGCCGGCTTGGTTTTCAGGGTCGGTTTTTTGGCTGCATGAAATTCCGCTCGATGAAAATGAACGGCGATCAGGTTCTTCACGAACATTTGGCGAAATCGCCTGAGGCGCGCCGGGAATGGGAAGAAACCCACAAACTTAAAGACGATCCTCGCGTGACAGCGATCGGCGCCATCGTGCGCAAGCTAAGCCTGGATGAATTCCCGCAGCTTATCAACGTCTTGCGCGGTGAGATGAGCATCGTTGGCCCACGTCCGATCGTGGAAGCTGAAGTGGTGCGTTATGGCCGCTTTTTTGAACATTACTGCGCGGTAAAGCCCGGCCTAACCGGCCTGTGGCAGATCAGCGGGCGGAACGACACGACCTATCGGGAGCGGATTGAACTCGATGTAAGTTACGTGGCACGCAAAAGCCTGGCGCTTGATACATGGCTGTTGATCAAGACGGTGCCAGCGGTATTGTTCGCTCGCGGATCTTACTAAGCTTTTCAGGCTGTTAAAAAATTGCCCTGATCATCAGGGTCCAAAGCCAGAGCCCAGACATAATGGCGAGAAACCACCCGGTATAAGACACACGGTCTTTCAGCCGGCGGGCAACCCATTGCGAATCTTCGGTGTTTTTCAAAATCATGCGACCTCTCCGAGGAGCCACATTGTTATGTTCTAGGCTCTTAACATTGTCATTTTCTAATGATTGCAATGAAAGTGCCATAATTCAATCTCCAATTCAATAACAGTCGCACACAAGCATCCGCCAACGGTACGCAACAGTACGCGAACGCCGGGTTGCACAGCCGCTCTTCGCAGCGTCATCGCACTGTAATTTTCGAGAGATTATAGGTGTTTATTGCTCACATAGGGGCGACTACGTATCGCGCTTTTGCCTGTGTAAAGAAAATGTGAAAAATCGCGCCACAAAACCGTTTCCCATGGGGGAAGTGGATTAAAATCGAGGTTAATCTGGCAACAGGATTGAGCCTGCAAAAAGGCGTTCAAAGTCTCTCGATTCGTTCCGGCGTCAAACGACCGCGCAACAAATCAAACAACCCGATCCAATTTCCTTTGGCGCGCCCGACCCGGTCAACCCACGGCTCAGGCGACATAGATTTGAGGTGATTCGCAACGAAATTGCGCACCATTAACCTGGTCGCAAAACGCAAAGTCATCGTGCCTTTGTCCACCAGATAGGCTGGATTGATAATCTGGGAATAGCCGAGCCTGACACCTGGCGTGCGGCCATACTTTACGCCTTGATGCACGCCCGCAAATGCAAAGGTGCGCACAACACGTCCGCGATCCTGCAAGCTTGCGGCAAAATCGATATCTTCCTGCCAGGCATACAGCGGCAAACGTTCGTCAAACCGCGTATCGCCAATCGCGCTGCTGCGGTACGCCATGTTGCAACCATACAGGCCTCCCAAAGGGGCCACGACACAATTGGGCGTAAAATCTTTCGCCTCAAACTTTTCAAGAATGTCGAGCGCTTCATCATAAGAGATGCCCGCGGTGTTGATGCCATCTGCCACCACATTGCCGGTGGCGCCCACAACATCGGGATGCGTGCGGAAGAACTGCTCAATCGCGGCGAGACTTCCTTTACCTGGTACAAAATCGTCATCGTAAAATACAATGACATCGTAGGCATCGCCCAAAGTGTTGAGCGCATTGTTGCGTTGCTTGGTCAGGCCTTTGGGCCCGGTGATCACTTTGCAGTTTTGACCGGGCGCGAAATCATCTGGAGTGTCCGATTCGTTCACTACAGAAAACAGCAGAAAATCGGGCTGGCGCGTTTGCCGCTCCATCAAGGTGCACATCTGCGTTATCAGTTCTGGCCGCCCGAGGCTGGCGATGACGACAGCGACGCTCAAAGGACGCTCATCCACCATGAGATCCATGCTCATCGCGTGTTCCCAAATATGGGCCAAGGGATCACCTGCACTTGCCATTGCCCTGTCTGCTAGGCGCATTTTGCGCGCGAAAAAAGTCAGTTGGTTGTTTTTGTCCCATTCCCACCCGGATTTGTTGGTCCGAACAGGCCTTGAATTTGCGTCATCACTTCAACGGCATAATCGCATCGACGATAAATTTGGCCGCTTCCTGTGGGCTCATCTCTACCGTATTGACGCGGATTTCCGCATTTTCTGGCTCTTCATACGGGCTATCGATGCCGGTGAAGTTCTTCAACTCACCATCGCGCGCCTTTTTATACAGGCCTTTCACATCGCGCGCTTCGGCAACTTCGAGCGGCGTATCGACAAACACCTCGATAAATTCGGTATCTGGCAACATCGCGCGCACCATTTGCCGCTCTGCCCGGAAAGGCGAGATAAAGGCGGTGAGGACAATCAGGCCCGCATCCGTCATTAGCTTGGCAACTTCGCCAATGCGGCGGATATTCTCCACCCGATCTGCATCGGTGAAGCCCAGATCCTTGTTCAAACCGTGACGCACATTGTCCCCATCGAGCAGGAATGTGTGGCGGTTCATCAGGTTCAAGCGTTTCTCCACCTCATTGGCAATGGTCGATTTGCCTGAGCCAGAAAGCCCGGTAAACCACAGCACTTTGGGCGTTTGGTTCTTCAGATTGGCGTGCTCTTCACGCGTTACATCGGTGGCCTGCCAATGCACATTTTGTGCGCGGCGCAGGCTGAAATGCAGCATGCCAGCGGCAACCGTTGCGTTGGTCACTTTATCGATCAGAATAAAGCCACCCATCGCGCGGCTATCTTCATAGGCTTCAAAAGCGATCGGGCGGTCCGTAGTCAGCTCAGCCACACCGATTGAGTTCAGCTCCAGCGTTTTTGCTGCCAGCTGATCCATCGTGTTGATGTTGACTTCATATTTCGGCTGCGAAACCGTGGCTGAAACCATCTGCGCGCCGATTTTCAGGAAATAGGCACGGCCCGGCAGCAGCGCTTCATCATCCATCCACACGATGGTGGATTCAAATTGATCGGCCGCTTCGGGCGGATCATCAGACGTCGCGATTACATCACCGCGCGAACAATCAATCTCATCTGTCAGCGTGAGGGTGACCGATTGGCCAGCAACTGCTTCGTCAAGATCGCCATCAATCGTGACGATTGAGCGCACATTGCTGGTCTTGCCCGATGGCAAAACGCGGATCGCATCGCCCGGTTTCACCGTGCCACTGGCGATCAGACCGGAAAAACCGCGGAAATCCAGATTGGGCCGATTGACCCATTGCACGGGCATACGGAACGGCTTGCTCGCCGCCAGATCGCTGCGCAGTTCCACGGTTTCAAGATGGTCCATCAGGCTGGGGCCATCATACCACGGCGTCGTTTCAGACGGCGCGGTGGTGACATTGTCGCCCTTGAAGCCCGAAATGGGGATCGCGGTGAAAGCCTCAATCCCGATTTCTTCGGCGAACTCTTTATACTCGCTGACGATTGCATCGAATTTGGCCTGATCGTAATCGACCAGATCCATCTTGTTCACCGCCAGCACGATATTTTTGATGCCCAGCAGATTGCACAAATAAGAATGCCGCCGCGTCTGCACCAGCACGCCTTTGCGCGCATCAACCAGAATAATCGCCAGATCAGCGGTGGAGGCACCGGTTACCATATTGCGCGTATATTGTTCATGCCCCGGACAATCCGCGACGATGAATTTGCGCTTTTCCGTTGCGAAGAAGCGATAGGCAACGTCAATCGTAATGCCCTGTTCGCGTTCTGCTGCAAGCCCATCAACCAGCAGCGCGAAATCAATTTCTTCTCCCTGCGTGCCAACTTTCTTGCTATCGCTTTCCAGCGCATCGAGCTGATCTTCAAAGATCATTTTGGAATCATAAAGCAGGCGGCCAATCAGCGTTGATTTGCCATCGTCCACGCTGCCGCAAGTGATAAAGCGCAGCATCGTTTTGTTCTGATGCTGATCGAGATATGCATCGATATCTTGTGCGATCAGATCATCGACTTTAAAGCTGCTTTCGCTTTGAGTGCCAATATCGGTCATCAGAAATAGCCCTCCTGCTTTTTATCTTCCATCGACGCGGATTCCCCTTTGTCGATGGCGCGGCCCTGGCGTTCTGAGCCAGTCGCGAGCAGCATTTCCTGAATAATCTTGGACATATCGGTGGCCTCGCTCTCCACCGCGCCGGTCAGCGGGTAACACCCCAGCGTGCGGAAACGGACAGAGCGTTCGACCGCCTCTTCGCCTTTCTCAAAGCGGAAGCGTTCATCATCGATCACAAGCAATTGACCATCGCGCTCCAGCGTGGGGCGCGGGCTGGAGAAATAAAGCGGCACAATCTTGATGTTCTCCACCATGATATATTGCCAGATATCCAGTTCGGTCCAATTGGAGATCGGAAAAACACGGATGCTTTCACCTTTGGCCTTTTTCGCATTGTAGATGTTCCACAATTCAGGCCGCTGGTTTTTCGGGTCCCAGCGATGCGAGGCGCTGCGGAAGCTGAAAATGCGTTCCTTGGCGCGGGCCTTTTCCTCATCACGGCGGCCGCCACCAAAGGCAGCGTCAAAACCATGCTTGGTCAATGCAGCTTTCAGCGGATCGGTCAGCAAAGTTTGTGAATAGAGGGCAGAGCCTGTGTCAAACGGGTTGATACCGCGTTCGTTGGCTTCTTCGGCCTGCGCCACGATCAATTCCAGATTATATTCTTTCACCGTCCAATCGCGATGATCGAGCAGCGCCTGAAAGTCCCACCCGCTGGCCACATGCAGCATCGGGAATGGCGGCGGCGAGGGATAGAACGCCTTGCGCGCCAGATGCAGCATTACCGAGCTGTCTTTGCCGACCGAATACAACATCACCGGATTCGTGGCTTCAGCCACAACTTCGCGCATGATATGAATGCTCTCGGCTTCGAGCCGTTCGAGGTGAGTCATCGTTTTCATATCCGTCGCTTTAATTGTTGCACTGCACAATCGCAAGGCAGATTCTGGCCAATATGGGCGCGTTAACCTAAGTTTTTTCGTGGTCTGTCGATACTTCAGCTATTTGCCTCATAGCACGTCGCCCGAGCAACCACTGGCAAGTGATACTCTGCGCACCTATGTCCGCTCGATAGAAAAGACAAAGCGCGCAGGAGCACCAAGCCCATGTTGATGAAAACCCACGAAGCTCGCCTTAAGGCGCTGCGCGAAGAAATGGCGCGCCGCGGGCTGGATGGATTTGTCGTGCCGATCAGCGATGAACATCTGTCAGAATATGTCGGCGCCTACGCGCAGCGTATGGAATGGCTAACCGGCTTTGGCGGATCTGCGGGCAGTGTGGCGGTGATGAAAGACCGCGCGGCAATCTTTGTGGATGGGCGATACTCTTTGCAGGTGCGCGATCAGGTCGATGGCGCTTTGTATGAATACAAATCCGTGGCTGATGATTCGATGGCGGATTGGTTTGCACAGCAGGCCAGCGAAGGGATGTGCATAGGCTATGACGCATGGCTGCATACCAAAGGCTGGGCCGATGGGGTGCGCAGCAAATTGGAAGGTATAGGTGCCAAGCTAACCGCAACGCCAAGCAATCCCATCGATGCGATTTGGGACGATCGCCCCGCGCCTTCGGATGCCAAAGTCTTCGCGCAAGATGATGCACTGACAGGCCGCAGCAGCGCGGAAAAACGTGCCGAAATTGCCGAATGGCTCAAAGCGGAAAAACTGGACGCGGTTGTGATCAGCGCGCTCGATTCGGTGGCTTGGGTGCTTAATATTCGCGGATCTGATGTAGACCGCACCCCTGTCGCCTTATCCTATTTGATCGTCCACAACGATGGCACCGCAGACTGGTTCATTGTGAATGACAAAGTGCCCGCCGAAGTGATCGCAGGGCTTGGCAGTGCTGTGCGCGTTCAGGAACGCGATAGCTTCGCGCCCGCTTTTGCCCAATTGGCCGGGCAGCGCATCGCCGTTGATCCTGCACGCACGGTTGCCGCGGTGTTTGAACGGTTGGAAGAAGTCGGCGCACAAGCGGTGAGCAAAACCGATCCCGCTGTTTTGCCCAAAGCTGTCAAAACCACCGCTGAGCTTGATGGTCACCGCGCCGCACAAGCACGCGATGGTGTGGCGGTTTCACGCTTCCTGCATTGGCTCAGCGTCGAAGCGCCCAAAGGCGGAGTGGATGAATTGAGCGCAGCAGCGCAGCTCGAGATGTTCCGCAAGCGATCCGCTCTGCTGCGCGATTTGTCTTTCGATACCATTTCCGGCGCGGGCACCAATGGCGCCATTTGCCATTACCGGGTGAGCGAGGAAACCAATCTGACACTTGAACCTGGCAGCGTCTATCTGGTCGATTCGGGCGGACAATATCCTGACGGCACCACCGATATCACGCGCACCGTGTGGATTGCGGGCGACGAAGATCCATCGCATGAAGTGCGTGACCGGTTTACGCGCGTTTTGAAAGGGCATATCCGGCTCGCCACTCAAACCTTCCCGACCGGCACAGTGGGCTCACAGCTTGATGCGCTGGCGCGGCAATATCTGTGGGAGGCGGGCGTGGATTATGCCCATGGCACAGGTCACGGCGTGGGCAGTTTTCTGGGCGTTCACGAAGGCCCTCAAGGCATCTCAAAACCGCGCGGGAAAGCAGAGCAGGCGTTGTTGCCGGGTATGATTTTGAGCAATGAGCCAGGCTATTACAAAACCGGCGAATACGGCATTCGGATCGAAAATCTCGTGATCGTGGAAAACCGCGATATTGCCGGGCGGGAAGGCGATTGGATGGGTTTTGAAACGGTAACGCTGGCCCCGATTGATCGCACGCTTGTGCTGCCTGAATTGCTGTCAGATGATGAAAAAACGTGGTGGAACAGCTATCACGCGCGGGTTCTGGAAGTGATTGCCCCGCAGTTGGCCCCGCAGATGGATGGCGAAGCGCTGAAATGGCTGGAAGAGGCTTGCAAACCGCTTTCATAGCGCTTTCATAGCGCTTTCATAGCGCTTTCATAACTGTGGTATGAACCGCTGCGCGCAATTGCGACAAATTGGTACAAAACTGCGGCTCCAAGGCACAATGCTGCGACACGCTGGCCCTAGAACCGGTAGTTGAGAGCAATACAAGGCTTGCAACTTACCCCCTCCTCTATCTGGCCTTGTGTTGCTCTACCATGTGACGATAATTGGAGAGTATTATGACCAGGACACTAACTTTTGGCATCGCCGCCATCGCCTTGATAAGCAGCACCGCTGCCATTGCCCAGAACCGTTCTGGCGGTGAAGACATGACCCGCGCCGCTGCTGAAACACGCGCTGGCGAAATGTTCGCAAAAATGGATGTGAACGGCGATGGAGAACTGAACCAAGCTGATCGTGAAGCCAAGCGGATGGAACGCTTTGCCGCAACCGATACCGATGGCAATGGTGAGCTAAGCTATGCTGAAATGACCGCTGCACGCGAAGCCAAAAAGGCAAAGCGCAGCGAACGGCGCGAACAACGCCGTGCCCAACGCGCACAACGCGGCGCCGAAGCTGGTGCCCAAACCGAAGAGCGCCGTGGCAGCGGTGAACGTCGCGCAATGCGCGGCAAGCGTGGCGGTGAACGCGGCGATATGGGTCGCCGGATGATGCAGCGCGCGGATACCGATCAATCGGGCAGCGTTAGTCAGGCAGAATTCATGACCGCTGCCCTTACCCGTTTTGACCGCACCGATGCCAATAGCGATGGCACGGTGACTACCGAAGAACGCCGCGCCCAACGCGCAAGTATGCGCAGCCAAATGCGCGAGAAAAAGCGCGAGCGCCGCAGCGCCAACCGCGCCGAACGCGCAACGCAAGGATGAGCGAAAGCCCGCTTTGTGTGTTGCTGGTCGATGATGAAGCCAGTCTTCGTGAGCCCCTGGCCGAGTATCTCACTCGCCAGGGGTTTCGCGTCATCGAAGCTGACGATGCTGCCAAAGCGCGCTCGTCCCTGCGCGAAGAAACGCCTGACCTGGTGCTGCTTGATATCATGATGCCGGGTGAAGATGGCCTTTCGTTATGCCGCCACCTTGTCGAAACACAGAACTTGCCGGTAATCCTGCTCACCGCGCGCGGGGAAGCAACGGACAGGATTGTCGGACTGGAAATTGGCGCTGACGATTATGTCGTCAAACCGTTTGAACCGCGCGAGCTGGTAGCGCGCATCCGCTCTGTTCTTAGGCGCGCCAGCAAAAGCAGCGCGCCCAGCGATCAAAGCGATGATCATTACAGCTTTGATGGCTGGCAGCTTGATCCGCTCAAACGCCGCCTCAGCGATCCAGAGGGGACCATTGTGCCGATCTCCTCAGCAGAATTTCGGCTGTTGACCGCGTTTCTGGAACATCCGCGTCAAGTGCTCGACCGGGATCGATTGCTCGATATGGTACAAGGGCGCGAGGCGCATTTGTTTGACCGTGCGGTCGATAATCAAGTCAGCCGCCTGCGCCGCAAAATCGAAGTTGACAGCCGCGATGCCAAATTGATCCAAACCGTTTGGGGCGGTGGGTATCGCTTTGCTTGCGATGTCAAACGTATCGCGCCGCCTGTTCAGGCCAGCACGGACTAAAGCGCTGATGCGCCGCTATCTGCCCAAAAGCCTGCTTGGCCAAATGCTGCTGGCGGTGGCGCTGGCCTTGTTGGTGGCGCAAAGTATTTCTGCTGTGCTGATCTATCGCAGCGATCAACAGCTTCGCGAGGCACGGCTTATCAATGGCCTGGCTTTCCAGCTTGTCGCGCCGGGACGCGGGCCGCGCGTAGCCGAAGGCCCCTTAAGAAGCCAGCGCGGCGAACGCCGGCAACGGCGCATTGCGCGCCTGTTTGAAAATGTTCAGGAACCGCGCGAAACAGCGCGCGAGCAGGCACTTATCACTGTGCTCGAACGGCAAGATATCGCGGTAGAAAAGGTGGTTGTATTGCGCCGCGAAGTCCCGCAACCCGGCGGTGAGCCTGACACAATGCTGGGCCGCCGTTTGATTGAGCGTGCGCGAATGGATGGGGCCGAAAACTTTCTACTGGCAGGGCTGAAGCGTGAAGGGGCTGACAATTGGAGCCTGGCCCGCACCATTATTCCGGCCCCCACACGCAGCCCCGCCATCGCTATCGCTTTGCAGACATTGGTGCTTTTTTTGGTGTTGGTGGGAGGCCTTGCGTTTTTGTTGCGCCGTATCACCCGCCCTTTGGCAGAACTGGCCGACAGAACGGACAAATTTGCCGGATTGCCGGGCGAAATCACGCCGCTGGAACCCTCTGGTCCGGCAGATATGCGCCGCCTGATCACTGCGCATAATGCCATGGAGCGACGCATCGCTGCTTTGATCGATGAAAAGGATGTGATGCTGGGTGCAATCGGCCATGATTTGAAAACACCGCTCGCCGCGATGCGCGTGCGGATTGAAAGCGTGGAAGATGAAACAGAACGCGCCCGCATGGCAGCAAGCATTGAGGACATTACCGTAACGCTCGACGATATCTTGTCACTGGCCCGCGTAGGCCGCCCCTCCGATCCTTTGGAGCGGACCGATCTTGGCGCGTTGGTTGCATCAATTGTTGAAGAATTTGAAGATATGCAGCGTGATGTTGAGCTGGTGATCAGCGAACGTATCGCCACAAAACTACGCGCAACCTGGCTGCGGCGTGCTTTGCGCAATCTGATCGGCAATGCACTGCGTTATGGGGAACAGGCGCGGGTGTCTGTGCTCAAAAAGGGTAATGAAGCGGTGATCTGCATTGTCGATAAAGGCCCCGGCATCCCCGATGGTCGCATCGCTGATATGTTGGAGCCGTTCAAACGCGGCGATGCCTCGCGCAATCGCGGCACAGGCGGCACGGGTCTTGGCCTGACATTGGCGCGCGCTATCGCTGAACAGCATGGCGGGACGCTATCGCTCAGCAACCAGATGGGCGAAGACGGCAAGGTTGAAGGGCTAAGGGCAGAATTGCGCTTGCCGCTGATCGGATAAACACTCGATTTAAGGCTTGCACTCTGATAAACGGTTTCTCCTGAAATCAAAAGCGCTGTAAAACGCGCTCATCACCATCAGGGATTTACCGACAAACCATGCGATCCATTTATGCCGCTGCACTTCTTGCCAGCGCCGCACTCTTTGCCCCCGTCACAGCTTTTGCCGATGATCATGGCGCAAGCTTCACCGCCGCCCCGCTTGATGCCAGCATCCCCAGTGATCTGCCACGCAATGCGCGCCCGCTGCATTATGACATCACCATTCGCCCCGTCGCTGATACGCTTTGGCTCGGCGGATCGGTGCGCATCACGATGGAAGTGTATGAAAACTCTGACAATTTGACTCTGCACGCCAATTCTATCGAAGTGGCCGATGCGGTGCTGCACAGCCCCGGCGGTTCGCAAACCACGCTCACCCTTGCAGGCAGTGACGATGCCAAACAGACCATCACTTTGGCTGCGCCCAATACCATCGCGCCTGGAACCTATTACCTCGACATCACCTATACCGGCACAATCACCACGCAGGCGGTTGGGCTGTTCGCGCTGGATTATGCGGACAAGATTACAGGCAAGGAAAAGCGCGGGCTGTTCACGCAATTCCAGGCTCCTGATGCACGCCGCTTTGCGCCCATGTTTGATGAGCCTGCTTATAAAGCCACATTTGATCTGACCGCGATCGTGCCAGCAGCACAGATGCCGATCAGCAATATGCCGATCACACGCGAACACGCGCTTGGCGATGGCATGAAACAGGTATCCTTCGACACCAGCCCTGTCATGTCATCCTATCTGCTGTTTTTCAGTGTCGGCGATTTTGAACGGGCCAGCATGATCGCCCCTGATGGCACCGATATCGGCATTATCGCGCCGCAAGGTAGCGGTGAACAGGCCCGCTTCGCGCTGGAAGAAAGCGCGCGCATGATGCCGTGGTTTGAAGATTACTTTGGCATGCCTTACGGGCTGCCCAAGCTGGATAATGTCGCGGGACCGGGGCGATCGCAATTTTTCGGCGCGATGGAAAATTGGGGCGCGATTTTCACGTTCGAGCGGTATTTGCTCAACGATCCGGCCAATACCAGCCCTGCGGCCCGGCAAACGATTGTGGTGTTTCTGGCCCATGAAATCGCACATCAATGGTTTGGCAATATCATCACTATGGCATGGTGGGATGATCTGTGGCTCAACGAAGGGTTTGCCAGCTGGCTTGAGACAAAGATCACCCATGATCTGCACCCCAGCTGGCATGCCGATATGCGCCGTATCCGGGTGCGAGAACGGGCGATGGAACTGGATGCAGTGCGTTCGGCAAAACCGGTAATCAGACCCATCAGCACCGTAGCGCAAACCGCACAGGCCTTTGACCAGATCACCTATGCCAAAGGCGAAGCGGTGATCGCGATGTTCGAAGCGGCAGCGGGCGAAGATACTTTCCGCGAAGGCCTGCAATTGTATTTTGATCGCCATGCATTTGAAAACACTGTCAGTGATGATTTATGGAATGCAATGGAAGCGGCGGGCGCTAATGGTCTGCGCGATATTGCCAATGATTTTACCCGGCAGGCCGGCGTCCCACTGGTCACCGCGCAAAGCCAATGCGTGGCAGGGCAAACCCGGTTGTCATTGACGCAAGGGCAATTCACGCTGGACCGGCGCGAAGATCCGAATTTCAAACCGGCCAGCTGGCGCGTTCCGCTCAACATTTCGGTCAATGGCAGCGCACCTATACCACATGTTTTGCAAGGCGAAGCTGAGCTTACCCTGCCTGGATGCGGCGCGGTCAACGTGAATGCCGGGCAAGTTGGCTATTTCCGGGTTGATTATACCGATGCGATGATGGCCGATCATGTCGCCGCCTTTGGCGATTACCAGCCGCTTGATCAAATGGGCTTGTTGCGTGAAGCGATTGCGATGAGCTTTGCCGGATATAAACCGATTGATTACGGTTTGGCTTTGCTGGAAGCGGTGCCAGCCGATGCCAATCCGTTGGTGACGCAATATGCCGTTGGCCTGTGGGCAGACATGTATGCGGCAATCTCAGAAGAGCTCCCACAAGAGCGCGCGCAAATTGCCGCGATTGCGATGGAAAACTGGGCCAGCCGCCTGGAAAGCTTGGGGCTGGAACCCAAACCGGGGGAGCCTTTGGCCGATGCCAATTTGCGCGCCGGAATGATCGCGGCATTTGGCCAATTGGGGGATGAGGCCATCCTTGCTCAGGCGCGCGCCAACTTTGCCGCGCTGGCCGATGATCCGCGCGCTTTGGATGGACCGCTCAAAACCACATGGCTCAATCTGGCGACGCAAGATGCTGGCTTGGAGCAGTGGGAATTGTTGGTCGATCTGGCGGCCAATTCAGACAGCGCAGTGGAGCGCGAGCTGTATTATGGCCGCTTGGGCGCAACCTATGATGAAGAGCTTGCACAACGGGCGCTGGATCTGGCGCTGACCGGGGAGGCGGGCACGTTTTCCGCGCAAATCATAAATTCTGTTTCCATTCGCCACCCCGCATTGGCGTTTGAATTTGCCGTTGCCAATTACGATGCCGTGCGCGCGCTGGTCGATGATTCAGGCTGGCAAGGTTATATCGCGGATCTGGCGCTCAACTCCAGTGATCCGGCCATCATCGATCAATTGCGCGAATTCAGCAAGGATTTGCCAGCCGATGAGGCCGAACCGTTTGAACGCGTGATGGGCGTAATCGCGCTGACCATTGCGCGCCAGGGATCAACGCAGGACGGTGTTATACAATGGCTGGCAACACGCGCGCAGTGATGCTCTAGCGCATTAACCCGCCCACCAGATTGCGCACGAAACGCCCGGCAACACCGCCGCCAAGCTCTGTCGCAATTGTGCCCGCTGCCGATGTGGCTGCGGTGCGCATGGGATTGGCGCGCGATGTCTTGCCCAGCACGGCAGCAGCGGCGACAGAGGCCAGCGAGCCAGCTGCAGCTTTCATCGCCCGCTCACCCGCTTTTTTCCAGATGGAGGTGGATTTGCGGCTCTTTTTGCGCACTTCCTCCTCGCCCTTTTCCTCAACTTCGGCAGCGGTTTCGGCCGCATCCAGCGCTTTTTGGGCGAGCACTTCTTCTGCGCTTTCCCGGTCAACCAGCACATCATATTTGCCTTCTGCCGGGCTGATTGACTGGATGATTGCGCGTTCTTTCTTGGTCACCGGGCCAAGGCGCGAACGCGGCGGCTTGATCAAAGTGCGCTCAACAATCGTGGGCGCGCCATCTTCATCCAAAGTGGAAACCAGCGCCTCACCCACGCGCAATTCGGTAATCGCTGTTTCCACATCAAGGTCAGGATTGATGCGAAAGGTCTCTGCCGCCGCCTTGATCGCGCGCTTATCGCGCGGGGTGAAAGCACGCAGGGCATGTTGCGCGCGGTTGCCCAACTGCCCGGCGACGTCTTCCGGAATATCAATCGGGTTTTGCGTCACGAAAAACACGCCCACCCCTTTGGACCGGATCAGGCGCACGACCTGTTCAATCTTGTCTTCCAAGGCCTTTGGCGCATCATCGAACAGCAAATGCGCCTCATCAAAGAAGAACACGAGCTTGGGCTTTTCCGGATCGCCCACTTCGGGCAGGCTTTCAAACAGTTCTGCCAGCAACCACAGCAGGAATGTTGCATAAAGCTTGGGGCTGCGCATCAATTTGTCAGCCGCCAGCACATTTACATAGCCGCGGCCATTTTCATCAACCTGAAGAAAATCATCGATTTCCAGCGCCGGTTCGCCAAAGAAATTGTCCGCCCCTTGCGCTTCAAAGCTGAGCAATTGCCGCTGGATCGCGCCCACGCTGGCCCTGGTGACATTGCCATATTGCTCAGAGAGTTCTTTGGCATTTTGCGATGCCCACAAAAGCATGGACTGCAAATCTTCAAAATCGAGCAGCAGCAGGCCATTTTCATCAGCATAGCGGAAGATGATCTGCAACACGCCTTCCTGCGTGTCGTTCAAATCCAGCAAGCGCGCCAAAAGCAGCGGCCCCATTTCTGAAACGGTGGTGCGCACAGGATGGCCTTGCTCCCCGTACAAATCCCAGAAAATCACCGGATTATCGGAGTATTCGTAATCCTCCATGCCCAGCAATTCAGCGCGCTCTTCCAGCTTGTCAGCATGTTTGAACTTGGGCGAACCGGCCATCGCAATGCCCGACAAATCGCCTTTCACATCGGCCACAAACACCGGCACGCCATTGGCTGAAAAGCTCTCTGCCATGCCTTGCAAGGTCACCGTTTTGCCCGTGCCGGTGGCCCCTGCGATCAGCCCGTGCCGATTGGCCCGCGACAAATCGAGCGCCTGGCGCTCTCCATCAAGATCATTGCCGAGAAATATGTCCGCCATGTGTGAACCTGCTCTTATGTTGCCCTATGCACTAAACCGTGACGAGCCACTGCCTGTCGGTCAAGCGATAGACACACGCGCCCATTGCGCTAGAGCGGAGAATATGGACCGCGCATCCCCTTTCGTGCTGCTTGATGATGCCCGCGCTGATGGCGCGAGCGATGCTCTACTGTATAAAAACCCGCGCGAGATCTTCATGGCAAAGCGGCCCGAAGATGTGCTGGGCATGTTGTTCGCCGCCGAAGAAGCGCGCGCCAGTACTGGCGGACATCTTGCAGGCTATCTCTGCTATGAAGCGGGCCTTGCGATGGAAGCCAAGCTTGCCCCTTTGGCAGCAAAGCGCAGCGGAGCAGATGGACCGCTTTTGTGGTTCGGCCTGTTTGATGATGTCACGCGCATATCAGCCGAAACGATGCCCCAATGGCTTAGCCAGCAAAGCACAGGCGAGGCCGCGATTGGCCCGATGGTGCCGCAAGTGTCGCTATCGGCCTATCTCGATGCGTTTGATCACCTGCAGGACGCGATCAAAGCGGGCGATATCTATCAAGCCAATTTGACTTTCCCGATGGCAGGGCCAGCCAAAGGCGATCCGCTTGCTTTGTATGCCGCGATCCGGCCCGATGCAGCGGCGGGCTATGGCGGGCTGATTTTCGATGGCTCGCACTGGCTTTTGTCATTCAGCCCGGAACTGTTTGTCTCGCTCAAAGGCGATGCGGCCAAGGTCAAACCGATGAAAGGCACCCGCCCGCGCGCCGCCACTGCCGCTGCAGACAATGCCCTGCGCGATGAACTGGCCGCCAGTGTGAAAGACAAAGCGGAAAACCTGATGATCGTTGATCTGATGCGCAACGATCTTAGCCGCGTGGCAATACCGGGCAGCGTGCAAGTGGATGCGCCGTTCTCGGTCGAAAGCTATCCCACCGTGCACCAGATGGTCTCCACCGTTCATGCGCGATTGGACAAAAGCAAAGGCGCGGTGGATTTGCTGCGCGCTTTGTTCCCCTGCGGCTCGATCACCGGCACGCCCAAAATCCGCGCGATGGAGCTGATCGACGATGTCGAGCGCGATGCGCGCGGGCCTTATTGCGGAGCGATTGGGCGGATTGGCAGCGATGGCGATGCCGCTTTTAACGTGGCAATCCGCACTATCCGGCTGACCCCGGGCGAAAATGACAAGCACAAAGCTGTGTTGGGCGTTGGCGGCGCGATTGTTGCAGATAGCGATGGCATGGGCGAATGGCGCGAATGCCTCATCAAAAGCGCCTTTGTACGGGGCCGCGCGGGCGGACATGATCTGATTGAAACCATGCGCTTTGATCCCGAAGAAGGCATCGCTCTGCTCGAACTGCATCTGGAACGCATGAAAGCCAGCGCTGCGCAGCTGGGCTTTGCTTTCGACAGGCATGATGCGCGCAACCGCATTCAAGCGCTGTGTTTTGAGCTGGAGGAGGCGGCGAAACTGCGCCTGATGCTGGCGCGCAGCGGAGCGATTGCATTGGAAGTGCAACCTTTGCCCGAAGCGCTGGGCGAACCGGCGGCCTGCCTTGCTTTGCCCCATCCCACTGTTACAGGTGATTGGCGTTTGCGGCACAAAACCACCGATCGCAATTTTTACGAAGAAGCGCTCATGGTGGCGCACGCAGCAGGCGCGAAAGAGGCATTGTTGGTGCGCGAAGATGGGCAGCTGACAGAAGGGTGCTGGACCTCCATCTTTGTGGAGCGTGACGGCATCTTGCTGACCCCGCCATTGGAACTTGGCCTGTTGCCCGGTGTGCTGCGCCGATCACTGATCGAAGAAGGCCGCGCCTGCGAAGCGGCTTTATCATTAAGCGATCTTGAAGGCGGGTTTCTCATCGGCAACGCTTTACGAGGTCTTATGCAAGCCAAGGTCATCACACCATGAGCCAAGCTTCGCTTTCTTCCGCGCTGCGCCGTATGGAAGCCTCCCCCACCACCGCGATGACTGACCGCGCCAGCCAGCTGCGCAGCGAGGGCCGCGATATCATCTCGCTTTCGGTGGGAGAGCCTGATTTCGATACCCCGCCCCATGTCATCGCCGCTGCCAAAGCCGCGCTTGATGCAGGTGAAACGCGCTATACGCCCGTGGCCGGAACGCTTGCTTTACGCAAAGCCGCCGCAGCGCATTATGAACGTGATTTGGGCATTGCTTGCGCTGCCAAAGATGTGATTGTGACTGCTGGTGGCAAACAGGCGTTGTTCTTTGCATTGGCCGCCACTGTGAACCCTGGTGATGAAGTCATCGTGCCATCGCCATGGTGGGTCAGCTATCCGCAAATGGTACGTTATGCCGGGGGGCGCGTGGTGCCTTTGATCACCCATGCGCATGACAATTTCTGTTTTGATCCGGGCGATTTTTCCGCGTTGATCACCCCTTCGACAAAATGGCTTGTGCTCAATTCACCCGGCAATCCCACAGGCGCTGCGTTTTCTGCACAAATGCTCGATGGCATTGCCGAGGTGCTGCGCCGCAACCCCCATGTGCTGGTGCTCAGCGATGATATCTATGCGCCGCTAATTTATACAGACGCTCCGCATTGCAGCCTTGCTGCACGCCATCCTGACTTGGCGAGCCGGATCTGCACCATATCAGGTGTATCGAAAAGCCATGCCATGACCGGCTTTCGCATTGGCTTTGCCACCGGGCCAGATTGGCTGATCGGCGCAATGACAAAACTGCAAAGCAATGCTTGCGGCAATCCAGTAGCTCCCAGTCAGGCAGCAGCCGTGGCGGCTTTGACAGGTTCGCAAGACTTCCTTGGCCAATGGCGCGAAACATTCCGGCGGCGGCGCGATCTGGTGGTCAGCGCGGTCAATGCGATTGAGGGGCTTTCAACGCCCGTTCCCGATGGCGCGTTTTACTGCTTTATCGATGCCAGCCCGCTGATGGACCGGTTTGGCGGCGATGATGGAAAGCTCGCGCTGCATCTGCTCGAACATGGTGTGGCGGTGGTGGCGGCAAGCGGTTTTGGCGGCAAAAACGGCTTCCGCATCAGCTTTGCCGCCAGCGAAGAAACTCTTACACAGGCAATGGTGCGCATCGCCAAAGCCCTATCTTAGCGCAGCGCGTTCGGGCATGGGGCGCGTATGAGCCAAATTCCCATCATTTACGAAGACGGCGAAGCGCTCGTCATCAACAAGCCTGCCGGCCTGCCTGTGGACCGTCCGCGGCGCGGCGGCGAATCGCTGGAAGATCATCTCGATTCGTTAAAGCTGGGCTTTATGCGGCGGCCCGTTGCTGTGCACCGCTTGGATCAGGACACATCCGGCTGCCTGCTATTGGCGCGCAATCCCAAAGCGTTGAAGCGCTTTAACGCCGCTTTCGAAGCGCGGCTGGTGGAAAAAATCTATTGCGGCATCATCGACAAATCTTTGTCCGAGGATGAAGGCACAATCGAACTTTCACTTTCCAAGATCAGCAGCGCGGAACGCGGTTGGCGCATGATTGCGGCAAAAAAGGGCAAGCCTTCGATTTCGCACTGGCGCAAACTGGCCGAGCTTCCCGGCGGGTTGACCTTTGTGGAATTTCGCCCCGAAACTGGCCGGACACACCAATTGCGCGTGCATTCACAGCTGGGCCTTGGCGCGCCGCTGCTCAGCGATCCGATTTACGGCAAGAAAGATGCGCGTGCCCCGCGCACCATGCTCCATGCCAGCCGCCTTGTGGTGCACCGCCCCGGCAAAACCAGTATTGCTGCAAGCGCTCCGCTGCCACCCGAATTTGCCGCCTTGGGCGCGCAGCTTGAAGATGTGAGCCTGCCAGAAATTGCGCTGGAAACAGGGCCAGAAGCTGGGGCGGTAACTGGGCCAGAAACGGGGCCAGAAACGGAGCCAGCTTCTGGGCCAGCTTCTGGGCCGGATACAGGTGTCGGGCTTGGGTAAAATCCTTGATCGCGCGATGGCTCTGGCTGAGGAGAGCTTTGTTACGGCTTCCGGGCCGGGCGGTCAGAATGTGAACAAGGTCGCAACCGCAGTGCAGCTGCGCGTCAATATCTATGCCCTCGCTTTGCCGCCGCCAATCTTTCACCGCTTGAAAGATCTGGCCGGAAATCGCCTCAACAAGGTGGGCGACATCCTGATCATTGCGCGCAATCATCGCACGCAAGAGGCCAATCGGCGCGATGCGCGCGAACGGCTGACCGCGCTGATTGAAGAAGCTTTGAAGGAGCCCAAAAAGCGCAAGAAAGTGCACATCAACCGCGTGGGCAAAACCAAACGGCTCGCCAGCAAGAAAGCCCATGCGCAAAAGAAGGCCAATCGCGGCAAGGTGGATTGGTAGTTTGCGCGCCGCTGGCCCGGCAATGGGACCTGCAAGATTTCTTGACTTTCCCCCGATTCTCTCGCAAAGGCGCGACCAATCGGGCGGCGCGTGGCGTCGCTTTTGTTTTTTAGGCATATTTTTCGGGCCGCCATCCTCATTCGTGGGGCCCTTTCAAATTTCGAAGGCAAGACCATGGCGAAGCCCGCAACCATCAAAATCCGTCTGAACTCGACCGCGGATACCGGCCACTTTTACGTGACCAAAAAGAACCCGCGCAACCACACCGAAAAATTCGTATTCCGTAAATACGATCCGGTTGTGAAAAAGCATGTCGAGTACAAAGAAGGCAAAATCAAATAGTCTGAACGCCAGCATAGCTGCGCAGTTCAGTGACTATTCAATGCTCCGCCTGTAAGGATGCGAGCATGACAGCTTTTCGTTCGATATTCGCCCGCCCGCTGACGCTTGCCATTGCAAGCGCGCTGGTCGCTGCCGTGCCTGCCACATTGGCAGCCCCCGCATCCGCGCAAACGGCATCCGAAATCGCGCAATTGGACCGTGCAGTTGCGGCTTTGCGGGCGATCTCCACACTCAAGGCGGATTTCACGCAAACGGACCGCTCTGGTCAGGCCATTCGCGGCGAGTTGACGTTGAAAAATCCGGGCCGCATCCGCTTTGAATATGGCGATGATACCAATTTACTGGTGGTGTCCGATGGGCGTGCGCTCACGCTGATTGATTATGATGTGCAACAGGTCGAACGCTGGCCGATCAGCAATTCTCCGCTGGGGGCATTGCTTGATCCCGATCGCGATGTGCGGCGTTATGGCACGTTGATCCCGACCAGCAATCCCAATGTTATCTCGATCGAGGTGAGCGATTCTGAACGGCCCGAATTTGGCCGTATCCGTCTGATTTTCCTGAATAGTGCAAGCGCGCCGGGCGGAATGGAGCTGGTCAGTTGGGTGGCGCTTGATTCGCAAAATACGCGGACCACCATCAGGTTGACGAACCACCGTTATGGTATGAATGTGCCCAACTCCACATTCAGGTTCCGTGACCCGCGCCGCACCACCCGTCGCCCGGGATAAACGCTCCGCCGTCAGAGTGTTTGAACGCTGCGATAAATGACCCGGCCCGTTCATTATCGCGAAAGCCACGGTTGGCTATTGTTTGTCTATCGAATCGCAAGTCCGGCCGGGTTTCCCCCCTGTTATCCCGGCCCTTCAGTACCCGGTTCGTGAAGCGTGACGAACGCTCAAAAAGGAACCCCTGTCCCACTTGCCCCCGGGACAGGGGTTTTTTGTTGGAAAACTGGTTTTTGTTCGCCTGATTAGCGCCCTCCGCTTGCGGCCCCGGCCCGCTCCCCCTCCCAACCACAGTTTGTTTGATGCGCTTCGGGCGTCCGCCCTGCGCTTTCGGTGCCAGCCCGCCCCCCTCCCAACCACCCGATGTGCTTCCCGTAAGGTATCGGGTGGTTGGGAGGGGGAGCGGGCTGGTGCCGCACACGACAAATCTTGCTGGCAGCGATCCATGCACCTATGCCACCTTGCATGGTCACTATCGCTACTTGGAATATCAACTCTGTTCGCCTGCGCATGCCGATTGTTGAGCGCTTCTTGAAAGCAGAAGCGCCCGATGTGCTGTGCCTGCAGGAAATCAAATGTCAGGAGTTTCAATTCCCGGCCAAAGCCTTTGCCAAGCTTGGTTATAAACACATCGCTGTGCATGGGCAAAAGGGCTATCACGGCGTCGCCACCGTCAGCCGCATACCATTGCGCGAAGTGTCCCGCCACGACTGGCAAGACAATGGCGAAGCGCGCCATGTTGGGGTGGAGCTGCTTGGTGCTGGCCAGGGCATGGTGCTCGAAAACGTTTATGTGCCCGCGGGTGGCGATGTGCCGGATCGTAAAGTGAATGCGAAATTCGGCCAAAAGCTCGATTTTCTTGACCGCATGACCCGCTGGGCAGAGACGATTGATCGGCCCAGCATGATCGTTGGCGATTTCAATATCGCCCCGCTGGAAAGCGATGTGTGGTCACACAAGCAATTGCTCAAAGTGGTCAGCCACACGCCGCTTGAAGTCGAGACGCTTAACCGGTTTCGCGATGCCCATGGGTGGAGCGATATTGGCCGCGAACATATCCTCGCGCCGGAACGCTATTTCAGCTGGTGGAGCTATCGTTCGAAAGACTGGCGCGTGAATGATCGCGGGCGGCGGCTGGATCATATGTGGGCTTCACCTCAACTGGCCAAGCAAGCGACACGGCATTGGCTGCTCGAAGAAGCGCGCGATTGGGAAAAGCCGTCCGATCACATCCCGTTGATGACGCAATTCTCGCTTTAAATGAGCAACCCCTCTCCTTCTCCATCCCGCAGGATTGCGCAGGCCGTGGACGCATTGCGCCATGGCTGGCCGATTCGCGTTGGCGAAGGGCCTGTTTTGCTGCCTGTAGAAACTGCGATTGCACATGGGGCAAAGGCAGAGCAGCTGCTGATCTCAACCGCGCGCGCAGAAACATTGCGCCTCACCAATCAACGCGAAGCCGCGCGCGGGTCTGATCCGGTTTTCATCCGTTCAGGCGCACCTGTAACGTTGCACGAAGCGCTGGCAATTGCGGATCCCTCGCTCGATCTGCAAAACCCGCTTAAAGGCCCGTTTCTGGCCGAACCCCTAGATCGGGAGCAGGATGCAATCACCGCATTGGAGCTGGCGCGCATTGCCGGAATTTTGCCCGCCTTTATGGTCGATGCAAGCGATGCAGGGGAGCTGCATAGAATTGAGCCGGGCGATCTGGACATTTGGTCTGCGCCGCAAAATCTTGGCATCGCCACGCGCGCGCGCCTGCCCATTGCCGCGCAAGAAGACGCCGAGATCATCGCCTTTCGCAGTACCAATGATTTGCGTGAACATGTCGCGCTGATCCTTGGCCAAGCTGATGGGGACCGCCCGCCGCTTGTCCGGCTGCATTCTGAATGCCTGACCGGCGATATTTTCGGCAGTCTCAAATGCGATTGTGGCCCGCAATTGGATGCAGCGCTGGCCGCGATGAGCGCGGAAGCGAGCCAGGATGGTTGGGGCATTGTCCTATATATGCGGCAAGAAGGGCGCGGGATCGGCCTAGTGAACAAGCTGCGCGCATATCGCCTGCAGGATGAAGGGTTCGATACGCTGGAGGCCAATCGCCGCCTTGGCCTGCCCGAAGAAGCGCGCGATTTCCCGCTGGCAGCGCGGATGCTCGATCTGCTGGGCGTGAGCGGCGTGCGCTTGATGACCAACAATCCTGAAAAAGTCGCCGCTTTGGAAGAAGCCGGAGTGACAGTGCTGGAACGCGTGGCGCACCAATTGCCCGCCAATCCACACAACCTGCGCTATCTGGAAACCAAGCGCGATAAGGCCGGCCATCTGCTTAGGTAAGGCGCACTTTTCGCCGCCGCCACATCATACCGTATAATAACGGGGTTTTGCGCGGAATTACTGCCGCGCAAATGCCGTCAATCGGCGATCCAGCGCGTTTTCGCCAATGCCCAACATATCGCCGGACCAATCGCGCACGAATACAGCATTGCGGTCTACGCCGGTTGCAAAGCGGGCATCATTGCCGGCAACTTGCAGTTCGGCAGAGCTGTGCCATTGCGCTTCGGGTGCAACCGCGATGAAGGTTGAGTAATTTTCTTTATCAGCGCCCTGGACGAACCAATTGTTGGTAATCTGTCCGCCTGATCCAGCGCTTAGGTCGATCATGTAATTGGTCGCCCGCCCGCGTGAATCATCAAAGCTGTTGCTGGCGATGGCAACAGTGATGCCGCGCGTTTTGACATAATGCCCGCCGCGCCCTTCTTCAAACCGGCTGCGGGTGACGCGCAGTTCGCCATATTCGCCGGTGTAGATCGAATGCGCACAGCCTCCGCCGCCTTCGCATGTGCCAAGGCGTGAGAAGGTGGAGCGGTCAATCACCAGACTGGCTTCGGGATCGTTATGGGTGAGAATGCCTTGCTGGCTATCGCGGAACCAGCTTTCCGCAACTGTCAGATTGCTTTTTTCGAGGCGAATGCCCGAGCCGTTAAAATCAGGCACACGCATATTTTCAAAAATGATGCCGGAGACTTCTGCCCCTTCGCCGCGCAGCACCAAAGCCGCTTTGCCTTCGCAGCTTACCCCGTCAAACACGACAGAGCCGGGTTCGACAGCGAGAAACGACACAAAGCCGCGCTCCTGCACTGCGCATTGCGGATATCGGCCCGGCGCAATCGCAATCGTCCCACGCGCATCGCCAATCGCATTGACGGCATCTTGCAAACGATCAAATCCCTGGCCCGTTTCGGTCACCGTAAAAGGCGCCGTGCGGTTCTGCGCCAAGACAGCGGTTAGCGGGATCGCAGCAATAGCGGCAACGGCCAACACGGCAGTAAAGGTAAGCGAGATACGCGGGCGTTCAGATCGGACATATTTCATAACGGATATTGTCTTACCCGATAATGGTTAACGCAGCCCAAAGGCAAAGCGCGGGGCTAATTCTCGGCTATCACTTTGAGGAAAGCCGTGCCGTAAGCGTCCAGCTTTTTCGCGCCAATACCCTGCAAATGGCCCAGCTCCTCGCGTGAGGAAGGCCGCTGTGATGCCATTTCGCGCAAAGTGGCATCATGAAAGACGACATAAGGCGGCACACCCGCCTCCTCGGCCAATTCGCGGCGTTTGGCGCGCAAAGCTTCGAACAGGGGATCGCCAACCGGATTGGGCGTAGGATCGACGCGTTTCCTGCGGCTGCGTTTCACCGGCTGTGCGATGGGCAGGGACGCCTCCCCTTTCAACAGTTCGCGCGCTTCGCCGCCCAAAGCCAGTCCGCCATGCTCGGTTGCGGTAAGAAAGCCGCGCGCTTGCAAAGCGCGGGCGACAGGCTTGAGCAATGCAGCCTCTTCCCCTTCGACAATGCCGAACACCGACAATTGATCATGGCGCCGCTGTGACACGCGATCATCCTGCACGCCTGTCAAAACCTTTTGAATATGGCCAAAGCCGAAACTTTGCCCGGTGCGATAGACCGCAGACAGCACTTTGCGCGCGGTTTCAGTCGCATCGATTACGGCAGGCGGTGCATTGCAATTGTCGCAATTGCCGCAAGATTGGGGCGGCACTTCATCGAAATAACGCAGCAATACTGCACGGCGGCAGCCCACCCCTTCGACCAATGCGGCCAGTGCATCAAGGCGCACCTGTTCATCACGTTGGCGTGCTTCGGGCACTTCGGAAAGACGCGCGCGGGCCTGCACAAAATCGCCTGCACCCCACAGCATAACCGCTTTGGCAGGATCCCCATCGCGGCCAGCGCGCCCTGTTTCCTGATAATAGGCTTCGATTGATTTGGGGATGCCGGCATGGGCAACAAAGCGCACATCGGGTTTGTCGATCCCCATGCCAAAAGCGATGGTGGCGACAATCACCATATCCTCGCTGGCGACAAAGGCGGATTGGTTGTCGGCCCGCATTTGGGGATCAAGGCCTGCATGATAGGGCCGCACTTCGCGCCCCGTCGCTTTGGCCAGATCGGCGGCGAGCTGTTCCACCTTCTTGCGCGTGGGCGCATAGATGATGCCGGGGCCAGGCACTTCAGCCATCAATGTCGCCAGTTGGCGGGCCAGCGAATCGCGCGCGCGGATTGCATAATGGATGTTGGGCCGATCAAATCCGGCGATAACCAGCGCTTCGTCAGGTAGGCCCAACTGGGTAAGGATATCGGCGCGCGTGCGTGCATCCGCCGTGGCCGTCAAAGCAAGCCGCGGGACATCGCTATGCGCATCCATCAAACCGCGCAGCTGCCTGTAATCCGGGCGGAAATCATGGCCCCATTCCGAAACGCAATGCGCTTCATCCACCGCGATCAGCGCCAGTTTGGCTTGAGCCAAAAGCTCACGAAAATGCGGTTGGCTGGCGCGTTCGGGGGCCACGTAAAGCAGGTCCAGCTCGCCTGCACGAAAGGCATCTTGCGTTTCGCGCCAATCGCTATCTGCACTGGTAAGAGTGGCGGCGCGGATGCCATTGGCGCGCGCGCTGCGCAATTGATCATGCATCAACGCGATTAACGGCGAGATGACCAAAACCGTGCCATCCAGCATCGTTGCAGGCAATTGATAGAGCAGCGATTTGCCAGCACCGGTGGGCATAATCGCAAGGCTGGGCTGCCCGGCAAGAACGCGGGCGATCACATCTTGTTGTACCCCGCGAAAATTCTCAAAGCCAAAAACGCGGCGCAACGCCTCTTTCGCTTCAAGCAAAGGGGGTGCGATGTCATCTTGTGGGGGATCGGCCAACATTGCTGGGAGCCTGACAGGTTCTGTGCCTGCGACAAAGTGCCAATTGCACCATTTCCACGCAGGCGTGGCGCGGCTACGGTAAAGTCAGCAAAAAATCATCCCAAAGGATACGAAAAGATGCGCCATTCTCGTTTCTCCCCTCTCTCCGTCGTGGCACTTGCTGCTGCTGGGCTTTTGACCGCATGTGGCGGCGCGCAGGATGCCTCTGACGAAGCGACAGCTGAAAATGTCGAGTTTTCTGCCGATGCAGCGATGGACGGCGCGCCCGATCCGGTGGCCGATGCTGCGCTTGAAGCAGAAATGGATCAGGCCGAAGATGAAGCGATGGACGCAGCACAAGCCGCTGAAGCGGCCACCGCTGTGCTTGAAGAAGATGGCGCGCAATGAAGCGGCTTGCGCCTGTAGTCATCCTTGTCGCAGCGGCGGCTTGTGGCAGCGGGGACAGCGTAGATGCCGGCCCCGGTGAAGCGACAGCGGGCGAAATTCAATCTCTCGCAGATGCAGAAGCCATGTTGGCAACGCGCGAAGATACTAATGAAGATGGACCGGCGGACAAAGGCGAATAGCGCCGCATCCCACACTGGTTATTTGGGGGTTATCCGGGCTTGGTTAACTGGCGATTTGCCGCCGCCATAGTGTGTATACCGTAAGCGCCAGGATTGAGCCCAGCATTGTGATCAACACCGCATCAATGGTGTAATATCCACCAATTAGGCTACCTGTTCCCAGGCGCGGGCTCACCACCAGACCGGCCAGTAAAGCGCCAAGGATGCCAACGGCAATATTTGCAAACGTATCAGATCTGGATTGCGCCTTCGATGCTGGCGCAATAATCAATGCCAACCATCCAAAGGCGGCTCCTGCTACGATTAAAAATACAATTCCCATTGGCCTTACTCATTGCGCCCGTCATAGACCTAAACCCGTATTGGCGGGCAGAGTTCCGATTTTCTATGACAAAATACTTGCGTAAGCGCTTAAAAAAGCCAGAGCAGCGCGACACCCATTGCAATGCGATAGATCACAAAGATCATCATCGATGCTTTCTTGAGGAAATTCATCAGGAAAGCCATCGTGGCAAAAGCGGCCACGAAAGTCAGCGCGCCGGTGATCAAAGCTTCAATCAACAAATCGCCATCTGCAGCCAGCAAATCGGGCACAATCAGCACGCCGGCCCCCGCCACTGCGGGAATGGACAGCAGGAAAGAGAAGCGCGCCGCTTCAAACCGGCCATAACCCAATGCGCGCGCCGCTGTCATCGTGACGCCAGAACGGCTGGTTCCCGGGATCAAAGCCAGCGCCTGTGCTGCACCCACCAGCAAGCCATCGCGCCAGGTCATATCCTCAAACTTCTTGGTCTCACCGCCAAAACGGTCTGCAATGCCAAGCAGGATGCCGTAGAATATAAGGTTGAACGCGATCAGATCGGTAAGGCGCAAGGACGCCATCAAATCATTATCGATAATGGCGAGGCCAAACACGCTTTCGGCAAACCCGTTGAGCGCGCCCGATTTGATCGCAAGGCCTACTATCACCGCAGGGATCGTGCCCAGCACAATCCACCAGAACAATCGCCTTTGTTCAGGCGCTTTACCAATGCCCACGCTGGCAAAGCCGCCTTTGGCAAGGCCTGCCACATCTTTGAAGAAATACACGATGATCGCCAGCAATGATCCGACATGCACCGCAATATCGATCATCGGGCCTTGATCTTCAGCGCCAGTGAACACCGGGACAAGGATCAGATGCCCTGAGGAGGAGATCGGAAGAAATTCCGTAACCCCCTGAACAACCGCCAGAATCACCATTTGCAGGAATGTCATGCCGCTTGGCCCTTGCTAACCGCGCGCGGTTTTGCACCGCTGCGCATGTGAGCGTGCTGCCATCGCATTCCAGCGCGCGAAGTCAAGCCTTCGCAGATGCAGCATAGGCCGCTTTGCACCTATTCCCAGATCTGCACACGATCTTGAGGCGCAAGATACAAAGCATGTTCGGGGCCAACATCAAACGCGGCATACCACGCATCCAGATGGCGCACAGCATTGTTAAGCCGGAATTCCGACGGTGGGTGCACAGCGGTCAACATGCGCTGCCGCAAAGCTTCGGGCCGCATTTTTGCACGCCAAACCTGCGCAAAGCCAAGCAAGAACCGCTGATCCCCGGTCACGCCGTCAAGCACCGGCGCTTCTTCGCCGCCGAGCGAGATTTGATAGGCGCGGTAAGCCATTTGCAGGCCAATCACGTCGCCCATCGTTTCCCCGATAGACAAATCGCCTTTTAGACACAGCGTCTCATCAGCGGTTTCGATGGGACAATATTGTTCGATCAAAGCTTTGAGCTTGTCTGCCTGAGCATCGTAATATCCGCGGTCTTCAGGCTGCCACCAATCGCGCAGCGTGCCCGAACCATCATAGCGTGAGCCCTGATCATCGAAGCCGTGGCCAATCTCATGCCCAATCACCGCGCCGATTGCGCCATAATTGACCGCCTCATCCGCTTCGAGATTAAAGAAAGGCGGCTGCAAAATCGCGGCCGGAAACGCGACCTGATTGAAAACCGGCGCATAATAGGCGTTCACCGTTTGCGGCAACATCAACCATTTGGTCTTATCAACCCGCTGGCCCAAGTCCTTGCGCGAATCTTCCATCGACCACGCCGTTGAACGCACCGCATTGCCAAGCGGATCATCGCCGCGAATTTCCAACCCGTCATAGGTTTCAAAGCTATCGGGATAGCCGATCAAGGGGATGAAATTGCCCAGCTTGGTTTGCGCTTCGGCAACGGTTGCCTGCGTCATCCAATCATTGCTTTCGATAAAATCGCCCATCGCAAGCAACAGGTTTTGCACCAGCATGTCCATGCGCTGTTTCGCTTCGGGTGGGAAATGGCGTTCGACATAGAGCGTGGAAAGCTGTTCACCCAACTGGCTTTCAACCACAGCAATCGCGCGTTGAGAGCGTTCGCGCTGTTCTTCTGAGCCATACAAAGTGCGGGCATTAAAATCGAAGGCGGCTTCATCCAGCTCGCTGGTCAGGCGTGAGGCATAAGTATCGAGGAAGTGCGCGGCCATCCATGCCTTGATCGTGGGAAGATCGGCTGTGTTGAGCATATCCATCATGCCCGGCAATCCGCCACCAATCATGCTTTGCGCATTTTCCGGCGTCAGGCCCGCTTCTTCCAATTCGTCCGGCGTTGGGGGGATTTGCGGCGCGAGGAATTGCGTTTGATCAGCAAAGCCGCCCGTCTCCAGCAGGGTCTGCAACGGGAAATCCGGCGACAGCGCGAGCAGTTCATCACGGCTGAGGGAATTGTAGGTCAGGCTGGAAATGCGCAGCGTCCGGCGATCCCATTCCAGCTGTGCGACCTTGCGTTCAAATTCATAAACCGATGCCGCTGCCGCTTCGGGGTCGCCATATCCTGCCTCACCCAGAAGGAAGGCGAGATAGGCTTTGTACTTGTCCCGAATCTCCAGATTCTTCTCTGAATCCACCAGATAATAATCCCGGTCCGGCAAGCCCATGCCGCCAAATCCGAAGCTGACAATATATTCTTCAGGGTTTTTGCTATCGACCGTAACGCCGGCGGCTACCAGCGCGGGATAGCCCGGCATGCCAAACAGCTGCGTCAATCGTTCCAGATCGGGCGCGGTGAAAATCTGCGTTAAAAACGGATAGGCCGGGGCAAGGCCGCTTGCATCAATCGCATCGGTATCGAGATAGGAATTATACGCATCGACAATGCGCCGTTCTGTGGTGCCGGGTGCCGGATCGGTGGCGACTATTTCTGCCACCAGTTCTTCCACATCCTTGATTGATTTCTCAATCAGAACATCAAATGCACCGAACCGCGATCGGTGGGAAGGGATTGCGGTGCGCGCAGTCCATTTGCCATTGGCATAGGCGAAGAAATCATCTCCGGGCGAAACGGTGTGATCAATCTCATCCAGCCCAATCCCCCATGCGCCAAAATCAGGCGACAAATCCGCTTCTTCCAATGCAGCATCTTCCGATCCGAGGACTGCATCGTCCATTTCCTGTGCCTTCACAGGCACGGTAGCAAACATTAAAGCTGCAGAAGCGGTGGTTACAAAAAGAGTGCGAAGCATGGGCGGTCCTGTCCAGTCTTGGCCAAAAGAAAAGTGCAGCCGCCGCTCAGAACGAGGGGCGCACAGGCACGGTATTTGTTTCTCGTGTTACTGTATTGGGATTAACGCAAGAAATGGCAATGGTTTCTACGCTGCAACACTTGGCCGCTGCGGCAATCAGATACCAGAAATTCAGGTGCCAGTGCTTTAGGCGACAGCAGGTTCGTTAAATTGCAAGGAGGCCAGCCGCGCATAAAGTCCGCCGCGCGCGGTTAAGCTGGCATGATCGCCTTCTTCCACGATCTGGCCATCTTCCATCACCACAATCCGGTCCGCCGCGCGGATCGTTGCTAGACGGTGCGCGATAACCAATGTGGTGCGCTGCGCCATTAAGCGTTCAAGCGCTTGTTGCACCAACAGCTCGCTTTCCGCATCCAGCGCGCTGGTCGCTTCATCAAGCAGCAGGATCGGCGCATCACACAAGACAGCGCGCGCAATGGCCATGCGTTGGCGTTGTCCGCCAGAAAGCCGTGCGCCGCCTTCGCCAAGGAAAGTTTCCAAACCTTCGGGCAAATCGCGCAGGAATTGTTCAGCATTGGCAGTGCGCGCCGCGTCCCAGATCGCATCTTCGCTAGCATTCCATGCGCCGTATCGCAGATTGTCGCGCGCGCTGGCGGCGAACAGAATGCCTTCCTGCGGAACCAGAGCGATGCGCGCGCGCACTTCGGCAGGGTCGGCCGCAGTCAATGGCACGCCATCAATGCGCACAGTGCCTTCTTGCGGATCATAAAACCGTTCAACGAGTTGAAAAATAGTCGATTTGCCAGCGCCCGATGGGCCAACGATTGCGACAGTTTCCCCTGGCTCCACAGTCAGGGAGAAATTGCTGATCGCTTTTTCCTTAAGCCGTGTGGGATAGCTGAAAGTGACGTTTTGAAACGCCAGGCCGCCGCGCGGTGGGACAGGCAATGCCTGCGGGCGCGCAGGCGCTGCGATATTGGGCTCTTCGCGCAACAGCTCATTCAAACGGCCTGCCGCGCCTGCCCCGCGCAGCAGCTCTCCATACACTTCAGCAAGAGCGCCAAACGCGCCTGCAACCAACAGGCCGGTAAAGACAAAAGCGGCGATCGTGCCACCCGAAAGCAGGCCCTCGGCCACTTGATTGGCGCCGCGCCACATCAAAATCACCAGCGCTCCAAAGATCAAAGTGATCACGCAGAACGTCATTAAAGAACGCAGCATGATGCGGCGGCGCGCAGTCTGATAGGTTTCCTCGACACTATCGGAAAACCGTTCCAGCTCGCGCGCTTCCTGATTGAAGCCTTGCACGATCTTCATGGAGCCCAGCGCTTCGGAGGTGCGCGTGCCAACATCGGCAACGCGGTCCTGACTCTCGCGGCTGACATTGCGCAATTTGCGGCCAAACCAGATGATCGGAACGATCGTAATCGGTACTGCAATCAACAAAGCCAGCGTCAATCCGGGCGCAAGATAGAAAAGATACGCAACGCCGCCAATGCCCATCAAGATATTGCGCAAAGCCATGGAAACGGTAGTGCCCACGACATGTTCAATCTGCGCGGTATCCGCCGTCATCCGGCTGGAGATTTCCTTGGGGCTGTTTTCTTCAAAAAAGCTGGGCGACAAGCGCAGCAGATTTTGCTGCACGGCAAGGCGGATATCGGCGACCACCCGCTCACCCAGAAGGCTGACGAAATAAAACCGGCAGGCTGTGCCGATAGCCAACACAACGGCAATGCCCAGCAAATGCCGGAACCAGTAAGCGATTTCTTCTGAATTGGCGCCTTCGGCAAAACCGCGATCAATGATCAGGCGGAAGTAGGCCGGGATGCCCAATGTCGCACCGGCCGTGATCACCAGAGCGATCAGAGCAAGGCCGATCAAAGTGGGATAACGCGCCGCCGCGCCAAATATCATGCGAAGCGGGCCCAGCGTTTTGGCTGGTTTGACGTCTTTTCTGGATGCACGCGAAGCCATATGGTTGAGGCCACTAGCCCAACATTGCGCGCACGCAAACCCGGATCATATGCCGAGGCGCAAAACTGTCTTTACCCGATACGGCCAAAGGTTGCCTTTGCCGCGCCGCAGCAATGTGCCTATAGAGCGCCCATCAAAGAGATTTGCGGTAAGAGCTAGAATGGCCAACCGCGCCTTAAGAGCGCCAGGTTTGTTGGCGCGTTGCAGGGGATCGCAATTGCTTTACGCCGCTTATGAACTGCAGAAAAACTGGCTGACTTCTGCCAGCAATATGGCCGCCGTGGGCGCGCAATTGCTGTCCAATCCAGCTTTGCCGATTGGATATTTCGGCATGGGCCCGGCTGTGGCCAGCGCGCTCAAAGTGTTCGCGCATGTCTATGAAGAACGCGGCAAACCCGAATTTGGCATCACTACAGCTACGGTAGACGCAGTGGATTATCCGGTCGCTGAAAGCGTGGTGATGGAAAAGCCGTTTGGCAATTTGCGCCATTTTCGCCGCGAAGGCCTGCCCGATGATGCGCCCAAGATGCTGCTCGTTGCGCCGATGAGCGGGCATTACGCCACTTTGCTGCGCGGAACAGTGGCGCGGTTGGTGGAAAATCAGGAAGTGTACATCACCGATTGGGCCGATGCGCGCCGGGTGCCATTGTCCGATGGGCATTTCGATCTTGATGATTACATCGATTATCTGATTGAATTTTTGCAGTTTATTGGCCCCAACACGCATGTTCTTGCCGTGTGTCAGCCATCAGTGCCTGCTTTCGCTGCAACAGCTGTAATGGCTGCTGCCAAGGATAAGTGCCGCCCCGCCACCCTGACCATGATGGGCGGCCCGATAGATACGCGCGCCAGCCCGACAGGCGTGAATGATCTGGCGATGGAGCAGCCGCTAAGCTGGTTCCGTAACAATGTGATCGCGACCGTCCCGTTCAATTATCGCGGGGCCGGACGGCGGGTTTATCCCGGTTTTCTGCAATTGGCAGGCTTCCTGTCGATGAACCTGTCTGACCACATGCTGAGCCATTATGAGATGTTCAAACATCTCAATATCGGGGACCATGAAAGCGCGGATGCGACCAAACGGTTCTATGATGAATATCTGTCTGTCTGCGACATGACGGCGGAATTTTATCTGCAAACGATTGAGCATGTGTTCCAGAAGCACACGCTGCCCAAAGGCGAATTTGTCCATCGCGGCAAAGCCATCGATCCTGATGCGATTCGCGATACAGCGGTATTGGCAATTGAAGGCGAGAAGGACGATATCTCCGGCATCGGGCAAACGCGCGCTGCGTTGGATCTGACAAAGCATCTGCCACTTGCCATGCAGAAATATCATCTTGCGCCCGATGTGGGCCATTATGGCATCTTCAATGGCAGCAAATGGCGCGGCAAAATCGCGCCTGTTGTAGAAGAATGGATGCGCGCCAATCCCGGTGTGAATTGACGCTTTTCACAGCGTTTACCTGGCAGTTTGCTGGCTTGGCTGGATCAGCGGCAAAGCGCGATTGAACACGCGCTGCGCAGGCTTTTCCAGCCAGCGATACAAAGCAGCTGACAACGCCAGCAACACCGCGCAATACCCAGCAAAGCTGAGCGGTGACAGCGTTAGGCTGGCATCGACAAATATCAGCTTCCACACGATCAGAAGCGGGAAATGTGCCAGATATGTCGCATAGCTTGCATCGCCCAGCCATCGCAGCACCGGCGCGCCCAAAAGCCGCGCAACAGGCCCTGCATCGAGCGCCAGCGCCAAAAGCATCGCCGCAAAGGCCACCGGCAGCGCCAGAGTTGCAGGAGCAAACCCTGCAAACATCAGCGCAAAGACGCCAATCGCTGTTGCAACCATCGCGATGCAGGCGACGCTTTTGCCGCGCCATGCCTGCCAGATATTGGCGATAAGCATGCCGATGGAAAACTCCATCACACATCGCATCAACCCAAGCTGCGGGATCTGCCCGCCCAAAGATGGCTCCCCCGCCATGCGGAACACGCCATATAGCAGCCCGGCGCACACCAATACGCAAGCGATCAGGATTGCAGGCGGCAAATTCTCCCAACGCACCGCCAGCACCAGAAATGGAAAAAACAGATACGCGCCCATCTCGGTGCTGATTGACCATGCCGGGTGGTTCCATGTCAGCGAATCTGTCAGCCCCCAATTTTGCACCAGCGCGAAGTGTAGCGGCAGCTGCGCCAACGGATACCCCGCCATATCGCGCTGCGTCACCAGCAAAAGCAGCGCAAACCCCACCATCGCCAGCAAAATCGCGGCATGAAGCGGCCAGATGCGCGCCACTCTGCGCCACCAAAAACCGGGCGCACCGCGCAAGCCGTCGCGCCGCAGCCGAGGGCCATAGTTCAGCCACATGACAAAGCCGGACATGATGAAAAACAAGTCGACTGCAAGAAAGCCGTAACCCGCAGCTTCAATCACCGGCGCTGGAAGCCAATCGACAAGCAGCGCGCGGGCATGGAACAGTACGACCATCCACGCCGCAATACCGCGCAATCCCGTTAAAGCATCAAGGCGCGGCGGGCTATTGCCGGGCACAGGCGTGCTCATGCGGGTGCTTTCGCAAATGCTTTGTCCGGCGCAGTACCAGACTGGCCCGATAAAGCCGCGCGCTTGGCCTCATCCCGGTGCTTGAGATAGCGCTGCATAATAACGCTCAAGGCGATTTGCAGGCCTACCAATTTGAACATGAAAGGTTGATAGCCAACGCCGATAAACAGCGCGCCGACAAGATACACGATCTGCCCCTGCTGCAACGCCACTGCGAGGCTGCGCCAGCGTTTGTCTTCGGGATCAGTGCTGCCTTTCAGCCGCCGCTGGATCCGCTCCATCTGCCACAATCCCGCAGCATGCAGCCACAGCCACAGGCCAAGACCAACCCAGCCCTGCTCACCCAGCAGTTCAAAATATGCAGAATGGTAGGCGCGGCTTTCTTCGGTGATAGTTTGCGTCTCGACAACCTGCGTACCGCCAACATCATTCACTGCGCGCGTTTCATAAGTGAAGCTATTGCCACGATAGGCGTCAAACCCGCCGCCCATCGGGTTTTGCTTGGCATATTCAAAAGTCCATGCCCACACCTGCACGCGGGTGGAGGCGGATTGATCGGCGCGAAATTCGGTGATCGTGGCCATACGTTCGGTATAGGAAGCCGGCAAGAAAGGCAGAGCGGCAAACAAAGCAAATGCGCCAAGCCCCATATAGATAAAGCGATACCGCACACTGCGCAAAAGCACGATGGCCAGCACGGCAATGCACATAAGGCCGGTGCGCGTTTGCGTGCCGATAGGCACCAGCAATGCAGCAAAGACCAGCGCTCCGCCAAACAGCATCGTATAAGGCGAGCGCGGGAAAATCGTCCCATGCTTTGCCACCCACAAGATCAGCGGGATGATGGCAATCGCAACGGTGGAAAGCGTGCTGCCTTCATACAGCCCGAAATTGTCCTGCACCAGCGCGACAAGCACGCCATACCCCCCGCCCGAAAGCGCGGTCTTGATGCCTGCTGAAATGATGATCGAAGCTGCGGAAAGCACCATGATCAAGGCCGCGGCCTCTAGGCGCAATTTGGTGCGCAATGTCAGCGGCAGGAAAATCGCAAAGACCAGTGATTTCCACACCCAATCCCATTTCGACCAGGCGCTATCGGGAAATTCGGCCAGTATCGTTGTCAGCCCGCACCATACCAGCAGCGCGACAAGCAGCCCTTGGCGCAAAGTGAAGCGCGCGCCTTTTTTGCTATCGAGCAATAACCAGCCGCCAAACGCCGCCAGAAACGCCATCAAGGACAGCTGAAGCTCTGTAATCAGGCCCCAGCCGACCTTTTGCGGAGTGACGATATCGATATAAAGATACATCAGCACCCACAAAAAAGGGCGCTTCAATCCCATCAACACAACAAGGCCGATAAAGGCGATCAGGAACACATCACGCATCGCCAGTACCGCCCTGCGTTTTGCCACCTTGCGCTTTGCCGCCCTGCAACTTGCCCGTGTGCAAATGCTTTTGATTGACCAGCCACGGTTTCACCGGGCCTTTTTCTGTATCCGCTGGCGTATCCCTGTCGCGCTCAGCCGGCTCAACATCCAGATCATCGCGCGCCAGCATACGCCAGCAGGCAAGCCCGATCAGGCCGTGGGTCAAAAGGATGGCGAAATAATCGATCATGATAGGCTGCTCTATAGTCCACTAACGACAAGCCCTAAACGCCGCGTTAAGCAAGATGTGGCAGGAGCCCTCCTCATGACACGCGCGTCCGATCCTACTCCCCCTTTGCGCATTTTGCATGTGCTTGATCATTCCTTGCCGATGCATTCCGGCTATGCCTTTCGCACACGCGCGATTTTGAAAGGGCAGGAAGCCGATGGCTTGGTGGTGCATGGGATAACCAGCTTGCGGCACACCCACAGCGGACCTGCGGTAGAAAGCTGCGATGGATTGGATTTCGCGCGCACTCCGGGGGAAGCAAGCGGCCCTGCGGTAATCCGCGAATGGCGCGAAATTGGCGCTTTGGCAGAAGCGATCGTGCAATTTGCAAAAGAATGGCAGCCCGATGTGCTGCACGCCCATTCGCCTGCGCTGTGCGGCTTGGCAGCGGTTCGCGCTGGCAAAGCGCGTGGAGTGCCTGTCGTCTATGAAATCCGCGCCTTCTGGGAAGATGCCGCGGTTGGCAATGGCACAGGCAGCCAAGGGTCTATGAAATACAAACTCACCCGCGCTTTGGAAAACCATGTGGTGCAAAACGCCGATCATGTGATGACGATTTGCAAAGGTCTTAAAGGCGATCTGACCGCGCGCGGTACGTCGCCTGCGAAAATTGGCATAATGCCCAATGGCGTGGATTTGGGCCTGTTTGGCGATCCGCCGCCGCGCGATGATGCGTTGGCGCGCGAATTGGCGCTGGGTGATGGGCCGGTGATCGGCTTTATCGGCAGCTTTTACGATTATGAAGGGCTGGACGATCTGATCGCCGCGATGCCCGCCTTGCAAGCGCGCCACAAAGATGCGCGGCTGTTAATGGTCGGCGGTGGTCCGATGGCAGAAAGCTTGCAAGCACAGGCCGCGAGCTCCCCCGCAGCCCTTGCGATCCGCTTCGTTGGCCGCGTGCCGCATACTGAAGTGGAGCGGTATTATTCGCTATGTGACATCATGGCCTATCCGCGCAAAGCCAGCCGTTTGACCGATCTGGTCACCCCGCTGAAACCGCTCGAAGCGATGGCGCAGGGCAAAATCGTTGCCGCTAGCAATGTTGGCGGACACCGTGAGTTAATGACGCATGGCGAAACAGGCATATTGTTTGCCCCCGATAATCCGGCTGCTTGTGCCGAAGCAATGGCGCAATTGTTCGATGATCGGGCGGGTTGGGACGCATTGAAAGACCGCGCACGCGCCCATGTGGCGCGCAATCATGACTGGACCTGCAATGCACGCGATTATCGGGTTGTTTACCAAGACTTGCTAGCCCGCAAAAAAGGCCAGAGCTTTTCTCCAGCAGCGGAAAAGCAAACGATCTGAAATGTATTTGAAAGACTAGGACATCACCTTGGGACGATCACGCAAATCCAAAATGGCGCAGTTGACTGGCCACCCGGCCTTTCCGCTGGTGGTTGCCTTGTGGTTTGCGGTGTTGATCGGGCTGGGCAGTCTGGTTGTGCCAAGCGCGTTGGTTGAACGCGCGGTCGTGGCCAGCGGATTGCCGCAGCTGATCTCTGCCGCTGCACCGCCTTTGGGGATGACTGCGCGGGGCGGCATCGCTGTGCTGGCCGCATTGGCCGGGGCGGTCATTGGCCTGCTGCTGGGCCGTCAGGCATACCGCGCCACCCATGCCGACAAACGCACCGTATCGCCCATTAACGCGCATGAAGAGCTGGGCGAAAACGGCCTTGATGGCGCGCAGGAACCTGCCCTGGAGCCGGGCGATCTGGCAGAAGAGCTTGAAGACAAGCTGGCCGATGACGCCGATGAGCAAAGCTGGGATACGGCATGGATTGACCATGAAGAACAGCTCGAGCCGGAAGCCGAAATCGCGCCTGAGCCTGAGCCTCAAATCGAAGCCAAGCCTGCACCTGAAGCCGAAGAAGACATCGCGCAACTGAGCGAAGCACCGCCAATTGCCGCCGACGAGCAAGAAGCAGAGCCTGGGTACGAACCTACACCTGCTCCCCCCGCGCTTGACGATCTTTCGCTGATGCAGCTTGCCCAGCGTTTGCAAGGTGCCATTGAAGAACGGCGCAAGCGCCACACCGAACAGCCTGCGTCAGCCGCGCCAACTCCTGTGCCATCCCCTGCGTCAATGCCACCAACAAGCGCGGCGCCTGCGTCAGAGGAGCCTAATGCGCCCACCGAGACCCAATCCCCCGCACCAACTGATCATGAACCGCGCGATGAGCCCAAAGCCGAAACCGTGCCGCACCTGGCAGCCAAGCCTTTTGTCGTAACTGATGAGTTGATCGCTGAAGATGGCGCAGCATCGGGCGGCGATGAAGCCGCTTTGGGCGAAAGTTACAGCTCACTTCTGGCCATGACCGCGTCTGTCCGCGCTTTACCTGATACGCTGGTGCCGCCTGATGTGCTGGAAACACAAGGTGACGCTATTGACGCTAAGCCACAGGATCACTCCGAACCTGCCGGCACGCTGGCTACGCTTGATCGCGCCGGACAAAAACACCTTCAGGAAAAAGCGCCTGACCGCAATGTCGATCCGCAAGAGCAGGCTTTGCGCGATGCGCTGATGAACCTGAACCAGTTTAGCAAGCATAAGTAAGCACTTTCGCTCAGCAAAGGTCAGCCCGGCCGTTCCGGGCGCGCGTGCTGCGCCTGACCGTAACGGCTCCAAAACCTACAGACCTTAGGGCAGTTGGGTATGGAAATGCGCCTTCCAGCCTTGCAAAAATTGCTTCGTGTCGCCATTGGGTTCCCTCGCGACATTTTCGGGCACCACAAAGGCCGTGTGAGTCGCGTTTCGTTACCGCCGCAACCGGTGAACGAAGCGCGCCCTGCCAGTGGTGACCAGCGGGCCATAAGCCCACAACGAGGAAGGTTTAAGATTGACCGAGTATCCCCGTCCCCAGGGTCTGTACGATCCGCGTAATGAACACGATAATTGCGGTGTAGGTTTTGTAGCGCACATTAAAGGCGAGAAATCGCACGATATCGTCACGCAAGCGTTACAGATTCTTGAAAATATCGATCATCGCGGCGCTGTGGGCGCGGATCCGTTATTGGGTGATGGCGCAGGGATTTTGATGCAGATCCCCGATGCGCTGTATCGCAAATGGGCGGATGCTGAAGGTCTGACTTTGCCGCCTGCGGGCGATTATGCGGTCGCCATGTGCTTTATGCCGCAAGATAATGCGGCGCGCGATTTCATCACGCAGCAATTTGAAAAGTTCATCGCCAAAGAAGGTCAGCAGCTGATCGGTTGGCGCGATGTGCCCACCACGCAAGCAGGCTTGGGCAAAGCGGTACTGGAAAGCATGCCGGTCATCCGCCAGTGCTTCATCGCGCGCGGGGCCAATTGCGCCGATCAGGATGCGTTTGAACGCAAGCTCATCGTGATCCGCAAGCAGACGCAAAATCCCTTGTCGGATCTGGCCAAGAAGCATGATCTGCCCGGCCTTGAAAAGCTGTATATGCCCAGCTTCTCCAGCCGCACGGTGGTTTATAAAGGTCTGCTGCTGGCAACGCAGGTGGGCAGTTTTTACGATGATCTGCGCGATCCAGATTGCACCAGTGCGCTGGGCCTTGTGCACCAACGCTTCTCCACCAACACCTTCCCCAGCTGGCGTTTGGCACAGCCTTTCCGCCTGATTGCGCATAATGGCGAGATCAACACGGTGCGCGGCAATGTGAACTGGATGAATGCGCGCCGCCGCACGATGGAAAGCGATCTGCTGGGCGCTGATCTGGACAAATTGTGGCCGGTTGTGCCGCATGGCCAATCAGACACTGCCTGCCTTGATAATGCGCTCGAATTGCTATTGCTTGGTGGATACAGCCTTGCGCATGCGATGATGATGCTGATCCCAGAGGCATGGGCGCGCGATCCATTGATCGATCCTGCGCGCAAGGCATTTTATGAATATCACGCGGCTTTGATGGAGCCATGGGATGGCCCGGCGGCGGTTGCTTTTACCGATGGCCGTCAAATCGCCGCTACATTGGATCGCAATGGTCTGCGCCCGGCGCGTTTCTGCGTTACCAAAGACGATATCGTATGCCTTGCATCGGAAAGCGGCGTGCTGCCTTTCGCCGAAGAAGACATCACCCGCAAATGGCGTTTGCAGCCCGGCAAAATGCTCCTCATTGATCTGGAGCAAGGCCGCATTGTCGAAGATGCTGAACTCAAAGCCGAATTGGCCGCAGCCGAGCCTTATGCCGATTGGCTGGAGCAGGCTCAGTATAAGCTGAAAGATCTTGAATGGATCGAAACGGATAGCGATGCGGTGCGCGAGGATGAGATTTCCTTGCTGCAAAAACAGCAGGCCTTTGGTTACACGCAGGAAGACATTGCGCGCTTCTTGGAGCCGATGGCTGTGAACGGCGATGATCCGCTCGGCTCTATGGGCACTGATACACCCATTGCGGTGCTGAGTGAAAAGAGCCGCCTGCTCTACGATTATTTCAAGCAGAACTTTGCGCAGGTCACCAACCCGCCGATCGATCCTATCCGGGAAGAGCTGGTGATGAGCCTGCTATCCATGATCGGGCCGCGTCCCAATCTGCTGGGCCAGGAGGCGGGCACGCATAAACGGCTTGAGATTGATCAACCGATCCTGACCAATCGCGAAATTGAGAAAATCCGCTCGGTTGAAAGCAGCCTTGATGGCGCGTTTCGTACAGAGACGATTGATATCACCTGGGATGCTGAAACGGGCGCTGAAGGCCTGGAAATGGCGATCAAGGAAATGTGCTGGGCTGCCACCGAAGCGGTGTTGCAGGACAAGAACATTCTGATCCTATCAGACCGTGCGCAAAATGCAGAGCGCATTCCGATGCCTGCATTGCTGGCAACCTCTGCGGTGCATCATCATCTGGTGCGACAGGGCTTGCGTATGCAAACCGGGCTTGTGGTGGAAACCGGCGAAGCGCGCGAAGTGCAGCATTTCTGTGTGCTTGCAGGCTATGGCGCAGAAGCGATTAATCCGTATCTCGCTTTTGAAACGCTGGAAGAAATCCGGTGCAACAAATATCCTGATCTTGAACCGCGCGAAGTGCGCCGCAACTATATCAAGGCGGTGGGCAAAGGCATTCAGAAGGTCATGTCCAAAATGGGCATCTCGACCTATCAGTCTTATTGCGGCGCGCAGATTTTTGATGCGGTTGGCCTGTCATCCGATTTCATTGATCGGTATTTCACCGGTACAGCCACCACCATTGAAGGCATCAATCTCGAAGAGGTTGGGCACGAATCGGTACGCCGCCACGCGGCCGCCTATGGTGACAACCCGATTTACAAAAACATGCTCGATGTGGGCGGCATCTATCAATATCGCCTGCGCGGCGAAGATCATGCCTGGACGCCGACCAATGTCGCTGATCTGCAACATGCTGTGCGCGGCAATATGCCCGATTCCTACAAGGAATTCGCCAAGAGCGTGAATGAACAATCCGAACGGTTGTTGACCATTCGCGGGCTGATGCAATTGAAGCCTGCAAATGATCCGCTGGATATCGATGACGTGGAATCAGTTGAAGACATCGTCAAACGCTTCAGCACCGGCGCGATGAGCTTTGGCTCGATCAGCCATGAAGCGCACTCAACGCTTGCGATCGCGATGAACCGTATGGGTGGCCGCTCCAACACTGGCGAAGGGGGCGAAGAACCGTTCCGCTTTGTGCCAATGGAAAATGGCGATTCGATGCGCAGCCGGATCAAGCAGGTGGCCTCTGGCCGCTTCGGCGTGACGACGGAATATCTGGTCAATGCCGACGATATCCAGATCAAGATGGCGCAAGGCGCAAAGCCGGGCGAAGGCGGTCAGCTGCCCGGCCACAAAGTCGATAAGCGGATCGGCAAAGTGCGCCACTCAACGCCGGGCGTGGGCCTGATTTCGCCGCCCCCGCATCACGATATCTACTCGATTGAAGATCTCGCCCAGCTGATTCACGATCTCAAGAACGTGAACCCGGTGGCGCGTGTTTCGGTTAAGCTGGTGTCCGAAGTGGGCGTGGGCACGGTGGCCGCTGGCGTATCCAAAGCGCGCGCGGATCATGTGACGATTTCAGGCTATGAAGGCGGAACGGGCGCATCGCCTCTCACTTCGCTGACCCATGCGGGTTCTCCGTGGGAAATCGGCCTTGCCGAAACGCAGCAAACGCTGCTCCTCAACGATCTGCGCAGCCGCATTGCGGTGCAGGTTGATGGCGGATTGCGCACAGGCCGCGATGTCGCGATTGGCGCTTTGCTGGGTGCAGATGAGTTCGGCTTTGCCACCGCGCCATTGATTGCAGCGGGCTGCATCATGATGCGCAAGTGTCACCTGAACACCTGCCCGGTTGGCGTTGCCACGCAAAATCCTGAATTGCGCAAACGCTTTGTCGGGACGCCGGAACACGTCATCAATTACTTCTTCTTCGTTGCTGAGGAACTGCGCGCCATTATGGCCGAAATGGGCTTCCGCACCGTGCAGGAAATGGTTGGCCGCGTGGATCGGATCGATATGAACCGCGCGATCAAGCATTGGAAAGCGGACGGGGTGGATCTGTCCAAGCTGTTGCATCAGGTCGAAGTGCCAAAGGGCAAAGAACTGTTTCATACCGAAACCCAAGATCACGGGCTGGAAAATGCTCTGGATGTTGAGCTGATGCAGGCGGCGAAACCCGCCGTTGAACATGGCGAAAATCTGGTGCTCGATTTCCCGATCCGCAATGTGAACCGCACCGTTGGCACAATGCTGTCTGGCGATATTGCCAAAAGGTATGGCCATGCGGGCCTTAAAACGGATCAATTGCGCATCAATTTCACTGGCGTGGCGGGACAAAGCTTTGCCGCGTGGCTGGTCCATGGGGTCACGCTCGATCTGGTGGGTGATGCCAATGATTATGTTGGCAAAGGCCTTTCGGGTGGCCGCGTTATCGTGCGTCAGCCCGATATGGTGGGCCGCGATCCGCTCGACAATATTATCGTTGGCAACACCGTTCTATATGGCGCGATTGCGGGCGAGGCGTATTTCGGCGGCGTTGCGGGTGAACGGTTCGCAGTGCGCAATTCGGGCGCCATCGCGGTGGTCGAAGGCACAGGCGATCATGGCTGCGAATATATGACCGGCGGCGTGGTATGCGTGTTGGGCCAGACCGGGCGCAATTTTGCAGCCGGTATGAGCGGCGGCATCGCTTATGTTTATGATCCCGATGGCACGTTCAAGGATCGCTGCAATCTGGCACAAGTCGATTTGCAGGACATCATCGCAGAGCCAAGCGAAGAAGACGGCACAGGCCGTCCGGCACAGCGCAGCAGCAATGTCGAAGATTTCGGCATGGGCGATCCGCTCTATCACGATGCGCAGAGGCTGCGCATTCTGCTCGAACGGCACAAGCTGCACACCGGTTCTGCCAGAGCGGGCGCGTTGCTCGATGATTTCGACACGGCGCTGGGCCAGTTCGTGAAAGTGATGCCGAAAGATTATGCCCGCGCTCTGAAACAGCTCGAAGCTGAACGTCAGGATGCGGAAATGGTCGCGGCACAATAACAGGCAATCCGTTATCGCGGCAGGGCAAGGCCGCGCGGCAAACCAATTGCGCCGCGCCAACCAACACCTCGCCAACCCCGCGATAACGCCATTTGATGATTAGGATTGAAGACGATGGGCAAGGAAACCGGATTTCTCGAAGTAGATCGCGAAGAGCGTACCTATGACGATCCCAAAGAGCGGCTGAAGCATTATAAAGAGTTTGTCATTTCGCCCAGCGATGACAAGCTCAAGCTGCAGGCATCGCGCTGCATGAATTGCGGCATTCCGTATTGTCACACTGGTTGCCCGGTGAACAACATCATCCCGGACTGGAACCACCTTGTGTATGAAGGTGATTGGAAAAATGCGCTCGAAGTGCTGCATTCCACCAACAACTTCCCTGAATTTACCGGCCGCATCTGCCCTGCACCATGCGAAGCCAGCTGCACGCTGAACATCACCGATCAGCCTGTCACAATCAAAAGCATCGAATGCGCGATTGTGGATCGCGGATGGAAAGAAGGCTGGATCCACCCGCAAGTGCCCGAAGAAAAGACCGGCAAAAGCGTGGCCGTGGTCGGCTCTGGCCCGGCTGGCATGGCTTGCGCGCAGCAATTGGCGCGCGCTGGCCATTCGGTGACCTTGTTTGAAAAGAACGATCGGATCGGCGGTTTGCTGCGTTATGGCATCCCCGATTTCAAAATGGAAAAGACGCTGATCAATCGCCGCGCGCTCCAGATGGAGGGCGAAGGTGTGACATTGAAAACCAGCACCGAAGTGGGCGTTGATGTGTCAATCAAATCGCTCAAGGAAAATTTTGATGCCGTGGTGCTTTCAGGCGGGGCAGAAGATGCCCGTCCATTGCAAATTCCGGGCGCAGAAATGCCCGGCGTGCGCCTCGCGATGGAATTCCTGACGCAGCAAAACAAGCGCAATGCCGGCGACAATGAAGAACGCGCGGCACCGCGCGGCACGTTGACGGCAACGGGCAAGGATGTGATCGTGATTGGCGGCGGGGACACCGGCTCTGACTGTGTGGGCACATCCAACCGGCAAGGCGCAAAAAGCGTGACCCAGCTGGAGATCATGCCACAACCCCCTGAACATGAAGATAAATTGCTCACCTGGCCCGATTGGCCGGTGAAAATGCGCACTTCTTCCAGCCATGAAGAAGGCGCAGCGCGGGACTGGTCTGTGCTGACCAAGGAAGTGGTGAGCGAAGATGGCAAAGTCACCGGCCTGAAATGCGCGCGCATTGAATGGGAAGGCCGCTCGTTCAAGGAAGTGGAAGGCAGTGAATTCACGCTGCCCGCTGATTTGATCCTGCTCGCGATGGGCTTTGTTGGCCCGCACAAGCCCGGCATGATCGAGCAATCGCAGGTCGAATTGACCGAACGCGGCAATGTTGCTGCCAATGAACAGGATTATCAGACCAGCGATCCGCAAATATGGGCTTGCGGCGATATGCGCCGTGGCCAGTCGCTGGTGGTCTGGGCCATCCGCGAAGGCCGCCAAGCCGCGCGCGCAGTGGACGAGGCTCTGATGGGGGTTAGCGAGCTGCCGCGTTAAGCGCTGCTCACGCCCCTACAGGCTGCCCTCCCCAAGATAATCCGCGCATGCCATCATCCCATGCATGTCGCCCGCGCGTCGCATCGCGTCGCGGGTTTGTAGCACGTGCCTGTAAGGACTCTCGGGCGTCTTTTGCGGTCATAATGCTGTCCTACATCGCTATCACTGCCTAAGCATAGCGAGGCTGTTTGACACGGTAAGCAGAGCTGGCTTTGCGGCTTTGGGTAAACCGCAAAAGTTTGCCTCTAGGACTGTGTCCAACGTGTCTATTTTGTAGGAATTTGCCAATCGACAGGCTTGGCGCCCTGTTCGATCAAAAAGGCATTGGTCTGGCTGAACGGTTTGGAGCCGAAGAAGCCGCGATAGGAGGATAGAGGGCTTGGATGCGGGGCTTTGAGGATCAGATGCTTGGGCGATGCGCCAAGGCCGGGAATGCGGCTGGCTTTGCCTTGCGCATGGCTGCCCCACAGGATGAAAGCGCATGGGGCATCGCGTGCGGCGACCGCAGCAACGCAGGCATCGGTGATCGCCTCCCAGCCTTTGCCCGCATGGCTACCGGCTTTGCCTGCCTCCACCGTCAGCGTGTTGTTCAAAAGCAGCACACCGCTGCGCGCCCAATGTTCCAGATGCCCGGTTTGAGGAGGCGCAATGCCGCAATCATCATGCAATTCGGCAAAGATGTTGCGCAATGATGGCGGCAGCTTCACGCCTTTTTGCACAGAAAAGCACAAACCATGCGCCTGGCCCGGCCCGTGATAGGGATCTTGGCCAAGGATTACAGCGCGCACGCGGTCCAGCGGCGTCAGCTCCAGCGCGCGCAGCCGGGTGCCGCGCGGGGGATAGATGGTTTTGCCCGCCTCCTCCTCTGCACGCAGCCACCCGCCCAGCTGGCGTGCCGCGCGCGTTGCCAGAACAGGCTCTAACACCGTGCACCAGCTTTCAGGGATCGTCTCTGTCATACGCCTCTCACTATCCTACTGGTGGCATCTGCAAACAACCGCCTCTTCCCCTCTTTCCCCATTGCGACTAAGGCGCGTACCCATGGCTGTACATTTTCACGAAGAAGACCTGCCCGATGGCGTTTTGACCGGCGATAGCGCGCTGGCCGTTGATACTGAGACAATGGGGCTGGTCACCGCGCGTGATCGGCTGTGCGTTGTTCAGATCGCTGATGGATCAGGTGACGAACATTTGGTGCGCTTTGCCAATGGCAGTGATTATGCTGCGCCCAATTTGAAAGCGATCCTTGGCGATCAAAACCGGGTAAAGCTCTATCACTTCGCGCGCTTCGATCTGGCCGCGATTGAGCATTATCTGGGTATTGAAGCCGGCCCTGTCTTCTGCACTAAAATCGCCAGCAAAATGACGCGCACCTATACCGATCGCCACGGACTGAAAAATCTGGTGAGCGAGCTTTTGAACGAAGACATGTCCAAGCAACAGCAAAGCTCGGACTGGGGCGCGGATGTGTTGAGCGATGCGCAGCGCGAATATGCCGCCTCTGATGTGCGCTTCTTGCACCGGATGCACACCATTTTGGTGGAACGGTTGGAGCGCGAAGGCCGCCTTGAAATGGCGCAGGCCTGCTTTGACTTCCTCCCCACCCGCGCCCGGCTCGATCTGGCCGGATGGGCGGATAAGGACATATTCAGCCACGAATAGGCACGCATTTGCAGGCCACAAGGAACGCCACTGAGACAACCATGACACAAGCCGCCGATCAAATGCGCTCCAAGCGTCAGGCCTTTGCCGCACCGGGCAGCAAGCTCGATAAGGCCGTGCGCGTTTTGGCGATTGGTTTGCCCGCATTGGTGGGCATGATTGCCGCAATGATGGTTATCACGCCTTTATCGCCGCGCGGTGATGTCAGCTTCCTGCTTGATCGCAACAAGGTGGCAATTGCGGATGATCGGCTGCGCGTGGATGAAGCGATGTATCGCGGACAAGATAGCGATGGGCGACCCTTCTCGCTTTTGGCAGGGCAAGCAGTGCAGCAAAACAAAGCGGTGCGCATGGTGCAGCTTGATGATCTGTCAGCACGCATCTTGCTCGATGAAGGACCAGCGGTTCTGAATGCTCTTGCAGGCACATATGACATTGAAAGCGAGCAGGTGAGCGTACCAAGTCTGGTGCAGTTTACCGCCTCGGATGGTTATGAAATGGCGGCGCGCAATGTGGTGATCGACCTGCCATCGCGCACCCTTTTGGGCCGTGGCGGCGTTTCGGGTGAAGTGCCAGCCGGATCGTTCTCCGCCAATAGGATTCGCGCCGATTTGTCGGAGCGCACATTGCTTTTGAGTGGAAATGCGAAAATGACCATGGTGCCGGGGCAACTTCGCGTGCCCAGCGCAATGCAATAATGGCATCGATTAAGGATTGAACCCATGCGCCCATCTCTCTCCAAACTTGCCGCGCGCGGCCTTATTGGCGGTATTATCGCCGGATCGCTGACCGCGCTGGCGTTTGGCGGTGTGGCAGGCGCACAGGGCATCGGCGCTTTCAATACCAATCAACCCGTAAGCTTTGATGCCGACCGGATCGAGTTGCAGGACCGGCAAAACCGTGTGGTTCTGTCCGGCGATGTGGTGATTACGCAAGGTGATTTGCGCCTTACAGCAGCGCGCACCACAATCAGCTACCAGGATGCTGGCGAGCTGACGATCCAACGCCTTGATGCAACCGGCGGCGTGGTGGTGACCCGCGGGAATGAGCGGGCACGCGGCGATTCGGGCATTTACGATTTCAACCGCTCGGTTATCATCCTGTCAGGCGGCGTCGCAATCAATCGCGGCGGTGATCAGCTGGATGGCGGACGCCTGGTCATCGATCTCAATTCGGGTCTGTCCAGCGTGGATGGGGCCAGCGCGCGCAGCTCTGGCGAAGGCGCAAGCGGCAGGGTCAGCGGCACTTTTGCGGTACCTGAAAGCGATTAAGGGCAAGCGCCCGGATCAACCATTTGCGCCTCGGCAATAAGGCCCGCTTCGCTGTATTGATCGGCAATCCGCTGCAGCACGCCGCAGCTCAGCTCAGCGCCTTGCTCCTGCGCCAAGGCCAATGTTGGGGCCAGATCAGCAGGCGCGATTTCGTTGCGAACCCGGTTTAACAACGCGTCCTGCCAACGCCCTTCGCCTGCCAAACGTTGGGCAAAAGCTTCACGGCCACCTTCGCTGGTCAGCAAAATAGCAAGGCCCGCCGCGCTTTGATCGGGTACCAAGCCGGTGGCGAACAAGGCATTGAGGCGCAAAGCGGCAGCTTCATGCGCGCCATCGGCCAAGGCTGCTTGTGCCGCCGCCATTTGCGCCAATGGATCACGCCAGCCGCGCTTGGTAGCCGCTTCCAAGGTGGCGATCGCAGCATCGTTCTGACCTGCCTGGATTTGCGCTTGGGCCAGCAGCGTGAGATGTTCAGCGGGAACGGGACGCGCTGCCACGAGCGCGCGGGCAGCGGCAAGCGATGCTTCGCCTTCTTGTGCCAACACAGCGCGCTGCGCGGTCCGCTCCGCTGCAAAGCCTGCGAAAGCCTGCGGCACCAAAACCGAGTAAGATGGTGTGAACCGCGTAGACCTGTCCAATTGCGCGAATACGGTGACAACCGCGATAATGCTCAAAACGGCCCACCAGATAGAGCGTGCAATCATGATCGCGCCTCCCGTGGCCGGACCAGCAAGATGATGAGGAGCGCTGCAACACACAGCAAGGTCTGGTTACGCAGCGGATAGTCCAGAACGGACTGTAAAGAGATAGCAGCGATGCCAATGCTCGCTGCAATGGCAAGCCAATTGTCATCGCGCCCTTTGCCAACAGTAGGCTGCCAGGCGCACCACAAAAGCCACGCGAGTATCAAGACCAAACCAACCCCGCCCGCTTCAAGCCCAACTTCGAGATAATCATTGTGCATACGTCCTGCACGCTTTTGCGTGACATATTCCAGCGATTCGTAAGCCTGATACACTTCATCAAAAGTGCCCATGCCCGATCCCACAGGCCAGTATTGCGCAGCGGCATATTGCCCATCTTCCCACATGGTCAGGCGATCATTTTCGATGGTCTCAAGGCGTTCCAGCGTCTCGCCAACACGTCCACCGGTCGAAAAAGAAGCGAAAGCCAGCCCGGCAATAAGAACCGCAAAACCGCCTGCCACAAGGCTGGCCGGAGTAAGTGCAGGCGCACTGCCTTTGCGCGCAGCCCATAATCCAAACCCGGCACGCAAAACTATCAGGCCAACAGGCAGCGCGAGCAGCACCAGGCTTGAGCGTGATTGGGTAAGCAGTGCGCCAAGGAACAGAAGCGAGCCCGCCGCGACCATCGCCAGCAACCATTCGCGCCTGCGCGGAACGGGCAGAGCAGCTGTCAAAAGCAGCGCGAGGATGAAGAACAGTCCTGTAGAATTGCGATTCGCAAAACTGGCATACAAAACGCCTTCCTTGGGATTGATAGGGAACAGCATCGCGGTGGTATTGGCCGCTGAAATTTGCACGACGCCTAACAATATGGCCGCCAAAGCCGCACCGGCGAAAGTGAGGACAAGGTGCAACTTGGCCTTGTCATCCAATCGCGATCCGATGGCGATAATCGCGGCCGGCGCTAATGTCCCGCAAAAGGCGACCAGGGTGCGAGCGCGATCAACGCTAATCGGGTGCCAGCTTGCTGGATCGAGGCCAGCAATTGCCAGGCTTTCTGCAATCATGTCGCGTCCGGGAAGCGCCTGCCATATCGCGGCGGGAAGCGGGATAAGCTGGACCAGCGGCACAGCCATGCTTACCACGACCAATACCACAAGCATGCGCGGACCCTTGCGAACAAAATCTGCAATGCGGGACGGGTTAGCAGCGCAAATCGCCAGCGCGGCAAGTTGGATGACCGCATTGCGCAGCCCATATCCAACGCCGCCGCCGCCCAGTGCAACGCTAAGGACAATTAACAATTGCAAATGGAGCACAGTGGAGCGCCACCAGCTCTCACTTGCGCGGTCAGCCTGCTCTCGCTCTAGAAGTCCCGACATTCCTGCCTCACCACCCCAGCTTTATGTGGGCGCGTGTGCCGCGCGCAAAACAAAAGGCAGCTCGCAAGCGAACTTGCAAGCTGCCTTTTTGTATCTCTTGGGCAAAAGCCCGCGAGTAAACTTAGCCGCCAGTACCCGGCGAAGTGTCGTTTTCGCCATTTTCAACGACGATCACGATGCCAGCTGCTACGGCTGCAAAAGCGAGCAGGAGCAGAAGCGTGGAGTCACCATCTTCGCCCAGAGCTTCCGACTTGCCAATGGCGGCAGCCGTACGATCCATCGAAAGAGCTTCCAGCGATACCGACGAATCGGCGGCGCGAGTGCCCGCTTGAGCGGCGATCGGTGCGAAAGCGAGGCCGGCTGCTGCCGTTGCTGCGAGAAGTTTTTTCATAACTGTCGGCTCCAAAAGAGATGCGTAATTTCCCGTGGTTTATAACAGCATGCTCGCTTATGCAAGATTAACTATTGGAAAAACCTGCTTTGTGTTGCTTTTTCGCTGCGAGTGCGAAGTTTTCACTAGAAAAGCACCGTATATTGCGAAATATCTCCGCCTGTTATCACTTTGCCATCATGTTCCAACCACGCATGAGCGCCAAAAGGCTTATCGTGTGGGCGCTCTACACCGATGACGATTCGGCTTGCGATCCCCTCATCGGCTAACCATGATTGCGCTCCTGTCGCCTGTATCAGGCAGTCTGACCGAAATGGCATGAGCGGCGCAATGCGCGGGACAACAAACGCAACGCGGTCTATGATTAGTGGGCGGTCACCGTTTGGTGGCTCAGAAACCAGGGTATCAACCGCACCAGCTTGCCCCAAATCACAACTGCGCTGGTGCAGATCGCCGATATCAAGATCACCAAACCGGCGACGTGCTTTCACCAATTCGCGAATCGCGCGCCAGCCATAGCGCAGCAGCCAGCCACCATCGCGCGGGCGGACATGGCGCCATCTGGTAGGCACGCCAGTTGCAGTACGGTTAGATGACATCACCTCTTCCATGTCATCGCTCCATGTCATCGCAGCGCCGCAAGGCCAAGAGGCAACAGGCGCAGCTAATGTGCTTGCAACACCACACTGATCGCCTGCACATGGGCACAATCGCTGGTTCCGCTTTATCACATTCGGCCCAGCGCATGCGAGCGATACAGGTAACAGGGCCCAGTTTTGAGCGGAATAGCAGCCATAATTCGGTTTGATGGCGGACCAGCACATGCACCCGCGCTGTCAGCAATGACCGACGCGATGGCCTATCGTGGGCCAGATGGAATTTCGCAATTTTGCGAAGGTCCAGCTGCCCTAGGCCATCTTGCAATGCATAGCACAGCAGAATCGCAGGATGGCGCGCAGCCACTGTCCAATGCAGATCAGACCGTTACGATTTCCATGGACGGCTATATCGCGAATTATGACGCGTTAAAAGCGGATCTGCTTGCGCGCGGTGCACGTTTGCGCAACCGATCAGAAGCTGAGCTTGTTTTGCATGCCTATGATCAATGGGGCGCTGATTGTCCGCGCCATATTGATGGCGAATACGCTTTTGTGATTTGGGACAAACGCAGCCGCACGGCCTTTTGCGCACGCGATCATCATGGGCTGCGTCCGCTGTTCTGGTATTGGGATGGCGCAAGCCTGGTTGTTGCCTCAGATATTGCCGGAGTGCTCGCGGCGCTTCCTGAAAAGCCTGCACTCAACCTCGCCTATCTTGGCGAGATTGCGATTGATGAAACCTTGTCGCCTGAACAAACCGTGTGGTCCGGCGTGTATCGGTTGCGCAATGCGCATTGGCTGCGCGTCGATGGCAATGGTCCACAATTGCGCGAATATTGGGCTTTGCCGACCAAAGTCAGCATCCGGTACAAATCTGATGACGAATATGTTGAGCATTATCGCGCAGTGCTTGATGAATGCGTCCGGCAGGCATCGCGCACGCATTTGCCCTTAGGCTTTGAAGTCAGTGGAGGGCTTGATTCCTCATCGCTGTTTTGCATCGCGCATGAGCTGGAGAAAGCGGGCCGTCTGCCTGCACCGCGTATCGGAGGCTACACGCTTGCCGGTCCTCAGGGATCGCAGGCCGATGAAGTGGGGTATGCGCGCGCGGTCGCAGATCATCTGGGCCGCGATTTGACCGCTGTCCCCTTGTTTCAACCGGGGCTGGACTGGTTTGCCCAGCGCGCTGCGCAGGATCAGGACATGCCCCCTTTCCCCAATGCGGCAATGTCGATCAATATGGACCGCGCGATTCGCGCCGATGGTGCGCGCGTTGCAATCAACGGCGTTGGCGGTGATCAATGGCTGGACGGCACGCATTTTTACTATCGCGAATTGATGGAGACCGGTGAGTGGCGCAGCCTTATCGAAAGCTATCGCGAAGACCGCGCGCTTATGGGCTTTGCCGAGGCGACGAAATTGTTCGCGCGCCTTGGGCCAGGTTCGTATCTGCCGCGCGCGTTGCGCCAGCTTCGCCGCCGGGTGACAGGTGATGATGAGCGAGATTGGCGCGGCGAAACATCATGGCTCAAACCAGAGCTGCAAGCCGTGTTGAACGAGCGGATCGCGCGCTATGACGAAAGCTTCCCGACAGAATATCGCGATAGCTACAAGCTGCGGAAACTCAAATTGCCGCGCTGGACGCAAATCCTCGATCTCATTTCACGCCAGCGCGCGCGCGAGGGATTGGAGAACCGCAGCCCGATGATGTCGCGCGCATTTATCGAATTTAGCGCCGCGACACCCGAACGCACCAGATTGCGAGGCGGAATAACCAAGTATATTCACCGAAAATCGCTGTTGGGGCTTTTGCCAGAAGAGATCATCAATCGCTTCACAAAGGCTGAGTTTAGTACGGTTTATGATTCGCTGGAATCGCAGCTACGGGAAGAATGCGTTGTAAATCCGTCCCAAAATCTATCGAAAATAGCGAATATCGATGGATTACAGCACCTTTTCGATATTTTTCGCGATACATCAATTGACGAAAGGGATGTCGGCGGGGTATGGGGTATTTACGTATGTACACAAGTTTTGGGGCTTCGCGCCTCTCTAAGAAAGGATTAGCTTCGATGACCGACGTCAACACAGCCAAGCAGTATCGCCGGCCCGAGCTTAAGGTTTATGGTTCCGTTCGTAATCTCACCGGCGGCAGCTCCGGTTCGATGAACGATGGTACCGGCATTCAGACTTTGCAGTCTCGCTTCTTCCCAGGCGGCCGGGTTTCGTAACCTTTTTGGTATGGTTGGCCCTCGGGCCTTCATCCATGCAAAACAAGGCGGCTGTTCTTCGGAACGGCCGCTTTTGTTTTGCCTGCTGTCTTTTCTAAAGCCCGCTGCCTTTTCTAAAGCCTGTTGGCAAACCAAGCTTGGGCTTTTTAATAAGGCTTTGCTAGATCGCGGGTAATGTCAGCGATTCTCAACGAACATCTGAACTATCTTGCGCTTGCTGGCCGTAGCGAGACCTATAATCGCGCGATCGCCAAATCGATTCGAGAAGGCGATGTTGTGGCCGATCTTGGCTGCGGCTTTGGTGTCTTGGGGCTTGCCTGCCTGCGCGCCGGTGCATCACATATTTATGGCATTGATCGTTCCGATGCGATTGAAATTGCGCGCGAAACGGTTCGCCGCGAAGGCTTGGAAGACCGTTATACCTGCATTCGGGGATCGACATACGATACCGATTTGCCGCAACCGGTGGATGCCATCATTTGTGATCACATTGGCTGGTTCGGCTTTGATTATGGCATCATCGCGATGCTGCGCGATGCCAAGAAACGGCTGCTGAAACCCGGCGGCACTATCCTTCCACGCACGTTGCAGCTGATGATTGCCAGCACCGATTCGCACGATGCCCGCAATCTGGCGGATGCTTGGCAGCGCGATCCTGTCCCCCAAGAATATCGCTGGCTCGATAGCCATGGGCTCAACACCAAACACGCCCACAATTTCACAGTCGAAGAAATCGCCAGCGCGCCGCAAATGCTCGGCGAAATCGATCTCACCGCTGATGAGCCTGATGAATTCATCTTCTCGGCAACGCTAACTGCTGCGCGTGCGCATACAATGCAAGGTATCGCGGGATGGTTTGCTTGCGAATTGGCGCAGGATGTGTGGCTGACCAATTCGCCCATTGCCGAAGGCGCAATCGCCCGCAATCAGGTGTATCTGCCATGCCGCAAACCCATCGCATTGGCGGCGGGAGACGAAGTGCAGGTCACTTTGCGCTTCCGGTTTGACAATGAGATGTTCGTTTGGAGCATACGCGGCCCCGATGGTCGGCGGCAGAAAATGTCGACTTGGAAAAGCCTTATTCTGAACAAAGATGATCTGGGGCAAAGCGCGTAATGCCATTGCAATTGCAAACTGGTGAGCCGCGCGCTCAGGCCCCATTGCCTGATCGACCCTTTGATCATTGGGTGACAGCTGATGGCGATGTGGCGGCAGAATTTTACCGTTCGGGTGAAGGCGCATTCCTCGTGCGCTTTCCTGATCAGGCCGATTTTGAAATCACCCTTGGCAATGAAAGCCTTCGCGCTTTTCCGCTGCCCGATTTGTCCGCGCCGGCGCTGGAGACGCTTTACCGCAATTCCGTTTTGCCTATCATCGGCAACCATCTGGGCGGGTTGAATTTGCATGGTAGCGCGGTCGCAACGCCGCATGGCGCACTCGCCTTCATGGGCCTTTCGCGTAGAGGCAAAACAACGCTGGCAGGCGCATTCGCGGCATCTGGCAATCCGTTTCTTACCGAGGATACTGTCGCGCTGGAGCCATCGGGTTCGGACTATCTGGTCCAGCCGATGCGGCCTGTCCTGCGCGTCTTTCATGATAGCGCGAGCTTCCTATTGGGCGATGCGCCGCAATGGGAGGATAGCGATGAAAAGCGCGAAGTGGATGCCAGCGGCACGTTGCCTTTCGCCAATGAACCCTCGCCGCTGCGCCATATTTTCCTGCTTGGTCCCGGCGAGGCGGAGACTATCACCATCGCCCGTTTGGGCGAAGCCGAAGCGATAGCCCAATTGATGCAACAAGCCTTTGTGCTGGACGTGGAAGACAAGCCGCGCCTGCGCGCTCATTTTGAACGCGTGGCGAAGCTTGCTGGCACAGTGCCGTGTCATATGCTTGACTATCCGCGCCGCTATGATCAGTTGCCACAAGTAATAGCGGCAATTTCGACGCTGAATACGCAAGGTGACGAATAAATGGAATTGAGCGATGTGGTCTGTGGCTCGGACGATGTGGTTGCGCGCGAAGTGGCCGGCGAAGCGGTTTTGCTCAACTTATCGAGCGGCACCTATTTCGGTCTGAATGATACTGGCAGCATGTTCTGGCAACTGATCGATGAAGACAGCGCCTCGCTTGCAGATATCTGCGATGCGATTGAAGAGGAATATGATGTCGATCGCGCCGATGTGGAACGGGATGTGATAGCATTGGCCGAAGAGCTAATCGAACACGGCCTGATTATGGTTGAGGATGAGGAAGACTAAACCTCTTTTACCGCATCCACGCCGGGCACTTCATATGCGCCGCCATCGGCAATTTCGATAATCCTGTCGGCCAAAGCCAAGCTTGCACGGCGATGCGTGACAATAATCACGGTACGCCCGGTAAGCGCTGATCTGCACGCCTCCACAAACGCAGCTTCACCATCCAGATCATACATCGATGTCGCTTCATCGAAGATCAGGATTGGCGGATCGAGAATAAGCGCGCGGGCCAAAGCAATGCGCTGGCGCTGACCACCTGACAGCCTTACGCCGTGATCGCCAATCTGCGTGTCGAGGCCTTCGGGCAGATGCGCAACAAAATCCTGCGCCTGCGCCAGGCCCGCCGCCTTTGCGATTTGCGCATCGCTGACATCGTCCAAGCCAAAGGCTATATTGTCCCGCACGCTGCCATTAAACAGCAGCGCGCGTTGCGGGACCAGGCCGATTTGCCGCCGCAAATGCTGAACCTGCAATGTGCCAATATCTGCGCCATCCAGCACAATTCGCCCCGATTGCGGCGCATAATAGCGCAGCAGCAGATGGATCAGCGTCGATTTGCCCGCACCATTTTGGCCGGTCAGCGCGATAATTTCCCCCGGAGCAATGGCCAGATCGACATCGTGCAACGGCCCCTCACGCCCCGGATACGCGAAAGTGACTTTTTCAAACGCGATGCTCCCCGTTGACCGTGCAGGCACTGCGCCGCTGGCATATCCTTCCTCAATCGGTTCAGCGAGGACGCCTTCCAGCCGCTCCAACGTGCCGCGCGCCCATTGAAACTTGCCATAAAAATCTGCCAGCGCGCCAACCGGGCGCGTCAAAAGAGCAGCATAAAGGAGGAAGGCGAACAGCTCACCGGCGCTTTTTTCGTCAGAGACAAGTTCTTCACCCAAAACCAGGATCAGCAAAATTGCAGCAATCGCAGCCACCAATGCGATGATTGGGCCAAGCATGGCCGAAATGCGATCCTGCGCAAAACTAAGCGCGCGCACCTCTTCGGCTAAATGGGCATAATTGCGGCGCTGGCGATCTTCCACGGCAAAGGATTTTATCGCGGGCAGCATCTCAAGATCTTCTTCCGCCGCCGTCATCAAAGCCGCATCAGCTGCCCGCGCGCGCGCTGCCAAAACCCGCAATCGTCGCCCCACCAGCTTCAGCGCAATCGTAAAGACTGGCACCAGCACCGGAATGAACAGCGCCAGCATGGGATCGATGGCGAACAACAGGATAATCGCGCCCAGCGCTGTCAACACCATGGAAGGCGCACTGGCGAGCGTACTGGTGAGGAAAGTGCTGAGATTGTTGACCTCATAGGTCATCAAAGCCAGCAAATCGCCTTGCTTGCTGCGATCATGAAAGCCCATCGGCAGGCCTTGCACATGCGCATAAGCTTCCAGCCGAAGATCAGCGAGCACCCGGCCCGATGTCCGTGCAGATACGATGGCCGCCGCAATGCCCAGAACGCTGGTCAGCACCAAAGCGCCGATCAACAGGCCAACGATCAGCGGCAAATCAATCGCTCCATCAGCGATCACACCGCCCAACAATTGTCCGGCAAGCCACGGGATCGCCAGTAAGGCGAGCGAGCTGATCAGAGTGAGCGCGCTAATCAATGCGATTTGATTGCGATAAGGTGCAGCGCGGCGCAGCAGAAATCCGATCCCCATCAGCGCGCACCAAGCCCCACGCTACGCAAAGCGATGCTGGCCAAGCGGCGCGCATGCAGCAATGGTGTGGGCCAACTGGAAGCACCCGGATATTTCTCATGCAAATGCGTGCGCGCGGGGAAAGCATTGCCCAGCACAAAGCTTGCCTTCGCGCGCAATCCCTTGCTCGCCTGCAAATCGGTGAGAAATTCGCCGACTTGGCGGCTTTGCGTGAGATAGCGGGTCAATGCGGTTTCTTGTGGCGCCGCGCGTAGGGCTTGCAACACGTCTTGCGGGATCTCTGCCGCCAAATCGCGCTGCGCGGCTTCAAGCGCGGGCAGAACAATCCCGGCAAAATCGCGAGAAATGGCGATATCGGTCAAACGGGCCCAATCGATTGCGTCAAATTGCTGCGCCAACAGGTGATTGTCGAGCGACCAGATCAAACGGTGGCCGCCCATCACCCGCTCTTCCCCGACGAAATACCCCTTTGCATTGTGCCATGCCTGATTGATTGCGCCTTGCACAAAGGTCAGCACATGCGGCGGCGCTTTAGCCCAAGGTGCCAGCCGAGGAAGATCGTGAGCCTCGGCAAAATATTCTGCGATTCGCAGCACCTGTTGCAATGCCGGGCTATCATTGGGTTGCCAATGCAGATCAATCGCGTGGATCATGCCGAACCCCGTGTCGAACAGCCATGTCTCTTGAAAAAACAGGCCATGCGGGTCTTGTCGCCTGGTCCAGCCAGCAGCGCGCAGCACGGACCGGGTGGCGGCCAGATCATTGCCTTGCACCAGCAAATCAGTATCACCGCGCCTACGCATCGCAGCATTATCATAGACACAATAGGCAAGCGCTGTGCCTTTCATCAGGCGCGTATCCACGCCACCTTTAGCGAGCGCCATCAACACCGGGACAAGCGCGGCTTTATGCGATTCTTCCCAGAAAACCTGCGATTGAGCATCGGCGCGAACGGCATCACAAAGATGCTGTGGCCAGCTGGCAAACGCTTTGGACTGTTCAGCCAGAACAAGCGCGATGCCGTGAAATTCGACCCGGCGCCACACTTGTTCCTGACACGTCCAGCCATCGGGCCACGCATCTCCTTCTCCCCGCAGCTGCGCTGCAAGAAATCCGTCTACGGCCTCTGGTGCCGGATCAAGGCTTTTCCCATCATCCACGAGCGACCTTCTAGCGCAGACTTGCGCCGCCGCCAGAGCCATGGGCAAAAAAGACACAAAGCTGTACCAGTTTGGACCCGCCATCGGCATAGCAGAACGAGGCCTTGATCTGGCCAACTCAGGCGCGCCATGCCACAGGACCAATGCCGCGCCAGACAGCTGCCCGCACGAGTATCGAATGCCATGACGACTTCGCAATTTTCGGTGATCGCTGCCCTCGATAATGAGGCGATTGCCGATGCTTGTCTGCGCCGATCGCCCGATATCGCATCCGGCGCCATGCCGTTAAAAACGATCACAGGCGCAAGCAGCATGGCAAAAGCTTACAATAGCGGGCTTGATAGTACGCAATCCGATTATGCGGTTCTGGCGCACCAAGATGTGTATTTCCCCAAGGGCTGGCGCGATAAAGCAGCGCAGACCCTGGCCGATTTGACTGCGGCGCAGCCGGATTGGCTGGTTGCAGGCATTTATGGCGTTTCGCTGGAGGGCAAACATATTGGCCGCGCTTGGGACGTGACCATGGGTCTGGAGCTGGGGCATGGTGGGTTTGCGCCAACACCGGTGCAATCGCTGGATGAGCTGGTGCTGATCTTGCGGCGGGGCAGCGGATATCGCTTCGATGCAAACCTCCCGCATTTCCACCTTTACGGCACCGATATTGTGCAATCCGCATGGGCTATGGGCCGCAGCGCTTGGGCGGTGGAGCTGCCCGTGGTGCACAATAACCGCCCGATTGTATCGCTCGCAGGCGGGTATTTGCAGGCGTATCGTTATGCGCGTGAGAAATGGCGCGACAAGCTGCCGATAGAAACTTGCGTGACGACGCTTACCCGCAATCCGCTACCCTTATGGCGCGCACGCTGGCGGCGCAGACATGTGACACAGCGCGGGGCCGAATTACAGGCAGATGCGGTGGAAGTGGCAAAGGCGGCAGGCTATGAACCCGCCTGACTTGTGCAGCGGAGCCTGCTAATGGCTGTTGCACGCAATAGCGCGTATTCTTTTGCCGGAATGGCCGTGCCGGTATTGGTGTCGATTGTCACTGTACCGTTTTACATCGCTCAAATCGGCGCAGACCGGTATGGCGCGCTGGCGATTGCATGGCTGATATTAGGATATTTCGGGCAAGCGGATTTTGGCGCCGGGCGCGCCGTCATGCAGCGCATCGCTTCCATGAAAGACGAAGGCCCCGACAAAATGGCCAGCGCGCTATGGTCTGCTTTGACCAGCATGATCGGGTTTGGTGCGGTTGGTGCAATCATCCTTTTCGGCTTTTCCTATTGGTATTTCGCCGCAGCATTTCAGGTTGCCGAAGGGCTGCGCGCGGAGATTCTTTCCGCGGTGTGGCTGCTTGCCCTTTGCACACCGCTTGTGTTCCTCAATGGCGTGGTGGCCGGGGCCTTGATGGGGATTGAGCGGTTCGGCCTTGTCGCCATCGGACAGGTGGTGGGCAATTCATGTATCCTGATCTTCCCTTTGCTCACCGCCTATTTCATCACCATCGATCTTTCAGCACTGATCATGGCTGCGTTTATCGCGCGGGCGCTGGGGATGCTGATTATCCTTATGGGCGCATGGCATGCGATCTTGCGGGGCCATCGCGCCACTTTTTCAAAATCAGAATTTGCCCGGCTTGCCCGCTTTGGCGGCTGGGCGATGATCTCCGCGCTGGTCGGACCGCTTATGGTGATTGCCGATAGATTTGTAATTGGAGCGATAGAGAACGCCGCCGCCGTTGCTGCCTATGCCATCCCCTTCCAAATCGCGAGCAGGCTGCTGATGGCACCTGTATCCGTTGTGCAAGCCTTGTTCCCGCGCTTTGCTGCAGAAAGCGATACAGCGGCGCGCGATAGATGTGAGGCGTTCACGGTATTTATCGCGCTGCTGTTTGCACCGGTTATCGTGGGGATCATTTGCCTTTCAGAACCCTTGTTAGATTTGTGGCTGGGCGCAGCGCTGGACCCGCGCTCTATCGCAGTGGCGCAGATTGTTCTGCTTGGCGTTTGGTTCAATGCCATTGCTCATGTCGCCTTTGCGTTTGTGCAAGCGCGCGGCGATCCGCGATTTACCGGCCTGCTGCATCTGGCCGAGCTTCCATTTTATGCAGGCTTGTTGTTCATACTTGGCGCGCAATATGGCTTGGCCGGGTTTGCCGCGGCCTATGCTGTGCGCTGCGGGGTTGATTGCGGCATTTTGATGCACCGCGCACAGGCGCTGACCAAGCAGGCGGTCGGCAAAATCGCCATGCCGATTGCATTGCTAATATGCGCCATGTTTGCGGCAAATATGCTCGAAAGCTGGATCGCCTTGTTTGTGGGCGCTTGCGTTCTTGGCCTGACATCGCTCGCGATCCTTGCTGTCTATATGCCAGCAAGAATTCGCGAGCGTGTCATGGCATTGCCGCTTTTGCAGCGGTTTGCGGGATAAGGCCGAAAACTCTCCCTAAACCGCTCCAATCGCAGTGAGGTAAGTAGACAGATGCGTGTTGAGCGCTGACACTTGTGCCGCCGTTAACGCACCGCCTTTGTGGAACACTGCAAAGGTGGCGTTCGAATAGGTGTTTTGGCGACGCAAAACACTATTGATACTGACCGGGACACCATCAGATGTGTCGGTTAGATCTGCCGCCAAAGCCCCGCCGAAATATCCTCGCAAAATGCTCGCACTTTCACGGGTGATCACACGGTAACCCGCGGCGCTGCCAGTTGCCGGACGCAAGATATTGTCATTGTTGTCATTGACCCGGAATTGCTCATTGCCTGAGGCGGGAATTTCCAACCGCAATCGGTTTTGCGAATTGTTACCGGTCGTGCCGAACGTACCCTGGCTGCTTGATGCAGAGCCCACCAGCCAGACGCCCGCATGCGCATCATTTTGCGTGTAATTAAGGCCAGCATTAACCGATTCGCCAAGATCGAGATAGGCGGATGAGCCATCTCCGGTGTATCCTGAAAATGCGGTGAAGCTTGGTGAATTGACGGTCGTCGCCGCATTGCTGGGATGAATGGCATTCACCCTTGAAGCTTGCGCATCATGTCCAGCTAGCATCAAGAAATCCAGCCTGGACCAGATACCGGCAGAAACCAGCGCGCTGATAAGCGTATCCAAGCGCCCTTTTTGCGCTGCATCGGGCTGCACAGCCATGGCGGCGAAATATGCCGTCGCCTCCGTGCTGTATGATCCGCCTTCTGCAACATTGGTGACCGAAGCGATGATGGTTTGTTCGCTGAAATTGCCCGCAGCATCGGTCGCGCGCACTGTAACGGTGTAATGGTTATCAGCGTTGCTATCTGCCGGGTTTTCAAAGTCCTGCGTCCCGTTACCGGCCCACCGCAAAGTGTCACCGCTCAATTCAAAGTCAGCCTGATCACTGCCGCCAACGATGGACCATGTGACACTTTCATCTGCTGTGAGCGTATGGGAAAGCTGGGCATCTTCCGACACGGATACCGAGCTGGCACTGGTGATGACAGGGTTTGTATCATCAACGCCTTCCACCGTGATGGAAAGCGCCGTTGTGCGACCGCTATTCGCGCTGTCTGCAAGCGTTTCTTGCAGCGTAAAGCTTGCCGATTGCGCCGTTGTTGGCGTGCCAACAATCGTGCCCGCTGCACTGTTTAGCGACATGCCGGCGGGCAAGGATCCAGCCAACAGTGCAAGCGTTGATCCGGCCACGCGGTCTTGAATAGTAATGGAGCTTGATTGCCCGGTTTGGGCGGTTGTCGTATCCAGCGAAAGGTTTGACAAAGCAGGCTGTTCAAACACATTCGTGATTGCAATGCTAACCGCTTGCGCGCCAATATTTCCGGCAGCATCTGTCGCAACAAAATTGAAAGCATAGCTCGACCGACTTTCAAAATCGGTTTGCTCAAGCGACCACGTGCCTGTCGCGGAATTCAAGGTGACAAGCGCAGATTGTGCGCCCGTTACGCTCCAGGTCACCGGCTCATCTGTGGTCAGGGCTCCGCTGATAGCAGTGCCTTCTGCATAAGTGCCGGAAGGATCTGCGCTAGTGATCACAGGTGCAATCGCATCGCCGCCAACCGGGCCGCGCACTGCGCCGACAGGGGCAACAGGGCTGCGCCGTGCATTGGCCTTTGCATCATGGCGGATGGTCGGTGGCTTGGGATAGGCAAGCAGCGCCCCTTGCGGCGTGAAATCGCCACCGGCAGCATCGGTAAAATTGCCCAAGGCATTGCCGCCCATCGATGTCCCAACTGCCCCTGCAGGAGCGCTGGCACCACCTGACAGATGATTGAAAGTGATCAACAAATCACTGTCTGGCGTTCCGCCATAATTCAGGACCGCGAGCGCGTTATTGGCCACCAGACTATACGTGTCAGGATTGTAGCCCACCGCGCCCAGAAAAAGTGTCTGAGTAGACAAAGCATTGTGTGCGAACACGACATGGTTTTGGGCGCTGCCAAATTGTGACTGATCACCGGGCGCTTCGCCATTATCAAATGCATTATTGGCAATCAGGAAATCACTGCAAGTGCCGCCGCCATGGAAGAACACCTGCGCGTTAATCCCCGAACCAATATTGCCCCACAGCACGATGTTCTCACCGTTTGTCTGGAAAATATCGGCATGCGAATCAAAGAACGTGCTGATCGTCGTGGTGCCAGAAACATCGACCGGTCCCCATGCAGCCGTTGTTCCATCAGCTTGCAAAGATGCGGCAAATCGCGTGTCATCCAGCAATGTGGCTGACCAGCCTGATAAGGAGTTCAGCCATGCGACGACATCGGCAACATTGTAATTGTCTGCATCTGCATCGCTGGTCTGAATAGCCAAGGTGCCAACGCTGGCGCCGTTCACCTTGGCATTAACCACCCGGTTGCCCGCGCTGTTGCTGCCGCTCATTTCAAGCGTCGCATTGGCCGGGCCATTGACGTTGAGCGCATCGATAAAGCTGCGATATGCGCTGTTATCGAGATCGAAGCTGGTGGTGCCAATGACGCATTTTGCGCCGCTAAACAGATCGCTGAATATCGTGGAGAAGGTGCCGCCACGAACAAGTTCGCAATCCACACCTGCATGCCACAAATTGGTCACCGTGCACTCGGTCAAGGTACCGTTTGAACGCAGCAGGAAGCGATTTGTGCTGCGGGGTCTTTTTTCATAAAGGCTATCGCGCCCTGCTGAATTGGTGAGATTGATACCATCACACCAAACGCCTTCGCTCAAATCATACAGTTCAAACGCGTTCACAAAGTCTACCGTGATGTTGCTGCCGCGCAGGCGCACCCGGCCCATGGATAAGCGGAAAAATTCTTCCGCTGCATTAATCGGCTGCGTGAAAGTGATCGGATCAGCGGCTTCGATCACGCACCATGCGGGCATGGTATACGTGCCGCTACTTCCAAGAAAATCGTGCTGGGTGCCGCCAACAATGCGAATGCGCGCGCTTATCGGCGTTTGCGACTTCACATAATTGAGCGCCGCGCCAACGGTTTGATAGGAGGTACCGGCGATTTCTGCGAGGCCGGGATCAACTTCTATATCCACATCATAAAGCGTATCGCGCGGGAACACGCTATAAGGCCCCATGACCCGGATCTGCATCGTCGCATCGCGGGGAACGGCTTCGAAATATACATGCGCTTCACCAGCAACGCCCGCTGGCTTGGACAGCGTCACCCACCACCCGAAATAGCTGACAGTCTCTCCGTTCGCATTGGCGAAGGAGCGCAGCGACGGCGCGGTAATTTCATGAGTTGCGCCTTCGAAATGCACTTTGACCATTTCGAGGCCGAGATTATCAATCAAAGTGCCGCCGTCATTGGCGCCACCGATCACGCCCATCACAAGGCTATTGGTAAAAGCCTGATTGGGCGGTGTGATAAGGCGCAGGGCCGGCTTTGCCGTAACGCGCACGGGATCACTGGGAAGATTGCCGCCAAAACCGCTTGCCGCTGTTCCGGTCCAACCTGCTGCTGGTACAATTTGCGTTCCTATATCAGCGGGCGATCCGCCACGCGATCCGCGTGCGCTCGAAAGCGCGCCAAAGCCGAGCCCATAGCGCCCCATCAGGAAAGGCCTACCAGGCTAGCAGCTGTTGTGCCTGTGGCGCGTACAGCTTTTACGCGGACATCAAGGACGCTGCCCGATGGAAGGTTGCGGAAGATGATTTCACTGTCGCCGCGCAAGGTGACAAGCGCGATATCACCGCCCTCGCCAACATAAAGGGCTTTGGTGGGTGTCGCCAGATCCTGCGAATCGCTTGGAAGGATATCAAAGCATAATTCGGCGGGTGCCATGGGGCTGTCGGTCAAATATTTGAAGGGATCGTTGCTCACTGAGGTCTCCATTGATAACGCGGGAAGCCGGGTAGTGATTCCCCAAATCTGTAGGAAAGCTCTTTTCCTTAATCGGTTGCGGCATCCATAACTTGCGCCTTCGTTGGCTAGGGGACAATATGCAGCACTCGAAATTAGCAAGGATGTCCTTTACGGACGCGTGATGGCAAGCATTCCATCTTATTCGGCACAAGCACCAGTTGGACGGCAGCGTTTTTCGCTGACCAGCCTGCTACCGCTTTTGTTGCTGTTTTATGCGACTTTGATGCCACCAGAACTGCGCCTCGATATTCAGGACCAGACTTTGTACGCCCCGCGCCTAGTCACGTTTCTTTTGCTGCCGTGGGTTATCCATCGGCTCGCCAGTGGCGCTATACAAGTGCGGTTGCCAGATTATCTGATGATGATCGGCACGGTATGGATGATCGTCTCATTCGTCGCGTTTTACGATTTTGACGAAGGCTTCGTGCGCGGCTCTGCTCTCGCTTTTGATGTGGCAGCTGGGTATCTGATCGCGCGCATCAGCATACGCAACAGCACTGATTTCCTGCGCTTTTTGATATTGATCGTGCCTGGCGTTTTGGGCGTAGGCCTGATCATGATGGTGGAGAGCGTCAGCCACAACCATATCATCCGGCCATTGTCGGCCGAAGTTTTCGGGCCATTGCCGCTATATCTGGACGGCAATGAAGTTGGCCGTGTGTCTGAGTTCGGCAAGGAAATCCGCTTGGGTCTTATGCGCGCTGGCGGACCGTTCTCTCACCCTATCTTAGGCGGTCTTTTCATGGCCAGCATGTTGCCCATCTATTTCTATTCTGGCCTGCGTCGCTGGCCTTTGTGGATTGGCGCAGCGTCCGGCTTTTTCGCAGTCTTCAGTGGTAGCTCAGCTGCATTTCTAGCCTTGCTTATGGCTATTGGCCTGATCGGGTATGACTGGATGCAAAAGCGCGTGGCCCTGCTCAATTGGAGTTATTTCGTAATCGCTGTTGCAGGCGCCATGAGCGTGATTCAAGTACTCTCGCAAAATGGCCTTGTCTCGATCATTGTGCGCTTCACTCTCAATCCGCAAACCGGGCAGTTCAGGCGATTGATATGGGACTACGGCGTGCGCTCAGTGGAAAATCATCCCCTTTTCGGCATTGGCTATACTGAATATGAGCGCGCCTTGTGGATGCCGCCCACGGTCGATAATCACTGGCTGATGCTGGGCATTCGCCATGGCTTGATCACACCTGTTCTGTTTGCGCTTGCCTGTGGCTTAATCATCTATCGCATGGCCAAAATCAGCGGCACGCAAAGCGAAACTGGCCGGCGTTTTTACGTCGGTTATGCCATCTCGCTATTCGTATTTGCCATTATGGGCTTTACCGTCGCATTCTTCGGTTCTGTGCAATATTGGTTCTATATTCTGATGGGCGTGGGCATGTCATTGTGCATTCCGCGCTCGGTGGACCCAGCTTTCAACAGGCCTGCGCCCCAAGCCGCCAGCCTCGCCGCTGCTAGCTAACTTGCGGTTTGCAATGCGACACTCACAGTCCGGCTTCGCAAGCGCGAGCAGTTCATGAACGGCAAATCGCAGGCACCCGAAGTCACCGTCATTATGGTGAGTTACAACACAAGTGCGCTTACATTAAAAGCGCTGGAAACTTTGTTCGCCAATGCCGGTGATATCGCCATGCATGTGGTGGTTTGGGACAATGCTTCTGCTGATGGATCCGCTGATGCGATTGCAGATCGTTTCCCGGATGTAGAGTTGATCCGCTCCGACGAGAATATCGGGTTTGCTGCGGCCAATAACCGAGTGGCTGAACGCGCCAGCACCAAATGGTTGCTGCTTTTGAACCCCGATACTGAAACCTATCCCAATGCCATCGCACAGCTTGTAAATTTCGCCAAGGTCCAACCCAAAGCCGGGATCACAGGTGGGCGCACCGTGTTCCCCGATGGCTCGCTCAACGCCGCATCGTGTTGGAACCAGATGTCGGTCTGGAGCCTGTTTTGCGCGGCGGTTGGCCTGTCACGTGCGTTCCCGGACAGCCCCTTCTTCAACCCCGAAGCCATTGGCGGCTGGAAGCGCGATAGCGTGCGCGAAGTCGATATCGTTGTTGGCTGCTTTTTTTGTATCCGAACTGATTTGTGGCGGGAACTTGGCGGCTTTGACGAACGGTATTTCATGTATGGCGAGGAGGCAGACCTGTGCCTGCGTGCACGCAGACAAGGTTATCGCCCCATGATAACGCCTACCGCGCAGATCATGCATTTGGTTGGCGCATCGACAAAGCGGCGCGAGGACAAAATGGTCCAGTTGATGCGCGCCAAAGCAACACTGGTACGCGATCATTGGAGCCCGGCGAAGCGGTCTATGGGCATAGCGCTGATGTGGCTGTGGATCGCCACCCGGCGGCTGGCAACGGGCCTTGGCAGTATGTTTGGCTTGTCCAAATCTGCACCATTGTGGCGCGGCGTGTGGCGCAGGCGGCAGGATTGGTTGCGCGGTTATTCCTGATTGCTGACAGCTGCACTTTGCAGGCCTGCGCGAAACTGCTGACCGATGGCGTCTGGCAGGAAAGGCTGCGCTGCTGCACTCGTCTGCCATTCGCGCAGTTCCTGTTTTAGCTTAGCGCTATCGCGGGCAAGCTTGATCATGGCCGCAGCAATTTCATCAAGGTCGCGCGCATCTGTTGCGATGGCAAATGGGCATCTGTCAAAATAGCCATCGACTGCGGCACCCTTGGGGTATGCGATCGGCAAGCCGGATAAAAGCGCTTCGATAAAAACGAGACCAAAGCTTTCTTGCAAGGATGGCAGTATCAACCCAGCAGAAGCATTCATACGCTGGCGCAGCGCCGCGCGGTCCATAGCGCCTGCCAATGTTATTGTGCTGCGGCCGCCCACCATCGCTGCACATTGCGCAACATCAGCAGGCGTGCCTCCGCCTACAATATCAAGGCGACAATCGGGGTGCACTTTGACAACGCGGTCCATGGCTGCTGCCATTCGCGGCAGGTTCTTGCCTTTCGCATTGTGCAGGTGGAACACGCTAAGAAGCCTGCGGCCCTCTGGATTCGGCGCCATGATATCTGTAAAGTCTGGTGGGCAAGGCAGGATTTCGCTTGGCCCAGCACGCTTGCCCAAAAGGTCCTCAACTGCAGCCAAAGACCATGGCGCAAACGAAAACACATGCGCTGCGCTGTGAAAGACCTTCGCGATAACGCTGCGAAGATCTGGCCGATGGCGCAGGATTTTAAGGTCAGTGTTACCTTGGATGGTGATCGCGAAAGGGATGTCCAAGTTGGCCGCCGCATGATGGACTGCGATGCCTTCGACGCAAAGCTTGTGCCCCACCAGCAAATCAGGCCGTTGTATGGGAAAACCATGCTCTGCGATCCAAGCACCCAATTGGCGCAAGGCCGAGACGTGAAACATGCCTTTGCCCGGCGCATGATAGCGGATCGTCTCACCAAAGCTGTCTGCCTGCGAAGTGACAGCGATGCGGGGGATGCCAGCGCCCGACATCACAGCTTTAATCAGGTCGCTTGCTTTGGGAGATACGCGGTTCAGCGACAGAACACGGTGGCGCATCGGCTCTGTCGCCAAAGCGACCAACCGTTCGATCACAGGGGTTTTGTGCGATTGAACCATGTCCGGGAAATCCGCGCTGACATGGCCCACATACAAAGAAGGCTCCGAACCATTCCCATGATCAGAGCCTTCTTGCATGTCGTCTGCCTCAATAGCGCCAGTAAACCGATTACTCGGTTTTGCTGTCGTAGCTGTAATAGCGGTACTGATAATTGTAGCTTTCACCCGCATCGAGTGCGCGATATTTCGTAAGCACGGTGCCAAGGATATTGGCGTTCATATCGCGCAGACGGCCAATGGCCTGACGCGCTTGTCCGGCCTGCGCACCATTTGCTTCGGCAATGAAGATCACGCCATCGACGAACCGTGACAGCAACGGCGCATCAGCGATGCCCATCACTGGCGAGCTGTCGATAACCACAACGTCATACAGCTCACGGCATTTGATCAACATCTCATTCACGAGACCTGAAGAGAGAATTTCGGCAGGATTGTCCGGTATTGCCCCCACTGGCAACACATCCAGATTTTCTTCGACGTGGTGAATCACCGCCTGTTCAAGCGGGACGTGCGTGTAAATTGCTTCAACCACACCTGTTTTGGGGCGCGAATCGAAAAAATGACCCGATACTGCAGGTCGACGCAAATCCATGTCGATCAACAAAGTCTTACGGCCGATCGTGGCGTATTTGCGCGCGACAGCAACAGCCGAGGTTGTTTTTCCTTCAGAAGACTGGCTGCTTGTGAACAAGACGACCGGATTTTCAACATCGGCCAAGCGATAATCGAGAGTGGCGCGTATCGATGCATAGGCTTCGCTGATCGGGCTGAAGAAGTTCGCGATCTCATCGGGAACCTCGTCGCCAATATAAGGCGTTTGCCCCAGCAACCGTGTGTTCAATTTGCGTTCCACGTCTTCCACTGAACGCAATTTGTCATCCAGCGTTTCGCGCAGCACCGCAATGCCGATCGCGGCCGCCAATCCCAGCAACAAAGCTGCTGCAAGGTTTTTCGGCAAATTCGGCGATGAAGGCCCTGTTGGCGCAACCGCGCGGTCGAGCAATGAGACATCGCTGCTGCGAATGTTTGAGGCAGCGGCCAGTTGGTTGAACCGATACAGCAGCGCTTCTAACTGGGTGCGGAATGCCTGCGCTTCGCGTTCCAGCAAATTGTATTGCACACGGCGATCTTGCTCACCCAATGTCGCATCAGAAACGTTGCGCAGCTCACGTTGCAGCGCGCTTTCCTGCCGGGCGGCCAGATTGTACTCATTGCGAATGGAGTTCTTGACTTCATTTGCTGCTGCGGAAACCTGTTCGCGCAGAGCAGCTATCTCAGTGGTCAATTCACGTACCTGAGGGTAATCCTCCTGATAACGCTCGCTCAATGTTGTGCGTTCAGCTTCTGCTGCGGCAATACGAGCACGCAGCGCCTGCACCGTTCCATTATCGCGCACTTGAGGCAATTGAATGGCCGGGATGTCAGATGCCGCTCGCCAGCGCTGCTCAGCGGCAATCCGCTCTGCCCTTGCTGCGATAACGGCGGTATTGATGCTGGATAAATTGTTCACGGTCATCGGGGTGGCCGCGCCTCTTATGCCTGCCCCAAATTCAGATGCCGAGGCTGCGCCCCCATCGAGCATGGATTGGCCGATGATCCGGTTTTCGCGCGCATATGCAATTGCTTCAACTTCGGCTTGGCGCAATTGCTCACGCGTATCGGTAATCTGCTCTTCCAGATATTCGCGCGCATAGGAATTGGCTTCTACACCTTGCAACAGGCTGGATGCGACAAGGGCTTCGGCATAACCATTGGCGGCTTCTGCTGCGAAATCTTGATCATCCGATGTAAAACTGATCGCCAGGATCCTGGTGTTGGGCACCACTTCCACACTAACGCTTCCCGATAGATACCGGGCCAGCGCCATGCGCCGTTCTTCCGGAGACACAGGCTCAGCTTCTTCATCTGCCTGCGCTGCAAACTTGGTGACCAGATCAAGATCATCGACCACGCTAAGCGCCATGCTGCGGCTGCCGACCACTTGAGACAATGTGTTCAGATGGTTCGCAAGCTCGTTGATAGAAATATAAGGATCAAGCTCGGCCCCTTCGATAATCTCCTGACCTTGATTGTTAACGCGGACCGTTGCCGTTGCGTCATAAAGCGGGGTCATCAACATCGTCAGAACAAGGCCCAGAACGACAACCAATCCCGTCACGCAGACAAGGATGAGCCTTTGGCGCCAGAGAATTGCACGGATATTGGCGATGCTTAGAAAGCCGACATCATTGCTCCCCGCGCCCTGTCCGCCATCGCTTGGGAGAAAGCGATCAACAGCATCGTTATATGGTGCCGATTGTGGTGCGTTTGCTTGCTGCATTTTTCTGTCTTTCGGCCCTTAAAATCTCACAAACAGTCCGAAGAGCGGAACTGTTTTGAGAAAATCTTGCCAGAATACTGTCAGGCCGTCTGTTCCCAGTACGATACGATCACCAGGCTGCAAGACCGGATCGATCATAGTGCCTGCCTGGACCGCCGCATAATCAAACTTTGCGACCTCGCGCCCATCTGGCGAATCGCGAAACACGGCAACTTGGGACAATCTGGCAATACGGTCTGGTCCTTCGGCCAGCGAAATGCCGCCTGACAAACGCGTTCCTGGAATAAACTCATAAACGCCGGGCGCTTTAACAGCGCCTTCTACAGTCACCACATGGGAGCCATATCTGACGATATTGATCGAAACAGCGGGATTGTGGAGATAACGGGCACCAAGCGCGCGTTCGACTTCGTTTTCAAACTCTACAGGGGTAAGCCCGGCAACTTGCATGGAACCAAGCAAAGGCAAAGACACCCGGCCATCGCCGCTGACGGTTACCGCATCGAGAGACAGCGCTTCTTCGCGAAAAACTTCAACGCTGATGATATCAGCGGATCGCAAAATGTAAGTTTCGCCAACTGAGTTTGTGTAAGACTGCTGGTTCAAAGCGGCATTGGTCACAGAAGGCACGCTTCCTGGCAGCGCGTCAGGGCTTGAGGCGCAGGCCGCCAAAGCCAAGCCGATCAAGCCAGCGGCCATACGCCGCGACCATTTGCGAACGGAACAAATCATCATTTCAGCTATCCAAGCGCTTTCATTCAACCCCGCGGCAAAGCGACCAATTTGGCGGCCAGCCACACTCCTCAATCAAGTTTGCCCGGTTCTACACATTTGCTGCGAGTGCGCAATGCGTCCTGCGCCAAAATGCACGCCAAGCAAACACTTGCATCACGAACAAAGCTTGCGCATTGGGCCTGCTGATTTTGCATAAGGATCTGTATGCTCAACTATCTGGCAAGTCTTTCCTATCTGGTCGCAGCATCACTGTGTCTTATGGCAGCGCTCACCGGGCAACGTACAGGGCGCAGCCGCAGTGATGTGATTGTCTGGTTGAGCGCTTGTGGCTTGTTTATCGCGCTAATCGCGGTGCGGCTTTTGGGCGGTGAAGACATCGCCCGCGATTTCCTGCGCGGCATCGCCACTGGCGAGGGATTTTATAGCACGCGTACAGCGGGACAGCTTGCGGCTTTAATCGTGCTGGGCGGTTTGCTTGCGCTTGGCTGGAACAAGATACGCGGCGATTGGCTGAAAAAGCGCGGTTCAAAAAGCGCGATATTTATCCGCATAGCGCTTGTGGGCATGTTTGGGTTTGCGCTGCTTTATGGCTTGCGAATTATTTCGCTGCATGCGCTGGATCGGCTGTTATATGCGGGGCCAGTGCGCTTGAATTGGGTGCTGGAAGCGACCTTTACGCTGATTATCGCAGGCGCCGCTGTGCAATATTTGCGCCATTGCCGAAAGACCGCGCCGGGCAAATGGATTGAGCGCGTGATACCTGATAAAAAGCAGCGCTAATCCGCCAGAAATCGCGATACATAATGGATAAGGCGCGTCCGTTCTGGCGGTGCTTGATCACCTAATGGCTGCGGCGGATTGGCGAGCGCTTTTTGCAGCTGCGCAAGATCGGTTGCAATTGCGATATCGGTGGCTTTGGCAAGCTGATTGGCGGTTGCCATCTGGTGATCATTGCGGTGTTCACGCAAAGCAAAACGGCGCGGCACGATGACCAAGGGTTTGTGCAAACGCCGCGCTGTTAGGACGGTGCCTATTCCCGCATGGCCAACAACAACACGCGCATTGCAATACGCTGTTTCAAATTGATCTGGCGTCATGAAGGCTCGCACTTTCATGGCCTTGCTTGTCCACTCCGGGTCAGCGGATTGGAACACGCACTCTTCATCGCTCTTAGTCGCAATATCCTCAAGATATTCGGCCAGCCTTGGAAAAGGCAGCTGCGTACCAACAGTTGCGAATATCACAGGACGCGGCCTTTGAACTGGCTTCGCGCAGCATCCGCGACATGCGGCCATTGAGACAGGTGATGCGATGTCACCTGTCGCGCCAACCGGCCTGCAGCTGACAATTCTTCGACATTGGCAACGCTATCGATCCACAGGCTTTTGGCGCCCACAAGCTTGCCTAAAGACAGCGCAAGGAAGCCCGGCAATGCGCCGGTTGTCACAATGCGATGCGGGCGGAACTGCAACACGACTTTTGCCATTTGTGCTGCACAGATCGCAGCATCCACTTTCTGATCCGCATTGCAATCGCGCACCAGCTCGAAATCGCTGATTCCAGCGCGCTGAGGAAGTCCATCCAATGTAGTGATGAAAAGGCAATCATGTGCAGCAAACGCAGGCCGCAAGAGCATCAATTGCTCCCAATGCCCACCGGCCGATGCAACCGCCAGCACTCTGCGCGAAGTATCCGCCATATCCGCCCCAGTAAACCGTTTGAAAGCCTAAGCTTTGGCTCAATAAGCCCGATCATGCACGAGGACCTGAAACGTGCCTAGGATAATTCCAATATCGCGCCATAAACTCCAGTCGCGCAGATACTCCAGATCCGATTGCAGGCGCTTTTCCAAATCGCTTTCGACATCGGTAGCGCCGCGATATCCGCGCACTTGCGCCAGACCGGTAATGCCGGGGCGCAAAGTATGGCGCAGCCAATATCGCCGGTCCACTTCCCAAAAAAGCTTGGTACCCGCCTGAGACCCCAGCGCGTGAGGCCGGGGGCCAACAATGCTCATATCACCGCGCAGCACACTCCAAAGCTGGGGCAGTTCGTCAATCGAAGTGCTGCGGATCAACTTGCCCATACGCGTAATGCGGTCATCTTCGCGGCTGGCGGAGACATTGCCGTCGCTATCTTCCTTCTCCACACGCATGGAGCGGAATTTGAGAATGCGGAAAAAATGATTGCCCCGCCCAACGCGCCGCTGACGGAAAAATACAGGCCCGCCATCCTCAAGCTTGATGGCCAGTGCCACCAGCATCAATAGCGGAGTTAGTACCAAAAGCGCGGTGGCAGAAACGATAATATCAAAACATCGTTTTAGCGCACGATCACGCAGCCGCATTTTGCCGGTTGATACCACCAGTGTAAACAAATCCGCGCGGCGATAATGCCTGATTTCCAGCGCGCCAATTTCACGCGCCAAAGGACTGACCACTTCAGCGTGAATGCCCGCACCTTTTAAAACCTGTGACCATTTGCCGCGACCGGATTCCGGACAACTGACAATCACCTGATCCATATTGCGCAAATATTTGGCGAGCCTATCGAGGCTGGCTGGATCATCAAGCGTTGGTTGAATGCCGGCACGGTCCGCATCGACTTTGAAAGCATCAGGCAGGTCAACCGGGGGGCCACCAGCTTCGATCACGAGGCGATTAAACGGAGTGGCACCCCAAATCCGCTTGGTCATTTTTACCAGAACGATGCGGTATGCCGTGAGAAATCCCATGCACAAAACCGAGCTGACTGTGAAAGCAACGCGTGAAAATTCCGCATTCATCTTGGCGAAAAAGGCCACGAAATTAAGCAGAACAGCCGCGATGATCAGAGCTTGGATAACGCGCAAACTGGCGCTGCGCCAATTGACCAAAGCGCTGCCGGAATAGGTGCCGTTAAACAGGCCGATGGTCAAAAATATCGGCAGCAAAAGATAGGCAGAAAGCATCGTTGCATCGACATTGAATTGCCCGCGAACATTCATAAGATATGCCACGGCGACCATGAAGAAGGTGCCCAATAGCAGCGCCACATCACACACAATCATCGCCAAAAATGTTTGTAAACGTTTGCGCTCCAGCGGTGGGGCCAGACCATTGCGCGGCGCATTGGGCAAATCGCAGACAAGCAATTCTTCGCCGCCGCCCTGCGCAATAAGCGCAGCGTCGGCAGGCGCATTATCAGCCTGTTTTTGTATTTTGACCTGATCCGTCACAAACGCACAGCGCCTTTTGAAAGACGCGCTCTCTCCGTAAAATCCCTAATATTGATTTAGGGACTACTGCGTAGATCAAAGCAACACCAGCTTAACGGACCGAATTTTTCGCGTTGCGGCATTTTGGGACGGAGCTTGCACGAAGTGTGTAGAGTTAACGGCGCGCTGCCGCATAACGCCCGATTTGCGCCAATTCCTGCGCCAATATCAGCTCAGCCATCTGGCTGTTCGCCAGCAAAGATCGGTGCAAATTCGTTAGCCGCGGAACCAGCCGCTCCAGCTTGCCGCCGTGCCATTGCTGCAATTGGCGCGCAATATCGCGCCGATCACGGAAGAACACCCGCTCACGTTCCAACAAACCACCCACATCATCGCCGGGCCGCAATTTCGCGCTGAGCTGCGCCAATTGCGCCGCGCGTCTTTCCAACGCCAAAGCAACGCCAACAGGGTTCATCGATACTTCGCGCAGCCGATGAATTTCCGATGGCAATTTCTTCAAATCGCCCGATAGCGCGGCATTGACGAGCGTGACAAAGCTGTCCTCCTCCGTCGATGCACCGATGTCATCATAGGCTTTGGCATCGGCGGTCTTGGGGCTTTGCGGCGAGGCATCGAGATAAAGCGCGAGCTTCTCCACCTCCGATTGGGCAAGCCGGATATCCAGCCCGGTTGCCTGCGCGATGCGCTGCGCGATATCACCGCCAAGACGCAAACCATTGGCATCGGCAATCGCGCGAATATCGGTTGTGACAGAGCGCAGATCGGGCGGATAGAAAATGCCCACCAGGCCATCATTGCGTTTGATCAATTGCTTGGCGCTGCGCGATTTGTCGCTAGCGCCGCTGGCGATGATAAAAACAGGCCAGGCCTCATCCGCTTCCCCGCGATCCACCAGCGCGCAAAAGCTCTTCAGCGCTTCATTGGCATCTTCGCCATTGACCCGCGCCAGAATATGGCGCGCATCGCCAAACAGGGAAGTTGAGCGCGCTTCATCCACCAATCGCACCGGATCGCTGCGCAATTGCGTGCCGGAAATCTCCACCCGCTCACCAGCGTCGGGCAAAGCTGCGATCAACTTCGCCGCAGCTGCACTGGCCCCTGCTTCATCGGGGCCACACAGGAAAAACAGCTTGCACGTCGCCCCTGCCTTTTCGGCCATGCGGGCAAAGTCGCGCTGGTTCGCTCTCATGGCGTCTCGCGCAGTGTTCGGGTGAGGCGGGTGATGATCTGGCTGGCCACTTCTTGAGAGAGGTTTTCCAGCGCCGTTTGCTCCGCCGCGATGGTGGCAAATTCGGAGGAGACCACATCGATGCCCGCATCAGATCCAGCCGTTGCATCAATCATCACAGTTCCACTGGCAAGATCGATCAATTGATAGCGCGCGCGCAAAGTGCGGCGTTCCCGGCCAATCGTATCGTCCGTCAACAGGCCAAGCCCTTCAAGCTCATCATCCAGCACCACATCAAGGCGATAGCGCGGATTGACCGCTGCGCCGCCCTGCCCCAGCCTATCGTTCAGCGCATTGCGCACCAGCCAGCCCGCCTGACCTTCAATCGCGGGCACTTCCACTTCCGCCAGACCTTGCGCCACCTGCCCTTGCGCGCCGCCTGAATAAATCGGCTGCAAACCGCAGGCGGCCAGCATCACGGCCAAGCAAAGAGAGGCGATAGCGCGGATCATGCGACGATATTGACCAACCTGTCAGGCACTACGATCACCTTTCGAATAGGAGCTCCATCGATCGAACGCTGAACCTTCTCGCTGGCAAGCGCAAGAGCTTCAAGGCTCTCTTTCGATGCGCCTTTGGGCGCGGTGAGCGTATCGCGCAGCTTACCTTTCACCTGCACCGCAATGGTAACCTCGTCTTCGACCAGCAGCGCTTCGTCCACTTGGGGCCAAGGCGCATTGGCTGCCAGCCCCTCTTCGCCCATCGCTGCCCAGCCTTCTTCGGCCAGATGCGGCATCATGGGGGAGGACATAAGCAAAAGCGCGCGAATGGCTTCATTGCGGCTGGCCGATGGCTCGGCCTTTTCCGCCGCACTGGTCAGTTCATACAAGCGCGCCACAGCCTTGTTGAAAGCCAGAGCCTCGATATCTTGTGCTATAGCCGCGATGGCTTGGTGCGTTTTGCGGGCAAGGCCTTTATCCTCGCCCTGTGCGCTCGCATCAAACTGCCCGAACAAGCGCCACAAACGCTGCACAAACCGGCCACAGCCTTCAATGCCAGCTTCCGACCACGGCAAATCACGTTCCGGCGGGCTGTCAGACAGCATAAACCAGCGCACCGCATCGGCGCCATAATCGCGAATGATGTCGGTCGGATCGACGACATTCTTCTTCGATTTGGACATCTTCTCGATGCGGCCAACGCTAACCGGTTCGCCGCTTTCAATATGCACCCAGTCATCGCCATCACGCTTGATCTCACCGGGAGAAAGCCAGCTGCCATCGCCAGCTTTATACGTTTCATGCGTCACCATGCCTTGCGTAAACAGGCTGGCGAACGGCTCTTTCACGTCCATCTTGCCGATATGGGCAAGCGCGCGCGTCCAGAAACGGGCGTAAAGCAAATGCAGGATCGCATGTTCGATGCCGCCAATATATTGCTGCACTGGCATCCATTTGGCGATTTCTTGCGCATCAAATGCCTTATCGTCCGGCTGGCTGGCAAAGCGCAGGAAATACCAGCTGGAATTGATAAATGTGTCGAGCGTATCAGTTTCGCGCCGCGCATCCTTGCCGCATTTGGGGCAAGAGACATTCTTCCAAGTTGGATGACGTTCAAGCGGATTGCCTGGCGTTTGAAAATCGACATCTTCAGGCAATTTTACCGGCAAATCCGCTTTGGGCACGGGCACCACACCACATGCCTCGCAATGAATGAAAGGGATGGGAGTGCCCCAATACCGTTGCCGGGAAACGCCCCAATCGCGCAGCCGCCAAACGGTTTTGCCTTCACCCCAGCCGCCTGTTTCCGCCTTGGCGATAATCGCAGCTTTGGCTTCATCAACGCCCATGCCGGTGATGAAATCGGAGTTCACAATCACGCCATCGCCCGAATAGGCTTCAGTCAGCGGCGCATCTGCTTCATCAGCGCTGGGCGCGACAACGCGCGGGATTGGCAGGCCGTATTTGGTCGCGAAATCGAAATCGCGCTGATCATGTCCGGGCACCGCCATCACTGCGCCGGTGCCATATTCCATCAACACGAAATTCGCGATGAAAACGGGCAAGTTAGCGCCTGTAAAGGGGTGCTTGGCGGTGATGGCGGTATCAAAGCCCAGCTTCTCCGCTGTCTCCAATTCTGCAGCCGTGGTCCCGCCAGCGCGGCATTGTTCGATAAACGCCTGCGCTTCGGCACTGCTCTCAGCCACGCCGGCGGCGACCGGGTGGTCGGCCGCAACAGCCACAAAGCTGGCGCCAAAGATCGTGTCAGGCCGCGTGGAGTAAACCGGCAGTGTATCACCGCTCGAAAGGTCAAACGAAAATTCAAGCCCGGTGGATTTGCCGATCCAGTTTTCCTGCATCAGCCGCACTTTTTGCGGCCAGTTATCCAGCTCGCCCAAGCCGTCCAGCAAATCTTCTGCAAAATCAGTGATCTTCAAAAACCACTGGTCCAGCTGCCGTTTTTCAACTTTCGCGCCAGAGCGCCAGCCGCAGCCATCGACCACCTGTTCATTGGCGAGCACGGTCATATCAACCGGATCCCAGTTCACCGCGCTAGAGCGGCGATAGACCAGCCCTGCTTCATACAGATCAATGAACAGGCCTTGTTCATGGCCATAATATTCCGGATCACAGGTTGCAAATTCGCGTGACCAATCCAAGGCAAAGCCCAGCTGTTTGAGCTGGCCCTTCATCGTCTCGATATTTTGATAGGTCCAACCGGCGGGATGCACGCCTTTTTCCATCGCGGCGTTTTCTGCCGGCATGCCAAACGCATCCCACCCCATCGGGTGCAGCACTTCATCGCCGCGCATCCGGCGATACCGCGCCAGCACATCGCCCATCGTATAATTGCGCACATGACCGATATGGATGCGTCCGCTGGGATAAGGGAACATCTCCAGGACATAGCTTTTCGGCTTGGCGCTATTGCTATCCGCTTCAAAACAGCGCGCTTCATCCCAGGCACGCTGCCAGCGCCCGTCGGCGGTGGACGGATCAAATCGGGTATCGTTCATGAGTGGCCTCCCAAGGCCGCAAATCTGGTCAACTTAGTTGATGGCAGAACGCCGCAAATCGCGCGCTTTGGTCAGGATGATATCTTCCAGACGCTGCACTGTTCCAGCCGCAACAGGCGCTTCGACCCAAGTGCCCGAATCGCGCACCTGGCGGCTGGCTGCAACGCGCAATGCATCACCGCGCAAATCCTGATCGAGTATCGCCACAGAAACCTTCACCCGTTCATTGGGCTCTTCAGGGCGGGCATACCAATCTGTAACGATCACACCGCCAGAGCTGTCCGTCTGGGCCAGCGGCATGAAGGACAATGTATCAAGCGTTGCGCGCCAAAGATAAGCGTTCACGCCAATCGAGGTAACCTGCGAGGCGGCAATGTCAGCGCGGAGACGTTCGTCATTGCCTCCACCGCATGCAGCAAGGCCAAAGCTTGCCATGCCCGCGACAAATGCCGCAGCAAGGCGGCGGGATGCGGGAAGACGGGTGCAATTACGTGCCATAACAAGTCCTGTACGATCTTTTGGTCGAAGCCTCTATAGCTCGCCCATCATCGGCGGCAAGCCATGAGGTGGTGCGATCCCCATACCTCGCTCCACAATGCTGAATGTCATAGTTCGCCATTGGATACGTTTGCACCGCCTGGTGGTGAATGGGTCGTGAATCGCTTTTGTTCATTGTGGACGCAAGGCAACACATGATCACAAGAAGTGGCATGAGCAGGTCTGCACTGGAAATATATCTGTGATATGCGTAACATACTTGTATTGCGACTCGAATAAGAGCGCGCATGCAGTGAGAGGACGGTTAGTATCATGGCTCGCAAGAGTGGCACTTTAGCAGGACGGCTGGCGCTTGGTGCCGGTGCACTTGCGCTCGCCGCTGCTGCACCAAGCGCCGTTCTTGCCACTGGACTTCTTGGAACGGGCCTCCTGTCAGCCGATAGCCTTTCAGACGATAGCGCGCGCGGGGCGTTCTCCACTTTCACCCCTGCATCCGCCGATCCGCGCATGGCTGAACTGCTTGCACAAAGCAGAGGCAGTCAAACACAAATGATGCGCTTCACGCCTGCTGGCGCGACTGCAACGCGTACGAATCGGTCAGTCACGGTGGCTGTGCGTGTCGATCAAGAAGTGGCGCAGGCCATTTCGGGTCGTTCTGGCATCGAACGTGATAGCGAAGAAAAGGCCGCTGCGAGCACCCTTCGCATTGCCGCGACACGATACAATCTTGGCGTTGCCCGCGGGTATAGCAGTTTTTCACAGCCTGTTGGCGGTCGCCCCACCTTGTCAGCCGATCTGTCTGACATAACCATCCCTGATCTTTCAGAATTTAAACCAAGTGAAGGCGTGCAACGCGATCCAAGCCGATTTGCCGCACGTATTGCTTTGGACGAAAACCGTCCGGCACTCACAACGGGCGGCGAAGCGATAGAGCGTTCGGGTGATCAGCTTCTCGATGTGGGCGGCAGTTACCGCCTCACCCGTAATCTCGATGTGACCGCTGGTGTCCGCTATCGCCAGGATCGCGATCTCTCACCACTGCCTGAGCTTGAACAACAAGACAGCCAGGCTGTTTATATCGGTACGCAGTTCCGTTTCTAACGGTCGGACCTGCGTCACTTTGATTAACCCCGTCTTTTGGCGGGGTTTTTGTTGCCTGGCGCACCTGTGTCCTTTTGGTGTGTCAGTCGCTGCCCCTGCTTGGGGTCAATTATAAAACTGGAGGATATTGATGGGACGTATTGCAGTAGTTACTGGCGGAACGCGCGGCATCGGCCGGGCCATTTGTGAAGCTTTGCGCGAAAACGGCATGACTGTCGTCGCAAACTACGCCGGTAACGACGAAAAGGCGCGCGCCTTTACCGAAGAAACCGGCATTCCTGCTTACAAGTTCGACGTTGGCGAACATGAAGCCACGCTGGAAGGCTGCGCGAAGATTGCCGAAGAAGTTGGCCCAATCGATGTTCTGGTAAACAATGCCGGTATCACGCGTGATGGTGTTCTGGCCAAGATGAGCTTTGATGATTGGAACGATGTCATGCGCATCAATCTGGGTGGTTGCTTTAACATGGCAAAAGCCTGCTTTCCCGGAATGCGCGAACGCAAATGGGGCCGCATCGTCAATATCGGTTCGATCAACGGACAGGCCGGCCAATATGGTCAGGTCAACTATGCCGCTGCGAAAAGCGGCATCCACGGCTTTACCAAAGCGCTGGCACAAGAAGGTGCACGTTCTGGCATTACCGTGAACGCCATCGCGCCGGGCTATATCGATACCGATATGGTCGCCGCGGTGCCAGAAAACGTGCTTGAGAAAATCGTTGCGAAAATCCCTGTTGGCCGTCTTGGTCAAGCCAGTGAGATTGCGCGCGGTGTTGCATTCTTCGCCTCTGACGAAGGCGCTTTTGTCACCGGGTCGACCTTGTCGATCAATGGTGGCCAGCACATGTACTGATTGCCAATTTGGTTAAGGATGGGCGGGTGATGGACGATCTCTACCACCCGCCTGACCTTTACCATCCACCGGTAAAACGTTCGGTTGAAATCGCCGGACACAAGACTTCGATCAGTCTTGAACCGCTCTTTTGGCAGCTCTTGCGCGATGCTGCTGGAAAAGAGCAAATCCCCCTCAACGCCCTGATCGCACGAATCGATGCCGAACGGCTTGAAGGCGCAACGCCGCCCGGATTGGGAACAGCAATCAGGCTATGGTTGGTAGGCCAACTGATCGCAGGTGATCACGCGAGGGGTTTGGGCAACAAATGTTGAAAAAATCGTCTCTTGTGTTGCACTTGTATGACGCAAAGGATTGACCGCTGGCCTCGCTCCGGTCAAAGTTTGCTGCATGAGCGAAAAGAAAAAGATCCGCAAAGCCGTCTTCCCTGTTGCAGGGCTTGGCACACGTTTCCTCCCCGCGACCAAAGCGATCCCGAAAGAACTGCTGCCGATCGTTGATCGCCCGCTGATCCAATATGCCGTGGACGAAGCGCGCGAGGCGGGGATCGAACAGATGATCTTTGTCACCGGGCGCGGCAAGACCGCCATCGTTGAACATTTCGATATGGCCTACGAACTTGAAAGCACCATGCAGAAACGCGGGAAGGACATGTCCGTCCTTGATGCAACGCGCGCCACGCCCGGCGATATCATTACCGTGCGCCAGCAAGTCCCGATGGGATTGGGCCACGCGATATGGTGCGCCCGCGCCATCGTCGGGGATGAACCATTTGCCATCATGCTGCCTGACGAACTGATGGTTGGAGACCCCGGCTGCATGGCGCAAATGGTTGAAGCTTATGATCAGGTGGGCGGCAATCTTATCTCCGTCCTCGAAGTACCACATGATGAAGTGTCTTCCTACGGCGTGATCGATCCTGGAGCGAGCGATGGCGCATTGACCGAGGTCAAAGGGCTAGTTGAAAAGCCGCCAGTGGATCAAGCACCTTCGAACAAGATCATCTCAGGCCGCTATATTCTGCAGCCAGAAGTGATGCGCACGCTGGAAACGCAGGAAACCGGTGCTGGCGGCGAAATTCAGCTTACTGATGCGATGGCGCAGATGATTGGCCCGCAAGCCTTTCATGCCGTCACATTTGCTGGTCGACGGTTTGATTGCGGCAGCAAGACAGGCTTTATCGAAGCGACACTCGCACTAGCGTTGGAGCGCGAAGATCTGGGTGATGACGTGCGCGCCATGGCCAAACGGTTATTGGGCGAATAACAACAGGCGCATCACCCGCGCCACCCTATCACTGTCACTCTATTAGAGGGTTGGATTATGCGGTTGGCTTATTCAGGCCCGCCACGTGCGGCGTCTTCGTCTTCATCGACGAGAGCCAATTCGGTTATCATATAAGGTAGGGGATTAACCGCCACCTCATCAACGCGCACTTCATAATGGAGGTGCGGCCCGGTTGAACGGCCCGTTGATCCGACATAGCCGATCAGATCGCCTTTCTTCACTTCATCGCCCGCGTTTACAGTAAAGCGCTGCAAATGCGCGTAACGGGTTTCGATCTCGCTGCCGTGTTCAATCGCAACCCAATTGCCATAGCTGCGCGAATACCGCGCCAAGCCAACAATGCCGTCTGCGGTTGCATAAACAGGTGTGCCGCGCGGCGCAGCAAGGTCGACGCCATTGTGCTTCTTACGCTGACGTAAAATTGGATGAGTGCGCATGCCAAACGCGCTTGTCAGTTTTACCCCATCAACTGGCATCCGCGATGGAACGGCGATGGCCATAACAGGCGCTGCGAGGATTTCCCCAGATGCGGTCACAGTGCCGCCGCTTTCCAGATCTTCCCAGCTGGCGAAGAGTTCCTGAAATTCGGTATCGGAGGCTTCGGATGTTGTTTCGATATTATTGGGAACAATACCTTCAATCGCGGCTTCATTAGCTATAGCGGATCCACTCCATGAAAGAGCAGCAGCAGCACCAAACATAACAAAACGTACGATCATCAAAAACCTTTCGCTGCTCATCACAGCCGCCCCGTCCAATTGACCCCAAAAATCCGGGAATCACCCCGTTTTTTTGATGAAAGGTACATAAGCGGGTAAAAGGTTAACTAAACAAGTGAGGCGTAGAATTCGCGCGGCAAACCGGCTGCGAGACGCGCCGAATCGTTGAATGGAGGCTTTAGCGGCCCCCTGAAATGCTCCGCGACGAGAGATTTCCAGTGCAACTCCGGCGATTTGCTGCATTTGCGGCATAGGGCGTCAAAATGTCTTGCGCCCGCTGCGACATGGCGGATTTCATCGTCAAGGATTCGCTGCAAGATACGCGCACCTTTTGCATCACCTTGTCCGCGCACACGTTCCAGAATGGCGGGCGTGACATCAAGGCCGCGCGCCTCCAAAACCATCGGCACGATCGCCAGTCGTGCGCCAAAGTCATGGCGTGTATCAAAAGCGGCGTCCCACAAGCCAGCATGGGCAGGCAAATCGCCATAGCTTGCTCCCAATGACCCCAGATGACGGTTGATGACGGCAAAATGCATTGCCTCCTCCGCTGCCACTTGCAGGAAATCGCTGACAAACGCCTTATCCGCCTGCGCGCCAAAGCGGCCGACAATATCCAGCGCCAGATCAATCGCGACGAATTCGATATGTGCGAGCGCATGCCACAAAGCGATGCGACCGCGCGATGATCCACCTTTCCCGCGCCGGGGCATCCGGCTTGGCGGCAGGACTTCCAATTGCTCTGGCCATTGCGGCCTGTCAGGCATCCTCGCGGCAAAGCGCGTGGGCAAATCCCCGCGCCGCCAATCACGCACCAACTTGCGCGTCGCTTTGACCTTGGCCAGCGGCTCCCCCGTTAAAAGGGCATCGGCAATCGCCTGAGAGAGGTCAGGGGTCGCCATTGCGACAGGCCTAAAGCGCTTTGGCTGCTTCGAGCACTTCGGCTGCGTGCCCTTTGACTTTCACCTTGCGCCAAACTTGCGCGACTTTGCCATCTGGATCGACCAGAAACGTGCTGCGCTCCATGCCCATATAATTTCGGCCATACATCTTCTTTTCCACCCAAATGCCCAGCGCATTGGCCAAGCCATCGGTTTCAGGATCGGTGGCCAAAGGTGCTTTCAAATCGTGTTTGGCGATGAAATTCTGGTGCTTTTTCGCCGAATCCTTGCTGATGCCGAGGAGTTTTGTGCCGGCGGCTGCGAAATCATCGGACATGGCGGAAAAGTCGATATTCTCCGTCGTGCAGCCGGGTGTATTGTCTTTGGGGTAAAAGAACAGGACCAGTTTTTCGCCTTTGAAATCAGATGGTTTTACGCTTCCGCCTTCGGGTGTGCCCATCGCTATATCGGGCACCATATCGCCAATATCAGGCCGCTCGCTCATTGCTCTATCTCCAGTGTTTCGCCGAAATGCTCGGCCCATTGCGTGGCGATCTCATGCCGCGCCTCGGCGATCATGCGCAACAGGTCTTTATGGCTATCCGCCCCGCACGCCCGGCCCAACGCATCGCGTGCAGATTGCACCGGCTCCTCCCCATCAGGGGCAAGCAAGCGAGCGGCGATCAGGAAGCGCGATAGCGTCAGATGATGCTTTGCATACCCTTTTGGCAGAAGGTCACGTTCACAAAGCTGCGCGATTGCCTCCTCCAAAGCAGGGGCAAAGCCAATGCCTTCGCGCAATTGCAGGTAATGGATCAAAAACTCTGAATCGACCAATCCACCGCGCAGCAATTTCACATCCAGCGGCCCGCGCGGCGGCTTGGCTGCAAGCATATCGCGCCGCATTTTCAGCGCATCATCGCGCAGCTTCACCGGATCGCGTTCCTGTTGCGCGACATCGCAAATAATCGCCCGCAATGCCGCCAGTGCATCGTCCGAGCCAAAAATGGGGCGCGAGCGGCACAGCGCCATATGCTCCCACGTCCATGCAGCTTCGCGTTGATACCGGGCAAAGCTTTCCATGCTTACCGCAAGCGGGCCTTGATGGCCTTGGGGTCGCAGCCGCGTGTCTATTTCATACAGCGCGCCTTCGGCTGTCGGCACGCTTAAAGCCGCCGTGATGCGACTGGCGACGCGGTTGAAATAAAGTGAGGTTGAAAGCGGGCGCTTCCCATCCGATTCGTCGCCAATCTCGCCGGTATGAAGATAAACGATGTCGAGATCAGAAGCGTGCGTCAAAGCGCCGCCTCCAAAGCGGCCAAGGCCAAGGATCGCCAGCTCACCGCCGGCAATGCAGCCATGCGCGCGTTCAAATTCGGCAATGGCGGCTTTTGCGCCGGTTTGCGTGGCGGCTTCGGCTACCCGGCACAGACCCTCTGCAATATCGAGCGGATCGTGCTTCGCCTCAATCAATTGGACGCCAAGGGCAAAGCGTTCCTCACCAACAATCTGCCGCAAACGATCAAGCTTCACCTCGTAATCGTCTTCCTCAACACGCGACATGCGATTGGCCAGTGAAGCAACATCGCCGGGCAAATCGAGCGCAGTTGCATCGATCAACGCATCAAGCAGTTCCACACGGCGCGACAGTTCATCGGCCAAAGGCCGTGCCAAGGTGAGTATCCGCAGCACTTGATCCAGCAGGCCGGGGCGCTGTTCAAACAGGCGGAACAGATTAACCGCTGTTGGCAATTTTGCCAAAAGGGTTTCCCACCGCGCCATTGCCCGATCCGGCTCGGGCGCGCTGGCGAGGGTTTCCATCAGGGCGGGGCGGATAGCATCAAAAGCCTGGCGTGCCTCCAAGCTGCGCAAGGCGCGCAAAGTCTGGAGCCAATGCGCCACGCGGTTATCAAAGGTTTTGCGAAAATCATTGGGGATTAGGACTTGCACGCCAGCCTCGTGCTCCTCTTCTCCCAATAACCCATCATACCTGCGCGCAACTTCGCCAGTAATTGTTTGCAATTCGCCGATTAGCGCCGCGCCATCGGGCAACCCTTCGAGCTGTGCGACATTGTCCAGCGCTTGTGCCTCTTGCGGCAAGGAATGGGTCTGCCGATCTTCGACCATTTGCAGCCGGTGTTCAATCACCCGCAAGCGATCATAGGCATCGCCCAATATCTGCGCATCTTCGCCCGATACAATGCCCGCATCCGCCAAGGCATCGAGCGCCGCACGCGTACCGCGTGCCCGCAAGGAAGGATCACGCCCGCCATAGATAAGCTGATGGGTTTGCGCGAAAAATTCAACTTCGCGAATGCCGCCGCGCCCGCGTTTGATATCAAACCCCGGACCAATTTCGCGCGGGCCCTCATAAGCTTCGCGGATACGTTTGGTCAGGCGGCGGATTTCTTCAATGGCGGTAAAATCAAGGCTGCGCCGCCAAACAAAGCTGCGAATTTCATCGAGGAAGGTTTCGCCTGCACCGATATCGCCAGAAGATGCCCGCGCGCGGATAAAGGCGGCGCGCTCCCACGCCAAAGCTGAACTTTCATAATGCGCAATTGCCCCTGCCATCGGCACTGCCAGCGGGCTGACTTCGCTTGCCGGGCGCAGGCGCAGATCGACCCGCAGGACATAGCCTTCACCAGTTGGCTGAGAGAGTAGCTCGATAACCTTGCGGGTATAACGTTGCGCGGCTTCACCCGGCTCTTCGCGTTCGCGGTGCGGCAAGGTCGCTGGATCATACAACAAGATCGGATCGATATCAGAGCTGTAATTAAGCTCCCGCGCGCCCTGCTTGCCCAGGGCAAGGGCGATAAAGCCTGAAAATTGCGCATCCGGCATACGCAGCGCAACGGCAGCGCGCATCGCCCGGTCCAGCGCATTATCTGCAAAATCGGCCAGCTCTTCCATCACGCGGCCAAGCGGGAACGCCCCTGCAAGATCGCCAATGCCTAACACCAAAGCCAGCGACAAACGCTCTTTGCGCAGGGCTACTGCCTCGTCGCTTTCTGCAGGATCGCGCGTCAATGCGGCGGCCAGCGCTTCTTCTGCGCGCCCCTGCTCCAGCATCGCCACCAGATCTTCGCGCCGGCGGATCGCATTGGCGAGGAACGGCGCGTGATCACGTGCGCGCTGTAATGCAGAGGTCCAGTCAGCAGCCATGCATCGCCTGTGCCTTGGTGCTGGGCCAGGAGCAAGAGCGTTGTGCTTGCCCCGCTTCGCCCGCTTTGCCACAGACACGCGATGCAATGTCTATTTCTTCAAGCCACAATGCAGCTCGCCTTGTGCCCGCCGATGGCGTGGACCCGCTCATGAGTGAGCGATACGTCATGCCGCCAGAATGGGCTGAGCAGGAATGGCTATGGATCGGCTTTCCCCATGATGCCGCGCTGTGGGAGGATGATTTGGCTCCGGCGCAAGAACAGATCGCCGCCTTTGCTAATGCTGTTGCGGCGAGCGGGCAACAGGTGCGGCTGGTGGTGCGCAATGCGGTCAATGCCGCGCAGGCGCGCGCTCTAGTGCGCGATGATGTCATGCTAGAGCGGCATTCTTATGGCGATATCTGGCTGCGCGATATCGGCCCGTTGATCGTGATGAATAAGGCCGGTCAACGCCGCACGCAGGGTTTTGGCTTTAATGGCTGGGGCGGGAAATATCGGCTGGAAGGCGATCAGGAAACCGCTGCTTCATTGGCCGCAGCGGCAGGAATGACGTTTGCCCGCGCAGACTGGATCCTTGAAGGCGGGGCCATTGATGGTGACGGCACCGGGCTTGTGGTGACAACCCAGCAATGCCTGCTCAACCCCAATCGCAACCCCTCGCTAACCCGCGAGGATATCTCAAGCCGCCTGCGCCGCGATTTGGGCTTTGACGAAATTTTGTGGCTGGGCGATGGATTGGCGGGTGATCATACTGATGGCCATGTCGATAATCTTGCGCGGCTCGTCGCACCAGGCGAAATCGCGATTCCCGTCGCCGATCATGCCAGCGATCCCAATGCCGATATCTATGCCGATGCGATGAGCAGGGCGCAAGCCTATGGCCTCAAAGTGCATGCCATCCCGTCCCCCGGCCTTGTCTCTGGCCTAATGCAACAGGGAGAAGACGCAGAACCTGCCAGCTATATGAACTTCGTCATCGCCAATAGGGTTGTCATTGTGCCGATTTACGGCGCGGAAAACGATGCCGAAGCTGTGCGCGCGATTGGCGATCTGTTTCCCGGTCGCAAAGCCATTGGCCTGCGCGGTGATGCCGTCCTCACCGGCGGGGGCAGCTTTCATTGCGCCAGCCAGCACATGCCGAGCGCGTTAACACCCTCTTAGGACTTTGCAGCGCATAATGCGCGTCATGAGCAAAGCAATCGCCCGTATCCGCCATCAGGCCACCAATCCGGTGGACCTTGCGCGCATGGTGATTGTGGCAGGCTGTGCCGCGGCGTTGATAGCAGCTGGCCAAGCGCTCCCTTTCTGATCGCATTTTCGTAACTCATCGCAGCTTTGCGGCGAAAAACCTTGCACGAACAGATCGAGCAAGGACCACCAGCATGTCAAAAGAAACGCTACTCTCCGTTGGTGTTGTCACCGCAGCTGTGGCTGCGATTGGCTGGATGCTTTTGCCTTCCAGCAATCAAGGCGCATCGGCTGCGCCCATGCTTACCCAGGTTTCGGTACCGGTTGATATGACTACCAGCCCTGCCGTCCTTGAACTGTTCACCAGCCAGGGGTGTTCTTCATGCCCTCCTGCCGATGCCTTGGTAGGACAGCTGGCCAAAACGCGCGGCGATATCCTCGTGATCAGCCGTCCGGTAACCTATTGGGACAGGCTTGGCTGGCGCGATACTCTGGCCAAACCTGAAAACACCGATTTGCAGCGCGCTTATGCGGCGCGCGGCCTTTCGGGGCGCAATGGCGTTTACACACCGCAGGCCGTGATCAATGGGCGTGGCGGTGTTGTTGGCTCCAACGCAGCAAGGATTGAAGGCCTGTTGAAACAAACCGCGCCGCAACGAAAAAACGCGCCGCAATTGGCAGTCCTCAATGATAGCGCGGTGACAATATCGGGGCCAGCATCAGGTACGGCCCGATTATCACTGGTGTCGCTCGACTCGCAGGAAAGCGTTTCCATAGCGCTTGGCGAGAACCGGGATCGCACGATCACTTACACCAATTTGTTGGTGGCTGAGGCAGTGCTGGGCACCTGGAATGATAATGAGCAAACTTTCACTTTGCCTGCCAATTTCCGCCAAACGGCAGGCGCGGACAAATTTGCCTTGATCCTGCGCGAAGGCAGAGCCGGACCTATCCTTGCAGCACGGCGGCTTTAAGGGCCGAAAATCGCGGCTTGCCCTTATTGCTCGGCTGGTGCGTCAGTTTCGGTGGAACGCTTGGCCAACCACGCTTCCATCTCGGCAATCTCGGCTTCTTGTGCGTCAATAATCCGCTGCGCCAAATCGCGCGCTTCATCATCTTCGCCATATTCGAGCGCTACCTGCGACATCTCAACTGCGCCAATATGATGCGCCAACATGCCTTGCATAAAGGCGACATCGGCATCTGCGGAAATGTCGGACATGCCTTCATGCATCCGTGCATTCACATCGGCATAGGCTTGCTGCGCAGGAGTGAGGTCGGCACTGTCCATCGCTGCCATATGCTCGGAATGGTCCATACCGGCATGTTCATCGGTATGATCTGCGCCATGTTCTTCGCCAGCACCACAAGCGGTCAAAGCCAGCGCCAATGCGCCTGCAATCAGTGTTTTGTACATTAGTCTTCTCCCACAAGATCAGGCGGGGTCGCGGCTTTGGTCAGCAGGGCAATCGCCTCATCAATCGAGAGGAATTGCTGTTCCTTTTCGCCCAACGTGCGCAAGGCAACAGTCCCTTCCTCCGCTTCGCGTTTGCCAACCACCAGCAGATACGGAACTTTCGCCAGCGAATGTTCGCGCACTTTGTAATTGATCTTCTCATTGCGCAGATCGCTTTCCACGCGAATACCAGCTGCCGCCAGCTTGGCAACCGTCTCCTGCGCATAGTCATCTGCATCCGACACAATCGTCGCGACAACGGCCTGCACCGGCGCCAGCCACGCTGGCAGACGGCCTGCGAAATGCTCAATCAAAATGCCAATGAACCGCTCATAAGACCCGAAGATCGCGCGGTGGAGCATGACAGGGCGATGGCGGGCGCCATCTTCACCCACATAAGTCGCATCAAGGCGTTCAGGCAGCACGCGGTCACCTTGGATGGTGCCCACTTGCCAGGTGCGGCCAATCGCATCGGTGAGGTGCCATTCCAGCTTGGGCGCATAGAACGCGCCCTCGCCCGGCAGTTCTTCCCAGCCAAACTCCTCGCTCATCATGCCAGCTTCTTTGACGGCGTCGCGCAATTCCTGTTCGGCTTTGTCCCAATCCGCATCGCTGCCAAGCCGCTTTTCCGGGCGCAGCGCCAGCTTGATCGCAAAGTTGAAGCCGAAATCGGAATAGACTTGCGCTGCCAGCTTACAGAAAGTGCGCACCTCTTCGACCACCTGTTCCTCGGTGCAGAAAATATGCGCATCATCCTGCGTAAACTGTCGCACGCGCATCAGCCCATGCAGCGCGCCATGCGGTTCATTGCGATGGCAGCAGCCCATCTCGCCCAGCCGGATCGGCAGATCGCGATATGAGGTGATGCCCTGCTTGAAGACCAGCACGTGGGCTGGGCAATTCATCGGCTTGATCGCCATCCAGTTCGCGTCATCTTCGACTTTGGGAGAGGCCGCGCCAGTTTTTGCGGCGTTTTCATCCTCGGCATCCACATCCGGCACCATATCGGGCACGGCAAACATGTTTTCGGCATATTTGCCCCAGTGCCCAGATTGCGTCCATTGGCGCACATCCATCAGCTGCGGCGTTTTAATTTCACGGTAGCCGCCAGCATCCATCTTGCGGCGCATATAGGCTTCAAGCTCGCGCCAGATGCGATAGCCTTTAGGGTGCCAGAAAACGCTGCCATGCGCTTCCTCCTGCAAATGGAACAGGTCCATTTCCCGGCCCAGCTTGCGGTGATCACGCTTGGCCGCTTCTTCCAGCTTGTGCAGATGCGCTTTGAGCTGTTTTTTGTTGAGCCAGCCGGTCCCGTAAATACGCGTGAGCTGCGCATTGCGTTGATCGCCGCGCCAATAAGCGCCAGCAACCCGCATCAGTTTGAACGCGGCCGGATCCAGCTTGCCAGTGCTGGGCAAATGTGGGCCGCGGCACATATCGAGCCAGTCATCGCCTGACCAGTAAACCGTCAGCTCTTCATTTTCGGGCAGTTCTTGCGCCCATTGCGCTTTAAACGCTTCACCTTCGGCTTCCCATTTGTCGATCAGCTGCTGACGGCTCCATGCCTCTCGGCGCAAAGGTTTGTCGGCTTTGATGATCTCACGCATCTTCTCTTCGATTGCGGGCAGATCATCCATCGAGAAAGGATCGCGCGCCTCGGGCGCTTTCACATCGTAATAGAAGCCATCATCGGTGGCAGGACCAAAGGTGATTTGCGTGCCCGGCCACAAGGCCTGCACCGCTTCGGCCAGAACATGCGCGAAATCGTGCCGCGCCAGTTCAAGCGCGTCTTCTTCATCACGCGCAGTGATCAACGCAAGCTCAGCATCGCCATCGAAGGGGCGGTTAAGATCACGCACTTCGCCATCAACACGCGCGGCCAGCGCGGCTTTGGCAAGGCCGGGGCCAATCGCGGCGGCGACATCGGCAGGCGTGGAGCCAACCGCCATTTCGCGCTTGGAACCGTCGGGCAAGGAAATCGTCAGCAATTCGGTCATCACAATCGTCCAGTCATTCGGCAAAGCTCATGGCACAGAGCATCGCGCGCCTAAAGAGCGACGTTGATTTTGCAAACGGTTTCGAGAGGACGCCGCGCCACCCGAAACCGGGCGGCGCATGGTGCGAAGCTATGCCGCGACCATCCGCCCCCGGCATGCCGGGGTGGTGGTGGTCGTGGTCAAGCTGAGCAAATTGCGCGCCATGCTGTGCATATAGGGAACGCATCGTGCGATGTCATTACCTTGGGATTCGGAAAGTGCAATTGTCATAATGGAAAGTATACTTGACTAACGCGCCACTTTACGACAAGGGTACTTTCCATAGTTTCAAGGGAGCTTTACTTGTGGCCAATTCTGTCAGTCCGCATCTCAAATGGTCGTTTGCACTTTCAGCCTCATCGGTGCTTAGCGCGCTTGGCCTTACTTTTCTGAGCAAGAGCGGCGCGATAAACGATCCGGCAACTTACATTTTGCTGGCGGTACCCAGTGCGCTGATGATCCTTGCATTTGTGATTGGGCGCCGGGTGGATGCAGAGAAGGTGAAGGCGTCACATCGTTATCTTTGGCGCGTTGCCTTGTGCATGGTGTTCTACCTCGTCACTTTGTCGGCTGCAGAAATTCTTATTGAAGACAAGGGTCTTGGCGGCTGGATGGCTGTTGTTCTTGCAAGCTTGCCGGGGCTGTCCTTCGCAGGGATCATCTGGGTCTTTGGAGTGTTGATTGTGGAAGAAAAAGATGAGTTTATGCGCCTGCTCCATGTCCGACAGGGCTTAATTGCCACAGGCATTGTATTGACGCTGGCCGCCGTATGGGGCTTTCTGGAAACCTACAGGATTGTCGCGCCGGTTGCCGCCTTCTGGTGGCCAACCCTGTGGTGTTTCGGAATTGGTGTGGGAGCGATATTCAACAAGATCAAATACGGCATCTTCGGAGATAGCGCGTGAAGAACCGCCTCAAAGTGCTGCGCGCCGAACGGGATTGGAGCCAGCAGGATTTGGCCGAGCACCTCGATGTCAGCCGACAAAGTGTGAACGCGATTGAGAAGGGGCGCTATGACCCGTCCCTGCCGCTGGCTTTTCGCATTGCCGATGTGTTTGCGATGCCGATTGAGGATATCTTTGAACGCGATTGATTGCGCGAGCTGTATCGCATGGCCATGATACCGGTATGACCGATATCCAGTTCCACACCATGCCCGATAACCGCCGGATCGCCTTTCGCCATTTGCCCGGAAGCGATCCGGGGATCGTCTTCTTGCCGGGTTATATGTCTGACATGGAAGGCGGCAAAGCGACTGCTCTTTTTGACTGGTGCAAGGCAACCGGGCGCGCATGTCTCTTGCTCGATTATTCGGGCTGCGGCGCAAGTGATGGTGATTTTGCAGAGGGCACTTTGACCGCTTGGCATGAAGAAGTGCTGGCGCTTATCCACGCCTATACTACTGGCCGCATCGTGCTTGTCGGATCATCTATGGGCGGGTGGCTGATGCTGCTTGTGGCGCAGGCGCTGCGCGCGGACAAACTTGCAGGTTTGGTCGGCATCGCATCCGCACCGGACTTTTCCGAATGGGGCTATGACGAAGCGCAGAAGTCCAGTTTGCTCAGCGGAGAGACGATCTTCGAAGAGAGCGATTACGGGTATGACCCTATGCCCACGCATGCAAAATTCTGGCACGATGCGCAGGCGCAAAAGCTGTTGGAGGAGACAATTGCCATCACCTGCCCTGTGCGGCTGCTGCATGGCCAGGATGATACCGACGTCCCGCCGCAAATTTCGCTGCGCCTCACCGAGGTGCTGGCGAGTGATGATGTACACATTACCTTAATCAAAGGAGGGGACCACCGATTGTCACGTGATAGTGATATCACCCTTCTGAAACGCATAGTGGGCAGTATCGCCTGACATAAGAAGCTGGCGGTTTTTATAACAGTTTCGGCCGCAATCATTTTGCAGGTGCAAGTCTTAAAAACCCAGCTTATGGACGCTGTGATGGAGAGCGCTTGGCACCGGTCAATGCGGGCTGAGCAACGGAGATTAATGGGTAATGGCGAAGTCTGATGACGCGTCCGCTGGGCCTTTGGCGCAGCTTTCAAACAAAGAACGCAGCTGGGCTGCCATCGTTATGGAGCGGATCACGGATTCGCTGCTGCCGGGTGATCCCCCGATTGCTGGCGATTATCTCAAAGAAACCGCAGCGCAACTGATCGAAGCGGCGCGTGAACGCAAAGATGGCAAGCCATCTATTCTGATCCGCTCCGCCGCCAATGGCAGGCGCGTCACCCGCATTGCCATCGTCAATAAAGACATGCCCTTTTTGGTCGATTCCATTGCAGCTGCAATGGCAGCACACGGCCACGCCATCGATATGTTGGTGCACCCCGTCCTGCCGCTGCGCCGCGATGGTGAGACGTTGATCGACGTGCCCCAAGGCGATGGCGCGGGCGAAAAACGCGAAAGCCTGATTTATATTGAAACGGCGCGCATGGATGCAAAAGCGCGCCGCGCGCTGGAAAGCGAATTGCTGGCAACGGTCCTCGATGTGCGCGCAGCCGTGGCCGATTGGGCCAAAATGCGAGACGCGATTGCCGATGATGCTGATCGCGTGGCTGATGTGGAAGGTGCCGCCTTGCTGCGCTGGCTGGGTGAGGGAATGCTAACTCAGCTGGGCCATGTGACCAAGCGGCGCGATGGCAAGAAAACGCAGGCTTTGGGCATTTGTCGCCGCTCCACACCTGATCCATTGGCGGATGAGGCGTATGAACGTGCTTTTGCCTGGTTCGATGGCAAGGATGGCAAGCCCGGTCGCGCGCCCTTGATCATCAAGGCCAATCGCATTTCCAACGTGCATCGCCGGGTGCCGCTCGATCTGTTTATCGTGCCTTTGATGGAAGAGGGCCGCGTTGCCGCTTTATCCATCCATGCAGGCCTATGGACCAGTGCAGGGGTGGTTACCGCGCCTGATCAAGTGCCCGTGCTGCGCCAACAATTGCAAACGATAATGGACCGGTTGGGCTTTGCGCCGGGCAGTCATGATTACAAAGGTCTGGTCCATGCGCTCACCGCTTTGCCGCATGATCTGATCATCAGCTTTTCCGATGATGACATCACCCATGTCGCCACCGCGATGATGGGTTTGGCGGGTCGGCCAAGGCCGCGCGCCACGCTGGTCACCGCGCCATTGAAGCGGCATATCTTTGCCTTTGTGTGGCTGCCGCGCGATATGCTTTCCACCGCCGCGCGCCAGCAGATCGAAGATATGCTGGAAGCCGAAACGGGTGCAAAAACGCTTGATTGGAGCTTGAGCGTCGAAGGCGGCAATCTGGCTTTGCTGCGTTATGTCATGGATTTTCGCGGCGTATCGGAAACGCCCGATGCACCTGCAATCGACAGGCGGCTGCAAAATATGCTGCGCGGTTGGTCGGATGCAGTTGAAGATGCACTCGCGCATGGCAAAGATGCCAGCCGCGCCGGCGCCATTGCGGCGCGTTATGCCAATGCTTTCCCGGCTTTTTACCGCACAAATTACGGCGCGGCAGAGGCTGGCATCGATATCACACGCCTGCGCAAATTGGCTGCACATGCAGATGACGGGAACGGCGCGCGCGATGCCCGCTTGTATCTCCCAAAAAGCGATGACGGCGATACGCTGCACCTTAAAGTTTATCAGCATGATGGCACTTTGCCTCTATCCGATGCAGTGCCAGCACTGGAGAATTTTGGCTTCCGCGTCCTGTCTGAAATTCCCACCGAGCTTTCAAATACAGAAGCTGCGACCATCCACGATTTCACTCTCGGCCTGCCCGCCAATTGCGACCGTGATGCAGTGATTGCGCGCGCGGCGAGCGTTGAGGCAGCCATTGCCGCTGTTTTGAATGCGCAAGCTGAAGATGATGTGTTTAATCGACTTGTCGCCATTGGTGGGCTGGGCGCGCAAGAAGCGGACTGGCTGCGCGCCTTTTACCGTTATGCCCGGCAGGCCAATATCACCTTTACGATCTACACCGTGGTCGATGCCTTGGCAGGCGCACCCGATGTGACACGCGGATTGATCGATCTGTTCCGCACGCGCCACGATCCCGGCTTCAAAGGTGATCGTGACAAAGCCAGCGCAGCTGCTGAAGAAGCGATCCGCGCCGGATTGGTGCACGTACATGCCATCAATGATGATCGGCTTTTGCGGCTTTATTGGCAGACCATTCTGGCGGTTTTGCGCACCAACGCATTTGCCTCCGCCGCACAAGAAGCGCTCGCCTTCAAGTTCGATTGCGATGCTGTTCCCGGCTTGCCAAAGCCTGTGCCATGGCGCGAAATCTTCGTGTGTTCGCGCCGGGTAGAAGGCATTCATCTGCGCGCCGGACCTGTGGCGCGGGGCGGCCTGCGCTGGTCTGACAGGCGCGATGATTTCCGCACCGAAGTGTTGGGCTTGATGAAAGCGCAGAAGGTCAAAAACGCGGTGATTGTGCCCACAGGCGCAAAAGGCGGGTTTTATCCCAAGCGCCTGCCCAATCCGGCAATAGACCGTGATGCGTGGTTCCATGAGGGGCGCGAAAGCTACAAAGTGTTTATCCGCACTCTGCTGTCGATCACGGACAATATCGTGGAGGACAAAGTCGTCCATCCCGATGACGTGGTGATCCATGATGGCGAGGACCCGTATTTCGTGGTCGCCGCCGACAAAGGCACCGCCACCTTCTCAGACACCGCCAATGCGCTCGCGATAGAGCGTGATTTCTGGCTGGGCGATGCATTCGCCAGCGGCGGATCGAACGGCTATGATCACAAAGCCATGGGCATCACCGCGCGCGGGGCATGGATCAGCGTGCAGCGCCACTTCCTTGAAATGGGCGTGGATGTGCAAAAAGACCCGATCACCGTGGTTGGCTGCGGCGATATGTCGGGCGATGTGTTTGGTAATGGCATGTTGCTTTCCAAAGCGATCAAAGTTGTCGCTGCATTCGATCATCGGCACATCTTTATCGATCCCAATCCCAATCCCGCCACCAGCTGGAAAGAACGCAAGCGATTGTTCGATATGCCGCGTTCCAATTGGGAAGATTATGATGCGAGTAAGCTTTCCAAAGGTGCTGGTATCTTCCCCCGCTCGCTCAAACGTATTGATCTGTCGGTTGAAGCGCGCGCGGCCTTGGGCATTGAAGAGGCATCGCTTGATCCAGAAAGCTTGATCGCGGCCATCCTCAAAAGCCCCAATGACCTGATCTGGTTTGGCGGCATCGGCACCTATGTCAAAAGCGAAGCTGAAAGCCATCTTGATGTGGGTGATCCGGCCAATGATGGCTTGCGCGTCGATGCCAACCAATTGCGCGCCAAAGTGATCGGTGAAGGCGCCAATCTGGGCATCACACAAGCCGGGCGGATCGAATTTTCGCTGAGTGGCGGAAGGGTCAACACCGACTTTATCGACAATTCTGCCGGCGTTGATTGTTCCGACAATGAAGTGAACATCAAAATCGCGCTTAACGCGGCGCGCAAGGCCGGGCGTTTGTCAGAAGAACGGCGCAATGCGCTGCTGAAAGATATGACCGGCGATGTGGCCGCATTGGTGCTGGAAGATAACCGATTGCAAGCGCTCGCCCTGTCGATTGCCGAACAAAGCGGCGCGCCCGCGATAGGTGCGATGACCCGGCTGATTGAGACACTTGAAGAAAACGGCGGACTTGATCGTAAGACACAAGGGCTGGGCGATAATGAAGCGCTTGGCAGGCGTGCAGCGGATGGCCACGGCCTCACCCGGCCAGAGCTTGCGGTGCTGCTTTCCAATTGCAAACTGGTGTTGCAAGATGCGATTGAAGCCAGCGCCCTGGCCCAGGATGATGCAGCGGATGCGCTGGTGCTCAGCGATTTTCCGCCTGCACTGCAATCAAAATTCGCCGCCCAATTGAAAACCCATCGCTTGCGCCCGGAAATCGTGGGCACGGTTGTGGCAAACACCATCGTCAATCGCATGGGTCTGATCCATCCGTTCGAATTAGCAGAGGAAGAAGGCGCCGGGTTGGATGTTATCGGTACGGCCTTTGTGGCCACGTCTGCCTTGCTGAAAATGCCAGCGATCTGGGACATGTTGGATCAAGCCAAGATGCCGGAACCGGCACGTTTGGCTCTGTTTGATCAGGCGGCGTTGGCTCTGCGCGGCCATATGGCAGATCTGATCCGAGCGAGCGGCGGCGCCATTGCACCTGCGCAAATCGCTATTGAGTTACAGCCGATGGTTGATGAACTCACCAAGCATTGTGAAACACTGCTCGGCAGCGAATCGCGCGGGCACGTGGAGGAAATTGCAGCCAGCATGGCTGCACATGGGGCAAACAATGATGCAGCGCAAAGGGTCGCACAATTGTTTGCTCTTGATGGCGCTATCGGCCTTTCGGCATTGTCCCGCGATACAAATATCGCGCCGGTAAAACTGGCCGATGCGTTTGTTAAGCTGGGCGGTTTGCTGGGCATTGATTGGGCGCAATCAAGCGCGGCGATCATGTCACCCGAAGATCCGTGGGAACGTCTGCTGGTCGCCGGCCTTGCGCGTGATTTCCAACAGATGCGGCTGGAATTCCTGCGCCGGTCTATGCGGAAATCGGGCGACAAATCGCTTGGCAAATCGGGCGGCAAATCGGGCGATCCAGCTCAGCTTCTGGACACATGGGCGCAGCAACACAGCGCCGCCATCGCGCAGTTCCGCCGCGTTGTTACGCGGGCACAGACCAAACCTGTGGTGGCCCCTGCAATGCTCGCCCAAATCGCCAGCCAGGCGCGCAATTTGCTCAAGTCAGCATAAGGACAGACACCAAGGGCCACTTGACCGCAGCGGTTTTTTTCACGACGACCACACACATGTTGGCTTTCGACATTATTATCGTGGGCACGGGGCATGGCGGTGCGCAAGCTGCCATTGCGCTGCGCCAAAAGGGCTTTGAAGGTTCAATCTTGATGATTGGGCGCGATAAGACGCCGCCTTATGAGCGGCCTGCCCTGTCCAAAGAGTATCTCGCCGGTGAAAAACCGTTTGAACGGCTGCTGATCCGACCAGAACAGTTTTGGGCGGATAAGGATGTTGCGCTTAAGCTTGGCACGTCAGTGACCAGGATTGACCCTGAAGCACGTCAAATCAGTGTAACGGGCGATGAAACCATCGCTTACCGCAAACTGATCTGGGCGGCAGGCGGTGACGCGCGTCGGCTGTCGTGCCCCGGAGCGCATCTCGAAGGATGCCATGTGGTGCGTGATCGCGGCGATGTGGATCGGCTGCGCGCGCAGATTGCTGCTGGTGCGAGAAGAGTTCTGGTGGTTGGCGGTGGGTATATCGGGCTAGAGGCGGCTGCTGTGCTGCGCAAGCTTGGATGCGACGTGACTTTGGTTGAGATGCAGGATCGATTGCTATCCCGCGTGGCAGGCGAAGAATTGTCGCAGTTCTATCTGGAAGAGCATCGCCGCCAAGGTGTGGATGTGCGGTTGAACACCGGTTTGGAAAGCATTGTGGGGGATGGCGAAAACCTCACCGGCGCGATTCTCACCACCAGCGAAGAATTGGCCTGCGACGCCATAGTTGCAGGCGTTGGCATTGTGCCGGCTGTCGGTCCGCTCATTGCGGCAGGGGCGGCGGGCGCAAACGGGGTGGATGTTGATGGCATTTGCCACACCAGCCTGCCCGGCATTTACGCGATCGGCGATTGCGCGGCGCATCCCAACCCTTACGCACAAGGCGAAGTCATCCGGCTGGAAAGCGTGCAAAACGCCAATGATATGGCGACCACAGTGGCCAAGGCAATCTGCGAAGAGCCGGAGCAATATGACGCACTGCCATGGTTCTGGTCGAACCAGTATGATCTCAAATTGCAAACCGCAGGCTTAAGCATTGGCTATGACACCACCGTTGTGCGCGGCGATCCGGCAGAGCGCAGTTTCTCGGTCGTGTATCTGCGCGATGGCATGGTGATTGCCGTGGATGCGGTGAACAAGACCAAGGATTACGTGCAAGGCCGCAAGCTGGTGAGTGAACGCGCGATGGTCTCGCGCGAAGATCTGGAAGACGAATCGCGCCAGCTTAAAGAGCTGTTGTAAGCTTTTGCGCCGCCCATTGCGCGGCATCGGCCACCACCGGATCATCATCGCTGCACAAATCCTGCACCTGCGCGCGTAAAGTGGCATTGCCGCTATTGCCTGCCGCAATCAGGCAGTTTCTCACAAACCGATCCCGCCCAATCCGCTTGATGGGAGAGCCAGAGAATTTGGCGCGAAATGCTGCATCATCAAGCGCCAGCAGCTCTGCAAGGTTGGGGGCGACAAGCTCTTCGCGCGGAGTGAAAGCTTGGTGGCGCGCGCTCGCCTCGGCAAACTTGTTCCACGGGCACACGGCCAAACAATCATCGCAGCCATAGATGCGATTGCCGATCCCTTCGCGCAAGTCTTGCGGGATCGGACCTTTGTGCTCAATCGTGAGATACGAAATACATCGCCGCGCATCGAGCTGGTAAGGCGCGGGAAAAGCATCGGTTGGGCACGCAGCCTGACAGGCATTGCACGATCCGCACCTGTCTTCATGCGCCGCATCGGCCTGCAATTCTATTGTTGTGTAGATCGCGCCAAGAAATAACCAATTGCCATGGTCCCGGCTAACCAAATTGGTGTGTTTTCCCTGCCAACCCAATCCGGCGGCTTCGCCCAAGGGCTTTTCCATCACCGGCGCTGTATCGACAAAAACCTTGAGCTGCGTTGCAGGTTCTTGCTCCACCAGCCACCGGGCCAATGCTTTGAGAGCCTTTTTCACCGTGTCATGATAGTCGCGGCCTTGGGCATAGACGGAAATGCGCGCCCGCTTGTCATCGCCTTCCAAAGCCAAAGGATCGCTGTCAGGCGCATAAGACATGCCCAGCGCAATTACGCTTCTTGCCTCTGGCCACATGCTTTGCGGCCCTTGGCGCACATCGGCGCGGTCTTCCATCCAGCCCATCGTGCCGTGATGGCCCTGCGCCAGCCAATCGCGCAGCCGCTGCGCGCGTTCAGGATTGTCCTGCGCCCCGGCAATGCCCACACTGACAAAACCCAGCTGCGCCGCCTTTGCCTTAAGGCGATCCTCAAGGGGCAAAGTTACCGCTGCGTTAACCATAATACGATGCCGCATCGTTCATTCTTCGCGTGTAGCGACACGTTATGGACATGGCGACAGGTGAATTGAGCAAACCCGTGATAACGGATCGGCCTTTGGCGATCGAGGCGCGCGGCCTTGTGAAGCGTTTTGACGGGACATTGGCCGTTGATGGCGTGGATCTGAGCGTGCCCGAAGGCGCGATATACGGCATCCTTGGCCCCAATGGTGCTGGCAAGACGACAAGCTTGCGTATGTTGTTAGGCATTATCGACCCCGATGCAGGAACGCGCCGCATATTGGGGGCTGAAAACCCGCAAGATGTCGCTCGCCTCATCGGCTATCTTCCTGAAGAACGCGGGCTTTATCCTTCCATGAAGGCCTATGAAGCAATTGGATTTATGGGTGCACTGCGCGGTGTCCCGTTGAAACAGGGCCGCGAAAAAGGTCGCGCTTTGCTGGAAGAACATGGCCTTGGCCATGCCGCAGACAAGCAAATCCGCCAGCTTTCGAAAGGTATGGCGCAAACCGTGCAATTGCTGGGCACGCTGGTGCATGATCCCAAGCTGGTGGTGTTTGATGAGCCGTTTTCGGGCCTTGATGCGATTAATCAGGGTAAACTTGAAGTCTTGATCCGCGGCCTTGCCGACAAAGGCACCACGGTGATTTTCTCCACCCATGTGATCGCCCATGCAGAGCGCTTGTGTGAAGGCATTGCCATTATCGCAGGCGGCAAAGTGCCGTTCGCTGGGCGCGTTGATGAAGCGCGTGATCGTATCCCGGCACAAGTCCGGCTGGAAACGCGCAATGCTCAAGGGCCTTGGCGCGCAGCTTTGCCCGATACCACGCGCCGCAATGGTGATTTCTGGAATTTCCCCCTGCCCGAAAGCGGAATTGAACCTTTGCTCAAAGCGCTGATCGATGGCGATGCGGGGATCCTCAGCCTCTCTATCGAGCGGGCCGGATTGCACGATGCCTTTGTTGCGATTGCAGGAGAGGCAGCGGCGCGCGAAATGGCCAAAGGTTCTGCGCAGGAGCCCACATCATGAGCACTTTAGGACGTCTGTCGCACTGGCATGCCGCTTACGTGATCGCCCGGCGCGATTTTACTGCAATCCTGTTTAGCCGGGCCTTTGTCTTCTTCCTGCTCGGCCCGCTTTTCCCTGTCGCGGTGATGGCGATGGCGGGCGGTGTGGGTGCACAAATGCAAAGCGAGGCCGCGATTGAAGAAATCGGTATCGCGATGGACGAAGCCGATACGCAGGCAATGCTGACCGCGCGCGATGATCTGGCCGCGCGCACTGGCGCAATTCCTGCAATGGTCGCCCTTGATAAGGTTGAGCGCGGCGACAGCTTCGATGCCGAAGCCGCGCTGGAACGCGGCGGCAACAGCCTTGCCGGGATCGTCTCAGGCTCGCTCGAAGCGCCTGAACTCACCGCGACGCAAGGCCGGTTGAACCGCTGGGAAGGCACAATCGGCTTTATCGCCGCCTATGCCGCGGATCAGGACAAGCTGACCTATCCGCTTGTCCAGACCAGCCCTGTGGCCAGCAGCGGCGCGACCACCAATTCAGGCCGCATGCACACCGCCCAAGGCGGGCAATTGCTGTTGTTCTTGCTGATCATGTTGCTCGCCAGCATGGTGCTGTCCAATCTGGTGGAGGAAAAAGGCAATAAGATCATCGAAATCCTTGCCGCCGCCATTCCGATGGATGCCGTGTTTTTGGGCAAGCTTTTTGCCATGCTGGGCATTTCGGTTGTTGGCCTGATGGTTTGGGGCGGCACCGCAGGCAGTATCTTGTGGTCCAGCGGGCAGACGCTTTCTGACTATGCCAATCCGGGTGTGGGCTGGCCGATGTTCTGCCTGTTATTCGCCGTGTATTTCGGCATGGGATACTTGCTGCTAGGGGCAATTTTCCTTGCCGTGGGCTCGCTCGCATCCACGGTGCGCGAAGTGCAGACGATGTCCATGCCGGTGACCATGTTGCAGATCCTGATCTTCTTTTTCGCCAGCCTGGCTGTAACCCAGCAGGGTACTGCGTTCGAATATGCAGGTATGGCCTTCCCGCTTTCGAGCCCGTTTGTGATGGTAGCACGCGCGGCAACAGACGAAGCAATCTGGCCGCATCTGATTGCATTGGGCTGGCAGGCCTTGTGCGTGGCGCTGTTTATTCGCATCGGTGCGGGCCTTTTCCGCCGCCGTGTGATGAAATCAGGGCCGCAAGGCACGCGCAAATCGCGCGGGCTGTTCAAATTGGTGCGGTCATTGTTCAGGAGCGGTTCGGCCAAAACTGTATAGGATTTGGCAAATGACCGACACAAAACTGAACCGCCGCCGCTTGCTCGGCTGGATGGGGGTGGGCGCATCGATGCCGGTGCTGGCCGCATGTGGCAGTGCGCAGGCGCGCGAAGGCAATTTCCGCGTCACCCGTAGCGAAGAAGAATGGCGCCGCCAGCTTTCACCAGCAGAATTTCGCATCCTTCGCCAAGAAGGGACAGAGCGCGCTTTCACTTCGCCCTTAAACGATGAAAAACGCGCGGGCACTTTCGCCTGCAAGGGCTGTGGCAATGCGCTGTATTCCAGCCGCCACAAATATGACAGCGGCACTGGCTGGCCCAGCTTTTGGCAAGCGATTGATCGCGGCGCTGTGGGCCGTTCCACCGATTACAAGCTGGGTTATGCGCGCACCGAGGTGCATTGCGCAGATTGCGGCGGGCATCTTGGGCACATCTTCAACGATGGCCCGCAGCCAACCGGCAAACGTCACTGCATTAATGGTTTAGCGCTGGATTTCCGGTCGCTTTGATCGGGCCACATATCAGCGAACGTAATAGACCTGCAGCATTGATTCCTCGAAATCGGGATGACGTTTGAGCCATTCGGGCGGATCATTGCGCAACAGCCGTTCTGCAATAGAGCCCGGATTGTCCTTTGCGAAAATGCGCAAGCTGTTTTCCTCAAGGCAGATGACAAGATAATCGGCCTCCTTGCGGTACATAATCTCGCGCGATCGCTGTTCATCGCCAATAAATGCCAAAATCACGTCACGTATGCCGTCTTGATTGCGGTGATAGCCGCCCATCTCCATTGTATGATGGCTGTGCGCCAGAATTGCTGCTGCAGAGTTGTGCGTATTAAACACATGGCCACGTTCCAAGGCGTTGAGATCGGCAAAATCGCATGGTTCTTTGGTTTCTGTCTCTGCCGGCATTACGGCATTTGCCGCGCTGTTTGTGCTGAACATCAAGGCTTTGCCCATCAGCGTCCCGCCAATCGGGGTCACCAGAAAAATCACTGCAACTGTCGCGAATACGCGCGGCAATGTGCCCGAAAGAGCGCGCGCGCGCGGCATGAAATAGCTGAACAACAGCACCGAGAACGGAACCAGCAGCAATTGTGCCATAATCATCTCGCGCAACAGCACCAGGCCATAAAGCGTAATCCCTGCAGTCAACAGTGCATATTCGAGCCAGAGCTGCCCCCCTTCGTCCGCCGCATGATGTTGATTACGGGCCAGCCAGTAACCTCCCGCCAACAGCACAGGCATGATCAGCATCATCACCATGGTGTCGAGATCCTGCAGCCAGAAGGGCTGGCCCTCGCTTACATGGCGATACCAATATTCCATCAACACTGGGTCAAGCCCGCCAAACGGGTTGGTTAGGCAATGGCCCAGCAGCGATACTGCCAGCGGCCCACAGATCACCGGAAACAGCGCAAGCGCGGTCAGACGTCCCCAGATGTGGTCCTGCCGCGGCAGGACGCGAAGCACTGCTGCGATAAGCGCTCCGGCACCAAACGCTGCCCAATGCGCGGGCAGGAGGATGTCGCACCATAAAGCAAATTCGGTTGAAGGACGCGTCGCAATTGAAAGCAAGGGGGCCACCACAGCCATGGCCGCAAGAAAAGGCGCCAGCGCATTATCGCGCCCTTGTAGATAGCGTAGACCGTATAGCGTGCAAACAACCGCAACCGCCGGGCCACCTTCGAGCGAAATGTTAAGCCAGAACGCGGCCACAACGCCGCTACACGCAGCCGCCAAACTGCTGCGGCGGTGAAGAAAGAGAGAAGCCATGGCAAGCATCGCCAGCGCTTGCAGCGAATGATGATCGATCATCAAAGGCGCAAAAGCAGGCACTATCAATGGAGAAAGAACGACCAGAGCAAGGCCAAGCAACACATGCATTCCGCGCAGACCGAGCTTGACCAGAATCGCTTTGAGTAAAGTCAGAGCACAACCCAAATAGAGCAGCGGAATGCACAGCATGGCCCAGAATTCCGCCTGTGCCTGAGGGAGTAAGGTGGCAAAAAGCAAAATCAGCGCCAGCACTGGCAAGTCGACCAGCCGCGACCAATGCATCGACGCGCCATCGGGCGGATCCATCCTGTATTGTGTCACATCAAACCAGGCTTGACCGGCCATTAAATCGCGGATCTGCTGAAGGCGTAGCAGAGCGTCGGGATCATACGGATCGGTACCAACAAGCGCGAGAAAAGCCATCGCTGGAAGCGATACCAACGCCCATGCTGCAAACACATGCCACCAAGGTGATTTTGCGCTACGGTGCACTTGCTTGATCTGCCAAGGAGTGTTTGGATGCACCGCCTACGCCTCCTTGGGCGCACGGAAGACGATAAATTTTCGCACAAGGTAATTGGTGGTAAAGCTGACAAAGATTGCCAGTGCTTTCGACAGCCAAACATTCGCGCCCATAAATTCAGCCAGGCTGACAATGCCAGTGGTCACGGCCAAACCGGCCCATGCCATGGTGAGGAACAGTGCCTTTTGCTGTGTACGCTGACGCCCGCTTTGTGCAGCGCCATTGGCAAAGACAAACCGGCTGAGCAAAAGCCAGATGACCACAATGCCAGCACAATAAGCGATAGCCGCCGATACACCGGCATAAAGCGGCGTTTGCAGCAAGAGTTTGAGGCACAGCAAATCGACCACAAGCGCAGCTAGGCTGGCGAGAAAATATCGCACAAATTCATGGCTGAGGATGTGATGTAAGCTGCCTCGCACCGCGCCTCTCCGATCAGGCTGCGCGGCGATCATTGGCATCGGCCTTTGCATCAGCATCATCGCCCGCATCATCATCAGCAACGCGTTGTGGCACATCGCGCACAGAGGATAGCGCAGCGGCCTGATCTTCGCTCACGCGCTTTTGACCTTCGGGCAAAGTCTTCTTAGCCCCTTCATCGCCAGCCTCATGATACTCCGCATCTTCATTGACACACCACGTGTCATAGATGCGCTTTCCAGCGATAATGTTTTCGGTCGTCAGCATCGCTGTCATCATGGCGTGATCCTGATTGTTATAACGGTGCATCCCATTGCGCCCGACAAGGTGCAAAGTGGGGTGCTGCGCTTCCAATTCGGCGCGCATCGCATCGACATTGTCAGCATAATCCTCGTCATAAACGGGATAGGCTTTTTCCTGACGAACCACCGCGCCGCCGATCACTTTCTTGGGATCGACAAGGCCCAGAATGTCCATGTCCTTAGTGGCCAGCGCGACGAGATCATCATCGCTCATCGACCACAGACCATCACCTTCGAAGCAGAAATATTCAAGACCAACGCAGGCCACATCATCATCCGGCACCATTTCAGGAGACCAGCTGCGGAAGTTTTGCACGCGGCCAACCTGCACCTTTTCATCATGAATATAGATCCAGTTGTCGGGGAACAGATCATCCGATTTCATCATCAGCGCCACGGTGAGGAAATCGCGATATTTCAGATTGCTCGCTTCAAGCGTTGTGGCCGGAAGGGGATGCATGCGGGCGGCCAATTGGCGCATCGGGGCAGAGCTGATTGCATGAGCCGCTTCGATCACGACTTCGCCATCCTTGCCCTCAGCGCTCATGCGCCAGCGGTCTTGGCCATCGGCAGAATTGATTTTGGCGAGCTGCTTGAGCGCATGGCCCATGATGACCTGCCCCTTGCCAGTGGCGAGGATCTTGTCGCGCGCTGCTTCCCACATCATTCCGGGGCCTTGGCGCGGATAGCGGAAGGTTTCGAGCAAAGTCTTGGCCTGCTTACCACTGCCATCGTTCAATTTGTTGAGGCCCAGCGAACGCTTCACCCCATCGACAACCGCGCTCCATAAAGAGAGGCCCTTGATCCGCTGTGCCGCCCAATCCGCGCTCATCTCATCGCACGGCATGCCCCACACTTTCTCGGTATAGGTCTTGAAGAAGATCGAATAGAGCCGCTTGCCAAACTGGTTGGTGGTCCAATCTTCAAAGCTCTTCACCTCTTTGATCGGAAACACTTTATATTGCAGGTAGCTCGCCATGCACAAGGTAGAGCGCCAAATGCCCAGATTGCGCAAAGCCTCAAAGGCGCGCAGCGGGTAGGAATAGAATTTGCCTTCATAATAGATGCGGCTCATGCGTGGGCGCTGGATGAAATCATCGGGCAGGATTTCATTCCACAGGTCTACGACTTCCTGGCTTTTGGAAAAGAAGCGGTGCCCGCCAATGTCAAAGCGGTATCCGTCATGCTCCACCGTCCGGCTGATGCCGCCGACATAGGTTTCATCCTGTTCGATGATGGCAACGCTCTTGCCCGCTTTGGTCAAAAGATAGCCAGCGGTCAGGCCCGCAGGCCCGGCTCCGATGATTGCAACATCCACAGCGATTGTTGTTCCTGTGGTCGCGCCGGTATTGCTCATGAATGCCCCCGAGTTTCTGGTCGAAACAGGGAGTGAAGGAAAATGGTTAGGAGGTGGTTAACACGGACCCTTTGGCCAAGTGAAAATGCCTATGGCGTGATGTTGAGCCGCTGGAGATCGCACACAATCCGCGCGAGTTCGCCAAACTGGAATGTCTCTTCGAAAATTAAGCCACATTGGCCGCCTCGGCGCCAGCGCACCTTGGCCTCGATTTCACGCAAGCCTTCGGCGCGCAGTTTGACACGTTGATCGATCGAGAAATGCTGCGGCGCTTCGACCTTCGCGCCTTGTTGAGAAATGTCCTGAATTGTAACCGGCATGATTTGCAGCGAGGCAATTACTTCGGCTTCGGCTTGGAGATTGAGGCGGATGGCGCGTTTGGAATATCGGCTGGGCACTTCCACCACGCGCGCTACATTCACCGGGCTGCGAAAGCGGAAGCCTGCGCGGTCTTCTTCCTGCCAGACCATATCGGCTTCATACTGATCACCGTTTTGCAGTTCGATCATCATCGCTCCGCAATCGGGCAGGGTGTGAAATATCCGCGCGCTAAGTCCGCTTTCAGATACATCGCGGATGACACAAAGAAATTCGCCTTGAGGAGAGATCAGCTTTGCCGCGCGTATCAAAACGGTAAAGCGCGGCGCCGCACGCATTTCTGCGCTATTGCTGGCCTGCGCGGCGAGGCCGCTACTATTATCTCGGCGAAGAAGTTCGCGCATCATAGTCCCCAAGCTTAATAAGCGTGCCAAGCACCCCAATGCCCGGCTTGTTCATTCCACTGACTATAGCTTTTACGGGATGGTGGTTTATGAAGAGCTAAGCAAATTGTAGGTAATCGAATACTGATCATCTAGGCGCAATTTGATCTTTTATTTCAGTATCTTGCATAACACGTATATGCAACAGATGTGGTGCGGGCGGCGGGACTCGAACCCGCACGATCCGAGGATCAGGGGATTTTAAGTCCCCGGCGTCTACCATTCCGCCACGCCCGCACGAGCGCAAGAAACCGCGCATTGCTAGCTGCGGGGCTCACGGATTTCCAGAGATGAAATTGAGATTTTGCGTGTTAGCTGTTGAGCCGTTCACGCATTTCCTTACCCGGCTTGAAATACGGGACCTTTTTCGCTGGCACCGAAACGGATTCGCCCGTGCGCGGATTGCGGCCCGTGCGCGCTTCGCGTTCGCGCGTTGAAAACGTGCCAAACCCGCGCAGTTCCACTCGGCCACCCTCGGCCAATCGTCGCGTGATTTCTTCAAAGAAAATGTCGACGACCTGTTCGACTTCTTCTGGTCGTAAATCTGGATTGTCTGCTGCCAAAGCCTGCAGAAGTTCCGACCTGATCATAATACCCTCGCTGCCAGCGGACATTACTGTCCTGTTGCCCCCGTCAGAATGCTCGACCCGGCAGCATCCTCACATTTGTTATATTGGCAGATTAGGTTCCACGGCGCAAACGCCAAGTCACGCCAAGCATCTTGAAAGCCCTGCAATTCGGCGGATTTAAGCGTGATTCAGCAATTGCGCAGGCGATAATCCAAGCCGTTCCATGCGATTCTGAATTTCTGGCCATTCCTGTTTCAGGAAATTTTTCCGCTCACTTTCAAGCAATTGCGCAGCAGCGCCTTCGCGCACAAACATGCCAACACCGCGCTGCACCCGGATCAATCCATCGTTTTGAAATTGCTGATAAGCTTTCGCCACGGTGAGCGGGTTTGCCCCTTCTTGTGCCGCAAAGGCACGGACTGAAGGCAACATTGCGCCTTCTTTATAACGTCCATCAATAATGGCAGCGGCGATTTGTTCACGCAAACGAAGATAGACAGGACGAGTATCGCTCATAGGTGCTTCAGTGCCATAATACAGCGGCGCAGGTCAAGGGGAGCGCGCGCATCACGGCCGCTTTCCTCCAGCCGGTTTCCCAGATCGTTTCCCACGCAACGAATTGGGCTTGGCACGGGGGCTTGAGCCGCTAGGGTGCCGCGATTGGACGAGCGGCCATCAGGGCGGCGGATAACCGGGGACACCAGATGAAAGAATTGGCCTTGTGGAATGAGGGCGACTGGGTTGCCGCCATTGCCACTGTGATCTTGATGGCTTTCCTGGCCGTTGGCCTGTTGATCGCTGTAAGCCGCAAGCCCGAGGCATTTGGCCACCCCAAAGGCCTTTACATGCTGTTCTTCGCAGAGATGTGGGAACGGTTCAGCTTTTATGGAATGCGGGCGTTGCTAATCTTCTACCTGACACAGCACTGGCTGTTCAGTGATGGGGAATCCAATGTGATTTACGGCGCTTATGGCGCCATGGTCTATGTCACCCCGATCTTGGGCGGGTGGCTGGCTGATCGCTATTTGGGCCAACGCAAAGCTGTGCTTTTCGGAGGTGTTCTGTTGACGCTGGGCCACCTCGCCATGGCGTTCGAAGGCGATGGCGGCCAATCCGATCCAACCATTAGCGTGTTCTGGTTGGCGCTCGCATTGATCATCGTGGGGTCCGGTTTCCTGAAAGCCAATATCTCTGTGATGGTGGGCCAACTTTACAAATTGACCGACGGCAGGCGCGATGCTGCATATACAATTTTCTACATGGGCATCAATGTTGGCGCTGCCGCTGGCACGATCCTTGTGGGATATCTCGGGCAGACGTTGGGCTGGGCATATGGTTTTGGTCTTGCTGGCATCGGGATGGTCGCAGGCCTGATAGTCTTTGCGCTTGGCAAGGCCGCGCTGCGCGGAACAGGTGAACCGCCTGCCTTCCTTGCGCCGAGCAAAGAATGGATGATTTATGCCGTTGGCATAGTCGCTGTCGCGATGATGTGGGGCCTGATCCAATATCGCGAGGTTATTCAAACCTTGCTGATCGTAACCGGCGTCAGCTTGCTGGGTTATGTTCTGTTTCAAGCCTTCAAGCTGGAAAAAGAGCCGCGTGAACGGATTTTTGCAATCCTTTTCCTCGTCGCGTTAAACCCGGTTTTCTGGGGTTTGTTCGATCAGGCAGGGGGAAGCCTTAACCTGTATACAGATCGCTTTGTCGAGATTGGCGATGTGCCTGCTTCTGTCTTCCAGTCGATCAATCCGATTTATATCATCATCTTTGCACCGCTCTTCGCGATGGCTTGGCAATGGCTTGGCAATCGCGGGCTGGAGCCATCGGCCCCTGCGAAATTTGCGCTAGCGCTGTTTCAAGTCGGCGCGGGCTTTCTTGTCTTCGTATGGGGCGCGAACAGCGTCGGAATGGCCGCGATGACGCCGGTGCTCTTCGTCTTCCTGATTTATTTGCTGCACACCACAGGTGAGCTTTGCCTGTCGCCCGTCGGGCTGTCCGCCATGAACCGGCTTGCACCCGGATTTATGGCGTCGCTCATCATGGGCGCGTGGTTCTATATGACTGCGGTGGGTACCTATGTTGCTGGCAAAATCGGGGAGGCGACGGGCGGCGAAGATGGCGCAATGGACAAAGTAGCGACGCTGGATATTTATACGCAGATCGGGTGGATTGCGATCGGTGTGGGCGCAATTGTCTTGTTGCTCAGCCCGATTGTGAAACGGTGGATGCATCTCGATACGCTGGAAGATGATACAGCGGGCGGCGAACTTCTGGGCCAAGCCGAAGCGGGCGAACCGCAAGCTGCTGGTATCCATCCCGAAACCAAAGCGTAAGCGCCAATGGACGCTGCTCTCACCCAGCTTGCCATTGCCAGTATCGCCTTTGTCGGCACGCATTTCCTATTGTCCCATCCGCTGCGCGCGCCTTTGGTCCGCGTGCTGGGCGAAAAGGGGTTTCTACCCGCCTATTCGCTGGTGGCATTGGGCACGATGGTTTGGATGGCGCAGAGCTTTAAAGCCGCTCCCGCTGCCGGATTGCCAGGAAGCGGGACGGTCGGCTGGATCATTGCCAGCGTGCTGACATTGCTGGCGATGGTGCTGCTGATTGGATCGCTCTGGCGCAATCCGGCTTTGCCCAATCCGGGCGGTACACCGCAAGTGCCCAAAACCGCGCATGGTGTTTTTAATGTCACGCGCCACCCGATGATGTGGGGCATCGCTTTGTGGGAGGCCTCGCACATCCTTTTGTGGTGGAGCTGGCGCACGGTGATCGTTGCACTGGCAATGCTGTTCTGGCGCTGGTCGGTTCTGCCTTACAGGATGCCAAGAAGCGGGCCACTCATGGCGAGATTTGGGCCGAGTGGGAGGCGAAGACGAACTATTGGCCGCGGCTTGGCGGGATAGCGAAAGTGAGCTGGCTGGTGTGGTTGGCAGCGATTGCTGTGTGGCTCGCCGCGACTTGGGCGCATGGGCCATTGGGCGATGTGGTGGCAGGGATTTGGTTGTGGGTTTAGCGTCGGCGGTTTGACCGCACAGCTTGCAGAAACTGCGCGATGCGATCTTGCACGCCTTCATGCACAACAAGGTCATGACCCCAATTGGAATAGATTTCCAATTCAACACCATCGCGCGCAACGGCAAGATCTTGCGATTGATCGAGCGTGATGAGCTGATCGCGCTCACCATGCAGGATAAGCACCGGCTCTGTAATCGCGGGGAACTTGGCGAGGTTGTCATAACGATCACGCAAAAGCAGCCGCACCGGGAGAAAGCGCATTTTGCGCGCTGCCGTTTCTTCCAAGCTGGCAAAGGGCGAAATAAGCACCAAAGCCAGCGCCTCTTCCTCACTCGCCAACTGAGTTGCTGGGCCAGAGCCGATGGAATTGCCGACAATCACGATCTGCTCTGGCGAAGTGCCTTGGGCGATCAGCCAATCCCACGCACCGCGCGCATCGGCATAAAGCCCCGCCTCATGCGGGCTGCCCGGATTGCCGCCATATCCGCGATACTCCGCCGCCAAGACGCCGTATCCCAATCCCACAAGATCACGGGTCACATATTCAGTGGTCTGCCAATCGGCTCCATTGCCATGAAAGAACAGCAAAGTCGGCCTGTCACCGCGCGGGGCGCGGTAGCCAGCGGAAAGCGTAAGGCCGTCTTGCGTCGTGTATTCAATAGGAGCAAAACCGGGTGCCGCTTCGGTGCGGACAGGCGGAATGGGATAGATCAGCGATCCTTGAAACGCCCACGCCAAGGCAACCAGCGCAAGATAGGCGAGCGGGACGCCAATCAGCAACCCGGTCAGCAATCGTTTACCGCCGCTCAGGCCCGCGCTTCCTCAACCCCGGCGCTATTGTGCCGCAGTGCGCCAAGCACCGTTTCAACGATATGCGGGGCGTTCAATCCAGCCTCGTCATATTGTTTATCGGGTGCATCGTGATCGAGGAATGTGTCGGGCAGGCGCATAGTGCGGATTTTGAGGCCGTTATCAAGCAGCCCTGCATCGCTCGCCATAGTCAGCACATGTGCGCCCATGCCGCCGATGGCTGCTTCCTCAATCGTCACCACCACTTCATGCGTGGCGATCAGCTTGCGGATCAGCTCTTCATCGAGCGGTTTGGCAAAGCGCATATCGGCAATGGTTGTCGCAAGGCCTTTGGCCTCCAGCGTTTCTGCCGCCTTGCGCGCTTCGCCCAGCCTTGCGCCGAGCGACAATAGCGCCACTTTGCCGCCGCTTTCGCTGCCAGCCACAATGCGGGCTTTGCCGATTGCCAGCTTTTCCAGCTGCTCTGGAATTTCAACGCCCACACCTGCGCCGCGAGGATAGCGAAAGGCGATAGGCCCATCGTCATACTCAGCCGCAGTGTAAGTCATATGCGCCAGCTCAGCTTCATCAGCCGCCGCCATCACCACGAAATTGGGCAGGCTGGCGAGATAGGTCACATCAAAGCTGCCTGCATGGGTCGCGCCATCCGCGCCGACCAGGCCAGCGCGATCAATGGCAAAGCGCACAGGCAAATTCTGGATCGCCACATCATGCACAACCTGATCGTAAGCGCGCTGCAAAAAGGTGGAATAAATCGCCGTGAAAGGACGCATACCTTGTGCCGCCAAACCAGCAGCAAAAGTCACGCCATGTTGTTCGGCAATGCCAACATCAAAAGTGCGTGTGGGATGCGCATTGGCGAATTTGTCAACGCCGGTGCCGCTGGGCATCGCCGCTGTGATTGCGCAGATACGGCTGTCTGTTTCCGCCAGCTTGGCCAGCGTTTCGCCAAAGACATTTTGATAGGCGGGCGGGCCAGCTTTGGACTTTGCCTTTTCACCGGTCACAACATCGAATTTGGGGACGCCGTGATATTTGTCCGCGCTTTCTTCAGCAAATTTATAGCCTTTGCCTTTGGTCGTCACGACATGGATCAGAACCGGGCCTTCTTCTGCATCGCGCACATTTTCAAGCACGGGCAGAAGATGATCAAGATTGTGGCCATCGATCGGGCCGACATAATAAAAGCCCAGCTCTTCAAACAAAGTCCCGCCTGTCACCAGACCGCGCGTAATCTCTTCCGCTTTGCCCAGCGAGCTATGGATCTTGCGTGAGATTTTGTTGGCAACTTTGGATGCGAGCGAGCGCAGGCCCAAATATTCGCTGCTCGATACCATCCGCGCGAGATAGGCAGACAGTCCGCCAACAGGCGGCGCGATCGACATGTCATTGTCATTCAGGATCACGACCAGACGATTGCCCGCCTGTTCGGCATTGTTCATCGCTTCATACGCCATCCCAGCGCTCATCGCGCCGTCACCGATCACAGCAATTGCTTTGCCCGGCTTGTCATTCAGCTTGTTGGCAATGGCAAAACCAAGGCCAGCGCTGATCGACGTTGAGCTGTGGGCAGCGCCAAACGGATCATATTCGCTTTCCGAACGCTTGGTAAAACCAGACAGACCACCGCCTTGACGCAAAGTGCGGATGCGATCGCGGCGTCCGGTCAGGATCTTATGCGGATAGGCTTGATGGCCCACATCCCAGATCAACCGATCATCAGGCGTGTTGAAAACATAATGGATGGCTGTCGTCAGCTCGACAACACCAAGACCTGAACCCAGATGGCCGCCTGTTGAACCGACCGCATCGATCATCTCGGCACGCAGCTCATCAGCCAGTTGGCGCAGCTTTTCAGGTGGCAGTTTGCGCAGATCGTCAGGTGTGTTGACGGTATCGAGCAGCGGGGTATCAGGTCGCGAAGTCATCACGCCGGTTTACACAGCCAATCCCTGACTGTCGATGAACCAATTATATGGGTAACAGATTGGATTGCGGCGCATTGTCAGGCGCATTCAGCGCACAGCCCGCGCAGCTCTACCACCGGACTAACATTGGAAAAGCCTGCTTGACGGCCCGCTTGGCGCAAGGCGCTCGTCACGCTTTCATCATCGAAATGATCGGTCTGCCCGCATTCATCACAAATGATGAAAATGCAATCATGGCGGCATCCAGGATGTGTGTTCACCAGATAGGCATTTGCGCTTTCGATCCGGTTGGCCAGATTGGTCCGCACAAACAAATCAAGGATGCGGTAGACACTGTTCGCCGCAACCCGTTTTTCGAGCATTTTGCCAACAATCTCAGCAATATCGTAAGCGCTGGCGGGGCGACCTTGTGCAGCGATGGCGCGAAAAACCGTTTCGCGCATCGCGGTCCATTGTTCGCCTGCATCGGTTAGGATGCTGGCGGCTTCTTCGACCAGCTTATCGCCGGAATGCTCTTTATGTGCGTGGCTTGCCATGGCGGCAATATAGTGTGCTGCGCCGCGCTGCGCAATTGCGGCGGATTAGCCTGTGCGAAAGCGGCTGCGGAACAGTTCTGGAAAGTTCTCACGAAAGGCAGCAACTTTGGGCCCATCCCAGCGGCGAATATAGCCGTGGTCGGGATTCTTATGCGCAAAATCCTGGTGATAATCTTCCGCTGCATAGAATCGACGATGCGATTCGATTTTGGCGACAATGGGCTTATCCCAAATGCCAGAGCGCTTCATTTGTTGCAGATATGCGCTTGCCACGGTGCGCTGTTCATCGGATAAAGGCACGATGGCCGTGCGGTATTCCTCGCCGCGATCAGGACCCTGGCGGTTGAGTAAAGTGGGGTCTGCAACCACTGAGAAGAGGATCTGCAAAAGCTGATCATAACGCACAACGGAGGGGTCATAGGTTACCCGCACAACTTCGGCGTGATCAGTAAATCCGCTGGACACCAAATCATAGCGCGCCTGACGTGATGAGCCGCCGTGATAGCCAGATACTGCGCTGCTCACGCCGCGCGTATGGCTGAAAACTGCTTCCACGCCCCAGAAGCATCCGGCAGCAAAGATCGCGGTTTGCAACCCGCTCTCATCGGCTTGGCGAGCGGCCGCAGGGGCATCAAAATCCACACCGGCAAGCGCCGGAGTGGCAGGCAATGTCAGTCCTGCCAGCGCAAGAGCTCCTACAGCCAAAGCTGTGCGAGCGGACATCATGCTCCTGTGATCTGCGGGCCGAGATGCACCGCCATCACCAAAGCAGTGACGCCAAATCCGAGCAGGAAGCTGCGATAAAGTTCGGGGGTGAAAAGGCTCATGAGGGGATCCGTTGTTCTGTATGGTCATGCAACTGCATTCGTTCACCACATAGGAAACGGTTACTTTCATGCGCGTGAATTGTGCGAATTTTATCGCAGAACTGCCTCCGCTCGTCGCGAACGGGCTTTGGAAAGCTAGTGCCGGAAGTGCCGCATCCCGGTGAAGACCATCGCAAGGCCTGCCTCATCAGCTGCGGCAATAACCTCGTCATCGCGCATCGATCCGCCTGGTTGAATAACCATGGTGGCGCCTGCATCAACGGCGGCTTGCAAGCCATCTGCAAAAGGCAAAAACGCATCGGAAGCCATCGCGCTGCCTATGGTGCGCGACTGGTCCAGGCCCGCAGCCTGCGCCGCTTCGCCTGCGCGCATCGCAGCAATGCGTGCAGAATCGCGGCGGTTCATCTGTCCTGCACCGATGCCAGCGGTCGCGCCGTCTTTGGCAAAGACGATGGCGTTGGACTTTACATGCTTGGCCACTTTCCACGCGAACAGCGCATCAGTCACTTCTTGCGCCGTGGGTGCCCGCTTGGTTACCGTTTTGAGATCAGCAGCAGACACTTGGCCCGCATCACGCGATTGCATCAACAAACCGCCAGCAATGGATTTAAGGACAAAACCAGCGCGCGCGGCATCCGGCAATTCGTTGAGCAACAACAAGCGCAAATTCTTCTTCTTGGCAAAGATCGCTTTGGCGTCATCGCTGGCGCCCGGTGCAATCACAACTTCGGTAAAGATCGTGGTGATTGCCTCTGCCGTGGCAGCATCCAGTTCGCGATTGGCCGCGATGATGCCGCCAAAGGCCGAAACGCTATCGCACGCCAAAGCTTCATCCCATGCCCCGATCAACGTATCGGCCTGCGCCACGCCGCAAGGATTGGCATGTTTGACAATCACAACAGCAGGATCGCCGCCTGCAAATTCGCTTAACAACTCCAGCGCGGCATCGGCATCGTTCAAATTATTATAGCTTAGCGCTTTGCCCTGCACTTGTTCAGCTTGCGGCACGCCGGAAGCACCATCGCCATTGGGCAAATAGATCGCGGCATCTTGGTGCGGGTTTTCGCCATAACGCAGCGTATCGCCCAGCGAGAAGGCAAGCGGCATCGTTGGCACAAAAGGCGTTGCGCCCAAAGCTTCGCGGCCCAGCGGATTGGTGAAGGCATCACCCCAGGCAAACCAATTGGCAATCGCTGCATCATAGCTTGCTGTGCGGGCATAGGCTTTGGAAGCCATGCGAATGCGGAAAGCAGGCGTTGTCGCGCCATTATTGGCCGCCATTTCCCCGCCCAGCTGCGCATAATCGGCAGGGTCGGTAACGATAGTGACAAAAGCGTGGTTCTTCGCTGCAGAGCGCACCATGCTTGGCCCGCCAATATCGATATTTTCGATTACGGTGGCGCGGTCAGCCCCGCTCGCCACGGTTTTTTCAAACGGGTACAGATTGATCACCACCAGATCGATCGCGCCGATCCCGTGTTCTTCCATCGCGGCCACATGTTCGCCATTGTCGCGCACTGCCAACAATCCGCCATGCACCATCGGGTGCAACGTCTTCACCCTGCCATCCATCATTTCCGGAAAGCCGGTGAGATCGGCCACATCGCGCACATCAAGCCCGGCATCGCGCAAAGCTTTCGCCGTGCCGCCGGTGGAAACCAGCTCCACACCCGCATCCGCCAATGCGGTGCCCAGTTCCACAATACCGCTTTTGTCGGACACTGAGAGGAGTGCCCGTTTGATGCTCACATTTTCCATTAGCCTGCGTCTTCCCCTGAATGGGCCTTAGATGGGCCTTATATGGGCCGTTATCCCATTTTCTTGAGCAGCCAGCTGAATGTCCCGCCTCCGCGTGAGGCGAGCCCTTGAATCACCAGCTGCTGCACCGGATGTGGGTGCCCGTTACCATCGACCCACAGGCTCTCGTCAAGCTCAAGCTTCTCTGCGCCGGTGACGAATTGCCAATAACTGCCATCAGGCAGCACCAGTCCCGCATTGCGCCCGCTGCCTAAACGCACTTCAACAGATGGGCCAAGGTGGAAGCGAATGGCGAAAGGCACTTTGCCGCGTTTGCCTTTACGGCCCGACGGCACAAGCAGATCTTCGCCGCGCAATTCACTGCCATCATCACGCACCAGCAGGATGCGGCGATGCAGCAGGCCAAAACGGCTCGCATAGCCATCATGGCTGGCTTCCAACCGCGTGGCTTTGCTGTTGTCCAGCTCCACCATTGCGCGATCAATTTCAACTTCGTTGACGCCGCTGCCCACTTTGCCATTGATCATAACGGCGGTGGAATTGGCATCGCCCAGCACCAGCGTGGAATGCGCCGCCGTGGCACGCAGACCTTGTTCGATACGTACCGGGAGTTGCCCGCCTGCCGTCGCCGCGCCGCCGCAATTCACGATCAGGCGATGTTCGCCATGGCTAAATTCAAATGCGAGCGTGGAGGCGCTGCCATTGCGCGCATGGCGTGCCATTGGCGGAGGCGCTGCATCAAATTGCAGAACTGCAGGCTTGGCAACCACGCGTTGATAGCCCCATGCGCGCACATCGCGCAAAGGCCGGGTCCGCACCCCCGATGCTTCGATCAAGCTCGCCAGCCGCTCAGCTGAAATGGGCGGGGCGCCTTGCCAACTGCCCACACCGCCATCGCCATGTGTCAGGCCAAGCAGCGGGGGAACCAGCATTGCAAGCATATTGTCCAACGCTTCGGGCGGATCGCGGCGCGTCGCGCGATAACAGGCGGACAATTCCACCAGCAGCGCAATGGATTGCGTCTGCGCCAAAGGACTGCGCGACAGACTGCCGCCATCCTCGCCCACCATTTCGCCCAAAGCGCGCACCAAGCCCGCTTCGCCAAACAGGCGGCGCGGCTTGCCATCGGGCAGCAGCAGGCCAGCCGCTGTAATCGCGCACCACCCGGCCACTTCGCCCAAGCGATCATCAGCGCGCGTCACATTCTTATCGAGCCAGCGCGCCGTTTCTTCCGCAGCGCTCAACAAACGGCGGCGCAATTTGCCATCCTTGTTCGACAAGATCAGTGGTGCGTGCACCATCCAACCCAAAAGGCGCAGACCTGCATTTTCAACTTTCCATGCAGCACCTTTGCCCGGCTCCAGATTTTCATCGAGCCATGCCAATGTGATGCGTTCTGCCACAGGTGCGGTTTGTGGACGCGCGCCGCAGCAATCCAGATCGCGCAGCCAGGTGAAACCATGCACGGCCCGCTCAAATGGCGGGGTCAGCTTGGCCGTGCGGCTGCAATCGACTTGCGCAATCGGCGCTTTCACGCCGTGAACCAGAAAATGTCCCGCCCGCAGCGCCATGCCTGCCACTCTGTCACCATCCAGCGGGCTTTCCACTGTGGCAAGCAGGCGCAATTTGGCCGGTTTGCGAAATGGCGCGACCAAAGTCGTGTTGGAAACGCCCATGCGATAGGCAATGCGCAGCAAGCGCTCACCCACCGAAACGTCCGGCGGATTGATATCGGTTAAAACAAGCGCGCGATCATTTTCCAGCGGATCAACCGGCTCTTGCGCTACGCCACGCTCCACCACCAGCGGATCATGCGCTTCATCACCAAGCGGGATGGCCATTTGTTCAGCGGTCTGCCCGAAAGCTTTTTCGGAAGCTGACTTGGCGGCAGCCTTCGCGGTATCATTGCGCAGGTGAGAAGGATGCGCGTTCATAGCGCTTCCCCTTTTAACGCAGCGATATTGGCAGCGTAGTGATCTGGCCCGCCTTTAAACGTGGCCGAACCTGCCACCAGCACATCTGCGCCTGCATCGACGCATTGGCGCGCCGTATCTGCATTAACGCCGCCATCCACTTCGATCAGAACATCAAGGCCCATCTTGTCGATCTGTTTGCGCACGGCTTCGATTTTGCGCAATTGTGATGGGATAAAGCTCTGCCCGCCAAAGCCGGGATTAACGCTCATGATCAAGACCAGATCAATGTCTTCAAGCAGATAATCGAGCATTTTGGCAGGCGTTGCGGGATTGAGAGAAATGCCCGCTTTCTTGTCCAATGCCTTGATCGCCTGAACCGTGCGATGCGTATGCGCTCCGGCCTCTGGGTGAACGGTGATAATGTCTGCTCCGGCCGCTGCAAATGCGTCCAGCCAATTATCAACCGGCGATACCATCAAATGCACATCAAATGGCTTTTGCGAGTGCGGCCGCAATGCTTTTACAACATCAGGTCCAATGGTGAGATTGGGCACATAATGCCCATCCATCACATCCACATGAATCCAGTCTGCACCTGCTGCGTCAACTGCGCGCACCTCTTCCCCCAACCGCGCAAAATCGGCTGAAAGGATCGATGGAGAGATAAGCGGCGATGCCATGACGTCGGGAGTTGGAGATATAGACCTGCGAATCGCGCCACAAGCTTGGGGCGATTCCTTATCCACCGCCACGGGCACGATATCCCCCGTTTAGCGCGCATTACTGGCCCCTTCAGCCTTCATTCAGTGCGATTTGGGCAAATACGGCACCGTAATAACTGAAATTGTCAGTCGCATTGCAGCCTGTTTGATTTGTAAGACAGGCCGCCTAAAGCACTTTGACTGATTTTATTTGTGAGATTTCTCAAGCATGGCTCGTACACTTCGCCTTATAACCTCTGTGACCTTGGCCATCGGCCTCGCTGTGCCGGCACAAGCGCAATATCGCAATGTTATCGAGCATGATCGCAGCCAATGTAGCGGCGATGGCCCTGCGGTATGGCTGCACGTCACCAATATCGAAGGCTCTGCTGGCACATTGCGGATACAGCTTTATCGCGGAACGCGTCAGGATTGGCTGGAAAGCGGGCGGTGGCTTAACCGGATCGAAATCCCTGCAAGTGCTGGCGCGATGTCGATCTGTATGCCGGTGCCTGCCGCTGGCAATTATGGCATTGCGATCAGGCATGACAAGAACAACAATGGCCGCACAGACATCACCAGCGATGGCGGCGGCATGTCCAACAATCCCAGCATCAACATCTTTAATCTGGGCAAACCCAGCATCAGCAAGACACGCTTTACCGTGGGCAATGAAGTGAAGCCGATGTCGATCCGTATGCGGTACTTCTAAGGCCTATTTGCGTCTCGCGCGCCACAGCTGAAACAAGACCGCGGGCGCGGCAAGGATAGGATGCTTTTCGCGAAAGCGCGTGATCTTTACCGGCACGCCGGTATGCCGTTCCACTTTCCATGCGGCATAGCGGGCCGCACCATCAAAAGTTCCCGTCGCGCGCACCAATCGCGCGATATTCAATGGTTTGCCCAAACGGCGGCGGCGGTTCCACCACCGTAAAATCTCTCGCCGTTTTGCCGTATTGAGTACTGGCATGATACGCCCGGCATCTTCAGCAAACGCAATGCCATCTGCCGTCAACGCAGCCGGTAACAATTCTGCGAAATGGGCGGCATTGGCTTCAAGAATGCTGTTTTCGCGGCCAGCCTTTTCCACGCGCAATTCTGCGCGATAGGTGGATTGAAACAGCGCGCGCCAAAAGTCTTCCTCACGCCCGCTACTCGGACCCACTGCCACGGCAAGCCGCGATGCGGTGCGCGCAGCATCAGCCAGTGCAGCCTCGACATTAGCGATTGCCTGATCATCCCTGGCCCAGACCAGCGCACAAGGTTGAACAAAGCGCGCCCAGATAGTGGTGTCGATCGTTTCGCCAGCAGCTGCTTCTCCAAATTTGGCCAAAGTCATAGTGGCGATTTTGGCGCGCAGGGTTTCGCTCTCATGATCCCATTCGCGATAGGAGACGCGCGGCCACATGCCGCTTTCTGCCTTGCCCGGTGTCAGGACATAGAAATCAAGCACCCCTTCGCGTGATCCGGTGCGCAAATTGGAGCCATAGAACAGCACTGCGGCACCGCCCGCTTCATGGGCCAGTTTTTCAGCAAATTGACGAACCGCTTGATCAACATCGCGGTCCAAAGCCGCGCTGATCCGCGCGGCAAGCGTGTCTGTCACGGGACGACGAAGCGCAGCGTTGGTCCAGCGCTCATCCGGTATTGGCCAGGAGGAAAGGCTTCACCATCGAGGATGAAAGCATCGCCAAGGTCAAGTTCAACCGCATCTTCGCCAAATACATGATACCCGCGCGCTTTGGTTTCATCGCTGCCACGGCCGGTGAAAATCGCGCCCAAACGCAGCAACATACCGCGCGAGGCATTGTCCATAACGGCAACGCGCACGGTTTCTTCAATCCCGCGAAACGGATCAAGCTTTAATGGAAAACTACGCAGGCTGGAGGCGAACAGCAAATACCGCTCATCTTCCGGCAAGCCGCCCAGATGGGTCAGCTCCTTACCTTTGCCATCGCGCACAATCATTTTGGTACCGCGCCGCCAAGGGTTATTGGCCCGGCCAAAAAACGATTGCAACGTGCTCCACACTACAGTGAGGCCCACGATCACTTTGTTAAAGGCACCCAGATTATGGCCACGCTGACCCAGCGCAATGCCTCTGGTGAACGCGCCGGCCCCAAGCGCAAATCCCAAAACTTTGCTGCGCTCATCATCGCGCTGCGAAACAAGGATTGGTTGACGCGTGCTGATCGATCCAGCTTTCGCCGCTTTAAGCGCGTCTTCGATGGACCAATTGTTTGGCACACCAAGATCATGGCCAAGCGCGTTGGTTTTGCCAGTAGGCAGCAAAATCAGTGTCGGCCAACTGGATCCGAAGATTCCGGTGCCCAAAGTCAACACATCGCGTACCGTGCCATCGCCGCCATCAATGGCGATAAAGTCCACCCGCTCTTTGGCAAAGCGTGTGAGAATACCGGTAAGCTCACCACGCTTGCGAGGCGTTTCTACCAGGATATTCTCAGCCAGATTTTCCGGCGTATCACGCCCAGCCTTATGCACCGCCTCACGCGCAACTTCGCGCTTAACTTCACGCCCGGCATTGCCATGGCTGCGCGGATTGCGGATCAAGCCCACCAACGGCTTGGTCCGCACAGCAGGCGCAAGATGATGCACGTCCGCGCTAACGGGCGTTTCATCCACCTGCGGCAGATGTTCAAAAAGATGAACAGTTCCGTGCATTATGCGATAGCCTTAAACATGCACCTTGAACAAATGCTACTGACTTTCGACAAGTTGTCAAAAATCGTCGCCTTATGGCAACGCCGCAGCGGCGTTTATGCAACATTCGTTCAGCGCCCGGAATGCGTTACTTTGGGCTTGGTTACAATTGCGCCTGCTTGCGCTAATCTGGTGACCAACCCTCTTTTTGCAAGCGAGCGTTCTGTCCCATGCTAACCGCCGACATTCTTGATGCTGCCCGCGCGATCTCCCCGCGCATCACCGATTTGCGCCGCGCGATCCATGCCGATCCAGAGCTGGGCCTGGAGACACCGCGCACTCTGGCCAAAGTGCGTGATGAACTGGCGGATCTGGATCTGACATGGCGCGAGGGGCCATCATGCACAGGCGCAGTGGCGGTGTTGAAAGGTGCACAGCCAGGTCCGCGGGTATTGCTGCGCGGGGATATGGATGCCTTGCCGATGCAAGAACGTACCGGCCTGCCTTTTGCTTCCCAAACCGATGGGCGGATGCATGCCTGCGGCCATGATGCACACACCGCGATGCTGGCGGGCGCTGCGCGTTTGCTGGCGGATCGACAGGCGGATTTAAAAGGTGAAGTATTGTTGATGTTCCAACCTGGCGAGGAGGGATATCACGGCGCGCGCTTTATGCTGGAAGATGGTTTGCTGGGCAGCGCGGATGATGAAACGCTGCCCGATGCCGCCTTCGCTTTGCATGTCTGGCCCAATGCGAAACACGGCACGATTATGGGCCGCAGCGGCGCAATGCTTGCCTCTGCCGATATGGTGAAAATCACCGTGACAGGGGCGGGCGGCCATGCCTCCATGCCTTATGATGCCACCGATCCCGTGCCCGTCGCTGCCGAAATCGTGCTGGCCTTGCAAAGCATGATGACGCGGCGTTTTGATGCAGGCGAGGCATCGGTATTGTCTGTCACCATGATTGAGGCAGGTTCTGCCCAGAATGTGATCCCCGATAGCGTGGAGATGACCGGCACCATTCGCACCCTGTCGCCAGAGCGGCGCAGCGCCATTCGGGAATCAATCACCCGCGTTGCGCAAAATGTCGCCGCAGCGCATGAATGCAAAGCGCAGTTGAGCTTTGTCGATGGCTTTCCCGTCACGGTCAACGATACGCGCGCTGTCGAGCTTTCCCGCCATGTGGCGCAAACGATGGGCGGCGAGGACGCATTCGCATACCGGCCCAACCCCACAATGGGCGCAGAAGACTTCTCCTATGTGCTGGAAAAAGTGCCCGGCGCGATGCTGTTTCTTGGTGCAGCAGCGCAGGGCGGCGATTGGCAGGGGTGCTGCGGCCTGCATTCCAGCCGCATGGTTATCGATGAAAGCGTAATGCCAAAAGGCGCAGCATTTCTTGCCGGATGCGCCTTGCGCTTTGCGCAAAGTGGATGGGAATAGGCCGCCAAGCTCCAGCTGACACTTTGGCTAATGGCTTGGTCGTGCCGGTCATCCCAGACGACCGATCAGTATCCGTCGGCCCTTCGCGCAGCGACTAGGCAAAGCAAAAAGGCGCAGGAAACGGCGACAAGTTGCCGCGCCCTACTTGAGGTGCTCGCGAACCTCTACCAGCATCGCGAGGACACGGAAGGTAGCGGAGTGCCAGTCTCCAACCGTAAGGGGGTGGAAGTAGCGCAGCATGCAGGCGGGACTAATCCGGGCGCACCTAGCAGGAATCGGAACGCCTGAAAGGATGGGGTGCAGTTCCGCAGAAGCCATAAATGCAGGTCAATACCTCAAGTCGGTTGCGCGACTCGTTTAGGAGTGCCATTTAGCCAAGTAATGCTTGTGGATAGTGAACTTGACTCCGAAACAATTCTGAGTCCCGGCCTTGATTTTGACCGATTCGCGTAGTATGTAAGTAAGCGGATTGGGAGTAACCCGGTCGGCGTTATAGCCTCGGTGAGTTTCATCGGGGCTTTTCGTTTGTTGGCTCTGGGAAAATCCTGAGACCCCAGCCTTCAAAGTTTTTGCCGACATCTTTCCGCCCATCGCGACAGAAAAACTTTGGCCGCAGCGTCTCGAAAGCACGGTTGCGTTGTGCGGGTCGGAGATAGTCTATGCCAATCGGTCGCGCAACCAGATCGGCGAGTTGAAGACCAGCTGAGTTCACGCGCTTGTCGGCGAGGATGATTTGGTAGGGCAAGCGCTCAGCTGTGTCGTTTGCACCGTCGCAAATCCGCCGAAACTCAAGCTCCAACTCACGGTCTTCCTTCTTGCCCCTGCGCTCGAATACGACGTGAGTATCGACTTCCTGCTGGCCCTTCTCTTTCATCAGAGCATGTAAGGAATCCAAACAAGACCTGAGCGCTACATGGTATGGATTCGAATCTTCTTCGTCGCGGGGCCCTAAAGCGCGCTTATTAATTACAGCTGCAATGAGGATAAATTTGCTATCTGCGATGATCGTCGTGAGTTGGTCGATAAACTCCTCTTTTTGCTTCTTAAAACGGAACTTGAAGGGGCCTGTCTCCTTTCGAATATCCCGTTCGTGAAGTATAATAATATCATGCCCAAACTTCTCAAATTTCAGCCGCTCTAAAGCTGAGACTACGTTGTCAACGTAATTGCCTTGGTAAAAAACGCAAAACGCCAAGACAAATACTGGATAGCTCTCATCGACCTTTGCAAGTGAATGGTCTCCGCTTTCATCCACATAGACAATGAATTTCCTTTTCGGGCGCTGACCGTCGACGGCAGTATTTCTCATCGCCGCTATATGGATCACAATGATTTGGAAAGAAAGTGGGTGCGCCCACACTCTAAACTCAAAGGCATCGCCGTACGTCGTCGAAGCTCTTACTAAGGGGAAAGGGAAATTGGTCCGGCCAAGGTGGAAGCAGCAGCCTCGATCACGCGCACGCCAACTCCACTTCTTCCATACGTAGCGAACGGCCATCGCCTAACCCATTGAAATAATGGTGCACCCGACATTGCTAAAACTTCTGTCGCAGGCAGTGTTGGGATGTCCCTAACCACTCTGTAAAATCAGGGATTTATCTTCTACCGTGTTCACGGTTGATCGCCCCCGTTTGCCTGCTGTTCGATCACTATGTGGGGTCGAAAGTTGGAACAATTTTATGGTGTGTATAACCCATGGCACTGACAGCATTAAAGGTGAAGAACGCCAAGCCCGGTCGCTACGTCGATGGCCGTGGCTTGTGCCTTTTCGTAAAGGAAAGCGGCTCTCGTAGTTGGGTCTTGCGGATGCAGCATAACGGCAGGCGGCGCGACTATGGATTGGGATCGGCGCTCGATGTGACGTTGACCGAAGCGCGGGACGCCGCAGCGGCATTACGCCGCCAGGTTCGCGCTGGAATCGATCCGGTCGCCGAACGGCGCAAGTCACGCAAGGTAGTGCCGAGCTTCGAAACCGCAGCGCGCGAATGCTACGAGGCTTTGAAGGACGGCTGGAAGAACCAGAACTATCGAAACTGGATTTCCAGCATGGAAAACCACGTCTTCCCGCTGATCGGCAAGAAGCCCGTCGATCAGGTGGACAGCACCCACGTCGTCGAGGTGCTCACGCCCATCTGGCTCGAAATCCCCGACACTGCTCGCAAGATTTTGCAGCGCATCGGTGCCGTGCTCGACTTCGCGCATATCAAGGGATGGCGGGAAGAGGAGGCCGCGCTGCGCTCTGTCCGCAAGGGATTGCCGCGCCAGACCGACAAGGTCGAACACTTCAAGGCCATGCCCTATGCAGAGATTCCGGCGTTCATGAAGGAGCTGGCGACTGCATCACCCACCACGGGCCGCGATGCCCTGCGTTTCACCATCTACAACGCCGTGCGGTCGAGCGAAACGCGCAAGGCCGTCTGGACCGAGATTGACCTCGACAAGGCGGTCTGGACAATCCCCGGCGAGCGCATGAAGGCAAAGGAAACCCATGTGGTGCCGCTCTCTAAGGCAGCGGTTTCCATTTTGCGTCGGCGCTGGAAACTGCGGACGAGCGACGATGGCCTCGTTTTCTCGAACAATGGCGAGAAGCCCATCAGCGACATGACAATGACCAAGCTGTTGCGCGATGCCGGGATCAAGGGCGCAACGGTACATGGTTTCCGCTCCGCCTTTACTGATTGGGTGGCGGAGAAAACCGACTTTCCGAAAGAAGTGGCAGACAAGGCATTGGCCCACAAGCTGAGCAACCAGGTCGAGGCGGCCTATCGCCGCACCGACTTCTTCGACAAGCGGCGCGAACTGATGGCTGTGTGGGCCGAGTTTTTAGAAGCCGAGCCATACCCCGTATGAGTTCGGTTCCGTAGGCTAATCGACATCGAAGTCGTTTGAGTGCGGAGTTCAATTGGTCGGTATCTTGCCATTGGCTCGTTGATCGCCACTTATGGCAGGCATTAGAACTCGTTAGGGGGCGCGAATGGGGAAGCAGCTAACAAAGCTTCGGAGGCGAAAGGAAGCTAAAAAGGGGCTGGATTCCCTCGATGATCGTCGTGACCAGACGCTCGTCATTCACTACTCATGTGAGTCATTTTACGACATCAAGGACGGGAGAACACCTCGCGTCACTTCTATCGCTGTTCGCAATTTCGCCTCAGGTCAGACAACATCTTTCTCGATACATAAGTCTGCGGAGCAAAATGGGGTTCCGATCTCGGAGATCACCAACCATTACGATACGCTTGAGAAAAGCATGCTCGATGAGTTTTTCGCGTTTATTCCAACCGTCCCTGTTCAGACGTTTGTTCACTGGAATATGCGCGATGTAAACTTCGGCTTTCAGGCCATTGAACATCGTTAGAAGGTGTTGGGCGGTGAGCCAGTAATCGTCGCGGATGATCGAAAGTTTGACCTAGCACGAGCACTCGTCGCCATCTTTGGCGTTGGTTATGTGCCCCATGGCCAAGGTGGGCGAATGTTCAGCACCATGGAGCTAAATTCCATCACGGCTAGGGATGCTTTGAAGGGAAAGGAAGAAGCCCAGGCCTTCGAGGACGGGCAATTCGTTAGGCTTCATCAATCTACGCTCCGCAAGGTGGACGTGATCGCAAACATTCTTGAACGCACTCTCGATGGCACCCTCAAGACAAACGCAACTTGGCGGGACCAACACGGATTTCATCCAGCAGCAGCGGTCGAATTTGTAAAAGAGCATTGGGTTTGGACCATAATTGGCATGGTCGCAGTTGTGATCGGCTTGGGAGCGCGCATTCTGTGAAAGATGATGCTGAGCGGCTTTATGTCCTTGGCAACTCAATTCGATTTACTTCGCCGCTCAACATAGCCGTAAAGGCTCGCTGTCGTGACTCGCGTTGCGTTGCCAATCTTCACCGTTTCGAGTTCACCAGCTGAAATCAGCTCGTACAGCTTCGTGCGCCCGATGCCGATCATTCGTGCAGCGTCATTTACCCTAACGCAAATCGGCTCGACAAGTTGATGGCCGCTCATTCCGCCGGTTCCTCTTCACGATAGTGAGCGGGATCGGCGATCCAGCGATTGACGGCTGACTCGTGCCAGCCCGCGCCGTGGATGCTGATCTTGACCTGGGATGGGAAGGTGCCCTCGGCGATCTTGCGATAAATGGTGGAGCGGGAAAGGCCGGTGCGGTGGAGCACGGTCTTGAGGCGGATGATGCGTTCGGTATTCGACATAGGGCATTCTCACTTTGATACTGACGGCCCCTCGGCGGAACATAATGAGAACTTTCTGGTATGACGCAAGGTTGCTGGATTGGCAAAACGGCGCTTACTCGCACCCGAATTCGGCTTTGGTCCGGGAAGCAGGACAACTATGCATCGATCGGGACAACGACGGACTTGAGATTGGGCAAGCCGATCGAACGCAAGATTTTTCTCACCCCGTCCCAGAACTCCATTCGCTGGCTGTGCTCGATGGTGGACGTCGGTATCGGTGCCGAATTTCGTGAGGCCAGAACTACATGATTCGCGCTCCCGTCAGAGAGATCGCGGGGTGCGGCTGGTTTGCGAGAGAGCGAAAACACATAGCCAGGCTTAGTCTCTCGCTCAGACCGTAAACCAAGGCTAGAATTGCAGCGTCAATCCGATTGATGCAGGTAACGTTGACAAATCCGCCAGTCTGGAGCAAATGGTTCGCATGAAGCTGCTTGACGCATACGATTCGGGTTTGCTTGTTGACCTAGCGTCGATTTCGGCGGGCTATCCCTTCCGTGGCAAAATCGACGCCCTCCCCAAAGGCCACGTTGCCGTGATTCAAATGCGCAACGCGGATCCCGAAACCGGGATCGATTGGGAAGACCTTGCGCGTATCGAACTGCCACGAGAATCTGCGAAAGCATTTCTGCGGCCTGGTGACATCATCCTCTCCACACGCGGTGGACGCAACTTCCCCTATTGCATCGAGGAGCGCGACGAGCAGGTCGTTTGCTCACCGCATTTCTTTGTCATCCGCGTCAGAACCGACGCGATCCTGCCCAAGTTTCTAGCTTGGCAGATGATGCAGAAGCCCGCGCAGGACTATTTCGCGGCGGGCGCGACAGGCTCCTACATCCTCAACCTCAAACGCGAGGTGGTGGAGAACCTGCCAATCACGATCCCGCCGCTCGCCCAGCAGCAGCAAATCGCCGATCTGGATGCAGCCATGCGTGGCGAACGCGCAATCCTGACCCAACTCATCGACAACAGAGCCGCCGAAATGACGGCCATTGCCCAGCAACTGCTTGCACCTGCCTTTCAGCGCCCGGAACAGAGAGCATCATGAACGACCAGATCAAACAGGACGAAGTGAACAAGGCCGTCTGGGCTGCCTGCGACACCTTTCGCGGGACGGTCTCTGCCGATGTGTACAAGGACTACGTCCTCACCATGCTGTTCCTGAAATACCTGTCGGATGTTTGGCAGGACCACTACGACAAGTACCAGAAAGAATATGGCGATACGCCCGAGCTGATCGCGGAGTTGATGACGAACGAGCGCTTCGTCCTGCCGGAATCCGCCAACTTCACCACGCTCTACAAGGCGCGGCACGAGCCCGGTAACGGCGAGCGGATCGACAAGGCACTGCACGCCATCGAGGAAGCCAACGTCGGCAAGCTGCGGGATGTGTTCCAGGACATCAGCTTCAACTCGAACAAGCTGGGTGAGGAAAAGCAGAAGAACGACATACTGCGCCACCTGCTGGAGGATTTCTCGCGCCCCGAGCTGAACATGCGCCCCTCGCGCATCGGCAATCTCGACGTGATCGGCAACGCCTACGAATTCCTGATCAAGAACTTCGCCGCTGATGCGGGCCGCAAGGCAGGCGAATTCTACACCCCGCCCGAAGTGTCCGAGCTGATGGCCGAGATTATGGACATGACCGAGGGCGAGGAAGCCTGCGATCCCACCTGTGGTTCCGGTTCGCTGCTGATGAAATGCGGTCGCCGCGTGCAGGCCAAGTTCGGCGGCTCGAAGCGGTATGCACTCTTTGGGCAGGAATCGATCGGCAGCACTTGGGCGCTCGCCAAGATGAACATGTTCCTCCACGGCGAGGACAATCACCGGATCGAATGGGGCGACACGATCAACAACCCCAAGCTGCTGGACGGCGATGACCGGCTTAAGCACTTTGATATCGTTGTCGCCAATCCTCCCTTCAGCCTCGACAAGTGGGGTGTTGATGCAGCGGAGAACGACAGGTTCGGGCGTTTTCGGCGCGGTATCCCGCCGCGCACCAAAGGCGATTACGCCTTCATCCTCCACATGATCGAAACCATGAAGCCCAGGACCGGGCGCATGGCCGTGGTCGCGCCACACGGCGTTCTGTTCCGGGGGTCGAGCGAGGGCCGCATTCGCCAGAAACTGATCGAGGAAAACCTGCTCGAAGCGGTGATCGGCCTGCCGGAAAAGCTGTTCTACGGAACCGGCATTCCGGCCTGCGTCCTGATCTTCCGCAAGACCAAGGCGGACAACAAAGTGCTGTTCATCGACGCGAGCCGCGAGTTTAAATCGGGCAAGAACCAGAACCAGCTTGATGAAAGCAATCTGGCGAAGATCGTCGAGACCTACCGGGCGCGCGAAACGGTCGACAAATACGCCTATCTCGCCACGCCCGCAGAGCTGGCCGAGAATGACTACAACCTCAACATCCCGCGCTATGTCGATACCTTCGAGGAAGAGGAAGAGATCGACCTGGTCGCCGTCCGTGCCGAGCGGCTGAAGCTCAAGGCCGATCTGGCCGCGCTGGAAGAGAAGATGGACGGCTACCTGAAGGAGCTTGGCTACTGATGGCGGGCGAGATCATCCAGTACCAAACGGAGGACGGCGTTACCGTCATTCGCCTTCAGGCGAGTGATGGCAGCGTATGGCTGAGCCAGGCCGATATGGCTGAGCTGTTCCAGGTCACTCCGCAAGCTATCACCCAGCACATCAGGGCTATCTATGAGGATGGCGAACTGGATGAAGCGGCAACTTGTAACGATTACTTACAAGTTCGAACCGAGGGCAAACGCGAGGTTTCCCGCCAGATTGCGCACTACAACCTGCAAATGATCCTTGCGGTCGGCTTCCGCGTGCGGTCGCTGCGGGGCATGCAATTCCGGCGCTGGGCATCGGAGGCGCTGAGCGAATATCTGGTCAAGGGCTTCGTCATGGATGACGAGCGCCTGAAGGAGCCGGACAACGACTATTTCGAAGAGCTGCTCGCCCGCATTCGCGATATCCGCGCGTCGGAAAAGCTTTTCTACAAAAAGGTGCTCGATATCTACGCCACCGCCGTGGACTATGACCCCAGAGCGGAGGCGAGCACACAGTTCTTCCAGACGGTGCAGAACAAGATGCACCACGCCGCCCATGGCCAGACGGCAGCGGAAACCAAGCTGGCGCGCGCCGACAGCGCCAAGCCGATGATGGGGCTGACCAGCTGGACCGGTGAGAAGAAAGGCCGCTTGCCCACCAAGCAGGACGCGCAGGTTGCGAAGAACTATCTGGCGGACGACGAAATGGAGACGCTCAATCGCATCACCGTCGCCTTCCTGGAATTTGCCGAAGCGATGGCGAAGAACCGCAAGCCGATGCACATGGCCGACTGGATCACCAAGCTGGACGACTTCCTGAAGCTGGGCGATCACCCGCTTCTCAGTGGCCCTGGCAAAATATCCGCCAAGGCAGCAGCGAAGAAGGTCAGTTCCGAATATGACCGCTGGCACACCCGCGCGATCAACGCGCCGAGCGCGGTCGAAAAGCATTTCATCGAGGCAACCGCCAAGGTGAAGAAGCTCGCCGCTTCGAAAAAGGACAGGTCTCAGTGAGCGGAGTTACCCAGGTTGGGCTTACGTACGTTGGCGATCTCCCCGCAGGCTGGAAAATTGTGCCTGCCGGAGCGGCGTGCAAGAAGGTCACAGACGGCACGCACGACACACCTAAAGTTCACACTTCCGGCGTGCCGTTCATCACGGCCATCCATATCAAGAATGGCTCCATCGACTTCTCGACCTGCCAGTATGTCGACGAGGAAACCCACCGAACAATTTTTTCTCGCTGCGATCCGCGCATGGGCGATCTTACAGTCGTTAATATCGGCGCGGGTGTCGGCGAGTGCGGCTACGTCGATGTCGACTTCGAGTTCAGCCTCAAGAACGTCGCTCTACTGAAGCCCGATCCCGCCGCGTTGGATGGCGAGTTTCTCTTTCATCTTCATCAAAGCCGGAAATTGCGCATTGCGCACGTCGTAAAAGCTGGTGGTGCTCAGCCCTTCTTGTCTTTGACCGAGTTGAGGCGACTGCCAATAATCCTACCCCCACTTTCCGAGCAAAAGCGCATCGCAGAGGTGCTCGGTACATGGGACCGCGCCATCGAGACGGTCGAGGCGCTGATCGCCAACGCCCGCGCGCAGAAGCAGGCGCTGATGCAGCAGCTGCTCCCGCAAGGCACCACCCCACCCAAAAAGCGCCTCCCCGGCTTTTCGGGGGAGTGGCGGGAAACCACGATCGAAAGCGTTGCGAGCGTCCTTGTCTCGAACGTCGACAAGAAATCGGTGAGTGGCGAGCGGCCAGTACGGCTTTGTAATTACATGGACGTCTACCGGTCGGACCAGATTGTTTCCGACATGGACTTCATGGCTGCAACGGCAACCGAAGCTCAAATCCGCAAATTCGGCCTTATGGTGGGCGATGTCATCATCACCAAGGACTCAGAAACACCTGACGACATCGCAATCCCCACCATCGTCCAATCAACCTCACTCGATCTTGTCTGCGGCTATCACCTCGCCATTCTGCGACCGAAGCAGGTCACCGATGGCCAGTTCCTGAAATTCTTCTTTGAGCACCCGAGAACGCGGCACTTTTTCGCCTCTCGGGCGAATGGCGCAACGCGTTTCGGTCTGACCGTAGGGGCAATCGAAACCGCTCCGATCAATCTGCCGAGCCTTGCCGAGCAAAAGGAGATTGGCAACGTAATCCTTACGGCAGAGACCGAAATACATCGGCTCAATCCGATCCGCTCCGCCCTCCGCCAGGAAAAGGCCGCGCTGATGCAGCAACTGCTCACCGGCAAACGGCGGGTCAAACTCCCGGAAAGCGAGGTGGTGTGATGGCAATCGCGCCCTACGGCTATGCCTATGAAAAGCTGCTTGGCGCGATGGACATCATGGCGACCGGCAAGGGCACAAGGCCGGAACGCCTAGCCCGCGCGGGCAAGCAATGCATCCTGCCGATACGCAGCCCCAAGCAACACAAGCTGCCTGCCGATCTCGCGGCATCGCTGGACAGCCTATACCGCGAACTCACTTCCGTCCCACCGCCAACGCAATGGGACAATTCCTTCGACGCAACCGCGCAGCGCATGTCCTGGCAAAAGGCCGAGCGTTTGGCCGAACAGCTGTTCAGTCTATTCCTCGCGGTCGTCGAACTTAGGAGGCAAGCATCATGAGCAAATCTCGTCCCTTTTCGATCTACCTGCTGAAAGCCGGATTCGACGCGACCAACGCACTGGAGGACGATCACGAGCTTCAGCCGTCGGCAGGCGCAACTTCACTGCCCGATGGCGGTACGCTCTTCATTCTCGATGCCGAAAGCAAGCGCCCGTGGTGGCGCAGCTACTTCGGCATTCAGGAAGAGCTTTGGCAGCAATTCAAGGGAGCCATCCTCTTCCTTCCCGTTGGCGACCGGTGCTTCGCCCTGACCTTTGGTCATGTGCTGCACCACATGAAGGACGAGGCATACGAATACGACTTTGGGCTGATCGTCACCTTGAACAGTGTCGATCCCAGGGAGCTGAAGAGCGCAGACATGATCGAGCCCGGCCCTGCCCGCCGCAGGCGGACGCAGGTTCCGGTCTCAACCGAGCTGACTTATCTCGATTTCGACGGGAACAGCGAGATCATCAAAAGCCTGACTGGCAAGGTGAAGGCTGAATACAAAGACCTGTTCAGCAACGCGACCGGCTCCGCAAGCCTCAAGATCAGCATGAAGATTGATCCGGGCGAGCTTGCAGAGCGCTGTGAGCGCCTGCTCGCCCTCTATGACAGCGAAGACTACAGGGAGACGTTCCCCAACATCCAGAACATCGTTCCGGTTCGCGATCCTGGTGAGGTGAACCGCCTCAACCAGCTCGTTCTCGAATCTGTGAAGTCCCAAGATGGCGGCACCACGCTGACGATCCCAGATATTGTCGACTACCGGGACAACACCTGCTGCATGTTCCAAGGTCCGGGCGGAGCTAGCGAGGTCTATCCAGACATCTCGATGGAAGCCTTTTACGATTATTTGGGTGAAGACTTCGACTTGAACGCCCTGACCATTGACCAACTCAAATCCTACCGAATGATCCTGACCGACGTAGAAGGAGCGCCGGGTCGCACATATGGCGTCTTTCGCAGTCTCATCTTTGACGCCGAGCCGCAGGGCGAGGCGGTCCTGTACCACCTTAACGAAGGGGATTGGTACAAGGCCGAGATGAGCTTCGTCGCGAGGCTGAAGACATATCTCGATGCCAAGTGCGAAGCGACTGATCTGTGCCCGTACGATCATGACGGCGTAAAGGACGGCAAAGCCGTTTACAGCGAAGGCAACTACAATGCCGCCGTTCCTGGCTGGCAGGGGCGTTTCATTTGCCTTGACCAGACAGACATTAGTCCGGCTGGAAGCACCAACATTGAGCCTTGCGATCTCTTCAGCGTACAGGCCGATGGCAACGCCAGGTGCGGACACCGGGCATCGCTATACCACATCAAGATTTCGACGCGTTCTTCCCATCTCAGTCACCTCTTCAATCAAGGTGTGAACTCGATTGAGTTGATCGAACTGGAGGAAACGTCGCGCGCAAAGATGCAGCAGCTGGTAGTCGACCGGCTGGGCGGGAACGACCAAACAACCTACCTCGCACCTTTCGAGCATTTCGATTTCAGGGTGGTGTTTGGGATCATCTCTCACAAAGACCCTGCGCGGCTTTCCGACAATCTCCCGCTCTTCTCAAAAATCAGCCTTATGCGGAACATGCAGCGCCTCGACGTAATGCGCGTGCCGTGCGCATTGGCGTTCATTCCCGACGAAAGCCCAGCGAAGGGAGGGCATTCAAAGCATCAGCAGTTCCTTGTCGAGGTGCAGGACGGAGCAAATGGTCATATCGTGAGGGCCGTGGCTGGTCAGGGGCTGAGCACCGTCGTACCAATCAAGCGATGCCCCAAGGCTGTCAAAGACAGTGCGGCGGGAACTCGTTTTCGGATGGTCGTGAAGGTCGCCGACGATGGGAGCCTCTCCACCCATTTTGGCTGGCCTTTCGAGCTGGCCGCGTGATGACGCCGAACACTGCCGAATTATTCAGTTCCCACATACCGGCCCTCGCAACGCTGGCTACTCTGGGCTGGGATTATCTCTCGCCTGAAGATTGCCTCGCGGCGCGCGGCGGCAATCAAGGAGTCGTCCTGCGCGATGTGCTGGTCGAGCAACTTCGGCGGCGGACGTTCGACTACAAGGGGCGGACCTACCCGCTTTCGACCAACGCGATCGACCAGATCGTTCGCGAGCTGACCTCGCCCGCGCTTAATGAAGGGCTGATCACCGCCAACGAGAAGCTCTATAACGCCATCACACTTGGCATCACCGTCACCGAATTCGTCGATGGCAAGAAGCACAGTGTCACCGTGCCGATCATCGACTGGGCGCACCCGCTGGCGAACAGCTTCGTCGCCAGCGAAGAAATGGAAGTGCTCGCCGTTCCGGGCACACACACGCGGCGGCCCGATATCGTCGGCTTCGTCAACGGCATCCCGCTGCTGGTGATCGAGGCCAAGCGGCCCGACAGCGGCAATCCCAACAAGTCGATGGTGGACGAAGGCATCAGCCAGACGATCCGCAACCAGGGGCAGGAGGAAATCCCCCACCTGTTCGCCTATACCCATTTGCTTTTGTCCATCGGCATGACCGATGGCCGTTACGGCACCACCAAAACCCCTCGCAAATTCTGGGCGCAATGGCGCGAAGAGGAGTTCTCCGAGGATCACTTCCTTACAATCAAGAACGCCGCAAAGGAAACTAATCCGCGCGCAGCGATCCTGAAGAACCATGTCCGCGAGGTTCGCGACCACTTCCAGCACCTGTGGAGCGACGAGCAAGCGGTGACCGCGCAGGACCGCCTCCTTATCGGACTTTGCACCCCGGAGCGTCTGCTGGAATTCGTCCGCTCATACGTCCTGTTCGACCGCAAGGTAGACAAGATTGTCGCTCGCCATCAGCAGTTCTTCGGCATCCGCGCGCTGCTCGACCAGATCAGCGGGATCAGGCCCAATGGCGCGCGCGAAGGCGGGGTGATCTGGCACACCACCGGTTCGGGCAAAAGCTTCACGATGGTGATGCTGTGCAAGGCCCTGCTGCTGCACGAGAAGCTGAAGGCCTGCCGCCTGGTCGTCGTGACCGACCGGCGCGATCTGGAAAAGCAGCTGGCAGGCAACTTCCTGACCGGCGGAGCCTTCGGTTCGGACATCGGCTCCAAGGATGCAGGGAAAGCCAAAACACAGTCAGGCCGCGATTTGGCCAAGCGAATCGGCAAGGGAACTGATCGGATAATCTTCACAATCATCAACAAGTTCGGCAGCGCCGCTCGCCATCCAGAATGCCGGAATGACAGCGCAGACATGATCGTGCTGGTCGATGAAGGCCACCGCAGCCAGGGCGGCGAGAACCACGAGCGGATGCGGAAGGCGTTGCCGAACGCCGCCTACGTCGCGTTCACGGGCACTCCGCTGCTGAAAGACGACAAGACGGCCAACAAGTTCGGGCGGATCGTCCATGCTTACACCATGAAGGACGCCGTTTCGGACGGCACGGTGACGCCGCTGCTCTACGAAGAGCGCAAACCGATCCTCGACGTGAACGAGCGGGCGATCGACAACTGGTTCGAGAAGGTCACCGCTGGCCTGTCCGATGAGCAAAGGGGCGATCTCAAGAAGAAGTTCGGGACCAAGGGGGCGGTCTATGGCTCTGGTGACCGGATCAATTTGATCGCACTCGATATCGCGACCCACTTCAAGGAGAACTTCAAGGATGATGATCTCGGCCTGAAGGGTCAGTTGGCTACCGATTCAAAGCGCTCCGCCATCCGCTACAAGAAGGCGCTGGATGCAACCGGTCTGGTCAGCAGCGCCATCGTCATTTCACCCCCCGATACGCGCGAAGGCCATTCGGAAGTGGACGAGGCAGAGCTGCCAGAGGTGCTGCAATGGTGGAAGGAAAACGTGCGTGGCGACGCGGAGGATTACGAGCGCCAGGTGATCGAGGATTTCTCGACGGAGGGTCGACCCGACATCCTAATCGTGGTCGACAAGTTGCTGACCGGATTCGATGAGCCGCGCAACGCCGTCCTCTACATCGACAAGAAGCTCGAACAGCACAATCTGATCCAGGCCATTGCTCGCGTGAACCGGCTGCATGAGCAGAAGAAGTACGGTTTGCTCATCGATTATCGGGGCATTCTGAAGGCGCTGGATAGCGCACTCACGGAATATCAGGACCTGGCAGAACGCACGCAAGGCGGCTTCGACCTCGCCGACATTGACGAACTCTATGCCGATGTCAGTACCGAGTATAAGCGATTGCCCAGCCTCCACGCCGACCTCTGGGCAATCTTCAAGCCGGTCAAGAACAGGGCTGATATCGAGCAGTACCGTCAGCTGTTGGTTCCGCAGACTCGCGAAAGTGAGGATGGCACGCCGGTCGACCTGAATCAGAAGCTGAGGGAGGATTTCTACGAGGCCCTGACAGCCTACGGCATGTGCCTGAAGATCGCTCTTGGATCGCGTTCGTTCTTCGAAGACACATCGATCACCGAACGACAGATTGCGGAATACAAACGCGACCTCAAGTTCTTCACTAACCTGCGCAAGATCGTGAAGCAGGACGCACAGGAAACCGTCGACTACAGCGCCTACGAAGATCAGATCAGGAGACTGGTCGATCGCTATGTGGTGGGCGAGGACGTGGAGAACGTGGACGGCGTTCTGATCGTCAACGAGCTTGGAAATCAGCAGGCCGCCGAAACCTGGTCCCCTGAGAAAACACGCAACGAAACCGACATCATCCGATCCAGAGTCCGCAAGACGATCGAGCAGGAACTGACCGACGATCCCTATGCGCAGCTGTTCTTTTCCGATCTGCTCAAGCGGGCCATTGCGGAAGCATCTGCGCTATTCGACCACCCTTACAAGCAATACATCCTGTTCAAGGATCTGGAGGAAAAGCTCGCCTCCCAGTCCATCGACGACCTGCCTAAACGCCTCGCAGGTCACCGCCATGCGAGCGCCTATTTCGGGATTATCCGGTTAGAGATAGGGGACGAGCTCGCGAAGGGGGATGAGCAAGAAGAATTCATCCGGGCAGCGCTGGACATGGAGAAGTCCGTCGAGAGTGCCATTGCAGAAAACTCGTTGAACCCGGCAAACATTGAAGCGGCTATCCGAAAAGCTTTGTTGCCGCGCCTGTTCGGCCTGACCGGCTTGGACAAGGCAAAGGTTATTACCGAGAAGGTTGTCGAGGTAACCCGCATTGGCCTTTCTCGTGGAAGTGGCGCAAAAACATGATTGTGCGATACGGCGATCAAGAGGTGTCGTGCCTCGTTCGACAAACCGCTGCTATCACGGGCCGCATCCGCATCCACGTTTACCCGAACGGTGATGTCGAAATCGAAGCGCCTGGCGATAAGGAAACGGGTCAGATCAGGGCCGCGGCCCAGCGACGCGCAAGATGGATATTCCAGCACCGAAACGCAGCGATCGCCGCGCGGCGAATGGCACTACCGCGCGAATATGTGAGTGGCGAAACGCACTTCTATCTAGGGAGGAGGCATAAGCTTATCGTCAATGAGAGCAGCGCGCAGCCTTCTGAAGTCAAACTCCTGCGAGGCAAGCTCGTTGTAACGCTGCCACTGGCTGATCGAGCCGCCGTCAGACGCAGATTGAATGCATGGTATGATTTGCGCGCAGACGAATACCTGAGCGACAAATTTTCGGAAATCTCAGGCCGGTTGAATTGGGTCGAAGCACGCCCGCCCCTGAAGCTTATGCGCATGAGGACGCAATGGGGCAGCTGTTCCCCGAACGGGGTGATTTACTTGAACCCCGCACTCATACGGGCACCACGTCATTGCATTGAATACGTCATTCTCCACGAACTCTGTCATCTGGTCGAGCACAACCACAGCAAGCGCTTCTTCGACTTGCTCACCAAGCAGATGCCCGCTTGGGAGAGTGCAAAACGGGAGCTGGACTCGCTCGCCGAATTGATCCTCGCGGGACACGAACCAGCGTTTGATCAGACGGTATCGCAGCAATAGATCAACCACTGCGTTTACGGGTTTTCAGCCTCAAACGCCCGCTTGCCCTTCCGCCGGAACAGCACCAGCGCCTGCGCACCATCCGGCCCGCGCAGCTTGGCGGCGACCGTGAGGAACGCTCCGTAGAGCGCAGCGCGGTCATCGTCCGTTAGCTCGACCAGATCGGCTTTTGAAACGAGGCCGCCTAGCTCGATCAGTTGCCGGGTGCGTTCGCGGCGTTTGTCCTGCCATTCGCGCATGTCGGTTCGTGCCTTGGCTGCCTCAAGCCGATGCCGCGCCGCTATCGAGCGGAAGAGTGCCTTCCGGCTGCTGGCGAGGTCCGCTCGCAGTGTTGCGTGGTTTGCCCTGAAAGAAGGCCGCGCCGCGCTTGCGCCAGCCCTCCCCGGTTGCCTTGTCGGTATTGGCGGCAGCATCGAGCAGCGCGCCTGCAAGGGTCTCTGCATCGAGCGCATCGGCTCCGGTTGCCATGACCAGCGCGCCGAGGTCGCGCACGCGGCGTTCCTTCAGTTGCTTTGCCTTGTCGGCGAGCGCCTTCAGTTCCGAATCAAAATCGCGGGGTTTGCGCATGAGAAGTCTCCATCATTGGTGTGATGGAGCCATGATAATCGGTGAGCTTTCGCAATGCAGTAAGGTCGCCGGGACAGTGTGAAACCGCCTAGTCCCGATCAGGATTTTATCATGAGAGGGCGCGCTTATACGTCGTGCCGACGCAGGCTTTGGAGTGTAACTGGATTGCCGTCATGGCAATCTTTCACTTCAGCGCAAAGGTCATCGGAAGGTCGAGCGGACGCAGTGCCGTGGCGGCAGCGGCCTATCGTGCAGGCGAGCGGTTGCACGATGAGCGCATCGACAGAACCCATGATTTCACCTACAAGGCAGGTGTTCTTCATTCCGAAGTGATGCTGCCCAAGGGCGCACCCGAAGCATTCTCCGACCGGGCAACCTTGTGGAACGCGGTCGAGGCTGCCGAGAAGCGCAAGGATGCCCAGCTTGCCCGCGAGGTCGAGTTCGCCCTGCCACGCGAATTGTCGAAGAAAGACAACATCAGGTTGGCGCGCGAGTTCGTCAAAGCCGAGTTCGTTGGGAAAGGAATGATCGCCGATCTCAATGTCCATTGGGATATCGGCGAGGACGGCAAGGCCAAGCCGCACGCACACGTCATGCTGACAATGCGCGAATTGACCAAGGATGGCTTTGGCGCAAAGGTCCGCGAGTGGAACAAGACCGCGCTGATCGAGCAATGGCGTCAGCGCTGGGCCGATCATGTCAATCGCGCGCTTGCCGAGCGCGACATCGATGCGCGCATCGATCATCGCAGCCTGGAAGCGCAGGGCATTGCACTCGAACCGCAGGACAAGATCGGCCCCGCAGCATCGCGCATTGGCGGGCGCGGACTTGAGGCCGAGCGGATCGAGGAACACCGAGCGATCGCTAAGCGCAATGGCGAGCGCATCATTGCCAATCCAGCGTTGGCACTGGATGCCATCACGCACCAGCAGGCGACGTTCACCAAGCGCGAACTTGCCGCATTCGTGCACCGGCATAGCGACGGCAAGGAGCAGTTTGACGCCGCTTACAGTGCAGTGCGCAGTTCTCCTGATCTGATCGCTCTGGGCGAGGATGGACGCGGGCAGGATCGGTTCACTTCGCGCGCGATGATCGAGACCGAACAGCGCCTGCATCGCGCCGCTGACACGATGGCACAGCGCACCGAGCAGGGCGTCAATGACGTTCAGCGGAATGCAGCATTCGTGAATGCTGCGAAGCGCGGCTTGGTCCTGTCTGGAGAGCAGAAAGCCGCCTTCGAGCATGTCACCAATAGCAAGGGTCTTGCGGTGGTAGTCGGCTATGCGGGAACCGGCAAAAGCGCCATGCTGGGCGTGGCCCGCGAGGCATGGGAAAGCGCGGGCTACAATGTGCGCGGCGCAGCGCTTTCCGGTATTGCCGCCGAGGGGCTGGAAAACAGCTCTGGCATCAGCTCGCGCACTATCGCCAGCCTTGAACATCAGTGGGGCAAGGGACGAGAGCAGCTAACCTCCCGCGACGTGCTCGTCATCGACGAAGCGGGCATGGTCGGCACGCGGCAGATGGAGCGCGTCCTGTCCCATGCCGCCAAAGCCGGTGCGAAAGTTGTCCTGGTTGGCGACCAACAGCAGCTTCAGGCCATCGAGGCAGGCGCGGCCTTCCGCGCCATCCACGAACGCCACGGCTGTGTCGAGATCAGCGAGGTTCGCCGCCAGCTTTCCGCATGGCAACAGGATGCGACCAGGCAGCTTGCAACCGGTTGCACCGGCGACGCAATCCGCACCTACGAGGAGCGCGGCATGGTCCATGCCGCCGACACGCGCGAGGCTGCGCGCACCGCTCTGATCGAACGCTGGGATCGGGAACGGCAAGGGAGTTCTGGCGACAGCCGGATCATCCTCACCCACACGAATGACGAGGTGCGCGAACTGAACCAGTTGGCGCGCGGGAAGATGCGCGAGGCTGGCGCACTGGGTGCCGATGCCACCAGCAAAGCAGCACGCGGCGAACGCCAGTTCGCCTCTGGCGACCGGATTATCTTCCTGCGTAACGAAAGGGGGCTTGGGGTGAAGAACGGGACGCTGGGCACGGTCGAAATGGCCAGCGCACAAAACATGGCCGTGCGCACCGACGATGGCCGCAAGGTTGCGTTCGAGACCAAGGACTATGCGCACATCGATTATGGCTACGCCGCCACGATTCACAAAGCGCAGGGTATGACGGTGGACCGAGCCCATGTGCTCGCCACACCGGGCATGGATAGCCATTCTGCCTATGTCGCCATGTCGCGCCATCGCGAGGGCTTAGCGCTGCACTATGGGCGCGATGACTTTGCCGATCAGTCCAAATTGGTTCGCACGCTGAGCCGTGAGCGTGGGAAGGACATGGCGGGCGACTACAAGCCCGAGCAAGCCTTCGCCGAACTGCGCGGCATCAGCTTCCGCGAGCGGGTCATGGAAATGGTTCGGCAGGTTCCGGAACGCGCCAAATCGATCTTCGGAAACTTCCGCCCGCAAGCCCGACGGCTTGAGCCGCTTCCGGTCCAGGCCAACACGCAGAACGACCAGCGCCGCGCGGTCGAACGCTATGCCCGCGCACTTGGCGATATCGGCACGATGCAGGCCCAGGGATTGCCCGTCCTCCCGCACCAAAAGGATGCGCTGGAGAAGGCAGGAAAGGCGCTCGACGCGATCCGACCTCATGCCGCCAGAGATCTCGCCAAGGCGCTTGAGCGGCGTCCTGAACTGGTTGCAGAGGCCGCTGGCGGGCGGAGCCAGGAAGCTATGCGCGCCATGCAGCACGAGGCTGCCGTGCGCACCGATCCGGCGCTGCGTTCAGAGCGCTTTGTCAGCGACTGGCAGGGACTGAGCGCTGCGCGCAAGCAACTTGCGCAGCAAGGCGACCGTGGGGGCGCTGCAAAGGTGTCGGCCAAACTAACGGAGCTGGCGAAAGGGCTTGAGCGCGACCCGCAAGTCGAAGGGCTGCTGCGCGGCAAGACCCGCGAACTCGGCATCGATCCCAAGCCCGAGCGCAGCATCGCAAACGAACTCACCGCAACCCTCTCCCGCGAGCGCACCCGCGATCTTGGGATGGGCCTTTAGGAGAAACGACATGGAAGACGATCACATCGAAGAAGTGCAACTGGACCTTGAAGTCGAGGAACCACCCGCCCCGCAGCCAGAACCTGGAGCCGAGACAGAAACCGATCCGGCGACGGAGGCTTTCGCTCGCCTCGAAGGCGAAATGGCGATGGTGCGCCATACGGTCCAGAACATGGCCAGGGAGCGAACCGACATCGTGATACCCGATTACACGGCGACGCTCGGCCAAATGGCCGATCAGTTGGACCGAATCTCCAAGACGTTGGCCGCAATTGGCAACAAGCCTGCCATCGAGTTGACGCCGGAAGATGTTGCGGTTCAGATCAAGCGCGCATCGCTCGACATGCTGCGCGACAGCAGCGACCTGTTCCGGCAGGGCCGCAAAGACCTGGACAATGCGACTGGACGCCTCGCTGCAATTGTCGGGCGTGTCCGCACCGAGGCCGAGCAGAAGCATCAGACCTGGCGCTTTGCAGGCATGGGGCTGGCTGCCGGTATCCTGCTTTGGTCAATCACGCCCGGCACCATTGCCCGCGCCATGCCCGAAAGCTGGCACTGGCCCGAGCGGATGGCTCGCAAGGCCGTAGGAGAGCCCACAATCTTGGAAGCAGGCATCCGATTAATCCGGTCACAGAACCCCGACGCTTGGGAACAACTGGCGGCTACGCAAAGCATATTGAGTGCAAACCGCGAAGCCTTGGACCGTTGCAAGGAGCGGGCGCGGAAGGAGAAAAGGCCGGTCAGCTGCACGATCAGCATCGCTCTCTGATTGCCCTCTCCACCAGGCCCATGATCACCTTTATCAACATAGCGTTCCGAGCAGCGGATCTTACGGATCGGAACAATACGCACTGAAAATGTCAATTTATGACGCAATATCTTGCGCATCGAAAATTGCTATGATATTGTCATTCTCGGATGGAGCATTAGATTATGTCCGATAACGTTATCAGATTACCGAGGCCTGCGAACGCGAGGCCAGAACCTGGCAAACTCGGGCTTTATCTGCGGCCTGGCCATTCTCAACATAAGGACATGCTGGAGGCTCTGGCTGGCGGAAAGAAAGATTTCAGTGGGATCATAGTGGAGGCCGGAAATGTCGAGCGCCGCCATCATGAGCTTGTCTCTCACGCCCATCACATTGGTCTGGACGTCATTCTCGACCCCAAGACACAAGCGATGGCAACGCCCGGTGGTTTCACTGATAGTATGGCGCAATTGCCGTGGGGATCGGACCGTCCGCATTCCGTCGACGATTTCAATGGTGAGGCTGGCAGGCAGATTGCGTACAAGATCGCAGAATTTGCCAAGGTACATAACTGCACCGAGATCCTTGGCCCAACTCACTTGCTCAATGGCCCGAATGACCGCTGGTTACGGCGAGATATCGAAACTATGGGCCATTTGCGCTCGGCGCTCGATGAAGAGGATAGCGCGACTCAGTTGATCTATCCACTCACGGTGTCGATGCAGGTATTGCGCGATCCACTTCAACGCGATGCGTTGATCGCTGCGCTGGCAGATGCTCCGATGGACGCTCTTTGGCTAAAGATTGATAATTTCGGTTCGGATGCCAGCGGCGAGAAAACGGTTTCCTACATTCAGGCGGTGCGTGCGTTTCACACACTTGGCAAACCTATCGTTGCAGATCACGTCGGCGGATTGAGTGGTCTTGGCTTGCTGTCATTCGGTGCCGTGGGAGGGATCGCCCAAGGTTTGACGATGTTAGAGAAGTTCACGGCAAACCGTTGGAAGCGTCCTCGCACGGAGGGAAGGCAATCGGGCAGTATGCCAACTCGGGTGTATCTGCCTCATGTCGATCTCTTGCTCAAACCAGCGGAAGCGGAGGCATTCGTTAGCAGTTCCACTCGAACTCGAACCCGGTTCGGTTGCCGCGACACCCATTGCTGTCCGGGCGGGATGCGAGACATGATTGAGAATCCGACACGCCACTTCATACATCAGCGCTGCCAAGAGGTATCGGAAATCTCCCTGCGGCCAGAAGGTCTTCGCGTTTCCGAATATTTGGATAAATCGGTGCGCCCGGTTTCGGATCATGTCGCTGCTGCTGTCGGCTTGGGCGCGATTCCCGATGAACTGAAAAAGAAGCTCCAGAAGAAGCAAAAGCATATGGGAGGATTCCGCGAAGCAGTTGCGCATTTGGCCGAAGTTGATGCCTCCCCAAGCCAAGCATTTGCACCACCTTCGCGGCGCGAGAGAGAGGCAGCGCGATAGCGCGGAAAGCTAAGGAAGCTTGATTTTACATGAGAAAGACTGACCCGAGATGACAACCGCACTTGCCAGAAAGCTAGATTCAATCAGGGACAAAGCATCCTTGAAGAATTTTGATGTTGCTCAGTTGCTTGGAACCCGCGTCGAGACTGTTTCGCGTTGGAATCAGGGTCATGCCTATCCTCATAGAAATACCGAAAAGGCTCTACTTGAGCTTGAATATATCGTTGATCAGCTATCGGACATCTATGAGCCAAACGAAGCACGCCAGTGGCTATTTTCCCCTCAGCGACTACTCGATGGAATTTCTCCTGCATCGTTGATCCAAGAAGGAAGAATTGAGGACGTTCGGCGCTTGGTGAATCAAGTTCGTGATTCGGTTTTCATGTAGGGAAAAGCCTTTTGATCCACGATCCCGAACTGTTGGACGCCTTATCTAACCTGCCGGTAACTGATTTCGAGGGGCCGGTTTTTCGTGTGACCGGAAGATTCGCAGACCCCATCGCATTCTCGCAGAGTGGCGGTCGTTGGGCGATGGATACCGACAAAGAAGGCGGGTGCCCGATCCTTTACACAAGCGCCATGCGTGAGGGGGCGATTGCTGAGGTCGCATCCTATCTGGGTTTGCTCACCCCTGTTCCACAAAAGCCCCTCAAGCTACACGAGCTAGAAGTCTCACTCGACAAGACGCTTCGATTGGCGGTGGCAGACTTTTCCAGTCTCGGAATCGACGGAAATCTCTACGGTGAGCGAAACTACCAGCAAACGCAGCTTGTAGGCGCGGCAGTCAACTTTCTTGAGCTAGACGGTTTAATCGCGCCCTCCGCTAGGTGGGATTGTGCCAACCTCATGATCTACGGCGACAACCACAGCATGGACAAAAAGCTGGAGGTCATCGCAAGCAAAGAACTGCCTTTTTCCGAATGGAGTCGTTTCGTCGACAGTGATCCGCCACACTGATGATCTGAGAGTTTCCAGTATCGGTTCGGAGCAGTGCTTTGACAATGAATCGTCTCGCAATGCTCCAGAATGTACTGGAAAAGCCCACACATTGTGTTGGGTCAATCGTAGGAACGCTTTCTACAAAGCCCTCGAAAATTGTTTGAAACCAACGCCCTAAAGCGGTTGACTGGCGCGCCTCGAAGGTGAAACTTCGAACCAGCTATTCGAGACATTGGAGAAATGGGAGGCCCAGCTTCAAGCTCTAGACTTTGACTTGTGAGGTGCGCTGATGGCTAAGCAAAACCTCACAATTCGGGTCTCAGATGATCAGCGCGCCACATTAGAACGGCGCGCTGGCAATCGCCCACTTGCAGACTACATCCGCGAAAAACTCGATCTGGCAGACAATCAGACCAAGAGTCGGAGCTACAAACCAAAAGCCGACGCGGTAGCTTTGGCGCAAATACTCGCTGCGCTCGGTTCTTCCGACCTGTCTGCGTCCATGCGCGACATTGCCCAGGCTGCGCGATACGGCGCGCTCGAAGATTCCGATGATCTGCGGTTGTCACTTCATGCGGCCTGCTTGACCATCGAACAGATGCGTGATGATCTTGTGCGTGGCCTTGGCCTCAAAGTGCGAGATTGAGCGATGATACTGGTCGGCAATTCTCGCGGCGGCGCGCGCGATCTGGCTCAGCATCTGATGAAAGATGAAAACGATCATGTGACCGTGCATGAACTGCGCGGCTTTGTGTCCAATGATCTCGATGGTGCATTTCAGGAAGCTTATGCGGTGTCGCGCGGCACACGGTGTCGGCAGTATCTCTTCTCGCTCTCCCTGAATCCTCCCGCCGATGCGAATGTCTCAACCCAGCATTTTGAGCGCGCCATCGATCAGGTTGAGCAGCAAGTCGGCCTTGAAGGTCAGCCACGCGCTATTGTCTTTCATGAAAAAGAAGGGCGTCGCCATGCCCACGCGGTGTGGTCGCGCATTGATGCCGAAACCATGACCGCACGGCAGATGAGCTTTCACAAGATGAAGCTGCAAGAAGTATCGCGAGAGCTTTATCGAGAACACGGCTGGCGCATGCCAGAAGGTTTGGCGGATCGCTCCAAGTCTGATCCTCGCAATTACACTCTTGCCGAATGGCAACAAGCCAAGCGGGTCGGCAAGGATGCACGCGAGATCAAGGAAGCGTTTCAGGATGCCTGGGCAATTTCAGACAACCGCGCTTCATTTGAACACGCGTTGAAAGAACGTGGCTATTGGCTCGCTCGCGCTGATCGGCGCGGATTCGTTGCCATCGATCATCACGGAGAGGTTTTTTCCGTGCCGCGACAAACCGCGACAAAAACCAAAGCCGTGCGCGAACGGCTTGGTGATGAAGAGACACTGCCCTCTCTCGATCAAGTAAGAGAAGTGATGGCTCGTGAGATGTCAGCCATGCTCGCACGGCTGCGCGATGAACAATATGAGCAAGTCGCTGCTCTGAAGGCAGAACACAATCAGCGCAAGCAGGTCGTGGTCGGTCAGCAGCGGCGTGATCGCGCAGCGCTGCACCAAAGACTGCAAGAACGACAAATCCGCGAACAGGCGGCGCGACAGGCGCGCTTTCGGACTGGGCTAGCGGGCATTTGGGATCGGCTGCGAGGCGAGCATAAGCGGCTTGCCGAGAGTAACCGATTAGAAGCGATGAGAGCCCAAGAGCGCGATAAGGCGCAAAGCGATGCGCTGGTTTTTCGTCAGCTTTATGAGCGGCAGATGTTGAATGCTCAGGCCAAGCAGCGGCTGGATGCGATCAAAGAACAAAAACGAGAGCTGGAACAGGACACGGAGCGCATTTTAGGCTTTGTGCGAGCGTTCAATGCGTCCTCCGGTGAACGCAAGCGGCTAAGGCCAAGTGAAGAGCCTGCACAAGCGCCACCGCGAGCAAAAAGCGAGATGGTGCGTGAATTTGATCGCAGCGCGGCGCGCGAGGCCTTCAAACGCAAGCGGCGCGAACTGGCAAAAGGCCGCGCAATCGAACGCGGCCCATCGCTTGATTTCGACCGATAGGCGAACTCAGAACAGCGTGTATTGTCGGCTCGCCTCAACGTAGGCTTTCCAAGCTGATTTTGTGGCCATTTCATCAAGCCATGCGATTATTTGTGCCACCACATCGCCGCCAAGCTCCTCAATCTCGCCGATCTCGTGATAATGCGAAAGATAGCCGGTTTCGGTGATCGGCAGTGGTGCGCGTTCAGGGTTGATGGAGCGGATTTCGAGATGGGCAATCACCTGCCACTTGTTCGGCTCATAAACGGCCTCAATCTCGATATCCTGCCATATGAAGCGGTAGGTCTGCGTTGTCATCTCACTCCCCCGCAAACACATGGATTTCGTTGTGAGCGATTTGAACGGTAAAGAGGTCGCCGCTCATTTCCGCATCGCGCGCCATTGCGTCCCAATCGATGTAAAAGCGCAGATGTTCGGGGATTTGGTTCGTGTCCTCGGTCAAACCCTGAACGTAGTCAGCAAGGCTCTCAAAGCTGCCGTGATAGCTCTCTTCAATCGCCTGACGGGCTTGCTCGATATCACCAAAGTGACTGACTAGCTCCGCACCAAGCTCGCCATGTTCGGCAATGAACGCTGCCAGCTCGGCTACTCGGTCAATGCCTTCATATTCCGAGATCGAAAGCGGGCCGAAACCTTCATAGTCGTGGATTGCCCATTCCTCTGCATCGGCAATCGGTGAGGAGTTCAGCATGTCTCGGATTTTATCATATATCGCCCACGCCTCTTGGCATGCTTCAATCCAACGTCCGTGCAGATATCCGTTATTGTAGGCGGCCAGACAGGCCACATAAATTTGAATAGGGTCTTTGCTCATTTCTCCCTCCAATAGGGTTAGGGGTTCGACATGAACCCTTGCCCATCGGCGAGATCGGGGTGTGCAAGCTTCACGCTAAATCGACGGCGGGCGCAGGCGCAGCCGAGCCTCGGGAGACCGTCTATTTTGCTTGAAGTGCGCTGAGGGGCTGGCCCCTAAGCCGCGCGAGGGATTGAAGCCGAATGGCCGAAACCGCAAGGCGGGTACGGTTCACGAAAGCCCGACCCGAAGGGGCGTCCAAGTCGCAATGAACTTGCAGGAATTCCTTCAAATTGTGAACAAGAGTGTGATACGATCCTATTGTTTAACAGGGGTATCAAGAACTTGCGTCGGCAGCATTTCCAGAAATCTATTAAAGAGCTTGAGGCTGCATACGCTGAAAACAGTAATAATGAAGCTTACTGTCAAACACTGCTTGATGAGCTGTCCCATCGCACCACGCAGCGCGCACAAGCGCTGAAGAAGAAGATTCTCTCCAAAGCCCCGTCGAGAGAACCGCAGCAAAAGCCGCTACCCATCCCTGAGATCGATAGGGAGCAGCCAAAGCCAAAAACACCGCGAGAGCCTTCGCCGCAATCTCAGGCGACCGAAAGACAGAAACCTGCTCAAGTCGACCTTGGTCCAAAACTAGACGTTACAAACGATGCCACTGACATTTTGCGGGCCTGGACAGCGCTCGAAGTTTTGTCGCCTCAGAGCTTCAAGCGAGAGGCTGATCTTGTCGCGGGTGACACCCGACGCATAGCTCGTCTGGATGAGGCACAACTCCCGTGGGAACGGGGCGAAAAATCACGCCCGAAGAAGAGATTGTTTTATGAGTTGATTCTTGGTGCGGTGGCTCTTGCGCCAGCCGTAGAGAGCCTCTTGGAAGTCTATGCAGATAGGCGTCCTGATAAGCCGAACATGAAGGGTCTCAGCCCGGTCGCAAGCATCCTGCTCGATAAAGAAGGCCGTCCACTCGAAGAGGACAGTAGTTTCGCAATCTCAAGCTTTGCCTGGGGTGCGCCTGTCGCTCTGAAAGGCGACCTCACTGCACTCGCAAAGTGGACGGACGTTGAAGGCCGTTTGAAGGGAAGCCTGAGAGATCGGCTCATAAAACGTGATGAGAGAAGCCGACCAAAGCCACTCACGCGTAAGCATATCGATGAGCTTTTTCATTTCCTAGCCAAGGAACTTGAGCTGAGCGTTCTAGACGTCAAAGCTCCTTATTTTGCCATTCGGCGATATGAGTTCTTTGCAAGCAAGACACCGCCCGAGCCCGCGCTTCTCAATTCCTTCTTCTTGGAAGACTTAGCGCAAGCGAAACGACTTAGCGAAACTGGCGCGCTTCCTAATGCCCTACGACACTATCTCGGTGTCGATACACCTGAAACGAGAACCGATCTGCTCAAAGATGATGCAGGGTTGCAGTCATTGCTGCAACCGGGGCTGACCCCGCTTGGACGGTGGCCCGGAAACGGTCGCTTCCCTCTCGCCCTTCTCCAGCAAGCAGCGGTGAACGCAACAAACCCGGCGTCAATGTCGACAGGTATTCTTGCTGTGAATGGTCCGCCAGGGACAGGTAAGACGACCCTATTGCGCGACGTTGCTGCCGCGCGAGTAATCGAACGCGCGCAGGCTTTGTGTCAGTTCGACAAGCCAGAACAGGCATTTGCACCATCATCTCAGAGCATGCAGCGGAGCGGAGCGACTATTAGGCTTCATCGCCTTGATGACCGCATCAAGGGGTTTGAGATGGTCGTGGCTTCGTCGAACAACAAGGCAGTTGAGAATGTGAGCACCGAGCTTCCAGCGCTAAATGCCATCTCTGATGACGCGCCTGATCTGCGCTACTTCAAAACAGTATCCGACAATGTTCTCAGTGGTGAGACTTGGGGGATGATCTCCGCCGTATTGGGCAATTCGAACAATCGATTTGAGTTCTCACAGAGCTTTTGGAGGGATGAAGAACTTGGAATGTCGGCCCTGCTCAACCATGCTGCCGGTGTTCCCCAAATCGTGTCCGAACCCCAGGAGAGCGGTCCACCCATAAAGCGGAACCGCAGGATCGTTGACCTTGAGCGTCCGCCGTCAAGCGGCAGGGAGGCCAATGGGCGATGGATTCAGTCCAAGAAGGTCTTCGAGTCGGCGCTGAAAGCCTCGAAGGCTCGCCAAGAACAACTGCAGGCCGTGCATGTTCAGCTCGAAGAATTGGCCAAGACACAAGTTGAGATCGAACGGCTATCTGCGCAATGCTCCGAGCTACAGAAAACTGCCGAGCGACTAGAGGCAGCCCTTCCAAACGCCCAAGCCGTCTTGGACAATGCCGAGGACGCGAGAGGCGCTGCGCATAGTAATGCCAAACGACATGCGGAGAAACGACTTGGCCTCTTTGATCGCTTGCTGTTCAAGCGAAGTGAGCATGCTGCTTGGCGATCCGAAGCTGCCCAACTGGACGGGGCACTAGAGAGATCACAAGCAGACTGGAGCGATGCGAAAACTGATCTCGAAAAGCTCCAAGCTGACATTGCAGCGAACGAACGAGCGTTCGCGGACACACAAACTAAGGTCGGAAGCGCGCGCGCAAGGCTTGCCACCTTGGAGGCTCAAACAACCGAGAGCAGGCGGCAGCTTGGTGTTGATTGTCCGACTGCTGAGTTCTTTTCCAAACCACACGAAGAAGTTCAGACCGCAAGCCTTTGGTATGATCGAGCCTCACAGCAGCTCAGGGACGAACTCTTCGAAGCTGCAATGAAGGCACACAGAGCGTTTATTGAGGCGGCGGCTGATCCGCTGCGCCAAAATCTAACAATCCTTTGCGAGTCTTTTGGAACGCGAAGTTTGGGAACTGCAGCCAAGGACAAATTGATCGCAGACCTCTGGTCTTCATTGTTTCTGGTCGTGCCAGTCGTCTCCACGACGTTTGCGTCAGTCCATAGGATGTTTTCACGCCTCGAACCGGAGGCGTTGGGCTGGCTCTTGGTAGACGAGGCAGGTCAAGCCATTCCTCAAGCCTGTGTCGGCGCCATGATGAGGACAAAGCGCTCGGTGGTTGTCGGCGATCCTTTGCAAATCGAACCGGTGGTTACGCTACCGAACATTTTGACCGAAGAGATTTGCGGGCGGTTCGGTGTCGATCCTCTGCTATACAATGCGCCCGAGGCTTCGGTCCAAACAGTGGCTGATGCCGCGAGTGTCTTTTGCGCGAGGTTTCCGATCGGTAGCGGTCATCGGGATGTCGGTGCACCTTTGCTGGTTCATCGGCGATGTGACAGCCCGATGTTCGAAATCTCCAATGAGATCGCATACGCAAATCTGATGGTTCAAGCGAAGAAACGGGAAGATCACCATCCCGTTCTTGGGCCTTCGGCTTGGATGCATATCGAAGGCAAAGCCGGACCCGACAAATGGTGCGCCGATGAAGCCACTAAGCTGATCGAACGGCTGCAGAAGCTGCGGGATGCAGGAAACGAGGCCGACTTATACATCATCACGCCGTTCGTCATTGTGCAGGACAATCTCAGGCGCGAGGTTTTGGCAAGCGGCGTATTGGAAGGCTGGGTTGAAAAACCGAGGAAATGGGCTTTCGAGCATATTGGAACGGTGCACACAGTTCAGGGGCGTGAGGCCTCCACCGTCTTCTTCGTCCTTGGCGCTCAGATGCCCTCACAGAATGGCGCACGAAATTGGGCAGGCAGCCGACCCAACCTCGTCAACGTCGCCGTCACACGCGCCCAAAGATCATTCTATGTGATCGGCAATCGCGACTTGTGGAAGAGCGCAGGTGTTTTTTCTGTTTTGGATCGGTTTCTCCCGTCAGACTTCTAAAAAGGCTCGGCTTACAAAGTAATGCTGTGATATGAAGGTATTATGGATGAGTATTACGAACCTCAGATCGCTTCAGGCGTAGTTTGCAAAGTTACTTCGGTCGATGAGGAAACGGGTCAAATCGTAGCCCGCACGGCCAACCATAAGACAGTTTCCATCACTGATACCCGCAATGAATTGCCTGATGTGGGTGATGTGCTCTTTGCCAGCGATTCAAACTGGGAACATGCGAGCAACGAGGCATGGGTCTCTCCAAACTCAATAGCCGTTGTGAAGAACATGCTTTCCGACGGGCGTGTGGTTGTAGACGCAAATTACTCGATTGTCTTTCTGACCAATCCCAAGAAGCTTGAGCTTAGTCGCGGGAACACAGTTGAATACAACGAGATCGACGGCATCGTGGATGTCATCAGTGACGAGCCGATTCAGCGGGACATTTTGAACCTCCAACCAGAGGACACCTCATCTGACTACCTAATCGACGACGCAGAAGCTGATTATAGCTTCGATGATTTCGGCGGATATGGCGAAACGGTATCGCGTATTCGTGAGCTAATCAGAAACCAGATAGAGAATAGGGAATATCTAGATGCGATGAAGGTTCGTCCTATTCGGGGCGTCCTCATGACCGGACCACCAGGCACCGGAAAGACCTTTCTGGCACGGATCATCGCAAAGCATACTGGCGCGAAGTTTTTTCTGGTGAACGGGCCGACGGTCGTGAGCAAGTGGCTCGGTCAAAGTGAAAGCACACTCAGACAGATTTTCGATGCGGCGCTGAAAAGCGAAGACGGCGCGATCATATTTTTTGACGAAATTGACAGCATTGCCGCTGATCGAAGCGGAGACACGCATGAAGCCTCAAAGAAGCTAGTCGCGCAGCTTTTGACGCTGATGGACGGGTTCGATGAGAATGACGGGCACGTTATCGTCATTGCCGCTACGAACCGTGCCGATTCACTCGATCCAGCAATCACTCGGCCCGGTCGTTTCGATTGGGAAATCGAATTCGGTATGCCGGACATGCATGACCGTTTCGAGATTTTGATGAAGTCAACTGCGAGACACACGACAGCTCCTGTACTCCCCATCCCAGAGATCGTGATGAAAACCGAAGGTTGGTCAGCCGCAGAGCTGGTCCTGATTATTGCCGAGGCGGGGCAAATCGCCGCGAGCGACAAGCGGAAGGAGATCGCGGCAGAGGATTTCGCGCAAGGATTTGAGCGCGTTGCTGAACGGCTGCAAAAGAAAATGATAAAAGAGAAAAAACATGAAGTTGCCAAACTGGGTTAGACGTTGGATTCTTAGGGAGAAACCGTGGGCGATCCCTGATCGGCAGGTTACGAAGAATCCGTTGAGGGAGTTTATCTATCTTGATGAGGTTAGCCTTCAAAGCCTTCTATCCTCAAAGAACGGGGAGATGACGTCCACAACGTCGACGCAAGTGACCCAAAGTGTGGAAACTGAGCTGCGCTCATCAGCGAGCGCCTCGGCTACGGGTATAGGCAAAGCAGAGTCTGGCTCACGCTTTCAAACCCAAAATAGCAGTACGCTACAAACCGCAAAAAAGGCGACTGTACAATCGTGGTTTCGAGAGCTCGATAAGGTTCCAAACCTTAGGCTTCTAGAGACCGTGCGACAGGTTCGGCCATTTGAGGATAAGAACGATCTTGTTTCCTGCGACAATCGCTCCGTCTGTATCCGCGAAGACCGATTTGCTCGCGGAGACGTAGTTGAGTTTCGAGTAAGACTTGTCGCAGACCCGATATTCCATCTCGTCACGATTGTGTCCGAAATGAAGGCGATGGCGGAAGACTATCCCACAATGATGGCCGGAAACGGAGGCCTTGAGCAGTTTGGCGAGCTTGATGGCATCAGCCGCGTCTTGCAGCGCCTTCTCGCTGGTTTGATCCCCGTACGAGCGCAAGTGATCGACTATGTTGTGGTGGAGTTCGAAGGCCACGAGTATCTAGCACACGTCGATGCGATTGAGGGCTTGGATATCAAGTATAGGCCCCTTGAGATAGGCTGCGTCACCGAACTTGATGCTTATTGGAAGGACATCCGACGGGTGCTGTTTTCGGATGCAGAATTCACAATGCTGTGCCGCGTCGCCAAAGGCGGACTGCAAGCGGGTTGGACTCCTGTGAAACTTCAGGACTTGCTTGGTCAGCTTGCACCGGATTTGGCACTGCAAATCGATAACGCAGCGCGCATTATGTTTGATGTGACACGGCGCGGCGTTCCGCGAAGTGAGCAAAAGCCACATTTTTTGGCTTTGTTGGAGCGATATTCCGAGGCGCATTTGGCGGAGTTCGAAGCAACCTTGGAAGAGGGTCAGCAAGAAGCAATCAATGGAAAGATTGCCGAACTAGCAACGCCTGGGTCATCAGTTTCTGATCAGACGGCTGCGCTGAAGGAGCTGGCCAAGTTTCTTGTTGAGCTAACAGGCACCGAGATCGAGCCGCAAAGAGCACTTGAACTCAGAGAGGCTGCACGCGAGAGTTCGGGCCCGCCGTATTTTGATCCTCCTGCAGGCACTTCACCTGCGACGCCGAACGACGATGAAAGCCAATCGAAGAACGAGCGGTTTCTCGATGTCGAGGTTGTGGCCATGTATTGGTAAGGCAGCGGTTAGATTGCGTCTTTCAAGACTTATTGAATGGCGGATGCAAACAGGCATGATGTTTGTGAGTGATTGATCGGCGATACGATGAATGGAGCAATGCTCCATTTGGCAGGGGGAATGCAAACGGGGGCTGCCCAAGCCCCCTTTGCCAAGATGCGTCGCCATGCGACGCACATCTTGCGCGTCTGCGCCTAATTTCAAATGATGGGACGATCCTGAGCCGACCCCTGACAAAGCCTTGCATCTATAACGACACGTCAAGTACATATGCCAGCATGAGCGACGATCCGAAAAAGGTAGTGAACCTAGCTGCCGCGCGTAATGCCGTATCCGCTCAGAAGGCAAACTCTCCTCGGCCCGATACCGAGACGGAATTGGATAAGCTTTTAAGAGCTGCTGAAAAGCCTCCGATGGTAGCCCATGAGCCATCAAAAGCCCTGATCTCTTTCCCAACTGACTGGAAGTTAATTGTGAGGGAGATCGTCGAATTATATCAAGAGCAAGAAGGCAAAGGCGATAAGGTCCTCGGCTTTACCAAACTCCGTGACCGTATCATGGAGCAGGAAGATATAACGGAGGACGGCAAGCGAGTCAGAGACAGCGCTTTGACCCGTCAAGATCTTCAAAACTGGATTCTATACGGGAAGGTGCTCACGGATCCTAAGTTCTGGTTTGTCGACAAATTTGTACGTAGACTGCAAATTTCCGACGATCAGGTCATGGAAAAAATGCAAGCTTATATTGAGAGCAGGCATGCTGATGTTCTGTCTCATATTTTTCAAACCCAGCATCGGGCACATAGGCAGGAACTGAAGAAATTCGCTGATATCGCAAGCGATAGATTTCTCGTTTCAGCGGTCCTTCCTGATGATCAAGCAGCCCTATTCAGCTCAAAAAACAGACATGGCGATCTCGTTGATGTTCGTCAGATGGGCCTATTAATACGAGCCTCCACAACAACGATTTTCGGTCTAACTCTTGTATACTCAGATCAGCCGCTGACAGTTTCTAACTTTGGTGAGATTCTATCCAGCGTGGTGATCAAGTACGGATACTTGATACCTCAGTATGAGAGCAGCCCAGGGTATCTTTCCGGCATGATACTCTCGTGGTCAGAAGACGAGTTTTCCTCCAAGCAAAGCGCATTTTCTGATTTTCAGTATTCCCAGTTCTACATCGATTTCAGAAAAGGGTGTATGTTCGTGAAGGCGGGTCAAAGCACAGATGATCCCCTTGGTTGGTCTACGCAGGTTAGATGGAAGCAAACAAACAGCAAGTTTAGCCCCTTTGCGACCGAATTAAGCGACGACTACACCGATTATGAGACTAAACTGACAGACCTGAGTGCCGACGACAGCCTGATTAAACACCTTAAAAGTTTGAAAAATAGGTATTTAATATGGTAGCATTAAGGGTGAAATCGGATTCAGGAGAGGCTAAACGACCGCCAGATATCTACCAAGCTGCTATCGATGATGATGTGGCTGAGCTGGCACGTGCTCTTGAAGACGGACAAAAGCTGGACGAGTTGCGGAAGGGCTACGTGACTACAGCAGTTCACTTAGCTTGCGCTCATAGAAGCATGTCATTTCTGGAAGTCGCCATGGGCCATGACTTCAACCCATGGGTACGAGATCAGAATGACCGTCTTGCTATGGATCATGCGATTGCTCAGAGACTGACGGCCATTGCCGAAGGTCTCTATTCCAAGATGTATGAGGGCAAGTGGCAGATTGAAAACGTAGCGCAACTTCCCGACTCTGACCCTCAAATCTAGTAACTGAATTTCGCAAAACCTGTTTGCGCTTTCTTTGCCGCAAACGGCGTTTGCGCGCATTCCATCGCATTTTTGGTCATCAATTGTCGTTGAGGGCAATCTCGCCTTCGACTTGAGCCACCGCGCGGCTGGGCTCCTGAGCTCCAGGAGTAAGACATTGACAAATTTCATTTATCTGGCAGACGACACCACACTGCTAGGGCGTGCTTACAAGCATGCACTGGCGAAGCGACTTGAGGAGGATAACCTTTCGCGCATGGGCGGGTTCATTTTTGTGATGAGCCACATACTCGACCACCATGATGCCGATGGCAAAATCATAAATGAGCATGGAGCTGCGATTCACATCCACCCTGATATTGTTGAGGAAGCCTATGGCTGGGGCGTTCACTTTTCATGGCACACGGAGATCAGGCGAGAGTTCGCCAATCGGATGCCGACGCGGCGGAGCCAGAATAAGCACCTGTTGCGGTTTCAGCTCTGGGATGCTGCCTACAAGATTAACGAGCGACCGATCCTCGCTGAGTAATTATTTCTCGGGTGGATAAGTGGAGCCGCCGCCAAGGAAACGATGGCGGCGGCTTCTGCCAATCTGGCACAATTAAAGGATGAAAGGTTCGAAATGGATTAAGCTAAGCGAAGAGATAATCGACATGCTCAAGGCAGAGCGTGATCGGGCGGGAGTCGGGTTCGCAAAGCTGTTAAGCACCACAGAAAATGTGCCCGATGGATTAACTGACAAGATCATATTCACGTGGCTTGGCAAGACGAAGTCCGCACGTCGCAATCATCTAGCTTTCGTTCTGGAGCGATATGCAGCCTTGCCAACTCTGGAAAGAGCCGCACCTCTTCATCCATACGAGACCGAGAAGTCAGCGCGCTTGAAGCGCTTGGAACGGCGCGTTGGCGTGACGCCAAAACTTTCACGATACGCACCCATCGCCGCCGAGAAGCGCTCTACGATGAAGCTTGCGTTCCATAGATCAGGTGTGTCCTACAAATCCCTCATGCTACTCATTGCACGCGAGCATGCTGGCATCTCGCAGCAAATGGTTTCGGGGTGGATCAGCGGCAGGACGAAAACAGCCAGGCCCGAACATATCGAATGCGTCCTTGGCATATTGGAGCGCCTTGCCGACGAGGCCTCACTTCCCTTCTCAGATGAAGCACTAAAGAATTCACGGGAAGCTCGCCTCAAGCCTCACCCGACCCCGCCGAAGGCAAAGCCAAAAGTGCGCGTGATTGAGCCCCCAACAATTAAGAAAACGCGGACGTTGGCAATTGCTGATCCGCGTGTTGTCACGCCGCGCAAGAGCGACATTATTCATCGCAAAATTCTGCCTGATTTGACGCCAGATCGCTGGCTCGTAAAACGCGAATGGACTGCAATCGACCCCAAGACAGCGCAGAGCTTACGTTATCCAGAACACTACCGTCTTATCGACGAGGCGACATATGATCGCCTTCATGCGGAACTGCGCAGGACCTGTGTATCCCCATCACTGCTGCTCAATACCTATCGAAAAGCGCCTAAGTCACTCCCAGCAAGGCGCATCAGCGAATGGATGCGATTGGTCACTCGGTCAGGCGAAAAAGCGCTCATCGATTGGGTTTTGAAGGCTTATGCCTTGCTGCCGGATGCTTCGGCGGACTGAGACGGACGCAAGGGCTAGGAGCCGTCGCGCTCCTCGCCAAGCCAGTCTTCGCTGGCATGACGGATACGTCGAATAACGATACCCCCATCATCCTCGATGTTATAAAAGATGATGTGACGTTTGTATGGATGACCGCGCACGGGCTGCCTCAACTCTTCACGCACTCGCGCTAGACGTGGGTTTTCTGCGAGCAAGGCAAAAAGGTGCTCTAGCTCACCGTGATATCTGGTCGCCTGAGCCTCGCCGAACAATTCTCGCCCTTCGATGTATATCCCTATCAAGTCAGAGCGCGCGGCACGCGAAAGCCTGAATGTCATTGAGCCTCAGCACGCTTCTCGTACTCCGCTTTCGCGTCAACAAGGATTTCATCCATTGACTGTTCCGAAAGGCCGCTTTCATACCCCTCATCAATAAGCTTTTGCATGTTGGCGATCTTCTGCTTTTGCACCTGATCGCGGCGAATGAGATCGCGGACATAATCGCTGGAGTTGCTATAAAGGCCACCTTCGGCCTGCGCTTCGACCCACTCCTTCATCGGATCGGGCAAAGATACGTTCATGGTTGCCATGGGCATTCCTTTCTCTTTGTTCAATTATGCCATATTTTGGCAAAGATTGTCAAAAAGAAAGCCTTTGAACGAAATGGGTTTAGTGGGAATTGTCGCCTGGGTTTCTGCGCAAGGCTTTGAGTGGCTTAGACTTTTCCGAGATAGATAAAATTTGAGCTAAATTTGAGACAAAATTTCCTTAAAATCGAGGCAAATACAAATCAAATACAATCGAATTTTAACAGCTATTTCAGATATTTAATGCATAATATTCCTACGTGAGTGCTTTCATGAAGCGGGTCGATAGAACCTGCGAGAAAGCGAATGACAAAGATATAGGGGAGCTGAGCCAATGGCTCATTCAGAAGAACATTACCGCGCAGCAGCGCACAGTCTGGGAGAGGGATTCTTAGGATCGCAATTCGGGCAATCGAGCCTTGATGACGCTGCGGTGTCAAAAGTTCACCGTGTTGCCGAATTTCAGGAAAATGCCCTTCTGATGTCGCGCGACAACGGTTCAATCGCAGGCGTTCTTGAACGCGGCGCTCAGGCCGCAAAATCTATTACCGAAGCGAAGAAAAGACAAGATGAGAGAGCGAAGCGCTCGGCGGATAATGTCCTGTTCCTCAACATGCTGGATCAACGCATTGCCGATCTCGACTTCCGTATGGGCGAGTTGGAGGAACGACTTGTCGCGGAATTTGGTGAAGATTGGGGCCAACAAGTAGCACTTGAAGTTCTGGACCCAGATGAAATGCCGCAACGCCGCGATGGGGAGTCAATGGCGGACTACGAAGCGCGAGTTGATGCCGCACTAGCAGCGGAATTTCTAGACGAGGACGGAAACGTAAAGCCTGAGTATAAGGATCATCCAAGGTATGGTGATGCAGCTCAATTTATGGAGCATAAGCTTGATCGAGAGGCGGCTACCGAACTGAGGGCGAAGCTTAATGATCCAAACACTTCCTCAGCAGAAGCAGCGCAAGAGATTGAGGATTTCAGTGAAACCGCTTCGTATTATCGCATGCAGATTGCACAGCAGGAATTGGCGACAAATGAGGCTGCGCAAACTGTCTTACAAACAAACGCTGATGAGCGAAATGATACGGAAGAGAGCAGACTGGCTTATCAGTCGGCAGACGACGCGTTCTTGTCTGGATTTAACGGCTAGAAATTGAGCGCGAGATTACGCTGATAGAGATATTGCCTCACGGCATCAGCTGCACCATCTCTTGCTCTGGCAAGATTGAACGGTCCTTGGCCACCACCATTGTATGAGTAGCCAACTACCGTGCCTGGCACATCGTTTTGCTCGTAGAAGAACTCTACATCGCGAACACCTGCGCTTTGAATTTCACGTGTCAGAATCTGCTCAATTTGTTCGGGCGTGACGCGCGACTCTGTCCCAAGCATCACAGCTACCGCGATCCCTTGATTTCTTTGCGCCCACAGATGTGCGGCTTGCGAGGCATTGTCCGTTAGAGCGATGTTTGTAGTTGCTGCCGCCTGCGTGAACTCAGCTTGCTGCTGTGGCGCGTCTTGAGCCATCGCATGAGCAACGGGCGTCACGACTAGCGCAGCCGCAATGCCTGCTGCTGCTGCCTTACCGGAAAATCTCTCTTTCAAAGCTGTGAGTGCCATGTCGCACCTGCCTTTCATCTCGTTGGCGGCGCGAAATAAACGCTTGAAAAGGATCGTTTTTCTTGATTTCAATGCTTGCGATGTGATACATTTCGTTTCGTAACGTAAGCAGTTGATGAAACTGCGTTTATATGTGCGGCAGGATCAGTGCCGAAGGCGCGAAAACAAGCGCTTCGAAAACGATCCTTTTCTCAGGCGGTGTGTTTGGCGCGCTGACCATGTTGGTCAGCGCGGGTTTCACACTGATCGGAGGAGAAAATGTCCCGAAAACTTGGCTATGCGCGGGTCAGCACCGCTGACCAATCACTTGGCTTACAGCTATCGGCCTTGAAACAGGCGGGTTGCACGAAAATCTATCGCGATCACGGGGTCAGCGGAAATCTAAAGAGCCGCCCCGCATTCGATGCTCTGTTGGCGGATTTGGGCAAAGGCGACACGCTGGTGATCTGGCGACTTGATCGCATGGGGCGCTCGCTCAAGCACCTCATCGAGATCAACGACCTGCTTAACAAGCGAGGGGCCTATCTCGACAGCCTGAATGACAAGATCGACACGTCCTCGCCTACAGGCGAGTTCGTGTTTCACATTCTTGGGGCTGTTGCGCAGCTTGAGCGGCGTATGATTAGCGAGCGAACGATTGCAGGGCTCGCAGAGGCCGCCAAGCACGGGCGATATCCTGGAAGGCCCCGAAAACCGACACGCGTCAGCGCGATAAGGCACAAAGCCGCATAAACGCCGCCATCGCTATCCCCCCAATGCACTAGATTCGTGCGCCTAGTTTCCAGCGTCATCACCAACGTCGGAGACAATTCCTATGTCCAAACTCGAAGTCTCGGTATCGCGTGAGAACGCGATTGCCACAGAAGCACCGCCTGAGCTTGATGCGCTCAATGCGGCGCTGATTGCATCAATTGAGATGCAGAAGCTTCCCTCTGCCCTTTTGTTGAGAAGGTTTCACAATACCTTTGCCATTGCCAAAGCCGACAAGGTTGCCGTCATTGCGGATGCAAAAGCCGTACAGAAAGGCGAAGTCATCAAAGCCTTCATGCGACTGATGGCTCTGTCAGGCACTCCTGTGGTCATCGACGCAGACCGCAAGCCCGACTTTCTGGCCAGCCTGCGGGCGCGCGCGGATGCTTCCACCACAACCTCGAAATCCTGAAAGGAGACATTCCCATGTCGAACCTAACCCTACCGCTCGGCTTCGATCCGACTGCCTTCGTGCAGAACCAAAAGGCTATTGCCCAGAAAACCGTGTTCATTGCTTGTGGTGTCATCATTGGGTGTCTTGGCGCACTGACAATCATGCTGGGTGCATGGACGCTCGAAGTTGCACTGACCTACACGGTAATCGAAGCGAATTTTGGGCCAGAATTTCCCGACGAACCTGTGCCGCTCAAGGTGTATATTCTCGCTTTCGCTTCGATCTGCGCAATCATCGCATTCCATGCCTTGATGTTGGGCGACCGCGAACACCCCGTGGCAATCTGGCTCCAGCGTATCGCGCGTGTCAGCTTAATCGTTTTCTTCATCGGAATGGCGCTGCTGTTCTTAAGCACCGACATGAGTACACCGCCAACCGATCTCAGCGATGCCGAGCTGTTTGGCGAAGGGGCAGCAAACGAAAGTTGGCTTTGGGCTTTAATTGAGCCGATTACTTCGATGACCTCGGCGCTAGCCCTAGGCGGTCTTGTATTCATCAATCTGGCCCTGAGCGACGCGATCCTTTCGTGGGTCAGCGAAAAGCTGCCGAAGAGTATCGATGATCTTCGTGATGCGAAAGCAACCATCGAGACCGCAAGCGAGATTGAAGTGCTTGATACAATCTACGGCGATCTGAACCGCCAGGAAGAGGCGTTGCGCAAGATCGACGAAGATGCGCTCGCTTTGGAGGTCGCAGGCCATGTTTCAGATGTGGCGCAACCGACAATCCAGGGTCTGGCCGAAACCGTTCATGAGAACCGCCTTATCCCCCCATCGAACAGCACCATGCTGGGCAAGACAGCAAAAGCGAAGCTGACGCCTGACATCAATGCAATTGATGCGTTTCTGGCGGATTGGGAAGCGTTCAGCGATGATCTTCCCCGTGTGCTTCGCACTTTGACCTAACCAGTGGAGCATCATATCATGAAAACCTTTCTCCTGACTTTGTTTGCCGTAATGGCGATGATCTTTACAGCGCCTGTGACGGCAGAGGCCAAATCGCTCGATCTTCGCGTTGATGCGTCTCAATCCGCACCAATCTTCCGCAATGAAGCCTATGCGCAAGTAATCGCGCGGAGCGCCGCGCGTGAAGTGCTTCGGATGCAGGCTGGCGATACCGTGTCATTGCGCAGCTTTGGCGCCGTCGGCCTCGAAAACCTTACACGCTACGAGGTGCGGCTGTCGCGCCGGACTAACCCGCCTGAACGCGTCGCGCGCATAGTCGCTGCACGGATCATGCGCATGGCCAATGGCGGTGTTCGACCACAGGGCACGACCGAAATCGTGGCGATGCTTCAGTGGGGGCGCTTCAATTGCCAAGCAGGCGACCACATTTGGATTGCCAGTGACGGGATCGAGACGGGCATGGTGCGCTCTTCTCAGGCGCTTCTTAATGGCCGTGAGCAACTACCATCACCACGTGCAGGATCGCTCACCAACTGCCGCGTGTCGATGGTCGGGATCGGACAGACCGATCAAGGGTCTGTCACGTCTCGACAGGTCAATACGCTGATCGCAGCGTGGCAAAGCTTCATGCGGAAAGCGGGGGCGCGGTTCACACCTGTCGCCATCCCGTAGGACCCGCGTGAGCCTTGATGGAAGGGCCGCTCGCCGGAGCGGCCCTTTTCGTTTGCCCACTGAGGCTATCCCCCCGCACCTGCACTGCGCAAACGTAGCCTGCCATCTGAGCACTTTCAGATGGAGTTGGTTACCATGCATAATCATCCAAATCAAATGAACGGCGTTGGTCAGTCGATGGGACCTGGCCAGCGCATGTTCTCTTTCGTCGGGGCCGCGATTGTGGCATTTTTCGTCGTACCAATCGCATTCGAGTTCACGGTCAGCTTCGTAGAGGATTACGCTCAAGCCAATTACGGCCTGGGTGGACGGTTTGTGCGTTTCATTTGGGCAGGCGCAGTCGGGCTGCTGACATTTGGCGGTGCGTCGCTTGCCCTCTCAGCGTTACCACGCATCAGCCTTATGGGGATCGTCAACTTCTTCCGTAGCTATTGAGGGGTGAGTTCATGAGACTTCACCCTGATGACAGCCGCCACGGCAGCGCTCGGTTCGCGAACGCTCAGGAAATCGGTCATGCTGGCTATTTCAAACGGCGCTCGAACAGCTTCTTCTGCGGTTTCTTCGACCGCCGCCCGATGTTCGCAAATGGTCCGGGCGGCATATTAATCACAGCGGGCGCGCGCTCGGGAAAGCTCCGCGATGTTCTTGGTTACACGATCTGCACTTGGGTATTTGAGCAATCGCTCATTCTGGTCGATCCCAAGGGTGAGATGGCCGCGATAGCGCAGAACCAAACGCGCTTTGGCAAAGCTATTTACTACTGGAATATGTATGGCCTCCACGGCCTTCCCAGTCACCGCATTCACCTCACTTCATACCTGCGAAAAGGCAGCATCTTTCTGGAGAGCGACATCAAGACGCTTTGCCGCAACATCCTGCCCGATAGCGGAAGCGACAATTCAAAGTATTTTGAACTGTCGGCGAGGATGGTGCTCAAAGCCATCATCCTGACGCTGATTGAACGCGATGGAACACTCCATCTCGTTGAACTCTACAGAGTGGTTCAGAGCATTCCGATCTGCAATCAGGCTTGGGTCGATTTTGCATGGCTGATGCACAGCTCTCCCTATGAAGATGTGCGCCGCGTAGAAGCCGAGATCGGTCCAGGTCGGAGCGAAAGCAGGAATGACATCAAGAGCATCTTAAGCGAGGTATCTATCGCGGTTGATTGGATGTCCGACGAAGCGGTGCGCCAGAGTGTGTCACCACCTTATGATGTCACAATCGAAGACATGCTTTCGAGCGCCAAACCTTTCCATTTTGTCATGATGCCGCCAAGCGAAGGGTTGGATAACCTTGTCGTCGCCATGCGCCTCATCAACACGTGCTTTTACCTGACGAAAGCGCGCAATCCAGGCGGACCTCCAATTACGATGGTCATAGATGAAGCTGCCAAATTTGGGAGTGCGCCCTTTATCATGGATGCGTTCTCGATAGGTGCAGGGCTGGGTATAAGGCCCGTGGCAATCTACCAATCGACTGACCAATTGAAGTCCACTGGTCCTCAAGCTGAAACAATCATTCCTGCAAGCGCAGCGGTGCAACTTTATTTCGGTCTGCGAGAGATTGAGTCAGCCGAACGGTTGGCTCGCATGATCGGTAAGGAGCAACGGCACTTCAGGGATGTGTTGCGGGAGCAACAAGCCCGCAACGCAGCCGATCAGGCGATGGATCAGTTGATGCATGGCGGCGATCCGTGGTCTGCGAGCCGTCAAATCCACCACCAGAGGCAGATTGAGCGTCACACGGATAGCATGGCGCGTGATCTCATGATGGCGAATGAGATCCTCGGCATGCCAGACAATCAACTCCTGATGTTTGGTGACGGGCTTGCCTATCCCGTGCTCGGCAATCGAAGCCCTTACTACGAGAAGCGTTTCATGACGAAGTCGGGTTATCACCCCAATCCGTTCCACGGAGCCTGCGATAAGGTGAGGGTCAAGACGTTCTTTGGGCATCGGACACTGCCTGTGAGGCTTGAGCCCGTGCCTTCGGAGTTCGCAGAATTACCCCAATATTCAGATGGGTATTGGTCGGTCGTCGGGAGATAACAGATGAGTGATGAAGACAACCGTAGCCTCAAAGAGCAATTCTACGCTGCGACACAGTCCCACCTCGTTGGCAGAGACGAACTGAGAGACCGCGAGTCATGGGAACGGATCAGGCGTATCCATGCCACGCCCGTTTCTCGCGCCGAGAGCAACGCGCTCAAGAAGGCGCTCGATACGCCAACAGCGGATTTAGCCCTTGAGCCTGATGGGGCAGTTCAGGTGCGTATCAGGGAGCGTGTGACGGTGGAAATGACCCGCCGTATCCATTTCATCGAGAAACGCCTGCGTCGTGTCGATGGCATGACGCGTGATCACTTTGAGAGAAACCGATGAAGTTTGCAGAGTGCCAGCTAAATTTGGTAATATTTTGAATGGCTAAGTTTATGACAGAAAGAGAAACAGAAGCGCTTTTGGTTCGGCAAACACGCGATCTCGCTTTGCCCTGCGGTCGCAAGGAAGTGGTCACGCACTCGGCCCATGTCTGGCAGCTTTTCGACCTTATTCAGGAAAGCGGATTCTATACTCACGATGAGCTTATGCAGCTCAGCCGCGATAACATGGCGGGTACGGGCTACAGTTTCACCGATGCCTTCGTGAGTGTGGTGACATACATTCACCGCACAATGGTCGAGGTCGCCAAAGGCTAGACCTATCCCCCCGACCGTTATGGCAGCGGTGGGTATCTCCAACGGGACGGACATCAAAGGATGTCTGCTAGAAGCAAGGAGATACAATCGTGACTGACAATGGACCCGTGGAAGTGATCCGCGACGGCAGCATCAAAGCTGCAATCTTTCGCAATCATGGCGAAAATGGCTCGTTCTTCTCAACCCAGATTACACGGACGTATGAGGATCGTGAGGGGAATATCAGGGATGCACATAGCTTCACGGGTACGGACCTCCTTCGTGCGTCTGAAATCGCCAAGCGAGCCTACGAGCGCACGATAGAGCTGCGCCGCGATAATAGTCGTTCCGAGCATGCCCCTCGCAATCAACGCCAAGCGCAATTCGAGATGAATCGGAAAGCGGATCGTAATGCTCCCCGTCAAAGCCGAGAGCCAGCGCGGTGATCGAATAAGTCGAAGATTTCCCTAGGCAAATCTCAGAATATATGTTCTATTTTTGTTCTCATTTCTCGCCGCAATTGTGCGACGCAGGAAACGAAGGGAACATGGATGAACCGATAACAAAGGAGCGACAGGCATGACGCAGACACCTAACCCAACTATCGACGATTGCTTCGCGCTGCGGGCCTCGTCTTTTGACAATAGCTCACCTGTTCTTTCCATCGATCTCGGAAAGTACATGCACTTCATGGAAGGCTTCGATTACACCGAAGAGCAGGCCAAAGAATGCATGGCGATCATCTACCAACTCATGCAGACGGCTGCCGATTGCAAGCTGGGCATTGAGCTTGCTCCGGCAGCTTGTGGATCAATCGAAGAAATCGCAGCTCAAACCATTATCGAACAGACCGATATGATAAAATATAAGACTAATTCCATTCAAACGGCATTCGAGCACGCGGTGCAGGAGGCATAGCCATGGGAGACATTCGAAAGAGCAAATATCTTAAACAGCACGACCAGCACCACGGGCTGAGCGAGGCGGTCATCTATGCGCGTGTTTCGTCAAAGAAGCAGGCGAAAGAGAACAACGGCCTGCAATCACAAGAAACACGCTGCCGCGAATATGCACGCGGCAAGTATGATGTGATTGCCGTGTTTCAGGACGACGTTTCGGGGTCGACTGCAAATCGCTCCGGTATGAATGCGCTGCTGGCTTTTCTAAAGACTCGTCGCAACGATCCAGTCGTTGTGTTGTTTGATGACGTTTCCAGGCTGGCCCGCGATCTCGACAGCCACCGCGAACTGAAACGAAAAATTCGGGCGATGCACTGCCATCTCGAAACGCCAAGCTATGTGTTTCGAGACGATCCCGACAGCGAATTTGGTGAAATGGTGCAAGCTGGCGTTGCCGAGCAAATGCGGCGCAAGAACGCCGAACAAACCTTCAACCGAATGCGAGCCGTCCTACTGAACGGTTATTGGCCTTTTCAGCCTCCTCGTGGATACAAGCGCCCAGGTATCAAGGGCATGAAATCTGCACTTGTGCGCGATGAGCCCGTTGCAACCATAATGGCAGAAGCAATGCAGAATTTTGCATCAGGCCACCTCCAGACGCAGGCCGAGGTCAAACGCTTCCTTGAAGCTCAGCCTGCTTTTCCAAAGTGCCTGCCGAACGGCACAATTCGCATTCAGCGGATCAAAGAAATGCTGACCCGCGTAATCTATGCGGGCTTTGTCGAGCACGCTCCATGGGACGTTTCGCTACGCAAAGGCAATCATGATCCGATTATTGATCTTGCCACATTCGAAAAGATTCAGGAGCGCTTAAACGGCAAAGCAAAGCTGCCAGCGCGCGCCGATCTAAATGAGGCCTTCCCATTGCGTGGTTTCTTGCTCTGTGGAGACTGCGGAAAACCAATGACAGCTTGCCCTTCGACAGGCCGGTCAAAGACCTATCTGTACTACTTATGTCAGCGGTCTGGATGTGAGAGTAAAGGTAAGTCGATCAATCGCGACATCGTGCACAAAGAGTTTGACGGAATCATCAACGGCCTACAGCCACGTCCTGAACTGATTGCCATGGCGAAGGCGATGTTCAGCGACATCTGGGAACAGCGTCTTCTCAGCGCCAAGCAACAGGCATCCAAGGTCAAATCAGACATTAAAAAGCTGGATAGCAAGATATCCGCCCTTCTGGACCGTATCGTCGATGCGCAGAGCGATGCGATAGTCGGAGCCTACGAGAAGCGTATCACTGAGCTTGAGCGCGAAAAACAACTTCTCATCGAAAGTGGCAAAGGCATGCTGCAATCTAAGCCGTCCTTCGAGCGGAGTTTTCGAACCGCAATTACGTTTCTCGCAAACCCCCAGAAACTATGGATAAATGGCAACCTAGCCGCGAAACGAACCCTGCTAAAACTAGCGTTTGCTGATAAGTTGATATTTGATCGCGAAAACGGTCTTCGAACCGCCCAAACCACTCTACCCTTTAGGGTTTTAGGCTCGGCCCATCCCCAGTGCAAAATGGCGCACCCGACAGGATTCGAACCTGTGACCTCTGCCTTCGGAGGGCAGCGCTCTATCCAGCTGAGCTACGGGTGCGTGGTGTGGCGCGCTAGCAAGGCCGTGCGATTTGGCCAAGCGCAAAAAGCATAGGTGTGCAGCTTCACGCTAACGTGATCGCAAGAATGTTGGGCGTATACAGACGGCATGAACGCATCCGCCCACAATTTCTCGCACATGGTGCGGCCGCAAATTGGCGGGCAGATCGCAGCGATGCGCTGGGCCGCTTTGGCCGATGCGGGTGCGGTTGCCGCGATGTTGGCGCAGGTTGAGGATGAGGCGGCCGATACACCGATCACACCAGCTTTTGATGTTTCAACACCGTTGCAGGGTGAACGCGTGGAGCAGGCCATGGCGCAGCTTTCCACCACGATGGAAACAGGGCTTAGCGCTTTGTTAGCTGTGCGCGAGAGCGGCGCCAATGCACAACCTGCCGCCCATGCCTTGTGGCGCGAATTTGCAGAAGCGCGCGATGCCATAATGGTGCTGCTTAACGCGGAATAATTGTCCGTTATTGCACCATTACGCTTGACGATGTTCCTAATTCGTTCCAAATTTCACACATGATTGATTCGCCCGATAAAGATGTGACAACGCTCACCGATGCTCGCCGTTCTGCTGCTGTATGTCGGGGAATTTTTCGCCTGTTTGCGCGCAATGGTATCTGGGCGTTGGCGGAAATGTCGTTGCGCAATGGCCGGCGGGCGGATGTGATGGGCATTGATGCCAAGGGCCGCATTGTCATTGTTGAAGTGAAGACCGCGCGCGGGGATTTGATGGGCGATGGCAAATGGCCCGATTATCTGGATTTTTGTGATCGGTTTTATTGGGGCCTTCCGCCCGAATTGGACCGCGGCTGTCTGGAAGGGAATGATTTTCGCCCGGATATGTGCGGTGTGATTGTGGCCGATGAATATGATGCAGAAATTGTCCGTCCTGCGCCAAGTCATCCGCTGGTGGCCGCGCGCCGCCGGGTGGAAGTGGAACGGCTGGCGCGCACCGCTTTGCGCCGACAATTGGTGGCGATGGATCCGCATTGCGCCAGCTGGGGCGCTGATTTGGCGGGATAATATGGGGGAATTGGCCGGATAATGTGCCGCAAATCAATGGGACGCTAGCGCTGCGTTAACACTGCGCATATAGCAGCAGACTTATCATGTGGATCGCCCTTGCCATTTCTGTGCTTGCTATGGTTGCGATAGTCGCGCTGCGCTATCTCGCGGCCAGCGGCATTTTCGCGCTGGCAACAGCAAAGGTGCGCCCCGGCTTTTATGTCGGGTTAGAGCCGCAGATGCGCCGCGAAGTCGCCTGGTCGATGCTCTCAGCGGTGATTTACGGCATTCCTGCTGGCATCATGGCGTGGGGATGGCACAATCATGGTTGGACCAGGATCTACACCGATTTTGCCGATTTTCCGCTATGGTATCTGCCGCTCTCGGTATTTGCGTACCTGTTTGCGCATGACACGTGGTTTTACTGGACGCATCGCTTAATGCATGTCCCACGCTGGTTTAAACTGGCCCATGCCGTCCATCATGCCAGCCGCCCGCCCACGGCGTGGGCCGCGATGAGCTTTCATCCCATTGAAGCACTGACCGGCGCCATTGTGATCCCGGCACTAGTGTTTTTCATCCCCATCCATATCGGCATGTTGATGGTTGTTCTCACCATCATGACGGTGATGGGCGTGACCAATCATATGGGCTGGGAAATGTTTCCGCGATGGCTTGTTCATTCCCGCGTAGGGAATTGGGTGATAACAGCGAGCCACCATCAAGTTCACCATGAGGCTTACACATGCAATTACGGTCTCTATTTTCGATTCTGGGATCGCCTGTGCAAAACCGACCGCGGACTTTCATCAAAATAAGCGCGCTTGGCGCTGCGCTTCTTATCGCTCCTGCCAGTGTGCAAACATCAGCGCAAACATCTGCGCCATCACCAAAGCAGCCAAGCGGCGCAAACATTACAGTTACGATCACCGATATGCGCAATACAGATGGCGTCGTGCGCGCCTGCATGACCAACGATCCCGATCGCTTCCCGCGCTGCCGCGATGATGCGCAAAGTTATCGCCTGGTGGTGCCCGCAAGTGAGGCGGGCACGCTGCGCTTTCGCAATGTTGCACCTGGCACCTATGCCATCGCGCTGCTGCATGATGAAAACGGCAATGGCAAAGCGGACCGCGCGCTGGGTATGATGCCCAAAGAAGGCTTTGGCTTTTCACGCGATGCCAAAGTGCGCATGGGGCCACCAAATTTCATTGATGCCGCGATCACTATCGGCGCGGCCAGCCAGAGCCAATCGATCCGGATGCGATATTTGCTGTAGCATGTGTGGCGTCATACGGTGATGCCACATATCAGCGGCAAGCAAGCGTAAATTCTCCGCACAACTTTACCAAAAATTTACCACGTCGCGCCAAAACGGTCCTCAAGAGACAATTGATTGAGGGCATTTGGCATGGACACTCTGCGTGGCGGTTTTGGCGCATTGGATGGGCGCGATGATGAGAATGTGGATGCGTTTGACGTATCCAGTGATGCCAATCAGCACGACAACGATGTCGATGATGCGCCCCCTCCTGCGATCGGCAATGATGAACGCAGAATGCAGGTGCGCGCCTATAATTACTGGGCCAGCGGATTGGCTGATCGCAATTTTCCCTGTGTTGAAGATCTTGAACCCTCACGCATGGAAGACTTTGGTCCATACAGCGTATTGCTCGATTTTTCTAAAGGCGTGCAAGATCCCGTCATCGCTTATATCGGCGATAAGATCGCACAGGAATGCGATGCAAGCGAATTTGAAATCGATCGCCTGTCTGATGTTCCCTCACGCTCTTTATTGAGCCGGATCACCGATCATTACATGCAGATCCTCGCCAATCAGGCACCGATTGGCTTTGAAGCAGAATTTGTAAATCAGCGCGGTAAAACCGTTCTGTATCGCGGTATATTGCTGCCCTATTCGCACGATGATGAGACGATTGATTTCATCTATGGCGTGATCAACTGGAAAGAATTGGCCGATCAACAGGCCGCAGAAGAGCTGCTTCTGGAAATTGATCAGGTGCTCGATGCGCCCAATTCCCCGGCAAAACGCCGCGCGGATATTCATGCGCCAATGGTGGATTGGGCCGATGGTCCCGGCTCTTACGTAGAGCAAAAACCTGTCGAGCAGAAAACAATTGCCGGCGCCTTTGATCAAGAGGCTGAACACGGCGCCGAGCAAAACGCTGAGCAAGGTGCAGAAAAAGACGTTGAGCCAGGCGAGATGGCGTTAGGCGACTGGCTTGCCGCTGCTCGCGAAATGGCTGACGAGGCGCGGACCAGCGAAGATCGTAGCCGCAATGCCTTGTATGAAGCGATTGGCCGCGCCTGGGATTTCGCGCTTGCTGCTGCTGATGCACCGCAGGACTTTGCCGAACTTGTGGAAGATGCCGGATTGAGCGTGCAGGAACGTGCGCCGATGACGCCGGTGGTAAAACTGGTCTTTGGCGCAGATTACGACAAAACGCGCCTGACCGAATACGCCGCCGCACTGTCGCATGCTGAACGGCTGCACCTTGGCCGCGGCGCATTGGCCGGGTTCCTGCGTGCAAGCGAAGGCGGCCTCAAAGGCGTCGTCGGAGCAGAGCGCGCATTCCGCCGCGAAGAATCCGGCAAAGCGCCCGCTCCTATCCGTACACAGCCTCGCAAGGCCATTTCAAACAAGCTTCGCGCATTGCCCGAGCATGCGCTTGGTGATGTCTCGCGCCAGGGTGAGGAATTTGCGCTGGTCATGCTGCGCCGTACACCGCAAGGCGATGTGGTGATGCTGGGTGAAGTGCCCAGCGATGCCTCGCTTATCGAAAAAGCGGCACGCAATCTGCTTGGCTGATCACTTGTTTGGGAAACATTGGCGGTCTTGACGATTGAAATGAGGTGCCAATCTTTCCCAACAGCCCGACCCGCGTGCAACCCTATCTGGGCTATCGCAGCGCCACTCATCTGCGACTAAGTGCGCGTGCATTGCGGCAAAAAGCCAGCACTTTTGACGCGTCCTCCCGGCTTGCCTCCTTGCGCACGATGCTGGAACAGTTTGCCTCACATGAAAGCGAAGGCATCGCTGTTACGCTGATCTTGCGGTGCGGAAATGGCGATGTGTTGGTGCAAAGCGAACAGATCACCGATGCTGAAGGCTTTGTGCATTTCGATCTCGCGCTGGAGAGCGATCTTTCCGCCTCTGATGAAACAAGTTGGGAAGTGGTGGAATTGCAATGGGTGAATAGCGATGGCCCGCAAACCACCGAAGCGCGCGTTCTTGTCCCCGGGCGCAATGCGCGCCTTGGGGTAATATCGGATATTGACGATACCATCATGGAATCAGGGATCACCGGCGGATTGGACAATGTCGCGCGGAATTGGGAGCGGGTTTTGGCGCAAATGCCGGATCAACGCATCACTGTGCCGGGCGCAGGCGATTTTTACAGCCAGATCAGCGGTGGCCCGGTGGGTGAACCCGGCGGTCAACAGCCAGCGCGCTTTGCCGCATCGCACAATCCGTTCTTTTATGTGTCATCAAGTCCGTGGAACCTGTTCAGCTATCTGATCACGTTCATGCGCGGAAATTCGCTGCCCATCGGCCCGATTGCCCTGCGCGATTGGGGCCTTAACAAAGACACCTTTGGCCATGAAAGTCACGGCTCGCACAAACGCGATGCCATTGCGGCCATCCTCGATAGCTATCCCGATATGAAATTTGCGATGATCGGGGATGACACACAAGGTGATTTGCCCGCCTTTGCACATGCGGTCAAAACCCATCCGCAACAAGTCGCGGCGATTTTTCTGCGTACCGCTTCACAGGATGCATTCAGCAGCGAAGAGCGCGCCGCCCGTGACACGATTAAAGCAGCCAATGTGCCACTGTGGATAGGCGACACCTATGCCACTGGCGGTGATTTTCTGGCCAAGATCGGACTTGCCGGAGACCATGAGGCGCAACACATCGTCGAGCTTGTCGAGCACCCCGGGGGAACCGGCGCGCAACCGGCGTAATCTTCAGTTCCCGTTCATGGCGTGAACGGCTATGCCACCCGCTTATGCTTCGCCTTCGCCGCCTCATCACCCAAACGCTTGCGCTTGCTGCATGTTTTGCCATGCTGGCTCAACCCGCCGCAGCGCAGAGCATTTTGCGCGATGCAGAAACAGAAGCGTTGTTGCAGGACATGATGGACCCGCTGTCTGAGGCCGCTGGCCTTGATGCAGGGCAAGTTGATGTCGTGCTTGTTGGCGACAATTCGATCAACGCATTTGTGGCCGGGGGGCAGCGCGTTTTCGTGCATTCGGGCCTGATCAATGCCGCTGATACCGCCAATGAAGTGCAAGGCGTGCTCGCGCATGAGCTGGGCCATATCACTGGTGGACATATCAACCGCTTTTCCGAAGGCGCTGGCAATGCGACCAAGATCACTCTGGTTTCTGCCCTGCTCGCTGCAGCTGCTGCGTTTGCTGGCGGGGGTGAAGCGGCGATGGGCGTTCTTGCTGCCGGGCAACGTGCAGCGATTGGATCATTCCTGGCTTTTACGCGCGTTCAGGAAGCATCCGCCGATGCCGCAGGCGCGGAATATCTATCCAAAGCCGGGATTAGCGGACGCGGCAGTCTGGCGTTTTTTGGCAAGTTGCAAGCGCTCGAATTTCGGCGCGGTATTCGTCCTGATGATGATATGGAGTTTTTGCGAACGCACCCGCTATCGGGCAATCGCATCGCGCGGCTTCGCGAAACCTATATTGTTGATCCGGCATGGGACACACCCAACGATCCTGAGATCGAGGCACGCTTTACCCGCGTCAAAGCCAAATTGTTCGGCTTTTTATCGACGCCGGCGCGGACATTGGAATTCTATCCCAAACATCTGACCCAAATCCCCGCGCGCTATGCCCGCGCCTATGCCTATCACAAGGATGCGCAGATTGAGCTGGCTTTGCTGGAAGCTGATGCCCTGATCGCGATGGAGCCGCAAAACCCTTATTTCCTAGAATTGCGCGGGCAGATTTTGCTGGAATCAGGCCGCGTTGAAGAAGCGCTGCCATCTTTGCGCCGCGCCAGTGAATTGACCGGGTATCATCCGCTGATCGCCTCGATGCTTGGCCATGCCTTGATCGCTACCGAAGACCCTGCCTTTTATGAAGAGGCTGAAAGCGTGCTGCGTGCAGCCGTTGGCCGCGACCGGCGAAATCCGTTTGCATGGTATCAATTGGGTGTTGTTTATGGCGAACGCGGAGACACGCCGCGTGCACGGCTGGCGAGTGCTGAACAAGCGATCCTGACCGGCAATCCGCAAGGTGCGCTGTTCAATGCACAGGCCGCTGAACAAGCGTTGCCGCATGGCTCACCTGACTGGATCCGCGCACAAGATGTTGCTTTGCAGGCGCGCTCGCAGCTTGAACAGCTTGAGCGGCGGCGATAGGGCTTTTCCCATGCGCTGGTTTACAACGATTGCTCTTGCCCTGCTTGCCGGTTTTTCCGGCGCGGCCACTTGGGAACTTACCGGCATGGGCGGGCATCAAACGCGCGACTATCTGCTGGAAAATCCCGAAGTTTTGACAGAAGCGGTGGCAGAGCTGAACCGGCGCGAAACGCTCGCCAAGGTGGAGCCTTTGCGCGGTGAACTGGAAACGCCGTTCCCCGGCGCTGTACTGGGCAATCCCAATGGCTCGGTGACGCTGGTGAAATTCACAGATTATGCCTGCGGATTTTGTCGGCAAAGCTATGAAGATGTGCTTGCGCTGATTGCGGACAATCCTGATCTCAAAGTGGTGCTGCGCGATTATCCTGTGCTCACCCAGGGCAGCGTGGATTCCGCCCGCATGGCTTTGGCCGCAGCACAACAAGGCAAGTTCACCGCTTTCCACGATGCGATGTTTGCTGCTGGATCACCCAATGATGAACGCATTGCCGCTGCTGCCGACATCGCCGGGCTGGATATGGAACAGGCGCGCGCGCAGATCGATGCCGGGATTTTTGATCCGCAATTGCAGAACAATGTGTTTCTTGCGCAAAGCATCGGGGTCAATTCCACACCAAGCTGGGTGGTGGGTGATCGCATATTGGTGGGCGCGCAAAGCGAAGAGAAAATGGCGCAGGCCATTGCCGACGCGCGCGATTCCTGACGCGGGCCGCAATTTCGGCTAAGAGAGCCTGATTATGCCGGTCCTTCCCTTTCAGCCAACTCCGTTCTTCAAAGATAAGAACCGCGCTTTCTGGCGGCTGCAAATGCTGGGCTGGGGCGGCGCGTTCTTTCTGCGTGCGGCCACCAGCATCGCCAATGATCGCCCGTTTGATTTTCTGGTCGTGGTGCTGATTGCAGCGATTACCGGCCTTTCGATCAGCCTTGTCCTGTCCGTCGTCTATGGCCGCCTGATCAACCGCACGCCGCTCGTCACATGGGGCTCCACCGCGCTGGTGCTGGGCGCAGCTGTGGCGATCAGCGCTTTTATCAACGCCTGGACGTTGAGCGTCTATCAAGGCGGGAGCGAGGCCAGCTTTACCAATTTGATGCTGGGCGTTTTCTATCTCGATATGACATTGCTGGGCGCATGGTCAGCGTTGTATTACGCGATCAACTTTTTCCTGCAGGTGGAAGAACAGGCCGACCGGCTCGAACGGCTCGAAACACAGGCCACCAGCGCACAGCTCGCCATGTTGCGATACCAGCTCAACCCGCATTTCCTGTTCAACACCTTGAACTCCATCAGCACTCTGGTTCTTCTGAAACAGACCAATCCGGCCAATGCGATGCTGACGCGCCTGTCCAGCTTTTTGCGGCACACTTTGGTCTCACAAGCAGGCAGCATGGTGACTGTCGCGCAGGAGGTCGAGACGCTGAAACTTTATCTGGATATTGAACGCATGCGCTTTGAAGAACGGCTGCGAACGCAGTTTAGAGTAGAGCCGATGGCCGCCAAAGCGTGCATTCCATCAATGCTGCTGCAACCGCTGGTGGAAAATGCGATCAAATATGGCGTGTCCCTGCAAGAAGAAGGCGCGCGCATCAGCCTTTCGGCGCAAGTGATTGCCGATCGGCTGCGCCTTGTGGTGGCCGATACCGGCCCCGGCCTGATCGACAAATCGCGGCAGGTCGACAAACTGAAAACAGAGCCGCCTTCGACCGGCGTTGGCCTTGCCAATATCGCGGAGCGCTTGTCCCAAGCATATGGCGATGAACACCGTTTCGACATCGAAACACCGCCGGGCGGCGGCTTTGTCGTCACCATTGAAATCCCATACCAAAAGGCCGAGGCTGACGAGCGTGTGGCTGATACGTCCACCGATGCAGGAGCTGTGCAGGGGAAACTTCCCCTGCCTTCGCCCGTTGATAAAATGGCAGGGGCCCAAGAGATCGGATCACGCGCATGATACGCACAATAATCGTCGATGATGAAAAGCTCGCTATTCAAGGCCTCCAACTGCGCCTCGAACCCTTTGAAGATATCGAAGTGATTGAAACTTGCGCCAATGGCCGCGAGGCGATCCGCGCGATCAAGACGCAAAAGCCCGACCTTGTCTTCCTCGATATCCAAATGCCGGGATTTGATGGGTTTTCCGTGGTCAAAGGGGTGATGGAAATCGATCCGCCGCTATTCGTATTTGTGACCGCTTATCAAGAGCATGCGATCCGCGCGTTTGAAGCCAATGCGGTGAATTATCTGATGAAGCCGGTGGATGAAGACAAGCTGGCCGATACCATCGAACGCGTGCGCCAACGCCTGAGTGAAAAGCGCTCCACCGAAGAGGCGGAGAAGCTGAAAGATGTGCTCGCGGAAGTCAGCCCGGAAAGCTTGGAAGGCATGGGCGGCGATGAAGAGGGCGAGGCCGCCGGACGCTATGAGAAAATGATCAATGTGAAGGATCGCGGCAAAATCTTCCGCGTCGATGTAGATACCATCGAACGCATCGAAGCGGCGGGCGATTACATGTGCATTTACATGGAAAACGACAATTCGCTTATCTTGCGCGAAACGATGAAAGATCTGGAACGCCGCCTCGATCCCAAACGCTTCCAGCGCGTCCACCGCTCCGCCATCGTAAACCTTGATCAGGTGCGCCAAGTGAAACCGCACACCAATGGCGAATGCTTCCTCGTGCTGGAATCTGGACAGGAAGTGAAAGTTTCGCGCAGCTATCGCGATGTGGTGGCGCGGTTTGTGCATTAGTTTGTTTTGCGATCAGCCATCCGGCTGATCGTCCTCGGTGCTATGGCCTCCGCTGCGCTGCGGGGCACCTAAGGTGGGTCGGTCGCCCTTGCGGCCTAGACGGCCGTTCTAAGCTCGAACTGCGTGACTTGCGCTAATCTCGGTGCCCATAAGGCACCGACAGCCCGCGACCGCGGGCCGGCCGGTAGGCCGCAAGCCTAAGAGAGCGAATGCGAACGCCGGCGCTTGAGGCTAGACAGAAAAGCCTGCAAGAAGCACGGCATGAAAGACTTCAACCTCCCCGGTTTCGACCTTACCCGCTTCGTTCAAGAAACGCTCGATGAAGACCTTGGCGTTGGCCTGCCCGGCGGCGGCGTGGATGTTACCGCCACCAGCGTCATTCCCGCAGATGCGCGCTTTCAAGGCGTGATGGACAGCCGCGATCCGATTGCCGTTGCGGGCCTGCCGATTGCCGTCGCGTTCTTCCGCCATCTTGATCCCGATATCCAAATCGACGTGCTGGTTGAAGAAGGCGCGCAGGTTACGCCCGGCACCGATTTGATGCGCCTTTCGGGCAATGCGCGCGCCATGCTGACGGCGGAGCGTTCAGCGCTCAACACCGTGCAGCATCTCTCCGGTATCGCCACCTTGGTGCGCGAATATGTTGACGCGATGGACAATCCGACATGCACCCTGCTCGATACGCGCAAGACCATTCCGGGTCTCAGGCATATCGAGAAATACGCAGTGCGCATGGGTGGCGGGAACAATCACCGTATGGGATTATGGGATGCCGCCATGATCAAGGACAACCATATCGGTGTCGCCGGATCGGTTGGCGAAGCGGTGCGCCGTGCGCGTGATGCGGGCATCGAGCAGATCATTTGCGAGGTGGACCGGCTCGACCAGATTGAGGCCGCGCTGGCGGCAGGCGCCAATCACATCCTGCTCGACAATATGGAGCCTGATATTTTGCGCCAAGCGGTCGCCATGATCGGTGATCGCGCGGCGACCGAGGCTTCGGGCGGGATCAATTTGCAAACAATCAAAGCCAAGGCGGCAACGGGCGTGGATTATTGCTCGGTCGGCAGGCTGACACAAAGCGCACCGGCGGCGGATATCGGGCTGGATTTCACGCCGGTATGAGGCTGCTGCCATGAAGCTGGCAAAAGGGCCGCGGCCGCGAGAGGTGCATGTCTTCGCGCTGGTCTTTACCGCCATCGGCCTGTGGAACTTTGCCCGAGGATTGTCAGACCTTACGCAGGTGCGAACGCTCCTCGAGTATTGGACCGTCAGCCAATGGAGCCGGGACGCCGTGATTGTCGCGGTGAGCGCGCGTTTTACGATTGTCCTCATCCCCGTCATCGCCGTGTGGGCTTTCGCCAGCACAATCGCGCGTATCCTGGTGACCATTATGGCCGCTTTGAGCCTTCTCCTGCTGATCGAACAGGTGCAATTGTTTGCCGCAGGCGCGCCGGTTGATCGGTTTCGTATTGCCAGCGTTTTGGCTGGTGCCTTCGCCGTCATGTATCTCTATACTGTCCCTGCACGATATTGGTTCAGGGAGGGTGCCCATGGCGTTGCCAAAGCGTTTGAATAGCATTGCTTTGGCCGCGCTGGTGATGGCAATCCCCGCCACCGCATCGGCCCAAGCCTATCAATGCCGGGTGCCCCGCGCGTCCGTCACTTTGCCCGATGCACGCCAAGATGGCGAAACGCGCCAAATGCCCGTCACCGGCTACACGCTCGCGCTCAGCTGGAGCCCGGAATTTTGTCGCCCACGCCAGGAAAGCGCGCGCCATGCGCGGCAATGTGGCGGGCGAAATGGCAATTTCGGCTTTATCGTCCATGGCCTGTGGCCCGATGGCGCGCGCGGCAGCTGGCCGCAATGGTGCCCGACAGATCGCACGCCTGTGGGACGCGAAGTCAATCGCAGCTTGTGCATGATCCCATCGACAAGCCTCATCGCGCGGCAATGGGAAAAACACGGCAGCTGCATGGCGCGCAATCCCGACACTTACTTGCGCATCACCCGCATCCTGTGGCGCTCGCTGCGATGGCCCGATTTTGATCGCCTCTCGCGCAAAGATGGGCTGACCGCAGGCGATATCCGCACAGCCTTTGCCGAGGCGAACCCGTATTGGGAGGTGGAGCATATTGGGCTGAAAGTGAATGCGCGCGGATGGCTGCAGGAAATGCGGCTTTGTTATGGCCGTGATTTTATGCCGACCCGCTGTGATCGTGGACGCTTCGGGCCGGATGAGGATGACAAAGTGCGTATCTGGCGCGGGATGTGAGCGGGCGGCAGGTCTTGGCTTTCCTACATGAAGGGCTTTGCGCCACATGGCGCGATGCACTTTGTTCTCATCATCTGCTGTGTGTTTGCCCGGCTGCAAAGGGGCGGTAAGTTTTGGCTTAAGACTGTGTCCAACGTGTCCATTATGTTGGATTTCGCCTTGAGAGTTGGCGCTTGTGGTGGGTTTTGGGAAAGTGTGGTTTCGCGCAAAGACGCTAAGGCACAAAGAGGGTGCGCTAGCGGCGATTTGACGCTCACATCGGGAAGGCTGATCGGGGCGAGAGGTTGGCGGTTAGAAGGCCTGCAGCGTTTTGCGTCGGTCTTTGCGCCTTTGCGCTTCTGCGTGAACCAACTCTCACCGACGCTGGGCAAAGAACGCGCGCAGCAAATCCGCCGCCTCGCTTTCGCCCATTCCGGCGTACACTTCGGGCGCATGAAGGCACTGTTCTTGCGCAAACACCCGCGCGCCATGCTCCACCGCGCCGCCTTTGGGATCGCTTGCGCCGTAATACAAGCGCGCGATGCGGGCATGGCTTATGGCGCCCGCGCACATCGCGCACGGCTCCAGCGTAACCCACAAATCGCAATGGATCAGGCGTTCTTGTCCCAGCGCCCGCGCCGCGCGGCGAATCGCCACGATCTCTGCATGGGCAGTCGGGTCATGATCAGCACGCGGCGAATTGTGCGCCTCGGCAATAATCTCGCCTTTGTGCACCACAACCGCGCCAATTGGCACCTCGCCAAGCGCCGCCGATTCGCGCGCCAACGACAAAGCGCGCCCCATGAAGCTCCGAAATTTGCCGGAGGTCATGAAGCGCGCCTGGTCGCAAAATGTAGCGGTGACTTATTCGTCGCCAGTAACTGGCTCGCCATCGGCGTCATCGGGCATGTCCACATCCACCGTCGGAACTTCGATAGTGGTTTCTTCTGTGCCGACATCGACGTCTGGGCCTTCTACGTCAAATTCGGGCAAATTGCCGCCTTCAACGTCTACGTCTGGCATAGAGCCTTCTTCCGTTTGATCGACATCACAAGCCGCAAGGCCGAGTGTTGCGGTGGCGAGAACGGTTGCTGCGATAAACTTTTTCATACGTAACCTCCAATGGTGACTGGTCTTAAACCCACATGGTCCTTCATTGTCACAAAGGCCCCAACGCACAATATGGCAGCCTTGTTCCAACTTGACCTTCTTCGCACCGCTGGCTATGCGGCGCGCTTCTCGGAAACACTGTGTCGAATATCCGTATATCTTGGATTCTTCGACGGTAGTGCGTCCGTCCTTTTGAACAGATGAGAGTTATCATGTCGCGGATTTGCGAATTGACCGGCAAGGGCCGTCAGGTTGGCCACAATGTAAGCCACGCCAACAACAAGACCAAGCGCGTCTTCCTGCCCAACTTGCAGAGAGTCACGCTGATTTCAGAAAAGCTGGACCGCAGCTTCAAGTTCCGTGTTTCGACACAGGGCCTGCGTTCGGTTGAGCATAATGGTGGCTTGGATAACTGGCTGCTCAAAACCTCCGATAGCAAGCTTTCACCGCGCGCCGTCAAGGTAAAGCGTGAGCTGAAAAAGGCTGCTGAAGCGGCTTAATTCGCCCGATCTGCTGGATCGCCCAACGGCGCGCGGAGGTCTGCTTCGCGCGCCGTTTGCGTTGACGCACCATCATCGCGCCCAAACTCCCAGCGCAGCTTGAGCAACAAGGTGCGTTGAAAGGCGGAGAGGTTGTCATCGGACAGCACCCAAATGGTGAGCGCGCCATCATCTTGCAGCTCCACCGCGAGCGCTTCGTAATTGTCGATCAGATCGGGCAGCGTCAATTCGGTAAACGGCGTGATCGTCCACGGCTCTCCCTCGGCAATTGTGGCCGGATCACCCAACGCAAACATTACGCGAAACGGCGGCAAAGCGCGCTCCACCTTGCGCAAAAGGAACAACACCCGGCCATCTGGCAAAACAGCGGCATCAGTTGGCCGCCATCCAGCGGGCCGGTCGAGCGGGAAGAGGACAGGTTCGCGATAAAGCACCGGATCACCGGCAAAGAGCGCTCCTTGCAAACGCTTTTCCGCCAGCGCGAGGAAGCGGCCATTGGGCAAGCGCACCATTGCCTCTGCCCCGGCATTCGCGCCCCAATCCAGCATTTCGGGCACCTGTACAATATGCGAGACACCCCCCGGATCAAGCCGGCGGATGATATTGGGCGATTCGTGCCCCATCCAGCTTGTCCCGCTCTCCACATCGAAAACCACCGATTCGATGTCCTGCCCCTCGGTCAAAGCGCGCGCTGGCGGCAAATCGAGAAATTGCGCTTCGCCATCTGCTCCTGGCCAAGGCAACCGCACCAGATCACCGCGATCAGACCATGCCAAGAACGTCGCCTGCGTCTCCAAAGCCATCGCCGAGAGCCCGCCAAATCGCTGATTCGCGCTGGAAAGGTGCCATGCGCCTTCGAGCGATAAAGTGTCCGGCCAGCTGTCCGGCGTGTCCGCTTCCAATGCGGTAATCACAAAGTCACGCAAGCCCCTGTCAGGCGGAGGATCGCGTAGGAAAGTGCCCGGCGCCAAGGCCAGCACAACAATTACGAGCAAAAGAAGCCTGCGCCCTCGCACGCAGATCAGGGCATGGGGCCGACGAACAGGTAAGGATCAAGCCGCGTATCGTGCCATTTGAGGCTCCAATGCAGATGCGGCCCTGTTGCGCGGCCGCTTGAACCGATGCGGCCCAAAAGCTGTCCTTGTTCGACAAAATCGCCTTCGCTTACCGCAATGTCGGAAAGATGGATGAAAGCGCTGTTGAGGCCCGCGCCATGATCAATAATGATGATCTGGCCTTCAAGGCTGAATTCGCGGCGCGATGCCAGTGTGACAAGGCCCGAGGCTGGTGCAACAAAAGGCGTTCCGCTGGGTACGGCGATATCGATGCCGGAATGATAGCTGCCGGGTTCTCCGCGATAGATACGCTGACGTCCGAAATGACCAGAAATCCGCCCCGTTACCGGCCAGACAAAATCCTGCGACCAACCATCGCTGTCGGCCTCAGCCGTGCGCGCATCCCATATCTTATCAAGCTCAGGCCGACGGCGCGCCATAAAGCTCGCGCTCGATCCGCCGGCACGTTTGGCCAAATTGATACGCTGAATGTTCCATTCGCGCGGGCTGATCGTGAGATTGTCACGCACTTCGCGGCCATCTTCGAGCGTTGCCACGAGCACCTCTTGCGTCCCGGCATCACGGTCAAACGCGGCGAAGAATTCGCCTTTGGCATCAAGCGCAAGCTCACGCTCTCCAAGGCGCACAGATGCAGCTCCCAAAGGCGCTTTGCCGCGTATCCAGCCGCCTTGCGTGAGCTCTCCGGCATAGGCGAAAAGCGGCGCGCGCGCCGGCTCTGCTGGAGCTTCGCGCACTGGTGCTTTTTCTAATGCGGGCGCTGGTGTGGCAGGCTCAGTCAGCAATTCGGTTGAAGCGAGAACCGCGCGTTCGTTAGGCTCTTCTCCGCTGGCCGGAGCGCAGGCGGCAAGGGCAATGATCACAATCAGAAGGATCGCGCGCCTCCCGCTCACGAAGATTCAAGCGCGCGGCGCGTGGCCAATTCCGGGCTGGCATAAGGCTCTTGCAAGTCCACGCTCCAATAAATCAGCTCTTCCAAAGGGATATGTGCCCCGCTTACCGCGCACACAACAAAGTGGCCGGGTTTCACGACACGAAAGCCATTGGGGCCATAAAGCAGCGTTGCAGCGTTATCTGAAGTCATCAACATGGGCCTTAAAGTAACAACGTATCGCGCTCAAAGCAATTTTGGTTGTCCATTATCGGGCAATTTTGATGGTGATTTGCGCTTGGGCGCGGGGCGTGGCCGTGGCGTGGGAGCGGCGCCTGCTTGCGGTGTTTCGATGGTGCCATCGGCAAACTGAATCGCCAAAGCTGCCTCTTTGCGCGCTGCCGATGCGCTGGTGAGCGCTTTGCCATCGCCATCGCGCACAATCGCATAGCCGCGCGCCAACGGGCGTTCGGGATGCAATTGCTCTGCCAACCGCGCCAATCCGGTAAGCTTTTGCCGCTGTTCAGCGATGCGGCGCATCACGAGGCTGGGGTCCAACCGCGCATTTGCCAATTTGCGTTCCGCATCGCGCAAGGAACGTTGCATAGTGGCGGGAGACAGGCGCAATTTCGCCAGCTTTTCACGTCCCTGTGCTGCGCGATCGAACAGGCCGCGGCGCAGACGTTCGCTCAGATCATCCAAACGCTGCGTTTGCGCCTGCAAAAGCTGTTCTGGCCGCGGCAATCGCTGCGCCCGCGCGGCCAACCGCTCGCGACCCAACGTTACAGGGCGCAGGCCAGCGCGTTTTTGCCGATGCGCAAGGTCTTCGATCATCGCTTCGATTTCGCGCCTGACGGGCACGGCGATTTCTGCTGCTGCAGTGGGTGTTGGCGCGCGCTGATCGGCGGCGAAATCGGCCAAAGTGGTGTCCGTTTCGTGGCCCACCGCGCTGATCACAGGGATCGGGCTTTCAGCGATGGCGCGCACCACCATTTCTTCATTAAAGGCCCACAGATCTTCGATTGAGCCGCCCCCGCGCCCCACGATCAGCAAATCGGGTTTGGGAACCGCGCCGCCTTTTTCCATTGCGCCAAAGCCGCGCACAGCCTGCGCCACTTGCTCGGCTGCGCCTTGGCCTTGCACCAGCACGGGCCACAGCAAGACATGGGTGGGAAAGCGATCATGCAGGCGGTGCAAAATATCGCGGATTACTGCACCTGTGGGCGATGTCACAACACCGATCACGCGCGGCGCGAAAGGCAGGCGACGCTTGCGCTCCTCAGCGAAAAGCCCCTCTTGCGCCAAACGTGCGCGTGTCTTCTCAAGCAAAGCCAGCAGCGCGCCTTCCCCGGCGATCTCCATTCGCTCCATCACAATCTGATATTTGGAGCGGCCCGCATAAGTCGTGAGTTTGCCCGTGGCGATAACTTCCAGGCCGTCTTCAGGCTGAAACGACAGGCGCGGCACGGCAGAGCGCCACATCACCCCATCCATCACCGCGCCTTCATCCTTCAAGCTGCAATACAGATGGCCCGAAGCCGCCTTTTTGACGCCTGATAATTCTCCGCGCAGCTTCACATGGCCGAACTGATCTTCCACCGTGCGCTTCAAAGCGCGCGATATCTCGGTGATCGAGAGTGGCTGGGAATTGTCGCCGCTGCGCTGCTTGGCTACGAGCGGGGCATTGTTGTCTTCAGAATCGGAATTGGGGTTAGCCATGAATATCCTTGTACTGGGATCGGGCGGTCGTGAACATGCTCTGGTGTGGAAGCTGGCGCAATCCCGCGCCATTGCAAAAGACGGGGGAAAGCTGTTTGCTGCCCCCGGCAATCCGGGCATGGCGCAAAATGCGCGGTGTGTTGCGACAGATGCGACAGATCATGGCGCAGTGGCACAATTCTGCCAGGATGAGCGAATCGGCTTGGTCGTGATCGGGCCAGAAGCACCTTTGGTTGATGGCCTTGCCGATAGCCTACGCGCCGAGGGCTTTCCCGTTTTCGGCCCATCCAAAGCGGCTGCCCAATTGGAAGGCTCCAAAGGCTTTACCAAAGCCTTGTGTGACCGCGCGGGGATCCCCACCGCAGCCTATGTCCAATGCACCTCGCTTGCACAGGCCAAGGAAGCGCTCGCGACATTTTCCGCCCCTTTTGTGCTGAAAGCTGACGGGCTTGCCGCCGGCAAAGGTGTGGTGATCGCGCAAAGCGAAGCGCATGCGCATGAAGCGCTTGAAGATATGTTCGGCGGCAAATTCGGTGCCGCTGGTGCAGAAGTCGTGATCGAGGCTTTTATGCACGGCGAGGAGGCGAGCTTGTTCGCTCTCACCGATGGCAAGGCGATCACGCTGTTCGGCACCGCTCAAGATCACAAGCGCGTGGGCGAAGGCGATACCGGGCCAAATACCGGCGGCATGGGCGCTTATTCCCCGGCGCGTGTGCTGACGCCGGACTTGCTTGAAGCGGCGATGGAGCGGATCATTACGCCGACCGTGCGGCAAATGGCGGCAGAAGGGATGCCCTATTCCGGTGTGCTTTATGCCGGACTGATGTTGACCGATGAGGGGCCCAAACTGGTCGAATACAATGCCCGCTTTGGCGATCCGGAATGCCAGGTTCTGATGATGCGGCTGGAAAGCGATCTGGCGGAGTACTTGCTGGCCTGCGCGCAAGAACGGCTGGGCGAGATGCCCGAAGCAGCCTTCATCGAAGATACCGCCATGACCGTGGTGATGGCCGCGAAGGGCTATCCGGCGAGCGCGGAAAAAGGCGGCGCGATTGACCTGCGCGATGCTGAGGATGAAGGCGCAGTGGTGTTCCACGCAGGCACTTCGCGCGATGACGCAGGCGTTCTGCGCGCGAGTGGCGGCCGGGTGCTGAATGTGACGGCCTCGGGCGCGGACACAAGGGCTGCGCAGGATGCCGCCTATACTGCGGTGGAGAAGGTTGATTTCGCCTCCGGATTTTACCGGCGCGATATTGGCTGGCGGGAGATTGAGCGGGAGAGCTAGCCTTCTGCAGGCGGCATGCCTTCAAACCGGGGCAAGCCGTCGTCGATTTTCACCCACGGCTGCATATGTGCAGTGAAGATGTGCATTTCGGGTTTAACCTCGACGCTTTCATCCAACGCACCGGCTTTCAAGAAGATATAGCCCGGATCGGAATCGCATGTCAGGTAAACGCCCGATCCGCACTTGGCGCAGGAATAGCGATGCACCGCCGATCCGCTGTCGCCTGAAACGGTGTAGACCGCAGCATCGCCTTTGGCCTCAAAACCAGCATCCGGACACATCAATTCTACTGAGAATGGGCTGCCGGAAACCTTCTGGCAGGTTTGGCAATGGCAGAAAAACGTAGCAACTGGCTCCTCCGGGACAGTGACGCTCATCGCACCGCAATGGCAATTCCCGGCTAACGCTGTGTCGGAATTGTTCATGTCGCCTTGCACTTGTGTTCCTCGCGGCAATAGACAACCGCGCCCAGTCCCAGTCAAGATGCCCAGTCAAGATGTCTTCCCAGTCAGCTTATCGCTAGAGCGATCGTAGCTAAACCACCTCACCAGCTGCATATCCACTCGCCCAGGCCCATTGAAAGTTGTATCCGCCCAGCCAGCCGGTGACGTCCACGCATTCGCCTATTGCATATAGGCCCGGCACCTTTTTCACTTCCATCGTTTTGCTCGACAATTCGGCTGTACTGATGCCGCCTGCGGTCACTTCGGCTTTAGCGAAGCCTTCGGTGCCATTGGGGTGGAATTGCCAGTTTTTGAGGCGTGCACCGATAGTGCGCAGGTCTTTATCGCGGCAGTCGCCTAAGGGCCGCTCGGCTCCCAATCGCTCCGCCAAAGCAGTGGCAAGGCGTTGGGGCATGTGGCTGCGCAGGGCAGTGGAGACGCTGGCTTTGGGGTTTTGTTGCTTGGCCGTGATCAGGCATTCTGCGTATGTTTCGGGGAGGAAGTCTATCGCCAGCACTTCGCCGTGGTGCCAATAAGAAGAGGCTTGCAGAATTGCCGGGCCGGACAAGCCGCGATGTGTCATCAAAGCCGCCTCGCGAAAAGTGGTTCCGCCTGCGCTCGCATTCACTTGGGAGGCAACACCCGATAGCTCACGAAACAAGATGTCCTGATCGCTCAACGTCAGAGGCACCAAGGCCGGACGCGGCTCCACCACTTTCAACCCAAATTGCCGCGCCAGATCATAGGCAAAGCCGCTCGCGCCCATTTTGGGAATACTCGGCCCACCTGTCGCAATCACGAGCGAAGGTGCGGTGAAACGGCCATGCTGCGTGGTGACGGTGTAGCGGCCATCTGCGTGGGTGACGTCCGAAATCGCATGGTCGCAGCGCACTTCGCCGCCACCGCGCTCCACCTCATCCATCAACATCGCGACCACTTGGCGCGCAGAGCCATCGCAAAACAGCTGGCCCAGCGTTTTTTCGTGCCACGCAATGCCATAGGAATCGATCAAATCGACAAAATCTTGCGCGGTATAGCGGCTGAGCGCTGAGCGGGCGAAATGGCGATTGGTGGACAAGAACCGTTCTGGCACCGTGCCAATATTCGTGAAATTGCAGCGTCCGCCGCCCGAAATCAGGATCTTTTTGCCCGGCGCGTCTGCATGATCGAGCACCAATGTGCGCCGCCCGCGTTTGCCCGCTTGCGCTGCACAAAACAGCCCCGCCGCGCCTGCGCCCAGAACAATGGCATCCAATTCAAACACGCGCGCGGCCCCAGATCGCCAGAGGTGTTACGACAGTTTTTCTGCCATCAAAGCTTGCAAATCCGCCTCAGGCCGTGCGCCGTAATGCGAGATAATCTCTGCTGCCGCGATCGCTCCGCGTTTAAGGCATGTCGCCGGAGCTTCCTCGCGCACATGGCCATAGAGAAAGCCCGCTGCAAACAAATCGCCAGCACCGGTGGTATCAACCACTTGCGCTACGCGCTGCGCAGCGACGGAAAATTGCTCACCATTGGTAAGGCACACTGCACCTTGCGCACCGCGGGTCACCACCAGAACGGGGACCAGATTGGCCAGCGCACCCAAACCAGCGGCAAAATCGGTCTCACCGGTGATTGCCGCCAGCTCCACTTCGTTGGCGAACAGGATATCGATCAGGCCATCTTCGATAAGCTTGCGAAAATCTTCGCCATATCGATCAATCACAAAGGCATCGGACAATGTAAAAGCGACTTTGCGGCCCGCTGCGCGTGCGGTTTTGATCGCAGCGCGCATCGCAGCGCGCGGCTCTTCCGGGTCCCACAAATATCCTTCGAGATACAAGATGCTGGCCCCGCCAATCGCTTCTTCATCCAAAGCCTCAGAGGGCAGGAATTGGGACGCGCCAAGGAAGGTGTTCATCGTGCGCTGCCCATCAGGTGTCACGAAAATCAGGCAGCGCGCGGTGGGCGGTTCGCTTTCCTTGTCGCTTGTAGGGCGAGGGGCGGTATCAAAATCGATCCCGACCGCGCGGATATCATGTGCAAATACCTGGCCCAGCTGATCATCAGCCACTTGGCCAACAAACGCACATTGCGCACCCAATGCCGATAGGCCCGCCAGCGTATTGGCAGCAGAACCGCCGGAAATCTCGCGCGCAGGCCCCATCGCTTGATAAAGCTCGCTCGCGCCATCAGCATCGATCAAAGTCATGCCGCCTTTGGGTATTCCAAGCTCCTCAACCAACTCATCACTGGCAGAGGCAACGACATCAACGATGGCATTGCCAATGGCGATCACATCATAGCGCGGCTGGGACATATCTTCTCCTCATTCGGCCGCCCAATAATGCCATTGGGCGACACGGCGTTGACTTGGCGCAGCGCGGCCCTAATCGCAAGATCACATGGGTCAATTACCACCATCTGTGCTGCTGGGCCTTGGACAGCTCTTTGATGGGGCAGTGCTGCGCATTTTGATCAAAAGCATTGCGTTGACAATCGCAGTATTTGTGATCGTAGCAGTCGCGGCCTGGTTTGCGTGGAGTTACACACTCACATGGTTGGGCATGGATGATGAGATTTTCACAGGCGCGAGAGGTTTGCGCGGCATTGCATCCGCCATGCTGGCGCTGCTGGGATTGTGGCTGATCTGGCGCATTGTCGCGATGGGCGTGGTGCAATTTTATGCCGAGGACGTGGTGCGCGCTGTCGAAGCGCGGCATTACTCGCAAGAAATGCAGGCCGCGCGCGATTTGCCTTTTGTAGAGCAATTGCAACAGGCATTGGGTGCATCAGGGCGCGCTTTGCTGTTTAACATTCTGGCGGCGCCATTTGCCTTGGCGGTTTTGTTTACAGGGATCGGTCCTGCGGTGGTTTTTTGGGTGGTCAATGCTTTGCTTTTAGGACGTGAATTTCAAGATATGGTCTGGCTGCGGCATCGCGGAGACAAGGCGGATACCCCGCCGATTGGGAAAGCCACACGCTTTACGCTGGGCGCAGCGATTGCCGGATTGCTGACCGTGCCGTTTGCAAATTTTCTTGCACCCGTTCTTGGGGCAACGACAGCTACACATTTAATACATCGCAGCGAAAGAGCGCGTCATGCCTAAGTTCACTCGCCTGATTGCGGCCTCCGCATTGAGCATTGCGCTCACAGCATGCGTCTCCACGCCGCGATCAAACACGGCTCCTCCACCGCCGCCGCGCGATCCTGCGCCTGTTGTGATCACCCCGCCCACGCGCCCGCCTGCGCCGGTACAAAGCTTTCGCGGAGCAGAAATCATGCAGGTGCCCGGCCTAGAGCAAGTGATACGCGCCAATGCCCGCAGCTTGGAAGCGCAATTCGGCACGCCCCAGCTCAATGTTCGCGAAGGTGATATGCGCAAACTGCAATTTGCAGGACCTGCCTGCGTGCTCGACATATTCCTCTATCCCTTGGCCCAAGGCGCGCAACCTGTTGCCACATGGGTGGAGGCGCGCCGGGCCAGCGATGGCGCGGCGGTGGATAGGGCGGCATGTGTCGCGGCTTTGCGGCGGTAACCTGAATTTAAGCTCAATTGCCTATGCAACTCAGGTGAAACTACTGGGAATTGTATCAATGAGCTTCCATTTCGCCGATATCGCCCGTCAGGCCGCATCCGACCGCGCGATTTCCCCAGAGGAAATCCTCGAACTGCGCCGCGCAGGTTGGGCCGATGGCCGCATGTCGCGCGAAGAAGCACAAGCGCTGTTTACCGCGCAAGACACGCTCACCGCGCCATGCCAAGAATGGACCGATTTCTTCGTCGAAGCCATCCGCAACTATGTTTTGGAAGGCAGCGAACCGCGTGGATATGCCAGCGAAGAAGAAGCCAATTGGCTGATCGCACAGGTCGAAGGCGATGGCCGCGTCTGCTCCATGGCGGAAATGGAATTGCTGGTGCAAATCGCTGAAAAATCGCAAAATGTGCCCGAAATTCTCAAAAACTACATCCTCGATACGATCGAGGAGGAAGTGATGACCGGCTCTGGTCCCACACGTTGCGGCGGAGAACTGGCCGATTGCCATGTGACAAAAGCCGAAGCACAAATCGTACGCCGGGTGATTTTCGGGCAAGCCAGCGATCGTCCAGGCGGAGTAAGCCGTTCAGAAGCTGAAATGTTGTTTCGCGTGAAGGATGCCGTCGTCACCCACGATAACGCTCCGGAATTCAAACGCTTGTTCATCCAAGGCGTTGGCAATTATTTGATGGGTTTTGCCAGCGCTTCGGCACAAATCAGCGGTGAACGCGCGCTTGAACTGGCCGCTTTTATCAGTGACAACAAGGTCAATGTGGGCCGCTTTATGGGCCGCATGGCGAAAGACGCGCCTAATGCGTTTGGCAAGGTTTTCGGCCGCAAAGGCACGAAGACAGGCCGCGATGTGCTTTATGCGGAAGCGATCAGTGTCACCAGTGATGAGCAAGACTGGCTGGACGCACAAATCGATGCGAATGGCGAAGTTGATGCCTATGATCAGGCGTTGCTTGAATTCCTCGCTGAGGAAACCGGGCAGGCGTAAAGCGCTAGTTTTGAAAGCTTAGACCATAAAGCTTTCACCGCAGCCGCAAGCGCCTTTGGCATTGGGGTTTTCAAATACGAAACCGGCGGAGAAATCATCTTCCACCCAGTCCATGATGCTGCCCACCAGATACAGTACAGATGCGCCATCGATGTAAAAGATGCCGCCGGGCGTTTCGATCTTTTCGTCAAAGGCGAGCTCTTCGCTCACATAATCAACCGAATAGGCAAGGCCTGAACATCCGCGGCGCGGCGTCGATAGCTTAACGCCAATTGCATCATTGGGCGCTTTGCTCATAAGGTCCGCAATGCGCGCTTCAGCACCTTTGGTCAGGATAACTGCGGCTTTGGGCGCTGGCCGGGTGGTAGTGCCGATATCGCTCATCACAACATCCCCAGTTCTAGACGGGCCTCATCGCTCATCTTCGAAGGATCCCAAGGCGGATCCCATGTCACATTGACTTCGGCATCACGAACCCCTGGAATTGCGCCAATCCGCATTTCAATTTCGCCCGGCATGGTTTCAGCCACAGGACAATGCGGCGTAGTCAGCGTCATGGTAACATCGACATCGGCATCTTCGCCCACTTCGACCCCATAGATCAGGCCAAGGTCATAGATGTTTACAGGGATTTCAGGATCATAGATATCCTTTAATGCCGCAATCACCTCTTCATAGAGCGCGCCGCCCGGCTCCCCGGCGGCCGCATCGGCAGGCTTTTGCTGCAAGAAGCCATCGAGATAATCACGCTTGCGCTCCAGCTTGTCAGCAGCGCTTTCCTCTTCGATCGGCGCATCAGAAACGCGGGCGCGCGGCGGCTTGGCCACCGCGTCTTCGGCTTCGGTCTTGGTCTCGGTCTGGTTGTCCATCAGCCAAAAATCCTTTTTGTGCGTTCAATGCCGCTCATCAATGCGGCAATATCATCTTGATTTGAATAGATGCCAAAGCTCGCGCGTGCTGTGGCCGGCACATCGAGCAGTTCCATCAGCGGCTGCGCGCAATGATGTCCTGCGCGGATGGCCACGTTCTCTTCATCCAATATAGTGCCCAAATCATGCGGATGCACGCCATCGAGCATAAAGCTGACAATACCCGCCGACGCTTCGGGGCCAAACAGCGTCACATCATTGCGCGCGCGCAACGCTTCACGCACCTCGGCAACAAGGCTGGCTTCGTGCGCTTGGATCTGCGCACGGTCGAATTGCATCACATAATCGCAAGCCGCAGCAAAGCCGATAACTTCGGTGATAGCAGGCGTTCCAGCCTCAAAGCGCTGCGGTGCGGGCGCATAGGTTGTGCCAGCAAAAGTAACCTTGTCGATCATCGCGCCGCCGCCTTGCCATGGCGGCATTTCATCGAGCAAATCAGCGCGGCCCCATAAGGCTCCGATACCCGTGGGTCCATAAATCTTATGCGCGGACAACGCGTAAAAATCGCAGTCCAGCGCGGCGACATCCACCGGCATGCGCGGTACCGCCTGGCAGCCATCAAGCAACAGTTTCGCGCCGGCTTTATGCGCCAGTTGTGCCGCGCGGCTTTCATCCAGCATTGATCCCAACACATTGGAAACATGTGCAAAAGAAACCATTTCATGCTCTGGCGTCAGCATCTTTTCCGCCGCATCCAGATCAATTCGGCCATCTGTGGTCAACGGGCACACATCCACCTGCCACCCGGCCAATTGCCAGGGAACGATGTTGGAATGATGCTCCAGAGCCGAAAGCAGAACGCGGCCCTTTTTCGGCCAACTATAGGCGAGCAAGTTAATCGCCTCGGTCGCGCCGCGGGTGAACACAAGTTCGTCCTCATGCCCGCCGATAAAACCGGCAATGGTGCGCCGCGCGGCTTCATAAGCCACCGTCATATTGGCAGAACGGGCATATACGCCCCGATGCACCGTCGCATAATCTTCGCCCAAAGCGCGGGCCATGGCATCGATCACCGCGCGCGGCTTTTGCGCCGTCGCAGCAGAATCGAGATAATGCCACGTCTTGCCTTGATCTGTCGTCAGGCCGGGGAAGTCATCCCGGGCGCTTTTCAACGCGGCGGGCGCGGTTAGCGTGGTCGTGGTCATAAGGCTGCCTCCGAAAGGCTTGCCAAAGCTACATCGAACAGCCGCTCTTGCTGGGCTTCGTCATTAAGCTCACCCAAAGCGTCTGCGATAAAAGCGCGCACCAACAAACGTTTGGCGATGTCAGGCGATAGGCCACGGCTCGCCATATAGAAACGCGCCATTTCATCCATTTGCCCGATCGCTGCGCCATGTGCACATTTTACATCGTCCGCGAAGATTTCCAGCTCCGGCTTGGCATTGGCCGCCGCGCCTTTTTCCAGCAGCAGCGCTTTAAAATCTTGGGCGGCATCGGTGCGTTGTCCTTCACGGCCTACATCGATGCGGCCCAGAAAATTGCCTGTCGCTTCATCCCAATGCACGCTGCGCACGGTCTGATTGCTGGTCGCATCAGGCGCATTGTGGATCGTGCGGGTCACAAATTCGCGAACAGCATTCCCGCCGCCAATTGTGATGCCGCCAAATTCAAAATGTGCGCCCGAAGCAAGGTTTACCTCTAGCTCCACGCGCGTGTAATCGCCCGCCGCGATGACGGCGAAGACCTCCGCCCGCGCATTCTTAGCAAGGTCAATGCTCACCCGGTGCAAAAGCGGGCCTGAGGAATCAAAACTGAGACATTCGCGGTAGGTATCACTTTGTTGTACCGCGATTTTCTGAGTCTTCTCAAAAGCTTCCGGGGCAAACGAGTCCAGCGCCTTGGAATCGGCGTAACGCCATTCCTCAAGTTTGGTTGATGGTGTGTTAGTGATCATCGGCTTTGCCTCGCATGGCGACGGCGGAATTCTTCCAGGATATTCCCGCGACTGTTGGACATACAAGCGATCATCTCTTCACGATTATCGCCATTGGCGCGAAAACAAGCGGTAGCTGTACGGCACAATCTGTCGTCCACGCGCTTATGCCCGCTGCTTTGTGATAAAGAGCAGCTCCAACGGCCCTTATCATCCTGCGCAATGCTGACTTCGATCTGTTCAAGCCGTTTGGCAAGGACAAGGATCGTGTCCTCATCCCCGGCAGGCGCAGCGCTTTGCAGCATCATAAGGGCAGCAAGAATGCTCATGCGGCCATCACCTCGTCATAGCCCCCGGCCTCCAATTGGCGCGCGAGTTCAGCATCGCCGGTTTTGACAATGCGGCCATCGCTCAAAATATGCACGAAGTCGGGCTGCACGTAATCCAGCAGGCGTTGATAATGGGTGATCAGCAGCACGGCCTTTTCGGGCTGGCGCATGATCGCATTGATGCCTTCGCCCACCACTTTGAGCGCATCGATATCAAGGCCGCTATCGGTTTCATCAAGGATCGCGAAAGCGGGATCGAGAATGCCCATCTGGACCATTTCGTTGCGCTTCTTCTCACCACCGGAAAAGCCGACATTTACGTTGCGCTTGAGCATTTCCATATCGAGTTTGAGCAGGCCCGCCTTCTCTTTGGCCAGCTTGATAAATTCGCCGCCCGTTAGCGGCTCCTGATCGCGCTGGGCGCGCTGCGAATTCAACGCTTCGCGCAGGAATTGCAGGTTGGAAACGCCGGGAATTTCAACCGGATATTGGAAGCCGAGAAACAGGCCGGTCGCCGCACGTTCATGCGGGTCAAGCGCCAGCAAGTCGGTGCCATTGAAGGTCACCGAACCGCCCGTCACTTCATAACCGGGCCTGCCGCCCAACACATAAGACAGCGTGGATTTGCCCGCGCCATTGGGGCCCATAATCGCATGGATCTCGCCCGCATTCACGGTGAGCGAGAGGCCTTTGAGGATGGTTTTGCCGTCTATTTCGGCGTGCAGGTCATTGATTTGCAGCATTATTGCGTCCTGTTGAATGAAATCGCGACGTTGGCCGCTTCGTCCATAAAGCCATCGTCTCCGCGATATTGCGGGGAAGCGAACTGGCAGAAATAATTGAGCGCGGGGTCCGCATGGCCTTTTTCGCGCACCTCATCGGGCATGGCATCGTCGAACCACCAGACATCGGCCTTGGACCATTTGGTAAGCTCACCGCGAAGCCCGCCCGCTGTGGCAAGCTCGACAAGTTTCTGGATGGCCTCGCTCATTGTCATCACTCTCCCCTGTCCGAAGAGTAAGAGCGCTGCCGATCACGGGGAGCGCCGTCTCGGGGAGGGCCATTGCCCTCGCGGTCATAACGCGGCTTGGTCTGGCGCGGATGGGCGGCATTGTGCGCACGGCGTGCGGCACCCTTGTCACCAATGCGCAACCGCATGCCGGCAGTGATGCGGGCGAGTGTTTCGTCCATATCCTCAAGCACATCGGCCGCTTTGATCCGCATCACGCGGATGCCAACGGATTCCAGCGCGCGGTCGGAGCGGCGCATAATCGCTTCAGGCTCATCGCCTTCATCGATCACTATGCACATGCCCAGATTGTGGCAGTTGAAGTCGACAATCGCGCTGCCGACAACGGCGTGGCGGGTAAACTTGTACCGGCCCAGATCCGCCTTGGCGAAACGCGACGCGAGCGCTTTATGCGCATCAGACGAATGCCGCCGCATCTTGCGCGCCTGATTATGCAGATTGTCGAGCCGCTTCTCCGAAATCTCCCAGCCGCGGCCTTTTTTCTTGAGGCCGGGCGGCGTGGCGTCGTCGGAGGACGGGCGAAGGTTTAGGGTTTTTCGGGTGGTCATTGTCAGTTCGCTTCGGTCAGCTTCTTCAACATTGCAATTAGCGTGAAAACATCTTTCTTAGGGATGACGACCCAAGCATCGTCCTTTGCGTAAGGCGCGGCTTCTTGGCGAATTGCCAAGTCACCGTCAGGGTTTTCGTAAACCACTACCGCCTGCTGCGCTCGGACGACTTCTTCGCCTTTGAACTCGGACCAATCAAATTCGTCAGACATCACCCCACACCCCCTCAAGCGAAATCGCCTCTTCGTCATTGCGAGCGGAGCGAAGCAATCCAGTTCCAGAGCTGAATTGCCGCGTCGCCTGCGGCTCCTCGCAATGACGAGAGTCAGCAACGTTCGTCATCCAACCGAACCTTCCAAGGAAATCGCCAACAACTTCTGCGCCTCAACCGCAAATTCCATCGGCAGTTCTTTGAGCACATCCTTCGCAAAGCCGTTCACGATCAGCGCCACGGCCTCTTCCTCGCCCAGCCCGCGTTGCATCGCGTAGAACAGCTGGTCGTCGGAGATTTTCGAAGTGGTCGCCTCGTGCTCGATCTGTGCGGTGGGGTTTTTCACCTCGATATAGGGCACGGTGTGCGCGCCGCAGTCTGAGCCGAGCAGCAGGCTGTCGCACTGCGTGAAGTTGCGCACATTGTCCGCGTTCGCGCCTACACGGACAAGGCCGCGATAGGTGTTGTTCGATTTGCCCGCCGAAATCCCTTTGGAGATGATCGTCGAGCGGGTGCCCTTGGCATTGTGGATCATCTTGGTGCCGGTATCGGCCTGCTGGTGGTTGTTGGTCACCGCCACCGAGTAAAACTCGCCGACGCTGTCTTCACCGTTCAGCACGCAAGAGGGATATTTCCATGTCACAGCAGAGCCGGTTTCCACCTGCGTCCAGCTGATCTTTGACCGCGCGCCTTGGCACAGGCCGCGCTTCGTCACGAAGTTGTAAATCCCGCCCAGCCCTTCGGCATTGCCGGGATACCAGTTCTGCACCGTCGAATATTTGATCTCGGCATCTTCCATCGCGACCAGCTCAACCACGGCGGCGTGCAGCTGATTTTCATCGCGCATCGGCGCGGTGCAGCCTTCCAGATAGCTGACGTAAGAGCCTTTTTCGGCGATGATCAGCGTGCGTTCGAACTGGCCGGTATTCTCGGCATTGATGCGGAAATAGGTCGACAGCTCCATCGGGCAGCGCACGCCTTCGGGGATGTAGACAAAGGTGCCGTCAGAAAAGACCGCGCAATTCAATGTGGCGAAGTAGTTGTCGCGCACCGGCACGACTTTGCCGAGCCACTTCTTCACCAGCTCGGGATATTCGCGGATCGCTTCACTAATGGAAAGGAAGATGACGCCTGCCTTCTTCAATTCCTCGCGGAAAGTGGTGGCGACGCTAACGCTATCAAATACGGCATCCACCGCGACTTTACGCGCGCCTTTAACGCCGGCCAGAACCTCTTGTTCTGCAACGGGAATGCCCAGCTTGTCATATACAGATTTGATCTCAGGATCGAGCTCATCAAGCGATTCCAGCTCCACCTTCTTCTTCGGAGCGGCGTAGTAATACGCATCCTGATAATCGATCTTGGGATAGCCGACTTTGGCCCAATCCGGCTCTTCCATATCCTGCCAGATGCGGAAGGCTTTCAGGCGCCAGTCGAGCATCCATTCCGGCTCATTCTTTTTGCCCGAAATAAACCGCACCGTGCTTTCATCCAGGCCCTTGGGCGCGAAATCGGTTTCGATGTCGGAGGAGAAGCCATGTTCGTATTCCGCCGCTTTTGCAGCAGCGTTCTTGGCATCTTGATCCATCTGGGAACGGTCTTGCAGGTTTACATCTTGGGTCATGCAGGTTCTTTCACTTGCAATTGGGCCAGCTGCGCCAGCGAAATATCGGCCAGAGCGCCGCGCATGGCGGAATTTACGAGGCCCCAATGGGGGCGGACTTGGCATTGCGCTTCAAGGACGCAGTCATTGCGCCCTTCTTCGACGCAGGCGGTAAGGGCAATCGGCCCTTCGACTGCCTCAACAATATCAGCCAGATTGATGGCCGCAGAAGGGCGGGCAAGCTGTATCCCGCCGCCCGCTCCCCTGATCGAATTGATCAGGCCCGCGCGTGACAACGTGCTCACCAGTTTTTGCACGGTGGGCTGATTAAGCCCTGTTTCCGCCGCCAATTGCGCCGCAGACACGCGCACACCGCCGCAATGGCGCGCAGCAGCGCACATCGTAACGACGGCATAATCGGCCATGGATGACAGGCGCATTTGCGGGCCTTTGGGTTAAGTGGACTGATTTGTTCCGATTTCACCTAGTGATCGCGCCGCCATGTTGCAATGCGAAATCGCCTATTGCGAGTCGTTCGCGCATTTGTGCGGGGATTGGCGAAAAAAAGGGCGGCGCATCAATGAGATACGCCGCCCATAAAGTGGAGAACTCGATGCGAAAACTGCTCCGAGCCCTTCGGGTCGCACCGGCCAGATACCTGATTCAACCCCAAGCCCGCTTGTAAAAAAGCGACAATTGGTATGAAAACTCCTGTTAGGTCTGATATTTAGCGGCGTGGCATTGCGCAAAGCGCGCTGTTCCTGCCATGGGCTGGACTATGCTTTATCGCCTGCTGCGCCCCGCTTTGTTTCTGCTCGATGGAGAGACAGCGCATCGCGCCGCGCTCACCGCCTTAAAGGTTGCACCCATCGGCGCGCGGCCAAAGGATGACGGGCCATTGGCAACCCAAGTGGCTGGACTGCACTTCCCCAACCCCATCGGCATGGCGGCAGGGTTCGATAAAGACGGCGAAGTTCCAGATGCTTTGCTGGGCATGGGCTTTGGCTTTGTCGAAGTCGGCTCCATCACGCCGCTGCCCCAAGCGGGCAATCCGCGCCCACGCCTGTTTCGCCTGCCAGAAGATCGCGCGGTGATAAATCGCATGGGGTTTAACAATGGCGGCATCGAGGCGGCACATGCGCGGCTCGCCGGGCGGCAAAAGCGCGGTGTTTTGGGCGTCAATGTCGGCGCGAACAAGGATGCCAAGGATCGCATCGCTGATTATATCGCCGGGATCACCGCTTTTTCCGGAGTGGCGGATTATATCACGGTCAACATCAGCTCGCCCAACACACCCGGCCTGCGCGATTTGCAGAGCGAGCAGGAGCTGAATGATTTGCTTGGCGCAATTGCTGCCTCCCATACCAAGGGCGACCCGCCGGTGTTTCTCAAAGTCGCGCCCGATCTTGACGAGGCTGCGCCCGGACGGATCGTTGAGGCGGTGATGAAACATGGCCTTGCCGGGATTATTGTCTCCAATACCACCATCAGCCGCCCTGAGCTGCGATCATCGCAAGCGGGCGAAGCGGGTGGGCTTTCGGGCGCTCCTTTAAAACCGCTCGCACTGGCGCAATTGCGCGCCTTTCGCGCCGTTGCAGGCGATGCTCTGCCGCTGATCGGCGTTGGCGGTATCGGTTCGACGCAGGATGCATGGGAGCGGATCAGAGCCGGGGCAAGTCTGGTTCAGCTTTACAGCGCTGCGGTCTACCAAGGTCCGGGTATTGCAAAGCAAATCACCCGTGGCCTAACGCAATTGATGCGCCGCGATGGCTTTGCCACCATTGCCGAGGCGGTCGGAACCGAATAGCAGCAGGCATTATGCTCAAACGCTTTCTTCTTCCGCTCGGCATCGCCTTTTCCCTTACCGCCTGTGCCACCACCGAAACAGCACCTGCGCTGATCACTGCTGAAAATTCCGCAACTGCACCAGGCGCTCCGGGCGTCGTCAGCACCGCTGATCCGCGCGCCACGCAGGCGGGCGTGGATATTCTGCGCCAAGGCGGCAGCGCAACCGATGCGTCCATCGCGGTGATGCTTGCGCTGACCGTGGTGGAACCGCAAAGTTCAGGCATTGGCGGCGGCGGGTTCTATCTGCGCAGTGATGCGGCAGGCGAAGTGGTGTCGCTCGACGGGCGCGAAACCGCGCCAACAGGCGCAACGCCGCAATGGTTTTTGGACGCTGAGGGAGGGCGGCTGGGCTACCGCGAAGTTGTTATCAGCGGATTGAGCATCGGCGTGCCGGGCAATCTCGCCCTCGCGGCAGAAGCGCATGATCGATATGGCAAGCTGGAATGGGCTGCATTGTTCGAACCCGCCATTGCCTTGGCCCGCGATGGCTTCGTCATCACAGAGCGTTTCCGCAATTTCCTCGACTGGGCGAAAGTGCGCGGGGCGCATACTGCAGAAGGGCGGGCGCTTTTTTACGATAGCGAGGGAGAACCGCTTCCCGTTGGCACACATGTCCGCAATCCCGCTCTCGCGGACAGTTTGGAGGCCACGGCGGCGCAAGGTTCGCAGTGGCTTTATGAAGGCCAGGTGGCAGATGATCTGGCCACGCTCATACGATCCGCAACGCCCGATCGCATTGGCATGACGGCCGATGATTTGGCTGGATATGAAGCCAAATGGCGCGATCCCGTTTGCGGCGAATATCGCGCGCACAGGATTTGCGGCATGGGCCCGCCATCGTCTGGCGCGACGACCGTTTTTGCGATCCTCAAACAACTTGAAGCGCATGATCTCACAGCGCTTGGCCCGGATTCGCCAATATCATGGCATCTTTTTGCAGAAAGTCAGCGGCTCGCTTATGCCGACAGAGAGCTTTATCTGGCGGATGGCGATTTCGTGCATGTCCCGGTTAGCGGATTGGTCGATGCGCAATATTTGGCTGCGCGCGGTGCCGCAATCTCGCCAGATCAACGCATGGCCCAAGTGGCCGCTGGCACACCGCCCGGAGCAATTGCAATGGCCGATGGGGATGAGCCGGTCGAAAACGGCACCAGCCATTTTGTCGTGAGTGATCGAGATGGCAATATCGTCACCTACACCTCCACTATCGAAGGCCCCTTTGGTTCTGGCCTGATGTTTGGTGGCTTTTATCTCAACAATGAGCTTACCGATTTCAGCTTTACGCCTGAAGCCGATGGCCGCCCTGTCGCAAACCGGGTGGAAGGCGGGAAAAGACCGCGCAGCTCGATGTCTCCAACGCTGGTTTTCGCGCCCGATGGAGAGCTGCGCATTGCCATTGGTGCCGCAGGCGGTGGGACCATTCCGGTGCAGGTCGCAAAATCATTGATCGGCGTTATTGATTGGGGGCTGTCCGCCGAAGACGCGCTTGGCCTGCCCAATCTTTATGCGCCGCAAGATACCGTACGGATTGAGGAAGACGGCCCATTGATACAACATCAAGCGGCATTGGAAGCGCTTGGCCACACCGTCGAAACGCGGCGCACGTTTGGCAAAGTCAATGCGATTGAACGGCTTAACGAGCGCTGGATCGGGGCAGCTGATCCGCGTTCCGAAGGTACAGCCAAAAGCGAGTAGGCTTGCCGCCAAGCCATAGCACGCCTACCTCCTTGCCTGGAGAGATGCCGGGCCATCCGGTGCCACGAAGGATCGCAACAGCGTGAAACTCGACGATATTACAAATGCCAGATCGCTTGTCGGGCTGTTCCTGACGCGCGCCGATGAACGCGGCGATAAGCCGTTTTTGACCGCCAAGATTGACGGGGAATGGACTTCCATCTCCTATGCCAAGGCGGCCGAAACGGTTTGCCTGTTGGCAGAGCAATTGCGCGCTATTGGGCTCAAAGATGGTGACCGGGTGGTTATCGTTGCAGAAAATCGGCCCGAATGGTGCATCGCAGATCTGGCCATCATGGCTGCTGGCTGCATCACAACGCCGGCTTACACCACCAATACACAGGCCGATCACTGCCATATTCTGGACGATTGTGGTGCGCGCGCCGTTGTGGTTGGCAATCCCAAGCTTACCAAAGCGCTGTTTCCCGCAATCATCAAATCGGGCCATGCCGATCATGTGATTGCCATTGATAAAGTGCCCAGCGCCCAATCATCGGGTTTTGACCTGCACCAATGGGATGACATGACTGCGGGCGATCCGGCAGAAGCGCGCAAAGCCGTGGATGCGCGGATCGCGGGCTTTAACCGTGAGGATATGGCCTGCATCATCTATACCAGCGGTACCTCGGGCAAACCGCGCGGGGTGATGCTGCATCATGGCGCGATCCTGCATAATGTAGTCGGCGCAGCTCATGTGATCGCGGATGATTTTGGCTGGGAAGAGGAGCGCTTTTTATCGTTCCTGCCGTTGAGCCACGCGTTCGAACACACTGCGGGCTTCTTCCTGCCGCTTGGTCTGGGCGCGGATATTTGGTATTCCGAAGGCCTCGATAAGCTTTCCAGCAATCTGGAAGAAGCCAGCCCCACGATTATGGTTGTTGTACCGCGCCTGTTCGAAGTGCTGCGTGGCAAAATGATCAAAGCGATCGAGAAACAGGGCAAGCTCGCCAATTTCCTGCTTGGCCGCGCCATGCGGCTGGGCGAGCGGCAAGTCAGCGGTGCTGCCAATATCCTTGATAAGCCCAATGATTTGTTGGTTGGGGCAACGCTGCGCCCGAAAATCCGTGCTCGCTTTGGTGGCCGCGTCAAGGCGCTGGTTTCTGGCGGAGCGCCGCTCAACCCCGAAGTTGGTGGATTTTTCCAGGCAATGGGCCTGGTGATGCTGCAAGGCTATGGCCAGACAGAAAGCGCACCTGTGATTGCCTGCAATTATCCCTCTGCCGGGATCAGATTGAAAACCGTCGGGCCGCCTTTGGCGGGTGTCGAAGTGAAAATCGCCGAGGATGGCGAGATTCTTGTGCGCGGTGAGCTGGTGATGAAAGGCTATTGGCAAAATCCTGAAGATACCGCCAAAGCGATCATCGATGGCTGGCTGCATACAGGCGATATCGGCCATATCGATGATGGCGGACGGATCGTGATCACCGACCGCAAAAAAGATATCATCGTCAACGATAAAGGCGACAATGTCGCCCCGCAAAAACTTGAAGGCATGCTCAACCTCAATAGCGAGATTCAGCAAGCGATGGTGGCAGGTGACAAACGGCCTTACATGGTTGCTTTGGTCGTGCCCGATACCGAATGGACCATGCAATGGGCGCGCGAGAACGGCGAAAAGCCTGACTTTGCAGAGCTGGCCCACCTGCCCGCTTTCAAACAAGCGATCAAAGCGGCAGTCGATCGCACCAATGCCGATCTGTCGGTCATCGAAAAGGTCCGAAAGTTCGTCATCGCGGATGAACCGTTTAGCGTTGAAAACGCTCAGATGACGCCAACGATGAAAATCCGCCGTGCGCAGATCAAAGAGGCGTATGGTGCAAGGCTTGACGCTTTGTATTGATGGACAAAGCAGGCCGGTCGATCAGCATCAAGATCGAACCTGTAGGCTTATCATTTTTAGTCCAAAACGCGCGAGCCGGCCTCCAATTCCTGAATTTGCCGGATCGTCTTGGCGGGAACTCCACCCACCAGCGTTAGCGGCGGCACATCTTTTGTCACAACCGCACCTGCCGCAACAACCGATCCACGACCGATGATGACGCCGCCCATAATCATGGCGCCTGCACCAATCCACACGTGATCTTCGATCAGGATCGGTTTCTCGGTCGAAGGGCGTGCTTTCCCCCTTTCAAAGTCAAGCGAATGGCTGACCGTGTGAAAGCCCACATTGGGGCCAATTTGTGCAAAACGGCCAATGGTAATCCCGGCGCACCCACCAAAAGAGGTGTTGGGGCCAAGATATGAGTTGCCCCCTATCGCAATTGTTTTGGCAGCACGTGCCGGGCTGATCGTCGTCGGGCCGCTAACCGCCATCGTCATATCGAGGGAAACGCCCGCCAGCCGCATCAAGCGTTTGCGAATGCGGTCTCCATTGCGGGTGCGCGGCAACATATTGGCCAGTGCCAGCAAAATGACTTCACCCATATTCCAAGCCCACAACAGCCACGCCAAAGCGCCTATGCTGCTTGGCATAAGGGGAGATGATTGGATTGAGAAGCTCTGTTTGACAGAGCACCAATGCAGCCCCTCAGGCCACTTCGTGCGCGACGCCTTCGGGAAAGAAGGTGGGTTCGCGCCGCGACCATGCAGGCGCGGTTGCCGCCGTCTCGCTCAAACTTTGCAGGAGCATCTTGCGGCGTTCAGGCCGAATTTGCGGCAAAGCGGCGGCTCCGCAAAAAGCAGCTGGCAGAAAAGACCGCGCCTTAGCACCCAAAAGCCGCTCATACAAAAAACGATAGGCCGCAAAGCCATGCAGCTGTTCTTGTGCAAGATCTTGCGCAGATACGCGGATAAGGCCGCCCACAAAGCCCGAAACGCCGTCCAGCCCATCGGCAGCTGGTATCGCTTCGCGCAAGGCAGCAATCTCACGATAAGCAATGTACTGGCTGCGAATGGCGCTATTGTCAGATGCGCTGCGGCTCCACGCTTTGAAAGCATCGCCGCGGCCAAATGCGATATCGACACTGCGTTCGATAAAGGCGCGCTCATCCTCGGCAAAGCTGGCAAATTCGCGCATCTCGGCAATGGTGGAAGATGCTGCTGACGACATGAAAGACATTGCGCTGGCCCTTATAGAACTAAGTTCCAGCACGTTGCCCAAGAATGGTTAGTATCCGGTTAGCTGCAATCGGATTGTTTGCAGATGCGTTAAATCAATCCGGCAAGCGGGCTGGAAGGATCGGCATATTTGCGCGTCCCCATCCGCCCCGCGAGATAGGCGGAGCGGCCTGCTTCAACAGCCAGTTTCATCGCCCGCGCCATCAGGATCGGATCTTTTGCCTCTGCAATAGCGGTGTTCATCAAAACCCCGTCACACCCCAGTTCCATTGCGACGGCTGCATCAGAGGCGGTGCCAACGCCTGCATCAACCAGCACAGGGACATTGGCCCCTTCGACAATCAGGCGAATAGTCACGCGATTTTGAATGCCAAGCCCGCTGCCAATCGGCGCACCCAGAGGCATGATCGCAACCGCGCCTGCTTCTTCCAACTGCTTGGCCGCAATCGGATCATCGACGCAGTATACCATCGGCTTGAACCCCTCTTTGACGAGGACTTCGGTTGCCTTGAGCGTTTCGCGCATATCGGGATAAAGCGTGCGCGCTTCGCCCAGCACTTCCAGCTTCACCAGATCCCAGCCACCCGCTTCGCGCGCCAGCCGCAAAGTGCGGATGGCATCATCGGCTGTGAAACACCCGGCGGTATTGGGCAGGTATGTGGTCTGTTTGGGATCGATAAAGTCGGTCAGCACTGGCTGGCTTGGATCGGTTACATTCACCCGGCGCACTGCCACGGTGACGATTTGCGCGCCTGATGCTTTGAGCGCGGCGGCGTTTTGCGCGAAATCTTTATATTTGCCGGTCCCCACGATCAGCCTTGAGGTAAACCGGTGCCCGGCCACTTCCCAGCTATCATCAACGCCGGTCGAGCCATCACCCGATCCACCGCCCACAAAGTGCACGATTTCCAAAGTATCGCCATCGGTCAGCACACTTTGCCCAATTTCGGATCGCGGCGCGATAATGCCATTATGCTCCACCGCCACCTTTTCAGGCTCAAGCCCAAGCTCGCGGACGAGATCGGCGATAGTGGTGGCAGCGGTATGACGGCTTTCGCCGTTGACGGTAAGTGTAAGAGACGCAGTCATGCAGCGCCAGATAGCGTGTGTCAGGCGCTGCGCAAGTTCAGGATGTGCGCAATCGTTACCAGACTAAGGCCGATAACGGTCAAAACGGTCTCTTCTATGCCGTGTCCAACCGCCAGAGCGCTGCCCATAAAGGTGAGGCCAACCATAGCCACCACGAAGGGTTTGCGCCTCCTGTGCTGTATCGCCCCGGCACCGATCGCGACACCGGCAATAACCGTTGCAAAGACAAGGCCTACTTTATGAATATCATGGCTCAGCAAAACACTGCCACCAAAACCCAGCCAAGCAACAAATACAACACCGGCAACGCAATGCAGCGCGCAAAGCGCGGACAGGGCAATGCCCATGCGATCCAGACGACCGCGTAGCCAAGGTGAGACCAAGTGCATGGGGGGGCTCTATTATGTGACGCTATAACATTGCGCAAGCTCTACCTTGGAACTGGTTGCGCATTTCCTATCTGTGTCGCAGAGCAAAGACATGAACCAAGCGACACATATTGCCGATATGGCCCCTGCAAAAGCGCTTTTACCGCAGCCTGTGCTATTAGCGCGCTGGCTGTTTTGCGTGGCCGGGATGGTGCTCATTATGGTGATCGTGGGCGGGATAACCCGGCTTACCGAAAGCGGCCTGTCGATCACGCAATGGGAACCCATTTCAGGGGCGCTGCCGCCATTATCCGAAGCGCAATGGGAATCAGAGTTTGCACAATATCGTGCAACGCCGGAATACAGGTATGAGGCAGGGCCTGCCGGAATGACGATGGCTGACTTTAAGTTCATCTATTTCTGGGAGTGGTTTCACAGGTTGCTGGGCCGAGTGTTAGGCCTTGCCTTTGCGCTGCCTCTGGCATGGTTTTGGATAAAGCGTGCCATTCCACAAGATTTTCAATGGAGATTGGTCGCCCTGCTTGGTTTGGGGGGCATGCAAGGTGCATTTGGCTGGTTCATGGTTCGCTCGGGACTTTCCGGGCAGATGACCGATGTCAGCCATTTCTGGCTTTCCATACATCTGCTCACCGCCCTGTTCACTTTTGCAGGTTTGATCTGGACAGCGCTCGACCTGCTGGAGCGGGCGCGCGATCCTGCTGCCAAACCAGCGCGCTTTCGCGGTTTCGCTGTGATAGCTGCGCTGATCCTGTTTGTGCAGCTGTTGCTGGGCGCATGGGTCGCAGGTCTTAATGCAGGTCACGCCTCCAATACCTGGCCGCTGATGTATGGTCAGCTGGTGCCTGATATGGATTGGTCGCGCGGTGTTTTTTGGGCTTTGACGCATGACCCGTTCTGGCTGCATTTTGCCCATCGCTGGTGGGCGTTCGTTGCGCTTGCAGCTTTGATTGTGCTGGCGGTGAAGGTCAAACGTACTGGCGCTGTTGGTGCATCGCGGGCCTTGCATGTGACGCTTGGCCTGCAAATGCTGCTTGGCATTGCGACTGTGCTGACGGGCGTATCGCTTTGGCTCGCAGTTGCGCATCAAGGCGTGGGCGCTCTTTTAACCGGCGCTTGTGCATGGGCTGCGCACACGATGGGTCGCCAACGTTGAGCGAAGAGCAAGTCGCCTTGATCTGGTGCACTTTTCCATCAAGCCGGGAAGCGCAAGTGATCGCCGGACAGTTGCTTGAAAACAAGCTCATAGCATGTGCCAACATCACACCGCAGATTATCTCTGTCTTCTCATGGCAAGGCGAGATACAATCGGGCCAAGAGACTGGTGTCATGATGAAAACCAGCAAAGCCAAGCTGGCACAGGCAATCGATACACTCCTGGCGCTGCACCCTTATGACGTCCCGGCTATTTCAGGCTGGCTTGCCGACGCGGCACCCGAAGCAACGCGCCAATGGGTTGCCAAGGTAACCAAGGAGGATGAAACGCAATGAAGCCTATCAGCCGCCGCACAATACTGGCCCATTGTTCTCTGGCTGCCAGTGCCATCGCCGCGCAAGCTTTTTTGCCGGGGTTTGCCGCTGCGGCTGAGCGGCTGATCAAACCTCCTTTGGGCGAAATGCAGTTCTCCTGGCGGCTTACGCGGCCTCTTCAGGGAGGAATCGCAATCGTCGTAGAAAGACGGTCAAAGGTGGTATTTAGCCAGTTCGCCTATGGCTTTTTGGTCGAAGGGCAATTGTTGGAAGTTATCGTGGATTTCCCACCCCAGTTGGAACGTTTTGCTGATTTGGAAAGGCAGCGTCAGAATGACGGGTTGTTTCCTCTCGTGCTCAACCCATTTGGCGTTTTGCAACCCGAAGCCATTCCGCAATCTGATGACAAGACGGTCAAAGAAGCTGCTGGCGTAGCAAGCAATATGATCGAGAATTCAGACATTCCCGCCGCAGATCGCGAAGAACTGTCCGGGCTTGTCACCTCGGTGGGGCAGGCCGGTCAGGCGTTTTCGATCGAACTGCCCCAAAACCTGTTCAGTCCGCCACTGACCAAACAGGTGGACATACACTCCTTTCAACTCGCCGATGGCAGCTGGGGTGAAGTCGAAACTGCTTTTTCCGGTGAAAGCGACATGACCACCGGACTGATGAAAATGGCCACGCGCACGGTCACAACGCGCATCGGTGATGATGAACGTGCCACACGTGAAGACTGGACATTGCAGCCAGGCGATTAGAGTTGCAAAGGCAGGCGGTATTATTTTACCTTGCGCGTATCCCGCTTCCAGCTTGACTTTCCGACACCAAACCGACAAATGCGCCGCTCCGCAGGGCAGGTAGAACGTGATTCTGACACGCCCTCATACATATTCGTCAATTTGAGGAATTCGAGCCATGAAAGCGCTCAGCAAGATGACGCGGTCGATCAAGCCCGCCGAAGTCGAAAAGAAATGGCACGTTATTGATGCCGAAGGCCTCGTGGTAGGCCGCGTTGCATCGATCATCGCCAACATCCTGCGCGGCAAGCACAAGCCAAGCTTTACCCCGCATGTCGATTGCGGCGATCATGTGATCGTCCTCAATGCCGATAAGGTCCGCTTCACCGCCAATAAGGCTGCGAAGAAAATTTATTACAAGCATACCGGCTATCCCGGTGGACTTAAGGAAACGACGGCTGACAAAATCCTGGAAGGCCGCTTTCCAGAGCGCGTTTTGGAAAAAGCTGTTGAGCGCATGATCCCAACTGGTCCGCTGGGCCGTGTGCAGATGAAGAACCTGCACCTTTATAATGGTACCGAGCATCCGCATGAAGGCCAGAAGCCTGAAGTGCTCGATATTGCCAGCATGAACCGCAAGAACAAGGTGAACGCCTGATGGCCGATGACAAAAACACCGCGACCGATCTCGCTGATCTGAAAGAAGTCGTTGGCGATGCGCCTGCCGCCAATGCAGAAGCTGGCGATGCCGGCACACCTGAAGTGGTCGTGCCTACCACGCCTTTGCGTGAGCAGGAAATTGATGCGCAGGGCCGCGCTTATGCCACAGGCCGCCGTAAAGATGCGGTTGCCCGCGTCTGGCTCAAGCCTGGTACTGGCAAAGTCACTGTGAATGGCAAGGATCAGGAAGTGTATTTCGCACGTCCAACGCTGCGTCTGGTGATCAATCAGCCTTTCTCAATTTCTGAGCGTGAAGGCCAGTATGACATTGTTGCCACCGTCACCGGCGGCGGCCTGTCTGGACAGGCTGGCGCTGTCAAGCATGGCATCAGCCAAGCTTTGAGCAAGTATGAACCCGCTTTGCGCGGTGTGATCAAAGCTGCTGGCTTCCTTACCCGTGATAGCCGTGTGGTTGAACGTAAGAAGTATGGCCGCGCGAAAGCCCGTCGTAGCTTCCAGTTCTCGAAGCGTTAACCCGCTCAAGACTTCACCGGATACAAGAAGGGCGGCCTGCGGGTCGCCCTTATTCGTTTGCGCTTTACCATAAAGGCTCAAGCCAGATCGCGCCGCTCCAGCGTGATCGCACCATCGGCAATTGTCAGAACATTATAACTGGGCGGGGCACCGCGCAGACGCGTTGATAACGTGCCTGCTCCGATCATGCGCATCGCATGGCCATCGCGCTCGCGCACCTGATCAAACGGCACATGCACATGGCCGGTGAGAACAGCATCAGCCCCGGCAGCAGCGATGGTGGCAAAGGCATGATCGCCGCGAATAGTGGGATTGGTTTCGCCATCGCGTGCGGGCAGCAAGGGGTGATGACATGCGACCAGTTTGCGCCTGTGATCGCCGCGCAATTCTTCCAGTTGCCCGCGAACCACGTCCAATCGCGAAGCTTTTACCACGCCATCTGACCAGGGCCAGCGCCACTGCGCAGCGCCATTGGTATTAAACGGGACGATCACAGCATGGCGCAGTTCGAGCGTCTGGCTGACCTGCCGTTCCAGCCGTTCACACCGTGCATAAGGGCGGAATATCCGCTCTAACGGGTTGTAATATGGCATGTCGTGATTGCCGGGAAACAGCATCACCGGCACATCCAATGCGCCAAAATATTCTGCTGCTGTGGAAAACTGCTTATGCGTAGCGCGCTGCGTGATATCGCCTGTGCACAATACGCCATCGGGTCGCTCACGGCGGACAGCATCGGCAAATGCTGCATGCGCACGCGGATCTTCGACACCAAAATGCACATCGCTTACGTGAAACAGACGGTCAGGGGCGGCGGTCATGGATACCTTTGTGTCGCGGGTGTCAGATGCGGTGTTAGATGCGGCGCGTGGCGATCAACCACGCAAAGCCAGTATTTGCGATGCTATAAAACACATAGAACCACAACCAGCCTTCACGCCCGGCATGCAGAACAAGCATCACACCCGCCAATACCGCGAATTCGATGATCAGCATGACGATGCGAACCGCAGGCCAACTCTCCTTTGCATAGACGCTAAGCAAAGGGTGGCCGCTTTCCGCCACGGCGCGATGGGCAGCAAAGTTGGCAACTCCCAACAAAAAGGCGATCAACAAAAGCATAAGCAACATAATGTCTTGCAACTGACTATGATGCAAATAGTCGTTCGTGGAGCGAGATTTAACGCTCGTCGCCATTGCGCCTCGTTCGTCGAGTCAATGCGCCTCCAGATCGACCCCTTGCAGATTGATGGCGTGAAGCCGCCTATCACTTTTCCTGCGTCGCGGTCGTTCAAGTCCCACCGGCCGCGGCGCAACATTACATGGGATGGAAGGAGCATTATTATGTTTATGAAAACTGCGACATTCTCATTGGCCGCTGCCGCTTTGGCGTTTGCACCGGCTGTTTCTGCAAAAGATGATACGCCGCACACCACTGGCGTGACCTATGCCGATCTTGATTTGTCCACCGAACAAGGCGTGGCTGAACTTGATCGCCGGATTGCAGTTGCGGCCCGGCAAGTTTGCGGCATGGACAAAACCAACCTTGGCACACGCATTGCTTCGCGCGAATCGCGCAAGTGTTTCCGCGATGCCAAACGCCAACTCCACCAGCATTTCGCCGATATGAAGCGCGACACCAATTACGGCGGGTGAGCGGATGGTCAGCTGCATTGAAGGGCGCTTATCAAAGGCAAGATAGAGCGTCCTTCCCGCAGCACAAATTGGCCAATGAGCCGTCCGGTTTCGGGCGGCTTTTTTGCGCGCAATTGCCCCTTATCGCCCAGCCCCTTATCGCCCTGCCATCGCCTTGACGCGTTTGAGATAGGTGCGGCCGATGCGCAATTCTTCGCCATCTTCCAGCTCAGCGCACCAAACGCCCAAACCTTCATGGCGCAGCCCGCGAATGAAATCGCGGCGCAGGATGGTGGAACGGTGAATGCGGATGAATTTTTCCGGATCGAGCTTTTCTTCAAGCCCGGCAATGGTTTGCAGCAGCATATAGGTGCGCTCCCCTGCATGCAGGCGCACATAATCGCGCTCCGCATCGATACGGCGCACTTCTTGGGCATCGATGCGCAGCAGTTCAGAGCGATCCGGCACCCAGAACTCTGAAAGCCACATATCGCTTGTTTCATCGTTTGCTTCTGCTTGCTTGCTGCGGCGGGCCAGCGCACGTTCAATGGCGCGTTCCAACCGCTCCCCTGCCACCGGCTTGAGGACATAATCAACCGCTTCCAGATCAAACGCGGCCACGGCAAAATCTTCATGTGCGGTGACAAAGATAATGGCGGGCGGATGATCTTGCCTGGCCAATTCACTGGCAACACCCAGCCCATCAATTCCCGGCATCGTCATATCCAGCAACAACAGATCAGGGCCAAGTTTTTGCGCCAATCGTAGCGCTGATTCGCCATCATTGGCCGTGCCAATCACATTGATCCCGGCGATTTCTGCACACAGCACCTGCATGCGTTCAATCGCCAGGGGTTCATCATCGACAATCAACGTGCGCAAGCCTTCTCCCGTCATATCGCTCATGCTGCTGCTGCCTCTCGTGTACGGCGCATGGGCAGGCGCAGATATGTGGCAAAACCATCTGGTACAGGTCCAGACACAACCGTCGCTTCATCCCCGAAACGCGCCTGCAAACGTTCCGATACATTGTTAAGCCCAATGCCAAAGCCGGGGCGTGTTTCATCATTAACCGCCGCCGCCGCGCCATTGTCCGACACAGACAGAACCAGCCGGCCATATTCTTCGCGCGCAGCAAGAGTGATGGTGACCTGGCCCGATGATGGAGCCACGGCATGTTTCACCGAGTTTTCAATCAAGGGCTGCAAAATCATGCCGGGGATCAGCGTTTCTTCCAGATCAGCCGGAATGTCATATTCTGCACGCAGCCGCATAGGAAAGCGCACGGATTCGATATCGAGATAGAGCTTTTGCAGCTCAATCTCGTCGCGCAGCAGCACATCTGATGTCGGATCATCGGCCAGAGAACGCCGGTAAAATGTGCTGATCGTTTGAATCATCCGCTCTGCGGCTTGAGTCTTGCCCGTCAGCACCATGGCCGAAAGAGAATTGAGCGTGTTGAACAGGAAATGCGGATTGACCTGATAGCGCAAGGACCGCAATTCCGCTGCCTTTGCCGCACGGCGATATTCGCCTTCGCGCCGCTCTGCCGAACGCGCTTTTTCACCCGTCAACAAAGCGAGATAGAGCGCACACCATGCCAGCAACATGAAATACCGGCCAAACGCCACTTCGGTGATGCGCTGCCAATAGGTGCCCATCAAGGTATCGGCAGCGATTGTGGCAGCGGGGCCGGGCGGCTCCTGGCCTTGCACTTTGGTAATATCGATTGCGGGAATATCGACCAGCAAATCGCCACCATCGCCGCGCCGCACGGTAAAGCCGCGTTGTTCAGCGGCATAGCGGAACGCCTCTTCCTCAACGGGGGCGAAAACATGATAATTGGCTTTTGCAATCAACACCGCGATAGGCAGCGAGAACAAAAGCGCCGCGGCAATCTTCATCCACAGCGCGCGCGCATCGAACAACCGCAAAAGCAGCCACAGCCCCAAAGTAATCACAACACCGATTGCGCAGGATATAGCGCGGCGCCACAAGATCTCATTGGCGAAAGTCAGATCGACAAGATCGCCGCGCATACTGACAAGCACATAATAGGTCAGCCACAAGCCAACCACCGACAGCAGCACTGTCGAAAAGGGTACGCGCGCAGGCGCTTCCTCGGTTTTGACCGATTTCATAGTGCAGCTTTAACCGCGCAGCCGTTAAAAAGGCCAGCCCCGCGCCCGGTCCCTGTCGAAATCGGTCCACGCTTGGTCGATCATTTGGTGCGGCCTATCGCGGTGCAAACACCCGCTCAGCTGTTTTCCAGCAGGCCTTCCTTACGAATTTTCTCCTGCCAATGCAGCGGAGCCAACTGGTGAACATTGTTGCCTTGCGCATCCACAGCAACCGTGACGGGCATATCCTTCACCGTGAACTCGTAAATCGCTTCCATGCCAAGTTCTTCAAAAGCGACCACTTTTGACTCCTTGATCGCGCGCGCCACCAGATAGGCCGCACCGCCCGTGGCCATCAGATAGGCGACTTTAAACCGGCTGATCACTTCTACCGCATCATGTCCGCGCTCCGCCTTGCCGATCATCGCCAGCAATCCGAGATCGAGCATCATTTCGGTGAACTTGTCCATCCGCGTCGCTGTGGTCGGGCCAGCCGGGCCAACAACTTCGCCCATTACCGGATCAACAGGGCCAACGTAATAAATGGCGCGGCTTTTAAATTCGACAGGCAGCTCCTCGCCTTTGGCCAGCATATCCTGGATCCGCTTATGCGCCGCATCACGCCCGGTTAGCATTGCACCGTTCAGCAAAAGCCGATCGCCATGTTTCCAGCTGGCAACTTCTTCTGGCGTCAGATTGTTGAGATCGACATGCTTGGCCTCTGCATCAGGCTCCCACTGCACATCGGGCCATGCATTCAGATCAGGCTGGGGCAGATAGGCGGGGCCTGAGCCGTCCATCGTCACATGCGCATGGCGCGTGGCGGCGCAATTGGGGATCATCGCCACAGGTTTGCCAGCCGCATGACACGGCGCATCGTAAATCTTCACATCAAGCACAGTGGCAAGCCCGCCAAGCCCTTGCGCGCCAACGCCCGTCGCATTGACAGCATCGAAAATGTCGATCCGCAGCTGCTCAATATCAGTCTTCGCGCCGCGCGCTTTCAATTGGCCCATATCAATCGGGTCCATCAGCGATTGTTTGGCCAACTTCATGCAATGTTCTGCCGTACCGCCAATGCCAATGCCCAGCATTCCAGGCGGGCACCAGCCAGCGCCCATGCTGGGGATTTGTTCCAGCACCCATTCCACGATATTGTCAGAAGGGTTCATCATCTTGAATTTGGATTTGTTTTCGCTGCCGCCGCCTTTGGCCGCGACATCAATGCTCACCGTATCGCCCGGCACCATTTCAACCGAAAGCACACAAGGCGTATTGTCGCGCGTATTGCGACGCGTGAAAGCAGGATCAGCAAGGATTGAAGCGCGCAGCTTGTTATCAGAGTGATTATAGGCGCGGCGCACCCCTTCATCGACCACATCTTGCAAGCTCATTTTGGAATCGAGGCGGCAATTCTGCCCCCATTTCACAAACACATTGACGATGCCGGTATCCTGACAAATCGGGCGGTGCCCTTCGGCACACATGCGGCTGTTGGTCAGGATCTGCGCGATTGCATCTTTCGCCGCTGGCCCTTTTTCCGCCTTATAGGCTTCGCCCAAAGCGTGAATGTAGTCCATCGGATGATAGTATGAGATATATTGCAAGGCATCAGCGACCGTCTCAATCAGATCCCCTTCACCAATTGTCACCATGTCGCTCATCTATCTTCCTTCTCGCTTCAACGATTGCCCCATAGGCGCAGGCGCACCAAACGGTCAAAGCCCTTGGCCTATGCTGTCGCTTGGCTTAGGGCGATACCAGCGTTTTGACGATAAGAGTTTGTTGCTGTGACCGTTCTTGATTCTCCCGCTGTGACCACCAATCCCGCCCGCCGGGCGATGATTGACAGCCAATTGCGCACAAGCGGCGTAAACACACCCTTTGTGCTTTTGCGCATGGGCGCGGTGGAACGTGCCGATTTCGTGCCAGCGTCGGCCAAAAGTCTGGCCTATGTCGATCGCGCCATTGCGCTTGGCGATGGGCGCTGGCTGGCCGCGCCATTGGTGCACGGCATGATGTTGGAAGAAGCTTCTCCACGCGCACAAGACCGCGCGATTATCGTGGATGGCGGATCGGGCTATCTGGCCGCTTTGTTTGAACCGCTGGTTGCCGATTTGACCGTGCTATCACCCGAAGATGCTTTGGGCGCAGGCCGCAAAGGCAAAGGTGCAAACCTGCTGGTGATAGATGGCGCGGTAGAGGAAATCCCTGCCAAGCTTCTTGCCAGATTGGCGGTCGATGCGCGTATCGTGACCGGTATTATAGAAAATGGCGTCACGCGTCTTGCCGTTGGCCGTAAAGCCAATAATAGCGCCGCATTGTTGCCAGTGCACGATCTGGGCATCCCGCATCTGGCTGAGTTCGACAAGCCAAAGGGCTGGAGCTTTTAATCATGCGCTTGGCAATGGCCAAAGCAACATTGCTCGCTTGCGCCTGTGCCTTGTCTGCGCCCGCAATGGCGGAAACCTTGCAAGATGCGCTGGCCAAAGCCTATGCCGAAAACCCGACATTAAACGCCGCGCGTGCAACGCAGCGGGCAACAGATGAAAATGTTGTGATCCAACGTGCTTCTGGCCTGCCCACGCTGGATGCCACTGGCGTTTACATAGAAGCATTAAAGCAAAATGCGACGACTTTCATCGCGCCTGACCGTATCATTACAGGCAGCGTTGATCTGGCTGTACCGCTTTATCAAGGCGGCGCCGTTCGCAATAGCGTGCGCGCGGCACAAACGCGCGTTCAGGCGGGCCGGGCGGATTTGCGCGGGACGCAAAGCGCTGTTTTTTCACAAGTGGTGGCAGCCTATCTTGATGTGATCTTGAACGAATCGCTGGTAGGTCTGTCACGCACCAATGTCGAAACGCTGGGCATCAATTTAGAGGCGACCAATGACCGCTTCGAAATTGGCGAGCTAACCCGCACCGATGTCGCGCAATCACAAAGCCGTTTGGCCATTGCGCGAGGCGATTTGCAAAGCGCGCAAGCCAATTTGATTGTTGCGCGGGAAAATTATGTCGCGCTGATTGGCAGCGCACCTACCGATTTGCAGGCGCCGCCGCCATTGCCCGGACTACCTGCCGATGTGAGCGATGCGGTGCTGACAGCGCTTGAAAACAATCCCGATCTGCTCGCTGCGCAAGAACGTGCCGAAGCGGCCGGTTTCGATGTTAAAGTGGCCGGAGCAGGCCGTTTGCCAAGGCTCACGGCCTTTTCAGGCGGAAATTATCAGACATTCCTTGGCACGCTTGCCCCAGGGGCCGATGGCCAGACAGACGCAGATGCAGGCCTACGGCTTACTATCCCGTTGTTCCAGGGTGGCCGCGTGTCAGCACAGCAACGCCAAGCTCAGGCCAATAAGCAAGCCGCGCTGGAGAATTTGGTCGCAGCGGAACGCAGCCTTGTTGCACAAGTGCGCGGAGCCTATTCCAGCTGGCGCGCTTCGCTGGCAATTATCGAATCCAGTCGCACCGCCGTGGATGCTGCATCGCTCAGCCTGGAAGGCGTGCGCGCAGAAAACAGCGTGGGCAATCGCACGATCCTCGACATCCTCGATGCGCAGCAGGAATTGCTGCGCGCGCAGGTGCAATTGGTGACAGCGCAGCGCAACGCCTATGTCGCGGGCTTCTCCCTGCTGGCCGCTATGGGTAAAGCCGAAGCGCGTGATTTGGGCCTTGGGCAATTGGGTCCGCTTTATGACCCTATCGACAATTATGAACGTGTGCGCGGGATCGTTTGGGATTGGCAGCGGGACGATGATCCCGTTACGCAATCACCACGGAGCGTTGACATCCCTGCGCAGTCCGGTGACATTCCGGCGCAGAATTAAACGGGGCGTACAATGCAACATCCTTCCGAACGTTCGGTCGACGAAATCCTAAAAGCGATCCAGAAAGTGATCGAAAGCGATAATCGCGAAACCGCAGCTGTGGAACGGCAGCGGCGCACGGATGATGGCGTGATGCTCAACGGCACATCGCCGAGAAAAGCCGAAGAACACACAGATGACAGCGAAAATCTGGTCGCGCCTGATCCAGAAGCTGACGATGAAGCATTGGGCATTCTGGATCTTGGTGCAGCTGCGACCGCTCTCATCGATGAAGAAATGGCGCGCGAAGCCGAAGCCGAAGCAAAGCCAAACGGCAAAATCCCGCCCGAACGTATTATTGCCCAGATAGAAGAAACGCTGACCAGTGAAAGGGCCGCTGATGCTATGCGCCGTTCGCTGTCCAGTCTTTCGCGCGTTTCCGACGAACCGCAACGCACCGCTATTCCGGCAGGCGAAACCAGCATTGAACAATTGGTGCGCGATATGCTGCGGCCGATGCTGGCCCAATGGCTCGATACCAATCTGCCGCCATTGGTGGAGCGCATGGTCAAGGATGAGATTTCGCGCATTGCAGGCAAGCGCGGTTAGTCACACGCGCAATGTTCACTCCGCTTGAACAAGCAGAAGCTACGCTTGCGCGGATCCGCGGGGCCAGTGTGGATCGCCACATCTTCTTGTGCGCGATGTCGGAAAAGCAGAAATGCTGCTCGCAAGAAGATGGCGCGCGCGCATGGAACTATCTGAAAAAACGGATGCAGGAGCTGGGCCTTGTCGGGCGCGGAGGAGTTCAGCGGACCAAAGCGGATTGCCTGCAAATCTGCGCATCAGGCCCCGTCGCGGTGGTCTGGCCCGATCAGGTTTGGTACCATTCCTGCACCGAAGAAGTGCTAGAACGCATCATTCAAGAACATCTGATTGGTGGTGAGCCGGTGGAAGAATTCCGTCTTTATCCGCGCCAGCCATTATTGGGATCATCATCCTGATCGAGACTGTCGAGCGAGTTATCGACTGATTCATCATGGCCTGTGCCACTGGACAGAAACACCAATCCCATCAGCGCGCTCATCAACAGCATCGAAAACCCAATGCCGAGCGCAGTTGCGATAAAGAAATGCGGGCTGACAACTTCGGTTTGTTTGTACAAAATCGCCATGGCAATCGCGACCACGCCAACAGTAAACAGAAACATAAAGCGCATCAGGCGGCGATACCGCGCCCATGCATGTGCGGCATTTTCCGGGTCATCAAGGGGGGATGGCTTGCTCATAGCGCCTCTTTGCCCGTCTGCACGGCTGCGTGCAATCCCGCATTCAGGCCATACCGCTTTGCTGCAACGGTGCTTTCGTGGCATACTGCGTTCTTTGGGTTGGAGGAGATTGCTGCAATGACCATTGCCCGGCTGATCGAAGGCCGCGATCAAAATATTATCCACTGCGTGCCAACAGATACGGTGCGCCACGCTGCGAAACTTCTGGCAGACAAGCGTATTGGCGCTTTGCCTGTTATCGAAAACGGCGCAGTCGCTGGCATTTTTTCGGAGCGTGATCTGCTCTATTCGGTGGCCAAAGATGGCGGCGAAACGCTGGATCAACCCGTAAGCGCGGTTATGACGGCTCCGGCCATAACCATCGATATCGATGAAGATGCCGTGAATGCCCTTTCCCTTATGACCCGCAGGCGTATTCGACATTTGCCCGTTACCAAAAACGGACAGCTCGTCTCCTTTGTCTCCATCGGTGATCTGGTGAAATACCGGATTGAGTTGGCCGAGGAAGAAGCCAAACAAATGCGCGATTATATCGCCACCGCTTGAGGTAAGCGGCTGCGCAACCTAAATAGGCACCATGTCTGAAATGCTCACTTTGACACCTGCTGCCGCCTCGCGCGTTGCGGCGATTGCGGCCAAGCAAGATAAGGCGGCTATCTTGCGCCTTTCTGTCGAGGGCGGGGGCTGTTCGGGTTTCCAATACAAATTTGATCTCGATGACGCTGCCGAACCGGACGATTCGGTAAGTGAAACGCAGGGCGTTAAACTGGTCGTCGATCCGGTTAGCCTTGATCTGGTTTCTGGCAGCGTGGTTGATTTTGTCGAATCGCTGGGCGGAGCGGCATTCCGGGTGGAAAATCCGCAAGCTGCTGCTGGTTGTGGATGCGGGTCGAGCTTTGGCATCTAGTGAAAATCGCCAGCTTCAATATTAACGGCGTTAAAGCGCGGCTGCCGCGCCTTAAAGAATGGCTGCAGGAACAACGTCCCAAAGTCGCTTGTTTGCAGGAGGTGAAGAGCCAGGACGCCAACTTCCCTGTCAGCGAATTTACCGATATCGGCTATAACGCGATCTGGCATGGCCAGAAAAGCTTCAATGGCGTTGCCATCCTTGTGGACGGCGAAGAACCGCTAGAAATGCAGCGCGGACTTCCCGGCGATGATGAAGACGAGCAGGCACGGTATCTCGAAGCTGATGTGACCGGTGTGCGGATTTGCAATCTGTATCTGCCCAATGGCAACCCGCTTCCCGGTCCGAAATTTGATTACAAGCTGGCATGGATGGAGCGGTTGCAGACGCGATTGCGCGAATTGCAAAGCTTAGAACAACCCACCGTCGTGCTGGGCGACTTCAATGTTATTCCTGAAGACAAGGATGTGTGGTCGACCAAAGCGATGGCATCCGATGCGCTGATGCAGCCAGAATCGCGCGATGCCTATCGCCGTCTGCTCAACGATGGTTGGACCGATGCGATCGACACGCTTAACCCGCGCGGCGGCGTTTGGACGTTTTGGGATTATCAGGCCGGAGCCTGGCAGCGCGATCATGGCTTTCGCATTGATCACATGCTGCTATCGCCAGAATGCGCAGACCGTTTGGTCGCAGCCGGCGTCGATAAAGAATATCGCGGCCGCGAAAAGGCGAGCGACCACGCGCCTGTATGGGTTGAATTGCGCGATTAAAGGCGGGCCGTTTCCAGCCCGCCCATATAATCAACGATAAAAGATGTGGCTGTCGATGCGCGCGCGGGTCGTTTTATGGCGGGCCCAGCGCGGTTTTACATAAGTCGCGTGAAAATACAGCGCATCGTCTGCTTCGCTTTCCCACATATCACGGTGCGCGATGCGGGCGATGGCGCGGGCGCGGTTCCATGCAGCAGAACCAGCATTGGGCTGCGGAATGCGGCCACCACGAACAAAAGAGAATTGCGCGCGCTGTGTAACAACTGAACAATAATCGTCGGGGAACTGGGCGTGGTCGGCACGGTTGATCACCACTTTCGCCACTGCCAGCTGGCCTGCGAGCGGTTCACCACGTGCTTCAAAATATACGGCTTGCGCCAGACAGCGCACTTCGCGGGACATCTCTTCGCTCACAGCCGTGGTCGCGACGAGCTCGCGCAGGGAGTTGGCATCAGTGGTTAAGTCTACCGGAGCGCTATCTTCAGGAATGTCTTGGACGACTTCGCTGGCGACAAAGCGGATTGCAGGGGCGTTATCGCCTGCGGATTGTGTTTCGATATTGGCGATGTCAGCTTGAACACTTTCAGCTTCCACCTGATCTTGCGCGACTGCGCCGACGCCATAGGCACCGAAACCCGTTCCGAGCAAAACCATAGCCGTGGCTGCTGCCACGGTGCGCTTATATCCAAATTTCATCTATCTCTTACTTCTCGGCGGTGAGAAACGTAATCAGGTCTGTTGTCGCGGAGGCCTTAAACTCATGGCCATATCTGCCGCGCTTACTTTTGGTGACCTGTCAGTCGCTCCCCGTCTGCGCACCTTAAGCACCGACACCATTGTCGGCCACCAAAGGCATACGCTTGTGAGTGAAAGTCGAGCGCCAAATAGCGATCAATGCCTGAATGTCAATTGACCCCAGGGTTTATGTCCAGGACCTTCTCCGCATTATGGACATCGCACTCAAGCACCCACAGATCAGCATCCTGTTGCCCGCGTTTTGTATAATACTCAGTAAATTCTTGAGGGTTTTCAGGGTCTTGGGTCTTGGAAAGCACCCAATGTCGGCCTCCATCTAGGCTTGGCATACGCTCATAAGCACGCAAGTTTGTGCCATTTTCGCAACATATTATAAGCAAGGTTCCCGCATCGCGTTCACCCTTGGACAGCACCATTGCGAAGCCTCCCGCAGCCTGAATCGCCCGGATCATCCCCGAAACTTCCAAATGAGCTGGAATCCTGTCATCCATTACATCACCATCCTGCCCTATCGACCCTTACTAGGCGTGATAGCCCGATAGGCTGGCAAGCGGGATACGCGATCGCATGAATGTGCCTGTGCCGCGGCCGATTTCGTCACCTTCTTCATCAAGCAAATGCGCCTCGGCCACAAAAACGCGGCGCTTGCCACTAATCCAGCGGCCTTCAGCGATGACTTTGCCCGTCTTCAAAGGCTTGGTAAAATGAAGGTTGAAGCCTGTAGTCAGCAAAAAGCGGTCCGAAACCAGTGTGTTGGCCGCGTAAAAAGCTGCATCGTCGAGCATTTTGAAATAGATTGTGCCATGCGCTGCGCCAGCGGCGTGATGCATCCGCTCATCGGCATCAAAGGTGATGCGCGCCACGCCCTTTTCAGGGATCGCCATTTGCGAACGGAACATCGCATTGATTGGCGCTGAGGAATAAAGGTTTTCAAGCGCACGATAGTGCCCTTGGGCCCCCTGGCCTGCATCAACACCGTCGTGGGGGCCGTTATCAGGCGGCGTCACGATCCGTCACATTAGCAATCAGACCATAAAGCGCATCGGCATCAGGCGCTTCGCTTAGCGCTTCGTGCATACGATCATCGCGCACCAATCGCGATACAGCCGCAAGCGCATGAAGGTGCTTCACCCCGCTATTGTCAGGAGACAACAAACCAAACACCAGATCGACAGGCATTCCATCGGACGCCTCAAAAGCAACAGGCCGCGCCAATTTGGCAAACGATGCAATAGGGCGGCGAAGATTGGGAAAGCGAGCATGCGGAATGGCAACGCCGCGTCCAAAGCCGGTGCTGCCCAGCCGCTCCCGCTCTGTCAGCTGTTCCAGCACCTGCGTGCGGTCAAGGCTCCATGCCTGAGCGAACAAGCCGCTCAAATCATCGAGAATTTCGTCCTTATTATCCGATTCAATCAATGAGACCGCTTCGGGTTTGATCGCAAATATTCCGTTCATGTCACTTCGACTTTATCATTTTCAAAAGGTCCGCGCAGCCGCCCAAAGGCGCCGCGGACGCGATTTCACATCGATGTCCTACATAAAATGGCTGTTCATCCCCTCAAGCTTTCCCGCGCTTTTGCGTTCAGGAAGGCTCTACCCAACCAATGGAACCATCGGGACGGCGATAGACCATATTATGCCGTCCAGTGCCAGCGTTTTTGAAAAACAGCGCGCTGGTATGCCGCAAATCGAGCTCCATCACGGCATCTGAAACGCTAACCTCTGGAATATCGATGCGCGTTTCCGCAATGATGGGAGGCGCATCGTAAGCGACCTCTTCCTCGCTCTCCACCTCGGCAGCTTCGAAGATCGTGTAGGCAGCATCTTCGCGCTCCATGGCATGGGCGGCCTGTTCGTGGCGATCTTTGAGGCGTCGCTTATAGCGGCGCAGCTGTTTTTCGATTTTTTCTGCGGCTTGATCAAATGCGGCGTGCGCATCATGCGCTTGCCCGTGGCTTTTGAGAATTAAGCCGTGATTGACGTGCAGAATGATATCGGCGGCGAACGCGTTGGCGGGCGCTTTTCCAAAAGTGACGGTGGAGGATAGGGCGCGGCTGAAATGTTTATCGACGATGGTTTCCATGCGACCCGATGCATGGTCCTGCAATGCCGAGCCAGTGTCCACCTGATGTCCAGACACGCGAATATCCATATGCTCACTCCTTAAGGTCTTCTCTCCCGCGCCAGACTGAAGACGATCGGTTAAGATCCCTGAGTCCAAAGCGGCTTTTGCAACTTTGCAAGAAAGGCGGTGTGTCGTGCAAGCTCTTGTGCTGTTGCAGCATGTGGCCGCGGGGCGCGATATTCGCCCGTCTTTGGCATGAAACGCGCAACTTCCACTGCGCTTTCAGTATCTTCGCTTGCCAGTTCAAGCCCGATCTGCCGGCCGCCTGTAAGCTCAACATAAACTTGCGCCAACAGCTCAGCATCAAGCAAAGCGCCGTGCAGCACACGGTGGCTACGGTCTATCCCGTAGCGAGAGCACAAGGCATCAAGAGTATGTTTGGCTCCCGGATGACGTTTGCGCGCAATGGCGAGCGTATCAATCATCCGGTCAAGATTGATCTTGTCCAAACCACAGGCGTTCAACTCGGCGTTGAGAAAGCCAAAATCGAACTGCGCATTGTGTGCCACCAGATTGGCATCACCCAAAAATTCCAGCAATTCACCCGCGCCATCTTTGAATAAGGGTTTGTCAGAGAGGAAACTGGCGGAAAGGCCGTGAATCTTCTCTGCCGAAGCGGGCATATCGCGTTCAGGATTGTAATAAGCGTGAAAATCGCGGCCTGTGGCGACGCGGTTGACCATTTCGATGCAGCCAATTTCCACCATGCGATCCCCTGTTGCAGGATCAAAGCCGGTGGTTTCGGTATCGAAGATAATTTCGCGCATACTGGTCTTATTGAGCCGCAGATCTGGCAAGTGCAACTAGGTAGAAAGCTTGTCCACCAGAGCTTTGACCTGCGCCGCTGTCGCTTCCAGCGTGGTGCCGGTATCAATGATGTGATCGGCGCGGGCGCGCTTTTCGCTATCGGGCATTTGCAAAGCCAGGATATGGGCAAACTTTTCCTCGGTCATGCCGGGACGGGCCAGAACACGCTTTTCCTGCGTATCCTGCGATGCTGTCACGACAGCAATTTGATCCACATCGCCCGCGCCACCTTTTTCAAACAAGAGCGGAATGTCGAACACAACCAACGCGGCATTGTTGTGTTGAGCCAAAAATGCCTCACGCTGCGCACGCACTGCAGGATGCACAATCGCCTCAAGCTCAGCCAGCGCATCGTCATCGCCAAAAACGATTGTACCAAGTTTGGCACGCAAAACGCCATTTTCGTCTGTGCTGCCGGGAAACGCCGCTTCGATTGCAGGCAATAACGCGCCATCAGGCCCTTGCAGCTGCCGCACCACGCTATCCGCATCGAAAACCGGCACGCCTGCCTGGGCAAACATGGCCGCAACGGTGCTTTTGCCCATGCCGATTGAACCGGTGAGGCCCAGGATCAAAGGACGCTTTTCCCTCATACCATCAATTTGGCGCGCAAAGCGGCATCATTGTCATCGCGCGGCGCATCTTGTCCGAAGAACTTAACAAACGCCGCTGCTGCCTGACCGATCAGCATAGTATAGCCATCAATCGTGCGATATCCGGCAGCGCGCGCATTCTGCAGCAATGGTGTGTCCAGCGGGCTGGTGACGATGTCGTATACAAAGCTGCCCGGCGGCGCATGGCTCATATCAAAGGCAAGCGGGGGCTGTCCGGTCATGCCAAGCGGGCTGGCATTGACCACCAGATCAAAACATCCTTCGCGGTCATCAAAGACAAAGTCTGTCTTTTGCGCAAAGTGAGATAGCGACGCAACGTGATGTTCGCCATTTGGCGCAAGCTCATCCAACAAAGCGCGCGCTTTGGCTTCATTGCGACCAGCCAGCACGAGCGTCACATTGTGCTGCGCCAAAGCAACGATGATCGCCCGCGCAGCACCGCCTGTCCCCATAATGCGCGCCATGCGAAACAGGTGCTGTTTTTTTAGCTCTGCGCTGAGCGGTTCAAGGAAGCCGGCCGCATCGGTGTTGAAACCAGACAAAGTGCCATCGGCTTGCGCAACAACAGTGTTTACCGCGCCAATCTGTTTTGCTGCTGGGTCCAGCCGATCGCAAAAGGCCATAATGTCCTGCTTATGCGGCATGGTGACATTGCAACCGCGCCAATCGGGATCGGCTTTGCGCGCGGCGATATAGTCTTCCAGCTCGCCAGCTTTTACATGACAGGTTTGATACCGGGCATCGATACCCAACCGATCCAGCCAGTGCCCATGGATCAGCGGCGATTTGGACTGCGCAATCGGATCACCGATAACTTCGGCATACGGCACGCTCATCGCGGCAATTCTCCATATTCGCGCAAGACCTCCAATAGCGGCAAAAGCGGCATACCAAGCACGGTGAAATGGCTGCCTTCGATGGTTTCAAACAACTGTATGCCACGCGCTTCGATACGAAATACGCCCACGCAATATCCGACTTCAGGCCATTCCGCGTCCAAATACGAAGCAATAAACTCCTCAGACAATGGACGCACTTTCAAACGAGCAAGCGCAGCGTGGCTCCAAACCACACTGCCATCACGAACAAGGGCGGCAGCGGCATGCAATTCCATCGCTCGGCCAGAAAAATAGCGCAAATGTTCAGCCGCCTCGGATCGATCCTGAGGCTTATTAAAGCGGCGCCCTTCGACCACGATGAGGGAATCGCTTCCCAGCACAAGCGACGCGTCGCAGTGGACAGCAAGCGCTTTTGCTTTAGCCAAAGCGAGCGCGATATCGGCTGGCGCAGCACCTTCCAGCCTGGCTTCTATAGCGCGCTCATCAAGATCAGCAGGGCGCGCTTCAAACGCCACTCCCGCATCGCGCAACATCGCCTGACGCGAAGCGGATTTGGACGCGAGGATAATCATCAGATCGGCTTTGGACCAACGCGCGGCGGGATATCGCGCTTCTCACGTTCTTGATATAGGCGGATCACAGCCGCTGCAGTCTCCTCAATCGAACGCCGGGTCACATCGATCACCGGCCAGCCATTGTCTGCATACATGCGCCGCGCAAAGGCCACTTCCTTGCGAACCCGCTCATCATCGACATAGGCGCTTTCGGTCGTCTCATTGAGCGATAGCAGCCGATTGCGGCGGATCTGCACCAAACGCTCAGGTGCAGTGGTGAGGCCTACCACCATGGGGCTGCCAAGTTTATAGAGCGACGGCGGCGGCGGGCTTTCAACAACCAGCGGAATATTGGCAACTTTGAACCCGCGATTGGCCAAATAGATGCTGGTCGGCGTTTTGGACGTTCGCGAAACGCCAGCCAGAACGATGTCTGCTTCTTCCCAGTTCTCCCACCCCACACCATCATCATGCGCAATGGTAAACTGGATCGCATCGACACGGTCAAAATACGCTTGATCCATCACATGCTGACGGCCCGGACGGCCATGCGCCTCTTGCCCAAGCCGTTCTTCAAGCGCCAAAGTCACCGCATCAAGCGCGGCGACATGGGGCAGGCCCAGCGTGCGGCACCGTTCTTCAAGGCGTTCCCGGATGGATTCGTTCACAACCGTATGCAGCACCAGACCGGGATTGGCCTTGAACTCTTCCAAAACCCGGTCAAGATGATTGCGAGAGCGGACCATCGGCCAAAAATGGCGCACCACTTCGCTATCATCGAATTGCGCAAGCGCAGCTTTGGCGAGCATTTCCAGCGTTTCGCCAGTGCTGTCAGACAGAAGGTGGAGGTGTAGGCGTGCCATGTGGATGAATTAGGGCATAAACCACGGCAGAAGGCTGCGGACAAGTATGGGATGCAATTGCTTCCTCGCTAACATGTGTTTTGCCAGCCCACTTATCATCAGGCACCAGCGGATTTAGACAGCTTGTGAATAGCGCGCAGAACTTGCGTTTGACATCGCCAATGCGCGAGTCGAACCACCGCAAGGTCTGTTCAAGCCGGGACAAATCAGGCAGAGACTGACAAGTCCCACAATCCACAGGACCAACAGACTCCATCATCCTTTTATATAAACATTATTTTATTGGATTGATCTCTCACGATGCCCGGAACGCTGCTCGAAAATCTCAACGGAACACGCACGGCCAAGCGGCCAGTTTGGCTTATGCGACAAGCAGGACGCTACCTTCCTGAATACCGCGCTTTGCGAGCAGAGAAGGGCGGATTTCTTGAACTGGTTTATGATAGCCCATCGGCAGCAGAGATTACGGTGCAGCCTTTGCGCCGGTTTGGTTTCGATGGCGCGATCTTGTTTTCCGACATCCTGATTGTTCCTCATGCGATGGGCCAAAATCTGTGGTTCGAGGCAGGAGAAGGTCCGCGCCTGGCGCCGCAATTGATTGATGGGGCGTGGCAAGGGTTAAGTGAGGCAAAGCACCACTTCGATCCGGTTTATAAGACGGTTGAGCTGGTGCGCGGCATGCTTGATCCAGATGTCACCATGCTGGGCTTTGCAGGGTCTCCATGGACTGTGGCGACATATATGGTTGCCGGGCAGGGTTCCAAAGATCAGGGCGCATCGCGCGCTTTGGCGCACCGCGATCCATCGGCTTTCCAATCGCTTATCGATGCGATTGAAGCAGCAACGATTGAATATCTCATCGGTCAAATTGATGCAGGGGCAGAAGCCATCCAATTGTTCGACAGTTGGGCGGGATCGCTTTCGCCTAAGCAATTTGAACGCTGGGTCATTGCTCCCAATGCACGGCTTGCTGCCGCTATTCACGAAAAACGGCCTGGAATTCCCGTGATCGGCTTTCCTAAGGGCGCAGGCGCCAAGCTTCCCGCCTATGCGCGTGAAACGGGCGTGGATGCATGCGGCATTGATGAAACGCAGGACCCGGTGTGGATCGATGCAGAATTGCCCAAGGATATGCCGGTGCAGGGCAATCTTGATCCGATGCTGCTTTTGGCTGGCGAAGATGCGCTTGACCAATCCGTGCGGGATATCTGCAAAGCTTTTGCAGATCGGCCGCATGTCTTCAATTTGGGTCATGGTATCGATAAGACAACGCCGATTGCCCATGTCGATCAGCTTTTGCAGACGCTTCGCTCGATCGGGGGATGACGGCGCGCAAGCCGATCCCTAAATAGGCTTCATGCAGGAAACACTCGCTATGCTCTATTTCTGGCTCAAAGCAGGCCATGTCATTTTCGTGATTTTTTGGATGGCAGGTTTGTTTCTTCTGCCCCGATTGTTCGTCTATCACCAGGAAGACGGGCTGACCGGTGAGATTCATGAAAAATGGCTCAGCCGTGAGCGCAAGACGCTCAAGATCATTCTGGGCCCATCTTTGTTGGTCGTGTGGGTGCTGGGCTTGGCGCTTATTGCTACGGGCGTTCCCATGGGCGGCTGGTTTGTGGCCAAACTTGCTTTGGTACTGATTTTGACCGGATATCACGTCTATTTGGCGATTTATGCGAACAAGCTTGCAGCGGGCCGCACACCTTTGACGGGCAAGCAATTGCGGCTGATCAATGAGATACCGGGCATTGCAATGGCGCTGATTGTTATCCTGGTGGTCGTCAAACCGTTCTGACACTGCGCTAGGCGGGGCCATGCCTTTGCTTTTACGAATTGACCGACATGGTGCAAACGCAGTATTGCGCGTGTTCCCGGCATAGCTCGCCGCTTTTTTTAAGGCGAGCAGACCCGCTTTCTCCAAGCCCATTGGTCTGCCGGCATCCTCTAAGTATCGGAAATACGAATGCATCTTAAAGAACTTAAACAAAGGGCGCCGGCCGAATTGGTCTCCATGGCTGAAGAGCTGGGCGTTGAAGGCGCATCGACCATGCGCCGGCAGGATCTCATGTTCGCGATCCTCAAGGAAGTGGCCGAAGAAGGCGAAGAAATTCTTGGTATTGGCACGATCGAAGTGCTGCAGGATGGCTTTGGCTTCTTGCGTTCACCCGAAGCGAATTATCTCGCCGGGCCAGACGACATTTACGTCTCACCCAACCAGGTACGAAAAATGGGCCTGCGCACAGGTGACACCGTTGAAGGCGAAATCCGTGCGCCCAAAGATGGCGAACGCTATTTCGCGCTGACCAAATTGAAGCAGGTCAATTACGAAGATCCTGACGCGGTGCGCCATCGCACGAACTTTGATAATTTGACCCCGCTCTATCCCGATGAACGGCTGGAGCTGGATACCAAAGACCCAACAGTGAAAGACAAGTCAGCTCGCGTGATCGATTTGATTTCGCCGCAGGGTAAGGGACAACGCGCGCTGATCGTTGCGCCGCCGCGGACCGGTAAAACTGTGCTGCTGCAGAACATGGCCAAGGCAATCACGGACAACCATCCCGAAGTTTTCCTGCTGGTGCTGCTGGTTGATGAGCGGCCCGAAGAAGTCACCGACATGCAACGTTCGGTTAACGGAGAAGTCATAAGCTCAACCTTTGATGAGCCTGCCTCCAGGCACGTGCAAGTCGCTGAAATGGTTATTGAAAAGGCCAAACGACTGGTTGAGCATAAAAAGGACGTTGTGATCCTGCTGGATTCAATCACAAGGTTAGGTCGAGCTTACAACACGGTCGTGCCCAGCTCTGGTAAAGTGCTGACCGGCGGTGTTGATGCCAACGCATTGCAACGGCCCAAGCGCTTCTTTGGTGCTGCGCGTAATATCGAGGAAGGCGGCTCGCTTTCGATCATTGCAACCGCGCTGATTGATACCGGCAGCCGCATGGACGAAGTGATCTTTGAAGAGTTCAAAGGCACGGGCAACTCCGAAATCGTTCTGGACCGCAAGGTGGCAGACAAACGCATCTTCCCGGCTCTTGATGTCGGCAAATCCGGCACGCGTAAGGAAGAGCTGTTGGTCGATAAGGAAGCGCTGTCCAAGATGTGGGTCTTGCGCCGCATCCTCATGCAAATGGGCACCGTGGACTCGATGGAATTCCTGCTCGACAAGATGAAGGATTCCAAAACCAACGAAGATTTCTTCGCGACGATGAATCAGTAAAGCTTGTGCTCGGGGCCGGCTCTTGACTGGTCCGGCCCCGCGCAGCTGCTTTCGTTCACGTCAGGTACTTCTCGAAGAACTCCGCTGTCCGCGAATCTGCCAATTGCGCGCCAGCCTCGTCCCGCCTTTCACCGAACTCTGTCGCAAATCCGTGATCCAAACCTTCATAATCGTGTAGCGTCACCTTTTCGTGATCGTCCAGGCCTTCATGCATCGCTCTTTGCGTGTCTGCGGGCACATAGCCATCTGCAGTGGGGATATGGAGCAAGATAGGGTTCGCGATTGCGTCTTTCTCGCCAAGCAATCCGTCTATGCCGACGCCGTAATAGCCTACACTGGCGTCCACATCGGTGCGCGCCGCGCTCATAAAGGCGAGACGGCCGCCAAGGCAGTACCCAACGCAGCCGACTTTGCCGCCGTCAACCATTATTCGTGCAGCATTTATGCTGGCTTGAATGTCGCTGATACCAGAATCTTGATCAAACTTACCCATCAAGCAAAGTGCTGTTTCCAGCTCTTGCGCGATATCGTTGTCGAGTTCGACACCTGGCTCCAACCGCCAGAAAAGATCGGGCGCGAGGGCCAGATATCCTTCTTCGGCCAGCTTGTCGCATTTGCGGCGAATTCCAGCGTTCACGCCGAAGATTTCCTGAATCACCACGATGGCTGCTTTCGGCTCGCCATGAGGCCTGGCAAGGTAAGCGGAAAAACTTCCCGTACCATCAAGGGTGGAAATTGTGACCGTATCGCTCATATAAGACACTCCTGCGGATATTTGTTCTGTTATTCAGTTCTACGCCGCGCGCAACGAAAGGTGCCCATCATGAAGGTCAATGTTGAAATCGAGTGCTCGCCTGAAGAAGCGCGACGCTTCATGGGGTTGCCAGATGTTGAAAAAGCGAACGCTGTTTACGTTGATGCAGTCGCCTCGGCCATGAAGGGTGAGAGCAGTGTCGAGCAGCTTGAACAATTCGCCAAGCAATTGGCGCCTATGGGTCAGATGGGGCTGAAGATGTTCCAAAACTTCATGGAAAGTGCAGCCAGCCAGTCTGGCACCGGTACGAAGCCGAAAAGTGGCGGTAAATCAAACGGATAAGAGCTGGAGCGGATTTCCGCGATGGAGACAATTTTTGCCCTGTCGTCCGGAGCGCCGCCCGCGGGCATAGGTATCATTCGCATCACAGGGCCACTTGTGCGCGAGGCATTAACAGCTGTGGCGGGACGAGTTCCTCAAGCAAGACGGGCCGAACGTGCCAAGTTTTGCGCGGCTGGTGGTGAAGTTCTTGACGATGGACTGATGCTGTTTTTCGCCGGTCCAAACTCGGTAACCGGCGAAGATCTGGGTGAATTGCACTGCCATGGCGGGCGGGCTGTTATCGCGGCGATCGAACAGGCGCTGGCTAAGGTACACGGATGCCGACCCGCTCACCCGGGGGAGTTCACGCGGCGCGCCTTTGCCAATGGACGAATTGATCTGGCCGAGGCGGAAGGGCTGGCCGATCTGCTCTCAGCGGAAACCGAGCTTCAGCGGCGCAGTGCAATGGCAATGGCTGGCGGCGAATTGTCACGCAAGGCAGAGGCTTGGCGTGAACGAATTTTGCTCGCATCAGCGCAGCTTGAGGCGGTTTTGGACTTTGAAGATGAGGACGATGTTTCGACTCTGCCGAAAGGGTTTGGCGATGGGTTGCGTGTCTTTGCCGAGGAGCTGGATGATTTTGCGAACGCGCCTCATGCCGAGACGTTGAAGGAAGGCTATCGCGTCGCCATTGCAGGCCCGCCAAATGCTGGAAAATCAACGCTTTTCAATGCTTTAACAGATAGTGCAGCGGCGATTACAGCGGATGTGGCGGGAACGACGCGCGATGTGCTTGAAAAGCCTGTCGCACTGGGCGGTGCGCCGTTTACTTTCGTTGATATGGCGGGTTTGCGTGATGAAACCACAGACCAGATTGAAGCCATCGGTATCGCTCGTGCCGAGGGCGAGTTGGGTAAAGCCGATCTGATCCTCTGGCTGGGTGATGAGGGAGAGGGTCCGGCAGGTAGCTGGGAAATAGCGGCGCAGTGCGATCGTGAGGGGTTTGCCAAAGCCAAACCACTTTTCCGTCTGTCCGCCAAAACGGGTGAAGGGATTGCTGAGCTACGGTCAGTGTTAATTGCTCACGGGCGCGATGCGATGCCAGGGCCGGGCGAGGCGGCGCTTAACAAAAGGCAACGTGTTTTGATCGGGCAAGCTGCCAGGGCCGTTCGGGCCTGCGCCGGGCAGGCGGATCCGTTGTTGGCTGCGGAGGATTTGCGTGTTGCGCGGACCTCTTTCGATGCACTTTTGGGTCGGACTGCGACTGAAGATGTGCTTGATGCTTTGTTCGGACGGTTTTGTATCGGCAAATAGATGTTTCACGTGGAACACACTCGTTCTATAGGCGCGGTACCATGAACCAATTCGATGTCATCGTTATCGGCGGAGGTCATGCCGGGTGTGAAGCTGCTGCGGCCGCGGCGCGCATGGGTGTGCGTACGGCGCTGGTTTCCTTTGACCTCGACGCTATCGGAGCGATGAGCTGCAATCCAGCCATTGGCGGTTTGGGTAAAGGCCATTTGGTCCGCGAAGTGGATGCATTTGACGGTCTTATCGGACGCGCCGCGGATGCTGGCGCTATTCACTATCGGATGCTCAACCGATCAAAAGGCAGTGCGGTCTGGGGGCCGCGCGTCCAAGCGGATCGAAAGCTCTTTAAAGCGGAGGTTCAACGCTTAATCGCGCAATATGAACATTTGCAGTGTATTGCTGGCGAGGCGGCGGAACTCGTTTTTACCGGTGGACGTGTAAGCGGCATCCGTTTGGCAGACGGGACGACGCTTGAGTCGCGCACGGTTGTACTTTGTACTGGCACCTTTCTTGGCGGAACGTTGTTTCGAGGTGAAGAACGTTTTGAAGGCGGCCGAATAGGCGAAAATTCGGCGCAGCGTCTTGCGGAGCAGTTGCGGGAGGCTAATCTTCCTATGGCCCGCCTTAAGACGGGCACTCCACCTCGATTGGATGGGCGTACGATCGATTGGTCTCGCCTGGAAGAACAGCCATCTGACCAAGAGCATTGGGTTATGTCGCCGCTTACCGAAAAGCGCGCCAATCCGCAGGTCTTTTGCGCAATTACGCGCACAAATCCCACAGCGCACGCCATTATTGCCGACAATCTGCATCGCTCGCCATTGTTTAGCGGAGCTATTGATGCAGCAGGGCCAAGATATTGCCCGTCGATCGAGGACAAAATTCACCGTTTTGCCGATCGTGATGGGCATCAAATCTTCCTGGAGCCTGAAGGTTTGGACACGCATTTGGTGTACCCCAACGGTATTAGCACTTCGTTGCCTGTTGATGTGCAGCTTTCGATGCTGCGCGCAATGGAGGGGTTGGAGCAGGTAGTGATGGAAGTTCCCGGCTATGCGGTTGAATATGACCACATTGATCCGCGCGCTCTTTCCCCCGATTTGCAGCTAAAAGACATGCCGGGCCTTTATTGCGCCGGACAAATCAATGGAACGACGGGGTATGAGGAAGCCGCAGCGCAAGGGTTGTTAGCAGGCCTCTATGCGGGCTGCAGTACGCTTGACCGGGAGGGACCAGCGATTGATCGGGCAAATTCGTACATGGCTGTAATGGTTGATGATTTGACGCTACATGGCGTGTCCGAACCATACCGTATGCTCACATCCCGGGCGGAATATCGTTTGCGACTTCGTGCTAACAATGCTGCCACACGGTTGACGCCGCTTGCTGATCAATTGGGTTGTGTCACCAAGGAAAGAAAAGCCTGGCTGGATAGCAGGGAAAACGCGCGACAAGCGTGGACTGAAGTGCTTGATACTGTGATTCCTGCAACGCAACTGCATGATGCGAAACTACCAGTAAAGCGTGATGCCGGACGCAAACCACTGCGCGAATGGCTGGGTCTGCCAGATTTGCACCTTGATGGTCTGTCGCCATGGTTGCCGGACGATCTCGATACCACGAGTGAACTGGCTGCGGAAATTGTCGAAGATGCGGCGTATGCGCCCTATCTGGAGCGACAGGATGCCGAATTGCGTGATTTGCGCAGCAGTATGGGCGTCAAGCTGGGAGACGGTTTCCCGTATGATACGGTCCCGGGCCTATCCAATGAAATGGTTGAGCGGCTTTCCGTCTCGCTCCCTTCAACATTGTCCGATGCGGGCCGGGTTCGCGGGATAACGCCAGCTGCACTGGCTGCGCTACTGGTTTATGCGCGACGCAGGAACCAAGCGGCATGATTAAGGGGGAACAGGGCGCGCGCGATTGGTGTGTTGACCGCTATGATCCTGATGTGATTGCGAAGTTAGAACGCTTCATTACGCTGTTGGGAGAAGAGAATGGTCGTCAGAACCTCGTCTCCAAGGCAAGTCTTGATCACGTGTGGCAACGCCATATCCTCGATAGTTTGCAGCTTTTGCCCCATGTTTCACGTGAAACACTCTGGAACGGGCCTTGGTTAGACCTTGGTAGCGGCGCAGGCCTACCCGGTCTCCCAGTCGCAATTGCCGAGCCTGAGGCGCAGGTATGGCTAATAGAATCGCGCAAAAGGCGAATCGAGTGGTTGGAGAGTGCAATCGATGAGATGGAGCTTAAAAACTGCAGCGTTTTGGGTTCCCGCCTCGAACATGTGGAAACGTGCGATGCGGCCATTATTACCGCGCGCGCCTTCGCTCCTCTGGAAAAATTGCTAAAGTTATCCGCCCGCTTTTCCACACGCTCGACCCTTTGGCTGTTGCCGAAGGGGCGGTCCGGGGCGCAAGAACTGTCTCAACAGCCGGGAAGGATTCGCGCAATGTTTCACGTGGAACAGTCGCTTACAGACCCGGACGCGGCCATTCTTGTCGGCAAAGGGAGCCTGTAATGCCCATGATCTGTATTGCCATTGCCAATCAGAAGGGCGGGGTGGGCAAAACCACCACCGCTATCAATATCGCCACGGCTATGGCTGCGACAGGGTGGCGAACGCTGCTTATCGATCTTGACCCTCAGGGAAATGCCTCCACCGGTGTGGGCCTCGCTGCTGCTGATCGTGATGCGTCCAGTTATGATGTGCTGGTCGATAACGTGCCGATCACCGATTGCGTGGTGGGTTCGAGCATTCCTGGCCTCGATCTTGTGCCAGCGACCGTGGATTTGAGTGGGGCCGAGGTTGAATTGGTCGGGGTGGAGGAGCGCACGCATAAACTGCGCGATGCACTTGTGGACCATAAGGACCATGACATCTGCTTTATCGATTGTCCGCCTTCGCTTGGCTTGTTGACGCTAAATGCCTTGTGTGCGGCGGATACTTTGCTTGTTCCGCTGCAATGCGAATTCTTCGCGCTTGAGGGACTTAGCCAGCTTTTACAGACAGTTGAGCAGGTCCAGCAGCGCTTTAACTCCGAATTGGGCATCGTTGGAATTGCACTGACCATGTTTGACCGGCGCAACCGTTTGACTGATCAGGTGGCAGACGATGTTCGTGAATGCCTAGGTGATTTGGTGTTCGAAGCCGTCATCCCGCGAAATGTCCGCCTTTCCGAGGCGCCCAGTCATGGGTTGCCAGCGCTAATCTATGATCACGGTTGTGCGGGAAGCCGGGCGTATATGTCGCTTGCAAGAGAGTTGATCGGCAGATTGCCACAAGAAAGGGTTGCCGCATGAGCGCCGAAGAGAAAACGACAAACGCGCCAAAGCTAAGCGGTGGAAAACGCAAATTGGGCAAAGGTTTGGGCGCGCTTTTGGGTGATGCCAGACGTGAAGAGCCTTTGGTCAATGCGCGGGCGACTGCAAAAGGGGGATTGCAAGCAAAAGCTGCGCGTGCCGAAGCCAGCAGTAATGTCCCTGGTTCGGTAGCTATGCCCGACGAAGGTCTGGCAAATTTGCCCGTGTCCGCGATTGAGCCGCATCCAGAACAGCCGCGCCGCCATTTCGATGAGGATGCTCTGGCTGAATTGGCGGCGTCGATATCGGCGCGCGGTGTGATTCAGCCGGTAATCGTGCGCAGCCTGGGTAAGGGGCGCTATCAACTGGTTGCAGGCGAGCGCCGTTGGCGTGCCGCGCAAAAGGTACAATTGCATGAAATTCCAGCGTTAATTCGCGATCTTGATGATCGCGATGTGATGGCGCTTGCGTTGATCGAGAATATTCAGCGCGAAGATCTCAACCCGGTTGAGGAGGCGCGCGCATATCAGCGCCTGGCAGAATTTGAAGATATGACGCAGGCCGAAATCGCACAGCTGGTAGAAAAATCACGTAGTCATGTCGCGAATTTACAGCGCTTGTTGGCCTTGCCAGACAGTGTGCTGGATCATCTTGAAGCTGGCCGGCTTGATATGGGACATGGCCGCGCTTTGATTGGCCTCGAAAATGCGGCCAATTTGGCACAGCAGGCGGTGGCCAAGGGACTGTCCGTTCGCGAAGTGGAAAAGCTTGCCCGCAAGAGCAAGTCCGGCGAAAGCACAACTGTGCGGCGCAGACCTTCTGTGAAGGATGTAACACGCGATGCCGATATTGCAGCGGTGGAAAACCATTTGCAGGATTTGCTTGGACTGCCTGTCAGGATAGCCACCGATGCCGATCCACGTTCGGGATCGGTTACCGTAAAGTTCCGCGATTTGGATCAGCTTGATCTTATTTGTCAAAGACTTACTGGTGGCGGGATCTAAATCGCTAAAGTCGCGCCGCGCAACTTGTGCCGGTCTTATCGCCTTTATTTGACCGCCTTTATTTAACCGAGAGAAGCTTGGTCTTCGTGGGCGCAGGCTGACTGCGCGGAGGAATGGCGCGCGCGGCGACTGGCTCTTCAATGATTATCTCTTCGATCACTTCGGTCCCGCAAGAACGGCAATTCTTGCGACGCATGACACGATCAACCGGCGCATGTGAGCTATGCGCTACCGAGCGATACGTAGTGCCTATCAGGCTGCTTCCATGCCCGCCGATTGCACCCATTCCTTGTGCTTCATACCGGCGCAAATAAGCCGCGCAATATTCTGCGGCATACGGATCGATTTCGTATCCGTCATATTCGTTCTCGTCTTCGCTATCCAAAGCAGTGCCAAGAACCGCGCCCGCAATCCCGCCAATTCCGCCGCCAATAATGGTTCCTAAAAGCCGGTCACCATCAGCGATCCGATTGCCAGCCACGCCGCCAACCACTGCGCCCAAAAGGCCACCAATCAATCCGCCACCAGCGTCATCATCGTAGTAATCGTCTGCATCATATTGCCGTTCGCTCAACATGATCGAGCAATCTGTGAGCCAGGCCCGACGATCCGCATCGCCATATCCAAATCGCGGGGCATCTTGGCGATCTTGCTCATCAGCACGTACCCAGCGATAGCCTTGCGGTGCGATTGGCAGATCGGCAGCATAGTCAACACTGGTATATGGGGCACCATCGCTAACCATGTCATCTTCAGAAAACAGCACAGTTTCTGCTTCGATTTCAACAATATGGTCGTCAGCCAACGCTGGCTGGGCGGCAGCAAGTAATGCGCCAGCAGACAAAAGAGCGGTGATACGAGCAGACATCCAATATTTCCTTCCCTTATGGGCGGACGCATGGCGCCCGTTAACCTGTTGGTTAGGATAGTTTCTTGTAATGACGCAATTGCGCGGAATGCCCTGTCCCGTTTCGCGTCAGATTCTGTCGGACAATAAATTGGCCAATGCTTCAATTCCGGCCTGATCCTGCGCGTCAAAGCGAGCTAGATCAGGGCTGTCAAGGTCGATCACGGCGATAACTTTGCCATCGCGTTTCACCGGGACGACCAATTCGGAAAGCGTCAGCGCATCGCAGGCGATATGGCCGGGGAAGGCGTGAACATCCGCGACCAACTGACTTTTCCCGGAGGCGGCGGCTGTCCCGCATACGCCCACGCCCATACCTATACGGATACAGGCAGGCCGCCCGACGAAAGGGCCGAGCACAAGTTCGCCGCCCACAGCCCGGTAAAATCCTGTCCAATTACAGTCTGCAAGGAACTCTCCCAAGAGAGCTGCGACATTGGCCATATTGGCCACCGCATCGCGCTCATCGGCGGTGATTGCATCGGCGGCAGACAGCAGTTCGCGATAGATATCGGCTTTGGAGGCATTGGCGGCGGGGGCAAAATCATACATGTCAAAGCGGCCATACCCGCCAAAACCGTTGCCGCAAAGCGCGTGCTGGCGTATCTGATGCGTCATGGCTGTCCTCAAAAAGATCCTTATCGCCCTACTGGTTTTCATCCTCCTTGTGGGAGCGTTCTTGTGGTGGGTTTCGCGCGGAAATCCGGCGGAATTGACCATTGATGAGACCAGCGGCACCGATCCTGTGCTTGCCGCACCCGAAGCGGAATGGTTCCCTACGGTTTCTATCTCCAAGCCCATCGGCTGGGGCGAAGATGGCAAGCCAACGGCGGCGGAAGGGCTTGTCGTCAATCGTTTTGCCGAAGGGCTGGAGCATCCACGTGTGGTCTACACGATGCCCAATGGCGATGTGCTGGTTACTCTCACACGTTCTCCCAACAGCGAGGTTTCCGATAGCTGGTTGACCAATCTGGTGGCCGGTTTCCTGTTCGATCGCGCAGGTGCTGGCGGCGCTTCGCCCAATCAGCTGGTTTTGCTGCGCGATAGCGATGCCGATGGCGTGGCCGAGGAGCGCCACGTCCTGCGCGATGATCTGGATTCGCCTTCAGGCATCGCCTGGCGTGATGGTGAGCTGTTTATCGCCAATCACGATGAGGTTTTGCGGTTTGCTTACGAAGAAGGCGCAAACGTTGTTGCTGGCGATCCGGAAAAACTGATGGATTTGCCCCCGGCGGGCGGTCATTGGATGCGTAACATCATCCTTTCGACTGATGGTACCGAGCTTTTCATTGCGGTTGGTTCAGCATCCAATATCGGTGAAAAAGGGATGGAGATCGAAGCGGGCCGCGCAGCCATCCATGAACTCAATCTGGAAACCGGTGTTATCCGATTGTTTAGTGCAGGGTTGCGCAATCCCAACGGGCTTGCCTGGCACCCTTGGACGGGCGAACTTTGGACCACTGTGAATGAGCGGGACATGCTCGGTTCGGACCTGGTGCCCGATTATATGACTAACGTGCCCATCGGTTCGCATTACGGCTGGCCCTGGCTGTATTTCAACGATGTGGTTGATGAACGCGTCGAAGCGCGCATGCCTGATTTTTTGCAGGAATATTCCCGCACACCGGAATACGCTCTTGGTGCGCACACCGCGCCGCTTGGCATGGTGTTCACCCAGGAAGGTGCACGCATGGGCGAAGGTTTTGGGCCAGGCGCTTATGTGGCGCGGCACGGCTCATGGAACCGCAAACCTGCGGCCGGCTATGATGTGGTATTCGTAGAGTTCGATGATCTGGGCAATCCCCAAGGCAAGCCAAAACCTGTGTTGGAAAGCTTTCTTGCTGGCGACGGGGAAACCTATGGCCGCCCAACATGGGTAGCATGGGATCAAACAGGCGCGCTTTTGGTAAGCGATGATACAGCCAACATCATCTGGCGCGTCGTCAATCCTGATGCGCAGCCAGCAGAGGCTATAGCTGCAACCGAAGTGGAAAGCCTGCAACCCGTGCGTGAACTCAATGGCGATCCCGCGCGCGCTTTCGAAAACCCGCCTGAAGATTTAATGATGCCAGGCGCATTCTAAAGCGTCTTAGCGCGGCAGTGATTTGCCCGCGCGGCCAGCAAGTTCGGTGATGAAGTGCCAAGCCACACGGCCAGAGCGTGCTCCGCGCCGTTTTGACCATTCCAGCGCCTCCGCCTCATCCAATTTGAGGTCATACTCAGCGGCATATCCACGCAGGATTTCAAGATAATCGTCTTGGCTGGCGACGTGAAAACCCAAAGACAGGCCAAAGCGGTCAGCCAGGGCCAGCTGATCATCGACAGTATCGCGCGGATTGACCGGATCGTCCTGCTCATCTGCATGGCGAGACAGGATCGCGCGGCGATTGGAAGTTACGGCAACGCGCACATTGTCCGGGCGCGCTTCTACGCCGCCATCCAACCAGCTGCGCAGATGGCGCGGGGTAGTCGTATCCCCTTCTGCAAAGCCAAGATCGTCAATGAAGACCAGAAAATTTCGATCAATATCAGATAGTTGCGCAAATAATGCGGGAAGTGACGTCACGGCGTCGGTCGCCACTTGCACCAAAGCGATTGCGCCTCCATCGGCTTGCGCGGCGACCACAGCAGAGCGCAGCAATGCCGACTTGCCCATCCCACGCGCGCCCCATAACAGCATATCATGTGCAGGAAGTCCGGCGGCCAGCCTTGTGACATTTTTCGTAACCGCAGCTTTTTGCTTATCGATCCCGCGCAAAAGATTGAGCGGTGCAGCCTCGATCCGGGCAACAGGCCGCCCGCTCCCATCCCAGATGAAAGCGGGCGCTGTCAGCCAATCCGCGCCATCGGCATCGGCAGGCGTCAACCGCTCAAGCGCGGCGGCGATGCGGAGGAGAGTATCGTCATTCACAATATGCCGGGCTATAGCGCGGCGTGATGGTCAGCAAAACACCCATTATTGCAGCAGATGCTAAAGGATTGGAGCGCGCGGCGCGCGCTCTGGAGCAAGGCGGGCTTGTGGCGGTGCCTACAGAGACGGTTTATGGCCTTGCCGCGCGCGCAGATCGTGATGATGCGGTGCAAAGTATTTACCGAGCCAAAGGACGCCCGGACAACAACCCTTTGATCGTGCATGTCGCCTGTTTGGACGAAGCGCAATCATTCGCCGAGTTTTCACCCGAAGCACAGACGCTGGCCAAGCAACATTGGCCCGGACCGCTGACCTTGGTTTTGCCGCGCAAGGCGGGGGCGCCATTGGCACACGCGGTCAGCGCTGGTTTGCCGACATTGGCGCTGCGTGTGCCTGCACATCCAGCTATGCGCGCTTTGTTGAAATTATGCGATTTTCCGCTCGCGGCGCCATCTGCCAATCGCAGCGGTTTTATCAGCCCCACATCCGCGCAACATGTCGCGGCATCGCTTGATGGACGTATCGATCTGATTCTGGATGGAGGACCGTGTGAGACAGGTCTTGAATCAACAATTATCGCTGTGCGCGAAAGCGGCCGTCAGGAAATTTTGCGGCCCGGCGCATTTTTCGCGGAGCAAAGTGTCGCTGTAACAAGCGCCGGAATTGAAGCTCCGGGCCAATTGTCACGCCATTATGCGCCGGGAAAACCTGTTCGATTGTTTGCCAAAGTCCCGGCAGATGATGAATTCATGATCGGGTTCGGCCCGATAAAGGGCGACTGCAATTTATCTGAAGATGGGGATTTGTCGCAAGCAGCTCAGCAGCTTTACGCATGCTTACATCTGGGTGCGCTGGCGGGAGCGGCCAGGATAGCCATCGCCCCTATACCAGAGACCGACATTGGCGTTGCAATCAATGACAGATTACGCCGAGCGGCGCGTTAGCGTTCTGCTTCGACCGGCACGCCGGGCAAGGCGGCTTCGATCTCTCGGCGCAGGACCACGGCTTCTCGGCAAGCTTTGTCATTGCCATTTTCGCAGTCATCAGCCAGCTTGTCATAATCGCGTTGCATCCGTCCCAGCCGCTCTTCACGCTGCCGGATTTCTCTGCCGCGTGCTTCGTCCGCTTCGGATTGGCTGGTAGTTGCCAGATCCACAGCTTTGCTGGCAACTTTTACCGGCGCGGTCGCGACATCGATGGCTGTGCGAGCAATGCATCCGCTCACTATCAAAGCGGCCGGGATGACGAGAGCAATACGCTTATACATCGCCAACTCTTATGACAGAGCCGCGATTGCAGGGGAATGGTTTAAACCCTTGCCCGTTAAAATGCCTATCACGCCGCCAATGCAAATGGTGGCGCTAAATTTCCAAAGGAAAAGGGCCGCTCACATTGCGATGCGAGCGGCCCTTTTTTGACTTTGAAGAACAGCGCAGGCGACTATGCGTCTTCGGTGTTCTCATAATATTGCGGGGCATGTTCCTTCAACACATCGAGAATTTTGGTGAGCGCGGTTGGCTCATCAGTTTTCTCCATGGCCGCGAGTTCACGCGCCAGACGGCTTGAGGCCGCTTCAAAAATTTGCCGTTCGGAATAGCTTTGTTCGGGCTGATCTTCCGGGCGGAACAAGTCGCGCGTTACTTCGGCGATCAAAACGATTTCACCTGAATTGATCTTCGCCTCATATTCCTGTGCGCGGCGGCTCCACATGGTGCGCTTCACCTTGGGTTTGCCTTTGAGGGTTTCCATCGCTTCTTTCAGCGTCTTGTCTGAGGAAAGCTTGCGCATGCCGATCGACTCAACTTTGTTGACCGGAACGCGCAGCGTCATCCGTTCTTTTTCAAAGCGAAGCACATACAGCTCAAGCTGCATGCCGGCGATTTCTTCATTCTGGATTTCGGTCACACGGCCAACGCCGTGCTTAGGATACACCACATAATCGCCAACATCGAAGGCGGGTGTATTGGCAGCCATAAAAAGTCCTTTCTAAACCGGTCAGGCCTGCATTTGCGATGATGCCATCCGGACCGCACGATGTGATCGGCGGCACACGAAGTGCAATTTTTCGCTGGTGCGGGGAGCCTGCCTTCCTGTCTGCAAGCGGCACAAACCGCTAACAGTTGGCATTTATATAACAGATTCGTAACATAAATGCCACCCCCGCCCTTGGAGAGAGATTCTCAAAGGCTTGGCTAAAGGACTTTGCTCAACAGCCTGGCGGCAAGGATCATGCCGGCTGTCTGCCCCGGGAATGGTAAGTTTAGTCGCCTTCGCCCGGCTCAGGAGAGAAAAATTCCTCGAACTTGCCTTCTTTGCCTTTGTGATCATCGGCATCGGCAGGAGGATCTTTGGCTTCGGTAATGTTGGGCCATTCGGCAGAAAACTTGGTGTTCACTTCAAGCCACTTTTCCAAGCCATCCTCTGTATCGGGAAGGATCGCTTCGGCCGGGCATTCGGGTTCGCATACGCCGCAATCAATGCATTCGGAAGGGTTGATGACGAGCATATTCTCGCCCTCATAGAAGCAATCGACCGGGCACACTTCAACGCAATCTGTGTATTTGCATTTGATGCAGGCATCGGTGACGACATAAGTCATTGAACAAGAATCCCTTGGCTTTTCAGCGCAGCTTCGCGCCTTTCGCCCTCGCTATGGCGAGAAATCAGCCAGCGTCAAGGCTCTCATAGCAGGTTTGCGCCTCAATTGCTGATCCTCTGCGATCTGGCAAAGCGCAGATGTGAATGACCTTAACCCGGACGCCAACCGGCAAAGTGAGCACATCACCTACCTCAATCGGAGTATCGATATTCACCACCCGCTGCCTGTTTTTGCGCATGTGGCCTTCACTGATCCACCGCTGCGCGACGGACCTGCTGCGCGCAAAGCGAAGCCGCACAAGCAACAGATCAAGCCGCAGCGCTTCAGCTTTTGCCAAGCAGATCCGCCAGGCCGGATAGCGCTTTGCCCGTTGCAGGCGCTGCTGCATTTTCTCGGCGAGGTCCGCGTGGCCCATGTCCCTTGTTAGCGTCACCGCTTTTGTTGCGCGGTTTGCGGTGGGGTTGTTTGGTTTCGCCAACAGGTGCGCCATCTTTGCGCGCTGGTCGCCATGTCCAGGGTTGCGGTTGCGGCGGGCCGAATGCGCCCTCAGGCAGAGCAATAGGCTGACTTTTGCGAAAGCCGGCGTCGCGCATCAAGCTGGAGAAGCTATCGGGCGCAAGTCCCATACTGGTCGCCAAGGCATCATGGATGGGAAAGCCGCGCCTGCCTTTACCATTGGCATGTTTGGCGCGCAGTTCATGCGCGGCGCGAAACAGCTTTTCTGCCATATCCACGCGGATTGCCTGCTTACCCGCCCGCCGATATCCTGCGGGCATTTTCTTGGTGCCTTCAATCACCGCTTCCATGCCGGGATTAAGCGCGCGGCGATCTGTCCCCAAGGCATACAGCAAAGCGCGCGGTCCAGGCTTAAGCAATGCAGGCATGAACACATCAAGCGCGCCAATTTGGACGCCAAGTTTGCGCAAAAATGGGCGCTTCTCTTTGGGGATATGCGCCAGGCCAGCCGCTTCGCGCTGAACCGTGCCTCCGCGATCCGCAAGTGTTAACAGCAAAGCGCGCACTTCAGTGCCCGCTTCAGGGTCAAGTGCTGCTTCTTCAATTGCTCGCAATGGAGCAATCGGTGCAAGCTGGCCTTCCAGCCAATGCTCCAACGCCTCTTGCAGCCGCGATTTATGCGCCGGATCAAGAACGCCAAGATCCTTCGCCATAACCAATCGCGGACGTGCCGCGCTTTTGCCCTTTTCAAGCTTGGCTACCACCTGACCATCACGGCGAACTTCACCGCGCACAATTTGCAAATCGCCCAATTCTTGCGTGATCAACAATTGCGCTTTTTGGGCAAGCAAAGCCGGCATATGCCGTTCTGCTGCTGCCAACATCAGCTTGCGATCTTCACTGGTTGCGGTTTCATCCACCACGAAGCGAAAACCTTCGAGGCGACCGATCACCTGATCTTCGACCATCACACAGCCATCTTCAGCCAAAGTTACTCGCAAGAGACCTGCATCCTTTCCCATGCCTTTCAGCAATACCGTTGTGCGCCGATTGACGAACCGTTCTGTCAGCCTTTGGTGCAACGCATCCGATAACCGCGCTTCCACCCCGCGGGCGCGCGCTGCCATTTCATCGCGCGCTAGAACCCAATCGGGCCGCTGGCAAATATAAGCCCAACTTCTGATCGCCGCGAGGCGACCTTGTAATGTGTCGATATCACCGCCTGTACGATCAAGTTCACCGATCCGCGCGGCAACAAAGTCTGCCCCAATATAGCCACCTTGCAGATCACGCCAGAGCCGCGCGACAAATCTCGCATGCGCATCGGCGCCCTGCTGACGGAAATCGGGCAGCTGGCAGGCTTCCCAAAAACGGCGCACCTGGCCCGGTGTTGTAAGCGTGGCTGTGATTGGCGCGTCCTCAGATAATCGCTTAAGGACAGACAGATCAATCGCTTCGGGAGCGCGGGCAAGCCGTTCTTCCATTGGCGCAGCTTCCAGATCGCTCACCAAAACTTCCAGCGTATCAAAACGCGGATCCGGTTCGCGCCAATATGCTTTGGTGAGAGGGACAAAACTGTGCTCTTCAATGGCCATGACCTCATCCTCGGTCAGTTCCAGAGGCGCGCCGCGTTTTCCGCCTGCCAGCACTCCGAAGGTGCCATCGGTTTGATGCCGTCCTGCGCGCCCGGCAATTTGCGCCATTTCTGCCGGGTTCAGCCGCCGTTTGCGCACTCCGTCAAATTTGCTCAAACCTGCAAAGGCAACATGATGGACATCAAGGTTTAGCCCCATGCCAATCGCATCGGTGGCCACGATGTAATCCACTTCGCCCGATTGAAACAATTCAACCTGACGATTGCGCGTTTCCGGGCTTAGCGCGCCCATGACCACCGCTGCTCCACCGCGAAACCGCCGCAAAAGCTCGGCCACCTGGTAAACTTGCTCCACCGAAAACGCGACGATGGCACAGCGCGGCGGCAGGCGAGACAGTTTCGTGCTGCCTGCATGGGTGAGCGTGGAAAAGCGCGGACGGTCCTCAATCAATGCTTCGGGAACGAGCGCGCGCACCAACGGAGCCAATGTGGCTGAACCCAGCAACATCGTTTCTTCCCGACCGCGCGCATTAAGCAGTCGATCTGTGAAGATATGTCCGCGTTCCCGATCCGCGCTGATCTGTGCTTCGTCCAATGCCACGAATGCCTTGCCGCCGCCCAAACGCGGCATGGCCTCGGCGGTACACAGGAAATAGCGCGCGTTGGGCGGTTCAATCCGTTCCTCGCCGGTAATCAGCGCGGTCGCCGCTTCGCCCTTAATGGCGCAGACTTTATCATACACTTCACGGGCAAGCAGGCGCAGCGGGAAACCAATCGCACCGCTGGAATGCGCGCACATTCGTTCAATCGCGAGATGCGTCTTGCCGGTATTGGTCGGCCCCAGGATCGCGCGGATCTGATGAGAGGGAGATTTGCCCGTCACGTTGCTGCAAATATGGCGCTAGAAACCGCCAATCGCAAGGCGAAGCGAAGTGGGCGGATCAATTCAGCGCTGATAAGACTCGCTTGATCGCTGTTAAGACGGAATTAACTTTGTTACGGCAGAAAAACTGCGCATTTACCCGGATCTCTACCGGGACATGGCCGCCTAAAAAGGTGGCCATTGGGAATTTACGCCATCAGGAGGGCGCGCTTGTATAGCGAGGGTGATACACCTGAAGTCGCGGGAGATGCAGGGACTGGGCCTGTGCAGCCCAAAGCGCGCGCCAAATTGTCACCTGATACAGCGAGCCAGACCGCGCGCCCAACCCCGCGCAAAGTTACACGGATTTCTGGCATTGCCGATCATTACGGGGAATGGCGCGCGCGCATGACTGCGCGGTTTGCAGAGCTTGATCTTGCACCTGACCTTGCGCGTGAAATCGGTTCGCTTCGCTGGCTGCGCGGCGCAGCGACACTGGTTGGTTTGACTGCCATCGCGTTGGCTGCATGGCCCGGCTTTTCCACAGTTGAAGCAGCGCCTGCGATGCAGTTGGATGATCGCACGCGCGATGAATTTCGCAGCCAGATGATTATGCCGCTCGCACTGGGCGCAGATAGCGGTAAGCGCATGGGCGCAACACTGGCCGTGACCCAGCTTGCTCAGGCGCCCGAACGCCCGCGCCTCGATATGGTAGCGACATTGGCGCAAGGTGATGGGTTTGACCGGATGTTGCGCCGCGCCGGTGTCAGTGATGCAGAAGCTGGCGAAATTGCAGGCCTTGTTGAACAAGCTATTGCGCTGGAAGAACTAGAGCCGGGCACGCAGGTTGATATCACACTGGGCCGCCGAACCAATAGGGACGCTCCGCGCCCTGTCGACGCACTTAGCTTCCGTGCACGTTTTGATCTTGAACTTGCAGTGGAACGGCAAGCTGGCGCTTTAACGCTTAATCCGCGCCCGATCATGGTGGACACAACGCCTTTGCGTATTCGCGGCATTGTTGGCGACAGCTTGTATCGCAGCGCGCGTGCTGCTGGTGCGCCGCCTAGCGCGGTTCAGCAATATTTGCGCGCAATTGGCGATGCGCTGGATCTCAACCGCGAGATTTCGGCCAATGACGAATTTGATATGATCATCGATTACAAACGCGCAGCCACAGGCGAAGTGGAAGTTGGTGATGTACAATATGCCGCGATTATTCGCGATGACCGGCCGACAAAGCAATTGTTGCGCTGGGGTTCGCAAGGCCGGTTTTATGAAGCATCGGGGCAAGGCGAAATTCGCGAAGGTTTGATCCGGCCGGTTTCGGGTTCAATCTCCTCACGCTTTGGCATGCGGCGCCACCCGGTTTTGGGTTATCGCCGGATGCATGCTGGCATCGATTTTCGGGCTCCTACGGGCACACCTATTCACGCTGCAACCGATGGCCGGGTGGAATTTGCCGGCCGCAATGGCGGATTGGGCAAGTTTGTCCGGCTGCGCCATGCGGAAAATCTGGGTACAGGCTATGCACATATGAGCCGGATTGCCGTGCGATCGGGCGAGCGGGTGCGGCGCGGGCAGGTTATTGGCTATGTCGGGTCTACCGGCCTCTCCACCGGGCCGCATCTGCATTACGAGGTTTATCGCGGCAGCAAGAAAGTCGACCCATTAAGCGTGCGTTTTGTGACACGTCAGACGTTATCGGGACGCGAGCTTGCAGATTTTCGAGAACGTCTGGTGCGTTTGCAACGTGTTGCACCGGGCGCGGCGCTGGAATCGCTTGTGCCTGATCCTGATGAAAACGCGGCTCCGGCGCGTGAGATTGACCGGCTTGAAAATCCGCGCAAAGTCGATTGATGGCCCACCGTTTGCCGCAGCTGCGCTTTTGCGGCAGGACACCCTCCATATGAACCGTAACTACCCCCACACTCGCCTGCGCCGCACCCGTGCCTCCAACTGGAGCCGTGCGATGCACCGTGAAACGATCCTCACGCCTGCCGATCTCATCTGGCCGCTTTTCGTGACCGAAGGCAGCGGCGTTGAAGATCCCGTCGCAGCGCTTCCCGGCGTCTCGCGCTGGTCGACCGACGGGATAGCTGCCTGCGCCAAACAAGCCGTGTCGCTGGGCATCCCTTGTATCGCTTTGTTTCCCAATACACCGGCGGGCAAGCGTAGCGACAATGGCGCAGAAGCGCTCAATCCCGACAATTTGATGTGCCGCGCGATCAAAGCGATCCGCGATGCTTGCGGCGAGGATATCGGCATTCTCACCGATGTCGCGCTCGATCCTTACACCACCCATGGTCAGGATGGTTTGGTCGATGCCGCTGGCTATGTCACCAATGATGATACCGTTGCTGTGCTGGTGGATCAGGCGCTCAATCAGGCTGAGGCGGGCGCGGATATCATTGCCCCTTCTGATATGATGGATGGCCGGGTGAAAGCGATCCGCATGGCTTTGGAAATGGCTGATAGGCCCAATGTGCAGATCATGGCCTATGCCGCGAAATATGCCTCGGCTTTTTATGGACCATTTCGTGAAGCTGTGGGGTCGGGCGATCGGCTGGTTGGCGATAAAAAGACCTATCAGATGGACCCGGCGAACGCTGATGAAGCGCTGGCTGAAATCGCGCTCGACATTGAAGAGGGTGCAGACAGTGTCATGGTAAAGCCTGGCCTTGCTTATCTCGATATCATCTGGCGGGCCAAACAGGCCTTCAACGTTCCGGTCTTCGCTTATCAAGTAAGCGGGGAATATGCCCTGATCGAAGCTGGCGCTGCTGCAGGTGTTGGCGATCGTGACGCTTTGATGATGGAAAAACTGCTGGCTTTCAAACGTGCTGGTTGCAGCGGCATTCTGACATATCACGCGCCATTAGCGGCACGGCTTTTAGGGGCCTGACAGAGTTATCATGGCTACTCCGCAGCGCTTGCTTTTCACGCTGACTATTCTGGCTGGCAGCTTCCTGCTGTTTCTTGTCCAACCGATGATCGCGCGCATGGCTTTGCCGCGGCTTGGCGGTGCACCCAATGTCTGGAACAGCGCGATGCTGGTCTATCAGGCATTGTTGCTGGGCGGCTATGCCTATGCGCACGCAATCGGGCGGCTTTCTTTGGCGAAACAGGGCGCGGTGCATTTGGCGGTGCTTTTGCTGGCTGCATTGAGCTTGCCGCTGGCGCTGGCCGATCTGTCCGCACCAACACCGGGCTGGGAAGCGCTTTGGGTACCGTGGCTTTTTCTGCTCACGGTCGGCCCGGCCTTTTTTGCCATATCGGCGCAAGCGCCGTTAATGCAGCGCTGGTTTGCAGCGCATCCAGAAGCAGGCAATCCCTATCCGCTTTACGCAGCAAGCAATCTGGGCAGCTTTGGCGGCTTGCTCGCTTATCCCTTACTGGCAGAGCCGCTGCTTGGCATCGCCACGCAAAGCACATTGTGGAGTGTGGGATATGGCTTGCTAGTCGTTTTGGTCGCTTTGACTGTGCTGGCGCGTCGCCGTGTTGCCGCTGTCCCCATGCAGGTTCAAGCGACAGCGCAAGATGAGCCAAAGCCGGGTTGGGATAAGATCGGATTGTGGCTGGCTTTGTCCGCTGTGCCTTCGGGCCTCATGCTTTCAACAACCACATTCCTGACCACTGACATTATGGCCATGCCGCTTTTGTGGGTTATCCCGCTTGGCCTCTATCTGCTCAGCTTTTCAATTGCCTTTGCGCAGAAGCGCGGCCTGGCAACCGCGATCATGATGTTCGCGCCGTTTGTCCTGTTGTTCGACGGCGGCATTGCTATGTTCTCGGCAGGGCGGTCTAATTTGCTGGCAGCGATTGCCAGTGTTGTGCTGCTGATTGTGGTCGCAGTGGCGCTGCATGCGCGGCTTTATGAAACGCGGCCTTCGCCTGCACATTTGACCCGCTTTTACCTCGTTATGGCAGCGGGCGGCGCATTGGGCGGGATTTTCACCGCTCTGCTCGCCCCGTTAATGTTCGATTGGACGTGGGAGCATCCGCTGTTGATTTTGGCAGCTGCGGCTTTGTTGCCATTGGCGACATGGCGCAACCTTCTGGCGCGCGTCACAACAAGCCCGGGCACCACACGGTTGCTGCTGACCTTGTGCTTGTTCATCACTTTAACCGGCTCCATCTGGTTGTACCGCGAAAGCTTGGATTCAACGGACCTCAATCAAGCGCTTTGGATAGGCTTTTTCGCTATTTTGGCTTTCGCTATGGTTTTAACGATCCGGCGCTGGTCATTTGTGTTGGCAACCGCTTCGCTCCTGCTCGGCCTTGGCGGTATTTCACAACTTCATACCAGCTTTGAAGGGCAGCGCGAGCGAAGCTATTTCGGCACCTATACCGTCCGCGATCTGCAAAATGGCCAGCGTGCCCTTTATCACGGCACCACATTGCATGGCGTACAGCAAGCTGCCCCGGCTTCGCGCGCGCCAACTTCCTATTACGGCAGGCAAAGCGGCGTAGGGCTGGCATTGACGAAAACCCCGGCCATGTTCGGCCCCGGCGCGCGCGTCGGCATTGTGGGATTGGGCGTTGGCACAACGGCTTGTTACCGCCAGCCTGATCAAAGCTGGACGTTTTTTGAAATTGATCCAGCCGTTCTTGATCTCTCGACCAGAGGCGAATTCACTTTCCTTGCCGAATGCGCCCCTGATGAGCCGGTTATCATCGGTGATGCCCGGCTGGAGCTTGAAGCTTTGCCTGAGCGCAGTTTCGATGTGTTGGTAATCGATGCTTTTTCATCCGATGCCATTCCCTTGCATCTGCTGACGCTTGAAGCACTGGATATTTACTGGAATGCTTTGCCTGAAGATGGCGTTTTGATGATGCACATCTCCAACCGGTATATTAAGCTGGAGCCAGTGATTGCTCGCCTTGCACAAGAACGCGGCCTGTCTGCTGCCATCCGCCGTGATGACGGGGAAAGCGATGAAGTCACCCCATCGAGCTGGGTCGCTCTCACCAGGCAATCATCGCGGCTGGAAGAATTGACGGCCGATGGCAAATGGAAGCAATTGGAAGGTCCCGCTCACGAAGTGTGGACCGATGAATATGCTTCAATTCTGCCCTATCTGATTTGGGAGAACTTCCTTTGAGAGATGACCGTTTTCCAGGTGTGACTATCCTGCCGTTCGAAGGCATGGTTCCGCAAATACATGACAGTGCTTTTGTCGCACCCGGCGCGCGGATCATGGGCGATGTGACAATCGGGCCAGAAGCATCTGTTTGGTACAATTGCGTCTTGCGCGGAGACATTCACAAGATCGTGATCGGTGCGCGCAGCAATGTGCAAGATGGCAGCGTGTTGCATGTCGAAGGCCCCCGGCCCGACACAGATGGCGAACCAACGATCATCGGCGATGATTGCGTTATCGGACATATGGCCGTGGTGCATGGATGCCAGCTGGCCGACCGCGCTTTTGTCGGCATGGGCGCAGTGGCGATGGATGGCGCGCGCATTGCCGAAGGCGGGATGCTGGGCGCAGGCGCTTTGTTAAGTCCGGGCAAAAAAATTGGCGCAGGCGAAATCTGGATTGGGCGACCTGCAAAACACTTCCGAACACAAGACGAAGCGCAAATCGCAAAGATCAAATTCCAGACCGAGCGCTACTGCCAATTGGCCAAGCGGCACCTCGCCGCGATCACTGCATAAAGTCGCGCGGCGCAACTTTACCCGCGCTTTTGCCTAATCCTTAATCAACTCGCGCAAGGCCGAAATCCGGTCTGCCTCATGCACGGGTTTGTCCCATCTGATGCGGTGAATGCGCGGGAAACGCATAGCAAGGCCGGACTTATGCCGCTTGCTCATATGCACGCTGTCAAAAGCGACTTCAAAGACCATGCTGCGTGTCACTTCGCGCACCGGGCCAAAGCGGTTGACGGTGTTTTGGCGCACATGACGATCCAGCTTTTTCAATTCCGCATCGGTGAAACCTGAATAGGCTTTGCCTACAGGCAGCAATTCGGCGCCATCATCAGGATCACCATCCCAGCAGCCAAATGTGTAATCGGAATAGAAGCTAGACCGTTTGCCCGACCCGCGCTGCGCATACATCAGCACGCAATCAATCAGCAGTGGATCGCGTTTCCATTTGTACCACTGGCCAACTTTGCGCCCGGCGACATAGGCGCTGTCGCGGCGCTTGAGCATGAGGCCTTCAATCGCATCTTCGCGCGCGGTTTCCCGGATTTGCGCCAAATGTTCAAAATCACGCGCCTCCACGATCTGCGACAAATCGAAATGGTTAGCGGAAAGGCGCGCCATCAAAGCTTCCAATGCGCTGCGCCGTTTATCCCAGGCACGCTCCCGCAAGTCCTCGCCTTCCAGCATCAGCACATCATACAGCCGGACAAAAGCAGGCGCTTGCGTCAGCATTTTTTTGGAAACGGTCTTGCGGCCCAACCTTTGCTGAAGCGCGTTGAAGCTCGCGGCACCACCTTCTTCGCCGCCCTGCGCATTGCCGCGCACCAGCAATTCCCCATCAAGCACGGCAGGCACATCGAGCGCGCCTATCATTTCCGGAAAGCTCTTGCCGATATCATCGCCGGAGCGCGAATAGAGCCGCGTTTCGCCTGCCACATGGACCAGCTGCACACGGATGCCGTCCCACTTCCATTCGGCCGCATATTCGGCCAGATCCACCTTGGTATCTTCTAACGGATGGGCCAGCATGAAGGGGCGGAACATCGGCATGTTCGCTGTGTCGGGTGGATCGGCCCCGTGCGCGGCCCATGCAAACAGTTGCGAATATGGCGGCTCCAATGCGTGCCAATATTCTTCCACTTCATCCACGCTGACTTCAAAAGCTTTGGCAAAGGCCGTCTTTGCCAATCGCGCGGATACGCCCACGCGCATCCCGCCAGTGGCCAGCTTGATCAAGGCATATCTCCCTGACGCATCAAGCTGATCGAGCAATTGTGGTAAATCCGTGGCCACGGAAACGCGTGTCATTGTGCCTAATGACTTAACGACGTCACTTATCGATAATGGCGCAGTGGCGTCACTTTTGGCAGGCGTACTCAAAGGTTCTGGCCATAAAAGACTGGCCGTTTCCGCCGTATCGCCCACAAAATCCCGGCTAAGCGTCCATAAGTCGGGATCGATCCGCTCTTTCATCAGATTGCGGATCGTGGAGGATTTGACGGCTGCAAAATCCAGCGCCCCGGTCAACCCCGCCAATGCCCAACCGCGATCAGGATCGGGTGTCTCGCGCAAATACTCCGCGATCAGGGATAGCTTGCGATTGCGGCTATTGGTGTAAACCAGTGCATCGAGAAGAGCGGCAAAAGCCTGCATCTATTCCGCATCCTCTTCGCGCCCCACCATCGCCAGAGCGCGGGCGCGGCGTTGATGCAATTGATGCCAGCGCAGCAAAGCTTCTTCGCGGCCATGGGTTACCCATGTCTCGGCCGGGTCCACATCTTCGATTGTGCGCGTCAGCTCATTCCAATCAGCATGATCAGAGATAATCAATGGCAGTTCTACGCCGCGTTGACGCGCCCGTTGACGCACCCGCATCCAGCCAGACGCCATTGCGGTGATCGGCTCTGGCAAACGGCGGCTCCACCTATCATTAAGCGCGCTTGGCGGTGCAATCACGATACTCCCGCGCATCTCTTCCTTTGAATGATCGGCAACCAGACGCAGCTCTCCCAAAGAAACGCCCCATTCTTCATAAAGGCGGCACATCTTCTCCATCGCGCCATGCAGATAAATCGGCGCGTCATGGCCTGCAGCGCGAAGCTCTGCGATAATGCGCTGCGCCTTGCCCAAGGCATAGGCGCCAACCAGCACGCATTGCTCTGGATGGTTGGCCAGCGCTTTCAAGAGCTTGTCCATCTCATCGGCAATCGGCGGATGGGTAAAAACAGGGAGGCCAAACGTCGCCTCGGTGATCAGGATATCGCACGGTGTGACGGCGAACGGCGGACATGTGGGATCAGGCCGCCGCTTATAATCGCCGGTGACAATCACCCGTTCGCCTGCATGCTCCAACAAAATTTGCGCACTGCCAAGGACATGCCCGGCAGGAATGTATGTCGCATCAACACCACCGGGAAGCCGCAAGGTCTCGCCATATTGCACCGGTACGACGCCATCGTGCGTATTGTATCGCAGCTCCATAATGGCAAGTGTTTCAGGAGTGGCGATCGTTTCTCCATGGCCTCCGCGTGCATGATCAGCATGGCCATGTGTGACTAGCGCTTTATCAACCGGCTGCGAGGGATCGATCCAGCTATCGGCTGGCACAATGCGGATGCCGTGCGGGTGAGGCTCAATCCAGGAAAACGGTGCAGACATTGCCTCTCAAAGCCATGAAAGCGGGATTTCGTTCCGATGCGCGCGCTATTCTATGCTGTTTTGCCAAGCGGTTACGGCGTGTCCGAGCAGACCTACAGCATTGCGCCAAGGCGCTGTGCAAACACTCTGGGGCAACGGGCCTCGATCAAAATACGCACCAAACTATCACGCCCCAGATCGCGGCCAGCTTAGCAGAAACAGAAGTGGCGGTGAGCATTGCGCCCACCGCCACAAAAATCCTGTGCTAATTCGCCCAATCATACCGGCAGCGCAATTGCCCGAAAGGCGAATGCCTGGCGCGGTTTAGTCTTCCTTATCCGCGCTCTTATCGCTGGAATCGCCGGCGCTTGATTCAGGCGGCGTCTTTTTCGCCGCCTTCTTCTTGCGCTTGGGCTTGCTCTTGGGCGGTGCCGGGGTCAGTTCGAATGCGAGATTGTCCTCCCGCACGCTCACATGCACTTCGCCGCCTTGCGCCAATTTGCCGAACAGCAATTCTTCTGCGAGCGGTTGTTTGACTTTTTCCTGCAGCAAACGCGCCATGGGCCTTGCGCCCATCAGCTTGTCATAACCGCGCTTGGCCAACCAATCGCGCGCGTCGCCATCAAACTGGATATGCACATTCTGCTCAGACAGCTGCAATTCAAGCTGCAGGATGAACTTGTCGACAACACGGCTGACCGTATCTGTTTCGAGATAGGCAAACGGCACAACAGCATCCAGACGGTTGCGGAATTCAGGGGTGAACATCTTTTTCACCGCTTCCTGACTTGCCTCAACCTTGGTGCCGGAACCAAAACCGATACCTTGCTTGGCCGCATCCGCAGCACCGGCATTGGTTGTCATAATCAGCACGACATTGCGGAAATCCACTGTCTTGCCGTGATGATCTGTCAGCTTGCCATTATCCATCACCTGGAGAAGGATGTTGAACAGATCGGGATGCGCTTTCTCAATTTCGTCAAGCAGCAACACGCAATGCGGGTGCTGATCAATCGCATCGGTCAGCAAGCCGCCCTGATCATAACCGACATAGCCCGGAGGCGCGCCGATCAGTCGGGAAACAGAATGCCGTTCCATATATTCCGACATGTCGAAACGCTTCAGCTCAATGCCCATGATTGAGGCAAGCTGCCGCGCAACTTCGGTTTTACCAACGCCGGTAGGGCCAGAGAACAAGAATGAGCCGATGGGCTTATCCGCCTCGCGCAGGCCAGCCCGGCTGAGCTTCATCGCGACAGAAAGCCGCTCAATCGCTTCATCCTGACCGAAAACGACGCGTTTCAGATCCTTATCAAGACTGCCGAGTGCTTTCTTGTCATCCTTCGAAACCGATTTCGGCGGGATGCGCGCCATAGTTGCGATGACTTTCTCGATTTCCTTGGCCGTAATCGTCTTGCGCCGTCGGCTGGGTGGCACCAGCATCTGCATCGCGCCCACTTCATCGATAACATCGATGGCCTTATCGGGCAGCTTGCGATCATTGATATAGCGCGCGCTCATCTCAACCGCGGTTTTGATGGCATCGGGCGTATAACGGACCTTGTGGTGCTCTTCAAAAGCGCTGCGCAGGCCTTTGAGGATCTTGATCGTGTCTTCGACCGTGGGCTCATTCACATCGATTTTCTGGAACCGGCGCAGCAAAGCGCGATCCTTTTCGAAGTGATTGCGAAACTCCTTATAGGTGGTCGAACCGACACAGCGTATCGTGCCCGAAGACAATGCAGGCTTAAGCAGGTTGGAGGCATCCATCGCTCCGCCACTGGTTGCACCCGCTCCGATCACGGTATGAATTTCATCAATGAAAAGAATGGCTTCGGGCATTTTCTCTAATTCGGAGACGACCTGCTTCAAGCGCTCTTCAAAGTCACCGCGATATCGCGTGCCCGCCAGCAATGCGCCCATATCGAGCGAATAGATGACAGCTTCTTCCAGCACCTCAGGCACATCACCTTCAACGATTTTGCGCGCCAACCCTTCGGCAATCGCCGTTTTGCCAACGCCGGGATCGCCCACATAAAGCGGGTTGTTCTTCGACCGACGGCAGAGAATCTGCACCGTGCGATCAACCTCAGGTCCGCGACCGATGAGCGGATCAATCCGGCCATCAAGCGCCTTTTGGTTGAGATTGACGGTGAACTGATCGAGAGCAGAATCCTTCTTGTTCTTTTCCGGCTTTTCTTCCGCTTTCGCCTCATCCTCTTCGGATCCTTGCGGAGAACGGTTTTCGATCTGGCGACCGCCTTTGCCAATGCCGTGCGAGATAAAGCTTACCGCATCGAGCCGGCTCATATCCTGTTGTTGCAGGAAATAGACCGCGTACGAATCACGCTCGGAAAACAAGGCGACCAATACGTTGGCGCCTGTCACCGTATCCTTGCCCGAAGACTGGACATGCAAAATGGCGCGCTGGATCACGCGCTGGAAGCCAGCAGTGGGCTGCGGATCGGCTTGCTCTTCGCTCTTAAGTGATTGATATTCTTGATCAAGATACTGGCGAACAACGCCCGCCAGCTCTTCAAGATCAACGCCGCAAGCGTTCATCACTTCGATCGCTTCGGTATCTTCAACCAAGGCGAGAAGCAGATGTTCGAGCGTTGCATATTCATGGCTGCGATCAACAGCATGCTGGATCGCAGTGTGCAGGGTCTTTTCGAGATTTTGCGCGAAACTGGGCATGGGGGTCCTTTGCTGGGCGCTGGTCTTAAGGCTGGTTGGTGGCGCATTGTGTGCCGGTTTTGGTGAACGGTTCAGTAACAAAATGCGGGACGAAGCTGTTATGGCCGTGGCCCGCGATACTGCGCTGTATGATTGATATGGTGCGCAAAAATGCGATTGCGAGACTTGCAAAAGGCCGCATAGCCCCCATCAGTCAGTTTCTCTCGGCTTGAACAGCTGATCGGCGACTTTGCGATGGCTTGCCGCTTTGCTGTGATGGTCTTTGACTCGCGCGATTTCCGCTTCGAGCAATTGAATGCGCGCCATCAGCTCGTCCTGCGAATAGGTATCGAGGCTTTCGCCAGCCAATTGGCCAGCAGCGTCACTGCGCATCCGGGGAAGTTCGTCTTCTTCCATTACGCTGTAACATTGTCATGCCATCCCTTGCTGTCAATGCCATCCCGACTTAGGCATGTGGAGTGCGCCCGGTTTGCACGCGAAATGCGGCAGGTTGCGGGGCATTGGGCGTGGTGGGAAAAAGTGCGGGGAAGTTTGTGTGGTCAACCAAGTGCCTGAATTTATGCAAGCCATCACGATTTCAGAGCCCGGTGGGCCTGAAGTATTGCAAATGGCACAGGTGCTAACTCCCAAGCCTGCGCCCGGCGAAATCTTAGTCAAAGTCGCAGCTGCTGGCGTGAATCGCCCCGATTGCCTGCAACGCGCGGGCCATTATCCGCCGCCCAAAGGGGCATCGCAGCTGCCCGGCCTGGAAATCGCAGGAGAAATTGTGGCGCTTGGGGAAGGGGTTGAGAACGCAGCACTAGGCGCTGTGGTTTGCGGTTTGGTGAGCGGGGGCGGCTATGCGCAATATTGCCTCGCACGGCCTGAACATTGCCTGCCTGTTCCCCAATGCCTGCCCATGGCGCAGGCGGCGGCAATTCCTGAGACGCTTTTCACCGTGTGGCATAATGTTTTTGAACGCGGCGCTGCTTGCGATGGAGAAGTGTTGCTGGTTCATGGCGGAACCTCGGGCATCGGCACTATGGCGATTGGCCTATGCAATCTTTTTGGCATTACTGTCATTGCGACTTGTGGCAGCGATGCGAAATGCGCTGCAGCCAAAGAGGCTGGCGCAGATCATGTCATCAACTATCGCGATGCGGATTTCGTCGAAGCTGTGCGCGATTTGACCGGCGGCGAGGGGGCCAATGTCATTCTCGATATGGTGGCTGGTGATTATACCCAGCGCAATCTCGATTGCCTCGCGATTGAAGGGCGTTTGGTCACCATTGCCGGACTTGGCGGGGCAAAAGCCACGATCAATGTGCTCAAATTGATGATGAAGCGGCAAACGCTGACAGGATCAACACTGCGCGCCCGGACCAATACCTTCAAAGCGGCCTTGGCCGATGAGATAGCCCGTGAAGTTTGGCCGCTTGTCGAAGATGGCCATTTGCGCCCGGTGATGGATCAGGAATTTCCGTTGGCAGAGGCAAGCGCGGCACATGCGCGGATGGAAGCTGGCGAGCATATCGGTAAAATTGTGCTGACAATGGCTTAACCCGCCCGGGCGCACTGTCTTGCTGCGTTCACAATGTCCCCGAACTGTCTTGGAACTGTGAATCCCCTGTAACAAAGGGGAGCCATAGGCGCAGGTCAGACAACCACCAATCGGAGCCATTGTGCGCATGTTTGGCAATTATCTGGACGGCAATATCGGCAATACACTCGATGGCGTAGCGACAGCTTACGAACGCCATATTCCCGCGATACCGGAGAGGCGGGATGTGGGCAGGCGCAAATATCGCACCATCTGGATTTCAGATATTCATCTTGGCACCAAAGGCTGCAACGCTGATTTGTTGATTGATTTTCTTGACCGGGTCGATTCAGAAACGATGTATCTGGTGGGCGATATTATTGATGGCTGGCGTCTGAAAAAGAAGTTTTACTGGCCTAGTGCCCATAACGATATCGTTTGGCGCATTCTCAAGCGCGCCAAACGCGGCACCCGCATCATCTATATTCCCGGCAATCATGATGAGATGTTTCGCCAGTTTACAGGTTTGAATTTTGGCGGGATCGAAATTCGCCGCGCAGCTTTTCATGATACTGCCGATGGTCGCCGGTTGATGGTGCTGCATGGCGATGAGTTTGATGCAGTGATGCTGTCACACCGCTGGCTCGCCTTCTTTGGGGATACGCTTTACCATCTGATGATGGGCCTAAATAACGGGGTGAACGCTGTGCGCCGCGCATTCGATCTGCCCTATTGGTCGCTATCGAAAATGGCCAAGCACAAGGTCAAAAACGCTGTCGAATTCATCGGAAAATATGAAGAGACCGTAGCGCGCGCAGCTAGCGAGCGGGGCGTCGATGGCGTTGTTTGCGGGCATATCCACACCGCTGAACATCGCATGTTCGACGGCATAGAATATTGGAACGATGGCGATTGGGTCGAAGGCTGCAATGCTTTGGTGGAGCATTTTGATGGCTCCATGGAAATCCTTAACTGGCCCGAAGAAATTGCCAAACGCGAAGCGGATGAGGCTGCGACCTGTGTGAATGCGGCCCGTGTGAACGCTCCACCGGTTCCTGAAGCTGCATAGGGGGCAAGTGCACTATGCGCATTGCCGTAATCACCGATGCCTGGCTTCCGCAGATGAACGGTGTGGTTCGCACTCTCACCACTATCATCGCGCAATTGCGCAGCCGCGGGCATGAAGTGCAGGTGACGTCGCCCGATCTTTATCGCAATTTTCCCTGCCCTTCTTATCCCGAAATCCGGCTGGCGCTTGCTGGCAAACGCGCCGTTGGCAAACGCCTTGCAGATTTCCATCCCGACGCCATTCATATCGCCACCGAAGGTCCACTGGGTTGGGCAGCGCGCGCGTTTTGCATCGCGAACAAGCGACCTTTCACCACCGCCTATCACACGCAGTTTCCCGAATATGTGGCTCGCCGGACAGGCATTGCACCGCAAATGATTTGGCCGCTGATGCGCCGCTTTCACCAGCCTGCTGAACGAACAATGGTCGCGACTGAAACGATCCGCGAACAATTGCGCAGCAAGGGTATCACGCGGCTGCATCATTGGAGCCGGGGTGTTGATCTGGAGGTTTTTGGACCTGACCACCCGCCGCCAGACCTATTTCTCAATTTGCCACGGCCCATTCAGCTTTACGTAGGCCGCGTGGCGGTGGAGAAGAATATTGAAGCGTTTTTGGCCAACACGCATCACGGCTCCAAGGTGGTTGTTGGCGATGGCCCTGCACTGTCGGCTCTCAAAGCACAATTTCCCACGGCGCATTTTTTGGGCAAGCGCGGCGGCACGGAATTGGCGGCATGTTATGCGGGGGCAGATGTGTTCGTTTTCCCGAGCAAAAGCGACACGTTTGGCCTTGTCATGATCGAAGCGCTGGCGTGCGGGACACCTGTTGCAGCTTACCGGGTTGCCGGTCCCATTGATGTGCTTTGCCAAAGCAGTGGAGCAATGGCAGACAGGCTTGAAGACGCAATAGCCCAAGCGCTCTGTCTTGATCGCAAGGTGTGTTTGGAAGCTGGGCGAGCTTATAGTTGGCAGGCAAGTGCTGACCAGTTCCTAACTGGCCTTACCCCTATTGGAAAGGAACCAGAGGGCGGCATCATTACACCAGCGCTTACCTGAATTGCGCCTTCTGCTTGCCGAGCGGCGCACAAGCGACTACATGATGATCCACAACGGCCGTCCCGCAAGGGGCGGCCCTTTTATTTCCAAGTGGAGAAATGCCTGTGGCCGATCAGCCCACGCCATTAATGCCTCATGCAACTGCAAGCTGGCTTATCGACAACACTGCTTTGGGTTTTGAGCAGATCGCTGAATTTTGTGGTCTGCACATCCTTGAAGTGCAAGCTATGGCAGATGACCTTGCCAGCTCAAAATATACCGGACGAGATCCGGTGCATTCTGGCGAATTGACGCACGAAGAGATCGAAAAAGGTCAGGCTGACCCGAACTATTCTCTCCAGATGCAAAAAGCGCCTGTGGATGTCAGCCGCACCAAAGGTCCGCGCTATACGCCTGTATCCAAGCGGCAGGATAAGCCCGATGGCATTGCCTGGCTTTTGCGCAATCATCCGGAGATTTCTGACGCGCAGATCGGCCGTTTGATCGGGACTACGCGCAATACGATCAATGCCATTCGTGATCGCAGCCATTGGAACATCCAAAATATCCAACCCAAAGATCCCGTAACGCTGGGCTTATGCTCGCAACGCGAACTTGACGCCGCTGTCGCCAAAGCGGCCAAGCGCGCTGGCACTGACAAAGAAGCCGAAGTTGAAGAGAACGTCGCAGCCGCTCTCGATCCGCGCGATGATCGCGAAAAGTTGATCGAAGAACTGCGGCAGGAACGCGAAGATGCTGTAAAAGCAGCGGCGCGGGCGGCACAAGAAGCGGAAGCAGAAGCGTGGCTTGAAGCCAAGCGTGCTGCTGAAGAATCTGGCGAAACCGAGCAAGAAGACGGCCCGCCACCTGCAGCCTGATTCAGCTTTGCATAAATCGGCATGATAGAATTAAACGGGGCGGCCTTTGGGTCGCCCTGTCTTTTTGTGTCAGCTGTGATTTCTTGATGAGCGGCTTTCGCGCTTATCCGGCCAGCGACAAGTTGCCTGTCTTACCGGCATCAGTATCGTCTATTCTCTTGTCGGACTGTTCTTCAAATTCGGCATCTTCGATCGCGGCGCTGGGCTCCACGCCGTGTGGGCAGAACGTACCGTTCACGCTGGCGCCTTGTTCGATGGTAAGTGTGTCATAGCTGACATCGCCGTTGATTTTCGCGCTTTTGAGAATGACCAGATCGACCGCGTCAATGCGACCATGCACCTGGCCTGCAAGCCGCGCTTTTTTCGCGCGAATTTCGCCTTCGATTCGGCTTTTTTCGCCCTGTACCAGCGAAGAGCAGCCGATATCCCCGGTCACTGAGCCATCGATATGCAAGTCAGCCGAGGCTTCGATATCGCCTGTAATGGTAATGTCAGGCCCGATCACGGAAAACGTGCTGTCGGAATTACTTGGCATGCGAATGGCTCTCGCTGACGTCGGCTCTTGCTTCTTCGAGAACATCGGGGGCTGTCTCCAGGAACGGGCGGGGATTGACCGCGCGTCCGTTAATACGAACTTCAAAATGCAAATGCGGCCCGGTGGAACGCCCGGTGCTACCGATCCGGCCGATAATCTCGCCTGCCGTCACCCGGGTGCCGGGTGCCGCATCAAAGCGGGACATATGAGCATAGCGGGTGATCATGCCTGAACCGTGATCAATCTCCACCGTTTTTCCGTAACCCGATTTAAGGCCGACATAAGCAACTTTGCCATCGGCGGCTGCATAGATCGGTGACCCATGCGGTGCACGAAAATCAAGGCCACTATGCATGGCTGCGCCACCAGTGAACGGATCGCGGCGATACCCAAACCCAGAGCTCATCGATCCCTGGTCGGCTGGCATGACTTGCGGGATGCCATCAAGCCCCCGCTCCAGCGCGGAAAGCCGTGCAAGGCTGGCGCCGAGCCGTTCAAAACGTGGATCCAAGGTGCCGTCTGCTTCGGTTGCAAGCTGCACCAGCGGACCACCCAAGCCCACTTCATTGGAAGCAACCACGGTGCGCGGGTCCAAGCCCAATGTGCGGATCGCCTGTTCCGCGCGGCGGGCGCGTTGATCGGCGTAAAGTGTCAAACGTTCAACAAACGCAAGCTGGCGCGCTTCGACGCGGGCCAGGCCTTCAGCTTCAGGAAAGACGGATTGGATAAGACCAATCAGCGCATTGGATTCCTGTTCTGAATCGGTGACTGTGTCATCAGCGGCTTCGGCCAAATCATCGGGCAACATTTCAATGGTGGCCTCAAGGAAATCCTGACGCCGCTTGAGGTCCTGTGTCGTCGCGGCAATGTCATCGCGATACGCTGCCAACCGATCCTCTGATTTTGCGACTATCACTTCGCGATCAAGCAATGACGCACGCTGCGTGCTTGTCTGATATTGCTGGAAAGCCATCACCGCCATCGACCCTGCCCAGATCAGCGCAAAAGCACATACCGCGCCCGCCACTGTCATTTGCAGCCGTGTCGAAAATTTTACAAAGCGGACTTGTCCTTGCGAGCGCATGATAAATTCACGCTCCGGAAACCAAGCTCGCAAGCGGTCCCAAAATCCGCCGGCGGTAATATCAGTCAAAGCGACCCCGTTTTCGGTTTTTGTACGAAAACGGTTGATAGCCGCCACATATTAACCGTCGATAGAAAGTTCCCGAGCATCGGTCGAACGGAGCGAGTCCCGCGATGAAGCGTTTGATCGCCATGGGTCAACTGGCACTAAGGCCTTCGAAACGGCGCAAATAACGCGCTTTCGCGAATCGGCCTGACAAGCCTGTAGGACGATGATAGGGCGCAGCGCCATGACACAAATGCCTTCAATAGATTTATCCAACGCCTCTTCTGCGCCTGCCTTGATTGCGGATCTGGCCCATGCCGGACGCGCGGCGCAACGTGAATTGGCGCAGCTTACCGATTCGCAAAAATCCGATGCTCTGCGTGCAGCAGCGGCCCAAATTCGCTATAGCGGCGAAGCGATTTTGGCAGAGAACGCCAAAGATGTTGCCGCTGGCGAAGCGAGCGGGCTTTCCGGCGCGATGCTGGATCGTTTGAAACTGGATGATGTGCGGCTGGAAGGTATCGCATCGGCAATTGAACAAGTGGCCAGCCTGCCCGATCCTGTCGGTCAGGAAATTGATCGCAGCACTGCACCTTCCGGTCTTGAGCTGGTCCGTCGCCGGGTGCCTATCGGCTTGATCGGCATCATCTATGAAAGCCGCCCCAATGTAACAGCGGATGCGGCGGCATTGTGCTTTAGGTCTGGCAATGCAGCATTGCTGCGCGGAGGCAGCGAAGCAGTGCATTCCAATCGCGCCATTCATGCAGCCTTTGCAGCTGGACTGGCCCAAACAGGTGCGCCGCAAGACGCGGTACAGCTTATGCCGACACAGGACCGCGCAGCTGTTGGCGCAATGCTGAAAGCTGCTGGATTGGTCGATATGATTGTGCCGCGCGGCGGCAAAGGGCTGGTAGCGCGCGTTCAGGAAGATGCCCGCGTTCCTGTGCTCGCGCATCTGGATGGCATTTGCCACACCTATATTCATGCCGCGGCGGATCCAGCAATGGCGCGCGAAATTGCGCTGAATGCCAAAATGCGCCGCACCGGAATTTGCGGTGCGATGGAGACGCTTTTGATCGACGCGCGCTTCCCCGAAGCCGCGCTGGTTCTGGCAGATTTGCTGGATGCGGGGTGTGAATTGCGCGGTGATGCACGTGCCCAAGCGCTTGATCTGCGCGTCGTACCTGCCAGCGCGAATGACTGGGATACCGAATATCTCGAAGCGGTTTTGTCCGTTGCAGTGGTGGATGGAATGGATGACGCGCTAGCCCATATTGCGCGCCATTCTTCTGGCCATACTGATGTCATCGTAACGGCGGATGATGCAGCTGCTTCGCGCTTCCTCAATGAAGTGGACAGCGCCATTGTGATGCACAATGCGTCGAGCCAGTTTGCCGATGGCGGTGAGTTTGGCCTTGGCGCTGAGATAGGCATTGCAACAGGCCGACTGCATGCGCGTGGCCCCGTCGCACTGGAAGGGCTGACAACGTATAAATGGCAAGTCCACGGAACGGGCCAGGCGCGCCCTTGATCCCTGATTTCGCCCGTTCACATGTGCGCCCCGCTCGCAATAGCGGCGGGCCAATTACCGGGCTTTTGGGCGGCAGCTTTAACCCTGCGCATGGTGGCCATCGCCGCATTTCGCTTTTCACCATGCAGGCCCTGCAATTGGATGAGCTGTGGTGGATGGTGTCGCCCGGCAATCCGCTCAAACCGCGCAAAGGCATGGCGCCGCTTGGCGCGCGTGTGCACTCAGCCAAAAAGATGAGCCGCAATGCGCCCATCCGCGTCACCGCGATCGAGCGCGAACTTGGCACACGCTACACTGCGGACACCTTGCGCGCACTAAAGCGGCGGTATCCCAACAGGCGGTTTGTCTGGCTGATGGGGTCTGACAATCTTGCGCAGTTTCACCGTTGGAAAAACTGGCGGGGCATTGCGCGTGAAATGCCGATTGCGGTCATCGCGCGCCCGGGGTATGATCGCGCTGCTGTTGCGAGCCCCGCAATGGCCTGGCTGCGGCGTTACCGGTTGTCTGCAGCCCGCTTTTGCAACCGGCGCGAATGGAGCGCACCTGCGCTGATAGAATTGCGTTTCGATCCAGATCCACGCTCGGCCACGCAAGTCCGCCGGGCAGATCGCCAATGGGCCAAGTCTTTTACCGGGCAGCCGCCCCGGGATGACGTGACGCGTTCTTTCATACAGGACAGTCCCACAAGAATAGATCACGAAGGCACGCTGGCATGAGCGGCGTGGCCGCCCTATATGTGCTGTAACTTGCCCACTTTAAGGAGCTTAACCGTCCGCGATGACACAGGCCAATATTGTCCCTGCCGGCACCGCAACACCTTCCATTATCGCTATGACTGAAACGAAAAAACAGCTCACCGCCGATGAACTTCACGCTCGCATTGTTGAGCAATTGGAAGATGATCAGGCACAAGAATTGATCTCAATTCCGCTTGGCGGGAAAAGCTCGGTCGCCGATTATATGATCGTCGCATCAGGCCGCTCCACACGCCAAGTGGCAGCGATGGCGCAAAAGCTTGCTGAGAAGGTGAAGTCGTTTGGTGAGCCTTCTCCGCGCATTGAAGGTTTGCCTGCCGCTGACTGGGTTTTAATCGATGCAGGCGATGTTGTGGTCCATCTGTTCCGGCCCGAAGTGCGCAGCTTCTATAATCTGGAGCGGATGTGGGGCTTTGGCGATGATGGCGAGAAAGTTGCTGCTGGCAAAGCCTGACCGCCCAGCTGAGATTGTGCCATTCTTCTTCATGTAATCGCTCGTGGAAAGATTGCCCGCTCGCCGGAAGGGGAGCTGGTTGAACGGTACGAAAAGCGCCTCACCTGGCCTTTCAAACACACCGAATTGCCCGAAACAGGCGGCAAAATACCTTCGCCACAAACGCCTGTGCGAACAATCTTGCTGGATGAGCGCGGCAAGAATTTCAGTTCGCAAGATCTCGCCAACACGCTGGAAAAGTGGCGCGATGGCGGGATCCGCGAATGCCGCTTTATCCTTGGCGCGGCTAACGGACATTCGCACGATGAACGCGGCGCGGCAGACCTGCTGATTTCTTTTGGCAAAGCGACCTGGCCGCATTTGCTGGCCCGCGCGATGCTGGCTGAACAATTGTTTCGCGCCACCAGCATCCTTGCAGGCCATCCCTATCATCGGGCAGGGTGACAAGCATGAGCCGGCTTATCCTTCTTGGCCTGTCCGTATTGCTTTTTGCAGCAGCTGCATCGGGGCAATTTGTTCCGGGCATTTCTGGCCCTGAAGAAACGCGTGAGGCATTGGGCCATGCGATAAAAGAACGCCGCGCCGCTCAAGAGCGCGGACGTTTGCTGGAACAACAGGCCGAACAAGCGCAGGATGCAGCAGGGCGCGCGGCGCAGGAAGCCGCCGCGCTGGCCGCTCGTATTCAGGAAGCCGAAGCCGGGATCACCGCTGCCAATTTGCGCATGGCGATGATCGATGCAGAGCGCGATACCTTGCGTGAAGAGCTGGGCCAGAAACAGCAGCCGCTCATCGCGCTTACCGCAGCATTGCAGCAATTTACCCGGCGCCCGCTGGCGCTGTCTTTACTGCAGCCGGGATCGGTGAAGGATGTGGTGTATCTGCGCGCGGTTCTCCACGATACATTGCCCGCGGTTCAACAGCGCACCAATGGCCTGCGAACGCAGCTTGCCCGGTCCAAGGAATTGCGCCGTGAAGCAGGGGTGGCAGCGCAAGTCCTTTCTGCCGAAGAAGACGTGCTCGAACAACGCCGCGCCCAATTGGCACAGGCCGAAACGCAAGAACGGCTAGCCGCGCGTCAAGCAGGACGGTCAGCCGAGCGCGAAGCGGCCCGCGCCCTCGCTCTGGCCGAAGAAATGCGCGATCTCGATAGCCTTGTTGGAGAGCTGGACCGTGCCGCTGCCTTGCGTGTGCGTTTGGCGCAATTGCCCGGTCCTACGCTGCGCCCCGAACAGCCCGGCAAAGCATCATTAACCAATGCTTTTTCGCAACCTCTGGTGGCAACGCCGACCAATGTAGCGGCCCCTGCATCCTATATTCTTCCGGTTGCAGGCCCTGTAGTGACTGGCTTTGGTTCGCCAGTGGCTGGCGGGTTGAGCCAGGGCTTGGTGTTTGCACCGCTCGCCAATGCGCAGATCGTTGCACCGGCGCCGGGGCGTGTTGCGTTTGCTGGCGCTTATCGCGGGTTTGGCGAAATTGTGATTATTGCCCATGATGGCGGTTGGACCAGCCTCATCACAGGGCTTGGCCAAATCAATGCAGCGGTGGGCGATGAACTTGTTGGCGGTGCGCCAGTGGGCCGCGCTGCTGCGCGTGCGCCCAGCATTGGTTTGGAATTGCGCCGCGATGGTACGCCGGTCAATCCGCTCTCGATCGCTCAGTAAAATCTGGCCATCTGGCGTTAACCGCCGCCATGCGATAGATTGCCGTCCCGGGACCCAAGAACAGGATACAAGTCAGACGATGAAATTCGCGCCCGTCTTCCGCGCCGCTGCCCTTGCCAGCATGATTGCGCTATTACCCGCCACAACCGCCGGTTTCGCGCAAGTCGAAGGGCGTGCTTCGCCAGAATTCGCCAAGCTGTTTGCGACTTATCAGCGGATCAAAGCCAGCTATGTTGAGCCGGTGGAAGATGAAGTTCTGATCCGGGGCGCGATTGATGGCATGTTGGGCGCACTTGATCCCCATTCCGGCTATATCGATGGGGCAGCTTTTGAACGGCTGACCACGATGATTGACGGCGAATATCAAGGGCTCGGCATCTCGGTTCAAATGGATGACGGCGCGGTTAAAGTGATTTCTCCGTTTAAAGGCAGTCCTGCCGATGAAGCGGGTATCAAGGCAGGCGATTACATTACCCATATCAATGGTGAGCTGATTTACGGCCTCGAAATTAATGAAGCCGTGGCGCAAATGCGCGGGCCAGCAGGCACCTCGATTGAGCTGACGATTTTCCGGCTGGGCCGCGAAAGCAGTTTTGAAGTCGATGTCACGCGCGGTGTAATCGAACTGGAGCCGGTGACGTGGGAATTGAAGCCCGGCAATCTGGGCTACATTTCAGTGAATGAGTTTTCCAAGGATGTGGGCGCGGACGTTTATCGCGGCATTCGCGAATTGCGCGCGCAGGCAGCCGGATCGCTTAACGGGCTAGTGCTTGATATGCGGCGCAATCCGGGCGGTTCTTTGGACGAGTCGGTTGCGCTGGCCGATCTGTTCCTTTCCGAAGGGCAAATCGTATCGCAGCGTGGGCGCCATCGCCGTGACACCGTGTTTTATGAAGCCGAAACCGTTTTCAGGGGCGATGCTCTTGAAGGTTTGCCGATGATCGTGCTGATCGATGAAGGCTCTGCTTCTGCCAGTGAGATTGTGGCCGGCGCGATGCAGGATCATAACCGTGCGCTTGTGATGGGACAACGCAGCTTTGGCAAAGGCAGTGTGCAAACGCTGCTGCCGTTGTCGCGTGACACAGCATTGAAGCTGACCACTGCGCGGTATTACACGCCTGCTGGGCGCAGTCTGCAAGAAGGCGGGATTGAGCCTGATATAACTGTACCGCAAATCTCCGATCCTGATGCTGCGCGCCGTGCTCGCCTGTCTGTGCGGGAAAGCGATTTGCGTGGGCATTTGGTCAATGAAGTGGGTCTTGAGGATGAAATCTTTGAGACAGACAAGATGGACGATCCACGCTTCCAATTGACTGCCGAAGAACTGGAAGAACAAGGCATTGAAGATTTCCAGCTGGATTACGCGCTCAAAACCCTGCGGCGCACTTCAGGCACTTCCATCGCAAGCCGATAATTGATGATGCCCGATATGTCCGATGCTTTGGCTCAGCGAATCGCTCTTGGCGTTCCTGCGGCGCTGTTGGCGGGGGCCTATATCTCGCAATATGGCTTTGGCTTGTTTCCGTGTGAGATGTGCATGTGGCAGCGTTGGCCGCATTTTGCAGCTCTTGGTCTTGCGCTTATTGGCGGGTTTTTGCCGCCGCGCAAATTGTGGGTTGCTTTGGCTGCGGGTGCGATTGCCACATCGGGTGTGATTGGCGCTTTCCATGCAGGGGTTGAATATGGTTGGTGGGAAGGCATCACCGGCTGCGCGACTGCAATGGGCAGCGGCGGCGGATCGGCGCTCGATAATATACTGGCTGCCCCCATTGTGCGCTGTGACACCGCGCCCTGGACCTTGTTTGGAATCTCATTGGCTGGTTGGAATGCACTCTTTTCAGTGGGTAGTGCGATCACCATATGGTCTTTGTTGATAGCGAAAGAGAACGCATGACCAAGACATCGCGCCATGAAATGATCCGTGTGGATCAAGCAGGAGAATTCGGCGCCACCCGCATTTACGCAGGCCAGCTTGCAGTGATGGGTGATCGCGGCCCGCATTCAGCGGAAATCCGCGCAATGGCGGAACAAGAGGCCGGGCATAAAGAGAAATTCGATGCGTTGATGGCCCGGCGCGGTGTGCGGCCAACGGCTTTGCAGCCATTCTGGTCGGTTGCGGGATACGCGCTTGGGGCAGGCACGGCGTTGCTTGGGCCAGAAGCTGCGATGGCGTGCACCGCAGCTGTCGAGGAAGAAATTGACAAGCATTATTCCGCGCAGCTTAATGAGCTGGAGCGTGATGGCGATGATCCGGAATTGGCCGGGATGATCGCAGAATTTCGCGAAGATGAGCGCGAACATCATGAGGCAGCGATTGCAGCAGGCGCTGAAAACGCGCCAGCTTATCCGCTGCTTTCTGCCGCGATCCGTTTTGGCTGCCGCGCCGCTATTCGTGTTTCGGAGAAGCTTTGAGGTGTAGCAGGCGCTTCATTGCGCGTTCAAACCGCTGCGCTATATACCGCGCCAATATTATGAAGGATGCCTCTATGACCCGCATGTTAGTCACCGGTGTCGCCGCCCTTGCCATTGGCGCGCTTGTCACACCTTCCGCTGCGCAGGATCAGGCTGGCGACAAGGTCGTTCAAGTGGAGCGGTTTGGCGACGATCCGTGCCCAGCCCTGCCTGATGATGACACCATCATCGTTTGCGTAAAAAGAGATGAGGGTGAGCGATATCGCATTCCCCGCAACCTGCGCCGCAGCGATTCCCCTCGTAACGAAAGCTGGACCGCCAATGCGAGTGGTTTGGAAATCATTGATCGGTTCGGCGTGTTGAATTGTTCAGCGCAAGGGGCTGGCGGTAGTCTGGGTTGTACGCAAGAGATGATCGACGCGGCCTATGCCGATAAAGAAACCAGTAGCGATGTTCTGTTCAGCCAATTGATCGCGCAAGAACGCGAGCGCAGGCTTTCCACAATCGATGAAGACGCCGCTGACACACAGGCCCGTGTTGAAGAGCTTGAGCGTGCCTATCTTGAGCGGCTTGAGGCCGAGCGCGATGCGGATTTGCCGGGCGAAGGCGACACCGCGCCGCCTCCTGAATTGGTGGATGCTGACCGTGTAGGCCCGCCTCCACCTGATTTCGGAGATGATGCGCAGTAATTTTGCGGTTCAATCCATTTCGGGAAAGCGTTCAAATGCCGGCAGCTCATGCAGTGTGGCCATATAGGAGCGCCGCTCTGCCGTTTGTATTTGCGCTTGCGGAACGATGGCGTCCGGCTCGTCCAAAGTAACGGATTGAATATCGACAATGCCGGGCAGCGCATCTTCATTTATGAAAAACACTGGCGTGCCACATTTTCCGCAAAAGGCCCGCATTGAGCCAGTTGGCCCGACATAGCGCACCGGTTCCCCCTTGGTCACACGAAACCCCTGCGCTGGCATAGCAAGCCATGCCAGCACCGGCGCACCGCTTGCCATCTGACAATCGCGGCAGTGACATAATGCGTGATGCGCGGGATCGCCGCTCGCCTCATACCGGATCGCACCGCAACGACATCCACCCTCGATCATATTCGCCTCCACTCTTCAAGAATGGACGAACATATCACGAACGCGTGCGTTATACGAGGGAGATGTCGGGCGCGTCTTCCTGCTTCATACCGACAACGTGATACCCGGCATCCACATGATGCGTTTCGCCCGTCACGCCGGATGAGAGATCGCTGCAGAAATACAGACCTGCACCGCCCACATCATCAATCGTGACATTGCGCCGCAGCGGCGAATTCAGCTCATTCCATTTCAGGATATAGCGGAAATCGCCAATCCCACTTGCCGCCAGTGTTTTGATTGGCCCTGCGCTGATCGCATTCACGCGGATGCCTTCCGGGCCAAGGTCATTTGCGAGATATTGCACGCTTGTTTCCAGCGCGGCTTTGGCCACACCCATAACATTGTAATGCGGGATGACTTTTTCCGCGCCGTAATAGGTTAGCGTGATGATACTGCCGCCATCTTTCATCAAAGGCCGTGCACGCTTTGCAGCAGCGACCAGCGAATAGGCAGAAATGTTCATCGTCATCAAAAAGTTTTCAAGGCTGGTATCGACATACTGGCCGCGCAGCTCGTTCTTGTCTGAAAAGCCGATTGCATGGACGAGGAAATCCAGCTTGCCCCAGCGCTTCTCAATTTCGGCAAAGGCGGTGTCCATCGCTTCCATGTTGGAGACATCGCATTCGATCAGAAAATCGCTGCCCACGCGTTCAGCAAGAGGTCCGACGCGCTTTTTCAACGCCTCACCTTGATAGGAGAAGGCCATTTCTGCCCCCGCTTCGTGCAGCTTTTGTGCGATTCCCCAGGCCAGCGATTTGTCATTTGCCAGACCCATAATCAGGCCACGCTTGCCCTGCATTAGCGATGTCATTGAGAACCCTCCTCATTATTCTGCGCCGCTCCGTCCGAGCGTTTGCCCGACCGCACCCCGTCATCATCAGGTGCACCAGCCAATGCAGCGTTCAATTCTGCTCCTGCCACCATCCCTAAGCCGACAAGCCAGAAAAAGAAAAGCGCGATCATGAAACCGGCCAAGGAACCATAGGTCAAATCATAAGCCAAAACACTGCTCAAAAGCGGCGGCAAAGTAACTGTCACCAGTATCCACCAGGACGTGACCAGCAATGCGCCAGGCCATTTGGGATACCGCCGCTTGCGATATTCAGCCGGGGTGAGCGCCACAAAAAGCATATAGAGCGCCCCGAACAAACCAATGCCCGGCACCACGCGAGACAGCGAAAGCCCTCCCATCGCATCCGCCAAATCGGGGATATAGGCCGAAATCACCTGCTGCGCTGTCCCGATGGCGACTTGCGCGATGAGAGAAAGCAGTAAAAGCAGCACAGCGCCAATGATGATCCCGGCAGAAAAAATGCGATACTGCCAAAATGCTCTGTTGGCCCCGGTGCTGTAGGCTTTGCGCAAAATGTCCCGGATCGTTTCGATAAGCCCGCCAACGGTCCACAGGCCAATAAGCCCGCCGATCCACAATAACCACCCGCTACGCGCATTGACGACATTGCGCGCGACCGGCCCGATGACATCGGCGACAATCGGCGGCAGCGCGACAAGGATCGCATTGACCGTCGCCATGCGGTCCGCCTCTTCGCCAATGGCGGCAAAAATGGCAGCGCCGGTAATGCAAAATGGAAAGATCGCCAGCACCGACATATAAGCCAGATTGCCAGCGTGAATGGTGCCATCATTGAAACAGCGTACCACCACGCGGCGAGCCACTTCATAAACGCGGCGCGCAAGGCTGTTTGGCGCAATATCCTTTGCAGGTTGAGTCAGGAGCCCAGCCCCTTGCGCGGATCCTCCCCATCGCTCCATCCATCGAGCCGCTTTTGCAGCTCTGTCAGGTCATCGGGGAGCTGAATTTCCAATGTTACCAATTGATCTCCGCGGGCTCCGCTTTTGCGCGAAAAGCCCTTACCCTTAAGGCGCAAAACTTTGCCTGAGCTGGAGCCAGGTGACACTTTGAGCATGACCGGACCATCTACGGTTGGCACTTTCACTTTTCCGCCATTGACCGCTTCATCCAGTGTGATTGGCAGATCGAGCCGTACATCGTCACCTGTGCGAGAGAAATCAGGATGCGATTGGATAGTGATCGTCACAATGCCATCGCCTGCGCCCGACGGTCCATGCTGACCTTTGCCTTTAAGGCGCATCTGTGTGCCATCTTCAACGCCTGCGGGCAGTTTGAGATCGATTGTCTTGCCATCTGCAAGTGTGATGCGTTGTTTGGCCAAAGTTGCCGCATCCACAAATGGAACAGACAACTTGTAGCTGATATTGGCGCCTTTACGCGGCGGTGGAGGGGCAGAGCGTCCAAATTGCCCGGATGACCGCGCACCGCCGCCAGAACCACGACCAAACAAGCCTTCGAACAGATCGCCCAGATCCACCTCATCAGAATTGTCAAAACCATCATAGCTGCGTCCAGCACCGCCGTGCTGACCTGGCCCATTGGGCCGGGCGCCGGAAAATCCGCCTGACGCTCCGCCAAATCCACCGCCAAAACCGCCCCCATAGCCGCCTGCGCCAAAGGGATGGGTGGGATTGCCTTCGCTATCGATTTCGCCGCGATCAAACTGCGCGCGCTTTGAAGTGTCCGACAACAGATCATACGCCTGCGTCACCTCGCTAAAGCGTTCTGAGGCGCGCGGATTGTCTTTATTCCTGTCAGGATGCAGCTCTTTAGCCAGCTTGCGATAGGCTGACTTGATGTCAGTTTCGCTAGCTGTAGGGCTTATGCCAAGAGTGGAATAGGGATCTGCCATGGTGTTTTAGCTAGGTAATGCAATGATGTTAGGCAAGCGGGCTTTCCAGTTTGGACGCTTCCCATGAAGGAATAGGGGCGATAATGCCCGCAGGCACAAAGCACAATGTCACATTTTCAACGCGTCAAACAAGCAAGGGTAATTTGATGAGCGATAGCAGCAATGCCATTCCAATTGCCGATCCTTTCGCGCTGTTTAACGTGTGGTTTGATGAAGCAAAGGCAAGCGAGCCAAACGATCCCAACGCAATGGCTCTGGCAACGGCCACGCCGCAAGGTGCACCTTCTGTTCGGATGGTCTTGCTCAAAGGACATGATGCGCGTGGATTTGTGTTTTACACCAATGCCCAAAGCCGCAAGGGCACAGAAATCTGCGCCAATCTGCAAGCGTCCTTGCTGTTTCACTGGAAAAGCCTGCGCCGCCAAATACGGATCGACGGCCTTCTAGAACAAGTCAGCGAAGCCGATGCCGATGCCTATTTCCATTCGCGACCTTTTGTCAGCCAAGTAGGCTCCGCCGCCTCGGATCAATCGCGCGCGCTGGACAGCCGGCAAACCTATCTGGACCGTGTCGAAGCGATAGCGCAAGCTTACCAGGATGCAGGCAAAGTGCCACGTCCGCCGCATTGGACGGGCTTTCGCCTTAGCCCGCAACAGATAGAATTCTGGCAGGATCGTCCCAATCGGCTGCATGAACGCAGGCAGTTCAATCGCGACAATGCGGCAGGTGACTGGTCCAGCACACTTCTTTATCCTTGAGGAACACGGCACCATGAAGAGCATTCCGTACTGGCACGTTGACGCTTTTGCCTCACGCCCATTTGGCGGCAATCAAGCGGCCGTCATGATCCTTGAAAAATGGCTGGACGATGCCGTTTTGCAAAAGATTGCGGCTGAAAACATGTTTCCTGAAACCGCCTTTGTCGTGCCAACACCTGATGGCAAAGCGGATTATGCCCTGCGTTGGTTTACGCCAAAGATGGAAGTTGCATTATGTGGCCATGCCACGTTGGCTTCGGGCCATGTGGTTCTGGGACAAGAGACATCGGGCAATATGGTGTCATTTGCCACGCGCAAGGCAGGCATTCTTGAAGTCGCCCGGGCTGATCATGGGTATGACCTGGCGCTGCCCGCAACCACGGTGGATGGCGCTGCACCGCAAAATATCGCGGATGGATTGCGCGCAGAACCCGAAGAGCTGCTGTATAATGACAAACGCTATGTGATTGCGCGTTTTGCCAATGAAGCGGCCGTGCGGGCGTTGGAGCCGGATATGGAACTGCTTGCATCGACAGGTGACACCATGTTCATGGCAACTGCGCAAGGAGACAAGACAGACGTGGTTAGCCGCGTTTTTGTGCCCGGCGCAGGTATTCCAGAGGATAGCGCTACTGGCTCTGCCCATGCCGCTCTCACACCTTATTGGGCCAAGCGTTTGGGCCGCAACGAATTCACCGCGCACCAGGCATCACAACGCGGCGGAGATTTGACTTGCCGGCTTGATGGGGATCGCGCCATTTTGGGCGGGCAATGTGTGACTGTGGTTGAAGGTCGATTTTATCTGAATGGATAAAGCGCGAAAATATCGGCGATACGTTCTTCGACCGCGCTTCCTTCATCGCCTTGGGATTTGCCAAGCCGTACGATTGTAAGGCGCTGTTGGGGTGAGACATGGACGAATTGGCCCAGATGTCCGCGCAATCCGTAAATGTCTTCAGAAACACGCCCTTCAAAAAAGCCATCGCGATCTTCGGCTTCAACATTGCGGTTAAGCCAGACCTGCGCCCCATAATCAGGCGATACAGGGCTTGGCTTGACCATAAAATCGATCCAGCCTTTTGGAACCACCTGCACCCCATTGGCGACGCCGCGATTGCGCATAAATTCACCAAATTTGCCCCAGTCACGCGCGGTCGCGAACATGAAACTGCCCCCGACCAGCGTTCCCGAAGCATCATATTCCCCCTGTAAGCTTGGCACATCGAGCGGTACCGCAAGACGCGTATCGATAAACTCGGCCATTGCGGCTTGCCGTTCCAAAGGGGAACCACCCGGCGCCAGCAGATCGGTGATGATGTCTGCCAAAATCACGCTGGTGGAAGAAGAATAGGTGAAATCAGTGCCAGCTGGTTGGGCAAGCGGCTGTGCCTTGGCCCAGCGCGCCATATCGCCGCGCCCTTCAAGCAGCAGCATGCGCACCTCTGATGCTTCGTAAATTGGATCGCAATTTTCGCAATGATCCAGGCCGGATCGCATTTGCAGCAAATGCCGCAAGGTAATGCCTCCGCGCGGATCGCCGGACCGCTGCCATTGCGCGATAGGCGGCGGATCATCCAGTGCAAGGCGTCCGTCAGCCACCATGATGCCTGTAAGAACGCCCGTGACCGTTTTGCTCATCGACCAACCAATAAGCGGCATCCGGGCATCATAACCCTCGCCATACCGTTCTGCGACAAGCGCGCCATCATGATAAATCAGCAGCGCGCGCGTTTCACCCATCGCTTCATCTGTGAACAAGCTGTCGACTGTTCGCGCCAATTGTTCGCGCGGGACGCCCGGTTCAGGAACTACCGCTTCCAATGCTGCTTGGGGCAAAGGCGGCAAAGGTGGTGGTCCGTCTTGTCCGCAAGAAGCCAGCAACAAAGCCGCCAACAGGCTTGGCGTTAGGGATCGCGCGCGGCTAAGAAGGCTTGTAGATCGCATGGCGCGGCAACCAATCAGGCAGGCATACAAGAATGGCAACTGCAAATCGCAAGAGAATTCCCTGGTTGGGAATTGTGTTGGCGCTGGTCGCGATTTTCGTGGTGGCATGGTGGCTGTTTGGCGACAATGCGCGCAGCTTTGCCAAAACAGGTACCGCGTATGGAGCAAAAACGGCGTGTTCGTGCCGCTATATCAGTGGACGCGATCTGGATTCATGTGGCGATGATTTTATTTCAGGAATGGCTCTGATCATGTTGAGCGAAGATGAAGCTGCGCGAAGTGTCACAGCAAGCATGCCATTTGTTGCCGACAATACCGCTCAGTTCCGCGAAGGCTTTGGCTGTGTACTGGAGCCTTGGGAAGGCTAAGACATTTGCATATGGCTAAGCCGGAGCGGCCTTCGTTGTCTCTAACCAGCCGCCACCGACCACACGTTCTCCGCAATACAAAACCGCAGCCTGTCCGGGCGCGACACCAAATTCAGGATTTTCAAAACGAATCCGCACAGATGCACCATCACCCAGCGGACCATCCAGTGTAACCGGAACCGGCTTGGAAAGGCTGCGCACTTTGGCCGTTAGCGGCGCATCGGGCAGCGGACCAATGCGATTGGTTTCGATAATTTGCGCCTCGCTCACCGCCAGCATGTGCTTGGGCCCCACGCGCACTTCGCCAGATGCCGCGTCCAGTTCGACGACATAAAGCGGCTGCGGCTGTCCGCCGATATCAAGCCCGCGCCTTTGGCCCACCGTATAGTGAATGATGCCGGGATGCTCGCCCAGAACTTCACCGCTTTGGGCGTGGACGATACTGCCGGGCGTTCCGCCTTCGGGACGCAGTGATTTCACAATGCGCGCATAATCGCCATCGGGCACAAAACAGATGTCCTGACTATCGGGCTTTGCTGCCACGCGCAGACCCGCCTCTTCGGCCAATTCACGCACCTGCGCTTTGGGCAGGCCGCCAAGCGGGAAGCGCAGATAATCAAGCTGCGCATCGGTGGTCGCGTATAAAAAGTACGACTGATCGCGCGCCGGATCGAGCGCGCGGTGCAATTGTGGCCCGGCTTGCCCCATCACCCGGCGAACATAATGCCCCGTGGCCAAACAATCTGCGCCAAGTTCGCGCGCCATGCGGAACAGGTCGGTAAATTTGGGGCCCATATTGCAGCGAATGCATGGGATTGGCGTGCGCCCGGCGAGATAATCATCGGCAAATTGTTCGACCACTTCTTCGCGAAACGCGCTTTCATGATCGAACACGTAATGCGCAATGCCCAGTCGATCCGACACAGCCTGCGCATCGCGAATATCATCGCCAGCACAACATGCACCTTTGCGCCCTGTTGCTGCACCATAATCATAAAGCTGCAAAGTAATGCCGATGACCTCAGCTCCGCTTTGTGCAGCAAGGGCGGCGACAACAGAGCTATCCACGCCGCCCGACATGGCCACAACAATGCGGCATTCGGACGCCGCGCGCGGCAAGTCGAAAAGAGCCTCGGCATTAACCGAGAGCGGTGAGGATGCTGGTGTCATCATAGATGCAGGCGCGCATACACTAGGAAGCGCTCTGCGCCAATTCCCTGATTTGCTCGCTAACTTGCGGTTAAGAGATGCTTTACCTGATATTGACCCTTGGTGCGCTAAGGCCGCCAGGATGTTTGAAGGAAAGCCACCTTTTGCCCCTGAGGCCTATGATCATTCTGCCCATGCCAAGGCGGGTGACACGCTGCGCACATTGTCATGGACCGATCTTGTGACCAAGCTTGAAGCTGCGCGCGATTTGCGTGCTGCCCTGGCTGGTGAGAAGCCACCGCATAGCCAGAAGGATGAGGCAAGCTTTGATGCAAGCAGTGCGCATCATCTGGCCGAACAGCAAGAGACTTTCCCTGCAAAAAGCGAATCACCCGTTAACCCTTTGGATTCAGGCAATCGCAAAGAGACTGGCGGTAATAACGGCCCTAGCGAAAACAAACCCCACAGGGTCTGCCGAGGACGCACATGATTGAGAACCAGAAAATCCGCCCCGACAAAGTCATCGGCCCCCTGGGTGAGCCGCTGACAATTGACGACTTGCCTTCGCCAAAGACACGGCGCTGGGTTGTGCGTCGCAAGGCCGAAGTGGTTGCTGCGGTAAACGGCGGTTTGCTCACGATAGACGAAGTACTCGAACGCTATGGCCTTACGCTTGAGGAATTTGCCGGTTGGCAACGCGCTGTTGATCGTTCGGGGATGCAGGGCCTGCGCGTGACCCGTATTCAGCACTACCGTGACCTATATGAACGCCAGCTCAAATACTGATATTCTTCGGCTCAAGCAGGCCGACAAGCAGGCCGATTTGTCTAAACCCCTACCTTGCGCCTATCGTGGCCTCGGAACGCGGACCCATGTTCCGCGTTCAGTATAAGAACGCCCATCGGGGCGCAAAGTAGGAGTTGGGAATGATTGGTTGGATTATCGCATTGGTTGTTGGCGGTGTTGCAGGATGGCTCGCCAGCATGGTTATGAACCGCAATGCCTCTATGGGCATTTTCTGGAACATCGTGGTGGGCTGCATCGGATCGCTGATCGGTAACGCTATTGCAGGGCCACTGCTTGGCATCACGGGAAGCGTGCAGGAATTTTCGCTAACCGGCTTGATCGTGGCTGTGATTGGCGCGGTTGTGTTGCTTGGCGTTGTGAACCTGATTCAGCGTGGCAAAGTGCGGTAATTCGCGCGCCACATATAAAGAATACTGGGGGCCAGACCGCATTGCCGTGGTTTGGCCCTTTTCACGTGTGAGGGCCAACCGCCCAACTAAGTCGGTATTGATCGAAGCATGTCATCGCTTCACAGAGTGAGCAATTGCCAAAACGGTCAAACAAAGCTTACGCGCTTATTTCAAAATAACTGCCTATTTCAAACCAACCATAGCTTAGCTCGCGGTGCGCCTTCTTGTGTGGTAAGGCTGCGGGAACGCCACAACAGAGCCTTGCACAGCGCATGAATTACGAAACCAAAGTCGACCTGTCCGATACTACGGGCGAAAATCTGCTCCTCGATGATGGGGAAGCGGAAACCGCGCGCGTGCGCAAAAAACGGCTGTTGATAGCGTTGGCGGTTGCCGTGGGTTTTGGCGCTGTGGCGGTGTTTATGTTGAGCGGGGGTGATGACCCGTCAGCTTTTGCGCCCGATACAGAACAAAGCGCACCGAAAATCACCGTGCTTGCGCCGGGTGCGACAACGATTGAAGGCATTATCAGCGCAACAGGCACCATTGCCCCTCGCCGGGAAATGCCCGTTGGTGTTGTCGGCGAAGGTGGCCGGGTCGTTTCTGTTCGGGTTGAGCCGGGCGATTGGGTGGGCGCAGGGCAGGTCCTTGCCGTGATCGATCGCTCTGTACAAAACCAGCAAGCTGCAAGCCAATCAGCCCAATTGTCAGTCGCGCAGGCGGATGCGGATTTGGCGCAGGCCAATTTGGACCGCGCATCACAATTGGTGGAACGTGGATTTATCTCTCAGGCCGATATCGATCGACTCACCGCAACACGCGATGCCGCAACAGCGCGGGTCGCGGTGGCTCGCGCGCAATTGGCAGAGCGGCAAGCGCGCAACGCGCAACTTAATATCGTGGCGCCTGCTGCAGGCCTGGTCCTTTCGCGAAATGTAGAGCCTGGCCAAGTGGTTGGCGGGGCCTCCGGCGTGTTATTCTCTATCGCCCGTGGCGGCGAGATGGAAGTTATGGCGCGCGTTGGCGAAGCGGAATTGGGCGTTATTCCCGTGGGCGCGATGGGCCGCGTAACGCCAGTTGGCACCACTAAAACCTTCACCTGCGAAATCTGGCAGAAATTGCCAGTGATCGACATGGATACCCGCCAGGGTACGGCGCGCTGTGCGATGGCGTATGATCCGGCATTGCGTCCGGGCGGCTTTGCCAGCGTGGAATTGTCCAGCGGAACCGTTGTCGCACCGCGTCTGCCCGAAAGTGCGATTTTGTCCGATGAACAAGGTAGCTATGTCTATATCGTGGGTGAGAACAACGCCGTTGTCCGCCGCCCGGTAACAATTGGCCAGATAAGCAATGCTGGCATCATTATTGCCGATGGGCTTGATGGAAGTGAACAGGTCGTGCTGCGCGCAGGTGGCTTCTTGACCGAAGGCGAAACGATCCGTCCGGTCGTTCAGGGCGCGGGTGATAACGCCGCCACTTCTGGATAAACGGCCCTTTATGGATTTCCGCAATCTTTCAGCGTGGTCGATCCGCAATCCGATCGTTCCTTTGCTTCTTTTCGTGGGGCTGATGGTCGCCGGGCTGGCCAGTTTTGCAAACATGGATGTGCAAGATTCGCCCGATGTCGAATTCCCCAATGTCCTGATCAATATCGGACAGCCCGGCGCTGCTCCCACAGAAGTTGAAAACCAGATCACACAGCGCGTCGAAGCTGCTGTGCAGACCATTGATGGCGTGAAAAACATCTATTCAACCGCAAGTGAGGGAGGATCGCTTACACGGTTGGAATTTGAACTGGGCACCGACATTTCCGAAGCGGTGAATGAAGTTAAAAGCGAAATTGATAATATTCGCGGTGAATTGCCAGATGGCATTTTGGAACCGAATGTTTTCAAAGCGCAAACAAGTTCTGAACCTATCGTTTATTTCGCGGTGCAAGCCGATGATATGACGTTGGAGGGGTTAAGCTGGTTTATCGATGATACAATCACCAAACGGCTTCTTGCAGTTGAAGGCATGGCCGAAGTTGATCGTATTGGCGGTGTGGATCGTGAAATTTTGGTTATTCTCGATCCAGCGCGGATGCAGGCGCTGGGCGTGTCCGCCACACAGGTCAACAACGCTCTGCGCCAGCTCAACATCAATGCCGCAGGCGGTCAGGCGGAAATCGCCGGATCGCGCCAATCGGTGCGTGTGCTTGGCAATGCAGAAGATGCATACGCGCTTTCGCAAACGCAGATCTCGCTTGGTGGTGGCCGGACTGTGAAGCTGGCGGATTTTGCCAATGTCAGTGACAGTTACGGCGAAGTGAACCGTATTGCGAAAATCGATGGCAAGCCGATCGTAAACTTCTCCATCACCCGTGCGCGCGGGGAAAGCGATGTTCGCGTGTATGATGATGCGGTTGAAGTGATGCAGCAGCTTGAGCAGGAAAATCCTGGCATCAACTTCACGCGCCTTTTCACCACGGTAGATTACACCAAGGATCAGTATTCGTCATCCATGACGCTTTTGATTGAAGGTGCGTTGTTGGCCGTGGTTGTGGTGTTCTTGTTCCTGCGCGATTGGCGGGCGACGATTATCGCGGCGCTGGCGATCCCGCTTTCGGCAATTCCGACATTCTATTTCATGGAAATGCTCGGCTTCACGCTGAACTCGCTATCACTTTTGGCATTGGGTCTGGTGGCTGGTGTCCTTGTCGATGATGCTATTGTCGAGATCGAAAACATCGTGCGCCATATGCGCATGGGCAAAAGCGCTTATCAGGCCTCAATCGATGCAGCTGACGAGATCGGACTGCCGGTTGTGGCGACCACATTTTGTATCGTAGCGGTGTTCTTGCCGGTCGGTTTGATGCCCGGTGTTTCCGGGCAATTCTTCAAGAATTTCGGTCTGACAGTTGTGGCCGCTGTCCTGATAAGCCTGCTTGTGGCGCGGATGATCACGCCTATGTTTGCGGCTTATTTCCTGAAAGCGAAAGGCCATGCCGAACATGGCGAAGGTCCGCTGATGGATCGCTATATGAAGGTGCTGAGATGGTCGCTTGACCAAAGCGCTTTTAGAGCGATGCGCGAACGCGTTGGCAAAATCTCCCCGCGTTGGTGGCTTATCCCTGTCAATATCATTGCAGGTGCGGCGACCGTTGCAGCTTTCATGGCTATGGCCGCGCTGTATGGTTGGATCACTGCTGATCCGGCGGCTTTGGCGCCGCCCACACCTCCGCCATCGCCGCCCCAGGGCTGGGGGAGTATGGTTACCGGCGTGCTTTTGGGCCTGCTTGGTGCGTATGTGTTGGGCGCGCTGGTCAACACAGCGATTGGCGCATGGGCTGGACAGGCAAAGCCTGAAGAAGATCACAACCACTTTATCCGCCGCGCGCGATATGTGGCGGCACGCTATCTTGATCACCGTGTGTGGATGATGCTTTTGGGCGTGGCATCGCTCGGCTTGACGATTTTGATAGCTGTGAATGTTCCAATGCAATTCTTTCCAACGCAAGACAGCGACTTTTCGACCGTGCGTGTCAATATGGTGCCGGGCACCACGCTTGAGCAGACAGAAGCCGTCGTTGACAAGATTGCGAATGATTTGAGCGAAGAACAAGAAGTCCAGCTCGCTTTGGCAATTGCGCGAGAGGGTTCGGGCACTGTTCGATTGGTCTTGGGTGAGGATCGCATTCGCAACAGCCAGGATTTTGAGCGGGAGTTGACGCCCTATCTTCAAGAAATCCCTGATGCTCGCGTGAATTTCCAGGATCAGCAAGGCGGGGGTGGCGGCACCGGCCGAGCGATCTCCATCATGTTGGCAGGCTCAAATCCAGAGGCGTTGAACGGTGCTGCTGCGGAACTGGTTCGGCAAATGGAGACGGTGGAAGGCGCTGTTGCGCCGCGCATCGATTACGATCTCCAACGCCCGGAATTGATTATCGAGCCGCGCGAAGACCTGGCCTCTGACCTTGGTGTTACTACCAGCGCGCTTAGCCAGGCGATCCGTATCGCGACGATTGGTGATATCGATCAGAACGCTGCAAAATTCTCGCTTTCGGACCGTCAAATCCCAATCCGCGTTCGTTTGTCGCAAGATTCGCGCCGCAACTTATCGACCATTCAAAACCTTCCGGTCCCAACTGCAAATGGCGGTTCCGTCCCGCTCAGCCGCGTGGCCAACATCACTTTGGGGATGGGGCCAACCGAGATTGAGCGTTACAATCAAAGCAGGCGTGTGTTTGTGGGAGTTGATATCGCGCCCGATTATGCGCGCGGTACCGTGCTTGCTGCGATCAACAATCTGCCGATTATGGACAATCTGCCGTCTGGCGTTGCCAATCTGCCTGTCGGCGCTGATGAATGGCAGGCCGATCTGATCGACAATTTCATTACCGCTGTTTTCACCGGGCTAGCATTGGTCTTTTCGGTTTTGGTGCTGCTTTATCGCCGCCTTGTTTCGCCGTTGGTCAATATGACATCGCTGCTGCTTGCACCATTGGGCGGCTTTATCGCGCTGGTTATTGCAGGGTGGCTTGGTGCTGATGACTGGCTGCCGATTTGGCAACCGTTGCCTATTTCCATGCCGGTTTTCATCGGCATGCTGATGCTGCTTGGCATTGTGGCCAAGAATTCTATTCTGCTGATCGATTTTGCTATTGAAGAAATGGAAGCAGGCGCATCACGCATCGCGGCGATTGTGGAAGCTGGGCACAAGCGGGCACAACCGATTGTGATGACAACTGTTGCAATGACAGCGGGTATGGTGCCCACTGCACTTTCGCTTTCGGGTGACAGCGCCTGGCGTGCGCCAATGGGTACTGTGGTTATCGGGGGACTGATCCTCTCCACTATTTTGACGCTGTTGATTGTGCCTGCTGGCTTCAGCCTGGCAGATGGCGTGGAAAAACGTGCAGGGCCTTGGCTGCGCAAACGTTTGCTGACGTATAAGCCGGGCGATGATGCGCCCACATCGCCGGAGCCGCGGCCTGCCGAATAATCTAGATCACGCGGTGAATACCGCAAGCAGCCCGGCTCCGCTTCGGGCTGAACCGCCTGTGATACCGGCAGATCGCGCGCGCCGTATGCGCATCACCGCCACTTTGCTGCTGGTGGCAATGGCGGGCGTCTTTGTGACAGCGCACCATATGGAACCTGTGCATCCCGCTTGGGGCTTTGTCCGCGCTTTTGCTGAAGCGGCGATGGTTGGCGGGCTGGCCGATTGGTTCGCGGTAACAGCGTTGTTCCGCCACCCGCTGGGCATCCCTATTCCGCACACCGCGATTATCCCGCAAAACAAAGACCGCATCGCCGATACTATGGCGGATTTTCTCCGCCGCAATTTCTTAACGCCCATCGTGGTTGCGCGGCGCATGCGCGACATGAATGTGGCCAAAGCAGCAGGTGAATTTCTTGCCCGGCGTAGCGGCAATGAAGCAGGGCGGCTGCGCGCCGGGGCAGGCGAGCTCCTGGTCGAATTGCTCGAATCGCTCGATCCTGAACGCTTGGGCCTGCAAGTTAAAGCAGGATTGGCGCGTCAGGCAGAAAAGATCGCCATCGCGCCATTGCTGGGTCAAATCCTTGGCGGCGCCATTGCGGATAAGCGGCATGGCCCGTTGATAGATGGTTTCATCCGCTGGGCTGGCCTGACGCTGGAAGACAATGAAGAAATGGTCCGCGATATGGTTCAAAAGCGTGCCAATGCTGTCATCCGCTGGACCGGGCTTGATGGCAAACTCGCCAATTCGGTGCTCGATGGGCTCTATCGCCTGCTGGCCGAAATTCTTATCGATCCGGAACACCCTTTGCGCGCCAAGGTGGAAGAAGGCCTGCAAAAGCTCGCCTATGATCTGCAACATGATCCCGAAACACAGGCGAAGGTGGAGCGGATCAAGAACGACATGCTTGCCAATCCCGCCGTATCCAATTGGTGGCTGGGTGTTTGGGAGCGTATTCGGACATCGCTGATCACAATGGTGCGCAATCCTGACGCGGCGTTATCGGGCCAATTGGGATCGAGCCTGGCAGAGCTGGGGCAAACCTTGCAGCAAGACCCGGCCTTGCAGACTCAGGTGAACCGCTTTGCCCGGCGCACATTGGTAGGCGTGGCATCGCGTTATGGCGAAGCGATTGTCCGCCTGGTATCCGATACCGTGAAACGCTGGGACGCGCGCACCGTGACCGACCGGATCGAGAATGCGGTGGGCCGCGACCTGCAATTTATCCGCATCAACGGGACATTGGTGGGCGGGCTGGTGGGGCTGACGATCCATACGATTATCGTAGTGTTTTAAAATCAGCCCGCTACCCGACTAAGCGATATACTATGCGCACTACGTGATAGCTTTCGACCGGCTCCCCCGCTGCGTTTTGCGCTGGTATGAATTCGGCAGTCCTTTTAAAGTCGCTGCAAGGATGGCGCTCCATATCGAAGTCATCAGCAAGCGTTTGGTTTAATAACACGCAGTCTTTGAGCTCGCCTTCTTCATCGATTCCCAGCCGCAGTAGGAAGTTAGCTTGCGCATCTGCTTCATGGGCGCTCGCCGGGTAATTCTCCATAATCCTGCGCGCGACCCTTCCATAATTTGTTATTGAAGGGCGAGAAACAATCGTGCGTTGAAGATCGAGATCGTATCCCCAAGAGGTCACCAAATTGGCCATGCAAGCGTTCATGGCTTCGAGAGGCGCTTTCAAATTGCCAAGTTCGAGCGCGACATCGCTGTGCCCATCTTGGCTAAGCGTGAGTTGCGAGATACCATCAGCGCTGGCGCTGTCGATTTGCAACAATCCAATGTCTCGCGATATGACTGTGGGTGTGACCTGCTCACCGTTGGCCACCGGCTGTGCAACGATAGGCGACGAATGTCTCAATGCATTGCCATAATTCGCGAAATTCCATGCGGCAGTGGCAGATTCGCCGGAATCTCCATCGGGCCCGAATGCGAAGCGTGTTTTATCATCGTCGCGAAACTTCGAAACCGCTCCCCCGGCAACCATCCATGTCACCCGATTTGAAGGGCTCCATTGCTCCATGTAAAAAATGGTTGGTTGTTCTGCGGAACCAAGATGGCGCGCGATGCGGCAACTGTTCTCACCCATATCCAGGTTCCACCGGGTTAGCGGAACAAGAATTTCTGGCTCATTATCTTCAGCGAGCGCGAACCCCTGTGGAAGCGAGGTTGCGAGAATAGATGTCAGCAGTAGGGCGCTGTGCCTGAACGAAATACGCATGGGGGCAAGTATAACCTGCCCCCACTCATGACTCAATTAAGAAAGTGCTTTGTCGCCTAAAGCTTGCTCGTCAGTTCTGGCACCGCTTCAAACAGATCGGCCACCAGACCCAGATCAGCCACTTGGAAGATCGGTGCGTCAGGATCTTTGTTGATCGCGACGATTACTTTGGAATCCTTCATGCCCGCCAGATGCTGGATCGCGCCTGAGATACCGATGGCGATATAGACGTCGGGCGCCACGATCTTGCCGGTTTGGCCGACTTGGTAGTCATTGGGCACATAGCCTGCATCAACCGCGGCACGGCTCGCGCCAATCGCTGCGCCAAGCTTGTCGGCAAGCGGAGTGATATATTGCTCGAATGTCGGCCCGTCTTTCAGCGCACGGCCACCCGAAACGATGATGCCAGCACTGGTAAGTTCAGGGCGTTCGCTTTCGGTCGCATCGAGGCTGACGAAGCTGGAAAGGCCAGCGTCGCCCGATCCCGCGACAGTTTCGACGGCAGCAGAACCGCCTTGTGCGGCCACCTCTTCAAAGCTGGTAGTACGCACGGTGATCACCAATTTAGGATCGCTGCTTTCCACCGTTGCAATGGCGTTGCCGGCATAGATCGGACGGGTGAAGGATTTGGGGCCTTCGACCGAAGTGATGTCCGACACCTGCATGACATCAAGCAGCGCAGCAACGCGTGGTGCGATGTTCTTACCGGTCGTGGTGGCAGGCGCGAGAAAGGCATCATAGGCTTCCATCAGGCCAACGATCAGCGGCGCGATATTCTCCGCCAGCCCATCGGCATAAGCAGCATCATCAGCCAGCAGCACCTTTTCGACCCCAGCAATTGCCGCAGCGGCATCGCCAGCAGCAGCGGAGCCCGTAACGAGCACATGCACCGGACCGCCCAAAGCGGAAGCAGCGGTAACGGTGGCAAGCGTTGCATCTGCGATGATATCGCCTGCGGTTTCAGCGAGTACGAGCGCGGTCATGCGGCAACTCCCAAAGCTTTGAGTTTGGCGACAAGTGTGTCCACATCTTCAACAATTTCACCAGCCTGGCGCACGGCCGGCTCGGCTACATTGGTTGTGGTCAGGCGCGGGGCAGTATCGACGCCGAAATCTTCTGGCGTTTTGGTATCGAGCGGTTTTTTCTTTGCCTTCATAATGTTGGGCAGCGAAGGATAGCGCGGCTCATTCAAACGAAGATCAGTCGTCACGATTGCTGGCAGCGTTAGCTTCACTGTCTCCAGCCCGCCATCAACTTCACGGGTGACGGCAACAGCGTCGCCATCAATTTCGACTTTGCTGGCAAAGGTGCCTTGCGGGCGGCCCATCAAGGCGGCGAGCATTTGGCCGGTTTGGTTCGAATCGTCATCAATCGCTTGTTTGCCCAGCATCACGATGCCCGGGCCTTCCTGATTAGCGATTGCTTTGAGAATTTTGGCAACAGCCAGCGGCTCCACCGTTTCATCGGTCTGCACCAAGATCGCGCGATCAGCGCCCATGGCAAGAGCGGTGCGCAGCGTTTCCTGCGCCTTGGCCGGCCCAACGGAGACGGCGATCACTTCTTCGGCACTACCCGCTTCTTTCAGACGAATCGCTTCTTCAACAGCGATTTCGTCAAACGGGTTCATGCTCATTTTAACATTGGCGAGGTCCACGCCAGAGCCGTCCGCTTTGACGCGGGGCTTCACATTATAGTCGATCACCCTTTTGACGGGCACGAGAATTTTCATGACTACTCCTATCGGCAGCAACTTCCGCTTATGTAAACTGCTTTACGTATAGGTCAAGCCGCGCAAGCAATGTGGATCGGCGTTCATCCTGCCCCGGTAATGATTCGGTTGCGTAGGTTTATGGCATCATTTGGGTCGGCTGACCCGCGGTGTCACCGATGGCTCCGTTGTACGAACAGGCAGCGGCCGCCAAACCTTCGATGAGGTTTCGTTCGCAAAGGTATGTGTGGAAGACGGGGAGGAAGCGTAATGCGCGTCCCTCCCCAGCCATTCAGCCAGCAATCAGGCGGCTTCTTTTACCTGTGCGACGATTTTCTTCGCGGCATCGCCAAGGTCATCTGCAGGAATAATCGGCAGACCAGAATTGGCGAGGATATCCTTGCCCTGCTGCACATTGGTGCCTTCAAGACGCACCACAAGCGGAACATCCAGATCAACTTCTTTGGCTGCGATTACAATGCCCTCTGCAATTGTGTCACAGCGCATAATACCGCCGAAGATGTTCACCAGAATGCCTTCGACCGCATCATCAGACAGGATGATCTTGAAAGCTTCGGTTACTTTCTCGGTTGTCGCGCCGCCGCCAACATCGAGGAAGTTGGCAGGGAATGCGCCGTTCAGCTTGATGATGTCCATCGTTGCCATGGCAAGGCCTGCACCATTGACCATGCAGCCAATGTTACCGTCGAGCTTAATATAAGCCAAATCATGCTTGCTCGCTTCGACTTCGGCGGGATCTTCTTCGGTTTCATCACGCATCGCTTCGACATCGGGATGACGATAAAGCGCATTGCCATCAAAGCTCATTTTGGTGTCGAGGACCAGCAACTCGCCGGCTTCGGTTTCGACCAAAGGATTGATTTCAAGCATTTCGCAATCGAGCGTAGTGAAAGCGGTGTAAAGTTGTTCAGCCAGTTTACCCGCCGACTTTGCCAAAGGACCGCTGAGCTCAAGAGCGTTGGCAACAGCGCGCTTGTGATGCGGCATCAGGCCGGTTGCAGGATCAATTGTGATCGTGGCGATCTTTTCTGGCGTATCGTGCGCCACGGCCTCGATATCCATGCCGCCTTCGGTGGAAACGATCATGGCGACGCGGCCTGTTGCGCGATCAACCAGCATGGAGAGGTAATATTCCTCCGCAATATCAACGCCGTCTGTCACATAGAGCCGGTTAACTTGCTTGCCAGCATCACCGGTTTGGATCGTCACCAAAGTATTGCCGAGCATTTCTGTCGCATCGGCGCGAACATCATCGATGCTTTTGGACAAACGCACGCCGCCTTTGGCATCCGCGCCAAGCTCAACAAATTTGCCTTTGCCACGTCCACCGGCATGAATTTGCGCTTTCACGACGTAAAGTGGCCCGGGCAATTTTTCTGCGCCAGCAACAGCTTCTTCTACGCTCGTTGCCGGATATCCCGCCGGAATTCCGATCCCGAACTTCGCGAGCAATTCCTTGGCTTGATATTCGTGAATGTTCATGGTGACGCTGATCTCCTTCGAGTCCCGTCCTTTGGGGACTTTCGCTGCGTCCTTAAGCATCATCGCGCCTCCCTTGCAAACCCTTCGCGCCTGTCACAAGAGCATCAGCAATGATTGATCGCACACGCTTGGAACAAATCTGCCGTGAAGCAGGCCACATGGCGCTTAACCGATGGCCGGGTGGAGGCCATGATTTGGCGAGCTGGAGCAAAGATGACAGCAGCCCTGTAAGCGAAGCCGATCTGGAGGTGGATCAGTTCCTGAAACGTGAACTGGGCAAACTTCTACCCGCTGCAGGATGGCTTTCTGAAGAATCAACCGACACGCCAGAAAGGCTGGAGCGTGGCCTGACTTGGCTGGTCGATCCGATTGATGGGACACGCGATTTTATACGGGGGCGCACCGGCTGGGCGGTTTCTGTTGCATTGGTATCAGCAGGAAAGCCTTTGATTGGCACGCTGGTCGCGCCTGCACGCAAAGAGGTGTGGTCAGCCACCGCAGGGCAAGGGGCATGGCTTAACGGCGCGCGATTGCAGGCCAGCACGCGAAAGGTGTTCTCCGGCGCACGTGTCCCGGCACATGATTTGCCTAAGGAAGACAGCGATTTAACAAAGGTGGAGCAGCCCAATTCTATCGCACTGCGCATTGCAATGGTGGCCGATGATCAAGCGGATTTGCTCGCAACATTGCGCTGGGGCTTTGAATGGGACATCGCTGCGGCAACATTAATTGCGCGCGAGGCTGGCGCTGCGATTAGCGATGCGTTTGGCCAGCCGCTTGCGTACAATAAGCGCGATCCAAGGGCTTTTGGACTTTTGGTAAGCGCTCCGGCGATCCATGCGGACGCTATTGCCAGACTTGCAGGCCGCGCCCGAGCGCTGGTAAAAAAATAGCGCGCAAAAATAGCGCGCTAAATTAACTACCGATCATCACCGGCGGGAAAAACGCTCCCCCTTATCGGGGGAGCGCTCTCATCAATATGCTTCGTTCACATCTTCTTGCGTGATCGGAGTAATGCGGATTTCCACCCGGCGATTTTGCGCCCGGCCAGTATCGGTTGTGTTGTCTGCAACCGGATATTGCTCACCATAACCAATCGTTTCAATCCGCGCGCGGGCAACGCCGCGTGCAGACAGGAAATTGGCTACTGATTCGGCACGGCGCTTCGAAAGGTCGAGATTATAGGCATCACTCCCGGTCGAATCGGTATGTCCCATCACATCGATCAAGGAATTGGGATAATTGATCATGCTTTGCGCTACACCATCCAGCGTATCGCGCATTGCGGGCGAAATCGCGGTGGAATTTACCGCGAAAGTTACTTCTGGCAGATTGACCAGAATACCGTCGCCTTCGGGCGTTTGGGTCACATCAACGCCTGAGCCTTCGGTGGCTTCTTCGAGTTCGCGAATCTGTTCGTCCATCCGGTAACCGACATAGCCGCCCGCCGCGCCGCCAATGCCAGCGCCGATGATGCGTGCGGTTTTTCCGCCCACAAGATCGCCAAGCAAATAGCCCAATCCTGCACCGCCGATACCGCCAATAGCGGTCCGGGAGATCTTGCGTTCACCCGTATTGGGATCGGTAACACAGGCCGATGTCGCGCCTATAAGGCCAAGTGCAGCCACGCTCGAGATAAAAAATTTCTTTGCTTTCATGGATATGGTCCCCATCCAATGCGTTTTGCAGTACCACAAGGGCATGCTTAGAAGGTCAACGTAGCAGTTACTTTCCTGTTCCAACATGAACAGACATCTCAGGGCTTCGCCTTTTCTCTTTCATCTGCTAGCGCTTTTGGTCCGATGTCGCCCTTTCCTTGGCATTATCTCGCTGCACTTGCTGCTTTGATCGTCCTCAATGGCGTTTTCGCCATGTCTGAGCTGGCGATTGTTTCTGCACGCACATCGCGCCTGCGCATGGCGGCAGAGCGCGGCAGCAAAAGCGCCGAAATCGCCATGAAACTGGCAGCGGAACCCGGCAAATTCCTTTCCACGGTGCAGATTGGCATTACCCTGATCGGAATTATTGCAGGTGCTGTTTCGGGCGCCACTTTGGGCGGTCCTGTTGGTGAACGGTTGGCGGCCTTGGGTATTGAGCAGGAAATGGCATCGGATGCAGGATTTATCCTGATGATCGCCATGACGACTTATTTCAGCCTTGTTGTTGGTGAGCTGGTACCCAAACAAGTCGCTCTGCGTGCGGCAGAGCCGATTGCCATTGTGATGGCGCGTCCGATGTACTGGCTGGCGCGAATTGCTGCGCCTTTTGTCTGGTTGCTCGATACATCGTCCAATTTGTTGCTTGCTGTTTTGCGGGTGCGTCACAAAGGCGATCATCGCCTGACCGCGCAAGAGCTGCAGATGATATTCGCAGATGCCACACGTACCGGCGTGATTGAGGAGCAGGAACGCGCCATTCTTTCTGGCATTATGCGTTTGCAAGATCGCCCGGTGCGCGAATTGATGACGCCGCGAACGCAGCTGGACTGGCTCGATGCCGCCGCGGATGAGGCGCAGATGCGCGAGACCATCACAGATACACCCCACTCCATGCTGCCTGTTGCCGAAGGGTCGCCCGATAAGGTGATCGGTGTTGTCAAAGTGCGCGAGATACTCGCCTTGCTTATAGCGGGAGAGACGGTCGTGCTTGCTGATCTGATCCGCAAATCCGAAGTCGTACCTGATCAATTGGATGCGATGGATGCCCTGCGCGTATTGCAGCAATCCGGCACCGGCATGGCCATGGTCCACGATGAATATGGCCATCTGGATGGGATCGTAACGACGGCAGATTTGCTCACGGCGATTGCAGGCGATTTCGCCAGCCATCTGGATGAAGGTGATGAGCCGCTTTTAACGCAGCGCGATGACGGCAGCTATCTGGTCGCCGGGTCGCTTTCAGCAGACGCACTGGCTGACACGTTAGGGTTGGAGTTCGATGAGCCACGCGAATTTGCAACTGCTGCGGGCTATGCGCTCTCGGTATTGAAGAAGCTGCCGCTGGAAGGCGAAAGTTTTATCGATCAAGGATGGCGCTTTGAAGTGATCGATATGGACAGGCGCAAAATCGATAAGCTGCTCGTCCAAAAAACCCCGGTTTAGCCAGGAATAACAGCGCGGGCAGCCTGTCCGTCACCTTCAGGCGCGGCGAGAATGGTCCGCGTTGCCTCGCCTTTATCAACGGAATGCGTTTCAGGGTCGCCCACGGTTGAGCGGATGCCCGGCGCTGCATTTCCTGCCGAACGCAAAGCGCTCTTTTCAACTTCGCTGCGTTCCATCGCGGGGAACAGCGCTTCGAGCGCTTGTTGCGCGGCCGTTCCATCGGTTGGGCGCGGGGCACCTGGTACAGGAGGCGTGAGTTCAAAGTCAGGCGGCACAACCAGCGGGGCCTGCCGCTGAACAGCAAACTCATCGGGGCGATCACGGCCACCCAGGTCAACGCCTCCACAAGCTGCAACCGAAAGGCCAGTTGCCAATACTATCGAAGCCTTGATGACATCACGCATATTCATTCTCCGCCGGGCTGGTTTGCAGCCACTTTGCTTTAATCTTGCTCTGGGCTTTCGTCTTTGTCGGGTTTCTCGCCGATGAACAAGGCGCGGGCAAGGATAATCACCACGCCGATGGAAATCGCCGCATCGGCCACGTTGAAGATCAGGAAGGGCCGAAAGTCTCCGATATGCAGGTCGGCAAAGTCGATCACATAGCCCAGCGTGTACCGGTCATAGATATTGCCAAGCGCGCCGCCCAGCACCATGGATAAAGGGATGATGTCCCAGAATTTGCGCTCGCGCAGCAGCCAGATGAACACGATCAAGGCGATGCCCGCCGTTACTGCCACAAGGATCCAGCGCATTTCCATACTGGTGGCTTCAAAAAGGCCGAGCGAGACACCGTAATTGTTCGTCCGGGTGAAATCGAAAAAGGGCAGCAGCGGATAATGATCGCCGATCTGCGTCAGATTGAGCTTTTTAACGACAAACCATTTCAGTGCCTGATCCGCGATACAAATCACCGCAGCCAAAATCAGGCCATAGATGTGGTTACGTGAAAGCCTGCTCACGCCGCACCGTCCAAATCAGCGACAACATCAGTACAGCGTCCACACAAATCGCCATCTTCTGCAACATCAGGCAGCAACCGCCAGCAGCGCCCGCATTTCGCATGCGCGGTTTTGGTGACAGTCACGCCGTCACGTTCGGCCCGCGCAACATCGGCTGTAATAAACAGCTCTGCCAAATCATCGTCGCTAAAGCCTTCAGGGACCGCGCTGGCAGGAACGTTTACTTCCGCCTCAAGTCCGGAGCGGATGGTCTTTTCGCGGCGAAGTGGCTCAATCGCTTCGGTCACTTTTTCACGCAAAGCGCGCAGTTCTTGCCACCGGGTCATGTCCGCTTGCGCTTGGGGGATGTCAGGCCATTCCAGCAAATGCACAGACCCGCCTTGGGGATAGCGCGTGCGCCAAACCTCTTCGCTGGTAAACACCAGCACCGGCGCGGCATAACGAGTTAACGCCTGAAACAGCGTATCGAGCACAGTGCGATAAGCGCGGCGTTCAAGGCTATCTGCCGCATCACAATAAAGCCGATCTTTACGGATATCAAAGAAGAAAGCCGACAGGTCCTCATTCGCGAAATCGGTCAGCGCGCGGGTATAAGCGTTGAAGTCAAAATCATCGACAGCCGTGCGCATTTTGGCATCCAGCTGCCCCAACAATGCGAGCACATAGCGCTCCAATTCGGGCATATCTTCAACCGCAACCCGCTCTGCCTCATCAAAATCGGCCAGCCCGCCCAACAAATAGCGAAACGTGTTGCGCAATTTGCGATATTGGTCCGCCACGCCTTTGAGGATTTGCGGACCGATGCGGTGATCTTCGGTAAAATCAACTGACAGCGCCCACAGGCGAATAATGTCCGCCCCATATTCCTGCATCACTTTGAGCGGATCGATAGTGTTGCCGATGCTTTTCGACATTTTGCGACCATCGGCGGCCATCGTGAAGCCGTGCGTCAGCACCGCTTTATATGGCGCACTGCCCCGCGTAGCGCAGCTTTCCAGCAAAGACGACTGGAACCAGCCGCGATGTTGGTCTGACCCTTCGAGATAAAGGTCAGCGGGTGTTTGCAGATCAGGCCAGCGCCCGCTTTCCAATACGAAGGAATGGGTGCAACCTGAATCGAACCACACATCGAGGATGTCTTTGACCATCTCGAAATCGTCTGGATCGTAATCGGGGCCAAGCAACTCGCCTGCTTTTTCAGGATCCCAGCCATCAACCCCTTGCGCTTCAATAGCGGCAAGGATGCGCGCATTCACAGCCGCATCAACCAGATATTCACCGGACTTACGATCCACGAACAGCGTGATGGGCACGCCCCATGCACGTTGGCGTGAGAGCACCCAATCGGGCCGTCCCTCAACCATGCTTGTGATCCGGTTGCGGCCTTTTTCGGGCACGAAGCGGGTTTCGCTGATCGCGTCCATTGCCACTTGGCGCAAAGTAGGCGCTTCGTCGCGATCATCTTCGCGCGGATCGGGCGCGCCGCCTTCGCCTTCCCACGCGCGGTCTTCAGGCGATTTGGGGCAGATATGTTTAAGCGCGCGGTCCATCGGTACGAACCATTGCGGCGTGCACCGGAAGATTACTTTCGCTTTGCTCCGCCAGCTATGCGGATAAGAATGCTTGTAATCAGCAGACGCGCTGAGCAAAGCTCCAGCGTCCCTGAGGTCGGAGCAAATCGGGCCATCGGGCGCGTTGAACTTGGGATTGATCACGGCGCGGCGGCGCGGCTTGCCCTCCGCATCGACATCCTCCGCACCCAGCCACAACCAGTCATCCTTATAAACCCCGCCAGCATTGACGACGAATCTAGGATTGATGCCGTGTACCTTGCACAGATCGAAGTCATCTTCACCATGATCGGGGGCCATATGGACAAGGCCGGTGCCGCTCTCGGTGGTGACGAATTCGCCGGGAAGAAGCGGACGCGGCTTAGCATAAAAGCCGCCGAGCTTGTGCATCGGGTGACGGGCGATGGTTCCGGCTAGGTCGGAACCTTTGAAGTCTGTTACCTCTTCCAAGTATGCGTTCGTACTGGTCGAATCTGAGTTCTGCGTTCGCGACCTTGTTTGAAGAGCATCCTTAAGTTGCCGTGAAACAACTACTTGTCGAACCAAGCGCCATGGATGGCTATCTGATGATCGCTTCTCCCGTTCGCGCTGCTCGACGCCACCATCACCGATCGAGGACCCCGCGGGTAAAACGTTACATAGAACATACTCAATATCCGGCCCATAAGCCAAAGCCTGATTAACCGGAATGGTCCAAGGCGTAGTGGTCCAGATAACCGCATAGGCACCCACCAGCTCTTCGATAGGCGATTCCACAATCTCAAACGCCACATCGATCTGCGTCGAGGTGATGTCCTCATATTCCACCTCGGCCTCGGCCAGAGCGGTCTTTTCCACCGGTGACCACATCACCGGCTTGGCCCCTCGATAAAGCTGGCCACCTTCGGCGAATTTCAGCAGTTCTGCGACAATCCCGGCCTCGGCCTCCGGGGCCATGGTGAGATACGGATCATCCCACTCACCGGTTATGCCCAGTCGCTTGAACTGTTCGCGCTGCACATCGACCCAGCTTTTCGCATATTCGCGGCATTCAGCGCGAAATTCGCGTGGGGGCACTTCGTCTTTGTTCTTCTTTTTCTTGCGGTATTTTTCTTCAACCTTCCATTCGATCGGCAGGCCGTGGCAATCCCAGCCCGGCACGTAAGGCGCATCCTTGCCCAGTAGGCTTTGCGTGCGCACCACCGCATCTTTCAAAACCTTGTTCAGCGCATGGCCGATATGAATGTCGCCATTGGCATAGGGCGGGCCATCATGGAGGATGAATTTCTCGCGGCCCGCGCGGCTTTCGCGCAGTTGGCTGTAGAGGCCATCGTCTTCCCAGCGCGCCAGAATGCCCGGCTCCTTTTGCGGGAGGCCAGCCTTCATGGGGAAGTCAGTCTTCGGGAGGAAGACGGTGTCTCTATAGTCGCGCTTCTCGGTCATCGTGCGGGGCCTTTAGCGGGGCGGCGGCCCGAGGGCAATTTTGTTTGACGCTGCCATGTTGGACACTGCGCGATTTATTTCGCGCCCAGCAATGTGCGGGCTTGCGCGCAATCATTTTCCATCTGTGCGATCAAGGCGTCCAGACTATCGAATTTGGCTTCTGGCCGCAGGAAGTGATGGAAAGCAACTTCCAGCTCTTTTCCGTATAAATCACCTGAAAAATCAAATAAATACGGTTCGAGCAATTCCTTGGGCGGATCGAATTGGGGGCGAATGCCAAGATTGGCTGCGCCATTAAACGTCTCACCTGAGGCAATGATGGTCGCGGTGACGGCATAAATGCCAAAGCGCGGGCGCAGATAATGGCCCAATTCCATGTTCGCGGTGGGATAACCGATTTCGCGGCCACGCTTATCACCATGCACAACGGTGCCGCGCACCGCGAAAGGGCGGGTCAACAATTGCGCCGCGACATCGCATTCGCCCGCTTTCAAGGCATCGCGAATGCGGCTGGAAGAGACCACTTGTCCCGCGCCCTCGACCGGAGTGATTGCGCGCGCTTCAATCCCGCAGGTCGCGCCCACTTCGCGCAGAACATCGGTATTGCCCCCGCGCCCTTGACCAAAAGAAAAGTCCTCGCCCGTCACCACGCCGGCGGCGCCAATATGTGTACCCAGCAAATCGCGCACAAAGGCTTCGGCGGGTTGGCTGGCCAGCTCATCCCCGAAATCGAACACCAGCATGGCATCCGCGCCCGCTGCCTTGAACAGTTCTTCGCGTTGATCGAGCGTTGTTAGCCGAAAAGGCGGCACATGCGGCGCGAAATGGCGCACGGGATGCGGATCAAATGTGGCGACAATGGCCGGGCAACCTCTGGTTTTCGCCCAGTTAACAGCTTCGCCCACGACATGCTGATGCCCGAGATGAAACCCATCAAAATTGCCCAGCGCCACAATAGCACCGCGCAAGTGATCAGGGATGGTGTCACGATGAGAAAGGCGGATCATGTTGCGACCCTCTCATAGCTCACAAAATCGAAAGCTGGGTGTGCATCTGTTCCGTCATGCGCATCTCGGCTGACTTCGCGCCAGCTTGCATCGGGCGCAGGCAGGGTAGTGTCACCTGGCGTATCATCATGCACATGGGTGAGTTCAAAGCGGGTGCCGTAATCGGCCATAAGCGCGAAAATCTGTGCGCCTCCGATCACAGCGAAATCCTCATCGCCGATCAGCGCGAGTGCTTCATCCAAACCAGCGGCCACTTGTGCACCTTCGCTTGTCCAGCCTGCTTGCCGCGTCAGGACGATGTGTCTGCGGCCGGGCAGTACGCCTGGCAAACTGTCAAAGGTCTTGCGGCCCATCACCATCGGTTTGCCCATGGTTAGGTGCTTAAACCGCTTGAGATCCTCGCTGATAGACCAAGGCAGTTTGCCATCGCGCCCAATTACTCCATTGCGCGCGCGCGCAACAATGAACAAAACTTCGCGGGCTTTATCGGACACAGGTGATGTGCCCCATCTTGCGCCCGGCGCGCGCTGCGCCTTTGCCATAAAGATGCACATGTGCGCCGGGATCGGAAAGGTGCCCTGCCAGATCGAGAGCGCTTTCCCCGATCAGGTTTTCCATCACAATGTTCGCCGCAACACTCGTGGTGTCGCCCAAAGGGGCACCGCTGATTGCGCGGATGTGATTCTCAAACTGGCTGATATGCGCGCCTTCAATGGTCCAATGTCCGGAATTGTGCACCCGCGGTGCCATTTCATTGAAGATCGGGCCGTCGTTTGTCGCGAAAAATTCCACGGTGAGTACGCCTACATAACCAAGCTCTTGCGCAATCTTTTGCGTCAATGCTCTGGCTTGTTGCACTTGTTCGCCAACGATTGCGGGTGCTGGCAATGTGGAGCGAGCAAGAATGCCGTCCTTGTGCGTGTTGTGCGCAGAATCCCAGAAACACACTTCGCCATCGCCACCGCGCGCCATGATGACGGAAAATTCGCAGGTGAAATCGACGAAGCCTTCGTAGATCAGGCCGCTATCCGGAATGGTGATTTCGGGTAGGTCTTGCGCACCGTTGATGCGCCACTGGCCTTTGCCATCATAGCCATCGCGCCGCGTTTTCAATATGCCCGGCGCACCGATCTGCGCGACAGCCACGGCCAGGTCTTCTTGTGCCATAACCGGCGCAAAAGGCGCTGGCTGGCCGCCCAATGCGGTGACAAATTCCTTCTCGCGCAAGCGATCTTGCGCAATTTCCAAGGCGCTCGGTGCAGGCGCCAGCTTTGTCTGATCCAGCGTAGCCAGCGGCCCCACAGGGACATTCTCAAACTCATAGGTGATCACATCGCAGGCCGAGGCGAACGTGGCCAAAGCGGTGGCATCATCCCATGTCGCTTGCGTGAATTCAGCAGAGACTTCAGCAGCAACGCTATGGCTTTCCGGTGCATAGATATGGCAGCGATAGCCCAATTGCGCAGCCGCCATGGCAAGCATGCGGCCAAGCTGGCCACCACCAAGAATGCCGATTGTGCTTCCGGGCGCGAGCACCTTTGCTTTAATCCTTTGGCTGCTCAGCGACCTTATCGGTCTGCGCAGCCCGCCATTGTTTAAGCCGGTCGGCCAAGCCTTCATCGCCAAGCGCGAGAATAGAGGCCGAAAGCAAGCCCGCATTGGTCGCTCCCGCTTCACCAATCGCCAAAGTACCCGTTGGCACACCAGCAGGCATCTGTACGATGGAAAGCAAGCTATCGAGACCAGAAAGCGCGCGCGATTGCACCGGTACGCCCAAAACTGGCAAATGCGTGAGTGCGGCAATCATGCCGGGCAAATGCGCTGCGCCGCCTGCGCCTGCGATCACCACTTTAAAGCCTTCATCCGCTGCGCCTTTGCCAAATGCATGCAAACGATCCGGTGTGCGATGTGCAGAAACAATGCGTGCCTCATAGCTGATCCCAAGCGCATCGAGCACTTCGGCGGCTTTGCGCATCGTGGGCCAATCAGACTGGCTGCCCATGACAATGGCGATTTGGGGTTCGGCTTGCGCTGTCATGGCGCTTAGGCATCCTTCAGATAATAGCGTTCGCCCGGCTGCATATCGCCGTCAAACTCATAAATGATGGGCGCGCCGGTTGGGATTTCGAGGCCAGTGATTTCATCATCCGAAATGTTGGAAAGGTGCTTTACCAGCGCGCGCAAACTGTTGCCATGTGCCGAGATAATCACTGTCTCGCCTTTGGCCAGTTCAGGAAGAATGGCGCTTTCCCAATATGGCAGCACGCGTTCAATCGTAAGCTTGAGGCTTTCTGTTTGCGGAACATCGATGCCTGCATAGCGCGGATCATTGCCGGGATCATATTGATCACCTTCGGGCATGACAGGCGGAGGCACATCAAAGCTGCGACGCCAGATATGCACCTGCTCATCACCGTGCTTCTCACGCGTTTCCTGCTTGTTAAGGCCGGTCAGCCCACCATAATGGCGTTCATTCAGGCGCCAATCCTTGATTTCAGGAATCCAGATCCGTTCACACTCTTCCAATGCCAGATGCAGCGTTTTGATCGCGCGTTTTTGCACCGATGTGAAAGCCAGCGTTGGGAAGATGCCTTTTTCTTTCAGCAATTGCCCAGCGGCCTTGGCTTCGGCCACGCCTTTTTCTGTCACATCAACATCCCACCAACCAGTGAAGCGGTTTTCGAGATTCCACTGACTTTGGCCGTGGCGGACGAGGATCAAGGTTGGCACTGTTCTGGCGCTCCCATGGGATTATCGAAGAAAGGCGCGTTAGCCGTCCTTATCGCGCTTGGAAAGGGTAGGCGTTGTCTCGTCATCATCACGCAAGGCGGTGCTGCGGGCTTGCTGTTTGCGGCGGCGCAGATTCTCACGCAATTTGGCGGCAAGACGTTCTTCGCGCGATGCGGCCTCGCGAGATGGGGCCTGTGGTGGGGGTAATTTGTCACTCATTGCGCAAATACCTTTGCCGATAATCGCGCTTCGGCTCAACCTTGCCTTGACTTTAGTAGGGTAGAGAGACAATAGCGCCCGCCTGTTAGCGAGTGCCGCGGTAGCTCAGTGGTAGAGCGCACCCTTGGTAAGGGTGAGGCCGAGAGTTCAATTCTCTCTCGTGGCACCATTCCTTCTTTTTGTCGCCAAGATCCCACATCTGCGGGATTGTCCTTGCTGTCCGGGCGGGCGGTCGCCTTTGCGGCCCAAAGGCCGTTTGGACACGGTTTTTTGGTCTGAGATGCAACACTTGCTCGCTTAGGTGTGTTGTGTCAGTAAGACGCTATGGATGAAACACCTCAAGATGACGATTGCGAGCTGACCAAGCTCCATCCCAATTACAAGACGATGACGCGGGTTGAGGGTCTTGTGGTGGTCGTTCCACTGTTGATTGCAGCTTTGGTGGTGGAGGCATTTGCCGACTTCCCGCCTGGCATTACCGCGATCCCGCTCATCCTGCTTTTTGTATGGTTGGTGATTTACCTGCCGATGCGCCGGTATCAGACGCGTGGCTTTGAGATGTCGGCAGATCGGTTGCGCGTTGTAAAAGGCGTGCTCTTTCATTCCGATACGGTTGTTCCATTTAGCCGGGTGCAGCATCTTGATGTTGAACAAGGCCCGTTGGAGCGCGTCTTTGGTATCGCTCGCCTGATTTTGCATACCGCAGGCTCGCATAATGCCTCCGTCACATTGCCGGGTTTGTGGCATGGCGATGCTGTCACTATGCGTGAAGACATTCGCCAATATGTGAAACGCGAATCGCAATGAGCGACGATCCAGTCGTTGAAGCCGTGCCGCATGAGGCTGAAAGCGAAGCGTGGCTGCGGACCAATCCGTTGAGCGTCATCGCGCGCGGCATCGGTCAGCTCAAAGGCATGATTATCCCGCTGGTCGCGCTGTTTCTGGGCGGCTCGCAGTTCATGGAGAACTCAGCTTTTTTGCTGCCCATTTTCGCCGTGATCATTGTTGCGACCGTGATTAGCGCGGGCTTCACCTGGTACGTTACCAAATATCGCATTGGGACCAGCGATGTGAAGTTGGAGACGGGCCTTATCAGCCGTGCGGCGCGCTCGGTTCCTTTTGAGCGGATCCAGGATGTCAGCCTTGAACAAAAGCTGATCCCGCGATTGCTTGGCCTTGTGGAAGTCCGCTTTGAAACGGGTGCTGGTGGTAAGGATGAATTGCATCTTGCTTATGTAAGCGAAGCAGAAGGCGAGGCCTTGCGTGAGACAATCCGCGCATTGGCCGAAGATGCCGATAGCGCGCTTCAGGCAAACAAGGTTGACGCTCATGAACCGCGTGGTGTTGCCAAGTCCGTGCCGATTTTTGCGATGGGGCCAAAGCGGCTTTTCACCTTTGGCCTGTTTGAATTTTCTTTAATCGCCTTTGCCGTGGTGATCGGGTTTGCGCAGCAGTTTGAATTCATTTTACCGTTTGGATGGGAAGAAGTGGAGGCGTGGTTCAATCAGCCTGATGCGCGCGCTGAAACCATCCGGCAAGTCCAATGGCTGACAGGTATCGTTGGTATCGCCGGCAGTCTTGCGACCGTAATTGCCGTGGGGTTCGCCACCGGCGTTATCCGCACTGTGCTGCGCGATTGGGATTTCCGACTTGAACGCACTGCCAAAGGTTTTCGCCGTCGCCGCGGCCTGTTGACGCGTAGCGATGTTGTGATGCCTGCGCACCGTGTGCAGGCGCTGATTGTCGGGACGCGGTGGTTTCGAAAGCGGTTTGGCTGGCATCGGCTATCCTTCATCAGCCTTGCCCAAGATGCAGGCTCAGCCAATCACGATGTTGCGCCGTTCGCACAGATGGAGGAGATAGCTCCAATAGTGCAAGCCGCAGGCTTCACGCTACCGGATCATGCCATGCAATGGCGACAGCCCAGTGCACGGTATTATGCGGACCGGGCGGTGTTTTTCGCGCTGCTTTTGGGGATCCCGGCCATACTCACAATTGCTTTGGTCGATGAAGACTTTGGCTTGTGGATTGGTCTGAGTATTGCAGCCATTGCGGTGTTCAGCGTAATCGAGCAGTTCTGGCTTTGGCGAGTGGATCGTCATGGATTTGATCCAGAACAGGTGCTGTCGCGCCACGGCTGGCTTGCCCCAAGGTTGCAGATTGCAAGCCGGGTCAAACTTCACTCGGTTGAAATCGCGCAAGGGCCGATTGCGCGCAGGCGTGGATACGCCACCTTGAATTTCGGATTAGCCGGTGGAAATTTGCGGTTTCGCGGGCTGGATATCGGTGACGCGAAGCGTTTGCGAGCTGCTGTTTTGGCGAGCATTGCGTCGGTCGATTTCGCGCAGCTACCCCGTTAGACAGCGACCTTGCAGGCTTCACAAAAAAGGGCCCCAGCCTTGTGGCTGGAGCCCTGAGCCCTTGTAACTTTCACGGACAAGAGCGAAATTTTTGGTCTTTAATACATTACGCCATAAAATCCGTAGACTTGCTGGCCAAATCGTTCGTCCAGTTCCGGACTTGAATCCCGGTTGTAATTTGGTGCATCTTTCAGACGATCCTTGTCGATGTTGACCACGTAACCATCTTTATCCGTGTCATAATCCAATGCGTCCCATGGGATCGGGAAGAATTTTTCGTTCATTCCCAGAAAGCCGCCAAAGCTCATCACGGTATATTCAATGCGACCTGATAGTTTGCCGATCATCACGTGATCGATTGAGCCCAGCTCCTCTCCGTCAGTTGAAAACACCTTGGTGCCCTCTACCCTGTCGGATGAAATCAGGTTGTCACTATTGTCGCGGGCAATTGGCCGTGAACGATCAAACTGCGTCCGGCGATCAAGTTCGTTATCGGAAAAAGTGGTTTGGTTGCGAAGTGTCTGGTTTTCCATAGGGGAAACCTCCTCTTTGCTTGTGTCCGATGGCAGATGCGCTCCCGAATGGAGCTTAGCGGTTCATTCCTTGGAGGAATGGCTCCCAAAATCTTTGGGGAGCTGCTCGACCCGGCCGCATAATGGGGCTGGAGAGCGAAAGCCGCTTTGCATTTGCTGTGCCATTGGCTCGTTCACCTAATCAATGGCTGACCCCGGTTGTTCGTTCCAAGATAAATACGATTTTTCCGCAGCTTACCGCAGCACAAGTGCTATTGGGCGCGCAGGTCTGCCCATTCGGGGTGGCGATCAAATTGTACGGCCACATAGGGGCAGGCAGGTACGATGGTGAAGCCGTTTTCCTGTGCATCTGTGATCAGCGCTTCGACCAATTTACCAGCTACACCTTTGCCGCGCGCCTGCGGCGGAGTGAATGTGTGATCTGCGATGCGCACGTCGCCTTCGCAGCCCAAGGATCTTCGCCAGGTCAGCTCTGCCTGCCGCTCACTGCCTTTAACATCCATCCGGTACGCGCCGTGCGATCCATTGTCTTCATGCGATATAGTGGCTTCGTCTGGCATGGGTATGTATCTCCGTCTTGCGCCTTTGGCAGGGTGGGGCCATGGCGACATCTATGCAGTTCTTGTCGGACAATACAGCACCTGTCCATCCGCTTGTTTGGGAAGCCATGCGCGCGGCTGACACTTTTGATGCGCCATATGATGGCGATGCGCTTAGCCAGCAGCTTGATGCAGCTTTCTCACAGCTTTTTGGCCGCGAGTGTTCGGCCCTTTGGGTTGCCACTGGCACGGCTGCCAATTGTCTCGCGCTGGCAAGTATGGTGGAGCCGCATGGCGGCGTGATTTGCCATGAAGAAGCGCATATTGAGATGGATGAGTGCGGTGCGCCGGGCTTTTATCTGCATGGTGCCAAATTGCTGCTTACGCCTGGCGATGGCGCAAAGCTAACGCCTGAGGCTATTAAAACGGTACTGGCCGGGATCACGCGCGGTGTGCATCAGGTTCCAGCGCAAGCCATTAGCCTGACACAGGCGAGCGAATATGGCGCAAGCTACACCCCGCAAGAGCTGATTGCGATTGGCGATGTGGCGCAAAACGCTGGTCTGGGCCTGCATATGGACGGGGCGCGTTTTGCCAATGCGGCTGCATATCTCGGCTGCTCTCCGGCACAAGCGGCAGGACCTGTTGATACGCTAAGCTTTGGGTGCGTCAAAAACGGCGCGCTTGGTGCCGAGGCCATCGTGTTCTTTGACCCTGAAAAAGCTGAGCTTGCCCGGTGGCGGCGCAAACGTGCCGGGCATTTGCAAAGCAAAGGGCGGTTTCTGGCCGCGCAAATTCTAGCGTTGCTGACAGATAATCTGTGGCTCGAAAACGCGCGTCTAGCCAACGCGTCTGCGTTGTTGATCGCCGAAGGGGCCCAGGAACGATTGCTCCATCCCGTTCAGGCAAATGAGGTGTTTTGTCGTGTTCATGCCGGGGAGCGCGCGGTTTTGCGCGATGCGGGTTTCGCGTTTTACGATTGGGATGATGCCAGCATTCGCCTGGTCACCAGCTGGGCCACCGATCCCAGCCATGCCCGGGCATTGGGAGAGGCAATTGCCGCGCTGTGACCGCTGAGCGCCGCCAACATGTCCTGCTGCGCCCCGGCATTGCGATACCGTTTATAACGGTTGCACTTATCTGGGGATCGACGTGGTTTGTGATCAAGGATGGGCTGGAGAGCGCGCCGCCTAGCTGGTCTGTCGCATACCGTTTTGGCATTGCGTGTTTGGCAATGTTTTTGCTCGCGGCACGCAGTGGCAAGGGCTTGGGACTAAGCCGCAATGCCCATGTTTTGGCAGTGGTGGTTGGGTTGGTGCAATTCAGCCTCAATCTCAACTTTGTCTATCACGCAGAGCTGCATCTTACATCGGGCATTCTGGCTGTGATGTTTGGCCTGTTGATGTTGCCCAATGCTCTTTTGGGCAGGGTCTTTTTGGGCACGCCGATCACTTGGCGCTTTATCGCCGGGACGATGGTGGCGTTAGCGGGGATCGTATTGTTGTTGCTGAATGAGCGGGGCAATATGCCGCCCGGCACCGATCTGGGTTTGGGCATTGTATTGGCCGCGTGCGGGATCATGGCGGCATCGGCGGCAAATGTTATTCAAGCCAGCCAATCGGCACGGCGGCTTCCCCTTCTAACATTACTGGCTTGGGGGATGTTATGGGGCTGCGGGTTCGATATCGCCTACGCCTATATCGCGGATGGCCCGCCGGTCTGGCCATCGGATATCAGTTATTGGAGCGGCGTTGTGTATCTCGCCATCGCCGGATCGGTGGTGACCTTTCCGCTCTATTTCAAACTTATCCGCGATCTTGGCCCGGGCCGCGCGGCGTACAATTCGCTGCTGGTCCCTATTGTCGCGATGGTGCTGACAACGCTGTTTGAGGATTATCAATGGAGTTGGCTTGCCGCTGGCGGGGTTGCGCTATCGCTGCTCGGCATGGTGATTGCGCTGCGCGGGCGACAACTGGATTAAAGCAGCGCGGCAAGGCCTTCGCGATAGGTTGGAAATCGCGGCTGCCATCCCAAAATGCGCTTCGCTTTGCCGTTCGCAACACGCCTGTTCTCTGCATAAAAGCCACGCGCCATCGGTGACAGGTCTGCATCTTCAATGCTGATCAACGGCGGTGGTTCTTGACCCATCAATGCGCAGGCATGTTCGACCAAAGTATTTTGACTGCACGGCAGATCATCACCAAGATTATAAGCGCCAGGAGGCGCATCGGCTTGCATGGCGGCTACAACACCGCTGGCGATATCGGCAACATGCACCCGGCTGAAAACTTGGCCGGGCATATCGATCCGTTTTGCACGCCCGCTGGCAATACGATCAAAAACGCTGCGGTCCGGGCCGTAAATTCCAGGCAGACGAAACGCGCGTGCACGAAGGGACAACCACTTCGTATCCGCCTGTGCGCGCGCTGTGCGCCTGCCGAAACCCGTCGGCGTTCCTTCATCCACCCAGGCACCTTGGGCATCACCGTAGACGCCAGTGGACGACAGATAACCAAGCCATTTGCCAGCAAGCACTTGGCCATAATGGTCCAGCACCACATCGCTATCATCAACCGGTGGCACGCTGGAGATAATGTGCGATGCGCTGTCTATCGCCTGCTTAACGGCGCGCTTATCGGCAAAATCGAGATCGCCATCGCTGCCAGTTGCGCGGACAAGCCAACCTGCATCTTGCGCGTTCGCGGCGATGACCTTGGCGCTATATCCTAGTCCGAAAATTAGCAGGCGTTTGCTCATTATCTACCTTTAGCCCCTCGACTGGCGCGCGAAAGACCCTAGATCATAGCGATGGATATAGCTCAAGCATCACCCGTCACATCTGCCCCACCTGAAATTCGCCGTTCGGATTATTTGCCCTATCCCTGGCGTATTGCCGATGTGCAGCTGACATTTGAACTCGGTCTGGAAAAAACCCGTGTGGAGGCGCGGCTCTCCGTGCGCCGCAATCCAGATGCCGAGCCAAGCCATACTATCAGGTTAAATGGTGATGATCTGACACTCGATAAATTGCTGGTTGATGGGGCCTTGCATGATGATCATGCGATGGACGGCAGTGATTTAGTTGTGACATTGCCCGGTGAAGCGCACGAGCTGACGATTACCACCACCATCAATCCATCGGCCAACACACAATTGATGGGTGTGTTTGCTTCAAATGGCATGTTGTGCACCCAATGCGAGGCAGAAGGTTTCCGCCGGATTACTTTCTTTCCTGACCGTCCCGATGTCCTCTCGACATACCGGGTGAGGATGACAGGCCCCAAGGATCAATTCCCGATCCTTTTGTGCAATGGCAACAAGGTCGATGAAGGTGAAAGCGCGGACGGCGCGCATTGGGCTGAATGGCATGATCCATGGCCCAAGCCGTCTTATCTGTTCGCGTTGGTCGCAGGCGATCTGGTGGCCAATTCGGATAGTTTCACCACCGTGAGCGGGCGCGAAGTCGCGCTGAACGTATGGGTGCGCGATGGCGATCTGGATCGCACAGGCCACGCCATGGAAGCGCTTAAGAAGAGCATGCGCTGGGACGAAGAGACTTTCGGGCGTGAATATGATCTGGATCTTTACAACATCGTTGCAGTGTCTGATTTCAATATGGGCGCGATGGAGAATAAGGGCCTCAATATCTTCAACACCAAATATGTGTTGGCCGACCCGCAGACCGCGACCGATGGTGATTTTGATGCCGTCGAAGGCGTGATCGCACATGAGTATTTTCACAATTGGTCGGGCAACCGGGTCACTTGCCGGGACTGGTTTCAGCTATCGCTAAAGGAAGGCTTCACGGTTCTGCGCGATCAGCTTTTCAGCCAGGATATGGGCAGCGCGCCGGTAAAACGGATTGAAGATGTGCGCGTTTTGCGAAGCGCGCAATTCCCTGAAGATTCGGGCCCATTGGCTCACCCGATCCGGCCAGACAGCTATCGTGAGATCAACAACTTTTACACCGCCACTGTCTATAACAAAGGCGCCGAAGTCATCCGCATGATGCGCACAATGGCTGGCGAGGAAGCCTTCCGCGCCGGGTGCGACCTTTATTTTGAGCGGCATGACGGCGAAGCGGCCACCTGCGAAGATTTCGTGCGGGCCATTGAAGTTGGTGCAGGGCTGGATCTGGAGCAATTCCGGTTGTGGTACCGTCAGGCTGGCACGCCAAAAGTCTCTTTGCAAATGGAGCGTGAGGGTGATGAAATTGTCCTGAATTTTACGCAATGTGTCCCAGCAACTCCGGGTCAGGACAACAAAGAGCCTATGCCCATCCCGCTACGCACCGCAGTGTTTGATCGGGCCGATGAAAGCCGGCTGGAAGAATCGCTCATTGTGCTTACCAAAGCAGAGCAGACAGTTAGGCTAAGTGCCAAATCCAGCGATCCGGTTTTGTCGATCAATCGCGGCTTTTCCGCCCCCGTCAGCATCGAACGCGCAATCGCTCAAGATGATCTTGTGTTTCTGGCAGCACATGATGACGATCCGTTTGCTCGTTATGAAGCGATGCAGGATCTTGCCACGGGCCATTTGCTGTCTGCGATTGCGGGCGATCTCGATGATACAGCGCTTGAATCGGGCAGGCAAGCGATTGGCAATGCAATGCGCAACATCCTTGCAGATGATCGGCTTGACGATCTGATGCGCGGCGAATTGCTGGTGCTGCCCAACGAAACCCTGCTTGCCGAACAGATGGAGCAGGCCGATCCTGGCGCTATCCACCGTGAACGCCAAGGCCTGCGGCGTTGGCTTGGTGGACAATTGCGGGACGTGTTTGGCGAAGTGCATGATCAGGCAAGCCGCGTTCCTTTCAGCCTTTCTGCCGAGGCGCGCGGTGCGCGCAAGGTGAAGACGCAGGCGCTTGGCTATCTGGCCAGTGGCGATGCGGAGTTGGGCGAGAAGCTGGCGGCCGCGCAATATGATCGCGCCGATAATATGACTGACCGCCAGGGCGCGTTGATGGTGTTGACCGGGCTTACCGGTCCTGCTCGTGCGGCAAAGCTGCAAGATTTCTATCAGCGCTTTACCGATAATCCTTTGGTGATCGATAAGTGGTTTGCTTTGCAATCCAGCTCGATGCATCCTTGCGTGATTGAGCATGTTGAGGAATTGAGCAAGCATGCCGATTTCACGCTGAAAAACCCGAACCGGGTCCGCTCCCTATATATGGCTTTCGCGTTCAACTCCCATGCGTTTCACGCCAATAATGGCGGTGGATACCGGATGATTGCCGATGTCATCCTCAAGCTTGATCCGATCAATCCGCAAACAGCGGCTCGCTTTGTCTCGCCTCTGGGCCGCTGGCGCAAGGTAGAGCCTGTGCGGGCAGGGCTTATGCGCGCGGAATTGGAGCGGATTGCCGCTGCGCCCAATTTATCGCGCGATACTTTTGAGCAAGTGAGCCGCAGCCTTGGTTAAAAAGCCCGCCATTTTGCGGTGCGCTGGTTTTGGCGATGTGCCGCATGGCTTTTGCGAAATCATCGAAGATCAACTGCAACCGGATCCTGCCTGGTTTGTGCCGGGCGGGCACTTGGTTTTGCTCAAACAAGTGCATTCCGGTGTTGCGATTTGTGTTGATGCACCCTTGCCCAATAGCGATTGTCCACAAGCGGACGGCATGGCCACGGCAACGCCGGGGCTTGTCTTGGGGATCGTAACTGCCGATTGCGCGCCTGTGCTTTTCAACGACAGCAATGCCGGTGTGATCGGGGCAGCCCACGCAGGATGGCGCGGCGCAATTGGCGGGGTACTCGAAGCGACAATCGCGCAGATGGAGGCGCTTGGTGCATCGCGTGCAAGCATATCGGCCTGCATCGGGCCTACGATTGCGCAGGCTAGCTATGAGGTGGACGAAGAATTTCGTGCAAAATTTGTGCAGCGTGATGGCGGCAATGATCAATTTTTCAGCGCCGGCAAACAGGGCCGCCATCAATTTGATTTACCCGCTTATGTCGGGCACCGCCTGAGCGAAGCCGGGATCGCCAATGCCTTTGATCTGGCTCAGGATACCTATTCGCAAAATAAACGCTTCTATTCATACCGACGGGCAACGCATCTGGGTGCGTCAACATATGGCCGGCAATTTTCGGTAATTGGCTTGGCGAAATAGGGCATGCAGCGTGCCCACAAGTGTTCGCTGTATGATTTGAGGCAGATATCTACCAAATGCCGGGTTGGCAGTTGCGCATTGCTGGTCTATCAGCCGCGCCAAGTCACGTTTAAACGTTTGGTTTGAGCGTCGACTCGTTGGTATTCCCTTGGCCCGTTCAGACAAGCATCGCTTGGTTCGTTCGGGCTGACTGGTAAGGCAAAGGTATGGCTACGACCACCGATCCATCTGTTGAACATGCGCCCAAGGGCGAAGAAGGCCCTCGTCGCCGCGATTTTATCAACCTTGCTGCCGTTGGCACCGCAGGCGTTGGCGGTCTGGCGGTTCTGTATCCGCTGATCTCACAAATGGCACCATCGAAAGATGTGCTGGCGGCTAGCACTACTGAGCTGGATATCAGCGCGATTGAGCCAGGGCAGTCGGTGAAAGCAATTTTCCGCTCACAGCCGGTTTTTGTACGCAATCTGACGCAGGCTGAAATTGATGAAGCTGAGGCGGTCGATGTTGGCAGCTTGCGCGATGCGGAAAGTCTTGCTGATCGCACATTGCCCGGCAACGAGAATATTCTTGTTGTGATGGGCGTATGTACGCACCTTGGCTGTGTGCCGCTTGGCGCTGCTGAAGGTGAGAACAAAGGCGAGTATGGCGGCTATTTCTGCCCATGCCATGGCTCGCACTACGATACAGCCGCGCGCATCCGCAAAGGCCCCGCCCCGACCAATCTTGTCGTTCCTGATTACGAATTCACCTCCGATACGACTATTCTGATCGGTTAAGGCGAAGAGAAGCGAAAGAATATTGCCATGAGCTTTCCCTGGGCAAAGGAATATACCCCGCAGCACCCGCTAATGCAGTTCCTTGACGAGAAACTGCCGCTTCCGCGTCTGGTGTATAATGCCGTGGGCGCTGGTTATCCGGTGCCGCGCAATCTTTCCTATTTCTGGAATTTCGGCGTGCTGGCGGGCTTCTGCCTGATGGTGCAGATCCTCACCGGTGTGGTGCTGGCGATGCATTACGCGGCCGAAACCACTGTTGCCTTTGCCTCGATCGAACACATCATGCGCGATGTGAACTGGGGCTGGATGATGCGCTATGCCCATATGAACGGCGCGCACATGTTCTTCGCTGTGATCTACATCCATATTTTCCGCGGCTTGTTTTACAGCTCGTATAAAGCGCCGCGTGAAATGATCTGGTTGATCGGTGTGGTGATTTTCCTTCTGATGATGGCCACTGCTTTCATGGGCTATGTGCTGCCTTGGGGCCAGATGAGCTTCTGGGGTGCGCAAGTGATCACCGGCCTGTTCAGCGCCATCCCGCTTGTGGGTGAACCGCTACAGATCTGGATTTTGGGCGGTTATGCTCCTGACAATGCAGCATTGAACAGGTTCTTCTCGCTGCACTTCCTGCTGCCATTTGTTATCGCTGGTTGTGTGATCTTGCATATCTGGGCGTTGCACATTCCTGGGTCTTCCAACCCAACGGGCGTGGAAGTGAAGCAGGAAAGCGACACCATTCCGTTCCATCCCTATTATACGGCGAAGGACGGCTTTGGCCTCGGCATTTTCCTGCTAATATATTTCACGCTGGTGTTCTTCTTGCCCAACATGCTTGGGCACGTGGAAAACTCCATTCCGGCAAACCCGCTTTCGACGCCTGCACACATTGTTCCAGAATGGTATTTCTACCCGTTCTACGCAATTCTGCGCGCCTTCACCTATGATCTGACGATCCCGTTCACCGGCGTCGTATTGATCCAGGCCAAGCTGCTTGGCGTGCTGGCGATGTTCGGCTCGATCCTTTTGTGGTTCTTCCTGCCCTGGCTGGATAAGTCACCAGTGAAGAGCGGGCATTATCGCCCTGTCTTCCGCAAGTTCTTCTGGTTTGGTCTGATCCCTTGCATGGCTGTGCTGTTCGTTTGTGGCGGTGCCCCTGCAGCGGAACCTTATGTGATGCTCAGCCAGATCGCGACGGCATATTATTTCCTGCATTTCCTGGTGATCCTGCCGATCATCTCGTCACTTGAATCGCCAGAGCCGCTTCCGTTCTCAATTACAGAAGCCGTGCTGGGCAAAGATGATAATGCAAAGCTGGGCGGCGCAACTGCGCAGCCAGCGGAATAAAGACAGGTTCTAAAGGAAAGAAACAAAGATGATTCGCATCGGAGCTATCCTGGTCGGCCTGTTTTTTGCAGGCGTTGTTCTCCTCTGGTCCTTTTCGCAAGGTGCTTACACGCACTTTACCGAGGAGGTGGAAAAGGGGCCCGAATACGTTTTCTACATCCCGCCAAAATCGCCTGAAGGCGGGTTTGCGCATGATGGCGCATTCGGCAAATGGGATCTCGCTCAGCTGCAACGCGGGTATCAGGTGTACAAGGAAGTTTGCGCTGCTTGTCACAGTCTGGAATTTGTTTCTTTCCGCAACTTGGAACAGATTGGGTATTCTGAAGAACAGGTGAAAGCTGAAGCTGCCAGCTGGATGGTGCCCGGCATCAATCCTGATACCGGAGAAGCTACGCTTCGTGCCGGTCTGGCGACAGATGCATTTCCCTCTCCATATCCCAATGATATTGCCGCAGCTGCCGCCAACAACAATGCTATTCCGCCTGATCTGTCGCTGATCACCAAAGCCCGTAAAAAGGGCCCGGAATATGTGTACTCATTGCTCGCAGGCTATGAAATTGCGGGTCCGCAAGGGTACGAGCATGACGGCAAAGTTCTGTCCGAAATGTTCCCGGATTTCCAGACAGTCGCGCCGCTCTATTTCAATCCGTATTTCGAATATCTCAATATTGCGATGGCCCCGCCACTCGTGGTTGACGGGCAAGTGACCTATAGCGACGGAACAGAGTCTACGATCCCGCAAATGTCAGCGGACGTTGCTGCATTCCTGACCTGGGCGGGTGAACCCTCGATGGTTGAACGCAAACAGACAGGTTGGATTGTCCTTGGCTTTGTGCTGTTTGCAACGATCCTTGCATGGCTCGCGAAAAAGCAGCTGTGGTCTGGTCTGAAATCAGCAAAGCGCAAGGATTGAGCGCCGTCTCGCTGGAAAAATCCATCCGGACCATCCCGGATTTCCCCAAAGCCGGCATTCAATTTCGCGATATCACAACGCTACTTGCCAATGGCAAGGGGCTGGCTTCATCGATCGATGGACTGGCAGATCTTGCCGAAGGGCTGGGTGCTGAAGCTGTCGCCGGGGTTGAGGCGCGCGGGTTCATTTTTGGAACCGCTCTCGCGCTGCGACTTGGAGTAGGCTTTATCCCTTTGCGCAAAGCCGGCAAGCTTCCTGTCCCCACATTGAGCGAAGATTATGCGCTTGAATATGGCTCTGCCACGCTGGAGATCGATCCCTCAATTGTTGATGATGGGCAGCGCGTTTTGCTGGTCGATGATTTGCTGGCCACCGGCGGTACTGCGATAGCGGGCGGCAATCTTTTGCGCCGGGCGGGAGCGGTTTGCGACGATGCTCTATTCGTCGTAAACCTGCCGGACCTTGGCGGCGTTCGGGCACTATCTGACTATAAAATCACAGCAAATAGCTTGATCAGCTTTAAAGGCGAATAATCCGGCGGGGAAAGGAATGGCTCTTCGCGCATTGACCCTTTGAAGCATGCCGTAAAACAGGAAGCCGCATGGAACAACAAGCATTGGTGATCGCCCTGGTTGGCGTGCTGGGAATTGGCGCGCAATGGGTTGCATGGCGCACTGGCTGGCCAGCGATTGTACTAATGCTTGCAGCGGGCTTTCTTGTCGGGCCGGTCGCGGGAGCTTTTGGCTACAAGATACTCGATCCCGAAGCGGCTTTTGGCAACATGCTGGAACCGATGGTTGCCATTGGCGTTGCGCTGATCCTGTTTGAAGGCGGGCTTAGCCTCGACTTCCGAGAACTGCGTAAATATGGCAGCGGTGTTTGGCGGTTGGTGATTTTGGGCGTTCCATTCGGTTGGCTATTTGGATCATTGGCTGGGTATTATGTGGCCGATTTGGTTTGGCCAGTCGCCATTTTGTTCGGCGGCATTCTCGTGGTTACCGGCCCAACGGTTGTTTTGCCATTATTGCGGCAATCCGCAGTTCAACAGCGCCCCGCTGCTCTCCTCAAGTGGGAAGCAATCGTCAACGATCCTTTTGGCGCACTGTGTGCTGTGATCGCTTATGAATATTTTCGCCGGTCTGCCGAAGGCGGGACCCCAATCGAGGTCGTCCCCGCGATTGCTTTTGCCGCGATAGCTTCCGCTATTATTGGATATGCCGCCGCGAAATTTGTCGCGTGGAGCTTTCCCCGCGGCTTTGTGCCCGAATATCTCAAAGTGCCGGTGCTCTTGGTGGTGGTTGTCGCCGTATTCGTCGGATGCAATCAGATCGAACATGAAGCTGGCCTGCTTGCAGTAACGGTGATGGGCATCGCGCTGGCCAATATGCATGTGGCAAGCCTGCGCTCGATCCATCCCTTCAAACAAAACATTGCCGTTTTGCTGGTCTCGGGTATTTTTATCCTGCTTTCCGCCAGCCTTGATGTTGAGGAGCTGCGCGGATTTGAATGGCAGTTTGGCCTTTTCCTTTTGGCCCTATTGTTTGTTGTCAGACCAGCGACGGTTCTGTTGTCCCTGGCTTTCTCCGATGTACCTTGGAATGAGCGGCTTTTCCTCGCCTGGATCGCACCACGCGGTATCGTTTTGGTGGCAATTTCCGGCTTGTTTGCGTTGCGCATGAATGAGCTAGGCTATGCCGATGGATCGATCCTGATCGGCCTGAGCTTTGCCGTCGTCGTGGCGACCATTGTCGCGCATGGCTTCACCGTGGATATCGTGGCGCGCTGGCTTGGTGTAAAAGGGGCAGAGCGGCCTGGTATCTTGATTGCCGGGGCCACGCCATGGACAATCGCGCTGGCTAAACAGATGCATGAAATGGGCACACCGGTAATGCTGGTCGATCCCAATTGGCACCATTTGCGCGATGCCCGGCGTGAAGGTCTGCCGACATATCATGGTGAAATCCTCAACGAAGCAACGGAGCACAAGCTGGATTTAACACCGTTCCAATTTCTGATCGCGGGAACAGACAATGAAGCTTATAACGCGCTTGTCTGTTCAGAGTTCGCCCCTGAAATCGGCACGGATAAAGTGTACCAATTGGGAGACGGCAATGATGAAGATCGCCGCGCTCTTCCAGCAGGTTTGCGAGGCCGCGCTCTGTTTACATCGGGTTTCGGTGTGAACGATGTGCATCTGCGACAGATGGAAGGTTGGGTCTTTCGCAAAACCAAACTATCTGATCAGTTCAAACTGGAAGATGCCGAAGAAATGTTACCTGAAGCGGCCAACATGCTTCTGATATTAAGCCCCAGTGGCGATCTGCGCTTCTTTACTCATGCAAGCACGCCTGAACCCGAGGCAGGCGATACAATCGTATCTTTCTCGCCGCCGCGTGAATCTACGAGCGATGTGGCAACAGTAAAGAACAATGGAAAAAGCTCTGACGAAAGGCCGCAGCCAGCATAATTATGCTAAGGATTGTTCCTATGTTACGTTTCACACAAAAAACTTTCTGCGCAACTGTGGTTGGCACTGCAGCCGTATTGGCATTGTCTGCCTGTGAATTTCGGCAAACCGATGCTCCCGAAGATCCGGGCAACGATGACGCTGCCAATCCAGAACTGGCAGTCCCGCCAAGCGATCCTTTGGCTTCGCCTGAGCCGGCGCAAAGCCCGGTAGCATCGATTATCCGCAGTGATGTCGAAGCCGACACCACACCACCAGAGCCTCCTTCTCCAGTGGAAGTGGTATTGCCATTTCCGGATAGCGCGGACTTGACGCCGCGTGCTGAACGGATGTTGGAGACCGCTTTGGCATCAGAAGCGATGGTCGAAGGGTGGCCTGTCGTGCTTATGGGACACACCGATAGCTCAGGTTATGATCAAGCCAATTTGCGTGCTGCCCGCTCACGCGCGGAGACAGTTGCCGCCTGGCTGGTTGAGCGCGGCGTGGCGGATGAGCGAATTACGGTCATCGCTTTTGGAGAGCAAAATCCTATTGCGCCCAATGCCCGGCCTGATGGTACTCCCAACGAAGAAGGGCGGCGTACCAATCGCCGTGTTGAGCTGCGCATCGCTCCCAAGGATGCAGCGCAGCCGGATGCCGCAATGCCATTGGATGCGACAACTGACGTGCCGGCACGCGACGGCGCTTGACGAAACCCCATTGCTGATGGCAAGCGCGCATTTCGGAGCGCGGGTATAGCTTAGTGGTAAAGCCCTAGCCTTCCAAGCTAGTTATGCGGGTTCGATTCCCGCTACCCGCTCCAGCCTCCCATTCGGCAATGTCGCTTTTCCTCCGCACAACTTCTTCAAGGCCGCGCTATTTTGCGGTTTCTTGCCGTTCAGGGATCGCCGCCTTAAAGATTTGGCGCTCACCGTGGCGCGAAAGACCGAACCACGAAACTCAAGGCAAGCGTATTTTTTGTGCGCCCGCACTCAAGTCGCGCTCTTGCCCGTTCCACGCAAATACTCCGGTCATTCCATCAGGCAGATCGATATCGGCTTCGATCTCCGAGGTGCCAAGTCTGCGCAGCTGGACCGAGATCGGCCCCAGAGGATGCGGAATGGTTCCTGAGGCATGCTGCATTTCCCCAAGGATGGGCGCGACGCGAACGGTTTTGAAACCTTCTGACGCAGGCTGAATACCCACCACGCGAGACAGCAGGTAATAATTGGGATGCGATGCCCAGGCGTGCGAATCGGAACGGGTCGGCTCGGGCGATTCCGGCGTTGTCGTGAGGCCTACCCGGATCATGTCCTGCCACAGGTCGAGCCGCTCCAGATACCGATCGCCTAGCCCCGCTTGGAACATCGCTTCATCGACATAGAAGCGATAATAGACCGTCGCCTGCGTCAGGCTTTCGTCGGCCAGCACACGCTCCATCAAAGCGGCCTTCTCAGCCTGGGGTACAACACCGGCCAAAACCGCCATCACATTGGCGTGCTGACTGAAGCTGGTCTTTTCGGGCGTATCGGCGAACAATTGTCGTCCCTCATCCCAGCCATGCTTGCGCGCTGCGGCACGCAGTTTTGCTGCCAAAGCGCGATAATGCACCGCAATCGCTGGTTCGCCGAACCGATCTTCAAGGTCTGCAGCGTGCCGCAGGCTGTATGCGAACTGCAGGCTTAAAGTGACAGAGTTGCCGTCCCGCGACCCTGGCGCCATACCGATCGCGTATTCAGGTGCCCAATCGAGGAAATTCCACCAGATCATGGGGCCAAGCAGGCCGGTTTCGTCAATCTGGCGTTCGTACCAGTTCATCACGCCGCGAATTCCTGGCACAAATCCGGCAACAAAATCCGGATCGTCACGGTGCATCCAGTAATCATGCACCATCGAACTCCACCACAGCGAAAATGGCGGGATAACCTGCGATTCCTGCGACGGGTAACGACTGGCAGTAAGGCCATTGGGAGTGCGTGACTGATCCAGCAGCGTTAAAGCATTGCGCATCAATCGGTCGTCGCCAGAATTATATAGGGTGACCAGCGCTTCAATACGCGTGTCGCCAACATATTGCAGCTGTTCCCAATAGGGCGTGTCCATATAGGTGTCGTAGGCAGACAGACGCAGCCCGCGCCAGTTGATATCCCAGATTGGACCGATCCAGCTCTGATCGCTCGCAAAAGAGGCGTTCTGCTCCATTGGATATGCGGTAAAGATACCGTGGATGTCGTTCAGGGACATGGCCTCATCTGCGGTTTCAATATCGAGTTGGACATACCGATAGGTGCGCCACCACAAGGGTTGGAAGCGTCTGTTTTCACCGCCATCAAGAATGATCTTGTCTTGCAGCCCCTTGATCGCCTTACCTTCGATGGCGTTGCGATCACCCTTGCGGCCTTGCGCGTCATACAGCGATTCTGAATAGGTCACCGTCATACGCGCGCCAGCACCACCGCTACTTATCACAACAGGATAAGCATTGGTGAGCACGCCGCGATCAAGCAGCACCACCGCTTTTGTATTTGCAGGGACGACCATATCGCCTTTGCCGGTCAGGACTTCTGGAACGATGCTAACTCCGCTTGCGCGCCGAATGGTCGCAAAACGCTCCGGTGTTTCCTGCATGGCGGGAAGCGGGCTGGGGACCAATTGCCAGCTATCCGAATTGCCAAACGGAACAGAGCCGCGCATCACCGCACGATCAAAATCTCGCGTCCCGGCAATAACCGCGTTGACCCAGGCACTCTGACTGCTGGCGGTATTCCAGTCAAAATCATGCTTCGCGGCATCGAAGTGCTCTCCCGGCGAAGCAACATAATACCCGCCAACCTCTTTGCTTGCAGGCATGCGGAAAGAATAGGCCTCATCATGCAGAACTTTCCAGTCCGGCCCAGTATTAAGGGCATCGTGCCCTTCGCCTTCCAGCAGGAAACCGGTGCGGAAGCTCATCTGCGCAGTGGGATGCTCCTTGCCCCAGTTCCACACTGTCGCTGTAATACGGTTGGTTCCCGCGACCAGATGCTGCGCCAGATCAACGCGTTCAAATCGCCAGTTCAGCACATCGCTACGCGCCGGCCCGACCGATACGGAAACCCCGTTAACGAACAGGCGATACCGGTTATCCGCTGAAACGCGCACGAAGAAACTATCGGGAACCGCATCCAGTTCAAAATCGCGGCGGAAATGCAGCACTGCGGTATCGTCATGATCGACACCGGGATGAGAAATCCAGGCTGACTTCCAAACGCCGATTTGTGGGACAGGCGGTGCCTGGGCGATTGCTGAGTTTGTCAGGATTGCGGCGCCCAACATCCCTGCTACCAATGCAAACAGCGTCTTGATCAAGCATCTCATATCAGGTGCATCCCTCCGATAAAACAGATCTGGCCGCCGGGTGAATTTCCGAGACACTTGATCCGGGACGAGCCCGGTCGCTTCTGGTCCGGTGTCTCGTATCGCACGATAGTAGATTGTGGACGAAATGATGCAACTCACCAATTGGGATAGTTATCAACGCAACACGGTCGCTCAAGAAAACGCCATTTGAGCTATTGGTCTTTTGACTCTGAGCGCATGAGGCAAAGCGCCATATTGTCGATCAGGCGCGTCGATCCAATTCGCGCGGCGACAAGCAGACGCGCGGGTCGATCACCAAGTTTTTCAAGTGGTTTCAACGTGGCCGCATCGCTCAGCGTTGCATAATCGATGGTGTGGAAACGCGCATCGCGCAAAGCTGCCTCCAACTGCGCCAATGCATCGGATACGCGCGCGCCGCCTTTTATTGCGGCAATGGCCTCGCGCATGGCGGCAGGCAATGTCGCAGCGGATGCGCGATCTTCCTGTGACAAATATGCATTGCGGCTGGACATTGCGAGGCCGTCGGCTTCCCGTACGGTTGGCACGCCAATGATCGCTTCTGCACAAGGGCGCACCAAATCAAGATCACGCGCCATCTGGCGGATCACAGCCAGTTGCTGCCAGTCCTTTTCCCCAAACAACGCCACATCGGGCATGACCTGATTGAAAAGTTTGCACACCACAGTTGCAACACCATCAAAATGTCCCGGCCGCTCTGCACCGCACAGGCCTGCACTGATGCCTGATACTGAGATATGGCTGGCGAAGCCACGCGGATACATAACCGCGACATCTGGTGCCCAAAGAATATCGGTGCCCTCGCTCAACAGCTTGTCTTGATCCTGCGCCAATTGCCTGGGATAGGCGTCCAGATCCTCGCCGGGGCCAAATTGCGTGGGATTGACGAAAATCGACACAGCAACCTTGTCCGCATGCTTTTTGGCTTCGCGCACAAGGGTGAGGTGGCCTTCATGCAACGCGCCCATTGTGGGCACCAAAGCCAGGTTTGTGCCTCCATGACGCAATTCATCCACAGACCTTCGTAGCGATTTCAGTGTCGTTACGGTTTCCATGCGCGCGCGCCTCCGGTAAAATGCTTTGCAATCGATGGCCTAGCCGTCACAACCGCCAAGAGAAAGACCATCTGTGACCCAAATCGCGCCCCAGCCGCACCGTATTGTTTTCGCCAATGAAAAGGGTGGCACCGGAAAGTCCACCACGGCAGTCCATGTCGCGGTTGCTTTAGCTTACCAGGGCGCGACCGTGGCCGCGCTGGATCTGGATACGCGGCAAAAGACGCTCTTCCGCTATTGCGAAAACCGCGCTGAAACGCAGGAACGTCGCGGCATCACACTGCCCGGGCCACAAGTCGATGTGTGCCGGGCCAGCTCAATTGAAGAACTGGACGCAGAGGCGGCCAAGCTGGGTGAAGGCGCAGATTTCCTGATTTTTGATACGCCAGGACGTGATGATCCGTTCGCACGGCATGTTGCGACCGAGGCCGATACGCTTGTCACTCCGATGAACGATAGCTTTGTCGATTTCGACCTGATCGGACAGGTCGATTCTGAAAATTTCAAAGTGCGGCGGCTTAGTTTTTATGCCGAGCTGATTTGGGAAGCGCGGATCAAACGCAGCCGTGCAACACTTGAAGAACAGCGCCGTGAGATGGATTGGGTGGTTGTGCGCAATCGTACCGGCCACACCGATGCAAGAAACCAGCGGCGCATAGATCAAGCGTTGCAGGAATTGTCCAAACGCGTGGGGTTTCGCACGACCCATGGCCTTTCCGAGCGTGTAATTTATCGCGAACTTTTCCCCTCGGGCCTAACTTTGCTCGATAAAGGGCATTTGGGCGAGTTGGGCACCAGCCATCTGGTTGCGCGGCAGGAATTGCGCAGTCTGGTTGCGGCGCTCAATCTGCCGACCCTTGCGCGCAAAGCTGCTGCTACGCAAAAGCCCCAAGTCACTGAGCTTGCTTGAAATGAGCAAGCTTTTTATACTCGCAGCTGTCGCAATTCTCGCCTATAAATGGATCACAGGCCGTTGGCCTTGGGAGAAAAAGATCTCCACGCGGCAGCAAGCGATTTTCAAGGCGCGCACGCTCCTTGGGATCAAGGCTGGCGCTAACAGATCTGATATAATTGCCGCGCATAAGCGCCTCGTTGCCATGGTTCATCCCGATCGTGGCGGCACTAATCAGCAGGTTCATGAGGCAAATGCCGCGCGTGATCTGCTAATCGACGAATTGCCCCGTGAAGTACCCGGGAATGATCAGGAGCCCAAATGACCCATCAGTTTGACCCCACCATCCTGCGTGAATATGATATTCGTGGCGTTATCGGAGAGACACTCGGGCCAGATGATGCCCGTGCAATCGGGCGCGGTTTCGGCACATTGATCAAACGTGCGGGCGGCAATCTGGTTGCCGTTGGATATGATGGCCGGGTAAGCTCGCCAATTCTGGAGCGGGCCTTGGTTGAAGGCCTCACATCCACTGGCTGCGATGTGCGCCAAATCGGCATGGGGGCAACCCCGATGCTGTATTACGCCGAAGCTTCAGCGCAAGAGGTGGATGGCGGCATTCAGATAACTGGCAGCCACAATCCCGCCAATTACAATGGCTTCAAAATGGTTTTTCAGGGCCGACCGTTCTTTGGGGCGGATATCCTCAAGCTTGGTGATATGGCTGCGGCAGGTGATTGGATCGATGGTGCCGGTGGGACCGAGACGGTCGAGATCCTCGAGGAGTATGTCGAGCGTATGCTGGTCGGCCTCTCTGGGATAGAGGACAGCGATCTCGCCAACCTTAAAGTCGGCTGGGACGCCGGCAATGGTGCTGCTGGCCCGGCGCTGGAAATGCTGGCCGAGCGTTTGCCGGGTGAGCATCACCTGCTGTTCACTGAAGTCGACGGGGATTTTCCCAACCATCATCCTGATCCTACTGTTGAGGCCAATCTTGAAGATCTGCGCGAGCTTGTCGCGGCAAAGAACCTCGATTTCGGAGTGGCCTTTGATGGTGATGGAGATCGGATCGGCGCGATTGATGGCGAAGGCCGGATCATCTGGGGCGATCAGCTGTTGATGATTTATGCCGAAGATCTGCTCAAAACACACCAAGGTGCGACGATTATCGCCGATGTGAAGGCAAGCCGGGCACTGTTCGATTCAGTCCGGGAAAACGGTGGTGAGCCGCTGATGTGGAAGACCGGCCACTCGCTGATTAAGTCCAAAATGAAAGAAACGGGCTCGCCTCTAGCTGGCGAGATGAGCGGGCACGTCTTTTTTGCTGACACCTATTACGGCTTTGACGATGCGCTTTATGCCGGCATCCGCTTGCTGGCGGCCTCTGCGCGCCTGGGCAAATCGGTGACTGAGCTGCGCGGTGCGATGCCCAATATGCTCAATACGCCAGAAATGCGTTTTCAAGTGGATGAAAGCCGCAAATTCGCTGCAATTGATGAGGTTAAGGAACGCCTCGCCAGCGCTGAGGGGGTCGAGGTGAATTCAACCGATGGCGTTCGTGTAAACACGCCTGATGGCTGGTGGCTGCTGCGCGCTTCCAATACGCAAGATGTGCTGGTGGCACGCGCTGAAAGCGACACCGAGGATGGCCTTGAGCGGCTCATGGGTCAAATTGACGAACAATTGGCGGCAAGCGGGCTGGAGCGTGGTCCACAAGCGGGGCATTGATTATGAAGCAATTCATCAAGCTGGCCGCACCATTTGTATTGGCATTGATCGCCGTTCCCGCCTCGGCTCAGTCCGAGAAGGAAGAGATCGCGAAAGCGCAGGATTTTGCTGCGACCTTGCAAGATGTTTTTGTGGCTGAACCGCTGACGGCCGAACAAGAAGCGCGCCTTCCCGTGGCTAGCCAGATCGTGGCACGGGTTATTCCCGATGGCACCTATGCGCGCATGATGGACGATGTGATTGATCAGATGCTGGCCCCGATGATGGGCATGATGCCCAACACGATGCCAGCCGGTGAAATCGCCGCAATCCTTGGCGTTGACCGCGATCAACTTGCCAGTCTGGAGCCGGTACAACTGGGGCGACTATCATCCATTCTAGACCCGCAATATGCTCAAAGAGGTGAAGTTGGCATGCGCTTCATGATGGATGAGATGACATCCGTTTTTGGCGAAATGGAGCCCGCTTTGCGCGGCGGTATGGCGCGCGCTTATGCCGTGCGTTTTGATGATGCACAACTTGCCAAGATTGCCGCGTTTTTCTCCACGCCAACGGGCGCAACCTACGCGGCGGAAAGCTTTGTGGTGATGGCCGATCCGCAAGTCATGTCTGCCTCAATGGAGATGGTGCCGGTCATGTTGGAGCGTATGCCGCAAATCATTGACGGTATGGAAGAGCGCATCGCGCAGCTGCCACACGCTCGTGGTTTTATGGAAATGTCGGCGGGTGAGCGTGCAGAAGTGGCGCAGCTGCTTGGCCTTACGCAGGATGAGCTTGAGACAGCGATGCAATCGCAAAAATGATGCTGCGAAGGATTAGGCAAGGGATGACCTACTAGACAACCGAGGATTTTCGGGCATGTTCCTTGGAACGGGGGGCATGAATGAACACTCTATCGGGCGCCAGGCTCGTTCTTGAGCATAGCCGTATTTTACGGCTGACCACTTTGCTGCTGTTCTATTTCACGCAAGGTATGCCGATCGGCCTGTTCCTTTATGCGCTGCCAGCGTGGATGGCAGCCAATGGTGCCACTGCTGCTGATACAGCTTGGGTTGTAGGCACCACTATGCTGCCTTGGTCCTTGAAGCTTGTAAATGGCTTCATTCTGGACCGTTACACTTACTTGCCGATGGGCCGCCGCCGCGCATGGATTGTCGGCGCACAATCCACTATCGTTTTGGCGCTGATAATCGGGGCGATTGTTGAGCCGGCACCGCTTGATCTGGTGATTTTGGCCACAATCGGATTTTGCACGAACGTAGCTATCACGGTTCAGGATGTTGGCATCGACAGTCTGGCAGTGGATATTATGCCCGAAGATGAACGCGCAAAGGCAAGCGGGATCATGTTCGGCGCGCAAATTCTCGGTATTTCGCTAACCACCATTTTGATGGGCGTTTTGCTTGAGGATCACGGTTACAGCGTCGCACTTATAGTCGCCGCTGGTGGGCCCTTATTGGTAGTCTTGTTCGGCTTGGCTATTTTAGAGCGGGATGGTGAGCGCCGCCTGCCATGGGGCGTCGGCCAAGCGCATCCGCGCAACCAGGCGATCCAGGTCGAAGCCTGGTGGCCTTTGCTCAAACAGACATTTTTCGCTGTAATTGCGCCACTTAGCCTGTTGCTCTTGCCGATATTGCTGCTGCGCGCATTGCCATATGGAGCGTTTGAGGCATTTCATCCCGTTTGGGCTACGCAAGAACTAGGCTGGTCGATTAGCGAGTATACCGATCTTGTTGGTTCAGCAGGGCTGGCTGCCGGGGTTGCAGGATTGTTTCTTGGCGGTTTGATCGTCGACAAGGTTGGGGCCCAGCGCTCTTTTGTGATTTTTGCGGGAATTTCTGCGGCTCTTTACGCAGCAATGGCGCTATCGCCTGAGCGTTGGAGTGATCCGCAATTTTTCACAGTTATCGTTTACAGCTTTGAATTTGCCGCTCTGTTTGTCTCTATCGCGATGCTGCCAATTGCCATGCGGCTGTGCAGTCCGGCGCTCGCTGCAACACAATTCACCTTGTTTATGGCGGTTGCCAATTTCGGCAGACCACTTGGCGCTGTAATGGCAGGTTATACCGCCGGAGCAGGCAATCCCGTGATGCTCTATTGGTGCGCGATGGCTGTTTATGTGGTGTTGGTGGGATTTGCTGCGTTCTCACGCTTTCCCAAAGGCAATCGCGCACAGGCCGAAGTCGCGCAAGAGATCGCGCCTGCCGATGGTATCGCGCCGCGCGTTGATTAGCGATTGCTGCATTATTGACAGGTTTGGAACCAGGCCGCTTGCCATGCACTGCTAAAGTGTGAGCAGTCCGGCAATCCCTGAAACAATCACCAGCTGGTTCGCCAGCCGGGATTGGCGCATCCGGCACCATCAGCTTGCGATGGTCGCAGCGGCAAATGCGGGTCAGCACGCGTTATTGGTGGCTGATACAGGTGCGGGCAAAACGCTCGCTGGTTTTCTGCCAACACTATGCGATTTTTGCGGGACGGGCGATGATCCGCATGACGGGCTGCATACGCTCTATATCTCTCCGCTAAAGGCGTTGGCGCATGATGTGCAGCGCAACCTTGTCGCTCCGGTAGAGGAGATGGGTCTCGATATCCGTATCGAAACGCGCAGCGGTGACACGCCGTCAGATCGCAAACGGCGCCAACGTAGCCGTCCGCCGCATATTTTGCTGACCACGCCGGAAAGCCTTTCGCTTCTTTTGAGTTTTCCGGAAAGTCATGACCTGTTCGCCAGCCTCAAACGCGTGGTTATCGATGAAATTCATGCTTTCGCAACGCAGAAACGCGGCGACTTGCTGGCTCTGAGTTTATCGCGCTTACAGGCAATCGCCCCCGATATGCAGCGTGTTGGCCTGTCGGCCACGGTGGCAGATCCCGAGGGGTTTCGCGCATGGCTTGCCCCATGGGGAGACATTGACAAGGTTTCGCTTATCGAAGGTGAGCCGGGTGAAGAGCCACAACTTGAAATACTGCTTCCGCAAGAAGAACGTGTGCCTTGGGGCGGGCATGCCGCCACATGGTCTATACCCCAGCTTTATACGCAGATCGGCCAAAACCGAACGACGCTGATCTTCACCAATACGCGCTTTCTGGCAGAGTATATCTTTCAAAATCTGTGGGACGCGAATGAGGACAATCTGCCGATTGGCGTCCACCACGGATCGCTTTCAAAAGAAGCGCGACGCAAGGTAGAAAGCGCAATGGCACGCGGCGAATTGCGCGCTTTGGTGGCTACCGCCAGTCTCGATCTTGGGCTGGATTGGGGAGATATCGATCTGGTGGTGCAGATGGGCGCACCCAAAGGATCATCGCGTTTGTTACAGCGCATCGGGCGAGCCAATCACCGGCTTGATCAGGCCAGTCGCGCGCTGCTTGTACCTGGCAATCGGTTTGAATTCCTTGAAGCCATGGCAGCGCAGGATGCGGTTGCCGAAGGAATGCGTGATGGAGAGGATTTTCGGCCAGGTGGCCTCGATGTTCTTGCGCAACACATTATGGCGCGCGCTTGCGCTGGACCTTTTGATGAAGCTGATCTGTTGCGTGAGATTCGTTCATGCCTGCCATATGCACAAATTGGTGAGGCCGCTTTTGACCGCGCGCTCACCTTTATCGCCACGGGAGGCTACGCACTAAAAGCCTATGACAAATTTCGGCGTATCGTACGCGATAGCGACGGGCGTTGGCGTCTAACGCATCCCGAAATGGCGCAGCGGCACCGGATGAATGCCGGCATCATCCTTGATGCAGAAATGTTGGATGTACGTTTCAAAAATGGTCGTTCGCTGGGTCGGGTGGAAGAACGTTTTGCAGCTGGCCTTCGTGCAGGAGATACTTTCCAGTTCGCCGGTGTGAGTGTCGAAGTAGAGCAATTGCGCGACATGGAATTGGTGGTTCGCGCCAGCAAGAAAGCGGCAATGATACCAAGTTATGGGGGCTTGCGACTGCCGCTGACCACGCATTTGGCTAGCCGTGTACGCGCTATGTTAGTGGACAGGGCTGGCTGGGCGCGGTTTCCCGATGACGTGCGCGAATGGCTCGAAGTGCAGGATTGGCGATCGCAAATGCCGGGGCCAGACAATTTGCTGGTGGAAACTTTCCCCAACGGAAAACGCTATTACACCGTGTTTTACACGTTTGCCGGGTGGAATGCGAACCAGTCGCTTGGCATGTTGATTACAAAGCGCATGGAGGAACGCGGCTTAATGCCGGGTGGGTTCGTGGCGAATGATTACTCGCTTGCCGTTTGGAGCTTTGAGCGCGTGCGTGATCCCTCGCCGCTACTTTCGCCAGACATCCTGACCGATGAGTTCGTCGATTGGGTGCAGGAATCGCACCTGTTGCGCCGCGCCTTTCGCGAAGTTGCCGTGATTGGCGGGTTGGTTGAACGCCAACATCCTGGCAAGCGCAAATCAGGCCGCCAGGTAACGTTTTCGACCGATTTGATTTACGATGTGTTGCGCAAATATGAGCCTGATCACTTACTTATCGAAGCGGCATGGGCAGATGCGCGGGCAAGAATGACAGATATCGGACGCCTTGGTGAGGTTTTGGAAACTGCAGCGGAACGCATGACCTTCGTCGAACTGGAACGGGTCAGCCCGCTAGCCGTGCCCGTAATGGTGATGATCGGCCGAGAAAACGTGCCACAAGGTGCATCAGATGACGCGTTATTGTTAGAGGCCGAAAGTCTGGCAAGTGCAGCGATGCGCATGGATACGCAAGAACCGCCGGCAGAGGATTGATCAGTTTGTATCGAATTGCCGGTACTTGTGGTTTCCGGCAAAGGCGAAGGCCTTAATCTCGGCATCGCTCACCATATTGATGACCTGCACCGCGTCGTTGTAACTTGCATTGGGGTTGGGTTCAAAGCGGATAACATGCTTTGTCTTGGCGGAAGCGGCCTGCGTAAGACGCTGTTCTAACTGAGCTTTGGAGACGATGTCGCCATTCCATAAGATCGCACCGTTTTGTTCAACGATGAGGGACACGTCCACCTGTTCTTCGTCCGCAGTTGCACCGGGAATTGGCAGATCGACTTCAACTTTATGTGCAGCGATCGGGATGCTGATGATCATCATGATCAAAAGTACCAGCAACACGTCAATCAATGGAGTGGTGTTCATCTGGCTTAGCGGTTCACCCATTGCCGGGTCGGCCTTGTAGGATGCAGGCATAATGTGATCCCGCTATAGTTGTATCGAGATCACATAAGGCCAAACGCGTCAAATCCGTATACGAAAAGGGGCGGCCGAAGCCACCCCTCACACGAGACCCCCATCATGGCATCTCTATTTAGCTAGCGCTTTCTGCGCCAGCGCTGAAACTACGGTATTTTTCGTTGCCGACAAAACCGAACTTGGTAACGCCGGATATCTTGATGATATTCAGCACTTTAGCCGATTTCTCATAGCTAGCGTTAGCTTCTGGTTCGTACTGCAATTCCGGCTCAACTTCGAAGGCCAGCGATTGCTGAAGGTTGTTGACCAATTCGCCTTCGGAAATCGTCTCAGCGTTCCACAGGATAACATCGTCTTGTGTAATCACGATCTTGTTCTTGATCGGGTCCACATCAGGTGTGTCTGGGTTAGCGACCGGCGAAGGCAGGTCGATGCTGATAGCGTGAGTTGCGACCGGGATGGTGATGATGAACATGATGAGGAGCACGAGCAGGACGTCGATCAACGGCGTCATGTTCATTTCCATCATCGGGGCGCCATCATCTGAGCCGCCTGACATTGCCATGGGAGTATACTCCTATTCTTTCAAACTTACTTGGGTGGCTTAAACGCCATCCGGATCAATCGGGGTCGAGATAAAGCCGATGATTGGGTAACCGGCTGCTTGCACGTTAAAGATCGTGCCAGCCACACAGCGCCACGGAACATTGACGTCCGCGCGAATATGGACTTGCGGGATCGACTCAGGGTCAGACATGAGGATGTCTGCTCCGCCAGCACGTTCAACAATGTTTTCCAGACGCTCAAACGCCTCTTCGTAAAGAGTGGCTGAATCTACCAAAGTCGTATTGTTGAAATACACACGGCATTCGCCATCGCGGGTCGCGCCTGTGTAACCACTTCTGATCACATTGGGGGTGCGCCCCTGGGCATCGGTTGTCATTACCGTGAGTTGCAGGTTTTCAACCTTGTTCTTGCTCTCGACCGATTCGAAAACCGGAACTTTGAGTTCTTCCACCGTCTGAATGGCAACGGGGACTGCGATCAGGAAGATGATCAGCAGCACCAGCATAACGTCCACTAGCGGGGTGGTGTTGATGTCAGACATTGGCGTTTCGCCAGCGCCGTCTCCCATCGCAATAGCCATAAGGTTTGTCCTATCTCAAAACTTGGATCAATCGGCGGACGTCTGCATGCGAAGACGCCCGCCGTTTAACGTATCTGCGGGATCAGACCTTTTTGGCGGTTGTGGCGCCAGCAGGCTTGGCCACAGCAGGCTTAGCTTTTGCCGAAGCGGGAGCCGATACGACAGGCTTCACAGTTCCGTGCGACGTGATGTTAGCCAGCAGATCGGTTGAAAAGCCGCTTAGCATCGCAGAGATACGACGGTTGCGTGACTGCAGATAGTTGTATGCAAACACCGCAGGCACAGCCACCATCAGACCAATCGCGGTCATGATCAAGGCTTCACCAACTGGACCAGCAACAGCGTCAATCGAGGCAGAACCGGTCGCACCGATTTTGATCAGCGCGTTGTAAATCCCGATAACTGTACCAAGCAGACCCACAAACGGAGCAGTAGCACCAACCGTTGCGAGGAAGGACAGGCCGCCGTTCAGCTTGGCGTTAATCGTAGCTTCTGAGCGTGCAAGCGAGCCATGCAGCCAGTCATGCGATTCCAAGCTGTCAGTCATTTTTTCAGACTCGGTACCGGCTTTCAAACCATCTTCGACCAACTGACGCCAGGCGCTATTCTTTTCAAACTTGGTCGCGCCGTCTTGCAGAGAACCAGCTTTCCAGAAAGCAGCACGGCCTTCGCGGTACTGCTTCATCACCTTGTTCTGTTCAAAATATTTCGTGAACAGGATGTAGAATGAACCCACAGACATGATGATCATGATGCTGAGGATAAACCAGGCGACGGGACCGCCTTCTTCCATGGCTTCCATAAAGCCGAACTGGTTTTTGGGCGCCTCCGCAGCGGCGGAAGTAAGAAGTTCAATAAGCATGCGATAATTCCTCTTTTTATAGAGCTAAATCAAAATCAGTTAAGACGGTAAACGATGGTGAGCGAATCGCGCCCGGCTGTCGGATTACCTTGAGCATCAAGTGCCGGATCATAGCGCGCATAGCGTTCCATGCCCTTACAGGCAGCTTCGTCCAGAATGGATTCTCCGCTTGACCCGGTCACGGTGCATGATTGCACGCGGCCATTGCTTCCGATCACCACACTCACACCCACATTACCTTCAATCTCGCGTCGAATGGCGCGGCTAGGATACGCTTCCTGGATGCGTGCGGCCCATCTGTTGAAATTATCGCGCTGCGCTCCTTTAGCCTGCGAAGGGGGCGCCGGCGGCGGTGCCGGAGGCGCTGGCGGTGCAGGCGGCGGAATAATCCGAGCCGGCGGTGCAGGCGGGGGAATATTGGGCTGCACGCGAATTGGCGGCGGTGCCGGCGCAATGTTAATCGGCGGCGGCGGCGCTACAGGTGGCGGAGGTGCCACAACCTCTTCTGGCGGCGGTGGCGGGGGCTCTTCTTCCGGCTCCGGCGGCTCAGGTTCATCGATTTCGACCATTGTTACGCGCTTTACCGCTTCCTTCACGGCCGAGTAGGCCAGTCCGGTCACCAGTGCATATGCAAGCGCAATATGAATCAGAACGACGATGATAATCGAAACGATTCGACTACCGCTCATCTCTTGATCAGCGTATGCCATTCAGTCCGTTCACTCCATTTTCTCAACAACATCACGGTTATGAAACCGTCAGGCTGCTAGTTACCCAAGAAAGACGTCAGTCTGACAGCCGTTATATCCTCTTGTCCAGTCTACATTTGAGTCAACATGCCTAAAAAACACATGATCCCAAACGGCTGGCGCTACTTTTGAGCAACATTGTTACTCGCCCATAACGAAGGAGGGGTATTAACGGCCTGTTAGGGGTCGAGCAAACAGTTTATGAGTTCAGGGCCGATTCACCTGAAAAAACGGACATAAAGTTCAATAAAGCGCTCAAACCGGACGTTTCGCGTCTGTCTGATGATAAGAGAATGGAATGGCGATTCGCAGTAAGTGTTTTTTGATTAATGTCCGGCAAAGGGCCTGGGCTTTGGCGCTGATATGGCTCGGCTGTACATCCAGCTTTGCCTTTGCAAACGAGGGTGAGGCGATTGGCGAACTTCCCGCCGAGCGCGCTCCGACTTATGTTGATCTTGTCGAAATGGCGGGGCAATCAGATTTTGTGGGCATCGTCATGATCGATGACCAAATCACTCTACCGCAGGAACGCGCACCTGGCGTTTCTGCAGGACATGTCCGGCTTTATATAGAGGCGCTGACGCAAAGTGTGCTCGCCTCTCCGCGCGCGATTGGTGAACAATTGGTGTTTCTGGTTGATCGACCGCTGAATGATAAAGGTAAAGCGCCAAAGATCGAACAGCAGACTTTTCTCGCTTTTGGTGACTTGAATCCAGACAGGCCGCGCGATCTGCAACTGCTTAGTTCCGATGCCTTGCTTACGATGGGCCCGGTGATCGAACGGCGCGTCCGAGAAGTGCTACGCCAGCTGGCGTCCCTGGACAGGCCTGCGAAGATTACAGGGATCAAGGACGTTATCTCTATCCCCGGCAATCTGGCTGGCGAATCAGAGACGCAGATATTTGTCGAAACACAAGAAGGCGCGCCGGTGTCCATGAATGTGATTAGGCGCCCTGGCATGGCGCCGCGCTGGGGGATTTCCTTTGGCGATATCGTTGATCCATCGGCCAAAGCGCCAGAACGCGAAACACTGGCGTGGTATCAATTTGCCTGTCACTTGCCGCGCGAATTGCCTGAAGAGGCGTTTTTGCAGCGTGATCGCGATGCCCGCACGCGCGCTCGCGAAGATTATGCCTATATCCTTGATGATCTTGGCAGTTGCGAAAGGCGATTTTAGCTCCGTAATTTCACCGAATATCGCCAAAGCTCTAGCCAAGCGCAGTGCAGGTCACTAACGCGCATCCCGATTGCATATAGAGGGGTCATTGATGGCGGATAGCTTGCGGATTGCACTGGCGGGTCTTGGGACAGTTGGCGTTGGCGTTATCAATCTGTTGGCGGAAAACGGCGGCGTGATTGCTGGCCGCGCTGGACGGCCTATCACCATCACCGCTGTATCCGCCCGGGATCGTCAAAAGGATCGCGGTGTCGATCTTTCGGCCTATGGCTGGGAAGACGATATGACCGCGCTTGCCGCGCGCGATGATGTTGATGTTGTTGTCGAACTGGTGGGTGGCAGCGATGGCCCTGCGCTGGCTTTGGCGCGTTCTGCTCTGTCTTGCGGCAAAGGCTTGGTGACTGCCAACAAAGCGATGGTGGCTCATCACGGTATGGAATTGGCCAAAGCTGCCGCTGCAAATGATGCGCCGCTGCGTTTCGAAGCCGCGGTTGCTGGCGGCATTCCTGTGATCAAGGGGCTGAGCGAAGGTGCTGCGGCCAATAAAATTGAGCAGGTGCAGGGCATTTTGAACGGCACCTGCAATTATATCCTCTCCCAAATGGAATCGACCGGCGCAGATTTTGGTGATGTGCTGAAAGAGGCGCAGGCGCTCGGGTATGCAGAGGCGGATCCCACTTTTGATATTGAAGGGGTGGATGCAGCGCACAAACTGGCGATCCTTGCCGCCATTGCATTTGGTACGAAGCTGGATTTCGACGCTGTTGATTCGACCGGCATTAGTGCGATCCGCTCTGCCGATATCTCGCAGGCCGATGCGCTTGGTTATGTGATCCGCCTGATCGGTTTGGCCGATTGCAGTTCGGACGATAGCGGCAACCGTTTGTTCCAAAAAGTTGCGCCCTGTCTCGTGCCAAAAGATCACCCATTGGCGCGCGTCGATGGGCCAACCAATGCCGTCGTAGCCGATGGCAATTTCTCAGGTCGCCTGCTGTTCGAAGGGGCGGGCGCGGGTGATGGACCCACGGCAAGTGCCGTGGTGGCCGATCTTATCGATATAGCGCGCGGAATGACGCCGCCGCCGTTCTCATTGCCAGTCGAACAATTGGCACAAAGCACTCCTGCAGATCCCGATGGCCGCATAAGCAGTGTGTATATGCGTTTCCTCGTCGCGGATCGTCCCGGCGTTATGGCTGAGCTTACCGCTGCGATGCGCGATGCCGGTGTTTCGATTGAAAGCTTGATCCAGCATGGCCGCCATGACGAAAATTCTGGCGAAGAGCCGGTAATCGTCGCGATGGTGACACATGAAGGGCCTGAAAGCGCAGTAACGCGGGCTCTGGATTTGCTGGCCGGTTCACCCGCTCTTGCTGAAGAGCCGTTGGTTATGCGGCTGCTTGGCTGAAATAAACATTATTTTTGGAACAGGAAAAGTCACCGATGTCTAAGCCCGATAAGGATCAATCTGCCCAAAGTGTGCTCGATCGTGTGCTGGTGCTGGAAATGGTTCGTGTCACCGAGGCTGCGGCCATCGCGGCTTCAAGCCTGATTGGTCGGGGCGATGAAAAGGCCGCTGATGCCGCCGCTGTGGAAGCGATGCGCCTCGCCTTTGACGACCTTTATATGGACGGCACCGTTGTCATCGGTGAAGGCGAGCGCGACGAAGCGCCGATGCTCTATATCGGCGAAAAGGTTGGTGGTGCACCGGGCAAAGGACCCAAAATCGATATCGCGCTCGATCCGCTTGAAGGCACCACGATTACAGCGAAAGCTGGCCCCAATTCGCTGGCCGTGCTGGCCGCTGCTGAGGAAGGCAACCTTCTCAACGCGCCGGACACTTATATGGACAAGATTGCGATTGGTCCGGGCTATCCTGATGGCGTGATCAGTCTTGAAAAAAGCGTAACGCAAAACGTCAAGGATCTGGCTGAGGCGAAAGGCGTTCCCGCCAGTGCGATCATGGCTTGTGTGCTGGATCGTCCGCGCCATGCCGATATCATCGAAGAATTGCGCAGCCTTGGTGCTGGCGTCACTCTGATCGGCGATGGTGATGTGGCAGGCATCATCGCGACCACTGACGAAGACACCAATATCGACATTTATATGGGCCAAGGCGGTGCGCCCGAAGGCGTGTTGGCCGCAGCTGCTTTGCGCTGTGTCGGGGGGCAGATGAATGGCCGCCTCGTGTTCCGCAACGATGATGAACGAAAGCGAGCGGCCAAATGGGGCATCAAAGATCTGGACCGGATTTATAAGCTGGAAGATCTGGCTTCTGGCGATTGCATCTTTGCCGCCACCGGCGTGACCGATGGTTCGCTGCTCGGCGGTGTGAAGCGCCTGCGCCGCCCGATGGGCATGGTGATGACAACCGATTCGGTGGTGATGCGCGCAAGTTCTGGCACTGTACGCTGGGTTAAAGGCGAACACCGCCTGACTTAGTATATTAGCGGCGTTCGCGCTTCTGCTGACATATCGCTATTGTCATTCGGCATGGACGAAAGCGAAGAAACTCTAAGGCTTGCAGCCATACCGCAAGCTGTTCACGAACTCGCTGCGCGTTTGGGCGTTGGCAAACATAAAACAGCGCGCCGCGCCATGTTCAATCAAACGGGCCATTTGCGCGCCAGCCATGAAAGCGGCTGGATGCCTTTCAAAGCGCGTCAATGGATATGCCTGTCACAATGTGATTTCCGCTGGCTTTGCAAGACAGGCCCCCTGTTCACTTTGCGCATTGAGGATTCGCTTATCAACGCCAAGGCTGTTGGCAAGATGAGCCTTCTTGGTGTGATTCCACTCGGCACCGCGCAATCGTCACCTTCGATCATCAAGGCACAACTCATGCGATATCTGGCCGAGTTGCCTTGGGCGCCCGATGCGATTTTGCACAATTCAGCATTACGATGGACTGTCGACGCTGATGGTAAGCTTGGCGTCGGTTTGACCATTGGTGATGTCAGTGGCTCTGTAACATTCGAATTGAATGATGAGGGGTTTCTGGAAAGTGTTTCTGGCATTCGGCCCCGTGCACATAAAGGCGCATTTATCGACACACCTTGGCGCGGGATCTTTTCAAACTACCAGCAAGCCGCGGGAAGGAATATTCCGATGGCGGGCGAGGTAGGGTGGAGCATCCTTGGTGCTTATCACCGCGTTTGGAAAGGCGAATTGTCGGACTGGCATTTGAGCGATTGAATGACCGTGATGGCAGGTATTGCGCTGCTTTCCCCGAAGTCGCGCTCCTCTTTGGTTGCAATCATGCGACGGCTCGTTAGAGCCGCAGCAAGTCTCATGCGCTATTGGAAGAGAGGGCAACACCGATGAAGCTCATGTCCGGCAATTCGAACCTGCCACTCGCCAGAGCGATAGCAGGGTACTTAGAAGTTCCGCTGACGGACGCCAGCGTACGGCGGTTTTCCGACGAAGAAATCTTCATCGAAATTCACGAAAATGTGCGCGGTGAAGATGTCTTCCTGCTGCAATCCACCAGCTTCCCGGCGAATGACAATCTGATGGAATTGCTCATCGGTATCGATGCGCTAAAACGGGCTTCGGCCAAGCGAATTACGGCTGTGATCCCCTATTTCGGATATGCCCGGCAGGATCGCAAGCCCGGCCCGCGCACCCCGATTTCGGCCAAGCTGGTGGCCAATCTGATCACCAAAGCGGGTGCGGACCGGGTTCTTGCGGTCGATCTGCATGCAGGCCAGATTCAGGGCTTTTTCGATATTCCAACCGACAATTTGTATGCCGCGCCAACAATGGCTGCCGATATTCAAGCGCGTTATGGCGATACTGATCTGATGGTCGTCTCGCCAGATGTTGGCGGCGTCGTGCGTGCACGTGCGCTGGCCAAACGGCTCGACAACGCGCCGCTGGCGATTGTCGATAAGCGCCGCGATCGTCCTGGTGAAAGCGAAGTGATGAACATTATTGGCGATGTCACCGGGCGCCATTGTATCATGATAGATGATATCGTCGATTCGGGGGGCACGCTGTGCAACGCCGCCTCTGCTTTGCTGGAGAACGGCGCGAAAAGCGTTGCCGCCTATATTACGCACGGCGTTTTATCGGGCAGCGCGGTCAACCGCGTCAACAATTCCGATCTGAAAGAATTGGTCATTTCCGACACGATCAACGCGACAGACGATGCCAAAGCTTCTGACCGTATTCGCATTCTGGCAATCGCGCCGCTGATGGGCGAGGCAATCCGGCGTATTGCGGATGAAAGCTCGGTTTCCAGCTTGTTTGATTGACGTATTGGCCGCGTGAACCTCTCCGCCGATATCGCCCTTGCGCATCGCCTTGCCGATGCAGCGCGTGCGGAGATCACGCCCTTGTTCCGCTGCGCTGATATAACGAGTGAGGCAAAGGACGATGCTTCGCCTGTCACCATTGCCGATCGCAACGCTGAAGAAGCGATGCGCCGCATCTTGAAGGCGGAGCTGCCGCAAGATGGTGTGCATGGAGAGGAATTTGGCGTCGAAGTCGGCCGTTCCGGGCGGCAATGGGTGCTCGATCCGATTGATGGCACCACCGCGTTTCTGGCAGGTCGCCCGATCTTTGGAACGCTGATCGCTTTGCTGATCGAAGGGTTTCCGGTGCTGGGCATTATTGATCAGCCGATCCTCGGTGAACGCTGGCTTGGTGTTACAGGGGAGGCGACAATTTTTAATGGTGAGCCGATCCAAACACGTCGCTGCCGCGAATTGTCCAAGGCGATGCTTGCCACAACAGGCCCGCAATATTTCACCGATGCACAAGGTGAGCAATTTATGCTGCTTGCCTCCAAGACCGATCATAAACGTATGGTGATGGGCGGGGATTGTTACAATTATGGCTGCCTTGCTTCGGGCCAAATCGATGTGATTGCTGAGGCGGGGCTGAAACTGCACGATTACGCAGCACTGGTGCCGGTGGTCGAAGGCGCAGGGGGCACGATGTGCGACTGGCAAGGTGAGCCGCTGCATGCCGGCTCGTCTGGCGAAGTTCTGGCCATGGGCGATCCTGCCCGGCTTGAAGATGTGCTTGAAGCGATGAGCGGCAGTTGAACGTGCTTTGCCAATTTGCTTTGCCGCACGCAGGCTTGCATTTAGTACAATTGCCGCCTAAAGCGCGCGCCTTCACCGACACATAATGTGTGGATCCGCCTGGCTGAAAGGGCTGCCAGGGCTGGTTCGATGTGTCTCTGTTTAAAGGAGATAAAAATGCCCAAGCTAAAGACCAAAAGTGGTGTGAAGAAACGCTTCAAGATCACCGCAACCGGCAAAGTTAAGCATGGCGTTGCTGGTAAGCGTCACCGTTTGATCAGCCACAATGCGAAATATATCCGCCAGAACCGTGGCACCAGCGTCGCTGCAGATGCTGATGCAAAAACGATCAAAAAATGGGCCCCTTACGGCCTTAGTTGAGCCCGGTTTTCAGGAGATAAGATATGCCTCGCATTAAACGCGGTGTAACCACCCGCGCCAAACATAAACGGCTACTCGAGCAGGCCAAAGGCTATCGCGGCCGCCGTAAGAACACCATTCGCGTTGCACGCCAAGCTGTCGAGAAGGCCGGTCAATACGCCTATCGCGATCGCAAGGTTAAGAAGCGCAACTTCCGCGCCTTGTGGATCCAGCGCATCAACGCTGCTGTTCGCGCTGAAGGCTTGACCTATTCGCAGTTCATGCACGGTGTAAAGCTGGCCGGAATTGAGCTGGACCGCAAGGTTATGGCTGATCTGGCGATGAACGAAGCCGATGCTTTTGGTTTGATCATCAAGCAAGCCAAAGGCGCTTTGCCCAATTGATCGGCACCAAAGTCAGCGCATCTGCGTTGACCGCACACAAATAAAAAAGGGCGCGGGACTGGTTTGGGCCATTCCCGCGCCCTTTCCGTTTCCGATTGGCTTAACGCACCATCCAAGGTCGCAGTCAGCGCGTTAAGCCTTTCGGGGGTGCGTTATTGCATGTCCTCGACGCTGACCCAGCCTTTGGTGCCGAAATTGTCAGCCACTTCGATCCAAAGACCATCTCGCTCACCCGAAGGCGTCAACGCTGTGCCAGCCCGCAAAGTGCGCACTTGCGCGGCGGCAGAGTTGGGTTGTGCGCGCATCACGGTATCAATCGCAGTGGTAGCGTCAGCTGTCTGCGGTGCTGATGTGGCGGCGGATTGCGGAGCCATCTGTAAAGCGGCGCGCTGATCTACCAATTGATTAAACGCGATGATAAAGGCTTCGGTTAGCTTACGACCGCTTTTGGAATCGGCATATCCGGTCGTCTCGGCATAGCCGCGGCCCCACGAATCAGATCCACGAAAACTGATCGATGTGCGTTTTACCGATCCAGTACCTGCTGCAAGCGGTTGACCCGTTGCAGGGCTTACCACTGTTAGCGCGGCGGAAACGGTCTTCTTCTTGCCCCCAAGGCCGCCAAACATGCTTAGTGCAGCCCCGCCAAATGGAACGCTCGACAAGATGCCGGATGCAGCGCCAGAGCGCAGCAAGGCCTCTGTCGCAACGCCTGTGGCCAAATTCACACCTTGATCCACCTCTTCCTTAGTTCCAGCGATTGCGGTCACCAGGAAATGAGCAGGCGTTCCATCGGCTCCATTGTGCGGCGTAAAGCAGCCGCTTTCACTCGCCAGCCGCGAAATCAGCATGCGCGGGCTGCCCAAATCCCATTGCTGCCACCCCGCATTCGAGCCATCAACAAGGGCAATCGTGCCAAGGCTTTCTTCGCAAGTGACGAGCGTTATGTCGTCATCATCCGCGTGCGCTGGTGTCGCTGTCGCCATTGCTGCGCCGGTTGCCATAAAAGCGGTTTTGATTATCATTTTCATTGCACTTCCCCCTTGGTCGAAAACGTATCGCAATGCGGCATTCACACACCGCAGGATAATCATTGGGGGCAATAAGCTGGCGATGATCAAGGCGCGCCAGCGAACTTAACAGTGCATGTCATCTTGCTACGCGGTTTGTCATCACAGTGAGGGGCCTGGTTAGTCAAAAGGCGTTTGAACTGTTATAGTTATGCACCAAGCACGACCCACTTTGATCGGGCGATTTGATTTAGGAGGGAGTGTTACTTGGCGACAATCAGCGCAATTGACACGGGGCAAACCTGCCAAATTGATGTCGCGTTTTATCGTCTGTCTGAGGCGATAGCGCCGTACTTTACGTCACTTTCGTGTTTTACGCTGCGCAGGCCTGCGACCGATCTTGCAATAGATGTGATGCACCCGGAATGGGCAACCATGCGCTTCGTGCAGACAGGCGATGTGCCATGCTCAGGATTTGATCAGGCGAACCTTAGTCCGCGCACTGTGTTCCTTGCCAACGGTCCGACAAGCCAGGCGGTGCATTTCAGCCTCGGCAAGGTTCGGATTTGGGGCTTGGGTCTGCAGCCATTGGGTTGGGCCGTGTATGGCGATGTGCCGGCCTGCGACATTGCTGAAAGTATCGTGGATGGCGCGAGTGAACCCGCATTCGCACGCTTTCGCGGTCTGCCCGGTCTGATTCATAGTTGCGATACGGACAAGGACAAAACGGCATGCCGCATTGATGACTATCTGATGGGTCTGCGGCAGGATCATACGCCCGCCCGCGAACACATCATCGCTTGCCATTCGGCTTTATGTAACCCTGAGGTGGCCAATGTTGATATGCTGGCAGAAGCAACCGGCATGAACCGCAGAACGTTGGAGCGGGCATGTCTGCGCTATTTCGGATATCCGCCCAAACTGTTGCTGCGTCGCCAGCGGTTCTTGCGCAGCTTGGCGCGCTTTATGTCTGCAGACCGTGAAAACTGGAGCAGCGCAATAGATCGCCGCTATTATGACCAGGCGCATTTTGTCCGCGATTTTCGTCAGTTTATGAGCATGACGCCCAGTGAATATGCGCAAATGCCGCATCCCGTTATGGACCGCGTTATCGCGCAGCGCATGGCTGAACTCGGCGCTGCACCGCAAACGGACAGCAAAATTTGCCTGTCTGATGCAATGGAAGTGCAGCCTTGCGACGATCCGCTAAATAATTAGAGCTTGGGAAGGCGCTGTCAGCCCGCTAACAGGCGCGGCACTTATAAAGATCAAGACAAGCGAAAACGATGTCGGAAATACAACAGATTGCGCAGGACGCCCAAACAAGGATCGCTGCGGCACAGGATTTGGCTGGGGTCGAAGCGCTGCGCGTAGAATTCCTTGGCAAACAGGGCAGCGTTTCGGCGCTGCTTAAAACGCTGGGCAAGATGAGCCCGGAGGAACGCCAGGAAAAGGCTCCTGCCATTCAATCGTTGCGCCAACAGGTCGCCGATGGCTTGGCGCAGAAGAAGGCGGCGCTTGAAGAAGCCGAGCTTGACGCGCGCCTTGCCAATGAGACGCTTGATTTGACTTTGCCCGCACCGTCTGCGCTGCGCGGTTCTGTCCATCCGGTCAGTCAGGTGATGGACGAAGTGGCTGAGATTTTTGCCGATCTTGGTTTTGCCGTTGCGACCGGCCCTGAGATTGAAAACGACTGGCACAATTTCACCGCGCTCAATATGGATGAGAGCCATCCTGCGCGCGCGATGCACGATACGTTTTATTTTCCGGATGAAGATTCTCAAGGGCGCAAGATGCTGCTGCGCACCCACACTTCGCCCGTGCAAATTCGCGCGATGCAAGCGCAGGGCGCGCCCATTCGCATTATCGCACCGGGCCGCGTCTATCGCTCTGACAGCGATGCGACGCATACGCCGATGTTCCACCAGATTGAAGGGCTTGTGGTGGATGAAGGCACGCATCTTGGCCATTTGAAGTGGACGTTGGAAACCTTCTTCAAAGCCTTTTTTGAACGTGAGGACATCACCTTGCGCCTGCGCCCATCCTATTTCCCCTTTACTGAGCCGAGCGTCGAGTTTGACGTGGGCTACGCCAATGAAGGCGATCGCCGCGTTGTGGGTGGTCACGGTGATGCCGATGGCCATGACTGGATGGAATTGGGCGGAAGCGGCGTGGTAAACCGCCGCGTGCTGGAATCCGCCGGACTTGATGCTGACAAATACCAAGGCTTTGCTTTTGGCCTTGGGATCGATCGGCTGGCCATGCTCAAATATGGGATGAACGATCTGCGCGCTTTTTTTGATGGCGATGGGCGTTGGCTGTCGCATTATGGCTTTAGCCACCTTGACCAGCCGACATTGTCCGCCGGTGTAGGAGCCCAGAATTTGGGAGGAAAGTCATGAAGTTCTCTCTCGAATGGCTGAAATATTTCCTCGAAACCGATGCAAGCACGCAAGAAATTGCAGATAAGCTCAATGCGATCGGGCTTGAGATCGAAGGCTTGGAAGATCCTGCGCAAAAGCTTGATGGCTTCTGTGTGGCCGAAGTGTTGAGCGCAGCGTCCCACCCGGACGCGGACAAGCTGCAGGTTCTCTCCGTCTCTACTGGCGAAGGTGATCCTTTGCAGGTTGTTTGCGGTGCGCCCAATGCGCGTGCCGGGATGAAAGGTGTGCTGGGCCTGCCCGGTGCAGTGGTGCCATCCAACGCCATGCAATTGCGCAAAAGCGCCATTCGCGGTGTGGAAAGCAATGGCATGATGTGCTCCACCAAAGAGCTGGAGCTGGGCGATGATCATGATGGCATTATCGAATTGCCCGCGGATGCGCCTGTTGGCACCAGCTTTGCCGAATATAGCGCGGCCAGCCCGATCTTTGATGTCGCTATCACGCCAAATCGCCCTGATTGCATGGGCGTAATGGGCATCGCTCGCGATTTGGCGGCGGCAGGTTTGGGCACGTTTAAGCCGTTCCCGACGCCAGATGTTTCGGCAAATGGTGCGTGTCCTGTAGAAATTCGCACCGACGATCCCGATGGCTGTCCGGCATTTTATGGCCGCGTTATTCGCGGCGTGAAAAATGGTCCATCACCTGAATGGATGCAAAAGCGGCTGATCGCGGCGGGACAGAAGCCGAAATCGGCGTTGGTTGATGCGACGAACTATCTGATGCTCGCCTTTGGCCGCCCTGCGCACGTCTATGATCTTGCCAAACTGAGCGGCGCTGTTGTGGCGCGCCGTGCACAGGATGGCGAAAGCGTCGAAGCGTTGAACGAGAAGAGCTACACGCTCGACAGTGAAACAGTTGTCATCGCCGATGATAATGGCGTGCATGATATTGGCGGCATTATGGGAGGCATGCATTCTGCGGTGCAGGATGACACGACCGACGTGCTGCTTGAAATCGCCTATTTCGATCCGCCGCGCATTGGCGTGACAGGTCGCCGCCTTGGCCTTGCCAGCGATGCGCGCACGCGGTTTGAGCGCGGTGTTGATCCTGAGTTTCTTGATGATGGTCTGGCCATCCTGACCGATTTGATCTTGCGCACTTGTGGCGGGGAAGCGTCAGACGTGGTGCGCGCCGGTGCCGCGCCGAGCGAGGCGAAGGTAGTGCAGTTCGATCCTGCGCTGACCGGGAAGCTGGGCGGTGTCGATGTGCCTGCCACAGAGCAAAAGCGTATCCTTGAAAGCCTGGATTTCACCGTCAGCGATGACTGGCAGGTCACCTGCCCGCTGCGTCGCCACGATATTGAAGGGCCAGCTGATCTGGTCGAAGAAGTTGTGCGCATTTATGGCCTCGATAAAGTTGCCAGCGTTGCCCTGCCGCGTGTCGATGGCGTTGCGCGCCCGACGGCTACGGCAGAACAAGCGTTGGAACGCCGACTGCGCCGCGCCGCAGCTGCGCGTGGATTGGACGAGGCGATCACGTGGTCATTCTTGCCAACCGCAGATGCCGAACATTTTGCCGATGGCGAAGCGCTTTGGGTGCTGGAAAACCCGATCAGCGAAGATATGAAAGCGATGCGGCCTTCGTTGCTGCCCGGTCTGTTGGCCGCAGCCAAGCGCAACCGCGATCGCGGCGCGTCAAGCCTGCGACTGTTTGAAATCGGTCGCCGGTATTTTCGCGGCAAAGATGGCGCCAGTGACGAGCGCGCGACTATGGGCGTTTTGCTGGTTGGCGAAAAAACATCGCGCGGCTGGGCCAATGGCAAAGTGGCGATGTTCGATGCGTTTGATGCCAAAGCTGAAGCCGAAGCGCTGCTTGGTGAAGCGGGCGCACCGGTTGGAAAGCTGATGGTGATGGGCGACGCAGGCTCGCAATTCCATCCCGGTCAATCCGGCACCTTGCGGCTTGGTCCCAAAAATGTGCTCGCCCGGTTTGGCGCACTGCATCCCAAAACGCTGGAAACCTTCGACGTCGAAGGGCCAGCCGTTGCCGTCGAAATTTTCCTCCACGCGCTGCCGAAGAAAAAAGCCGCGGCCGGATTTGCCCGTGCGCCTTACACGCCGCCCGCGCTTCAACCGGTGATGCGTGATTTTGCCTTCCTGGTTCCTGCAGACCTGCCGGCCAGCGATTTGCTGCGTAGCGTGAAAGGTGCAGATAAAGCGAACATCGTTGATGCGCGCATTTTCGACGTGTTCGCAGGCCAAGGTGTGCCTGAGGGCAAGAAATCGGTCGCCATAGAAGTGACGCTCCAGCCGCTTGAGAAAAGCTATAAGGATGCCGAATTGAAAGCGATTGCAGATGCCGTGGTGGCAGCGGCCCAGAAACAGGGGGCAGAATTGCGGGGTTAATACGCCGCAAAACCGACATCCATGTCCAAGCCCAAATCGAACAGGCGAACCTTCGCTATTATCTCCCACCCCGATGCTGGTAAAACCACGCTGACGGAAAAGCTGCTGCTGCAAGGCGGCGCGATCCATCAGGCGGGGCAGGTCAAAGCGCGCGGTGAAGCACGCCGCGCCCGCTCTGACTGGATGAAGATCGAGCAGCAGCGCGGTATCTCGGTCACCAGTTCGGTAATGACCTTCCAAAAAGACGGGATCATCTTCAACCTGCTTGACACGCCGGGGCACGAAGACTTTTCAGAAGACACCTATCGGACTTTGACCGCCGTCGACAGCGCGATCATGGTGATCGATGCGGCCAAGGGGATCGAGCCGCAAACGCGCAAACTGTTTGAAGTGTGTCGCCTGCGCAGCGTCCCGATTATCACTTTCGTCAATAAAGTGGACCGCGAAGGCCGCGATCCGTTTGAGACGTTGGAACAAGTCGCCGATATGCTCGCGCTTGATGTCAGCCCGCAAAACTGGCCCATCGGCATGGGTGGCCTTTTCGAAGGTATTCTGGATTTTTCGGATGGCTCGGTCGTTCGGCCTGAAGGCGCTGCCAAGGAATTCCTCGGCAAGCGCGATACCGATCCTGAAATCCCTGAGAACTACGCTGAAGAGGCGGAGCTTGCGCGCATTGGCTATCCCGAATTTGACATCGAAGCCTATCGCAATGGCGATTTGACGCCTGTCTATTTCGGCTCCGCGCTTAAGAGCTTTGGCGTCGAAGAACTGATCGCAGCGATCGCTGAACACGCCCCGCCGCCGCGCGCGCAGCCAGCCGGTGATGAACAGATCAGCCCTGACTATGACGAAGTTACCGGCTTCATCTTCAAAGTGCAGGCCAATATGGACCCCAATCACCGGGACCGGATTGCGTTTATGCGGCAAGTGTCGGGTACTTTTAAGCGCGGCATGAAATTGACCCCTAGTGGTCTGGGCAAGCCGATTGCGGTCCACTCTCCAATCCTTTTCTTCGCGCAGGATCGCGAGATTGCCGATACCGCAGAGGCAGGCGATATTATTGGCATTCCCAATCACGGCACTTTGCGCGTGGGCGATACGCTCAGCGAAAAAGACAAGCTACGGTTTACTGGCCTGCCAAATTTCGCGCCCGAAATCCTGCGCCGTGTTCAATTGAAGGACCCCACCAAGACCAAGCAATTGCGCAAAGCGTTGGATGATTTGTCCGAAGAGGGCGTGATCCAAGTGTTTTACCCGGTGATCGGGGGGCAAAGCATTGTGGGCGTTGTAGGCCAGCTGCAGCTTGACGTGCTCGTCGCAAGGTTATCAGCGGAATATAAAGTGGAGGCGGGCCTTGAAGCATCGCCCTTTGCAGCCGCGCGCTGGATTAAAGGGCCGCAGGAAAAACTCGATGAGTTTGAGCGTTTCAACCAAGGCAACCTTGCGCTCGACCGGGATAATGATCTTGTTTTTATGGCCAAATCACCTTGGGATGTGGGGTATCAGCAGGAGAAAAACGCTGAACTGAACTTCTCTGCCACCAAGGAACGATGACACCGACGCGTTGACCTTTTAGGATTCTGGCATGGCTGATTTCACCGATACCCTGCTTCCTGATCATATCGCGATGATTGAAGCGCAACCGGTCTTTTTCGTGGCAACTGCTGCACAAAATGCCCGGATCAACCTTTCGCCCAAAGGGTTGGCAGATACTTTCCGCGTTATCGCGCCTGACAAGGTCGCCTATCTTGATCTGGGTGGATCCGGGAATGAGACCAATGCGCATTTGCTGGCAGATGGCCGCATCACCATCATGTTTTGCAACTTTCAACAGCCAGCTTTGATTTTGCGCATCTATGGGCAGGGAAAAGCAATTCTCCCCGCGGATGACGAATGGGCGGCTTTGGCCGAGCGCTTCACTTTGCTGCCGGGCACACGGCAGATTTTCGATATCGCGGTAGAAAGCGTACAGACAAGCTGTGGTTGGGGCGTGCCGAAAATGGCGTTGGAAGAGCATCGCAGCACGCTGCCCCGCTATCACGCGCAAGCCGATCCAGATGCATGGGTTGCCAAATATTCCCAGCTGGATCGATCCATCGATGGGCTCAAAACGCGGCCGACGGACCGGTTTATTCACGGAAGCGATAGCTGACGCTGGATTGAACGCGCCCTGCCTCAGCCTGCCCGATTCTTGTGCAGCGTGCCCAAATTATAGGCGCGGCGATCGGGATTGATCGGCCTTCTAAGGCTTAACAGAAAGTAAATGCCCCGCTTTCGGTTTTTGGCATGACCCTTGCAATCAAGTGTCTCGGACGGAAATCCTCCGCCAAGGTAACAGGGGTTAGTGATGAAATTCATCATCGCCATAATTAAACCATTCAAACTCGACGAGGTCCGCGAGGCGCTGGCCGGTTTGGGTGTCGCCGGCATGACGGTATCTGAAGTTAAAGGCTTCGGTCGCCAGAAGGGCCAGACAGAAATCTATCGCGGTGCCGAATATTCGGTGAACATGCTGCCCAAGGTGAAGCTGGAAATCGCTGTGAGCGATGAGCTGATGCCTAAAGTGGTTGAGAGCATTCAAGCAACCGCCAGCACGGACAGCATCGGAGATGGCAAGATCTTCGTTCTCGATCTCGCATCGACAACGCGCATCCGTACCGGCGAAACCGACGAAACCGCGCTTTGAGCAAGGGGCCTCAAAAAATGAAAAATCATCTCATCAAATTAGGCGTCGCTTCGGCTGCCGCGATGACGCTGGCAACGCCAGCCTTCGCACAGGAAGCCGCGGCTGATGCCGTCGGTGGCGGCACTGCCTATATCTTTAACACACTGCTCTTTTTGATCGGTGGCTTCCTGGTCATGTGGATGGCCGCTGGTTTCGCAATGCTCGAAGCTGGCCTCGTCCGCGCCAAAAACACGTCAACGCAGTGTCTCAAGAACATTGGCTTGTACTCGATCGCTGGCCTGATGTTCTGGCTGTGCGGTTATTCCATCGCCTATCCTGGCTTTGCTGAAGATTCCTTGGGCCTCTTCAGCCTTGGCAGTGGCATTTATGGTATGCAGGCCGTTGGCGATGCTGATCTCGACACCGGTTATTCGGTTGCGTCGGATTGGTTCTTCCAGATGGTCTTCTGCGCTACCACCGCCTCCATCGTTTCAGGCACCGTGGCAGAGCGTGTGAAGATCGTTCCGTTCTTCATCTTTGTCACCATCCTGACCGGCATCATCTATCCGGTGGTCGTCAGCTGGGAATGGGGTGGCGGTTACCTCGACACCGTGCATGGCTTCTCTGACTTCGCTGGCTCGACGCTGGTGCACTCGACAGGAGGCTGGGCTGCTCTGGTTGGTGCGCTGATTATCGGCCCACGTCTTGGCCGCTATGTTGATGGCAAAGTCAACGTCTTCCCGGGCACGAACATTCCGCTCGCCACGCTGGGTACATTTATCCTGTGGCTTGGTTGGTTCGGCTTTAACGGCGCATCGCAGCTTGCGATGGGGACCGTGGGCGACGTTTCCGACGTGTCGAAGATCTTCGTGAATACCAACATGGCCGCTTGTGGCGGTGTGGTTGTCGCGATCATCCTTTCGCAGCTTCGCTTCGGCAAAGCTGACGTAACGATGGCGATGAACGGCGCGCTGGCTGGTCTTGTATCGATCACAGCAGAGCCGCTTGCACCGAGCGTGGGTCAATCGATCCTCATCGGCGGCATCGGCGGTGCGATTGTGATCTTCACGGTTCCACTTCTCGACAAGCTGAAAATTGACGACGTTGTTGGCGCCATTCCGGTCCACCTGTTCGCCGGTATCTGGGGCACGCTTATCGTGGCCTGGACGGGTGATGCGACTTTCATGGGTCAGCTCGTCGGTGTTCTCTTGACCATGGTTTGGGTCAGCATCGCTTCGGCAATCGTCTGGTTCGCTCTCAAGGCAACCATCGGAGTGCGTCCTTCGGAAGAAGTCGAAACCGCTGGTCTCGATGTCCACGAAACGGGTGTCGAAGCCTATCCAGATCTCGCTCGGAATACCTGAGCGACTACCGACTTGGCGGAGTGAGGCTCTCTCCTCTCTCTCCCTCACTCCGCCTAGCCACGTTCCTCCTGCGAACGACAACTCAAATGGGCCGGTGCTTTCAAGCGCCGGCCCCTTTTTTCTTGCCAGATGCCATGGGCTCGGCTCACTAAGGCGCCTGAGAGAAAAATCTTTAAATTGGGAGGGGTGCGATGAAGTTCGTCATTGCAGTAATCAAACCGCATAAGCTGGAACAGGTTCGCGAAGCACTCGCGGCAATTGGCATTGCTGGTATGACCACAAGCGAAGCCAAAGGCTTTGGGCGCCAAAAAGGTCAGACGGAAATCTATCGCGGTGCCGAATATGCCATAAATATGCTGCCAAAGGTCCGGCTGGAGATCGCCGTTGGCGATGAGCAGGTTGGACAGGTGGTCGAAACGATCAGGTCAGCGGCAAATACGCAGGCAATCGGAGATGGCAAGATTTTCGTTCTGGATCTGCCTGAGGTAACCCGCATTCGAACCGGAGAGACTGGCGAATTAGCGCTCTGAACGTCACCTGGGGCAGTAGATTGCATCACAATTTGTGTGGTTCGTCTGCGTAGTTGCAAATATGCAACAAAATTGGGGAAGAGACAAATTGTGGCCGATTTAAGGGCGGTTCCTCGGTGCTCTTGGGAACAATTCCGTAGTAAATGTACTTGTACGAGGGATATGTGGTTGCTCATCTGGTAAAGATAAGTGGCGTCAGGAGGTGGGGACAGTTGCCAGAATTTATCTGCACAACTATGAAGGCCTCCGCAGGTTCTAAGGGGATTTTAAATATGCATAAGATTGCGCTGTGTCTCGGCGTTGCTGCATCCGCTCTTGCGGTACCAGCAATGGCACGTGACGGAGAAGCTTATTTCGGTGCCGAAGCTGGCGTCGTGGTGGCAAATGATTACGAATCAGATGTGAATGGCGTTGAAGATGCCGTGAACACGCAACATGAACTCGGTTGGGAACTGGGCGGCATGATCGGTTACGACTTCGGCGCGTTCCGTGCGGAAGTCGAAGGTGCCTATAAGGACTTCACAACCGAAGAATTCCAGTCATCGATCGTTGGCGTGCCGCGCTCTCAAGCGCTGGTTGCTGGTAATGTCGCCGGTTTTGGTCAGAACAATCTGTCGTCGGTGATGGCGAATGGTTTGCTTGATTTCGGAGGCAACGACGATGTTGGCTTCGCTATCGGTGGTGGTTTTGGCCATACCTGGTTGAATATGGACACCGCTACCACGGCGACCAGCCCATATATCGACGATAGCGACAAAGCATGGGCATGGCAGGCAATCGCTGAACTGCGCGTCCCTGTGACCCAATCTGCTGATCTTGGTCTTCGGTACAAGTATCTGAACACGTTTGATTATAATGTGATCGATTCGGCAGGCCGCGACACTGAATTCAGCTTGGCAACACACTCTGCCCTGCTGACATTTATGTACAATTTCGGTGGTGCGGAAGCTCCGCCTCCGCCGCCACCACCTCCGCCGCCTCCACCGCCACCACCACCTCCGCCGCCTCCTCCCCCACCTCCGCCTCCGCCGCCTCCTGCGCCGGTGTGCAATACGGGGCCGTATATCGTGTTCTTCGACTGGGATCAGTCGGACATCACACCTGAGGCAGCGACTGTGCTTAATTCTGCAATCAGTGCCTATGGCAATTGCGGAACGGCAGCGATCATGCTGGCAGGCCATGCTGACCGTTCGGGCAGCGTAAGCTACAACGTGGGATTGTCTGAGCGTCGTAATGACTCGGTGACCGAATATCTTACCGCTCGCGGTATCGAAGAAGGTCGCATTGCAAGCGAAGCATTCGGCGAAGGTGAACCTCGCGTTCCAACCGCCGACGGTGTTCGTGAGCTGCAAAACCGCCGCGTGGAAATCATGTACGGGCCAGGCTCAGGCATGTAAGCCAAATATCGCTTCGGCGATAAGAGAAGGGGCCGGGAGAGCAATCTCCCGGCCCCTTTCATTTGTGTATTTGGCTGGTGGTTTGGAGGTTGTCGTCAGCGAATCAGTAGTCACGCCGCCTTTGCGTTTGCTCACAGCGCAGAATTTTAGGCGTCAATCGGGCGAGCTAAGCTCTCGATTTCGCGGCTAGCATATCAATTCCGGCCTTGATGGGGCTTACATCGTATCCGGCACCAGCCGCCGCCGCCACGATGTCGTCAGGCTCTTTGCCTTGCTGTGCCTGGGCCAAAGACCAGAGAAAAGTCGATCTGGTGCCTGAACGACAATAGGCAAGCGTCTTTCCATCTGTCGATGATAGAGCTTCGGCCATCGCGGCAACCTGAGCTTCGGAAAAACCGCTTTGTCCCACAGGGATAGCCCGATACTCCATGCCAGCATCGCGCGCTGCCTGTGCGATAAGCTCTCCGTCCAGCTGGTCGGGCGCCTCGCCATCGGGGCGATTGTTGATGATCAAGGCAAACTTTGCTGCCGCCGCTTCGGCAACATCTTCGACGCCAATCTGCGGACTGGCCCACACTGTTCCTGACAATTTTCGAAACTCGCTCATTCGCTATCTCCCGGCCAGCAACGCGGCATTCTTGTCACGCTTGAAACTGTAACCTGCTTGTAAACTTAAATCATTCGCCTCATGGGCGAATTTCCTATATAAGGGGAGTCTGAAGTGTCGGGGGAAGTCCGATACTTCTGCTCAATATGCATTCGTCCGTGGTGTTGAGCAATTGTCGAGGGCGGTACTGAAGGCTTTTTGGTTTCATGGGTTACGATAGAGGGCGTCGCGGTCGGGGACGTGACAAGCGCGACGGTTTTGGCGAAGACAATTTCGATCCATTTGGCGAAGGTGGCCCACCCGCAGGCGGTGGCTGGCGCGACAACGATCGCGGCGGTTTCGGCGGCGGCGGTAGTGGTGGTTCCGGTGGCGGAGGCGGCTGGCGCGATGATGATCGCGGTGGTGGCAATCGTGGCGGCGGCGGTTTTGGCGGCGGCGGCGGCGGTGGTGGTCGCGGCGGCCCCCGAGGCGGCGGTGCTGGCGGTGGAGGAGGCGGAATGCCTGCTCAAGTCGTTGGCGCAGGTCAAGGCAAGGTAAAATTCTTCAATACCGAGAAGGGCTTCGGCTTTATTCAGCGCGATGAGGGTGGCGAAGATGTCTTCGTGCACATCAGTCAGGTTGAACGTGCTGGTCTTGAAGGTCTTGCCGAAGGGCAGGAGCTGCAATTCAATCTTGTGGATCGTGGTGGCAAAGTGTCCGCAGCCGATCTTCAGGTCGTCGGTGATGTCATCGAAGTGGAAAAGCGCGCCCCTCAACGCGAGCTCACCGGCGAAAAGGCCGTGGGTACCGTGAAGTTCTTCAACTCCATGAAAGGCTTTGGCTTCATCACGCGTGATGATGGCAAGGAAGATGCGTTCGTTCACATCAGTGCGGTGGAGCGTTCCGGTATCTCTGGAATTGACGAAGGCGACCGATTCGAATTTGACCTCGAAGTTGATCGACGAGGCAAGTATTCGGCAGTCAATCTGGTACCCGTGCAGAGCTAAAGCTCATCGCTGGATCAGATAGGTGGCCCCAGTTTGACCGGCTGCCTTTCCGAGCATAAAACATCGGCATGAGGCGGCCCCCAAAGTAATTTGGGCGAGCCGCCCTTTGCTTTTGTTTGAGAGGAAATTCCAATGTCGATTACGCCCTTGATGCCCGTCTATCCACGGTGCGGGGTGCGGCCTGTGCGTGGTGAACATTGCCACCTGATTTCTGAGGACGGCACCCGCTATCTAGATTTCGCTTCAGGCATCGCCGTTAATTTGCTGGGACATTCTCATGAAGGTTTGATCTCAGCTATTCAGGACCAAGCTGCGACCTTGATGCATGTGTCCAACATGTATGGCAGCCCCCAGGGCGAAGCATTGGCGCAGCGTCTTGTAGACGCAACTTTTGCCGATACGGTGTTCTTTACCAACTCTGGCGCGGAAGCGGTGGAATGTGCGATCAAAACCGCCCGTGCCTATCATCAGGCTGGTGGAAACGAAGATCGCTTTGAACTGATCACGTTTAAGAACGCCTTTCATGGCCGGACAATGGCGACAATCAGCGCCAGCAATCAGGAAAAAATGCACAAGGGCTTTTCGCCTCTTCTGCCAGGTTTCCGCTATGTTGATTTTGACGATCTGGAAGGCGCGAAGGCCGCCATTGGGCCAAATACTGCCGGTTTCCTTGTCGAACCCATCCAGGGTGAAGGCGGCATTCGCGCTGCATCATCTGAATTTCTAGAGGGGCTGCGAGAACTTGCTGATGAGCAAGATCTGATGCTTGTCTTTGATGAGGTGCAGTGCGGAATGGCGCGCACAGGAACGCTGTTTGCGCATGAACAATATGGCGTCACGCCCGACATCATGGCCGTTGCAAAAGGCATTGGCGGAGGTTTCCCTCTTGGCGCATGTGTCGCAACTGAAAAGGCTTCGCGCGGGATGGTTTTTGGAACCCATGGATCGACCTATGGCGGCAATCCGCTAGCCATGGCTGCGGGTAACGCGGTCATGAATGCGGTGGCAAATGATGAATTTCTGGATCAAGTGCGAGAGGTTAGCGACCGACTTCGTGGCCGTTTGACGCAGTTCATTGGCAATTATCCCGATCTGTTTGAAGAAGTGCGCGGAATGGGGCTCATGCTTGGCTTGAAGATGAAGATCGAACCGCGCCCGTTCATGGTGCATCTGCGCGATAATCATCAATTGCTCACAGTTGCTGCAGGCGATTCGACATTGCGGCTGTTACCCCCGCTGGTCATTGGCGATGCGGAAATCGATGAGTTTTTTGACAAGCTTTCGGCAGCCGCCGCCGCGTTCGATCTGGCTGAAGCGACATGACCAATTTGCCAGTCGGCAAGCGCCACTTTTGCGAGTTGAACGATGCAGGAAGCCACTCGATCGCAGCCATGCTGAACGAGGCTATAGATCGCAAAAAGGCACGTATGGGACTGCCTCGCGGCGTGGCGGATAAAGATGCACCGCTTGCAGGTCATGTTCTCGCGATGGCCTTTGAAAAAAGCTCAACCCGCACAAGGGTTAGCTTCGATATTGCCATGCGCCAGTTGGGTGGATCAGCACTGATACTTGATTCAGGCACGTCACAACTGGGCCGCGGGGAAACCGTCGCTGACACTGCCCGCGTTTTGAGCCGCATGGCCGATGCGATTATGGTGCGTACCGATGATCACGCTAAGATCGACGAGATGGCGTATTACGCCAGCGTGCCTGTGATTAATGGCCTGACAGATCAATCGCACCCCTGCCAGATTGTCGCTGATCTGCTGACCATTATCGAACATGGCAAGCCACTGCCGGGTCTGGAACTTGCATGGCTTGGTGATTGCAACAATGTGATGAATTCGTTGGTTGAGGCGGCGGGGCTGATGCAATTCAATATCCGCATTGGCACACCTACAGGCTATATTCCTGATGCGCGCTATGTCGAAGCTGCACGAGCAAATGGCGCCAAAGTGACGGTGACGCACGATGCGCAAGAAGCTGCGCGAGGCGCTGATATCCTGGTGACAGATACTTGGATATCGATGGGGCAAGACCATGCGGATGCAAAGCTGCGCGAACTTGCGCCCTATCAAGTCAACACGGACCTGATGGCTCTTGCAAAAGCTGATGCGAAGTTCCTGCACTGTTTGCCAGCCCATGTCGGCGATGAGGTTTCTAAGGAGGTGTTCGAAGGACCGCAATCAGTAGTCTTTGATGAAGCTGAGAACCGAATTCACGCGCAAAAATCAGTTTTGCAATGGTGTTTTGGGCAGCTTGGTTAGGCACCTTAACTTTGCGCGCATGCTCACCATATTAGCGCAATGACCATGCCAACACCGCAGCCAACCACATCCGAAACACGCTTTGACCAAATTCTTGGCTTCACAATACCGGAGCGCGATTCGCGTGGCCGGGTTGTGCGTCTTGGTCCTGTGCTTGACACAATTCTTGGCGCGCATAAATATCCCGCCGCGCTCAAGCATTGCCTTGCCGAAGCTCTGGTTCTCACGTCCATGATGGGCGGCCTGCTTAAGGACAAAGGCGACCAGCTTACCTTGCAGGCGCAGGGCAAAGGTGGAGCCATCGACCTTTTGGTGTGCGACTTTCGCGATGGAGAGTTGCGCGGCTATGTTGAGCAAGGTGATAAAAGCAAGATTCGCCAGGAAGCGAACAGCTCGCTGGAATCGCTGTTTGGCGAAGGGTATCTCGCCATTACTTTTGATATCGCCGACACCGGCAAACGGTATCAAGGAATCGTCCCGCTTGAAGGCGCCTCGCTTTCGATAGCGGTGGAGCAGTATTTCGCGCAAAGTGAACAGGTCCCCACTTTGGTGCGCACTGCCATCCGCTTTGACCAAACGGGTTGTGTAAGCGGCGGTATTCTTGTGCAACATTTGCCGGAAGGTGAGCAAGGCAGAGAGCGCCTGCATGTGCGCCTCGACCACCCTGAATGGGAGCACGTTGCGATCTTGAGCGGATCTATTCGCCATGAAGAGTTGGTGGACCCAGAATTGTCACTTGAGGCGCTTATCTGGAGGCTCTTTCACGAAGAGACGGAGATCAGAGTTCAGCCCGGAGCGATACTCGATCGTGGATGCCGCTGCACAATCGAGCATTTCGATGAAGTTTTGGCTCGGTTCCCTAAGGATGAACGCCGCGAAATGGCCGATTCTGATGGTATTATCCGCGTCGACTGCGCTTTTTGCTCAAAAGATTTTGCCATTCAGGACTGATACTTAGCCGAATAATCAGGCTAGTTATTTTCAGTTCATGGTCGCAGTGCTATTGTGCAGATGCGAAGGGGGATTGTTATGCTTACGAAAAGAAGTGTCTGTGCGCTTTTGACCGCCATCGTGGTTGCGGCGATCCCCGCTTCTGCGCAAGCGCCTGACCTGGCTATGCTTGATACGCTGCAAAAAGGGGAATGGACGCTCGCCTTGCGTGGTGCTGATACGCAAAAAAAGGTTTGCGTGCGCACAGGTCGCGAATTTATCCAGCTTCGCCACGATCAATCTGGCTGTTCGCGTTTTGTGGTGGAAGATCGGGCCATTGAAGTCACCGTGCAATACACTTGCCGCGGTGATGGTTATGGGCGGACAACTATCCGTAAAGAAGGGCCTGGTTTGGTCCAGATCCGAAGTCAGGGTATTCACGGCGGAATCCCATTTTCTGTTGAGGGTGAGGCGCGCCATAGCGGCCGTTGTTAAAGCAACAAAACCAAACAACGCTTGTCTGCGCGCAGCCTAGCTCTTAGCTCGCCATTCATGACCAAAAATAGCAAGAACGCAGTTGTATTGTTGTCCGGTGGGCTCGATTCCACTCTTACGGCGGCTATGGCTGTGGAGGAGGGGTATGCGCTCAACGCGCTGACAATCGATTACAATCAGCGGCATCGGTGTGAGCTGCAGGCTGCGTCCAAGGTTGCCAGTTCCCTTGGCGCTGTGCGGCATGTCACTTTGCCATTGGACCTATCCATGTTTGGAGGTTCGGCCCTTACAGATGATATCGAAGTGCCTAAAGATGGTGTGGGTGAAGGAATACCTGTCACCTATGTGCCGGCCCGCAATCTCGTTTTCCTTTCCCTCACCTTGGCTTGGGCGGAAGCCATCGGCGCAAATGACATCTTTATAGGCGTCAACGCACTTGATTATTCTGGCTATCCTGATTGTCGGCCGGAGTTTATCAAAAGCTTTGTCGAAACCGCGCGGTTGGCAACCAAGGAGGGTACAGATGGCGATGGATTTGCAGTTCACGCGCCCCTTCAACATTGGGACAAAGCGCGCATTGTCAAAGAAGCGACAGACCGAAAGCTCGATCTTTCACATACATGGTCCTGCTATGATCCTACTCCGGATGGGCAAACGTGCGGATCGTGCGATTCGTGTCGCCTGAGGGCGAAGGGCTTTGCCCAAGCAGGGGTCGCTGACCCTGCTTTGCGATAGAGTTTGGAGTTGGGGCAGGCTGCGCAACATTCTGATGGCGTTCCCGCAGCACGTTGGGCGGCACTGGGTGTGCTGTTTCTGGTCTATCTGTTCAATTTTGTCGACCGGCAGATCCTCTCGATCCTGGCCAATGACATCAAGGCAGATTTGGGCATTGATGATGCGCAGCTTGGGTTCCTTTACGGCACAGCCTTTGCGATCTTTTATGCCGTTTTTGGCATTCCGTTAGGCTGGCTGGCAGACCGAACGCATCGCCTGCGATTGTTGAGCGCGGGGCTGGCGCTGTGGTCGACGATGACGGTGCTTTCGGGCTTAGCGAAGTCTTTTGGTCAATTGACACTGGCTCGTGTAGGTGTCGGGGTGGGAGAGGCAGCCGCCAACCCATGTGCCTATTCCTTGATTGCAGACTGGTTCCCCAAACGGCTCAGGGCAACGGCCTTATCAATTTACTCTGCAGGATTGTTTCTTGGCAGCGGAATATCGCTTGTTGTGGGTGGCTTGATCGTCGATAATTGGGATGCGGCCTATCCCCAATCGGCGCCTTTAGGCCTTGCCGGATGGCAAGCGGCATTCATTCTCGTTGGCGCCCCGGGGCTGATCCTTGCCTTCGTATTGCTGCTGATAAAAGAGCCTGCTCGCGATGACAGTGTGACCCCACACGGATCGGTTTGGAGCGGATTTTTGGAGCAGCTGTCTGATATTGTTCCGCCCTTTACTCTGCTTTCGGCCAGACGACGCGGATGGCGCGCATTGGGCGTGCATATGTTAGGGATGGCGGGAATTGCCACTGCCGCTTTCCTTCTAACAATTGTGCTTGGGAACGAATTGCAATTCACTTTGCTGGCAGTCGGTTATTATGCGGTTTTTAGCTGGGTAACTGCTTCACGAAGCAAAGATGGCGCTACGTTCGCGGCGACTTGGGGCAACACAACTTTCGTTGCGATCATGATCGCATACAGCGCGATTTGCTATATCGGTTACACATCCGTGCTCTGGGCAGCACCTTTTGCAGAGCGAAGTTTCAGCCTATCGAAAACGGAGCTGGGTTGGCTGATTGGCGCAGCAAATGCAGCTGGGGGTTTCTTGGGTGTCATAACTGGCGGCATTGCGGCCGATCGCTTGGCTAGCATAAAAGATTCGGCGCGTCTTTTGGTCCCGATGATTGCTCTTTTGATGCCTGTTCCGCTGATACTTGTTGGCTATTCGAGCGGTTCAATCACGGTATTCACCATTTGTACTTTCTTCACTCAAATGGCCACGGCCTCGGCGCTTGGCGCGTGTGCAGCGGCGAGCCAAGCACTAGTTAAACCGCGCATGCGCGGCACCGCAACGGCTGTATTCTTGCTGGGCCCGACAATGATCGGGTTGGCTTTTGGACCGTTTATGGCTGGCTATATTTCGGAGTTTACCGGCAGTTTGGCCACTGGAGTAAAATGGTGTCTGGCAGCCGTTTTGCCCGGGGTTATTGCTTTGGTTGTTGCCCACCAATCTTACGAAAGAGATTAAGCTCGCGCGATCGAACCGCAAGCCACATTTGGTGTGTTAGCAGCATCACTTCTAAGGACGACAGCCAGTTCATCGCCTTTAATCACCAATTCTGAAACTGTTGCTGGGATGATAGCGCTCAAAGTGCCGCTCCCGCTGGGTCCAATGGTTATCTTCGGCAAGTGGGTATGCGTAATGCTGCCCTCCTTGTGATACACCGCAAGACCAGCCGCGCTACAATCACCCAGCCGAGCCAAACCCACTTTGGCATCACCCGGGACGAAGTGGAATACAGAAATATTGATCGTGATATTAGCGCCTTGTGCGTAGAGGCGCAGGTCTCCTACATGCGCATTACCATCGTCCCGGATTACTGCACTAGCGATCTGGCTCGTCCCATTTTCTTGAGGTGTCTGACAGGCTGCCAAAAAGAACAACGGGCACAAAATGGCCAAAGATCGAAAGCGTTTCACTCGTTTCCCCTATCAAGCCGCCGACAAAATTCCCGCTGAAACCAGAGCAGTCAAGATCCCATCAATAGCATCGCGCGCTTGGGTATCCACTGTTGAACCATTGTTTGGAGCAGGGACGTTAGAGGCGCGTAGCCAGACACTGTCATAACGGGCCAACTGACCAGCTGTTTTGTCAAAAGCGATCATGCCGTTGCGCGGCGTTGCGAAGAGCCAATTGCCACTTTGCCGCATAGCAATTTCGCCCACATGGTTGGCCCAATCGCCGGTTGGCGCTGATCCGATGATCCATGCCTCACCATCATTGGGGCTGGCTGGTGGAATATCAGCTTCGCCTTCGACTGTAAGGTGAAGCAAGCCATCCAGCTTTGAGAGCGCTTCGTTCACGAAGATCTCTTTCTGCGCTTGCGCAGCGAACAGCATTGGCAATTCAAATCGGGCACTTGTCGATGTAAAGGTAATGGGGGTGCTCATAGGATTTTTCCGTCAGCTTAGTGGTGAAAGGAGGGTCGGTAGCGAACGTGAATGAGTGCCGATTTGCCGCACCCATAAATTGCCAACGCCATGATCGTTTATAAGCTGGTCCAGCTCGCTCTGCGTGAAGGTGATTTGGGGTTGCGTGGTCTGCCAGGTGACATGCGGTTGGCCGGCATTGCCGTATCCGATTTCATAAAGCTCAGACTCTTCTACAAGAGGTGGCTCCACGCTACCTTCCCATCGCCATGCGCCGCGCGCGCGCCGCGTCCAACAAAAAGCTGTGCTGTCATCGCTTTGCGCAACAGCGCGTGGATGAACAGGAGCAAGCGGTCGCAAACTGCTTTGTAAACCAGTGATATCGGAAAGAACCGCAGTTTCATCGGCAAGCCCAATTGCCGCGATGCGTGTCGCGCTTCCCACGATAGTTTCATCCAATCGATTTGGCGTACCGTCTAGCAAGATGAAACCTGAACCAGCTTGCGACGCATCTTTTGCAACGTGCTCCGTGGCACCGCGCCCGCGCAACAATCCGGAAAGACGCCATAAGCTGCCGCCCAGAGGATCGGCATTTGCAAATTGCAGGATTTCACTGCCAATCAGCGCGCGGTTGGCCCCGCCTGCAAGGTCCTCCATCGCGCGCGAGGTTAATACAAAATCTTCGGACTGGAGTTGCACGTCCACATAATTGGTTCTGTCCACCAGCACAGTATCGGCCGGAGCGAGCGGTGTGGTCGTTACGCCGACAACGCTACGTTCTTGGCCAATTGTACCAATTGTTAGAAGGGACCCGCCAATTTCGGCATAGACTGTGGCTCCAGTCCAACCGCCTGAAGTCGAGCTGGCAGCTGCAAAAATCTGGCGAGCATCACTTGCGCCGGTACCGTCCCAAGGCAGCTCAAAGGCGAAAAGTATTGTTGGTGTAATAGCAGCATCTTGCGGGCTTAAGGCCTGGCCTGCATCGGTTGCGAAAGCTGGGGTAACCGAATTGGGCAGCCGCGATAAGCTCAATTCAAGGCCAAACTCGCGCCATTCCCAAGTTTCGATACGCCACGTACCTGCATAACCAGGAACAGCAACCAAAGCGCCCGGTGAAATACTCGGATCAAGTTCAGCAACACGATAATTGAGCTGATCTTGAGCATTGCGCGCGCGCTTTGCAGCCTGCTCTGCCAATTCCCGGGCGTCATTTGCGCTTAAAGCTCCGGGGAATTCGATCAGACGAGCTTGGCCTGAAGTGGCGCGGCCGCCTGTTAATTGTAATCCCGCCTGATAATCCCGGCTGGTATCGTAATAGCGAATGCCACTTGGAAAACGTGATGCCCCGGTCTGCTTGTTGGCGGTTACACCTGAATACCCGCCAAAGGATTCTTCAGTAGGATCAATGACGGCCGCAGGGAGAGAAACAAGCTGCGCGTTCGCCGCGTCTGGCGAAAATAGTCGCAGCTGTGCATCGACAGTGTCGCTTGCGAGCGGGTAAACCAGATTAAGCGTTGCAAGCGTGTTTCCTAAAGCTCCGCCTTCATCTGAAAATCCCACCAACGCAGGCAATGTCCGGTCCGCTGTTACGTCATTTTCGGCTGGCTCAATGATATCGATCAAACTTACCGCGCCGTTCTCGGCGATCAATTCGAAGGTTAAAGCGGGTAGCCGATTGCCAAAGTCGGCAAGCTGAAGATCCTCAAAAACCGCGTATGCGACACCGCGAAACGCGGGGCAATTTGCTCCTTCGGCTGAGACAATCAAAGGGTCTGGATGCTGGTCGCTATACCCTTCGTAAAATCGCATGGTGCCGCCGACTTTCAAGTCGCCCGCTGCGCCGCGCAGAAGATTACCATCTGCCCAAATCCGGCCGACTGAAGTGACCGGCCTGCTTGAAAGGGCGACGGCGAAGCTGGAGGAATAGCTATATGTTTTGGTTGATGGCTGCCCTTTGCCACCCCCTTGTTTTTCGCTCGATTCTACAAGGTCAGTTGCCCAAATAATGCTTCCTGCCGCGCGCATTGTTCCAAAATGCCGAGGAATGGGCGTTCCGTAGCTTGAGGTTGTGACGGCCAGCTCTTTCAGTCGTGGCCCTTCTCGATCACCTGGGCCAAACAGTCTGGCATCGATTTGACTTCCGATAAGCGAGCCAATCGACCCGCCAATAGGGCCACCGATCAAGCTGCCAACTGCTGTCAGGACGATTGTGGCCATGGCAGGTCTCCAATTGTAGTTAAGCGCCATGAGGCGAAAAGGGGCCAAGCAAATGGCGGCGGTGATAATGTAACGCGGCGCAAGCCTGCATGAGCATGAATGGCGAGGCCCTGATTGCTAACAATCGCGAGATGGAATTGCGCACATGCGGGTTTGAAAACCAGAATATCGCCAGATCGCAGTTCGTCGTAGGCACGTTTTAGGCCAAGAGCATTGGCCAATTTGCAAAACCTTTGAATGCAATGGTTGCGCATTTCATAGCATGGCAACAAGTCAACGGGCCTGCCTATTGTACCAAGCGCTACACAAACCAGCCCGATACAATCCACACCGCGCTGAGCGTCTCTTCCGCCCCGGCGATAAGGGATGCCTACCAGATCTTCGGCCGCATCTGCAAAAGCAGAGGCTTGATTATTCATGCGCTTCGCGTCGGGTAGCGGGCCAACAAATCGTTGCCGGGCACATAAGGTTCGCCGCGGAAGTTTATGGCGTTGTTAAAACGCGATGCACAGGTGGAAAGCGTATGGTCGCATCCCTCTTGCAACATTGCGCGAGCACCGATGGTCAAGGTTTCATCCAATACCGCATCCAGGATCAAGGATTGATCACTGGTATCAGCAATAGCCATGAGAATTCCGGCTTGGGGTCCATCGATCCACCGCAGAAATCCGTGCTGCATGTTCACTGCGGCTGGCCCGCCGGAAAATGTGGTGGTGCCTGATGCATGCTCTATTTGAGAAAGTGTCGCGATATGTGTGAAACGCGCAGCATTGAGCTGGCAATCCTCGCCGCAAAAAGCAGCGCGGCAGGTTGGACTTGTGCGCGGGACCAGATCATCAAGGAAAGCTTCTTTGGCGCTGCGCAGTTGCGCTTCAAAAGTGTTTCCTGTTGTCGAAACAGTGCTGAGCGTTCCAGCGAACAAACTGGCGAATTCATATGTTTCCCAATCAACAACCCCCACCGATATGTGAGCGCCATCGAACCGGCCAGCCGCCAGATCCGCAGCGCAGATTGCATCGCTGGTGAGAACACCTTCGACTTCCAGCAGCTCACTTTCCAAACTCGCATCGCGGCGAATGGCTGATGGCACCATTCCGGGCGCAGCGCGGTGCCGAAGTCCCGCAAATGTGAGATCGCGATCGTGGCTGGTAAAACCCAAAGCGGTCCCATCCTTGCGCAAAATACGCCAATAGGTCGCGATGCCTTCAAGTTCGCTTTGTTGAAAAACCCGGCTCATACAGCTTCACGCACTTCAATAAGAGGCACAGATGGAGCTTCGCCAGCGGCAAAACTTGCGCCTGATATGTCCAGCCGATCTTCAGCAAAACGAACAGGCACATCGAAGAGAAAACCGGCGCGCACCTGGGCACCTTGCGGCGGCGCGCTGGCTAGTGAAATGATGCCGCCTGGAAGCAGTGTCCAATTGCTTTGTGACGCGCCATTAACGCTCACTTGAATAGAACTGGCGCGGGGGCGCGTTATTTGCCTGATTTGTGGTTCGGTGCCTGTTCCATAGGATTTCACAAGCGCAAAATCGCTAGATTCACCATCACCTATGCCAAGCAGTTGATCGTTCATATCTGGCGTGCCAGTCAGGGCGTTGGACGAGAAGTCATAGGGGTCCGACAAGCGAAATCCGCGTGCGGCACCGCGCCTTGCCCGGAAGAATTCCAACAACACGCCAAGCTCTTGGTCAGAGCGAATGCCGGGTCCCACATCATAGCGCAGCCGCGCATCGCTCCAATGCGATGCCCGTCGTTCATGCCCTGATGCTGTTACGGCAATTGCGGTTGAAAATTCCGGGGCCACGGCCGCATCCCGGCCCAGCGCGAGAGGATAAAGCAGATCGTCAAAGGCTTGCATGTCATCATCCTTGGGTAACGGCATTCGGGTAAATCCATCGCGGGTGACTTGTGGCAGAGCCCAAACAAACAGCCGCGCAACACCGCGCTCGCGGGCTTCCTCAAGGCCATCATCAATATATTGCCAGTAGCTTTGCGCATCTTCAGGAAGCAGGACAAAGCCGGACAGATAATCCTGATCTGCAAGAGGGTATTGCAGGCGATCTTGCACGATGTCGTAAGCGGACCGGCGAGCACCGGCTGCACCATCGGTAAGCCAGTCATAGTCCTCTACTTGCAGCCGATCATAAGCAGGGGCAGCCCAGCCCAGCGGCATATTAGCCCGGCGCAGCTCAGGCCGGGCCGGATCGAGGATAGTGGGCGTAAAGACCAGCAAATATGTCGTCGCCTCACCATTCGCCTCTGCCTGCACCCTGTCGCGTAGGGCACCAGTTGATGCAGCGAGCATTTCTCCAGCCCAATCGAGCAGATCAAGCTGCGCAGCATTCATCGGCGCAGACAGGTCGGGAATGTCAGGCGTGCTGGCGCGTGCCGCCTTAACGGCATCATCATAGATGCAAATGCGCCCGCCAAAAGTGACCCACCACCACGGCTCTCCGATTTGGAAATGCACGGCAACATTGGCAGATACAGCCAAGTCTACAAAAGCCGCCGCGATATCCTGCAAATAATCCATCGCCACCGTGTTTGCAGGTGACAGCAAGCTGGATGGTGGCACCCATCCTGTTAACGCAGGATCACCATTGAAGGCGCGCTGCATCCATTCTGGCGGACAATGCTGTGCAAACAACTCGTAAGAAAGCGAGATAATTGGCTGGTAATCCAACTTCGCGCATTGAGCGAAGTAGTCGGCATGCCATGCCTCGCACGGCGTGCACAGGGCCGCTGGTTGTGCGACATGCAGGCTTTCATCTTCCTGCGGGGCAAGCCGGAAATAATGGCTCATCCCTACATAGTGAATGATCGAACCACGATAGCCCAGCCCAAGCATATTTCGTAGCAACCGCGCAGGAGCCAGATTGTAGCTGTCATCATAAGCGCTCGACATGCCGATATCGTGCGGGGGCAGCAACACATCGCCGATTTCCAGCATCGCGCGATCACCGTCACATGTGATGCCAGTTATCTCAACATGGCCATTTGCGCGCGATGCAAGCAATCCAGGATTGGCCGGATCATGGCCCATCGCGACCAGTGAGATAAACATCCGATCGATGTCGGTTACCTCGACCAATGCACCATCTGCCAGCCAGCCCTCCTGCAATTGGGAGAACGGCAAAGTGATCAGCGCATCATCAGGCGTGCCCACTGCATAGTTCCATATCCGCACATACCAGACGCGCGGCGATCCTGATGCATCACGCCCCTCTATTGTAAGTGTGGGACCATGGACCTGATCAAGTGGAACGACGTTTTGCGAACGCCAGTGAAAGTTGAGGGTTGTGCGCGAGTAATCACGGTTCGTCTCATAAGCGAGCAATGGGTGGTCGAAGCGGTCTTCACTTTCCCAAATCAATCCGATCAACGTGTCCGTCTTATGAAATTCGCAATCGACGCGCAGCGCATCTGGGCCATCGGTGATGATAGAAGCCATCGCCGGACGCGGGAAATCCACCGTCCAGAACCGCGGATCGAAGCGTGGGATGGCTTGGGTATGTTGTCCCTTGCGAGACTGAGCAAGCCAGAATGCCATGGTTTGAGCCCTCCTTAAGCGTCGCTGAGGGCGCGGCGAACGGCGCTGGCAACTTGCCGGGTGGAACGGCGCAGCATTGCTGGCTGATCGCTGCCGCGCGGTGCAGCGAGGTTTATCGCGACGCGAACATCGCGCCCCTGAGCTGATCCAGCGGTAAGTGTTTCAACGCGCCCGGCACTCGTCGGGACAAAGACTTCCGGGCCACGCTCACCTACAAGATAGGCAGAACCTGGACCAACCGGACCGCCGGTCGCGCGCCCTGGCAGCCCGATAAGCGCGCCGATAGTGTTGGTAAAAAGGCCAGAGAGGCCGGACTGTCCAGCGCCTCCGCCAAACAAGCTCCCGATGCCGGATTGTACGGCCTGTGCGGCAATTTCATTCATGGCACGAAAGGCCACGCTTTTGAGATCATCGAACCCCAATTTGCCGCTACGAATTGCCGACAAAAGCCCGCGTTCCAACACGGTGCCTGCACGAGAAAAGCCATCGAGCAATGATGTATCGATGGTCGAGCGCATTCCTTCGATATCGGTTTGAAATGCGCTGGTTTCCGCACGCACTTCAATTATCAAATCATCCAATTCATCATCCATGCGCTTCGCGCTCCATCATTTGGGTCAGCATCGCGCGGTCCACTCCAGCGTGTCCCTCGGATGTTTCGTTAGAGAAAATTGCGACAATTTCGCTGGGTGTGGCAGACCAGAAGTCCGCAGGTCGCCAGCCAAAGTTCCGGCACACCGCACCGCATAGCCGGGACGCGTGGGCCGCAAATTGCTCGCTCACATGCGGCCTTGCAGGATCTGTTTGAGCAAAACGCGCAGCGGCTTGATCGCGCCGGCAAGGCCCATCGCCATCACCGCATCGCCCACCTGCTCACGGCTCAGTTTGCCGCGGTCCTCAATGCAATGCCAAAAAAGCCCCGCAATTTCGCTAAGGCGCAGCTGACTCTCGCCTGCACGTTCCACCAATGCGAAAAGTGGGCCAAGTTCGTCTTCGGCGGCCGTCAGCGCGGTAAAGCTGGGGCGCAAAAGAAAGTCTTGCCCATCAATGTTCAGCGTGGCTTCGCCGCGTTCAGCATTGGCACTCGTCATACAGAGAGAACCGGGCCGGAGCTTTCCAGCTGCATCGTGTAATTGCGTTCACCATTGTAATCGCCTGCATAATCAAGGCGCTGCACAAGGAAGCGGCCTTGCAGTTTTTCGCCATCTTCAAATGACAGTTCATAGTCATCAATGGTGCCAGCCAATGCGTGCGAACGGATGGCGACTTCGGCAGCGCTCCCAAGGAAAATACCGGCCGCGCTGACCGAGACAGAACGCGTGCCAGCGCCGGAAAGCAATTCGCGCCAACCGCCAGATTCTTTATGAGTGATGACGACTTGATCGCCATTGATGGAAAGCTGCGTCGTACGCAGTCCGGCAACGGTTTGGTAGCTTGGCGTGGCAGCGCCATCGCTGATTTTGAGGAGGAAGGCAGAGCCTTTCTGGGCAGTCATGATATTGGTCTCCGATAAGAGGAAGGGTCAGTCTTCGAGAAGGCGAAAGCGGTATTCGACCAGCACTGCGCGCACATGATTGGGCCGTTGTTCGGCGCGGGCACGCAAGAATGTGCTGCTGACCACTTGAAACCCCGGTTGGTCGGGCGGAAGTGTGGCAATGCGATCCTCGATCAAACCACCAAGGCCGCCGCTTTCGCCCGGTTCTTCACCGCGCAATTGCAGCTCAAAGGCGATGCGCACCTCGCGACCTTTTCGCTGTTTGGTGCTCCAGTCAGCGCTGGCGCTGGCCACGATACCAAGCCAGGGCGGAGAAGTGCGAACAGGCGCTTCTTCAGTGACCGTGTTGAGGGAAGCGCTCAACAATGGATCGCTGGCAAGCCATGCGACAAGCGCGCTGCGCAAGGTGGTTTCCATGGTTTAATTGTCCTCACGAAAGCTTGGCCAAAGAAGGCTGGCAAGGCGCCAGTGGCGCGGATCATTCCGGCGGGTAAGCAGGCGGTTTGTGGCATGTGCTGTGGCAAGATTGCGGGCACGGCTTGCCAGCCGCTTTGTGAAAGCGGGGTTGGGTTCCAATTGCGCTTTGATCATGCGAGCCGCATTTGCCGCCAAGGCTGCCAAAGCGCGGTGATGGCTGCGGGCGGATGCGCGTCTTCGCCCGTTTCACGTTGGCGAAAATTGTGCGCGGCCAGCCTGATAAGGCCGTGGCGCACACCGCCGGGAAGGCTATCCCAATCCGCCGCAATGCCCGCTGTAAAGCGCACCGCGATCCGCCTGATATCAGCAGGAGTGGTCAGGCGAATGCGGCCAACGCCATCGAAGCTGAGATCAAGCATATAGCTATCAACTTCCAATGCAGTACGGCCGCCATCTTGGGCGATCCCCTCAACCCCAGTGATGGCGCGCACCGGGCGGGTCACCAGCTCCTGCCAGTTGGAAGTGCGTGGGAGGATCTCCTCAAACTGGGTTTCGATGGGTGCTTGCCGGGTGAAGGCTTCGCATGTCTCAAGGCTTGCCTCTAGCAGCGCCAGCAATGCTGCATCCTCGCGCGTGGTAGTGATGGCTAGCCAGTCTTTCAGCTCTCCAAGAGCCGTACTCGCCAGATCGACCGGCGCGACGATTGCCCGCTGCATGGCGGTCTCCCTCGTAATTGATGGATAAAAGAAGGGCGCGCCTGTCCCTTCGGGGGGGGGAAGGGTGCCGCAAGGGACAGGCGCGCGCCGAAACCGGGGGCGCGCGAAAGGCGCTCAACCAGCTTCGGAAATAAGCGTAAGGCGGGGCGGCCTTACGCTTCGATGGTGAGCAGCTTGATGGCTGCGCTATCCAGCACCTGCCCGCCAACACGCTTGGTAGCGTAGAAGTGGACAAAGGGCTTGTTGGTGAACGGATCGCGCAGAACCTGCGTGGCGCTGCGTTCTGCAATCAGATAACCGGCACGGAAATTGCCGAATGCAATCGGGGTGTTCCCGCCTGCGATATCGGGCATATCTTCCGCCTCGATCACCGGATAGCCAAGCAGGCGATCAGGCTGACCGTCAGCAAGGCCAGGCTGCCAGATGAATGCGCCGTCGCTGGTTTTAAGCTTGCGCACTTCAGCAAGGGTGGCAGAATTCATCGCCCAAACCGCACCTTGGCGATGACCGGCTTTGAGCGTGTGAACCAGGTCGATCAGTTTGGCTTCTGGATTGCCGTCAAAGCCGTTGGCGTCACCTGATCCAATGTATTGCAGCGAACCAAATGGACGCACCGCATCACCTGAAAGCGAAGTCGGCGAAGACAGAAAGCCAAGCGGCTGATCCGAGCCTGAACCGTTCACAAAAGCTGCGCCTTCAGAACGGGCAAATTCCATCGCCACTTCACTGGCCAGCCACGTTTCCAGATCGAATGCGGCATCATCGAGCATCGCTTGGCTAGCAGCAGGGTTGGCATAAAGCTCACCAGAAGGCGGAGCGATTTCGGCAAAATTGGGCGTGTCCGTTTCGGGACGCGCTGCACCTTCGCCGACCCAGCCTGATGCAACGCCGCCAGTAGCAATCAGCTTGCGATAGCCAGCAGAGCCAACCTGTACGACTTGAGCAACCTGACGGATCGGAGAGATCTCTTTCAGCTCGCTGGCGATCATTGCATCAATTTCGTGCGGGACGGCATAGCCACCATCAGCAGGCGTCGTGCCACTGATCGATTTCACTTCGGTCTCGCGACCTTTGCGCAAATACGCATCGACGAAGCTTTTGACCTCGGTTGAGCGGCTCTCAGAAGCGCCGGCAATCGCCGGACGTGCAGCTGCGCGGCCAACTTTGTCGAGGCGTGCTTTCACTTCGTCAACGTCGGAGCGCAGCGTTGCAATCGCTTCATCTGCTTTGTCCTGACGCGCAACCAAGTCGAAGCTGGTGGCCAGAGTTTCGGTTTCGATTTCCATGTCCATTTGGGCATTTACCTTTTACTTGAGGGGGTTGGGGGGCACACAAAAAGACCGCCCCCCAAAGTCTTGGGGCCGGCCGTCGAAAATTCGGTGTTAAGAGTGGCGGCGCGTCAGCCGATCAAATGGACGCGCGCGCCATGTTGGAGCGGATGGGTGACCAAGCTGACTTCAAACAGGTCAATATCTTCCAGCACTCTACCTTGCGGCAGATGGCGATAGCCGCGCGCACGATAACCAAAACTCAGGCCATTAATCGTTTTGGCCAACAATTGTGTAACCGCGCGGCTGCCCGGATTGTCTATCCGCGCAATGACACGCAAACCGCGCTCATCTTCCTGGGCCAGTTCGACTGTTCCGATCCGTTGTTCAGGCGCATGCTGCCAATAAAGCGGCAGAGCTTCACCGCGTTCCTTCAAGGAGCGGCGAAAGGCGCCAGGCACAATTGTGTCTTTGGCGCCATCGGGAATATCGAACAGCGCAGCATAGCCTGCAATGCGCATACTCATCGGAATATCCCTGGCATGCCCAGACGCATCGCAATACCAATCAGCAACAGCGCCATCGCACCGCGCACGACCCAATCGACAACAGCTTTCCAGGCGCTTGTTTTGGCGACCCGCCATGCTTCAAGCAGGTCGCGCAGCTCGTCGATATCGCCTTGCGCGTTTTCATCATCCAATCCGAGCCGATCGAGCACGCGGTCTGCGCCAAGCTCGCTCGATTCCTCGACAATGGCGCGCAATGTGATCAGGTCCGCGCCAGAACCTTGCGCCTGCGCCATCAGCGCGGCGAGCATATCTTCACGGGTCATCCATTTTCTCCCACTTCGCTGTCGCTTTCTGGCAGGCCCAGCAGGCTGCGCTTCTCATCATTGGTCAGGAAATCAGCGTTCGATACTTGCGACCAGAGCTTTTCGCGGTCCTCAGAAAGAGCAGGCACCCGGTCGAGATCGACTGTCAGGCGCAGTTCCGGAAATGAGGGTTGCAAAGCCTGCTCGATCCCGGACAGAATCTTCGTGGTCAGAGGCAGCAGCGTGAGGCGCCATAAGGCCCGGTTGGCCTCGCGATAATTGGCGTAAGTGTTATCACCCGGCAGGCCCAGCAGCATTGGCGGGACACCAAAGGCCAAAGCGATATCGCGCGCCGCAGCCGCTTTAAGCTCAGCAAAATCCATATCGGCGGGGGAGAGCGAAAGGCGTTGCCATTTCAGCCCTCCTTCGAGCAGCATCGGCCGTCCGGCATTGCCGCTGCCTTGGAATGCTTGCGCCAGTTCAGTTTTGAGCCGGTCAAACTGATCGCCCGTCAACGTGTCGCCATCTGCGCCGCCTTCGTAAACCAATGCGCCCGATGGCCGCGCTGCGTTTTCCAGCAGCGCGCGGTTCCAATGAGCCGCAGCATTGTGGATCGCAACTGCTTGTTCTGCGGCGGAAAGGCAGCCTGCGCCATATTGGTCGTCTGCGGGATGAAAGGCTTTGAGATGAATGATGCAAGGCCAGCCATTTTCGTCCTCAAGCGGGATGGTGATGGTCTGCTCACCCAATCGATAGCTATAGGCGGTTGGCCACCCATCACTTCCGGGCACTGCGCTAACGCGTTCTGGACGAAGAGCGAAAAGTTCAACAGGCTTGCCAGCAGCGTCGCGGGCGATCTGGATAAAGGCGTTGCCGTGCAGCAGAATATGGGCGGCAATCGTCTCCAAAAGGGATTGGCCTGCACTCGTTGCGCGGACCAAAGCGAGGCCATCGGCGTCACTTTCGCCCAGCGGCGCACTGCCGACCCCTTCGGCAACGATCCGCACAGCGCGTTGCGCCACCGGGTTATCGATAAAGGCGCGTTGCACGCAGTCGCGATAATTGAATGCACCGCGCCCGCCGGGTTGATCATGTGTCCAGGTCCATGGCGTTTGAAAGGCGCGTGCCAAAGGCACACGCGCCCCGCCCCCGCCTTTGAAGGCGGAGCGCAGCGTGTTGAGTAAAGGCATAAAGGGATTTCCTTCTTTCGAAGTTTGTAATCAGTCGAAACGTTGGACGCGGGGAGTACCGCGCCTGCCGAGCATCAATTCTGTCAAAGCCCAAACCAGCGCATCAGCGCGGTCAGGGCTGCGACCGGGGCCTTCGTAAGCGCCGCCAGCCATCAATCCGCAAAGCTCATCTTCAAGCTGCGCCAACTGGCCCACATGACGCACACGGCCCGCTTCATACAGGGCTGCAATAGGCTCTGCCCGGGCCACTTTGCCGCGGCTGGCATGAACCAGTTTGATAGGCATCACACAGTCTGCCGCGCGCAGCACATTGGCAACCATATCGCCGCCTTGATTGGCTTCTGCGACAACCCGGTCCGCGTTCCAAGTCAGCGCCGTACTGGCAACTTGGCGCGCCCATCGTTCAGGGCTTGCTCGCCCCACAGAAGCGTCTGCCAAGACATGCGCAAGGCCATCGAGGCAAACCCCTGCAACGACAATGCCGCAAGCATCGCCGCGCGCGCTGGCGGGCGGATCTACTGCAACAATGATGCGTGCCATCGGCGCAGCGGGGAGCGCGATACGATGCTTTTCGAGCAATGAGCGGGACCACAGTGCGCCTTCCACATCTTCCAGCATCTCGCCGTCCAATTCTTGTCGGCCCAGCGCGCTGTTGCCATATTGATCCTGCATCGCATTGAGGTACTGGCGCGGCAGATTTGCCCGGTTATCTCGCGTCCGGCCTCGCGAAATCACGACCCCGTTATCCTTCGCCAGCTTGCGCATCAAAGGGACGGCGCGCGGCGTTGTTGTGGCCAAGATTTGCGGGGTCTCACCAAGCCGCAGCCCCATTTGCAAATTGTCCCAGGCGGACATTGCGCGGTTGCTGGTATTGTCCCATTTGGCAATTTCATCACACCAAGCATGGCTGCTTTGCGGACCGCGCAGACTTTCCGGCTCTGCCGCGCTGTAAAGCATGGCTTGTGCCCCGTTCGCCCAGCTTAAAAGCTTGCGCGATGGTTCAAATTCAACGCGCAAACGATCCGTTTTGCAACAGGCCAAAAGCCCGCTTTCTCCTTCAACCATTACAGCGCGCGCTTCAGCGATTGAGCTTCCCACCAATGCAATTCGCGCATCAGGGTAGCTATGGGCAATTTGCCGTACCCATTCCGCTCCAGCGCGCGTTTTGCCAAAGCCGCGCCCTGCGCAGATCAACCAAACGCGCCAATTTTCAGCAGGACTGAGCTGTTCTGGCCGGGCCCAAAACGGCCAATGGCGGCGCAGCTTGGCGGCCTCCTCTCCGTTTAGGTCCTGCAAGAGATGATTCGTCATCATTTCTTCCATGCCGAGCATCCATTCTCGGCGACGAATATTAGGCATGATCCTTGGGCGGATGCTTGCCTTCAGCCATCAGCGTCTGGCGCACTTCTGCTTCGCGTTCGCGCATCTGGTTAAGCTTGCGGGTGAGGGAGGCGAGGATTTCGGCTTCATCTTCATGTTCTTGCAAGGCGCGTTCTTCGCTCACTTCCTTGCGATGTGAGATCAAAATACGCAGCGCAGTGGCATTATCGAATTTCGTTTTGATCGATGGTTTTTGCCCGCTGCGCAGGCGTTGCAGCAATTCCATCTCAAGATTGTCGTACCCTTCACAAAGGGCTGTGCGCCATTGGCGCTTGAATTCACGATCCGTGCGGCGCGCACAATATGCGGTGCTTTTGTTGATGCCAGCAGCGCGGGCAGACGCAGTGACATTTGATGTGTTGGCCAAGGCTTCGAGAAAGGCTGAACGCCATTCCTCGCCGCGCCGGGGCAGCTGTTTCATATGGGATTTTCCTGGGAGACGATGGCGAAAGCCGCAGCGGAGCGATTCGGTTTATCGCGATGTTTGTCTTCTCTAACCAAACAGTGTCACGATGTCAATAAAAAAGTGCCAAATAGGTTATAAGATAGTTTGCCTTGCGCCGAACTCTCGCCTGCCTTAAGCGGCGAAAACCCTAGCTTTCAGGAAAATTCGCCATGCTGATGAAACCGTTGCGCGGTCTGTACGAATGGACGATGGCCAAAGCAGCGCATCCCCATGCCCAAGGCTGGCTGGCCTTTTTCTGTTTTATCGAATCAAGCTTTTTCCCAATCCCGCCGCACCCTCTGCTTGGCTTGATGTGCCTTGCTGAACCCAGAAGGGCGGTTCGCTTTGCACTTATTGCTACAGCGGCTTCGGTTCTTGGCGGGCTATTTGGCTATTTCATCGGCTATTTTCTGTATGAAGCGATTGGTGTTTGGCTGATCGGTGCACTCGGGCTGACTGAAAGCTTCCCGGTCGCAGCATGCTATATTCGCGAACAGGGTGCAGCTGCAGTGTTCCTGGCCGCTGGTACGCCGATCCCGTTTAAACTGATGACAATAACGGCCGGTTTCATCGAAATGAACCTTGTCACATTCCTGCTTGCGGCTTTGGCTGGGCGGGCGTTGATCTTCATGGTTGTGGGCTTGCTGTTCCAATTCTTTGGCGCGCCAATCAAGTCGGTTATCGACAAATATCTGGGCACGGTGACAACGATCTTTGTAATTGTGGTTGTCGCAGGATTTGTCACAATCGCGCAATTTGGTGGCGGCAAAAGCGAAGGCGATCCTACTGACGCTTGCGCAGCAGTGACAAGCATGGACGATATTTGACACAGGTTTGGGGTAAAGTCGTGCGCAACATCTTATTTCTGTGCACTGCAAATTCTGCACGCTCCATACTATCCGAAGCGATCCTGAATGCGCATGGCGGCCAACGTTTCAAAGCCTATTCCGCCGGAAGCAAACCGCGCGGTGTACCCAATCCGCTGGCGCTGGACTTGCTGGCTTCCAAAGGTCACCCGATTACCGATCTTGCCTCAAAAAGCTGGGATGTGTTCGCGGCTAACGATGCGCCGACCATGCATGCCGTCATCACGGTGTGTGACAATGCCAAGGGTGAAAGTTGCCCGATCTGGCCAATGAACGGCGATTGGGGGCGTCCGGTGCAGGCCCATTGGGGCATCCCCGATCCCGCCAGCATCGCGGCTGATGGCACGCATATTGATGGCGATCTATCGGGGTTCGAGACAGCTTATCGCCGGTTGACCGGGCGAGTGGAAGCGATGCTTGCCTTGGACGAGAGCCAGATGTCTGACATCGCATGGCGCGATGCGTTGATCCAGATCGGGCGCGATGGCGAGGGGAGTACCGCTGTTGGCTAGAGCGTCACTTGGCCGGCGGCTTACGGCCGAAGCTATCGGCAGCTTTTTCCTTTTCGCAGGCGTGCTTGGCTCGGGCATAATGGCTGAGAACCTGGCGGGCGGGAATGATGCGCTTGCCTTGCTCGCCAATACTATCGCGACAGGTGCGATCTTATTCGTGATCATCGCGATGCTTGGCCCGATATCGGGTGCGCATTTCAATCCGGCTGTTACGTTTGCGTTCGCCTTGCGCCGCGAAATCGGTTGGTGGGATAGCGTCCTATATGTGCTGGTTCAGATTGCGGCTGGCGCGATAGGGGCATGGGCAGTGCATTTGATGTTCGATCTGCCAATCTTGCAATTTTCTACCAAAGCCCGGACGGGCATTGGCCAATGGACCGGGGAGCTTGTGGCAACTTTTGGTTTGTTGATCACCATTCTGGGCTTACTCAAGCACAAAGCAGAAGCGATCCCCATGGGTGTCGCGCTGTACATTACCGCGGCCTATTGGTTCACATCCAGCACCAGTTTCGCCAATCCTGCTATCGCCATCGTGCGCAGCTTAAGCGATACTTTTGCAGGGATTGCGCCGGGAGATGTTCCCGGTTTCATCGCGGCTCAATTGGCGGGCGCAGCCTTTGCCGTCGCGTTGGCGCGCTGGCTCTTTGCCGATGAACCTGCGCGCCACACCGATTAGGCGCCCACCATCGCGACAACTACAGGCGTTCCGGTCAACGCAAAGACACCCGCAATCGCGAGAGCAGCAGTTCCGAATGCGACGAAAAGAGCAGGGATATTGAAATCTTCGGTGGTTTCATTGTCGGCGTAACGCATTGTGTATCTCCTTGAAAATTCGATACACAGCCATTCGCATCCAGAAATGCTGGCGTTACCTGCAAGACTATTGCGAAAAACCGATCAGAGGGATCGCATCTGGCAGATCAGATAATCTTGGTCGCTTTCCCGGCGCGTTCAAATATACCCAGGATCGTTTCAACTTCTTCTGCGGTATGTTCGGCACAAAGCGAACAGCGCAGCAGCGTCATATTGGCCGGTGTCGCAGGAGGCCGGGCAAGATTGACGTACAGACCCTCCGACAAGAGCGCTTCCCACATGGCGGCACCGCGTTGCAGATCTGGCATGATCACGGCCACGATGGCGCTTTGCGGCTTGTCAGTGCCGAGATCAAAGCCAAGATCGGTTAACCCGCCATGCAGACGTTTGGAATTGTCCCAAAGATGCGCGCGCTTCTCGCCCGCTTGCATCAGCTTACGAATGCTGGTGGCCGCTGTTGCCACAACGCTTGGCGGCAGGCTGGCGGTGAAGACATAGGGCCGACAAACCAGCCGCATGATTTCAAACTTGGGGTGGTTTGAAACGCAAAAGCCGCCAACCGTGCCCACGCTTTTGGAAAAGGTGCCGATGATAAAATCGACATCATCCATTACGCCTGCATCTTCCACCACGCCGCGGCCATGCTCTCCGATAAATCCCATCGAATGCGCTTCATCGACCAGCACCATGGCGCCGTTATCTTTGGCGATCTTCACCATTTCGGCCAAAGGCGCGATATCGCCCAGCATCGAGTAAACGCCTTCGAGCACGACAAGCTTGCCCGCGCCTTCAGGGATACGCTTCAGCCGCTTTTCCATCGCCGCGACATCATTGTGCTTGAACGGCACAATCTCGGCATTGCCCATCGCGCAGCCATCCCAGATGCTGGCATGGCTATCGATATCCAGCACGACATAATCGCCTTTGCCAGCGATGGTCGATATGATCCCAAGGTTGGCCTGATACCCGGTTGAGAACACCATGGCGTGATCCATGTCATAGAACTCACGCAGAGCGTCCTCACATTCCTTGTGGCCTTGATAAGTGCCGTTCAAAACCCGGCTGCCCGTGGTGCCCGATCCGAAATCGGCAAGCGCCTGTTGCCCTGCGGCGATGATATCGGGATCGAAAGTCATGCCCATGTAATTGTAAGTGCCAAGCAGGATAGTGTCGCGGCCATTGCAGATCGCGCGGGTGGGGGAGAGCACTTTCTCCATCACCAGAGAAAATGGATCTTCAACGCCGCTGGCCAGCAATTGTTCGCGCATGCTGATGATGTCATCGAACTTGGCGAACAGGTCGGGTGTGGTGATGGTTTCGCTCATGATACGGTTACCCTTGCGACTTTGCCACCGCGTCGACAAGCTGGCCATAAGTCTCGATCTCGGCCTGCTGGTTCATGGAAATGATGATATCAAACTCATCTTCGATGGCGGCGACGAAATCCATCACTGTCAGGCTGTCAAACTCAAGGTCACCGGCGAAGGTTGTTCCTTCTTCGATGGCAACGCCTTTTTTGTTGAACGGTTCGATGATCGTGCGGATTTTGGAATCGATCGAGGCACGGTCCATGGCGAAATTATCCTTCTTGTGATCCAGCGCGCTGGTGTTTTAGCGGCAAAGCGCGGCATAGAGGCGCTTGTCAAGCGCGCGAGCGGCTGGCAGCGTTATTGATATCAGTAAAATGTGATGCCGAGGGGGCATATGCAAGCGGACAAAGCACCTGAAGAACGCGCCGATCGTGGAACAAGCGCACCGCGTGAGTTCAGTCCGCATTCGGTCAACATGCTGCGCACCACGCAGGTGAACACATTACTGTTGTCGCAAATGGCCGATCAAAAGGCATCGATCCTGATGGGGGCGACTTTTCTGGTCTTCTCTATCGCAGTCACACGCTCTTTGGCGGGTGACTTGCCGTGGTCACTGGCGATTCTGGCGGTATTTGCGTTTCTCAGTTCACTGCTGGCGGTCATAGCGATCATCCCATCGGTAAAATCGCCGCCGGACGGTACGCGGCCCAACCTGATGTTCTTCGGCCATTTCTCGACCAGGCAAGAAGAAGAATGGGTGGGTGATGTTCTGGATGAGCTGGAGTGTGATGAGACGGTTTATCGCGCGATGCTGCACGATATTTATCAAAATGGGCAAGTGCTGCAAAAGCGCAAATATCGGTATTTGGGCTATGCTTACAGGATGTTCGTGCTGGGCCTGGTCCTCACGCTTATATCGTTCGGCGTGGAGCTTGCGATTACCTATTAAGCGCTCGGATCAACTTAAGCGCTTGGATCAACAAGGCCTTTTACCGCAGCCATAAATGGGCCGATGCTCACCGGCTTTGACAGATAGCCTTCTGCGCCCAATTCACGGATGCGTTCTTCATCGCCTTTTCCGGCATAGGCGGTGACTGCCAAAACGGGCACATCTGCCAAATCGGCGTCCTGCTTCAAAGTCTCGATCAGATCGAGCCCGGAGACATCTTGCAGCTGAATATCCATCACAACCAGATTGGGCGTAAAGTTACGTGCCGCCTCAATCGCGACATTGCCATCGGCAACAGGTTCAACGGCAAAGCCGCCTGCCTGCAGGACATCGCAAAAAAGTTTGCGGTTCAAATCGTTGTCCTCGACAACGAGTATTCGCTTCGTCATGGAGCCCCCTGACGGTTCCTCCCCCGAGGAACTTCTGCAACGCCCTTACCCTGTCTTAAAGGTCCTGACAATTATCCACAGGCAAGAAACTTCGCATCGTGACCCATCGGCACTGGCGCTCGCCATTCTTGGCTGGGTGCTGGAAGATGATCGGCGGGCACAGCGCTTCTTGGATTTAACGGGGCTGACCCCAGATGGGTTGCGCGCTGCTGTTATGGAGCAATCGACCCACCGCGCGGTGTTCGACTTTTTATCAGCGCATGAACCCGATTTGCTTGGCGCCAGCGCTGCACTGGGCATTGCGCCTGAAACAATAATTGCTGTTCAAGAGGCCCTTAGCCGATGAAACGTCCATTGATTGTGTGTGATTGCGATGAAGTGCTGCTGCACATGGTGCGCCACTTTCGCGATTGGCTGGATGCCGAACATGACATCGCTTTTACCCTTAAAGGCAACCCGTTCATGCAATCGATGAAACGGCGCGGTGACACAGAACCGATGACCGAAGACGATGTCTGGCGGTTGCTAGGCGGGTTTTTTGATACGCAAATGGACAGCCAAGTACCAATCGAAGGCGCTGTCGATGCGGTTGCCAGCATTCAGGAAAAAGCTGACTTTGTGATCCTCACCAATCTGCAAGATGCGCGCAACGCGGCGCGAAAGGCGCAATTGGAGCAAGTGGGCATCAATGCGCCGGTCTACACCAATCAAGGCCCCAAAGGCGGGACGCTGAAACAAATCGCGAAAGAGCGCGATGCAAGCCATGTGGTTTTCATTGATGATATTGCCAGCCACCATGCGTCTGCTTTGGAACATCTGCCGCGTTCAAGCCGCCTACAATTTTGCGGTGAGCCTGCCGTTGCGCCGCACATTCCCTGCGCATTGGATGCAGGCCACGCGTCTGCACGAATAGACAATTGGGATGAGGCTCTGCCATGGGTGCTATCGACAATTGAGATGGAGCAAGATCGTGCAGATTGAAGAACGCTTGGCTGAATTGGGAATTGCTTTGCCCGAGGCCGCGGCCCCCGTTGCAGCTTACGTTCCTGTCGTTGTTAGCGGAAATCTGGCGTATGTTTCCGGGCAATTGCCGTTTATCGATGGCCAGCTTGTCACCGGTCATCTGGGAAGCGATGTATCTCTGGATGATGGCGTGGCAGCAGCGCGCGCGTGTGGTCTGATGATTTTGGCGCAGCTTAAAGGTGCAGACATTGATCTTAATAATGTCGCACGTATCGTAAAGCTTGGCGGATTTGTCAGTTGCACCGGTGACTTCAGCGATCACCCCAAAGTTGTGAACGGTGCATCAGAGCTCATGGCCGATGTTTTCGGCGATGCGGGGCGTCACGCCCGAGCAGCTGTAGGCGTGCCTTCGTTGCCGCTTGGCGCTGCTGTTGAAATTGATGCCATTGTGGAACTTGCCAAGGTTTAAGCTCCGCAATCATGACTTTGCCCGCTGACCTTTCTGATTGGCTGCCCGCTTTTGCCTACGCGCATCGCGGACTGCACACCGATCGCGTGCCGGAAAACTCGCTCGCCTCCTTTCAGGCCGCGATTGATGCAGGTCTTGGCATTGAATGCGTTATACGCAAAAGCTCCGATGGCCGGGCTATTGTGTTCCACGATGCTGAGTTGGATCGCCTTACCGGGCGCAGCGGGCCGCTTGTCGCGCGCACGGTGGGTGAGTTGACCAAGATTGCTTTGGGGCAAAGCGATGAGACGATCCCAACGCTTAACGATGCGCTGGAAGTCATAGGTGGCAAAGCGCCGCTGCTGCTTGAACTCAAGACCGATCCGACCCGTCCGGTAAGCCCGCTGTGCCGTGCGGTGCGGCGCGATCTGGAAGGGTATGTCGGGCAGGTCGCCGTCATGAGCTTTGACCCGCGCGTATCGCAATGGTTTGCGCACAAGGCGCCTGCCCAAGCGCGCGGCCTGGTGGTTAGCGAGCAAGGCTCGCGCACGCTTTTGGCGCGCTTCAAACAACGCCGCATGGTCAGCACATCGCGCGCGCAGTTTCTTGCCTATGATATTCGCGATTTGCCCAGCGTTCTTGCAGCGCGCTGTGCCAAGCGCGGAATGCCGCTTTCTAGCTGGACTGTTCGCAGTGCCGCGCAGCTTGAAACCGCGCTTGAAGCGGGCTGCGCGCCAATAATCGAAGGCCCAGGGGTGGCAGCATGGCAAGCGCGTTCCTAAATCACCCTGCATGGCGAAAGGCGATCTCATTGCGAAAATCAGGGGATCGGTTGGCGCGTTCGGCAAAGAGGAATGGGATGCGCTGGCAGGCGATGACAATCCTTTTGTCAGCCATGCATTCCTTACCGCGCTGGAAGATTCCGGAAGCGTAGGTCCGGGAACCGGCTGGAGCGCTGCTCCGCTCACGCTGGAAGATGGTGAAGGCCAATTGCTGGGCGTCCTGCCAAGCTATCTCAAAGGGCACAGCCAAGGCGAATTTGTGTTTGACCACGCTTGGGCTGATGCATGGCACCGGGCAGGCGGCGAATATTTCCCCAAGCTGCAGATTTGCGCGCCGTTTACGCCCGCGACAGGGCCGCGATTGCTGATGCGTGATCCGGCCCATGCAACGCCATTATTGCGCGCAGCCGAGCAATTGGTGACGCAAAACGGCTGGTCCAGCGCGCACGCCACGTTCATCGCGCCAGAACAGGCCGAGCTGTTCGAGGCGGCTGGATGGATGCGCCGGGAAGATATTCAGTTTTTCTGGACCAATCGCGATTATGCCTCATTCGACGATTTTTTGGCTGCACTCGCCTCCAGAAAACGCAAAGCTGTTCGCAAAGAGCGCAAGGCGGCGAATGAAGGTGTGACAATCAAAGCGCTATCGGGCGATGATATCGAAGCAGAGCATTGGGATGCGTTCTGGGATTTTTACCAAGATACCGGCGCGCGCAAATGGGGCACGCCTTATCTGACGCGCGAGGCGTTCGATTTGTTTAGCGAGCGGATGGGCGAGCAGGTTTGGCTGCTGCTTGCGTTTATGGATGATGAGCCGGTAGCAGGCGCGCTCAACTTTATTGGCGGAGAAGCGCTTTATGGCCGATATTGGGGTTGCCGCATCGACAAACCGTTTTTGCATTTTGAGCTGTGTTATTACAGGGCCATCGAAGAAGCGATTGCGCGCGGTTTAAGCCGCGTTGAAGCGGGCGCACAAGGCGGTCACAAGCTGGCCCGCGGGTATGAGCCGGTGGCGACAATTTCGATGCACTATCTGCCTGATCCCGGTTTTCGTGCAGCTGTTGAGGAATTCCTCGAACACGAGCGGCGCGGCGTTGCGATAAACAAACTCCATCTGGGGGATCGCACCCCCTTTAAAAAAGGCTGATCACGCAGCTGAGCGATTGCCAGACCGCAGCCATTCGCGCGCGCGCCGCTGTGCTTCGGCAATTTCGCGGGCCGTCATCTCATCGGAAATATCGGCGCGGCACCAGGATGCCTCTTCGTGGCCCTTGGCTGCTGCAAGGTTGAACCATTTGTGTGCTTCAACAAAATCACTGTTCACGCCATGGCTGCCCGTTGAAAAGGCCACGCCCAGGTCAAAGCAGGCATCGCTATCACCATTCGCTGCTTCAGCAAGCCAGCCTGCCAAGCGCAAATCACTGTTTTGCGTGTTGGCTGGTGTGACTTTTGCGAATGTCTCAATCTTGGCCAGTTCCATCGTATTTGTCCCCGTTTGCGCCGGTTTTTGTTGGTTTCCGGCGGTTGGTGGAACGATGTTTTGATGATCGTGGTCAATATTTGGTTAACGCGGATGCACTTTTGCCAACAAGGTCGGGCGAAAAACTGTAAGCCGCGCCTTGTCTGCATCGCGCCACACCCGTATAGGCGCGCCGCAAAGCGGTCAGGAATCGTGGTGGGACGGCGCCTTGACCCGGGTGCCTTTCCAGGTACCTCGCTAGCAATCTGGGAATTGGGTGCGGAGCATTTGCATGGCGTCTGTCTCGAATGATGATATCGATGTCCTCGCCAAGGCCAAGCGAGCGCTGGCGCACGATTACACGCCGACTGACGGCGAAGAGTATATGTCAGACGAGCAGTTGAATTATTTCCGGGTGTTGCTGCTGGAATGGAAGAAATCCATTTACGCTGCTTCCGAAGGCACGCTGCAAAGCTTGCAGGACGGCCCCATTCGCGAACCTGATCTTAATGACCGCGCTTCCAGCGAAACCGATTGGGGCATCGAATTGCGCACCCGCGATCGGCAAAGAAAGCTGATTTCAAAAATCGATTCAGCGATGCGTCGGATTGATCAGGGCGAATATGGCTGGTGCGAAGTGACCGGCGATCCCATAGGCATCAATCGTCTGATTGCGCGGCCTATCGCCACAATGACAGTCGAAGCGCAAACTGCGCATGAGCGGCGAGAGAAAGTCTCTCGCGACGATTGACCCGGTTTGGGACAGTCTAACTCGAGCCGGCGCCATGTTAACTTGCAGTTAGGGTGCCACCCGCAAAAGCTGCACATGTCAACGCGTTGGCCCTTGCCGGGACGGCGCTACCCACCCAAGTGTTGCCAATGAGGATCGATCGCCCACCCATGTCCAGCAGCGTAGAAACCCGTCAGGTCAATCGTGACAGCCTGTTCCTGCTCGCCCAATTGCGGGTCGATGGGCAGGAAACGGTGCATCGGATCAAAGTGCGCAACCTTTCAGCTGGGGGAATGATGGCCGAAGGCGATGCGAAAGTATTGCGCGGCGCATTGGTTAGTGTGGATTTGCGCAATATTGGATGGATCGAAGGGTCGGTGGCGTGGAAGCAAGATGATCGGTTTGGTATCGCCTTTGTCGATGAAATCGATCCGAAAAAAGCGCGAGCACCAGTGACGATCAAAAACACAGCTCCCACCACTGCACCCAATATGCGCAAAATTTGATCAAATCGTGATTGGCGATTGTTGTAGTTGAAGCGCAAGGCGAGGCCGCTTACTCCGGTGCTCATGCGTTTGCGATCTTACTTTTCCGCTGTCCTGGCTCTCCCGTTACTGGTTAGCTGTGGTAGCGCCGATGACAGCACGCTTGCTGTTGCAATGATCGCAACTCCCGAAGAATTGTCAGCTGACGGCTTACGGATTTCCGCATCCGCACAGCATTTGCGCGCAGCAACCGAAGCTGGCCTGGTCGCCCGCGATGCCCAAGGCGATATCATTCCTGCGCTGGCGGAAAGCTGGCTCGTCACCGATGATGGATTGAGCTATATCTTTCGCCTGCGCGAAAATCGCTGGCCCGATGATAGCGAGGTGACAGCTGAACATGTGCGGCGTTCGCTTGAGCGCAGCTGCATGGAATTGCGCGGCACCTCGCTGGCGCTTGATTTGGCAGCAATTGCAGAAATCCGCGCGATGACAGGGCGCGTTCTGGAATTGCGTTTGTCTACGCCTGTCCCCGATTTGTTGATGCTTTTGGCCCAACCTGAACTGGCCGTTCGTAGTGAGCGCGGCTCTTTGGGTCAGATGGAAATAGCCAAACCCCCACAAACAAGAACTGCTCCAGACACACAGTCAAATACACCGCAGACTGTAACTTTACGCTTTCGGCCCCCTGAAACGTCCGGCCTGCCAGTGGAGGAAGACTGGCAAAAAAGCACACGCGAAATAACGATTGAAGCCTTGGATGGACGCACCGCGATTGAGCGGTTTTATGAAGGCGAGCTCGATCTCGTTCTTGGCGGCACAATAGGCTATATGCCGCTTGTCGATACAGGCCCTTTGACGCGAGGGACCGCGCGAGTTGATCCAGCGATTGGCCTGTTTGGCCTGCATATCCAAACCACAAATGGCGCGTTAGCCAGCGATACGCTGCGCGAAGCTTTGGCTATGGCGATTGATCGTGAAGCGCTTTTGTCGCTTTTTGGTGTCGGCGGCTGGTTGCCAACAAACCGCATCGTTTCACCCGGTCTGCCAAACGACAATGGCTTCATAGGTGAACGCTGGATCGGCCAGACGATTGAAGAGCGCCGCGCCGAGGCACAATCACGGCTTGCAGGACTAAGTGATAGCAAAGATGGCCTCACACTTGCCATCGCGATGGACGAAACGCCGGGTCATGCTGGCCTGTTTAATGAACTTGCCGCGCAATGGGCCTTGGTGGGCGTCACCTTGGAACTTGCCGACGATCGAGCGAGCGCGGATATTATATTGATCGACCGGGTCGCCCGTTATGCCGATGCGAAGTGGTTCCTCAACCAATTCCACTGTTCGCTGCGTCGCGGCCTGTGCAATGCTGAAGTTGATGAAATGATCGCTGCCGCATTGCAGGAACCTGACGCTGCTGAACGGTCAATCAGGTTGGCAGAGGCAGAAGCGGCATTGACGCTCGACAATATCTACATTCCGCTTGGGCAACCCCTGCGCTGGTCACTCGCACGTGGGCGGGTGGAGCCTTATGAAGGCAACCCCTGGGCGTTCCATCCCTTGCCTCCAATGGCTCTCATCCCCAACTAAGGCGGGAAGGAGAGCAATGTGGAGCAGTCAAAGCGTCCTACACCAATGGCACCCCCGACCGACAGTGCAGGTGCGCGGCGGATGGAACTTGAGCTGCCTTTGGGCACTGATCCGGCTTCTATTCGCAAGCGTGTGGAAGCAATGGAAAAAGTGCTTGAGCGCAGCTTCATCATTCCGGGTATCAACCGGCCCGTCGGCTTGGATTCGATTATCGGCCTGGTCCCCGTTATCGGCGATATTATCACAATGGGGATGGGTGCTTATATCGTTTGGGAAGCGCGCAATCTGGGCCTGCCGAAATGGAAATTGCTGCGCATGGCGGGAAATGTCGCTTTCGATAGCGCGGTTGGCGCAGTCCCTCTTGCAGGTGACCTGTTCGATTTCCTTTTCCGCTCCAACACGCGCAATTTGCGCATCATCAAAAAACATCTCGACAAACATCACCCTCAAACCAGCGTAATTGAGGGGTGATGGATTTTGCGGCGGAGGCTTGGCGCCGTGACGCCGCCGATCCGCTGGCGAAATGGCGCAATGAATTTGCGCTGCCTGATGACGCAGTAACTTATCTCGATGGGAATTCGCTTGGGGCTTTGCCTAAGCGCACCCTTGGTCGGATGGAGCGGATGCTGAAGCGGGAATGGGGCGACGGCCTGATCCGCAGCTGGAACGATGCGGGCTGGATCGGGATGCCCGCCAAAGTGGGCGCCAAGATCGCACCTTTGATTGGTGCACAGCGGCATGAAGTCATCGCGTGTGACAGCGTCTCGATCAATCTTTTCAAGCTGATTTCCGCCGCTTTGGCGATGCGTCCGGGCCGCAAGGTGGTATTAAGCGAGCCGGGCAATTTCCCCACCGATCTTTACATGGTCGAAGGCCTTGCAGGGATGGGTTTGGCCGAGCGGCGACTGGTTCCGACAGAGGAGTTGGAGGCGGCGTTAGATGATGATGTGGCGCTGCTTTTGCTGACCCATGTGCACTACAAAACCGGCGCGATGCACGATATGGCGCAGCTGACCAAAGCGGCACACGATGCAGGCGCGCTGGTATTGTGGGATCTGTCACACAGCGCCGGCGCGGTGCCAGTTGCGCTCAATGATTGCGAAGCGGACTTCGCGGTTGGTTGTGGCTACAAATACCTCAATGGCGGCCCCGGCGCGCCAGCGTTCGCCTTCGTGGCAGAGCGGCATTTGGGCGGATTGCAACAACCCTTGAGCGGCTGGATGGGGCATAAAGAACCGTTCCGCTTCGCAGATGATTATACACCCGCCCAAGGCATCGAGAAACTGCTTTGCGGCACCCCGCCCATTTTGGCGATGGCGGCATTGGAAGAGGGCGTGGATCTGATCGCAGAGATCGGCATCGCGCCCTTAGTGACCAAATCGCGAGCACTTAGCGAATTCACGGGCGCGGCCATGGAGCAGGTCATACCCGAACTGGAATGCGCCTCTCCCGGCGATCCCTGCAGGCGCGGCAGCCACCTATCCTATCGCCACAAAAACGCCTTTGCTTTGTCACAAGCACTTATCGCACACAGCATTATTGGTGACTTTCGCGAACCCGATATACTGCGCTTCGGCTTCACGCCTGCCTACACAGGTTTTGCCGATTGCTGGCGGATGGTTAGCCAATTGCGCGACGTTTTGGACAGTGAAGAATGGCTGGACGAACGTTTCGCCGTCAAACCGGCCGTGACGTAAGCCGTGACGTAATTAAGCCTCAAGCTCAATGTCCCAATACAGATAATCGCGCCATGTCTCGTGCAGGTAATGTGGCGGGAAGCTTTTGCCCTGCTGTTGCAATTGCCAGCTGGTCGGGCGGATCGGCTTTAGGTTGAGCATCATCCCCGCCTGCTTTGGCGTGCGACCACCCTTTTTCATATTGCACGGCGCGCATGCGGTAGAGATATTTTCCCAAGTCGTCTTCCCGCCCAATCGCCGCGGGATCACATGGTCAAACGTCAGGCTTTTTTGCGACCCGCAATATTGGCAGCTGAACCGATCGCGTAAAAACAAGTTGAAGCGCGTGAAGGCGGGAAACTCGCTGGGTTTCACATATTGCCGAAGTGCAATCACCGAAGGGATTTGCATATCAAGCGAAGGCGAATGCACTTCGCGATCATAGCTGGCGACGATATCAACCCGCTCAAGAAATACGGCCTTGATCGCCGTTTGCCACGGCCACAGGCTGAGGGGATAATAGGAAAGCGGCGTGTAGTCCGCGTTCAACACAAGTGCGGGGCAGCTTTCCAGCTGCCTGGTTGGATCGTTATCTGCGCTGCGAAACTGCGCTGCGCGTTCGATCAGATCGGCTTTGAACACCTGCCGTGCCCTCCCTGATGCGCTGACATGAACATTTACCGCAAAAAACGTCAACCCTGTTACATGCAGAGGAGAATCCACAGGTTTTTGACGATTCGCGCAAGAGTTAGGGATGAGGCACAAGGATGATAGTCACCCGGTTTGCGCCCAGTCCCAATGGCCATTTGCATCTTGGCCATGCCTATTCAGCGATTATTGCGCATGATTTGGCCCGTGATACAGGTGGCCGGTTTCTTATGCGGATCGAAGATATTGACGGCGCACGGTCCCGGCCTGAACTGCCCGAGGAATTTCGCCGTGATCTGGAATGGCTCGGGTTGAAATGGGAAGATGTGCCATCGCAAAGCACGCGGCTGGAGGCCTATGCCCAAGCTGCACAAAGCCTGCGCAATCAGGGCCTGCTTTATCCATGCCGATGCACCCGCGCCCAGATTGCAGCGGCATCCACCCAAATGGGGCCAGACGGGCCGGTATATCCAGGCACTTGCAAAGGTGCTGTTATTTCAGAGGGCGAGCCGGTCGCATGGCGGCTGGATGTGGCAGAGGCGATGCGGCGCACAGGCCCACTTTCCTGGCAAGACGCGCTGGCGGGCGAGCAGCAAGCGCGGCCTGATCTTACCGGTGATGTGGTTTTGGTGCGCAAAGATGCGCTAACGCCAGCGAGCTATCATTTGGCCGCAACGCTTGATGATGCAGCCGATGGGGTGACTTTGGTGACACGAGGGCAGGATCTGTTCGGTGCCACCCATATTCATCGGCTGTTGCAAGCTTTGCTTAGCCTGCCGGTTCCACAATGGCACCACCATCCGCTATTGCTTGATGAAGGCGGCAAAAAGCTTGCCAAACGGCGCGGTTCACCCTCTTTGGCAGATAGGCGCGAGGCGGGCGAGGACGGGATAGCTCTTGCCCAATCCCTGCGTATGGACCAAATGCCGGGTGGTATAACCCTCTCCCGCTAACCATCTGGCACACCATGAACGTATTTCTGACAATCCTCATCATAATTTTCGCCATTCTGGCGGCCGTATCGCTTGTTCGGGGCATTATTGCCTTCTTGCAGACGACCAAAATCGATCTTGAAAACGGCAGCGATAACGTCACTGAAATGCAGTTGAAGCAGAACAAAGCGATGTTCGCGCGCATTAAGTATCAAGCGCTGGCGATCGTCGCGGTGGCGATCCTGCTCGTTGTCAATAGCTGATCAAGCCGATGGTCAAGCTCAACAAGATTTACACCCGCACTGGCGATGATGGCACAACAGGCCTGGTAGATGGCTCACGTATAGCAAAACACGGGTCGCGCATGGAAGCTGTGGGCGCAGTGGATGAAGCGAATGCTGCGCTTGGTCTGGCGACTATGGCATTGTCGGGTGAAGCGCTGACAGAAGTGACGCGGCTGCAAAACGATCTGTTCGATCTGGGCGCTGATCTGGCAACGCCGGGTGATGATTTTGAACCTTCCGAAATGGTTTTGCGGATCGTTGGCTCGCAAGTCGAATGGATCGAAGCGCGGATCGATGCGCATAACGAAAACCTTACCCCGCTAACCAGCTTTATTCTGCCCGGTGGGACGCAAGCAGGCGCTTATCTGCACCTTGCTCGCACGTCTGCGCGCAAGGCAGAACGGGCGATGGCGGCTTTGGCTACGCAAGAAGCGGTCAACCCCCAGGCACTCGCTTTTATCAATCGTTTGTCAGATTATCTCTTCGTGCTTGGCCGCGTTGTGAATGATGGCGGTGCAAAGGACGTGCTCTGGAAGCCGGGCGCGAGCCGTTAACCGGGAAATTTGGAACATGCTTCGGTGCCTGTGGGTTGGTAAGGCAAAGGAGAATTTCATGACCGATACAGTTAAAACCCAGGAACAACGCCAGGCCGACCTCGCCCCCGAAACCCACAATGACGAGCAGGACGATCATCGCGCACAAGCGCAGGAAGTGTCCGCGCAAGCTCAACAGCTAACGTCAGAAACGCGCAGCCCTACAGATAGCGAAAAAAGCGACAATGAAAGCGGCGTGATGGGCGATGCGTCACAGGACACCATCGATCACATGCGCGATATGGAAAGTTCAGGGCGGATTGATATGGGCGCCTTTGAAGGTGAACCCAATCACGATGACAATGTCGAGAAATTCGGCAAAACCGGCAAACCTGGCAGTGCCCAGAAAACCGGTTCCTAACCGTCGCCTATTTTCCCGTCATTGAAAAGCCACAGCCCGGCGATAAGCACCGCTGCGCCGATGGCAACGCCATAGGCAAGAGCTCTGAATTTGGGGTGATCTGGGCCATCGACGGCATGAGTGCGCATTCGCGCAAGTGAATTGGTGGCACGCCGCTGTGCCTCAATCGCGAGAAATATCGCGAACAGCACGAACATCGTTGCAATCGCTTTGGCAAGCCAAGGCGGTTGCAACTCACCAAACAGAGCGCGAAATCCCAAACCGATACCGATTGAGGCAAATGCGGTTCTGATCCAACCGGCAAATGTCCGCTCAACTGCCATGATTGTGCGGTCTTCCGCCATATCCGTGCGGTCTTCCGCCAACTCATTGCGCGTATCATCACCATCAGCCTGTTCCGCTTCGTCATAGGCGTGGCTATTGTTTTCTTTGTCGCTCATAGGGAAGCAAACGGCAAAGCTTCTTAATCCGTTCCCGCTTTACGTTTCAAAACGTAAAGCAGATCAAGCGCCTCGCGCGGGCTGAGCGCATCGATATCAAGCGCATTGAGCTGTTCGCGCAAAGCATCGCCAGCCTGTTCTTCTTCCTCGGCCAAAGCAGCTGCAAAAAGCGGCAATTCGCCAAGCCCTGCTGCCAATCCGCCTGTTTCTGCACGCCCTTTTTCAAGCCGGTCGAGGACGGATCGCGCCCGTTTGACAACAGGTGCTGGAACCCCGGCCAATTTCGCAACCGCAAGCCCGAAAGAGCTTTCCGCAGCGCCTTCAGCCAGCTCGTGCAGCAAGACCAGCTCGCCTTTCCATTCCTTTGCGCGGACATGGTGCAGGCTGAGTGCTGGGCACGTTTCTGCCAGCAGCGCCATCTCGTGATAATGCGTTGCGAACAGGCAGCGCGACCGGTTGCTTTCATGGATCGCTTCGGCAACGGCCCATGCCAGCGCAAGGCCATCATAAGTCGATGTGCCGCGCCCCACTTCGTCCAGAATTACAAAGCTGCTTGGCGTTGCCTGCGCTAGAATGGCAGCGGTTTCTACCATCTCGACCATGAAGGTGGAGCGGCCCCGCGCCAGATTGTCCGATGCGCCAACGCGGCTGAACAGGCGATCGACAAGGCCAATTCGGGCCGATGCAGCAGGCACGAAACCGCCCGCCTGCGCCATCAACACGATCAGCGCATTTTGCCGCAAAAAGGTCGATTTACCGCCCATATTGGGGCCACCCACAAGCCAGAGCCTGTCACTTTCATCAAGCGTGCAATCATTGGCAACAAACCGGTTGCCCTCGTGCCCCAATGCGGCTTCGACAACGGGGTGGCGGCCGCCCGTAATCGCCAGCTGAGGCCCTTGCACGATCTGTGGACGGCACCAATCCCCTTCGGCTGCGCGTTCGGCTTGCCCTGCGCTGACATCAAGCCTTGCCAAAGCAGCAGCCGTTGCCGCCACTGCTTCGCGCGCCGCCGAAACGGCTTCGACCAACTTTTCGAAATGGGCTTCTTCTGCGGCCAGCGCGCGTCCGCCCGCCTCCGCAATACGGCTGGCTTCTTCATGCAGGCCCAGCGAATTAAAGCGCACCGCGTTTGCCATCGTCTGGCGATGGGTAAAGCCGCTATCGGAAGCCATGAGCTTATCGCCATGCTTGGCAGGCACTTCGATGAAATAGCCCAGCACGCCATTGTGTTTGATTTTGAGTGAGGGCGTTTGCGTGTCTTCACGATATTGCGCTTCCATCGCCGCAATCGCGCGGCGCGCATTGCCCGATATTGCGCGCAATTCATCCAACGATGCATCATATTCTTCCGCAATATAACCGCCTGATTGCCGCTCCGTTGGTGGAGAGGGAACGAGCGCGCGGGTGAGCCAATCGATCAGTTCGCCGTGACCTTTCAGCATGGGCAGAAGGTCTGTTAGCAAGCTGGGCTGATCAGGTTTGGGGGCCAGCAATGCCTCGATCTCGCCAGCACGGGCCAACCCATCGCGAACCTGCCCCAGATCGCGCGGACTGCCGCGCCCTGCAACAAGCCGGCCAAGCGCGCGTCCAATATCAGGCAGGGACCGCAAGGCATCGCGCAAATCGGCCCGGCCCAAGGGATCGGCATGCAACCACCCGACCATCGCGAGGCGTGCCTCAATCGCGGCTTGCTCTGCCAGCGGAGCAGCCAAATCTTCGGCCAGAAGGCGTGCGCCAGCTCCCGTCAAACAGCGATCCAACGTCGCCACAAGACTGCCTGCGCGCCCGCCGCTTTGCGCTTCGAGGATTTCCAGACTGGTGCGGGTGGCTGCATCCATGGCCATATGCGCGCCGCTTTGCCGTGCAATCGGGGGCAGCAATAACGGCAATGCGCCGCGCCCTGCATGATCAAGATAGGCCAGCAATCCGCCCGCCGCTGCCAACATGGGCCGGGTGAACTGGCCAAAACCATCAAGGGTCGCCACACCGTGCACTGATTTCAACCGGGTTTCCCCGCCATCGCTGACAAAATCGCGGCGCTCGCGGATTACGGCGATTTCGGGCGCATTGCCCCAGCCATCGGGCGCAACCACTTCGCTTGCCCCGATACGCGCCAGCACCGCATCCACCGCGTCGCTGTCGCATTGCTCCAATTCCATCCGCCCGGTGGAGATATCGCAGGCGGCAATCCCGCAAACGCCGCGCACATCACAAACCGCCGCCAGCATATTGGCACGGCGCGGCTCCAGCAAAGCTTCTTCGGTCAGCGTTCCTGCGGTGACAAAGCGCACAATATCGCGCTTCACCAAAGCTTTGGATGACGCAGAGCCTTCACGCTTGGCCCGCGCTTTGGCTTCATCGGGTGTTTCCACCTGTTCAGCAATTGCCACGCGGCATCCTGCGCGAATCAGCCGGGCGAGATAGCCTTCTGCCGCATGCACCGGAACGCCGCACATGGGCACTGGCTTCCCATCATGCTCGCCCCTCGTGGTGAGCGCGATGTCGAGCACGCCAGCGGCCTTTTTCGCATCATCGAAGAACAATTCGAAAAAGTCGCCCATGCGATAAAACAGCAGCGCACCCTCGGCCTGAGACTTCAGGTCGAAATATTGTGCCATCATGGGAGTTGCGGTTCCAGCCATCGCTTCAGGGTGGCTAGCGCCTAGTGGGGCGATTCTCAAAGCGCTTATGGCGCGCTTTCCCCTATCGCCATTGCTATAACCTGACTATGTGGTGGATCAGACAGGGAGGAACACTTGGCCGAAGATACCAGCAATAAGAGTTTTACCGAGCGCGAAGCGCTGTTTTATCACGAGACAATCCGTCCCGGTAAGATCGAAATCATCGCGTCCAAACCGATGGCGACGCAGCGCGATCTCAGCCTTGCCTATTCTCCCGGCGTGGCTGCACCAGTTGAAGCGATTGCAAAAAACCCCGCTGATGCGGCGCGTTATACAGCGCGCTCTAACCTTGTTGCGGTAATTTCCAACGGGACCGCGATCCTTGGCCTTGGCAATCTTGGCGCGCTGGCGTCCAAGCCGGTGATGGAAGGCAAAGCGGTTTTGTTCAAACGCTTTGCCGATGTGGATGCAATTGATATCGAATTGGCCACCGAAGATCCGCAAGCTTTTATCGAAGCGGTGGCTTTGATGGAGCCGACTTTTGGCGGCATCAATCTTGAAGATATCAAAGCGCCTGAATGCTTTATCATCGAACAAGCTTTGCGCGAACGCATGAACATTCCGATCATGCACGATGATCAGCATGGCACCGCGATCATTACTGCGGCTGGTCTGCTCAATGCCTGTTTCCTGACGGGCCGCGATATCAAGGACGTGAAAGTTGTTGTAAACGGCGCAGGCGCTGCTGCGATCGCCTGTACCGCGCTGATCAAAGCGATGGGCGCATCCAACGAAAATGTCATCATGTGCGATCGCAAAGGCCCGATTAAGCGGGACCGCGAAGGGCTTGATCAATGGAAAAGCGCGCATGCCGTCGATACAGAGGCGAACACGCTTGAGGAAGCGCTGAACGGCGCCGATATCTTCCTTGGCCTTTCCGCTGCTGGCGCGTTGAAGCCTGCATGGGTCAAAAAGATGGCCGACAAGCCGATCATCTTTGCCATGGCCAATCCAATACCGGAGATCATGCCGGACGAAGCCAAAGAAGTGCGCCCCGATGCGATTGTCGCCACGGGCCGTTCTGACTTCCCCAATCAGGTTAACAATGTGCTGGGTTTCCCGTTTATCTTCCGCGGCGCGCTGGATGTGCAGGCGACCACGATCAACGAAGAAATGAAAATCGCGGCGGCCGATGCAATTGCCAAACTGGCGCGCGAACGCGTGCCTGAAGAAGTCGCTGCCGCTTATGGCAAGAACCAGCAGTTTGGCACCGACTATATTATCCCAGCCCCATTTGATCCACGCTTGATGGAAGTTGTTTCATCATCGGTGGCAAAGGCGGCAATGGATACCGGCGTCGCGCTGGCTCCGGTGGAAGATTTTGCGGTTTATGAGCATGAGCTCAAAGCGCGCCTCAATCCAACCACTGCTGCGCTTACCAATATCTATTCCATGGCGCGCAACAATCCGCGCACTATGGTTTTTGCCGAGGCAGAGGAAGAAGTTGCATTGCGTGCTGCGATCCAATTCCGCGATTTTGGCTATGGCGAACCGATCCTTGTAGGCCGCACCGAGAAAGTGCGTGAAAAACTGGTCGAACTGGCGGTGGATGATCCTGATAGCTACCGGATCGAAAACTCCGCCGTTTCTGAGCACGTGCCGGCGATGAACGATTTTCTTTATAAGCGCCTGCAACGCCGCGGTTATACAGAGCGCGATGTGCAGCGCATGGTCAATCAGGAGCGCAACGTTTTTGCAGCGCTTCTGGTGGCGCTGGGCGAAGGGGATGGCATGGTGACGGGTTTAACCCGCACATTCAGCCAGACCGCCCGCGAGATTGGCCGCGTTATCGGTCCCAAAGAAGGCGCAACGAATTTCGGCATGCATATGGTGCTGGGCAAGAACCACACCACCTTCCTGGCCGATACAACCATCAATGAGCGCCCCGAAGCGCCCGAACTGGTCAATATCGCGAAAGAAGCCGCTGCCGTCGCGCGGCGCATGGGGCATGAACCACGCGTTGCCTTCTTGTCCTATTCCACCTTTGGCAATCCGTCGGGCCAATGGCTCGACAAGATCCGCAAGGCTGTTGAGATCCTCGGCTCTGAAGAACAAAACTTTGAGTATGAAGGCGAAATGGCGCCCGATGCTGCGCTCAATGCCAAGGTTATGGAGCTTTATCCCTTCAGCAGGCTTTCTGGCCCGGCCAATGTCCTCATCATGCCGGGGCTGCAAAGTGCCAATTTGTCGGCCAAACTGCTGCGTGAATTGGGCGGTGATACGGTTATCGGCCCGATCCTTATCGGCACTGAAAAGCCGGTACAGATTGCGCCGATGACATCGATCGCGCCCGATGTGCTGACCTTGGCGGTTCTTGCCAGTGCTGGAATTGTCGGTTAATTTCAGTAATTTGCTACAGGTTTGGACCCTGTTCATGCAAGCTTCGACAAACTGATACAATTGGATGCGAGATTCGCAAGAGTCATTGCGCTATCCAGTTGTTCAGGAGATGAAGCGATGACTGGAAAAGTTTCAATTGCACAAGATCGGTTCGGGCTGGGCGCGCGCCCTGATCAACTTGTCGAAGGCGACCCGCAAGAATGGCTGCTGGCGCAGTTTGGCCGGTATGACCCTGCGCCTGCAATGATTGCTGCAGAACCCAGCAGCAAGAAAATGCTGGGCCGCCTAATCGCTTATCGGATTGAGCGTGGCGAAATGCGCCGGGCTGCGCAGCGCCGTCAACGCGAGGCTATGGAAACAGGCGCAATGGCATCTGGCGAAGATGCGATGATGGAAGAACCCGCCAGCAATCAATCACGTCGCCAATTGCACACATCTTACGCGACCGGTGCAGCAGCCCGCGTCTCTAGCGCGCTCTCAACCGATGCTCCTTTTGTAGAGCGCATGGTGCATTTCTGGGCCAATCACTTTGCCGTTTCGGCAGATAAAGGAACGGTAACCCCGCTGGTCGCATCCTATGAATTTGAAGCGATCCGGCCACATGTGCTGGGTTCTTTCAGGGACATGTTGCAGGCCGCAGTATTGCATCCCGCAATGCTCAATTATCTCGATCAAACACAATCTATCGGGCCAGGCAGTCAGATGGCAGTACGCGTGGCCAACCGCGTTCGCCGCAATGGAACACGGCGCGAGATTGGTCTGAATGAAAATCTTGCCCGCGAAATTATGGAATTGCATACTTTGGGCGTGCGCAGCGGTTATACCCAGAATGATGTGACCGAATTTGCCCGCGCGTTGACAGGCTGGACCATCGCAGGGTTTGGCGGTGGCCGTAATGCGCGCAACCAGAATGGTGAGCCCGGTGAGATCGTTTTCAACACCCGCCTGCATGAACCAGGCGCTCGTACAATTTTGGGCAAACGCTATGCCGAAGATGGCCGCCGCCAATCGCTGGCCGTGCTTGATGATTTGGCGAAAAGCCCGGCAACAGCGCGCTTTGTAGCGACCAAGCTGGCGCGACATTTTGCAGCGGATGAACCGCCCGCCAGTATGATTGCCAGATTGGAACAGGCATATTTGCAAAGCGATGGCGATTTGCCGACGGTTTATCGCGCTTTGATCACCTCATCGGAGCCTTGGACTGAAGCCAACGCGAAGTTCCGCAATCCTTGGGACTGGACCATTGCTTCGCTGCGCGCAGTCGGGCTTGATCGAATGCCCGGTCGCCGCGCTGCTCTCAACGCTTTTACCCAACTTGGGCAACCTGTTTGGCGGCCCGGTAGCCCCGCTGGCTTTGCCGATTTGGCGAGTGAGTGGGCAGGGCCAGGCGCGTTGATCGCGCGGGTGGAATATGCGCAGCAGATCGCGCGGCGTGTTGGCAATGATATGGATGCGCGGCAACTCGCGCAGAACCTTATGGCTGACAAGCTCAATCCTGAAACAATGCAGGCAATTCGCCGCGCCGAATCCCCCGGGACCGGCCTAGCGTTGATGATTGCCAGCCCAGAATTTATGCGGAGATAAGCCATGACTATTGCACTTTCGCGCCGCCGCCTTCTTGGTGCAGCTGGTCTTGCCGGGGCCTCTATGGCTCTGCCCGGTATGGCCTTTGCACAAGCCGCCACCGCCAAACGTTTGGTTTTTGTAATTCAGCGCGGTGCAGCAGATGGCCTCGCGATCATGCCGCCAATGGGTGATCCTGATCTTATGAGGCTTCGTGCTGGTTTGACCGAAACCGAGGCGACCCCTCTCGATTCCATGTTTGCGCTGCACCCTTCGCTTGGTGTGGTGAGCAAAATGTTCGCCAATGGCGAGGCGCGCGGATATCACGCGATCGCTACCGATTATCGCAACCGCTCGCATTTCGATGGGCAAAACGTCCTCGAAAGCGCGGCGAGCCGCCCTTACGAATTGCCCACCGGGTGGATGGGGCGCTTGCTGCCTTTGCTTAGCCCGGATGATGCGCGCGCTTTGGCGATGGTGCCTGCCGTGCCACTGGCTCTGCGCGGGGAAATGACGGTTTCAACTTATGCCAATAACCGCCTGCCCGATGCGAGCGAGGATCTGATGCAGCGCCTCACCATGCTGTATGAAGCCGACACTGAGCTAGCGCCGCTTTGGACAGAAGCTGTCAAAACCAAGGAAATGGCGGGAGATATTGGCGGCAATAATGGCCGCAATGGTGGCGAGCTGGGCAAGCTGGCGGCCGCTTTGATGAACGGTCCAGAAGCCGCGCGCGTCATGATGATCGAGACGGGCGGCTGGGATACGCATTCTGCACAAAAACGCCGTTTGTCACAGCAGCTCAATGGCCTCGATACACTAATCTCAGAGCTGAAATTGGGCCTTGGTGATGCGTGGTCAGAAACGCTTGTTATTGTCGCAACTGAATTTGGCCGCACTGCCGCTATCAATGGCACTGGCGGTTCAGACCATGGGACGGCATCTGCCGCGCTGGTTCTGGGCGGCAATCTTGGGCCGGGGCCGAAGGTCATTGCAAATTGGCCGGGGCTCGCCGCGGACAAGCTGTATCAAGGCCGCGATCTTGCGCCTACGATGCATTTTGGCGAAATGGCCACGGCAGAACTATCGCGCCACTATCGCCTTGATGCCGCAAAGGTGAGCGCTATTTTCGGCGCGTAATGCGTTTAAATTACCAGCTGATAGGTTTGCCGGCATAGTCCACGAAAACGTGTTCAGCGCGGCGTGTTTCCTCTAGCCTATTGGCAAGGCCGCTTGCGCTTTGTGCGACTGTGATGAGTGCGCCCGGCCCGCCCATATCTGTCTGTACCCAGCCTGGATGGAGCGATAGCACCGCAATATCGCGAGGCGCGCAATGCTGTTCAAACAAAGACCGTGCGAGCATGTTTTGCGCCGTTTTGCTGACCCGGTAATAGTTCTGGCCGCCAGAGCTATCGTCAATCGAACCCATCTTGCTGGTCAACATGCCAACCCGGCCACCATTCTTCACCAGAGGCATAAGAGTGAGAGCGGTTTGGACAGGGCCAATCGCATTGACCATGATCATTTCGCCCATCAGACCTTGATCAAGCGCGGCCAAGGATTGAGAGCCTTCTTCGCGCGGCCCATAAATTCCGGCATTCAGGACCAGATAGTCCAGCGACTTGCTCCCAATTGACTGGGAAAGATGCGCGTAGCTGGCAGGATCAGTGACATCGCATTGGACGATAGAAATCTGGTCAGAATGCGCCGCTGCCAGATCGTGCAGAGCAGCGCTCTTGTCGCGCTCACTGGCGATAACGGTATAGCCGCGCGTGACCAGCTCTTGCGCCAGGCCAAGCCCGATACCGCGCGATGCACCAATGATTAAAGCCGATTTGTTAGACATTTACCTTCTCCATTGGCTCACCGCCGCCTGAATCGGAAATACCAGACTTCGTGACCAAATACGGTGCGCGCCTTGTGTTCATACCGGGTTTCGGACCAGCCAGAAGGGCGGTCTTGCCAATCGCGCGGACTTGAGGTGATCCATTCAAACTCATTCTGAAACCGCTGCATCACCATCAAAGCATGGCGCAGATAGATCGCGTGATCGGTGCCAAACCGGAACTCGCCGCCCGGCTTTAGCTTGTCTGCAATCATCTGCACGGGGCCGTCATTCATCATGCGCCGTTTGGCATGGCGCGCTTTGGGCCATGGGTCGGGATGGAGCAGATAGGCCATCGTCAAGCCGTCATCAGGAATGCGCGCCAACACGTCGAGCGCATTGCCGTGATGCAGCCGGACATTGGCCAGCCGCCCTTCATGCAAATGCGTTAGCGCAGCAGCCACGCCGTTGAGATAGGGCTCTGCTCCGATAAAGCCGTGATCGGGCAACAGGTCTGCCCGGTAAGCAAGATGTTCGCCAGCACCAAAGCCGATTTCAAAATGCAGCGGACAATCTGCGCCAAACAGGCTTTCAGCTGTCACCGGGCCATCTTCAGGGACTGAGATTTTGGGAAGAAGCTCATCAACCAGCTGTTGTTGCTGCGCGCGTAGCGGTTTGCCAACCGATCGCCCATAGAGCCGGTTGAGCGTCGTCGGGTCGCCTTCCTTATGTGCCGTCATGGCGCGCGCGCTAACAAATGGCAGACGCGTTGGCGAGAGGTTCGTTTCGCCAAGGCTTGTGCATCACCCCTTCGGCACAATATGGGCACCGCTATGTTTGCCCCAATCTTTGACGCTTTTTATGCGCTCGCACCTTGGCTCCAATCGCTTATTGGTCTGACCCTGCTGTTGACTGCGGCGGTGGTTGTGAACTTTCTGCTCAAAAAAGTGATCTTGCGCGCGGCCCGGCCATTTCTGGATAGGCGCAGCTTGACTGCCGATAAGGCGGCGGCGTGGTTGGCCAGCGCTTTGCCATTGCTGCTCATATCGCGCGGGTTGCCCGAAGTGCCGCACCTGCCGATTGATATTGTCACGGTTGTTTCAAATGTCGCCGAAGCGGCTATCGTCCTGTCCATCGCGCTCGCGATCAGTGGCACGCTTGATTATGCCGAGGAAGTATATCGCAGGCGGCCCGATGCGAAAAGCAGGCCGATTAAAGGCTATGTCCAAGTCCTGAAAATCGCGATCTTTATGGCTGCGGCGATCTTTATCATCTCGGTCCTGATCGAGGAATCGCCGTTGCTTTTGCTATCTGGCCTTGGCGCGATGGCGGCGGTTTTGCTGTTGGTGTTCAAAGATACGATCTTATCGCTGGTTGCCTCTGTGCAACTCACCACCAACGATATGCTGCGCGTGGGCGATTGGATTGAAATGCCCGGAATGAATGCGGATGGCGATGTGATCGATATCGCGTTGCATACGGTGAAGGTGCAGAATTTTGACAAGACGATCACCACGATCCCAACGCATAAGCTGATTTCCGATAGTTATAAGAATTGGCGCGGCATGTCGGATGCGGGCGGTCGGCGGATCAAGCGCGCTTTGCTGCTCGATCAAAATGCCATCCGTTTTTTAAGCGAGGACGAGGTCAATGATTTGCGCCGTTTTCGCCTGCTGGGCGATTATCTGACGGCCAAGGATACCGAATTGTCAGAATGGAACGCGCGCGAAGCTGCGGGCGATACCAATCATGTTAATGCGCGTCGGCTGACCAATATCGGCACTTTCCGCGCTTATGTGATCGCCTATCTCAAAGCGCATCCAGAACTCAGCAATGATTTCACGCTCCTTGTGCGCCAATTGCCGCCGTCACCCGAAGGGCTGCCGCTGGAAATTTACTGCTTCACCGCCACCACAAATTGGGGTGAGTATGAGCGGATCCAATCCGACATTATCGACCATTTGCTAGCCATCTTGCCGGAATTTTCCCTGCGCCTTTTCCAAGAGCCAAGCGGGTTGGACATCAACGCATTGCGCGTGAATTAGGCAAAGAAAAACGCCCCGGAAGCTTGACGCTTTCCGAGGCGTTGTTTTGTAACCCCCTCAAGGTCGGGTACCTCAGGCCGCTTCGGCCTCTTCAGCAGGATCGCGCAGAACATAGCCGCGGCCCCATACTGTTTCGATGTAGTTTTCCCCGCCGCATGCGCTCGAAAGCTTCTTGCGCAGCTTGCAGATAAACACGTCGATAATTTTCAATTCCGGCTCATCCATTCCGCCATAAAGGTGGTTGAGGAACATTTCCTTGGTGAGCGTGGTGCCTTTGCGCAGGCTAAGCAGCTCAAGCATGGCATATTCTTTACCGGTGAGGTGAACACGCGCGCCATCAACTTCAACGGTTTTGGCATCAAGGTTCACGGCCAGTTTGCCGGTGCGGATGATCGACTGGCTATGGCCTTTGGAACGGCGCACAACAGCATGGATGCGAGCAATCAATTCATCGCGATGGAACGGCTTGGTAACATAATCATCAGCGCCAAAACCAAAGCTGCGAATTTTGCTGTCCATTTCGGCAATACCCGAAAGGATCAGAACCGGCGTTTGCACTTTGGCAACGCGCAGTTTCTTGAGCACATCATAGCCATGCATGTCCGGCAGGTTAAGATCGAGCAGGATGATATCGTAATCATACAGCTTGCCCAGATCGAGGCCTTCTTCGCCCAGATCGGTCGAATAAATGTTAAAACCCTCGGTCGTCAGCATAAGCTCAATCGCTTTTGCAGTAGTCGGCTCGTCTTCGATCAGCAGCACGCGCATTGTCACGGTCCCCTATTATTACCCAATCGGGTTTTGTACCGGCTTTCTGACCGGTAATAACTTTCCGGTAAGAAGCACTTGCCCGGAATTAACCATGCAACGTCTCAACGAAAAAGGTTAATAAAGCGTGTAAGTCGTTAACGTTTTACCGTGAGTCTTTTGAGTCACAGGTAGTTTTGCGGTTTGGCACGCCTATCCGGGCGTGCGTTCTTGCGGGATGGGTAGCAAGTCACCCCCGCTGCGGGAGGGCGGTCGCCCTTGCCCTCGCCGCGAACGCGGCGGGAAGCGACAACGGTGCGGATGGCATGTCTGATTGTGAGGCGGCGTTATTTCGGATCGAATGCCTGGAGTTGGGGTGGGGAGCGGACGTTGCCGAGCGACAAGCTTAAGGATCGGCCTTTGTCAGCGCTTTATGAGCCGCGCCGTACAGTGAGATGACGATTGACGCGGTAAAAGCAATCAAAAGAAGCCATTGACCGAATTGCGCGTCCGCCAGATCAAAAGAAGTCAGCCACGCTAAGGTCCCTTTGATTAAAACTATAGCGATATGGCTTATCCAAGATCGATTGCGCATCATGCTGTGAAACCGATCTGACCAACCGGCTCTCGGAACTTCCGGTTCAATCCGTGGACATTTTGCGAAGTTTTTCTCGGGAAGCAGAGACCATGTTCTTTGTTCCCGGGCGATAAAAGCTAGAAGGGCAAGAACAAGCGCATAACCGGCCAATTCTATGAATCTCTGACCAAAACCAAACACCATTGCTACGACGGCGAGCAATGCTGAACACGCCAGGGTGCAAGCTAGCATAAGAAGCCAAAACTTCCAGTATCGCCGACGAAATTCGCGTAGTAAGTCCTTTCGGTCCTGATCTGTAACCACAAACCCGGGAAGGTCAGGGCGTTTTCGATAAACGAAGCCGCCTTGCGCCTTCTCGAACCTGCGCGTTATTGTCCATCGATAGAGTAAATAGACGAACATCGTTCGAGCCCGGATAGTCCTGATTGCAATGGACTTTGCATGAAAGTCAGAAGGTCCGCAACTGGGTCGCTAGCCGACCGTCTGCATCTGCCCAAAAAGCAACAACTCACATCGCTGCGATCTTCTTTGCCCGTCGCCGCTGCACGCTTGAACCAATCCCGCTCGCCTCGCGATATTTCGCCACGGTGCGCCGCGCGATGTCGAAGCCTTCGGCCTTTAGCAGTTCGACCAGCTTATCATCCGAGAGGATTTTCTTGGGGTCTTCTGCATCGGTTAGCGCTTTGATGCGGGCTTTCACAGCTTCTGCGCTCGCGCCTTCGCCATCCGCGCCGCCGCCAACCCCCGAGGTGAAGAAGTATTTTAGCTCAAATGTGCCGCGATCGCAGTGTAGATATTTGTTGCTGGTTACCCGGCTGACGGTGCTTTCGTGCATTTCAATCGCTTCTGCCACCGTGCGCAATGTCAAAGGGCGCAATTCAGAAACGCCGTTTCTAAAAAAGCCGTCCTGCTGCTTAACGATTTCGGCGGCCACTTTAAGGATGGTCTTTTGCCGTTGATCGAGCGCTTTGATCAACCAGTTCGCATCGGCCAGCTTTTCGCTTAGCCAGCTTTTGGCATCTTTGGCCGCGCAACCTTCGCGCAGTTCCAGATAATATCCGCGATTGACGACAAGGCGCGGAAGCGTGGCTTCGTTAAGGGCAATGTCCCACCCGCTATCCGCCCCGTTTGTCAGCAAGATATCGGGCACCACTGCTGCGCCAACGCCGCCACCAAATTGCAAGCCGGGGCGCGGATCATATTCGCGCAGCTCGTTGAGCATGTCGGCAAGGTCTTCCTCATCGACATCGCAAATGCGGCGCAAATGGGCAAAGGCGCCTTTCGCCACCAGATCAAGATTGGCGATCAGCACTTTCATGCACGGATCGTGTCGATCAGCTTCAATGGCCTGCAAAGCGAGACATTCTGACAATGAGCGCGCGCCAACGCCTGTCGGGTCAAGCGTTTGGACAATTTCCAACGCCGCCTCAACATCGGCAATCGGCACCCCTAAATCGCCTGCCACTTCGCGCATAGGCGCTGTGCAATAGCCCGCTTCATCCAGCAGACCGATCAGGTGGCGCGCGATAAAGGCTGTGCGTTCATCAGGTGCTGCCGCGCCGATTTGCGCGTCCAGATGCGCGGCGAGCGTGATCTCATCCTCACCGCGATTTTCCAGATCGGGCAAGTCCTCTGCGCCGCCAGAGGACATTTGTGCAGACCAGTCGCCCGTATCCCGATCCCGGTCCAGCGCGCCTGTATCGATATCAAGCGGTGCATCCGCTTCGCCAGCGCCTGCAGCCATTAGATCATCGCTGGTTGCAGGTTCAGGCGTTTCATCGCCAGCGTCATTTGGCCCGCCATCGTCATTCTCGCGCGTAACTTGCCCGGCGTCGAGCAGCGGATTGGTTTCCAGCGCATCGCCAACAAAGGTTTCGATCTCAAGATTCGACAATGCCAGCAGCTTGATCGCCTGCTGCAATTGCGGCGTCATCACCAGCGACTGGGATTGCCGTAAATCGAGGCGCGGCCCCAATGCCATTAGGCTTGCCTACTCAGGCTCTCATGGCTGGGCGGGGAATTGGGCTGGCCCCGCAACCCAGCCAGCAGGCTGGGAGAATATCGCATCACAGCGTAAATTCCTCGCCAAGATACAAACGGCGCACATTCTCGTCAGCCACCAGCTCTTGCGGGCTGCCCGCGAACAGCACTTGTCCGCCATAGATAATGCAAGCACGGTCCACGATATCGAGCGTTTCGCGCACATTGTGATCGGTGATCAGAACACCGATCCCGCGCCGCTTCAAATCGCGCACAAGCTCACGAATGTCGCTGATCGATAGGGGATCGATCCCGGCAAAGGGTTCATCCAGCAGCATGATCGAAGGGTTTGCCGCCAGCGCGCGGGCAATTTCGCAGCGTCTCCGCTCACCACCAGATAGCGCCATGGCAGGGCTTTCACGAAGGCGTGTAAGGCCAAATTCGTCCAGCAACCGTTCCAATTCAGAAGCGCGTGTTTCCTTGTCCGGTTCAACCATTTCAAGAACACAATTGATGTTCTCTTCAACGGTCATGCCGCGAAAAATGCTGGTTTCCTGCGGCAAATAACCAAGGCCCAGGATCGCGCGGCGATACATGGGTAGTGCGGTGACATCCTCGCCATCCATCATGATCCGGCCGCTATCAGGCTTCACCAGACCCATGATCGAATAAAAACACGTCGTCTTGCCTGCGCCATTGGGGCCTAGCAATCCCAGCACTTCGCCCTTCGCCACGGTCAGCGATATATCTGAAAGTACCGAGCGTTTGTCATAGCTTTTGGCGATAGAGACGACTTCCAGACCGCCTGTTTGCCCCAAATCGGGCGCGGCATTGCCCGGGGCCTGCTCCATCGCTTGTGTAAGAGCATCGTTAGCGATCATGTCGTTATCAATTGCGGTCATAACGGTGTATCTAGCACGGCTTTCGTAGCTTTGAAGAGTGTTTGGCAAGGTTTGTGCATGGTATGGCAACTTACCTAGCCCCGCCCGGCTGAAGATATGGTTGATGCCCTTGCAACTTGGTTTGTTTTTTGGAATCCTGCGCATCTGGAAGGTAGCGGAGCGCATTATGACCAAGGGAGCAGCTCAATCGGATGTGGTGCAAACCCGCGCAAATGACGCTGGAGCTGGCCGTGTGGATTGGCACAAAGCAATCAGCAATCACGTCGCCTTTGCGCTGCTTACATATACCGGCTTGCATATCGTTGTAACGATGAGCGTCGTCAAAGCGGGTCAGGGTGCATTGCTTCCCTATTTCGCCCTTATTGTGCTTGTCGCAGCGATTATTCCTGCTTGTCGCTGGCTTGAAAAACGATGGGAAGATCTGGGCGATGAGGTTGCGCGTGATCCCGCGCATGATCTTACGCTGGCCCGAATGTTCCGCCGCGATGTGATCATGTTGTGGGCAGGGGCCATCGGTTTGCCATTCATGATGACGGGTATTTGCAAAGCGACCAGATTTATTCTGCAATGATTTGGTAGGCTTGCCTCAAAGGGAATCTGCGCCCATGCCAATGCCATGATCCGTTTGACCCGTATGATTCTACTCGCAGCGATGGCCGCAATTATGGCTCCTGCGTCACTTTCGGCAGCTTTGCTGGCCGATCCACCTCCATCTACCAATGGTGCAGATTTGCCTGCAGCAAACTCAATTGACGCCACCCCTTCTAAGGATGAAGACAGGCGAATTGCAACGCGCCTTGACGATATTTTTGCTAACGTTCCCAGCCTCTCTGATGTTGAAGTCTCAGTCAGTGAAGGGGTGGTCTCCTTATCAGGAATAGTGCCCGATGCAGATGCGTCCGCTCGCGCAGAAGCTATAGCTCGCGGGGTTCAAGGGGTAGTCACTATTGAAAGCGCGTTGGAGCGTGATGTTTCTGTGCAATTGGGTGACCAGGTTGATGGCATCCAGGATTTGCTGCAATCCATCGTGCAGATGTTGCCTTTGATCGGCGCGGCGATTTTGGTGGCGATCATAATCGGCACGTTTGGCTATTTGCTTGCATCGCTTACCGGGCTGTGGCGACGCATTACGCCCAATTCCTTCCTGGCAGAGCTCATTGCGAGCGCCATTCGGTTCGTTTTTGTCATTCTTGCCTGCGTTGTCGCGCTGGACATGATCGGTGCAGGGGCATTGCTTGGCGCGGTGCTGGGCGGTGCGGGTGTAATCGGGATCGCGCTGGGCTTTGCGATGCGCGATACAGTTGAGAATTACGTGGCGTCATTGATGCTTTCGCTGCGCCAACCTTTTCGCGCCAATGATCATGTTTTGATCGATACGCATGAAGGGCATGTCATCAGATTAACCAGCCGGGCGACGGTGTTGATGACGTTGGACGGCAATCATCTGCGCATTCCCAATTCTACCGTATTCAAATCAGTGATTTTGAATTTCACCCGCAATCCTCAGCGCCGCTTTGAATTCATGCTTGGTGTTGATGCTGATGATGACGCATTGGAAGCGCAGACGCTTGGCCGTGACACGCTCGCCTCGCTCGATTTTGTGCTGAATGACCCTGCGCCAACGGTAAACATTCAAGATGTCGGCGATTCCAACGTGGTGCTGATTTTCCGTGCCTGGGTGGATCAGCGCGAGGCAGACTTTATGAAAGCGCGCAGCCGGGCAATTTCTGCGGCCAAAGTTGCGCTGGAAGAAGCCGGGTTTGCATTGCCTGAACCGATTTACCGGCTGCGGTTTGATCAACGCACAATGCCGCTGCCGTTTGAAAATATCAGCGATAGCAAAGCTTCATCCAGACCTGAGGCACCGCCTAAGGCGCCATCCAAAACGCCGCCCAAAACATCCACACCATCACCGACCAAAAGCCGTGCCGAAGCTGCAGATGATGTAACTCCGGATGATGAAGTGGCTCGCATGGTGGATGAAGAACGCGCCGGCCCGGACCGCGAAAACGATCTGCTCGATGCGGACCGACCCGTGGAATAACCGCAACTTAGCCGGTTTTTGCGCGCTCAATGGCTTCTAACACGATATTGCGCGCTTCTGCGGTATCGCCCCAATTGCCGATGCGAACCCATTTTTCTTCTTCCAAATCTTTGTAATGGGTAAAGAAGTGTTCGATTTGGTGGAAGATAATCGAAGGCAGATCCTTCGTTTCCCCGACATCGGAGTAATACGGAAAAGTGGAATCGATCGGAACGCAAATCAGCTTCTCATCGCCGCCATGTTCATCTTCAAGATGCAACACACCGATAGGCCGTGAACGCACCACGCATCCGGCGATAAACGGGCTGCGCGCGATAACCAGGGCATCTAGCGGATCGCCATCGGGCGAAAGCGTGTGCGGGACAAAACCATAATTGGCTGGATAGCGCATGGGCGTGTGCAAAATGCGATCAACGAACAATGCACCGGAATCCTTATCGAATTCATACTTCACCGGCTCACCACCAGTGGGAACTTCGATAACGACATTAAGGCTGTCAGGCGGATTGTCACCTGTCGGAATTTTATCGATTTGCATGGCTACTCGCTTTCTTATCAGCGTGGGGCTTATCAGCGTGTGGCGGCAACCCCTCCCGGGTCGGCAGCGCCCCTAACGCATTCATTCCGCATTTGCGAGCGACAATTGGTGCGTTTGCCGATTGGCCGAAATTGGCACGGATTGCGATGCGGCACAGGCATTGCGGGTTGGCGAGCAGGACTCTAAGGCACTGCCCCCATGAGCAAAGTGAAAACACCGGCTAAAACCCCTCAAGCTATTCGCGGCACGCAAGACATATTTGGGCCGGACGCGGAGGCTTTTGCCTTCGTGGTCGAAACGTTTGAGCGGGTCCGCAAACTCTATCGTTTTCGCCGGGTGGAAATGCCTGTGTTTGAAAAGACAGAGGTGTTTGCGCGCTCTCTTGGCGAGACGACCGATGTTGTCTCCAAAGAAATGTATTCGTTTGATGATCGAGGAGGTGAATCGCTCACCTTGCGCCCGGAATTCACCGCCGGGATTGCGCGCGCCTTCCTCACCAATGGCTGGAAACAGCACGCGCCTTTGAAAGTGGCCACGCATGGTCCGCTGTTCCGGTATGAACGCCCGCAAAAGGGCCGCTATCGCCAATTCCACCAGCTTGATGCCGAAGTGATCGGCGCGGGCGAGCCGCAGGCCGATGTCGAATTGCTCGCTATGGCGGACCAGCTTTTGCACGAGCTGAGCATTGCTGATGGCGTGACCTTGCAGCTCAATACTTTGGGCGATGGGACAAGCCGCGAGGCATGGCGCGCGGCCTTGGTCGAGCATTTTGCAAGTGTGCGAGATGATCTGTCCGAAGATTCGCAAGAGCGGCTGGAGAAGAATCCGCTGCGGATCCTCGACAGCAAGGACCGCCGCGATCAAGCACATGTCGCAAGCGCGCCAAAAATCGACGATTTCCTAAGCGGCGAAGCGCAGGATTTTTTCGGCGCGGTGACAAGCGGGCTGGATGCCGCTGGCGTTGTTTGGACACGCAATGACGCTTTGGTGCGCGGGCTAGATTATTATCGCCACACCGCGTTTGAATTTGTGACCGACCGGTTGGGTGCGCAAGGCACTGTGCTTGGCGGTGGGCGCTATGATGGCTTGATGGAATCGCTGGGCGGTCCGGCGACGCCAGCTGTGGGCTGGGCCGCGGGGATTGAGCGGTTGGCGATGCTTTGCGAAGGGCGCGGAGCAGAGTCGCTTGAAATTGCCATCGCCGCTGAAAGCAACGATCGCAACGCTGACGCTGCTGCGCTCACCAACCTGTTTCGCCGTGAAGGCTTTTGTGTTGAGCTGTTCGCGTCGGGCAGCCCGCGCAAACGGTACGATAAAGCGCGCAAGGCTGAACCAGCTATCATGATTTCTCTGGATATGCGCGATGGCGAAGCCACGCATGGCCTGTCGGTTCTTAACGAAGGTTATGCAAGGGCGAAAAAAGCGCAAGAAATCTTCGACAACCGAAAATGACCATCCCTGCTGAACGCCTTCGCCAGATTGCTGACCGTTTCGCTGAGCTTGAAGCGAGAATGGCATCTGGCCAGTTGGAAGGCGAGGAATTTGTCCAAGCTTCGCGCGATTATGCCGAGCTTGAACCTGTCGCCAAGGCATCGATTGAAGTGCAGGCAATGCGTGAGGAGCAAGACAGCCTCACCGAAATGCTCGCCGATCCTGAAATGAAGGCGATGGCCGAAGAAGAGCTGGCCGATATCAAGCAACGTCTGCCCAAGGCGGAAAAAGCGCTAGCGGTTGCGATGTTGCCGCGCGATGCTGCGGATGCACGCCCTGCTATGCTGGAAATTCGCGCAGGGACCGGCGGCGATGAAGCTGCGCTGTTCGCAGGCGATCTGTTCCGCATGTATGAACGCTATGCCAATGAGAAAGGCTGGCGGGTTGAACCTGTCAGCATGAACGCCTCTGACGCAGGCGGCTTCAAGGAAATCGTCGCCAACGTCACCGGACAGGGCGTGTTTGCGAAGCTCAAGTTTGAAAGCGGCGTGCACCGTGTGCAGCGCGTCCCGGTCACGGAAAGCGGCGGACGCATACACACCTCCGCCGCTACTGTTGCCGTGCTGCCTGAACCTACCGAAGTTGATGTGAAAATCGAGGATGGTGATCTCAAAATCGATATTTATCGCGCGAGCGGAGCAGGCGGTCAGCACGTGAATACCACCGATAGCGCGGTGCGCATCACCCACTTGCCAACCGGTCTTGTGGTGATCCAGCAGGATGAACGCAGCCAGCACAAGAACCGCGCCAAAGCGATGCAGGTACTGCGCGCCCGCCTTTACGAGAAAATGCGCGAAGAAGCGCAAGGTGAAGAAGCTGCGGCGCGCAAAGAGATGGTCGGATCAGGTGACCGGTCCGAACGCATTCGTACCTATAATTTTCCGCAAGGCCGCGTGACCGATCACCGTATTGGACTGACTTTGCACAAACTACCGGAGATCATAGCCGGACCGGGCCTTGGCGAAATGGTCGATGCGCTCATTGCTGAAGATGAGGCAAAACGGCTCGCGGCGCTGGCGGAATGAAGGTTTCAGACGCGCTGCGCGAAGCCGCCACGCGCCTTGCCCAAACCAGCGATACAGCGCGCCTCGATGCCGAATTGCTGATGGCACATGCCTTGGGCACAACGCGTTCTGACATGCTGCTCAACCGGGTGAAGGATGCAGTTCCTGAAGATTTTGCAAAGCTAATCGATCGGCGCGCGCAATGTGAGCCGGTGGCCTACATCACCGGCCATCAGGAATTTCGTGGCCATGATTTGCTGGTGACGCCAGCGGTGCTGATCCCGCGCGCCGATAGCGAGACGACATTGCAAGCAGCGCTTGATGCCGTGCCTTGGGCAAGCCGGGCGCTTGATTGCGGCACAGGATCAGGCGCGCTCCTTTTGGCTTTTTTGGCGGAGCGGCCTGAGGCAAGCGGGATCGGTATCGATAGTTCTCAAAGCGCGATAGAGGTTGCGCGCCGCAATGCCGCGCGTCTGGAGTTGAAAAGCCGTGCGGATTTCGTTCAGGCTGATTGGAATATCGCTGGCTGGGCCGATAAGCTTGGCACGTTCGATCTTATCATCGCAAATCCGCCTTATGTGGAAAGTACAGCGCAGCTTAGCGCAGATGTGCAGGATTTTGAACCACATGGCGCGCTGTTTGCTGGCGAAGACGGGCTTGACGATTACCACCAATTATTGCCGCAGCTGCGCAATTTGTTAACAACGACTGGTGCAGCAGTTCTCGAAATCGGAGCGGGCCAGAGCGATCAAATTGGCAAAATCGCGCAAGATCATGGGTTTACTGCGGCCTTGTCGCGCGACCTTGCTAATCGGCCACGTGCGCTGATTTTGCGATAAGGGCTTGGCAAGTGCGGATTGGGCGGCTAACCGTGTGGAAGCTTGATCGGGATAGAGCATAGCCGTTCCCGCCAAGCTTACTCCGACATTTGCAGTATATCGCCGCGCACATTCAAGCACGGTTTTGCAAATGAGGGATCGAAGCATATCCATACGGGATGGCTTACGAGGGGTCATGTGACCGGCTTGATTTTGAAAAACTTGGTTTTGAAAAAATCGACCGTCCATTGTGAGGAAGCGAATTTCTCTTGAATAGCAATCGCAACAATAATCGTCGGCGTGGTCGCAGTAATAACAACAACCGAGGCGGAGGTGGCGGCGGCGGCAATCAAAGCAACCGGATCGACAATCGGGCGCGCGGCAATGCGCCGCAAATGCTGGAAAAATATAAGAAGCTGGCAAATGATGCCGCTTTGAATGATGATCGGGTGCAAACCGAATACTATCTCCAATTTGCCGACCATTATTTCCGCGTTATCGCGGACAATAAGGCGCAAAAGGACGAAGCCCGTGCCAAGCGTGATGCAGAGCGTGGCCCATCTGACGATCAATCGGATGATGAGGATGATGACAATCGTTCGCGTTCGCGCCGTTCTCGTGGCCCGCGCGATAATAATGCGCGCAGCGATGATCAACGCGAAGGTGCTGATAGCGATCAGGAAGACGGCGAAAATCCGTTCGTCCCTGAAAAACCTGCTCGCAAGCCGCGCAAATCAACGCGCAAACCTGCCACAAAAAAAGACAGCGATGATGATAACGGTTTGAGCGCAGACATGCTGCCGCCGGCGATTGCACGCGCTTCTGACGATGACGATGACGACAATGATGCCAGTACTGGTGCTGATGACAAAGCCGAAGTTAAAAAACCCGAAGTTAAAAAACCCCGTCGTCGCACCCGCACTCGCCGCCCTGATGATGATGGCGAAGAATCGTTGGAAGCCGTCGGTTAAATCCGCGCATTTTCCTTAGAGGCAGACCAATTGCAGGCGGTTGATGGTGACACACCCTTCCTACCTCTTTGGGCTGTTCCCCGACAAACTTCCGCGCTTTAGCGGGCTTTGGGCGATTGCCCTTGGCGTGCTGGCAGCGCTGGGCTTTGCGCCGCTTGGGCTTTGGCCGGTGGCGCTTATTGCCGCAGGTTTTGTAATTCGCCTGTTCGCCTTGGCCCAAACGCGCCGCCAGGCGGCATGGCTTGGCTGGCTATTTGGGCTTGGCCACTTCACTTTCGGCAACAATTGGATTGCCACAGCCTTTACCTTTCAGACTGAAATGCCGGAGGTTCTCGGCTGGTTCGCGGTGCCGCTGATTGGGGTGTATCTTGGGGTTTATCCCATGCTCGCCGCTTTTGTGACACGCTGGATTGCCGGGCGCGGATTTGGGCTGGGCTTTGTGCTGGTGTTCGCAGGTGCATGGGTGGTGAGCGAATGGATGCGCAGCTGGGCTTTCACCGGCTATAGCTGGAACCCGTTTGCGATGACGCTGCTGAGCGGGTTTGAGCGGCCTGGCCTCGCCGCCCTTGCACCGTGGATGGGGACATATGCGCTGTCCGGTTTGGCAATGCTGCTGGCTGGAGCGCTCATCCTGCTTTTGAGCGAGCGGCGTGTTGTGTTGAGCGGTGCTGTCGCCGCACTTCTGGCGCTGGGCATGTACGCACCTGCCCCCGCGCCGCGCGAAGGCACGCTCGCGCTCACTATCGCGCAGCCCGACATCCGCCAGCCCACGCTGACCAATCCTGCCTATTTCGAAGCGAATTTCCGTCGGCTGGCAGAGCTTTCGCCGCGCCTGGAGGAAGCTGATGAGACACCGCGCCTGGTCCTGTGGCCGGAAAGCGGGATGGTGGATTACCTGCGCGAGGGATATCCGCAGCGTTATTATAACCGCACCACTGCACTGGGCAGTCCGGTTTTCGCACGCCGCCGTTTGGGCCGTGTAGTGGGTGAAGGCAGTGTATTGCTGACCGGCGCTGTCGATCTTGAAATCGGCTCCGTTGATGGCCGCGAACGCGCGATCGGTGCGCGCAATGCTGTCACAGCGCTGAATGCTGAGGGCCAGATTTTGGACGGTTATAACAAAGCGCATCTGGTCCCTTATGGCGAATATCTACCGATGCGTGAGATTTTGGAGCCGTTTGGCCTTAGCCGCCTTGTTGCAGGTTCGATTGATTTTTGGCCCGGTCCCGGCCCGCGCACACTGGATCTTGGCGCGCATGGTCAGGCGGGTATTCAAATCTGCTATGAAATCGTGTTCTCTGGCAAAGTGACACAAGATGGCGTGCGGCCGGACTATATTTTCAACCCGTCCAATGATGGCTGGTTCGGCGCTTTTGGCCCGCCGCAACATTTGGCACAGGCACGAATGCGCGCGATTGAAGAAGGCTTGCCAGTCCTTCGCGCCACCACAACAGGCATCAGCGCAGTGATCGATGCGCGCGGCGTTGTGCGCGATCATTTGGGCCATCAGGTGCGCGACCGGATCGATACTTTTGTGCCGCCCGCCCATGCCCCGACCTTGTTTGCGCGGCTGGGGAACGGGCTTGGCCTGTTCTGGGCGGTAATCTTCCTTATCACCGGCTGCGTTGCCATGCGCCGACGCGCCCGTTAGAGCGCCTTTTCACACTTTGCGAATGCGACTTCCTGTAGGAGCCTGATCCCAAGATGCGTGCCAATTATCTCTTTACGTCTGAAAGCGTTTCCGAAGGCCATCCCGATAAGGTTTCCGATCAGATATCCGATGCTATTGTCGATCTGATGCTAGCCAAAGATCCTGAATCGCGGGTCGCGTGTGAAACCATGACAACCACGCAGCGGGTCATCCTGTCAGGCGAAATTCGCTGTGCGCCCATGTATGATGCGAACAATGCGGCATGGGCCGAAAATGGCGGCTGGGCACCCGGCGCCAAAGAAGAGATTGAGCGCGCCGTTCGCCACACCGTGCGCGAGATCGGTTATGAGCAGGACGGCTTTCATTGGCAGACGCTGATTTTTGAAAACCACCTGCATGGCCAATCGTCTGAAATCGCGCAGGGCGTGGATATGGGCGAAGATGGCTCTAACAAAGATGAAGGCGCTGGCGACCAAGGCATCATGTTTGGCTTTGCCTGCGATGAAACGCCCGACTTGATGCCAGCTACGCTGGATTACAGCCACAAAATCCTTGAACGTATGGCGGCTGATCGCAAGAGCGGTGCAGCGCCTTTCCTGGAACCTGATGCCAAAAGCCAGGTGACCTTGCGTTTTGAAAACGGCGTTGCTGTTGCTTGCGTAGCGGTGGTCGTTTCAACGCAGCATACGCGCGGGTATTGTGAGACAGGCGAATACGCGGACCCGGCTAAATATGCCGGATTGCGCGATTACGTGAAAGGCGTGGTGTCTGACGTGCTGCCCGATGGGCTGTTATCTGATGAGACCGCTTGGCATATCAATCCCACCGGCGCTTTTGAAATTGGCGGGCCGGATGGAGATGCCGGGCTAACAGGCCGCAAAATCATCGTTGATACTTATGGCGGGGCCAGCCCGCATGGTGGCGGCGCGTTTAGCGGCAAGGATCCAACCAAAGTTGATCGTTCCGCTGCGTACATCACCCGCTATCTGGCGAAGAATGTGGTGGCGGCAGGCCTTGCAAAACGCTGCACGATCCAGATCGCTTATGCCATCGGCGTGTCAGAGCCGCTTTCGCTTTACGTCGATACCCACGGCACCAGCGATGTGGGTGATGCAGCGATTGAAGATGCGATCAAATCCATCGGCAAGCTTGGTGGTTTGACCCCGCGCACTATTCGTGAGCTGCTGGGCCTTAATAAGCCGATCTATCTCAAAACCGCCGCTTATGGGCATTTCGGACGCAAAGCAGAAGGTGACAGCTTCCCGTGGGAGCGCATCGATCTGGTTGACGATCTGAAAGCTGCATTGGCCTGATCGGCGGGCGCGATGGCCGTAATGGGCACCGCGCTGACCACAAGTCCTGATACAGGCCCTGATACAGGCCCTGATACTGGCCGGATTGCCGCGCTCGATGCGCTGCGCGGTATCGCCGTGGCGGGCATTGTGCCGATGAATGTCATCGCCTTTGCGATGCCGGCCAGCGCCTATGTCAATCCAAGAGCATTTGGTTTGGCAAGCGGCGTGGACGCTGCCCTTTGGGCGTTGAGCTTCATTTTGGTGGAAGACAAATTTCGCACATTGTTTGCGATGCTTTTTGGCGCAGGCGTCGCGATGTTGATGGAGCGCGCTGAAGGGAAAGCGGGGCCGCGCGCCTTAGCGGGCCATTATGCCCGGATGGCAGCGCTGTTCGTGATAGCTTTAGCCCATGCGATTTTGCTGGCAAACAATGATGTGTTGCGCAGCTATGCACTGGTGGGGCTGGTCTTGCCATTGGTCATAGGCTGGCCTGCGCGGCGTCTTTTGATCATCGCGAGCGTGATTGTGGCGGGGCAATTTGCGGTGTCGCTTTATTACGCGTGGGATTGGCTTCTGGTCTGGTTCGAAGGCACCAATCTCAACTCCCTTGCCGAGGCAGAGCGCCTGTTTGGCGCTGATCCGCAAGTGATTGCCGCCGCGTTGGAGCGCGGGCAGGAAAGCTTCGCCGAACGCATCGATCGGCGGCTTGCCGAACCCTATCCGCAGCTACGCGCCGTGGCCGCTTCCATCCCCTCAACACTGGCTGCGATGCTTATTGGTGTGGCGTTTTGGCGCAATGGCTTGTTGGCAGGGCGATGGGAAAGGGCGCGCTGCTTGCGCTTGGCAAAGCGGCTCGCGCTGATCGCAATTCCGGCATTGTTGGCGATGGCGGCATGGTCTGTGGGATCGGGATATTCGCCCATTGTGACAGCGTTCAATGCGCTCATATTCTCCGCGCCTTTCGATATGCTGCTGGGCATAGCTTATGCGGCGCTGGTGATGGGATGTTTGGGTGCAGGCCACTGGACCAAGCGCTGGGCCGCTATTGGCCGATTGGCATTGACCAATTATTTGATGACAAGCGTGATTTTTGCCGGCCTTTTTGCAAGCTGGGGATTTGGTCTGTTTGGCGAAGTGAGCCGCGCCCAAGCTCTTGTGCTTGGCCTTGTACCAGTGGCGGCGATGCTAGCGTTGTCCCCGCTATGGCTCGCCAAATTTCAGCGCGGGCCTGCCGAATGGCTGTGGCGCAGCATGGCTGCGGGCCGACCGCTGCAATAACGATATACCCGCAGCGCATACCTCACTGATCGGCCAGGCGAACAGCTTCGCGTTCTTCGCGCAGCCAATGGCCAACCTTGCGGCCGAATTTGGCAATCGCGTTCATATTGAAGAAGTGCATTCCGCCCAGCACAAGCACGGCAAGCCCAACCTTGGTCGCTATAAATCGGATTGCTTGACTGGTGGTCTGCGGCTCCTGCCCAAACTGCAACATTAGCAGGATGAAGCCGATATTGACGAGGTAGAACCCGACAACGAGCAGGTGATTGGTGCTCTTGGCCAGTTTCTCATCATGGCCAAAGCAATCGACAAGAAAGACCTCGCCATTGCTGCTGAGCGTGCGCGCAACCCAGATGGTCATGCCCAGGCTGGCGATAAGGTAGATGGCGTAGCTAATCTCGATCATGGATATTCTCCTTTAGAAAAGCAGGTCGTGGATGGGGTTTGTGGTCTTCTTTGAAGCGCGGCTTTCCAATTCGTTGCGGCGCGATTGTTCGAGGTTTCGCCGCCAGAGGCTCCAGCGCAGGGCGCTTGCAAAGCCAGCGAGTGCCCCGGCAAGCGAGATCAGATAATTGTCGTGATGGAGGTCAGCCTGTGCGTAGAAGAATATGATTGGCACCGCGAAACCTGCAATGGCGCCGAGTACGGCGTACACTTCGACATGCTCCATTTGGGTTTTGTGCAAAAGCCAGGTGACTGGGAGGCCAGCCAACAACATCATGGCGAGCGTGATGATGCTCACGAAAAGCCCTGCAATGAGGGTTATGCCGAGCAAAAAAGTGCCTGCCGGCTGATCGGTCCAAAATTCCAGAAGAACGCTGCCCGTGATAGGTAACGTGCCCGCTAGAGTTCCCCAAGATAGCGCGGCAGCGAAATTCTTCATTCCAGGCCAGATAGTAATACCTGTCATTTCGGTATTTACAGAAACGCTATGATACAGTTCATCGGTCATCGTTCGATCCTCCTTTATCTCAGGTGATTACTTGGCAGATTTGCCCGGAATGAAGCGCGCGATTTTGCCGCCCAGTTTCATCAGCGTCACCAATGTGGGGCGCGGCAATTTGCGCACATCATCGTACCAGATCGATAGGTTGCCGATAAAATCATGCATTCGCCCGATCCGCTCCCGCACGTGAGCGGGCACATCACCGCGCGCATCCATTTGTGCGGTAAGATCCGATAGGACCAGTATTGTGGGATCAATCTCGCGCTTCTTGCGCTCCACCGTGATCTTCATCAGCATATCCCAAAGGTCAGCTTCGGCCACAAAATGATCGCGCCTGTCGCCCATCACATGCGTGCGTTTGACGATGCCATAGCCTTGCAATTCCTTGAGGCCATTGGACACATTGCTGCGCGCCAAGCCCAGCGCTTCACAAATCTCTTCGGCATGCAGCGGGTGTTCCGAAAGATAAAGCAGCGCATGAACCTGACTGACCGAACGGTTCACACCCCATTGCGAACCCATCTCACCCCAATGGAGGATAAAGGCGCTGGCTTCAGGGATGTCGGTAAGCTTCGTCATGGTAACGCTAACACATTCCTCAATTTCTGTAATTAGAGAAATATCAGAAATCGGGTGGAAGTCAACCCTGCGTGCAATGGGCTAGGCAGCGCGGTAATCTGCTGTGATGGATCCGGCGGCGGCGATCTCGTCTTCATGGCTGATCTCGCGCCATGTTTCTGCCAGCGCAGCCTCTTCCCATTCGCGCATCGCGGGATGGGCGATAATATGATCGACCCATGCCTGACCTTTGCCGACATCAAGGCCGAAGGTGCGAATCCGGTATGCAACAGGGTCAAAAAAGGCGTCAATCGCGGTGAATTTGCGTCCGGCAAGGAAAGGTCCGCCAAACCGCGCCAACCTTTCTTCGAACAGCTCCCGAAGGCGCGCCACATCCTTGGACAGAGCGCGATCCATCGCATCCATGGCAACGCGCACGCCAACATTCATCGGGCACTGGTTGCGCAAAGCAGCAAAGCCGGAATGCATTTCAGTGACGGCACATTGGGCAAAGGCGCGGGCGCCCTCATCTTGCGGCCACACATTTGTGTGGCGTTCAGCCAAATAGAGCGTGATGCCCAGCGAATCCCACAAGCTGTGTTCGCCATGGATCAATGCAGGCACCTGACCTGTGGGAGAGAAGCTGCGAAATTCGTCCCAATTCACAGGCTTGGCAAATGGTTCGATCCGATCCTCAAATGCGATGCCCAGCGCGCGCATCAACACCCATGGCCGCAAGGAACAGCTGGAGTAATTGCGGTTCGCTGTGATGAGCGTGTAAGGCGCGCTCAAGTCACGTAATGCGCGGTCGTCTTTTCGGCCACTTCCTCAGCGGTGACACCCGGCGCCAGCTCAATGAGCTTAAACGGGCTGCTGTGATCAGGGCGCTGGAATACGGCCAAATCCGTGACGATCATATCGACCACATTGGTGCCAGTGAGCGGCAATGTGCAGGCCGGGATGAATTTGGGATCGCCATGCTTACTGGTGTGATCCATCACCACGATGATCTTTTTGACGCCCGCGACCAGATCCATCGCGCCGCCCATGCCTTTGACCATTTTGCCAGGGATCATCCAATTGGCGATATCGCCATTCTCGGCGACTTCCATCGCGCCCAGCACGGTCAGATCAATATGGCCGCCGCGGATCATGCCAAAGCTGAACGCGCTATCGAAATAGGCAGTGTTCGGCAGTTCAGAAATGGTCTGCTTGCCCGCATTGATCAGATCGGCATCTACTTCATCAGGATAGGGGAAGGGCCCAATGCCCAGCATCCCGTTCTCGCTTTGCAAAGTCACATGCATGCCATCGGGAATGTGATTGGCAACCAGTGTGGGGATGCCGATGCCCAGATTGACATAGTATCCATCTTGCAGCTCTTGCGCGGCGCGCGCGGCCATTTGGTCGCGTGTCCACCCTTTGGTTTCCTGAGCCATTATGCGCTCTCCCTTTCGCGGGTGGTCACAAATTCGATCTTCTTGTCGTACGGCGCGCCAACAACCATGCGATTGACGAAGACGCCGGGCAGGTGAATGCAATCAGGATCGAGTTCGCCCACCGGCACAATTTCTTCTACTTCGACCAGAGCGATCTTGCCGCAGGTGATGGCTGGCAAGTTAAAATTGCGCGCTGTTTTGCGGAATATCAGATTGCCGGTTTCATCGGCTTTCCATGCTTTGGCGATGGACAGATCTGCAAAAATGCCGTGTTCCAGAATGTAGTCTTCCGGGCCATTGCCCCCAAGACCACCAGTGTCGAACTGCTTCACCTCTTTGCCCTCGGCAACTTGCGTGCCGACACCTGTTTTGGTGTAAAAGCCGGGGATGCCCGCACCGCCTGCGCGCATACGTTCTGCCAGCGTTCCTTGCGGGCAGAATTCCACTTCAAGTTCGCCGTTTAAAAACTGACGTTCAAATTCCTTATTCTCGCCCACATAAGACGAGATCATTTTGCGCACTTGCTTGGTGCGCAGCAGCTTGCCGATGCCTTCATTATCAATACCGGCATTGTTGCTGGCGAAAGTGAGGTCTTTCACGCCGCTTGCCTGAATGGCATCGAGCAGTCTTTCGGGGATACCGCAAAGGCCAAAGCCGCCGCTGGCAATCATCATGCCATCGCGCAAAATGCCATCAAGTGCAGCCTCGGCATTGGGATAGAGTTTTTGCATGGAGTGGTTCCTGTGAGCTTTCTCGAAGGAAATTGGTTTATTAGATGGGTTCACCGGTACCGTCTTCGCGCGATAGTGTCACCCCGGTAAGCGCATGGGTGCAGTGCAATATTTGATTATCCAACAGATGGAAGCTAGTTTCTTACGCAATGACAAATGCCAAATATTCGCTAAAACATCATTTTTATCATATAGTTGCGTTATCTTGCAAAATTTGCAACTCTTCTTGATCTTTTCGCACTTGCGGAATCGGGCGTGCGGGAACATATCTCTACCTGCCTTTCAGGCATCCTCTCCCAAAACTTCCAAGGCCCGGTCGGTAACGACTGGGTCTTTTTTTGTCTGCGCCCCACGAGGCTGGCCCCATATTGCCGCTATGCAGTTTCGCGTGGTTGGTTTGACACACACAAATCGCACCTACGGCTTACAACGCGCTCGCATCGACGTTTGCAATCGGGCTAGGGTCATCCCACTTGGGTAGGCCGGTCACCATAGACGGCGAGGAAAAGAGAAGCGCATGGCAGACGCACCAGCAGATACGATTGAATTGGAAGAAGGTACGGTTCGCCTGCAAGTTGCAGCTGCGCGGCAGGAGGAAAGCGGACGCGGCGTTGTGCGCATTCCGCGCAAGGCCTTCCTCGCTCTAGACATAGCTGAAGGCGCGCCGGTTCTGATCGAAGGGCGCCGCACCACTGTTGCCATGGCGATCCCCAGCTTTGAAGAGGACGCAGCCCTCGATGTGATCCGTTTGGATGGCTTACAACGCGGCAATGCGGAAACGTCCTCGGGTGAACATGTTGTGGTGCGAAAAGCGGTCAGCCGTCCGGCAACGCGCGTCGTGTTTGCACCTGCGCGCCGTGAAATGCGGCTGCAAGGTCCAGCGGAAGCTTTGAAAAAAGTGTTTTTTCGCAAACCCATGATTGCTGGCGATCTGGTGGCAACGCATGGTCAGCAGCCTGTGCATAATGTTCCGCCTGAAGTGCGCCGGATGTTTAACGCGCCCGCTTATGCGCTGACCCAGATCCGCCTTCAGGTCGTGTCCACCACGCCCAAAGGCATCGTCCATATTGACGAAAACACCGAAGTCGAAATGCGTGCTGAATTCGAAGAGCCGCGTGATGGCCGTGGCACTGTCAATTATGACGATGTTGGCGGCATGGAAGATACGATCAAAGCGCTGCGCGAAATGGTCGAGCTGCCTTTGCGCTATCCTGAATTGTTCACCCGTCTCGGCGTTGATCCGCCCAAAGGCGTGTTGCTGCATGGCCCGCCCGGCACCGGCAAAACGCGCCTTGCGCAAGCGGTGGCAAATGAAAGCGATGCCGAGTTTTTCGCCATTAACGGGCCGGAAATCATGGGCTCTGCCTATGGCGAGAGTGAAAAGCGGCTGCGTGAAGTTTTTGAAGAAGCAGAGCGCAGCCAGCCAGCGATTGTCTTTATCGATGAGATCGATTCCATTTCACCCAAGCGTGAAAACACGCAAGGCGAGGCGGAAAAGCGGCTGGTCGCCCAATTGCTAACGCTTATGGACGGCCTGCAATCGCGCGCCAATCTGGTGGTGATCGCTGCCACCAATCGCCCCGATTCCATCGATGAAGCGCTGCGGCGGCCGGGCCGGTTCGATCGTGAGATCGTGATCGGTGTGCCTGATGAAAATGGACGGCGCGAAATACTGGGCATTCACACCCGCGGAATGCCGCTGGGTGAAGGCGTTGATCTGGCCGAAATATCGCGCTCAACGCACGGATTTGTTGGCGCAGATATCGCCGCGCTTGCCCGCGAGGCCGCGATTGAAGCGGTGCGCCGGATCATGCCGCAAATCGATCTGGATGCGCGTGAGATTCCGGCTGAAGTGTTGGAAAACCTCCAAGTCCTCAAATCCGATTTTCGCGAAGCTTTGAAGCGTGTTCAACCATCCGCCATGCGCGAAGTGATGGTGCAGGCGCCCACGATTGGCTGGTCCGATATTGGCGGATTGGACACATCGGTAGAGACTTTGCGCGAAGGCGTGGAATTGCCGCTTAAAAATCCGCGCGCGTTTGAACGTTTGGGCATTCGCCCGGCCAAGGGTTTTCTGCTTTATGGCCCTCCCGGCACCGGCAAAACCTTGCTGGCCAAGGCCGTGGCTAAGGAAGCTGATGCCAATTTCATCTCGATGAAAAGTTCAGACTTGCTGTCCAAATGGTATGGCGAAAGCGAGCAGCAGATCACCCGCATGTTTGCCCGCGCACGCGCCGTTGCACCATGCGTGATCTTTATGGATGAGATCGATAGCCTGGTGCCTGCACGCGGTTCAAGCGGAAACGAACCGCAGGTCACCGCCCGTATCGTCAATACGATCCTTGCCGAAATGGACGGTATGGAAGAGCTCAATTCCATCGTTGTGATCGGCGCTACCAACCGGCCCACGCTGGTCGATCCGGCATTGCTTAGGCCCGGCCGGTTTGATGAGCTTGTCTATGTTGGCGCTCCGGGAGCTGAAGGGCGCGCGCATATCCTCAAAATCCACACCGCCGAAATGCCTATGGCAGATGATGTCGATCTGGATGCGCTGGCCAAGAAGCTGGAGCGGTATACTGGCGCGGATCTTGAAGATGTGGTCCGGCGCGCAGGCCTTAATGCGATCCGCCGTGCCGATGGAGAGCCGGACACGGTGAACGCCGCGGATTTCAAAGCTGCGATCGCAGATTCGCGCCCAACCGTGACACCGCGCATGGAAGCAGAATATGCCAAAATGAAAGGCGAGCTGAAAAAGCGCGCGCTTGAAGTCAGACCAATGGGCTTTTTAACAGATGAAATGGTGCGATCAACGCGCGATCAAAAGCACGATAATTAAGGCTCGCCCGCTTTGGGGTGCCCGCCCGGCACTTCAAGGCGATGGCGGATCAAGGCATCTGGCTGGTTCTCGCGCAGCCAGCCCAGCATGTGTTCGCGCACGGCGCAGCGCAGGTGCCACACATCGCCAATAGTCTTGGCGCTGACGGCAAGGCGCAGTTCCACGCTTTCTGGATAAGCCTCTGTCATCAGCAGAACGACCGTCCGCCCATCCCACAGCTCATGCGCTTTGACGAACCGTTCAAATTCGGCGCGGATCGGCGGCACTTGGGCAATAGGGTCCAAATGTAGCATCACTGGCCCTGTCAATTCTTCATTATTGCGCGACCAGTTTTCAAAGCCTTCTTCCAAAACGCGGCTGGTCGGCACGATCAAAGCGCGTTCATCCCATGTGCGGATCACGAGATAGGACATGTGGATTTCCTCCACGCGCCCGCCTTCGCCATCAACGATAATCAAATCGCCCAGACGCAGCGGCTCTGTCACCGCGATTTGCAGGCCCGCTATCAGTGATTTGAGAGCAGGCTGCGCGGCGGCACCCACCGCAAGGGCAGCAAGGCCAGCCGATGCGAGCAGAGTCGTCCCGATGGTTTTTACCGCCGGAATGGTCAGCAGCATCAAACCGATAGTGATGATGATGATCGCTATCGTTGCGGTGCGTGAAAGGATTGCAATGCGTGTGCGGCGGCTTCGTACAGCAACTGGATCACAAGCGGCATCAAGGCGCAGCTCAACAATTGCGGTAAACGCTTTAACCAATGAATATGCGATCCACCCCAGTAATGCGGGGCGCAAAAATTGCGCCACAGGTTCCCAAAAGCTGGCGAGATAGGGATCGGATTGCGCGGCCAAAGTTACGGCAATGGCAATCGCAGACCATTTTATCGGGTGGCGCACGCGTTCCAGAATGAGATCGTCAGATGTCGATTCGGAACTGCTCGCCAGCTTGATGACGAGGGAATAGACAATCCGAAATCCGACATAAGCGATGCAGACTGCTACGATCAGTATGAGCGCAGCACCGCCCAGCTCATCCCACGGGATGGTCCAATTGCGCGGATCAAAGCGGTCAAGCATACGTGGCCCCTATGGTTGCCAGATCACAAGCGCAAGGGGCATCAATGCGCCGCATCCCAGCTTGGCCCATGCCCGATTTCTATCCCCAGCGGCACATCGAGCGTCACGCTGGGCAATGCCGCCTCAGCCATAACGCGCTCAATCACGGAAGACGCGGCGGCGACATCGCCTTTGGGCAGTTCGAAAACAAGCTCATCATGGACCTGCAATAACATGCGCACATCACCAAGACCTGCATCGCGCAGCGCCGGCACCATGCGCACCATGGCGCGCTTGATAATGTCCGCGCTGGTGCCTTGAATAGGCGCATTGATCGCGGCACGTTCAGAGCCTTGGCGCTCTGCCTGGTTTTTGGAATTGATGCGCGGGAACCACGTTTTGCGCCCAAACAACGTTTCAGAATAACCGCGTTCACGCACCTGTTCGAGCGTGGCGACGATATAGCGTTGAATGCCCGGGAAACGTTCAAAATACCGATCAATCATCGCTTGGGCTTCATCAGGCTCCACCCCAAGGCGCCCAGCCAAGCCCCAGCGCGAAATGCCATAAAGGATCGCAAAGTTGATCGTCTTGGCCTGCGCGCGGGTATCGCGGTTCACTTCGCCATACATCTCCGTCGCGGTGCGCGCGTGGATATCCTCACCCTTGGAAAACGCGTCTTTGAGCGTTTCGACATCGGCCATATGGGCAGCGAGCCGCAGCTCAATCTGCGAATAGTCAGCCGCCAGCAGCACATTGCCATCTTCAGGCACAAAGGCTTTGCGAATTTCGCGGCCAATGGGTGTGCGGATAGGGATGTTTTGCAAATTGGGATCGGTGGATGACAGCCGCCCCGTCTGCGCGCCTACCAATGAATAGGAGGTATGCACGCGGCCCGTCTTTTCATTGATCGCGGCTTGCAAAGCATCGGTATAGGTGGATTTCAGCTTTGAAAGCTGACGGTATTCCAAAACCTTGGTGGCGATTTGCGCGCCTTCGCCCGCGAGGCGTTCCAGCACGGCCTGATCGGTAGAATATTGCCCGCTTTTGCCTTTGCGCCCGCCTTTATAACCAAGCTTGTCAAACAACACTTCGCCAAGCTGTTTGGGGCTGCCGATTGTAAATTCGCTTTCCGCCTCAGCATGGATTTCGCCTTCCAGACGGCCAATTTCCTTCGCAAACGTATCGGACAATTTGGCCAAGGCCGCGCGATCTACCTTGATGCCTTCGCGTTCCATCCCGGCCACTGCAGGGATCAAAGGGCGATCGACCCGTTCGTAAACGCGCGTGCCGCCTTCCTGGGAAAGGCGCGGTTTGAGAAGTGTGTGCAAACGCCATGTGACATCGGCATCCTCGGCCGCATATTCGGTCGCTTTGTCGAGCCGGACCTCGCCAAAGGGGATTGCTTTTTTGCCGGTCCCGCACACCTCTTTGAAAGCAAGCGGCGTATGGCCAAGATGGCGCTGCGATAATTCATCCATGCCATGCCCGCCGCCTATGCCATCACTTCCGCGCCCGGCGTCCAGGGCAAAGCTGATCACCATGGTATCGTCCATCGGGGCAAGAGCAATGCCGTGTTGGGCAAGCACATTTATATCGTATTTGATATTCTGCCCGATTTTGAGCACCGCCTCGCTTTCCAGCAGCGGCTTTAGCGCGGCAATTGCGTCGGCTTTGGCGATTTGCTGTGGTTTTTCAGCAAACATGTCCGATCCGCCATGGGCCAGCGGGATATAACAAGCTTCATTGGGGCCGGTCGCAAGGCTGATGCCGACCAGCTCGCCGGTGATCGCATCAAGGCTTGCCGTTTCAGTGTCCACCGCAATCACTCGGGCGGCAAAGCATTTGGCGATCCATTGCTCCAGCGCCTCCATCGTCTGCACGGTCGCATAAGCTGCGCGGTCAATGGCAGGCATTTCGGGCGGTGCCTGCCTGTCACCTGCAGGCGCGACTTGGGCTGCGGTATTTTGCGTCTTGGCGGGATTGAGATTGGTTGCGCGCACGGGGCTGCCGCTGCCTGCATCAAGGCGTTTGAGCAGCGAGTTAAAGCCGTGAAAGCTGAGAAATTGAGCCAGAGGTTCAGGCGGAATGGCGCTGATCTTCATATCGCCAAGCGGGACGGGCATGTCGCAATCGTCCTTCAGCTCCACCAGATCGCGGCTGAGCATGGCCATCTCGCGCCCTTCCAAAAGACGCTCTTTCAGTTTGGACTTTTTCATCTCTGGAGCGGAATCAAGCGCTGCCACCAATCCGCCATGCTCTGCAATCAGCTTGCTCGCCGTTTTGGGGCCGACGCCGTAAATGCCGGGAATATTGTCCACGCTATCACCCATCAGCGCCAGGACATCACCCAATTGTTCAGGCGGGACGCCAAACTTTTCGATCACCTCATCGCGTTGGATGCGCGCATCCTTCATCGTATCGAGCATATCGATGGCGCCGCGCGACTCATCGCCCGCATCGATCAACTGCATCAAATCTTTGTCTGACGAAACAATGGTCACATCAAAGCCTTCGCGCGCTGCTGCGCGGGCATAGGTTGCGATCAAATCATCCGCTTCGAAGCCCTCTTCTTCGATACAAGGCAGGCTGAAAGCGCGTGTTGCATCGCGAATCAGCGGGAATTGCGGCACCAGATCATCGGGCGGGGGCGGGCGATTCGCTTTGTATTCGGGGTACATATCGTTGCGGAAAGAATGCGATGATTTGTCCAGGATAACGGCAAGATGGCTTGGTCCCTCCGCCTTTTCCAGATCATCGGCGAGCTTCCACAGCATGGTGGTGTACCCATAAACCGCGCCAACCGGCGTCCCTTCGGGGTTGGTGAGGGGCGGAAGACGATGATATGCGCGGAAAATATAGGCCGAGCCATCGACCAGATAGAGATGCTGTTTGTCGGCCATAACCCCCTGCTAGCACGCGATTTGTGCCGGGTCAGCCGTAGACTGCATTGTGCCTGTGGGAAGCTCGGCCCGCCGCATTTGTGCCATAATTCGCTTGCGGATAGGCAATTGTGGCCGTATTTAGGCAGCAGGGCCATCAATCGTTGGTCTTTGGGTTTGGGGGGTCCCCTGCTCACATATTATTGCAATGCAAGGATTTATTTCATGCGCAAGATCATTCTCGCTGCCGCAGCTGCCGGCGCCGCTCTTACTCTTTCCGCTTGTGGCGAAACCGCCGAAGGCACTGAAGAAACCGTTGATGGCGCAATGGCTGACGCCGAAGCCAACATGGACGCCGCTGGCGAATCCATGGAAGATGGCATGGAATCCGCTGAAGGCGCCATGGAAGATGCCGAAGAATCAATGGAAGAAGGCATGGAAGCTGTCGAAGGCGCCATGGAAGACGCTGAAGAAGCTGCTGAGTAATCGGTTAGTTTTGACCGGGCGCGACACCGCGCCCAGCGAAAAAGAAGGGCGTAGCCATCTGGCTGCGCCCTTTCTTTTTGTGCCGGTCAAACCTCAATTTGTAGAGGTTTGCCTCTGCCCATTGTCGTTGCTGGCAAGCAAAGTATCGCGGCTGACATAGCCATCGTAAATCGCCCGCGCGATCCCGGCGATGCGCGAATTGCGATTGCGGCCTGATCCTTGACCGGTGACATAAATCGCCACCACAATTGATCGTCCGTCAGGCGCTGTTAGAATGCCCACATCGGATGCCACACGGTGAAGCGTGCCGGTTTTGTGCGCTACGGTAACATCATCGGGCATCATGGCTGGAATACGGCTTTTGCCGGTCCGGCAACGCTCCATCGCATCAATAATGATTTCCCGGCTTTTTGTACTCAGCCAGCGGCCTTGGTAAATCCCGGCGAGCAGTTCGACCATGGCATCAGGCGTCACGCTATCGCGTGGATCGATATAGCTGCGCGCATCAAATTCCCGGTTATCGCGCACCAATGTCGCGATATCGCGGTCCAGACTGAATTCAGAGATGCCAGCTCTGCGCATCCAGTCATTCACCGGCTCGACCCCGCCCATCGCGGCAAGAAGCGCGTCAGTGGCAGGGTTGGAGCTGCGTGTGATCATCAGATCAATCAATTCCAACGCTGGCAGATATTCGCCTTTGCGCACCGGCGCGACAGCGGTGCTAAGCGGTGTGGAGCGTTGCGGCCAAAGTGTTGGATATTCGCTGGATAAGCTCCAGCGGCCTTCATCCACGCCTTCCAGATAGGCTGCGGCTATGGCGATTTTGCTGGTGCTGGCAAGCGGGAAACGTTGATCGCCGACAACCGAAATCCGCTGACCTGTTGAAAGATCAATTGCGGCCACGCCAATACGGCCATTGCTGCCATCGGCGAGCTGCGCAATGTGTGCTTCGAGATAGTTTTCGTAAGCAGGCGTGAAATCCCGCGGCGCGCGATCTTCGGTTCCAAAGGCGCGGTCAAAATCGGCTTCGAGATCGACGCTTTGCGCTTGGGCAGAGGCCAGCGGAGCCAACGCCAAAGCGCCAGCGGCAACGATCTGTCCAATGCGATTCAGCTTCATGAGTTAATTCCTGAACTGGTTTTGTAAGATTTTGCTTAAAGCTGCGGTGCAAAGCGATGCAAGCGCGATGAACCGCATGATTTTGGCGATGACACGAGTCAAAAAACAGCTTTTGAACCGCAATCCCTTCAAACCAATAGCAATTTATATCTGAAAGCGGGCTGAACTGGGCGCTGGTTAATTTCCCGGTTTGCGCAATCGCCATGCAAATTGATCGCTTTTGCCGCGTATGCTTTCGTCAAATACGTTGGTCCCTAGATCATCCGCCGGATTGGCGTAGAGGTCACTTTCCGCCTCCAGCACAAAGCCCACTGCGGTCAATTGATCCATCGCGACTTGCTTGTCCATGCGGTGCAAAGTGTTGGCAGCATCAAGCCCGGCACCCTCCATCGCGGTGTGATCCACCACCACCAATACGCCGCCCGGTTTCAGCGCATCATAAAGCGCTTTTGTGGCGGCTTTGGCAGAACCTTGGGGCACTTCGTCAATATACAGATCGTGATAATTCTGGACGGTAATGATCGTGTCCAACGCGCCTTTTGGAAAGTCTGGCTCGGCAATTGGTCCGCGCAAAGGCAGCACTTGTTTGGGCGTGCCGTCATCCTCGCTATACCGGCGCACAGTGTCATCTTGCTGTTCGGCAAGTTCAGGGATCATGGCGATGAATTCAGTCGGCTGAAACGCATAGACTTTGCCATCAGAGCCAACGGCGATCGCCAGCAGTTTGGTCCAATACCCGCCACCCATCACAAAATCGCCGACCTTTTCGCCTTTGTCGATCTGCGCGAAGGTGAGCATTTTGGCGGGCTTGCGCTGCGCATCATCGGCTTGATCATCCAGCCGCGCGATATCGTTCACCGCCTGCATATATTGCCGCTGCGTATATTGCGGCGCTTCTGGCGAGGGTTCAGCCGCATCGCATGCAGCCAAAGCGCTCATGGCAATGGCGGTTATGATCAATCGTTTCATGCTGGGGCTCCCTCTCTCAGTTGGGAAGAATAGTGCTTTTGGGTGGTGCGCAAAAATGGCGATAGCTTATCGGTCGTTTTGCACATTACGGCGCGCAGCGATGAGAAACAGCGCTCCACCAACCGCGATGACCACCAGTGTCGGAATTATGGCCGAGGCGGGAGCCTGCATCAGTAGCCATATGCCAAATGCCCCGGCAAAAGGTATGATGAGCGCCCAATACCATCGCATAGTCATCGCAATACCGCCCTCATCACGCCGCCACAGCATGACAAGCGCGGAAATGACCAGCAAACCCGCGATCGTCTCCAGCGCGACCACAAATTTGGCCAGAGTTGCAAATGTGTTCGTCAAAGCAAGGACGGCGACAATCGCGCCATACAGAGCGATTGCATAAGCAGGCGTTTGAAATCGCGGAGAAACCTTGCTCAGCACAGGTGGCAGAAGGCGGCGCGTGCTCATCGCGAAGATCAGCCGCGGCATGCTGACGAAATAGCTGAGTTGATTGGTGCCGGTGGAAAAAATCGCAGCGATGCTGATCAACACAATGCCCGTTTGGCCAAGCACCGCTTCACCCGCCGATGCCAGCGGTCGATCCATGTTTACGTCTTGCGGATCAATCGCAATATAGGCCCATTGCACAAGCGCATAAAATACCGCGATAAGCGCAATTGTCAGATATATCGAGCGGCCCACATTGCGCTTGGGATCTTTGGTTTCGCCAGCAGAAATCGCCGATAGCGCCGCGCCGGAATAGGCATAGGCAAGCAGCAAGGCGATAGCTTCAACTTCGCTAAATTCAGGCAGGACATATTGATCAGGCAGGCCGTTCATAGCAAAGCCGGTCAGGCAGATTAGCAAGATGGGTCCAAGTTTGAGCGCTGTGCCCACCCATAAAGCGCCAATCGAACGCCGCGTCCCGCTTATCGCAAGGCCCGTGAAGACGGCGATAAGCGCGAGGATAATGGCAAGGCGCACAGGCGCCGGATCGAACACCGGAAAAATCGCTGCGAGATAGGCGACCAGCACATGGAAATTGGCCGCGCGCGCTGCGAGGTTCTGGCTTAGGACAAAGAAGCCCACTTGAAACCCTGCGAAGGGACCAAAGGCGCGTTCGACATAAAGCTCCGGCCCGCCAGATTGATCGAACAGCGTGCTAAGCTTGGCATAGATCGCCACCGTTGCAGCTACAGGCAAAGCAAAGGCGAGAACGATCAGCGGCGCCAAGCTGCCCGTCCCGGCATAAAGCAGGGCGGGCAAGGCAAAGATCCCGGCGCCAATCACGCCATTGAGATTGATCAATGTCGCACCAACCAACCCGATGGCGCGTGGCGGATGGCCGTTTGTAAAAGTGCCCTTAGACATCGGCGGCAAGCTGAACGAAAGCGCGATCAAGTCAAGCGCCGGGATGGCTAACTTGCCAGCTTACAGCGCACATCCTGCACAAAATTGCTGCGGCGCAGGAGGTGGAAGATAACAGAGGCAACCACGCGCCCGGCAAATCGCATTGGCCGACGCAATTGGATAAGGAGCACAAGGCGCGGTTCGGCCGTCTCGTTCCACACCTCGTGCGTATACGTGTCGTCAAACACCAGCCATTTGCCTTCGCGCCATTGATGCATCTGGCCGTCAATCGCGATTGCGCAGCGCCCTTCGCTTTTGGGCAGCACCAGCGGCAAATGGCAGTTTACCCACGCCTTTGTGAGGCCGCGATGCGGCGGAACATAAGTGCCCGACTCCATGATCGAGACAAAGGCGGTGACCAATCCAGGCATGTCTGCAAGGGCTTTGCTGGTAACAGGGCAGCATTTTTGATTGGCACAAGCGTCATAGCCATAACCATGCAGGAAGAAGCTTTTCCAACGCTCATCGCTGGCAATACGGCGATGGTCTGGTGACATCTCATCCAGCGGCGGAATGGCCTCGCGCTCTTGCAAAAGAGCCAAAGCTTCGCGCTGTATCGCGTCAAACTTTTGCAATATTGGTGAAAGTTGCGCAAATTGTTTTGCGCAGATCACAGGAGTTGTCTCAATCATCGATTGCCGCGCAAAGAAGCGGTTGAGTGGTTGGCGTATTCGCCGCCCGAACCGATTGATCAAAGACCCTTTGGGCCGTACGAATTTGGGCGCGCCTGCACCGTGTGTGGTTCCACCCTTGTCCATATCCCTCCCCGGATACATGCAATGCGTTCCGGGGAGCTTATAGCATAAGGGCCGGAGGATTTCTCCCCCGGCCCTTTAACTGGTGCATATATTGCGGTGAGCTTAGAAGCCCATGCCGCCGCCCATGCCGCCCATGCCGCCCATATCGGGCATGGCAGGTGCGCCGCCACCAGACTTGTCATCCGGCACATCGGCAATCGCAGCTTCTGTCGTGATCAACAGGCCAGCAACCGATGCTGCATCTTGCAATGCGGTACGAACAACTTTGGTCGGATCGATCACGCCGGCAGCAACGAGGTTTTCATAGGTATCGGTCGCAGCGTTGAAGCCTTGCGTTTCGTCATCTTCGCGAAGCAAATTGCCCGAAACAACCGCGCCATCGTGACCTGCATTGTTCGCGATTTGGCGAACAGGAGCCATGATAGCCTGACGCACGATATCGATACCGCGGGTCTGGTCGTTGTTTTCGCCTTCGACACCGGCAAGCGCCTTGGTGGCATACAGCAAAGCTGTACCACCGCCGGGCACAATGCCTTCTTCAACGGCAGCACGGGTCGCGTGAAGCGCATCATCAACGCGGTCCTTGCGTTCTTTCACTTCCACTTCAGAAGCGCCGCCAACTTTGATCACGGCAACGCCGCCAGCAAGCTTGGCAAGACGTTCCTGCAGCTTTTCCTTGTCGTAATCGGACGAAGTTGTCTCGATTTGCGCACGGATCTGCTCAACGCGGGCTTTGATATCGCCTTCGTCGCCAGAACCATCAACGATGGTGGTGTTGTCTTTGTCGATGGTGACGCGCTTGGCTTCACCCAGCATGCCCAGTGTCACGCTTTCCAGCTTGATGCCGAGATCTTCAGAAATCATTTCGCCCTTGGTGAGGATCGAGATGTCCTGCAGCATGGCTTTGCGACGATCGCCAAAGCCCGGTGCCTTCACCGCTGCAACTTTGAGGCCACCGCGCAGCTTGTTGACCACGAGAGTCGCGAGCGCTTCGCCTTCAATGTCTTCAGCAATGATCAGCAGGGGACGGCCCGACTGCATAGCAGCTTCGAGAACAGGCAGCATGGATTGCAGGTTCGAAAGCTTCTTTTCATGGATCAGGATGTACGGGTTTTCGAGTTCAACCGTCATCTTTTCCGGATTGGTCACGAAATAGGGTGACAGATAACCACGGTCGAACTGCATGCCTTCAACAACATCGAGTTCAAATTCGAGACCTTTGGCCTCTTCCACGGTGATCACGCCTTCTTTGCCGACCTTTTCCATGGCTTCAGCGATCTTCTCGCCAACTTCCTTGTCGCCATTGGCAGAGATGATGCCGACCTGAGCAACTTCGTCAGAGCCGGACACTTCCTTGGAACGGCCTTGCAGATCGGTGACGATCTTGCCGACAGCCAGATCGATGCCGCGCTTCAGGTCCATCGGGTTCATGCCAGCAGCAACTGCGGTCATGCCTTCGCGAACGATGGCTTGTGCCAGAACGGTGGCAGTGGTGGTGCCATCGCCGGCTGCGTCATTCGCTTTGGAAGCGACTTCGCGCAGCATCTGTGCGCCCATGTTTTCAAACTTGTCTTCAAGTTCGATTTCCTTGGCGACGGTAACGCCGTCCTTGGTAATGCGCGGTGCGCCGAAGCTCTTGTCGAGCACGACATTGCGGCCTTTGGGGCCAAGCGTGACTTTAACGGCATTGGCGAGCGTATCGACGCCCTTCAAAATGCCTTCACGGGCAGAGCGCCCGAATTTTACGTCCTTAGCAGACATTGGATATTCTCCTGGAATTTCGTTGAATTGGGTAAGCGGTCAAAGGTGTCGGCTCAGCCGATCACGCCCATGATGTCGCTTTCCTTCATGATCAGCAGATCTTCGCCATCGAGTTTCACCTCGGTGCCGCCCCACTTACCGAAAAGCACCTTGTCTCCGGGCTTTACGTCGAGTGGGGTCACGCTGCCATCGTCAGCTTTGCTGCCATTGCCAACGGCGACGATTTCGCCTTCGCTGGGCTTTTCCTGAGCGCTGTCAGGGATGATGATGCCGCCAGCCGTCTTTTCCTCAGCTTCGAGGCGACGGACCAGAACGCGGTCGTGCAAGGGGCGGAATGCCATAGTTATGACCTCTTCCATGTTAAAAGGTTATGTCGATTGGCACTCTCCCCATGAGAGTGCCAGCGACGCGGATATGTGTAGCGCGCGCGGCAGAGTCAACAGCTGCGCGTGCAAATTTTTGGCGGCTTCGTCAGGCGATTTGTGATGGCACAAGGCCAAGGCTCTCACGCCTCGCCCAGCGATGCAGCAACAAGGCGGCTGCGACCACAAGGCCTGCCGCAAGGCCAGTCCACACGCCAATTCCCGCAAGCCCTGTGGCAAGGCCCAGACCCGCTGCCAAACCAAAGCCGGGCACCCAGTATGAGAAGATTGCGATCCACATCGGGACGCGTGTATCTTGCAGCCCGCGCAATGCGCCCGCCGCTGTCACTTGTACTGCGTCAAAGAATTGGAAAGCTGCGGCCACCACAAGAAAGCTGATGGCAAAAGGCACCAGCGCGGCATTCTTGGGATCGTCTACATCGATATAAAGCGATAGGAGCAGTTCAGGTGTAAAAAGCATCAAGCTGGCCGTCACCGCCATGAACGCGGTGGCAATTGCAATCGCGGCCCAGCCTGCGCGCTTCACGCCTTCATGCTCCTTGGCACCGTAAAAATATCCCACACGTATGGTGGCCGCTTGCCCCACGCCCGTTGGAACCTGAAAAGCCAATGCCGCGATTTGTAGCGCAAGCGTATGCGCAGCCAGCTCCAGCGCGCCGATGCGACCCATCAGGAATGCCGCTGCGCCAAATACGCCGGCTTCGGCAAGAATGGTCCAGCCAATTGGCGTGCCGATGCGCACAACTTCACGAAACCGCAACCAGTCAGGCCGCCAGAAGAAGCCAAAGATGTGATAACGGGCCAGGCGCGGATCGGTGAAAATCGCGATGATATAGAACACCACTATCGCCCAAGCTGTGATGATTGTGGCAATCGCGGCACCTTGCAGGCCCAGCGCAGGCGCCCCCCAATTGCCAAAGATCAGCATATAATTGCCCAAACCATTCACGCCGATGCCAAGCGCAGTCACCATAGTGGCGAAAAAAGGCCGCCCCAATGTTGAGACATAGGTGCGCAGCACCCCGCCCATGATCATTGGGATCGTCGCCCAAAGCAGGAGGTCCATATACCCGCCAGCCAGCGCGATTATCTGCTCTTCCTGGCCGGTGGCGCGCATGATCTGTTCGGCAAAAGCGCAGATGATCATAGCCACCGCGCCGGTGATCACTGCCAGCCACATGGCCATGCGCATGGTACGCCGCACAGGCCGTAACGCTGGTGCACGCGCACCAAGCTCTGCTGCCATGATCGGCGCTGCAGCTCCTGTCATTCCTTGTAATGCCCACACCAGCAGACCGAAAATTGATACCGAAAGTGCCGACGCCGCCAGTGCTTCTGGCCCGATACGCGCGATAAAGATCACATCGATTGCATAGGTCAGCATTTGCAGCAGATTGGCCAGCACCAAAGGCGCTGCAAGACGCAGCGTTTCGGCAAACTCGGCTTTCCAGCCGGGCACTGGCCAGCCGGGCCTTGAGGGGTGGGCAATAGGCTTCATGTGGCGAATCTAGCGGGTCCGGATAGGGGAGGCTGGTTGCGTTGGAAACTGGCAATTATGTCACGTCGCTGTGTCAACTGGGCTTGCGCGCAGGCTGGCTTGGCCCCAACTGTGGCATGTGCGTACCGGGTTTGGAGCAATGATGGCAAAGCGTTTGGCAATTTGTGGCAGTTTTGGCTTTGGCGCGATTGGAGTTGGCCCGATTGGTGTGGGCCTTATTGGTGTAGCTGGCTTTTTGGCCACCGCGCTCAATGCGCAACCTCCAAGCACTCAACCGCCTGATGTCATGATGCAATGCCTGGGCTGCCATAGTGTGGAGCCAGGCCGTCATTCTGTGGGACCATCGCTTGCCGGGACCTATGGGAAGGATGCGGCCTCGCAGGATGGTTATGAGTATAGCTATGCTTTGATGGATGCACAGTTGGTTTGGGATGAAGCAACGCTCGATAGCTATCTGGCAAATCCGGCACGATTTGTGCCTGATGGAGCAATGAATTCACGCGTGCCCGATGCGTCAGAGCGTGCCGCGATCATTGCCTATCTCAAAAGCCTGTAGGAAAGCGCGCGACCTCTCTTGCACATAGCGAAAGGGCGGCACCTTGCGGCACCGCCCTCCCATCCGCAGGCGCTTCAAGACACCCACGAAATTTGCGTAAAGGCTTAGTTCAGCGAGCCAATTACTTGAGCTCAACCGTACCGCCAGCTGCTTCGATCTTGCCTTTGATTTCTTCGGCTTCTGCTTTGGCAACGCCTTCTTTGACGGCCTTGGGCGCGCCTTCGACGAGAGCTTTGGCTTCGGTGAGGCCCAGACCGGTAATGGCGCGGACTTCCTTAATCACCTGAATTTTCTTGCCACCGTCGCCGGTCAGAACGACGTCAAACTCGTCCTTTTCTTCGGCTGCTGGGGCATCGCCGCCGCCAGCAGGGCCAGCAACAGCAACCGCAGCAGCAGCGCTAACGCCCCACTCTTCTTCCAGTGCGGTAGCAAGTTCAGCAGCTTCCATAACGGTAAGCGACGATAGTTCTTCAACAAGTTTGGCAATATCAGCCATGATGTATCACTCCAAATTCTGTGGCGGGGCCAACGTGACCCCAGAAACTTCGCTTCGAAAAGCAACCAGCCTTACGCAGCATCCTTGGCGCCATAGGCTCCAAAAACACGTGCGAGCTTGGCTGCGGGCGCGTTGACGACCTGCGCAACTTTCGTTGCCGGTGCGTTGACGAGACCCACAATCTTACCGCGCAACTCGTCCAAGCTGGGCATTGCGGCAAGCGCCTTTACCCCTGCTTCGTCGAGCACAATCGCCCCCATCGAACCACCGACAATTTCCAGTCGATCGTTTGTCTTGGCGAAGTTTACCGCTGCTTTGGCAGCAGCTACCGGATCATCAGACCAGGCAAGACCAGTGGGACCAGTGAGGTATTCCTCAATGCCCGTATAGTCGGTATCCTTCAGGGCGAGCTTGGCGAGACGGTTCTTCGCGACCTTGTAAGACGCACCAGCTTCACGCATCTTGTTACGCAATTCGGTGGACTGATCCACGCTCATGCCAAGGTTGCGCGTCACTACGACCACGCCGACCTCTTTCAAGATATCGTTGAGCTGGGCGACTGCATCGGCTTTCTGCGAACGATCCATGCCATACTCCTTCTACTATGGCCGACCACACTCGATGCGCGGACGACCGGCTCAATTCACCCGGCACCGCTCATGCGATGGGGCGTAGGGTCCGTGATGGGAAAAGGAGCATACCAGGGCGAATGGCCAAAGCATGTTGGGTGGCGCGCCAATGGGGCTTGCCAAGTAATCTCAATTTCCCGTCTAGGCTGGAGATTAAGACCGGCATATTCCGGTCACCAACTGTCTCGGACGGATGACTGGCGAACCAGTCGGAGCGCGCAATTAGCCCTATCGGCTCCAAAGTCAAGCAGGATCGCGCCCGCCCCGTTCCAGATCTGACCAGATGACCAGCGCATCATCATGGTAAAAGCCGTGAATGGTCACCGCCTCACCTTGCACAATTGGGCAGGGCTTCGCGAAGGGATAGCCGACAATGCTCCAATGCGCCCCCTCATCGCGGCCGGGCGCGTTCTCATATGTGGCGCTGTCACCATTGCCAAAATCGATCAACAGCCATTGCGCAATGCCGTTCGCCTCTCCTCCATTGGCTCCCTCATTGCCCCCCTGATTGGCGTGCACGTCAACTTGCGAGAGCCCGGTGGTGGGCAAGCTCTGCGTATCGCCAAAGTCGAAGCGTACCAGTGTTCCCACATCGCTCATCAAAGTGAGGCCCGGATCGCTATTGATGAGGGGTTTGGCCGGAAGCAGGTGATCGGCAAACAGGCCAAGGTCAAACCCTTCCACATCATCCAGCGCCACCGTGGTCTGCGGGAACTGCGCCAGCGCAACGCGGATCTCGGCACTTTCCGGAATGAACCGCGCGCCCTTAGCACACAGCTTTTCGCGGACATGTTCGAGCGATTGGAGCACACCTTCGCCCAGCACATTGGCTGAAAAGATCTCCGATATCACCACGTCGAAACCTTCTGGGCACACGGTTTCCCGGTCAAGCTCTGACGAATGGCAGGAATGCACTTCGATGCGGTCTGTCAGTCCATTGGCAGCGATGATCCGCTTGGCCGTTTCCGCCATCGTCTTGTTCATCTCGCAAGCGACCACCCGTTTGGCACCCGCTCGCGCTGCGATCATCGCCAAAAGGCCCGATCCGGTCCCGATATCGAGCACATTCTTGCCCTGAACCGCGGCCTCGATAGCCTGCCGATAGGCTGCATTGCGCGCGTGATCGGCCAACATCGCATCGTGATAGGCGGGCACCGATGCAGCAAGCACATAGCGCGCCAGCCGCTCATACAGCAGCTGCGAGGGGTGGTCGGCCACACTCTCTTCCAGCATTTCGCGAACCGCTGCCGCTTTGCCATTTTTTGCCAAAGCAAGCGCCAGCGTGAGCACAATTTCGGGCCGGTCAAAAGCTGCCTTGTTGTGTTTACCTGCCAAACCTCACCCTCTTCAAATCCAACATAATGGACACATTGGACACAGTCTTAGAGCGAAAAACCCCACTTGTCTCAAATGGCAAGATATGACCTTTGTTCGCATGGGAAGGGGGCAAGCAAGACATAGCGCGTTCAGGCCGGTTTGCGCCCCTGTAGGAAAGCGTTTCTGCGCGTTTGACGCAAGCTGCCAGCCTATTCACCTACCACCAAATTGCCCGCTGCTGCGGCAATCTCGCCATTGGAATGGGCTACACCGGGGACGATCTGCATGGACCAGCCGAATTCCCAGCCTTGCCGCTGTGCCATTTGCTGCGCGAGGGAAAAGAAAAACTGCCCGCGGGCAAACCGGTGTTCGCCTTGCATCATTGCGGCTGCGGACCGGTTTAAGCTTTCATGGTCTGTATCATTGTCCTGATCGCCCAGCAGGACCACCACATCTTTTGCCAAAGCGGCTTGCAACCCTGCACCGTCCACATCCGTGCCGCGCAAACCATAGGGATAATCCAGCGCAAAAGTTGGCAGCGTATACCATCCGGCATTGGCCGCGAAATACCGGCTCACCCGGGCATCGGGCATGGTCAGCAAGAACCGGTGCACAAATTGCGATCCGGCAGAATGGCCATACAAGACATAGCTGTCCTGCGTGCTGCCAAGCGATGCGACTACGCTATCGAACAGCGGCTCTATTGCGGCAAAGGTCCAATCTTCGCGGGGGCGCAATTCATTCGATCCGCGCTCGCTGAGATAGCCCATATTATAGTGCCGCGATGTTGGAAAATCCTCGCGATCAAATTGCGGCGCGATGCCGATAAAGCCATGCGCATCTGCCAATGCTGTCCACTCACCCAGATAGCGGGCCGGATCACGTCTGGCGCCGTGCATGACAATGAGGATGGGGGCGGTTTTGAGGTCAATGCCTTGCGGAACGTAGGCGTAGACAGGAATGGGAGCGCCTGACCAATTATCAAAGGTGAACACGCTGCGGCCGGTCGTTAGCGGGGATGCATCCCATGCCTGTGCTTCCTGCGCCGTGGCGGGAATGGCCAGCAAAGCTGCAATTCCAAAAAGTAGTCCAGTCAAAAAGCGGAAGGCGGCGCGGCGAATCATCATGGTTTGTTTATACGCTTGCCTAATCTAAAAAAGAAATGGCGAGCTCTGTTTGCAAGAGCCCGCCATTGTGATGGCATGATCAGCCTATCTTATAATGCGCCGGATTTAAGCCCGGGTTTACGATGCTTTGGGCTCACCTGTATCAGCATCTGTATCTCCATAGGCCAGCAAATCTCCCGGCTGGCATTCCAGCTCCCGGCAAATCGCTTCCAAAGTGGAAAAGCGGATCGCTTTGGCTTTGCCCGTTTTCAGGATCGAAAGGTTGGCCAGCGTCAGGCCGACACGCTCGGCCAGCTCGGTCAATGTCATGCGGCGATCGTGCAGGATGTCATCAAGTGTAACCATGATCTTGCCTCCTTCATCGGGTGCAGGGGTTGGAGGCATCACACGGTCCCTTCAAGATCTTCGCGCATCGCCGTACCATGACGGAAAACCCGGGCAAGAATGAAGAGAGTGAGGATCAACACGATCCCGCCAAAATCGGTGTCCAAAGACACTGAACCTGATACCCCCTCGGTAAGTTGGGTGAGGTAATAAACCAGCCCGCCGATTGGCGCTGCCAGGATATTGATTGCCAGTACCAGCCACGCCATGGCGGTTAAGCGGTCGCCATTGGCAGGAACAAACGGATCGCCTTCACCCACAGAATTCACGATGGCCAACATATTGCGAAAAAAGCAAAAGCCCAAATAAAGCGCACCAGCTGCCAGCACCAACAACCCGGTGATAAGCCATGTGGTATACGCAGGCGCCTCAGTTGGCTCTATTTCTGCAATAATCTCGCCAGAAAATATCACGCTGGCCGGAATGCCCAGCACCACGATAAATCCCGTAAACGCCAAGACGCCAATAAGCAGCCAGATAATCGCTTTTGCAATGAGCAAGAGCGGGTCCATTTTTGTTTGTGCCATGATGATGCCCCTTCGATTGGATGGTTTACGCCAGCACCGGCGCCATAGTGACAAGAGCATCGCCAGCGCTGGCGGCTTGTACCGGACCGATGATAAACAGGTTGAAGCTGAGCGCAGTGATCAAGATCGCCGCAATGGCAGAGGTGGAATTGCTAAGTAGATTTGACATTGGTTGTTCTCCGATAATGTTGTTATTGAAATTCGATATGACCGAGTCGTTCCTTATTGTCAATCAATAATATCGAAAAACAATACGAAGCTTATCGTTTTGCGTGGAATCGTCATTGTGGGGCTGGTTCGCATTGACTCATGCGGCGGTGATTCCTATATCCCGCGCTCTCGCTCACCAGCTTCGAGCAAGGCGTATCTTTCGCGGGGATGCGCAATCGGAAGGAAGCTGTGAGCATTTCCGTGGGACGAATGGATCAACGCTGCATTGTTGCACGGCCCTTTTGGGGTGTGCGCATCGCGGCTCTTTTTGCGTCTCACGGCAGTTCCCGCTCACACATTTTTCAAAGCATGGCTGCGATTGTCGCGGTGATGCTGAGCAAGGCAAGAAGAGGCATATCTCTCCTATGGCGACCAAGGCGAAAGCACCCCAGGTGCAAGGCTCCAAGAAGAAGCGTATCCGCAAGATCTTCGGTGATGTTCACGAAGTGGTGCAGATGCCCAATCTCATCGAAGTGCAGCGCGAGAGCTACGAACAGTTTTTGCGCTCTGATCCTTCGATTGATTATGTCTCAGGTTTGGAAAAGACGCTGCGCAGTGTCTTCCCGATCCGCGATTTCGCCGGCACCGCTGAGCTTGATTTCGTGCATTACGAACTTGAGCCGCCAAAATACGACACCACTGAGTGCCGCCAACGCGGGATCACCTATGCCGCACCGATGAAGGTGACGTTGCGCCTCATCGTGTTCGAAGTCGATCAGGAAACCGAAACCCGCTCTGTTCTCGATATTAAAGAGCAAGACGTTTACATGGGCGATATGCCGCTCATGACAGGTAACGGCACTTTCATCATCAATGGCACAGAGCGTGTGATCGTATCGCAAATGCACCGTTCGCCCGGTGTGTTGTTCGATCATGATCGCGGTAAAACGCACTCCTCTGGCAAATTCCTGTTTGCAGCGCGCGTGATCCCGTATCGCGGAAGCTGGCTGGATTTTGAATTTGACGCCAAGGATATCGTCAATGTGCGTATCGACCGTAAGCGTAAGCTGCCGGTTACCTCATTGCTGTTTGCACTTGGTCTCGACCAGGAAGAAATCCTTGCCCATTTCTATGAAACTGTCACGTGGAAGCGCGGCAAGGATGGCTGGGAAATTCCTTTCGTTGCAGAAAACTGGCGTGGCCAGAAGCCAGCCTTCGCTCTGGTGGATGCCAAAACGGGTGAAGAAGTTTTCCCAGCAGGGCAAAAAGTCTCTCCGCGCGCCGCGAATAAAGCTGCCAAGGATGGTCTTGAAAGCCTGTTGATCCCCACCGAGGAAGTCTTTGGCCGTTATGGCAGCGTCGATATGATCGATGAGAAGACAGGCCGCATCTATATCGAAGCGGGTGAAGAAGTTTCGCCTGAGAACCTTGAAAAGATTGATGGCGCAGGGATCGATCAGCTCGAATTGCTCGATGTCGATCACATCTCAACCGGGCCGTGGATGCGCAACACTTTGGAAGTGGACAAGGCCAATAACCGCGAAGAAGGCCTTGAGGCCATCTACAAAGTGATGCGTCCGGGCGAACCGCCAACCAAGGAAACCGCCGAAGCATTGTTCGAAGGCCTGTTCTTCGATGGCGAACGGTATGACCTGTCTGCGGTTGGCCGGGTGAAGCTCAACATGCGTCTGGAACTGGATGCAGAAGACACTGTCACTACGCTGCGCAAGGAAGATATCCTCGCTGTGGTAAAGGAACTTGTCGATCTGAAAGACGGCAAGGGCGATGTTGATGACATCGATAACCTTGGCAATCGCCGCGTGCGTTCGGTGGGTGAGCTGCTGGAAAACCAGTACCGCGTTGGCCTGCTGCGGATGGAGCGTGCCGTTAAAGAGCGGATGTCTTCGGTTGATGTGTCGACCGTGATGCCCAACGATCTGATCAACGCCAAGCCTGCCGTTGCCGCGGTGCGCGAATTCTTCGGCTCTTCGCAGCTGTCGCAATTTATGGATCAGACCAACCCGCTGTCTGAAGTGACCCACAAACGCCGCGTGTCGGCGCTTGGCCCGGGTGGTTTGACGCGTGAACGTGCTGGCTTTGAAGTGCGCGACGTTCACCCAACGCACTATGGCCGGATCTGCCCGATTGAAACGCCTGAAGGCCCGAATATCGGCTTGATCAACTCGCTGTCCACTTTTGCCCGCGTGAACAAATATGGCTTTATCGAAACGCCATATCGCGCAGTGAAGGACGGCAAGGTCTCCACCGAAGTGAATTACCTCTCCGCTATGGAAGAGCAAAAGCACACCGTCGCACAGGCGTCTGCTGCCACCGATAAGGATGGCAAATTCATTGAAGAGCTCGTCTCGACCCGTGAAAACGGCGAATTCACGATGAGCCCGAATGAAAATGTGACGCTGATGGACGTTAGCCCCAAGCAGCTCGTCTCGGTTGCCGCATCGCTTATTCCATTCCTTGAAAACGATGACGCCAACCGCGCATTGATGGGATCGAACATGCAACGCCAGGCCGTGCCGCTGGTCAAGGCCGAAGCGCCTTGGGTTGGCACGGGTATGGAAGAAACCGTGGCGCGCGATTCCGGCGCTGCGATTGGCGCCAAGCGTTCGGGCATTGTCGATCAGGTTGATGCAACGCGTATCGTTATCCGTGCAAGCGGCGAAGTTGATGCAGCGAACCCCGGCGTGGATATTTATTCGCTGCAAAAGTTCCAGCGTTCCAACCAGAACACCTGCGTCAATCAACGCCCCCTGGTGAAAGTGGGTGATGTGGTCGAGCAAGGCGATATCATCGCTGACGGTCCATCAACCGATCTGGGTGAATTGGCGCTGGGCAAGAACAGCCTCGTCGCCTTCATGCCGTGGAATGGCTATAACTATGAGGACAGTATCCTCATTTCCGAACGCATCGTGAAAGATGACGTGTTCACCTCCATCCACATCGACGAATTCGAAGTGATGGCGCGTGACACCAAGCTTGGCCCTGAAGACATCACCCGTGACATTCCCAATGTCGGCGAGGAAGCTTTGCGCAACCTCGATGAAGCGGGCATCGTTTACATTGGTGCCGAAGTGCATCCGGGCGATATTTTGGTCGGCAAAATCACGCCAAAGGGCGAAAGCCCGATGACGCCGGAAGAAAAACTGCTGCGCGCCATCTTTGGCGAAAAGGCCAGCGATGTTCGCGATACCTCGCTGCGTCTGCCGCCCGGTGTTGCCGGTACTGTTGTTGAAGTTCGCGTCTTCAACCGTCACGGCATCGAAATCGATGACCGTACGCGTGCCATCCAGCATGAGGAAATTGAACGCCTCAAAAAGGATAGCGAAGACGAACGCAACATCCTCAACCGTGCAACCTATAACCGTCTGCGCGATATGCTTGGCGGCCAAACCGCTTCTGCAACGCCCAAAGGCGTGAAGAAGGGCACCGTGATCGACAATGACGTGCTCGACAGCGTTGAAAAGCGTGAATGGTTCAAGTTCGCGGTTGCTGATGACAACATGCAGGCCCAGCTCGAAGCTGTAAAAGGCCAGTATGATGAAGCGGTTGCGCGCATCAAAGACAAGTTCGATGATCGCAAGGAAAAGCTCGAACGTGGTGATGAGCTGGCGCCAGGCGTCCTTAAGATGGTCAAAGTCTTCGTGGCGGTGAAGCGTAAGCTGCAACCGGGCGATAAGATGGCAGGCCGTCACGGCAATAAGGGTGTGATTTCGCGCATCCTGCCGGTGGAAGACATGCCGTTCCTCGAAGATGGAACGCCGGTTGATATCGTGCTCAATCCGCTGGGTGTGCCCTCACGTATGAATGTCGGACAAATCTTTGAAACGCATCTGGGCTTTGCTGCACGCGGCCTTGGTATGCAGATCAAGGATCAGCTTGAAGAATGGCGCGCGGCCAATCCCGATCCCACAGCAGGCCCACCGCCCGCTGCGCTGATCGATAAGCTGAAAGACGTTTATGGCGAACGCTATCACGACGATATCGAAAGCCGCACATCGGAAGAAGTGTACGAGCTTGCTGGCAATCTGACCGCCGGTGTCCCGATGGGCACGCCGGTCTTTGATGGCGCGCGCGAACAGGATGTGACCGATACGCTGGTGCAAGCTGGGGTCGATTCATCCGGCCAATCGACGCTGTATGATGGCCGTTCTGGTGAAGCGTTTGACCGTAAGGTGACAGTGGGTATTATCTACATGCTCAAACTGCACCACCTGGTTGACGATAAGATCCACGCACGCTCCATCGGCCCATACTCGCTTGTCACGCAGCAGCCGCTGGGTGGTAAGGCGCAGTTCGGCGGACAGCGTTTCGGCGAAATGGAAGTCTGGGCGCTGCAGGCATATGGCGCGGCTTACACCTTGCAGGAAATGCTGACGGTGAAATCGGACGATGTGATCGGCCGCACCAAGGTCTACGAAGCGATCGTCAAAGGCGACGATACTTTCGAGGCAGGCATTCCGGAGAGCTTCAACGTGCTCGTCAAGGAAATGCGCTCGCTGGGCCTCAATGTCGAACTGACCTCGCTCACCGATGGTGAAGAGAATGAGGACGACTTTGGCGCGATCGCGGCTGAATGATTGATGCTCCCCTCCCGCACACGGGAGGGGCCGGGGGTGGGCCCCAAACAGCCCATCCTGAACAGACTCACCCCTAACCCCTCCCGCAGGCGGAATGGGGACACAGGAAAAAGCACATGAACGAACTTACCAAATTCACCAACCAGCTCGCCAAGCCCGAGACGTTTGACCAGATCCAGATCGGTCTGGCATCGCCTGAGCGGATTCGCAGCTGGTCCTTCGGCGAAATCAAGAAGCCGGAAACCATCAACTATCGTACGTTCAAGCCTGAGCGTGATGGCCTGTTCTGTGCCCGCATCTTTGGTCCTGTGAAGGATTACGAATGCCTGTGCGGCAAGTATAAGCGCATGAAATATAAAGGCGTCGTGTGCGAAAAGTGCGGCGTTGAAGTCACTGTCACCAAAGTGCGCCGTGAGCGGATGGGCCATATCGAACTGGCCGCCCCTGTTGCGCATATCTGGTTCCTGAAATCGCTGCCTTCGCGCATCGGTTTGCTTTTGGATATGCAACTCAAGCAGCTTGAGCGTGTGCTGTATTTCGAAAGCTACATCGTCACCGAGCCGGGTCTGACCCCGCTGGAAAAATTCCAGCTGCTCACCGAAGATGAGCTGCTCGATGCGCAAGACGAATATGGCGAAGATGCGTTTACCGCCGGCATTGGTGCTGAAGCTGTAAAGATCATGCTCATGGATCTCGATCTGGAGCAGGAACGCGATGATCTGATGGAAGAGCTGGCGACCACCAAGTCCACGCTCAAACCCAAGAAGATCATCAAGCGTCTCAAAGTCGTCGAAAGCTTCATTGATTCAGGCAACAAGCCTGAGTGGATGATCCTTGAAGTCGTCCCGGTTATCCCGCCTGAGCTGCGCCCGCTGGTGCCGCTTGATGGTGGCCGTTTTGCGACGTCTGATCTCAACGATCTGTATCGCCGCGTGATCAACCGCAACAACCGTTTGAAGCGCTTGATGGAACTGCGCGCGCCGGACATCATCGTCCGCAATGAAAAGCGTATGTTGCAAGAAGCCGTTGATGCTCTGTTCGACAATGGCCGCCGTGGCCGTGTGATTACAGGGGCGAACAAGCGTCCTTTGAAATCGCTGTCTGACATGCTGAAGGGCAAGCAAGGCCGCTTCCGTCAGAACCTGCTTGGTAAGCGTGTGGATTATTCGGGTCGTTCGGTCATCGTGACCGGCCCTGAATTGAAGCTGCACCAGTGCGGCCTGCCCAAGAAGATGGCTTTGGAACTGTTCAAGCCGTTCATCTATGCGCGCCTTGATTCCAAAGGCCTGTCGATGACGCTGAAACAGGCGAAAAAGTGGGTTGAGAAAGAGCGTAAGGAAGTGTGGGACATCCTCGATGAGGTGATCCGCGAACATCCCGTTATGCTCAACCGCGCACCCACGCTTCACCGTCTTGGCATTCAAGCGTTTGAGCCTGTGCTGATCGAAGGTAAAGCCATCCAGCTTCACCCGCTGGTTTGCTCAGCTTTCAACGCTGACTTTGATGGTGACCAAATGGCCGTTCACGTGCCGCTTTCGCTGGAAGCCCAGCTTGAAGCGCGCGTGTTGATGATGTCTACCAACAACATCCTTTCGCCTGCAAACGGCAAGCCGATCATCGTGCCTTCACAAGATATGGTGCTGGGTCTGTATTACCTCTCGATGGACCGTGAAGGTGAGCCGGGCGAAGGCCGTGTGCTGGCCGATATCGATGAAGTGCATCAGGCGCTGCATGTTGGTGCGGTGACCTATCACTCCAAGATCACCACCCGCGTTCCGCAAACCGATGAGGCGGGCAAGCAATATATGCAGCGCGTGGAGACGACACCGGGCCGTATGCTGATCGCGGAATGTCTGCCGAAAAGCCACAAGGTGCCTTTCGATGTGGTCAACACATTGCTGACCAAGAAAGACATCGAGAACGTCATCGATCAGGTCTATCGCCACACTGGTCAGAAAGACACGGTGCTGTTTGCCGATGCCATCATGACGCTGGGCTTCAGCCACGCATTCAAGGCCGGCATCTCCTTTGGTAAGGATGACATGATCATCCCTGACAGCAAGGAAGGCATGATCGAAGAAACCAAAACGCTGGTTGCTGACTATGAGCAGCAATATCAGGACGGTTTCATCACCCAGCAGGAAAAGTACAACAAGGTCATCGATGCCTGGTCGCGTTGCGGCGATCAGGTGGCGGCTGCCATGATGGACGAGATTGAAGCCACGCCCAAGGATGAAAACGGGCGCGAGGCGGCGATTAACTCGATCTATATGATGAGCCATTCGGGCGCGCGTGGTTCTCCAGCGCAGATGAAACAGCTTGCCGGTATGCGCGGTTTGATGGCCAAGCCTTCGGGCGAGATCATCGAAACGCCGATCATTTCGAACTTTAAGGAAGGTCTGACCGTTCTTGAATACTTCAACTCCACCCACGGCGCGCGTAAAGGCCTGGCGGATACGGCGTTGAAGACGGCAAACTCGGGCTATCTCACGCGTCGTTTGGTCGACGTGTCGCAGGATTGCACCATTGTGGTGGAAAACTGCAAAACCGAAAATGCGCTGGAAATGCGCGCTATTGTTCAGGGCGGCAGCGTGATTGCCTCTTTGGGTGAGCGTATTTTGGGCCGCACGGTTGCCGAAGACATCGTCAATGTCGCCACCGATGAAGTGATCGTGAAAGCGGGCACGATGGTTGATGAGCCAATGGCCGCAGCAATCGAAGAAGCTGAAGTACAACAAGCCAAGATCCGCTCACCATTGGTGTGCGAAGCTGAGCAGGGCGTTTGCGCGACCTGTTATGGCCGCGATCTGGCGCGCGGTACGCCTGTGAATATCGGCGAAGCTGTCGGCGTTATCGCGGCACAGTCCATCGGTGAGCCGGGCACCCAGCTGACCATGCGTACGTTCCACATTGGCGGCGCTGCGCAGGTGAACGAGACCAGCCATCTGGAATCGATCTCCGATGGTAAAGTTGTCTATCGCGACATGCCCACCATCACCGATAAGAAAGGCCGCCGCCTGTCGCTGGCCCGCAATGGTGAAATGGTTGTGGTCGATCCCGAAGGTCGCGAACGCGCAATCCACCGCGTGCCTTATGGTACTATGCTCATGAATGAAGATGGTGCCAAGGTGAAGGAAGGCGATCGTCTGGCGGAATGGGATCCGTTTACTTTGCCGATCATCACCGAGCAATCGGGCTTTGTGCGCTATCAGGATCTTGTCGAAGGCAAGACCATGGAAGAGCGTGTCGATGAAGCAACCGGTATCGCGCAACGTGTGGTCACCGAATATCGCGCCGCTGGCCGCGCCAAGAAGGAAGATCTGCGTCCGCGGATGACTTTGCTTGGTGAGGAAAGCTCTGGCAAGAAAGGTGATGACACCGAAGCACAGCGTTACATGCTGGCGCCGGGCACCACGCTTTCGGTTGAAGATGGCCAGGAAGTTGCCGCGGGTGACATTCTTGCCCGTGCCTCACGCGAAGCTGCCAAAACGCGCGACATCACCGGCGGTCTGCCGCGTGTTGCCGAGCTGTTTGAAGCACGCATCCCCAAAGATGCCGCTGTCATCGCCAAAATCTCGGGCCGGATGGAATTCATCCGCGATTACAAGGCCAAGCGCAAAATTGCGATTGTGCCCGAGGAAGGTGATCCAGTTGAGTATTTGATCCCCAAGACCAAAGTGATCGACGTGCAGGAAGGCGATTTCGTGAAGAAGGGCGATACGCTCATCTCAGGTTCGCCCAACCCGCACGATATTCTTGAAGTTCTGGGGATTGAGGCGCTGGCCGAATATCTCTGCACGGAAATTCAGGAAGTGTATCGCTTGCAAGGTGTGCGAATCAACGACAAGCATATCGAAACAATCGTGCGTCAGATGCTTCAAAAAGTCGAAATCACCGATGGCGGGGACACCACTCTGCTGCCGGGCGAACAGGTCGATGAAGATGAAATGAAAGAGGCGAACAGCAAGCTGACGCGCAGCAAGAAGCCTGCTGTTGGCAAGCCAATCCTGCTCGGCATCACCAAAGCATCGCTGCAAACCCGCTCGTTCATCTCTGCGGCATCGTTCCAGGAGACAACGCGCGTGCTGACGCAGGCGGCGGTTGAGGGCAAGAAGGACACGCTGGTCGGTCTCAAAGAGAACGTGATCGTGGGCCGCCTTATCCCGGCTGGTACTGGTGCGGGCATGAACCGCATCCGTGTGGCAGCGTCTGGCCGTGATGCCGCGATCCGCGCCAAGTATAAAAAAGAGCAGGACGCGCTCGCCGCTGCCGAAGCCGAAGCAAAAGCTGCAGAGCCTGAGCCAACAGCTGACGCAACGCCAAGCGAAGAAGCGATGAAAGCTGCCATGGGCGGAGGCGATTCGGCTGAAAGCTGAGTTTGTGTAAAGCGCCAAGCAAAAGGCCCCGCCGGAGCGATCCGGCGGGGCTTTTTCTTGGGCAAAGCCGAAGCATTCACGCACAAATGCTATTGCGAAGCGGTCGCAATAAAGGCATGGTGTGATCATGAGCAACAACACATCATCATCACCCGCTTCTTCACCCGGTTCTTCACCCGGGTCTTCCCCAACATGGCTTCGCCGCCTGCAAACCCCGCCGCGCATCGACAATCTCGATCCTGTCGCTGCCCGCTTTATCTATGCGCTTCGATTGATGGCGGTGTATCAAAACGCAGACCGTGATCCCGCGGCGGAGTTGGCGGTGCGTTTGGAAAGCGTGACCGCCGCGGTTCGTGCCATGGAGCTGAGCCAGGCCATTTTGCGCGCATGGCCCGAATGCGTGAGCGTCAATCGGTTCTGCTGCAAAATGCTCAGCCATGATGAAATGACAATCGGTGCAATGATGACCGCATCGGCCGCGCGAGACAGGCAAGGCTTTGACCGTGCACTATGCGATCTTGTCCGCCCTGAACGCATTGCGCGGCTGTGGGAGCAATGCGTCCAGCTTGTCGGGGTGGAGCAAACGCCTCGATAAACTAACGGTTGTTGCGCCTTTCTTTTTGGCGCCGTTTCACTTCTTCGCGGGTAGGGATCATTGGCTCAAGTTCAGCAATCACATCGCTGGCGAGAATAAAGGACGTTGCCGGAGTACCGTTTTCCCCGCGGTCGACGAAGCGCGCGAAACCTAAAGCAGAATTATAATAACTCGATACTCTCGAAGGGGTTAGCTGCATTGTGAAGCCTTCCTTACCCTGATGGCGCGCTTGTAGCGCAGCATGGAGCATGATCGCATCGATGCCAGAAACAACACCGCCATGCGCCCAGATGTGGTAATGTCCGTTCTCATCGGGTTCATCACTCATCATTTTGGATTTTTCGATACGATGCGTTCTTTTCGCGCGATCTTCAAACTGATCGACTTCGGAATAGCTTACGATTAAATCGAAAAGATCATCATTTTCGGTATCGTCCTGCAGTTCAACTGCCAGCAATTCATCATAGCGCTGCTGCCACAGATCATCTGCGGATAGCGCGAGAGATCCGAATAGATCTTCTTCCAAAGCCCCTTCGCGCAATCGGGCGGTCACTTCGAGCACTGTGCCAAAGCTGGGTGCGGTCCATTGCGAACGGGCTGCGAACATACGCCGTGCCATCGTGTGTTCGCCATTTTCAAACTGTTCCAGGATGGAAAATAGATCCAGCAATTCCACAACTTGTGAGCTTTGCTGATCGGGTTCACCTGCATTGGCCCGCGCGCGCATATTGCTGCGAGCAAAATCGGCCCGCATACGAGCAGCTTCCCAATCCCCGCTCAACGCGTGACTGACAGCAGTGCTTGCAAAAGGTTGCGATGGAACATTTTCGAGGGTGAGCTTGTCGATTAGATAAAGGTACGCTTCCCATTGCACCGCGCTTTCAGCAAAACGCCCCGCTTCATCGAGTTGTGCAGCATAGAATGGGATGAGGGCACCCGGCATAATCTGACTGCCGGCATGTAATTTCAATTCCATTTGCGGCGACAGATCACGCACAAACCGGGAATAATCGCTAGCCAGAATACTTGGTCCAAAACTGTATCGCATGTCTTCAATCGCGCTTAAAGCGGTGCGTTCGGCAAGCTTGGCATCGCCCAGGCGAAGATGGGCAGCGGCTTCGATATTGGAGAAGCTAAGGCCCATCGAACGGTCAAAATACGGATTGCCAACAAGGCCAGCCGTTGTCGCTTCTGCACGTGCAAGCGCCACATCATCGATGGCGGCTTCGTAATTTTTTGCCTCAATGTGATGCGCGGCCCGCGCCAGGATCAGTGGGACACGCCGGATCGGATTGCCTTCCATATCCTTGCCATTGCCATCGACGCCCTCAATCAAGGAGGAGCACACTGCCACACCCGCTTCGCCAAACAGCCGGGCGGAAGGATCGGGATTTTCAGGTGATGGGGCAAATATAGAAAGCAGCGTAATCGCGCCCAGAAAACGTGCAAACCCTTCACCCGCCGTCATACTGTTGGGCTCACCATCGCATTGCAAATAACGCGATGGCCCTTCTTGTGCGATCGCTGGTGAGGTGGAAAGTGTGGTTGCAGCAAGACAAGCTGCAAGAATTGCCCGTCTCATTATTTGCCCCTGTTTCGTCTCTATTTGCATACATGCAGAAAAAACCGCAGAACGCAATCAACACAAACGCCAATTCCATCCGTTGAGGGCCTTGGCAAAATGTCCACACAACGCTTTGCGTGTAAGGCGCGCCATTGTATAACCGCCTGTCCCAAGCGCTATAAAGAACCGTGAGGTCAAAAATACTGGGACGATAAGGGAGCGTTTGTGAAGGTCATCCAAAGGATCAAGTTTGCAGCAAGTGCGCTGTTTATGGCGACACTTTGTGCCTGTGCCGCAGGTTATGATCAGCCAGATGTACAAACCGCAAATCTTGATCCGGTGATGGAGGCGTCAACCAGTGCGCCACTCTACCGCGCGCAATGGGCCAGCTATTCGCTTGAGCAAAAGGCCAAAGGGCGCGAGATGTACTTCGCTGTTTGCGTATCGTGCCATGGCCGCAATCTTGAAGGCGCAACGGGTTATCGCTTGTCCGATACGCAATGGGTCCACGGCTCATCGTTTGAACAGGTAATGGCCAGCATCCGCACAGGCTTCCCCGAAAAAGGCATGCCGGGGCTTGAAGGTGTTTATGCCGATCAAGACATCGCCGCGCTAACCGCGTTTGTCCTTTCACAACAAGGTGGCTGGCTGGATCACGAATATGAAATCTGGGCGCTGCCGGGCGGGGTTGTGCCATTCGATCCGGAATGGTTCAACAATACGCCGATCGACAAAGGCGCAATGACGCAGCCAATCCCGACCTTTGTGAAGCCCGAAATCTCCGAATATGCGATGCGTGTGTCAGGCGATATCTTGATCCCCGAAGGCGAGCCTGCCTTTGTCTATGTCCAAGGCTGGCGATTGCCTGTGACAGTAAAGCTGAACGGTGAAGCGTTGCAGCCTGCTGAAGATGTGGGCGGACCGCTTTATCGCGTGCCGGCCGGTCAACATCACCTGTCCCTTACCTATACCACCGTGGATTCTCATCCGCGCTATAAAGGTCAGCCCTTGCCGATTTTCGTCACCAATGAACTTGCCAAAGTGCGCAGATTCGCGCTGACGATGGGCGCTCAGCGGGTTTTGGAAAAGACGACGATCAAATTTCTGGCGGTAGACAGGCCGCTGGTGGTGCGGCGCCGGATTGTCGATATCCCCGCGCGCTCCATCGCAGTGGGCTTTCCCGATCAATACAATTTCGCTTTCAATCCGATCACCTGTTCGCTGGTAGCGGCATGGCAGGGCGAGTTTCTCGATATTGGTCCCAATGCGATTGACCGGGGCAATTTCGGCGCGATCGCGCTGGGTGATTTGCGGTTTAAAGCGCCCGATGCCATCGGTCTTGGCGGCGGTGATGAGGCGAGTTGCGATTATATCAAAATGACGCGCGATCATCCCGGCGCTGCGCCCAGCTTCCATTTTGAACGCGAGGGTATCGCATACACGATGCACAGCGATGTAGGCCTGTATGGACTGGAAATCGCGCTAAGCCGCGATGATGCACAAGGCGCGCCCGTGGCCATCGCCATGCCCGGTAAACTTGCCGGGATCAGCATCGATCAATCCGCCAGCGATATTGCCCGGATCGTCATCGAATGAGCCAGAACAGCAAACCCTCGCGCGTGCTGTGTTTGTTTGCCGCAATGTTATGTGCAGGCAGCGCTGCGCTAACCATCGCCTCCAGCCAGGCCGCTGCGCAACAAGTGCCAACCGGCACCTACATCCCCGACGGGTATTCCATCGCAACCGTTCCAACGCCGGAAGGTGCGGTGTTTGCCGCCTCTGGCCTCGATGTGAATGCGGCAGGCGATATCGCGGTCGCCACCCGTTTTGGCGAGGTATGGGTGCTGCCAGCGGATAAAGCCGATGATGATATCGCGCCCGATGATTGGCAGCTTTTTGCCGAAGGTTTGAGCGAGCCTACGGGTTTGCTTTACGATATCGATGGCACCATTCTGGTTGCGCAAAAACCAGAGCTGACCCGGCTTGTGGATGCAAATGGCGATGGTGTGGCGGATGACTATATCGCCGTTGCCCAAGGCTGGGGATTTCATGACAATTATCATGAATACAATTTTGGCCCGGTGCGCGATGCGCAAGGCAATCTTTATGGCACGTTGAACACCTCACACAATGATCCCGATGGATTTTCAAAGAATAACAATGGTATGGGAAGCGGCGGCGGTTTGCGCGGCTGGGCTTATAAAGTCGCGCGTGATGGCACATTTGGCCGCTATGCTTACGGCCTGCGTTCCCCCGCTGGCCTAGGCATCGGACCTGACGGGTTGATCTATTACACCGATAATCAGGGCGATTGGATGGAGACATCCGCGATCTTTATCCTGCGCGAAAATCGGTTTTACGGCCACCCCTCCAGCCTGCGCGATCACCCCGATTTCACCATGGAGCAGATCGATGCGATGAGCGTTCAGGAGCTTGAAGCCATGCGCGAATTGCCCGCTATTTGGGTGCCCTATCGCGAAGTGGGCAATTCCCCCGGCAATCCCGATTGGGATGAAACAGGCGGTAAATTTGGCCCCTTTGCAGGGCAGATGTTTATCGGCGACCAAACGCAATCCAATGTCTTTCGCGCAATCAGCGAAGAAGTGGATGGCCAGATTCAGGGTGCAGTGATCAATTTTGCCAACAATTTCCAAAGCGGCAATATCCGCACGGCTTTCGATCACAAAGGCCGCCTTTGGGTTGGCCAGACACAACGCGGCTGGGGCGCGACAGGCGGGGAGCCTTATGGTCTGGAAATCCTGCAATGGGATGGTGCAACCATGCCGTTTGAGCTGCTCGACATTTCCATTATCGATGGCGGCTTTGCGATCACATTTACTGAACCGGTCGCTGCCGCATCGCGCGATGGCGCGTTTTTAGCCTCACAATGGAATTACCAATATGGCCCGGACTATGGATCGCTAAAATACAATCTGGCCGATGTTCCGGTGACAGGTGCTGTCTGGTCCGATGATGGGCGCATGGTCACGCTGTCCATGCCGCTTGAAACAGGCAAAGTGGTCGCAATTGATTTTGCCGCCCTTCGTGATGCCGATGGGAGAGAGCCGTCAAGCGCGAAGGTCTTCTACACCGTCAATCGCCTGCGCAAATAAGCCAACAAAGCGCTGGCTGCGCGTCGCCCGGATCAAGCTTGCGCACCCACAATGTTCAAAGGCAAGGTATCGTCACGCACGTGATACTGCGCCAGCGCGCATCTTTCCCGCCGCTTCAGCTTTGGGAAAACTGACATTTGCCATGAGGCAGCAGCGCATACGCGAAAGCGGCCACACCTGCAGCCATTGTGACGTGTCTGGCTTTTGCATATCGCTGCCGTGCGTTACAAGGCGGATGGATTTTTGAAGGGACACCAGTTGTCGATGCGTAAACCGATTGCTTTTGCCGTCCCGCCTGTAGCGCTGATTGCCTCTGCATGGGCTTTGTCTGCACCTGCCACGATCAACGCCGCGCCGCCTTCGGCACCCGCTGCGTTTAATCAGTGCAAAATGTGCCATTCTATCGAAGCGGGCAAAGTGGGCGTTGGCCCGTCGCTCGCCGGAATTGTCGGGCGTGAAGCGGGCACAGAGGCGAGCTATAATTATAGCCCGGCAATGCGCCGTTCGGGCAGAGTTTGGACCGAGGAAGAGCTTAACGCCTACCTCACCAATCCGATGGAAGCTGTGCCCGGTACAAAGATGGCGCTGCCTGTGCGCAACGCCGCACAAAGGCGCGCGATCATCGAATATCTCAAGACGCTGTAGCACGCATTTTGCGCCTCTAATATTTGCCCGTAACATTGACTGGCGCGCTGGGTGGTTTAGCGCGGCCTGCATGTCTGTGATCACACGCTTCGCTCCTTCGCCAACTGGCCGCCTGCATGTCGGCAATATCCGCACCGCTTTGCACAATTGGATGCTGGCGGCGAAATCGGGTGGGCAATTCGTGCTGCGCATCGATGATACCGATGATGAGCGCAGCCGCGAAGAATATGTCGAAGCCATCCGCGAAGACCTCGCATGGCTGGACATGTCGCCGGTGGGTGAGGAACGCCAATCCGCGCGCTTGGCGCATTATGATGCAGCGTTTGAAACTTTGCGCGCATCAGGCCGCGTCTATCCCGCTTTTGAAACTGCACAGGAACTGGAGCTGAAACGCAAAATTCAGCTCGGGCGTGGTTTGCCGCCGATTTATGACCGCGCCGCATTGGCGCTTAGCGATGAAGAACGCGCTGCAAAACAGGCACAGGGCATCGCGCCGCATTGGCGTTTCAAGCTGGATCATTCTGCCCCGATCACATGGGACGATGGCGTGCGCGGGCCGCAAAAATTTGATCCTTCGCTATTGTCTGATCCGGTGATCCGGCGCGCGGATGGATCGTGGCTGTATATGTTGCCAAGCGCGGTTGATGATATCGCGATGGGCATCACCGATGTGCTGCGCGGGGAAGATCATGTCTCCAACACCGCAGTGCAAATTCAGATGTTCCAAGCATTGGGCGCAAGCCATCCACGGTTTGCGCATGAAGCGTTGCTGGTGGGCAAAGAAGGTAAGCTTTCCAAGCGTTTGGGATCGCTGGGCTGCGATAGCTTTCGCGAGCGCGGGATTGAACCACAAGCGCTGATCGCATTGCTTGCCCGGCTGGGAACATCGCAGCCCGTGGAGCCGATTGCCGGACGTGAGGCGTTGGTGGCCAGCTTTGATCTATCCACCTTTGGCCGCGCCCCTGCACGCTTTGACGATGCCGAGCTGGACCGGGTGAACACCGCCATCGTGCATCAGATGAGCTATGCGCAAATCGCCGACCGTCTGCCCGCCGGAATGGATGAGGCGGCATGGCTAGCGATCCGGCCCAATGTCGAGATTATGGGCGATGTGGCGGATTGGTGGTCGATTGTCACAGGCCCGGTGGACACGCCGCAGCTTGAAGACGAAGACCGCGCCTTTCTGGCCGAAGCGGCGAGCGTTCTGGAATGGAGCGAGAACCCTTGGAAGGATCTCACCACTGCACTGAAAGCCAGCACAGGACGCAAAGGCAAAGCGCTGTACCTGCCGCTGCGCCGTGCATTGACGGGCCGCGATCATGGCCCTGACATGGGTGCGCTTTTGCCGTTGATTGGCGAGGTAGAAGCGCGAGCAAGATTGCAACACTGCGCAACAGCTTAAAGCTTCATCAAAAAACCCTCTTGGCAATTGCGTAGCCGTCTTTATATGAGGCCACGTTATATTATCACATAGTGATATCGACTTTACTTCTATCGAAAGATCATCATGCGCGCGCCTATCGCCAAACCCACCCTTTTTTCCGCTTCCCTTCTGGCTCTCGCCATTGCCGGCCCCGCACTGGCTGATGAGCAGGGCAGCGTCCCGCATCGCCATAGCGGCAATGAAGGTGATCGTCCGGTTATCGTCGTATCGGCTGGCGGGATCGAGCGGCTTGATCTGTTGGCAGGGGCAACCGTTGTTCCTGCAGAAGTGCTCGAGCGCAATTTCAGCGGTCAGATCGGCGAAGTGCTGGCCAAGCTTCCCGGCGTGACCGCAACCGGCTTTACCCCCGGTGCTTCACGCCCGATTTTGCGCGGCTTTGATGGGGAGCGTGTGCGCGTATTGGTGGATGGCATTGGCACTATCGATGCGTCCAACACCTCGGCTGATCATGCCGTCACCATCGATCCGTTGACCGCTGATGGCATCGAAGTTTTGCGTGGCCCCGCCGTGCTGCTTTACGGTTCTTCGGCCATTGGCGGCGCAGTTAACGTGATTGATCGCCGCATCCCGCATTCCCGGCCCGAAAATGGCGTGCGCTTTGATGGTATTGCGGCTTTGGATACCGCTTATGATCTGCGCACTGTGGGCGGCTCGCTTGATGTGGCCGTCACCAATGAACTGGTCTGGCATGCGCATGGCCGTTTTCAGGAAACCGATGATTTCTCCATCCCCGGCTTTGCCCTGTCTGACGAGTTGCGCGCCGATCTCTTGGGGGATGCCGCCGAAGAGGAAGAAGAAGGCGAGTTCGAAGAAGCCGAGGAGCTGCGCGAAGCGGCCAATCAAAGCGGCTTTGTCCCTTCCACCGCCACTGAAACCACCAGCCTTGGAACAGGATTTGCCTGGTTTGGCCAAGGCGTCAATTTCGGTGCATCGGTTGGCTATTATGACACGCTTTACGGCGTCCCTACTTTTGGCGGACACGGCCATGAGGAAGGCGAAGGCGGCGAAGGTGAGGGCGAAGAGGAGGAAGAAGAAGAGGTCATCTCCATCGATCTTGAACAAATCCGCTTTGATGTTCGCGCTGGCGTAAGCCTTGGCGATGGCGGCTTTTTCAGCGATCTGACCACGCGCTGGGGCTATTCCGATTACACGCATACCGAACTTGAAGGCGATGAAATTGGTACCGTTTTTGACGTCGAAGGCGTTGAAGGCCGGGTCGAGCTGATCCAGAATGAGCAAGGGTCTGGCGATGATGTGTGGAACGGCTCTTTCGGCTTGCAGTTTTATTCGCGCGATTTCGAAGCAATTGGCGCTGAAGCTTTCGTTGATCCCAATGAAACGACGCAATTTGCCCTGTTCACGTTGCAGGAAGTGCGCCGCGGACCTTTCGAAGTGGAAGCCGCAGCACGTTACGAACTTACCGAGGCCACCAATGTCGCAACTGGTGTCGAACGTGATTTTGACACCGTCTCCGGGGCTCTGGGCCTCTCCTACACTTTTGAAGAAGGCATCCGTGCTGGCCTGAACCTGTCCCGCGCTGAACGTGCACCGGGGGCAGAAGAACTGTATGCAGGCGGTCCGCATCTGGCCACTTCGCAATTCGAAATCGGCGATCCTGATCTCAATAGCGAAAGCGCGCTTGGCGCCGAGGCCTATATCAACGCCTCCCTTGGTGCGACACAATTGCGCGTCGCGGTTTATGGCAATTGGTTCGATGATTTCATCTATCTGCAGGAAACTGGCGATGAAGAAGATGATCTGCCTGTGTTCGCTTTCTTGCAACAAGATGCAGACTGGTTTGGTATCGAGGCGGAAATGACCACGCCGATTGCGCAAGCGGCAGGTGGCACGCTCAGCGCCGATCTGCGCGGTTCGTATATCCGTGCTGAATTGGACGATGGTTCTGCCGTTCCGCGCATTCCGCCGCTCAGTTTGTTGGGTGCGCTGGATTGGCAAAGCAACAATTTTGATCTGCGCGGCGAAGTGGAATGGTTTGATGCACAAGAGCGTGTCGCATCATTCGAAGCGCCTACCGATGGCTTCACCCATGTAAACCTGTCAGCGGCATGGCGGCCGCTGGGCAATCAAGTGGTCACGCTTTTGGTGCAGGCGGACAATATCTTCGATGCCGAAGGTCGCCGCCATTCCAGCTTCACCAAGGAATTCGTGCCGCTGGCTGGCCGCAATTTCAAATTCACGGTCCGCTCACGCATTTAAGCAAGCATGTTCATCGCCGCGCGCAGAAAATTTCTCTCGCGCGCGGCGGCGGATGCCTGCTTATAGCTTGGGCAGCGTCACGCCGCGTTGCCCCATATATTTGCCTGACCTATCGGCATAGCTGGTTTCGCACGGCTCATTGCCTTTGAGAAACAGGAACTGGCACGCGCCTTCATTGGCGTAAATCTTGGCGGGCAAAGGCGTAGTGTTGGAAAATTCCAGCGTCACATGGCCTTCCCAACCCGGCTCCAACGGGGTGACATTCACAATGATACCACACCGCGCATAGGTGCTTTTGCCAAGGCAGATCACCAACACATCGCGTGGCACACGGAAATACTCCACCGTGCGGGCGAGCGCAAAGGAATTGGGCGGAATCACGCAGACATCGGTTTTGCGATCAACCAATGATGTGGAATCGAAATTTTTCGGATCGACCACTGCGCTGTCCACATTGGTGAAGATCTTGAACTCATCGGCCACGCGCGCGTCATAGCCATAGGATGACAGCCCATAAGAGATGCACCCATCGCGGCGCTGCGCCTCGGTGAATGGCTCAATCATGCCGTGGGAGCGGGCCTGGTCGCGAATCCATTTGTCGGAAAGAATAGACATGCCAACAGGGATTCCCGAAGCGAGGCTGCGGGGCAAGCGTAGCGGCGAGATTATCCCCCTATGTGGCATCGCGCCGTAGGGCAGGTTAGAGGCGTAGCCTATGAAGATCATCTTCTCTCGCAAAGGTTTTGACAGCGCGGCTGGCGGTGGTCCTTCGCCGATTGTCGAAGGGCGTCCGATCAGCCTGCCGATCCCCGCCAATGGTGGTCCTTCGCGCACCAGCTATGGCGATCTGGAGCTGGGCGAGCTGGCCATGCGGGCTAGCCGGGGGAGGCTGGGCGCCGCCGATATGTGTCACCATGATCCGCAATCATTGCCCGGTGGCCGCGCAATGCTGGGCCAATGCGGTGCTGCGCAAACGCATCTGGCGAATAACGGAGTTGGGGCAGGTGATCTGTTCGTCTTTTTCGGCCTGTTTCGGGAAGAGGGCCACGCACCCCATCACCGCATCTTTGGCTATCTCAAAGTGGAGGACAGCGTTGATCTGGCTTCGGCTGACCGCGCTATCATCGCTGAGCTGGCGCAGCTTAATTGCCCGCATGCCCTTGGCCTGCATGCCAAGAATGATGCGGTTTATTACGGCCCCGGCGCTTTTGCCGCAAAAGCGCACGAGGAATTGCGCCTCACCGTGCCCGAAGGCCCGCCCAGCTTGTGGCAAGTGCCCTCATGGCTGCGCGCATCCGGCCTGACCTATCATGATCGCAAGGATCGCTGGCTGCGCGCCAACCGCTTGCAAAGCGTGGCGCGCGGGCAGGAATTCATCGCTGATATTGGTCGACGCACAGCTCCGCGCCAATGGGCGGACAAAATCATCGCGCGGATCGAGAGTTAATCGCCCAAAGGCGGGTTGAGCGCATTGATCGCATCGCGCACGCGGGCTTCGATCTCATCGCGTGGTAGGCCGGGTTGAATGGCCTCTCCAAAGCGGATTTCCAACCTGCCGCTGCGCTTCCACCGGCGTTGATATAGCGGCCCACTGTTCACCGCGACAGGCACTACGGGCAAGCCCAAAACTTTGTAAATTGCGGCAAATCCGGCTTGCAGCTTGGGCCGCTCGCCATGGGGAACGCGGGTGCCTTCGGGAAAGATTGCGATGGGGCGTGATCCATCGGCCAAAGGCTTCACCGCGCGCAACATGGATCGCAGCGCCTTTGCCCCTTCGCCGCGCGCCACGGGTATCGCGCCATACGCTTTGGCAATGCCGCCCCAGCCGGGAATATCGAACAGCTCTTGTTTGGCGATCACCACCGGATCTTGGAAAATCGCAGGCAAGGCAATCGCTTCGAAAAACGCCTCATGCTTGAGCGCATACAGCGCGATTGTATCGGGCCGCTCACCCACTTCGACAATGGTGATACCAAGCAGATGGCGCACACACCAATGGTGCATTTTTGACCATGTCCGCGCCATCGCCGGCAGTTTTCTTGGAGCAAGCGCACGAACTGTCATGGAGGCGAGAACCATCACCACCGATCCGGCATAAAAGGCCAGATAAAAGGCCACATTGCGCAACGCGATCATGCGATAACCTGTACCATCCAAACGATCACAAACTTATGATATTCAAGGAAAAGTGTCCACAAGCTGACTTCTGAACGCACAGCATCTTCGATCACATCGATCCGCTGTGGCAATTGACCGCGCAGTTCCAGTGCAGCGCGGCGCATATGCCAATCGGCTGTAACAAGGCGAAGCGAATTGTACTCCCTTTCGGCAATCCATTCGCTTGTTTCACGGGCATTGCCGCGCGTATCCAAAGCAGAAAAGCCCAGCGTGACGCAGCACTCCATCGTCGCATCGGTCACGTCATATTCGGCTTGAAATTCGCCGGGGCGCACCTGCGGATCAACGCCTGTCACCAATATCTCTTGCGCGCTCCCAAGGCTGAGCATTTCCAGCCCGCGATCGATCCGTCCGCCGCTGCCTGTGGGGACCACAATCGCATCGGTTTGCACTTGCCCTGCTGGTTGCGGCAAAGCGGCGGCAAACCACACAAAGCCCAGCGCCCACACAATCAATATGAGGCCAAGAATGCGGCGCATCACACCATCTTCCGCAAAGCTGCGAGAACGGTCATACGCGCGGTTAACACCGCCAGAGCAACGCCGGCAATCGGAATGCAGGCAATGATGATCCAATCGACAAGGTTGAGCCCGCCCCCTGCGATCAAGCCTGATCCCAGCGCGCCAAATTGCTGACCCAGCGCCAAAATCGCAGCTAGTCCCAACAGCAACCCCGCCAATCCGCCAAGCGCTGCATCTGTGGCGATAGAGCGTTGGAATATCCCTGCAATCTGTCCATCAGAACCGCCCAGATGGTGCACGATATCAATGGTTTCGCGATTGGAGCCAAGCGCACTGCGCGCGGCCAGCCCCACAGCGGCAATACTTGTCATCGCCAACAATATAACCAGCCCTGCGGCCAGCCATTGCAAGCTGCGAATGGCATCAAATACAGGGGCGAGCCAGTTGGCCTGTGCATCCAGCCTGGCCGCTGGAACCTGCACCGCCAGTTCGTCACGCAGGGCGCGCAGGACAGGCACGGTCACTTCGCCGCGCAATTGGATGTCGATCAGGGCAGGGACGGGCAAGCCATCTTCTGCCTCCACTTCTGCACCCAGCCACGGCTCCAACAAGGCGGCCACTTCGCTTTCGGGCACCCGGCGCAGATCCGCCACATCAGAACGCGCCTGGAAAAACGCCATGGCCGCAGTGGTTTGTTGTTCACGCGCGGCTGGTGCGGCTTCGATGATCTGAACGGTCAAACCGCCGCTGATCTGGCTTTGCGCGTTGCCCGCCAGATTGTTGAGCGCAAGACCAGCTCCTGTCGCCTGCACGGTCAGCGCAATCATGATCGCGATCACCCACGGCATGGGTCCGCCGATCCGCGCGCGCGGCATTAAGCGCCCGCCATCGCCGCCAAGGCTGCGCGCGCCCGATCTGGTGATGGCCGATAGGTTCATGGCATTCCGCCCCGCTTTGGCGGATGCCGCAAAGCACCCGTGGGATCGGACAGCTCCCCTTTTTGCAGCCGCATAATCAGCGAATCGGGGACTTTGCGCAGCAAATGCACATCGTGCGTGGCAACCACAACGGTCGTGCCCAACCGGTTCAGTGCTTCGAACAAACGCAGCAATTTAAGCGCCATTTCAGGATCGACATTGCCCGTCGGTTCATCCGCGACAAGGATTTCAGGCCGACCAATAACCGCGCGCGCAATGGCCACGCGCTGCTGCTCTCCGCCCGATAAAGTTGCCGGGCGCGCTTCGCTGCGATAATCAAGGCCCACCCATTTCAGCATATCGCTCACCGGCTTGTGGATTTCGCGTTCTGAAAGGCCCGCAATACGCAGCGGCAAAGCCACATTTTCATATGCGGAGAGATGCGGCACCAGCCGGAAATCCTGAAATACAACGCCAATCCGGCGGCGAAAATCGGGCCGCCTTTTGCGCTCCACCGTGATCAGATCTTCATCAAACATGCGGATGACGCCGCGCGATGGCTGTTGTGCGAGGTATAAAAGCTTGAGCAGCGAGGTTTTGCCCGCGCCGCTGGCGCCGGTAAGGAAGTAAAAGCTGCCTGGAAATAGCGTGAAAGAAATGTCGCTCAGCACTTCTCTATCAGTGCCATAGCGAAGCCCGACATTGTCGAACTGAACAATCGATCCATCCGCCCCGCTCATGCTTGCTAGCTAGGGGTTTGCGGGGCATTGCGAAAGGCCTTTGAAGCCATGACGTCATCTATTTCGGGCTGGTGCTTGTGGAAAAATGCGATTGAGCGCGCCCGGCGAGGGTTTTGGCAGCTTGTTGCGCGCCTTCGAGAAGCCTAGGACATGGGTTGGTCATGATTATTCAATGCCCCGCCTGTTCCACACGCTATGTCGTGCCAGATGACGCCATCGGGCTGGAAGGCCGGACTGTGCGCTGCGCGAAATGTCGCCATAGCTGGTTTCAAGAAGGCGCTGTGCTCGATCTCACGGATGAGGGCGATGCGCCCTCCGCTTCGCCGCCTTCGGCACCATCCGCAGCACCGGCTTCGGCACCACCTGTGGCGACACCGCCTGGGCCGCAGGAAGAAACGTCAGCGCCCGAAACGCAAACTGGTCCAGAAACCGAAACAGAGCCTGAACCCAGTTTTGTGGAGGATCGCCCGCATCCCCCGCCACCCGTTGCTGTTTACAGTGATGAGGATGAAGACGATGTTTCGCATTTTGATCCTGAGCCGCCTTTCCGCCCGCGTCGCAATCCGATGAAGATGTGGAGCTGGGCGGCGGGTATCTTTGCGGCGGTGGCGCTTGCAGCGATTGCGGCAATCACATTTTGGGGAGTGCCGGATTGGTTTCCTGCAAACCGTGCGACAATGGTGGCAACGCAGCCCGATCTGCAATTGGAATTCCCGCCCGAACAACAAGAGCGGCGCGAATTGCCCAATGGTACCGAGTTTTTCGGCGCGAGCGGCACGATCACCAATACGGGCAGCGAAACACGCAGTTTGCCCACGCTGTTAATCGTGATGCGCGATGCGCGTGACCGAATCGTCTATAGCTGGCCGGTTATGCCACCCAAAGCCAGCCTCGCACCGGGCGAAAGCGTGACCGTCAACGAAGCGGTCACCGATATCCCAGCTGCCGCCGCCTATGCAGAGATTGTCTGGAAGGCGGAATAATAGCGCTCATTGCGCTGTGGGTGCGATGCGCGCTTGCAGGGGTAAAATGCTTTTGCTAGTGGCGCGCTCCTACCGGGGGAAGCACTGCCTTCTCTACCAAAGTGATGTGCGGTCGTGGCGGAACTGGTAGACGCGCAGCGTTGAGGTCGCTGTGGGAGTTAAATCCCGTGGAAGTTCGAGTCTTCTCGACCGCACCATTTTCTTTCTTTTCCTTACCATCGCAAGGCTTTACAGCAGGGCGCGTCGGCCTGGGTGCCGGAGTGGATGCAGTGGGGGCGCAAGCCTCGCGCGATGAACAGCGATTTATGAAAGTGAGATTTATGCGCAGTGTTTCGATGGCCGTGGCGGTCACCGTATTTGGATCGCCATTGGCATTGCCGGGTTTGGCATTTGCACAAGATGCCTCTGCGCAAGATGTGGGCGATGCACCGATCATTGTTGTGGGTTCTCGTATCAGCCCTCCGGCAAGCACCATTACCGCGCCGCAAAGCGTTGATGCAGCGCTGCCGCAAAGCACGCTCGATATTCTTGCGCGCATGCCCGATATTCGCGCGGTCACATCGGGTGGGGAAGGCGGTACCAGCCTTGTTTCCATTCGCGGCGCAGAGCCCAATTTTGCGCAAGTCCTGCTTGATGGCGTGCGCGTCACCAATCCTTCCAGCACGCAAGGCGGCGGCTTTGATTTTGCCGCGCTTGATCCCGGTCTGGTGGAAACCATTACCATCATCCCCACCAGCCGCAGCGCGGTGCATGGCAGCGATGCGCTATCGGGCGTTATCGCAATTGATCTGGCAGACCCGCGCGCGGATGAAACTGTGATTGCAGGCCATCTTACCGCCGATAGCGAGGAGGCATATGGCGCCGGGCTTCGCGGCAGCTTTGGCTGGCAGGGTGGCGGCGCTGTTGTGGCGGGCAGTCTTTATGATAGCGGCGATTTGACGCCAGGCTCTACGCTAGAGCGGGAACAGCTTTTCGCGCGGGTGGGGCAATCTGTTGGCGATTGGGATGTCACCGGTTTTGCGCTTTACGGCGAAAGCGAGCGCGAAGGCTTTGGCGATAGCAGCGGCGGGCCTTTGTTCGCGGCCACGCCTGATCTTGAGCAACGCGATACCCGCTTTCTGGCGACCGGTTTGACGATTGCAGGCGATCGCTCTGCGACGCTGCGGCCACGTGTGCGTTTGGGCTATTATGATGATAATGTGGTGGCCGATACGCCTGCGATTGCTGCTGGCGTGCTCGATCCGGTGCCTGCGCTGACCAGCGATACTGATTTTGATCGGTTTGAGGCGACCGCTGATCTTGGCATCACCCTTTCGCCGCAGTTTGATCTGGTGGTGGGCGGCAATGTTTTGACTGAAAGCGCCGAGGCGACCGGAACAATTGATTTTGGCGCGCTCATCCCCACCGCCTTTGCCATTTCGCGCGATCAATTCTCTGCTTTTGCAGAAGGCGCCTGGCGACCGGTTGAGGGCCTCACTCTCACCGTGGCGGCGCGCAATGATTGGCTGGAAGGCGATGTATCGGAAGCAACATGGCAGGCATCGGGCGAATATGCCTTTGGGACCAGCGGGCTGACGGCTTTTGCAGGCTATGCTGAGGGGTTTCGTTTGCCGAGCCTGTTTGCGCTGGCCTTTCCTTTGCTCGCCAATCCTGATCTTCGGCCAGAACGCAGCGAGAGTTGGGAAGGCGGTGTGCGCTTTGCTCAAAATGGCACCCGCATCACCGCGAGTGTGTTCCGCAATGACTATACCGATCTTATCGATTTCGCGCCCGAGCTTTTCACCAATGTGAACCGTGCGCAAACCCAGATCAGCGGTTTTACGGTATCGGGTGAAAGCCAGCTTTCCAACGCTCTGCTATGGAGCGCGGCGGTCACCCATATCGATATCGATAGCGCCGATGAAATCCGCGGACGGCCCGATTGGTACGGCAATGCCAGCCTCATCTGGTCGGCCCTTAATACGCTTGATCTGGGCGCAAGCGCGGTGTTCAATTCCAGCTTTACAGAGCTGAGCATTCCCACCGGCGTGGCCGCGATTGATGGCCATTTTGCGGTGGATTTGCATGGCGCATTGGAAGTGAACGAGGCGCTGACTTTCTCGCTTGCTTTGCGCAATGTGTTCGATGCCGATTATCAAGAAGCGGTCGGCTTTCCTGCGCCGGGCAGGCATATTCGGGCAAAGCTGGGGTTCCGCTTCTAAACAGCAATCCCCGCCCAAGCCGCGCTGTTCGTTTGACGCATTGCTGCGCTAACGGGCAAAACTGCTGGAACGAATCGCCTGCGACATCGCGGGCATCACAAGGGCCTTTTCATGAAATTCTTCGCAGACACTGCCGAAATCGACGCCATTAAAGAACTGGCCGAAACAGGCCTGCTTGATGGGGTGACGACCAATCCTTCGCTGATCGCGAAATCGGGCCGCGATTTCATGGAGGTCACGAAGGAAATCTGCGGCCTTACCGATGGCCCTGTGAGCGCCGAAGTGGTGGCGCTTGATCATCCAACGATGATGAAAGAAGCCGAAGTCCTGCGCAAAATCGCGGACAATGTGTGCATCAAAGTGCCGCTGACGATGGAAGGCCTCAAGACGTGTAAAGCGCTTTCGGGTGAAGGCACGATGGTCAATGTGACGCTGTGTTTTTCTGCAACGCAGGCCTTGCTGGCGGCCAAAGCCGGGGCAACTTTTGTATCGCCATTTGTGGGCCGCCATGATGATAATGGCACCGATGGCATGGATCTGATCCGCGATATTCGCCTGATCTATGACAATTACGCTTTTGAGACCGAAATCCTCGTCGCATCTGTGCGCCACGTCACACATGTGCTGGAAAGTGCGCGGATCGGCGCTGATGTAATGACCGCGCCGCCCAAGGTCATCCATGCGCTGGTTAGACATGTGCTGACCGATAAGGGCATCGATGGCTTTATGAAGGATTGGGGTTCAACCGGACAATCCATCCTTTAACGTAATTACAAATACCGCCTGTACGAACCGGTTCGTCGCGACTTTGGAACCATTCCCTGTCTCCTGCGCTGTTTAGGCAAAGGAGATTGAAATGCTTGGTAAAATTATTGGAGCCGCAGCCGGAGCCGCTGCAGGAAATGCAACCAGTGGTATGACAGGTGCCAAAGGCGCCATTGCAGGCACACTTGCTGTTGCCGCTGCACGCCGCATGGGCGTTCTGGGTCTGCTCGCAGCGGGCGCAGGCGGATATTTGCTCAAACGCATGAAAGACAAAAAAGAGCAAAAGCGCGAAACGCTGACCCCGGTAGAGCCGGTGCGCGCACCTTCGCCTCAACCGGCCTGATACCACCACATAACCCCCCGGAGAGGCGGCTTACCCCACACGCGGTAGGCCGCCTTTCTTTTGTGCGCTGCCAGCTCGCCCAAATTTCACTGGGGGATGGGCAAGACGTGCTTGCTTGAACCGAATCGTGCTGCTGCTTACCTCCTTGGTCAAATGATCAAGGACGACGCATCATGACAACGCACAAAACCCGTATGCTCATCATCGGCTCTGGCCCAGCAGGCTATTCCGCCGCGATCTATGGCGCGCGCGCCGGGATGGAGCCGATTGTGGTGCAGGGCTTGCAACCCGGCGGTCAACTTACCATCACCACCGATGTTGAAAATTATCCCGGCTTTGAAGATGTGATCCAAGGCCCGTGGCTGATGGAGCAGATGCAAAAGCAGGCCGAACATGTTGGCACGCGCATGATGTGGGATACGATTGTCGATGTGGACGTGGCGGGCGGCTCACCTTTCCGCGCGGTGGGCGATTCTGGTGATGAATATATCGGTGATGTGCTGGTGATCGCGACAGGCGCGCAGGCCAAATGGCTGGGTGTTCCAGGCGAAGAGGAGCTTGGCGGCAAAGGTGTTTCAGCTTGCGCCACCTGCGATGGCTTTTTCTATCGCGGCAAAAAAGTCGCGGTGATCGGCGGTGGAAATACTGCGGTTGAAGAAGCGTTATACCTCACCAACCATTCCGACGATGTGACGCTGATCCACCGGCGCGATGAATTGCGGTCTGAGAAGATTTTGCAGGATCGCCTGTTCGCCAGTGAGAAGATTTCGACGCTATGGAACAAGACGGTTGAAAGCTTTGAAGCGGGCGAGAATGGCAAATTGGGCCATCTCGTGCTGGTCGATACGGTGACCGGTGAGAAGAGCACGTTGGAAGTGGACGGTGCCTTTGTCGCCATCGGCCATGCGCCTGCAACCGAGCTGTTCAAAGGCAAGCTGCCGATGGATGATGGCGGGTATCTGCTGGTCGAAGCAGGCACGCCGATGACCGAAATTCCGGGCGTTTTTGCCTGCGGCGATGTGATGGACCACACCTATCGCCAAGCTGTGACGGCAGCTGGCACCGGCTGCATGGCTGCGCTTGATGCAGAGCGGTTTTTGGCCACGCTGGAATTTGCCGAGAAAGAAGCGGCGGAGTAAGCCGCGATGCCGGATCAGCGATGACCGGCACGGTGCCAAAGGGCCAAAATGTGCTTGTCTTCGGGGCGAGTGGAACGATCGGTGCGGCTGTTGTGAAACAGCTTGCGGCACAAGGCCGCCGCGTCACCGGCATTTATCGCACCGCTCCTGATCAGCCCGTTGAAGGCACCCAAACGCGCCTTTGCGACGTAACCGACCCTGCCGCCATCGCCCGCGATGCTTTCACCGATACGCCCGACATCGTCATCTCTTGCCTCGCCTCACGCACGGGAGCGCCCAAGGATGCCTGGGCTATCGACTATCAGGCAAACGCGGACATTCTCAAAGCTGCCAAAGCAGCGAGTGTGCGGCATTTCATCCTGCTTTCAGCCATCTGTGTGCAAAAACCGCTACTGGCGTTCCAACATGCCAAGCTGGCGTTTGAAAAAGAACTGCGCGAATCTGGCATGCGGTATTCCATCGTGCGGCCCACTGCTTTCTTCAAATCGCTATCCGGGCAGGTTGAGCGGGTGCGCAAAGGCAAGGCGTTTTTGCTGTTTGGTGATGGACTGCTGACCCGGTGCAAACCGATTAGCGATGGCGATCTGGCGCGCTTTATTGCCGGATGTATCGAGGATGAGACGCGGCATAATCAGGTGCTGCCAATCGGCGGCCCTGGCCCCGCGATCACACCGTTAGAACAGGGCGAGGAGCTGTTCCGGCTCACCGGTCAAACCCCACGCTTTCGCCGGGTGCCGGTTGGCCTGTTTACAGCAATGGCGGGCGCGCTGGGGATTGCAGGGCGGGTTTGGCCGCACGCTGGGAATACTGCGCAATATTTGCGGATTGCGCGGTATTACGCGACGCAAAGCATGTTGGTGCTCGATCCTGATACGGGCCGATATAGCGCGGATCAAACGCCGGAATTTGGCACCGAAACGCTGTTTGATCATTACCGCGAATTGTTAAAGGATTAGTCTGGGCTGCGCCCGAAATCGGGCCGGTCTTCATCCTGGCCCAGCGCCATGATGCTGCGCCGGATCGCGCGGGTGCGGGTGAACGCTTCCTGCATCGTTTCGCCATCGCCTGCTTTAATCGCTTCGCGCATCAAAGCCAGATCGGTCAGGAACCGGTCCATCATTTCCAACACAGCTTCGCGGTTATGCAAAAACACATCGCGCCACATCACCGGATCGCTGGCCGCAATGCGGGTGAAATCCCGAAAGCCCCCGGCGGAAAACTTGATCACTTCAGATCGGGTAACCTCTTCCAGATCGCTCGCGGTGCCAACGATGGTGTAGGCGATAAGGTGCGGGATATGGCTGGTGACGGCGAGCACGCGGTCATGATGATCGGCATCCATGATCTCCACCATCGCGCCCAGCTCTTCCCAGAAATGTACGAGCGCGGCGACTTTCTCGCTATCAGTATCCAAAGGCGGAGTGATGATGCACCAGCGTTGATGGAACAGCGTGGCAAAGCCTGCATCGGGGCCGGAATCTTCCGTGCCGGCAACAGGGTGCGCCGGGATGACGATATGTTGCGGCAAAACCTCGGTTAAATCATGCGTGATGGTGCGTTTGGATGATCCAACATCGCTAATGACGGTATCGATTTCCAGACCCGGCGCAATCGCTTTGGCTGCAGCTTTCATCGCGCCCACAGGTGTGGCTAAGATCACCAGATCCGCGCCTGTGACCGCTTCGACCGGGTCGTCAAACATGTGATCAACCAGCTCCAGCTCGCCCGCCCGCTGACGCACCGCTTCATCTGCATCATATCCGTTTGTGGTCACTCCGGGCAGATGTTCGCGCACGGCAAGGCCAACCGACCCGCCAAGCAGGCCCAACCCGATAATGGCGACTTTCTTGAACACGCTCACGTCGCCTCAGCAGCTTTGCGAATAGTAGCGATAATATCATCCATTTGTTCGGTCGTGCCAATGGTGATGCGCAGGGCATGGTCTAGGCCCGGCACCGGAAAATCGCGCACCGCATACCCTGCATCGGCAATGGCATCGCGTGCGGTTTGCGCCGACAATGCGCCTTCAAACTGGATGAAGACGAAATTTGCCTCACTTGGAACGCAGCTGATCCCGTGATTGCCTAGTGCATCCATTGCTGCGGTAAAGCGGGCCCGTTCAGAAATCGTATGGTCGCGCACGGCATGAACGAAAGCCTGATCTTTGGTAGCGGCAATAGCGGCTGCAAGACCGACAGAATTCACGCTGAATGGACCACGAATGCGGTACATCGCGTCAATTATTTCCTGTGCGCCGGTGGCATAGCCAATACGTTGTCCCGCGAGGCCATAAACTTTGGAGAATGTGCGCGTGACCAGCACATTGTCACTCGTGCGCGCCAGCTCCATCCCGCCATCATCTTCGCCTTCGGGCAGGAATTCCGCATAGGCTTGATCAAGCACGAACAGCACATCTTTTGGCAAACCAGCATGCAGGCGGGCAATGTCTTGGCGCGGCAGATAGGTGCCGGTGGGATTGTTGGGATTGGCCAGAAACACAATTTTGGTGCGCTGTGTCACATGATCGAGCAGAATATCGACATCGGTGCCAAAGTTTACCGCTGGCGCGGTTACCATTGTCGCGCCAACACGCTGCACAGCGATTTTGTACATCATGAAAGTAAACTGTGTTTGCAGCGCTTCGTCACCAATCCCGCAAAAGGTTTGGGCAGCAACGTTCAACAGCTCATCAGACCCGGTACCGCAGATAATCCGGTTCATTTCCAGACCATGCAGCTTGGCAAGTTCTGCACGCAGTGCATCCGAACCGGGATCGGGATAGAATTCTGGCGTGTTGGCTTCACCCATCGCTTTCAAAGCGGCCGGGCTGGCTCCCAAAGGGCTTTCATTAGCTGACAGTTTGATCAGCTTGCGCCCTTCTGAGGTGGCCGATTTACCTGGCACATAGGCCATGATTTCATCGACGTAAGGCTTTACTTTAGGCTTCACGCAAGAACTCCAAGTATATTGGCACCAGGCGATAGCGGCTTGCAGCAGAGATTGACAGTACGGGCGCGCTTCCCCAAGTCCGCCCGGCAGTTATGGTAAGTAGGCCCACCCTTCAAGTCCAGTCGCTACGACTCGAAGCACCACTTGCGCTCGATTGTGGGCGTGTGCTGGACAATGTCACGCTGGCCTTTGAGACATATGGCGCGTTGAATGACACCAAAGACAACGCTATTTTGTTGTGCCATGCTCTCACCGGCGATCAATTCGTCGCCTCGCAGCATCCTGTCACTGGTAAGCCGGGATGGTGGGAGAGGATGGTGGGTCCGGGCAAGCCGATTGATACCGATCGCTTTCATGTGATTTGCGCGAATGTGGTGGGATCCTGCATGGGTTCTACCGGCCCGGCGAGCGCGGGGGCAGACGGCGCGCCTTTTGCCATGAATTTTCCCGTGATCACGATCCGCGATATGGTGCGCGCGCAAATTGCGCTGCTTGATGCGTTGGGGATTGAGCGGCTGCATGCCGTGGTGGGCGGATCGATGGGCGGGATGCAGGCGCTCTCGCTTGCCGCCAATTGGCCACAGCGTACGCAACGCGTTTTGGGCATTGCGACAACCGCACGGCACTCTGCGCAAAACATCGCTTTTCACGAAGTTGGCCGTCAGGCGATTATGGCTGACCCCGCTTGGGCGAAAGGTGATTATTATGCGAGCGGGCAAAGCCCCGATAAAGGCTTGTCGGTTGCGCGCATGGCGGCCCACATCACCTATCTATCCGAAGCCGGCCTGACCGAGAAATTTGGCCGCCGCTTGCAAGACCGTGATGCCAAAAGCTTTGGCTTTGACGCTGATTTTCAGGTGGAGAGCTATCTGCGCTATCAAGGGATCAGCTTTACCGATCGCTTTGATGCCAACAGCTATCTGTATATCACCCGCGCGATGGATTATTTCGACCTCGCTGAAGAGCATGGCGGCCGCCTTGCCGATGCCTTTGGCAAGGCAAGCGATGTGCGCTTTTGTCTGGTCAGTTTTGATACCGATTGGCTGTATACCACCGCCGATATGCGCGATGTGGTGCATGCCTTGAACGCGGTGGCGGCGCCTGTCAGCTTTGTGGAGCTTTCTGCGCCTTATGGACATGACAGCTTTCTGCTTGATGTGCCTGCGCTTGATCGGGTGGTGACGGGGTTTGTTGGATGACGCATCATTATCCCACCACACAAGTTGGCCCTGCCAATAGTGAGGCATTGCGCGTCGATCTGGCCAAGATTGCCGCGCATGTGCCTGAAAATGCGCGCGTGCTGGATGTGGGCTGCGGCGATGGTGCTTTGATGGCGGAATTGCAGGCCAAAAAGGGCGTTGACGCGCGCGGCATGGAAATCGATCCTGAAGAAGTGGAAAAAGCCGTCGCGCGCGGGCTTTCGGTGGTGCAGGGCGATGCCAATCGCGATCTGGCCGATTATCCTGACAAGGCGTTTGATGTCGCAATCCTTTCGCAGACATTGCAAACCGCGCAGCGCCCGCATTGGCTGCTCAATCAATTGTTGCGCATTGGCGAGCAGGCTTTCGTCAGCTTTCCCAATTTTGCCTATTGGCGCATGCGGTTATCGCTTTTGCGCAATGGCCGGATGCCTGTGACACGGCATTTGCCGGTCAATTGGTATGAAACGCCCAATATCCATCATCTTACCGTCAACGATTTCCGCGATTTTCTGCGCGATCACAATGTGCGCGTGGAGGATCGCTGGTATTTTGCCAATGGCCGCGAAATCGGCGGCAGCAATGCCAATTGGCGCGCAGAACATGCGGTGTTCCAGCTCAGCCGTTAAAAGACGGCATGGCCTGCCAGCGTGCCGATCACGATCCCCGGCATCATCCCCAGCAACGTGGCAGCGGCAAAGACAGTGCCTGAAATCGGTGCGGCGGCACAGCTTGCGGTAAGCAGCACATGCGGCACACCGCCAAAACGCAGCCCCGCCACATAAATCGGCCCCTTGCTGGCCAGATGATCGCGGTAATTGTCGATCTTCGCGCCAAAGCGGCGATGCATGTAATCGCCCAGCCAATAGCGCGAAAGCACGAAAAGGATCTGGCTACCGATAACCGCGCCAATGCTGGCATACACGATGTTGGGATAGCCCAAGAGCGCCCCGCCAAGAATGGATACCGGGGTTATCGTTGCCGGAAGCGAGGAGGCAATCGCAGCCGCCATCAATAGCGCCATAGCCGTTGGCACAATCGCCCAGCCATAAGGCATGAGCGACAGCCCTTCGAACGCCTCTGTGGGCAGCAATGATGAAATCAGCTCCATGACGTTCCAATCTGCCATAACCAAAATGGTTTCCAACAGCATTAATGTATTCGCCACATTTTGCCGCTGCGTTACGCGGGCATCCGGTTCTATCGCGTCAGCCGCTGGGCAGGCCTAGTCTTTCCGCATGCCAAGCAATATGCTCAGCGATAAAGGTTGAGACGAAGAAGTAGGAATGGTCATAGCCATCCTGCATGCGGATATCCGCCGCCATGCCCGCAGCATCCACCGCGTCGCGCAACAAATGCGTTTTCAGCTGCTCTTCCAGAAAATCATCCGCTGTCCCTTGATCGATCAGCAAATGCGGCAGGCGCGCGCCATCTGCGATCAGTGCGCACGCATCATATTCACGCCACGCCGCGCGATTGTCTCCTAAATAACCGCTCAGCGCTTTTTCACCCCAAGGGCAATTGAGCGGGGAGACGATGGGCGCAAACGCGCTGACGCTGCGGAACCGGGATGGATTGCGCAAGGCGATGCTCAACGCGCCATGGCCGCCCATGGAATGGCCGCTAATCCCCTGCAGCGCCATATCGACGGGAAAGTTCTTGGCCACCAGCGCAGGAAGTTCTTCTTCAATATAGCGGCGCATCTGGAAATGTTTGGCCCAAGGCGGCTGTGTTGCATTCACATAGAACCCGGCACCTTGCCCAAAATTATAGGCGTCATCATCGGGCACGTCTGCGCCGGTCAGATCAGGGCCGCGCGGGGATGTATCCGGGCATATAAAGATAATGCCATGGCGCGCACAGGCCGCGCGATATTCCAGCTTCAGCATCGCGTTTTCATGCGTACAAGTAAGTCCGGACAGCCACCACAGCACAGGCAGTTTTGCCCCAGCATCATGATCAGGGACATAGGCCGCAAACGTCATCGGCGTACCGGTGGCCGCGCTTTTATGGGAGTATACCCCTTGCGTCCCGGCAAAGGCGCGCGCCGTGCTGACGGTCTCGATGCTCACTTAAAACACCACAACGCTGCGAATGCTTGTGCCTGAATGCATCAGATCAAAGCCTTTGTTGATTTCCTCCAGCGTTAGCGTGTGGGTGATCATCGGATCGATGGCGATTTTGCCGTTCATGTACCAATCCACGATTTTGGGTACATCGGTGCGCCCTTTCGCGCCGCCAAAAGCTGTGCCGCGCCAATTGCGGCCTGTGACCAGTTGAAAAGGCCGCGTCGCCACTTCCTTGCCCGCTTCGGCAACGCCAATAATGATCGAAGTGCCCCAGCCCTTGTGACAGCATTCCAGCGCTTGGCGCATGACATCGGTATTGCCGGTGCAATCAAAGCTGTAATCCGCCCCGCCATCCAGCAGTTCCACCAGATGGGCGACGACATCTGCGGTGTCTTTCGGATTGACGAAATCGGTCATTCCAAACTTTTCGCCCCATTCGCGCTTGGAGGGGTTGAGGTCCACGCCCACGATCCGGTCTGCACCGGCCATTTTTGCCCCTTGGATGACATTAAGGCCAATTCCGCCAAGGCCAAACACCACCACATTATCGCCTGGCTGCACTTTGGCCGTGTTCACCACCGCGCCAACGCCTGTGGTGACCCCGCAACCAACATAACACGAAGTTTCAAACGGCGCGTCTTTACGGATTTTGGCGACAGCGATTTCAGGAAGGACGGTGAAATTGGAAAAGGTGGAGCAGCCCATATAATGGTAGATCGTCTCCCCCTTATAAGAAAAGCGCGACGTGCCATCGGGCATCACGCCTTTGCCTTGTGTCTCGCGAATGGCGCTGCACAGATTGGTTTTGCCAGACAGGCACATTTTGCACTGCCGACATTCCGGCGTGTAAAGCGGGATTACATGATCGCCGGGTCTTACGCTTGTAACGCCGGCGCCCACTTCGCGCACCACGCCTGCGCCTTCATGGCCCAAAATGCTGGGAAAGATGCCTTCGCTGTCCAACCCTTCCAGCGTGTAAGCATCGGTGTGGCAGATGCCCGTCGCCATGATTTCGATCAGCACTTCGCCCGGCCGCGGCCCTTCCAGATCAAGCTCGACTATTTCGAGAGGCTGCTTGGCTTCAAAGGCAATGGCGGCGCGCGTTTTCATAGCTGGGTTTCTTTCATTCAATTGCGTGCATCCAAGCTGGCGCCTGGCCCAGTGTCAATGCGCTGGATACAGCTTAAGCTTCGGTAACGGTTTTGGTGACCATATAAGCGCGTACGCCTTCGGGACCGTCTTCGCTGCCATGGCCGGATGATTTAACCCCGCCAAACGGGCTGTCAGCGGCCGCGGTGCCGGTCACATTGATCCCCACCATGCCCGCTTCAATGCGATCAGCCAGACGTCGCTGGCGCTTTACATCATTGGTCCAGGCATAGGCGGAAAGGCCAAAGGGCAGGCGGTTGGCCTCTGTTATCATCGCATCTTCATCAGCATAGGAATTGACCAGCGCCAAAGGACCAAAAGGTTCTTCATTCATCACCGCTGCATCAGGCGGGACATCGGACAGAACCGTAGGCTGGAAGAAAAAGCCCTGATTGCCGATCCGTTCACCGCCGGTATCCACACGCGCACCGCGTTCGCGCGCATCGGCTACAAAACGATCCATCGCTTCCAAACGGCGCGCATTGGCCAGTGGTCCCATCTGCGTTTGCGGGTCCATCCCGTCACCCACGCGGGTTTTCGCCATGATATCGGTCATGCCCTGGCGGAATTGTTCGTAAATGCTTTCCTGCACGATGAAGCGGGTTGGCGCGATGCAAACCTGGCCCGCATTGCGCAGCTTTTGCGCAGTGACTGCGGCGGTCACGCGCTTCACATCGACATCATCGAACACCAGCACCGGGCCATGTCCGCCCAATTCCATCGTGGTGCGGATCAGATTGTCTGCTGCCAGCTTGATCAGATGTTTGCCCACCGTGGTGGAGCCGGTGAAGGACAATTTGCGGATCACTTTACTCGCCAGCAAATGGCGGCTGACTTCATCTGGCACACCGAACACGGCCTGCGCCACATTATCAGGCAGGCCCGCTTCTTTCAGAACGCGCATGATGCCAAGCGCAGATGCAGGCGTTTCTTCTGATCCTTTAAGAATGATCGAACAGCCCGCCGCAATCGCTGCGCCCACTTTGCGCATCGCGGTGTTGAAAGGGAAATTCCACGGCGCGAACCCGGCCACGGGGCCAACCGGTTCATGCCGCACAACCGCGCGCTGACCCACAGGGCGCACCAGTTCGCGGCCATAATTGCGAAACGTTTCGCCTGCAAAAAACTCCAGCAATTGCACACAGCCTGCCACTTCGCCTTTAGCCAGCCCCAGCGTCTTGCCTTGTTCCAGTGTGATGATGCGGGCAAATTCATCGGCGTTTTGCGCGATACGTTGTGCTGCGCCATTGAGAACTTTGGCGCGGGTTGCCGGGGTGGAATGGCGCCAGGCTGCAAACCCCAGCGCCGCATTGTCCAGCGCCCGATCAAGATCACCGGTGGTGGCAAGAGGCAGCGCGCCCAGCACATCGCCTGTTGCGGGATTAATGACGTCAAAAGTATCGCGTCCACCGCCGGACACTGCCTCGCCGCCAATGATCATGTGCAATGCGGGATATTCGCTCATCAGGACAGGCTTTCATTCGAGGTGGCTAAAAGCGCTCTGATAGTCAGGGCCGCTCAGGCAAAAACAAATGTACCGCGAAGCGCGCTTTTTCAAGACGGCGTTCAGCTACCACGCTATATATCGCCGCTATGCTTCGTATTTTGCCCGCTCTCGCCCTGATCCTCGCCCCGCTTGCCGTGCAGGCACAAGCGGCGCCGCTCAGCCTTGAACACCGCATGTTGCTGCGCTGCGCAGCGACAGCGGCGATGGTTGCGCATGGGCAGGAGACGGGCAATGCGGCGATGGCCAGCTATCCCGATATGCGCGAACGTGGGCGCGAATTCTTCATTCGGGCCGGCGTGCAGGTGATGGATGAGGCCGGGGTCAGCCGTGAATTGGTGGAACAAGAATTGCGCAGCGAGGCACGCGATATCGTGCGCGAGGACACCGTGCATCAAATGGTGCCGATCTGCCTTCCTCTAATTCCGCAAGAACAGTAACCACGTGCTGGACCAAATGGCCGCGATGCGGCATGATTGCGCGCAATAATTATGTGGCATCTTTATCAATTCCCGCTGTGTCCGTTCAGCCGCAAAGTGCGCCTTGCACTAAGCGAGAAGGGCGTGGCTTATGAAACAAAACGCCTCGATCCGTGGAATGCGGAAGAAGCGTTTTATTCGCTGAACCCGGCTGGCCGCACGCCGGTGCTTTATGATCCAGAACGCAAGCGTTCGCTGGTCGATAGTCAGGCGATTTGTGAGTATTTTGAAGAGACGGTCGATAAAGCGCCTCTGATCCTGGGCAATGCCGGTTCGCGTGCGGAAATCCGCCGGCTGGTCGCTTTGGTGGATGAGGTGTTCTTCGCCGATGTCACCGCGCCATTACTGGATGAGAAAATGAAGAAACGCATCATTTTGCGCACGTCGCCCGATGCTGGCGTTTTGCGCAATGCGATGCGGCTGGCGCATGATCATCTCGATTATATTGACTGGCTGATTGATAATCGCCGCTGGTTGGCGGGATCGCAATTGAGCCTAGCCGATTTTGCCGCAGCTGCGCAGATTTCGGTGGCCGATTATCTCGAAGGGATCGATTGGGACGGGCATGATGCCGCGCATGGCTGGTACCGGGTGATGAAAAGCCGCCCCAGCTTTCGCCCCCTTTTGGCAGAACGCATGGAAGGCATCCCCGCTCCGCGCCACTATGCCGATGTGAATGCCTGACGCGCATTGCGTGACCCTTGCGAATTGCTGCGGGCGATCCGATATCACTTGCAACGATACAGTGTTTTTTGGGCGCAATAGCGACCGCAAGGCCAAATGGCCGCCCGCAGCGAAGGGCAGCTTGCCTGCCCGAGAGCGAGGATAGCCAAGGGGCCGGATGGCCCTGCCGGCGCTTGAGGAGAAGAAAACTATGCCCGATAAGATGAACCTGACCGATGCGCAGTGGCGTGAGCGTTTGACCCCAGAGCAATATAAGATCCTGCGCCAGGCTGGCACGGAACGCGCTTTCACCGGCAAATATGAAAAGAACAAGCAGGCAGGCGCGTATAAATGTGCCGGTTGCGGCCTGCCATTGTTTGCCTCCGATACGAAATACAATTCCGGCTCTGGCTGGCCCAGCTTTACCGCTCCTGCCGATGGTGATGCGGTGGATATGCATCAGGACGGATCGCATGGCATGGTCCGCACCGAGGTCACTTGTGCCCGGTGCCAAGGGCATTTGGGCCATGTGTTCCCCGATGGTCCGGGGCCGGGCGGCATGCGCTATTGCATCAATTCCGCCTCACTGGATTTCGAACCAGAAGCGGGCGCAGACAAAAACGTAGAAGAAAACTGAGCATCGCTGCGTGCAGGGCGTTCACGCGCCATTATGATTGGACTATGCACACATATCACGATGGGCAGGGCACGGGGCCAGCTCACCGCAAGGGATAACCGGGCCTGATGGCAAGGCGCAAAAGCACGCGCACCAAGATTACGCGGACATCGCCGCCCAGAAGCAGTGCGAAGCAACGCTTCGGGCTGTGGTTTCGGCGATTGTTCTTTGCTGGCCTTGTGATCGGGGTATTTGCCGCGATTGGCCTGTTCACCGCTGTGTATTTCGCCGCGCAATCGATGCCGTCCTATGCCTCGTTAAAAACCGGCACTCATGCACAGACCATTATTGTGCGCGCGCGTGATGGTTCGCAGATTGTGGAGCTGGGGCCCACTTATGGCGAGTGGCTGACGCAGGACGAAATTCCGCAAGTGATGAAAGATGCGATGATCTCTGTTGAGGATCATCGTTTTTATTCGCATCCCGGTGTTGATACGCTGGGCCTTGGCCGTGCGGTGTATAATGCGATGACAACGGATAAACGCCTTGGCGCGACTTCCACGATCACGCAGCAATTGGCGCGCAATATCTTCCTCAATTCCAATCGCACCGTATCGCGCAAAATGCGCGAGGCTGTTTATGCGATGGCGCTGGAATGGAAGTTTGAGAAGGAACAGATCCTCGAACTGTATCTCAACAAGGTATATTTTGGCGGCGGCGCATATGGCATTGATAGCGCAAGCCGCCGGTTCTTCAGCCACTCAGCGCGCGAACTCAGCCTTGAAGAAGCCGCGATTATCGCCGGCCTTGTTAAAGCGCCCAGCCGGTATTCCCCCACCGCCGATGTGCAGGCCGCTGTAAGCCGGGCGAATGTCGTTGTGGGCCAAATGGTCAAATATGGCGATCTGGATCCCGCTATTGCGCGCGAAGTCGATCCCAGCGCTGTGAAACTGCGCGAAGATCGTACCGAAAATTCGATCCGCTATTTCACCGATTGGGCTTTGCCGCAGCTTGATCTGTTCTTGTCGAACGAAACTTTTGAACCGATTGAGGTGTGGACCACGCTGGATGTGGGGATGCAAAATGCTGCGACCGCCGCGATCCAGGCCAACGCGCCCGATGGCGCACAAGGCGCGCTGGTCAGTCTGGACCGCGATGGCGCAATTCTCGCGCTGGTTGGCGGCACCGATTATGTGACCAGCAATTATAACCGCGCGACCGATGCGATGCGTCAGCCCGGCTCTGCATGGAAGCTGTTTGTCTATCTCGCCGCGCTTGAACATGGTTATAACCCCAACAGTCCGGTGAAAGATGTGCCGGTGGAAATTCAAGGATGGAGCCCGCGCAATTCTGGCGGCAGTTATGCCGGCGATATCGATGTGCGCAGCGCCTTTGCCTATTCCAAGAACACGGTGGCAGCGCGGCTGGGCTATGAAGTGGGTTTTGGCAATGTGGCCAGCATGGCGCGCCGTTTTGGCATCACCACGCCGATCAACACACACCCTGCCATGGTGCTGGGATCATCCGAGGTGCGGCTGATCGATATGACGCGCGCTTTTGCCGCTGTTTCGGCGCGGGGGGAATTGGTTGAACCATATGGCATTTTGCGCGTCACCACGCCTTCGGGTGAGGAATTGTATAAGCGCAAGGAAGCGCGCTCTTATGCTTTGGTGCCCGATTATGTGGCAGCTGGCATCACCGATCTGCTGCAGACCGCTGTTGCCACAGGCACCGGGCGCGCGGCGCAAATCGGGCGACCAGTGGCGGGCAAAACCGGCACCACCAGCTCCAATAAGGATGGCTGGTTTGTGGGATTTTCCAGCGGCATCACTACGGGGGTCTGGATGGGCCGCGATGATGCGGGCCGTGTTCCCGGCCTGCAAGGCGGACGCGCTCCAGCACAGGCGTTTTCTGCCTATATGCGCTATGCCGTGAAAGATCGCCCGGTAGAGGAATTCGACACCGATCTGCAATTGCCCGAATGGCAGTTGGAGCCCGATGATGAGTTCTATTTTGGCGAGGGTGAGGATTATTATTTCTACATTGATGAGCAGGGCAATCTGGTCGAACCGGGCCGTGAAACGCCGTTGGGCGATAGTTTCCCGGTAGAAGGGGAGCGGCCCGGCACCGTGCGCGATCCTCTGGATCCTGCTGGTGTTGATGGTAATACAAGGCCCAGTGCAGGCCCCAATGCGAGGCCGCCCAGCGCCCCTCCAAATGCAGGTCCCAACGTACCGCAAGCTGCGCCCGATGATTTCCTTGAGCGCGCAACAGGCCGCGATCTGCCGCAGGATGGCGCTGCAAACAACAACGCCCCGTCAGGCGATGGCGTGACGGGGCGTCGGTATGAAGGAACAGCAGGCGGTCCGTAAACGGCGGCCCGCCTGCTTATTTGTATTACTCTTCGATAAAGCGCACTGCGATTGAAGCAGGCGATCCGCGGCGCGGCTTCACACGCAGCAATACAGCACCGCGACCAGCCGATTTCACATCGCTCAAAATGCCTTCCAGATCGTTGATCGATCCAACATCGCTGCCATTGGCCTGCAAGATGATTGTCCCGCGAGAGAGCCCCTTGCGCGCTGCATCGGCATTGCGATCCACATCGACAATGGCAACACCGGCAGTATCGGCATCCACACCAAGCTGACGGGCAAACTCTGGCGTCATATTGACCCCGCGAATGCCCAGCAATTCTTCAAGTGAGCCATCGCCTTCATCGGCAGGTGGCTCATCCATCGGCTCATCATCTTCGCCTTCGAACATGCGTTGCTGGTTCAGCTCTTCAAGGCTTGGGCGTTTGCCAACAGTAACCGTGATCGAGCGTTCCTGCCCATCACGCAAAATGCCCAAACGCGCATCTGATCCCGGCGCAATATTGGCGACCATATAAGACAGCGTCTGTTCGCGCGTTACGTCCTGCCCGTTCACCGTCAAAACGATGTCATCGGCTTCCAGTCCTGCTTCGGCGGCAGGCTCTCCGGGGACGACCATCTGGATGATCTCGCCGCGATTTTCAGCGACACCCAGCGCTTCGGCCATATCATCGCTGACCGCTTGAATGCGCACACCAAGATAGCCGCGCTCAATTTCCTTGCCATCGATCAGCGATTCCACAATCGGGGAAGCGGTTTCGGATGGAATGGCAAAACCAATCCCGACACTGCCGCCAGAAGGCGAGAATATCGCATTGTTAATACCGATCACATTGCCCTGCATATCGAACAGCGGACCGCCCGAATTGCCGCGATTGATGCTGGCATCGGTTTGGATGTAGCGATTGAACCCGCCTTGCGTGTTGCGCATCACAGCTGACACGATGCCGCTGGTAACTGTGCCGCCAAGGCCAAACGGATTGCCAATGGCAATCACCCAATCGCCAACGCGCGCCTGCGCAGAATCGCCAAAGCGCACGAATGGGAATGCATCTGGCCGGGTGATCTTGAGCACCGCCAGATCGCTGTCAGGATCTGTGCCTACAACCACCGCTTCATATTCCTCGCCATCGGGAAGTGTTACGGTGACCTCTTCCAGCTCAGCGCTTTGATCAGGGGCGACCACGTGGTTGTTTGTCACCACATAACCATCAGCCGAAACGATAAAGCCGGAGCCTAAAGATCGTGCTTCGCGCGTGGTGGGCCCATCGCCTCCGCCGCGCCGATTGCGGAACATCTGGCCAAACGGCGTGCCTTCAAACGGGTTGTTGCTTTCCACAGTGATGGTTTGCCGGGTGGAGATATTGACCACCGCTGGCTGTAAAGCTTCTGTCAGGTCAGCAAAGCTGGCCGGAGCGCCTGCTCGCGGCACAACATTTTCCATCTGCATACGGTCATTTTGCGCCACCTGTGCCCCGGCGGGAAAGCCGGTCATCAAAGTGAGTGCAGCGCCGCTTGCGAGAAGGGCTGATGTGATACCATAGGAATATCGCACGGTCTTCACGTCCTCTGTTTCCTCTCAATTTAACTCCGCCCGGCGATTATCGTGCCGAGCATTTGTTTCATCCCACCTGCGGTTTCAGCGCAATACGGCTGAATGCCCCTTTAACGACATTTGTAATCGTCACTCAGAACGCGGCGAGTTAACGCCCGCGGAACTGGCGCAGATACTCATTATCGGGGGCAAGGATGATAGAGCTTTCGCCTCGTCCTTCGCCTTTGGCAAAGGTGGCTTCATAACTCTGCATCGCGCGATAGAAATCGTAAAAGCCTGCATCTTTGCCATAAGCCTGCGCATAAATGCTGGCGGCTTGCGCGTCCGCTTCTGCGCGAATGATGCGCGCATCACGGCTACCTTGCGCACGAATTGTTTGCGCTTCGCGTTCACGATCGGTTTCCATACGGCGGAATGCAGAATTGAGCGGTGCGCCATTGGGCAAATCGGTACGCTTGATCTGCACATCGATCACTTCGGCACCATATTGCCGCGCCTGGCGATCCAGATTGTTGCGCACATTAGCCAGCGCGGTGCCGCGCTCTGCTGTCAGCATCGCTTGAAAAGTGCGCCGACCAAGTTCTTGCCGCAAGACCGAGTTGAGGATCGGTTCGAGCGCGTCGCGCACGCCTTCGGTTGACCCTGCGCTTTCCACCATGAGCACCGGATTGGTGATGCGGAAACGGGCATAGGCGTTGACGAGCAGACGCTGCTGATCATTGGAGAGGACTTCTTCATCCATCATTTCCAGATCAAGCACCCGCTTTTCGACCCGTGCCACACGGTCAATAATCGGCAGGCGAAAATACAATCCTGCGGCCGAATCGCCGCCGGGCGTGTTCACAGTGCGGATCGGTTCACCTGTGCGGATGATCACCGCTTGCTCTTCTTCGGGCACGACAAACGCGCTCATGAAGAAAGCGATCACAGCAAAGGCGATGCCAAATACGGCGAACTTATAATTTTCCAAAACGGATTGCATCTTACTGGCCTCCCGCTGTGGTGGTTGTGGTGACAGGCTGTGGCTGGGGTTGCGTGGACCGGTTGATTTGCGGCAGCGCCAGATACGGTGTTACGCCGCCGGGCTCGATAATGGTTTTGTCGGTCTGGCTCAGCACACGCTCCATCGTTTCATAATACAAACGTTGCCGGGTTACCTGCGGCGCGAGGCGATATTGTTCGTAAACCTTATCAAAAGCTTCGGCTTCACCTTCGGCTCGCGCCAAGGTTTGCTGCGCGTAACCTTGGGCCTGATTGCGCAAGGCATCGGCATTTTGTTCTGCAACCGAGACGTCGCGGAAGGCATCGACCACTTCAGAAGGAGGGTCAGCTTTGTCAATTTCCACACCCAGCACTCGAATACCGGCTTCATACTCATTAAGCGCTTGCTGCATACGTTCGCGCACGTCGAGCTCAATTTCAGCACGGCCTTGGCCTGAGAACGTGTCGTCCAGAGTTTTCTCTGCAACCGTTGCGCGCATCGCCGCTTCGGCAGCTTCGTTTACCGTTTCAATCGGATCGGCCAGCTTGAATTTATAATTGGGCAGATCATTGATGTTCCAACGCACAATATAGGTCAGATCAACAAGGTTCTGATCGCCTGTTAAGATCAGCTTTTGTTGCTGCGCGCCCGCTGGAATACGCACAGCGCGAACACCTGACACATTTTCCACATCAACCGTTTGAATGGGGAAAGGCAGAGTAAATTGCAGGCCCGGTTCAAGCGTTGAGCTGTATTTGCCCAAAGTCTTCACCACGGCTTCTTCGCGCGGACCGATCTGGTGCACCATCGATATGCCCAGCGCGAGCGCGAGCAGGCCGATGATGATAACCGGCATCCAGCTTTTGCCATTGGGGCGTTGCGGAATGCGGAAGTTTGGACCACCTGGCCCGCCGCGACTTGGACCTTCAGGCCCGCGATTTTTGAACAGATCTTCGATCGTTGCAGACCGGCGGCCTTTATCGGTGCCTCCTCCGCCCGGAAGCCAGGGATTACGCGGACCGCTGGACTTGTCACCGGCCTTATCACCGCCGCCATCACTGGCGCCACTTTCGCCGCCGCTTTCGCCGCCGCCATCACCATTTCCGCCATTGCTGCCTGAGGGCTTGCCCCAGGGATTGCGCTTTCCGGCCATCGCTAATGCGATCCTCTCGATAAATCCGCCTGAACGTTCCATGCACTCTTCTATAAGAGGCGATTGCGCAAAAAACAGGGGAGAGGTGAGAGATTTTCGCTGCACCTTGCGCAACATACACGCTAGCAGGGCAGTTATGAGTACTGAAAACGCGATCCGCGACGCCATTCCTGAGAACATCACACCTATGGTCCAATCGGTGAAAGCCGATGGGGCCGTGGCCACTATCATTGCCGATGCCAGCGGGCTTGGCCGCTCTGCCGCTGCCGAATTGCAAAAGGTGTTGGAAGACGCGGTGGGCGCGGTGGATGGCATTGATGAAGTGCGCGTTGCCTTGATGGCAGATAAGCGTGAGCGCACGATTATCGCAGTGGGATCGGGCAAAGGCGGCGTGGGCAAATCCACGCTGACGGCCAATCTTGCGGTGGCTTTGGCCAAAAGCGGGATCAAAGTCGGCGTGGTGGATGCCGATATTTATGGTCCCTCACAACCAACTTTGCTGGGTGCTGCTGATCAAAAAATCCGCGCAGAGGATCAGACATTGATCCCCACCGATGGCGCGCATGGCGTCAAGCTTCTTTCAATGGGCCAATTGGCAGAGCCGGGGCGCGCGCTGGCATGGCGCGGACCGATGACGGGCAATGCCTTGACGCAATTGATGGATGCGGATTGGGGCGAAGTTGATGTGCTGCTGGTGGATCTGCCGCCGGGCACAGGCGATGTACAGATCACCATGCTATCCAAATTCAAGCCAGCGGGCGCGGTTATCGTATCGACCCCGCAGGATCTGGCGTTAATTGATGCTGCCCGCGCGATTGATCTGTTCAAGCAGGCCAAAGTGCCGGTGATCGGGCTGGTTGAGAATATGGCGGGATATCTGTGCCCTCATTGCGGAGAAGTAAGCGAACCTTTCGGCCAAGGCGGGGCGCAGACAGCTGCAGGCGCGATGGGTTTGCCGTTCCTGGGCCGGGTGCCACTGGCGATGGAAATCCGCGTGGCCAGCGATGCAGGCGAACCTCCTGCTGCGGGAGATAGCATTGAAGGGCGCGCTTTTGCCGGGATCGCTGCGCAACTGGCGCAATTTATCAAAGCGAATGCTGCATGAAGGTATCGCGGCGCGGTGTATTAACAGGCGCTGCGCTTGGCGGCGGATTGCTGGTGGCATGGAACCTCATGCCGCGCACGTTTGAGCCGCCTCTTACGCCGGGCCAAGGCGAAGTGGCATTTGATGCCTGGCTCAAAATTGCCAGTGATGGCGTGATCACTGTTGCCGTGCCGCAGCTGGAAATGGGGCATGGCGTGTCAACGCTACTGCCGCAGATCGTGGCGATGGAGCTGGGTGCAGATTGGCGGCAAATCGCTGTTGAACCAGCGCCTGTCAGCGGGGCCTATGTCAATTTGCCTCTCGCTGCACAATGGGCGCCTTTGTGGCAACCTGTACTGCCCGATTTGGCCGATACGCCGGATGATTATCTGCTGGAACGCTGGGCGCAGGATAACCTTTTCACCGCAACCGCTGGCGGCACAACGCTGGCCGCTTTTGAACGATCCGCGCGTGAAGCAGGGGCTGCGGCGCGCGCCATGTTGGCGATGGCTGCAGCCAGGCAATGGGACGTGGATTGGGAAGATTGCAGCGCGGCCAGCGGCTTTATCGAACATGAGGACAACCGCGCCAGCTTTGGTGAACTGGCGATGGCGGCCAGCAGCTTTGACGCGCCAGACCCGCCGCCTCTGCGCCCCGAAGCGCCCGCAGAACGCGCGCCTGAGATCGAAGGGTTGGAGCAAGAGCTTGCCTTCCCGCGCCTCGATCTGCCGTCCAAAGTGGATGGTAGCCATGTGTTTGCCGGTGATGTGCGCCTGCCCGGAATGCTGTTTGCTTCCATCCGCCATGCGCCGCTCGATGGCGGGGAAGTCACTGCGCTTGATGAAGAGCGTGTGGCGGGCCAACCCGGTCTTGTTCAGCTGGTGCGCGGGCGCAATTGGGTGGCGGCATTGGGCGAAACATGGTGGGCGGCAGAACGCGCGCTGCTGCGCCTCGCCCCGCAATTTGCTGCAGAGCGCCCTGTAAAAAGCGATGTGATCACAGCCAAGCTTGATGAAGCGGTGCGCGGCGGTGTTTCTTTCCGCATTGATGAACGCGGCGAAGGGCTGAGCGATGATTACGCGCCCGATATTGCGCGCCGTTATGATATCGCCCCTGCGCTTCATGCAACGTTGGAGACAAGCACGGCCACAGCCCGGCTTGCCGATGGGTTGCTGGAATTGTGGATGCCATGCCAAGCGCCAGAGGCCGCGCGCGCTGCTGCTGCCAAAGCGATTGATATCTCGCCTTCCAATGTGGTGCTCTATCCGGTGAGCGCTGGGGGCAGCTTTGACCGGCGGCTGGATCACACCATCGCCATTCAAATTGCCTTGCTGGCGCGCGAAGCAGGCCGTCCGGTGCAGCTCACATGGCCCCGGTTGGAAGAACATTGTGCCAGCTATCCACGCCCGCCCGCCGCGTGCCTGATGGGCGCGCAATTGGGCGCAGAAGGCACGATCCAGCAATTGCGGATGCGTGTGGCCAGCCCGCCAACCATGCGCGAATTTGGCCATCGCCTGTTTGACAATTACACCCCCGGCTCCGCCATTGCCGCCGCTGAAGGCACGCGCGATGATCTGGCGGTGAGCGGAGGCTTATCCTCCTATGCCTTCCCGCGCGCGGTGTTGGAACATGTACCGACCACTCTCACGCTTCCCACTGGTCCTATGCGCGGCCAAGCCGATGCGATGATGTGTTTTGTGCGCGAGAGTTTCCTTGATGAAATCGCGCATGAACATGGCCGCGAACCGCAATCCTATCGTATTGCAATGTTGGGGACAGATGTGCCGTTGGCGCAGTGTCTGCAAATGGCAGCGCGGCTTTCACAATGGGATGGTGGCAGGCCGGGGACAAGCCAGGGTTTAGCGTGTCACCGCATGGATTTGGGCGATGCCAGCGGACGCATTGCCGTGGTGGCGCAGGCCAGCGCTGGCGAGGGCGGCATTCGCGTGTCGCGCCTGTCTGCATGTGTGAATATCGGCCGCGTGGTGAACCGCGATATCGCTTTGCAGCAGATTGAAGGCGGGTTGCTTTATGGCATGGCGCTCGCTTTGGGATCGGCGACGCAATATGCCGATGGGCGACCCACGCATGAACGCCTTGCCGCGCTTGGCCTGCCCACTTTGGCAACCACTCCTGCGATTGAGATCACTCTGATCGATAGCGATGATACCCCCTTCGATCCGGGCGAAATAGGTGTGCCTTGCGTGGCACCAGCCATCGCCAATGCGTATTTTAGCGCAACTGGCCGTCGCCTCCGCCGTCTTCCCCTGCTATCGGCCCCCGGATGACTTGGACCAAGCAACGTCTCCCGGCGGACCATCCACCTGTAAATAGTGGCAAAATCGGTGTTCTGCTGGTGAATCTGGGCACGCCTGATGCGCCCGATACGTCTTCTGTGCGGCGGTATCTGTCAGAATTTTTGTCTGATACGCGGGTGATCGAGATACCGCAGGTGATCTGGCAGGTCATTTTGCGCGGTATTATCCTCAATGTCCGCCCGCGCAAAAGCGCCGAAGCCTATGCCAAAGTATGGTCTGACAAAGGCTCCCCTTTGGCCGCGATTACCGCTGAGCAGGCGGAAAAACTGGCGGAGCGGCTAGGCGATAGCGTGCAGGTTGAATGGGCGATGCGGTATGGCAATCCGTCCATGGCAAGTAAGCTGGACAAGCTTATGGAAGCGGGCTGTGAGCGCATTTTGCTCGCACCGATGTATCCGCAATATTGCGGCGCAACCACCGCAAGCGTGGTGGATAAAGCCAATGACTGGCTGCGCGAACAACGCTGGCAGCCGGTGATGCGCACTTTGCCGCCTTATCATGATGATCCCAGCTACATCGCGGCTCTGGCCAAGGATATTGGCGGGCAGCTGGACACGCTGGAATTTACGCCGGAAACGCTGCTTTTAAGCTTCCACGGAATGCCATTGCGCACCTTGTTCAAAGGCGATCCGTATCACTGCCATTGCAACAAGACCGCGCGCCTATTGGGCGATGCGTTGAACCGGCCCGATATCAAGCTGGTGACCAGTTTCCAAAGCCGGTTCGGCAATGCCAAATGGTTAGAGCCTGCAACCGATGCGATGATTGAGCAAGAGGCGCAAAATGGCACCAAGCGGCTGGCCATTGCTGCGCCGGGTTTTTCCGCCGATTGTCTCGAAACGCTGGAAGAGCTCGCCATTCAAGGGGCTGAGCAGTTTACCGAGGAGGGCGGCGAACAATTCGCAGCGTTATCCTGCCTCAATGCTGGCGATACGGGCATGGATATGATCGAGGGCCTGATGCGGCGCGAATTGGCAGGCTGGATCTAAACCCAGCTGTTAAAAGTCGATCGCGATGCCTTTTTTCACCCAATCACCATAACGCGTGGGGCTAAGCTCTTCATCCACTTTGGTTTTCTGAGGCTTTGGCGGAGGATCATTGGACCAATGAGCAGGTTTCTTGAAATCCGTGGGGCGAGTTGTTGCGCGTTTCATAGTGATTGGCAACATGGGGCCTCTGGCGCTCTTGCGCAACTGGCCCTAGGGCCACCGCGATGACTACACCTGCTGGATTTCCTGCCCGCCGCGCGGCTTTGCGCTTGCTTGACGCCGTGCTGCGGCGCGCTGAGACTTTGGAGAAGGCGGGCGCTTCGGCGCTCAGTGGTCTGCCCGATCCTGCGGATAAGGGCCTTGCCCGCGCGATTGCAGGGGAGACTTTGCGCTGGCTGACAGATCTGGATGCCTTGATCGACAGCGCCACGCAAAAGCCGCTGCCCGATGATGCCAAAGCGCGCAGCGTGCTGCGGCTGATGCTGGCACAAGCGCTGCGGCTGGAGACGAAACCTCACGCCGTTATCGCCACTGGCCTGCCGCTTCTGGCAGGCGGACCGAGGCGGTTGGCGCATGGCGTGTTTGGGGCATTGATGCGCAAAGAAGTGACGCTGCCAGATACGCCTAGTCTGCCCGATAGTGTGATGATGCGCTGGGGTGATCGCGCTGATGCGATTGCGGGCGGGCTGGGCATGTTGCCGCCGCTCGATCTGGCTTTGCGCGATGTGTCGCAAACAAAGGCGCGCGCTGTGCAAATGGGCGGGGAGAGCTTAGCTGAGGGCCATATCCGCTTGCCGCGCGGAATGGCGGTGGAAAAGCTTGAAGGCTTTGATGAAGGCGCTTGGTGGGTGCAGGATCTTGCCGCATCGCTGCCAACGCGCTTGCTTGGAGAAGGCAAGGGACGCCGCGTGCTGGACCTTTGTGCAGCGCCCGGCGGCAAAACTTTGGCACTGGCCGCGGCGGGCTGGGAGGTGACAGCGCTTGATGTGCATGAAAAGCGGCTGAATTTGCTGCGCGAGAATTTGCAACGCACCGGCCTTTCAGCGCAAATCATCACCGCCGATGCGTTGGAATGGGAACCTGATGCGCCCTTTGATGCGGTATTGCTGGATGCGCCTTGCACCGCGACGGGCACCTGCCGCCGCCATCCCGATGTGATCCACCGCATCGCCGCGCGCCAGATCATGCATATGGCCGAGCTGCAATCCGCCTTGCTATCGCGCGCAGCCAATTGGGTAATGCCGGGCGGACAGCTGGTTTATGCGGTCTGCTCGCTGGAGGAAGAAGAGGGCGAGCAACAGGTGAGCAGCGTGGAGATGACGCCTGCCCCCATCAGTGAAACAGAATTGCCAGCAGGGCTGAAGCCCACGCCAGAAGGCCATGTGCGCACCCATCCCGGCCAGCTTGCCCAAGCGGGCGGGTTGGACGGGTTCTTTATCGCGCGCTGGCAGAAATAGCCGCCTAGCTTTTCACCTTATCGGCAAAGCTTTTGCGCAACTTCATCAGCTTGGGCGGGATTACGGCGAGGCAATAGGGATTGCGCCGGCCATCGCCGTCCCAATAATCCTGATGATAATCCTCAGCTGGATACCATGTGGCCGGGCTTTCGATGGTGGTCACCGCGGTCTTGCCCGTCTCCGCATTCCAGCGCGCAATGGCGGCCTCAGCCTCAGCGCGCTGATCATCACCGATGGGGAAGATTGCGCTGCGATATTGCGTGCCCACATCATTGCCCTGCCGGTTTAGCTGGGTCGGATCATGGGTACCCAAAAACATATCGAGAATTTCCGGCAAGTTCACCACGGCAGGATCGAAGGTGACTTTGATGCCTTCTGCATGGCCGGTGGTGCCGGTGCAAATCTCTTTATATGTGGGATTATCGGTCGTCCCGCCGATATATCCGCTTTCGACTGCGCTCACTCCGATCACATCTTTGAAGACCGCTTCGGTGCACCAAAAACATCCGCCTGCTACGATTACTTGCTCGCTCATCACTCTAACCTTTTTGAGAAGCTGCTTGTCAGGGGAACAAATGGGTATGCGAGGCGCTTTTGTCATCGGATAGATTTAAATTTGTCGCATCACCCAACTTGGAGAAAATTCCATGCGTTTTGCCCCCGTTCTCGCCGCTGCCGCATTGGTCAGCGTTGCACCTGCCTTTGCCGATGGGCATGCCCTGCACAACGATGCCCAGCACGGTGATGCAATGCATAGCGACAATGCGCTCGCCGCTGCTATCGCCAGCGACATTCGTGCCGATGATATGGCGCGCGACCAATACCGCCATCCGGCGGAAACCTTGAAGTTTTTCCAGGTCGAACCCGATATGAAGATCGGTGAATATGCACCGGGTGGCGGCTGGTACACGCGCATTCTTGCACCCTATGTAGGCAAAGAAGGCGAGTATGTGGCGTTGTGGTACAATCTGGACGAAGTGCCTTTCCCGGAAGATGCCAAAACACGCATCGCGGCGCGCTCGGCAGGTTTTGCTGACGAAGTTGCCGCATGGACGGGCATGGAAGACGGCAATTTCTCCTCCATGTTGACCAACGAGGCATCTGACGAAGATGCCGGCACATTTGATCGCATCATGATTTTCCGTTCACTGCACGGCCTGTCCAATTGGAACATGATCGATAGCGAGCTTAAAGCGATGCGCGATCTGTTAAAAGACGATGGCATGCTGGGCATTGTTCAGCATCGCGCCGCTGATGATGCAGATCACACGTACAGCACCGGTCCGCGTGGCTATGTTTCGCAAGATGCAGTGATCAATCTGGCGGAATTTTATGGTTTTGAACTGGTCGGTATGAGCGACATCAACGCCAACCCCAACGATACCGCCGATCACGAGGTTGGCGTGTGGTATTTGCCCCCCTCATTCTCAGGCACCGAAGATACCGACACGCAAGAACGTGCAGCTCGCCTCGCCATCGGTGAAAGCGACCGTATGACTTTGCTGTTCCGCAAGAAATAGCACGCAGTAAATACGCAGTTCAGAATGGCTGCCTCATTTCCGCCATATTGCAACAATGGTTCTAAGCCGTTGTCGCAATGGTGGAAATGAGAGGATTTTTATGCGTATTCTGGCCCCCATTCTGATTTTAACTCTCGCAGCCGGGTGTAGCGATCAAGCTATTGATGCGCGCGGCGTGGAAAAGGCGGAAACCCTGCTTTCTGTGAGCGCCAGCGGCGAAGCGGATACGCGCCCTGACGAAGCGCGTTTTACTGCCGGGGTTGAAAACTGGGCGCGCAATGCCGCTGCATCTTCAGCTGAAACGCAAAAGGATATCGATGCGATTGTCGCAGCTTTGCGCGAACTTGGCATTGAAGAAAAAGATATCCAAACGCGCACAATAAACGTGCAACGGATCAATTGGGGCGACCGCAAAGGCCAGTTTCAGGCCAGCAATACCGTGACCGTGCGTGTGCGTGACATTGATCAGGCCGGTGCTGCGGTGACAGCGGCAACGCAGGAAGGCGCCAATATCGTGAATGGACCTGAATTGCGCTTGTCCGACCCTGAAGCTGCGGCGAACAGCGCCTATGCCGCTGCTTATGCCAATGCGCGCAAGCGTGCCGAAGCTTATGCACAGGCTGCCGGGATGGAGGTAAGCCGCGTGCTTTATATTCGTGATGCAGGCGGAATGCAGGGCAATCGCTATTTCCAAGGTGCTATGCAGATCAGCGATGCGGTTGCTGCGCCCCCGCCCCCGCCTCCGGTGAATATTCCGCGCATGGTGCGCCCTGAAAGCCTTGAACAAAGCAGCAATGGCGCGAGCATTATGCCGGGCCAAACCACCAGCTCTGTTACAGTGCAAGTGGACTTCGCGCTGCGCGAGACCTAATTACCGGCCATATGACAACACTCACCGTCGCCGCACTGCAATTGCCCCTTGGGGCGAGGGATGAAGCCACCAATATCGATGCCGTTGCCGCTTTGATAGAGCAGGCGGCGGCATCGGGCGCGCAGGTCATTTTGCCGCCAGAATTGTTCTCCGGCCCTTATTTCTGCCGCGAAGAACGCGACGAATTCTTCGCGCTCGCGCAGCCTGTGGCAGATCACCCCAGCGTGATCGCGATGCGGGCGCTTGCGGCCAAATTGGGCGTTGCCATCCCGACCAGCTTTTTCGAGCGCGACGGGCACCATTATTACAACACGCTCGCCATGATCGGGCCGGATGGTGAGATCATCGGCACCTATCGCAAAAGCCATATCCCTGATGGGCCGGGCTATGAAGAAAAGTTCTATTTCCGGCCCGGCAATGATGGTTTCAAAACATGGGACGTGTTTGGCGCGCGTATCGGCATCGGCATCTGCTGGGACCAATGGTATCCAGAGGCCGCGCGCGTGCTGGCGGTAAAAGGCGCACAAGTGTTGATGTACCCCACCGCCATTGGATCAGAGCCCAAGGATGCGGATATGGACACCAGTCGCATGTGGCGCCGCGCGATGATCGGCCATGCAGTGTCCAATTGCATGCCCGTGATCGCGGCCAATCGCATCGGCCAGGAAGGCGGCGAGGCGGATGGCACAAGTTTTTACGGCCACTCGTTCATTTGCGATGAGTGGGGGGATATGATCGCGGAATATGGCGCAGAGGAAACCGGCGTCTTGACGGCCAAGCTGGATTTGGCCGCAGCGCGCCAACACCGCGCCAGCTGGGGCTTTTTCCGCGATCGTCGGCCACAGCTTTACGGTAGAATTGTCGAGGATATTTGACCGCGTCGCATTATCTTGTCGCGCTGGGCAGCAACCAACGCCATCGCCAGTTCGGGCGACCGCGCAATGTGTTGCATTCGGCGCTCGGCATGATCGCTTTGACCCGCTGCGATATCGAAGCTGTGTCTAGCTTTATCACCAGCCGCCCTGTCGGCCCCTCTCAGCGCGATTACGTGAACGGCGCTGCGATTGTCACCAGCGCTTTGACCCCGCACGCCATGCTGGCGATGCTGCAAGGTGTGGAGATGCTGCATGATCGCCAACGGCGCGGGGCACGCTGGCGGGCACGCACGCTGGACCTTGATATCATCTTGTGGAGCGAAGGCTGCATTGCCGATGCGCAGCTCACCATTCCGCATCCGCATTTCCGCAGCCGAGACTTTGTGCTTGGCCCGGCAGCGCAGATCGCACCGGACTGGCGCGATCCGGTAACCGGGCTAAGCGTGCGACAACTTTATGCAAGGCTAACCAAAAAGCGGATTGTTCAGCGATAGCGCGCGTGCCGCGAACGCTTATAGCTTCTTCAAACTGGGCAATCCGGCCTGTCAGCCCGATTCGCTTCGCACCTGGCACAATGCCGCGCTAACCCCGGTGCAGCGCAGGATCGCTTAGGGTAAAGCGCGGGTGTCCCCAATGCGCTGCACTTGCCTCCATGCATATGATTGCAGCGGCGATACGCCCTTTAACAGCACTGCGATTATACGCATCGAACTGTGCTTGCAGGGGGTTAAGATGCAAGCTTTGTGCTATGGGCGCTTGACCCGGATGGGGCCTATGCCTAGGTGACGCGCCGCAGCCTCGTGTTGCACACCCATAATGGGGGCCCTTAGCTCAGTCGGTAGAGCAACTGACTTTTAATCAGTAGGTCGCTGGTTCGAACCCAGCAGGGCTCACCATTATTCCAATGTTTTATGGAGAGATCGCCTCCCGGCAAGAGTGCCGTGTCCGGCTGGTGTCGGAATTCGCTCAAGGTATCTGGACCTCATCCGCATCCGCTTTGACGCAGAGCTTGTTCCAGGCATCAGCGAATTCCGCCGGAGCTGCATCACTTGCAAGGAAGGCAGTCTGTTCGCCCAAGGCAATGAACCGCTCGTATCCCGTGTACCCGCCAAAAGCGTTCTTGGCGTTCACCTCACCACATACGGCAGGGCTTTCGCCTCCAGAGTAAAATCCCACATTGCGGAACTCAGCGCTGTCAGGATCGCGGAGACGTGCTCGGACGCCATCGCGGGAAGCTATGACGACATTGTGCTGGGTCGTCCTATCGTACGCTCCGTCGTCGGTGGCCGTTGAACTGTCTTCGTCGTCATTCGTCGGTGAAGAATCCTGCACTCCTGAACCTGCACACTTCGCCACCAGCAAGAGCAATCCAATGACGACCGCAACGAAGATGCAGCCAGACGTCTTGCCCGATTTGGCTGGCTCTTCGGGAGCCTCAGCACGAAACCGGTGCCCGCAGTGCTTGCACACATCTGCAGCTTTCTTGATCGTCTCAGCGCATGCCGGACAGGTGCGTTCGTCTGCGTTCATGATGCCCCTCAAACTCGATACTGGTTGAGACAAGCCTAGCAGCCACGCTGTTGCGGTCAAAGATTTTGTAGACTTTAGTCTGAAGACCTGATCGCTGTGATGTGGTCCATCGTATACGATGAACCTGCGTCGCGCCCTTGCCAAAAACGTCCGTGGATGGCGGATTGAGCATAAGCTCTCGCAAGAGGAGTTTGCGGATATGGTCGACCTGCATCGGACGTATATCAGCCAAATCGAGCGGGAGGTGAAGTCGCCGACTATCGATGTGCTTCAGCGGCTGGCAATTGCGATGAAGGTTAGTGCTTCTGACTTGCTTGAGGAATAAGGGGTTCACGAGAGAATCGCGACACCCTTTGCCAGGAATTAGGGGCCGAGCGTGCTCGCAGGATGATGGCTTTGGGCCAAGTTGGCTGCTTTTCGGATAGAGCGTGGGGAAGCGGACAGTCGGCTACCGACCCCATTTGCGGGCATTCAATCGTACATGCCCTCAGCCCGAAAGCAGCCGTTAAACCGTTTGGGCAAACAGTTTTCTACAGATACTACGTTTAGCGTGCGTATTTCATGATCACAGAGGAAGCTTATGATCGACCTTTTGGCTGCTTTAGCAATGAGCGCTACTTTCCAGATGCCGACGGTAGACGATCGCGAAATGATTGCTGCCTCTCAATCTATCGTACGCGAACACGGTGGCCAAGTCTGGCATGGAATGTCTCAGGCACCGTTGCCAATACTGCTAATCGACCAAAAACAAGAGACCCTTTTTTGCGGCGCTCCTGCAGAGGGGTTCTCACCTGCTGGCTTTGACCCTGTCACCAACTGCTCACTACAGAGTAGGGCTCGCGTATTACCGACCGACCTTTCAGCAGCCACTTATCTTGGCGACCAGCAGGTTATCCATATGGGCCTCGCAACCACGTTGGAAATGACCAAGGCGGAGTGGATGACCGCCTTTCTGCATGAAGCATTCCATCAGTATCAGAGAATGATCCCCAGCTACGTCGAAGCAGTCGAACAGGTCAGGAACGAGTTTGGCAAAGATAGCAGCCAGTGGATGCTGAATTACGATTTCCCATATGCTGATCCCGACATCAAGGCTGCGTTCGCGCGAATGAATGCTGCAGGTTTGAGATTTCTGGAGTCATCTGAGGGAGCAAAGCAAGCAGCCATCGCGGATTATATCACCGCGCGAAACGAGGCGATGGCTGTCGCGGGTAGTAGAGACTGGCTCTATTTTGAGTTTCAGGCGGGTCAGGAGGGGGTTGCTCGCTGGACAGAAATTCGACTTGGCGAACTGGTGTCAGCCACTCACCCTGACATAGCTGAGATTGCAAAAGACCGCAGGGCGGGGCTTGCCACGAGCCTTCGAGCGATTGATAGAAACGGCCTGGACATGTGGAAGCGAAGCGCTTTCTATATCTATGGTGCCGTCGAAGCCCAAATGCTTGATGAGCTTAAAACCGACTGGCGAAGACGATATTTAGAACAGCCATTTTCTCTTGGCCAAATGTTGGCTCATCTGGAAAAACAACCGTAATTAGAGTTCATAGGTCGCACCGTCCGGCTTCGTACTTTTTTAGTTTGAAAGCCGACCGTCAGCTTCCCACCCCAATGTCGGTCATAGCGTACTGTCAGAAGCTGGGCCGATTGCTGACAGTCGGGCCTCGCCGGTTGGGTGATGGAAAGCAGACTTTCCGGTTGCGACCCAAAATCTAGACTATCGGAGAGATGGTCTGGAGTGTGTTATTATCTGCTTTGGTTGGCGGCGACGGAGACTAAGCAATCATGGCACGCAGGATTGTATATGCTGAGAAATCCGGCTTTCACAGCGATGGCGAGTTTGAACGCGCCCTGTTCGTTGATCGGTGGATTGATATCGATTGGAAGCCGAAGGTCTTCGTTGATAACTGGACTGGCGACGTCGCAAGCGCGCCGCCCTCCTACAAGGTGGGACTGGCGAGCCGGACCGTCGAAGGCGATCAACCTACCCTGCTCGAATATGGGACCATCAAAAATACAGAGGATGTTGCTTGGGTGAAGGGGGCCACGCACGGATCATACATGGCCGGAGCGGTACAAGTTGAAGAAGTAACGGCCGTGGTCGCCCGAGTCCATCAAATCGGGCTTCGACGCGACGGTCGTCGAGGCTTTGAGATCGAAGTCCTTACCGGAGAAGACGCAAAAACGCTCATTCATAGAGCAAAGCGCGAACAGGCTATCGCGACATTCAAGGAAGTATGGTGGCTTGTGCCCATCGGGATTGGCATCCTCTGGTGGTTTTTTTGACAGTGAGCTTTCTTTGCGAGTTCGGAACCACCCCCAGAACGCGACAGTAGCCAAGGGTTGGACGTGGGCCGATTGCGGCCTGTCCACTAGCAGAGGCCTTCTGGAGGAAACCGGACTCTCGGCATTGAGTCAATAGCTGCCTTCTGTAGCGCGACGGCGCTTTCCTAAAGATAGCGCGGCGAATACAGAAACGGCGTGACCTCGCATCCGCAAAATGGCAGGCAGTGCATATGTCGATTGTCTGGAAAATAATCCGCATTATCGGGCTTTACGTCGTCTCTTTCTTTGTTTGCGTAATAATCGCGGCAATTGCATTGGACAGTCTACCCGATGCGCTTGTGGTTTTGTTCCCCCTTTTTACGCCCATCGCATTTGTCTGGTGGTATGAAAAGCGCAGATCGACGAGGATCGGCGCAGACGAAAATTACGCCAGCGAAGTGGCTAGGCAAGAGCCCGCGCAGTTATTGCGAAAAAGACGAATTCGAGCTGATCGAGCGGATGGAGTTTCGACATCTCGAGTTGCCGAAGTTGCCGATGCACTAGTCCCAGATATCAAGGAAGGCCGTTCGGATTAGTTTGTCACCCGGAAACCCGTTTGAGGACCCCGGCGAAAAGGTGCTCCGAGGAATTCAAGGCATTATTCCAGCACAAATTCTCTGCGAAGTATCCCGAAGGGCTAAAGGTCCGAAAGCCTAAGCGGAAACTCAAACTGCAATACCGTGCGGCGTCAGGAGAGTTTACGGGGGACTTCACTCCTTCAACCGGCCCAGAGGGCGACACTAAGATCCCTGATGTCTCAGAAGTTCGATCCCCGGTGCAGAAGGCGCAAAAAATCGCAGATGAAGCGATGGATGAACTCAATAAGTTCAGCCGGTATCTTGGAAGAAATCCAGATGGCCGGGGGACCATTGAAGCACAGGCGCTGTTGCCTGCGGAGCTTTGGAGTCTGTTCCCGTCAGGCGAAATGGAAGAACTAAAGGACTGGGCGCGCGAGCGAATAGCGGCGGGCGGGCTGATCCCAGCACTTGATGTGATCGCGCGCCTGGAAGGGGAAACGCCGGAGAAGCTGGGTAAGCGGAACTTGACTGGCGCAGCAGATGCACTCGCCCGGATCGGCTTCGGTATGGCTCCCGACCCAAGATTTTCACTGCGTGGACCAAAGATCGACGAACCAGTCGTGATCTTCGAACTGGGCGAGCCGGTCGAACAGCTTGCAGACGTCTCCCCGGCCTATCGGACTGAATTGTTCGAATTGGCACTGGCAACTTTCGTCGCACATGCTGACAGCAAACTTGTGGAAGCGGAACGCAGGTCACTGCGTGGCAAGGTTGAGGCAACCACCGGGCTGACGGAGCTGGAGCGCAAGCGTCTCCACGCCAACCTCGAATGGTATCTTGATGTTCCACCAGACATGTCATGGCTGAGGAGCAAGCTTAAAGATGCGGACGCTGAGCATCATCTGGCCTTACGTGCTGCGTTAGTCGCAATCGCGCACGCTGACAGCGTAATTCAGTCTGAAGAAGTGGCTCGTATCGAGAAGATCTACAAGGCTCTGGGGATCGATCCTGGCCTCGTTTACGCCGACCTTCATGCTGGCGACGTGCCAGACGGCCCTGTTCGCGTCAAAGCCGCCGAAGCTGAAGCACCAGGCGAACAAATACCGGACGGGCCGAAAGCCAAAGCCGGTTCGCTCGATGCAGCGCGTATTGCCGCTATTCGAAATGACACCGAGCGCGTTTCAAGCGTACTCGGCGAGATTTTTTCGACTGACGAAGACGTGGACGACCAGGCCACCGCAGCACATGCTCTTCCATCATCATTGGCTGGCCTCGATCCCAAGCACGCGTCGCTTGTGGAGCAGATAATCAAGCGCGAAAACTGGACTGACGAAGAGTTTGGCGAGATCGCCAGTAAGCAAGGGCTCATGCCCTCTGGCGCGCTTGAGGCAGTCAATGAATGGGCTTTCGATAAATTCGATGAAGCATTGCTCGATGAATATGACGGATATGACGTATCGCCGGACATATGCTGCACTAACTGTGTCCTTCAAACGACATTACCCCTTGGGCTTCCAATTGGCTGAGAATTTTGCCCCATGTCTCAAGCGCTGCACGCTTTTCAGGCTCATAGTGATAGCGATTGTAAACGCCCGCGACGCCGCCGAGGCTTCCAGATATATGGTTCAAGACCTTCTCCGCCACCTGCAACTGAATTCCGGCTTCAGCCATTTTTGAAGAGGCGCTGCGCCTCAGGTCATGCAAGCGCCAACCTGAGGTTCCGGATTGCTCACAAATCCGCCTGTGCATTTTGGTGATGCCGCTAATCGGGGTCCGGCGAGTAGTAGTAAAGACAAGGTCACAGTCATCGAAGCGCGGCAGCTTGTTGAGAATGCCTATTGCGATTTCACTCAACGGTACATTGTGCGCCTTCCCATTCTTGGACCGCTCCGCTGGAATCTCCCAGTTGCGCTTCTCGATGTCGATTTCCGACCACCGCATGGAAGCGACTTCACCGCGACGCTGTGCGCTAGCAAGTAGCATCAAGGTGTAAGGTCCGAACGGATAGGGAAGATCGCGGCAAGTGGTGATTACCCGTGTAAGTTCGTCATCTGATAGAATTCGATCACGAGACTGCTCCCGCGCGGGCGCTCTGATGCCGACAAGAGGGCTCACATCAATGATTCCGCGCTCGGCGAACCAGTTGAACAGCTTACGCGAGTAAGAGACTATCCTGTTCGCTTGATAATGTGCACCACGAGTCATGGCTGCATCCGAGGCGATCAGAATGTCTGCACGAGTGACTTTCTTAATTTCTCGCTGGCCAAACCGACTGACTATTTCTCGATTCAAGACCCGCTCGGTTTCACGCCAACGCTTGTTTCGTGGCTTCGCGTATTGAGCAATGAAGGCCTCCACACCTTCGCGAAGTGTCAGGTTGTCGCGGCTTCTTGCTTGCTGAGGATCAATTCCTTCAGTCACATCGCGAAGGATGGCGATTGCCTCTGCACGTGCTTCGGAGAGCTTGGTAACTGGATGGATGCCAATAGTGGAGCGGCGTTGTTCGGTGCCATATCTGTAAGCTGCGAAGAAGGTCTTGCGTCCCTTCGGAGTGACGCGAACGCCAAATCCAGGGCAATAGCTATCTCGCACCTCATAGCGCTTAGGCTTCGACTTGAGAGCTTCTACGGTCTTGTTCGTAAGGGCTTTTTGCATGTGCCATCCATTTCGATGGCAATTTAATAATCACTCTTTCGATCAAATCTCAAAGACTTTTCCGATGACTAAAGGACCCAAAGCGAACGAGTGCATCCGACGAGAGTCAGTGGCATTTATCCTGACATATGACGGGTGATCTTTTAGGCTGTCTTGAACCCGGGGGGCATTTGGACCGAGGCCCATAGGCACCCAATGCACCAAGTGCCGCGCGCCAGATTCTAGAAATTTGACGCGCAATAAGATTATTGTCGCGTCGGGCATCGGAGGGGCATCAGGCGGCTTTGATTGTGCATGTAGACCTGAAACGATCCAAAGCGATCTGACACGGTGAAGACATTTGTGACCAGCGACTTGTGGACGATCACGGTTGATCTCGAGCAATCTAGACGGACGACGAGTTGCGCTTTTAATCAGTAGGTCGCTGGTTCGAACCCAGCAGGGCTCACCATTTTGGTGTTTTCTTCATCACAATCCGCGCATGATACCGTTCTTTTTGCGGCGTGTGATCGTGTGCGTGTGCCTTTTTGCGTTGGAGCAGCATGTTTGAAGCGGCCTGTTTGGTTGCTGTGCGGATAAGATTTATCCAACTGGCGGAAGATTTGCGGGAACCAGCCGAAAGTATCTGCGTTGCGGATAAATGGGTCATTGGTAGCGCTAAAACTGTCTAGCAGGGCCTTGGGCAAAGGAGCGGTCATGACTGTACGGGCAATTTCACGCGCAATCGCAGTTCTTTCAGCAGTTAATCGCGATGGACCGATCACCATGATGGGTATCGCCCGCTCTGCAGAAATTCCCTATCCAACGGCCAGCCGAATTGTGCACACCTTGCTTGAAGAGGGCCTGATTGAGCGTGAGCCTGCGCGCAAACGATACCGGGTCACCTCGCTGGTGCAGACGCTGTCGCTCGGCTTTCAGGAAGAGGATGAACTGGTCAGCAAAGCACGCCCGCATATTGAGGCGCTATGCCGCGAAGTGGGTTGGCCTGTTTCCCTCGCCACGCGCGTTGGGGGGCGGGTGATGCTGCGCGATTCCACCCATGCGATGACTTCGCTCACCTTCTCCAACTATTATCCTGGCTATACGCTGCCGATTGCTGAATGTGCAACGGGCAAAGCGTATCTGGCTTTTTGTGACCGCGAAGAACGCGAAGCGATTATTGAGGGCTGGGAAGCGATTGATAACGAGTCCGCGCGCGTGGGGCTGTTGATGCTGGGCGACAATTACATGCTCAACAAAATCCGCACCGACGGTTACGCGACACAGGCGCGCAATTCCTACAATGCAGAACCGGGCAAGACGTCCTCGGTTGCAGTGCCGGTGCTGACCGAGGATGGCCAGCTGATTGCATCGCTTGGTGTGGTGTATTTTGCAGCCGCTATGAAAGTAGATGATGCGGTTGTGCAATTGGCCAAACCGTTGCAGGAAACAGCGCGCGGCATTGCTGCATCCATGACCAAAGGGACGCTGGTTGCCGCTTAGTCGAAGATCAGCACAGGCTTGATCGCACGGCCTTTGGCAAGATCGTCAAAGGCTGTGGCGATATCGGCAAAACTGTATTGTTTGATCAATCTGTCGAACGGCAATTTGCCTGCCTGATATTGGTCGATCAGCCACGGGATAAAACTGCCCGGCACGCTGTCACCTTCGATTACGCCGATAGTGCTGGTGTTGAGAAAGGTCATGCCGCCGGGATGCATGACCGGTTCTCCAAATCCACCGGGAAGCGTCACAACGCCGCATACACCACCCGGATGCAGCGCGGCGAGCGCTGTCTCATAGGTCGCCTGCGTGCCTGCACAATCAAGCGCATAAGAAACGCCGCCTTGGCTCAAATCGCGAATGGTTGCCGCCAGATCAGATTGCGCCCCGTCCAGCGCGTGATGCGCGCCCATGGATAGCGCAAGCTCGCGTCTTTCAGGGATAAGATCAACCGCGATAATGGGCGAGCAGCCGATAATCGCGCCAGCCATCACGGCGCTGAGGCCCACCGCGCCGCACCCGATCACAAGCAAAGGCCGCCCCGCTTCAGCGGCAAAATTATTCACCACCGCGCCTGCGCCTGTTTGCACCCCGCAACCCAGCGGCGCAGCGGCTACAAAGCTCATATCTTCTGGTAATTTCACGCAGTTGCGATCCGTCACCAAAGCATGTGTGGCAAAGCAGCTTTGGCGGAAAAACTCGCCTGCAATCGTTTCGCCACCTGGCAAAGTGAGGGATGGGCGGTCTGGCGGGCGCACCCCGTCAAAGTTTTGCGCAACATGATCAAAGCAATAGGCCGGGCGATCATGGGTGCAATTGGGACAAGTTCCGCAAAACCCGAATGTCCCCACTACCCTATCACCGGGCGTAAATTGCGTTACGTCGTCCCCAATGCTCACCACGGTGCCTGCGCCTTCATGGCCGAACACGGATTTGCCCTGCCGCCATTGCGATATGCCGATATCGGTGTGGCAGATGCCAACAGCGCCCAGCTTAATGACCATTTCATCGGGCATCGGATCATCAAGGATAGCGGGTGTAAGAACAGGCGGCCCGCCGCTTTCGCTTACCCCTGCGATAATCTGTGTTGGCATGGTCTATGCGCCTCCGTGGCGATCTTGCAGAGCGATGATATCATCCATGCCCAGCAATTTGCTGATCGCGCCAAAATCATATGCGGGCGGTCCATCGCTGGTCGCGCGGCCTTGTTGCAGAGCTTCGTAAAAGCCTTGCGCTGCCGCAGCTGCTGCCAATGGGGCGCCCGATGGATAGATCACGATCTTTGCGCCCAAAGCTTCGTATTGGGAAGGCTCTAACACAGGCATTGCGGCGGCTGGCGCAGCGTTGAGCATGAGCGGTTTTGCAAGAGCTTTTGCCGCCATCGCCACTTCATCGGCGGATTGTGGCGCTTCGAGAAAGACAATATCCGCGCCCGCTTTGCCATAAGCGTCAAGGCGATCAATCGCAGCGTCGATCCCTTCGCTGCGCCGTGCATCTGTGCGCGCAATGATCAGCATGTCGCCATCGCCGCGCGCTTCCAATGCCACCGCGATCCGCGTCAGCATCTCCTCTTTTGGAGCAGATACTGCGCGTCCCACATGGCCGCAGATTTTGGGGAAGGGCTGGTCCTCTATCTGCATCGCTGCAATGCCCGCGACCTGATAGGCGCGCACCGCATGAGCCAGATTGGCAAGGCTGCCAAACCCTGTATCGGCATCAGCGATTAGCGGTGCTTGGCTGCGGGCAGCAAAACCGCCAAAGGTGCGGACAAAATCGCTCATCCCGGCAATGCCGACGTCAGGCTCTCCCATGGCCGAGGCGGTGCCCCAATAGCCCGAGGCATAGAGCGCTTCGAACCCCACAGATTGCGCGACCAGCAAGCTGATGTGATCATAAATGCCCGGCGCTGCGATCACGCCATCTTGCGCCAATCGCGCGCGTAGAATTGCACCTTTGTTCATACGGGCCTTGCTCATAAGGGGGTGTACAATGCGATATAAGGTGCAAGCACGCTTGGATCTTCAATTGTGGCGGGCGCTTGTGGCTCCTCCCCATCGGCGATTTGGCGGATCGTTTTGCGCAAGATTTTGCCTGAGCGGGTTTTGGGCAGCTTTTCCATCACATGGATGTTCTTCAAAGCGGCCACCGGCCCGATATCGCGCCGCACATTTGCGATCAGTTCATCGGCAAGTTGTTCTTGACTGATATCCGCGCCCGCTTTGGTGACTACAAAGCCCACAGGGATTTGCCCCTTGAGCTGATCGGCTGCGCCAATCACGGCGCATTCTGCCACGGCGGCGTGCGCTGCCAGCACTTCTTCCATTGCGGCAGAGGATAAGCGGTGCCCTGCCACATTGATCACATCATCGGTGCGGCCCATCACAAAAACGTGACCGTCTTCATCGATATACCCTGCATCGCCGCTGAGATAATAGCCATCGAAAGCGGACAGATAGGATGCGCGATACCGATCATCAGCATTCCACAATGTTGGCGCAGCGCCCGGTGGCAAAGGCAGACGCGCGACAATCGCGCCTTGTTCACCAGCGGCAACAGGTTGACCATTATCGCCAAGGCATTCCATATCCCAACCCGGCATCGCCACGCTGGTTGAACCCGGTTTGATAGTAAGCTTTTCAATACCTGCAGGGCTGGCACAGATCGCCCAGCCTGTTTCGGTTTGCCACCAGTGATCGATCACTGGCTTGCCATGCAAATCTTCCAGCCAATGGAGTGTGTCAGGATCGGTCCGCTCGCCTGCTAGATAGATCGCCTGCAAATTGGACAGATCATGTCCTGCGGCCAACTCGCCTTGCGGATCGACCTGCTTGATCGCGCGAATGGCCGTGGGTGCGGTAAAGAAGCTTTTGACTTTGTGTTTGGCAATCAGTTTCCAGAAAATCCCGGCATCGGGCGTGCCAACAGGCTTACCTTCGAAGATCACGCTGGCATTGCGATTGAGCAGCGGGGCGTAACAAATGTAGCTGTGTCCAACGACCCAGCCGACATCGCTTGCCGCCCAATAAGCATCGCCCGGCTCACAATTGTAAATCCCTTTTATCGACCATGCGAGCGCGGCGAGATAGCCCGCAGTATCGCGCACAATCCCTTTGGGTGCGCCGGTCGTGCCTGATGTGTAGAGGATATACAGCGGATCGGTGGCGGCCATCGGTTCGCATGGCGCAGGCGTTGCCGCGGCCAATACAGCTTCCCAATCATGCGCATCGCCATCATCCAGATCGGCATGGCTATGTGCGCGCTGCCAATAGATCGTGGGCACGCCATCGCTTAGCGAAAGCGCGAAAGCTTCATCGAGCATAGGTTGATAAGGCAGCACTTTCTTGCCTTCGATCCCGCAGCTTGCCGCAATCACCAGGCTGGGCTGGGCATCGTCAATCCGGGCGGCGAGTTCTTTAGGGGCAAAGCCGCCAAAGACCACCGAATGAATAGCGCCAATCCGCGCGCAGGCCAGCATTGCGACTACCGCCTCAACCGAATTGGGCATGTAGATCAGCACCCGGTCACCTTTGCCAACGCCAAGCGCGCGCATTGCTCCGCCACAGCGGGCAGCGAGGTCTTGCAGCTGCGCAAATGTGACGGTGCGCGATGTGCCGGTGACGGGGCTTTCATACAGCAGCGCGGCATCGTCCCCGAAACCTGCATCGACATGGCGATCAACGCAATTGTGGCAGGCATTCAGCTCTCCGCCGATAAACCAGCGCGGGATCGGCCCATCGCCTTTCCCCACCAGAGTATCGTATGGTTTGCTCCAATCCAGCGTGGCCGCAACTTTGCCCCAGAATGCTTCGGGCTGTTCGAGCGATTCGCGATACAGCTGTTGGTATATTTGGCCTGACAACTCTCTCTCCTCATGCGCTTTTTATGATTTTTCGCGCCGTGTAATTTTTGCACCTCGCCGGGCACAGTGAAGTTGGCAAGAGTGGCGGTGTTGCAGGGAAAGTTAGCCCCGCGCTGCCGCATTATCCGCCCAACGAACAATCTGTCGCCCTTGTGCCACAGGCCCGGTGTTACCACGTTATAAGAGTGCTCAAGTAACGAGTTTACAAAGGACGTTCGCACAATGAGCAAAGAACTCAACCAAGCTGACCTGATCAGCGGAGAAGTGCCCGCTGATCTGGGCGAAGAAATTGGCGGCAGTGGCCGGGTCTATTTCGAAAATGTGGTCATCGACAATATGCTCGATGCTTTGCTTGAATTGTCGGCCGCTTCCTGGGCGCATCATGACCGGGTTTTGGTGCTGGAAAAAGTGCTTGAGAAAAAAGGCATCGCGGTCAGTGACGAAATTGAAGCGCATATGCCCGACGCTGATGAACTCGCCGCTCGCGCAGAAGAGCGTGCAGCTTATGTACAACGCGTATTTGGCAGCTTCCTGCGCCGTCCGACAGGTGACTTGCCCGGCCGTGATACGGGCGAACGCAACACTGGCGAACGCAACACCGGCGAATAAGACAAAGACAAATAGGAGAATACATCATGGATCGTGGAACAATTGGCGTCCTGCCTCGCCCCACCAAACTGGCGGATGAAAGCTATCTCGAATTTGTCACCTCGTTTCGCAAAATGGCAATTCAGCAAGGCTTCCCCACACTGGCCGCCAAAGGCGAGGAAGTGCTCGCCGCAGCTGTGGAAGCGGGCGAAGTTGAAGCCGTAGAAGGCGAACCGATCCCTCTTGATGAGATCAAACGGGTGTTTTCCAAAATCCCTTTGACGCCGACGTGGCAGCGCTTCGTTCGCTCTCAACAAGAAATGATGTGGCGCGGCACGCGCGAAAGCTTCATGCGTGACGCTGATAGTGTGATGGCCCGCATGGCCGCCGCTGAAGAAGCGCACCCTGAACGCATCAGCTATGATAAAGAGTTCGTGCCGCCGGTTTATACGCGTTGCGAAATTCACTGTCAGCCTGGTGGCTACACCGATGATCCGCTTGGCGGGCTGGTTTATCACTATGGCACGAAGATCTTTTACGAAGGTCTCAACGATCAGGATGAGCTGCATATCGAGCTGGCTGCAAAAGCCACGAAGCCTGAAAGCGGCAAAGTTGAGCGTATTCTGGATGTCGGATGCTCAATTGGTCAGGGAACCACTGCGCTAAAGGATATTTATCCCGATGCAGAAATTCATGGTCTTGATGTTGGCCTGCCATTGATCCGTTATGCCCACATGCGTGCGGTCGAAGCTGATAAAGACGTGTTCTTCAAGCAGGCTTTGGCCGAAGATAGCGGATATGAAGACGGCCAGTTTGATATGGTTGTTGCCTATATCCTCTTCCACGAAGTGCCAGTGAAGAAGATGAAGGAAATCATCGCTGAATTGTACCGCATTTTGCGCCCCGGTGGCACATTCTCGATCTATGAATTCCCCAGCAATGACAAAGGCCAGGTTCCTGCCTCCGCGCGCTTCATGATCGATTATGATTCCAAGAACAATTGTGAACCCTACTCGCCCGGCTTCATCGCCAGCGACTTTAAAGGCATTCTTGAAGAAACAGGCTTCACGGTTGAGCAAGGCCCCGGCCTCACCAACGATTTCCTGCAATCGCTGGTGGCGACCAAACCAGCGTAACGATCAAACCAATAGTTCGCAGGAGCGAACCGGACGAGCGCGCATCTCAATAGAGAGCGCGCTCGTTCTATTTGCGGGATTTAGCCTAGCTCGGCTGTGACCGGATCGTATTTGAAAATGCCCAACGCATCCTCATTCTTGGGCGGATTGTCGCGCAATATATAAGGATCAAGCGCCTGCAGCCGATCCCCGCCAACATTGCTTTCTGCTTGCAGGAATGCAGCCCTTTCGACACGCGTCGCTTCGAATAGGGAAAGCGCGGCCAGTGGATCATCACATGCTGCGAATGCGCGGCCAAGGATCGCTGCATCTTCTATCGCAGAGCTGGCACCCTGGCCCATATAAGGCAGCATGGGATGTGCAGCATCGCCCAGCAAAACGGTGCGTTCTTTAACCCAATGATGCAGCGGTTCGCGGATGAACAGGCCCCAGCGAAACAGCTCATCTTCTGGCACTTGTGCAATCACTTGCGTGACGTAATCGGTCCACCCGTCAAAATGTGCTGCCAATTCTTCGCGGCTGGCTTTGGCATTCCAGCTTTCTTCCGCCCAATCATCGGACCGCGTGAGCGCAACCATATTCACAAGCTTCGTGCCGCGCACGGGATATGTCACCAGATTTTTGCCGGAGCCGATATGATTGACATTGGTCCGCTCAACCGAGCGCGCGCCCAATCTTTCAGCCGGGATCAATGCGCGCCACGCGACATGACCGCTAAAGGTGGGGGCGGGCGTATCGAACAAGATATCGCGCATCACCGATCGCAAACCATCTGCCCCGATCGCGATGTCGGCGCGCTCGCTATCGCTATTGGCGAAATGCAAGGTCACGCCGTCAGCGCTCTGATCAAGGCTGCTAAAAGACTGGTCCATGCGGCAATCTTCGCTGCCAAACCGGGCAACCAGCTCTGCCATCAAATCCGCGCGGTGCATCTGATAATAGGCCGCGCCATAAGTGTCGCGGCAAGTGCGGCGATCAATTTCCATCAACGTGTCGCCATTTTCGCCATGGAACAAAAGCTGCTCCACCGGCTCATTAGCGTTGGCCTTGAGGAACTCGCCCATGCCCAGCCATTCCAGCACTTTGACGGCATTGGGGCTTAATGAAATCCCTGCGCCCACTTCGCCAAAGGCAGGTGCGCGTTCGTAAATGACCGGTTTGTGCCCGCATTTGCGCAGTGCCAGCCCGGCTGTCAGTCCGCCAATACCGCCGCCGATAATAGCAATTTTGGTCAAAGCTGCGCTCCATATGAGAGGCCAAGTGCCCCGGGATTGATGATGTTATCTGGATCCAGCTCATCCTTGATCGCCCGAAGCAATCCGCCAGCGGTTTCATCGCGGTGCTGCGCATAAGGATAGGCACGGCCAATCTGGAAATGCGTGCCGGCATGGGCGCGAGCCAGATCGTTGAACGCGGTGATAAATTCCCTGACCAAAGCGCGCGCGGAAGGATTATCAGGATTATCTACCAGCAATTCTTGCATGGCTTCAGGAGTATAGCTGCGGTGATACGCGGTGATCGCATCGGGCCAGTAAAACACCGGCTCATACAACACGCCGATCCCGGCAATTCCGGCGAAGAATTCCGCAATACTCACCTGCGCTTCATCCATGAGCGGGGCGAACTGTTCTTTAAGCTCCACATAATCGCGGTGAAAGGCGCGCGATGCAGGCGGGGTGAAGATTGCATGGATGGGCAACATGCGCCGTCCATCAGGATGCGTGACGGGCAAGGCGGGGAAAGGATAGGCGCGCGTCATCAAAGGCACAGTGTTGACGATTTCCGCTGCATTTCCGGCAAGCTTGCGGATCGCTTTGATCCGGCTGCCAAGATCGGCCTTATCGCGGCCTTCGACCATGAAATGCGCGGTATAAGCGGCCTTGTCGAGGAAGCGTCTGCCGCCCGCTGCAATACGGCCCATACGGCCCAAAGCCGCCACCGGATTGCCTGCCGCACGGCCCACGCGCCACATGGCTTTCACATCGGCCATAACATTGGGATTGCCAGCGTTTTGCCGCGCCACATCGCCATCCATCGCCAGAAATTCGCTGGCCAGGCGCCGCTCTGCCACCGCGCCGAACAGGCGCGACATCGCGTCATAATCGTCATAGGCAAAGCTCAGCCCGCTGACATATCCGGGCCGTGGCTCAAGCTCCAGTGTGATTGCGGTTTTGATGCCAAGCGCGCCGGCATCATTGGCGAAAATGCCGGTGAGATCAGGTCCGAAATTGCGATTGTTCGGCTCCAATCCGGGGGTCCCGTCAGAGCCGGTTTTGATAATTTCGCCTTTGCCAGACACAATCTCAAAGCTCTTGACCGCATTGGCCGATGCCCCTGCCACGCCGGAACCAAATGTGACCGTCCCTTGGCTCATTGAACCGCCAACAGTGGCTTTCCCCCCGCTCATCGGGCCCCAAAAACGGGCGCGGCGATTGCATTTGGCCAAAGCTTCATCAAGCGCCGCCCAAGTGCAGCCTGCTTCAACCGTTACATGGCCTGCCTCAACGGCAATTTCGCGGATGGCAGATAGCTGATCAAAAGCCATTGCGATGGAGCGGCCCGATTGCGGCTGGAACGCGCTGGTATACGACATGCCGCCGCCGCGCGGACAGATCGCCACGCCATGCGCACGGCACAAATTGACCACTTGCGCGACCATTTCGGCGCTGTTGGGATGCACCTCGGCAAGGGGCGGCTTCCCTTCAAAAAACAAATCAAGCGCGGCCAATTGCAAACTGGCATCATCGCGCAGCACGCCATCGTCGCCCACAATGGCGGTTAATTGCGCGACAAAGCTATCATTGACGGGTTGGCTGGCGATGGTCTGCTCCACATTCATTGGCAACCTTGTGCCTTTCCTTGATGGCCATAACGAGACGCGCGGGGTAGGTATCCGGCAGCCGGTCAAAGCGGCGAGGCGGGCTACGCAGCAAGGCCATGCCCGTTACTTACCATAATATATGGCAACTGCATCTCCCACCACACAAACACCTGCGCTGCCGTCTGCATGGCGCGGCTGGTATGTCGTGGCCGTTTTGTCGATTGCCTCCATCGTTAGTTTTATCGATCGGCAAATCATCAATTTGCTGGTCGATCCTATCAAAGCTGATCTGGGCATTTCCGACTTTCAGATCAGCTTGCTGCAAGGCTTCGCGTTTGCCTTGTTCTATGCTGTTCTGGCTGTGCCGCTGGCGTGGATATCAGACCGGTACAATCGCAAGATGGTGATCTTGTTCGGGTTGATATGCTGGTCGGGTGCAACGTTTGCCAGTGGTTTGGCATCGGTTTTTCTGGTGCTGTTTTTTGCGCGCATGTTTATTGGCGTTGGCGAAGCGACGTTGGCGCCTGCGGGCATGTCGATCATATCGGATATGTTTTCCAAAAAGAAGCTGCCCGGCCCGATCAGCGTGTACATTGGTTCAGGTTTTGTTGGCTCGGGCCTCGCTTTGACGGTGGGGGGATATCTGTATTCCTTGCTGGCCGAAGCAGGACCGCAGACCTTGCCATTTGGCACATTTGCGCCTTGGCAGCTGACCTTCTTTGCCGTCGCTTTGCTGTCTGTGCCGGTGTTCTTAATGCTGTTGACCATTCCCGAACCTGTGCGGCGCGATGATACATCTGTGCTACCGCAAGATGGAATGCCGCCCACTTTTGAGGTGTTTGCCTTTCTCAAAAGCAAAGCGGGCTTGATGCTCTCGCTCATCCTTGGTTTTTCATGCTTTTCCGCAGCGCAACTTGGCATTGGTGCATGGGCGCCAAGCTATTTCATGCGGGTGCATGGCTGGACCCCGCTGGAAGTGGGCGTGTATTTTGGCCCTGTGGTGATGCTTGCCGGTGTGGCTGGCGTGGTTTTGAGCGGGTTTCTGGCCGAAAAAATGCTGGAGCGCGGTGTACGTGATGCAACTTTGCGATTGCCGGTAATCTCTGTGCTGCTCGCGCTTCCCCTGGCGGTGGTTTATCCTTTGGTGGCATCACCTTGGCTGGCACTTGGCTTGCTGGCTTTGGTGATCTTTTTGGGCACGGTACCTTTTGGAGCGGGCGTTTCGACTTTCCCGCTTATCACGCCCAACCGGATGCGTGCACAGGTGATCGCGGCTTATCTACTGGTAGCCAATTTGCTGGGCTATTCGGCCGGACCTATCCTAATCGCATGGCTGACAGACAATGTGTTTGGTGACCCTTTGCTGATCAATTATTCGCTCGCCATCGCGCCTGTCGCCATGATGGCGATCGGCGTTATCTGTATCATTCTTGCGCGCGGGCCATTTCTGCGCAACGCCGCTCTTGATGATGCGGCGAAAACTTCAACCTCCTAATCCACCCCTCTCGGAGCTTACCTCATGTCTACCATCGAACTTTCACCCGCTGTAAAGTCCTTCCTCGCATCTGAAAAACGTCTGTTGATCGGCAAAGATTGGACCGGCGCCTCCAGCGATGCGCCCATTGGCGTTATCAACCCGTCAAATGGCGAACGCATTGCTGACATCCCCGATGCCGCCGCTGGCGATGTGGATCGCGCGGTAAAAGCTGCCCGCAATGCTTTTGAAAGCGGCGCATGGCCGGAAATGAAGCCGGGTGCGCGCTCTCGCCTGATCTATCAGATTGCCGATGCGATGGAAGCGCGCGCAGAAGATCTCGCGCAGCTCGAAACGCTGGATAATGGCAAGCCGATCAATCTGGCGCGCGGCGATGTGTTCGCGGCTGTTGGCGCGATGCGGTATTACGCAGGCTGGGCCGATAAGATCCACGGCACCACGCATAATGTAAATATGCCCGGCGATCTGCACGTCTACACACTTAAAGAGCCTGTTGGCGTTGTCGCATTGGTGGTGCCTTGGAATTATCCGCTGGTGATGGCCGCGATGAAGCTTGGCCCGTGCCTTGCTGCTGGTTGTACCGCCGTGCTCAAGCCTGCTGAAGACACCTCGCTTTCTGCGCTATTGCTGGGCGAAATCATGCTTGAGGCGGGTCTTCCCGAAGGCGTGATCAACATCGTGACAGGGTATGGCCATAATGTTGGCGATGCGTTGATCCATCACCCCGGCATCGACAAGATTGCTTTCACCGGCTCTACTGCAACGGGCAAGATTATCGCCCATGCAGCTGCCGATGGCCTGAAGAAAGTCAGCCTGGAGCTGGGCGGCAAATCGCCCAATATCATCATGCCCGATGCCAATCTCGAAGCCGCTATTCCAGCGAGCGCGATGGGCATCTTTTTCAATAGCGGCCAGACCTGCACCGCGCCATCACGGCTTTATGTACACAAGGACATTGCCGAGGAAGTGATCGCAGGGATCGTCGAAGTCGGCAAAAACATGAAGCTTGGCGATGGCCTTGATGAAGAATCGCAAATGGGTCCGCTTGTTTCTGCCAAACAGTTTGAGCGGGTCAGCGCCTATATCGCAGCTGGTGAAGAAGGCGGCGCGCAAATTCGCAGCGGCGGCAAGCAGCATGGCGATAGCGGATACTTTATGGAACCAACCGTGATTGCCGATACCAACAATCAGATGAAAGTGGTGCAGGAGGAAATTTTCGGCCCCGTACTGGTAACGCAAACCTTTGAAACCGAGGAAGAAGCTCTTGCTTTGTCCAATGACAGTGAATTTGGTTTGGCAGGCGCTATCTGGACGCAGGATTTGAGCACGGCACACCGCATGGCGCGGGGTATTAAAGCTGGCATTATCGGTATCAACACGCCGATGGGTGCTGATTGGGATGTCCCGCTTGGCGGATACAAGCAATCTGGCATTGGACGCGAGAATGGCCGCGATGGATTGGAGCTTTATCTCCAGACCAAATCGGTCTTTGCCAACCTGTAAGATTAGATGGAAACGCCCCAGACAAGCATCCAACGCATCGATATTGGCGATGCTGAGCTGCATGTCGAGATCACCGGCAGCGGGCCTGACCTGCTGCTGGTGTCCGGCCTTGGCGGGCGCGGTGCATTCTGGAAACCGCAAATAGCAGCCTTGGCCGCACAGTTTCGCTGTATCACGTTTGATCATCGCGGCTGCGGAGCTTCTACGCCCGGCCTCAAAGTAGACGATACAGCGCATATGGCGCGCGATGTGATCGCCTTGCTGGATGCGCTGGGTGTGGCGCGCACTTTGTTTGTTGGCCATTCAACCGGCGGCGCCATTGGGCAGCATCTCGCGCTGACTTGTCCTGAGCGGATTGAAAAGCTGGTGCTGTCATGCACGTGGCCCGGGCCTGATGCCTATTTTCTTGAACTGTTCCGCAATCGCCGGGAAATTTTGCAAAAATGCGGACCAGAGGCCTATCTCACCGCCGGTACTTTCCTTGCGCTTCCCAGCCGCTATCTCCAGCCGCAAATTGCTGCAGCGCAAGCGACTTTGGAAGCGCGCCTGCGGGTTTTTCCAGGTATTGAGGTTGAGCTATCACGCATTGCCGCTGTGATGGGGCATGATCTACGCGCGCAAATCCCGCAAATTGATCTGCCGACCTTGTGTATTGGCGCGCAAGACGATCAAATCACGCCGCCCGGTTTTACCGAAGAGCTTGGCGCGCTTATCGTGGGTGCGCAAACATATCTGCTGCCGCACGGTGGTCATTTCTGCCCAACATCGCAGACAAAGGCGTATAATGCGCACATCACCAGTTTTCTGACAGCTTGAGGAGTTCGACCCTGTGTCTGATCAACCCCCTGTAGGCCACATAACCAAAGGCCAATCCGTGATTATCGGCCCTGATGAAGGGCGCAGCCTGTGGCAACCCATGCCCAGCCGTGGCTATGTCAATGTGAACCTGACGCCTGACAATATGCCGTATGACACGTGGTCATCTGGCACGCAATTGTTGCCGCCGGGATGCAGTGTGCGCGAACATGGGCACAAGCAAAATCATGAACTGCTCTTCATTTATGAAGGGACCGGCGAATGCTGCATCGATGGCGAAATAACCGAATTTGGCCCCGGCACCACGATCCTGTTTGCGCGCAATTGCACCCATTGGCTCAAGAATACAGGCGATACCGATGTGAACCTGTTCTGGGTGTTCTTCCCGCCGGGGCTGGAAGATTGGTTCTATGCCATTGGCAAGGAACGCACTCCCGGCGATCCCATGCCAGAACCGTTTGATCGGCCCGATAATGTGCAGGAAGTGATGGACAAAATGCGCTTCCTTCCGCCGCGAGGAACACCAGCCAAATGATGCGAATAATTCCGCAAAGCGATGTCGAGCGGCTTTTGCCCGTAGGCGATTGTGTCGAGGTAATGGCCGAGGCCATGCGGCAGACGTCGGCTGGCAATGTCACTTTGCCCATCCGGCAATTTATGTCTGTGCCCGGTGCGCCGGGTAAGCTGGCTTTGATGCCTGGCACATTGGGCGAGCCGGATTGCTTTGGCATCAAGCTGGTGTGCAAATATGAACGGCCCCATGGCGATCCGTTGGGCACGCATGTGGGCATGGTGCTGTTGTTCGATAGCGTGAAGGGCATTCCGCTCGCTATGCTGGAAGGCTCATCGCTGACCGCGGTCCGCACGTCTGCGGCCAGTGCATTGGCAACGCGTGAATTGGCGCGCGAGGATGCAACCCGCCTCACCGTGTTTGGCAATGGCGAACAGGCGATGCGCCATGTTCATGCGATGCGCGCTGTACGTCCGATTGAACATGTGACGATCTGGGGCCGCGATGTCTCGCGCGCCACCGATTTTGCCGCCGATGTGACGCTGAAAACAGGTCTTGCCACCAAAGTCGCCTCCAGCGCGATTGAAGCTGTGGCGGGCGCGGATATTATCTGCACCACCACCTCTGCTAAAGACCCTGTTTTGCCCGGCAGCGCGTTGGAGCCGGGGCAGCATATCAACCTTGTCGGCTCTGCCATTCCCACCACTGCTGAAGTGGATGATGAAGCGGTTTCGCGATCACGCTTTTATGTCGATTACCGTGAAGCCGCGATGGCAGCAGCGGGCGAACTGCTCAATGCGATTGAGAACGGCGCAGTGACGCAGGCGCATATCGTGGGCGAAATCGGTGAAGTGGTCGCAGGCCAAGTACCCGCACGCCGATCGCCTTCAGAAATCACCATGTACAAATCTTTGGGCGTCGCGGCCCAGGATCTGGCCGCTGCCCATGCCATTTGGCGCGCAGCAGAAGCACAAGGCGTTGGTACCCAGGTTGATTTGCTGGCGTGAGTTGGCCCGGCAGCGCCGGAATGCGCTGTCCTGAGATAACAGACCCTAGGCATGACAGGCGTGTTTGACGCAGCCTTTTGCCATGCGCGCATGTTCACCGAAACAATGACGAATTGCGTGGACAGCGATCAGAATATGGCGGCCATGATAACTGCCGCGCTATGGCGAGTCTCCACAAGGCGAGTAATTTTTGTGCTTGCCGCTTGGCTGGCGTGCAGACTGCGTATGGTGTCAGCATTGCGAAAGCCTGTCTCAGATATCCCTGTCTGAATTGTGCTGCGTGATGGGAGAATTTTTTGATGGCCACCACCGCTGAACCTGCAAAGTCGAGCACCGAAGAGACATTGCCGTTTGGCCTCAAGCTGGGCTGGGCAACAGGCGCGTTGGGCGTTGCGTTGCTGATGAACGGCATTGCCGGGCTGATCCTGCTTTGGGCGATAAGCATGTTGGGCATTGACCCATGGCTGGCCGGTTTAATCATCGCGGTTAGCAAGCTTTTTGATGTGGTGACCGATCCTGTCATAGGCCTGTGGAGTGACCGGCTGCGCCATCCCAAAGGCCGGCGCCGCCCGTTCCTGACATGGGGCGCAGCGATTAGTGCGTTAAGCTTCGCCTTGTTGTTCACCGCACCTGTATTCGAAAACCAATACCTTACAGCGGCTTATGTATTTTTGATCCTGTGCCTTTATGCGGTTGGCTTTACAGTTTTCAACATCCCGTATCTGTCCATGCCCGCAGAGATGACGGACAATTATCACGAACGCTCCTCCATTCATGCCTACCGTATGGTGTTTGTGGCAGCGGGCGCTGCGATAGGCTCTGCAGGCTTCAAGTTTGCCTTGGAAGGACTGGGTCCCAAGGAAATGCAAACCTGGGCAATCGTTGGTCTTGGCGGTGCCACGATCATTTTGCTTTCCATGCTGATCGCCTATTTTTCAACCGCATCTGCGCGCTTTACAAATCCTGAAGAAGACACAGGCCAAACCAGATTTGAGCAGCTGCAAACCGAATTCGGCGCGGTTGCGGGCAATCCGCATTTTCTGCGTTTGATCGGCGTGAAGTTTTCACAGCTTATGGGCGTATCGACGATGGGCGCGGGGATGGCCTATTTCTTTGTCCAATATCTTCAGCTTGATTTTATCGCATTGGGTTGGTTTGGGCTTGCCGTTACCGGTGCGACGATTGTCTTTGCGCCAATCCTCGTCAAATTCTCGAAGATGTACGGCAAGAAAGCGGCGTACTTTGTGGCGGCTGCAATCAACATTGTCTATGCGTTAAGCTGGACTTTGTCAGAAGCTAATGAGCCAATGCTAAACATCATTTTGCGCTCTGTCTTGGTTGGCATCGCATTTGGCGGCAATGTCATCATGGCGATGTCAATGTTGACCGACATTATCAATGAAGATGCCAACCGCACTGGCGTGCGGCGCGAAGGCGCCTTCACAGCGATGTACAGTTTTGTTGAAAAACTTACCGCTGCGATTGCGCCCCTCATTCTTGGTGTTGCTCTGACCTGGGTCGGGTTTGACAAGAACCTGGATTATGATGTTCCCCAAGGCGAGGATGTGAACAATGCCTTGTTGCTGGTGATGGCGTGGTTGCCTGCACTGTTCTATCTGATCGCAGCTATTTTGCTGACTGGTTATCGCCTGACCGAAGATGATGTGAATGCGAGCGCCAAAAAGGCCAAAGCGTCCGATTAAGCGCAGGCGGCATTAAACCATGGCCAGCATTATGGCATGGGATTTTGCCTCACGCATACCTATATGCATGATGCTGAGCGTGCGCGATTTGTACCGCGCGCGCCATGCAAAGCGGCTTGTGCAAAAGGCGCTGTGTAAAGGCGGCAGCTTTGCCCGCTATTTGCAGAGCAATCGCTGTGTGATCACTTTGCGATTACCGGGTTTCGAAAGCGGAATTGAAAAGCGATGAAAGCGACCAATAGGAGGTCTTATGACTGTAACCAGCTTTATTGAACCACGCCTGCGGCAACGCGGCCGCGCCTCGGTTAATTTTCTTACAGCGATTGCCCGCAATATGGGGCCGGTCTCTGCGCAAGTGAAAGCCGATATTGAGGAAGCCGGAATTACCCCCGACAATTTGCCTGACGACTTGTCAGAGCGGCACAGCCATATCGAAAATGCGCTTGCAGACAGCGATGCCTATGCGATGCAGCTATTGCTGGGTGATTGGCATGGACGCCAGCATGGTGACGTAAGCGTTGAAGCTTACGAACAGATTGCCGACGAAGTGGCCGATTCTATTGCCGCTGCGCACGAGGGGCCTGCCAGCCTGACGCTCCACCCTGATACAAAGTGGCCTGAATATTGGGATGGTGTGAACTTTCATCGCACCACCGGTGGATGGACCGGGCATGAAATGCAGGGTGTGATCCACGGCGAAATCATCCATAAACGCATGGTCGATAAGCTGTTCCCCGGCGGCATTTTCAAACAACGCCTCGCCGTTGCCAAAATGGCTCCCAAAGATAGCTATGATCGCATTCTCGAAGTGGGCACATCTTCGGGCCATTACACGGTCATGCTGCAAGAAGCTTATCCCGATGCCAAAATCACCGGCATCGATATGTCTGCGCAAATGCTTACCCATGCGTACCGGGTTGCCAACACCAATGGCTGGGCTTGGGATCTGCATCAAATGGCTGGCGAAGACACCAGCTTTGACGATGCCAGCTTCGATCTTGTTACCAGTTTCATCATTCTGCACGAAATGCCCGCCCATGCGATCCGCGATCTGTTCGCTGAAGCTTTGCGCGTTTTGAAGCCGGGCGGCGATATGGTGATGAGCGATGTGACGCGTTATGCTGATCTCGATAAGCTTGCGGCTTGGAAAGCAGATCGCGCCGCGACCTATGGCGGAGAACCGCATTGGCGCGAATCCGCACAGCTCGATTTTGCGCAGCTGGCTTTGGATGCCGGATTTGAAACGGCCACGGCCGAAGGCATGTATCCCCACGTTCTGATCGCGAGGAAAGCGTCGTGAGCGTCGATCCCAAGACCTTTAACCGCCCCCAAATCGAAGCTTTGGGCGCTGATAAAGTGGACAATCTTGGCCGCGCAGTCCTGACTTTGACCAAGGAAGTGTGCGTTCTGCTTGATCGTCAGGCGGTGCTTGAAGCCAAGCTGGAAGAAGCCGGTATCACCACGCGCGAAGCATTGGATACCTGGGAACCGGACGAGGCAACACAAAAGCGCATCGATGACCAAATGGGCGCGGTCATTCAGGCAGTTGTGCGAGAGATTTCGGACGTATGATGAAGATGCGCGGCGGCCTTCTGGCGCTGTTTGGGGCTGTATGGGTCGCTGCGTGTTCAACCAATTCGGATGCTGTGCTTACAGCGCAGACAACTGAACTGCGCGAGGTAGAGCCCGTCCAGATTGAAACGCGCATGGTGTTGGAAGATGGCCATGCTTTTCCGGTCGAAATCCTGCATCCGGGGCAAGCTGGGACTTTCCCGCTGATCGTTTTTTCCTCCGGCAATTTTGCCAGCCCTGATCGTTATACAAAGCTGTTAAAGCCGATTGCCAAAGCGGGTTATGTGATTGCCTCGCCGGTGCATCCCGATGCTGAAATTCTGGCGCTTGATCCGCCCGCTGACCCGATGATCGTCTGGGAAAAGCGCAATGACGAATTCGCATATCTCGCCAGCGCGCCTGAACAATTGCGCAACGCTCTGGCGCGTCGCAATGTTGCCGTGGACGCGCAAGCCCTTGGCCTTATGGGGCATTCTTATGGCGCGTTGGTCGCGCAAACCGCAGCAGGTGCAAAAGCATGGCAGATGGCCGGCCCGCCGTCTGATCGCAGCATTGCCGGGGCCGATGCGCTGGTGGCCTTTTCCCCGCCTGGACCCATACCCGGCGCGATTGTTGCACAAGGCTGGAGCAGCATCGCTGTGCCCAGCTTCACACAAACCGGAACAGCCGATATCCTGCCCGGCTTCATAGACGATTGGCGCGGCCATATTGTCAGCCACGAACGCACCGCGCCGGGCAACCGGTGGCTGTGGGTGGGCGAAGATGTTGATCACTATTTTGGCGGGATTTATGGCCGGGAAATGCCCGCTTCTCCCGATATGGAAGCCAAGTTCAATCACGCACTCGCGGCCACAATCGCATTTCTCGATATACATCTAAAGACCATGCCTGACCGCGCACCCGCTGCGTTGGAAGGTGTAACACTGACCAAGGATTGATCATGTCCAAAACGATTGCCTCTGCGCTGTTTGCATCCATGGTGCTCGCCGGATGTACACCATATTCCGATGCGCCTTCGACCAGTGCCGCGCCCGCTGCGCAAACACAGCAGCCCTCCGTTATCTTTGGTCCGACAACACTGCCCACGCCCGAGGAGTTCCAGGCGTTAAGCGTGGTGGATGGTCGCGCTTACAAGCCGCAGGCGATTTTTCCTGCGTGCAACCAGCGCAGTTTGCCGCGCGCCACTCCCAGCGCTGATTTCCTGCCCGCCCTGTCTGCCGCAAAGGCATATTCCGATGAGCAGCAAGGTTATGGCTTGATTGTCTTGAAAGACGGCGCCGTGGTTCATGAAAGCTATGGCGAGGGGCTCGATGAAAATCTTCTCACGGCCAGTGCGTCGATGCACAAATCGGTCATGGCGTTGAGCGTGGGCATCGCGATAGAGAAGGGTATGATCGGTTCGGTTGATGATCCACTTAGCGCATATCTGCCTGAATGGGCCGATGATCCGCGCGGCGCAATCACGGTGAAAAACGCATTGCAAATGGCCAGCGGGCTGAGCCTGTCCAACCTTATGGAATTGCTATTTGCTGACAATTCCTTTGCTGCTGCTGCACAAACCGAATTGGCCGATGAGCCGGGCACCGTTTTCAATTATACCAATGCGGTCAGCCAATTGGTCAACGAAGCGGTCCATCGACAGGCCATTGCGGCCGGCTATGGTGGCTATCCCGATTTTCTGATGAAAGAATTGTGGTGCCCGCTGGGCGGCGGCGAAGCGGTGATGTGGGTTGATCCTTCAGGCAGAGCGCGCGGTTATGCCGGCTTCCATGCCAGCATTCGTGATTATGCCAAGGTGGGTGAACTGATCCGGCACAAGGGCCGCGTTGGTGATCGGCAGGTGGTGCCCGAAGCGTGGATCACACAAATGACCACGCCATCTGAGGTGAACCCGCAATATGGCTATCAAATCTGGTTGGGTGGCGCGTGGACCGCGCAGCGCGGTTATTCCGCCAACAATCCGATCAAGGTGCCGCATTCAGCGCCCTTTATCGCCAAAGATCTGGTCTACTTTGATGGCTTTGGCGGTCAGCGTGTCTATGTTGCGCCGTCGCACGGCGTAACAGTGGTGCGGGTTGGGGAAACCAATCTCGCTTTTGATGACGCGATCATCCCCAACCTGCTAATCGAAGCGTTGGAAAACTAAGCGCTTACTTCCTGAAGAAGAAAGCTTCTTTCGTTTCCTCGGTGGGGTTGCCCACTTTCATGCTTTCCCCAAGCTTGGCCATGCCGCGTTGAACGGCGGGGCGAGCTTCCATTGCATCGATCCAGCGCGCGACATGGGGAAAATCGGCAATATCGATCCCATGCAATTCCTGCTGGCGATCATCCATCCACGGATAAGTGGCCATGTCCGCGATGGAATAATCCTCGCCAACAATCCACACATTGTCCGCCAGCCGCCGATCCAGCAGACCATAAAGCCGCTGCACTTCGCCGCTATACCGATCAATCGCATAAGGCACTTTCTCGCTCGCATAGCCGCGAAAATGCCCGCACTGGCCAAACATCGGCCCAACATTGGCACATTGAAAGAAAAGCCATTGTGTTACAACGCTTTGCTGCGCAGCATCTTTGGGCCAGAACTTGCCGGTCTTCTGGCAGAAATAGAGCAGGATTGCCCCTGATTCGAACACGGTATGCGGCTCTCCATCAGGTCCATCATAGTCTACGATAGCAGGCACCCGGTTATTCGGGCTGATGGCGATAAATGCGGGATCGTGCTGCTCGCCTTTGAGGATGTTGATCGGCTTGATTTCATGGGCAAGCTCGAACTCTTCCAGAGCGATGGCGATTTTGTGCCCGTTGGGTGTGGGCCAGTAATAAAAGTCGATCATGAATTGTTTTCCTTTTGTGCTTTGAGCACGTCCTGCACCGCAGCTTGCAGGCGTTCAGGGCTGCAATCGCCGGTGAAATCTTTGTTGTAATGCGATTGCACGCTGGGCCGTTGCACGGCCTCATCGAACCACGCGGACAAGGCCGGGCGCCCCTCCCGCCAATTGAAGTTTGGATGGATCGGATCTTTCGCTTCATAAAATTCGGCGCGAAAACCCAGATAGCTGATCGCATGAAGCATCGCGGCATGGCCAATATCAAACCGGTCCCAGCCTTTGGCCGCTTCTGCATCGAGCCAATCGAGCGCGAGAATGAATTTGGGCCACATGCGTTCAAACACATACAGGTTCCATTGCTCTGGTTCCTGCCATTGTTCGGCTACCATTTGCACAGTGCCTTCAAAAATCGTGTCGGACAAAGCGAGCCTTGTGGTCGCATCCCAGCGTGCCGGACCTGGTTCTGGATACATCCGCGCTGCTTTGCTGTGCGCATCGAGAAATTCGCACACGGCCTGACTGCCATAGATCACCTGACCATCATCGGTCGCCAGCGTTGGCACTTTGCTCAGCGGGTTGATCGCGCTGATGGAATAGGCCTCACCCTGATCTTCGCCTTCGAGATTCTTGAAGGGGAAGGTAGCGATGAAATCGATATCATCCCACAATCCGCATTCATGTGCTGTCACCAGCACTTTGTGAATGAAGGTGTGGAACGGTGAATAAAATAGCTTCATCGGTCGCGCTTCCTTTTTGTAGATATGGTCAAATTAGCTCTGTTTGAGAAAATCTTTTGCGCCAATACGATCAACCGCAGGCGCTGCAACACACAACGCCGGATCGCTAGCAAGCTTGGCCAGCGCATCGTCCAACGCCGTGCCCACAGCGCCTGGAACAATGCCGGGGAACAACGCCATGGCGTACCCCATATCGGCCACATCCTTTGCCGCTGTCACTTCATCATCAGCGCGCAAGAGATTGTGCAGCAATGGCTTTTTACCAGCAACACTGGCTACCAGCTGTTCCATTTGCGCACGGGTTTTTAGCCCTTCGATAAACAGCATATCAGCGCCGGCTTCATCATACATGGCAATGCGATCCAGCGCTGCGGCAAAGCCATCTTGCGCGGTTACATCGGTGCGCGCACTGATCACGGTGTCCCCGGTCAATGCATCTTTGGCCGCTTTGATCTTATCGACCATGGCCTGTGGCGTGATCAGCGGGCGCGACAGTGGGTGATCAGAAGGTTTCACTTCGCATTGATCTTCCATCTGAATGCCCGCCGCACCTGCGCGTTCAATCAATTTGACCGCGCGCGCCGCAGTATACGCATTGCCAAACCCTTGATCGGCATCAACCATCGCAGGGATCGCAATACGCTCTGTAATCCGCGAGACGATCTCGGCGGTTTCCGTCAAAGACAACAGCCCAATATCAGGCCGCGCCAGATGCGTCGCAGCAAGGGCAGAGCCGGAGATAAACACCGCCTCAAACCCTGCTGCTTGTGCACGCCAAGCGCTCAACGCGTCATAAATGCCGGGCGCGATTAACAATCGCGGCGCCGCCAAGTGCGCGCGCAAATTTTGAGCAGGCGTCATAAAAGCTCAGTCAACTTTTTCGGTGGCATTCTTGCCCAGCTCACCTGCTGCTTCTTTTACCTTCATTTTCTTGAACGTATCGTATTCGTTGATCCCGCCCATTTCGGTCTTCGGCCAGGTGGTGGCGAAGCCGCGCGGATATTGGCCGTCCCCGTCGCTGCGGCCATCTTCTGACCAAAGCAGTGGGAAAAGCGGACCTGCAGGCTTTTCACCATCGAGCATCTCATCAAAGCAGACGCCTGCAATATTAAGACAGTCCGGGCGCGGAGCCCAGCGGATATCATCGCCAAACACGCGTTGAGATACTGCGATGCGCCAGTCATCGGTGGGGTTGCCGCCGGAATAGTGCAGCGCCCACGGATGCACGATCAGCATATCGCCCGGCTCCATATCCCAGCTTAGGAAACGCTTATCTGCATCGCCACGCATGGGTTCAATATCGGGATGCGGCACACGATCATCAGGCTTGATCATCTTGCGCGCATTGGGGCTGAACAACCAATAAGGCACATCGTCATGCTGCGATTCAGCCAGCACTTCGAGGCAGTTTTCTTTTACAATCGGGGTAAGCGGGATCCACAAGGAAGGCACCGTTTTGCCTTCAACAGGGAAAGCCATGCGATCGCAATGCCACAGCGTTTTGGCATCGGACTGCGCAGGCTTGGCGAAAAATTCATCGAAGAAGAAGCGGATCTCTTTTGATTCAAGCACCTTGCCGGCAGCTTCCGCCAAAGGCGATTCGAACACGAATTTGCGGTATTCTTCGATGCAGCGCGCCATATAGCGGCCCGGAATCGTGGGCAGCAGGCCAACATCCTTCTTCTCAATGATCACTTCGCGAGCAATCGGCTCAAGCAAATCAATCCAGTCTTTATCGAACACCTGACGCAAGCAAACCGCGCCATCACGTTTGTAAGTATCAATTTCTTGCTGCGTGATTTCACGCAAGGGATGGCGATTAAGGGGCATTGTTTACGTCCTTTTGGTCAGGTCTGTGCGTCCTTTTTATTCGCACCGTGGTGAGCATGTAGTCCTATCAATCGAATTATCCGCGCGACGGACAATCGCGATGGCGCGCGTTCGTTAAGAGAAGTAGCAAGGCATCATTCTTTGCACCAAACAAGATACGGTTTTAATTTGCGCAACATTGGTTTTGCGCAAGGAATTTGCGGCGGAGAGAATTTTATGCGCGAGATTAGCACCCAAGTGGTCGTTGCCGGAGCAGGACCTGTTGGTACCGTTGCAGCTTATTATCTGGCGAGCAGCGGCATAGATGTCGTGCTGCTTGAAACGGGCGCTGATTGCGCGCTTGATCTGCGTGCCTCGACTTTCCATCCGCCAACGCTGGAGATGCTGGAGCGGTTCGATATCACGCAAAAGCTGATCGAAACCGGGTTGAAAGCGCCAATTTACCATTTTCGCGAACGCAAAACCGGTGAAGTCATTGACTTCGACCTCACCGAAATAGGCGACGTGACACGCCACCCTTATCGGGTGCAGTGTGAGCAATATCATCTCTCACGCATGCTTTCAGATGGCGTGCAAAAACAGCCCGGTGCCGAAGTCCTGTTCAATCACCGTATCGTTGGCTTCAATCAGGATGCGCAAGGGGTTGAGGTGTTTGCCGAAAATCCCACAGGGATTACCAAGATCAATGCCGAATATCTGATCGGCGCGGATGGCTCCAATTCAATCACGCGCAAATGGCTGGGCACTGAATTTGATGGCTTTACCTATCCTGAAAAATTTCTCTGTTTCACCACGACAGAACCGCTGGAAGAGCATCTGCCCAATTTGGCTTATGTGAATTATGTCAGCGATCCTGAGGAATGGCTGGTGCTGCTGCGTGTACCATCCTTGTGGCGCGTGCTGGTTCCGGTGAAGGACACGCAGGAGGATGCTGCGCTGCTAAGCGATGCCAAGAAGAACGATGTGTTTGAAAGGCTGATCGGCAAAGGCGCCGAAGTCGAAACGCAGCACCGCACGATTTACCGGGTGCATCAACGCGTTGTGAAAAGTTTCCGCGAAGGGCGTGTGTCGCTGATCGGTGATGCAGCGCACCTAAATAATCCGATAGGCGGATTTGGCATGAATAGTGGCATCCACGATGCCTTCAATCTGTGCGAGAAGCTGGTCAACATCTTCTCACGCGCAGCAGATCCTGATGAACAACTGGACATTTTTGAACGGCAACGTCGCAAGACCACGCATGATTTCATTCAAGCCCAGACGATCAAGAATATGGAATTCCTTTCCGATGGTGAAGGCGCACAGCACGAAAAGCGCAAAGCGCAATTCATGCGTATTCGAGAAGATGACGAATTGCGCCGTAAGTTCCTGATCCAACAGGCAATGATCGGCTGTCTGGAAAAAGAGAAGGAAATTGCCTGATGTCCGTATGGCCCCGCCCCAACCCTGATGTTCAAGGCCATCGCCGCTTGTTTGGCGTGCTTGGCCCATCAACCAACACCATCGTGCAGCCTGATTTTGATGATCTGCGCGTACGGGGCGTGACCAATCATTACAGCCGCATTGTCGTTGATGATGCGCAGGCTATCTCGGACGAGACATTTATGGCCGGAACGCTGGAGATCAGCCGCAATACAGTGGACGCGGTAAAAGGCGTGCTGACCTGCAACCCTGATTATCTGGTCATGGGGATGAGCGCTGTGACCTTCTATGGCGGCGCTGAGGGTGCGCGCAAATGGAAAGAAAATATAGAGGAAGTGGCCGGCATTGGCCTGTGTACCGGATCAAGCAGCTTGCTTGAAGCTTTCAAGGTTTATGGGGGGATCAAGAAGATCGCTGTGATCTCGCCCTATTATCCAAGCGCGAATGCGCAAGTTGCGCATTTTATGTCCGACCACGGTATCGAAGTGGTGCGCGATAAGGATCTCAAATGCCCCAGCTGGACTGCGATTGCGCAGGTGCCAACAGCCACCTTGCGTGAGGAACTGCAAAAGCTTGATGGGGATGATGTCGATGCGCTGGTTCAGGTGGGCACCAATTTGTCCATGGTGCGCTTTGCTGCGGCTGCCGAAGAATGGCTCGGCAAACCGGTTATTGCGATCAACACTGCGACATATTGGAACGCGCTACGCCAGAACGGTATTATGGACCAAAAAGATGGCTTTGGCCGCTTGATGTCCGAATTCTAGGAAATTTTACATGTTTGAATATGATTATGTCCCGCTTCCAGAACGCGCACCGTTAAAATGGCCGGGCGGCGCAAAAGTCGCGCTGATGTTTACCTTCAATCTGGAAACGTGGGACATCGTCAAAGATACTGACAAGCCCTATTATGCAGGCGGCCCCGCTTTGCTGCCCAACGCCCTGCCAGGCCGGATTCCCGATTATCCCAATTATAGCTGGCGCGAATATGGTCAGCGCGTGGGCGTTTGGCGCATGTTTGACATGTTCGATGAAATGGGCGCCAAAGCTGGCTGCACCACCAATGCGGTGACGTTTGAGCGGCGCAAGGCGATGGCCGATGCCTGCCTTGATCGCGGCTGGGAATTGATCGCGCACAATTATGAGCAAGGCGAACTGCTCACCGATTTTCACGACGATATCGATGCCGAGCGCGACGTTATCCGCCGCTCGGTTGAGATGTATGAAAAGCATGTTGGCAGAAAGCCCAAAGTGTGGCTGTCCAGCTCGCTGCGCGGCACGCTCAACACGCCGACCATTCTGGTGGAAGAAGGCTTCACCGCGTATTGCGACATCATGAATGATGATCAACCCTATATGATCCGCACAGATGCAGGGCCGATTGTCGCAACGCCTTATTCCAACGTCATCAATGATTTCACGATCCTTACCCGCAACATGCGCACCACTGATGAATATCGCGATCTGTTGATCGAGGAATTGACGGTGCTGCACAAAGAAGGCGCAAAGTCTGGCCGGATCATGAATATCGGTTTGCACCCCCATGTTTCAGGCCGCGCCTACACCATCCGTGCGCTGCGCGAATTTATCGAATATGCGCAAGGCTTGGATGGCATTTGGTGGGCAACCCGCGAAGAAATCGCCGATTGGTATGCCGATAATCACGAAGCGCATTTTCCCGGCCAACTTGGCTAGGCACGCGCGCCCGTTGGAATCGCGATATTCGGGTGTGACTCTCGTGTCACAGTCGGGACACAGAACCTTTTCGCCAGTTCAAAAAAGCGCGGGTAGCACAAGAATGCCATAAATAAGCAATTGTAAAATAAGGCGGAATATCCGTTTGCTTGTCTAGTGGATAGACTACCGAAGTGCAACTGCTCCACCTCCATAATCGTTATGCATAGAGCACCAAACGATGGCCGCTGCGATCTTTTGCAGCGGCCCGTAATGGAGGATATTTCATGACCAAATTGTCAATTAAAGCAGGGATCAGTGCTGGCGCTTTAGCCACCGCATTGATGATTCCCACTACAGCTTTTGCTCAGGACGGTGACGCCGCCGCAAACGCTGATGCAGCAAATACCAACGTTATTCTCGTGACCGCACGTGGCCGCGAAGAGAACCTTCAAGAGGTGCCGCTCGCAATTAGTGCGTTCGACGCAGAAGACATTGATCGCCTTGGCCTGCAAGGGCTCGATGATGTGGCGCGATTTACGCCGGGCTTCAGCTTTGAAAGCTTCTCTGGTGGTTTTCCCAACCCAGTGATCCGTGGCCAGGCGCAGACGCGTAACACTGCGTTGGAAAGCAACGTTTCAAGCTTTTACGATGGTATCTATATCCCGCGCGCATGGGCGGTCGATGTTGGCACTGCCAATCTTGAGCGTGTGGAAATTGTCAAAGGCCCACAAAGCGCGCGCTATGGTCGCAACGCTTTTTCTGGCGCAATCAATTACGTTCCGCGCAAGGCCGAAATGTCGGGCGACATTTACGGTACTGTAGAAGCAACAATTGGCAGCGATGAACGGTATGACGGCAGCGCGTTTATCAATATCTCGGGCAATGATCAGTTTGGCGTTGCAGGCTCCTACAGCTATTCGGAATTCGATGGCAGCTGGAACAACGCTCACCCGTTTGCTGATTTGGAAACTGAACGGGGCACAAGAGGAAATGCGGGTGGCTGGAAAAACGAATCAGCGATGGTTTCCGCAATTGTAGAACCTGTCATCGGCCTCCGGTTTGATGGATCCTACACTTACACACGCATTCGCAACGAGGCACGGGCTTCGCGCTATTTTAGTGATGGCTCTGGTGGCATCCTTGATCCAGACAGCATTACCGCCACGGACAATGGCCTTCGGCCCATCACAAATTGCGGTACCAATTCGGGCACTGATGGCGTTGACCAGTTCGCGCTACTTTGTGGTGAAGTACCAGGCCCTGCCGACAGCACTGTCGTGGACCCGCGCAGTTATGGTGTAAACTCGTCAACTGATATCTGGCGCTTTAGTGCCGAATATGACGTTAGCGAAGATGTCACTGTCTCCTATACCTTTGGCAATATTTTCGGCGAAGTCGATATTGGCACCAGTGGCGAACCAAATCCAGTCGGCTGTGGTGGGATCCTTGGCCCCCAGATTGGCTTCCCGGCTTTGTGCAACTTCCAGGTCACTCCTGTAGGTGATATTGACTATGACAGTCACGAAGCGCGCCTGACTTTCGACAGCGGCAACATTAGCGGTGCGATCGGCGGGTTCTATTCCGAGGGTGTGGACACGCTCTTTTTCACCAGTGTGAATATTTCGCCTATTACCGATCCCGACGATTTTGTGCCGTTTTTTGGTAATACCGGACCGCGCTTTGCTCTTGGTGACGGTGTGTTCAACATTCGTCTGCAGGATGAGGTTACGACAACCGAAACGGCAGCCTTGTTTGGCGAAGTATCCTGGACATCCCCTGACGATATGACGCGCATCAGTGCCGAAGGTCGTTATTCGGAGGTGGAAATCAATTCGGTAAACAATCGGCGCAACGTCGATTTGACCGCAACCTTTAAGGAATTTACGCCCCGTGTGACTGTGGAGCGTGATTTCAATCCCGATGTTATGGGCTACATAACCGTGGCACGCGGCGCCAAGGCCGGTGGTTTTAATGCGACTGCGGTATTGCCTGCCGATCAGGTTTTCGATCCTGAATATAACTGGACGTATGAAGCGGGTGTGAAAGGCACTTTTGCAGATGGCCGGATCATTTTCGACATCGCCGCTTATTACACTGACTGGACAAATATCCAGATCAACGCACCAGATGATCCAACCGATCCAAACTCGATCTCTATCACGCGAAATCTGGGCAACGCGGAGCTTTATGGTGTCGAGTTTTCGACCAACATTCTGCTCACCGATACGCTTGGCATAGATGCAACCTTCTCTCACACGGAAGGCTCATATTCTGATGGAACTATCGACGGTCGTTTCAGAAATGGACCATGCGATGATGTTGTATGCTCCAGCGATGGCGATATTTCCGGCAATAATATTGAGCGGACGACGCCGACGCAGGCGTCGGCCGGCATCCAGTACGATAACGATATCGGGGACAATGCAGTGTTTGCCCGCATCGATGGTACCTGGCAGGCAGAATTCTTCGTGGAGTCTGCGAATCTGGCTGTTATCCCTGAGCGGTTCTTGGTCAATGCTGCAGCTGGCATCACCTTCGATGACCTGGTTTCAGTGCGAATTTGGGCGCGCAACCTGCTCGACAAGAAATATGTCAGCAATGCATTCTTCGTCCCAGGCGGTATTACAACGTATGGTCTGTTCTTTGGCGAACGCCGTACCTTTGGTGTGACGGCAGCGCTCGATTTCTAAATCGCAACACCCGCGTTTCAAAAGACCAATTCCAGCGCCGTTTCTGCCTTTGGGCAGGGGCGGCGTTTTGGTTTTGCACCGCTGACACACATTTGCGCAAGAACGCTCGCTGGACACGGCCACTTGCGCGTCTTAACCCGCATTCATGCAGGCCAATCACACAACCGATTCCATCCTTATCGTCGATTTCGGCAGCCAGGTTACGCAGCTTATTGCGCGCCGTGTGCGCGAAGCGGGCGTCTATTCCGAAATCGCACCTTTTAGCGAAGCGGAAAAAGCGTTTCACCGGATGAAGCCCAAAGGCATTATCCTGTCCGGCTCCCCGGCCAGCGTGCCTGAAGAGGGATCCCCGCGCGCACCGCAAGTGCTGTTCGATAGCGGCCTGCCGATCCTTGGCATTTGTTATGGCCAGCAGGTGATGAGCGAGCAGCTTGGCGGCGAAGTGCGTCCCGGTCACGAGACCGGAGCCGAGGGACATAGGGGCGGCGAATTTGGCCGTGCGTTCCTCACCGTCACCAAAGCGTGTGCATTGTTCGATGGCCTATGGGCCGAAGGCGAACGCCATCAGGTATGGATGAGCCATGGCGACAAAGTCACGCAGTTCGCGCCCGGCTTTGAAATCGTTGCCACCAGCGATGGCGCGCCTTTCGCCGTGATCGCGGATGAAGCGCGGCAGTATTACGGCACGCAATTCCATCCCGAAGTCGTCCACACACCAGACGGCGCAAAATTGCTCGCCAATTTCGTGCACAAGGTGTGCGGGCTGGCCGGTGATTGGACAATGGCCGCGTACCGCGAAACCAAAGTTGCCGAAATCCGCGAACAGGTGGGGACAGGCAAAGTGATCTGCGGACTATCGGGCGGTGTGGACAGCTCTGTCGCTGCAATCCTTATCCACGAAGCGATTGGCGATCAGCTCACCTGTGTGTTTGTCGATCACGGCCTGCTGCGCCTTGACGAACGTGAGCAGGTGGAGCGTATGTTCCGCGATCATTACAACATTCCGCTGGTTGTGGTGGATGCAGAGGCGCGCTTTATGGCAGGCCTTGATGGCGTGTCCGATCCGGAAAAGAAGCGCAAATTTATCGGCGGCGAATTTATCAATGTGTTTGAGGAAGAAGCGGCCAAAATCGGTGGCGCGGATTTCCTCGCACAAGGCACGCTTTATCCCGATGTGATTGAAAGCGTCAGTTTTACAGGCGGGCCATCGGTTACAATCAAAAGCCACCACAATGTGGGCGGCTTGCCCGAACGCATGAATATGCAGCTGGTTGAGCCTTTGCGTGAACTGTTCAAGGATGAAGTGCGCGCGCTGGGCCGTGAATTGGGCTTGCCCGACATGTTCGTTGGCCGTCATCCATTCCCCGGACCCGGCCTTGCCATCCGCATTCCGGGCGAGGTGAACAAGGAACGCTGCGATATCTTGCGCAAAGCAGATAGCATCTATCTCGATGAGATCCGCAAGGCAGGGCTTTACGATGCGATCTGGCAGGCATTTGCCGTGTTGCTGCCGGTAAAAACCGTGGGCGTGATGGGCGATAGCCGCACCTATGATAGCGTGTGCGGCCTTCGCGCTGTGACCAGCACGGACGGGATGACCGCGGATGTCTATCCTTTCGATGCCAGTTTTCTGACCGGGGTGTCCACGCGCATCGTCAATGAAGTGCAAGGCATTAACCGCGTGGTTTATGACTACACCTCCAAGCCGCCCGGCACGATTGAGTGGGAATAACGTGAGCGCGGCAGACCAGCGCCTGCAAAAACAATCGCTGGGTTTTGCGACCACCATACTTCTCGCCACCCTTGCGATCATTGCCTTTGCAGGCAATTCGGTCATCGCGCGGTATGCGCTTGGTGGTGGGCTGATTGATCCGGGCAGCTATTCAGTGATCCGGCTGGCGTCTGGCGCGCTGGTTTTGCTGCCTTTGTTGATCGGGCGAAAGCCTGCATGGGATTGGCGCGGGGGCCTTGCGCTGTTGTGTTATGTCGCGGCGTTCTCGTGGGCCTATGTCGCTTTGCCAGCAGCGTTGGGCGCACTGATCCTGTTCGCCTGTGTGCAGGCCACCATTATGATCACCGGGCTTGTGCGCGGGGAGCGGGTGGGGCCGCTGGGCATTGCTGGATTGCTTTTGTCGTTATTGGGGCTGGGCGTCTTGATGGTGCCGGGTATGGCAGGCGGCGCTTTGACACCGGCGGCGATGATGGCGCTATCGGGCATTGCGTGGGGCGCATACACGATGCTTGGCCGCAGATCGGGCGATGCAGCACAATTCACCGCGACCAGTTTTGTGATCGGCAGCGTGCTGGCTTTGCCGCTTTTGGCCCTCGCGCCGCAAATGCCTGCGATGTCTGGCATTGGGTTGGCAGTGTTGTCTGGCGCGGTGACATCGGGGGCAGGTTACGTCGTGTGGAACAAGGTATCGCCCATGCTGGGTCTTGCGACATTGGCAACGGTGCAATTGGCAACGCCTGTTGTGGCTGGCATTGGCGGTGTGATTTTGCTGGGTGAAGTGATCACAATGGCCTTGGCGGGGGCGGGCGCGTTGATCATTATGGGCATTGTGCTGACGTTGAAACGTTAAAGCGCCAGCCCTTGTGGAAGCGTGCGCATATGATACTTTGTCGTCGAAATGCATCGCAAGAGGATCACCGTGATCAACCGAATTCAAACAGCGCTCGCCGCTACATTTCTTACCCTCACCGCCGCTTGTGCGCAGGCTCCCGAAGAACCGCCTGAGGTGACCCAAGGCGAATGGCGCGTCATCAGCGAAGCGTCTGAGCTATCCTATGTGACCGTCAAGGCAGGCGAGATTGCCGAAGTTAACGGCTTTGACGGGTTGACCGGATCGGTCAGCGCGGACGGCGCGGCGCAAATCGATATTGCGCTTGGCTCGGTCAACACCGGCATTGATATCCGCGATGAACGGATGCGCGATGTCTTCTTTGAAGTGGCGCAAAATCCAACCGCAACGATCTCGGCTCAGCTTGATCCGGCGACTTTTGCCTCGCTTGCTGTGGGAGAAAGCATATCGGAATCGATCAGTGCAACCTTGTCGCTCAAAGGCATCGAAGCGCCGGTTGAAGCCGATGTGACCGCAACGCGCGTTGCGCCAGACAAGGTGCTGGTGGTCTCCGATGCGCCGGTTATTGTGTATGCCTCCACATGGCAGCTGACAGATGGCCTTGCCCAATTGCAACAACTGGCCAGCCTGCCGTCCATTACGCCCGCTGTTCCGGTGAGCTTTTCGATCACTTTTCAACGGTGATTGTGCCACGCAACCAGGTCGCCAAACTGCCAAACCTGTGAGGCCTTTATGAAACACCGTGTTGTGTCGCCTGGCCCTAAAATGGGGGTGACAAAGGCAGTGACAAAGGCAGTGACAAAGGCAGTGACAATGGCAGTGGCTACGGGTTTGACAATGGGATTGATGGCCTGTGCACCTGTTGGTGCTGCTTTAGCCGAGGCAAGCGCTGACGCGGCATCTGCTGGCGATGACAATTGCGCCAATGCGCCGATGATCGGACAGTTTGATCCGGCGCGCGATGTGTTGATCGCGAACTTTGATAGCAAGCCTGATGTCGATGATCTGCAAGCTGTGGCCGGCCTGGGTACTGTGCTGGCCGATCCTGCTTTTGCCTGCGTGCAATATATCGCCACCGCCGGGGCTTATGGCACGCAAGGTGGGGCCTTTATTCCCGCTGGCGATTTGTTCGATCTGGCTTTTGGTGATCGCTGGGTCGATGCCCATGCGGACCGCGAAGGTGCGATTGCCAGGTTGAGTGATACAGCGCGCCCTGTCTTGGAGGCGGGCGGCAAAGCCTGGATTACCGAGGCCGGGCAATCCGATGTGTCCGCTGCAATGGTGCGCACATTGCCGCAAGAGCTTTGGGGCCAGATCCATCTGGTGCAACATAGCAGTTGGAATGAAGGCACAACTGGCAAAGAAGCTTTGCGCTTTGTGCGCAGAATGGTGCGTTATCACCGTATTTCCGATGGCAATTTTGCACATAATGGCACGCCATCTTTCAACACGCATGATGGCTCGTCCTGGGCTGCATTGCTGGCTGATCCGCGCATTGGCCCGATCTGGGCAGAAGCCAAACGGCTTTCCGAATTGCTCAATCCCGAAGCAGATTACGTCAATCCTGCGGTAAGCGCAGGGGGCCTGGATTTCTCCGACACGGTTGAAGTTTCATACGTCTTTGGTTTTGACGATATGACAGGCGTCGGCGATTTTGTGGCGCGGTTTGCCAATCCGGAATGATCGCGGTCGGCTGAAACTATGCAGGCTGAAAGAGACCATGGAATTGCCGCTCGGCTCTGACCCGCGCACCGATATTTTGCGCGATATGCAGGCCGCGCTGATTGCGCGATTTGGCCCGATTGTGCGGCCTGCAGACAAACGCCGCGCGCCCGAATGGGTGTTGGTGCATGGCGTGATCGGCGCGCGCGCAAAAACGGCTGCGTCGAACGCTTCAACCGATGGCTTGTTGGCGGAATTCGGCAGTTGGGAAGAGGTGGCAGCGCAAAGCGTGGCGGTGTTGGAAGAGCGGTTGCAGCGTCAGACTTTTCCCGGTCAATCCGCGCGCCGGCTGCATGATTGCCTGAATGCAATTATCGCGCAGCGCGGCAGAGTTGATCTAGGTCATCTGGACGCGATGGAAACCGATGATGCGATGGCGTGGCTGGAACAGCTGCCCGGCATTGCGAGAAAGATCAGTGCAGGCATCATGAACACCTCCCATTTTGATCGCCGGGCGATGGTGATCGATGGGCATCACCGGCGCATAATGCAGCGCACGGGGATCGTGCCGGGCAAAGCTGATACAGCGCGCGCTTTTGATGCGCTAATGCCGATATTGCCGCCGGAATGGTCCGCTGGAGATATGGATGAACATCATTTGCTGTTAAAAGCGTTGGGGCAAAACCATTGCCGCCCGCGCCAGCCTGTGTGCGATGGATGTCCGATTAGAAAAGGATGCGCGACAGGCGCGCGTTAGGCGTAATTAGCCCTCGGCAACTTCGTCATCGATTTTGGTGTAAGGCACAAAATCTTCCAAAAAGAGCACGCCTGAAAACATGCCGGAAGACCGGTCAACCATAGTGATCTGATCAAATTTGCACAATTGGCTGCCAAATCGTTCGAATACTGGCACATCGAAATGATCGAGGCGGCGCGGGTTGTGCGCCAGTGCAATCCAAGTCGTGTCGCCATCTTCATAGATAACGCCCACATGTTCAACCACGCGAATGCGATTGTTGTTAAAAGCTGACACGCAGCTGCGCGGTTCACCAGCGGTGCGGCCTTCGGTCAGCTTGTTAAAAGCTTCTTCGTCCAGCCCGCGATCACGAGCGGTTTTTTCAACCTTTTCGCCATCTGCTTCATCAGCGGCCAATGGGGCGGCGGTCAGAGCCAGTGCGGCGCTGGCTGTTGCGGCTAAGACTATTTTCATCGCACGTCTCCCAGAATGATAGAAATACCGTGTTCTATCTCATCTGAACCAATGCTGACCGCGCAGGTTCCCGTTTTTAGCCAGCCGCGACATCGGGCACAGTGCCATCATCAGCTGGCCCGCCGATAAGGACGAAGCGCCTGTCGCAATATCCGCAATCGACAAACCCGCTTTCATCGATCTGCATGTAGACCCGCGGATGACCCAAAGCAGCGGAGCGATAATTTTCACCCCCGCGAATATCACCAGCGCCATCGCACCACACACGCGGTCCATCAACCAAAGTCATTTCAGGCACTGTTTGCGAAAGTTTGCTCATATTCTTGCCTCTAATCTCATGGTGCGATTCCTGCAATATCTCCCTGCAATATCTCAGTGTAGCATGAATGCGGCGCGGGACAGGGGCTTTACTCGCTGCGCGTTTGCCCGCAAATGCTGCGGCGATGTCTGATGCAGCTATTGAAATTCGCGATCTTGCCAAGGTTTATGCCGGTGATCGATCCACCCCGCCTAAAGAAGCGCTCAAAGGCATAAGCTTTGATGTGCCCACAGGCGGCGTTTTTGGCCTGCTTGGCCCCAATGGCGCGGGCAAATCCACGCTGATCAATATCATGGCGGGCCTTGTCACCAAAACCGGCGGCACCGTAAAAATCTGGGGCCACGATATCGATGAAGATCATCGCAATGCGAAACTCAATATCGGTATCGTCCCGCAGGAAATCGTCTTCGATCCTTTTTTCACCCCCTTTGAAGTGTTGGAAAATCAGGGCGGCTTTTATGGCGTGGCCAAAGCGCTGCGGCGATCTGAGGAATTGCTGCGCGCGGTGCGGCTGGAAGACAAGCGCAATGCCTATGCGCGCACTTTGTCTGGCGGGATGAAGCGGCGGCTGCTGATTGCCAAAGCGATGGTCCATTCCCCGCCAATCCTTGTGCTGGATGAACCAACGGCAGGCGTCGATGTGGAATTGCGCAAACAGCTGTGGGAATTGGTTGGCGAAATGAATGCCGAAGGCGTGACTGTCGTCCTCACCACGCATTATCTGGAAGAGGCTGAGCAGCTGTGTGAACGCATCGCCATCATCAATCATGGCGAACTGGTAACGAACAAGCCGACGCGCGAACTGGTTGGCATGATGGGTGAAAAGATCGTTGCGGTCACGATTGAAGGCGACATGGCAGGAATGCCCAGCGATCCACGTTTCCGCAAATGTGAAAAAGCGGGCGAGAACCAGATCGAGATCACCTATGACAAAAGCGAAATGACCGCCGGCCAGGTGCTCGCCAAAGTGCAGGAGCAAGGCTTCACCATTGCCGATGTGACCACGCGCGAAGCGGACCTGGAAGACGTCTTCGTGCAGCTGACTCAAGCTGGTTAATTGGGGCTGTTTGATAGGGGCCAGCTAATAGGGCGACCTAAATCACGCCAATCCTCACAAATATTCCAGCGCGCGGTTGTCCTTCACCCATTTGCCGGAACTCACCCGGCGAATAGGCGCGCTGCAATGTTCGCAGCGGCTGACATAATGCTCACCTGTCCAATTGGCCTGGCGTGCAAAAGGTTCGTGGCGGCCCAAACGGCATTGCAGACGCGGGCCGGAATCACCGGGACGAGCGCGCTCTTTTGGGGTGCTTGGCTCGATATGAATATGCTGCAGGCTAAATTGTGTGGCCATGATCTTTCTCCTTCGCCCCCGAAGAATGCGGCTATCTCAATCAAATCATGGTGAATGTGCAACTACGTATTGCCTCTGATCACGTCAGACAGTGCCAAGCTTGCGGCAATGCGCATCGCGCGGCAAAGAGGGCTGATGAATAGCGAAACTTCACAAGCCGACGTCCTTGTTATCGGTTCAGGTGCCGCAGGTCTGACCGCCGCTTTATCGCTGGCGCGCGATAAAAAGGTGCTGGTTCTGGCCAAAGGGCACCTGCGCTCCGGCTCCACCGCATGGGCGCAAGGCGGCATTGCCGCAGTGCTGGATACAGGCGATACGTTTGAAAACCATGTGCGCGATACGATGGTGGCAGGTGCGGGCTTGAATGACCGCGAAACTGTCGAATTCGTGATTGAACGCGCGCCTGCGGCAATTGATCGGTTGTGCGAATTGGGTGTGCCGTTCAACCGGGAAAGCGGCGATCTGCATCTCACGCGTGAAGGCGGACATTCGCATCGCCGCATCGTGCATGTCGATGATGCCACAGGCTGGGCCGTACAGGCGGCATTGCTTAAAGCGGCAGAGGAAAATCCCAATATCACCTTGCTGCCCGATCGCACCTGTGTGGAGCTGATCACGGGCAAGCATGAGGCGAAATATTCCGCCAGTGGCCGGGTGTGGGGCGCCTATGCGCTCAACACCGAAACGGGCCGCGTTGAAGCGCATACCGCGCGCGCCACAGTGATGGCGGCAGGCGGGGCGGGCCGGGTCTATCAATTCTCCACCGCGCCGCGCGGGGCAACGGGCGATGGTATTGCGATGGCTTGGCGGGCAGGCGCGCGTGTTTCCAATATGGAAATGATGCAGTTTCACCCCACGTGTCTTTATAATCTAGAAGTCAAAAATTTCCTCATCACAGAGGCCGTGCGCGGAGAAGGCGGCCATTTGCTGCACCCCGAAACGGGCCACCGCTTCATGACAGATTATGATGAGACGCGCATGGAGCTGGCTCCGCGAGATGTCGTGGCGCGGGCCATCGATGATCAGATCAAGCGCTTTGGCCTGGATTATGTCCATCTCGATATCAGCCATAAGCCGCGCGAATTTGTGATGGAGCATTTCCCGACCATCTATGAAAAGCTGATCGGGCTGGGCATCGATATGACGAAAGAGCCGATCCCGGTTGTGCCAGCGCAACATTATACCTGTGGCGGCATTCTTATCGATTTAGACGGGCAAACCGATTTGCCAGGCCTGTGGGCGGCGGGCGAATGCACCGAAAGCGGATTGCACGGGGCCAATCGCCTTGCGTCCAATTCGCTGCTGGAATGCTTTGTCTTTGGAGAAGCTGCCGCGCGCAATATCGGCGAGTTATGGGACAGCTTTGCCGAACCGCCATCGATCCGCGAATGGGATGAAAGCCGCGTTTCGGATTCCGATGAAGAAGTGGTGATCAAACAGAACTGGACCGAAATCCGCCGCTTCATGTGGAATTATGTCGGCATCGTGCGCACCACCAAACGGCTGGAACGCGCGGCCAATAGGATTGCCTTGTTGCAAGAGGAGGTGGACGATTATTACGGATCTTTCCGCGTCACCACCGACCTTATCGAATTGCGCAATTTGCTGCAATCAGCAGAGCTTATCGTGACCAGCGCCCTGCGCCGTCATGAAAGCCGCGGGCTGCATTACATCCTCGATTACCCTGAAATTGACGAAGCGATGATCGATACGGTGCTGGTGCCTTAAACAAACTGCCCGATCGTAAAGGCAATTGCCATCGATATGGGCAGCGTCGCGACCCATGATAGCAGCACGTTGCGCACCACCGATATATCGAGCGTGCCTGCCGCTCCGCCTGTGCCGATGATCGATCCGACAGAGACATGCGTGGTGGAAACGGGCATGCCCAAACGGCTGGCGAACAGGACCAGCCCGGCTGTGATCAGATTGGCTGACACGCCTTGCCCGGTATCCAGACGATTGATTTTCTTGCTCATCGTTTCTGCCACGCGGCGCGATAACAGCCAGCCGCCAAGTCCCATCGCCACCGTTGCCACAAGCGCTGATCCTATCCCATCGAGCAATTGCGAGGCGATCAGCAATGCGGCGAGCTTGGGCGTATCATTGACCCCTCTGGCAAAGCAGATCGCGCTGGCGGAAAGCAGATGCACACCATCCATAAACCGGCTCGGCGTAGGGGTGCTGACAGTACCCATCGCGCCTAGGGAGGGAGCATTCGCCGCCTTGTTTTCGCGCCGCGCGCGGATGATGCGATAAGCGATATAGCCAAGGGTGAAGGAGATGATCGGGCTGGTCAAAAGCGGCAGCACAAAACCAGAGCCCAGATTGGCAAGGTTGATCGGGGTCTCGCTCAAAGCCAGCCCTGCGCCCACCAATCCGCCCACCAGCGCATGGGTGGTGGAAATGGGAAAGCCCAGCCGCGTTGCCAGCATCACCGTGGTCGCCGCGCCGCCTGCCACGGCCAACGCAAATGCCGGCGTGTTGGCCAAGCCGTCATCCACCAAGCCTTTACCCGAGAACTGCTGCACCAGACTTTCTGCAATCAGGATCGATGCAATTCCCCCCAGAACGGTGGCCACGGTGGCAAGCAAAAGCGCGCGTTTAAAAGGCAGCGTTTCACTGCCCCAAACCGTTGCGAACCCTTTGAAATTGTCATTGGCGCCGTTGCTAAAAGCAAGGAAGATAGCCGCAAATGCGAGCATGGCGATAATAAGAATGGTTTTCTCCCAAGAGGCGCGATTGCGGGTTTGTACCGCGGTGATGATGCACGGTATTCGCGCTGCCATCCTGCTTGGTTACGCGTGATCGGCGCGATTGGTACGCAAAGCGCGCTCTAGTCCCCGATCATCAACAAAAGCGCCCATGTCAGCCCCGTACCACCCAAAAACAGATACCAGCTCCAATATAGCTCAATATCGATGCCCAGTTGCGCGATATCGACATCGAAACTGCGAATGGCCAGTGTTCCGCCCGATCCGCCGCCTGACCCCATGAACAGGCAAACGATCAAAGTGAGTACTATTCCAAAGGGGACAGCTTTGAGTAATGCGATCATGGGTGGGTGAGCCTCTCTGTTTTTCGACGACGTCCCAAGGGCAATGTGGCGCAAGCGAAGCGCTTGGTCCAGCCTTGAGTGGTCAATTCCTGGTGCAGTTCTTGATGCAATTGCGGTGCGATGATTCTATTGCATCGCAGCATTGTTGCGTGGTTTTGTGCAAAAGATTCACACTTGCGAATTTGCATAGTTTTTTTCCGCAGTTTCGATTTCCCCCTTGCGCAACCCGCAAGCCTTGGGAAGTCCACGCGTCGCGGCGTATTGCTGCCATGGGACGCCCAAGGTTTCATTATCAAGATGGCATAAATCGCAATTAACCCTCTTGCGCCCAATTACGGTGTGATTCACCATTGATTGTGTGCGGGGATGACCTCGACACGCTATATGTTGATTTAGCGTACTGACGTACGTCGTAAGGAGTTATTAGGTGAGCAAGAGTTCCGTTCCGATTGAAATCGCTGGTTTCGTTGACCGTCGTGTATGGGTTGTGGAAAGCTTTATGGGGACATCAGGTTTTAGATGGTGTTCCTTCAAGAATGACAAATTTCGTGACTCCCACCAATCTCGTGGGTTCAAGCTGTCAACAGCCGCCATCGTTAGCGAGCTTTAGTTGAGGCCGAATTGCGATGATTTTTTATTGACCTGTTGACAATTCCCGGCACAAGATTCAGAACACAACCACTAGATGATTTGGAGAATGGACTACACCATATGGTGTAGTCATTTACGTTTCGCGCCCTGCCTGTATGGTTTCAATCTGAAGAGTATTGCTTTTCAGTACATTTCGGGATTCGGCTCGAGCGTCAGTGGCAAAGCTGGGAGCTGACAAATGGAACTTCGAGTAGATGGTTCTTTAGACGAAACGCATATCGACGAATCTGCCTCATCCGGAAATTCTAAAAGCGGGAAAAAAGCAGTCGATATGACGTCCAAGGATGATGGCAGCCAAGAGCTGGTAAGCGAAGCGACTGCACAAGCGACCGCAAATGCTTTGGCACAAGCGGCAACCGCGGCTGCTCTTGCTGAAAGCGAAGCCAATACCGGCTCCAAGAAAGTCAATCCGCGCCGTTTTGATGTGCAGACCGATCCTGAGCGTGATGCCAATTTGACCGAATTTGGCAAAGAAACGCTGATCGATCGGTATTTGCTGCCCAATGAAGGTTTTCAGGATCTGTTTGCGCGCGTCGCGGATGCTTATGCCGATGATGCCGAACATGCGCAGCGTTTGTATGATTATATCTCGAACCTGTGGTTCATGCCGGCAACGCCTGTCTTGTCCAATGGCGGCACCGGGCGCGGCCTGCCGATCTCATGCTATCTCAACTCTGTGTCAGACAGCCTTGATGGCATTGTTGGCACATGGAATGAAAATGTGTGGCTGGCCTCCAAAGGCGGCGGCATCGGCACTTATTGGGGCGATGTGCGCGGCATTGGTGAGCCGGTTGGCCTGAACGGCAAGACCAGCGGCATCATTCCGTTTGTGCGGGTGATGGACTCGCTGACTCTGGCGATTTCGCAAGGGTCGCTGCGCCGTGGATCGGCCGCTTGCTATATCGACATTCACCACCCGGAAATCGAAGAATTCCTCGAAATCCGCAAACCTTCTGGCGATTTTAACCGTAAGGCGTTGAACCTGCATCACGGCGTGTTGCTAACCGATGCGTTTATGGAAGCGGTGCGTGCAGGCGACAAGTTTGAATTGCTGTCTCCCAAAGATGGCAGCGTGCGCGGCGAAGTGGATGCACGTTCGCTGTTCCAGAAACTGGTCGAAACGCGGCTTGCAACAGGTGAGCCTTATATTGTCTTTTCTGACACGGTGAACCGCATGATGCCCAAGCATCACCGCGATCTGGGCCTTAAGGTTTCCACCTCCAACCTGTGTTCTGAAATCACTTTGCCCACCGGGATTGATCATCTGGGCAAAGATCGCACCGCGGTGTGCTGCCTGTCCTCGCTCAATCTGGAAAAGTGGGACGAATGGAACGGCAATAAGCAATTCATTGAAGATGTGATGCGCTTCCTCGACAATGTGTTGCAGGATTATATTGACCGCGCGCCCGATGAAATGGCCCGTGCGAAATACTCTGCCAGCCGTGAACGTTCGGTGGGCATGGGCGTGATGGGCTTCCACTCCTTCTTGCAAAGCAAGAGCATTGGTTTTGAAAGCCCGATGGCCAAGGTGTGGAACCTTAAAATGTTCAAGCACATCAATGCCAAAGCGAACGAAGCATCGATGATGCTGGCCAAGGAACGCGGGCCGTGTCCGGATGCCGAAGATATGGGCGCGATGGAGCGGTTTAGCTGCAAAATGGCTATTGCTCCCACGGCATCGATTTCGATCATTTGCGGCGGCACCAGCGCGTGTATCGAACCGATCCCGGCCAATATCTACACGCACAAAACGCTGTCCGGCAGCTTCATCGTGAAGAACCCTTATCTGGAGAAAGTCCTCGATAAGAAGAGCAAGAATTCCAACAATGTATGGAATTCGATCCTCGAAAAAGGCGGCAGCGTGCAGCACCTTGATTTCCTCTCACCAGAGGAAAAAGCGACCTTCAAGACCAGCTTTGAAATTGATCAGCGCTGGTTGCTGGAATTTGCCGCAGACCGTTCGCCCTTTATCGATCAGGCGCAATCGCTGAACCTGTTTATCCCGGCTGACGTGGACAAGTGGGACTTGATGATGCTGCACTTCCAGGCATGGGAAAAAGGCATCAAATCGCTCTATTACCTCCGTTCCAAATCGGTGCAGCGCGCAGGCTTTGCCGGCGGCGTTGAAGCGGACAATACCGCCGATGCCCCCGAAATTGAGCTGAAGGCAGAACTGGGCGAGCAGCAAACGGACTATGAGGAATGTCTGGCCTGCCAGTGAGGCGGCCTTCCGCAATGTTCACTATCGCGATCCCATCTACCAAAACAATCAGGGCCAGCGCAGCAATCGCCGCGCTGGCCTTTTTGTCTGCCTGCGCGTCCCAAATCGACGCAGGCGTTGCGCAGAGCGCCGAAGCGCCCGGTTTTTGGTGGGGGCTGTGGCATGGGTTTATCTTTCCATGGGCGTGGATCGGATCGCTGTTTAGCGAACAGATCGCGGTCTATGCCGTCCCCAATACTGGCGGCTGGTATGATTTCGGGTTCTTCATCGGCATCACGGTGCTGGGCGGTGGATCGTTTTTCGGCTCGCGCAGCCGATCGGGCCGATAGCGCAGCGCAAAGCTGCGCATTTGTCACTTTCTTCTGGGGCCACTCCGCATTAGCATCGCTGATGTGCAAGGATTGATGCCAAATCAACGCGGTGCGATGCGTGCAGCATTGGCAGGGGCGCTGGCGTTTACAGCCGTGGTTTGCGCCGTGCCCCATGCGCCAGCGGCCGCGCAAACTGACGCGGTGGCTCATCGGCAGATCGCGCTGATCGCGGTGTTATCGGACATGCGCAAACGGGATCGGTTTGGCGTTCCGGCTGAAGAGCTTGCCGCGTGGGAGGATTGGGCCGCGCAGATTGGCGCTGAACCTGATGCACCCGCGTCGGTGGTCGCAGAAACTCGTCTTGGCCTTGCGATAGCGCGGTTTTACGCCAAGCAATACGAAACCGGCCTCACAGAAGCGCAGGCTGCGCGCGCCATTGTCCCGGCGCTTGGCCACGCCCCCACTTTCGCCGCCGAGCTTGATGCCTATACCAGCCTCTTGCTGACCGAACTTGGCCAATTCGATGAAGCCGACCAATTGGCGCGCAATGCCATGGATGCAGCGAAAAAAAGCCAGCGTCCCGGCGATCTTGCCCTTGCGCACAATGCCCGCGCCAATCTCGCTTTTGCGCGCAATGATTTGCCGACCGCGCTCACCAGTTTTTGCAAAGCGCGCGAGCTTGGCCTTGGCGATGCCTGGGCTGATCCGGGCATGGTGGTGAACAATGCCGCATCGTGCGCGGCGCTGCATTATTACCTCGAAACGCCCGAAACTTTGGAGCAGGTGCGCATCGTGCGTGATTATGCGCTGGCCAATCTGCCGCCCGATCATGGGCGCATGGGCAATGTCTATAATACCGGATATGCGATCCTGCTGCTTTATGGCCGCCATGCCGAGGCAGAGGATCTGATCCGCCAGCACCTTGCGCTGGAAAGGCGGCTGCATTCCGGCGATGCTGATGATATTTACGATCCTTTGTCGATGCTCGCCAGGGTGCGTTCGCGGCGCGGCGCGTTGGAGGATGCTGCCGATCTGTTCGCTGCTGCAGCTGCCATGGCAGAGCGGCTCAGCAATGGTGCGCAGCCTTATATCGCAGGCATCTCCCGCGCCAATGAAGCGCGCGTTCTGGCACAGTTGGGGCAGCTGGACCGGGCCAAAGCGCAGGCACAGCGCGGGCTGGATCGGCTGCGCGCAGATGTGGCGCCCGATGATTGGCATATTGGCAGCGTGCAAGTGTTGCTGGCCGATATTGCGCGCCAGCAGGGCGAGCTGGAACACGGGCTGGCGTTGCTTGACGAAGGCCTGATTTTGCTGCGCGCGAAATTGCCACCGACCCATAGCGAAGTGGTGACCGGCCAAATGGTGCGCGCGCAATTGCTGGCCCGCATGGGGGAGCGGGCGGCGGCGCTTGGTGTGGCGCGCGATCTTGTCACCGTGCTGGAAGACAAGATGTTCGATCTCACCGCTGGAGAGCGCGGGCAGGTGGCGCTGGAACCTTTCCTGCAATCTGCCTTTGGCCGCTATCTTGATGTGGCTTTGCACACCGGTTCTGATCGCGATGCGGTACGCGCGTCGCAATTGCAGCTGATCTCCAATCTCACGGTCACCAATGCGCGCATTGCCGGGGCGCGGGCGGCGCAAGATGCTGGCATTGCAACATTGCTGGCAGAGCTGGAAACAGCGCAGATCGCGATGGAGGAGGCGGAGGCAGCATTGCGCGGGGCGCAGGGCGATGATGCGCTAGATAGCGCGCCTTTGGCGGCATCGCTGCAAACAGCGCGCCTTCGCACAGCGGCGGCAGAGCAGGCTTTGATCGCGCAATTCCCTGATTGGACGGCATTAACGCGGCCTCATGTCGCCTCGCTGGAGGTTTTGCAGGCTAAGTTGGAGCCGGGCGCAATGTTGGTCTTGCCTGTGGCTTTGGAAGATCGGGCGATCACTATCGGCATCACGGCGGACACAATGGCTTTGGGGCAAAGCGCGGTGCGCCGGGATGAGCTGGCGGCGTTATCAGACGATTTGCGGCGCGGGATTACTGTTCCATCGGCATTGGATGAGGCAGCAGCGCAGCAGATGTTCGCGCATGTCTTCCCGCCCGAAGTTGCCGCGCTGCTCGACCAAACGGAGCATTTGGTATTCCCGGCGAGCGGCTATCTGGCGCGCATTCCCCCGGCCATGTTGCAGCGGCCAAATGCTAGGGAAGGCAGCAATGATCGCGGTCATGACGGCGGTAAGGGCGCATGGCTTGTGCGCAGCCACTCCATCGCCATTGCCGCCAATTTTGCAGGCAATTCTGCTGCCAATATTTCGGCTGATGACAGCAGCGCTTTTGCCGCTCAAGATCAGCAAACCGCTTTCCTTGGCATTGGTGCGCCATTGGCCATTGCTGCAGCGATAGCGCAGGCCGATGAAACCTATCGCCTGAACCTTGCCCCGCTGCCCGAAGCTGAAGCGGAATTGATCGCGATAAGCGAAGCTTTGCAATCGGCCCAAATTGATGTCCTCACCGGCGCGAATGCGACCGAGCAGCGTTATCGGGAAAAGGCAGCGGCGGTGCGCGGCGGAGTGTTGGCCTTTGCAACGCATGGTTTGATCGGCGGCGAAGTGCCGGGCCTGTCAGAGCCTGCTTTGCTGCTCACTCCCGATCCCCAAAACGCACAAAGCACCCAAAACGCACAAAGCAGTGGCGACGGGTTCTTGACTGCAAGCGAGATTGCTCGGGTGCCGCTCAATGCCGATTGGGTGATCCTGTCCGCTTGCAACACTGCATCAGGCGCGGATGGTTCAGCGCCTGCCTATTCCGGCCTTGCCAATGCCTTTACCAAAGCGGGTGCGCGCAATCTCATGCTCAGCCATTGGCCCGTGCGCGATGATGCGTCTGCGTTTTTGAGCGTGGAGACAGTGCGCGGAGCTGCGGGCGGAATGGCGCGGGCGCGCGCTTTGCAACAGGCGCAAATCGCGCTGATGGATAGTGCAACGATCCGCGATGCGGCGCATCCTGCAATTTGGGCGCCCTTTGTGATGGTGGAGAATTGATACCGGCCTTTGACCAAGCGCAGGTAAGCAGTCTTTAACCATTATCGCGCTACGCCGCGAGCTATGGCTAGTTCAGGGTCCAAACGATTTCCCACCCATCACGGGTATGGCGAGGTGAAGTTCTCGCGGTATCTCGCCTTGTATATCGCGCAGGCAGGGTGGGTTGCGCTGGGCATTTTCCTGTATTGGGGCGCGTTCTGGCCATCGACCTGCACGCCGGAAAACCTGCTTGAAGTGTATGGCTGTTCGATGCGGCTGCCGGAAAATGGCGGCTGGCGCGAAGCGGCCTTGCTCACATGGTTGTGGGCGACACCGATATTGATCGCGCTGGAAGTATCGCGCCGTTTCGGGAAATCAAAAGACTAATCTCGCCGCGGCGCAATTGGCCAAATATTAGCGGATTTGCGAGATGGGATTGCCCAGGATCTGGGCCTGGATCATCTGATAATCGGGCGCAAACGGATCACCGGGCGCACAAAAATCATCAGCGGCTTGCTGCACTGCGGCAAGATCGTGGCCTTGCTGATTTGAGCCGTTATCGGCGCCCGCCATATGATCCTCCCCTTGCTGCAATTGCGTAAAGCATTGTTTGCTTGTTAATTTTTCAATAGCGCAATAAACCGTTTTCGTCAATTTGGGGCGATTGCGGAGGGGCTTTCTTAAGGGTTCCAAACCGTTATCATGCAGCCACCAATGCTTGAAGAAGTCGCCTTCATTTACGCACACCCGCCGTTCAGTCCGGTGGTGGTCTTAGGCTTGGCGGTCGCTGGGGCGCTGGGCATCCCGGCATTGATCCAAGGCTCCTATGCTGTGCGCAAATGGCTGCATGAGCGGCGGATCAGGCGTTTGGAGGCGATGCCAAACGATGATGGATTTCGGCCAGAGTTGGGCGATCCACCGCCGCCTGTCGAAATCCACCGAATGGCCATGGTCGTGCTCGCGGTGATCATTTGGCTAACTGCTGTGAGCGTGGTTAGGGCCTATGAGTTGGATGGCTTCTGGGAAATCGCCATCAGCGCATTGTTGGGGTTTGTTCCTTGGCTTGCAGCACTCTGGCGCAAGGCCAACGATCCCAAGGATGAGGACGGGAGCCACTCGCAAGACTACGGCACCCCGCCCGATGTCGAATTTCCGGGCGAAGCAATCGGCGCGTTTCTCATCGCGGCTGCGTTAATTGCGGGAATTTTTATGATCTGGTGGACCTTGTGATCCCCGCGTGATCCGCGCATTTGCGTGCGTTGTGCAAAAGGCTTTCGCCGCCACCTGCAGACGATTGCATGTTATCCCCGGACCAAAGGGCCCCCTTGCTATCGAATCACGCGTCTGTTTCACTATATAGGACGTTCGCGCCAGAAACCGGAGATACCACATGTCGTTGCTAGAAGCTCGCAAGACCTACAAGCCCTTTGAATATCCATGGGCTTACGACTTCTGGAAACGGCAGCAACAAATCCACTGGATGCCCGAAGAAGTGCCGCTTGGCGAAGATTGCCGCGACTGGGCGCAAAACCTCACCGATCATGAGCGTAATCTGCTCACCCAGATCTTCCGCTTCTTCACGCAGGCGGACGTGGAAGTGCAGGATTGCTATCACGACAAATATGGCCGCGTTTTCAAACCGACAGAGATCAAGATGATGCTGGCCGCCTTCTCCAATATGGAGACGGTACATATCGCGGCATACTCTCACCTGCTCGACACGATCGGCATGCCCGAAAGCGAATATGGCATGTTCCTCGAATATGAGGAGATGAAAGCCAAGCACGATTATCTGCAGGAATTCGGCGTTGATACCGATGAAGATATCGCCCGCACTCTGGCGATGTTTGGCGGCTTTACCGAAGGGCTACAGCTGTTTGCCAGCTTTGCCATGCTGATGAACTTCCCGCGCTTTAACAAGATGAAAGGCATGGGGCAGATCGTCAGCTGGTCTATCCGTGATGAAAGCCTGCATTGCGAAGGCATCACCCGGATGTTCCACGCCTTTTGTCAGGAACGCGATTGTCTGACAAAATCGGTCAAAGAAGACATCATGGATATGTGCCAGAAGACGGTGCGCCTTGAAGATGCCTTTATCGATCTGGCGTTTGAGCAAGGTCCGGTGCCCGGCATGACGGCGAAGGAAATCAAAAAGTATATCCGCTACATCGCCGATTGGCGCTTGGGCCAGCTGGGCCTGCCCACGATGTATATGGTCGAAGACCACCCCCTCCCATGGCTCGCCCCGCTGATTAACGGCGTGGAGCATGCCAACTTCTTCGAAACCCGCGCAACGGAATATTCCAAAGGCGCGACGAAGGGCAATTGGCAAGACGTGTGGTCAAGCTTTGACAACCGCAAGAATGCAGCTGCCGCGAATGAGGAAGACGGCGAGGTTGATGAGGGGCCGGATATGTTTGGCGAAACGCGCTCGGGTGAGGGTGGTGGTGCTGGGAGTGTTGCGGCGGAGTAGGGTTGGTTGAAAAACATTCCCATTAAGCCCGCTGGTGCTGGGTTGTTTTTCATCTGGCTTTGACGTTTATAACTCTAGCAATGAGATTGGTCGTGAAACCGCGCGACTTGGCGCGGTATCGACTAGCTTCTAAAAGCTAGCGAAAGATACAGTAAGAAAGCTGTCGGTTTTTCAACGGTATTTGACCATATTCAAATGCCCGCGCAGAACGATGCCTCACCCACCCCGCTGCGACTAGGTTCGCTTTGGCTCACCAAGTCTCGCTGCCCCTCCCGCAGGCGGGAGAGGATCTCAGCGCTCTATTCCCCCTCCCGTTTGCGGGAGGGGTTAGGGGAGGGCCTCCCCGCTGCGACTAAGGCAGCAAGCTGCCAAGTCTCGCGACCCTCCCGCAAGGCGCGAGGGTGTTAGTCGCGCTCTGCTTTCATGCGTTCGACTTCGGTGCGGATCATCGTCACAACCCCCTCCACATTTTCCATCACATTCGCATTGGTAAAGCGCAGCACCACATAACCTTCGCGCTGCATCCAAGCATCGCGCTTCGCATCGGCTTCAACCGTCAGATCATGCGAGAAGCCATCCAGCTCCACCACCAGTTTGAGCGCTCGGCATAGGAAATCTGCGAAATACGGGCCGACCGGCATCTGGCGGCTGAACTTCGCGCCCAATTGGCTGCGGGATAAATGCTGCCACAGTTTGCGTTCCGCCGGTGTCGCCGCATTGCGCAGCTTTCGTGCGCGGGCGGTGTTGCGGGGCTTCCGGTTGGGCATGGCGTTGTTTTGCGCGCGTGGTGGCCGTTGGCCGAGTTAAGTATTGTTCATTGCGGGCGCCGCGCTGGCCCACCCCGCTGCGACTAGGCAGCAAGCTGCCAAGTCTCGCTGCCCCTCCCGTGAACGGGAGGGGATGGTCGTGCTTTCTCGCCCCCTTCCGTATCGGGGAAGGGATGCGCAACCTCGTCCCCCTCCCGTTTGCGGGAGGGGTTAGGGGTGGGCGGCGCGAATTTGACCCACATCAAAGCCCGCACACCCGCAGCCCGCTAACCTCCTCCCACACCACAACCGGAAGGAAGCGCGCCCAATGTCTCAACACACCCCCAATGAGCTAACCGAAATTTTCAAGCGGGATCGTGAATTGCTCACGCAGCTTAAGCAAAGCGATGCGCATTATGCCAAGCTTGCCGATGCCTATCACGCGGTCAACCGGCAGGCGCATCGCATTGAAAGCGAGACCGAGGCGGCGAGTGATGAGCGGTTTGAGGATGTAAAGAAGCAGCGGCTTGCCCTGCTCGATGATATCACCGCCATCATCACCAAAGCGCGCTCGGCTGCCTGAGTGCCCAAGCTTGCCTAGACGCAACGAGCAGAGCCAATTCTGCCAAGTTTTGCATTTCCTACACGCGCATGGCCGCGCCACAAACGCGCCATGTCTGGCCCTTATCTCCTGCCCCCATTGCATCGCAATATCGCGCCATTTTGCGGCATGCGGTGCGCGAGGCAGTTTTCAACTCTAGGCCAGTTTTTCGACTCTAGGACTGTGTCCAACGTGTCCATTTTGTAGGATTTGTGCAGACAGGCCTAATCGTCCCAAGGCGCAAAAGCGGGGATGGGTTTCAGCGAGGCAAACTCCTCACTTAACGGCTCATGGTCCAGCTTTGGCCAATCGATTGGCTCTTGCGGGATATGCGTATCGGGCAAGCGGCCTAACAGATCGCGGATCAATGTCAGGCGGCCTTGCTTCTGATCGTTGTAATCCACCACTGTCCAGGGCGCATGTTCGGTATGGGTAGCGGCAAACATGGCTTCACGCGCGGCGGAGTATTCGGCAAACAGGGTGCGCGCCTTGATGTCGATAGGCGAAAGTTTCCAGCGTTTGAGCGGGTTGTCGAGGCGTTCGGCAAAGCGCTCTTCCTGATGCGCTTGATCGCAGGACAGCCAGTACTTGAACAGGCGAATGCCGCTATCGACAAGCAGCTGCTCGAAAATCGGGGCTTCACGCAAGAACGCCTCGACCTTGTCCTCGCTGGTAAAGCCCATTACTCGTTCAACGCCTGCGCGGTTGTACCAGCTGCGGTCAAACAGCACGATCTCGCCGGCGGCTGGCAGATGGGCAGTGTAGCGTTGGAAGTACCACTGCGTTTGCTCCACATCGCTGGGCTTGGGCAGAGCGACCACGCGGCATTGGCGCGGGTTGATGCGGGCAGAGATGGCCTTGATCGTACCACCTTTCCCAGCGGTGTCGCGCCCCTCCAGGACCACGCAGATCCGTTCCCCTGTAAGCCGCGCCCAGCGCGCCATTGCGACCAGCTCCAGCTCAAGCGGTTCCAGAGCCTTCTTGTATTGCTTGCGCTTCATTCTTGGCTTTCCTTCAAGGTCCGGGGCATGGTGTGGGTAAGAATATATCGGGTTGTTCGAGTAACTCTTAACAAGGATTGCGCGAAAGACCTGTTGGTTGCAACCAAAGGAGATCAACCATGCCACACAACAATCTCGCCACTTTCCTCAAAGTCGCCGGCGGCCTCGCGCTCGCCACACCTGCATTGGCAGGCTGTGGTGCTTGTGGAGCCTGCTGTGCAGCAGCGGGCGCATGTTCCGCCTATTCATCAGGAGCCGCGCTTGGCTGCGGTGCTGCACCAGGCTGCTGCGCTGCATCAGCTGACAAAGCTGGGTGCTGCGCTGCATCAGCGGCCAAAACCGGGTGCTGCGCTGCATCGGCGGCCAAGACCGGATGCTGTGCTGCTGCTGCCGGGTGCTGCGCTGCTGCTGAAGAGAAGAAGGGCTGCTGTGCCGCTGCCGGTTAATCGGCAGGATCAGATCGCCGCTTTGCTCGAGCTGAGCAAGCATATGGCGATGGAGGGCAGGACGCTGATAGAGCGCGTCCTGCCCCAACCACCTGATACCTACACGCAATATGAGCATTACCCAAAGGGCGATGCAATCGATCCTGATAGCCGCGCGCGTTGGTTCTATCACGCGCATGCTCCCGAAGCACGCGGCATGGATGAACACGGCCATTTCCACATGTTCCTGCCGTTAAGCGCCTTTGGTGATGAACCAGCTTTGGCCACCCCGCGCAAGGATGGCGCGGCCAAAGTGGTGCATGTCGCAGCCTTGTGTTTCAATACAGATGGCTTGCCGACCCATTGGATCGCCACCAATCAGTGGGTGACAGAGGAATTCCTCTATCCCGCCGAAGCGATCATCGCACGGTTGGACCGTATGCAGATGGAAGGCGCCGGAGTGTCCAAAGGCATTCCTTATATTGGCCAATGGCTAACACTGGCTCTGGCTATTGCGAGGGACGATATCGCAGATATGCTGCGCGCCCGCGATGTGGCTTTGAAGAATACAGACTTGCGCGATTATAACGCGGAAATCTTGGCTCAGTGCGATTTCACGATGTGAAGCTTAGCGGTGTTACGCCTCCTTTGTCGGGGGCGATTCCTAAGATATTTACCAATCACCTTCATCGCGTATTACGAGATACTGCGTAGTCCGCGCCAATATTCGATGCGCTTCGACATTCGGATAGCAGGCGCAGACCGGTGTGATCTAACTGCCCGCTATTCCACCGTCGTAACGCGTTCAATATATTGAAAAAATGAGTATTTGGGGCAGAGGGCTTTGTGGCTGAAACCAGGGCACTACGAGACACCGCAAAAGCATCGCGCAGGTGGGCAAAACAAACCGGTTTGAGACTAAGGGAAACCTGCTATTAACCACGCGCGAAAATTGAACGGGCAGTTAAGACAAAAACGGGGAATTATATATGGCAGAATTTATTGGCACCATTGGTAGCGACAGGCTCGTTGGCACAGGTGATGCAGATGTGATCGAGGGCCGCAACGGCAACGATTTTCTGGTTGGTCGCGGCGGCAATGATTTTATCAAAGGCGGCGGCGGCGCTGATTTCATCCTTGGCGGCGCTGGTACTGATACGATTATTGGTGGCACGGGGCGCGATACGCTATTTGGCGGACGTGGCGACGATACCATCGGTGGTGGATCGGGCGCAGATACGCTGAGTGGTGATTTTGGCTTTGACCGGCTCACCGGCGGATCAGGAGATGACAACTTCGTTTTTAACGAGAACACAGCTGGCTTCGATGCAAATGGCAATTTTGCCTGGGATACGATCACCGATTTTGCTGATGGCGATACATTGACCTTCACTGACCTGCCGCCTTTCCTCACGCTCAATTTTCAGCAGATTGGCGATGATGTGCATGTCTTCGTCCAGCAAAGTTTTGTGATCTGCGACGAGGAAGAGTGTTTTGACTTCAAACCGCTTCCCCGTGAATTCGCACTAGATGTAAGGGAGTTCGACGAGGGCGAAGGCGAGGGCGAAGGCGACTTCGGGATACCGTTCTCTCTGCTGGTTGTTGTTGTTGAAGATTCATTGGCGGACGATGTAGCCAACGCATCCATCTCCACATTTGATGGTGACTTCTTCATCTAAGTGAACGCAGCTTTGCGTTCAGTATCTACAAAGCGCCCGGTTTGCAGGATGCAAACCGGGCGCTTTCCTATTGGGCCTTGCCGCTCTATGGGCACAGCATGATGGTTGCGAGAGACAAAAATCCCATGCTCGATGAAAAGCAGATGCCCAGTGAAAAGCAGATTTTGGCCAAAGCCGAAACGCTGATTGAAGCGCTGCCATATTTTCAGCGCTATGCCGGGCGTTCCTTTGTAGTGAAATATGGCGGCCACGCGATGGGCGATCCCAAAGCGGCGCAAGATTTTGCCGAAGATATCGTGCTGCTAAAAGCTGTCGGCATCAACCCGGTGGTGGTGCATGGGGGCGGGCCGCAAATCGGTGCGATGCTCAAAAAGCTGGGCGTTGAAAGCAAGTTCATCGATGGCTTGCGCGTTACCGACAAGGCGACAGCGGAAGTGGCCGAGATGGTCCTTTCGGGCGGGATCAACAAAGAACTGGTGAGCTGGATCAGCAAAGCGGGTGGCAAGGGGCTGGGCATTTCCGGCAAGGATGGCGGGCTGGTGACGGCACGCAAAGTCAGCCGCACGGTAAAGGACCCCGATAGCCAGATCGAGCAGGTTGTTGATCTGGGCTTTGTTGGTGAACCGGCAAGTGTCGATACAGCCATTCTCGAAACAGCCACCAGATCGGGCATGATCCCGATTATCGCGCCAATTGCGGCAGGCGAAGATGGCCATACTTACAACATCAATGCTGACACGATGGCAGGCGCGGTTGCAGCGGCCTTGGGTGCGGCGCGGCTGTTCTTGCTTACAGATGTCAGCGGGGTCTTGAACAAGGATGGCAAGCTGCTCACCGATCTGCGCCCTGCCGATATCGCCGCTTTACAAGAAGATGGCACCATTTCAGGCGGCATGATCCCTAAGCTGCAAACCTGTGTGACGGCAGTGGAATCCGGGTGTGAGGCAGCGGTGGTGCTTGATGGCCGTGTGCCCCATGCAATGTTGCTGGAGTTTTTCACCAGTCGCGGGGCCGGCACGCTGGTTAGCGCGACTTAACCGTATTACACAGTTGATACACCAGCGTTCGTCGCTATATCCTGGCGGGACGTATTGAGCGAAAGGCGAGTGTCTTGGGTATTTTAGGAAGTATTGCAGGCGTTCTTGCCATTGTGGCCAATGTGATCATCATGTTGGTGATTGTGCAATTCGTGCTGAGTTTGCTGATCGCATTTAACGTTGTGAATATGAGCAATCAGTTCGTGTCTACGGTGTATGAGGGCGTGAATGCGTTGCTTGATCCATTGCTGCGGCCCATTCGCAGGCTGATGCCCGATACCGGTGCGATCGACTTTTCGCCGCTTGTCTTGATCGTGGGTTTGAACATCGTGATCTATCTGCTCAACCGCGCCGCTTATGGCGTGCTTATTTAGCCTGTTGAATTTAACCGGGTTTTGACAAACGGGCTGGTGAGGGGCAGTTGCAGATGATGCTGCGTGTCTTTGTCTTCGCCACTTTTGCAACGGCCTTATTGGCCGCATGTGCTTCTCCGCAACAACAACAGCGCAGCCGCCTTGCCAGCATGGCTGAGCGCGCTCTTGATAGAATGGAAGTGGAAGCACCGCGGGCTGATCCTGGCCTAGTGGCCGCCACCGATATCGCCTTTGCCCGATCCGCGCGCGATACCGATCTGCTCAGCGCATTTCGCGAATATGCTGCCAATGGCGCGATCCGCCACGCAGGCCGCGGAGCCATCGATCTGGAGTCCAGCCTTGTTGGCCATCCGCCCGTGCCCGAAGCCGAACGCTGGGTGCCCAATGCTGTGTGGTCGAGCTGTAATGGCCGGTACGCGGTGAGTTTTGGCAAGTTTGTGACGCCCGATGGAACCGTTGGCACCTATGCAACGCTTTGGCAGCGCCAACGTGACCGGACGATCCCTTACAAATGGCTCTACCGGCTGGCCGCCAAAGATGGCGTGCAACCCGCGCCGCGCCCTGATCTTGAGGAGCCGTCTGGTGAGGATGTGATCGTCGTTGAAGAAGTGAAATCTATCAACGCGCGCACCGCCGATTGCGCGCGATCTGGCGCAGCAGACATGCCGCCTCCACCATCGCGCGAAGTTGCAACGACGAGCGCGCATCAAACCGGCCTATCAGATGATGGCACTTTGTATTGGGATTGGGAGCATCGTGAAGATGGCACCCGCGTCTTTATCACGCGTTATCTGCGCGATGGCGTTTGGGAAGAGGTGGTGAATATGACTGTGGGCGATGCAGGCGTGGTTGGCCTTTGATTGCCCTGTTCTGATTGCCCTGTTCGTTTCGGCTTTCACAACGTTGTTCGTGGTGATCGCTGGACTTCGCGGTAGCTTTTTGGGCTGAAACGCCTGCCTTGGTGCCCCTTGCCAATGGCCGATACTAATGCAGCGTCACGCGGCCTTCATCAGGATCGCCATGGCCATAAAACTCCATCAGCTGCACCAGCATCTCGCACCGTTCTTTGATATCGGGCGCTTCGAGCAAGCCTTGCTTGGCCGCCGGATCAAATGGCGCGATCTGTGACACACCATTGATCAGCGCCACATCATCAAGCTGGGCAACCGAATCCCAATCAATCGCATAGCCTTGGGCATCGGCAAATCGGCGCGCCTCGCGTTCAAAACTGGCGCGTTCAGCAAAGCTGAGAGCTTCACGCTCCGGCTCTTCCAATAGCTCAGCTTCGATCTGGCGGAAGGGCGTTACAACGTCCAATTCGCGCAGCAGGCGAAACCGCGCCTCGCCGGTAAGGACGATATTGTAGCGTCCATCATCGGACGCCTCGACATCCTCAATCTTGCCAACACAGCCGACGGTGAACAGCGGCGCATCTTCAATGCTTTCCTGCGGCTGGATCATCGCAATGCGCCTATCACGCGCCAAAGCAGAGCCAACCAGCTCGCGATAGCGCGGCTCAAAAATATGCAGCGGCAATTGCAATCCGGGAAACAGGATCACACCGGGCAGGGGAAAGATGGAAAGGCGCGTTTTGCTCACCCGAACAATAGCAGCGAAAGCTTGCGCCGCTCTCCTGATACCCACGGATCCTCAAGGCCAACCGCTTCAAAGAATTGCAACAGTTTGGCTTTGGCCGCGCCTTCATTCCATTCCGGATCGCGCTGGATCATGGTGAGCAATGTAGCCGACGCTTCATCACGCTCTCCCGCTGCAAAGGCAGCTTCGGCAAACGCCATTTGCGCATCCATATCATCTGGTGCGGACTGGGCGGCAGAACGAAGGCCGGCAAGCTCGCTATCGTCCACCTGCTCTCCGGCAAGCTCAAGCTGCGTTGCGGCCTGCACGATGGCAGGATCGTCTTTCAATTCTTCGGGCACACGGGTCAGCGCTTCTTTCGCCTCGTCCATCATGCCGCCGGCGATCAATGATTTGAGCAGTCCGCCTTGTACGCTAGCATTGTCGGGCGCCATTTGTGCGATTTGGGCAAAAACGCCGATGGCGCGCTCATGATCGCCTTCGGCCAACACTTGCTCACCCATCGCCACCAACTGATCGATATCGGGCGCTTGCTGACCATCCGGCCCGCCTTCGCCGCCGCCATTTACCGGGATTTGCTTGAGGATCTCATCCAGTGCCTTTTTCAGCTCCGATTCGCTGCGGGCTGGCGTGAGATCAGCCACGGGCTGGCCCTGAAAAATCGCATAGACCGTGGGGATCGACTGCACTTGAAACTGGCTGGCGATGAACTTTTCTTCATCCACATTCACTTTGGCCAGCATCACGCCTTTATCGGCATATTCAGCGGCAACCTTCTCAAGGATCGGGGTAAGCGCTTTGCACGGTCCGCACCATTCCGCCCAGAAATCAAGGATCACCAGCTTATTGCGGCTGGGCTCAACAACTTGAGTACGGAAACGGTCGACCGCTTTTTGCTCGTCGATATTAAGGGGCGGGGTGGCCAAGGTGTGATGCTCCTGCTGCATTTGTGTCTTTGTGCACGCAATGTGGCGTTTTATAGCCATTTGTGAAGGGGGTGGGGTTAAACCGGTGCCCGCTTGCGATTTCCCTCTTGCGGGGTGGGAAAGGCGGTGCTAACCGCGCCGCTCCTCATTCGGAAGAACATTTCGAATTAGCGTCTGTGAGCGGGCGTAGCTCAGGGGTAGAGCACAACCTTGCCAAGGTTGGGGTCGGGCGTTCGAATCGCCTCGCCCGCTCCATTTTTCCTATCGTGACAGGTCTGGACACGCGCCCTATGGGTGCGTGCGTTATGTTTCTTGTCGTCTTTCGCAATCACAAGCGCGACCATTGAGATGCAGATGCGCGGGCGCGCGGAGTATCATCAAGGTTACACGATGTTCGCAGGTACCCCATCGCGCATCTATCATTTTAACCAGAAGGACGAGGCGTGATTGAACTATACGGCATCCCCAATTGTGACACGGTGAAAAAGACGCGTAACTGGCTGGATGGACATGGCCATGCCTATCACTTTAACGATTACAAAAAGGTCGGCGTTGATCCGTTGCAACTGGCCAGCTGGGCGCGCGAAGTGGGTTGGGAAAAGCTGCTGAACAAACGCGGCACAACTTTTCGCAAGCTGGATGATGGTGACAAGGCGGACTTGGATGAAGCCAAAGCGCTCAAATTAATGGAAGCCAATCCCAGCATGATCAAACGCCCTGTTGCCGAAACACCGGGCGGGGTTCTGGTGGGCTTTGTCTTGAGCGAATGGGAAGATCGTCTTCAATGAGAGAGTTGGCAAAGAGCAAGTTGGCAATGAGCAAGTTGGCAATGAGAAACTCAGCTAGGAGTTGTCCAGCAAAGTGGCTTGCCTTTCTTGCAGCCTTGGTGCTGGCTGTTCCGGCTATGGCTGAAGACTTTATCATCATCGCGCATCGCGGCGCTTCGGGCGATCGGCCTGAGCATACCTTGGCTGCGTATGAGCTGGGCATTGATCAGGGCGCCGATTATATTGAACCCGATCTGGTGGCGACCAAAGATGGCGTTCTTGTCGCGCGGCATGAGAACGAGATTTCCCAAACCACCGATGTGGCTGAGCGGAGCGAATTTGCGGATCGCAAGGCGACCAAGCTGATCGACGGGGAAGAGTTCACCGGCTGGTTTACCGAAGATTTCACGCTCGCTGAATTGCGCACTCTGCGCGCGAAAGAGCGCTTGCCCGATATGCGCCCCCAAAATACGCGCTTCGATGGCTTGTATCAGGTGCCCACTTTGGCCGAGATCATAAAGCTGGTCCGGGCCAAGGAAGCACAGACGGGCCGCGTGATTGGCCTTTATCCTGAGATCAAGCATCCGACCTATTTTATGGGGCAGGGCCATGATCTGGCAGAAATGCTGGTCGAGCAATTGGGCGAGGCGGGATATGCAGGTGAAGACGCGCCTGTCTTTATCCAATGCTTTGAAGCCGGGCCATTGGCGCGCCTTGACGGGCTGACCGATCTGCGGTTGATTCAATTGGTATCGGTTGATGGCGGTCCTGCAGACAGGCCGGGTGAAACCTATGCCGATATGTTGAGCGATGAGGGGCTGGCGCAGATCGCGGAATACGCCGATGGCATTGGAGCGAACTGGAAGCTTGTTGTGGGTGAGCATGACACCGCGCAATCAGACCTGGTTGAACGCGCGCATGCAACAGGCTTGCTGGTCCATGTGTGGACCCTGCGGCAAGAAAGCGACTTTCTGCCCGGATGGGCCGTGAACAGCGACAGGCGGCTGTTTCTCGCGCTTTATCTGGCCAAGGCGGATGGTGTCTTTGCCGATTCACCGGGCCGCGCCGTATCGTTTCGCCAACGGGCCACACCTGTGCCATAGTTTGCGCTGTTTATTTGCGGCTGACCGTGGCGATATAATTTAGGCCCAGATCACCTGATAGATGCAGGCCTTTATCGGGCCGCCAGCTAATGCCTTTGGGCTCGTCCATGCTCAGGCCCGCATCGGATAGCAAATCGCCCAATTCTTCAGGCGTTACAAAGTCATCCCAGTGATGCGTGCCGCGCGGGATGGCGCCAACGGCTTCTGCTGCGCCGATCAGCAGCGCGCGGCTGGCCACGGTTTTGTTGGGAGTGGAAAGGATCATCAAGCCGCCGGGCGCCAATCGGTCCGCCAAAGTCGCGAGGAATGCTGGCTTGTCTGCGACATGTTCGATCACTTCAAGACACGTCACCAGATCGAACTGACCCAGACCCAGCATCGAAAGCTCTCCGGGTATATAGCGGATATCCAGCCCCGCACCTTCGGAATGAAGCGCGGCGGCTTGCGTGTTCTGAGGCGCGGCGTCAACGCCGGTGACTTCGGCCCCCATGCGTGCCAAAGGCTCACACACCAAGCCCGCACCACACCCCACATCCAAAGCGGCTTTGCCCAAAAGTGGCCGCACGCTTTCAATATCGCCGCCCCAATGCACATCAATTGCTTCCCGAATGAAGCGCAGCCGCACGGGATTAAGCTTGTGCAACATGGCCGAACTGCCACTTGGATCCCACCATTCAGCGGCCAATGCACCGAAATGCGCGGCCTCATCAGGGCGAATGGTTGCGTTGGATAGGCTTGCGTCAGACATGATCGCTCCCTAACAGCGCGCGGGGGATTCAACCAGACGGAACTAAGGCCAGTTAAAGGACGATATTCTTGGCGCGGATTGTAATGAAATTTGGCGGCACCTCGATGGCCGGGACAGAACGCATTCGCCGCGTGGCCAATATCGTGCGCGCGCAGGCGGCTGCGGGCAATGAAGTTGCCGTGGTGGTCAGCGCAATGGCGGGGGAGACGGATCGTCTGGTCAATTTCTGCCGCGAAGCCAATCCGCTTTATGATCCTGCTGAATATGATGTGGTTGTTTCCAGCGGCGAACAGGTCACATCGGGCCTTCTTGCACTGACGTTGCAATCAATGGGCTGTGATGCGCGCAGTTGGATGGGCTGGCAGGTTCCGATCAACACTTTTGCCAATCACGCCAATGCGCGAGTGGGCGATATTGATGCCGAAAAGCTTATCGCCTCCATGCAATCAGGCCAAATCGCTGTATTGCCCGGCTTCCAAGGCGTGTCCGAAGAAGGCCGCATCACCACGATGGGCCGCGGCGGTTCTGATACCTCAGCTGTGGCCGTTGCTGCGGCGGTTGATGCAGATCGCTGCGATATTTATACCGATGTGGACGGCGTTTATACAACCGATCCGCGCATCGTTTCGCGCGCCCGCAAACAGAAATATGTCACCTTTGAAGAAATGCTCGAACTGGCATCGGTGGGCGCAAAAGTCTTGCAAACCCGCTCGGTCAGCTTGGCAATGAAGCGCGGCGTGCGCTTGCAAGTGCTAAGCTCCTTCGTCGAGGAAGGCGCACCAAGCGCAGATACACTACCTGGCACCATGATTGTCTCTGATGAAGAGATGGATGCCATTCTGGAGGAAAACAACGTGGAACGTCAGAGCGTTACCGGCATCGCCCATGATAAAAACGAAGCTCGCGTGGTGTTAACCCGTGTGCCGGATAAGCCCGGCGCTGTGTCGGAGATTTTCCTGCCGCTTGGCGATGCAGGCATCAATGTCGATATGATTATCCAGAATGTCGGCCGCGATAAAGGTGAGACGGATGTGACATTCACGGTCCCTCAGGCTGAACTTGCGCGCGCAATTGCGCTGCTGGAAGAAAAGCAGAGCGTGATCGGTTTCAACCGTATTATCTCCGATGCGAATGTCGCCAAAATCAGCGTTGTTGGTATGGGCATGAAAAGCCATGGCGGTGTGGCGGCCTTGATGTTCAAGACGCTGGCTGATCGCGGGATCAATGTGCAGGCCATCTCAACCAGTGAAATCAAGATCAGCGTCTTGATCGATGCCGATGAGACAGAGCTGGCTGTGCGTGTGCTGCATTCCGCTTATGGCTTGGACAGCCAAGAGGCGGCTTAACCCGCTTCTTGGCCATTGGCATCAAGCCAGTTCCAAACCGCTGAAATCACGACCGAGCCTTCGCCCACAGAGCTGGCGACGCGCTTAACCGATCCTGCGCGCACATCGCCCACTGCGAAGATACCCTCACGGCTGGTGGCGTATGGTGATGCAGCGTCAACCGCCTCTCCGGTAAGGACAAAGCCGCGTCCATCCAGCTCCACCAGATCAGATAACCAGCCCGTATTGGGCGCCGCACCGATCATGATAAACAGTGCGCGTGTATCGAGGCGCCATTTGCCATCGCCGCTTTTGATCGTGACCGCTTCCAGGCTTTCATCGCCATGCAAAGCGTCCACCTGAGCGCCATAATGCACCGTGATCTTGGGATCGGCTTCAAGCCGATTGGACAGATAGCTCGACATGGAAGCGGCAAGGCTATCTCCGCGTACCAACACATGCACATGGCTGGCTGAGCGCGACAGATGCATCGCGGCTTGCCCTGCAGAATTGCCGCCACCGATCACGACCGCTTCGGTATTGCGGCAAAAACGCGCTTCCATATCGGTGGCTGCGTAAAATACGCCTGCGCTTTCAAATTCTTCCAGCCTGTCTATCGGCAAGCGGCGATATTGTACCCCCGTCGCTACCAAAATGGCGCGCGCGCAAATTTCTGTCTCGTTGGTGCCCAAGGTGGCGCAAAAAGTCCCATCTTCGGCGATCCGCAGCGCACTAACCCGGCGCGGCATGGCAAAACGGGTGCCGAATTTAAGCGCCTGTATCTCCCCGCGATAAACCAGATCAGAGCCTGATATGCCCGTGGGAAAGCCCATGTAGTTTTCAATCCGGCTCGACGTGCCCGCTTGCCCGCCAATCGCGCTATCTTCTACCAGCAGCGCGCAGAGCCCTTCGCTTCCGGCATAGACCGCAGCTGCAACGCCGCCAGGGCCACCGCCTACAATTAGCAGGTCAAACATGGTCTCAGGATCAGCCTCAAGGTCCAGATTGAGCAATTGTGCGACTTTGCGCGGGCATGGATCCTCGATCACGTGGTTCTGATTGAAAATTACCGCAGGTTCATGATCGGAAAGACGGCACAATGCAGCTGCTTCATCGTCCCCGCCATCCAGATCAAAACTTTGAAATGGTACGCGGTTGCGGCTGAGGAAGCGCTCCACATCCTGCACCTGTGCGTCGCGATCTGCCCCGATCAGCTTGATAGAGGAGTTCTTGGCCTGAAACTGGCGCTGGCGCCGGGCAACAAAGACGGTGATGATGTGGTCGGAAAGTTCAGGAACCCGCCCCATCAATGCCAGCATATCTTCCCGCGTGGCTTCGATGGTACGGGTTGGCTTGACCGCGCGCATGGGCAGGAAGAAAGATCCTGCATTGAGGAAGCCGATATCGCCCATAAATTGCGTGGGGCCAAGCGAGGATTCAATCATCCTTTCGCCTGAATATGGGTCGACAAGCTCTATCTCGCCTTCGAGAAGATAGACGAAGCGGTCCTGCTTGTCGCCAACCTCGACAACGGTTTCGCCCGCCTCATAGCTTCGCTCTTTCGCGATTTGCCTTATCGCGTCCACATGCGCATCGGCCAAAGGCACGCGTCGCATGGTTTCCAATTCAACGCCAATGCCTTCCATATGGGTTCCCCTTGCCTTCATAGCGGTAAGCGCCCTAAGCGACGCGGCCATGACTGACTTCTCTAAGACAAAAGCGCTGATGGCGCGAGGTTCCGCGTTCCTTGGTTCTGAACACGCCATTTTATGCGGCGCGATGAGCTGGGTGTCGGAGCGCAATCTGGTTTCGGCTATTTCCAATGGTGGCGGATTTGGTGTGATCGCGTGCGGCGCGATGACGCCCGAACTGCTCGACACCGAAATCGCGGCGACCAAAGCGATGACGGACAAACCGTTTGGCGTGAACCTCATCACGATGCATCCTGATCTGATGGAGCTGATCGCGGTATGCACCAAGCACGAGGTCACGCATATTGTGCTGGCCGGCGGCATTCCGCCCAAAGGCAGCGTTGCGGCCATTAAAAGCAGCGGCGCAAAAGTCATCGTGTTTGCACCGACTTTGGCGCTGGCCAAGAAATTGCTGCGCTCTGGCGCGGATGCTCTTGTGATCGAAGGCATGGAAGCGGGCGGCCATATCGGCCCTGTTTCTACCAGCGTTCTGGCGCAGGAATTCCTGCCTTCCCTGGCGGAGGATCATCTGGTGTTTGTGGCTGGCGGTATCGGGCGCGGCGAAGCGATGGCATCCTATCTGGAAATGGGCGCAGTCGGCGTGCAGCTGGGTACGCGTTTTGCCTGCGCCACGGAAAGCATCGCGCATCCCGATTTCAAGAAAGCCTTCTTCCGCGCCAATGCCCGCGATGCGATCGCCAGCGTGCAGGTCGATCCGCGCCTGCCGGTGATCCCGGTGCGCGCGCTCAAAAACAAAGGCACAGAGGAATTTACGCAGAAACAGCGCGAAGTTGCCGCGGTGCTTGATGCAGAAGATATCGCGATGAGCGAAGCGCAATTGCAGATCGAACATTACTGGGCAGGGGCGCTGCGCCGCGCGGTAATCGATGGCGATGTCGAAAACGGATCGTTGATGGCAGGTCAGTCTGTTGGCATGGTCAAAACAGAAGAGCCCGCTGCTGACATAATCGCAGCTCTGATGGCGCAAAGCGAAGCGGCTTTGAGCGAACGCCAGTAATTAGTGGAGACAGTATATGTGCACATCCGATCACTTTTCTGGGCAGAACCAAAGCTCTGGCGGGATGAACCGTCGTCATTTTACCGCGATCAGCGCGGCAGCCATGTTGGCAGCATGTGCGCCTGCGACATCGGCCACGAATTCTGATGAAGCGACAGGCCTGATCGAAACCGCAGTCACCTTTGATGCGCCCGGCGGCACAATGGACGGCGTTTTCATTCACCCCGCCTCAGGAACATATCCTGGCGTTATCCTGTGGCCAGACATTGCGGGCCTGCGCCCTTCGAAGATCGAAATGGGCCGTGCTCTGGCTGCTGAAGGTTATGCGGTCCTTGTCGCCAACCCTTACTATCGCAGCGTTGCAGGCCAGCAATTTGAGAATTTCGATGCTTTGCTGGAAGTGGGCTTTGGCGCCGTTGCTGACTGGCGCGAAGCCAATACCCCTGCTGCAATCATGGAAAGCGCAGCGGCTATTGTTGCATGGCTCGATATGCAGGATGCGGTCGATACAAGTCGCGGCATAGGGGTACAGGGCTATTGCATGACGGGCACGTGGACTGCGCTGGCGGCGGCTTCTGTGCCGGACCGGGTTAAAGCAGCCGCTGCCTTCCATCCAGGCAGTTTTCTTGGCGATGATCCGTTAGCGGCGGTCAATGTCTTTGACCGGATCGCTGATGATGCTGGCGCACTGATGGCTCTGGCACGCAATGATGATGCCGATGCGCCAGAAGAAAAGACGCAGATACGCGCTGCTGCTGAGGCAACGGGGCTGGATGCGACGGTCAAAGTCTATACCGGTGATCACGGCTGGACCGTGCCCGACAGTCCGGCTTACGATGCACAGGCCGCGGCTGAAGCGCTGTCCGATCTGCTGGCGCTATATTCCAAGCATCTTTAAGGCGCGCGCAGACCGTATCGAAATCCCCTTGGCCCCCGGCGCAACTGGCTTATAGTGGCATTGTGCGAGCTGGGTGAACTAGCCGCCGGGGAGAGAGATATGGACGCTGCGCCGCTTGAGCTGGCCTTGTGCTCGACCTTTAAGGACGAACCCGTCCTTGATTGCACCATTGGTGGATTGCTGCGTGATGCAGCGCGCGATTATCCAGGTCATGACGCCCTGATTGAAGGGCAGATGGATGGCACGGCAGGTCGCCGTTGGACCTTTGCCCAATTGCTGGCCGAGGCAGAGACGCTCGCCGGCGCTTTGGCGGCGCGTTACGCCAGGGGAGAGCGTATTGCCGTGTGGGCGCCCAATGTGCCGGAATGGGTGGTGCTGGAATATGCCGTCGCACTGGCCGGGCTAACGCTGGTCACTGTCAATCCGGCGTTTCAGGCGCGCGAACTGGAGTATGTCTTGCGCCATTCACGCGCATCAGGCCTGTTTCTGGTCAAAGAGTTTCGTGGCAATCCAATGGCCGATATTGCCGCTAAAGTTGCCGGCGATTTGCCTGATCTGCGCGAAATTGTTGATCTGCAAGATATGGCGTCGATGCCGGGCGATAAAACTGTGCCTTTGCCACAAGTGGGCACGCATGATGCGGCGCAAATTCAGTTCACATCGGGCACGACCGGCTTTCCCAAAGGCGTATTGTTGTCGCACCGCAATCTGGCAAACAATGCCCGCCTGTTCGTGACGACAGCGCAAGTCGCTCAAGATGAGCCATTCCTTGGCCTCACACCGTTATTTCACACTATGGGCTGCTCCATGGCGGTTCTGGGCGCATTGCAGGTCCACGCGCCATACATTCCGCTGCTCGCTTTCGATCCGGCTGCTGCGGTAAAGCTGATTGCGGAAGAAAAAGTCGGCTGTACGATCTGTGTCCCGGTTATGGCGCAGGCATTGATAGAGGCGCAAAAAGCACTTGGCTGTGATCTTTCCACTTTGCGCGTGATCGGCGTTGGCGGCGCGATGGTTGCACCCGAATTGGCGAGAGCTGTTCAGGATGTTCTGGGCGCCAGAGTGCTGGTGGCTTACGGCCAAACCGAAAGCAGCCCGCTGATCACATCGGGGCGCCCGGATGACAGATTTGAAGATATCAGCACCACGGTGGGCCGCCCATGTCTTGGATGCGAAGTTGGCATCTTTGACCCTATCACCAATCAAGTGGTCCCGGTGCACGTTGTGGGCGAAGTGCGCTCGCGTTCTTATGCGACCATGCTTGGTTACGACAATGATCCCGAAGCCACAGCGGAAACGATCGACAAAAATGGCTGGCTGCTTACAGGTGATCTGGGGACGATGGATGAACGCGGCTATGTGAAGATCACAGGCCGGGTGAAAGAGATGATCATTCGCGGCGGCGAAAACCTGTTCCCGGCGGAAATCGAAAATGTGTTGATGGAGCATTCCGATGTCGCCGAAGCGGCCATTGTCGGCGTGCCCGATGCCAAATGGGGTGAAGCTGTGGCGGCGTTTATTCGGCCCGTTGCAGGCGCGCAGATGGACGCCAAAAGCTTGACCGCGCATTGCCGCGCGCAGCTTTCTGGCCCCAAATGCCCCGCTCACTGGACACAGGTAGAAAGCTGGCCACTGACAGGCTCCGGCAAAATCCAGAAATTTGCTTTGCGCGATCAATGGGTGAAAGGTGCAGCGGCCAATTGATGCAATTTTCTCAAATTGCGTTACCTTGGCCGCGCACTTTAAGGGGTAATAGCGATGCTTGAGGCACTTTTATCACTGATCGTTCTGGTCGTGATTTTTCTGGCGATGGGCGTACGGATTGTCCGTCAGGGCTATGTCTATACTGTTGAACGGTTGGGCAAATTTCACCTTGCTGCGGCCCCCGGTTTCCACTTGCTGATCCCTTTTGTCGACCGTGTCGGGCAGAAGGTGAACATGATGGAGCAGGTGCTCGATATTCCCGGTCAGGAGATTATCACCAGAGATAATGCCATGGTTGGCGTGGATGCGGTGGTCTTCTTTCAAGTCCTGGAAGCGGGCAAAGCGGCTTACGAAGTATCCAACCTTTACAACGCGATCATGGCGCTCACGACAACGAACCTTCGTACCGTGATGGGTTCTATGGACTTGGATGAAACCTTGTCCAAACGCGATGAGATCAATGCGCGCCTGCTTGCCGTGGTGGATCATGCCACCTCACCTTGGGGCGTGAAGATCACACGTGTTGAGATCAAGGATATCCGCCCCCCGGTTGACATTTCCGAGGCAATGGCCCGACAGATGAAGGCGGAACGTTTAAAACGTGCCGAGATCCTTGAGGCCGAAGGCGACCGCGCGTCAGAAATCCTGCGCGCCGAAGGCTCCAAACAATTCGCCATCCTCGAAGCGGAAGGTCGCCGCGAAGCCGCTTTCCGTGATGCCGAAGCGCGTGAACGTGAAGCCGAGGCAGAAGCCAAAGCCACCGAAATGGTCTCCGAAGCGATTGCCGATAGCGGCGCGACTGCGATCAATTATTTTGTGGCGCAGGAATATACCAAAGCTGTCGCACAGTTCGCGAACAGCCCTAATGCCAAAACTATCCTGTTCCCGGTTGAAGCGACGCAGCTTATCGGCACGCTTGGCGGTATTGGCGAATTGGCGAAAGAGGCGCTACGCGATCACGGCTCACCAACACCGCCCGCCACAGGTTCCAGCGTTCCGCGCAGTGGAGGCCGCTAATGGATTGGCTCGACAACGTAGAACCGCATTACATCTGGATCGCCATCGGCTTGTTTCTAGGCGCAGCGGAAATCCTTGTGCCCGGCATGTTCCTGCTGTGGCTGGCAGCGGCGGCTTTGATCACGGGCATCCTTACCTGGACTTTGCCGATTGGCGTTCCATTGCAGATCGTCATTTTCGCGGTGATGTCTATCGCTGCGGTATTTTTGGGCCGCAACTATATCCGCCGCAATCCTGTCCACGAAGTCGATCCCATGATGAACAAACGCGGCGCGCGCCTTGTCGGGGAGATAGCTTTGCTGGTTCAACCCATCGTGGGCGGCACAGGCCGGGTAAAGCTGGGCGATAGCGAATGGATCGCCCGCGGACCGGATATGACCGATGGTGAACGTGTGCGGATTATCGGTACAGAAGGCGCGATCTTGTTGGTCGAACCAATCGCTGATTAAGCGACCAAATCAGGCGGCAGTCTGCTCACCAGTAAAGCGCCCTTGGCGGCGATATTGCACCATCCAGCGATCCAGAAACAGCGATAGTGGCCGCACTTTCACGCCCAGCCTATCAAGCTGAGCAGCACCCGGCGTTGCAGCACTGCCTTCTTTTAACATGGCCAATTGATCGGAATTGAGCGGGGACATCGGCATCATCGCAACAAGCGCCGCGACACTATCAGGCATTGGCAACATCGTTCGCTTGCGCCGCTGCGCTTTGGCGATCGCTTCGTAAATCTCAATCATTGACATCGCGACAGGGCCGGCGGCCTCATAGGTTTTGCCGCCATGCTTGCCCGGGTTCTCAAGCGCATTGCCGACCGCTTCTGCAAGGTCACTAACGATAACCGGCTGCAGCTTCGATTGAGCGCCAAACACCGGAATGACAGGCAAGCTTTTCACCATCTGCGCGAACATCGGCACAAGCCCCTCTTCCTCGCCAGCAACGGCGGAAGGGCGCAAAATGGTGGCCTTCGGGAATGCGGCAAGGACACGCTCTTCACCTTGGCCCTTGGTGGAATAGTACCCGCCCTCTTTCTGCGCATCGGCACCAATGGCCGACATGTAAACAAATGCCGTCGCTCCGCCATCAGCTGCACTTTGCGCCGCATAGGCAGCACCATCGGCTTGCAAGGCTTTCTGGTCTGCACCAAACGTACCAACCAGATAAACCACTGCATCAGATCCCGCGACACAAGCGGCGATGCTTTCCTTCTTGCGCACATCGCAACGGGCAAATTGCAATTGGCCCAAATTGGCCAGCGGTTTGAGCCCAAAAGCTTGTTCAGGATGGCGCGAGGCAATGCGCAACCGCGCACCGCGCTCAAGCAAATCTTGCGCGACATGGCTGCCGATAAATCCGCTGCCACCGATTATCGTGACAAGCTTGTTTTCGAGCGATGAGGTCATGGCGTCTTCCGCATAGTTTGGGCCAAGGTTTGCATATCCAAGCGCCTTGGCACAAGCGCGGCCTTGCGGGCAATTGCAAATGCACCTGGAGCGCGCAAAAACGCACAGGGTAAATTCTGCGCCAGTGCCTCGCAGCAATCATTGACAGCCCCGCCCACCTGTCCTAATCGCCCGCGCCTCACTTGCATCCCGACACTTCGTGCGGGCCGCGCGAGTGCCCAGATGGCGGAATTGGTAGACGCGCATGCTTCAGGTGCATGTATTCGCAAGGATGTGGAGGTTCGAGTCCTCTTCTGGGCACCATCGATCTGATGCGTTGAGATACAATGACAAAACGATATGTTTCGAGCACCCAAACTGGTTTTCCAAACGCTCGTCTCTGCCCACCTTTTCCACTCTCTTTTGGTTCCTGACGGCCTTGAGCGTTTGACTCTAAGTTCGTCCCGAGTCGATCTTGATTGGACTTTCGCGGCGGTTTGGCAAAACCATATTCTGAGGTCCACGATTGCTTGCTTTCATTAACGCAGCGCATGGCGTGGATCAGCTGTTCGTGCCGCCAAACTTCGGCCGGCACGAGCTTACGAGAAACCGGAAAAGTGTCTCGTCTATGACCGATACACCCGCTGGTGCATGACATTCAAGCTGAATGAGGATGGCGCGTTGCTGGCTATGGATCTGGAGGATTGGCATGAAGCTTAAGATGCACCCATTGCTCGGCGGCCATGTCTGTCACTGGCTCGATAGCGACATTGCCGAGTTTGCAGGACAAAGCGTCACCCTCTCACTGCGTATTTCGACGTCTCCCGGCAGGTTCTGAGCACGCTCAAGGGCGGGCGCGTGAGGACGAGGTCAGAGGCACCAAGTTTGCCAAAGCAGCATGGTAGCTTGCGGCTTTGGGTCGCGCTGCAGAAAGCAGAAAGGTAGTGAACCCTAGGACCTCGTTAAAACCCGCCGACATGTCGACCGGAATGAAACTGGGCGGCTTGCGGTTTGTGCGCTTCTGAAAGGATAAGCCTCAATATTGGCCGTCATTTTCGGTTGAAAGTTTGGCTTACTCTCAAAATCATTCAAGATCGATCTGAGGTAGCCGGACAGACACCACATCGCGATTGGGCCGACTGATCGCGTAGACTATTCGGTCGTTATCATCTGGCGCGAACGCAAATGCCTGACCTTCGAAAGGAACCGCAATCGTGGCGATATGTTCAAGCACTGAACCAGCTTCTGGCAGGCGCAGTGCATAAAGTTCGGGCCGGCCGTGCCCCGATAGGTAGAGCAGGCCATCTGGCCCAAAGGCGCCGCCCGAGGCAGAATAGGGTGCCATGCGCGAAAGGACGCTGTCTGGAAGAATGTATCCGCCAATTCGCTGCCATTCCTCGTCATAGCGCACGATCTGGGTCCAGCGATGATCGCGACCAGGCGTGCCGCCCTTTTCGTCATACTCGGCAAAGCCGGCCCAGTTCGAACCCTCATATCTGTCCAGCCAGGTTAGAGAACCCGGAACGGTGCCGAAGCTATGGCTATCCAGATGTTCAAGCGTCACTGGATCGAAACGCTCGATGCTGCTTGTCATCGGCAGGGCGGGGAAGTTCGAATGTGCGCAAATCAGCGCTGCGTCGCGCAATTTACAGCTGTTGAGGTGCACAAACGGTCCCCCACGTTCGCCACGCCATTGGTTGACCACCTCGCCTGTTGCACGATCGTACCGCCCAATTGCATAGTTCACGATGGCATAGAAATGATGTGGTCCTACCGCCGCGCCCTGTCCTGCTTCGGTGGCTGGATACCGGGCGATTTCTTCCGCAGTCAATTGAAGGATTTCGGCAGCGCTCTGGGGCGCCGCGCTTTGCGAAGCCACCCCCACTGGCGCCATCAAACCCAGAAGCGCGGCGAACAGTTTAAAACTGCGCACTGGCGCCAATCCAGTAAGTCCGGCCAAAACGCGCATCCTCCTGTAAAAATTGTCTGTTTGGTCCCGTCACCTCGGTGCGGCCGCTGTCGAAAAGATTATTTACTTCGCCGATCAAAGTGAGATTGGGTGTGATGGCAAGGCGAACTTGCGCATCGACGATCTCGCGCTTTTCCCAGAACTCATCGCGATTCGAATTGTCCGGTACGACCGTATCGATGAACGACCCGGTATAGCTATAAGACAGGCGCGCTTCGAAGCCCTCAATCGCATAAAATGCAATCGCATTGGCGACCCATTCAGGCTGCTGCAAATAGCTGATTTCGCGCGTTCCACCTGCAGAAAGCGGCACGTTGAACTCGCCTCCAATGTAAGTTGCGTTCAAGTTAATTCCAAAGCCGTCCAGAGGGGCAGGCAGGAAATAGAACCGTTGTTGCACTTGCGCTTCTACCCCGAACAGGTTGGCGCTTTGGGCATTTTCTGGCTGCGTTACATCTGCAACAACACTGGTTCCATCAGTCAATGTGACGTTGACGTCCGGTGTTGTTACCGTGAATATCTCATTGGATATGTCCTTGTAGAAAACACCGACACTGATGAGGCCTTCGCGCATGTAATATTCAACCGCTGCGTCAAAATTGTCAGAAAGTCGCGGGTCGAGGTCGGGGTTTGAGCGGCTGACCGTAGTTCCTGCTCCATCAGAGCTAATGGATTCGCCCCGTGTCAGTGAGGAGATATCGGGCCTACCGATGGTGCGCGAATAGGCCGCACGTAGCACAACATTGGAATTTGCTTCGTAACGCAGCAACACGCTGGGCAAATAATTGGTGTAGTCCCCTTCGATGATTGCCGATGGATTTGTACCGGCAAAATCGGTGTTCTCGATTCTGAGCCCGCCATTGATCAAGAACGGACCCATCTCGAAATTGGCCATCACATATCCAGCGAGAATGTCTTCCTGCGCTGTCGTGATGTTGCTTGCATCGGTGGTTTGCTGAAACCGTGCCCGGTTATCGTCAAACGCTGACAAAGCGGCAGCGCTGTCTATCCGGAAGGGAAAACGTGACCCGTCCTGCAGAATTTCGTCGCTCAATGAATTGTCGACCACTTCTGACAGGCGGTAGACATCGCCATCGCGTGGGCGAAACCGCTGAAACGCGAATTGCTCGGTGCGTTCGGTATTGCGATAAAGCCCGCCAGCTGAAACAGTCAGCTCACCACTTCCTGCGTCAATCACGTAATCGAGATCGCTTGTCACCTGCCACAAGTCTTCTTCAAGGGTCCGGTCAAGCCTTGTCGTCCCGCCGCGATTTGGCAAGCTGACATAGTTTGCCGGATCGAAAAAAGCGTCAGGATCAAGGGGCTGAATTTGCGGGAAGAATGTGTTGGTTGTGACCCTTGCGGCAAAAGCAGTATCAGCATCGGTCTGAAAGGTTTCGGTCGATTCAGGATTATCAAGCTCGGCTCCTGAATAAGACACCTGGTTGCGCCAGCGCAGCGCATCGCTAACCTGCCAATCGAGCTGGGCCTGCGTGTTGTAGATCGTGCGATCAATAACGAACCGACCAAGGCCCACAATTCCAAACCCATCTTCGGTCGTGATGGAGGTGGCATTTTGCGACGCTATCGTATCCGGCTCGTTGGAACCCGTACCGGTCCCCAGCTCATAGCGGAATTCGTCGCGACGCTCGTCATCATTGAACTCGGTGTAAAGGCCGCTCAATGTGAATGCGATATTCTCATTGGGGCGCCATTCGAATTTGGCATTGGCACCGATCCGCTCTCGTGTGTTGTTATAGAAGAACTGACGGTTGTTGGTAGCCACCACAATGCCATTGCCGTTGCCAAGCCCGACATTGACGCCGGCATCGTTAAACTCGGTGTAGTCCGCGTCGTCGGTTTCAAGCTGCGGCACTTCGAAATTGCGTATTGAATAGTCGCCGGCAATAACGATCCCGAATTGCTCATCAGCTCCAAACCGATGAGAAAGCGCTGCATTGATACGGAAAGGTTGTTCTTCCGATCCCGGCCCACCGTCCAGAGTGCCGCCTTGGCCCGTCTGTTCATGAAAGCCAAGAAAAGCCTCACCCCGAAGCGTCGTACGGTTCTGTTCGGCGAACGCGCTGCGCGTAATGATATCGATGGTGCCACCAATAGCGTTTGGATCCATCGCAGCGGTCGGCGTCTTGACCACGTCAAGCTGGCGCAGCAGAGAAGCTGAGATGATGTCGAGCGGAACCGTGCGATCACCGCGTTCGGGCGATGCGAGGATCGCGCCATCAACGGTCACGCGGTTATAGGTCGATGGAAGGCCGCGAATGACCGGGAAGCGCGCCTCGCCCTGATCGTTCTGGATTGAGACACCTGGCAAACGGCGAAGCACAGCAGCTGTGTTGAGGTCGGGAAGCCGTCCGATGTCATCCTGGCTAGCAACATCGACGATGCGTTTGTCTTCGCGCTTCGCCTCAATCGCCCGTGTTTGGGCGAGCGCCTGTCCCGTCACGATGATCTGGTCGTTTTGAGCCTCATCGCTCATGTTTCCGTCTTGTGCGTATACTGGCGAGGTTGCCGCGCAAGTCGCACCTGCGAGCAAAATCGTCTTCCACGAAACCTTAAAACGCATCTGCTTATCTCCTGATCGAAGCCAGCTGCTTCGAAGGCCTAGCTAATGAGGTCAGGCTACAAGGCAGTGACCAAACGGCGTCAGGGACAAGACGATTATCGGACTATTGTGTGACCGACTTGGTGATTTTCTGGATAGAAGGTGTCGTCAGACCAAATGCGCTCGATGCAGGGGGCGGGGCTGCTCAGCCAAGGCTTCGCGATCCCCGGGCTTTGCAACCCGGTTGAGAATTCTCACCTTGCATTTCGACGCCCAACGCTAGCTCGACAATCGCCAGACCTATAAAGTAGCCCGCTCAGCCGCATTGGCTGAGTGGCGAAACCTCGTGGCCTGAGTTGGACGTGGGCAAGGGCGAATCGCGTCAAGCGGAGGCGATTCGCCCTGAGACTGGTAGCTTTGAGACTGGTAGCTTTGAAATTGGCAGCGCTGCCGAGCGTTACTCGGCCCCCAGAATAATGTCTGCTACCGGTTTGTTCTGCCTGATTTCTTCGATTGTCAGGCCTTTGATCTCATGTGGAAATACAAGCCAGTCCTCGGTCTCTTCTACATAGAAATCGGGGATCAGTTTAGTCTTGTTGCGCGATGGTTTGTAATAAACCGTCGCCACCTTGACTTGATCCGGCATATTCTTTCTGCAGCGGGCCGTGAGCTTGTCGATCAGAGCTTCAATGCTGCGGCCGGTGTCAAAAACGTCATCGACGATCAGCAAGCGGTCATTGCAGTTGAGCGACTTGATCAGGTAACTCAGGGAAAAAACCCGCACGCGCGGTGCTTGCTTGTTGATCGCTTCATAAGACGATGTGCGGATGGCGATATGATCGGCATGCTGGCCGTGAAACTCCAACAGCTCCTGCACGGCGATGCCAACCGGCGCTCCTCCGCGCCAAATGCCAATCATATGCGTTGGATTGAACTCGTCATCCAAAATTTGCCGGCCAAGCCGAAAGCTGTTTTCTAACAGACTGTTCGCATCGATATAGATTTTCTTGATGGTCAAGTTAGGTCCACGCTCTTTTGCAAAAAAGGGGGCGACTAAATGGCAGGGGGGACGCTTTCGTCAAGAACAAACCGATTGGCCAAAGGCATTGCGGCGGCGCTGCCAAGGCTCACAGACCTGTTTGATCGCTTACTCGCCCGCATGCTCCGATCTGAGCCCCAGCGCCAAGATAATTCTCCAGAATATCAAGATCGAAACCAATATCCGAAATCAGCGACGCTTTGCTAAAAGGAGCAAAGCCATCGCCGCCTTTGGCAATGAAATTGTTGATCGCCACACGATAGGTGGTGTTCGGATCGATTGCGGCACCGTCCAATGTGGCTGAAACGATGCGCTGGCCTTCTGGCTGATCCAGGTCGAAACGGTAAGCAAACCGAGCTGAAGGGATCAATAAGGAGCGGCACACCGTGGCCGGGGCATTGCCGCAAAACTGTCCTTCAAGCGCTTCTTTGAGCAGCGCGCCATCAATGGCAAATGTTTGGATCGTATTGCCAAACGGCTGCATCTCATAGATTTCGCCGAATGTGAGCGTGCCTTGTGCCCCAGGCGGCAGCTGAGTGCGGACACCGCCTGTATTCATCAGTGCGAATTGGGCATCGCCTTTTTTGCTATGAGCTGCTGCTGCGGCATGGGCATCGGCCACAAGGCGTTGGGCGGACGTATCCCGGCAGGTTGACGCATCTTGCGGAGCGTTGCTTGCGACGCTGTATGGCCCAATGGGTCGCTCAGCAATGGCGGCAACAGCGCTGGCATAGTTCTCGACATATGCCGCGGTTTCAGTGTCTTCTCCGTATTCACCGGTAATCGGAACATTCGCCGCAGTCTTTCGCAGAATGGCCCCGCTTTGGGGATCAATTTCAAGCCGGATATCGGTTACAAAACTTCCCTGCGCACCGGCACTGGTCAGCAAGCGGGCGGTCTTGTCGGCAGTGGTTATCTGGCAGACATAGGCCTGGTGGGTATGGCCTGAAACAATCAGTCCAATCGACGGATCAAGTCTCTCGATAATGGACACAATGGGCCCCGATAATGCGGGACACCCCACAAGGCTAAGCTTGGGATCGACCTGAGCGCCTTCATGGATCAGCAAGACGATGAGGTCTGCGCCATCCTGCGTCAAACGCTTTGCAAGACTATTGGCGGCTTGCGCCTCATCAAGGAAAGTCCATCCAGCAACCGCTGATGGGGCAACCAGTTCCGGCGTGCCTTCGAGCGTCAGGCCGATAAAGCCAACCGTCACTTCGCCAAATTGGCGCAGCGCAGTTCCGGGGAACAAAGTTTCGCCGGTATGATCAACCGTATTTCCGGCCAGATACGCAAACTGCGCTCCGGCAAACTGTTCAAGTTGACACGGTTCGCGCGGGGTGTGCTTGTCGCAGCCGCCATGCTGGATGCGCCGCAACTCAGCAATGCCGCGATCAAATTCGTGGTTACCGACTGAGGCGATTTCGAGACCTGCACGATTAAGAGTGCCAATTGCGGGTTCATCGAGAAAGCGGGACGAGATGATGGGCGAGGCACCGATCATGTCACCAGCAGCCACTGTGATCGTATGGTCATTGCCCTGACGCAGGACCTCTAATGCTGCCGCCAATCTGGCTGCGCCGCCCAACCTTTGGGAGCGTGATGCCTCCCCATCGCGGAAGGCGAACTCATAGCTGGGCGTCTCAAGGGCGCCGTGATAATCGTTAAGCGCAAGGATTTGCAGCTCGACCATTTGCAGATCGACCGATGCCTGCTCGGCCAGAGGTTCTTGCACAATGCTGGTGCAGGCTGTCAGACCCCAGGCAATAGCTGCTATGCTTGCCAACTCTGAAATCTTTTGCATGGCTTTCATCCTGCGTTTGGACCTCTTGCCTCTTTGAATGGAATGGCGGCTTTCCAAAGCTGCACAATGTGCCGCAATGCAGCAGGTCTACCTGCTGCTTGAGCAAATGCAACGCTGCGATTCTGAGGTGTGACTGGTTTGTAGAGCGCGCATAGGCAGTTTCGAGCAAGTCCAGCAGGTGTGGAATTTTTGCAACACTGGCGGGCACCGAATCTGCGATCTTTATGAAAACATGGGAACTTTGTACGGCGCAAAACCAGATCGCGTTCGCCTTGTTGGCGATAAAATCGCAACTTTTCTGCCGCTTTGTGGCTATTTTTACAAATCTCGATTTCAGTCAGTGTTTTATGAATTGACTAATGCTGCAACTGCGATAGTCTCAGCCGCGTTGAACCAATGATCGGCTGGTCCGCCGGTACAAGCTGCACACAGATTGCGCATACCGACGGACTGGTACAGGAGCCAAATGGCGATCAGATAAGGGCAACAATGGGCGGGGCTGCTCAGGGGCTAATTCCAGCTAAAAGGAACAGCTACCAGTGGCTCAAAATTATTCTGAGGGAAATGCCGCGCGGGTCTCAAACCCAACCGGTTGTCGCAAATTCGCCAAATTCGCCGCTAGCTCTGCGCTCGCACTGTCTTTGTTCGCGCCGGGCGTTGCTCTGGCACAAGATGCAGAGGAAGAAGAAGCTGGCGACACAATCGTCGTTGTGGGCAATCTTAATGCTTTGCCTGTTGACGATGTGGGGTCGGTTTTCGGCTTTGATCGCAACCTTGTCGAAACACCGCGCTCGGCCTCGTCGGTCAGCAGCGAACAGCTTGATCGTTTCGGCATTACCGATATTTATGGTCTGGTGGCGCAAGCCCCGGGCACGTTCACAAACTCCTTCTTCGGAGTGGGCGGCGCGCTTGATATTCGCGGTACGCCGGGTGAAACATATTTCCGCGGCGTGCGCCGCCTCGACAATGCAGGCAATTATCCAACCCCGATTGCTGCAGCGGACCGGATTGATATTGTGCGTGGCCCAGCCTCGCCAATTTCCGGCCCTTCCAAAACCGGTGGTTATGTCAACTTTGTCCCTAAGACGGCGCGCGTAGGCAGTGGTTTTCGCCGGGATATTTCGGGCGATGTCCGGATCACCGCGGGCAGTTGGGACAAGGGCGTCATTTCAGCATCGCTGGTCGGCCCTATCGACCTTGGCGACACCAAAGCTGGTTTTGCGATCTATGCCGAGATTGAGGATTCAGGCAGCTATTATCGCAATATCCACACCGATCAGAAGATCTTGCAAGGCTCGTTTGACTTCGATGTCGGCACCAATGCTCGCGTCGAATTTGGCGGCATGTATCATCAGTTTGATGGTGTGCAGAACGGCGGCTGGAACCGTTTGACGCAGGATCTGATCGACACTGGCACCTACATCACTGGTCAGGCGCAAATACTCGATCAGGATGGTGATGGACAGCTTTCGCGTCCGGAATTCCGCTCGGCCGGGTCGTTCAACCCGTTCGGCACCTTCGGTTGCCCGGCAGGGTCCACGCCCGCTACTTCCGATGGCGGTTTCGGTTCTGTCTTCGCGGCTGATTTCACTGATGATTGTTTGACACAAGCCTTCCCGCAATTGGCGCTGGAAAACACTGGCACCACCACGCTCAGCAGGCGCAACTCACTCGCCGGACCGGACGATCTGCTCGAAAATGAATCCATCCTGCTCTATGCTGATTTCATCTGGGAATCCGATGCCGGGTTCGAAATCAAGAACCAGCTTTTCTATGACGCAACCGACAACCTTAACGAGAATGACTATGGTTTCTCACAATTTGTCGATTCTTGGGTCGTTGAAAACAAGCTGATCTTTTCGAACAGCTACACCACGGATTACGGCGATTTCTCGTTCCAGCTTTCCCCGTCAATCCGGCATACAGATTTCCAACAGGGCGACGACTTTGATCTGGAATTCTTCCATCGGGTCGATCTGGTGCAGGATTACGATGCACGTTCAAATCGCCTGCTTTCCACCGAATCTGGCGGTGATTTCGACAACTTCAATGTTGGCGAATACACCAACTATGCGATGGCCGGGCTTGTCGATCTTGATTTCGAATTTGGTCTGAGCGTCATTGCTGGCGGTCGGTATGACTGGATCGATGTGGAATCGACCAATCTTGGTGAATTCACTGAAGAGGGCGTTACCAGCACAGCTTCTGGCAGCGACGGCGCGTTCTCTTATTCGGGCAGCATTTCGTATGAATTGCCCTTCGGCTTTATTCCCTATGTTACCTATGCCGAGCAATCGACATTGATTGCTGGTCAGGGTGCCGAAGTGGGCGTTGATCAAATTGAAGGCAACACTTTCCTGAGTGCCTCGGAATTGTTCGAGTATGGTGTCAAAGGATCGTTCTTCGAAGATCGCCTCTATGCCGCTTTGTCGATTTATGAGCAGGAGCGCACGGACTTCAACGCGCAGTCAATCGTCACCAATCAGGCCGTCAGAACTGAAGGTCTCGAAGCGGAAATCCGCTGGGCGGTGACAGATGATCTGCTGATCACGGGCGCATATACCAATACCAAGGTCGTCAACCTTACCGCGCTTGAGAACGGCACCTTGTTCAGCTTCTTTGGTATCGAAGATCTGGTCAATGTGTCCGATCCCACGCTCCACCTGGGTGGTCAGCCTATTGGTCTGGTTCCGATCCCTGACGAAGATGCTGCCCGCCGGGCCGGTATTCCCGAAAACCTGTTCTCGGCAACGGCCACTTACGAATTCCCATTTGGCCTTGCGCTAAGCGGAAGTCTGGTGGTGGTTGAGGAGGTATTCTCCGGACAATCGCAAGCGGTAACATTGCCAGGTTATGAGCTGGTCGATCTGTCCGCCTCATACGAGACCGGTCCTTGGGTGTTCCGCGGTGTGGTGAAAAATGCGACCAACGCACAGTACTTCCGTGCGAACTTCACCGAGCTTTTCGGAAGCACGATCGTGTTGCCGGAACTGCCAAGAAGCTTCCAGGCTTCTGTGATTTACTCGTTCTAACTTGAATACGCTTCCGCCCGGTTTCCTTTCAGGAAGCCGGGCGGAATGCGATGCTATAAAACAAACGGCAAAAAGCATGGGAAGACAGAGAATGCGTGACTTTATCGAGAAGCTGCCAAAAGCAGAGCTTCATGTTCATCTGGAAGGCACGTTAGAGCCTGAACTCAGCTTCGAACTGGCTCGCAAGAATGGTGTGGACATGCCTTACGCCACACCTCAAGAACTGGTCGCAGCTTATGATTTTCACGATCTGCCTTCCTTTTTGACAATTTATTATGCCGGAATGGGCGTGTTGATCGAAGAGGACGATTTTTATCGCCTCACCTGGGATTATCTCGCCAAAGCGGCCTCACAAAATATAGTCTATGTTGAACTGTTTTTCGATCCACAGGGACATACAGTGCGCGGCGTCGCTTTTGACACGGTTATCCGCGGCATCCGCCGGGCGCAGGAAGATGCAAGCGAGAAGCTGGGCATCGAAAGCAAGCTCGTCATGTGTTTTTTGCGCGATATGTCTGCCCAAAGCGCGATGGACCATCTTGAACTGGCTAAACCCTATCTCGCTTGGTTGATCGGAGTAGGGCTCGATTCCGATGAGAAGAACAATCCTCCATCAAAGTTTGCCGAAGTCTTTGCACAGGCCCGCTCTTTAGGCCTCAAGTTGACGATGCATTGCGATGTCAATCAAGACAATACGCTGATGCATATCGGGCAGGTGCTCGATGATATCGGTGTCGACCGGATTGACCATGGTATCAATTCGCTGGAATCCGATGCGCTGTGCGAGAAGATCAAAGCCAAAGGGCTGGGCCTGACGGTTTGCCCGGTTTCGAACCGTTTTGTGGTGCAATCGCTCACCTCGAAGGAAATCCGCGAAATGCTGTCGCGTCAGATGTGCGTCACGATCAATTCTGATGATCCGGCCTATTTCCGCGCCTATCTCAATGAAAACTATTTCGAGCTGCAGGAAGAAGGGGATTTCTCAGCAGATGAGATCGTCAAGCTAGTGGAAAACGGGTTCACCGCCTCCTGGCTGCGGGACGATGAGAAATCCGCGTATATCGACAAGGTTAAAGCCGCCGCAACGATCGGAGCGACAGCATGACCGCTATCACAACGAGCGCCTTTGCGCTTACCACATTTCGCGCGCTGTTTATGGCGTTGATCTGTTCGCTCACCTTGCAAGCCTGTAGCGAGAGCGAAGCATCCGCCGAGGTGGCATTGTGCGAACCGGTTGGTCCCTGTGATACCAAGCTTCCTGTGAAAGTAATAATCGTCGCCATGTTTGAAATCGGCGAAGATACAGGCGATACGCCGGGCGAGTTTCAACTCTGGCGTGAACGGCGCGGGCTGGATATGCAAATTCCCTTCCCGCATTCGCATCATGATTTGTACTATAATCCAGAGACGCAAGTTCTTGGTATGGTGACCGGGATTGGCACGGCAAGATCAACCGCTGCGACGATGGCGCTGGGCCTTGATCCGCGCTTTGATCTCACAAAATCCTATTGGCTGGTTGCAGGTATTGCCGGGATCGATCCCGAGGACGCTTCTATTGGATCGGCGGCATGGGCCAGCTATCTTGTCGATGGCGATCTGTCGCATGAAATCGACGCGCGCGAAAAGCCCGCCGATTGGCCAGACGGTTACTTCGCTCGGTATACGCAAGGTCCAAACGACCCTGTCCGTCCCGAACCAACCGGTGAACTGTATATCGCCAATCCGGGCCTGCGCGATTGGGCTTATGAGTTGACCAAGGATCTGGAACTTCCTGACACGCCCGATATGCAGGAAGAGCGGGCGCAATTTGTCAATCACCCCAACGCCCAAAAACCGCCCTTCGTACTGAAGGGGGAACAGCTTGCCGCCATGACATTCTGGCATGGTGCGTTGATGAATGACTGGGCGAACCGCTGGACCACGTACTGGACCGAAGGGAAGGGCGAATTTGTCACCTCGGCCATGGAAGACACAGGCACAGCAACAGCGCTGCAATATCTGGACAAACTTGGCGTGGTGGATGGCGACAGGTTTATGGTCCTGCGGGCAGGCAGCAATTACACTATGCCGCCTCCTGGGTTCACTGCGGCGGAATATCTGCTGCGTGAAAACGAAGGTTTCGCAGGATTGGTCCCATCGGTAGAAAGCCTCTATCTGGTCGGGGGAACCGTGGTTGACGAACTGCTAGGCAATTGGGCAGTTTATGAAGATTGCGTGCCTGGCGGCGAGGAGGCGTGTTGATGATCCGCGCTTGTCTGAGGACGGTTGCTTGCGCCTTTGTTCTATTGTGCACAGCGGTCCTTCCGGTAACTTCAGTATCCGCCAATCAAGGCCCGCCGATTGCGGCCAATTACGAGGCTTCGGATACTGTCCTGATCCTGGGCGCTGTCCCACAGGAAATCCCGCCATTTGTTGAAGCAATGGCCGCGCCTGAGCAGAAAATGATGTGGGGCATCCCCTATTGGGAAGGCGAGATTGCTGGTCAGCGCGCGATTGTCGCTATCACCGGCATCGGCAAGACCTACACCGCTTCAACCGCCACCTTGTTCATCACGCAGTTCTCTCCGCGGCTTGTTCTGATGAGCGGAACGGGCGCTCGGGTGAACTCTGAATTGCGCACTGGCGATGTGATTGTGGCCACCACCATGTACGAGCATGACTATGGCAGCTTAACGCGCGAAGACATGGTCTACCGTCCGTTCAACGGCCCCAACAACGGCGCAGAACTTGAAAACGGGTTCTCACCGCCAACATCACTACTTGCTTTGGCCGAGGAGGCAATTGCGACTTACGACGCGCCGCAGGTCACCGCCAACAACGCGACTTATCAGATTGCCGTTCGGCGCGGGGTGGTGTCCTCATCTGACCTGTTCGGCGTAACAGAGCAGCGCATCGAAAACCTGCGCAGCCGATTTAACACCGATATCATGGAAATGGAATCTGCGCCGCTCGCGCACATCTGCGTTACACTGGGCGTGCCGTGCATCGTTGTGCGTGCTGGCAGCAATGTCGCTCAAGAAGCGCCCAATGATGATTATCTGCGTTTGGGGCCAATCGCTGCGCGGCAAGCGGCCCTGTTCAGCTTGCATCTGCTGACCTATCTGGAAGATGCAGGAAAAGCAGCGCCCTGAATTGCGCTGTTGCTGACGCCTGGCTGGCCTAACTGCCGGACAGGCGCGCAACAGCTTGCCTTGCAGCGCTCATGTCAGATGCAATATCGAAAGTTGCGATATGGCCATCTTCGACCACACAGCGCCCTTCGACCAGCAGATCACGGACATGGTGCGGCCCGCTTAAAACAAGCGCTGCAACGGGATCCCAGCTTCCGGCAAAGGCGATGCCTTTGGTGTCCCAAATCGCAATATCGGCGCGTTTGCCTTTGGCCAGTTGCCCTACATCCTGACGGCCGAGCACTTCTGCCCCGCCGCGCGTTGCCATTATCAAAGCTTCTCTTGCAGCCATCGCGTCGGCGCCATGCGCAAGGCGTTGCAGGAACATTGCCTGACGCGCTTCGCCAAGCAGATGGCCTGCATCATTGGATGCCGATCCATCAACGCCCAACCCAACCCGCACCCCGGCATCACGCATAGCGCCCACGGGCGCAATTCCTGAACCAAGGCGGCAATTCGATGAAGGGCAATGCGCCACGCCGGTGCCGCTTGCCGCAAACAGGTCAATCTCCGAGCTATCCAGCTTAACGCAATGGGCGTGCCAAACATCCTCGCCGGTCCAGCCAAGTTCACTGGCATAATCACCCGGGCGGCATCCAAATGTAGCCAGCGAATAGGCCACATCCTCGTCATTCTCAGCCAAATGCGTATGCATCATCACACCAAGTTCACGCGCCAATAACGCGGTATCGCGCATCAGTTCACGGCTCACTGAGAAGGGTGAACATGGAGCGAGCCCAACCCGCACCAAAGCCCCATCATCGGGATCGTGGAATTCGCTGACCACCCGCTCACAATCTGCAAGAATGGCCGGCTCGCGTTCAACCAGCGCATCGGGAGGCAGGCCTCCGGCACTTTGCCCAATGCTCATCGCGCCGCGCGTGGCATGAAAGCGCAAACCCACTTGGGATGCTGCATGAATGCTGTCGTCCAGCCGCGCACCATTGGGAAAAAGATAAAGATGATCGCTCGACATGGTGCAACCTGATAACGCCAGTTCGGCCAGGCCAATCCGCGTTGACAGGGCAATATCGCCCGGTGTCATGCGCGCCCAGATCGGATAGAGTTCTTGCAACCAGCCAAACAGCAGGGCATTTTGTGCCTGAGGCACCATTCTTGTCAGCGTTTGAAACAGGTGGTGATGCGTGTTGACCAGACCTGGCGTCACCACGCATCCTTCGGCATTGATAACCTTGTCCGCATCGAATTGCCTGATCGTGGCAGCGTCATCAGTTACGCTGCGGATCACCCCATCCTCAATCAGCAAGCTTGCATCCGCAATCTCGTCTGATGCATCGTTCATTGTGACAATGACGGCTGCGTTGCGGATGAGAAGTTTGCCGGTCATGGTTGCGCTTTTTCTTCTGGCAGTACGAGATTAAGAGCGATTGCGACAAAAGCTGCGGGCAGCACACCGCTTCCCAGCAGGATACGCAAAGTGCCGTCCACATGCTGAAGCGCTTCGGGAACCAGTTGCAGGCCAAGCCCGACCGATATCGCAACGGCAAATATCATCATATTGCGCTGATTCCAGTGAACATCGGACAGGATCGACAGGCCCGATGCCACAACCATACCGAACATGATGATGACACTGCCGCCCAGGACCTCGATCGGGATGGTGGTAATCAGCGCGCCTACTTTTGGCAGCAACCCGCACAGGATCAGAAAGCACGCGCCGATGGTCACAACATGGCGGCTGACCACGCCGGTCATTGCCACAAGGCCCACATTCTGCCCGAAAGCGGTATTGGGCAACGCGCCAAAAACCGCCGCCAGTGCGGTGCCAGCTCCATCGGCGAGCGTCGCTCCGCGCAGTTCGTCATCTGCAGCCGTGCGTCCCAGAGCACTTTTCGTAATCGCGCTGACATTGCCGACTGTCTCTACAGCGGAAACGATTACCATCAGGCAAAAGCCGGTAATTGTCGCCCCGCTGATCGAGATGCCATAGCGAAATGGCTCAGGCAGGATGAACCACCCAGCAGCCGGTAACGGGGAAAAATCAACCCGCCCCAAGGCATATGCCAGCCCATAACCTGCGCAAAGTCCCAGCAGAACCGATGCCGTTGCGGTGATCCCGCGCCCAAAAAAGCTGAAGCCCAGGGTGACCAGCATAACCACCAGCGCCAGCAGCCAGCTCGTCGCGCTGCCAAATTCGGGCGTGTTCATCAGCGGCACCCCTCCGGCAGAATACTGGATCCCAACCGGCACCAGCGATAGCCCGATCATCAGCACCACGATGCCTGTCACCAAAGGCGGCAGGGCAAAGCGCAATTGGCGCACGAACAGGCTGAGGAACGTGTGGAACACGCCTCCCGCCAAAGCGCCTGTCATCAACGCAGCCATGGCTCCTACGCCCTGTCCCGCAACCAGCGGAACCATAATAGGAAGAAAAGCGAAACTGGTTCCTTGAACAATCGGCAGGCGCGCTCCCATCGGGCCAATACCAACCGATTGGAACAAGGTCGCGATGCCTGCAAAGACCATACTCACCTGAATGAGATAAATCAGTTCCGAGCTATCGCTACTGCCAAATCCGAAACCCGCCGCCCCGGCCACAATGATCGCTGGCGTAACGTTCGAAATGAACATTGCGAGGATATGTTGCAGCGCCAAAGCCGATGCGATCGGCAAAGGCGGCATGTCGTTTGGGTCACGAGATGTGATTTTTGGCGCTGTGTAATCGCCAGCCATCACGGGAGCCTTGGCCACCTCAGGCGCCATCGATGAAGATGAACTTGAGGAGGAACAGGGCAGCGAGCACCATCACGCCGACCCCTGCTTCACGCCATTTCCCGGTGCCAATCTTGAGAAACGCATAAGCGATAAAACCCAGTCCAAGCCCGGTCGCGATCGAATAGGTGAAAGGCATGCCGACAGCTGTGATGACCGCTGGGATAAAGCTGGTTGGATCGTCCCAGTTAATTTTGGCAAGGCCGCTCATCATGACGCAGCCCACGAAAACGAGCGCAGGCCCGGTCGCATAGCTCTGGATCATTCCAGCCAGTGGCGACAGCAGCAAAGCGGCAAGAAACAGCAGGCCAACCACGACCGCGGTCAACCCAGTGCGCCCGCCTGCGCGAACCCCCGAAGCGCTTTCGACATAGCTGGTGACCGAGGACGTGCCGATTACCGAGCCTATCAAGGTCGCGCTGCTGTCTGCCAGCAGCGCCTTTTTCATGCCGGGTAACTTACCATCCTTATCAAGCAAATCGGCCTTGTGCGCCACTGCAATCAAAGTGCCTGCTGTATCAAACATATCGACGAACAGTAGCGATATGACCACCCCGATCAGCGCTAGCGAGAATGCGCTTTCGATATCGAGCTGCATGAATGTGGGCGCGACGGAAGGAGGGGCAGAAACGATGCCGCCAAAGTCTGCCAAGCCCAGAATTGTGCCAAGAATTGCGGTCACCAGAATGCCGATGACGATTGCACCGGGTACGCGGCGGGCATCCAGAACTGCAATCAGAAGGAACCCGAAAATGGCCAGAGCAACAGGCGCAGAAGTCAGATCGCCCACGCCAACTAGCGTCGCCGGATTGTCAACCACAAGCCCCGCATTGCTCATGCCGATGATAATCAGGAATAGCCCGATGCCCGCAGAAATTGCCAATTTCAGCTCCATCGGGATGGCGTTGATGATCCATTCCCGTATCGGCAGCACACTCAAGGACAGGAACAATATGCCTGACAGGAAAACCGCACCAAGCGCGATTTGCCAGGGGATGCCAAGGCCAAGCACGACACCATAGGTAAAAAACGCGTTGAGGCCCATGCCCGGCGCCTGAGCTATCGGAAAATTGGCGTATAGTCCCATGATCAACGTACCGACAGCTGCAGCAACACAGGTCGCCACGAACACAGCCCCTGTGTCCATCCCGGCATCGGCCAGGATCATCGGATTGACAAAGAGGATGTAAGACATCGCCAGAAACGTGGTGATCCCGGCGATTACTTCGCGCCGAACGGTAGAGCCGCGCTCAGCGATGTTGAACAGCCGTTCGATCATGTCGGTTCCCTTTCGGCAATTGCGCAAAAGATCCGCCCAAAAGCTACCATTTGCACCCCCATTGAAAAAAATTAATTCAGCAAAACTTGCATGAATCGCTGCCGCGCGCAATGATAATGCTGCGCTGCAAAAAATTGCGCTGGAAATTACCTCTGCCAAAGGCTGAAAGAATGGAGACGTGATGCAATCTGGACCCAGTTCCGTGTCGCCTGCCACAGCGGCGCTCGAAGCGCAGCTTGAACAACGATTGGCAGAATATGGATTTGCCGAACTACCGGAAAGCGAATTGCCTGCGGTGCGCGGTGCGTGGGGGGCGATTGTGGAACATGCCACTTTGCTAACGGAGCGCAAAACCCGGACTGGATCATGACGATTTGTGCTCCGCCGATGTCCGCCCGCCAAATAGTCCAAGCTATAACGGCCCGCACAAGCACCGCTGAGAAGCAGGTCGAGGCGGCGCTTGCACGGATTGCAGCGCTTGATGGAAAGCTCAATTCCTGCACCAGGGTGCTAGGCGAGCGCGCTCTGGCAAAAGCACGCGCGCTTGATCAGCGGATTGCAGCAGGCGAACAGGTCGGGCCGCTCGCAGGCGTTCCGTTCGGCGCGAAAGACCTGTTCGATATTGCAGGCTTGCCAACCACCGGAGGCGCGGCATCGCGCCTTCAGGCATCACCGGCAAGCAACGATGCCGAGGCGATCGCACGTATGGAGCAAGCAGACGCCATTCTGGTGGCGACCTGCAACATGGACGAATTTGCCTATGGCTTTGCGACGATCAATGCGCATCATGGGACCACACGCAACCCCCATGCTTTTGATCGGCTTGCGGGCGGTTCGTCGGGTGGTTCAGCAGCAGTTGTTGCAGCCGGCATCCTGCCTTTGTCGCTTGGCTCGGACACCAATGGCTCGATCCGTGTTCCCGCATCGCTTTGCGGTGTTTACGGCCTCAAGCCAACTCATGGTGCTCTTCCGATTGAGGGGGTCTTGCCTTTTGTTCGAAGTTTCGATGATATCGGCCCCTTCGCCGCCAATCTGGAAGATTGCGCTCTTGCGTGGCAGGTGCTGGGAGGCGATGCGTCGGGCGACTTTGCCGCAGACGATAAGCCTTTGCGCGTTGGCGTGCTGGGCGGCTTTTTCGCCGAACATGACGAAGCTGATCTGACCACCGCCCTGGACGCTATAGCGCAAGCGCTGGGCAACTGTCCCGCTGTCGTGCTGGACGATGTCAAAATCGCGCGATCGGCAGCCTATCTCATTACTGCCTATGAAGGTGGTCAGCTGCATCTCGAAGCTTTGCGCGATGATCCGCTTGCCTTCGACCCTGCCACTCGAGCGCGGTTGATTGCAGGCGCGATTATGCCGCCGGAATATTATGCCGCTTCATTGGCCATAAAGCGCGACTTTTACGCGACGACAATGCAAGCTTTCGACAAGTTCGATGTGCTTATTGCACCTGCCACACCGGCAGTGGCGCCGCTGATCGATGATCCTACCATCAGTATCAATGGCGCCAGTATGGCTGCCCGCGCTCATCTGGGTATCTTCACACAGCCACTCAGCTTTATCGGTTTGCCCTCTCTGGCGGTGCCCCTGTTGCGCCCGGGACGCCTGCCTTTGGGTGTTCAGCTGGCAGCCGCTCCTGGCAACGATAAGCTTTGCTTCCAGCTTGCCCGACAGCTTGAGGATCTGGGTTTGACAGGGGTCTCGCCAGCGCCAAGTCCATCCTCGCCGATGCAACCATCAAATGCAGGCGTAAATATGTAAATTTTTTATGATTTAGCATTGCATCTAACCAGTAATCCAATAGTCATGCCCTAGAATGTCAAAAACTCCACTCCTTGCCTCTTTAAAGGCCTGCAAATGACCGGGTCTGGCCAGGCAGAAGAAGCGCGCGGTTGCGTTAGCGCGCCCCATCATCTGGCAGCCCAAGCCGGTCAGGCGGTATTGCGCGATGGTGGCAATGCTGTTGAAGCCACTATCGCCATGGCGGCGTGTCTGGCCGTGGTTTACCCGCATATGACCGGAATTGGCGGCGATGGTTTCTGGCTTATCTCAAGGCCGGGCGAGCCTGTTGCCGCAATCGATGCTTCGGGCGCGGCGGCAGCGGCCACATCATTGGCGCTTTATGCCGGACAAGACAGCATTCCCTGGCGCGGCCCATCTGCAGCGATCACTGTTGCTGGAACCGTCTCGGGCTGGTCAACCGCGTTGGCGCATCATCCAGGAACATTGGACCGCTCGCGGCTTTTGCGCGATGCTATCGCCCATGCACATAGCGGCGTCGCCATCACCGCTGGCGGAGCAGCCATTGCACAAGCCAAAAGCCGCGAACTTACACCGCAGCCAGGCGCCTATCGCAGCATATTCGAGCCCGATGGCAAGCCGCTTTCTGAAGGTGACATTCTGCGTCAACCCGCTCTTGCTGACACGCTGCAGAATTTGGCCGAGAATGGGTTTGACAGCTACTATCGCGGTGCGCTTGCGAGAGATATTGCAGCGGACCTTGGCGAGCTTGGATCACCTCTCACCCAAAGCGACCTTGCAGCGCACAAAGCTGAAATGGTCGATCCCTTGTGCGCGCAAATTGCGGGTGCGGAATTGTTCAACCTGCCATTTCCGACACAAGGGCTCGCCTCGCTCCTGATCCTTATCTTATTCGAGCGACTGACCAAAGGCGAAGGCGCTAGAGAAGGTGAAGGTGCAGGCAGCTTTGCCCATATCCATTCACTTGTGGAAGCCACCAAACAAGCTTTCCGTATCCGGGACGAACATACTGGGGACAGGCATTTTGCCAAGTTTGCAGCGCAGGCTTTGCTGGATGACCCCGGCGCGCTTGATGCGCTTGCCGCATCGATCGATCCGCATGCCGCTGCCCCCTGGCCCCATCCCTCCGCGCCCGGAGACACCACGTGGTTCGGAGCTGCGGATAGCGATGGGTGCGTGGTCAGTGCCATCCAGAGCACGTATTTCGAATTTGGTTCCGGGCTGGTTTTGCCCAGAACGGGCATCACTTGGCAAAACCGCGGCGCAGGGTTCAGCCTTGAGGCTGGCAGCCCGAACCAACTTGCGCCGGGCCGCCGTCCTTTCACCACGCTTAATCCTGCGCTCGTCCGCTTTGCAGATGGCCGGGTTCTGGCCTACGGGACGATGGGGGGTGAGGGGCAGCCGCAAACGCAGGCTGCGCTGTTTACCCGCTATAACAATTATGGGCAGGATCTTACTGCTGCCATTGCCGCGCCGCGCTGGTTGCTTGGCCGGACGTGGGGCGAAGATACAACGCGCTTGCGGATCGAAGAAGGCTTTCCTCCTGAGCTTTATGCGCAGATGATTGCCGCGGGCCATGATGTCGAACGCGTGCCTCTCCATAGCTCGCTCATGGGTCATGCCGGAGCGGTTGTTCGCCATCCTGACGGACGCACACAAGGCGCGAGCGACCCGCGCAGCGATGGAGCAGCGCTGTCATGCTGAACGTGCAAGTCCAAGCTTATAGCGGTGCAGGCGCCCGCGCGGTGGAACGCTGTGACCTGCTCGGCCTGCCGCCGCACAGCAGCGTTGCGGACGCGCTCACGCGCACATACCTCACACCGGCCCACAAATCCGCCATTGTGCAAACCTCCCACTGGATGCGCGAGGCCGGGATGAGCGCGCGCACCGATCCGGCTGGCAATCTCATCGGGCGGTACGAAGGTTTGCACGAGAATGCGCCGGCTCTGATTTTCGGCAGCCATATCGATAGTGTACGCAATGCCGGGCATTACGATGGCCCACTTGGGATCATGCTCGGCATTGAATGCGTTGCCATGCTGGCGCAGGCTGGCCAAAGATTTCCCTTCGCCATTGAAGTTATTGCCTTTGGTGACGAGGAAGGTTCCCGCTTTCCCACCGCCATGCTGACCAGCCGGGCCTTTGCCGGAACCGCTCCTGTAGATGCTCTGGCAATCTGCGATACTGACGGCGTAAGTGTGCATCAGGCTTTGGGCGAATTTGGTCTCGATCCCGTCGCTTTTTTCGAAGCGCGCCGCGATCCGAACTCCGTGATTGCTTTTGTCGAAGCGCATATCGAACAAGGCCCGGTGCTGGAAGCTGAAGATTTGCCTGTGGGCATGGTCACAGGGATTGCCTCGCAATTGCGTTACCGCGCGACTTTGAAAGGCATGGCCGCTCACGCAGGGACGGCATCGATGAATTTGCGTTCAGATGCTTTGACAGCAGCGGCGCAATGCGTGCTTGCTATTGAGACTGTTGGCGGGCGTTTGCCTCCTGATCTGGTGGCGACTGTGGGGCGCATGGTGGTTATCCCCAATGCCCCAAATGTGGTACCCGGCGAGGTGCGCTTTACTCTCGATGTTCGTGCAGGTTCACAAGAGGCGCGCAATCGCGCAGCTGACGATATTTGCGCCGAGATTGAGCGTATTTGTAGCGAACGCGGCATCGAAAGCCTTGTTGAACAGATGCTGGACCTGCCACCAAGCCCGTGTGATCCGCAGCTAAGCGCGACGATGCTGGCCGCGATACATGCTTGCGGTGTGCATCCCCGTCCGCTGGTAAGCGGGGCGGGTCATGACGCAATGATTTTGTCCTCGCTATGTCCGACAACCATGCTGTTCCTGCGTTGCAAGGGGGGGATCAGCCACAATCCGGCCGAAAGCGTGGATCCCGCCGACGTGCAGATCGCCGCAGAAGTCTTGCTTGAATTTATTCACAGGTTCGCTGCAGAACAACAGGAGACAAACCTTGGGGCCTGACTTTTTCGGTGAAATTGACCCGCCACAACGCTTGTTGATGGGGCCCGGCCCGGTCAATGCCCATCCGCGTGTCTTGCGTGCGATGTCAGCGGACCTTTTGGGGCAGTTCGATCCGGAAATGACCACCTACATGAACGAGGTCATGGCGCTCTATCGCCCTATTTTCGATACGCAAAATCAATGGACCTTCCTGATCGACGGCACTTCGCGCGCGGCGATCGAGGCATCGCTGATTTCGCTGGTGACGCCTGGTGATAGCGTGCTGGTGGTTGATTTTGGACGGTTTGGCCTGTTGCTGCGCGAAATCGTCGAACGGATTGGCGGGGTGGTTGTTACCGTCTCGGCTGAATGGGGCGAAGTCGTCCCGCTTGAAGCGATTGCTGCGGCCGCACGTCAGCATGAACCGCGCGTCATTGCCTGCGTGCATGGCGACACCTCAACCACTATGGCGCAGCCTTTAGACGGGATAGGTGCCCTTGCGCAGGAAGTCGGTGCCTTTTTCTATGTCGATGCGACAGCTACGCTAAGCGGGATGCCATTGCCCACTGATGCGCTGGGTGTCGATATCATGACCGCCGGGCTGCAAAAATGCCTTGGCGGTCCGTCCGGTTCGGCCCCGATCACGATATCGGATCGTGCAGCCGAAGCGATCTTTGCCCGCCGTCATGTTGAAAAAGGCCTGCGCCGCGATGATCTGGCCAACAGCCATGGCGCCCGCATCGGCTCCAACTATTTCGATCTGGCGATGATAATGGATTATTGGTCGGACAAACGTCTCAATCATCACACCGAGGCGACCTCCATGCTTTACGCTGCGCGCGAATGTGCCCGTGTCGCGCTGGCCGAAGGATTGGAGCAGCGCTTTGCCCGCCATGCGCTGGCTGGGCAGGCGGTCACAGCCGGACTGCGCGCCATGGGCCTGACAGTGTTTGGCGATGATGCGCACCGGATGACCAATGTAACAGGCGTCTATATCCCCGATGGCATTGACGATCTGTGCGTGCGTCGCCGGATGCGGGAGGATTTTGAGATCGAGATCGGCACTTCATTCGGCCCGCTGGTGGGCAAAATCTGGCGTATCGGCGCGATGGGTTACAACGCGCGCAAACACAAGGTGCTGCTCACGCTTGGCGCGCTGGAGGCGTGTTTGCGGGCGGAGGGTTTGGTCTTGCCAGCCGGAGCCGGGGTCGATGCAGCACTGGCGGTCTATCACGCATGAATGGGCCCCGTGATCTTGTTGGCTACGGTGCCCATCCTCCCGAAGCACGCTGGCCCGGCGGTGCCAAAGTGGCGGTGCAGTTCGTGATCAATTATGAAGAGGGCGCGGAGAACTGCGTGCTCAACGGCGATGCAGGTTCGGAAAGTTTTTTGTCGGAAATGGTTGGCGCGCCCAGTCATCCGGCCCGCGCCATGGCGATGGAAAGCTTGTACGAATACGGTTCGCGCGCAGGGTTCTGGCGGCTGCATCGGTTGTTCTGCAATCGCGGTGTTCCGGTGACGGTGTTTGGTGTGGCCAAAGCTCTCGAAGCGAACCAGGAGGCGGTCACAGCGATGCTAAAAGCGGATTGGGAGATTGCCAGCCATGGCTTGCGCTGGATTGATTATCAATCGATCCCCGAGGCGACTGAACGTGAACATATCGCCCAAGCGATTGCCCTGCACGAAAAGGTAACCGGATCGCGCCCGCTGGGTTGGTATCAGGGCCGTACTTCGCCCAACACTGCGCGGCTGATCGCTGAAGAAGGCGGGTTTGTCTACGATGCGGACAGCTATGCCGATGACTTGCCATATTACGACACGCAGCATGGCCGGTCGCAATTGATCGTGCCCTATGCTCTGGACACCAATGACATGAAATACGTCGCTCTCAATGGCTTTCCCGATGGCGATTCCTTCTATCGCTATTTGCGCGACAATTTCGAGATGCTGCGCGCGGAAGGCGGGCGGATGATGTCGGTTGGTCTGCATGGCCGCGTTGCTGGAAGGCCCGCGCGCGCTGCCGCGCTTGCCCGGTTTGTCGATCATGTCTTGGAAAGCGGCGTGGCATGGACAGCGCGGCGGATCGACATTGCGCGGCACTGGCAAAAAGAGCATCCAGCGCCATGATACCGATCAACGAACCTGCCATCCTTGCCGAAGTCACCGCCGCGTTTCACGAATATGAGCGCGCACTGATGGCAGACGACATCGCCGCCATGGATCGACTGTTTCACGAAGCGCCGACCACGGTGCGGTATGGCATTGGCGAAGTTTTGTATGGGATCGAAGAAATCCGCGATTTTCGCAAAGGGCGTGGCGGATCGCCGCAGCGCAGGCTTGGCTGGGTCGCCATCGCAACCTTTGGTAAGGATATGGCTACCGCCAATGCCGAATTTTTCCGCGAGGGGTCGGACCAGCGCGGTCGCCAAAGCCAGACCTGGCTACGCTTTGCTGATGGCTGGAAAATCGTTGCCGCGCATGTCTCTGTGGAAGGCAGCACATCATGAACGGGCCAGATTACAACGCCATATCAAAGGCCGAATTCATTGCCCGCTTCGGCCATGTGTTTGAGCATTCGCCCTGGGTTGTAGAGCGCACCGCCGCGCACCGTCCGGTGCGGCACCTGCATTCTGCCATGATGGCGGTACTTGAAGAATCCACCCGGGAGGAGCGCCTTGCCTTGATCAAAGCGCACCCCGAGCTTGCTGGAAAGGCGGCTATTGCCGGAGATCTCACTCCCAGTTCTGCCGCCGAACAATCCTCGGCTGCGCTTGATCGGCTCTCGCCAGAGGAATACGCTCTGTTTCACGAACGCAATGCAGCTTACCGTGAAAAATTTGGCTTTCCTTTCGTCATCTGCGTGAAACTCACTGACAAGCAGGGAATTCTAGACGCGATGCAGCGCAGGCTCGGCAATGAACCGGAGGAAGAAATCGCCGCCGCTATCGAGGAAATCGGCCAAATTGCGCGGCTAAGGTTGGAGGAACAGGCCCTGTGAGCACACTTTCAACTCATGTTCTGGATACGATGCACGGCTGCCCCGCTGCTGGCATGGCTTTGCGCCTTACCGATGCGACTGGCTCTGTGCTGTTTACCGGTGTGACAAATGATGACGGGCGTTGCCCCGATCTGCCTTCGCCGAGTGCCGGACAATATTGCCTCCATTTCGAAGTCGCCGCTTATTTCCGCAAGCTTGGCGTGACGATGTCAGAGCCGCCGTTTCTGGACGTCGTGCCGATTGCTTTTGGCATGACCGATGACGGGCATTATCATGTCCCGCTGCTCGCCTCGCCGTACTCCTTTTCAAGTTACCGGGGGAGCTGAGCGCGTGGAATACGTCACCGAATGGCTTGAGCTGGGGCTGCGCTGGTTGCATCTGATCACCGGGATTGCGTGGATCGGATCGTCATTCTATTTTGTCTGGCTCGACAACAATTTGAAGCCCCCTGTCCAGGGCGAGGCGTCTGGTGAATTGTGGTCCGTCCATGGCGGCGGTTTTTATCATAATCAGAAATATGCCGTTGCCCCGCAATCAATGCCGGACGATCTGCACTGGTTCAAATGGGAGGCTTATTTCACTTGGATCAGCGGCATCAGCCTTCTTGCGCTGGTCTATTATATCGGTGCAGAAACCTATTTGATTGACCCGGCCAAAGCCGACCTTTCCCCCATCACCGCAAGCGCCATAGGACTGGCCGCCATTGCGGCTGGCTGGTTGTTTTATGATCTTTTGTGCCGCTCTGCGATTGGCCGGAGCAATCAGGCTGTCGGGATCATCTGGTTTGGGGCCATGACTTTTGCCGCATGGGCGCTGAGTTTGATCTTCAATGACCGGGCAGCTTATATCCATGTCGGCGCGATTGTTGGCTCGGTTATGGTCGGCAATGTCTTTTTCATCATCATCCCCAATCAGCGCAAAGCTGTAAAAGCGCTTCTGGCTGGCGAAGCGCCTGATCCTTCGCTCGGACAGGCAGGCAAACGGCGTAGCCTGCACAACAATTACATGACTTTGCCGGTGCTGTTCATCATGATCAGCAATCATTATCCGATCACTTACGGCGCAGATCGGCCTTGGCTGGTGCTGGCGCTGATTTCAGCGACGGGCATTGCCATTCGCCATATTTTCAACCTGCGCCACAGGGCCATGAAGACCGAAGCCACTGCAGCGGTTGCAGGCATGTTGGCTGCGGCCACAATGATTTATGTCGCGATGGAGAAAGTAGATATGCAGTCCTCGGCTGCAGCTGCGCCTGCGGTTACTTTTGCCAGTGTCGAGCCGATCATCGCCACCCATTGTTCCACCTGCCACCATTCTGATCCCACATATCCCGGTTTTGCGCAGGCACCGCTGGGGATCATGTTTGATGATTACGCCAAGGTCGTCGCTCACGCTGGGCAAATTAAGACTGTCGCAGTGGATTCCGATATTATGCCGATGGGCAATAAAACGCGCATGACTCAGGAAGAGCGCGATCTGCTTGGTAACTGGATTGCGCAAGGAGCGCCGCGATGAGTATCCGCTTTGTCCTTGATGGCGAAATCGTCAGTTATGACTGCACCGATCCGACCGAGACTTTGCTCGAAATGCTGCGTTATCGCTTGTGCCGTACCGGGACCAAAGAAGGCTGCGCGGAAGGCGATTGCGGAGCTTGCACGGTTCTATTGGGCGAACTTAATGACGCGGGGACTGCGATTGCGTGGCGCGCGGTCAATGCGTGCATTCTGTTTGTGCCCATGCTTGACGGGCGCGCATTGATGACTGTTGAGAGTTTGGCCAAAGACGGCGCTTTGCATCCAGTGCAACAATCCCTGGTTGACCTGCACGGCTCTCAATGCGGGTTTTGCACGCCGGGCTTTGTCATGTCGCTTTATGGGCGCGCCATCGGGGCTTGCGGCACGAAAGATGCGCCTGTTAGCGAAGTTATCTCGGGCAATTTGTGCCGTTGCACCGGTTATGGCCCGATCATTGCAGCGGGCAAAGACAATCCACCTTCGCCGCAAGATGATACGCCAACCATCACGCTGCTTAAGCAAATCGGGCGCACAGAGCCGCTGCTGATCGACGGCGCGGACAAAGTTACCGGCACCGCTCGAAGCTGGTTTGCTCCGCATACGGTTGCGCAAATGGCCGATCGATTGCAACAGCGGCCAGAGGCGCAAGTTCTCGCCGGAGCCACCGATGTGGGCCTGTGGGTGACCAAACAATTGCGCGAATTGCCAGATATCGTGTGGCTTGGGGAAGTCGCCGAGCTGCACACTATGCAAGAGGATGACGCGGGGCTTACATTGGGCGCCGGTGTCAGCTTTACCATGGCGCAAAAGGCGCTCGCGCGGTTGCATCCCCAGCTTGGTTCTTTGGTTAGCCGGATTGCCGGTGTGCAGGTGCGCAATACCGGGACGATCGGCGGCAATATTGCTAATGGCTCGCCCATCGGAGATATGCCGCCAGCGCTGATTGCACTTGGCGCGACGCTGACTTTGCGCAAAGGGGCAGAGCGTCGGCAAATGCCTCTGGAGGAATTCTTTCTCAGCTATGGCAAGCAGGATCGCACAACTGGCGAATTTGTAGAACAGGTCAATGTGCCACGCCCGCACCCTGACGCACTGATCCGGATTGCCAAATTCTCCAAGCGTTTCACCAGTGATATTTCGGCGGTATTGGGTGCCTTTCACTTGACCTTTGAAGGCGATAAGGTGGCCAGCGCAAGGATCGCTTTTGGCGGTATGGCGGGAACTCCGCAACGTGCCATTGCAACCGAAGAAACGCTGATCGGTCATGAGTGGTGTGAAGCGACCATCGAAAACGCTGCAAAGGCGCTGGCGCAGGACTATTCGCCGCTTTCCGATTTGCGCGGCTCGGCGGAGTACCGGCTTACAGTAGCGGCCAATTTGCTTAGGCGGATTTGGCACGAGAGACAAAACCCTGATGTCGCTCCGTCTCTGCATGATGTGGAGCCAAGCCATGGCTGAAGCCGATCCTGACATCCGGCAAGCGGTTGGCCGCCCCGTCCCGCATGATAGCGCAGTTGGCCATGTCAGCGGCGCGGCGATCTATGCGGACGATCTGCCCCAGCCACCAGGCTTGCTGCATCTCGCTTTTGGTCAAAGCGCGCGCGCTCATGCCCGTATCGTGTCGCTCGATCTTGCCAAGGTCCGCGAGGCCCCGGGCGTGGTTGCTGTGTATATTGCAGATGATATTCCCGGCAGAAACAGTGTGGGCCCGGTGGCAGCTGATGATTTGATGCTGGCCGATGGCGAAGTGTACTTCGTTGGGCAGCCCATTTTCCTTGTGGCAGCGACAAGCCCACGCGCAGCGCGCATGGCAGCCAAAATGGGCGAGGTTTCCTACAAGGATTTGCCTCATGTCATAACCGTCGCCGATGCATTGGCAGCAGGATCGAAGGTAGAGGACAGCCAGGTAATGGCGCGCGGCGACGCCACGTCCGCGCTGGCCGACGCGACACATCGCCTTACCGGTTCGCTGGAAATCGGCGGGCAGGAACATTTCTATCTCGAAGGGCAAGTGGCCCAGACCTTGCCGGGTGAGGGGGATGCGATGCATGTCATTTCCTCGACCCAGCATCCCAGCGAGGTCCAGCATCTGATCGCGCATCTTCTTGGTGTTGGCAGCGCAGATATTACCGTGGAGCTGCGCCGGATGGGCGGCGGCTTTGGCGGCAAGGAAACGCAGGCCGCGCTGTTTGCCGGTGCTTGCGCCCTGACAACGTGGGCAACCGGCCGTCCAGCACGGTTTTGTGCAGACCGTGACGACGATATGGTGCTGACCGGCAAACGGCACGATTTCACCATTTCCTATGATGTCGGGTTCGATGACAATGGAATGATCGAAGGAATAAACATCGAGTTGGCCTCACGCTGCGGCGCGACGCTTGATTTGTCATCGGCGATTAATGACCGGGCGATGTTTCATGCCGACAATTGCTATTATCTGCCGGCCGTCGGAATTGTTTCGCACCGTCTTCGGACAAACACTGTATCGAATACCGCTTTTCGCGGTTTTGGCGGCCCACAAGGCATGATCGCCATTGAGCGTGTAATCGATGAGATTGCGGCGCATCTTCGCCTCGATCCGCTCACTGTCCGACAAGCCAATCTTTATGGGCCGGGCCGCGACATCACGCCATACCATATGCAGGTGGAAGACAATGTCGCTCCTGCCATCATGGAAGAACTTGCCCAATCAGCCAATTACACCGCCCGGCGCGAAGCGATCGCTGCATTCAATGCACAAAACCCGATCATCAAGAAAGGCATCGCGCTAACCCCTGTAAAGTTTGGCATTTCTTTCACCACAAAGCACCTCAATCAGGCCGGTGCACTGATCAATCTTTATGCCGATGGCACCATATTGGTGAACCACGGCGGCACGGAGATGGGTCAAGGCTTGATGATCAAGGTGGCGCAAGTGGTGGCTGAAGTGTTCGGTATTTCGGCACAATCTGTCAGGATCAGCGCAACACGCACCGACAAAGTGCCCAACACTTCGGCCACGGCAGCATCCTCTGGTTCCGATCTCAACGGCATGGCCGCGCGCGAGGCTGCGTTGACAATCAAGGCTCGGCTCATCGCGATGTTGGCCGAGCAATTTGATATTGATCCCGATCGTGTCCATTTCAGCCCAGATGGAATTGTTGCTGGCGAAGCCCGGCTCGACCTCGCAGCAGTCGCGCGCATGGCTCACATTGCCCGCATCTCGCTGTCGGCGACGGGCTTTTATGCGACGCCGAAGCTAAAGTATGAGCGCAGCCGACATGCAGGACGCCCGTTCTACTATTTCGCCTATGGCGCAGCGGTCAGCGAGGTAGCGGTCGATACGCTTACCGGAGAGCATAAAGTGCTTGCGGTCGATATCCTGCACGATGTTGGCAAATCGCTCAATCCGGCTATTGATCTAGGGCAAATCGAAGGCGGATTCATCCAAGGGATGGGTTGGCTAACCACAGAAGAACTGGTCTTTGCGCCGGATGGCCGTTTGCTGACCCACGCCCCGGCGACATACAAGATACCGGTGGCTGATGATCGGCCCGGGCACATGACGATGGCTTTGTGGTCCGGTGGACGCAATGTCGAAGAAACTGTGCACCGCTCTAAAGCTGTGGGTGAGCCGCCATTCATGCTGGCGATCTCGGTTTTTTCCGCGTTGTCCGAAGCCATTCGCGCCGCTGTTCCTTATGCGCGCAGCCATACGCTTGATGCTCCGGCAACGCCTGAACGCGTGCTCGCCGCGCTGGCGAAACTGCGCAGCACCGATGCTTGATTGGGCGCAAGCGGCAAGGACTGCGCTGGCATCCGGACCTGCGGCGATGATTACGATCGTTGAGAAAAAGGGTTCAGCCCCGCGCGAAGTGGGCACACGCATGATTGTGACGCGTGATCAGATGCACGGCACCATCGGGGGTGGCCAGTTGGAATTTGTTGCTCTGGAACAGGCTCGTAAAGCGCTCGATCTGGTGCCGGGCAGTTGGCGTGTGCAAGACTATCCGCTCGGCCCGCTATTGGGCCAATGCTGCGGTGGGCGGGTTAAATTGCTGATCGAGCGGCTCGATCCAGCCTCGTCAGTCTGGCTGAACGAAATTGCGCCGGACAAAATGCTGGAGACTGACTTGACCGCAGACGTAACGCAACGCAGCGTGCGAGCAGCAAACAGCGATGCAACACCGCACGGCGATCATGATGCAGTGCAGCCAGGCTGGTTGCGTGAACGCCTTCCCGCAGCCCCGCGTCCTGTTGTGATGTTTGGTGCAGGCCATGTCGGCAAAGCGATAGCAGATGCTGCGCAAGGCCTGCCATTGTCCTTTACTTGTTTCGACACGCGGCCTGAATTTTCTAATGAAGACCGGTTTGTCCTGGTTGGGGAAGATGCGGCGATCCAAAGCGCGGGCGCTGCAGGGCCGGAAGCCGCAATTGTAATTCTCACTCACGATCATGGTCTGGATTATCGCCTGACAGCTGCCGCGCTTGCAAGCCAGGCTTGTTTTGTAGGGCTTATTGGCAGTGCCACCAAGCGCGCACGCTTTATCTCGCGGTTGCGCAAGGATGGCATTGATGCTGCACGCCTCACGTGTCCCATCGGGCTCCCCGAGATACCGGGCAAGTCACCGCAAGTCATAGCGATTGCAGTGCTTGCGCAACTGCTTGCGCTTGAGCAACCCGCGTGAGCCTGCGTGGCTTTCGGGCGCAGATACTGTCGGTTGCACAAGATCCGCGTGTGCATGGTCCGCAGGCCTTGCGCTACGAGGAAGATGGCCTGCTGATTGTCGATGGCGGGATCGTTACAGCGCGCGGGAGCTACGCCCAGCTTGCGCCAAAGTTTACCGGTGTGCCGATTGAGACTTTCCCGGATAAGCTCATCGTGCCCGGCTTCGTCGATACCCATGTCCATTTTCCGCAAATCGATAGTATCGCTGCTTATGGCGAGCAATTGCTCGAATGGCTTCAGAAACATATCTTCCCGGCGGAAATGCGTTATTCAGATGAGGGGTTTGCTGCACAGTCCGCGGCATTCTTCTGTGACGAATTGCTGCGCAATGGAACCACCAGCGCGCTGGTCTTTCCAACCGTTCATCCGCAATCAGTCGATGCTTTCTTTGCTGAAGCAAACGCGCGCAATCTGCGCATGATCTGTGGCAAAGTGCTGATGGATCTGGGGCCAGAGGGTCTGCGCGACACGCCTGAGACCGGCTATTCACAAAGTGCTGCGCTGATTAAGCGGTGGCATGGCACAGGCCGTCTTGGCTATGCCGCAACGCCGCGCTTTGCCGTGACGTCCTCGCCCGAACAATTGCAGGCTGCCGGGGCATTGGTGAAGAGCCATCCCGATGTGCTGATGCATACCCATTTGTCTGAAAATCATTCCGAGATTGCTCAAGTTGCGCGGCAATTTCCATCCGCGCTCGATTACACCGATGTCTATGGCAGTCATGGCCTTGTCGGCGCAAATTCGGTGTTTGCACACGGTATCCATCTCTCGGATCGCGAATGCGGAGAACTGTCGCAAGCAGGTTCTACGGTGGCATTCTGCCCCACTTCAAACCTGTTTCTTGGCTCGGGCCTGCTCGATCTTCAGCGGCTTTTCGATGTTGGAGTTCACGTAGCGCTGGGCAGTGATGTCGGTGCAGGAACCAGCCTGTCGATGTTGCAAACTCAAGGTACTGCTTATCAAGTGGCGCAGATGCGGGGCCTAGCACTTGATCCCTTTCGCTCGCTTTATCTGGCTACCACGGCAGGGGCGATGGCTTTGGGCGTAGAGGACAAAATCGGCAGCCTCGAAATTGGGCAAGAGGCCGATTTCCTCGTGCTCGACCCTGCCGCTACGCCTTTGTTGGCCCGCCGAACGGCCAGCGCCGATTTGCGCGATAGGCTTTTTGCCATGCAGATCCTTGGAGATGATCGCTGTATATTTGCCACCTATATCCTTGGCCAATGCGCGCATTGGCGGGATCCTGGGTATGCGAACCTTCAGGTTCAGAAAGACGTCGCATGATTGCCCGTATCAAAGCTCTGATAGATCCCTTTATTCTCACCTTGTTCGGCACGGTTGTGCTGGCTTCGCTGCTGCCTGCCCGCAACGCTTTTGTGCCGATCGTAGAGTTGGCGGCCGATATCGGTATCGTCGTGCTATTCTTCCTGCATGGCGCCAAGCTTTCGCGTGAAGCGATTGTTGAAGGGCTCACCAATTGGCGGCTGCATCTGATAGTTCTGGCAGCGACCTATCTGATGTTTCCAATGCTGGGCCTTGGCGCGAGCCAAATACCTGGAATCTCGCCGCAATTGGCCACCGGAGTGCTGTTTCTCACCCTGCTGCCCTCAACTGTTCAGTCCTCCATCGCTTTTACGGCAATGGCCAGGGGAAATGTTGCAGCTGCGGTCTGCACAGCATCGTTTTCAAACCTTCTGGGGATATTTGTAACACCGGTTATCGCATTCATTCTCATCGGCGGAACGGGCATGGAATTTTCCATGACGGTAGTGGGCAAGCTGGCTGGTCAATTGCTGCTGCCTTTTGTCGTTGGACATTTGCTGCGCCCGGTCATTGGTGGCTGGGTGGCGCGGCGCAAATCAATCGTTGGTCTGGTGGATCGCGGCTCGATCTTGCTGATCGTCTATGTCGCCTTCAGCGCTGCGGTAGTGCAGGGCCTGTGGGACGAGGTCACTCTTGTCGATCTTGCCCTGGTTATTGCCGCCGCGCTGGCCATACTGGCTGCGGCATTGACCCTTACCTGGGTCGGTGGACGCACTTTTGGTCTGGCGCGCGAAGACGCCATTGTGCTGCTGTTTGCAGGCTCTAAGAAGAGCCTTGCCTCAGGGGTACCGATTGCAGGTGTTCTGTTCGCGCCGGAGGATATCGGGCCAATATTGCTGCCCATTATGCTGTTCCACCAGTTTCAACTCACCGCGTGCGCACTCATCGCGCGCCGCCTTGGAGCCAAAGCGGCAGCGCAAGAAAGCGCCGCCTGAAATCAGCTTGCTCTGGCCCACTCTGGGGTGGCGAGGTTTTGCGCGGTCACATCGGTGGAAAGCCAAGACCGCAGCAGGGCCACTGAATGATCAAGCCGCTCTGCCCGCCAATCGGGGCTGCGCAAATTTATATTCAGCAGCGCGCCGAGCGAATAGCTGTTAGCAAGGTGGAACCGGCTGAGTGCCGCGATGGTGACATAGACCTGTACAGGGTCAACGCCTGGCCGGATCTGGCCCATTTCCTCGCCCCGTTGAAGGATTTCGCGCAATTGCGTGCGCAAGCGGGCTGCATCTTCGGGTACAGTGGTCGATTGGGCCACAAACTTTCCGCGCATCATGTTCTCTGTGCGCAACAGCCCTTCGAAACACGGATTTTTCTCAAAATAATCGAAAGTGAAGCGCAACAGCATTTCGAGACAGGCAAGCGGATCGCTGTAGTCATAGTCCAGCTCGCTCTCTTTATTGCGCAAATCTGCATAAGCGGCTTCAAGAACTGCCAGATACAACGCCTTCTTGTTGCCGAAATAGTGATAGAGCAGACGGATATTGCATTTGGCCGATTTGGCAATCCGCTCGATCCTGGCGCCGGAAAATCCATGCATGCCGAACTCGCGTGTTGCCGAGTGCAAAATCTTGGCACGCGTTCTATTTGCATCGCGCAACTTGACGGACGACCTGCTCTTGGACTTCTCGATCACTTCTTTCTCCTCATCCCGACCGCACTTTTAGCCGGGTTTGCCCAAAACGCCAAATTGCGTCTCACAAGGATGCCACGGCCAAGTAGAGGTCGTTTACATGTGCAGCGATAGCTTTGGGGGGCAGGAAGGATCCACTAAAACTGTTCTTGGCAAGCGTTATGAAATCCTCACGATCATAATGGCCAGTTGCCGCAAGAGCGGCAAAATTGTCATTGATGTAGCCGCCGAAATAGGCCGGATCGTCAGAATTGACCGTCGCCCTTAAACCAGCATTGAGCATCACCCGCATGGGATGGTCCGCCATCTCATCCACCACGCACAGTTTCAGATTGGACAGTGGGCACACCGTCAAAGTGATTTGCTCTGCCACGAGGCGAGCCACCAATTTATCGTCCTCAAGGGCGCGATTGCCATGGTCGATCCGGTCAATACCGAGCAGATCGAGCGCTTGGCTGACATAGGTAGGCGGCCCCTCTTCACCGGCATGCGCAACGCGTTTGAGGCCCAGAGCTCCGGCGCGGCGAAACACTTCGGCAAACTTCTCGGGAGGATGGCCCACTTCGGAGGAATCCAGTCCCACCCCCAGCAGCCGATCGTACCACGGTTCTGCCATTGTCAGCGTCGCCAGCGCAGCCTCTTCGGGCAAATGACGCAAGAAGCACATGATCAGCCCGGAGGTGATGCCATGCCTTTGCTGCGCTTGTGCCATCGCTGAAAGCAAGCCTTCAATTACCGCCTCGAACGCGATGCCCCTGTCTGTATGGGTCTGCGGATCGAAGAATATCTCGGCATGGCGTACATTGTCTGCAGCCGCCCGGTCGAAATAGGCGCTGGCCAGATCATGGAAATCTTGCTGGGTGCAAAGTACTTCGGCACCAGCATAATAGATATCCAGGAAGTCCTGCAACCGCGTGAAGGAATATGCCTCGCGCAGATCAGCAACGCTGGCAAAAGGGATCGACACCCGATTGCGCTGCGCAAGGGCAAACATCAGTTCAGGCTCAAGCGTACCTTCGATATGCACATGCAGTTCTGCCTTGGGCAATCGCGCGGCAAATTCGGCCAGGGCAAGGCTCAACGCATGACCCTCAGCTTCAAAACACCCATGTCGAAACAGCTGTTTCAAAGCTGCGGAAAGATTGTTCCAGCCGCCACTGTTCGCGCGCTTTGTCGCTGCTGGCGAGCAATTGTGCACATGCTCCGGTAACCTTTGTCGATGAAGCGAGGAAGTCTGCCTGACACGCAGTTACAGGAGTGCCAAGCTGACGCCCTGACCACAAGCTGTTGCCGGGCAGAAAGGAATATTCCAGCGAGGCACGCGAAACTTCCTTCAGATCGCCATAGTCGAACCCATGTTCGGTCACGGCTCGGTGGTACTCATTGCTCATGTCGATGCGCAAAACGCCTTCATCATCGGTCGACAGCACAATTGGCACCCCTGCTGTGCGGTAAAGGGCCATAGGATGCTCTTCCCCCCTCACATCAAGGATCACGTCATTGCTCGACAAGTTGACTTCCACAGCAATGCCTTCGCGTGCCATCTTCGCCAGAGTGTTTACCGCATCGGTTTCATAAGCGATCGCTGTGCCATGGCCGATGCGCCGCGCGCCGGCCACATTGATGGCTTTGGCGATGTGATCTTCCATATCTGTTGGCGGGACCTGCCCCAAAGCAAATTCCCCTGCATGCAAGGTCAACAAACCACCGCCGAACTGTTCGCCAAGCCAGCGGAACATGCGCATATGCAGATCATAATCGCGCCGGGCGACAGGTCCATCCTCGGGCTGCACGATATTGGTGCCGAAATACCGCGGGTCATGCTGCGCCATTGCAAAGCCGAATGCCATGTGACGAAAAACCTGCCGCTGTTCGAATTCTCGCAGCACCTGCATATTGAACCGCACTGTGATAGCACAGGCTGGCTCGGGCGTTGCTGTATCGCAGCCCAGATCGGCCCTCGCATCGGCCACCATGGCATCGATATCGGCGCTGGCCGCTGCAAGCAGTGCTGGCAATTCGGTACGCAGTCTGGCCAGCTCGGTAGCGAAGTCCGCTCCGTCCATCATCCCGTCTGGCCCCTCGATCATCGCTCGGACCAGCGGGAGCGGATTGTGCATCAGTTCCAGATAATGGACATTGTCTTTTGCGGCATAACGCATGGTATATGCCAATACCTTACCCGGCGCTGCCACTGCGCTGGCGCCAAATTTGTCAAAGGTGGCGAAAAACTGGCCATGTCCGGTGATATCGTTGCGACCAACGCCGCGTTGCCAGGCGCGGGTGGACATCGCATCGATCATGTCATCGTATAGCGAGGGGTTGCGCGTTCCCAAGTCCAGCGCCTCCATCCCTGGTGCACAGGGCGGTGGCACAATAGCACCGGCTTCAGCATCGATACACAGCCCGTTTTGCGCCGCCCACTGCAAATAGTGCTCTGAATAGGGCGAGCCGGAGATGTGATTGTGCAAATCGGCACCCTTGGGCATCGCCTGGACGAAAACACGCAGCCGCGCGGCATTGTCCTTTACTTGCTCGAACACAGAGGCCGCAGTTGCCTCACGCATCGCAGGACCGGTCTCTTTCGCGAGGAGCGGCGATGCCGTGCCAATGGTGCAAGCCAGAAGTCCAGCGGTGAGCGCCGCACGCTTTGCCCGCAACATCAATTTGCACCGCGCTTGGCAAACAGCTCAACCATCAACGCTTCGAGCGCTTGAGGATCGACCTGCTTGACAATATTGGCCGGTTGTTCGCCAAGCCCGGGAGCATAGGGCGCGAACCACGTGACCATATCGCCATATCCCGGTCCGAATTCTGTGTTGTAGTCGACCATCAGTTCTTCTTCCTCCGTGATCAATTCCGGCCGCAGCCAGATGCCAGCTGCGGATTCGTCCCACAGCGGAAAGTTTGGCTCCATCGTGCGCAGCATTTGCGCCACCGCCGGACTGGACACCTGTGCCAGCCGTTCCAGCAATTCAGGCGTCAGCTGCGTCGATGTGGTCGGATCGATCGGGAGGATGGTGATTTTGCGCCATGGGCTGCGCGATACGATGCTGGCCGCTTCCGGGTCGAAGCGAATGTTAAATTCGCGCCGCGGCGTATTTACGAATTCGCGAGCAAATTCCGCTGCCGGTTCGTTGTCCAATGTTTGACGCGGGCTAAGGCTTCCGCCCATATAGACCAGTTCTTTCGCAAGCGAGGCAAACTGTGGATCGAGCCTTTGGGCAAGTGCCAGATTGGTCATCGGACCAGCGGCGAAGATGGTCACCTCGCCGGGATGCGCGCGCACCATGCGGATCATGAAATTGGCGGCAATTTCATCCTGTTTGGTGATCGTCGGATTGCCATTGGGCAGTTCGACCGGATCATTCGGGCCAAAATAGGGCGGGGCCGACTGGAGAGTTGGCTCTACCCATTCTTTCATCCATGCGCCTTTCCATGTCAGCTTGCCATGAAGCGCTTCCCACCGCTCGGTCAACGCTTCGGAATTGAGCAGCGGATACGTCGCGCCTTCATAGACCGGCACATGCGTTTGATCGGCAATTTCTAGCCCACGCAGGGTCTGCGCTGTCAGGCGATTGACCCAGGCATTGCCGCTAACCGTGGTAATGCCGAGAATCTCAATCTCGTCGGTAGCATTGAGCAGCATAAGATGCATCAACCCAAAGCCATCATCATCAATAATGACCCGGCGCTTGGCATCATGCTCATGCGCCAAGGTGGGGGCGGGCACCAGAGCCATCGCGAGGATAGCCGATAGAGCGGCAAACAAAAGTCGTCGCGCAGCGTTTAAGATGAGCATCGAAGCAAGAATCTCCTGACCGGACCGATAGGTTGACCGCGAGTGTGCTGGAGTTCGAAAAAAATGCAAGAAGTAAAACCATACTTACTTATATATTTTCGTTTGCCCCAGCGAATCAATCTGCCCGGACAAAAGGCCTCACATGGATCTGGGCCAGCCTACGATTGCTTCGAAATCGCGCTCGATCTCGGTCAGCAGGGCTGCTGCTGCATGGGAAGGGCGTCTTGCGCTGTTGGTGCAAAGGGCAAGTGTCATTGGGTGCAGTATGGGATCGTACAGCGGAACAAAGGCCACCAAGCCTGCCTCCAGCTCAGGGATGGCATCAAGCGCCGTAAGCACGCCAACGCCAGCACCCTCCGTGACCAGTGAGACGATCATCTGGATATTGTCTGTAGTCACCTTGTGATGCCAGGAAGCGTCGATACTGCCTTCAAGCACGGCAATCTGCTGCGCCACGGCCAAAGGTTCGGCAGGAACAATCAGGGCTTCGCCAGCACAGTGCGAAAAACGCGCCCGCTTCTGACTGGATAGTGTGTGGCCGGGCGTCACCAGCAGGCCAAGCGGGATCTCCGTAAAAGCGCGGACAGACAGATCGCGGAAACTGTGCGGTTCAAAAAGGATGGCAAAATCGACTTCGCCTTCGATCACAGCACGACGCGCTACATCATTTTCAAGCACTCTGACATTGGCGGAAATGCCTTCATAGCGATCAAGCAGGCCACCAAGCACACGAGGGAATGCGCCTTTGGCCAGTGCGTCAATCAGCGCAATTTCGACATGGCCGCGCCTGAGGCCCTGCAGGTCTTCAAAACTGGCGCGCAGCCCGCTGAGCTCATGTTGCCATTTAAGACCGTTTGCCATCAGCATCTCGCCTGCTGCGGTCGGACGCAATCCTCCGGGAAGCCGTTCAAACAGGGGCAAGCCCAGCTCAGCTTCGGCATTCAGAATTTGCCGATCAATGGCAGAGGGGGAAACGTTCAGCTGATCGGCAGCGCGGCGGATTGAGCCGGCCTTTCCAACGGCCACAAAGTAGCGCAAGAAGCGGGAGAATGCGGGCACTGAGCGAAGCTTTCGTTCTCAAAAATGCAACGGTTTGGTGGATGCTATTGCACAAATTGGAACGTGGCAAGTTGCGGGCTGTTCAGCTTGTCTGGGAAAATACCCGCTCATAGATTTGACGCACGCTTGATAGTCCACCCGCGACCATCTGCTCAGGCGTGACGCCGCGCGCATTCGCCAATTGCGGATTGGCTCCGCGCGCTGCCAATACGGACAGCATCGATTCCAGGTCTGCAAACTCCCGCCAAACGATGCGATGGAGCGCGGCCTGCCCCTGCGGGTCGGTGAAATTTGCATCAGGTGCCAACGTCAACGCATAGGCCAGCGCTTTGGCGCTTTCTCCCTCAGCTGCAGCCAGTACGATATTGGTACCGTCCTTGGCTATAAAGGCTGGATCTGCGCCCAGTTCGATAAGTTTCTGCATGGCATCCGGCTGCCCTGACTTTGCGGCAAGCAGCAGGGGAGGTGTGGGCGGGACTGGCGGCGGCGGAACGCCAAAATTCGCTTCAGTCACCCAAGTTATGCGGGCAGCGCCAGTTGTCCCATTGGGATCAGCGCCAAGTTCAACCAATTGCTCCAGCAAAGGGATGGCACCCAATTTCGCCGCGACATGTAGCGGCAATTCACCGTTGCGATCATGCTTGGCAAGATCAAAGCGCCCGCGCGCGAGCAGCATTTGCGCAGCCGCGATATTTTCCTGATATAATGCCAGTTGCAGCGCGCTGGTATTTTCAGGACCGCGATGTTCCAGGTTTGCTCCGGCATCGAGCAACATATTTGTCGCCTGTGCGTCTTTGCTTGTTATGGCAAAAAACAATGGCGTGAACGCAGCCTTGGAAACGCGATTAACTTGCGCTCCGGCATCGATCAGCGCGCGCATCGCCACCAGATTGCCGCTGCTCGCAGCCCACATCAGCGCTGATTGCCCGCGCGTATCCACGGTATCGACCCGCGCTCCGGCATCAAGCAATCGCAGGACGCTCGTCCCTGTAGAAAAGCGCGCGCACAAAGCAAGCGGTGCAACCCCATCAGGCGCTGTGAAATTCACATCTGCGCCAGCATCAAGCAGGGCGAGCACAATGGTTTCATCCCCGCGCTCACACGCCAGCGCAAGTGCCGTTAGGCCGTTCACATCGGCCAGATCGGGATTAGCCTGCGCTTGCAGCAAGGCTGTTACCATGCCCAAATCCTGCAATTCGATCGCACGCAACAAGGGCCGTTCGCCGTAAGCGAGCGCAGCATCGGGATCAGCGCCTGCGGCAAGCGCATCAATTACTGCGCCTGTATCTGCCGCTGAAATAGCCCGTACCAGTGCATCATCATCACTTTGCGCTGCAGCGCCTGAAGCCAATGCGAGCGCAGCCAATCCGCCCAATCCCATGCGGCACTTAAACATCAGCGAACTCCGCAAGCGGTCCGCTGCTGTCGCCAAAGCTGTCCGTCGCCACCCCAAGCGTCTGCAAGCCGGAGAGCATAAGGTTCGACATGCTGGTGCCGTCAGCTACCTGCAGATGATTGCCGCCCTTGATCAATCCGCCTGCAACAATAACCGGAAGGTCGTGATGATCGTGCTCATTTGAATCGCCAAAGGCCGCGCCGCGCAGCACCAGCGTGCGATCAAGCAGATTGCCCTCGCCATCGGGCGTCTCTTTCATACGTTGCAGCATGTAGGCGAAATATTCCATGTGATAGCGATTGATCTGCGCCAGACGCTCCAGCTTTTCAGGGATGCTGCCATGATGGCTAAGCATGTGATGCGAATCTGGCACGCCGATTTGCGGATAGGTCCGGTTGGACAATTCCCGGCCAATCATGAATGTGCTCACCCGCGTAATGTCAGCCTGCATAGCGAGCAGCTGCAAATCGATCATGAGTTTGACATGCTCGCCGAAATCTTCCGGAATGCCGACTGGCTGCTGTAGATCTTCGGCCTGCACTACGGGCTCAGAAGTGCTCGCTCGTTCAATGCGTTTTTCGATGGCGCGTGTTGCATCGAAATATTCGTCGAGCTTGCGCCGGTCTTCCATTCCCAGTTCGCCCGCCAACCGCTGTGCATCCTCAAGCACATAATCGAGGATCGAGGCCTGTTTGCGAAACCGCGCTGCACGGGCCGCTGGATCGAGCGCTTCGCCATCGCCAAACAGCCGTTCAAACACCGCACGCGGATTGGCTGTCACCGGCAAAGGCACTGTCGGGGTCAACCATGAAATACCGTTGGTATAGGCGCACGAATAATTGATGTCGCAGCTGCCCAGCAAGCTCGCCTGATCAATGCCCAATTCAAGCGAGGCAAGCTGAGTTGCATCGCCCACATGTTTGGCGAACACCTGATCCATGGAAATCCCGCAGCGAATATCGGGCCCTTCCGTCTGGCGCGCTTTGGCTCCGGTGAGGAAAGCAGGGCATGAGCGACCATGACCAGCAGGTGGATCTCCGGCGGCATCTGCTTTGGGATGGGCAAGGCCGGTAATGACCGAAAAATCTGCCCGGTGCGGCGCTAGCGGCTCCAGGGTTGAAGACAACGCGTAATCGCGGCCAAAGTTGGCGGGGCGATATTGCTCCATCGTCATGCCGTTGGGTGAATAAAACACCTGCAAACGCTTGGGACGTTCGGCAATATCAGCGGCTTTGGATGCGCCGGCCATTGCACCCAGAAAGGGCAGAGCCATCCCGGCTCCTGTTCCGCGCAACATGGTTCGACGGGATAATGGCTGACGTATCAATCTCATCACTGGTGCGCCTTTTGTTGGACCGAATAGTGGGCTGTCTCAAGCATGCCGGGTACCTTGCGAGTTCGGAAAGCATCGCTGAAGATAATGCCGCGAATGATCGTCTGGAAGCGATAGTCATCGGCTGCCGATTGCGCAGCAATGTCGCGAACCAGCGGCATGTCATTGGCCTCCAAACCGCGAGCAAGCGCATAGGTCATCAGCCGCTCGGTCAGAGCTCTTGCGAACTCGTCGCGCCGGTCCATCAGGATGTTTTGCAACCCGTCAATCCCAGCGAAAGGCGTGCCATCTGGCAGAATAGCTGTGGTGTCGATCGGCTCACCGCCATCTGTGTCGCGCCATGCCCCAACAGCATCGAAGTTTTCCAAAGCATAGCCCAGCGGGTCCATCCGCTTGTGACACGAGGCGCAGGCTGGATCACTGCTGTGGCGTTCCAATTGTTCGCGCGCTGTAAGCTTTTGGCCATCGACCACTGCCTGCAGGGTAGGAATGTCTGGTGGGGGCGGAGGTGGCGGCGCGGCGAGAATATTGTCCAGCACCCATTTGCCACGGCGCACCACTGAGGTGTGATTGTTGAACGAGGTTACCGTCAGGATGCTGCCTTGCCCCAGCAGGCCGCCGCGCTTCCACTCAGGCACCAGATTGACTTTGCGAAACGCAGTGCCGGTAACACCGGGAATACCATAATGTTGTGCCAAGCGCTCATTCAAGAATGTGTAGTCTGCGGAGATGAAATCTAGCACAGGCCGGTTAGCACGCAGCACATGATCGAAGAACATTTCCGTCTCGCGCGCCATCGCCCGTTGCAGGCGCTTGTCGAAATCGGGGAACACTTCAATATCAGGGCGCTGTTCAGCAAGATTGCGCAGATAGAGCCATTGCCCGGCGAAATTCTGCGTCAGCGCATCTGCCCTTGGATCATCAATCATCCGGGTGATCTGCGCATCAAGCACGTGCGGACGGGACAATTCGCCTGCATCAGCCAGATCAAGCAGTTCATCGTCAGGAATGCTGCTCCACAAAAACAGCGCTAGACGTGTTGCCAGTTCATGATCGTTGAGCGTGTAGATCGCGCCGGGAAATGCCTTGTCGGGAACCCGCTCAACCGCAAACAGAAATTGTGGCGAAACCAGCAGAGCTTCAACAGCTGCGGAAATGCCATGCCTGAACCCTCGCGCATCACGCTCCCCCTGATAGATCGACAGCAGCGGCGCAATATCATCTTGCGTCACAGATCGGCGCCAGGCCTTGCGCGCCAGCCGCATAATGATCGAGGAAGCGCAGCTTGCCTCTTGTGCCGCGGTTTGCGGATCGCAGCTGAATACCAGCTGTGTGCTTGGCGTATCGGGTTTGCCTTGCGCAGCGAACGGTCCGGTCACATCAATCTGCAAGATGTCCCGCGGAAAATTCTGCTGCGAATAGCGCGCGTGCATCCGGAAGGACGGGACTTCAATCGTACTCGCTCGGCGTCCATCCACCCAGATGTCGAGCGGCAAAGAGCGCGGCTCATCAACAGGCAGTGGCACGTAATCGGTCGAATTGCGCAAGGTCTGCACTGTTTCAAGCGGTGCCCGCTCACGGCGGAATGCAAGCCCGATTTCATGAGCGCCAGCGGTCAGCGGAACCCGCAAGGAAAAACGATCCTCGCGTTCGCGATCGGTCTCATTGTTGGTGTTGGCATTTAGCCAAGTGGCAATTTCATATTCGCCATCATGAGGCGCATAATATTGCACCAGCCAACCGCCGCGCGAGGCCAGTGGCAGCAGCGGATGCGCTCGTTCGTTAAAAGCAGGGACGCCGGAATTCTGGACTGAACCGTCTTTGGGTACCTGATAAATTGTCGCTACTTCACGCGTGGATGAAAGGCCGGTTGCAATGCGCCCGACTTTGCCAGCCACCGCCACATACCGTTCCATCAAGGTCGGCGATACGCTGAGAACATCAGCGATATTGTCAAAACCAAAGCCGGAATTGTCACGCGGCAGTTCTTCGCTGAAATCAATTTCTAGCGCGAGCAGATCGCGCACGGCATTGGCATATTCTGCACGGTTGAGCCGTCGGAACGTGGCTGTACCGGGATCAGGATTGGCTGTAGTGTAAGCGGCCCGCGCCTGTTCCAGCCAGCTGACGAATTGCGCCCGTTCTGCTGGATCGGGCTGGCGTTTGTCACTGGGCGGCATTTCGCCCGATTCCATCCGCCGCAGGATTTTCTCCCATTCCGCAGCGTTTTGTCCGCTGTGCAGATCATCAAGCGTTAGCGCATCAACCGATAGATCCGCCGTCTGATCGAAATCATTGTGGCATTGCCAACAATATTTTTCGAGCATCGTAGAGGCTGCGGCAGGCGGCTGCGGGAGCGAGTAATCAGACGCGATCTCAATCAACGGTGTTTGCGCAGGAGCGCTTATGGGAGATGTTTCATTCGCATAGACTGCCGCTGCAGCACTGAGCGTACCAAACATCAAAATCAGGCTCGACAGCCTTCCCCCGTTAAGCCTGCGAACAATCGCTACCCGGTCCATGCCGCCGCGATCGCGCCGCTCATCGCTTCTGCAAATATTAGCCATGACGATGGAGTATGGTGTGAGGGTGATCTCGTCTATTGCAAATTTAATGCAAAGGCGTTCGAAAAAACCGCACACAAGCGGAGACGGCTCTTATTAAGCCTATTTTATCGCTTAAATTCAGGCAATTGCTCAAATATGCCTTCATGGAGGCACTATGAAATTTGCTTAGCCAACCTGGTCAATTCAATAAGGTTTGAATTATCTGCGCCCTTGGTTGCACATTGCCCAAGTGATTGCTGCGGCCAATTGTCACGGTTGGTCCCTATCGTAAGCTGGCTGACAATATCTCCGCTCTAGATCACGTGGACGTTGGGCCACTTTCGCAAGTAGCGCCAACGCCCAGCACGATCACATGTTGATAAGCGCGGTGCCGCTCATCGGTTGGTCAAGCTGCGTGCTGATAACAGGGAGGAATGCTCCTGATCAGCCTTTCATATCCTCAAGTTCCATGCCTTTGGTTTCGCGCACCATAAGCCACACGAATGCCACCGAGATCGCCGCGCTGATCGCGTAAAACCCGTAAGCTCCGGTAAGGCCAATGCTTGCCAGCATGATGGGGAAAGTCATGGTGATGCCGAAATTGGCGATCCACTGGGAGAAACCGCTCACCGCGAGCCCGCTGCCGCGGATCTGGTTGGGGAACATCTCGCCCAGCATTACCCACATAACCGGGCCCCAGCTAAAGTTGAACAGCGCAACATACGCATTGGCAGCGATCAACGCGGTCACCCCGGCATTGTCCGACAAGGCCAGTTTGCCATCGACCAGAGAGCCGCTGCTGAACGAAATTGCCATGGTTGCCAGCGTGATCGCCATTCCGATTGAACCGATCAACAATAGCGGTTTGCGGCCCACGCGATCAATCAATGCGATGGCGGCAACAACCGCAGCGATGGATATCGAACCGCTGAGGATATTGATCTTCAGAGCATCGCTTTCGCTAAAGCCGACAGCCTGCCAAAGAACGGCGCCGTAATAGAATACAACGTTGATACCAACCAGCTGCTGGAACACGGCAAGCCCGATACCGGTCCACACTATTTTGCGAATCTTGCCAGTGTGCTTGTCCATCAGGTCGGATAGGCGCGGCGCGTGATCGGACGCGATCGAGGTTTCGATCTCGGTCACTTTGCGCTGTGCGTATCCAGATCCGAACAAACGTTCCAGGACGCTGCGAGCATCCGCTTGGCGTGCCTTGGATACAAGAAAGCGCGGGCTTTCCGGAATAAAGAACAGCGCAATCAGGAAGATCGAGGCAGGGATCAGTTCCATCCAGAACATCCACCGCCATGCTTCAAAGCCCAACCACAATGGCGTGGTGGACGATCCGGCGAATTCCGCGAGCAGATAATTGGAGAGAAAAGCCGCTGTCAGGCCGATGATGATCATCACCTGTTGAATGCTGGACAGCCGCCCGCGCAAATTGGCAGGCGTCACTTCGCTGATGTAAACAGGTGCCAGCACACTTGCCGCGCCCACGGCAAATCCGCCGATGATGCGGTACAGCACGAATTCGATGGAGCTGCCGGCAACGCCTGATCCAAATGCGCTAATGATGAAAAGGAACGCGGCAATTAACAGCGTTTTCTTGCGGCCGAGGATATCTGCCAGCCGTCCGGCCACAAATGCGCCAATGGCACAACCCAGCAACATGGAGGCGACATTGAAGCCTGTACCGACATCGTCCGAGCCAAAGGCGATGCGCAATCCATCAACCGTACCGTTGATAACCCCGCTATCAAAACCGAACAAGAAGCCACCAAGGGTCGCCACAGCCACAATCGCTGTGATCAGTCCCATATTCGCCTGTTGCGTCTCATCTACCATCAACATTCTCCCCCAAGTCAGATCTGTTGCCCAACTTTATGATAGCGCTTCCCGGTGTGTTCACCCGGCGTGTGTTCACCCGGCAGCCCGAACGCTGTAGGCACAGTCACGAAGATTGTCTCGCAAAAATGTGAGCGATAATGCTCACATGTAAAAAAGGCATGGCGTCCAAACGTAGCTGAACAAATGCTCGTGAGGACATGCGAAGCAGCCATCTCCATTGAGTTTGAGCATAAAGCCAATTGCGCCAATCGCCACACTCTTTGCGCAAAACCAAGCACATTCGATCAAATCGGCAAACGCGCATGATGCGATATGGTGCGATATGACGCCAATTATCAAACCGGCTGAACACCGATGATTGGTCTTGCCCGGTCTTCACCCTCACATTAGGTAGGCGTATCGAAAAGGGGTCCATGATGCGTCAGTCAATTGTTGAAGTTTTGCCGGAAGATTTTGCACAAGGTTTGTTTTTGGGTCGCGCGCTGTCGCCGCAGGGGCCATGTGTCATCGCCATTCGCGCTGGTACGATTTACGATCTGACCGAAAACGTCGCAACCTCATCGGGAGCGGTGGCAAGGCGCAACTTCGCAGGAGGGCGCGAGCTGGGCCCGGTTGCCGATGGTTTGCCCGAAGGCTGGCGTCTGATCGCGCCAATCGACCTGCAATGTATTAAAGCTGCCGGGGTGACATTTGCGCTGTCCGCAATCGAACGCGTAATCGAAGAACGCGCGCGCGGCGATGCGTCCAGAGCAGCGGAAATCCGCGGCCAGCTGGAAGAGCTTATGGGCACCGGCATTCGTTCGGTAAAACCAGGCAGCGAAGAGGCCGAACAGCTGAAAGCGGCTTTGATCGCGGAAGGAATGTGGTCACAATATCTAGAGGTCGCAATCGGCCCCGATGCGGAAATTTTCTCCAAGTCGCCCGTGCTGTCATCGGTTGGTGCAGGAGAAGATATTGGCGTCCGATCTGATTCAGACTGGAACAATCCCGAACCCGAAATCGTGCTGGTATGTGATGCAGCTGGCGAGATCGTGGGGGCAACGCTTGGCAATGATGTCAATCTGCGCGATTTTGAAGGGCGTTCAGCGCTGCTGTTATCCAAAGCCAAGGACAACAATGCCAGCTGTTCGATCGGTCCGTTCATCCGCCTGTTCGATGATGGTTTCACCATCGATGACGTGCGCGAGAGCGAAGTGCAGCTTACAATCGAGGGTACCGATGGTTACCGTCTGGAAGGAACGAACAGGATGGCGGAAATCAGCCGCGATCCGCTCGATCTGGTCGCACAATGCCTGTCTGAACATCAGTATCCTGATGGATTTGTGTTGTTTTGCGGGACGTTGTTTGCGCCCACGCAGGATCGCGACACGCCCGGCGCTGGCTTCACGCACAAGATGGGCGATACGGTTACAATTGCATCGCGCAAGATCGGATCGCTTGAAAACGTGGTCACGACTTCCAAGGAAGCCGATCCGTGGGAAACCGGCATCGGTGATTTCGTCCGTAACCTTGCCGGACGCGGCCTGATCGAGCGGATCTGAACCAGCATGGACAAGACAGCCGCACCATCCGAAAGCTCGGCGCAGTCTGGAGCGCTGCCTGAAGCGAAGTCAAGAGCGCAATATCCCAGTCTGACGGGCAAACGCGTCATCATTACCGGCGGCGGGTCCGGTATCGGGGAAGGCATCGTCGAAGCCTTCTGCGCGCAAGGTTCGCGCGTTGCATTCATTGATGTGCATGATCCCTCTTCCGGGGCGCTTGTCGACCGGCTTGCCGATGCGCAGCATAGCCCGATTTACAATCGCTGCGATATTACCGATCTGGATACGTTGGCCAAAACTCTCGCCAATCTGCAGAGCGAACTGGGAGGGTGCGATGTTCTGATCAACAATGCCGGGAATGACGACCGGCACAGTCTTGGTGATGTTACGCCTGCTTATTGGGACGACTGCATGGCGGTCAATCTCAAGCATCAGTTCTTTGCCGCGCAGGCAGTGGTGCCTGCAATGAAAGAGGCTGGCGCTGGCAGTATAATCAATCTGGGATCTATCAGCTGGCATCTGGGGCTGGAAAATCTTTCAATTTACCAGACCGCGAAGGCTGCGATTGAAGGGCTAACGCGCAGCCTGGCGCGTGAGCTTGGTCGCGATGGTATCCGCGTTAATGCCATCATTCCCGGCAACGTGCAGACCCCGCGCCAGATGAAATGGTACACACCCGAAGGCGAAGCGGAAATTGTTGCGGCGCAATGTCTTACGGGCCGTATTCAACCGGCCGATATCGCTGCCATGGCGCTATTCCTTGCCAGCGAAGATTCGCGGTTTTGCACCGCGCAAAACTACTGGGTCGATGCAGGATGGCGCTAAGCCCCACAATCAGCCGCGTCGTCGATGCGAAAAGCCTGCTGGGTGAAGGCCCTGTCTGGGATGATGCGCGGCAAGTCTTGTGGTTCGTGGACATCAAGGCGAAACGCTTGTGGCAATACAATCCTGCGACACAGGCAAGCTGGCATGCCGATGCGCCGGGCCAGATTGGCTGGGCGCTTCCTGCCAAAGGTGGCAAGCTGCTGTGCGGCTTGCAATCCGGATTGTTCGTGTTCGATCCCGACAGCCGCAATTTTGAAAAGCTTATGTCTGTATCCGGAGAGCCCGCTGGCAATCGCCTCAATGATGCCTGTACCGATCCGTGGGGCCGGGTGTGGTTCGGCTCAATGGACGATGCAGAAGACGCGAAATCGGGCCGGTTCTATATGTTTGAGGCTGGGGCGATCAAAGCGCTCGGCCCTTCGCAAATCGCTATAACCAACGGTCCGGCGTCCTCGCCTTCCGGGGACCGCATCTACTTTACCGACACGCTGGGCAAGCAGATCATGGTCGCTGCATTAAGCCGAGATGGAAGCTTGGGCGAAATCCGCCCCTTTGCCGATATCTCAGCAGATTTTCCTGACGCGTTTCCCGATGGTCCGATTGTCGATGCCGAAGAACATGTTTGGACAGGATTGTATCTGGGGGCAGCGGCAGCGCGCTATTCGCCGGATGGCAAGCTGGTTGAAAAGGTAGCATTGCCTGCCCGCGATATCACCAAGCTGGCTTTTGGCGGGGCGGACCTGACGACGATATTTGCAACAACGGCCACCAAGGATCTGGACGACAGTGATATGACAGCCAATTGCGCTGCAGGATCGCTGCTGGCGTTCGATCTGGGCATTCGCGGCGCACCTGTGACGCTGGCCCGTCTGGGGTAACCACCCCGATTGGACTGACACTCCGATTGGATTAACAAGCGGCGCTCACCAGATACTGATATTGCCAATGGTTTGGCGCCTATGGTCGATTAATGGTTGTGGCGCGGCAATCCTTTCTTGCTGGTCTGGCGATATTTGAGCGCGAAATCCATGACCCCGCCTTCGCCAAGCTGGCCCGTCTTTTCGCGAAAAAGCTCTTCCCAAGGCGTGTTGCTGGCAGGCATGGGCGCGGGCGGATTTTCAATCAGCCGCCGCGCAATCTCGGCTTCGTCCACCAATGCGTTGCATTCACCTGTATTGAGATCGACGGTAATCGTATCGCCGCTCTGTAACCAGGCCAATCCGCCGCCAGCTGCGCTTTCCGGGCTGGCGTTCAGGATCGAAGGGCTGTCGCTGGTGCCCGACTGGCGGCCATCGCCCAGCGTTGGCAACCATTGCATACCACTGCGAATGAGCGCGTCTGGTGGCTGCATATTGACCACCTCGGCGCTGCCTGGCCAACCGATCACCCCCGCACCGCGCACCACCAGAATGCAATCAGCATCTATGGCAAGGTCTGGATCATTGATGCGGTGGTGGTAATCATCGGCCCCGTCGAACACCACCGCGCGCCCTTCAAAAATACCTTCGGCACCCGGCCGTTGCAAATAGCGTTCGCGGAAATCATCCGAGATGACCGATGTCTTGAGTATGGCGAAATCAAACAGATTGCCTGAAAGTACCAAGAACCCGGCCTTTTCCTGCAACGGATCGCCAAAGGGCCGGATCATCTCACGGTCAGGGCTTTGCTTGCCCGATAGATTTTCGCCTATCGTTTGGCCGGTGCAAGTGAGGCTGTCTGCGTGCAGGATGCCAGCATCAGCCAGTTCCCACATGACAGCAGGTACGCCTCCGGCACGGTGGAACCGTTCACCAAGGTATTTTCCTGCTGGCTGCATGTTCAAAAGCAAAGGAAGATCGTACCCGTGCTCCTGCCAGATCGCCGGATCGAGCGGTACGCCGGCATGTGCAGCCATCGCCTGAATATGCGGCTGCGCGTTGGAAGATCCGCCGATCACGCTGACGGTGGCGATGGCATTTTCGAATGCATCATGCGTCAGGATACGGCTTGGGCGCAGATCTTCCTGCACCATTTCCACGATCCTTTTGCCGGTCCGATAGGCCATCTGGCCGCGTTCGCGATACGGCGCGGGAATGGCGGCGCACCCTGTCAGGCTCAGTCCTAATGCTTCGGCCACTGCGTTCATGGTGCTGGCGGTGCCCATGGAATTGCAATGGCCTGCGCTGGGTGCGCTGGATGTAGCCCGGTCGAGAAATTCCTCCTCATTGATTTCCCCTGCGGCCAGTTTGCGGCGGCTACGCCAGATGACCGTGCCACTGCCAACCAGTTCGCCATCGTGCCAGCCATCCAGCATCGGTCCGCCGGAAAGGACGATGGCAGGTATATCCACGGTGCTGGCTGCCATGATCTGGCTGGGCGTGGTCTTATCGCAACCGGTGGTGAGGACAACACCGTCAATGGGATAGCCGTTTAGCAGTTCGACCAGACCCAGATATAACAGGTTGCGGTCCAGAGCGGCAGTTGGGCGGCGGCAGTTTTCAAAGATCGGATGGACGGGAAATTCAATCGGAATGCCCCCGGCATCGCGAATACCGTCACGGGTTCGCGTGGCCAGCGATACGTGGATGCGATTGCACGGCGATAAGTCGCTGCCAGATTGGGCGATGCCGATAATTGGCTTGCCGCTGCGCAATTCTTCCGGCGTCACACCATAATTCATGAACCGCTCCAGATAGAGCGCGGTCATGTCCATCCTGTCCGGGTTATCAAACCAGTCGCGGCTGCGCAGGCGCGGTGGTTGCTTGTCAGAACCGCTCACGAAGCGATCTCGCGCCGGCTGGCTATATCACGAGGGTTTTGCGTATAGTGCAGGCACCTGCCCAAGATTTGCCACATCGTCATATCGTGCACCGTATCCTCCACACTCATATCGCCATATCTTGCCGCGATCGTGTTCATACGATCGGGACGCTGTGGCTTTGCGCAAACCTTACTGATTTTGAAAGCCAAAAAGCATTATTTCTGTCGCAATCACCAGGAAGTCATCCCAAATCAGAAACAATCATGTCTGTGCACGGAGCATAGCTGCTGAAAACCCGTTTTGCTATCCAGCGGGTATGGTGATGAAATCCTCGTTGCCGGTTGCATCGCGGGTGCGTTGTGGTAGCTCGACGGGGAATCGCAAACGCGCCCATCATGGCGCATAATTATCGGAGTGATCAATGTTGATTGACGGTCGTCTTTTTATTGCAGGCCAGAGACGAGGCGGCAGTCCTGGTTTCCGCGCGCTTGATGTATCTACGCTGGAAGAACTGGAAGAAACCTTCACCAGTGCCAACGCGCAGGATGTCGAAACAGCGTGTGCAGCCGCTGCTGCAGCGCAAAGCGATTACGCCTCGCGCCCGCTTGCCGAACGCGCATCGTTCCTGCGCCTTGTCGCCACTAAAATCGATGCGTTGGGCGATACCCTGACCCAGCGCGCTATGCGCGAAAGCGGCTTGCCCGAAGCGCGCCTTAATGGTGAGCGCGGACGTACCGTGGGCCAGTTGCGCCTGTTCGCCGACGAAGTTGAAAATGGCGCTTGGCAAGGCGTCCGGATAGACCATGCCGATGCCGAACGCACACCGCCCAAGCCAGATCTGCGACTGCGCATGATCCCGCTTGGTCCAGTGGCGGTTTTCGGAGCATCGAATTTCCCGCTCGCATTTTCTGTAGCTGGCGGGGATACCGCATCTGCGCTGGCGGCTGGTTGCTGCGTCGTTGTGAAAGGCCACCCCGCGCATCCCGGCACTTCCGAACTGGTCGCAACCGCAATTACCGAAGCGGTTGCAGAAGCTGGAATGCCAGCGGGTGTGTTCTCACTGTTGAACGGCACCGATAATGCGCTTGGTGAAATGCTGGTGAAAGACCCGCATATCACTGCGGTGGGTTTTACCGGGTCACGCGGGGGCGGCCTGGCTTTGATGCAACATGCTGCAGACCGGCCTGTGCCGATCCCCGTCTATGCAGAGATGAGCAGCATCAATCCTGTCGTGTTGTTGCCCAACAAACTTGCCGAGGCGGCAGAAGATCTTGGCCGCGGTTACGTGGGCTCGCTCACTCTGGGTGCTGGTCAGTTCTGCACCAATCCGGGTGTCGTGATCGCACTTGCTGACGAGGCGCTCGATCGCTTTTTGGCAGAAGCGGCCACTGCGATGGAAGACGTTGCTGCACAAACGATGCTGACACCGGCAATTGGTGAGACATTTGAGAAATGCGCTTCGAAAATGGCCAGTCATTCCGATGTCGAAGTGCTGCAATCGGGAAAAACTGCGGAAAAGAAATCCGGGCAGGCGCATCTGTTTGTCGTCTCAGCGGACCGCTTTATCAGCGACGACGATCTTGCCGAGGAAATGTTTGGTCCTTCATCACTCGTTGTGAAATGCACCGATACCGCGCAAATCGCGAAAGTGCTTGAAGCCATGGAAGGCCAGCTCACCGCTAGCGTTCACATGAATGAAGCCGATTATCCCGCAGCGCGCGAGCTTATGAGCGTACTGGAACAGCGGGCCGGGCGGATCATCGCCAATGGCTGGCCAACCGGGGTCGATGTGGCACATGCCATGGTCCATGGTGGCCCATTCCCGGCGACATCGGACGGGCGCAGCACCTCTGTCGGATCGCTTGCAATCGACCGGTTTCTACGCCCTGTGTCCTATCAGGATATGCCCGCTGAACTGCTTCCCGAAATACTTGGCGATGATCAAACGGGCGGGCTTCGCCGGATTGATGGGGAATATCGCGTTTAAGCCTGTGATGCAGCGCGCCTCTCAAGATGGGGCGCTGATACAATAATGGCAAATTCAGGCCGACTGTTCTTGTGATAACTCACAAGGCAGTCGGCCTTTTTTTCTAAAGAAGGCAGGTAGGTGCGACGGAGGGCTTGGCAAGAAGCCTCGCCTTTCATGGCACCCCTCAAGAAAGCCGCAGGGCCTGTTCGTCCACGCCAAGCCGCAAACGCAGCGCCACGCGTCCTGTTGGGAGGTTTTATGCCAGGGCCGCCTGATGTTCGTTCCACATCGCGGCGTAGGACGAGATATCATGGCCGAGCGGTGCAATCCGTCGCAGATCACCAACCGGGCGCAAAGATGGCTCAACCAACCGCAAGGCGCCGAAACTGACATCGTTATGTGCGTTGGCAACGAATATCTGCAGATCGGGGCGCAGGCTGGCGAGCGCGCGCACCAAAACCTCAGCTTCGGCAAAGCGGCCCTCAACCAGAAGTTTGTTTTGCGTGCCAACCAGTTCGAGCGCAGCATTGGCGACAAGCGCTGCGTAAAGGCAGGCACCTGCCCGCCGCTCGTACCAGTCTTCGGGTCTGTTGATCCATCCGCCCTCGCCAGACGGGAAAGGCCCGTTGCCAGGCGATAAAGTGGGCAGCACCATCGCGTCCGCATCCAGCACCGGACCAACCGCGGCCAGCAGATGTGGCTGGTCAGGTTTGATATCGACCTGATGTGTATCGATTTGGATTAGCGTTTCAATTTCGCGCCCGCCCATGAACCGAGCCGATGGCACCGGGACACCAAACGGGTCTACATTGACCAGGCAATCGCGGGCTTCGGGCAGATCGTGCAAGTTCACTGTGCTGCGCGCCAAACGCATGGCGATAAACCATGTGCCGGTAGATAGCACCGTGGCCTCTTCGTCCTCGATCTGGGCAAAGCCACGCGCGGCAAGCAGCGCAGCGTTGGAATCATGCAAGCCGGCCAGAATCTGGACTTCTGACGACAGGCCGGTTTCTGCAGCGAGCTCGGGGCGCAGCGTGCCGATGATATCATCGGCACGGCGCAATGGCGCAAAGCGTTCGTCCCAGCCTTGTTTGCGCGCGAGCGAGGAAAAGCTTTGTTCGCTCACGCTCCATAAATCGGAATGACAACCCAGCGTCGTTACTTCGCTCGCTGCCACACCAGACAGGAACCAAGCCCAATATTGCGGCCAGGGCAGCAAAGTGGAGTTGGTAATATGCTCAGGGTATTCGCGATCGCTCCAATACAATTGCTGACCAAGATTAAGCCCGGCGGGCAAAGCGGGTGATCCGGTTTGTGCAAAAGGCGCGCGCATATCCCGATATGCGGCGACCACATCTGCTGGCGGCTGCGCTTCATAATCGAACGGTGCAAATGCGATCGCATGGTCTGCAATCGTGACGGCCGCCGCGCCGTGTGCGACAGCTACGATATATTCAACAGGATGGTCGGAAAATTCTTTTAGCGATGTCCGAATGAACTCGGCGATGCCTGCCTCATCAAGCCGTTCGATCCCGCCTGTGAGGACTTTTTCATTCGCACGAGAATGGTTGCCAAGAAGCGTCCCGTCCCGCGACCACAGCGTCACTTTGCTGCGCGTTTTGCCAATATCAACTACTATAGCGAAACCAGAATTCACCCAAACCTCCGAGACGCTATTGCGGTCCAACATCGTGATCGTTGGTTAGCGAAATTGATTGCAATTGCAAATGCCGGTAGATATGGCGGCGCTATGAATATGCACACGACAAAGGCGGGAAAAGCCGTCTCATTCGCGATCCCTGTCAACCGTTGGGACGAACAAGAAGCATCCGGCAAGAGCGAGGCGGAATTGCTTCTATACCGCTCCAATCTTCTGGGCGCGGATTTGACTGTCACCAATTTTGGCGGTGGTAACACCTCGGCCAAAGTTATGGAAACAGACCCGCTGACCGGCGAACAGGTTGAAGTGCTGTGGGTCAAAGGATCAGGCGGCGACATCGGCTCCATGGGGCTGGATGGTTTTTCGACGCTCTATCAAGAAAAACTTCTTGCGCTTGAATCGCATTATGCAGGCGAAGAGGATGACGACAAGATGGTCGGCTTCCTGCCGCACTGCACGTTCAATTTGAACAGCCGTGCAGCCAGTATCGACACGCCGCTGCATTCATTGCTGCCTTACAAACATATCGATCACGTCCATCCCGATGCCATCATCGCTCTGGCAGCATCCAGTGGCGGAGAAGCCGCTACCAAGGAATTGTGGGGCGAGGATATTGGCTGGTTGCCGTGGAAGCGTCCCGGTTTCACACTCGGTGTTCAGATCCGCGATTTCGCTCGTGCCAACCCGAAAGCAAAGGGCGCGATGCTGGCAGGCCATGGCATCATCTGCTGGGCCGATACGGCAAAAGATTGCTATGACCAGTCAGTTCGCCTGATTGCCGAAGCGGCCGATTTCCTGAATGCCAAGCAGGCTGCTGAAGGTGCATTTGGTGGCCCCAAAGTCGAGGTGAAGGAAGATCGCAAAGCAATAGCTGCTGATCTGATGCCGCGTCTGCGCGGGCTGATGACTGGTGCGCGTCGCAAAGTTGGCCACTTTTCGGATGATGATGCTACGCTTGAATTTGTATGCGGATCGGATTTTGAGCGGCTTGCCGCGCTTGGCACATCGTGCCCCGATCACTTCCTGCGGACCAAAATCGCGCCGCTGACACTTGATGCCGATCGTTTGACGGACGACGCTTATCTTGCGCAATCAATTGCTGATTATCGCGAAATGTATGGTGCTTATTATGAACGCTGCAAGCGCGATAATTCTCCGGCTGTACGCGATGCTAATCCGGTGGTTGTGCTGGTTCCAGGCGTTGGCCGAATTACTTTTGCCAAAGATAAATCGACTGCGCGTATTGCGGGCGAATTCTATCTCAATGCAATCAACGTGATGCGCGGTGCCGAAGCGGTCGGTGATTATATCGCGTTGGACGAACAAGAAGCGTTCGATATCGAATACTGGCTGCTCGAAGAAGCAAAGTTGCAGCGTATGCCGGCTCCCAAGGAAATGGTCGGTAAAGTCGCTTTGGTAACCGGCGGCGCGGGCGGCATTGGTGCTGCCACTGCGCGGCAATTGCTGTCGCAGGGTGCCTGCGTGATGTTGGCCGATCTCAATGCAGATAGCGTGGAGGAAGTATCGGATGGCTTTGCCAAGTCTTTTGGCAAGGATGTGGTGCGCTTCGTGGCTTGCGATGTGACGGATGAAAGCCAGGTCGCCAATGCGATTGAGGCATGTGCGGTGGAATTTGGCGGGCTGGATATCGTGGTTGCCAATGCCGGCATTGCATCTTCTGCTCCCGTTGAAGAAACAACGCTCGCTTTGTGGGACAAGAATTTCGATGTCCTGTCGCAAGGCTATTTCCTGACCGCCAAGCATTCCTGGCCATTGCTGAAAGCTATGGCGGAGCAGGGCGGTACGAGCGTGGTTTTCATCGGCTCGAAAAACGCGGTTGCGGCGGCCAAAAACGCTAGCGCTTATGCCAGCGCCAAAGCGGCAGCCAATCACCTTGGTCGGTGCCTGGCGCTGGAAGGTGCTGATGATGGCATTCGTGTCAACATCGTCAATCCCGATGCGGTGATCAAAGGCAGCCGGATATGGGATGGCGATTGGCGGCAGGAACGGGCCGGCGCGCACGGGATCAATGCCGGCGAGGAACTGGAAGAGCATTATCGTAATCGCTCAATGCTCAAGCGTTCCGTTCTGCCCGAAGATATCGCTGAGGCGGTCTTCTGGCTGGCCAGCGATGCATCCGCCAAATCGACCGGCAATATGATAAACGTCGATGGCGGCAACGCTCAGGCGTTTACGCGCTAACAGCGCAAAAGCGCGTGCGGAGAGGTTTATGACACAGTTTCCAATTTCCACCGATCTGGTGGCCGAGCACAATAATGGTGACCGGCCCGCACTAGACGAAGATTATGCAGCGTTGTCTGCACGGCTTGCCCGCAAGGGTATGAATATCGATTCAATCAAGGATCAGGTGAAGGATTTCGGCGTCGCCGTGCCAAGCTGGGGGGCAGGGCGCGGCGGAACGCGCTTCGCCAAATTCCCTCTCGCCGGTGAGCCAACCAATATTCACGAGAAGCTGGAAGATTGTGCGGTTATCCATCAATTGGGACAAGCGACCCCAAGAGTGAGCCCGCATTTTCCTTGGGATTGCGTGGATGATTACGGTGCTTTGCGTGAAGAAGCGGCAGATCTGGGTCTGGGTTTTGACGCGGTCAATTCAAATACTTTTCAAGATCAGGTCGGACAGGCGCAAACCTATGCCACCGGCTCCCTTGCCTCAACGGTGCCGGCCACACGTGAACAGGCTGTTGCGCACAATATCGATTGTATAGAAATCGGTCGGAAGCTGGGGTCTGAATCGCTCACCGTGTGGGTGGGTGATGGGACCAATTTTCCAGGCCAGCAAGATCTTGGCAGTTCGTTTGACCGCTATGTCGAAGCGGCGTCGCAAATTTATGCAGCGCTTCCCGATGACTGGACGATGATGCTTGAACACAAGATGTTCGAACCGGCTTTTTACTCCAGCATCATTTCTGACTGGGGCAGTTCGCTAATGGCCGCGCAAGAGCTGGGCGAAAAAGCCAAATGTCTGGTTGATCTGGGTCATCATGCGCCAAATGTGAATATTGAGCAGATTGTCGCGCGTCTCAACCGTGCCGGCAAGCTTGGCGGGTTCCATTTCAACGACAGCAAATATGGCGATGACGATCTGGATAGCGGCAGTATCAATCCTCACCAATTGTTCCTGGTATTCAATGAATTGGTAGAAGCGGCCAATAAGAGCGATGGTCCGTTCAACCCCTCCTACATGATCGATCAATCGCACAATGTGACCGACCCGATTGAAAGCATGATCTCTTCGTCCGAGACGATTGCAGGGTGTTATGCCAAGGCACTGCTTGTTGATCGCGATGCGTTGCACGCGGCGCAGCATGATAATGACGTGATGTTGGCGTTTCGCACCCTGCGCGCCGCTTACAGCACCGATGTTGCACCTATTCTGGCCATGGCACGTGCCGAAAACGGCGGGGCGATTGACTGGCTTGGCGTATATCGCAAGAGCCAGTATCGTGAGCGCAAAGCGCAAGAACGCAAGGCCGTGGGTTTGGGCGCAGGTATCGTCTGAGCAAAACGTCCTGCAAAACTGTGGGGATGAGAATGGTTGATATGGGACGCGGGTTCCGCATGATGATCGGGGCTTTGTTGCCGGTTGGACTGGCGCTGACTGGTTGCACCGCCACCATGGCGGATCGTCCGGCAACTATGACGCAACAAGGCCACTGGTCTCAAGCTGATGCTGCAACTGCGCTTGCGGTGGCCAATAAGGCGGCCAATTGGCAGCTGGCCAATATGGACAATCCCCAGGAGTGGATAAACTACATTTCTGGCGAAACGGAAAATCCCGTTGGCTGGGTGCAGGCAACCTTTTTGCTCGGCCTTGCTGACTATGCGGCGGCTACCAAGCAGCCCGGATATGTGGCTTGGCTTGAATCGATTGCCATGCGGGAACGATGGAAGCTGGCGAAGCGGCCGTTTCACGCTGATGACCATTTGATCGGACAGGTATATTTCGATCTGGCTGATGCCAATGTGGAAACCGCAAACCTTGTGCCCACACGCACCGGACTTGATTATGTTCTGGCCAACCGCCCGACCAATACGCTTATGCATCCGCAAGCCGATGGTGATCCGCGATGCCATGCGCGCTGGTGTTGGGCGGATGCCTTGTTCATGGCACCAGCGACATGGTGGGATGCTGCCAAGGCTTTCGACGATGATAAATATGCGCAGTTTGCGCATGAGGAATTTGTAGCGTCAGCCGATCTGTTGTTCGACAAGGACGAAGCCTTGTTCTTTCGTGACAGCCGCTTTTTTGACATGCGCGGAGAAGACGATGAGAAACTGTTCTGGAGCCGTGGCAATGGTTGGGTTTATGGCGGCCTTGTCAATTTGCTGCGCATAATGGACGACAGTGATCCGCGTCGACCATATTACCGCGACCTGTTTGTCAAAATGTCCGATCGTCTTGTCGAATTGCAAACCGATAACGGCATGTGGCGCGCTTCTCTGCTTGCTACAAGCGCTACTCCACCTGAAACCAGCGGAACCGGCTTCTTCACCTATGGTTTGGCCTGGGGATTGAACGAGGGCATTTTGTCCGGGGCGCAGTATGATCGTGCTGCGAAATCGGGGTGGGATGCCTTGATGCGCAATGTGGACGAGGATGGCCGTTTGGGCTTTGTACAACAGGTCGGTGCGCGCCCTGCGGGTGTAAAGCAGGAAGACAGCCAGTATTATGGCACAGGAGCGATGCTGTTTGCGGCCTCGCAGGTCATCGAGCTGGGTTCCAACGCTCGCTAACTCTTACCCATTGGATACGTAGCACGCCGGCCATACTCCATGCGGCTGCGCTTATGCCTGCGCGCAAAAAAGCTTGGGCGTTGTTCGGCGCTCTAGTCGCCATTGTCGGCTTGCCGGGTGTAGATAGTACGCTGCCTGGTAAGGCGCGGTCTTTCGCGCCATTCCGTCGGAGCTGGTGGACGAACCGTAGCTCGCATTGCGCGCCGAGGTGAATGTACATGCTTCGTGGCCAGCAATAGCCATGTTTTGGCAAGGACATGCGATGGCTGACAGCAAAGCTCAGCGATGCAGATCAATCCCAGGTTGGACTAAGCCGCGATATTCCTACTGCACCTGGTAGTGAACGTAAAAGCGGCGGTCGCAGCGTTTGCTACAACCGCCGCAAAGCGAACTGTTTTTTGACTGACGCCTGTCCTATTCGCTCAAGCGCTTCGTCAACTGATAATCGTACAGTGACGGGACTGACCGGACGGGTTCGCCGATCATTTCAGTATATGGTGCAGGCGTATATTCCAACCGTACCGGACGGTTGCTGTGAATACCCACGATCCTTGCATCGGGACCTTCGCTGCGCCCTTGCAGGACGATAGGCTGGCCTGCTGGCACACCGCTATCGACAACAACATTCAGGTTCCAGGTCGTATTGTACCGACCATGGCCGGGCTGCCATTCGGGTGCACCGCCGCCGCGATAAATTTCATCCATATGTGCCCCATCCGACGCCTTGCGATCAGGGATTACGTGTACGGTGACATTGTCAAACAAGTTCTGGTGGTTCGAACCTGCATGCTGGTCGAGCGCAGGATCTTTCCAGCCGACAACTTCCTTGAACACCGACCGAGTGGTTGCGGTGTTAAAGCTGAAGGTGTGCTGCGCTTCGTTAAAGGCGTTCACATTCTCGACCAGTACATTGTGCGACCGGCTGACATGGATTGCGTAATGCGCCCGCAAATTGCCTTCGGTGATGACGTTACGGATCGTCAGGTTCGCAGAATCATCGGACAGGATGGACGAGTCCGCACCATGCACGCGCACATTTTGCACCCAACCATTGTGGATGGATGTGAGGTACATCGCATTAAAGCCAGCTTCGTTGTGGTGTCCGAAATACGGGCTTTCCGGAAAGACGAACGCGATATCTTGAATACCGACATTGCTGATGTGGTTCCAGCCTTCGAAATTGGCGGGAATCTCATTCGTAATGGGGTGCAGCAATGGATCTGCGATGGTTACGGTTCTGCCAGAAATCGCTTCGATGCGGGTGCGTTGTTGCACGACCGGTCGCTCAGGTGTTTCCCAGTGCGCGGCACCTATACCAACATCGGTATCGCCATACATGGATTTAAGCAGCGGACCATCGGGGCCGGCGCGATTGTACCAGTTGACCCTTACAACATCGCCAACGCTCAGCTTGGACGTGTCGTCAACGGTCATCGTACGGGTGAACTGCTCGCCCGCCAGGATATTGGCGGTCGGGTTGGGCACAGGATCGAACCGTTCGATAAATTCAGCAGGTCGGTTATTGGGCGCGCGGACCCAGATGAAGCCTCCGCTCCAGCTATATTCGGAGAACAGGCGATCAAGGTTAAGTGCCTCGTTTTTAACGATCTTTTCGTTGACCACCATATATTCGCGAACTTCGTCGAGCGCGCCGCCATCATCGATCTGGTTGAGCGGGCGAGGCATATATATCTCGGTCCCGCCTTCACCCATTCCCATGCCGGCAAGCACGATATCGCTGCTGGTGATCCAGAGGATCTCGGTCAGCTGATAGCGACCTTTGCCAAGTTGAACTCTTACCGGGCCTTCATGCTCACTTGCAGCAGCAATCGCGGCAATCAACGCAGCACTATCATCACGGTTGTCATTGGGAACGGCACCGTAATCAGCGACATCAATAACGGCTGAGACGTGCGGGATTTCTGCCTGTCCGTATTCGTAACCGGCATAAGAGAAATCGGGCAATACCACCTCGCTCATCACTGCCTTGTCAGAGAGGATGGCGGGCATTTTGCTGTGTTCATCGGCGCTGGCAGTACCGGGCACCATGGCCATTATGGCCAGACATGCTGCACCGATTAAGCCTTTGGTGGTCAGCGAAGCTTTGTAGCTATTCATATCGATCATTCTCCCAAAAAATCTGACGTCCCGATTTCGGTAACGGGAAAGATTGTATGTAAACGTAGGCAACCGGAAAGCCCGAACGTCCCTGAAAAATTTGCACTATCGCTCACGAGACATATTCGCGGATAAGACGCACAGGGCCCATCAACCCCGAAGGTAGCAGAGCTGAGTTTTCATCATACGGATTGTAGATAGCCTCAACAGTTTGCGCAGGCTGTTCGGCTTTGTCACCGATCAGGCGATTGACCCACAAATTGGCCACCCGGATTTCGACGGTATTTTTACCCGGCTTTGCAAAATCAGTAACATCGATGGCAAAGGGGTATGTCCACACGACACCGGCCGTTTTTCCGTTGACCAAAACCTCGGCAATTTCTCTGACATCGCCAAGCTCCAGCGACAGCCGCCCGCTGGGCCGCTGTTCAAGCATAAACGCGTTGTGATAGGTCGCAACGCCTGAGAAATATTTGATGTCGGGATCGCTGTGCTCGGTCCACGAGGTCAGCTCTGCAGGCGATAGGTGTTTGGGTCCGGCAAATGGCAGAGGAAATTCGACGTGCCAACCATCGTCCAAATGTGCGAGCAATTGCTGCGTTTTCGATGCGGCTGCACGTTGCTGTACCGCCGCGTCTTTGCGAAAAACCACGAACACTGCATCATTGGGAACAAGCGCACGCGCGATAATCGTGCGGCCATTTGCGGACCGGAATGGTGCTGGCTCAATACGGCCTGTCTTGGCGCACCATATTTCCGGATCTTTGCCAGCGACCCGGAACGATAGCTCGACATCCTGCGCCGCGTCTGTCTGGCTGATAACTTGGAAAAGTTCGCCATCCTCCAATACGCGGTGAACGAACCTGATTTCCGCATCGGGAACGTTGCTTGACCATGAGAATGCCGGTTCGAACATGGTCGGCAAGACTTCTTCCAGCGTAGAATCGATCGCTCCGCCATGATCCCACATTCTCGCTGCAAGCGCGGCAAATTCGGCATGATCGTCAGCCAGGCTGGGGGTGGAGGCCGGCTTGGGACCGATGACAGGAATACCTGCGTCCAGGAATTGCGCCAATTTGCGCAGCACAGGCAGGGTCACACGGGTGACCGAGCTGTCAATCGCTATGGCGCGATAGGCAACTCCAGCAGGCGATGTGACCCGCCCGTTTTCGGCGAACAGCGTGTTGACCAAAGCATCGCCGTTTACAAAGTCGTAGGCATAGCCTTCTGGCACTTCGGGGGCGCGGAATTGGAACATCATGGTGATGTTGTCATCCTGACCGTAGAAATAACCAATATCGGCATTGAAGCGACCTTGTTGCAACAAGTGGCAAGAGCGCGAGAGGTAATCTACCCAAGCGCCCGCCTGCTCCGCCCAGGTTTCCCGCCGGGTGAACCATTGGCCAAAGCGGGAAAGCCCAAGCCCTGGCCCCGGTCCGAAAGTGGGTTGATGCACAGATGTGTGAACAACGATGCGGTTCAGACCGCTCGACATCATGCGGTCCGCCACCGGCTTGAGATGGCGCGGCGCGTAATGATAGGCAACCCCGCCCGTCGCCCCAGTGGTCATCGATTCAGCGGCTGTGAGATTTTGACCGTAAATATGTGCAACGGATGCAGATTCGCGGATATCGGCATCGCGCATTCCCGGTGTTGCATGCAAGAAATCGGAATCGGGCATCCAGGTTGAGCCCATGGGAATGTCAGCAGACTTTTTGACCTGCATGCCATCGGCGACAATAGCGCGCCGATCCTCATGCCCTTCGCCATAACGGCGCATCCCGCGCTCATGCAGATAGTCGGTGATTTCGCCGTAATGTTCATCCGCGATCAGATCGCCGATCGTTGCGCGCCAATCCCACAAGAAGCGATCGCTCGCTTCTGCATTGCCAACCACATATCCTGCAAGTGCGGGGAAATAGGTTGTCGGATCATAGCCTCTGCGGGATGAAAAGCGCCCGCGCATGCCATCGGTCCAGTTCGTCGCGCCGGCTTCATAGCTGTCCGTCAACAGGTGACTTAGCCCCTGCTCCCCGATCAAGTCAGGGCCGAGAGCTTCTTCATAAAACGAAAGGTAATCCGTGATGTATTTGCGGACATGATCCTTGTTGAGCTTGTCCACTTCAAGGCCGGTAGCATCATCGGCGGCAGGGCCGTTTGTCTCGCCAGTCAAGCCATACCCCATCCGCATCACAAGCCAGCGACCCTCCGGCGCTTGCCAGTCGAGCGTTCCATCCGGCCGCATCTTGTCGGTGATTTCGATAACGGATGCAGGATCGATAACGACCGCTGGATCGAGGGGAACCGGCTTTAACGTATGTACGTTTGGCTCGTCCCAGAAAGCCGCTTTGTCCTCGGCATAGTTGATGGTCGGTTTGCCGGACAATTCCAGCAGATAGACCTCGTGTTCGGTGCGGTAGTCCCCGATCTTGTCGAACCCGCCCCATTTACGCCCTTCGGGATCGACTGCGATCTGCACCCTGACGCGCGTGGCGCGCCTTTCCGGCAAGGCAATTGTGCGCGGAATGATATTGGTGCCCGGCAAATTGGCAATGCGTTCAAAATCGCCATCGCCATCGGCCACTTCGACCCAGCCAACGGAGGGTTCAGATTGTCCATGATGCGAAGTGCCCCCGCTCATATACAATGTTAGCGCGCGGATGGTTTGCGGCTTATCGAAGGCAAATTCGATCCAGACCGATTTGTCCTGTAACCGATCATACGGCATTTTAACCCCGGCTCTGAAATTACCGTCGGTTAAAAGTGCACCATCAATTGCGCCGATGCTGGAGGTAATTTTTGCGCGATCGTTCAATAGTTCAACGTCATGCTTTATGGGAAACGCGATAACATGCTGATCGCGGTAAAAGCTGACAAACGGTTCGCCATCGATCTCGAAATGATCATTGTGCCCGCTTTCCATTGCGCCATAAGGCCCCACAACAGTTGGCGGCATGGGTAGCGGTTCGGTGCGCCGCTCACCTGCAGACATGACGGTTTCGGACCATACCAGTTTCTTGGTTGATTGCTCTGGCCGCACCCATGGCCCACCGGTCTGGCTCCACCCGGGAGACCCGGCAATGGTGAATTCCAAGCCCTTCTCGTCGGCCAGATTTACGGCATGGAGCATCCTGTCCTGCCATGCAGGTGAGCGATAGGGTGCTGGATCATCGACAATCTGCACTCTGCCAAGCGCCGCATCGAAATTTTGCACGCCGCCGATACCGACCCGTTCCATCCACGCAAAATCGGCATCGATCCCGGCTTTGGAAACATTACCATTTATCCAATGCCACCAAACACGCGGGCGTGCCGCATTGGGCGGCGTCTTGAAAGCATCCTGCAGGCTTTGCTCGCCCGCAACTTGCGCATAGGATCGCACTGGTAAAAGAGAAATCGCACCGACAGCCGCTGTCGATGCCTTTAACATTCCGCGGCGGCTGAACCGGCCCAGACCAGCGCCAAATGTCTTACTGCGAGAAGCCATTTTGTTCATTACGATGGCTTTACCGCGCGAGGATGGGCCGCGTAGGGCTGGGCCATGTGAAGCTGAATAGCCGAATTGCTCAACGCCATTCCTGACACAGCACCGTTTGCAGAAATACGGCAAGCTATGTAACCGCGATCAAGCACACAGTTTTCCAGATGATATCGCATGCAATTCTCCCGGCGATCAAAACTTATCAAATGTGATCGCTTCTTTGGTTGGGTATATCCGCAGTATTCAGCAAGGAGTCAATTATCTGCTGATATCGCACACACTTGGTTGCAGTGCGGCAAGTTTTCGATCTTGACCTGCAGTCAAACCTGCTCAATATCGAGCATCACCGCAGTCTCGGCCATTTGGCCTGATAGGCGCGGATTAACGGAGGATGTTATGAAGGTTTTTGGTAAGGTTGCAGGCGCTGTTGCGTTTGGAATGACATTAGTAGCGGTTCCTGCCAGCGCGCAGAGCTTCAAAGATGGCGTAGATACAAACGGTGATGGCGGTCTTGATATGGCTGAGTTCGTATCAGCGTTAACTGCTGTTGATCTGGTGCGTTACGATGTGAACGGTGATGGTTCGGTTACCGTCAAGGAATTCGGAGACAGCAACGCGCGTCCGGCAAAGCGCACAAAAAATCTCGTGCGTCGTTATGACGATAACAAAGATGGCATTTTGCAGGAATCCGAGTTCATGAAGATGAACGAGATGTTCTTCGATCAGCGTGACAAGGATGGAAATGGCTCCATCTCGGCCATGGAAGTCAATCCTGAGCTGAAAATGCGTTGAGCGTATTCTGAAGTTAAGTGAATTAAAGCCCGCTGCATGAAAACGCAGCGGGCTTTTGTCTTTTAGACCTTGGGCTTGTCGCGCCCCGCCTGCTTTCCAAGGTAACTGAAGGGGGCACGACAACCGGTAATTTGGAGTTGCTGATGTCGCCTCGCGTGAAATGGGCTAAAGTGTGCATGGCTGCGATTGCGGCGGTATTGGTGACCGGCAATACCGATGCGCCGCTTGCACAGGCGGATATCGCATCAGCTGAGGCACAATCTTCCAACGAAGCCGGGCTCTCGACAGACCTGTTCCTGGATCCGCCGCGCGAAGCTTATCCGCGGACGTGGTTTCACGCGATGAGTGGAAATATATCCAAGGAAGGCGTGACCAAAGATCTTGAGGCGATGGCAGCTATCGGCCTCAAAGGCTTCACAATGTTCCATGTTGCCAACGGCATTCCATATGGCGATGTGAAATTCGCGACCGACACCCATTTCGATATTCTTGATCATGTGGCTACCGAATCTGAACGGCTGGGCCTCGATTTTGGATTGCACAATGCCGAAGGCTGGTCAGCAAGCGGTGGCCCTTGGGTAACGCCTGAAATGTCGATGAAGGAGATGGTCTGGACCGCATCATTGGCTAATGGTGGAGCGATCGATATCGATTTACCGGTGCCGGTCCTGCGCAAGGACTATTTTGAGGATATCGCGGTCATCGCCTATCCGACGCTGGCAGCGGAAAAGCGTGATCTCCAGCTCAATCCCGTGATCACCGCGTCTTCGCCCAATTTCAGAACAGATCGCTTGGGCGGGGCCGAGCGGTATGAAAGGCTTGAGGCGACCTTGGGCCCGATTACTGGGAAAAGAGGCTGGGAGAAACACGGCTGGTTGCAATATGATTTTGGCAAACCGGTAGACATCAAATCGCTTCGGCTGACATTTAGACGCGGGTCGTTTGAACTTGAACTGCAATCCAGCCTCGATGGTGAAAACTGGACATCGCACGGCAAGCTGCACAAATACCACGCTGGCAAGCGGGACCGTGTTGCTGACGAAACCTTCGCCGGGGCACCAGCGCGATATTACCGCATCTTGTCGAGCGATGATGTCCAGATTTACGCGCTTTCTTTCTCGCATATCAATGCCGTCAATGCGGTGGCTGGCCATACGGGCCTCGCCCGCGTGGAGGATTACGAATTACCTGACATTGGCTCGCCTTCTGCCGATGCCATAATCGATCCAAAAACCGTGATCGACCTGACCAGCAAGCTGGATGAGAACGGGCGATTGAAAGCAGTTTTGCCCGCTGGCGACTGGACAATCCTGCGCTTTGGAATGACCACTACGGGCGCTATCAACGAACCGTCTTCGCCCGAAGGCCAAGGCCTGGAAATCGACAAATTTTCCAGTGATGCCGCCGATTTTCATTACGATCAGTTTATGGGACGCGTCACGCAAAGCGTGCCCGGCACGCTCGATTACATGATGCTCGATAGTTATGAGATCGGGGGGCAGAACTGGACCAAGGGTTTCGAAAAGGCTTTCCTTGCCGAACATGGCTATGATCTGGTGCCTTATCTGCCTTTATATGCTGGCCGCTTTGTCCAAAGCGCCAAAACAAGCGAGCGTGTCTTAAGCGATAGCCGGCGGCTCAACAGCAAATTGACCGTCCAGAACTATTATGCCGCAATGCGAGAGCGTGCATACGATGATGGAATGCTCACCATCATTGAGGCATATGGCAACGGTCCGTTCAATTATATTGATGCAGCGGGTATCGCCGATATTCCCATGGGTGAATTCTGGTTGACCCGCGATCTTGGCTCGGTTGTGGTGCCGCGCTCTGCCGCGAATACTTATGGCCGCGAACTTGTTTCAACCGAAGCGTTTACCGCCCAGCAATCGCTCAACTGGGGTTTTCATCCGGGCATGGCGCGCTCGCGTGGGGATGAAATGTGGTCGTTGGGAGCGAACGAATTCACCTTCCACCGCTTCGTGCACCAGGCCAATACGCATGTGGCCCCCGGCCTGCTCATGCATTTCTGGGGTATCAACTTTGACCGCACGCAGCCCTGGTGGGATACGGCTGCCAAAGCGTGGGTGGAATACATCGCGCGCGGACAATACATGCTGCGCCAAGGCGTGCCTGTAAGCGACGTTCTTTACCTCGTCGGCGATGGCGCGCCCACCGACTGCCCGCGCGAGAAAGCGGGGCAGCGCGAACTTGGTGCAAACATTGCCTATGACTGCCTCAACACTGACAGGTTGTTGGCCGGATTGAGTTTTGCCGATGGTGAAATCACCCTCGCGTCAGGCGCAATCTACGATGCCATCGTTATTCCCAAAAGAGCGCGGTTCCTCCCGTCAACGGCGCAGGCTTTGGCGAAACTGGCAGCGCGCGGGGTCCCTATCTTTGGCGAAATGCCTAGTGAAACGATCGGGATGGCCGCTGTGCATGATGCGCAGTCATATGACATCGCTGTAGCGGCGATCAACGATGCTGCGGTGCCGCTCGCGCAGTTGAAGGATGCAGGCTTTAGCGATCTTGTAATAGAAGGGCAGCCCGATCAGCGTAGCGCCCATCGCCGTGCCGGGACCGCCGACATTTATTTCATTCCCAACCGCGAAACAGTTTCCGGACCGGTTTCGGTCACGGTCAAGGGGGCATGCCGCGTGCCTGAATTGTGGGATGCGGACACAGGCAGCACGACCCGTCTGGCAAGTTATACCTGCGGCGCAGATGCCATGCAAATTCGCTACGATGCACAAGCGCTCCAAGGCACGTTCCTGGTGTTGAGGCAAGCTGCAGGCCAAGGGTATGGTACCAAGCGCATGCTCGTCATCGATGAAGGGCTAAGCATAATTGCACCTACGCCTGGAACAGCACGGGCGATTGATGGTGCATGGCAGGCAACGTTAACCGGTTGGAACGTGCCGGAACAAAAGATCACTTTGCCGCAATTGATCGATCTGAAAGATCACCCCGATAGCGCGGTGCATCATCATTCAGGCAGTATCGCATACACCACCAATATCGATCTGCCTGCCGATTGGGTGCACTCAGCGGATCGCGTCATGCTTGATCTTGGTCAGGTGGAAGTTGCAGCAACGGTTAGCGTCAATGGCGTGGATCTTGGAACCGTCTGGTCTGCGCCTTACCAGCTGGATGTAACAGATGCATTGAAGACTGGCACCAATACCGTGCGTGTGCGCGTTGACAATTCGTGGGCGAACCGGCTGATCGGTGACGAAGCGTTGCCAGCGACGGACGGATACAAGCATTCAACATCATGGTCACCGCCGTTTGACATGGTCGACTGGTACAAGGAAAACCGTCCGCCGCCACCTGGTCCGCGCAGTACGTTCACGTCGTATCAATTCGTGGATGCCGATACTGCGTTGCCATCCTCTGGTCTGGTCGGTCCGGTGCAGCTGATACCTGTCGAACTGCAAGAGGTCAGACCTTAGGACTGCAACGGTTATTGCTGTTCGTCCCATTAAAGGCTTTGCGCTTGGGACGACGGCCGCCCTGCATAGCTGTGGCCCGTTGCCGCAAGATGAGGTCTTCCAATTCCGTCAAAATACGTCTATTTCAAGCAAAATAATGCAATTTGGAGAGAGAGATGCACAAAATACTTCCTTTTGGAAAGGCGGCGTTCGCCCTTGGTTTGGGCGTAATCACATGTGCAAATTCTGATGCTCCGAAAATGTCGGCGGCCGCTCAGAACGCCGGCAGTGACTTGCCATTGACAGCAGAAACTTTCGCCAATCCACCGCGCGAAACATTCCCGCAAACCTGGTTCCATTCGATGAGCTCGAACATGTCCAAAGAGGGCATTACCAAGGATCTCGAAGCGATGGCAGCGATTGGCCTTAAAGGCTTTACGCTGTTTCATGTCTCGCAAGGTGTTGCTCACGGCGATGTAAAGTTCATGACCGAAGAGCATGTCGACATGCTCGAACATCTCGCCAAGGAGGCCGAGCGACTGGATCTGGATTATGCGTTGCATAACGCCGATGGCTGGTCATCAAGCGGCGGACCTTGGGTTACGCCGGAAATGTCGATGAAAGAACTGGTGTTCTCTGAAACCTATGTTCCAGGTGGCGCTGTACGGGTAAATTTGCCTGAGCCGCATTCGCGTGAAGGGTTTTATCGCGATGTGGCGGTTATCGCCTATCCGACACTTGAAGCAGAAAAACTTGATCTGACGCTTGAGCCTGTAATCACATCGTCATCCAGAGGATTTGACGGCAGCAAGGTTGGCCAAACGTCAGAATCTGTGCGCTTTCGCACGTCGCTTGGCCGGATTGAAGGTAAGCGTGGATGGAACGATCATGGCTGGATCCAGTACGATTTCGGCAAGCCTGTTGATATAAAAATGCTGAACATGACTTTCGACAGCAGCCGGACGGTGAGGCTTGAACTCGAAACGAGCATGGACGGTGAGAACTTCACCTCACAAGGCGCTCTTCCGATAAGCCGTTTGGGCAAGCGGCTGCGCGGGACCGATGTGACAATCGATGCGCCTGCGGCGCGATATTACCGGGTGAAGTCGAATGTGGCGCTCAGCCTGTACAACGTCACGTTTTCGCAGCTTGCCAAAATCGATAACGTTTATGGCCGAACGAGCAATGCGCGGGTGGACGAGCCCAATCTGCGGCCCATCGGCAATCCTTTGGCACAGGAGATTATCGATCCTGCCTCAGTGATCGATTTGACCGGAATGCTGGATGAATCCGGCCAGCTTGCAGTGACGCTGCCTGACGGTGACTGGACGATTATGCGTTTTGGCATGACCAGCACAGGGGCAGTCAATGATCCTGCTTCGCCAGAAGGCGTCGGTCTGGAAATCGACAAATTCTCAAAAGAGGCAGCCAAACTGCATTATGACAGTTTCGTCGGCAAGGTCGCGCAACGTACGCCTGGCAATATGGATTTCATGCAGATCGACAGTTACGAGGTTGGCGGGCAAAGCTGGACCGATGGCTTTGCCGACATGTTTGCGCAGGAAAACGGGTATGAATTGCTGCCATATCTGCCGCTTTATGCTGGCCGATTTGTAGAAAGTGCAGAAACGGCTGAGCGTGTTTTGAGCGATAAGCGTCGCCTGGTTAGCGATTTGGTCGTCAAGAATTATTACACGGAAATGCGTGATCTGGCAGCCGAAGACGGTATCCGCACCATCATTGAACCTTATGGTTTTGGCCCTTTTAATTTTGTGGAATCAGGCGGTGTTGCCGATATTCCGATGGGTGAATTTTGGGTCGGCCGCGATCACGGCGTAATTGCCGCAGCCCGTTCGGCGGCCAACACCTATGGCAAGCCAATCGTGGCAACCGAAGCTTTCACTGCGCTGCCTTCGGTAAATTGGGATTTCCACCCCGGCAATGTCAAAATCTATGGCGACAGAATGTGGGCCATCGGGGTGAACGAATTTACGTTCCACCGCTTTGCCCATCAGGCCAACACCAATGTCGCGCCAGGTATGTTGATGCACCATTGGGGCATCAATTTCGATCGCACGCAGCCGTGGTGGGATACCGGAGCCAAATCCTGGGTCGAATATATGGCGCGCGGGCAGTATATGCTGCGCCAGGGCAAACCTGTTGGTGATGTGCTGTATGTTCTTGGCGATGGCGCACCGTTGGTCTGTCCCGAAGAAAAAGCCATTATCAATGAGCTGGATATGGCGTTGGCGTATGATTGCCTGACCAGTGAACGCTTGCATGCTGGGATGGCCTATACCGATGGGCAAATTCAGCTTCCGGTCGGATCGGCGTACGATGCGCTGGTTATTCCGGCTAAGGCCAGCTTCCTGCCCGCAACGGTTGAAGCGCTGGCAAATCTGGCTGAGCGTGGCGTCCCGATTTATGGTACCCCACCGCAAATGCCTGCCGGGAAAGCGGCACTGGCTCAGGTGGCGCAATACCAGTCGGCTGTGGCGCGCATCGCCGCAGTTGCAAAGCCGCTTGCAGCGTTGCCCGGCGATAATCTGCCCGATGTGACGCTCGATGGATATGAGAATGTGCGCTCGGCGCATCGCCGCACGCCGGATGCGGATATTCACTTCATTCTCAACCCGTCTGAAGATGCACAATCGTTGTTGGCTACCGTCAAGGGCGATTGCCGCGTACCTGAACTGTGGAACCCTGATACCGGTGTGGTGACCCGCCTTGCCAGTTATTCCTGCGCTGACGGAGCCATGCAATTGCGTTTCGATGCCGAGGGCAATGAGGGTACCTTCCTGGTGTTGCGCGAAGCGGCAAAACCGGGGAGCGGCACTGCACAGATGCTGATCGCTCATGATGGCAAAGGCGCTGTGGCTGCTGTGGCCGGCGAAGCGTTGGCCGTTGATGGTGCATGGAGCGCATCTTTGACCGGCTGGAATGTGCCGCAAAAGACCATTTCGATGCCTGAACTGATTGACCTGAAGGATCATCCCGACAGTGCAGTCCACCACCATTCGGGCAGCATTCAATACACCACCACCGTTCAGCTTCCCGCCAATTGGGTTCGTACAGCGGATCGTCTGATGCTCGATTTAGGGCAAGTTGAAGTGGCCGCCACGGTTAGCGTGAATGGGCAGGTAATGGATACCTTGTGGACTGCGCCTTATCATCTGGACATCACCGATGCAGCAAAGCCGGGTGCCAACGAAATCAGCATTCGGGTAGACAACCAATGGGCCAACCGCCTCATCGGTGACGAAGCTTTGCCAGACACCTCCGGGTACAATTATGTGCAAGGCTATAGGAGTTCTGGCGATATGGTCGATTGGTATAAGGAAAACCGTCCGCCCCCAGCCACTGAGCGTGTGACCTTTGCGACGCACAAATTCCTTGAAGCTGACGATCCATTGCCATCGTCGGGTCTCATCGGGCCTGTGCGTATCGTGCCAATGATGTTCAAAGCGCCGGCAAAATAAGGCCTTAGCAAAACCCGCCGGTCAGGACATCTGTGCTGGGTGCGAGCCGGGGATGACTGACATTTGTGAGCGATAGTTGAATTCGCCGCTGAATATATTTGGAGAGCTGTCCATGAATTTTCGTATCGCGCAAACCGGGCCGCGCAAACTTCGAGGTTGGCTGCGTACCGGTCTTGCTATTGTCACCTCGGTGCTGGTGGCATCTGCTGCATCCGCACAGGATCGGCCAAATGTGGTGTTCATCGCGGTTGATGATCTTCGCACCGCGATCGGTGCCTATGGCGATGATATTGCGGTAACTCCCAATATGGACAAGTTCGCCAGTGATAGCTTGCTGTTCGAACGCGCCTTTGTGCAAATGGCCACCTGTTCGCCATCGCGCGCCTCGTTAATGTCAGCAATGCGTCCAGATACCTTGCAGATCTATTACAGCACGGGCGATGGTGGCAAAGTGCAAGACAGCATCCCGCTGGACCAAACGTTGAACGGGTTTTTCAAAGCTGGCGGATATGAAACTATCTCCATCGGCAAGATTTACCACCACCCCGATGACAGCAAGGCAGGTTGGTCGCAGCGGCATTTCAATGCCAAGGACGATGAAAGTCAGCGTCGCCGTGCCCGGACAGCAGGTATCGAATCCTATTTGGCGGCGCTCGATTTCAAAGAGAATAGCGGTTCCAATCGGATGAAGCCCCTATTGTATGAAAGTGAAGATGTTGGCGATGAAGCCTATGCTGATGGCACGAACACGCTTTTTGCAATACAGGAACTTGCTCGTCTGTCACGCGGCGACACGCCGTTCTTTCTAGCGCTTGGGCTGCGCAAGCCACATCTGCCTTTTAATGCGCCGAAGAAATATTGGGATCTGTACGATCCAGAAACAATGCCGCTGCCAAGCCTGATGGCTCCGCCCGAAAACGCGCATCCTTACACGCTAAGCAGTTTTGGTGAGATCCGCACATATGCCGGAGCGCCGGGCAGGAACGAGATCACCATCGATTTCATCCGGAAGATGCGTCATGCCTATTACGCCAATGTTTCTTATGCCGATGCAATGGTCGGGAAAGTTCTCAAAGCGATTGATCACCTTGGCCTTGCAGACGATACAATCGTTGTTGTCTGGGGTGATCATGGCTTCAAAGTTGGCGAATATGAATCGTTCAGCAAGCACACCAATTTTGAGATCGACACGCGCGTCCCGCTGATGATCCGTGTGCCAGGCAAGCAGGCGGGCACACGCACGGCTGCGCTGGTTGAAACGATCGATATCTTTCCCACTCTGGCCGAGCTTACCGGTCAAGCGCCTCCTCGCGAAAAGGAAGGCCGCAGTTTTGCCACGCTGATCGACAATCCCGAACAACATTTCAGAAATGCCACGTTCCAGCAATTCTATCGCGGGTATCGCGGTGATGATTTGATGGGATATGCTGTGCGCAGCGACAATTTCCGCTATGTGGCATGGACGAAAACCGAAGATGGCGAGACAATCGGCGTCGAGCTGTACGATCACCGCAACGATTCTGGCGAAACCGCCAACATCGCCGATGATCCCGCTTATGCCTCGACGCTGGCTTACATGGAACAGCTAAGGGTTGCGGCAAAGCATGGGCCGGTAAATAACTGAAGCAATCGGCGCGCCGCTCTTGTGTCGGCGCGCGAAAGGGGCAAAGATCAAAAGGTCATGCCCGGCGGCAACGTGCCGCATCGCTGGTTCTAATCAGGAGTGGGATGACAATGATGATAAGGAAACTTACGGCTTGCACATTGGTGGCTTTGCTTTCGGCCACCATGCTTTCTACTCCTGCTGCGGCAGATGGTCATGCTCATGGAGAGGTGTCGAAACACGTCTCCTGTTCGCAAATCACGCCTGAATGGCGCAGGCCTGCAATGACCGATCCCAAAGAGGCTTCGGCTGAAGAAATCGGTTGCGCGGTTGCCAGTTGGCAGCTCGCCGCCAAGGAAGATATGGATTATATCGATATCAAGATCCCCCAAAGCTCTTATGGGCGCGGTTGGGTCAAGGCGACATTCTATATCGGGCTCGACACATTCGCCAGCGCGATGGGAGATGACAATCTGCTTGGCAGAGTGCGCCAGTTTGCGTTGGAAAATGGGCTCGAACTTGGTGATCGCCCCTGGCATGGCGATGATCAGGCAGTCGCGGCGGTTTATGCCGCTATGGCCATGCGTGAGAACGAACCGGAATATATGCGCAAATCGCGCGAGCGTTTCGATGAAGTTATGGCGGCCAATTATACGCACAGCCTGGAACTGATCGAGCCGGAGGTTCCCGGTACTGAAAGCGTGTGTCAAACGCGTTGGTGCTGGGCTGATGCGATTTTCATGGCGCCGCCGGCATGGGCGCTGGCGACAAAGGTTTCGGGCGATCCCAAATATCTCGATTACGCAGTCTCGGAAACCCGCGCGACAATCGAATATCTGCAAGACCCGCAAACGGGTCTGTTGTTTCGGGACAGCCGTTATTTTGATCTGAAAACCGAAAACGGCAAGCCGGTATTTTGGAGCCGTGGCAATGGTTGGGTATTTGCCGGTCTGGCGCGGTTTATCGATGCGATGCCGCAGGATCATCCGGATTTGCCATACATGAAACAGACCTATCTCACGCTTGCAGACAGGTTGGTAACCTTGCAGCGCGAAGACGGGTTCTGGCCGACTTCATTGATGGATGCGGAATATCTGACCAATCCGGAAGCCAGCGGTACCGGCTTTTTCGGTTATGGTCTGGCATGGGGTATCAATAACGGCATGTTGCAAGGCGAGCAGTATATCAACGCCCGCGACAAAGCATGGGATGCGATGCGATTTGCAACCAACAGCGCTGGTAAAGTGGGCTGGGTCCAGCAAATCGGGAAAGATCCGCAAACAACGCAGGCCGAAACCAGCCAGCTTTATGGCGCGGGCGCAATGCTGTTGTTTGCAAGCGAGATGCTGGACGTTGAAACACAACATTAGTGCGCCTTTAGATCAGAGGTGGTTTCTCACATAAACAGCGCGATCCATCGTTCTTCAAGCAGGCCCAAAACAGGCCCGACACAGGACGGTATCAATTTTTGAATCCGACGGTAAACGGAGTGAAATTATGAAGTTCAGTCATGGGTCAGCCCGCCGACCATCAAGCAGAGCAATGAAGGCGTCGCCAGCTCGTAAAACTGGTCTGTGGCGCAGCGCTGTGGCAGGTGCGCTGATGATGTCTGTATCAGGCGGCGCGATGGCGCAATCGATGGAAGAGGATTTTCTCAATCCTCCCGAGCGCGCCAAGCCCAGAACCTGGGTCCACGCGCTTAATGGCAACATGACCAAAGAGGGCTTTACCAAAGATCTCGAAGCGATGGCGGAGGCGGGGCTGGGCGGGATCATCCTGTTCCACGTCAGTCTGGGAATGCCGACTGGCCCTATACGTTTCGATTCGCCTGAACATCACGAAATCGTCACCCATGTTGCAGCCGAGTGTGAACGGCTGGGCCTGTCTTTTGGTATCCATAATACAGATGGCTGGACGTCTAGCGGAGGACCATGGATCACGCCTGAAAACTCCATGAAGATGACCACCTGGAGCGAAACGATCGTACAAGGTGGTGGTGATGTAAATGTCGCGTTGCCGCAGCCGACCAAGCGCGAAGGGTATTACCAAGATGTTGCGGTGATTGCGTATCCCACATTGCAAAGTGAGCTTGTAGATGCCTCGCTGAAACCAACGATCACATCGTCCCACCCCGATCTTGATATCGCGTTGCTGCAGGATCAGCGCTGGGACGAACAAAGCGCGCTACCAGTGGGTGAAGACGGCAAAAGCTGGATCCAATTTGCATATGATGAACCACAAACCATCAATGGCGTGTTTCTGGCGATGTTTCGCCCCATCGGGGGGAGCCGCGAATACGAAGTTCATACTTCCGATGACGGAATAAACTTCACAAAGATCGACCGCCAGCGCCTGAAGCGCAAAGGCAAGCGGGATTTTGCCATAGATCAGCGACTTGACGCGGTGACGGCAAAATACTTTCGGATCGTGCTGGAGCAACGGGCCAATATTTCAGAAGTCGCGCTGACATATCGGCCGCAATATGATCAATATCTGGAAATGATCTCGCTCTACAAGCGCAATACGCATCAATTCAAGGATTTGGAAGCGGCGGACCCATCGCTAATTATCGATAAGGATCAGGTCATCGATCTGACCGGCAAAATGGGTATTGATGGCCGATTGCGCGCCTCGCTTCCTGCTGGCGATTGGACGGTCATGCGCTTTGGATACACCTCGACATCCGCGATGAACGGCCCCGCATCGCCAGAGGGGCGTGGTCTTGAAAACGACAAGATGAACCGCCCATCGTTCAAAATCCACTACGATGCGTATATGGGCAAAGTCATCGAGAATACACGCGAAGTGGCGCCCAACGCTTTGCAATATATGGAGATCGACAGCTTCGAGGTTGGCGGACAAAACTGGACCCACGGCTATCACCAGCTCTTCGAGGAAAAATTCGGGCATTCGATCAAGCAATATCTGCCGCTTTATGCCGGCCGATTGGTGGGTAGTGTAGATGAGTCATCGCGCATCCTGTGGGAAATGCGCCGCCTCAGCAGCCAGTTGATCACCGACAATTATTTTGCCTATTTCACCGAGCTGACGAATGAAGACGATCTCATCACCTATGTTGAACCTTATACATTCAACGCCCCGTTCGATGAGATCGATGCAGGACAACATGCCGACGTACCGATGGGAGAATTCTGGGTAACCTGGCCGCACGAACGCTACGATACTGGCGTCGCGGTTTCCAGTGCACGCCTATACGGCAAGCCGATCATTTCAGCAGAAGCGTTTACCGCAAGCGCTGTTGACGGCAATTGGCGGCTACATCCCGGTACGCTCAAGACAGCGGGCGACAAAGCGTGGGCTTTGGGCATTAATGAGTTCTTTTTCCACCGCTACGCGCATCAGCCCAACACGCATGTGCGCCCCGGTATGACGATGTGGCAATTCGGCAGCCATATTGATCGCAACCAGACATGGTGGGACACCGCTGGCAAGGAATGGTTTGAGTATATTGCACGTGGTTCGCAAATCCTGCGGCAGGGTGTGATCAAGTCAGACATGCTTGTCTATAATGGTGAAGGATCGCCCAGTACCGCTGCCAAACGCACCAGCCTTGGCAGACGTATTCCCAACAGCATCAATTTCGATACGACGAATACCGATGCTCTGCATAACCGCGTTGCGCCTAAAAATGGGAAACTGGTTCTGCCTGACGGTGGAAGCTACCGGTCACTGGCCTTGTGGAACACCGAGCTGGTTTCAATCGCTACGCTTGAACGGATCGCGGAATTGGCTGACGCGGGGATCATTATCATAGGCAAACGGCCCGAAGGTCTGCCAGGATATGGACGAACAGACGCGGAGAAGGCCCGTTTCGAGCAGCTCGTCGATCACATCTGGGCCAAGCCCAAAACCTATGAGAGCCTTGAATACGAAGATATTTTTGCAAAGAACGATCTACCGCTCGACCTGTCGGTCGAAGGGAAGAACAACTTCATTTATCAGCACAAGGTCGATGGTGAACGCGACATCTATTACATCGCCAATTACGAGAATGAAGATGGTGTTATCGAGTATGATTTCAGCATCACTGGCAAAATCCCCGAGATGTGGGACCCGGTGACCGGAGCGACCACAAAACTCGCGCATTTCGAACAGACTGAAACTGGCGTGCGTGTGCCGATCTCGGTTCACAAGGACCAATCGTTCTTCGTCATCTTTAAAGAGCCGATTGTGAGTGCGCCGATTACCGAGGCTTCACATGGTTCAGCTGAATTGCCGATGTTCACATGGGACGATGATGGCGCCATGTTCATGGAAACAATGGCGAACGGTGAATTTAACGGAAGCCGAGCCGATGGAAGCCGGTTTGCGATCAGCATAGACGATCTTCCTGAAGACCAGGCAGTTTCGGGTAATTGGTCGATCTCATTCGACGAATCGTTTGGGTATGGAGAGACTCTGGAAGTTGACGAGTTGTTCGATTGGAGCACTGCGGAGGAATTCGACCTGAAGCATTATTCCGGCACTGCGACATACCAAACCACTTTCTCGGTCGAGCCTGTGTCTTTGCAAACGGGTTACACGACCATGCTGAACCTTGGCGAAGTCAACGTTACGGCAACCGTATATCTCAACGGAGAAAAGGTAGGAACCGCATGGTCAGCGCCATATGAATTGGACATTTCCGATCAACTGCGCCCCGGCGAGAATGCGCTGCGGATTGAAGTTGCCAATACCTGGACAAACAGATTGATCGGTGACGAGCATTATCCGCGCACGGACGGATACGAAGCGCGCGGCAACCTGCAAATGCCGGCGTGGTTTTCGGAAAACCGTCCGATGCCCGAAGGCCAGCGTCAGACATTCAGCGCGTATGATTTTTACGAGGCGACCGATGATCTGATGCCATCCGGGCTTGTCGGGCCGGTGGTGCTTTCGACCTCGAAGAAAGTCAGATTAGCAGGCAAATGAAAGCGGCTGGATATTAGCTCCAATGTGCGTGAAGCAGCCAAACGCGGCGGCCAAAGCACGAGCATTGTGGATGCGGATTGAACGATCAGAAAGCACAGCCCGATTCTGTCGGGCTGTGCGATTTATAAAACCGATCAATTATCACATGCTGTATTTTGGCCACGCTTGCTGTGAAAACGTTAGTAACGACGCCAAAATCAATTATGCAACGGCTTCTAAGTACCGATGCTGCGCTGCACAAATTCATAAAAACCGAGGTATTTAGCCGAGAAGAGTAATAATATTACCTACAGGCCTATCGAAGTATAATAAAGTTTCGCTAAGTCAAAATAAACGCAAGGTTTGTGGTGGCCGGTCCGCCAAACAGCCTTGATGCCATTGGTTTTGCATGGAAAGTCTTGACTTAAGCAACTGTGTTCGCGAATGATCAAAAAAAATCAGGCGGTATCGCCAAAATTATGAGGGGAAGATGTATGTTCGGCATGATCGATGACGATCGTTTCAAAAAACTTCGGCGGACGTTGCAAGTAGGCGCTGCGGTCAGCGCAATGCTGGTGCCGTTGCCGGTATTGGCGCAGGATGCTGCCACTAGCGTTGACGAAGAAGTCGATGATGACGATGCGATTATCGTGACCGGCCTTCGGGCGAGCCTCGAAGATGCTTTGAACATCCGTCGTAACGCTGACGTCGTCCTTGATGGTATCTCCTCGGACGATATCGGTTCAACGCCTGACCTCAACCTTGGCGAGGCTTTGCAGCGTATTCCCGGTGTGCAAATCAACCGCGAAGCAAGCCGCCGTGACGCATCGATTTCGGTGCGTGGTCTTCCTGGCCGATTCACCAAAACCACTGTGCAGGGCCAAAGCATTGCATCGACCGCGCGTGGCACCAATACCGGTAACCCTTTCGGCATTTTCGATGGCTCGATCTTTAACGGCGCGAATGTCATCAAGTCATTCATCGCTGATACGCCATCGGGCGGTCTGGCTGCGCAGGTTGATTTGCGTATCCGAAGCGCTCTTGATCAACGCGAAGATATTATTCTGCGTCCCGAGATAAACTACGAAGAAACATCCGAAGCTTTCAACAAGGCGTTCTTCGGTAAAGTCGTCAGGAAAATCGGTGATCGCTTCGGTATTTACGGTACGGTTGCTTATTCGGAACAGAATTTCCGCCGCGACAGCTTCCGCATCAACGAGTATGCTGCTTTCAACAACCAGCAGGTTGGTCAGCTTGCAGAAGGCACTTTGGTCTCTGGCAATGGCTTTACGCTGCGTGATATCGCGGCGGGTCCAAACCCTGCCTTTGATATTGCTGAGGTCGGTGAAAACGGCCTCAACAATACGGTAATTTTCCCGCGGCAGATTCGCCAGATTACTGATGATATCCGCGGTGACCGTTTGTCCGGTGCCGCCGGTATCGCGTATGAGATTACTGACAATCTGCAGTTCCGCGTAGACGGCATTTTCACACGGCGGGATCTTGATCAGGCGGGTGCAGATCTCCTTGTGATCGACGCTCTTAGCAGCACGCGTGCATTGGTTACGCCTTTGTCCGATCCGGTTAGCGTGGGCACTTTGGACTTCGATCAGAACGATACGCCGGAAAACGTCTTTGTCGTACCGCGCGTCCTTGCCAGTAACGTGCGTACATCGCTCAGCAATCGTTTCCAGCCTGGTTTTGATGAAGCTTGGGCGGTTTACCCGCAGTTTAATTTTGAGAACGATGATTGGCGTTTCGACGTGATCGGGACCTATTCTGAAGCAACCGGCTTTTTCGATCAGACAACGTTCGGTCTTAATGCCAACTCACGCGGAGGCAACGCGACCGATGGTGACCTTGATGGTTTGAATGACCGCGGTGCTGTAGGTAACTTTGTTCTGTTCGATACCGGTCTTGGTAATTTTGATGACGTTCGCGTCGAACTTAATTTTCCTGACCAATTCATGTTTCAGCCCGAAGATATCGATCGTTTCCTAATCAGTTCGAACCTGAACAATATCAGCCTGATCTTCCCTGATGATAGCACTGTTGCGAATGATGGCAGCTTGTTTGAAGACAACATTGGCGGCGGTCTTGGTGGCTTCATCGAATCGGTCGAACGTGACCTGAAAACCATCGATGTCGATCTTGCTCGCAAGTTTGAAACCGGCTTCATCACCGAAATTGGTGTTGGTGGCTTTTACTCGAGTGAAAATTCGGTCAAAGTCCGCGAAGATAACACCATTACCGGGCTCGATATCACGCAACTGAGCAGCGATTTGGTCATTCAGAACCTGACTGTCCGTGAAGGTGCGACCTTCCTTGGTGGGCAGATCCCCGGGGTTGAATTCGACAACTTCCTGTCTGTGGATATTCCTGCGTTCCGTGACGCTTTGGGTCCAGTTGTTCGTGAGCCAAACCCGGAAATTGAAGCCGATTTCGATAGCTCACGACGCGTAAATGATCGTATTTCATTCTTCGAAGAGCTGACGGAGGCGAGTGCTGCCAGCATTACGTATGCAGAAGTTCTGCAGGCCGCTGAGTTCAATCCTACACAGCCGTTTCTCACATCGCGATTCCCGTTTTCGCGGAACGCCGAGAGCAACTTCAGCTCAAGCAGAGATACACTCGAACTTTACGGCATGGCCAAGTTTGATTTCCTTTATGCTATGGATGTGCCCCTGCGCGGCAATATCGGTTTGCGTTACGTAAAAACCGATCTTAGCGGTCTGGTCAACGCTGAACGGGCTCGGGGATTCTATGAAAGGCTTGCAGCGGTTCGCGCCGAAAATGGTGGGCCGGAGCTTGAATTCAGGCCGGACGCCCTGCTTGATGCAGATCCCGCCAGCCGAAGCTTTGAGCAATTCCTTCCATCGGTTAACCTGATTTATGAAATCACGCCCGAACTGGTAATTCGCGGTGCGTATTACGAAACGTTCGAAGCGTTGGATATTGCCGAATTTGTCCCTGCGCCAACGAGCATTGTTGAAGTTCAACCGGGCCTGGGTTCTGACGATGACCTGTTTAACGATGACGGGACTATCGATCTTGGCGAAGGTGGTGGGGGCAACGGTCAGCTGCTCGGCGCAGACGGCCTTCCCATTCCGCGCGCGTTGGTGAATATCAGTTCACTCGATCTGCAACCTCGCCAATCGACGGGTTTCGACCTTGGTATCAGCTGGTACAACCGTCCTGGCAGTGTGATTTCGCTAGGCTTCTTCCACAAGACGCTGGAAAACGACATTCAACGTCGGCGCAACGACTGCCCAGCTTCGGGAACGCTGACCGTTCTGGGTCGCACTTTCAACGATTTGCGTATTGCCGATCCTAATTCGCTTGATGAAATTGAGCGGGCGTTTGAAGGCAACTGCGTATTTACAAACGACCTTGGCGATCCTCAACGGATCCGGATCAATCAGTTTGTGAATGTCGAAGATTCGATCAAAGTCATCGGGTTTGAAGGCCAAATTCAACAGAACTTCGATTTCCTTCCTGGCCCCTTGAAGCATACAGGCATGGTGTTGAACTATACACGTGTGCGCTTTGCTGGGGACAATGACGTTCAATTGTTCAACGTTGCCGAAGACACGTACAATCTGATCGGTTATTACGATGACAAGTTTTTCCAAGCTCGTCTTGCCTATAACAACCAGTCGGAAATCGAACTTCAAGGCCAAGGTTCATTTAGCGGTGGCAACACGCGGGTGGCTTCACGCGGTCAGCTGGATTTCAGCGGGGCTATCAAACCCTCGCGCCATTTCCAGATCCGGTTCGAAGTGTTTAACATCACGAAGAGTGGTCGTCGCGAGTTCCTCGTAACCGAAGAGCTGTTCCGTCGTTCCGACTTCGATGGCCGTACCTATTCGGTCTCGACAACGCTGCGGTTCTGATCGGCAGGATAATCCTGCGGTCTGATTATGAATATGATCGCATGACAGTCAGCTTTGGGGAGCATTTGGCTTCGGACTGACTGTCATGCGTTAAAAGGGAGAAATTGAGGATGTTGTTTATCAAAGATGAAGGCGCGCGCTTGGCGCAGCGAGATGGCTCCGTAAAAGCGCTCCTACTCGCATCCAGCGTTCTCGTATCAGCGATGAGCGGAACTGCTGCGGCGCAGTCGAATATCGTTGTCAGGGATGGCGATGTGCGGACCAGTGCCGCCAATATCGATAATAGTGACACACTTACAGTCGAGGAAGGCGGAATTCTCAGCTTCACTCGTGGTACGGCTGTGAACATTGGTTTTGGTAGCAATAACATCAATGTCGAAATCAATAATGATGGTGTTATCGAATCTCACACGAACAACAATTCACGCGTGGTCAATGGGGGTCGGAACTATACCGGCACTTTCAACCTGACGATCAGAAACGGCACTGGTGCCCGTATTCAGTCTGGTTTCCAAACTGACCCAACCACCGGCCTTTCGAACCAGGTAAACGGCGCGAGCAACGCAATTCGTTTGCGTGATAACAATAGCGATGCCCTCGCGACCATTCTTATCGAAAACGATGGTATCATTCGTACGACATCGAGGCGCAGTGACGGCAGCTTCAACACCTTTACCCGTAATATCAATATCGATCCGTTTGGAGAGGGTTCAACGATAACCCTGAACAACGGGGAAAACGGGTTCCTTGAAGGTGCTTACGGTTTCTGGTCGCGCATCACTGCCAATATCGACAATGCCGGCATTATCAAAGCCATTGACTCTGGAGACAGCACATCGACTTCTGAGGGTATTGACCTTGTAGTCGGTGGTTCGATCATACTGCGCTCAACCAGTTTAACTTCCGGCAACACGGAAAAACTAACCGGTCCATCTGACTCGATCAATTTTGACGATAATAGTGCGAGAGATGTTAACAGGTTGACGATTGAAGCTGGGGCCGAAATCATCGGCCGGATCAGCGCTAGCAGCAATGGCCTGTTAGATACGCTTGAACTGACGGTAAGTGATGACAGCGATGAGCCTATGTCAGACACGCTTGGACTGGCAGTCAATTTTGATGAGCTGGTGGTTTCAGGCGGTGACTGGACGATCACCAACGCGTTTGACCTTACTCCACCCGATCCCGTTGTTGACGATACTACGGGTGCAACTACTGTTCCTCCCAGCGTTTCAGGCGCAACCATCGATAGCGGTGCTTCGCTAACTTTGGGCGCGGGGGCTTCGATTGTAGGCACTGTCTCCAACTCCGGCACATTGGGCTTTGGCCAAGGCGGCATGCAAACGCTCGATCCGACTACTGTCATTACAGGTTCTGGTTCGGTTCTTGTGACCAATGGTACCGAGCTCACAATCAACACCGCCGAAGTTTACACCGGCGATACAGTGGTGGGTGATGGCTCCCTCCAGCTTGACGGTTCTCTTGCAGGAGGTGTCCAAGTAAGTGAAGGAACTACGCTAACAGGTACCGGTAGTGCGGCCGGTTCTGCGCAAGTTTCCGGCACCATTTCACCTGCCGGCCCTGACGTTGTGGGCACACTAACCCTGGGCGGGTTGGACCTCACCCCGAGCGCGACCATTCAATATGATGCAGGTGCGCCTGATATCATTGCTGCAAGCGACCGGATCCAGGTCAACGGCAATGTGACACTCGACGGCGAAATCGATGTAAACGATGTAGGCGGCTTTGGTGAAGGCGTTTACCGGATCATCGATTATACCGGAACTTTGACCGACAATGGCTTGGAAATCGGCATGTTGCCGGACACTTTCCTGGCATTCGATACAGAAGTTCAGACGGTCAATGCTGGACAGGTCAATCTTGTAGTCGATCGTGATGGACGTTTGCAGTTCTTTGACGGTACGGACCTTGTCGCCGATGGCAACGTTGACGGCGGGGCCGGAAGTTTCAACCTGACTACGACGAACTTCACCAATTTCGACGGTACCAGCAACGCAGCATTTGGTGGCGAAATCGCGGTTTTCCAGAATGCCGGTGGCATCGTCACTGTAGACGATAATATCGCGTTTGAGATCTTGCAGTTCACAGACGATGGCTATGATCTGGTGAACGGCACGGGGTCTCTTACCCTCGGCGCTGATCCATCTTCCATTCGCGTTGATGAAGATATCACTGCCAGCATTTCTGCCAATATCGGCGGCACTGGCGCGCTGAGCAAAGTTGGCAATGGTACGCTTGAGCTTGGCGGCACAAACACCTTTAGTGGCTCCACCAATGTAGAGTTTGGGACGCTTAATCTTACTGGTAGCGTCGCCAACGGTGTCGTCGTCAGCGATAACGCGACCCTGGGCGGCGACGGTACGGTGAACGGTGTCACCACGGTTATGGCAGGCGTAATCGCGCCTGGTGATAATGGTGTAGGCACGTTGACGACCGGCAATCTCATCCTGAACGAAGGTTCCGTGCTGCAATACGAATTGGGCACACCCGATGTATTGGCAGCAAGCGATCGAATTCAGGTCAACGGCAATCTGACGCTTGATGGTACGTTCAACGCAACGGATGTCGGCAATTTTGGTGATGGTGTGTATCGCTTGATCGATTACACCGGAACTCTGACCGATAATGGTCTTGAAGTTGGCGACTTGCCGGGCGATGTTCTGCCTTCACAGCGCGCAATTCAGGTTTCCCAAGCTGGCCAAATCAACTTGATCGTGGCGACAGAAGCTCCGGCTATCCAGTTCTTCGATGGTATGGATGTTCTTGGCGATCGCGTGATTGACGGCGGTGACGGTGTTTGGGATCTGACCACCACCAACTGGACGGATGCCAATGGTGAACTGAACAACGTGTTCGGTGAGAACTTTGCTGTATTCACGGGTGCTGCTGGAACAGTAACAGTCGAAGATGACCTTTCGTTCTCGGGTATCCAGTTCATCACTGATGGGTACGTTATCGAAGATGGCGGTGGCAGTTTGACCATCGTCGATAACTTCAGAGACGATAGCACTGACGTGGATGAGAACACCAATTTCCGTGTCGATCCTTCGGTAACTGCAACGATCAACGCAGAAATCCTTGGTACCAACAGCCTCACCAAGCTGGATGCTGGTACGTTGGTTCTCGGCGGCGACAGCACCTATAGCGGCGAAACTTTCGTTGCTGGTGGTACGTTGCAGGTTAATGGCAGCGTAACCTCTGCGGTTACTGTTCAATCAGGCGGTACGCTTTCCGGCACAGGTTTGTTGGGCGGTTTGACTGTCGATGGTACGCTTTCAACCGGTGTCGATGGTCTTGGACAGATTACTGTCAATGGCCTCACGACCTTTAACGCAGGTTCGATCTTCGATGTTGAGCTGACATCAGATGGCGATGGTGACGTTCTTGGTGTACAAGGCAGCACCGTTATCAATGGCGGCGATGTCGCGATCACCTACGCAGATGGCGATTACGGTAACGCTACGGTTTATACCATTTTGGGTGCATCCGCGGTTCAGGGTACATTCGACAGCATCACCGACAATCTCGACAACGTTGACTCGTTCTTGCAATATAACGGCATTCGGGTTGAAGTTGTCGCCTTGCGCAACGATGTGTTGTTCTCCCAGTTCGGCACGACCGCGAACCAAATTGCCGTTGGCACGATCTTTGATGGCACACCTACCAACGGTGTTCTGACCCGTGCGCTGCTGTTTGCAGAGCAGGATGAAGCGGTTGCTGTGTTGGATGAGCTATCTGGTGAAGCCTTCGCGGTCACATTGGATCACATCGTACGCAGTGCGCACGAGTATCGTCGCCCGTTCGTTGACCGGATGTCCGAACCTGTCGAAGCTGGCGTCGTTGTTTGGGGCGAGCTTGGTGTGGGCAAGGTTGAGTTCGATGCGCAAACTGGCTTTGCTGGCTACGATGTTGATCGTTCATCCTACGCAAGCGGACTTGAGTTCGGCTTTGGCGAAACCAGCAAAATTGGTGCTGGCGTCAACTGGGTCGAAGACAATATCGAAATCATCGGTCGCGATGGCGCTGGTACACTCCAGGCCATCACAGCCTTCGGCTATGGTTCGTTCGATTTGGGTGGCCTGGCGATCAGGCTTGGTGGGGGTTATTCCTTCATCACCAATGAAATCGATCGTTCGCTCGCATTCTTCGGAATTAATGAGCAAGTGTCGAGCGACGAAGAAGGTTCGCAAGTTCAGGTTTATGGTGAACTGGCTTACGGCTTTGGCGGGGAAGCATTCCGCGTCGAACCTTTCATCGGTGGTTCTTACTCCAAGACAGACCTTGACGGCTTCAGCGAAGTTGGTGGACAATTTGCCAGCGTTGCCGCTGCGGGCGTTGATGTAGATCAAACCGTTGGTACCGCAGGTGCTCGTGCATTCGGTGGTATCGGACCGCACATTTACATCGAAGGTGAAGCGGCAGTCGATAAGTACTTCGGCGATACCCCCGCAACACGACTGCTGAACCTCGGCAACCTGCCAGGCTCCTTTACCGTGGCAGCTGATGAGCGTGACGACGTGCTTGTCAGAGGTAGCGTAGGGTTCGGTTTCGAACTGGGCGCTGGTCGCCTTGGCTTTTCGGGCACCGGCGCGAAGAGCGGCGACGTGAGCGAATTTGGCGGTCAGGTCAGCCTGGATTACAGCTTCTGATCAAACGATGCGGTGCGGGCAATTGTTTGCTCGCGCCGCATTTTGATTGCACGTTTGTTGAATGGATAAAGTAAGGCACGTCACCCTAGAAGGTGGCGTGCCTTGTTTTTTACACCAGTCAAAACCTGCAAAGTACCCTCGTTACACGACCCCAATTGCGGGATCGATCAACGCTATGGCGGAGAGCAAGTGCGGCTTGTTGGTGGTTTTGAACGGTCTCACCTGGAAATAGTATCGCCGATGGGCGCGGCCAAGATCGGCGAAATCGCCGGGGTGATAAGCCGTTTGACTATCTTTGCGAGCGGTGTCCGTGCAAGAGGCGATCCCAACGGGGAATTTCAACGCCTTGTATACGATTTACGATAGTGGTCCCGAAACCTGCCAAGGTCTCACTTCGATAGACATAAGGTTCTGCCGACGGGTCTGGTCATACAATGCGGAGGTTTATCGCGCTGATCAGACTGCCTAAATTGGGCTTGCTGACCAGACACCTTCCGGGGCGTTGAACAGCGCGAATTTCGAATATGGCTTTTTCGCCACATGGATATCAGACATTCTGGGGGCCACCAGGAGGGCACGCCTCAATGTTGCTATAGGAGGACCTCTCGCAGCTTACCGGGCGCGGCACATCCTAGATGCGATCGCTCAACCCTATACGGCTCTGCGCCGAATGCGGCATCCTGCCGACCGGTATAGAGCTTTTGATACCACCTGCGATCTACATCGCGGATAGTCTTTGGCCTCCTACGGCGCTGCATATCTTTCGTAGATCAACAAACTTTCGCCCAGCGCTTCTTTTGGCAAGGGTCGGACAATCTCGTTTGTCGCCGACCTTTTTCGGCCAACTTCCAATGCTATTGCAAGGAACATGAGCGATTGATTTTGAGCGGGATGGATGTCACGAAGTGTCTCGGGTTTGAAGCCGGAAATTTGCGGGCGGAGAGCCTGTGATTGGCGCGGCGGTGGTTTGTTTGCAAGCTTGTAGGACTGACCATTTCGGACCCGCGAACAATTCTTGGTGCTCGTTGACCAATTCACCATTCGTCCATTCGGGAACTCATAGAGCCGGGCGAGATCCCACGTTAAAAGACAAGAGGAAGAGCCATGAAAAGATCGACGAGCCTGTTGCTTGCCGGGTTGTGCGCGGCATCCACGCTCCCTGCCTATGCGCAATCGACAGACAAGGCAGCGGATAGCGAACGGGGAGGTTTCTTCCTGCCGGATTATTCCTATGCCGGTTATCGTTTCGGGGAAGAACAAATCCCTGTCGATTTCGGGCAAGCTTTCATGGTGGCAGATTACGGCGCGCGGGCCGATGACGAGATCGATGACACTGCGGCAGTGAAGGCCGCCATGGATGCCGCCTACAAGGTTAATGGACCGGTGCGGATCGTCTTTGGCCCCGGCAAATATATCCTGACCGAAGTGTTCGCACTAGACCGCTCGCAGACCGTAATCCAAGGTGCCGGGCCGGGCGAAAATGGGACACAGTTGCATTTCCCGCTTCCCTTGGACACGATCGAAAACAACGGCAAGTTTGACCGGGACCGCGTTGAGTACGACCGCAAAAAGGCCGAAGACGATAGTCTCCCTCGTCTGTACCAATCTCCCCATTCCTGGACCGGTGGGCTTTTCTGGATCGGTAAGGGCGGCGGCGGCAGCAATGGACGTGCAGAATTGACGCAGTTCCTCGTGGGTGCGCGGGAAAGCGAAGTCATAGGTGTGCGATATCCCAACAGGCTTCGTGAAGGCGATTGGGTGGAGATCACTTGGAACACCGAGGAAAAAGACGCTATCATAACCGAATTGTATGGCGATACCGATCTTGAGATCGGTCCAGCCCATTTCAACAGCAAGAACCCTGTGGTGACCCATCGTAGCAAAATTGCTTCGATTGATGGAAATGCAGTGACCTTGCGGTCTCCGATGCCACATCCCGCCAGCGCTGATGTGCCTGCCATGATAAGTGTCTGGTCTCCGGTGGAACAGGTCGGGATTGAGGATTTGGCAATCACTTTTCCCGACACGCCGCATCTGGGGCATCACAGGGAGCTGGGCTATAACGGTATTTTCATGACCAACGCCGTTGATAGCTGGGTAAGCAATGTCACCATTCTGAATGCTGATGCAGGGATTTTGACCCATACGTCAGCCAATTCGACATATCGGGACATTACAACACGGGGTGAGCGTCTGGCGCATTACTCTGTGCATATCGGCAGCTCGAACGGCATCCTGGCTGAACGGGTGAATGCATACAATCCGGTCCGCCATACGTTTTCGTTCAACACAAAATCGGTCCGTTCAGTATTCAAAGACAGCGTTGGCTGGACGACCCCGATGTTCGACCAGCATGCCGGCGCGAACAACCAGAATTTGTATGATAGCATCACCATGCATATCGAAGCCGAGCGCAACAGGGATGATGAGGCTTACTACGATTTGTGGCGAGGGACCGGTTCGTCCCGGTGGCAACCGGGCAGCGGGCGTTACAACACAAGCTGGAACACGCAGGTAATCGTAAAATCAGGCGCGGCGGACGATGAGACGGTCATCCTGCAAGGTCGCGGTGAAGGGCCAGAGGCGCGTGTGATCGGTGTGTATGGCAACAGGCCATTCGAAGTCGCTTACGTCCCGCAGCCCGTGGCGGAATATGTGAACGAAAAAGTGACCGCCATCCCGTCGCTTTACGAATTCCAATTGCAACAAAGGCTCGCCAAAGCAGCGCAGTAAGACAAACAATCGCACACATAACAAAGCCCGCCGCTCCTGTTCAAAACGGGAGCGGCGGGCTTTTTCATGCAATCGGTATTTTATTTAGCGAGTTCGGCTACCTCAGCTGCGGCCAGAAGTACTGCTCCCACGCCATAAAGCTGGGTATCGGACTTGAGCACTGGCTCAGGTGCTTTGCCAACTTGCTGGACCCATTCCACTTTGCCATCTGCAGCAACAGCATCGGCGATCGCATTCCAGCCATTTGTAACGGTGCCGCCAAACTCATCGGCGCTCAAATAACCATGATTGAGACCCCATGCCAGACCAAAGGTGATAAAGGCCGTGCCGCTGGTCTCCGGAGTTGTCACCGCGTCGGGATCCATTAGTGATGCAGGCCAATAGCCGTTTTCACGCTGCAGCGGCTTCATTGCCCGTGCCATTTCCTCAAACAGCGTTACATAGCGCGCCCGGTTGGGATGATCTTTTGGCATGTCTTCCAGTAGCAAAGCCAGTCCACCAAAAACCCATCCATTGCCACGGCTCCAAAACACTGGTTTGCCATTCGGGCTTTTGGCATCGAAATACCGGCTGTCGCGGTAGAACAGATGCAATTCATCGTCATACATATAATCGGTGGCAGCCCAGAATTCCTTGTCAGCATAGACGCTGTATGCCTGATTGCCGGTGGCATTTGCCATTTGCTGCCAAAGACGCGGCGCCATGAAAAGCGCATCGGCCCAGCACCAGCGTTCCTGACATGTGCCTTCCCACCGCGTGCGAGAGGCAGGAATAAACTCGAGCGAATTTGTCGGCTCGTCAGCCAGGATCAGGTCAAGGCGCGCCTGTGAGGGGGCGATAACCGCAGGATCTTTGGTCTTTTCGTAAAGCCACATGTAAGATTGGCCGATCGTATAATAATCGGCGTGACGCAATTCGCTTCCAAGTTCAAAATTGTTGCGCGATATTTCGCTGGCGACAGCCGCTGCTGCTGCATCGTCACCAGTATGGTCGGCCCAATGCGTCATTCCGATAAACAGGCTGGCCTGAACCCAACCAAGCGGATCTTCGGTATCGTGCAGGAAAGTTCGAACATAGGGAAATTCATCAAGCCGCACACGCTGCCAATCAGCCACTTTTTGACCCTTAGCGAGCACGTCTGCTTTGCTTGGCAAGCCGTCAAGCGTGGTTGCCATCATTGGGGCAGCAGCGCTTTTTTGCATCCCTGTCTCAGCCGTTTGCGCCGTACATGCGGCCGAGCCAAGCGCCAATGCGCCCGCAGCTCCTGCCAGCAATGTTTTGCGCAGGCGATATCCAACCGTGTTTGCTTTTCCAAAAATACGTGTCACGTTTTCATCCTTTTTTTTCAACCAAAAATTTGTCGCATCATCATCTAAGCATTGCCCAGCTTTTGATGCTGTATTCACATGGGTCCATGGCGCTTGTTCAGTCGCAAGGCTTCCATTTCTGCCAGAATGCCTGCCATCGCCGGATCATCCGCGATGTTGAGACGTTCGAACGGGTCTTCGCGCAGATCATACAATTCGGTGTCGAGCACCAAGTTATCTGTTGTCCGGAACCATGAGACATAGCGAAAATCTTTCGTGCGGACAGCATAGCCCATGATGCCTTTGCCGTCTCTTCCGCGATAGAATTGCGTAAGCGCAGCATCCTTGAAATCCTGATCAGGGTTTTCCAGCAAAATTTCGAAATTTTCGCCTTCAAGATCGGAGGGTGCGGTCAGGCCAGCCATCGCTGCGAGCGTTGGAAACAGGTCAATCGTTTCGACAATCGCCGATGTTCGGCGACTTTCGCGATCTCCGGGCATGCTGATCATCAGCGGAACGCGGGTGTCGATTTCCAGATTGGTGTGCTTGTTGAAAGCTCCGTAATCACCAACCTTATATCCATGATCGCCCCACAGAACGATGATCGTGTTCTCTTCAAGATCAAGTTCTTTCAGCGTATCGAGAACTTTCCCAACCAACGCATCGGCATAAGAAATAGCAGCATAATACCCATGGTTCATTTTTCTGACGAAGGGATCGGAGAAGCCTTCCCCAGCCTGCGGCGTCCAGGGATAATTGCGCAATTCGCCTGAGTTGTTGACCGAATATCGCGAGGCATTTTCAGGCGGCGCGGTTATTGTCGGCATTGGCACGGCCGCCTCATCGTACAAATCCCAGTATTTCTTGGGTGCGTTGAACGGCAAGTGTGGCTTGCGGATGCCTACAACAAAGAAGAAGGGTTTGTCTGTTTGCGCCAACCGATGCATTTGCTGAACAGCGAACAACGTGTTTGCACCATCGATATGGCCCGCATCATCAACATTGGCGATTTCATAAGGCGCAGGGCGCCATGGCTTTCCGGCTTCATCCCGCCATTTTACCGCTTCGAGATAGCTTTCGGGATTGACCATCTTCTGACGCATTTTCCAAGAGCGATCCGATTCATGGTCAAGCACGGGCATCGACCAGCCATCCTCGCTATCATGATAGAGGTGATAGATTTTTCCCACCCCTACGGATTCATATCCATTGGCCTTGAAAAAGCCGTTCATAGTCCGCTCTGCCGGGATCGCGTCCTGCACAAGCTTGGTCGTATCTCTGCTATAATAAATCTGCGTTGTGTCCGGGCGCAGGCCTGACATAAGAGCGGCGCGTGAAGGTGAACATGTCGCCATCGGGACATAGGCGCGATCAAAGACCAAACTACGTGCCGCCAGCGCATCGATATTGGGCGTGACAGCAAATGTGTCGCCATAAGCGCCAAGGCTTGGCCGCAGATCATCGATGGCCAGAAACAGAATATTGGGTGGCCTATCTTCCTGCGCATTCGCGATAGCCGGGCTTACCGCCAGAAATGCGAGGGCTGCCACAAGCTGTGGGATGTGAAAACAACTCCGGACAAGGCCCGTCACGATATCTGCAAATTCCTCCCAAGCGGACACATGGCTGCTTGGATGCATCTGCCTTGCCTCGCCATGTGCAGGAGCTGACGCGACTTTGGAGTGGTCGACGGGATTATGGTCGATGGGGTTTAGGTTTGCGTTCATACCGGGCCATGCCCTTTTGCCCGGCGAATTCTTTCCATCTGCATCACAATATGCGCCAAGGCGGGATCGTTCACCACGTTGACTTTTTCATGCAGGTCGCCGCGCAGATCATACAGTTCAATCGCGTCGGCTTCGCCTGTTTCGGCCATCATCCACGCAACGTAGCGGAAGTCTTTGCTGCGCACGGCATAACCCATCACATCTTTGCCGTTTTTGCTGCGATAAAATTGCTGTAAAGTCACCTCTTTGAAATCCTGATCGGGATTTTCGAGCAGTTTCTCGAAGCTCTCACCATGCAGGCCACCGGGCGCTTCAAGACCGGCCAGGCTAGCCAATGTTGGGAACAGGTCGATTGTTTCCACAAGTGCATTTGTGCGCCGCGCATTGCGATTTTCAGGCAAGCTGATCATCAGCGGAACGCGCGTATCGATTTCAAGATTGGTATGCTTGTTAAAAGCACCATAATCGCCGATCTTGTACCCGTGATCACCCCACAAAACGATGATCGTGTTGTCGTCCAGATTAAGCTCTTCAAGAGTGTCAAGCACTTTGCCCACCATCGCATCGGCATAAGAAACAGATGCGTAATAACCGTGGTTCATCAAGCGGATAAAGGACTGCGAATATTCCGCACCGCGCTCACCCACACCGGCATAATTGTGCAATTCCCCTGAATTGTTCATCGTGTAGGCAGCCGCTTTCTCAGGCGGCCCAGTGCGTACGGGCATCGGCACCTGCGCTTCATCGTAAAGGTCCCAATATTTCTTGGGAGCATTGAATGGCAGGTGTGGTTTGCGAATGCCGACTGCCAGAAAAAACGGCTTTTGCGATTGCGCCAGGCGGTGCATTTCCATCACAGCGAACAGCGTATTCAACCCATCGACATACCCGGCATCACCGACATTTCCAGCTTCCCAGGGGCGCGGTTTGGACTTGCCACTGCCAATCCACGAAAGATAGGTTTCCGGCTCTACAGATTTGCCGCGAAGCTGTATGGAGCGGTCGGCCCAGTGGTCCAAGACCGGCGTGGACCAACCCTCTTCGCTGTCTTCATGCGTGTGGTAGATCTTGCCAATGCCAACCGTTTCGTATCCCGCGGTTTTGAAAAAACCGTTCAACGTGCGCTCTATCGGCACCACGTCCTCGACCTTTTTGGTCTCAAGATTGCTGAAGTAGATACCCGTCGTATCGGGGCGCAAGCTGGACATCAGGCTAGCGCGCGAGGGCGAGCAAGTGGCCATTTGCACATAGGCGCGATCGAACACCAGACTGCGTTGTGCAAGCGTGTCTATATTCGGCGTGATGGCGAAATCATCGCCATAAGCGCCAAGGCTGGGGCGCAAATCGTCAACCGCAATGAACAGGATATTGGGCGGACGCTTTTCCTGAGCGGCAGCGCTGTTGGTGATCATGCCAAAAGCCAGAGCCAACGCCGTCAAAGCTTTGCCCAAACGCGACCCTAAACGCGGCCCCAAACGCGATGCCGGGAAGAGCGCTGGCCAATTCTTTGCAGGAAATATAACGCTTCTCTCCAAAACACATCTCTCCAAAACACAGTCGCGAAACAGCGCGAAACAGCGCGAAACAGCGCGAAACAGGCAGACCTTAACAATTTTGTCTCGTTTTTGGTCTGCTTGGTCGGATCGACAGCGAGTTCGCAATGCGAACCATCGCTGGCCGACAGCTATTGCTGGCTATCAGCTTCGATGGAACGTGCCTAGGAAAAGTTGCGTTAAAGCAAGGGGGTGCTGGCGACTTTGAAGCAAAGTGCTCTTGCTTGATGCATTTTGTCCAATCCCGCACTGATCTTAAGACGGAAAGGGTGTGCCACATGATCCGCTACTGAGTCCGCCACTCGGGCCGAGCACAGTGGCCTTATCCGCTGCCTTCTTTGGACCTTTATATTGGCTTTGCGACATTCGCGACCGAAACCCACGTCTGCAAAAAAGAGGCAAAAGGGAAACTTATCGTATTTGGTGCGTTGGCAACTTCTGATAGGATTGTTTTCCAGTGATTTTTAGATCGAAGGGAGTTGGCATGAAGAAGACCAAGTTGATCGGGGTTGCCTTTGCAGCAGGATTGGTAGCAGCATGTGGTGGCGGCGCGCCGGAAGAAGCGGCTGATGACGATACAGCCGCTGCAGAAGTAGAAGCACCTGCCGAGCAAGCCGCTGCTGAAGCTCCTGCCGATGCCGGCCCTCCCGCTGCAGATTCCACCGATACCTTGGACGGAACGGTCTTTGCCAATTTCACAGGTAATGCGGCAGCTGGTGCAGAAGTTTTCAAACAGTGCATGGCGTGTCACGTGGTTGAGCCTGGCCAAAATCGCACCGGCCCAACACTTGCAGGCATTATTGGCCGCGCAGCTGGTACGGTCGAAGGGTATAGCTATACCCCCGCGAACGCGAATAGCGGCATCACCTGGACACCGGAAAAAATGTTCCAGTATCTTGAGAATCCGATGCGCGTGATTCCAGGTACGAAAATGGCTTTTGCTGGCCTTAAGGATGCACAAGATCGCGCTGACGTGATCGCTTATTTGCAAGATCCACAATAAAACGGCGGCATTAAAGCTGAAACAAAAAGGGCGCCTGCCATTGCGGCAGGCGCCCTTTTTTGTGCGTGATCGCGATTACGCGGCGACGTCGCGCCGAGCCAGCTCACATTGTGACCAGATATCGCTAAGTGCGGTTATCAACCGGTCAATGTCATCACCGCTGTGCACCGGTGAAGGGGTGATGCGCAGCCGTTCTTCCCCGCGCGGCACGGTGGGATAATTGATCGGCTGTACATAGATGCCGTGATTGTCCATCAACCAATCGCTGATCCGTTTGCATTTGTGCGGGTCACCCACCATCACCGGAATGATGTGGCTGGGATTGGGCAGATGCGGGATGCCCAGCATATCAAGCCGGGTGCGCACCTGACGCACAGTTTCCTGATGCAGATCGCGTTCCGCCTGGCTATTTTTAAGATGCTTTACGCTTGCACAAGCCCCGGCAGCAATCGCTGGGGGCAGGGCGGTGGTAAAGATAAAGCCGCTGGCAAAGCTGCGCACAAAATCGCACAGATCAGCAGATGCTGCGATATAGCCGCCCATTGTGCCATAGGCTTTGCCCAGCGTTCCTTCGATCACGGTGATCCTGTCCATCAAGCCTTCACGTTCAGCAACGCCGCCACCGCGCGGGCCATATAGACCTACGGCGTGGACTTCATCGATATAGGTCATCGCGCCATGTTTTTCGCACACGTCGAGAATGTCAGCGATAGGGGCGATATCGCCATCCATGGAATACACGCTTTCAAACGCCACCAGCTTGGGGCGATCAGCGGGATATTCGGCCAATTGGCGATCGAGATCCTCAACATCGTTATGCTTCCAGATGCGCCGTTCAGCTTTGGAATACCGGATGCCTTCGATCATGGAGGCATGGTTCAACGCATCGGAAAACACCACGCAATCAGGAATGCGCGCGGCCAAAGTGCCAAGGCCTGCCCAATTGGAAACGTAGCCTGAGGTGAACAACAGCGCAGATTCCTTGCCATGCAAATCGGCCAGCTCTTGTTCGAGCAGCACGTGATGATGGTTTGTGCCCGAAATGTTGCGAGTACCACCAGCACCCGCACCGCATTCATCAAGAACCTTGTGCATCGCATCGATTACAAGTCGGTTCTGCCCCATGCCAAGATAATCGTTGGAGCACCACACGGTGACTTCCTGCGTTTCACCATCGATATAGCGCGTGGCATGGGGGAACGCCCCACGGTGCCGCTCAATCTCGGTGAAGATACGGTAGCGGCCCTCTTCTTGAACGCCTGCCAGTTCCTGCTTGAAATACGCCTCGAAATCCATCTTTGGCATCCCTCTTCTTCTCGTCCTTATGAGCGATGGCCGGGCAATGCCCAACCCCAAAGCGCGCCATCGCGAAATGGCAGCGCAAGAAACAAATGTTCAGCCGCCCCAAGGACGCTGAGTGCGAATAACAAGCTGGCCCCGATCATCTCAGGACTTCCCGGCGCAGCATTGTATGCGGTGTGGCCTAGCCATGCAGACAATGCCGCCGCGGCTGTGAATGAGGCTATCATCAGCGGGTGCAGGCGCTGCGGCCCGTAATAGCTGGTGAGATAGCGCAAATGACCCGGCAGAATATCGGTTTGTTTGTTAGGCACACCGACAAACAGGTTCAGCTTGGTCGAAAGACGCAGCACGAACATCAGCATAAAGACCATTGCACCAATTTGATTGGGCATCATCCAGCATAGCGAGACGAGCAAAACGGCTGTCACTGCAAGGCCGATCTCGTGATAGATTACCGCCATGCTGGCATGCGTAAACCTAGCCCAGCCGCGCGCATCGGGCGGGCAAGCTTCACGGCGCGGGCCAGCGGTGGCGCCAGTGAGAAAGCCGATTTCATGCCATGCCCACACCATTAACGCGCCGGCAAATGCAACATAGACCGCCCATGCTGAAACACTTTGTGCAGCGAACAATATCATCACCAAGCCACCAATTCCCATCACGCCGCCGATCATCAGGCTGCGCGGGAAAGTTTCCCGGTTGCGGTTATCAAGCCAAGCGATCAGCCCGGTTGCAAAGAACCAGACCATCACCGTGAATACGACCGGTAATATATGGCCGCTGAAACTTACCATGCAGGTTGCAGCCTGATGGTTTGTGGAAGTTCATTGGATTTGGTGCGGTGGAAATACATCCGGCCAAAGGCGAAAGCAGCCCCTGCCATGCCGCGCGCGCGCAGGAATACGCCGCCAATGCCGCCGCGTTCTTTGCCTTCAGAGATGCGATTGGAGGCCTTGAGCAAGCTTTCCATCTTGCGGCGGAATGCAGGATCATCGGTGTCCAGTTCGACGGGGAAGACCTGACGGCTGATCTGCGTGCAGATGCGGAACACATCATAGTCATACTGCGTCGGATCGACGCCCAAAGCTTTATGAAAAACAGGCCGCGCATGATCGCGCACAAACATCGTGGCGTAAACCGATAGCAGGAAGAACCGCACCCACAGCTTGTTCAGACCTGTCAGCAGCTTGGGATCAGCGCGCAGCAGCATGGCGAAAGCTTCACCATGGCGGAACTCATCATTGCACCATTCTTCAAACCAGTTGAAAATCGGATGGAAGCGTTTTTCCGGGTTCTTTTCCAGATGGCGGAAGATCGCGATATAACGCGCATAGCCAATCTTTTCAGAGAGATAGACCGCGTAAAAAATGAACTTCGGTTTGAAAAATGTATATTTTTTGGCCTTGGTCAAAAAGCCCAGATCAACGCCGATCCCGGCATCTTTCAATGTCTCATTGATAAAGCCAGCATGGCGGCTTTCATCGCGCGCCAGCAGTTTGAACAGCTGTTTTACATCGGGGTTCTTCGTCCGCTTGGCGATTTCAGCATAGAGGATGCAGCCGGAAAACTCCGAGGTCATGGAGCTGACGAGGAAGTCGATAAATTCGGCGCGCAATTCAGGTTCGAGCCCTTCGATCACGCCATCAAAAGTCGCATCGCGTTTGAAATGCTTCTTGTTGGGATCACCGATCATCTCTGCGATCAAGGCATCCCATTCTCCGCGAACGGATGATACGTCAATGGCATCGAGTGCATCATAATCGGTGGTATAAAAACGCGGGGCCAGCACCGTTTCTTTGGTGGCGATGGCCATCACATCGGGGGTTTCGCCAATGGCATCTGGAGCGGCCTCAGCGGCGCTATTTTGAGCAGGGGCAATTTTGGTTTGGGCGTTCATTTTACAGTCCCCGGTGTAAAGCTGACTTCGTAAAGCTCAGCGAAATCGAAATAAGCGGCGATGCGGGTGGTGAGACGTTGCCAGGCGGTTGCGCGGGTGACGGTAGCCATGCGTTCAACGCTGACTTTCTCGCCAAAGGTAATCTGGATCGGATCGCCATGCACGCGCACCTGATCGCCCGGCTCGATGGAAACATCATCGGCCAATTCCACATGGGCGTGGAAATGATCGGGGCTTTGCTCGATAGCGATGTGGCAAGCAATGTCGAAGCTGCGCGCGCTCATGCGGCGTCTCCTGTTTTAAGCAAAGTCATGAAGACCGCGCGGTTGTCCGGGCCAAAGGCGCCAAGCTCAATCGTGCGGTCAGTGGCCATATCGACGAGAGATAGCGACCCATCTTCCCACAAGGTCAGGCGAAAAGCAGGCTCTGCACCAATGCCATAGGCGCGTCGTTCGCGGGCCATGCCGCGCATAACGCCGCGAATGAAACCGCCACTTTGAGTCTCTGTTTCAATAATGCGGACCTCTTCACCCGTTGTCGCATCATTGATAACCACCGAACCGTCGTCACGGTCGGAAAAGGTCAATTCGCGCACTTGCATCGCGCCAACATTGGCCTGTGCACGCACTGTTGCAGGGACAGCTTCGCGTTCGAGATACCCCATGCGCACAGCGCCCGTCATCGCAATCGTTCCCAGCACCAACGCACCTGCCGCGATCAGTGCCGGGCGCGGGACCGTTTGTTCGTGGCTATGGTCGTGGGTTTTGGACGCGGTGCTCATGCGGGCGACTCCGTAAGTGGGCCAATGGGCGCATCGGCAAGGGTGCTGCTTTCATTGGGCACGATTTGGTTGCAGGCTTGCGCCAAAATGCGCGCAGCTTCTGGTGCATTGGCAAGAGCGCGCAGCATTGGCTGCGGCTTTCCAAGGCGAAGGGGCCGGGCATGGGGCCACAAGACGGCATAACCAAGCTTGTGCCGTTCTGAAATCTCAAGCGCGATATCGCCCAGATCACCGCCATGGCCGCGAAGTTGAGCCGAAGCGATCAGCTTCAAAGGCAGATTGATGCACTTCTCCAACGCCACACCAATGCGCATCACAACGCGGCGATTGGTGATGGTGTACACCGTGGTTTTCCCCACGCCCCAGGCAAATAGGGAAAGCAGGCCAAGCGTTACGACCATTGCGATCAACGTCGCAATCATGCCGCCGATACTGCCGCTTACCAAGGCAAACGCTGCCAAAGCGATGAAGTAAAAACCGATCCAGCGCGTGAACAAGGCCGTGCGGGCAAAGGTGCGCCAATCGGGCGAACCCTGCCACAAAATCCGCTCCCCTTCGGGCAGATGGCCCGGCAGGCCGCGGATCGGCTCATGTTCGTATTCGGTTATACGCATGGTTCTTGCCGATCACGATTTGCATAAAGATAACCGCCGCCAAAATAGGCAACGATGCGCTCTTCTTCATAGCGGGTGATTTCCGCCGCGCCCGCAACGGCGGGCACGCCGTCATAATCGGCTGCATTGATCGCATCGAGATAGACTTTACCACCCCAGATACGCGCCATCGCCAGCGGGGCGAGCACCGTCTTGGTGCCGGTATCTACAGCAAGGTACCGCACGATGGCTTCGGCCCGGTCAACCCACAGATCAACCACTTTGCCAGCGACTTTGCCATCGGCTGCAATCACATTCATGCCGCGCGGATCATTGCTCAGTTCAGGAATGATCATCGATACCGCTTCAAGATTGTCGTCAGCTGCCATTGGCACAATGCGAACATGGCCGTGTGCATCAAGATCGGGGTATTTCGCGCGGTCTGCATAAGCGGCAGGGCCAATGCCATCGACCAGCGGATTGCCGGTGGGCACGTAAGGTGATCCGCCAAACGGCTCGAGGCGCTCGGCTGCGATATCAACCGGGTCGCGGTCATTTAAATCGGGCGCCAGTTTGATGCCGCGGTCAAATGGCAATCTGAAGCGCTTTGGCTCGGCATCCTGCAACGGACCTCCGATGCCCTCAATCATGCCGGTCATCTCGTCTTCGAGCGGATAGCCTTCGCGGCGATCTTCGCGCCTTAGCCAAAATATAAGACCGATAAAGAAGAGGAAGAACAGCGTCAGCGCTATCTCCGCTACATCGATAGATCCCACAATATTTCCATCGGTCATATCGCATTCCTTTCCCGCGCGCTCATGTTGGAAACTCGCTCAATCCGAACTCGCCCTGAGACCGGGCCGGCGCTGCGTTCGGTGAGAGATGCTGGCCGCGTCCGACCAGCGGGCCGAGCACGACAAGCGTACCCAGCAAAAGAATGATTTCGGTGATGTAGACGACACTGTAGCCTGTCGCCCGAGAAGCGATGGCAGTGCCCAATTGATCGCTGAGTGCAAGATAGGCGATGCCATCGCGCAGCAATCCGCCAGCAGCAATCGCAAGGCCAGCACAGCACGCTTGCACTGCGCCCCAAACTCCAAGGGTCAGGCCAGCGCCGCCTTCTTGCGCCAGCGCCATCGTGGCAACCAAAGTGCCTACGGAAAACAATCCGATGCCAAACCCGATCGCCACCGCACCCAAAGCCAGCATCACAGGTGATGCAAATGGGGCAGCGAACAATACCAGAAGAAACGCGCAGATACCCGAAGCAGCGCCATATCCAGCCATCCGCAAAGGATTGGCGCGGCGCGACATTGCGCGGCCCGCGATGGCAAATCCCAGCAATGCTCCAAAAGCCCAGCCACCGGTAAGCCCGGTGGTAGCGCCCACAGACAGGCCAAGAATCTCGCCGCCATAAGGCTCCAGCAAAGCATCCTGCATCGCGAAAGCAGCGGCTCCAAGGCCCACTGCCAGCATCAGGCGCGCCGCATTGGGGCGACGAATAAACTCACGCCACACCGTTTTGAACGGCACTTGCGGTGTTTCATCTTTGGCTAAGGGGCGTTTGCGCGCTTCCTGCTTCCAAAGTGCGACGAGGTTCAAAACGAAGGTGATCACCGCCGCGCCTTGGATGACTTGCGCAAGGCGGGTGGGTGAGAAATTATATAGCAGCGAACCGATGGCCAGCGCTGCAATCATCATGCCCGCCAAAAGCATCACATAAAGCAGTGCAACAGCGCGCGGACGCTTTTCAGCAGGCGCAAGATCGGTGGCCAGCGCAAGGCCAGCGGTTTGCGTTGTGTGCAGACCTGCGCCCGTCAGCAAAAATGCCAGCATCGATGCGCCAACACCCACCGCGTACACATCAGGCCGGCTCATCAAGATCAGCGCGAAAGGCATGATCGCAAGCCCGCCAAACTGCATTAACGTGCCAAACCAGATAAACGGCACGCGCCGCCATCCCAGCACAGAGCGGTGCGTATCCGATTTGTGCCCGATCACTGCACGAAACGGCGCGATCAACAAAGGCACTGCAATCATCAAAGCAACCAGCCATGCAGAAACGCCCAGCTCAACAATCATAACCCTGTTCAACGTGCCCGAAAGCAGCACCGTTGCCATGCCCACGCTCACCTGAAACAGCGCCAAACGCAGCAGGCGCGCCAGCGGTAGCTCCACTGATGCCGCATCAGCAAAGGGCAGCCAGTCCATGGCAACCCTGCTCCATTTTGCAGCGATGGTGGGGCTTTGGCTCATCCGCGTTTCACCAGTTCAAGCGCTTGCGAGGTGTAAAACCCGCTGGAGACACGGTGACTGCGGCCAATGCGCCAATCTGGCAATTGCGCTAGAGCGCTGCGCAATTCGTCTTCGTTCACCGGCATGATGGCAGGCGCACGGTCACTGCGCGGGAAGAACTTGCCGACCTTATGCATCGCGCCCAGCATTTTGGTGTGCGGAGCAAAAGTGAACACCATCGAAGAAGCGCACCGCTGGCCAAGGCGGGCCAGCGTGGTAACGATGTCGGAAGCATCATAATGGATCAGCGAATCCATCGCGGCAACATGGTCAAACGCGCCCAAAGCCGGGTCCGTCATATCGCCCACATGCCAAGTAACTTTGCCGTGACCGATAAAGCCGGGGCTACGCTCACGCGCCACATCGATCAGACCGCCTGCAATATCGACGCCGGTAACTTCGGCACCCCGACAAGCTGCCAGCGTGCTAAGCGCGCCAGTGCCGCAACCGGCATCCAGCACGCGGCAACGGCGCAAATCTTCAGGCAACCAGCTCATCAAAGTCGAACGCATTTCATCGCGGCCCGCGCGCACCGTTGCGCGGATGCCGCTGACCTTGGCGTCCGATGTCAGATCAATCCACGCTTTGCGCGCCGTCCCATCGAAATACGCGGCGAGATTTTCGCGTTTGGTTTCATAGGCCGATGGCAAAGGGGCGCGGCTGGCCATTATTCATACCCCAGAAAGTCAAAGATATCGCGATCTTTCATGGGCTTGGCCGTCGAAGGCTCAACACCTTCCCACAGCATTGCGGCAAGGCGCAGATATTCGTCCTGCGCGGCCTGCACTTCGGCATCATCGGGCATTTCAAACAGGGTGCGTTTCTTCAGACGCGAGCGGCGAATAGCATCAAGATCCTGGAAATGGGCAAGACGCTGCATGCCAATCTCATCGCAGAAACGATCAATTTCATCGGTCTCGCGTGATCGGTTTGCGACCACGCCAGCCAGGCGCACATCATAATTTTTTGATTTCGCTGCGATAGCGGCCACGATCCGGTTCATTGCAAAGATGCTGTCAAAATCATTCGCGGCAACCACCAGCGCTTTTTCTGCATGTTGCAAGGGGGCTGCAAAACCGCCGCACACCACATCGCCAAGCACATCGAAAATCACCACATCGGTATCTTCAAGAAGGTGATGTTGCTTGAGCAATTTGACCGTTTGCCCAACCACGTAACCGCCGCAGCCCGTGCCCGCAGGCGGACCGCCAGCTTCCACGCACATCACCCCGTTATACCCTTCGAACATGTAATCGTCGGGCCGCAATTCCTCGGTGTGGAACTCGACTGTTTCGAGTACATCGATGACTGTGGGCATCAGCTTTTTGGTCAGCGTAAAGGTGCTGTCATGCTTGGGATCGCAGCCAATTTGCAAAACGCGGTGGCCGAGTTTGGAGAAGGCTGCGGATAGGTTCGATGACGTGGTCGATTTGCCAATTCCGCCTTTGCCGTAAACTGCAAAAACCTTCGCGCCTTTGATCTTATCATTGGGATCAAGCTGCACTTGGACAGAGCCTTCACCATCGGCTTGTGAGAAACGGGATTTGGGATCGAGCAAGTTCATTTGAGTTCCTTCATTCCGCTGCAATCACGCCTTCAAGGCGATCTTCGAGGTCAAGATTGGCTTCGCGCAGCGCTTCGAGAGTGGCCTCATCAGGCTCCCACAAATTGCGATCACACGCTTCGAGTAGGCGCCCGGCAACGCGCGCCGAGCTTTTCGGATTGAGTTCAGCAAGACGTGTGCGCATCTCTTCATCGAGCACGAAAGTTTCGCTGATCTGTTGGTAAACCCAGGGGGCTACCTGACCGGTGGTGGCGGACCAGCCCATCGTGTTGGTCACATGCCCTTCAATATGGCGCACACCTTCATAGCCATGCTTGAGCATGCCTTCATACCATTTGGGATTAAGCGTGCGGCTGCGCGTTTCCAGATCGATTTGTTCGGCCAACGTGCGCACTTTGGCAGAGCCGTTCGTTGCATCGAGGATGTAAACCGGCGCTGCTTCACCTTTGGCTTTGGCGATTGAGCGGCTCACCCCGCCAAGGCCATCAACATATTGATCCAGATCGGTAATGCCAACTTCAACGCTTTCGAGATTTTGATAGGTAAGCTCAACGCCTGCCAGCGCGCTTTGCAGCAATTCGCGCTGCTGCGCGGGCGCACCGTTCACGCCGTAGGCAAAGCCCTTATGCGTCTCAAACGCATTGGCCAGCTCATCAGGATCGGTCCAAACGCCGCCATCGATCAGCTGGTTCACATTCGCGCCATAAGCGCCCTCGGCATTGGAGAATACGCGCAAAGCGGCGGTTTCCAGATCGCAATCATGCTTGGCCTGATGGGCAAGGCTGCGGGCGCGGATGAAATTTTGATCGAGCGGCTCATCGGCTTTGGCGGCGAGCAGCGATGCTTCGGCCAGCATACGCGTTTGCAAAGGCAAAAGATCGCGGAAAATGCCCGAAAGCGTCATCACCACATCGATGCGCGGACGGCCCAATTCTTCGAGCGGGATGAGTTCTGCACCGCAAAGCCGGCCATAATTATCAAGCCGGGGCCGCGCGCCAATCAGTGTTAGAGCCTGCGCGATTTGCACGCCTTCGCTCTTCATATTGTCCGTGCCCCACAACACCATTGCGAGGCTTTGAGGGAAAGCAGCTCCACTGGCGACATGGCGGGCGATCAGCCCCTCGGCCTGTTCGCGACCTTCCTCGCAGGCAAAGCGGCTGGGGATGCGGAACGGATCGAAGCCGTGAATATTGCGGCCCGTGGGCAAAATTTCAGGATTGGCGAGCAAATCGCCGCCCGGTGCAGGCTTCAAATAGCCGCCATCCAGCGCATGGATCAGCGCGCCCAGTTCATCGCAGGCATCAAGCTGTGCGCCGATTTGATCGCGATCTGCTTCGGGATCAGCTTCGATCATCGCGTTGAGAAGATCATCACGCTCTTCGCCTTTTGGCGCCGTGCCAAGGACATGCAAGCCATGCGGGATGAGGGTGCGCTCAAGCTCATAAAGCTGAGCCGCCAACACCGAAATATCGCCTGCTTCGATATCAAGTGCATTGGCCTGTTCGGCAATTAACTTTGCGATGTTCTCACGCTCGTCGCCATCCTCCGAAGAACGCCAGCGCTCAACGCTCGCCTTCAATTCAGCAAAGCCTTTGTATAGCCCAGCCTGCGCCAAGGACGGCGTAAGATAGCTGATCAAAGTTGCAGCAGAACGGCGCTTGGCCAAAATGCCTTCAGATGGATTGTTCGCCGCATACAAATAGTAATTCGGCAGATCACCCAGCAGACGTTCCGGCCAGCAATCGCCCGACAGGCCCACCTGTTTGCCTGGCATAAATTCCAATGCGCCATGCGTGCCAAAATGCAGGACGGCATTCGCGCCAAAATCTTCGCGAATCCAGCGGTAAAACGCGCTAAACGCATGGGTCGGAGCAAAATCGCCTTCGAACATCAGGCGCATCGGATCGCCTTCATACCCAAAGGTTGGCTGAATGCCGACAAACACTTCGCCAAATTGCGCGCCCAGCACGTGGATATGCGCTGAATCGCTTTGAATACGGCCGGGAGCGGGGCCCCATTGCGCTTCGATTTGGGCCAGATGCGGTTCGCGGCGGACATGGTCATCAGCAGGAATGCGCACCGCTACATTGGCATCCGCGCCATAACGATCAGCGTTTCCAGTAAGAACCGCGTCACGCAGCGCTTCAACACTTTCGGGCGCGTCAACGTCATACCCTTCGGATTTCAGGCGGATCAGCGTTGCGTGGAGCGATTGCCAAACGGCAAGATGCGCTGCGGTGCCCGTGGCACCGGCATTGGGCGGGAAGTTGAACAGAACAATTGCCAGCTTGCGTTCGGCCCTTTCTGCACGGCGCAAGCCGATGAGTTTGACGACCTTGTCCGAAAGCGCCTCGGCTCGTTCAGGGCAGCCCATCATTTCGCGCAAATGGTCAGATCCCGAATGCGCGCATTGCCGATCACAGCCATTGCAATGCGTGCCTGGTCCAGCGCGTCCGCCAAAAACGCTTGGCGCAATCGCGCCGTCCAGCTCAGGCAACGCCACCATCATGGTGGATTCCAAAGGCAGCAAGCCTTGATCACGCTCGCGCCATTCTTCGAGCGTTTGAAACTCAATTGCGTGGGCTGCCACATACGGCACATTAAGATCACTCAGCACGCCGATGGCGGCTTCGGAATCGTTATAGGCCGGGCCGCCAACAAGGGAGAAACCGGTGAGGTTCACCACGGCATCCACCGTCGGCTTGCCATCGCGCATGAAAAACTTTTCGATTGCGGGGCGCGCATCCAATCCGCTGGCAAAAGCCGGGATAACGCGCAGGCCCTTGGCCTCCATCGCTGCGATTACGCCGTCATAATGCCCTGCATCACGGCCAAGAAGATAGGAGCGCAACAAGAGCAGCCCCACCGTGCCATTGGGCGCTTTTGCGCGTGGCAAGATGCGCAGGCTTTCGGAAATCCTTTGATCGGTGCGCGGGTGATAGACGCCTGTTTCAGGGTATTCGCGCGGCGCATCGGCTGGTGTCGTGCCACGCCGTGTCTCGCGATCACCTGCTGCATAACGGTCAATCAGCGCCCGCGTCATCGCGACGACATTCTCATCCGAACCCGACAGCCAATATTGCAGGGTGAGGAAATAGGCGCGCACATCCTGCGCAGTGCCGGGGATGAATTTGAGGATCTTGGGCAAGCGGCGCAGCATCTTCATCTGCCCTGCGCCTGAACTTCCACTTGGCTTGCCATCTTTGCCAGGTTTGCCGCGCAGCTTTTTAAGCAGCGCCAGCGGACCTTTTGCAGGCGCATCCATGCGATATCCGCCAAGCCGGGTGAGCTTTACGATCTCGCCTGCCGACATCAGGCCAAGCATCGCATCGCATTCTTCGCGCCGCGCTTCGAGCGTTGGCAGGATGGCGCGCACATGATCTTCAAGGAACAGCATGGTCGCGATGACGATATCGGCCTTGGCAATCGCGTCCTTGGTCGCATCCAGCGTTGCGGAATTACGATCCCAGTCGGAAGCCGCATGCAGGCTGAGGGAGATATTGTCACGGCCCAGCTCTTCGCCAGCGCGATCAACGGCACCTTTGAGGTGGTTGTCCAGCGTTACGATGACAACGCGGACATGGGGGCGGGCGTTACCGGGCATAATGCGCTTTCGCATCATACAGCGTTTCAAGGTCAATCTGCGTCAGACCTTGCTCGGCGGCAAATTTTTCTGTGTTTTTCCGTGCTTTACCGCGCACAAAAAATGGTATCTTCTTCAGCTCTTTTTGGGCGTCTGCTGTCCACAACTCGCCTTCATTCGCAGGCTCTGGTGCTGACAGTGGTTCAGACAGTGGCGCAGGAGTGGGCGCTGCCTCTGGCTGCGCGGTGCGCGGGGAATGGGCGGCCAGATGGCTGGCGCCTGCATCATCGGCAAATTCAAAATCTTCGCGGAACATGACGAGCAAATGCTCTTCCAAGCCCATCACCAGCGGATGGACCCAGCTATCGAAAATTACGTTTGCGCCTTCAAAACCCATCTGCGGAGAATGCCGCGCGGGAAAATCCTGCACATGGACGGGTGAAGAGATAACGGCGCAAGGAAGGCCCAGTCGCTTGGCAATATGGCGTTCCATCTGTGTGCCCAAAACCAGCTCTGGCGAAGCTTCGGCAATGGCTTCTTCTACTGCGAGATGATCGTCTGTAATCAACGCAGGCACATCCAGTTTTTTCGCAGTTTCGCGCAATTCGCGGGCAAATTCGCGGTTATAACAACCCAACCCGCATACCTCGAAGCCCAGTTCTTCGCTGGCGATGCGCGCTGCCGCAATCGCATGGGTGGCATCGCCGAAGATGAAAACGCGCTTGCCGGTCAGGTAAGTGGAATCGACCGAGCGGCTCCACCACGGCATGCGCGAGCCATCATCGTCCAAGGCAGGGGCTGGATCAACGCCGGCTAGCGCTGCAACAGAGCGGATAAACTCACGCGTCGCGCCAACGCCTATGGGGACAATGCGAATGGCGGGTTGATCAAACGTCTTTTCAAGCCAGCGCGCGGCTTCTTCACCGATTTCTGGATAGAGCACGATGTTGAAATCAGCTGCGCCGATTTGGGTAATGTCTTGCGGGCTTGCTCCCAAAGGCGCGACCAGATTGACTTCAATGCCCAGCGCATCACAAATCTTGCGAATTTCAATCACATCATCGCGGTGGCGAAAGCCCAGACCCGCTGGACCAAGGATATTGACCAGTGCCACCTCGCCTTTGCGCGGAGTGACGGATTTGTCGGCCAGATTGCGGACAATCTGGTAAAATGTCTCGGACGCGCCCCAATTTTCCTTGCGGCTATAGCTTGGCAGTTCGAGCGGGATGGCCGGGCAGGGCAAATCCATCGCTTCGGCAAGGCCGGCAGGATCATCCTGAATAAGCTCCGCGGTGCACGATGCGCCCACAATCATCGCTTGCGGTTTGAAACGTTCGGCGGCCTCGCGCGCAGCTTGTTGGAAAAGGTCAGCGGTGTCTTTACCCAGATCGCGCGCTTCGAAAGTGGTGTAAGTGACAGGCGGGCGTTGACCGCGCCGCTCGATCATCGTGAACAGCAAATCGGCATAGGTATCGCCCTGCGGTGCATGCAGCACATAATGCAGATGCTTCATCCCCGTTGCCACGCGCATTGCGCCAACATGGGGCGGGCCTTCATATGTCCAGACAGCTAGCTGCATATCCTAGACCCTCACCACATCACGCCGCCGCAAAGGGCGGGCAAACAATTCAGCGAGATCACCAGCCTGATCGAACCCATGAATGGGCGAAAAGACCAGCTCGATTGACCATTTGGTCGAAAGCCCTTCGGATTCCAGCGGATTGGCAAGGCCAAGACCGCAAACGGTCAAGTCAGGACGATCTTCGCGGACGCGATCCAGCTGCGCATCAACATGTTGCCCTTCGGAAAGGCGCACCGTGTCAGGCAGCTGCTCCAGCTCACAAGCGAGCTGTTGTTTGTTGAGATAGGGCGTGCCCACTTCCACAGGGATCATGCCCAATTCCGTGGCGAGGAAACGTGCAAGCGGAATTTCCAGCTGCGAATCTGGCAGAAAGGTAATGCGCTTGCCTTCCAGCTTTTCCCGCTGATGCGCGATGGCGCGCTTTGCCCGCTCGCGGCCCGGCGCGATCACGCGATTTACATGCATCTCATCAATGCCAAAAACACGCGCGGCGGCGTGTAGCCAAGCCGCTGTGCCTTCTGCGCCAAAGGGGAAGGGGGCGTGAATGACCTCGCCGCCGCGCCCTTCGAGCGCGCGTGCGGTTTCGGTCAGGAAAGGTTGTGCGAGCAGGATCTTGGTGCCTGCCCCAATTGGCGGCAGATCGCGCGCGGCGCGGGCTGGCAGGAAACCAACATTTTCAAACCCAAGCTCATCAAACAAGCGCTGAAACTGATCTTCGACGATGTCAGGCAGCGCGCCCACGACAAGAAGCCGCGATGCGCTTTGTGCTTCCAATTCCGGCATTTCCGGGACAAGAGCGGTGAGGCAGGCATCTTCGCCTTGCGTAAAGGTCGTCTCAATGCCGCTGCCAGAATAGCTGAGCACACGGGTTTGCGGCAGGTGCCTTTGTCCCAATTGCTGCGCGGCTTTGGCAAGATCGAGCTTGATCACTTCCGAGGGGCAGGAGCCGACAAGGAACAGCGTGCGGATTTCCGGGCGGCGCGCCAGCAAGCGTTCTACCACCCGCTCCAGCTCTTCATGGCAATCGGCCATACCGGCCAGATCGCGTTCTTCAATAATGGCCGTTGCAAAGCGCGGCTCGGCAAAGATCATCACGCCAGCAGCGGATTGCAGCAGATGGGCGCAGGTGCGCGATCCCACCACGAGGAAGAACGCATCTTGCATCTTGCGGTGGAGCCAGACGATACCGGTAAGGCCGCAAAACACTTCGCGTTGGCCACGTTCCCGCAGGATCGGCCGCGCCTCTTTGGGCGTTTGTGCAGGCAGCACGCCGCTCATCCTGCGACCACCTGCAGGCGGGCAGCTTCAAGGCGCGCCATGCGCAGTTTAAACAGGAATTGCCCGGCATTGATGACATAAGTCGCGTAAGCCGCCAGCGCGATCATCATGCGCGCTTCAACAGAGCCAACCGCGCCAAACAGCATCACGAGATAAAGCGTGTGCAATGCAAGGACCAGCATCGAGAAAACGTCTTCCCAAAAGAAGGCGGGCGCAAACAGATAGCGGCCAAAAACGACCTTTTCCCAAATCGCGCCAGTGATCATAATCGTATACAAGACCACCGTTTTGACGACGATCGAGACATCAGCTGCGAACGCGCCTTCGCCAAGCAGAAAGAATCGCAGGACCAGGCCCAGGCTAATGAGGAAAACAAGGAACTGCACAGGCGCCAGAATGCCTTGCACTAGGGTCCACACAGATTCATCCCGGCGGCGGCGCTCCTCCTCTGTATAAAGGAGAAAAGCCGGCCTTTGTGTTCCTCCAGCGGCATTTATGGTGCCGCTTTTGGATGTCTGATTATCCCTACCCATGTTCGGAGATACTGCCTCCTTAGATTGAGTCGGAGTCTTACGCCTCGACACTGCAAAGTGTCAATCTATCTTGACGACAATCTAAATTGACACAGGCGATTGCTATCTCATTGACACAAGGGTACGCTGCCAATCTGGCTGGAGTCGGATTTGATCCAAGGCGGCTCACCAGATCGACGCAATCTGCGCCGCAACCAGACTGGGAGAGTCTGTATGGCTTGGGTAATAGGAAAAAGCTTCGCTGAACTCAGCTGGGCGCAAATGATGCCAGCGATCCGCAAAAGAAGCGCATCGCCAAAGTCGCATCTGCGCGATGCACCAAAACCGCGAACAGCGGACCTTGATGAGTTGATTGAAGGCGAAATCATACCGCGCCTGATGATGGCGCACACAGCGGATGTTGTGACATTCCCGCGCGCTGGCAATTCTAAAGTATCGCGTGAAGAGGCGGAACGTTTTGCCGGATTGCCGCTCATCGCGGATTCATCTGAATTGATGGAAGAAGTCGACATGATGTTGGCTCGCGGTGTTTGTGTTGAATCTATCTTGATCGATTTGCTGGCACCATCTGCGCGCAAATTGGGCAAGTGCTGGGAGGATGATGTTTGCGATTTTGTAGATGTCACCGTTGGTTTGACGCGGCTGCACGAAGTGTTGCGCGAAGTGGCTTCGAAGTCGCCCGGTTTGCTGGGGCAGGTGAACGGTCCGCGTTCTGCGCTGTTTTCGCCAATGCCAGGTGATCAACACAATTTCGGTACGCTTATGATAGAAGAGATCTTTAGCCGGGCTGGATGGAATAGCAGTTTGCTTGTCGCACCGACCCGATCAGAACTATTGGACGAAGTTGCCAGCCAACCTTTCGATGTGATTGGATTGACGCTTAGCAATGATTGCTCTAGCCGCGCGCTTACAGGTCTGATCACTGCCATTCGTAGTGTGTCGGCTAATCCGCAAATTCAGGTTTTAATCGGTGGCCGCTCGGTCAACGCTAACCCCCTGATAGCAGACGAAGTTGGTGCCGATGGCACCGCTGACAATGCGCAATCGGCACTTGTGCTGGCGGATCAATTGGTAATCGAATCGCAGCCACTTCTGGTCTCTGCGATCTAATTCGGAGAAGGGCGTGCTCACTCGAAAGCACTCGATTGAAGACAAGCGCCCGCTTTCGAACGCCAGCCATTTGCATGGCTGGCTGGGAGCGGATGGCGCAGCGCGTCTCGCCATGCTCGCCGGCGATATTACTTTGGTTGTCGATGGCAAAGGGCAGATCCTTGATGGTTCTGCCAATAGCGATCAGTTTCCCGATTTGGATCAATGGATTGGTTCTGATTGGCTGGAAATCGTAACGGTGGAAAGCCGCCCTAAAGTGATGGAATTGCTTTCCGCTGCACGCAAAATGGGCCTGCAGCAATGGCGGCAAGTGAACCACCCTTCCGCCAATGGCGATATTCCCATCCGCTTTGCCCTGCTTGGCACCGCTGACAAGGATCGCTTTATTGCCGTGGGTCGCGATTTGCGCGAAGCAGCAGCTTTACAGCAACGTATTTTGCAGGCGCAGCAATCGCTCGAGCGTGATTATTCCAAACTGCGGCAAGTTGAAAAACGGTTCCGCATGTTGTTTGAACTCTCATCACAGCCAGTGCTGGTGGTTGAAGTGTCAAGCAATCGTATTCGCGAAGCCAATCCTGCGGCGCATCGGTTGTTGGGCGCGGGTGCTGGTTCCTTGGCGGGGAGCCGTCTGCCCAGCCTGTTTGCAAAAGATTCGCGTGACCGTGTCCTGGCCCATATCGGTTCGGCCATGTCGGCGCGCGGTGTCGCACCTGTGAAGGTGGAATTGGCAAAAGATGCAGGTGCCGCGCTGCTTTCAGCAACAGGTTTTGTACAACAAGGCGAGCAATATCTGCTGCTTCGCCTGAGTGATCCCGATGATGGCGATCCATCGCTGCGCGCGCCTACCGAAAGCATCGTTGCGCAAATGCCCGATGCAATGGTCATCGCTGACCGTGATATGAATGTATGCAGCGCCAACCTCGCTTTTGTGGAATTGGTGCAGGCGGCCAGCGAAGATCAGCTGCGCGGCGTTCCGCTATCAACATTCGTTGGCCGGCCCGGCATCGATCTGGAAGCGATTGCCAAGCAGATCGAATCCGATGGTTTTGCCCGCAATGTCAGCACCATTATTCGCGCAGATGAAAATGGCTTTGATGAGCCTGTCGAGCTTTCCGCTGTCCGCACCAGCGAGGAATCGCCACATTTTGGTTTCGTAATTCGCCCAGTGGGGCGCAGGATGCGCGATCTTCCGCCATCCAACGATGATTTGCCGCGTTCGGTTGAACAATTGACCGATCTTGTTGGCCGCATGTCATTGAAAGACATTGTGCGTGAAAGCACCGATTTGATTGAGCGTTTGTGTATTGAAGCTGCGCTTTCTTACACCAAAGACAACCGCGCTTCTGCTGCCGAAATTCTCGGCCTTAGCCGTCAGAGCCTGTATTCCAAACTTCACCGTTATGGACTGACAAGCAGAGCTGACGGCAATGGCGCAGCCGCCTCTGAAAAGAACGGCTGACTCCAATAACTGTCAAAAAGAATTGACGCTTTGTCTTGTCAGGCATAGCGTCCTTCCATGGTCAAAACGGTTGCCTCGACTCCGCCTGTGCCGCTTCCGGCGGTGCGCGATGTTGTAGAGCTGCTCAAACCTGTCACATGGTTCCCCCCGATGTGGGCCTTTATGTGCGGCGTGGTGTCGTCTGGCGTTGCAATTACGGAAAACTGGATTTTGCTTGTCGCTGGCATTGTGCTGGCCGGTCCGCTTGTTTGCGGGACCAGTCAGGCTGTAAATGATTGGTATGATCGCCATGTCGATGCGATCAATGAACCCAACCGTCCCATTCCCTCTGGCCGGATAGCAGGCAATTGGGGTTTGCGCATTGCGTTGATCGGCTCGCTGATTTCGCTGGGCGTTGGTGCGCTGATTGGACCTTGGGTGGTGGCCGCGACATTCGTGGCTTTGCTTTTGGCATGGGGTTACAGCGCGCCGCCATTTCGCTTCAAGACCAATGGCTGGCTTGGCCCCTTTGTGGTGGGTTTGAGCTATGAAGGGTTAAGCTGGTTTACAGGCGCCAGCGCCATGGCCGGAGCGCTGCCAGCTGGCACTATCCTGCTGGTGCTTGGTCTTTATAGTCTGGGCGCACACGGCATCATGGTCCTCAATGATTTCAAGGCGGTGGAAGGTGACAAGGCAACAGGGCTCCGCTCTTTGCCGGTTACCCTTGGCGTGCGGCGTGCAGCATTGGTGGCCTGTGCAACAATGGCGGTGCCGCAAATCGCTGTAATTGCGCTGCTGGGCCTTTGGGGGATGACGCTTAGTGCGATGGTTGTGGGCATTTTGACAGCGGTGCAACTGGCTTTGATGCCGCGCTTGATCAGCGATCCGGCGCGCTTTGCACCTTGGTATAATGCAACAGGAGTGATGCTCTACGTGCTGGGCATGTTGGCCGCAGCACTGGGGCTTGGAGGGTATATCTGATGGCAGAAACGCTCGACGGACGGGGTCTGGCGCAAGAAAGTCAAACGGCAATAAGTGCAACCGGAATGGGTTGGCCAGGGATTGTCCGGTTGGGCTTTGTACAGGCGGCGATTGGCGCGATTGTCATGTTGACAACCAGCTTGCTCAACCGCGTGATGGTGGTGGAATATACGCTGGTTGCTGGTATTCCAGCGGGCCTTGTTGCGTGGCATTATGCCGTGCAGCTGACGCGGCCTTTCTGGGGCCATGGCTCTGACAAAGGACGCGAACGCACGCCTTGGATACTTGGCGGCATGGCTTTGCTGGGGATGGGCGCGTTGATCGCGGTCAATGCCACTATTGTGATGGCCGATATGCGTGTGGCGGGTGGTTTGGTGGCCGTGTTGGGTTTCACCATGATCGGTGCAGGCGTTGGCGCAGCGGGCACTTCGATGCTGGCATTCCTCGCCTCCAGCGTTGCGCCTGAACGACGAGCGGCTGCCGCTGCGACGACATGGATCATGATGGTTGCAGGCATCGTGATTTCGGCAGGAATAGCGGGCGCAATGCTAGAACCCTTTACTCCGCAACGTCTTGCGGTTGTGTCCAGCGGCGTTGTTTTGACAGCTTTGGTTGTGACCTTTGTTGCGCTCTTTAAGCTTGAAGCAAACACTGCGCCTTTGCCTGTTGATCGGCGCAAAAACTTGCGTGATCTGCCCACCCCCAGCTTTGCCGATGCGCTGCGTGAAATATTGCACGAAGGCGCAGCGCGGCGCTTCACATTGTTCATCTTTGTCTCAATGCTTGCCTATTCGATGCAGGATTTGATCCTTGAGCCGTTTGCCGGTTTGGTGTTCGGAATGACGCCGGGGCAATCGACCCAATTGGCGGGCATTCAACATGGCGGCGTGCTTGTCGGTATGATCTTGGCTGGCGTTGGCGGCAGCGCGTTTGCGGGCCGCAAGCTCACAGATTTGCGGCTGTGGATCGTGGTCGGATGCATTGGTTCGGGCATGGCACTGGCCGGATTGGCGATGGCCGCATCCAACGGCCTTGGCTGGCCGCTTGAAGCCAACGTCTTTGTGCTCGGCTTTTTCAATGGTGTCTTTGCAGTTTCTGCGATTGGCGCGATGATGGGTCTGGCAGGCGCAGGCGAACGGACGGGCGAAGGCGTGCGCATGGGCGTTTGGGGTGCCGCACAAGCGATAGCTTTTGGCCTTGGCGGGCTGCTTGGCGCGATAGGCGTGGATCTTGCCCGCCGCGCTCAGGAGCAGGATGCAGGTGCATTCCAGCTTATCTTTGCGATTGAGGCAGTTTTGTTTGTGGTTGCGGCAGGGCTTGCCATTCATGCCGCTGCGAAGAATAAGGGATAGTCCGATGGATCTGGATATTTATGACGCAGTAGTGGTTGGCGGAGGTCCCGCAGGAGCCACCGCCGCATGTGATCTGGCCAATGCCGGCAGGCGCGTGATGCTGCTCGACCGGGATGGCCGGATCAAGCCGTGCGGCGGCGCTGTGCCGCCGCGCCTGTTGGAAGATTTCGATGTGCCGCAAAGCTTGCTGGTGGCGCGCGCACGCTCTGCCCGCATGATCGCGCCATCGGATCGCAAAGTCGATATGCCGGTGGGTGAAATCGGCTATGTCGGCATGGTTGATCGCGATGTTTTTGACGAATGGCTGCGGGTTCGTGCGCAAAATGCCGGTGCTGAACGCGTGACTGGCGTTTTTGAACGTATCGAGCGTGATGAAACAGGTTCAACTGTAGTTTATCGCCGTGGACGCGGAGCGCCCGAAGAGCGCATCTGTACCAAGCTGGTGATCGGAGCAGACGGCGCCCGTTCGGCAGTGGCCAAGCAGAACATTCCCGGCGCACAAAACATGAAATGCGTTTTTGCCTATCACGAGATTATCAAATCACCTGCCGAAACCCCCGAAGGCTTTGGTGGCACGCGTTGCGACGTGTTTTATCAAGGTAAGCTTTCGCCCGATTTCTATGCCTGGGTCTTCCCTCATGGCGACACGGCCAGCATCGGCACAGGCAGCGCAGTTAAAGGTTTTTCCCTGCGCGAGGCGATCAAGGATCTGCGCAGCGATATGGGTCTTTCCGATTGCGAGACGATCCGCCGCGAAGGCGCGCCGTTGCCGCTCAAGCCGCTTAAATGCTGGGACAATGGCCGCGATGTGATCCTTGCAGGCGATGCAGCGGGCGTGGTCGCGCCATCATCGGGTGAAGGCATTTATTACGCGATGACCGGCGGACGCCATGTGGCTGGGGCCGCCAATGTCTTCCTTGCTACTGGCGATGCAAAAGCGCTGGGCAAAGCGCGGGCTACTTTCATGAAAGAACATGGCAAGGTCTTCTGGATCCTCGGCATGATGCAACATTTCTGGTATTCAAGCGATAAACGGCGGGAGCGGTTTGTGGCTATGTGTGCGGATAAGGATGTGCAGGAATTGACGTGGCAAGCCTATATGAACAAACGGCTGGTACGTGCCAAACCCCTGGCACATATCAAGATATTCTTGAAAGATTGTGCGCATTTGCTTGGTTTGAAACCGGTCGCTAGATGAGCCGTACCTGGGTTCTTCCCGTTATTATTGCCGCTTTGGCAGCTCTAGCGGTTGCAGCGCTCGGCGCGACAATCACCGATTTGGGGCCTTGGTATCAAACTCTGGCCAAGCCCGATTGGACGCCGCCTGATCCAGCATTTGGTTTGGGTTGGACGGTGATTTTTACACTTACTGCAATGGCGGCGGTCACGGCATGGCGCGCTGCACCAACATCGCAGGTGAGCGATACGTTGATTGGCCTGTTCGCTTTCAACGCATTTCTCAATATCACCTGGAGCCTGCTCTTCTTCCGTATGCAGCGCCCGGACTGGGCCTTTGCCGAGCTGATGCTTTTATGGCTTTCGATCCTTGCGCTGATCATCGTATGCTCGCGCTATTCCAAGCTCGCCGGGCTTTTGCTGCTGCCATATCTTATTTGGGTGAGCTTTGCCGGCACGCTCAATTGGCATGTGATCGAGCTTAACGGACCTTTCAACTGAGCACCCATGATGGAATGGCTTTTCGCCAGTGGCCACGCGGTCGATATCGTTCTTGCCGTTTTGGCAATTGAAGCAATTTGGCTGCGCACCAAAGGACGCAGCGCAATGGACATCGCGTTGCTCATGCTGCCTGCTGTCGCAATCCTGCTGGCTTTGCGGGCTGCGCTTGTTGGGGCGGACTGGCCGTGGATCGCGGTGCCGCTTGCGCTGTCTTTCCCGGTTCATCTTGCTGATCTTAAATCACGGTTTGGCAAACGCGATTGATACATCACCCAAATGAACAATCGCCCGGCCAAGCGATGGCTTAGCCGGACGATTGTCCCGATCCCGAATTTTTGAGGGGGTTTAACTCGCGGCTGCGATCTCCACAGCCGCGGCATCCTCATCATCCGCCTCATCCAGGATTGGTGCGGTGAAATCCAGCGGTTCACGCAAAAGTGCAGGATAATCTGCCACCATGCTCACCCCGCCCATTGGCTTGTTTTGTCCCTGATGACAGGTGCCGCACTGAACCTTAAACGGATCGCCTTCAGCGCCAAGGCGGTTTTCCGGGAAAATCCCTGCCAGCGGCGAGATGTAGCCATCGTTGACATCGCGAACCATTTGCACGCCGTGCCACGCCTGCACACGGGCGGGGCCACTGATCGACCAGTCAGCAAAGTTTTGCGAGTTGTGGCAATGCACACAGTTCACACCCAGCGATTCGGAGAAATGCATCATCAAACCATAGGTCTGCTCTGCTTCCATCGTGGTGACTTCGTGGTCCTCTTGCGGATGCATGGAGACCCCGCTGACGCGAACGCTCATCGGTTCGCCAAGATCACTGCCAAAGTATGAGCCGAAGCTCTCATATGGCAAAGAACTGAACGCAGAAGCTGGAACCGGCATATTCTGCCCGTTCACCTTACGCTCAATCGGATTGCCCGAAGGAGCACCTGCCAGCGTGTAATAATTTTCCGGCACCGGATTGCCGCGGTGGCAGGTCCAGCACGTGACGCCGGTATCTTTTACATGGCTGTCCCAGCTGATGTTCACCTTCTGGTTCATCTGGATCATGCTGCGTGCAACAGCTTTGGTATAGACCTCATCGGAAGCCATATTCGCCGGGTTGTGGCAATAATTACAGCCTTCTTCGGGCGAAACCCACTCCGTAATCGCGGCCATGAAGTAATCAAATTCTTCACGGCTGATATTGGAGAGAACTTGCACGTTTTCATACGCTTCCCCGGCGGTCACTTCGCCGGGAGGAGGCAGATCATAAGGCGGCGCGGGCACTTCGGCCACGATCGCAGCGCTATCGAGATTGACCTGAGCCATGCCCGTCCCGCGATAGCCTGATTGCTCCAGCGTCTTTGGTCCCGGCTCACAAGCGACAAGCGCCAATGCCGCCGCCGCGACGCCAGTGAGAGCTAGTGCCTTATGCATTATACGCCTCCTGTGCTAAGAGCCGGATCGACCATTCCGGTATCGGGATAGGCGGGGGCATAGCCATGCTCCTGCGCCCACAAATACCAGTTATCGACCACTGTTCCGGTAAGCAGAATGCCAATACCGCCGGTCAGCGTGGTCAAAACTGCAAACCACCATGCCCAGCGGTGGATTGATTCCATCGTTGCGTTGAAACCCATCGTCCAGCGCCAGAACAGACCAGCGCGTTCCGAAGCTGTTCCCCGGTCAACGATCTGCTCGATCTCACGCTCACCGCCATAACGGCCAACCGCCAAAATGGTCGCCCCGTGCATCGCGAAGAGCAGGGTTGAGCCATAAAGGAACACGATTGAGAGAGCGTGGAACGGGTTGTAGAAGAGATTGCCATACCGGATGGAGAACGCAGCCGTCCAATCCAGATGTGGGAAGATGCCATAAGGCACCGCTTCGGCCCAGCTCCCCATGAACATCGGCCGGATAAAGCCCAGCACAATCATCAGGAAAATCGCCGAAGCAAAGGCCCAGCTGACATGCAGCCCCATGCCAAGCGCCTTGGCGCGGGCATATGTGCGATACCACCAGAGCAACACCGATGTGGTGAAGAAAGCACCTGCCATGATGAACCAGCCGCCTTCGGCCAGCGGCACAAACAGGCTAAAGCCATATTCAGGGCCTGGCGGTTCAAGCGACAGCCAGAAAAGCTGGCGCACAAATTGCACCGGATCCCAGCCCACTGAGGCGAGCATATTCAGCCCGATAATCTCGAAAGCAATCAAGCCACAAACAAGCGACACCACGCCTGTCCAGCCAAGATAGACCGGGCCGATCTGCGCTTGTCCGATAAGGCCCATCCAATTGCTGAATGTGGTCCCGGACTTGCGGTGTTCCTGCCCATATTTGAGCGGTACGCCCATTTCCGGTTTGCCCCGGACCTGGACCTGCGTGAATATATTCTGATAGCGCGGCATCAACATACGCTTACTCCTCAGGACCAAATCGGCAGGTTAAGCCACCAGGTCCACCATTCGGGCCATCCACGCGTCCAGAACGGACCGGAAATGACAATACAGATCGCGCTCCAGAAGCCGGCATTCAAAGCCAGCAACAAGCCGACGCGGTGAATACCCAGCGTGCCGACAGAATAGCCGATCAGATCGCGGAAGAAGGTGTCTTCGTGTTCAGGGCTTTTGACTTCTTCGCCTTTGGCCGGATTCACCGCCGAAAGGACCAAAGCGCCATGCAGCGCGAGCGCCAGCGTCGTGGTGAAGAAGAAGCTCACCGCGAGCATGTGAGCAGGGTTATAATGGAAGTGCAGATATTGATATCCGACATTCGAAACCCAGTCCAAATGGCTGAAAATGCCATAAGGAAAACCATGTCCCCATGCGCCCAGCATCAGCGGACGGATCACCACCAGCGTGACGTAAGCGAAGATGGCGACGCCAAAAGCAACAGGGACGTGATATCCCATGCCAAGCTTGCGGCAAATCTCGACTTCCCGCATCGCCCAACAAACGAAAGAGATTATCGCGCAGACCGTGATGACCTGCCAAAATCCGCCTTCTTTCAAAGGTGCTAATGCAAGACCATAGCTGAGATCGGGCGGGGCGATCGATATCAGCCAAGGGTTCCACGTTGCCCCTTGTGAGGCCGCATAGAAGATCAACATCGTGCCAAGCAGAGTGAAGATCGTGCCGACAACTCCAAAGAAGCCGACATAGAAGGGGCCAAACCAAAAATCGAACAGGTCCCCACCGATCAATGTGCCGCCACGCACACGATATTTGCGCTCGAAACTGAGGAGCATAGCCCATTCCTTCCCCAGGCATATCCCGGGTAGCTTAGTGTTTATCCTCGACCGGTGAGGTGCCGGTGGCAGCGCCAGCCGGCACCTCTCGCACAGTCGAATGGTTCAGGTCGTGTTGACCGTTATCCTACGGCGTTGCTGCAGCTGCAGCAGCCGAACCCAATTGCGCCGTTGCGGCAGCATTAGGGCCATCCAGCCAATTGTACGTATCTGTACTCAGCAAGATGAAGTGGATGGTGAAAGCCAGCACCGCCAAAAAGACGTGCAGGCCAACCAGGGCAGTGCGCGGATTGAAAGTCATCCAAGCTCTCCACATGGTATTTCTCCTTAATTAAGTTGAAAAATCAGCGTCTTGTTTCGGGATTACCCGATCCAGGGACGCCACATCCACACCAACAGGTGCGCCACGACCGCGATGCCCGTGAAGCCCATGAAGGTGGTCATGAACAGCTTGTGGAATTCCTTTGCCTCTTCAGGCGAAAGGTAAGTCCTCACGCCGAAGCGATCATCTGGCTCACTCATAGCTTTTCTCCAGTTTCGGTTATTGTGCGAGAGGCACCATGCCTCTGACGATATCCTCGCATTGGGCCGAAGCCTGGTGCAGGGATGGGGTGGCTTGCCACCGGGCAAGCGATCTGTGTGGGCGCGATCATGCGCCGGAACCTTCGAGCAATGCGTCAGCCAATCGTTCAGCATTAACACGCGTGTCGCCTGCACGCCGCGCTGCTCTTTCAGCAGCATCGCGCAGACGTTTGGCGACGGAAATTCTCAAGAGCACCGGTTGTGCTTCGACCAGTTCATCGAGCTTGGCCTTGGCATCATCATCCCAGGGCAATTCCCGTTCGATGCGCGCAGGCGTTGCTTCGGCCTCATCCATTTGCGTACCAAGCGGCAGGATATGGAACAGCGCGTCAAACAACGCATTGCACACTTCTTGCACCAGATAGGTCGCGCCCGAATAGCCCATAAAAGGCGTGCCGGTATGGCGCCGAATAGCGGCACCGGGGAAGCTGGCCGGAATGTAAATGCCGCGTCCGCCGCATTCGGCCATATACATGCGCTCATTATATGAACCGAACAGCACCAGAGGCGGGTTCTCGTGGATCTTGGCGCGCACGGTTTGGTTGTCCGGCTTGACACCAGCTGAGCGGCCAAAGCTGAACGCGCAGGGCAGGCCCATATCACCTTCGAGGAAATTCTTTAGGCCGCGCGCATATGTCTCATTCGCGACCACGCCGAAATTGGCGGTGCCGAAGAAATCTTGCGTGACGGAACGCCACAGATCCCACAGCGGTTTGATCGTGGTGTGCTTTTCACGCTCGATAAACGGTTCTGGATCAAGGCCCAGCTCTTCGCCCAGTGCGCGCAGGAATTTGGTGGTGGATGTAAGACCAACAGGCGCCTGAAAATAAGGACGTTCCAGCAGCTCGCACAGATTGCGGCCATATTCGCGGTACATGCAGATATTGGCATCAGCCTGCGCCAATTTCCTGACATCGGCGAGATGCGTGCCAAGCGGGAAGGAGAGGTTCAGTTCTGCCCCGATCCCTTCGACCAGACGCTGGATTTCCGCCAGATCGCTGGCCATGTTGAACATGCCATAGGCCGGGCCGATAATGTTGACGCGCGGCTTTTCACCTTCTTTGCGTTCCCGCAATTTGGGCATTTTCTTGGGGCCAAATTCGGTCCAAATCCAGCTTAAGGCGCGGTCTGCCGATTCCCACTGATCTTCATCAATGGTGCGCGGCAGGAAACGTTTGATCGTGGTGCCTTCAGGTGTAACCCCGCCCCCGATCATCTCTGAGATGGAGCCGGTCACGACGACCGACGGAAGTTCTGGATCAAGCGTTTCCCAAGCGCGCTTCATGGCCGCTTCGGTGCCGGTTTTGCCCAGCTCCTCTTCGCCCAAACCGGTCACTACGACTGGCAATTCATGCGGAGGCAGGCCGTCTGTGTAATGCAGCACTGATGTCACGGGCAGATTTTCACAACCTACCGGGCCATCGATAACAACCTGCAATCCCTTCACTGCGGTGAAGGCGTAAACTGCGCCCCAATATCCGCCGGCGCGATCATGATCGATAACGAAGGTCATGAGCCGACCGCCTCGCTCGCTTTGCGCGCAGCAATGGTTTGGGCAGCAAATTTCTTCTTGAATTTGGGGCGATCCATCGGGGTATCGCTCCAGATCCCGGCGCTATCGCCTTGGCCTACACCTTCAAAGAAATCGCGCATCTTATCAAAGCGGTCTTTGTTGCCCATCGCGGCATTGATGACTTGCGCCAAGCTGCCAGCACCTGCCGGACCCATCAAAGGACGCGCAGAGATGAGGTTAGTGAAATACAGCGCGGGCGTTCCGGCCTGTTTGGCGTGTTGCACAACTGGCGTCGTGCCAATGGCAAGGTCTGGGCCGAACTCTTCTACTGCGGCGATATCTTGCTCAAGGCTGGCGCGGTAATTTACCCGGCATCCTTTGGCCTCCAGCCATTCACGATCGGGATCGGACCACGGCGTTTGCGGACACGCGGTGCCGACATAAGGCACATCCGCACCGCTTTCGATCAATAAGCGCGCGACCAGAAGTTCAGACCCTTCATAACCAGAAACGGTCACCCGGCCTTTGATAGGCATGGCTGCAAGCGCACCTTTAATGGCGGGAAGGAAGGCGTTTTTCGCTGCGTCAATGCGTTCTTGCGCGACCCCGCAAGCAGCACCAATGCCATCAAGCCAAGCTGCCGTGCCATCAACGCCCACCGGGGCAGAGCCGACAATCGAACGGCCAGCGGTTTCAAATTCGCGCACGCTGGCGGTGTAAAATGGGTGGATCGCGGCAACAGTTGCGCAGTCCAATGCACTGTAAAGTTCACGCCATTCGCGTGTGGGAACGACCGGTCCGACCGACAAGCCCAGCGGATCGAGCATTTGCCCGATGCCAACAGGGTCTGCTGGGAACATCTCACCAAGGAGTGTCACCGTGGGCCGGTCCGGCCGTTCCTTTGGCGCTGCAACAGGACCGGTTTCGGCCTCATTGCGTGCATAGGCCAGCATAGCGCCGGCCAAGACATCCTTAGCCTCGGCATGGGTCGGGATCCCGAAGCCAGGGACGTCTATTCCTACGATGCGCACGCCATTGATCTGATCTGGCAGCAGCCGCAAAGGCACGCCGGATGCAGTGGGTACGCAAAGGTTGGTGACAATGATTGCGTCGTAATTTTCAGGATCGGCCAAATCTTCGACCGCTTCCTTGATATCTTCAAACAGCTTGCCGGTAACCAGCGTTTCAGAGCTGAAAGGAACATAGCCAACGGTGCGGCGCGCGCCGTAAAAATGCGACGTAAAGGTCAGCCCGTAAACGCAGCAGGCAGAGCCTGAAAGCACCGTTGCTGTGCGCCGCATCCGCAGGCCAACGCGCAGCGAGCCAAAAGCTGGGCACATGCTTTGCGGTTGATCATGCGGACCAACGGGATAGTCCGCCTCATATTGATCCAAGATATCACTTTTGCCTGCGTCACGCGCAGCTTGTTTGAGCGTGTCCTTGCTTGAACACGCGCCGCCACTGTCGCTGTTTGCAGCAGCGTCTGTGCCCAGATCAATGCGATCAGGCGTCCGCTCATCAGAGGCGATCAGATCAGTCAAAGATCAGACCTCATCATACACCACCTCAAGGCTGGGCTTGGGTTCGAAAGAACCGCCGCGCATATCGGCTTGTGTTGCAGGAACCAGCTGCACATTGCCGCCTGTATCTTCCGGGCTGAACAGATTGAGCAGGCCATCCTGATCCAGCGGTGAAGGCTGTTTGGGCGGTGCACTCGCGACATTGCTGGCGAGCTCTTCAAACAGGCCGCCCCATTCGCTGTCAGGTGTGCCGATGATTTGATAATTGGCCGATTTGCGGCGGATATCTTCATTGGCAGGGATCGCGCACAGCACAGGGATGTCGACAGCTTTGGCAAATGCTTGCGCTTCGCCCGTGCCATCATCCTTGTTCACGATCATGCCGGCAACGCCGACATTGCCGCCCATCTTGCGGAAATATTCCACCGCATGACAAACGTTGTTCGCCACATAAAGCGATTGCAGATCGTTTGATCCAACAACAATCACCTTCTGGCACATGTCCCGCGCAATCGGCAAACCAAACCCGCCGCACACCACATCACCAAGGAAATCGAGCAGGACGTAATCAAAGCCCCATTCATGAAAGCCCAGCTTTTCCAGCAGCTCAAACCCGTGAATGATCCCGCGACCACCACAGCCACGGCCCACTTCCGGGCCGCCCAATTCCATCGCAAAAACGCCATCACGCTGGAAGCACACATCTTCGATGGTAACTTCTTCGCCAGCAGCTTTCTTCTTGGAGGATGTCTCGATAATCGTGGGGCAGGACTTGCCGCCGAACAGCAGGCTGGTCGTATCCGATTTGGGATCACAACCGATCAGCAGGACGCGTTTGCCCTGTTGCGCCATCATGTAAGACAAATTGGACAGTGCAAAACTTTTGCCCGAACCACCTTTGCCATAAATCGCGATAACTTGTGTTTCAGACGTCACTTCGCCTGTGTGCACAGGGTCCGGCTCTTGCGCGGCTTCATCGCGCAAGGCCTGATCATTGGCGGATTGGGGATCAAGCATACTCATTCAGCGTCACTCCAATCGAGAACCATTTTGAGGCAATCCGGCTCTAGGAATGCAGCTGGATAGGCGCTGGACGCCTCTTCAGCAGGCCGGATATGCGTGACGAGGCCATCGAGATTGAGGGCGCCATCGTCGATAAGCTTGCGTGTCGCAGCCAGATCTTCTGGCTGCCATTCTGCGGCAACGCGCAGGCGCGCTTCTGCTTGAAAAGCTTGCGGAAAAGCGAAGCTGAGGCGGTTGGCGTAAAAGCCCCCCAGAACGATCTCGCCATTGCGTGCAAGACGCCCGATCAATTGATCCAGCACATCGGCATTGCCGCTAACATCGATCACACAATTGTAATCCTGACGATCATCGTCCTTTGGCGCGATGACATCATATCCCACATTGCCAGTGCGCCGTTCAGCCTTGTTATCCCATACGATAGGAGCCGGCCCGCCGCGTGCGACCGCTATGCGTGCAAGCAATCTGCCGAGCACACCGTGGCCAACAATCAGTTCAGGCGCATCGCCGCTGGCAAGGATATGCATCGCAGTGGCGGCAAGGGCGCAAAGCGTGCCAGCTTCAGCCAGCGACTCGGAAACAGGAAGGGCGCGTGCAGATGGAATGACCAGCCGGTTGGCGGTGCCACCAAACAGGCCACGCGCTTCTTTATAACAGCTTGCGCCCGGCACGAAGACCCACTCGCCAATACGCTCCGCCACATCGGGCGCGGCATCTACGATGCGGCCTACGCTCTCATAACCAGGAACTAGCGGGTAACCCATGCCCGGAAACCGCGGCATTTCGCCGGTCCACAGCAGTTTTTCGGTTCCTGCGGAGACACCGGAGAATTTCGTTTCGACAAGGACGTCGCCGGGGCCTGGCGCAACCAATTCGAGCGACCGCAGCGCCAAGCGCCGTGGTGCATCAAGTATGACTGCCATTGCCTCCATCAACTATGCCCCTTTCGCGTTCCTCAAACCTCAGCACACTCTTCACAAAGGTGTGTCTGCCCGTTTGTCTTCCTAGACTAACAGCACAAAGTGTCAATGCAAATGGACAATAATGTTGTCAGGCGCGCGCGACGATAATGCTGGCGACAAGCGGCTGACGGGTGGTGATTTGCCGGGTAGAAGCGAAGCCTGCGCGCTCAAGCATTGCAGTGATCTGCGCTGCACTACGCGGCCTGCCCGAGCGCATGGCCCATAGATACAGCCCGAAATAGGCATCCCCCATGCCTTTCGCGCCTGCCGTCTCAGCCATCGGTTCAGCGATAAGAAGGCGCGCGCCGGGGGCGAGCGCCTTGTGGATATTGCCCAGCAGTTTTTGCGCCGGTGCGTCATCATGATCGTGGAGAATGCGCACCAAGCTGATCAAATCGTAGCCCTTGGGCAGCGATTCTTCGAAGAAGTCACCGCCAAATGTCGCGACTCGGGCGCGGTGCGGCGCAAGGTGCGCGGTCTCCACCGCCTGCGCGGCCACTTGCGGCAGATCATATAAGCCCAGTTTTAACCGCGCATGTCTGTTCGCCACAGCACCTAGAAACGCACCGTGCCCGCCTCCTATATCGAGCAGCTTGACGTGTTTGGAAAAATCGTAGGCGGGCAAAACCTGTTCTGCGACAAGATGTTGAGAAGCGGCCATAAGTTCAGAATAAGCCCGCGCTTTTTCAGGATCGCGGCTACGCTCTTCCGGCGTCCCGGCATAGGTCCAAAACTGCGACAAAGCCGTGGGCGTTTGCCGATCATCGTGCAGCAGAGCCAGTGGATCGGCAAGGTCTGTATAAAGCAATTTGTGATGGCGGATCATCGCCTGCGCGCCGTGATTGGAGTGCAATGCCGCGCCTTGTTCGCCCAGCATCCACCAGCCCGGAGCCACCTCCTCGGCCAGATCGATGGCGGTTGCCGCACGCACCAGCCGCAAGGCGGCATCCTTTGACAATTGCGCGGCGTGGCCAATGGAAGCTGCGTCCGCCGGGCCGCGTTCTAACAGATCAAGCAACCCGCTCTCCACAAAGGCCAGCAGCGTTTGCGTATATGTAAAGCCTGCCAGCAAATCGAAAAGCTGGCGCGCGCGGCCTCTGGCGGCAGGGCGCGTGAAAGGCACAATGGTCATCCATCGTTGAAAGCCAGGTTTGCGCAAAAGCCGATTGCGCCAACCGACCCAGCGCACCTTCAAATTCCAACCCCAACCCTTGGGCCAATTCCTCGGCGAACCCTCTTCTGCGCCTATGCCCAATTGTTTGTCCTCACCCATATGTCCAATTTACTGGACACAAGTGGTGTAAACGTCAAATATATATGACGAGGACTCGCAAGGAGGTCTCAGGAGAGAGCTAGCAAGGAGCGTCGCGTTGCGCGCCAAGGTCGTCATTGTCGGAGCAGGTATGGGCGGGCTTTCCAGCGCCGCTTTACTTGCCGCGCGCGGCTGTGATGTCACGGTGGTCGAGAAAGAAAACTGGGTTGGCGGCAAAGCGCGCGCTGAAACGGTTGATGGGCAAGCCATTGCTGCTGGCCCGACCGTCTTCACCATGCGCGATGTGTTTGAAGATATCTTCCGTGCCTGCGGTGCGCAGTTGTCTGACTATATCGTGGCACAGCGCGCTGATGTGCTTGCCCGCCATGCCTGGAATGAAAGCGAGCGGCTGGACCTGTTTGCCGATCCTGCACGCAGCGAAGATGCAATCGGCGCGTTTGCCGGGGCACAGGCCGCTCAGGGATACCGCGCATTCCGCCATCAGGCGCAGCGGGTTTACGATGTACTCGATCAAACAATGATGCGCGCGAACAAGCCTGCAACACCGCTGTCGCTGGTGTCGCGCATCGGCCTCACCCGCTGGAACGATCTGCGCGCCGGGCGCCCTTATGAAAGCCTTTGGAAAGTGCTGGGGGAGTTTTTCCCCGATCCGCGCTTGCAGCAGCTGTTTGGCCGGTATGCCACCTATTGTGGATCATCGCCTTTCGCCTCACCTGCCACGCTGATGTTGATCGCTCATGTCGAAGCGATGGGCGTGTGGTTGATCAAAGGCGGCATCAGCGCACTGGGCGATGCGATGCGAAAACTGGCCGAAAGCCACGGCGCCACATTCTGCATGGGAGAGCCAGTTGCGCAGATTGATCGCAATTGGCGCAAGGTCACCGGCGTAACACTCGCCAGTGGAGAGCAAATCGAAGCCGATGCCGTCATCGTCAATGCCGATCCCACGGCGATGTCTGACGGGCTGCTTGGCAAAGCCGTGCGCAAAGCAGCGCGGCCAGTACGCAAGGATCAACGCTCGCTATCTGCCTATGTGTGGATGGCCCATACGCAGACGCATGGCTTCCCGCTCTCGCATCACAATGTCTTTTTCTCTGGCGACTACCCGCAAGAATTTGCCGAGATTACCGATGGGCGCGCGCCAACCTCGCCCTCTGTCTATATTTGCGCGCAGGATCGCGCTGCTACAACAGATGCAACCGCAAAGGGGCGCGAACGCCTCCAGATCATCGTCAACGCGCCTGCCAATGGCGATAGTCAGCCAAGCACTCCTGAGGAGATCGCACAATGTACAAAGGCCATGGAAATGACGCTCGCGCAGTGCGGCCTGACGCTGGAGCCGGACCGGCCGCAAACGGTGACAACCCCGGCGGCCTTCGCGAAGCTTTTCCCTTCGACGGGTGGGGCCCTTTATGGACGGGACTCGCACCGATGGGCGGCGCCCTTCCAGCGCCAAGGCCCACGCGCGAAGATCCGTGGGCTTTACTGCACGGGCGGCGCGACCCATCCGGGGGCCGGTGTGCCGATGGCAGCCTTATCCGGCAGTCTCGCAGCGCGGATGGTGATCGTGGACCACGTTTTGACCAAGCGATTCCACCCGGCGGGTACAGCTGGTGGTATGTCGACGCGATCAGCGCCGACGGTCAGCACGGCCTGACGATTATCGCTTTTCTGGGCAGCGTGTTCTCTCCTTATTACAAGAAGAGCGGCCGCAGCGATCCCATCAATCACGCATCTTTGAATGTGGCGCTGTATGGTCCCAAAGCGCGCTGGGCGATGACCGAACATCCGCGTGGTGCGGTGAAACGGGATCGTGCATCTTTGAGCATCGCGGCCAGCCATGTGGAATGGACTGGCGATGCTTTGCGCATCCATATTGAAGAACAGGATAAGCGCCTGTTCAATCCGTGGCAGCGCCCGGTGCGCGGCGTGGTGACGGTCTATCCCGATATGATCAATCGCACTGGCTTTGCGCTTGATGCTGACAATGCGCATATCTGGCATTGTCTATCACCGCGCGCGCGCGTGGAGGTGAAAATGGATGAGCCGGGTCTGTCATGGACTGGTGGCGGATATCTTGATCACAATCGCGGGTCAGAATCGTTGGAAGAGGGCTTTCGCCATTGGCATTGGTCGCGTGCGCATATTGGGCGTGAGGCGGTGGTTTGCTATGAAGGCACTCGCCGCGACAATTCGCGTTTCGCCAGCGCTTTGCGCTTTGATGCCAGCGGATCACCTGAACAAATAGATCTGCCTATGGTTGCGCCTTTATCCAATTCACGCTGGATGGTGAAACGCCAGACGCGCGCCGATAAGGGGCGGGCGAGGGTGCTCAAAACATGGGAAGATTCGCCCTTCTATTCCCGCTCAACCATCAGTTCTCACCTGTTTGGTGAGAAGGTTGTGGCCGTGCAAGAAAGCCTTGATCTCGATCGGTTTACATCGCCTGTGGTGCAGTTCATGCTGCCATATCGGATGCCGCGCAAAAAGGGTTAGTCACGCGCTTCCTCGCGCGCATTCTTTTCCTTGTTGCGCCGGATTTCCCGGTTGACGGACCATATCTGATAAGCGCCAAACCCCAATGCTGCGACAGCCATAAAGGCAGGTTCGATCCAGTTCATTGCGCCGGGCCTTGCGAGGGGTGCAATACATGATCTTGCATAAAAGCTGCGATCCTTTGCGCAGCCTCCTCAGGTTCTTCTTCATGCGCCAAATGGCCCATATTTTCGAGCACTTCCAGCGTGCAATTGGGCAGCAGCTTTGCCGCATTTTGAGCCGAGGACAGCGGCACGGCATTGTCTTGCCCGCCATGGATCAGATGTACATTTTGGGTGAAGCCGGGCAGGCGCTGGCTAAATGCGGACAGATCCCAACTTGCCATCATGGTAAGCGCGCCCTCGCAATGGCGGCTATTGCCAACAAGCTTGGAATAGCAGGCAAGCCCTTCGGCATCGATTTGCGAATTTGTGGCGCGTTTAAGAAATCGCTCCGCTTCACCCGGAATACGCGCAATGCCAGCAAACAGGCGCGGGGCGAGCGGATTGAGCAGCAGCAGTTTCGCCATGGCAGGGAAAAGCTGTTCGCCCAAACCTTCAAACGGCATCAGAGCCGGATTGTAACCGATGACGGGGATGGGCTTATCAGCCTTTCCGCCCATATGCAGCGCGATGGCAACGCCTGCCGAATGGCCAACAATAGCTGCCGGTTCAACTTCCAAAACCTGCAACAACGCATCAAGCGCGCGGCCCATGCCATCCAGGCTGCGACCTTGCCAACTGCCACCTGCGGTAAAAGCATGGCCGGGCAGATCGGGTGCGATCACGCTATAATCCTTGGCCAAAAGCGGCAGGATCGTGCGCCAGCTATGGGTGGAAGCGCCGGTGCCGTGGAGTAGCAGCAGCGGCGGTCCTTCGCCCATGCGCTGCACATGCCATTTTAGCCCGCCGGCATGGACAAAGCTGCTGGCTTCCCGGTGCGGCCAATCGCCGCCATCTTCGCTCCATTTCAGGGGGCTTTTCATGCTGCAACCTTAGGTTTGGCGGCGCTGACCGCTTGATGCAAAGCTTTGGCATCGGCGCGCGGCAGAGCGAGGAAGCGACCTTGCATTGCCTTGGCCAATAAAGCTGCATCGGGTGAAGAGCGCGGCGAGATATCGATCACCAGACTATCCAGTCCGGCACGCGCAATGGCTTTGGCGGCATGTTCTGCATCCTCGCCAGCGCGCGACCGGCTGGCTGTGCCGTCCGCTGCGATATTGGCGCGGCCATCGGTAAGCACGACCAATAAAGCTGTGCGCCCTTTGGCAATGATGGACGCCCCCATTTCATGCGCCAGCGATAATCCTGCGGCGAGCGGTGTGCCGCCACCACCGGGCAAATCGCCCAAAGTGCGGCGCGCACGCGTGAGCGAGCGGGTGGGCGGCAGCAACAGTTCCGCACCGTCGCCACGAAACGCGATCAGCGCGACTTCGCTGCGCGTCACATGGGCCTGTGCTAACATCAATTCCACCGCGCCTTTGGCTTCGGCGAGCCGGGCAAAGGCAGCCGAGCCAGAGGCATCGACGCAAAACACGGTGACCATGCCAGCGCGTTCTTCAAACCGGCGGATACGCAAATCCTGCTTGCGCACGATCACGCCTTGGCTAGGCGATTGGACTGCGCGTTGGCGCAGCTTTTGCCAGGGGATCGCGGTGCGCAGCGTATCGATCAAGGCAAGGCGCGCGCCGCCTCTGGGCATGCCGGGCTGTGTGCCCAAAGGTCGCCCGCGCAACGCAGATTTGCGCCGCTTGCCAGCGGAACTCCCTGTGCCGCGCCGTTGCAGCTTCCCATCCGCCATTGCAGCAAGGATATCGGGCGGAATGGCGGCCAATGCTGCTTCGAGCACGACATCTTCTACCTCGCCTTCAGAAGGCTGATTGGTGTCACTCTGGTTATCTTGCGTCGTATTATCTGGCTGATCCGGTTCGTTCGGTGGATCTTCCTCAGGCATCGGCATCTGGACGGCGCGCGGCGCAAATACAAGGCGCGCGGCAATGGTCAGATCGGCCTCCGCGATGGTCTTTCGGCCCTGAAATGCCGCATGGGCGCGGGCGGTTGTCGCAGCAAAAAGCATGGGCCGGATGGAATGAATGCCCAAAGCTGCCGCAGTTGCCGCCAGTTTTCCCAAAGCCTCCTCATTCAGCATAGCCACTTGATCGATAGCGATCTGGCCCGCTGGCTTAAGCATTGTATCAGGCAGGCTTTCAGCGCGCGAAAGATCGCAATGAAACGCCGCGCGTTCCAGCAATGTCGCAGGCGGACGGTCATCGCTCTCAATGCCATCATCCAGCAGCACCAGTCCCGGCGCGCCATCGCCTGTATCCATCCCTTGCGCCAAACGCCCAGCCGTCGCTTCGGCCAGCCGTTCCGCCATCGGGATCAACAAGACGCCGCCTTTGGCTTCGGTTAGCAGTCCGGGCATGGCAATGGCTCGCCCCGCGGAAAGGCTGGCGGCAAGGTCTATCCCGCCAAGCAATCGTTCATCATCAATGCCCGGTGGCAGGCGGTGAAGCCTTGCCGCATCGCGCAATGCCTCCACCAAATGTTCACGCGCCGGGCCAAAGCCGCGCAAGCTCACCCCGCCAAGCGCGCCCGGTGCGATCAGGAAAAGCTGCAAAGCCAATTGCGCATCCGCAATAGGATCAGGTGGCTGGCCAGGTGCGTCCATTGTGCGCTTATCCGAACAGTTCGTCCAACGCGCGCGCGATCCGCACGGTTGAACCTGTTTCATCCAGCACATCGCGCCGCAATCTATGGCGCAGCGCCATGGGAGCCACCGCAATCAAATGGTCGCGCCGGACCGCCTTGTCGCCTTTTAGCGCCGCCATAGCTTTCGCTGCGCGCATCAAAGTCAGTTCACCGCGCAAACCATCTGCGCCAACGGCAATACAAAGACTTGCAGCATCTTCCAGCACATCATCAGGCACCGTCATCGTGGCCAGTTTCTTGCGGCCGCGCGCGATCTGCTTGAGGATCGCCTCATCCGCCGCGCGCCAATCCTTGGCAAAGCTCTCAGCATCGGCTTCTTGCGCAGCACAGCGGCGCATAATTTCAACCCGGTCAGCAATGGCTTCGGGTGTGCGCACTTCTACCGATAAACCAAACCGATCGAGCAATTGGGGGCGCAGTTCGCCTTCTTCAGGATTGCCGCTGCCAACCAAAACAAAGCGCGCCCTGTGACGCACGGACAAGCCTTCGCGTTCAACCACATTTTCACCGGATGCTGCCACATCGAGCAACAGATCAACCAGGTGATCTTCCAGCAGATTGATTTCATCGATATACAAAAAGCCGCGATGCGCCTTGGCCAAAAGGCCCGGTTCAAACACCTTTTCGCCTGCACGCAATGCGCGTTCCAGATCGAGCGCGCCAACAAGGCGGTCTTCGGTCGCGCCAAGCGGCAGATCAACAAACGGCACAGGCCGTTTGCGCACTCGTCCCGAAGTGCACGGGTCAGGGCAGGTCCCCTTTTCTTCAGGCAAGCAGCCGAAGCGACAATCCTCGACCGCAGAAATAGGCGGGAGCAATTGGGCGAGCGCACGGGCGGCAGTGGATTTGCCTGTCCCGCGATCACCAAAGACCATCACGCCGCCAATCGCCGGCTCAACCGCCGCGATCAGCAAAGCGTCCTTCATCTCGTTTTGCCCAACGATTGCGGAAAAGGGAAAGCGCGCCATCCATCCTTTGTGAACGAGTGCAGCGGGCGCGACAAGAGGGGTCTGCGACAATGGGGGGCAAACACCCCTGTTCGTGATTGCCTCAGCATTTGAAGCAAATACAAAAGGGGCCGCGCCATTGCTGGCACGGCCCCTTTGGGTTTGCGTATGTGGCTTAGAGTTTAGAAGCTCAAGCCGACTTCTACACCCACCAAACGCTGCGCGCCGGGCGAGATGAAGGAACCGCCAAATTCAATCGCCGGGATCACCTCGTTGAGATATTGCTCGTCAAACAAGTTCTCAGCAAAAGCGGTGATGCGGATATTGTTCATTTCAACACCAACGCGCAGGTTGACTACGCCAAAAGCATCACGGCGCGCGGCGGAATAATCGGCATCGCCGACAAAGGCGGGCAAAGTCAGGCCATCGGGCCCTTTATCCAGCGGCAACAGACCAGAGAACAGCGTTGGGCGCTCCTGATCTTGCACGGTATGGAACCATGTCGGGCCAGTGAGGCGATAGTCAGCGCGCGCGACAAAATCCATCGAGCTGGACAGCGGCACATCAATCTCACCGCCGATATTCAGCGTGTAATCCGCTGTATAAGGCGACTTGTTGCCCACCGTGTATGTCCGTGAAGAGTTTTCCTTGATCTCGCTTTCGGTCACATTGAAAGCACCAAACACGCGGAAGCCATCTGTTGGCTCAACGGTGAGGTTCAGCTCACCACCATATAGCTCAACCTCATCAATGTTGGAGACAACGCGCAGCAGGCCAAACGGTCCAACGAAGAATTCGAAGAACTGCATATCATCAACCACGGTATAATAACCGGCGAGATCGAAAGTCACCATGCCATCAAACAGATTGCCTTTAAGGCCCGCTTCAAATGCGCTGGAGACTTCCTTGTCGTACTGATCTTCGATCGTCACATCAGCGCCGATGAACTGGTTGAAGTTTGCATCGACCAGCGCGGCTGAGCCCTGATTGTTGAAGCCACCAGATTTAAACCCGATACCCCAGTTGGCATACAGGTTCAGATTTTCGCTGGCAGCATAGCTGATCGTGACTTTGGGTTGCGCTTGCTCAAAGGTTTGTGAGATCGGCATCAGATTGCCAAACGCCTGACCCGGATTGATCGGACCCCCGGTAAACGGGTCTGTCGCGCCAACAGGCACCAGTGAATTGGTGTCGCGTTCCTCAATGTCATAACGGATCGCACCGCCAATCGTCAGCTTCTCCGTCGCTTCGATCTCAACAGAGCCAAACGCTGCATAAACATTGGTATCGAAGGCATCAGCCAAAAGCAGCGATGTGGGGTTTGAGCTGTCGGGACCATTAAACAGCTGGCGGCTTACACCCAAGCCCAGATCGGCGCCGATACTGACCCCAACTTCGCGGTCAATAGTCAGGAAATACCCGCCAAGCTGCCAAGTAACTGGTCCGCCATTATCAACCGCTATGCGCACCTCGGCGCTGAAATCGGATTGATCACGCGTTTGCAGCTGTGTGCCATCGCAGGTGGAAGGGCTGTAAGCGCCAAATGTTGAACCAAGGCCGGTGTTGAAGATGAACGGGACGGGGATCTCGCCGATAAAACCGGGTTGATTAACCGGGAACCCGGTCAACTCTGCGGTGCTATCAAAACACGCGTTCACGGCAGCCTGGCCCGCGGGATCGGCGGCCTCGATAAAGCGACCAAAATCGGCCGATGTGCCATCAGCTGTCAGGATTTGCGAAACATCGGAATACAGCGCCCATGCCGTTAGCGTGACATCGCCAAAATCATGCTCAAGCTTGATCGATGCATCGAAGCTTTCTTGTTCATTGGTAGGGCGGATATTGCCGTAATAGTTGAACTCATGCTCATTCACATCTTCGAAAAACGCAGGGTTGGTGCCTGCAAAGTTGGGCAGGTGGAACGATGAATTGAAGTTGATCGATGCGCCGTCAATTTCTGAATAGCGAACTTTGGTATCGATTTCGGTATTGTCACCAGCTTCCAGGATTACCCGGCCATCAACAGACCATACTTCCTGATTATCGACCACGTCTTCTTGAAGGAACGTGTTGGTGAAAAAGCCATCGGTGCGGCGATAATATCCTGAAAGGACAAAGCCTGCAGTATCGCCAAGCGGCCCGGCAACATAGCCATTACCCTGAAAGGTGTTCTCATTCGCGCCGGAGACAACCAGCTCGCCTTCATAAAAAGAGCCAGGCTTCAATGTCTGCAACACAACTGCGCCCGCCGCTGCGTTACGACCATACAGCGCGCCTTGTGGACCTTTAAGGATTTCCACCTGCGTCAACGTGCCTTGCACCTGATTGAGCTGCGCGGTGTTGGTCTTTAAAATGCCATCCACCACCAGTGCGATTGAACTTTCCGCATCGCGTGCGCCGTTAATGCCGCGAATGTTGACCTGCGTATCGCCAGCTTCTGCAGTCCCTGTAACGATGGTGACACCGGGCGTCAGCTGCGCAAAATCTGCAGCATTTTCAGCGCCGGTTTTTTCCAGGGCATCGGCGGTAAGAACCGCGACGGAAACCGGGGCTTCCTGAAGCGTTTCATCGGTACGGCGCGCGGTGACCATAATGACGCTGTCTGCCGCATCGCTGGATTGCGCTTCTGGCGCGCCATCTTGAGCGATAGCAGCAGCAGGCGCGAAGGCACCGATGCTGAGTGAAGCGAGCAGATAAGCTTTGGTGAACCGCATTTTGAATTCCCCGTTGTAAAATTTATTTCGGTTAGCAATGGTCTTTTGTTCAAGAACGTTCCGGCTGCAACCGGTCTTGTTGGTCATGTTGAATTTGTATACAAAGTGTGGTCATTCAACATCACCTACGAATCAGCGCCTGAGGAACCTATGTCCAACGCTCATGCCAGCGTCTCTGCTAGCGCTTCCGATAGGGCTTATGCTGTTATAAGAGGGCTTATCCTCGCTGGAGAGCTTGCTCCTGGTGCGCCGCTCGGAGAAGTTGCTCTGGCGCAGCGCTGCGGGGTATCGCGCACACCGGTAAGAGAGGCGCTGCGCAGGCTAGAGAGTGAATTGCTGGTGGTGCGGTCTGAATCGCAGCGCACATTTGTGGCGCAGTGGTCGCTTGATGATGTGGCTGATGCGTTTGAATTGCGAGCCATTGCAGAAAGCTTGGCAGCTCGCCGCGCGGCGCAAAGCATGACGCCCGAAATCATTGAAAATCTGCAAAAATATTGTGATGCGATTGAAGATGCCACTGCCTCCGAAAAGCCTGATGTTGAGGCATTTCTTGAAGCCAATAGGGGGTTTCACATGCTCATTCTGGATGCAGCCGCTTCGCCTCGGCTGGCTGCCGTTTTAGCAACTTTGGTAGAACAGCCGGTGGTTTGGCGTACCGCACAAACATACAGCCGGGATGAATTGCGACGTTCGCACCGCGAACATTGTGAATTGCTCGGTGCCTTTGCTCGCGCAGACGGGGCATGGGCAAGCGATATAATGAGTGCGCATATCCGCCGGGCGTATCACGCCTATGCCGATGCGCATGGCAGCGCCGTTGACACTGAGGCACAGAAGAAAGTGGGATAAATGTATACAAATTCCATAGAAATGCTCGAAGTCAGTCCGCGCGATGGCCTTCAGAATGAACCGGAACAGGTTCCCACAGCCACCAAGCTGGCACTTATTGAGCGCGCGATTGCTGCCGGATCGCGCCGGATTGAAGTGACAAGCTTCGTCAATCCCAAAGCGGTGCCGCAAATGGCTGATGCCGATGATGTGTGTGCCGGGCTGCCCGATCGCGATGATGTGACATATATCGGCCTGGTTATGAATATGCGCGGCGCCGAACGTGCAATCGCCACAGGCAGGATCAATCAGCTGGGCGCGGTTTGCGTGGCGACGGACACCTTTGCCCACAAGAATCAGCGCCAGACCAGCGATGGCTCTGTCGATATGGCGAAACAGATCATTGCGCTGGCCAAGCAATCGGGCCTCACTGCGCAGGCGACTATCGCGGCAAGTTTTGGCTGCCCGTTCGAAGGCGAAGTCGCCGAAGACCGCGTCGTTGAGATGGCGGCGTCTTTGGCGCAAGCTGGCCCTGTCGAAATTGCGCTGGCTGATACGATAGGCGTTGGCAATCCCGCCCAAGTGGCAAGCCTTGTCGCAAAAGTGCGCAAGATCATTGATCCGCTGCCTGTGCGGCTGCACTTCCACAATACGCGCGGCACGGGCCTTGCCAATGTGTGGGCCGCGATTGGGGCAGGGGCGAGCACGATTGATGCATCTATTGGCGGCCTTGGCGGCTGTCCGTTTGCGCCCGGTGCTGCAGGCAATGTGGCGACCGAAGATGTGGCATACATGCTGGAGCGCGCTGGTGTTGAAACCAGTCTAGACCTTGATGCGTTGATACAGACAAATCGCTGGTTTGCCGATGCAATGAACAAAGATCTGCCCGCAATGGTGGGCAAAGCGGGCGGATTTCCGCGCGTTGCCGAAGATAAACCCCAAGATGAAAGGGAAGTTGCCTGATGCGTTATAGGCTGGGAGTCGATGTGGGCGGTACGTTTACCGATCTGCTGTTGTTCGACAATGAAACGGGGGCCTTCTGGCGCCACAAAACACCGTCCACTCCGCATGACAGTTCAGAAGGCATTCTGACAGGTGTTGAGGCGATTACCAGTGAGGCCGATGTTGATGCCTCGCAAATCGAATTTTTTCTTCATGGCACCACGGTTGCAACCAATGCTGTGCTCGAAGGCAAAGGCGCACGCGTCGGCTTGATCGTCACCGAAGGTTACCGCGACATCATGCAAATCGCGCGCAGCTTTGTGCCCGGAGGCCTTGCTGCGTGGATCATCTGGCCAAAGCCGGAACCGCTTGCCGCGCTTGAAGATACGGTGACGGTCAAAGGCCGCATGGGTGCCGATGGCAAACAAGTGCGCGAAATTGATGAAGCAGAAATCCGTGAAAAGCTGACCGCGTTAAAAGATGCCGGCGTTGAAGCCATCACCGTCAGCTTGATGAATTCTTACGTCAATGGCGAGCACGAAGCGCGCATTGGCGAAATCGCTGAAGAGATCATGCCGGGCGTACCCGTTTCGCTCAGTCATGAAGTGCTGCCCGAAATGCAGGAATACGAGCGCACGCTTTCCACCGTGGCCAATGCCTCGGTTCGCCCGGTGGTGAGCAATTATATCTCCAAACTGCGTGACAAGCTTGAGGCGGCCAAATTTGGCGGCAAGCTTTCGCTATTGCGTTCTGATGGCGGCTTGATGAGCAGCCAGAAAGCCGAAGAGCATCCCGTCAACATCCTCATGTCCGGCCCTGCTGGCGGTGTGACTGGCGCGCTGTGGGTTGGCAAGAATGCGGGCCTGAAAAACATCCTGACGCTGGATGTGGGTGGTACGTCAACTGACGTGGCGCTGATCGAAAATCTCACTCCGCGCCGTGTGCGGACAACCGAAGTGGGCCACCTTTCGGTGCGCGCATCTTCGCTTGATGTGAAGACGGTTGGCGCGGGCGGCGGATCGATTGCGTATGTGCCTGAACTTACCGGAGCGCTGCGCGTTGGCCCGCAATCAGCGGGCGCTGCGCCGGGTCCGGTGGCGTATGGCAAAGGCGGTGAAGAACCGACTGTGACCGATGCCAATGTGGTGCTCGGCTATCTGCCCGAAGATCTGCTGGGCGGCGCGTTCAAGCTTGACCGTGAAGGGGCCAAAAAATCGGTTCAGAAGATTGCCGATGCGCTTGATATTCCATTGATGGATGCCGCGCGCGGGATCATCGATATTGTGAACGAGAACATGTTTGGCGCCTTGCGAATGATCTCTGTGCAGCAAGGTTATGATCCGCGGCACTTTGCTCTGATGGGCTTTGGTGGTGCTGGTCCATTGCACGTAAATGCTGTGGCCCGCCTGATGGATAGCTGGCCCGCTGTATCGCCTGTTTCCCCCGGCGTGCTGTGTGCGCTTGGCGATGCGACAACGCAGATGCGGACAGAAACCGCGCGCAGCTTTAACCGGCTGGCTGGGCAAACCGATGTTGATGAACTGGTCGCAGTGCTTGATGAAATGGCTGCGCAAACGCGCGCTGAACTTACCAATGATGGCATTCCTGAAAGTCAGGTCACCAGCGAATTTGAAGTCGATGTCCGGTATGCCGGGCAAGCATTTGAAGTGCCGCTGACCATTGATCAGGAAACGCTGCGCGATAAGGGTATCGAAGGTATTCTTGAACGCTTCAATGAAGAACATCTGCGCCTGTTCACTTTCAACATGGATACCCCGCACGAAATCGTGAACCTGCGCGCTGTTGCCTTGGGCGAAGCACCGCAGTTACCCGCTGCCGAGCTCGAAAAGGGCGATGGCAATCCAGAAGGAGCCAAGATCCGCGATCACACGATGTGGATGGATGGCAAAGAGCAGCAAGGTGCGATCTATGACCGTTCGCGCCTTAAGCAGGGCGACAATATCCCGGGCCCCGCTGTCATCACCGAGATGGACTCTACCACCCTTGTTGAATCCGGATGTGTTGCAACGATCGATGCGGTCGGCAACATCCTCATCAACCCCGCTTAAGGACGAGAACCATGCCTGCACAAATTATCCAGGACAACACGACGCCTTTCGAGCGGAAGGACATTGATCCTGTAACGCTCGACATCATCGAAAACGCATTGCGCAATGCGCGCATTGAAATGGATGCCACTTTGGTGCGCACCGCGATGAGCCCGGGCATTCGCGAACAAGGCGATGCCTTCCCTTTGATTGCCGATGCCAATGGCAAAATGATTGTCGGCCAGTTCGGCAGCTTTATCGGCGGCTTCCTCGACCAGTTTGAAGGTACGATCGAAGATGGAGACATGGTCTTCCTGTCCGATCCGTATAGCTGCGATGGCGCGATCAGCCACTCCAATGACTGGCTTGTCTTGCTGCCGGTTTATAAGGATGGCCGGTTGATCGCATGGACCGCAATGTTCGGCCACCAAAGCGACATTGGCGGCAAAGTCGTTGGCTCGATGCCAATCGATGCGAACTCCATCTTCGAAGAAGGCGTGCGTATTCCGCCTGTCAAAATTTGGAAGAAGGGTGAGTATAATGATGACCTGATGAAGCTGGTCATGCATCAAACACGCAAGCCCGATTGGTGTCAGGCGGATTTGAATGCTCTTATCGCCAGTTGCCGCGTGGCATCAAACCGCCTTATTGAAATGGCTGAGCGGTTTGGCGATGATGAATATTTCTCCGCCACACAAGAACTGCTCGCCCGTAATCACCGCGCGATGAATGCGCTGATCGGTCAGGCGATTGCTGAAGAGCCGGTGAGCTTTGAAGATTATATCTGCGATGATGGGCTTGGTTTTGGCCCGTATAAGATCAAGTGCACGATGTGGCGCGAAGACGGCAAAGTGATCCTTGATTTTGAAGGCACCGATCCGCAATCCGAAGCCTCGATCAACTTTCTGCTGAATGAGAACATGTTCAAGATGTTCTTCGGCATTTATATGATCATGGTCTTCGACCCGCAAATCCTGTTCAACGATGGCTTCTACGATTTGATCGAAGTGCGCATTCCTGAAGGGTCACTGCTGAAGCCCAAATTCCCGGCGGCATTGTCGGGCCGAACCCATGCACTGGGCCGGATTTTCGATATTCTGGGTGGTCTGCTGGGTCAAAAAACGCCCGAATTCCTGAACGCGGCGGGCTTCAGCTCATCGCCTCACCTGTTCTATTCAGGTTGGGACAACCGCGAAGGGCGCGAAGGCGATTGGTTCCAGCTGTTCCAAATTGGTTTTGGCGGTATTCCCGGCCGTCCGATGGGCGATGGTCCCGATGGTCACTCACTTTGGCCCGGCTTTACCAATGTGCCCAACGAGTTTCTCGAACGGTACTTCCCACTGCGTATTGAGCGGTATGAAACCGCGCCAGACAGTGGCGGTGCAGGCCTCCATCGCGGCGGCAATGGTATCCACATGACCTACCGTTTTCTTGCCGATGGTCAGATAGCCATTCACGATGATCGCTGGTTCGTCCCGCCTTGGGGCGTGAACGATGGCATGCCGGGCAAACGGGCCAGCAAAGTTCTGGAAAAGGCCGATGGCACAAGTGAGATCGTGGGCAACAAGCTTGACGATATCAAAGTGAGCGCAGGTGATCAGCTGCACTTCATCACCTGGGGTGGCGGCGGTTGGGGCGACCCGCTTGAACGCGACCCCGAAATCGTTGGCAAGGAAATCCGCCAGGGCCTCGTCACCGCAGAAGGCGCGCGTGATTATGGCGTTGTTGCAGATAGCAATGGCACAATTGACGAAGCGGCAACTGCCACCCTGCGCGAAGAAATGAACGCATCGCGTGAGAAAGGGAGCATCTTTAATTACGGCCCCTCAATCGATGAATTGCGCGCCAATTGTGAAGAGCAAACCGGACTGTCCGCTCCGATCCAGCCAGTATGGCATCGCCGAGGGGAGAGTTTGGAGGCAGCCGAATGACGCAAGTAAACCCCGCCTCCAACCCAAGCGCGCTTAAAGGCTTGCGGGTGGTAGAGATGGGTCAACTGATTGCCGGACCGTTTTGCGGCCAGCTGCTCGGAGATATGGGCGCCGATGTGATCAAGGTGGAGCCACCTGGCCGCGGCGATCCCATGCGCGTGTGGGGGCAGGGCGAAGAAAAGGTCCAGTGGGAAGTTATTGCGCGCAACAAAAAGTCCGTCACTTGCAATCTGCGCGTTGCAGAAGGGCAGGAGATTGCCCGCAAATTGATCGCAAGCGCCGATATTCTCATTGAGAATTTCAAACCCGGCACGCTGGAAAAATGGGGCATGTCGCCCGATGAACTCCATGCGATAAATCCGGGTCTGATCATCGCGCGCATGTCCGGATATGGTCAGGATGGGCCATATTCCAACCGTGCCGGATTTGGTGGTATTGGCGAGGCGATGGGCGGCTGGCGGTATATCGTTGGCGAACCTGATCGCCCGCCTAGCCGGATGGGTGTATCCATCGGTGATACCTTATGTGCTAGCTATGGCGCGATGGGCGTGCTTGCCGCTTTGCATCATCGAGAGAAAACAGGTGAAGGTCAGGTCATTGATACCGCGTTGTATGAAGCGGTTTTGCAGGTCATGGAAGGGCTGGTGCCTGAATATGATCGCAACGGCTTTATCCGCGAACGTTCTGGTTCGATCCTTAAAGGGATTGCACCATCCAACGTCTATACCTGTTCAGATGGCCCTTTCATGATCGGGGCGAACAATGATGCGATTTTCGCGCGTCTTGCCAAAGCCATGGGCAAGCCAGAAATGGCACATGATGACAAGTATCAAACGCATCTGGCGCGTGGCCATAATCAAACAGAGCTTGACGATATCATCAACGAATGGACAGCCACGCTGACCATGGATGAGCTTGATAAGCTGATGATCGAATATTCGATTCCAGCTGGACGCGTCTACACCGCGGCCGACATGATCGAAGATCCGCATTTTCAAGCCCGCGGCGCTATTGTCGAAGTGGAAACGCAGGATAACGGCCCGCTAAAAATGCAAGGTGCCTTTCCGCGCCTGTCAGGTTCGCCGTCCAGCATTCGCCGGCCTGCCCCGGCAACACCTGGCCAGGATAACGCTGCGATTTATGGAGATATATTGGGCTGGGATGATGATATGCTTGCGGCCAAGCAAGCCGATGGCATCATCTAGGCTTGCCACCGTTCAAACGCCCTGCGGCGCAGATTACTGCGCGCCGCAGGGCCCTTTGCCAGCTCCATATCGCACAAGGTCTTGCCATGCCGGACCGCCACCGCGCGTGATGACGCCGCCTGTGGTGTAAATCGCAGGCGTACCGTTTTCCACCCGCGTTGCAGCTCCAAAGCCGTGACTGCCCTCGGGCATATCGGGCAAGCTGACACCGCCTTGGCCAGGCATGTGCCCTTCCACTTCGCGGTGAGCTGTGGTTTGTGCAACGCTTTCACCACCGAGGAACAAAGCAGAAGCCTTGTAAGTCGCCGCCGCCAAGCCTGCGCGCGGTGTGGGCAACGGATCGGCTGACGTGGACCAGCTATTGGTTGCAGGGTCATAAATGTCGATCTGGGGTATCGTAAGCTGAAATGTTTGCTCCGGCGCTTTGCTTAATCGTCCGCCAGCCAGCACGATCTTGTCGCCTGCCACAGCGGCGGCGGTATGATCGCGTTTGCGCGGCGCATCGGCGAGGCGCTGCCATTCACCGCTTACGATATTGAAGCGGTCCGTCCACGCTACATGACCGCCGACATGGCCTATCTGTGCACCGCCAATGATGTAAATCCATTCGCCCATGCGGACAGAGGCGGCGGCACCGCGGCGACGGTCCTGGGGGATTTGTGGCCCCTCTCGCCAGCTATCTGAAGCGATGTTGTAAATCATCACAATGGGGATGGGGTCTTCGCGGGGATAGCCGCCTGTAAAAGCGCCGATCGCATACACATCGCCGTTTACTGCCACAGCTTGAAAATGATGGATTTGAAACGGCGCCGCGCTGCCTTTGGTCCAGATGCAGCTTGCCATGTCGAAAATGTCTGTACGCGGTTCGCCGCGCCCGCCCAGCAATACCAGCTTGCCATCGGTGTGAGCAAAGCTGCCTTCGGCGTGCTTTTCTGCCTTGGACCCATCGGCGGAGGGAACCACGCTCCATTGCGCCACGCCGTTGGCCGTTGATGCCGCCGATGATGCCGAAGCCGCCCCCGATGTCGCCCCCGATGCCGGTGCGATTTCTTCAGGAGGCGTGCATGCGGCAAGAATGCTGAAAGTTGCCGTACAAAGCAGCGGAGAAAGTCGCGTCATAAAGGAAGCCCTCCTGAACCGATATGGTGTGCGACAACCTGCCGCTGACCAAATCTGCTAACAGGTGGCGGGCAAAGTCAAGTTTGGCGAGCTGCGTGCTGGCTTAGTAGAAATCGTCTATAGAAGGTTCCGGCGCCATGGTAAGCGCGCCATAGACAATGCCCGCAGCCACCAATGCGACCACAATACCAAGCACTATCTTTGACGAGATGCCAATTTTGTCATCACCCAAAAGCGCGCGCGGTTTGCGGCCCGTTATCATCGGCCAGATCAATTGCTGCCGCTTCCAGATCCAGTAAAACAGGACAGCGGCAATATGGACCGCTGCGATCACTTGAATGGCTGTGAAGATGCGGTGATGCCACGAGGTCAACGTACCGGCCAGATCATCGCTCACCAGCGTATGAAACGGGCCATCGGTAAAGATATCATCGGTGGCAAAAAGGCCCGTGGCCACTTGGGCGCCGACAATGATGATGATCAATAGCACCACCAAACCGCCCAGGGGATTGTGGCCCGTCACAGGCTTGCTATCGCGTCGTCCCAAGGTTCGCAGATAGGCGAAAATCTTTGCCGGGCTGTACAAAAACCCGCTGAAGCGCACATGGCGTGTGCCTACCAAACCCCAGATAATACGAAAGATTATGAGGCCTGCGGCCAGATATCCAAAACGGAAATGCCAATCGATCCATTCAATGCCGGCTTCCGATGTCCACCAGGATCCGGCAAGGGAGATGACCAGCAACCAATGAAAAAGCCGCGTGGGCAAATCCCACACGCGCACGCTATCTGTCGCTAGCTTTTGCTGATCGCCCCCTGCCATCGTAATGGCCCTTATTTAGCGCGGTAGCTATCGTGGCAGTCTTTACAAGTTTGCCCCACTGCGCCCAGCGCCCGGCCAAAGCTGCTGGTATCTCCTGAATTGGCGGCCACTCTCAGCGCGTTGGATGCTGTAACCAAAGCCGCTGCTTTCCGGTTGAAATCCGCTTTCGAAGTCCAAATGGCAGGCAAGGCATCGTTTTCAATTCCAGAGCTGCGCGTGTCTAACGCGAAGGCTGCTGAGAGATCGCGCGCTTTGGCCGCGACATTGTTGGCATGGCGCACCATCACAGCTTTGTCCGCATCTGCACGTCCACGCGCGATGGCGGCCATTGGGCGCATCGAGTCGCCCATGGATTTGAGCAAGGCCTGGCGTTCTTCGATAGCTTTGGCTGCATTGTCCGCAGCGATTACCGAAGTGCTCTGCATCGCTGCAATTCCCGCAAAAGCAGCAATGCCTGCCGCTGCGAACATGGATTTGTAAGAAAACATCATAAAAATCAAACTCCTGAGTACTTCCCCACAAAACATTTTTCGCACCGCTATATGATCGTCAGTCCAACAATTTGCCCATACCGGCGAGCCCGTCACTACTATACCGGTGATCCTTGAATTTGGGAGAGAAAATATGGCTATTTGCGCACTTGGCCTTGTCGGGCTTGGAAAAATCGCCTCCGATCAACATTTGCCCGCCATTGCGGCGAGCGCTGATTTCCACCTCAAAGCCATCGCGAGCCCGGGTGTACGCCATGAAAGTATCGCCTGTTTCAACGAAATCGAGGCGATGATTGCAGATGCAAAGATCGATGCCATCACCATCTGCACACCGCCGGTGGGCCGCTATGCCTTGGCGAAGACGGCCTTGGAAGCGGGCTTTCCCGTGATGCTGGAAAAGCCGCCCGGCGCAACAATTACCGAAGTGCAGGCGCTTGCCGCGCTGGCGAAAGCCAAGGGCGTTCCCTTAATGACAAGCTGGCATTCACGCGAAGCACCCGGCGTTGCAACGGCCAAAGCCTGGCTGGAGGGCCGGACAATCCATGCGGTACGGATTGAGTGGCGCGAAAATGTGTACCGCTCTCATCCGGGGCAGGAATGGATCATGTCAGCAGGTGGCTATGGCGTTTTTGATCCTGGCATAAACGGCCTTTCCATCGCGACGCACATCCTGCCTGATCCGTTGATCGTGCAATCAGGCGTGCTGGATGTGCCCGAAGGTCGCCAAGCGCCCATTGCTGGCAAACTGTCGCTGAGCTGCGGCGATGCACCTGTCAGCTTTGCGCTGGATTTTCTGCGAGAAGAGCAACAGGTCCACATGATTGAGGTGGATACCGATGCCGGCACGCTGCGCATGGATGATGGCGGCGATATCTTGACGCTGCCCGATGGCCCTGTGCCTTTTGGCGAGGAACGCGAATATCCCCGCCTTTATGCAGCTTTTGCTGATCTGCTGGCTCGGGGGGAAAGCGATGTTGATCTTGCGCCGATGCAGGTTGTCGAAGACGCATTCTTCTTGTGCGAGCGCAAACAGGTTGCGCCATTCAGTTTCTGAATTGCGAGCTGTCGGCGCTTTATCGCAATCAATTGCCAGACAGGAGCCGCGATGCGCCCTGCTGGTTCAAATCGCGCACCAAAGCGATCAGATGCATACGAAAATTCTCATTGCCGCCCAGTTCTGCCGGGAAGATTTCGCGCAGGTCCAGCAGGCCTGAGACGCGGCTTTCCACCGTCGCTTTGGGATGGCCGATCCGTTCGAAAACAGGTGCCAGAGGATCATCGACGTTTATCGTGTAATCGCCATCATCCCTGCCGCCTGTGACCCATTGCATCCATGCCGCGACGCCTAGTGTAAGGTGCTGGGGCGCGCGGCCCTTGCGGTAAAATTCGGCAATGGGTTCTATCAGACGCTGCGGCAATTTCTGCGATCCATCAACAGCAATTTGCTTTGTGCGATGTTGCAGAGCGGGATTGGCGAAGCGTTCAAAAAGCTGCTTGCGATAAGCTGCTAGATCAAGCTCTGCAGGCGGGGAAAGCGTACTTTGCGCCTCATCCCATAATTGCTCGACCAAAGCAGCACCTGCGGGCCGTGCAACGACCTCATGAATATATTCGATCCCCGCCAGCGCGCCCAAATATGCAAGCGTGGAATGCGCGCCGTTGAGAAGGCGCAGCTTGGCCTTTTCCCATTCCTCAACCGACCGGGTGATCTGCACGCCGGGCACATGGCTGAAATCAGGGCGCTCACCGGCAAAGGCATCTTCGATCACCCATTGCATGAAGGGTTCTGTCTTGACCATGCCGGGATCTTCATATCCAGCGCGCTCTTGCAAAGCGGCGATATCTTCTGGCGTGGTGGCAGGGACAATACGATCAACCATCGTTTGCGGAAAAGCGGTTTCGCGCCCGATCCAATCTGCCAGCGTGCTGTCCCACCCTTCGGCAATGCCAGTGACGGCAGCGCGCAGCCGCGCGCCATTGGCAGGCACGTTGTCGCAAGACAGGATCGTGAGCGGCGGCGCGTTACAAGCACGGCGCATTTCCAGCGCCTTGGCCAGAAACCCCGGCGCTGTGCGCGGTTTTTCAGGCCCGGTGCGATCATGCGCGATATCGTCATGGCCGTGCATCAATACACCCGTTGCAGGGTCCAGCATGTAGCCTTTTTCGGTGATAGTCAGCGTAACAATATGGGTGTCCTTGCTGGCCAAAGCGTCAAGCAGCGCGGCTGGGTTTTCCGGGGCCACAATCACCCGGTCTATCGCGCCGATAATCTGGTCTTGCGCTCCTTCGCCATCTTGCACGCATAACGTGTAAAGCCCGTCTTGCGGCCCAAGCTGATCGGCCACACCGCGTGATCGCAGCGACGCGCCAACAATCCCCCAGCGCAAATCTCCTGCGTTCAGGCAGGCCTCAAAAGCTGCGGCCTGATGCGCGCGGTGAAACGCGCCCACGCCCAAATGCACTACGCCTTGCGATACAGCTTCGCGATCATAGGATGGCACGCTGATTTCGGCAGGCATTGTGCCAAGCATTTGGGGATTAGGGCGCGGTATGTCGGTCATATCTGGCAAAGCTTATGCAAGTGTGTGATTGATGGGGCAAGGGAGAGTGAAGGTGCACCGCCTTAATCGCCGCGATATATTAAAAATTACTACCGGTGCGGCAGCGGCCGGCACGCTACCGGCCTGCGTGGCATCACCGCAAACCCCTCAGTCCGAGGGCGGGGCACACCATGGGCCACATGGCGGACCACTTAATGTCATTGTGCTCACCAGCGCGCATCATGCCGCGTCCACCATCGGCGCTTTTGGCGGTCCATTGTCAGCGATCAATCCCACCCCCATGCTCGATATACTCGCGCAGCAAGGCACATTGCTGAAATCTTCAGGCCAGTCTCTCGATCCACAGGCATTGGCGAAAGGAATGCAGGATGAGGGCTATCACACGGCGACATTTGGCAGTTGGTATGCCCCATATGGTCCAGAAGCATTTGATGCCTATCAGGTGCTGGAGCGCAACGATGATCACTTCGACCCGCTGTTTTGGGCTGGCGGCGTTCGTGATGAGACACCCCGCCATGCGCGGATGAGCGGCCATGCCACCGATGCAATAGCCTCCTCAGCGCTGGATTGGCTGACCAAGCGGGATGATCCGCGCCCCTTTTTCGCGATGCTGAGTTTCAATGCGCCGCAAGCGTTGTTCGATTATGCGCCGCGCTATCAGGCTTATCTTGCCGACGTGATGATCCCAGAGCAGCCAGATATTTATGCCAATCCGTTCCCGATGGCCGATCCGTCAGCCGCGCATCATCTTGATCGCGAATATACGCATGAAGCCTATCAGGCCTCTATCAAAGCCTATTTGCGCTGTGTCAGAGGAATTGATGATACCATTGCGCGCCTGTTCGGCCACCTGCGAACAGCGCGCCTGTGGGACCGCACGGCAATCTTCTACACATCGGACTTCAACGCCCCGCGTCCGGACTTTGAAACCATTGTTCCGCGCTGGATCATGGATGAGGCGATGGGTGCGCCTTTGATCATTCGCGATCCCAGAATGGGCCAGCAGGCGCAAGGTGCAGATCCTATGCGCCACAAAAGATTAAGCGATATCGATCCAACATCCTTGATTCTGTCGATGGCTGGTGCACAAAGCGTTCGCTAGCACTGCGCGCATGGATGGTGCCAATTCGGAGTAAGTAATGTCCAGATTTACGATTAACCGTCGCAGTGCAATGCTGGGCGGCGCGGTTCTTCTGGGCGGTTGCACCGGGGGAGCGGTTGCTTCTGACGATACTGCAGCTGCGGCGAGCAGCGATGACGGCGATGCGCCTGAGCAGTTTGAAGTCGAGGTTTTGGATGATCGGATGGCCGGTATTGCAGCGCCAGATGCTGTTGCCACCGTCATCGCCAGCGGTTTTGCATGGCCTGAAGGGCCAACTTGGGACCAGAAACGCGATATGCTGTACTGGTCTGACATCCCCAATAACCGCATTCACAGCTGGGACGCTGAAAGCGGGCTTGGCCTGTGGCGGGCTCAGGCGGGATCAATTCCAGCACCGGAAGGTATAAACGCTGGGACCAATGGCCTGCTTTATCTGCCCGAAGAAGATGCCATGCTGGTGTGTGACCAATCGAGCCGCGCGATTGTTAAATATGATCTGGCCAATGGCGGGGACCCCACGGTTATTGTGGGCGGGCCAGATGATCGACCGTTCAACAGCCCCAATGATCTGATTATGGATAGCGAAGGAGGGCTTTACTTCACCGATCCTTCTTATGGCTTGATAGAAAACCTAGAATCGCCGCTGCGCAAGCGGGATTTCAACGGGATTTATTACGTGCCGCCGGGAGGAGATGGCAGCGATGCGGTGTTGATTGAGGACGGCATATCCGAGCCCAATGGTATCGCGCTATCACCTGATGAGCAGCATCTTTATATCGGCGTGTCTGACAATGAGGCAGCGCATCTGTGGCGGTTTGTCAAAGATGGCGCGGGCTGGGTGAGGGATGCTGATCCGTGGTACGACATGATGCCGCACAAGGAAGGCGGCGTGCCTGGCCATGTGGATGGCATGGCAGCGGCGCAGGATGGCACTATCTTTACCAGCGGGCCGGGTGGTATTTACATCATTTCCCCGCAAGCTGAATTGCTTGGCCGCGTGACCACTGGCAACCCGACAAGCAATTGCTGCTTTGGTGAGGATGGTAAGACGCTGTTTATCACCTCGGACAATGTCGTGCTGCGTCTGCCTTTGCTTTTGAGCGGGATGGGGTTTTAACGGCGCACGGGCACCGTACCATCGCCCACAACCGCGAAAGCTGACCAGTAAAACGGGTGCGATGTATCCGCATCGTCCATCAGTGCCAGTTGCGCCTGACGCAGGCTTTCGGTTGTCGCCACGCCTTCGCCGCTATCGAAAAAGGCCGAGATGAGGCGATTGGTCGCATCGTAATCGTCAGGCACCGGCCAATGACTGGCCACAACGGTGCGGCCCCCTGCGCCAACAAAGGCACGCACCAGACCATCCAGTGCAAAATCGCCGCCGCCCGAAACACCCGCTTCGCGCGTTGCAACAAGGCCGCCAACACTTGCTGTGTTGCAAGCGGACAAAATCACCAGATCGGCATCAATTTGCAGGTCAAAGATCTCGGCAAAAGTCAGCAATCCATCGCTATCTGCATCACCAAAGGAGGTGAGCAATGCCGGGCGCGGCGGGCATTGTGCTTTGGGCGCTGTGACCAATCCGTGTGTTGCAAAATGCAGGATGCGGTATTCGTCCAGCGTCTCCATCTGCTTGAGCCTGGTGTCGGTAAAATCATTACCGGTCAGCAAAGCTGCATCCGCGCCGTCAGCCGTCAGGATAGAGCCTGCGCGGCGAAGTTCAGCATCGAGGATGGGGTTGTTCCAGGCAGATGCCGTCCATTGGCAACGCGCATCCACCATGCCGCCGGATCGCACGCCAGTATTAGGTACGGCATCGCCTGCCAGCGGAATATTCTGCCCAAGGCCAAGATAAGCGCTGTTCGCATCAGAGCGGCGTGCGGCGCGCACATCGCGAAATGCGGTGGGTGAGACAGCCGTGGTCACTTGCATCTGCCGACCCAGCCACGCGGTGCCGCGATAATCATACGGGTCAGCATTTGCATCAGCGGCAAGGCGCGCATCATACCGTTCAACACTGGCATCATCCATCACCAGCAGATTGACCGGCAATTGCAGCAGAGCGCCATCGGGTTCAAAAATCAGATGGCTGGCTTGCTGCAGTTCGGCTTCGATTGGTGCAAAAAGCGTTTGATAAAGCTCCCGCGCGCTGGCAATTTCAAACGGGTAAGTGATCGTTTGCCCGCCCTGTTCAATCGCGATGGAATCGCGCAGGAAGCTCACCTGCCGCTCGATCTCATCAGCATTCTTCGCAATGGCAAAAGCGCGTGCGGCATCTGCTTCGACAAAAATCGCGTAAGCATCATCACCCAGCAAAGCGAGCTTGTAATAAACTTCGCCCGGACGCAACGTTTGCTGCAAATCGGCCAACACCATGCGCGTATCTGATACCACGCGATACCGCGGATAAGCGGCGAGTTGTTCTTGCAGCGCCAATTGTGAAACACGCAACGTGTTAAGCTGCTCTCTGCGTTCTTCAAGCAGGGCCAGCAATTCTTCATCGCCATCGGCATTCTCGGCATCGATTTCGAGCTGAGCGACATCGATCCGTAAACGCTCAATCGAACGGGTTACGTTGAGGGACTGTCGGAAAAGCTGCGCCGCTTCGTCGCTACCACCTGACAATTCACGCGCCAGCACGGCTTGTGTTTGTGCAAGGCCAGGGCGCTGCAACAGCTGTGTGGCGGCAAACATGCGGCCTGCTGTTTCTGGTTCGTCTGACCGTTCAGACAGCAGCTGGAAATAGGGCGCCAGCAGGCTTCTCAAAGCTACCGCAGGTTTGCTTTCACTCTTGCTGATTAGGCCGTCATAAATGGCAAGCGCTTCTTCCTCGCGGCCATTGCGGGCCAGATAGGATGCATATTGCGCCTGCGCGCTGGCCACAGCGGGGGTGCCGGGATAATAGCTTTCAAGAAGGTTAACCGATTGATTAAACAGGCGTTCTGCACCCGCTACATCGCCAGTGCGTTCCCGCGTTTCGGCCAATTCGCCCAGCATCTGAGACCGCAGCCACAAGACAGAGGCGATGCGCCCATCGCGCACATTCAGCAAATCAGCATACGCTTTTTCTAGCAGGATCGCCGCTTCTGCTGGACGCCCTTGTGTGCGCACAGCAGTGGCGCGCAAATACGCCGCTTGCGCATCGAGCAATTGGGCGCGTTCGAGTGTGGTCAAAGCATTGCTGGCCGCGCTGATTGCATTGCCTTGTTCAGCGGCAAGGCGCACGGCCATAGGCTGAGAAATCTCAAGCATTCGCAAACGATCAAGATCCACTACCGCGCTTGGCAGTGGCGTATCAAGAATGGCGATCGCTTCGCTGGATTGTTCGCGGTTAAGCGCATCAACCGCTTCAAAATTGCGCGCCAGCCGGTTGAGCACAGGATCTTCGCCAAGCTCTTCGCGCACAGCGATGAAGGCAAAAGCGGCTTGCAGATAATTGCCCAGATTGGATTGTTGCAAAGCTTCATTAAGCTGCGCTTCGAGCGCATTATTGCCTTCCATCGCCGCTGATGATGCAGCGAAAAATGCAGCCGCTTCGGCAAAACTGCCTGCATTGCTGCGCCGATACGCTTCGGACAGGGCGGCTTCGGGTGAGATTGCTTCGGCCTGCGCGCGGGCAAAGGCGGCGGCATCGCTTGCCTGTGTGAGCGGGATGTTGACCTCACCTTCGACCAGACGATCACTGGCCAGACTTGCAAGACCAAGCCGGAAGGCGTCGGCATAAATCGACACGCCGCTGGCCGCGTATGTTTTGCCACCGGACTGGCCGGCGATAAACACGTTGCCAAGCCCATCAGGCGAAGTGCAGGCCAGGCTGCGCGCATTGCCAATACCGGGCACTTGGGTGCTTTCTTCCGCGCCGCAATCGAGCCCTTCACGCAGCGAAGCGGCCGCTGCGAGATCTTCGACAATTGCCAATTTGCCGACCGGTGCCGCCGCATCGCGGCAAATCACCACATAACGGCGATCAAACAGCGCATCACCTGCTTGCGGGGGCACAATCTGCGCTTCGCATAGCCCGTTTGAGCCAACGGGAATGGCATCGCGCAATGCAAGCGGTTGTTCCCAGCTTTGTGCAAAAGCGGGTGCGGGCGTGGTTGCCAGTCCCATCGCAGTCAATGAACCCAAAGCGAGGCGGCGCAGTCCGTGTGGCAGGTGCGACATCAGTTTTGCTCCTCATCTTCATTTTTGCTGGCGCTGGCCTGCACCGCGGCATCGCCGCCGCTGGTGACAGGATCGGTGATGAGTTCATCGGCGCTGATCAATGGTGCATCGATCAAGCGCGGAAACTCTGTGCCGAACAAGACCTCGGCATTCACCTCGACATAGTCAGGATCCTCCGGGGCCAATGGATCATCGAGCAACACCTTGTTGTTGATCGGCTCACCAATGCTCTCATCGCGCTCGCTCGGCGGTTCCACCGGCGGCGGCGGTGGCGGCGGCGGCGGAGGCGGTGGAGGCGGCGGTGGCGGAGGAGGCGGCGGCGGCGGAGGAGGCGGCGGCGGAGGAGGCGGCGGCGGCGGAGGCGGCGGCGGCGGCGGCGGCGGCGGCGGCGGCGGCGGCGGCGGCGGCGGCGGCGGAGGAGGCGGCGGCGGCGGAGGCGGCGGCGGCGGCGGCGGCGGCGGCGGCGGCG
>CANMNF010000003.1 GCA_947499255.1 uncultured Sphingomonadaceae bacterium
TCCGATACCCCGATCCGCTCGCCCAACGCCGCCTCCAAAAGGTAGCCTTGAATCAAAGGACGAGTCTCAGGTCAAGCCTGGTCCACGAAGCCTACGAAATCATGAAATTCAGGTATAGTTATGCCATACCCGTTCTGCATCATAAGTGTTCTCTTAATAATTCAACTTTTTACTTTTCAAATGGATGTAGTGAAAAGATGAAGTACTTCAACGATATGAGGAAAATTTCCGGCTTTAAGCTGATAGACGGTCTTGTCAGACCAAATGCACCCAATTGAGTTTCGGCGCTCATTAGCTATTGCTGGCTTACGCCCAGACCTCGCAAACCAGCCAGTCCATTTCGCTACTTCAACTCATCACTTGAGGTGATTCGCCTCGTTGTGATGATGTATGTTCGATTTCCTTTGTCGCTGCGGAACGCGGAAGATCTGCTTTTCAAGCGCAGGATTGATATCTGCCACGAAAGCATCCGCTTCTGGTGGAACCGGTTTGCGTCCATTTTTGCAGCTGATATCCAGCGTCAGCGGGGCGACCAGCCAAAAGACTTGGGCTACGGCAAAACTTGCCGAGCGAAGATGAGGTGCGGTTCAGCTGACAGCACCCTCACCCCAGATTGATAGCCCAGTCGTAATCATATCCGGAGATATCTGTTGCGCCTTCGAGCAATTTGGCCGCCGGGCCAACAGCGTATTGGCGGGCGTGGTCCAGGACATCTTCAACTGTGCCCCAGTCGCTTTGATACCAATCGAAAATGCTCGATGCGATGATTGCGCCGGGTTGTCCGCCAAATCCGCGAGGATGGTTGACAAAGGCGCTGGCCGCAGCGTCAAGCATCTCTTCAAGCTTTGATGCTGTGTATGCCTGGGTCGCCAAATTGGGGCAGCCGATTGAGGCGCAATTCACCGCGTAATGGATGCGAACATCCTGCCATTCAGGCCGCAGGATATCATGCTCAATATTGTCAAGGCTGAGAACTCTCCCGGAAACTGTGACTGCGTCGTCTTTCCATGGACCCAAAGTCAAAATGCCAACGTCACGAATGGAATCCACCGGCCAGTTCTTGAGGATCACATCGACTGTCGCCGCATTGTAGAGATTGACCCAGAATGCAAATTGCTCGTCAGCTGAAAAGCTTTCAATATCGATGGCTTGCATATCGGTGAGATAAGCGGTGAGGGCATCACTCGCCTCCACTTCCATGCGTCCATAATCGACAAGATTAACCCCGTCTGGGCCCTCGCTCACATATTCGCCCAGCAAGGTATTCCAAGCAGAATGGTCGATCTGATCGGTGGAATCGGCGGCTGTCGAAAAGCTCTCTTCACCCAAGCTGCCTTGTTCCGGAGCGCATGCAGCGACGAATGCAGCAGCGGGAATCGCGCCAAGTAATGTCCGACGAGACATTGTTGAGTGCTTGATCAGCGTCGAAGTGGCGGGGGTGGGCATGTCCAATTTCCTCATAACTTTGCGATGTCTCATTTACATTCGCTCAGCGGGCGAAGAATGTTACACCGCTGGCTGACTGGAGCTGCGCCTTTGATCTGGGGCTTTGGACGATGACGTGCTCTCGCTTTGTCTGGGACGATCAAAATCGCCGAACGCTTCGCGCGCAATGACGAACAATATCTTCCAGCCTGCCGCAAACACGCCTTTTACGGTTCCAGAAATTTTGGAGATCCCTACACGCTTGCGATAGCGTGCAGGTCGTTCCGCGATCCGCATTTGCTGCTTTGCGGCGCGCACCTGCATTTCAATAGTCCAGCCAAAGTCCCGGTCCGTCATGGCCAGCCGGTTAAGCGCGTCGCGCCGGATCGCTCTGAACGGTCCCAGATCTGTATAGCGAACGCCCCAGATCAGTTTAACCAGTGTTGGAGCCAGCCAATTTCCAAACCGCTGCGGCGCGCTCATCGCGCCAAGTTCAATAGCTCCAAGGGTTCGTGATCCAATCACCAGGTCCGCCTCGCCAGCAATAATTGGCGCGGTGAGCGCGCCAGCCTCCTCAGGCACATCGGATAAGTCTGCGTCCATGAACAAGACAATGTTTGTCTGAGGATCAAGCGCGGCAATCGCGCAAAGACAAGCGGCTCCGTAACCGCGATCCTTTTGTACAACGACACGCGCGCCCGCCGCCGCTGCTTGTGCTGCAGTTTGATCTGTTGAGCCATTGTCAGCGACAAGCACTTCGTGAAGGCCGCGCAATCCGACGCCGCGAATTCCGCGCACAGTTGCGCCAACTGAAGCTTCTTCGTTCAGTGCCGGGATAACCACAGAGATACGAGGGTTTTCAACAGCGGTTTTATGAACGGTGCGCTGACGGTTTGCATCGCGGGCCTGTTTGCTGCGCCACATATCATAAAGGATAGCAGCTGCTATCGCTCCCCATTGGGCATATTGCGCAAGCGGATGGACTTGGAACTCTTCCAGTGAAAAGTCCTCCAAATTCAACCCGGTAAGATACGATAGGGGCAATACGGCGCTGGCCACATAAGGCCATGCCTGGGCGCGTCCCAAAGCAAGTGGCAAGAGCCACAAAAGATACCATGCATTTACAGCGGGAGCGAATATCAGGATCACGCCAAAAATCGCCGCCAGCGGGACATCGTCAAAACTGCGTGAACGGGCATGGAGCCAGACCACTATGCTTGCGGCGATCGCAAGTGTCGACAGCCTGCCCCATGTCGGGCCAAGCGTGTGAAATAGCGGCTCATATGCGAAAGGGTTGAAGTACCATTGCGTGGCGAATGTCTGCGTGGAATCAAGACCGACACCAAGCCCCTGAATTGCAAACACACCATACAGCGCCGCAACGACCGCTATTGCTGCGATCAGCGCGGTTGGTTTGAGCCGCAACAAAAGCGGCCAGGCGGCAAGCGCCACCAGTTTGACGCATGCTGCGAGGCCAAGCATGACGCCTGCCATCACCGGATGCTTTTTTCCTGCAAGAACCGCAGCCAGAACAGCGAAGCCCAGGAATATGTCGGGATGCAGATGCAGAGTGCTTTCAACAACGACAAGCGGGTTCCATGCGAACATGGCGACCCGATCTGCGCTATATTTGCGTAACAGCAACGCGGTCAATACGAGCGCTGCAATGGCAAAAACGGCCCGCAAGCCAAGCTCATCTGCGCCGGCGAAAAAGGTCGTAATGGCAAAGATGACCTGCAGAGCCGGGCCATAGATTGTCGGATAATATGGATAATTGATCCATTCGAGGATGTCGCGCATCGCAGGCGGAACAGATGGGTTGTTGACAAAATCCTCAGGCGGGATGCCATAAGGGGTTCCGGTTTCCAGCAGACGCCACCCGTCCCAGATAAACCGGTAAAAATCGTCTTCAAAAACGGTATGCCCAAACAAAGCGATGCCGTGCCCGATTGCGGCAACAGCTATGATGGCGAACCCGGTAAGTTTAGCCGGGCGCCACAGCAAAAGGCTCGTCAACGCGCCGCCAAAAACCAACGCAGCAACATAGGGTAGAACTGGATATCCAGGTGTTCTGGACATCAGCACCAGCGCTGAAACGGTCGCCAAAAAGACGAACGCCCCGCCAGCTGAATGCAGGCGAGGCGCTGTTGGGCTTTGGATGTGCGGCATGCGAACCGATAAACTGCAAAGCTGACTTTACGTCTTAAACACCGTATCGCTGACGCAGGAAGAAGAGCACAGCGTTGCGGTTTCTATCCTTGATATCAAACTTGCCATTGCGAACGCCTTCAGCGATTTCGCCAGCTGTTTGCTGGTTCAGATTGTCGTGATATTCGCATTTCTTACAGGTGATGCGCTTGCGCACTTGCGAGCGTCCACGGTTGAGAAGAGCTTCTTCGGGCGAAACGCGCGGAGCCGAACTGCCACTGCCGCTACCGCTGCCAAAGCCGCCACCGCCATAGCCGCCTGCACCGCCACCACCACCGCTATACGAGCCCGATGCCAGCGCCGGACCAGACACAGAGGCCATGCTAAATACTGCTGCTAAAACTACGAGACTACGGACCATAACTCACCTCATATCGTTTGATATTGCTTCGGGAAAACTTCGTTATGGGTGGGTTTTCGTGCGCTCGGAGCGATTGGTTACACCTTGGCGCAATTATTCATCGGGCAGGGGTGACATTAACGCTGATCTATCTATCAAACGCCCCCAATATTGATCATAAGGATGGATTGCGGGCGTCGCTTTGCCAGATGCATCAACAAGGGGGCGTTCTTCATTGTGCCAACCGAATAACCCGCCTTCCAGATTGACCACGTCATCTGCGCCCAACGCACGTAACCTGTCCTGTGATTGCTCTGCATATTTGCTCGAACGTGCCCCAACAGAACAATAAAACACGACTGTCATCCCTTCGACCAGATCGCCATAATCCCGAATGAATTCGTTTGGCGGCAGGTTTGGAGGTATCCGGATCGCGCCTGCCAAATGACTTACCGCGAACTCTTCAGCCTCTCTTGTGTCGAACACCATCAGGCTCGCGCTGTCATCTTGGACATATTGAGCATATTGCGCTGCATCGATGTGCTTGACGGAAGGGTGCGCCGTCACGATGCCTTGATGTACAGCCGCCAGAGCTGAGCTTTGGCTGAGCCATCCTGCAAGCGCAGCTGCTCCCATCACGGCAATTCCAATTCCCGCGAGGATGAAGTTTCGTCGTGGCCAAGCGATCATCTTGCTCCATCTTTGGTAAATGGCCTCACAAGGTAGTCTCGCCATCCTTTAAGCGGGGTGTACCCATCAATGCCGGTTGGACGAAATTGTTCATCCTGAGGCAAATGCTGTGTGCCGAAAATGCGGTCATAGAATGAAAAGAAGGAGCAATAGTTGCGCCCCCAATCCTCAACGCTGCGCGAATGATGATAGTGATGGTAGATATTGTCGGCCAGGATGTGCCGCAAAAATGGCGGGAACGACAAGGCCGGGTTGTCTGAATGCATGTAATAATTGGAGACAAGATAAAAGGTTGTCAGCAGGGCGACATATTGCTGAGGGCTCTCAATCAAAAACACCAAGGGAACGGTTATGACCGCGAGATACAGCGTATCTTGCGCCCAGTGGGAATAGCTTCGCGCGGCGTTCATGCCTTCAATCTGATGATGAATTGCATGCAGCCGCCAAAGCATGGGAACATCGTGCAAAGCGCGGTGCAGCCAATATTCGAAGAACCCGATCACGACCAGATAGATCACTGGAAAGACAACCAGCAGCGGGCCAAAATCGTCAGCCCCCAGCAATGGCTCTATTTCAAAGGACCGCAGTACACCAAAAGCTATCGCCTGAAGCGCGATCCCTATGCCGACCGCGGTACCGCCATAAAGCAGCCCTTCAGCGTAGCGCGCGCGGAAATTGGTGAAGCCCAATTGCTTCCATTCAAAAAAGGCAAACAGGGCCACCAGGCCAAGAAAAGCAAACAGGCCGTTCGCCAGCGCGGCGGCAAGGCCAGCCCAGATCAAGGGCACTTGCGCTTCGAAAAGAGCAAAACCGATTTCGTATTGAACCCAACCAACGCCGCGCAATATCATCTCAGACAAAACGACCAACAGACCAAACGTAAGCGCAAAACGCCAGATCGAGACAGCTCGTCTCTTATCGGCCAGATCGGCCGGCAAATTGTTGGACTGAGTTACCTTCAATTGATACACCCTGATCAATGGACATTGTGCACTTGGTGTAAGTTCGTGGGTCCTACCCATTATGTTACATTCGCGAGTGCGGGTTTTTTGATGGTAGAGTCCGTTTGACGGCACGTTTCCATTTGGAAGAAACCGCCTCAGACCAACCTATTACCTGCGCAAATCTCCCGCAAATATAGGTTCACAATGGTCCGGCTGGAAACTCACGGTCACATGGCAGATGCCGCGCTCGAACAGCAAAATCGGCTTTGGTTCAACGCAAAGCGGATGCGTATCATTCGGACAAGGCATATCACCTCGGAGGATGCGTTGAAGAGGCAGCCTTCCTCTGGATATGCGGTACAAAGTGCCAAATTGGCGACCATGCTAAGCAGGTGCGAAAGCCGTAACTAAGGAGCAGATGCAAGCAATAGGGCGCCGGTAATTCCAGCTTGATCGCCCAGGCTTGGCGCAACGATTTTGTGTTTGCTTTCCCCGGGAAAATACCCCGCTCCCAATTGCGATGATCTTTCGTTGACCCGGTCAAGCAAATGAGGCGTCTTCATGACGCCGCCGCCCATTACAATAACTTCCACCGCCGTCAGAGCAAAAAGCGCGTGGGCAAGCTGAGCCAAATATTCAGCGATGATCTCATGCGCGATGTGATCGGATGGCAGTTCGGATAGGGAGGCTTTCCAACGCGCTTTAATAGCCGGACCGCTCGCCAATCCTTCGAGGCAATCGCGGTGATGAGGGCATATTCCTTCAAAATCGAGATCGTGCGAATGGCGGCGCGGGAATATGTGTCCCATTTCTGGATGCGCGGCCCCGTGAACTGGCGCGCCGCCAAGGATGAGGCCGCCACCAATGCCAGTGCCAACCGTGCAGTACGCCAATGAAGATGCATTAAGGCCAGCGCCCATCCGATATTCGGCAAGCGCTGCGCCGTTTACATCGGTATCAAAGCCAATTGGCACTTTGAGCCGCTCTGCAAAAAACCCGGCTATATCGCAATTTGCCCAGCCCGGTTTGGGAGTATTGGTAATCCGTCCCCATTGCGGTGAGGCTTTGTCGAGTTCAACCGGTCCAAAGCTGGCAATACCCAATGCCGTGATCACGCCGTGACTTTCCAACCATGCTGCTGCAGCTTCCAGAGTTTCTGCAGTCGATCTGGTGGGGATCTCGTGCCTTGCAATTATCTTGGTCGGCGAATGTCCAACCGCCAGCACGAATTTGGTGCCACCTGCCTCAATAGCCCCAAACATCTCGTTATCTTCCGCCAAAGCCATCGTTACCCGACAACCCGCGATGTCGCGCCATCAAGTTCGATCTGGACAAATGGAGCAAACGTTCCACCAAAACGGGCCCTGCGCGTTTCTTCTTCGGGCCGGGTGTTATCTTCTGGCCCCCAATAATCGACAAAGCTTGTCACACTAAGATCGGGCAAAACCCACCAGCTATAGGCCTGTGTGGGCCGTTCGGCGGGATTGGCGATTACCAGTCCATGGCCGTTGAGAAAGGTCCACGGCCCATCGATTGTTTCCGCCACCGCGCCATAAAGGCCAGTGGGTGCGGCAATTCCCGGCGCAAATACGCCACGCTGGGAGGACCAGAACACATAAAGCTGCCCCTGGTGATCAACGATATGCGCCCGTTCCAACTCGTTGCAAACGCCTCGCGCATCGATCAATGGCGGGAGCAGTCGGTAATCATCGCCTTGCTTGATTGCTGCACCAATCACGCCATCGTGAAGACTGGGGTGCCTGCCTGATGATCCGGAAAACAGCACATAGTCCTGGCCATCTTTACTGCGGTAATGGGAGGGGTCTCGAAACGCCTTGATTTTGCCGGGCTCACCTTCGTTTTCATCGGCGGGCCGATAGAAATGACCATCCGCTTGCAGGAATTCGACAGGCTGTGACCATGTTCCAAACTCACCGTCCGCCAGTAAATCAGCGCGGCATAGAAAAAGACGCTGAAAATACGACAATGATGTGTCGCCTTTGTGCCCTGTGGCGGTGAAATAAAGTGTGACCTGTCCATCTTCCAATCGCGCAGAACCAGACCATTGGCGCGCACCGGGCGAAAGTTCTTCTGGCAGAGTTTGCCCAAGGTGGGTGAATTGATCGCCGAGCCGGTGAAAATGATGGATACGGGCAAGATGGTGACGTTCTTCTGGATTTTGTGCGCGCACAACTGTCAGCGCGAACCATAATTCACCACCACGCCACGCAACCGGTTGACCGGAAGGGTCGGCAAGAGGCCACGCGTCCCAGACATCGAATTCTGGAGACATTGGCCGGGCACACTTTGCACCTATGACAGCTGCCTGACCCAAACCGCCACCTGCAAGAAGTGCCAAAGCCTCCGCCGTCCACAAGGTTGGAGGACGTTGGATTTCCGCAAATTTGCTATTGAGTGCAGTCATATGTCCCGTCGTAGCAATATTGATGTGCACCAGGCTGGGCCAATCACACCGCCAGCCGTGAAACACTGCCATAATCTTGGCAGCAGTAACAGTTTACCGCTCAAGGGTCGGCGGTCATCGGGACGCAAATCTCGATGACCGCTTGTCCTAGCAGAGACGCTTAAAAGTCGAAGCGTACCGATGCCGCGATGGTGCGGCCTGCAATAGAGCGTGCACGAACCAGACCGTTGCCCGGGATCGAGCCTTCTTCAGCTTCTGTGAAACCGAAATTGTTGAACAGGTTGGTCGCATTTAAGGCAACTTCAACCCGGTCAACAGGGCGCACCGCAATGAAGGCATTGACCTGGCTGTAGGCAGGCAGCTCAAGCTGGTTGCTATCCTGCGTAAAGCTGTCGGTTGTGCCGATGATGTTGGCACCAGCTTTGAAGAAACCATCGTCATATTGCGCGGTTGCCTGATAAACGAAATCTGCCTGGCGCCGCGGCGTGTTGCCGATCAAAGCGGCGTTGAGCGATTCCACAATTTCGGCATCGGTCCAAGTTGCACCCGCCGAAAGCGAGAACGGGCCAACCGAATAGGCTCCTTCAAGCTCAATACCATAAGCTTCATAATCTGTATCCGTCAGCAATAACGGCGCGATTTCAACATTGGTCTCGCTTGTCTCGGCATAAAAGCCTGTGGCGAACAGCGAGAGGCCATTGGCCTGATATTTCAAACCCAGTTCAAGCTGGTTGACCTCGGCAATCACACCATCGTCACCGCCCGGCAAACCGCCATCGACGGTGCTGACAGCTGGAGAGAGCAGGCTGCGATCAGCTGTGTGGCGACCACCCTGACTGTAACGGGCAAAGACGCCCAGATCATCGGTTACAAGGTAGTTTGCGCCCAGCGACCATGAAAAATAGTCAAAGTCGTAGTTGACCGGAGCGGGATCATCGAGAGGCAGAACGCTCGTTTGCGCTTCTGCCGGGCTGATGTCCCCGTCATTGTTGAAATCAAAGCTGGTCACCGGACCATCACCGGTCACCGTTCCATTGGCATCACCATAATCGTAACGGATGCTGGCATCCAAAGTCAGGCGATCAAATTCAACGCTGAGCGAGGCGAACGGCGCATAAGTGCTGTAGGCAACATCATAGTTACGACGGCAGCAATTGCCAAAGAAGCTGGCACCAAAACCTACAACCCCATTTTGGGTGATCGTGTTACCATCTGCATCAACGACATCGACAAGCACGGCTTGGCCGTCACCTTGGACAGTTTGCACGTGCGAGGTCCAAAGCCAGTCGGTGTCAACATCCTGACGTGACAGGTAGAAGCCCGATGTAAAAGTCGCCAAACCGCCGCCAAAATCGAAATCCTTGCTTATGCGGAAATCATTGGTGATGTTGTCGAGGCTGTTAAGACGAACATTAAAGTTCACGATATTGGTCAGCAAACCATTGCCACCGATACTGGCGGCATCCGCCGCTGATCCAGAGTTTGGACCACTTGCGAACACCAAGCTCGACCCTGCGCCGCCGATACTGTCAGCAACTGCCTGAGCAGAATCCACGCCTGCGGGGAAGGGAGATACGAAGCTGCCGGAATTGTCAGCGTAACGGAAACGGTTGGTCAGCGTCCAGCCAGAGCCAACATCCACTTCTGCCTCAACGCCAAAAGCCTGTGATTCCACCGAAAGGCCATCCTGGAAATTGAAAGTTGTTGGATTGTTGCCCCCATCAAGCGTCGTGATGGTTGTGATAAACGGGCTGTAAAGCGAATCCGTGCGCGGATCGAAACCGGCGATGGCGGTATAATCCGGATTGCCATCCGAGCCACCAACAGCAACTGGCTGCGGGAGAATGGTTGGAGTGCTGTCATTAAGAAGCTTGGCGTGGAAACGAATGTAACCGCCATCAAATTCCTTCGTGACATTGGCCTTGATCTGGCCGCCGTCATATCCGTTATAGCCGATGTCGCGCGGACCCTCGCCAGTGCGATAAAAGCCGCCAACATGGAAATACAAGTCATCGGCCAGGGCTGCGCCATAATCGAAGTCGAGCCGATAGGTTTCAAAATCCACACCAACAGTGCCTTGGATGGCGCCGCCTTCACGTTGGCCGGTCTTCGAAATGAAATTGATCACACCGCCTGGGGCGTTCGAGGCAAAGGTCGATGCTGAACCACCGCGAACCGCTTCGACACGCGCGACATTGCGGTCAGCGCGGAGGAAGTTGTCGGCGTTACCAAAGATGATGTCCCCAAACTCGAGAACTGGCAGGCCGTCTTCCTGAAGTTGGATGTAGCGGGCGCCGCCAGTTGAAACGGGCAGACCGCGAACGGCAATATTGGCATTGCCTTCACCGCCCGAAGCTTCGGCGCGAATGCCGGGGATCTGACGGATAAGATCAGCTGACGAAGGAGGAGCCAGATCAGCGATCTGCGCTGCGCCTATGGCGCTGACCGAGATTGAGCTTTCCAGACGGTTTTGTCCGCGTGCAACCGCGGTAACAATGATCTGATCACTTTCTTCCGCAGCGACGCCAGTGTCATCGGCATCCTGTGCCAAAACCGGCGAAACGAATGCGGGTGAAGCAAAAACTGTGAGCGCGGCACCTGCCGCCAAGATTGAACGTAATTGCATTTGGATACTCTCCCAAGAACCTTGATCGCTCCATCCTGTGAAGCGATTCGCACTATGAACTAGCAATGCTGCAAACGATTGCAACATCTAAATGCAAACGTTTGCAACATTGCTGCTTCATGTGTATTTCATTCTTCATATCAAGCCGTGCGCAAGCGGCTCCGGAGAGGATCGACAATGAAAACTGCGACGAAACCACGCCTTTCGCTTCTGCGAATCATCGAAATGAACATCGGCTTTTTTGGTCTGCAGTTCAGCTTTGGATTGCAGCAGGCCAATATGGGGCCGATCTATGGATTCCTGGGCGCGGATGAAGCGACAATGCCGCTTTTGTGGCTTGCTGGACCGATGACCGGCCTCATCATTCAGCCCATAGTCGGCGCGATGAGCGACCGGACGAATTCCAAATATGGCCGCCGCACCCCCTATTTCCTTATCGGGGCGATCATTTGCACGATCAGCCTGTTCTTCATGCCTTATTCCAGCACTTTGTGGATGGCGGCATCTTTGTTGTGGATCCTTGATGCGGGCAACAATATCACGATGGAGCCATATCGCGCTTATGTTGCAGACCGCCTTGTCCCTGAGCAGCGATCGATCGGGTTTTTAACCCAAAGCGCTTTCACAGGCCTTGCGCAAACCCTATCCTATCTAGCGCCAACACTGCTGACAGTATTTGTCGCACAAGATGTGCTGGACGATAATGGCATCCCCGTCATCGTCCGCATCGCATTCATCATCGGTGCAATTCTATCAATCTCGACTATCGTGTGGTCTGTATGGCGCGTTCCCGAATTGCCGATGACCGATGATGAAAAGGCGGTTCTTGAAAAGAAGCCCCTGACCGTGAAGGACACTGCTGCAGAAATCGTCAACGCGATCCGCGATATGCCAAAGCCAATGCGCCAACTTGCGCTTGCGATGTTGTGCCAGTGGTATGCGATGTTTGCCTATTGGCAATACATCACCTTTGCCGTGGGCCGCTCGCTCTATGACACATCCGATCCTTCCACCGCCGCTTTTCGTGAAGCAACACTCACTACGCAGCAAGCGGGCGCGTTGTACAACTTCATCGCCTTTTTGGGTGCCTTGTTGCTCATACCAATCGTGGCACGGATCGGGGCCAGATATGCCCATGCGGTATGCTTGACGGCTTCTGGCGTGGCGATGCTGCTCATTCCCGGCGTGGAGACGCCTATGGCGCTGTTTGTCCTGATGCTGGGTATCGGTATCGGATGGGCCGGGATGATGGGCAACACATATGTGATGCTGGCCGATTCAATCCCGGCGGATCGCAATGGTATTTATATGGGCATCTTCAACATGTTCATCGTTATCCCGATGCTTTTCCAGACATTGACCATGCCGCTAATTTACAATCCAGTACTGGGCGGAGATCCGCGCAATGTGTTGATGCTGGGCGGTGCGCTTATGCTTGTCGGTGCCATCGCGACATTATTTGTCGATGCGGGTCATCGCGTTCCACGTGAACAAAAGGCGCTGGCAGGCTAAGGATCGATGATGGCCGATTCAGATGTACAACCTCTTACAGACAAACCAGACCGGGTTCGCACCATTACGGACCTGGCAAAGATTGCTGGTGTCTCGCCTGGAACCGTCTCACGGGCGCTTTCCGGCAATAGCCTCGTAAACACCAAGACACGCAAAAAGATCGAGTCCATCGCGCGCGAACACGGCTTTCGCCCGAACCAGATGGCAAGCAAGCTGCGCAGACAAAAAACAGGGGTCATCGGAGTTGCCATTCCCCTTGGCCACGATGTGAGACAGCAAATCTCGGACACCTTCTTCATGACACTGCTGGGTCATCTGGCGGATGAGCTGACCGAGCGGGGTTTTGACATCATGTTAAGGCGCGTCATCCCTGCACAGGATGAAGATTGGCTCGACCGGTTTATCGGGTCAGGCCTGATCGATGGCGTGATTGTGATTGGCCAGTCCGACCAGTTTGAGCGGATCGAAGACGCGGCTGATGGCTACCTTCCGATGGTTGTTTGGGGCAACCATCAAGAAGGCCAGAGGCATTGCGTTGTTGGAACCGACAACCGGCTGGGCGGAAAGCTCGCTGCTGAAAAACTTATAACAGCTGGAGCCAGGAACCTTGCCTTTATGGGAGATACTCAGGCGCTCGAATTTGCTGCCCGTTTCAACGGGGCAAAAGAAGTCTCCGAGAAAATGGACGTGCCTATCCGCGCCCTTGCAACGCATTTGTCACCGGATCGAACCGCTGACGAAATCGCCCAGCATTTGCGCGAAATAGATGGCCAGGTCGATGGCATATTTGCAGCAACCGACACAATCGCAGTCACATGCCTAAAAGAATTGAGGGATCGCGGGATTGCCGTGCCAACTCAACTTAAGATCGTGGGTTTCGACGATCTGCCAATTGCGGGCCAAACCGTTCCCCCGCTCACGACTGTGCGGCAGGATATCACAGCGGGCGCAAAATGCCTTGCGGACCTGTTACTCAGGCGTTTGAACGGTGAGGATACAGAAAGCCTTGTCATGCCGCCGCACGTGATTGCTCGCGGCAGCGCTTGAGAGAAAATAGTTTGCAAATAACCCTGGGCAAAGTGCTGCGCATCGCAGCCTGCTTTAAAATCGTTCCGAAGGCACCACAAATCGGTCTGTCCGTTATCGGGCCATTATCGAGCTTAATTTAAGTGGAATGTGCAACGGCTTGTCGACGGTTTGATTTGCTTGATCTCCCCGCGCCATACGCACGCTTGGTTTTAGCTTGAATAAAAATGCGTCGCCTCATCAAGCGATTGTGCTTCGCTGAAATCCTGCAGGTCAGGAATGCGACCGAAAGCGATTTTCGCGCCCAGATACCCTCCGGGCAGTTCGACCTTGGGACCGTAGGAGGCTGCATTTGGCCCATGTTTACTGCGCAGCCCGTCGAGCACCTGGCTAAGCTTCTCATGACGCTGAGAGGCGGCTGGCGCGTCCTGTGCAGGGCACCGCCCATCGACAGCAGCGAACAGGTCTGGCTGGATCTCGTTGGTCCCAAGTAGCCCATGCAACATTACCGATACCGAGCGGGGTGTGAAGCCAACTTCTGCCCGTAACCGATCCAATCCGAGCGATAATGCCTGCAGGACCGCATGATCACTCCGGTTCGGTGACAGCAATATTTCCGCGCTCCATCGCAGTTTTTTCTCTCGGTCACGGCGAGAGGTGCGGTACTCGCCTCCGCGCACGCTTAGCGTGAGTTTGCTGCAACTTTTGTCAGTCCGTCTGAGCCTGCGCGCTGCACTAAGGGCCAATTGACGCGAGCACTCGCGTATCTTTGACGGTGTGCGCCAATCGGCGGGCAGATTGCGGCTGTGGCCAAACATTCGCTTGACGGTGGGTGGTCGTTCCACGTGCAGACCGTGGAGTTCATTCCAGAACCGTTCGCCTTCGACATTGCCCCAGATAGCGCGGGCTTGCTTACGCTCTGTCATCCACAGATCGCGCAGATTGTAAATACGCGCTGCGTGCAAACGCCGCTCAATGCCTTGGGAAACACCCGGCAAATCGCGCAATGGCAAATGCGCAATGCGCATGGGAAGTTCGCACGATTGCAAGCGGACCAGACCATTCGGCTTGTTCATCTCGGCACCGATTTTCGCAAGTAACTCGGTCTGGGCAATACCGATGGAACAGGTCAAAACCTTGCTGAATTCACTGGCTAATGTCGTCTTGATTTTCGCAGCCAATTCTTCCGCTTGCGCTGCCTCCGAAGGCAGCAAATGACATACCACCTCATCGATAGAGCGCACGTTGAACACAGGCACACAACTTTCAATGGCGGCCAAAATCCGTTTATGAAGCCGCACATACACATCGGGGCGAGCGACGACGAACACCATGTCTGGCGCTATTTCGCGTGCGGCCACAACGGTTGCACCCGATGGTACACCGCGCAGCTTCGCTTCACGGCTTATCGCGATGCATCCCGTACCGTAGGCATCGAGCGGCACGACGCCGATCGCCTGGCCCCGCAGTGCTGGATTAAAATGCTGCTCGGCGGATGCAAAGAAGCTGTCAAAATCCAGATACAGCCTTTGGGCATCACCCGACAGTTGGAGTTCTCCACGAGTCGTGCACATTCCCCAGGCATTAGAACAAATAGGGAATATCGCCAAGCAATCTGATGCTATCAAACGGAACTTTCGAAGCTTGAAGCCATTGGTTTGCCATGGCAGGGCAGGGCACACAGGTGGTATGGTTCAAGCGTGACCTGCGGGTCTACGACCATGCCTGTCTGACCGGGGCCGCCGCTAAAGGACCTGTATTAGCGATGGTGGTGGTGGAGCCTGAATACTGGGCATTGCCAGAAACATCCTGGCGTCAGTTTGAACTGCTTCGCCAGGCGATCGCATCACTACAAGAGCACATAAAGGAGATAGGGGGGACATTGCTGGTCTGGACTGGCGATCTGGTGTCCGCTCTGGAGGCTATCCATGACGAGATTGGGCCATTCGACCTTTGGGCGCATCAGGAAACCGGCAATTTCTGGACGTTCCAGCGTGATGTTCTGGTGCGCAAATGGTGCGCGTTGCAGTCCATCCCTTTTGCCGAACCGGTGCAATATGGGGTTTGGCGCGGGTCACGCCTGAACAGAGATCGTTGGGCCAAGGATTGGGACACACTGATGTCGCAGCCGGTGCTTCAGCGACCAGAGGAAATCGTCTGGTCACAGGCCGTCCCCGCAAAGTTCAGCTGCGAGCTGCCGACCGACAAGCAGCTTGGTCTGAAACCCGATGGTATCCAAGGCGTTCAGCCCGGCGGTCGCGCTGCCGCCATGGCAACCCTGCAGAGCTTTCTTACCAAGCGCGGCCAGGAATACCGCACTGACATGTCATCTCCGTCTCTTGGTGCCACAGGATGTTCGCGGCTGTCGGTCCATTTGGTGGCTGGATCGGTATCGATGCGAGAATGCTATCAGGCCACAATGCGGCGCATCGAAGAATTGCACGATGATCGCAGCGCAAGCGCAAAGGCATGGCGGGCATCGCTAAAATCCTTCGTCGGGCGCCTGCATTGGCACTGCCATTTCATGCAAAAGCTTGAGACAGAACCGGAAATGGAGTTTCGTCCGGTAGCGCGTGTGTATGAAGGGATGCGTCCTGCAGCATCGCCGCGATGGCATGCAGCCTATGCCAAAGGCCACACGGGGTATCCATTTGTCGATGCGTGTATGCGCTCGCTTATTGCTACTGGCTGGATTAATTTTCGGATGCGCGCGATGCTTATGAGTTTTGCCTGCTATGACCTGTTCATGCCCTGGCAGGAGGCGGGGGCAATTCTGGGCAGGCTTTTCACAGACTATGAGGCCGGCATTCATTGGACCCAATCGCAAATGCAAAGTGGCGAAACCGGCATCAATACGCTGCGCATTTACTCGCCGGTAAAGCAAGGTCGTGACCATGACGCAGATGGCCAATTCATCCGGCGGTGGGTGCCCGAACTCAAGCATCTGACAGGAGATGCATTGCATGAACCATGGAAGCATGGCGGGGCGCAGAACTATCCTGATCCAATAGTAGATCATACCACTGCGACAAAAGCCGCGCGCGAAGCGATTTGGGCGATCCGGCGCACTCCGGAAGCAAAAGCAGAAGCGGAAGATGTGCTTCTTCGACACGGATCTCGCCGCCGTCCACGCTCCAGAGCGCGCGCCAAGAAAAAATCCGACGCGAAGAAAGCGAAAGCATGACCTCTGGCGCTTTGGAGTTGCTTAATGCAGAATTGAAAGGGCGTGCGCAGGCGCTCAACAACCATGCTGTTAATCCAGACGGCAAATATGTGCTGGTATGGTTACAACAGACCTTACGAGGCGATGATCACCCGGCTATCGATGCAGGCGTACTGATTGCCAATCAACTGGGTCTGCCAGCTATTGTGTATCATGGTTTGCGCGAGGATTACCCCCACGCTTCTGCGCGGCTGCACAGCTTCATTCTAGGTGCGAGCCGCGCTATGGCTCGAACGCTGCGACAACGCGGGATCGCCTGCATCCAGCATGTCGTACGCCCCTCTCACGAAGAGAAGGGGCTTGTGTATCGTCTGGCTGACCCTGCTGCTTGCGTAGTGACTGATGCACATGCGACCTTTGTCGGGCGCTGGCAGGCAGACCGCTTTGCTGAAAAATCGGAGCGCGCAATATTGGCGGTCGATGCCACGCGGCTGGTGCCGCACAGTCTGCTCCCTTCCGGCCTTGGCGCGACCAAGGCTTTCAGGGCAGCACATGGCCCCTTGCGCGACCAATGCCTCGCCAACCGGCAGCAGATTGACCCGCAGCACCCCGCTTATGATGGCCCATTTCCTTTCGAACCGGACTTTTTGGCCGATCTGAAAGACGAAGCCATTGCTTCGCTGGTGGCCGAATGCCGGGTCGACCATTCATTACCGGTCAGCAAGGCACATCCACCCACGCGCGAGATGGCCCAAGCCCGTATTGCGAACCTCACAGGCAGTATTATCGCACGCTATAAATGGACGCGGAACAATCCCGCCGAAGCGGGCGCTGGAAGTCAGCTATCACCTTATCTGCACTTTGGTATGACCAGCCCGTTTGAGATTATGCGCGCAATTGATGCGGCAGGAATTACGCGCACGGTACGTTACAAATTTGTCGATGAGTTGCTGACTTGGCGCGAATGGTGTCACTGGCGTATGACCCATAAGCCGGATCTTTTTCGCTACAGTTCGCTGCCCACCGCAGCTCGCAAGACTATGGAAGAACACAGGCATGATCCCCGCAACGTGCTTCCATTGAGCGAGCTGATCCACGGCAGGACTCCCGACGAAACATGGAATGCTGCGCAGCGCCAATGGTTGGCGACCGGCTGGATGCACAACAATTTACGCATGTATTGGGCCAAGCAAATTATGAAGTGGACCGCCAGCCCGCAAATTGCCTGGGCTACCGCATGCTACCTTAATGACAGGCTCTCACTTGATGGCCGCGATCCGGCAACCTATGTGATGATGCGGTGGGCATTTGGCGAAGCGCGTCCCGGTTATCAGGAACAGCCAGTCTATGGCTGGGTCAGCAAAAAGAGCGACAGTGCTTTGCGCAAACGCAAGAATGTGCCGGAGTGGCTCGAAATGATGGCTGGAACCCCTGTACCAGAAATTGCGGTTCCCGATGACAATAGATGGGCCGAGCCGTATCTTTAATCAGCGCGAACAATGCCGGAATGCAAACGACTGCCCCTATATGATCACAGCTGTGTGATTGCAGCTTTATGATCGCAGGGGCAGTCGCGTGTTGTTAGACCAATTTTAAAAAACGCTTTGCATTAGTCGTATTGTTGTTCCAGCTGGTCGGCCAGCCGTTTACCGGCGCGAACCTGTGTCAGGGCTTCGCGGATGACAGGAACAGTTTTCGGATCCAGCGCACCGTCTTTCAAGGCCTCTTCCATCTTTTCGGCCAGATATTCTTCGCCTTCTTCGACGCGTTCCACCGCCGCTTCGTCGCCGTTCTCGAACAGGTCTGTCACCTTTAGCCACATTTGATGCAGCTCACCCGAAACGGTACCCTTGGTCACCAGATCGCCGCCGGTACGCACCAGCTCTGCATTCAGAAGGTCGAGCGTGGCCTGACGCTTATCCGCTTGTTTGGTCAGCACCGATTTTAGTGCCGGTGATTGCGCTGTTTCAGCGGCTTTGCGGTAGCCTTCAAGGGAGTCGTAAGTGGTGTCGACCAGGCTTTGAAATGTAGCATTGGGGGAAGTCATGATGTTCTCTCTTGCTGCCCAATCAGAGCTGGCAGACCGATACGGTCGCCATCCGTCTCTAACAGGATCTATGATAAAGAAACGCCCCCTTGGTCGCCGCGTTCCGAACTTATGCCATAACAAAAGTTAGGTTTCAGCGCGCGACAATCGTTCCGGCCAATTGTCTTTTTCCAGCAGCGGCAACGACTGAAATTTCTCTTCGCGTCCATCAAAGCGCACATCATCCGATCCGAATGTCAGATCCTCAGGCAGCACTCCGCGCAAAGTCTCATCCAGTCCGGCTTTGTCGCCATCTGTTACGACGACATAGGCTATACAATCACTGTCGCACTGCATCATTGCATCGACCAATACGCCGATCTTGTGCCCGTTCTGATCAACCAGGTCCCTCCCCACCAGACCAGCCGCTGAGTATAATGTGGGCACACTGCTTGCAGCGCTGCGCTTGCTCGCTTTGGTGCTTCCATCCTCAAATTTCGCCTGCCTGCCCAACCACCGCCAAACGCCCACGAGGTTGACGATGGTCAGAAATCCATTGGTGATGATTAGAGGTTGTTGACCTGTGGAAATTCCAATGAAGGACCAGGCGATCGAGCCGACAGTAAAAACCACAAAGCCCCACCCAGTTACCCGGGCACCAAGGTTGGCGGCCGTCATCATCGCGGCGATCATCGTCGCACCAGGAGCGAGCCATTCTGCCAGTTCCACCACTACGTAATCGCCATCAGCTTTGTAGGTTGGACGGCTTGGCTACCGTCTCCATCACGATGTGGTCATCTATCGCCGTATCGGATTTTGGAACAACCGTCATTTCACCGTTCGTTTCAAGGATGACCCAATTGGCATCCTTTGGATCGCGCATCCCATGCGACCGCAGCACTGCCATGATTTCCTCTTCTGACACGCGTTCGACCTGCATCGCTTCGGTTAGGAATTCGCCGCGATGGGTAAGCAGTGTTGGTTGTGCTTTGACAAGATTGGAAAAACGATCGCTTTTGAGCACCAGCCGTGTGGTTGCATATTGCAAAGCAGCCAGCACAGCGATAGCCGTCACAGCGTCAACAATCGCAACATTCTTCAACAGAATTCCGCTTGCGGCAAGACTGCCCACGGCAATCGAGATGATCCAGTCGAAATTGTTCATCTGGCTGGTCGTACGCTTGCCAAGGACTCGCACCAGCACAACAACCAATATATAAAAAAACGCAGCACCAATGGCGATCTGCGCCAGCTCGGCCCACGAAGAGAACCACCAGCTTTGACTACCCATCGTTTTTCCCCAAATCTCTGGATGACGCAGAACGTCCCATTGTCCAATTCGTGTCCAGCCGCACCTTGGGATTGGGCGCGCACCAGATTTCTCCGGTTTGCGTAATCGCTGTGACCCAGATTAGATTATGCTCCTGCCCATAGTCGATAACAGCAATGGCATAGCCATCGCCTTTTTGCAGAACATGCACGGGAATGGTGGGATTGAGCTGAGTAAACATCGCGTCAGGCACTCAAAACTTCATATCCGATAGGCTTGAAACTTCCACCATTGGACGCATAGGCCGAACATGCCGTCAGCCCTATGACAAGAGCAATTTGCGCACGCAGTTCAGTGACATCACCTGCTCTGCTTTTGGGAGTCGCTGCTTCTAGCGACCTACTGCGCGACACCGGTACATTCATAAAAATGTTAAAAGCGGTAGAGATCGCATCAGACCCGATATCCCATGGGTCAAGTGCCTGGACAAGATTGCCAAAGCACCCGCAATGAACTGGTTTGTCCGGATAGAAGTGTTTGCACGTGTCAGTGCTGCATGGGGTGAGCTCAAAGTCATGCTGGCCTGCATCGTCGATAGTGTGCCCGTTTGAGATCACCTCACGCGTGTCTTCTTTGGCAAGTGCAAACAAGTCGGACACCTTTTGGCCTTCGATATTGATGTCACGCACAGTATCGCCTTTGGCGAGTTCAAACGCGGTACCGCTTCTTGGCGCAATTCTATTGCTCATTATCACGCGCCCTGCTGCGCAGCGGACATTGCCAATCATCCCCGACCTGTCGCCCGCTATATTGTGCAGCCTCGCTTGCTTCACCGTGCTGCTTCAACATCGGATTGATATCACCTGCGAGCGCTTTGTCGCGTTCAAGGATGGCTTCGCGCATACGGTCGTACCGTTGGCTCTCTCGCAATTGAACGAATTGATCGTGAAGGTTGAACACCATAGCCGGACGTTCAAAACGCCTCGCAGGGCGGGACGCACCAGGATGCATACCCACAACGAAATAAGCTTGTCCGCCAAAGCTCAGGCCGAAATGCGGGTCATCGGTATCCGCGCTTACTGACGGATCATAAGGCTGCTGCAACCAGTCATCCTTGTCGGACAGCGATTGAATACGCTCCCACATATGCCGTTCAAATACCTGTTCGGACATGGACCGAGATTGGCGAAACACGATTGCCAGAGACCGAAAGGCAGCGTTTCCACTTTCCAGATCGGCCTGATAGCGTTGCGACCAATCAAGCAGTTCGCGATGGATGACCAGATCGTCCCACGCGCTGGTAATGTCGTGGCACAATTTGATATCAAGCGATCCTGAAGCAAGCGCGGACTTCGCACCCACGCAAGGGAAGGCACGATCCTTCACATGATCGCGGAAGGCATCTGCCAACCGAACATCGTCCTCCGCATCATGTTTAAGAAACGCCATAAAACTCTCCAAGGCGAAGAGATAGGGCATTATGCCCAGCACAACAGGGGCAATCCGCGTTTGATCACAAATGTTATGGTGCTTGCTACATCGCTGCTGCTGTCAGTCTAACGGCAACGCGTCTCCAGTTCGCACCCTTTGCCCAGTCCCGTTAACAACTCAGGCTGCAAGATTTTGCCATTCGGTCAGAGCGACTGGGCAGGCAGCACTGGGCAGGCAGCTATGTAGATTTGGCAGTTTCCGGGGTCCGCGCGTGGATTGGTGATGCGTCGTATTCTTGCAGCGCGCTGGCGGGGATTTGGGTGCGGCAATGGTAGTCTAAGTAAAATGACTAGGCTCATGCTTTTCAGCCATAAAATCTTGTTTGCTTTTATTTGGAAGGGACGGAACCAATGGATAGGCCATGTCTTGTATGACCTGTAACTATCAACAAACCAAAGGAATTTTGTTTATGTCCGTTTACGCTCGTGCCCTTCGCACGTCCCTTGCTGCAACCACTTCCGGCTTGGTTCTTGCGCTCGCTGCCAGCCCAGCAAATGCACAATGCGTCGTCGATGGAGATGCAATGGCGGATGCATCTATGCCAGAAAGCGGTCAGACGATCACCTGTGCTGACAATCTTGATAATGACGGCGTTCTAAATTCCCAGGCCAACAATGTTACGGTGAACGTGGAATCGCCAGCGGGCGGTATTTCTGTAACCGGACAAGCTGGCGTTCTTCTTGGCGATGGCGCAACCATAAGCGTTGCGAGTGGATCAAACCGTCCCATCAACACTTCAGGTGATAATGCTGCTGGTATCGAAGTTGGCAATGGAGCGAGCATAGATGTAGGCGGACAAGTCACCACGGCGGGCGAAATGTCGGATGCCATCAGCGCCAACGATATGGCAACGATCGATGTATCGGGAACTGTACGGACAGGCGGCGGCACATCCAATGCAATCTTGGTGGGCGCAACAAGCACGGTAAATGTAAAAAGCGGCGGTCTTGTCACCACGGGCAATTCAAACTCATCCGCCATTCGTGTGGAAGGTGATGGTTCGACAGTCAATGTCGCTGCCGATGCCGACGTGACGACGTCATCTGGCATGTCCAACCCGATCCTGCTGATAGGCAATGATGCGACAGTAAATGTGGCAGGCGATGTCCGGTCCTCTTCAGGCAATGCTACTGCGATTTTGGCCGAAGGTAATGGCGCGAGCATCACCATTCAGGATGGTGGTTTTGTTACCGCGCAATCGTCTGGTTCCAATGGCATTGAATCAACCGGATCAAATGCCGTGATTGTGGTAGAATCCGGCGGCGAAGTCAGGATAAGTTCGGGCAATTCTTCGGCAATCGTATCTGGAGACATGGGAACTGTTGAGCTGGCAGGAACGGTCAATGCCTCCTCCTCTCAAAGCCAGGGCGTCGTGCTTAACAATGGTGGCAGCCTGACGATCGTGGAAGGCGGCGTTATCACAACGTCATCTTCTGAATCGCAAGCGGTGCTGGTTGACGAGGCAGCCACCTCAGCAACAATTACTGTCGAAACTGACGGAATGATCAATGCGATTGGCGCGCAGGCAGTTCTTGACCGCGGAATGACCAACACCATGATAACCGTCGATGGAGAGGTCTTTGGCGGATCTTCTGATCCTGTCCTTGATTTGGGTGCTGGCGATGACACGGTTATCGTGAACGGCACAGTTGAAGGATCGTCAGCGTCGCCAGTGATCGACCTTGGCGACGGGAGCGACACGCTCACCATCAACTCATCCACCACCGTAACCGGTCCTGACGTACTCGCCGATTTGGGCGGCGGAACAGATACCCTCAACCTGAACTCTGGCCAGACTTTTGCATCTTCGCAGTTTGCCGGTGCTGAAACGGTAAATGCAAACCAGAACACACTGATGGGCGATCCGAACATGGGATCGGGTACGACATACAATATTGATGACGATCAGTCCGGCCAAACCGTAAATTCTGGTTCAGGCTCCACGACTAACGTGCAGAACGGCGGTTCAGTCATGACCATCAACAGCGATGGCGGAACCAGTAATGTCGAGAACGGCGGCTCAGCAATGAACGCGAACTCGTCCAATGGCGGTACGACGAATGTCAACGATGGTGGGATGGTGTCCAACTCCATGTCTTCCAGCGGCGGCACGACCAATGTCAACGAAGGCGGTATGGTGATGAACGCCTCGTCATCAGATGGCGGCATGACCAACATCAATAGCGGCGGATCAGCGATGAACAGCTCCGCTGATCAGGGCGGCTCGGTTACGGTGGGTGATGGCGGTGATGCTGGTAATGTACAATCCAACACAGGTGGCAATGTCACGGTTCAATCGGGGGGATCTGCTAACGTCAACTCCACATCGGGGAACGGCGGCAACCTGACCTTTGAATCCGGCTCAAACGCCAATGTCGAAAGCGGCGCAAGTGCGCGTCAACAGGACATGGAAATTGCAGGAGCTGATTTCCAAGACGGATCGATCCTGACCGTCACCAATTCTGACTTCATCACAGCATCTGCATCAGGCAGCGGCATTTCGATGGGTCTCGCCGACGGCGCCTTTCGTGACGGATTGGACAGGCTCGGCGTGTCAAATATCAACAGTCTAAGCGTGGCAAACGGGCTTGATGCAATTGCACAGGCACAAACTGACGACGCCGCGCTGGACGCACTTGGCGATATTGTCCTTACCCAGGTTGATGACATTCCAGATGTGTTCAACGCGATCACGAATGAAGGCGGCGTGCAGGTTGCCAGCGCATCATTGCAAGCATCTCAGCAGTTCATCAATATGCTACGCCCAGGTGCACGGCCTGCCGCGGCAACGAGCACAACTGCAATGCGTTCAGCCAGCCCTATTAATGGCGATGAATATGCGTCCGGCCTGGCAGGGGCAGGTTCGGGGCAATCAGGCGTGTGGTTCGCATTCTCATACGGAGAGCGTGACGTTGATGCATCCGCGCAAACGGCACTTGAATCCAAGTCGCAAACATACTCTGCCGGCTATGAACGCGCGATAGGATCCGCAGGGGATGCAGCCGTCGGGATTGCGATCGGGTATACCCAAAGCGACGCGCGCTCTACTTCAATCAATGATGCCGATATCGACAGCTATTCGCTCGGCATATATGGCGGTGGAACGTTCAGCGCACTGCGTACAAATGTTGCGTTGGCGTACACCCGTTCAAATTTCTCGGATGCGGTGAATGACAGTAATGGCGACATCTATTCAGGCCGTGCACGGGTCGCGGTAGATCTTCTAGGCGATGCCGACCAAGGCGTAAATGTGGCGCCGTTCATCACTGCAGAAGGCACGCTGGCGCGCTACGATGATTTTGCTGCAACGGGGCCGATCAATACTGTCCTAACCGATGGCCGGCTTGATCAAGGGGTCTTGGGCGCAGGAGCTCGGATCGGTTTTGAAGGTTCACCTATTGAACGCTTTGTAAATCTCGGGATCGAGGCCGCCTACGAACGTGTGTTTGGCGACCGGGATTTGGCGTTTGGTGCAACAATAGGCGGCACTGCAAACGCATTTCAGATAATCCAGACGGTCGCTGATAAGGAACGCCTGCGAGTTGGTGCGACCTTTGGTGTCGATTTGAGCGACAGTATGGCACTGAGTTTAGAATACGATGCGCTTTACGGTTCGACGACGACCGATCAGGCCGGTAGCGTCAAAGTGACTTTCCGTTTCTGATTGAAGTGGTGAGGAGATGTTCGTCCGCTTCGGCGAACATCTCCCTCGCTACAGCCTGCGGTGAACCCGTAGACCATTTGAAATCGTCTGTTTCAGCTATCGCTCTAACGGCAACTTATCTCCGATTGGCAGATTTCGCCTTAGCCCATACCCCTCATGGAAGTTGGCATGGACTGAGACGAATTTCTGTAGTGATTTCATCCTGCGAAACCGCTGCATGACGCGCTCTCTGCGTCGAAATGGAAGGTGTGAGTTCTCGGCTCGATTGTTCAGCCACCGGCCCATTTCCCGACGATCTTCGCAGCCCAGCTCTTTCATCGCTGCTGGGTAGGATCGCAGGCCATCGGTAACGATCTCGACCGGTCTGCCATGACGTTTCAGCGCCTTCTTGAAGAAGCGCAAAGCCGCTGATTTATCCCATTTCTTGGTGACATAGCTCTCGAGAATATCACCTTCATGGTCGACCCCGCGACAAAGGTAATGGGTCTCACCGTTGATCTTTACGAAGACCTCATCGAGGTGCCAGCGCCAGTGCGTGGAGCCGCGCATTCGCGATACTCGCTGCCGACGAATGTCTGCTGCGAACATCGGACCGAACCGGTTCCACCAGAAGCGTACGGTTTCATGGCAGATATCAATGCCCCGTTCGAAGAGCAGGTCTTCGACATTTCGCAATGACAACGGAAAACGCACGTACATCGTCACGACTAGGCGGATAACCTCAGGTGATGAGTTGAAGCGTTTGAATGGACTGGGCGGTTTGGCTCTGGATTTTCGGCTCATTTGGCCGGATTAGCAGCCCTACGCCGCACCTACCACGTTAGTCTGACAAGACCATCAAGTGCATTTGGTCTGACAAGACCCTTTGCGGCAAGGATGAGAGACTATGAGTCGCGGTAGCCGCAATGTCTACACCTTCTGTCGAACGCTATGAAGATAGGAAAAATAGAGAAATATCTCCGCTGGCAATTGGGACAGGATCGGGTCAGAACTATAAAGACTGTGGCCACCATCGATAGTAAGGCAACGACTACCAAAGATATGACGAGGTAGGCATAAAGCTCGTTGTCTCGTAAATTTATAAAAACCCCTAGTGCGGCGACGGGTAAAAACGAAAATAATCCTATCGTGAGTAATGTCCTAGTTTTCTCCAATGTCATATCAACAGCCAATATCAGCTATGGTTTTTGAATAGTTTATTGATTCAGTCCCCGCAGTAACAAAACCGCTTGCGGAAATCTTGTTATCAAAATCAAGTGAAGGCGCGCCAACCCCCTGGTCTGTCGAATAATTCAAAGGGCCAACGCCAATCTCTGCCCGAGCACCGCGCGAACTTAAAGTTGTGCCATCTGGATTGGCACCCATGAACCCTGCCCCGGCGCCTCCCCCGAAACCAAGTCCAATCGTCCAATTGTAATTAAAAGAAATCCGACCGCTGTCATCGATTGCGACGCCTGCTTCACCCCCTAATAGAAGGCCAAGCCCTGCAATTGCGCTATATCCCGCCCCCTGTAGGTCATCCGGTAGCCTAGCAAGGACTCGACAGACAACGCTTTCATCATTTTGCGGCGCTCCAAGGGCTTCACCCACCCCGTCTTCGTCATCTTCCCAATCATAACCAAGAACCTCGTCAAAGCATGCACCGAAGGAACATAAAAAGTTATGAGTCGGCAAGCGATTTGCCGTAACAACTATGACATCTTCATTAGAAATGGCAACACCGTTGATGGTCACAGTATTGCCAGTCACAACTATGACATCTTGTAACCCGGTCGGATCGATCCCATTGATGGGATCGTTATGGACATAGGCGTACATGTTCATCCCATCGCCATAACCGATAGGATCGGTTTGCATAAACCTGCCAAGGGTCGGTGCGTACATGCGCGCTTTATAGTAGTACATTCCCAATTCGGGAACCCATGTTTGCCCCGTGTATTGAAAGCGGACGTCAGACCCGCTGCACGCACCGGCGCCAGTCTTTGACTTCTTGGCGCGAATTAGTCTTATGACTGCATTCCTCTATCGCTCGTAAAGTGTCGGGCAATCAATAGACTGGCTTCACCTTGGATTACGCAAAAGTCTTCAGATTTCTCGCGGAGTGTCAGGCCAAGGGTCAGGCTTGCGTTCTTGTCACGGTATTGGACGTCGAGGGCGCTTCTATGCGCAGTCCGGGTGATCACATGGGGGTTTGCCAAGATGGTACTTTTGCAGGTTCATTGTCGGGTGGATGCATAGAAGGGGCGGTGGTTGCCGAAGCATTGGACGCGCTTAAACAGGGCAGTGCGCGCAAAGTCCGGTTCGGTAAAGGATCACCATACATAGATATTAGATTGCCTTGCGGCGGCGGGGTCGATGTCCATTTTCAACCGCTGTTCGATGGGGATTTGATCGATAAATGCGTGCGCGCGATTGCCAGGCGTCAGCCGTTCTATTTGAGCCATTGCGGCACCGAACTGGTTTTTCAGGACAAGGCGCAAAAAGCGCAGCAAAGCTTTGTGCATTGGCCGCTGCCGCGTCTGAACATTGTCGGGCATGGTGCAGGGGTGTTGTCTTTGGCAAAACTTGCCACATCAATGGGCATCGAAACTCACAGCTTCACCCCGGATCCAGTAGTGTTAGAAGCCGTTACTGAAGCTGGGCTCCACGGCACAAAGCTTGAAAAAACCAGCGACACGCAGGCTTTGCGCAGCGATGCCTGGACTGCATTTGCCTTTCTCTTTCACGATCATGATTGGGAAATTGAATTGATGAGGCACACCCTGGCGCTGCCGCACTTTTACCTTGGCGCAATGGGCAGCATGAAAGCGCATGCCATGCGGGTTGCAGCATTGCAGCATGTCGGCGTGTCTGGTGACGCGATTGCAAGCATCCAGGCTCCTATCGGGCTGTTTCATTCATCGCGGGATCCTGACAGTCTCGCGCTTGCAACGCTTGGCGAGATCACCGTTTCTTACCATCAATATTGTGCCGGGCTTGATCGTGATTGAAGGAGATCAGATTGTGGTTGCCGTTTTGGCCGCAGGCCAGTCACGGCGGTTTGGCAAAGCAGACAAGCTGACCGCCAAGTTTCGCGGTAAACCAATGATTGCGCATGCTTGCGATACGTTGCGAACTTTTCCATTTCTGCGGCGCTTCACTGTGTTGTCACCCGATAACCTCATTGAAGTAGAAGGGTTTGAAAGCGTTTTGAACGCAAGTTGTCACAACGGTTTGAGCACCTCTGTTGCCGTCGCTGCGGGCCGGGCGCAAGAAAGCGGTGCAGCTGCATTGCTTATTGCCTTGGGAGATATGCCGTTAGTGCCACAATCGCATTTTGCCGCGCTGATTGAACATGCAGCGATCAACAAGATTATCGCCACGCGTTCAGACCAAACCGCTTTGCCACCAGTTGCCTTTGGTCGGAACCATTTCTCTCAATTGATGCAATTGTTAGGTGATGACGGCGCGCACGCGCTGCTTGCAGGGGCGCATACGATTGCTTGCGATCCTGATCTGCTGATCGATATCGATACACCGCAGACGCTGGCCCAAATGCAGATGTGAGCGTGTGCAGGCCTGCCGGCGCACGTCACGTTTTACATGTTTGAGGCGGCTTCTTTGATCGCCCGGCGAATGCTCATATAAGTGGCGCAGCGGCACAGGTTCCCGCTCATGGCGTCATCAATATCCTTGTCTGAAGGATTGGCTGTGCCTTCCAGCAAGGCGGTGGCTGCCATGATCTGTCCGGACTGGCAATATCCGCATTGCGGTACATCATTGGCAATCCAGGCTTCGCGAATGGCAGCAGCTGCCGAGCCTTCGACACCTTCTATCGTTGCGATTTTCGCGTTTTCCAGCGTATCGTGCGGCGTGATGCAGGAACGTATCGGTTGGCCATCGACATGCACCGTGCATGCGCCGCATTGTGCGACGCCGCAGCCGAATTTCGTGCCCGTCATTTTCAGATGGTCGCGCAGCACCCAAAGCAACGGCGTGCCCGGCGCGGCTTCAATGGCTTGTGCCTTGCCATTTATCGTAAGTGTAACTGCCATTGAAATACTTCCTTAAACGTCTTGCGACTGTGACACAGGTAGCGTGTTGCCGTTTGCGCCAATCAGGGGAAGGGTACGAAGCCGGGTTCCGGTCGCATTAAAAATCGCATTTGCCAAAGCAGGTGCGGCAGGGGGCGTGGGTGGTTCGCCAACACCTGCGGGCGCTGCATTTGATTCAACGATATCGACTTCGAATGCGCGCGGAGCTTCCTCCATGCGCATCAATCGCCAGGACGGGAAGTTGTCTTGTTCAATCGCTCCGTCCTTTGCAGTGATCTCACCATACAAGGCGTTAGATAAGCCAAAGATAGTGCCGCCTTCCATCTGCGCGCGTGCGTGCCGTGGATTGATGACCGTGCCTGCATCAATTGATAGCCAAATACCTGGAATTCGTAACGAACCATCTGGCGCCACCGCGACCTCTATGACCGTTGCGACATAAGCCAGAAAAGACCTGTGCACAGCAATTCCCAAGCCATGTCCATCAGGCAAGCTGCGGCCCCAATCCGCCATCTGTGCCGCCTTGTTGACGACATGCGCCAAGCGGGCTGTGGCGATTGGGTATTCTTCCATCGAGCCGCCATAATTGGCATAATTTGCCCCTTCTGCCGAAGGATCTATTTCGCGCTCTTCACCAATCAGTTCGAGCAGATAATCCTTTTGATCACGGCCTGCCACATGGGCCATTTCTGCGGCAAAACTTTGTACAGAAAACGCGTGATAGATGTTGCTTACCGCACGGAGCCAGCCAATTCGGACATGGGCCTTTGCATCCCCCGCTTCGACCTGCAAATTTGGCATGTCGAAGGGAATATCGGTAAGGCCGAGGCCAAGTTCGCCATCTGTGGGCGCATCCATCCCTTTTACGAATGTGGAAGCGATAGGCGGGAACACTGTTCGGTGCAGATAACTGGTGCAATTGCCCTGCGCATCAAGACCAGCTTCACAATGTTGAGCGCTTACCGAATGATAATACCCATGCCGCACTTCATCTTCGCGGGTCCAAGTAAGCTTGACCGGTTTGCCCACTTCTTTTGCAATCAGTGCGGCCTCGATCATGAAGTCGGGTTTGGATTTGCGTCCAAATGCTCCGCCCAGCCATGTGGCGTGTACGGTGATGTTATCAACTTCTATGCCCAGGAGATCAGCAAGGCTCTGGCGTGAGGTTTGTGGGTCTTGCACGCAGCCCCAACACTCCAGCTTTTCTCCGTCCCACTGCGCAGTGGCCACAGGGGGTTCCATTGGCGAATGTGCGAGATGTGGCACATAATAGTCCGCCTCTATCCGCTGCGCTGCATCGGCGAGGCCGGCATCAACATCGCCGCGCTTGCGTTTTACGGCGCCTTTGCGGTTTGCAGTCGCTTTCATCTGTTTGGCGAATGCGCCAGAATTGTAACCTGCGTTTGGCCCACGATCCCACGCGATCTGCAACGCATTGCGCCCTTGGATCGCGGCCCACGTGTCGCTTGCCACAACAGCTACGCCACCTAAGGGCTGGTGCAATGCAGGCGCAGCTGCATCGGGCATCTTCATGGTTTGCAGCACACCGGGGACCTTAAGCGCTGCACTATCGTCAAAGTTGCGCACGCTGCCAAAAACCTGAGGCGGGCGGGCGATAACGGCATAGACCATGCCGGGTCGATCGACGTCGATGCCATATGTGCCTTCACCGCGCGTGATCAGCGGCACCGTCAGGGACGGGATCTCTTTACCTATAAAGCGCCATTCATCCCGTGTTTTGAGGGAGATCTGGTCTTCTGGCGGAACGGGCAATCGCCCGGCAAGCTTGGCCAGATTGCCATAGGACAGTGTATCACTATTGCCGGTGTTAGAAACGACGCCTTCTTGAGCTGTGCATTGCGCGGCGTCTATTTCCCATACATTGGCAGCCGCCGCTTCGAGCATGTTTCGCATGGCAGCGCCCGCGACACGAAGGCGGTGAAAATTGTACCGGACAGAGCGGGAGCCATCAGTATTCTGGTCGCCATAGCGCGGATCACCCAACGCCTGCACGATTTCAACCTTGTCCCAATCTGCCTCCAGCTCATCGGCGACAATCTGAGCCATTGAGGTCCAAACCTGCTGGCCCATTTCGGAACGATGACAGGTGATCTTGACGGTCCCGTCCTTCTCGATCGCGATCCATAGCGATGGCGTCGCATCACCGCCTGTCACCTGTGTCAGCGGGCTGTCACCTGCATCTGGCAAATCGAATGCGTCAGCATCCACATCGGGTTCAACATAACCGGAACAGCCAGTCAGAGTAACGCCCAGTACAAACAAACCAGACCCTGTGACAAAGCTTCGTCGGCTCAGGTTCGTGAAACGAGGCAGGCTTGTATCATTTGCTGCATCTGACGCTGGGCCTGGAAGGATTCCAATTTCTCGCAAGAACATGCGTGCACTGCACCTTTTGTTGGGACGTGGACTTGTTGGGATGTGAACCTTGGGTCTTGAAGACTAACATGCTTTTTGCGTTTGCGAAGTGCCAAATGGCTTGCCACCCAAAATCCTGCATAATCCCCGCCATCGCAGAGGTGCTTTGATATTTGGCCCTTCGCATAGCGCCACTTCGGACCGTCCTTATAGAGTGGCGATTGAGAGGCGGCGAAAGGCGTTTGCGGGCGCCTGTTTTCAGTGGTTGCGATTATGGCAAACAGGTGCTTGACCGCAGTATCTTTTTACTTATGCTGTGCTGCAACAAAAAAACGAATTTCGCAGGAATCCACCATCGCAACAGCTCTATCTAGAGCTGCCAGGAGGCCCTGCTTGTCTTATCGCAATTTTGCCTATCGCCCCCTCTCGATGTTAGCGCTGGCATGCTTCAGCCTCTGCGCAATCCCCGCCACCGCGCAGGATTTCGCCCAAGCGCGTTTGGTGAGTTGTGAAGAAGGCAGTTGCCTTAGGGTGCAAGGCTTCCGCGATGATCCAGCAATTATTGTTATGCTCAATGGCCACAAGGTGCCTGTAGAAGGGCAAAGGAGCTGGAAGTGCACTATTCCGCTCGATACTGTCAGGGCAATTGCGGGGCAGGGGGATCGAAATATTGAGGTTTCCTATATAGATCCCGCATCGCAACAAGAAGTAACCACAAATGCCAGACTGCCAATTGGTCTTTTAGGAGACACCACTGGCCTTTCTCTTCTGGTGGTAAAAGCCCCCTGAGCTGTACTCTGAATAATCGAAAAAACAGCTACTTAACTTGCAAGTGTAAAACTGAGGAACTAATAAGAACCTCAGCCGTCATAGAGCGGCATTACAATTTTGCAGGAGAGTATGATGTTGAAGGTAGCCCTCACGGCGCTGGCCGCTTGTGCCATCACGACGCCGGTTTTCGCCGGTACGGACAACGATCCATTCGTTCAGGAATCAGTCGAGCTTCGGCTCGATGGTATCGATCTGGCCACCGTGGATGGACAGCTTCGGCTTGCCATCCGTATGGATGCAGCGGCCAATGCTGTATGCGGCGAGGGTCTCGATACTGTGCATCTTCGTGCCGCCGCCAAAGCGCGCGAATGCCGAACTCAGGTTCACGCCCAAATCCGCGAACAGATCGAGACGCGTCTCGCAGCCAAAGAAACTGGCGAAGTGGAGTCAGTACAGCTCGCCTTGCGCGACTAAACGACCATATTATAGATAAGGGTCCGCCACTGGTTTGGCGGGCCCTTTTTTGTGCGAGACGTCCATGAGCTTGGAAATTCAGGCCCGTAGGGCGCTTGCGAACGGCGATCCGAGTGCCGCATCCGTTGCGGCTAAGGAGCTGGTGCTTCAGGATGTGGGCAAACCGACAGGCTATTTCCTGCTGGGCTTGGCAGCTGAACAAATCGGTGAGGCGGGCAAAGCGATTGCGCTTATACAAGCCGCTATTGAAAAAGGGCCCGAAGCTGAACATCTCGCGCAACTTGCCCGCATCCTTAGCTTAATGCACCGTGATGCAGATGCTGCGCAGGCAGCGCATGAGGCTTACGACCTATCACCGACTGACGCGCTTACGCTGGATACAATCGGCTGCGTTTTTACGCGGCTTGGCGATCACGAAGGCGCGGTTTCGCCTTTCCGCAGCGCCGTGTCGCAAGCGCCCGAGAACACTGAATTTCTGTACAATTTAGCGGCGGCTTGCGGATTTACCGGCAGGGTGAAGGAGGCTCGCGCGCTTTACGAGACCATCCTTACCGCCGAGCCGCACAATGCAAAGGTGCATTATGCGCTCGCTATCCTTTCGCGCCAGACAAGTAAAAACAATCATGTAACGCGGCTGGAGACAGCATTATCGGACACAGATGACGCTGGAGACAAGCTGCGCATTCGTTATGCTCTGGCAAAAGAGCTGGAAGATATTGGGGACACGGCGGCCTTCGTCCAGCTCAAGACGGCCAATGATGAGCATAAGCGTAACATCGCTTACGAGTTCGCGCAGGATACAGCGATTTTCGATGCAATTGCGCAACTGTTTGATGCAGGCACAAGCAGGCTTGCAAGCACTGCGGGGCATAGCGAAAACGCGCCTGTTTTCGTAGTTGGCATGCCGCGTACTGGCACCACATTGGTCGACCGCATTCTTTCTTCGCACTCGCAAGTCGGATCAGCAGGCGAATTGCAAGCTATGCCGCTAGCAGTAAAACGTCTGGCAAAAACGCCGTCTCGGCAAGTGATAGACCCAGCGACAATTGCGGCGAGTGGATCGTGTGATGCAGGGAAGCTGGGCGAGCTTTACATGGCGCATGCCGCGCAGCATCGGCCACAATCAGACGGCCATCCTACCCGGCATTTTATCGACAAGCTTCCCGCCAATTTCCTTTATATTGGGCATATTGCTCACGCACTTCCCAACGCCCGGATTGTTTGTCTTCGGCGCAGCGCGATGGATACGGTCTGGAGCAATTACAAAAACCTGTTTGCCAGCCAGTCCCCTTATTATTCTTATTCCTATGACCTGATGGATACGGCACGCTATTTCTTGCGTTTCCACACCATGATGCAGATGTGGGACAAGCTCTTTGCAGGCCGCGTCTTGCAGCTGAATTATGAAACGCTTGTCGCAGATCAGGAAACGCAAACACGCCGCTTGCTGCACCATTGCGGCCTTGATTGGGACGAGGCATGCTTGCATTTCCATCGCAACACCGATGCCGTAGCCACGCCCAGTGCTGCGCAGGTGCGCCGCCCCCTTAACGCCGATGGCGTGGGCAAATGGCGCCGCTATGAACAGCAGCTGGAACCTGTGCGCCAGTGGTTTGAAGAGAACGGTATAGACACGCGTTAACGCGTTCAAAGTCGATCAGCAAAGCTGTAAAAGGAAAGGGGCACCTACCGGCAATACCGGTAAATGCCCCATGCTCCTGGTCCGGTGTGTTAGTAGCGGAAACGGGCCTCAACACCGATGGTGCGGGGAACAATCGGAACCTGACGATAATATCGCAACACAACACCATCATTGAGACCGGTTTGCGATAGGTTCTGGTTGACCGAACTGATCGCAAACTTGTTGAAGATATTGTTGCCCCACAGGCTCACTGAATAGTCATCCCATTCATACGTCAGCGATGCGCGATGCGTTGTATAGCTTGGAATGACATCGCCAAATGTGCGCGTGCCACCAAGGCGCGAAATCACATTGCCACGATAAACCGCTGTCCAGTTGGCGATGATATCACCGGCCCCCACGTCCGTTTCATAAGTCACACCAAGCGCGCCTGAATTCTTGGCTGAACCTGGCAGACGATCCCCTGACAATGCATCAACGGCAATCGGCGCGCTGGGATAAGTGCCGGGAGGGTCATTGACAGAAATGAGGCCGGGCACATCTTCTGTCAGTTTTGCATCCAGGTAGGAATAGTTGCCTTGGATGGTCAGCCCCTCGGTCGGGCGGATGGTGAACGATGCCTCAGCACCTTCGACCGTTGCTTTGCCGCCATTCACCGTAATTCCGACCACACCGTAGGTTGTGGCTGAGTCGATCTGAATGCCGTCCCATTTGATCTGGAAGACGTTGAAGTTGAGCGAAACCGCATCCTGGAACAGCTGTGCACGAACACCCAGTTCAAGGTTCTTCGTGGTATCTGGACCGAACTGCACTTCGGAGGGTAGTGCGCAGATGAGCTGCGGCCCTGTATACAATGCAGGATCGGTAGGCGTTCCCTCAGGGCAGGGCGCTACGCGATTTGGTCCGCCAAGGCGGTAGCCCTTGCTGTACGTACCATAGACGAGCAGATCAGGCGTTACGTCGAAGGACGAATTTACCTTCCACACCCAGCCATTATCAGCGGCATCGCCGCCAGCCGCTTCAGCGTCGCGCGCTTCAAGCGGTTCGCCAAAGAAAGGCAGTGTAGCAGCACCCGCGATTGTTGAAGTGTAGTCGAAATAGCGCGCGCCGGCAGTGACCTGCCATTGTGGGATAATCTCGAATGAGCCTTCACCAAAGATCGCCTTCTCGGTGACCTCGGATTCGATGAAGTTCACAAATTCACGGAATTCCGGGTTACTGACCGGATCGCCAAAGGGGTGGTTTGGCAGCCGTTCGACATAGTCGCTCGAGAACTTGTTCTCGTTGTAAAAGCCGCCCAATACCCAGCTGAACGGACCGCCATGTGCCGAGACAAAGCGGACCTCGGCATTCTTCTGTTTGCGGATCTGGTCGGACTGGTTGATGCCGGTGAAGGCCGGGAACAGCTCGTACCCGTAATCGAGATCAAGCAGCAGATCGGTGACGTCGCCAACAGAATCGAACTTGGTTTCGGTATAGGCACCAGTGGCGACAATCTCGAAGATGTCAGCGATGTTGGCGTTCACCTCGGCGCTCGCGAGATGTGCATGACGCTCGACCGGCTCAAGAACGCGGCTCGCATTTTCGTAGCGTCCTGTGCCCAGCACACCGAAACTGTTGGAAGATGCACCATCGGTTTCGGTCTTTTGATAAGCATAGGTCAGCGTCAGCTTGAGATCCGGGGTGGTTTGGAAAAGCAGCTGGTTGCGCGTTGTAAATGTACGCTCGAAGTTGACGTCTTTCTGGAAGAACAGGTTATCGGCGAAACCTTGCTCCGTAATCGTGTTGGGACCATCGGGCTGCGGCAGCGAGACACCGGGTTCCTGCACAAGGGTCACATAGTCGATATAGCCTGGATCGAAATAGTAACCGGTAGCGGTGCGAAATGCGATGTGATCTTGCACGATGGGAAGGTTGAACATCCCATCAAACTGATAGCCGATATCATCGCTTTGCGCACGGGCATACACACGCGCATGACCTTCCACCTCGATATCGCTCGGATTAGGGCGGTTGGGAATGTAGCGGATGGCGCCAGCAAGTGTCCCTAGACCATACAGCGTGCCTTGTGGCCCAAGCAGTGTTTCGACGCGCTCAAGATCGAGCAGCTTGAAATCGTAATAGAGCGGAACTTCACCCAGATATATACCAAGTGCGTCGTCAAAGTTGCTGCCAAAATCATCGGCATCCCCGGCATTCAAACCGCGCAGGACAATATCGCCCGTGGTTCCACCGCCAGTGTCCGATATCGTGATGCCTGGCGTAAAGGCGGCGATATCGCGAATGTCGTCGACTCGCTGGCGTTCTAGCTCTTCTGCTCCCAACGCAGAGATATTGATCGGCGTATCCATCAATGTGGTGGCGCGCCGGGTACCGGTAACCAGGATAACTCCATCGTTATCAGCGGTTTCGGTAGCCATTTCTGCGCCTTCATCCTGAGCTGCTGCAGGCATCGCGAGGATAGATCCAGATATGATGGTTGCGGTCAACAGACCTGCTTTTAATCGTGTGCGATTTTTCATTGATGTAACCCCTTATTTAAGCCAAGCGGAGGCATGCTCCGGCGCGCGCCAGAACTGATCCCGTCGTCCAATTTCCCTGATTGCTGCCGGGCTAACCCCGGCGAAGACTGATGGCTCAGCCCGTCCTTACGACCCCTATGTGTGTCTCAACACCAAACTCCTTTGCGTGACCCCGTCGTTCAATTTGTTGATGATCCTTTGTCCCGTCCTTTGCTGAACCGGTCGATCAGCGGTTGGAAAGGGAACATGAACTGTTCGTAAATGGACCAGCGCCGCCGATCATCCTGACCGACAATTTCGGACTCTCCTTCGCGGTAAGTCCCAAAAATGCGATCCATGAGAATGAGAGAATTGCCGTAGTTGCACCGCGTGTCCTCATAGCTGAGCGCGGTGTGGTGCAGGCTGTGGTGGCGAATGGTTGTGAAAATGTAGGAATAAAAAAGCGGCGGGTTTGAAGCGATGTTCGCATGGGCAAACCCTGATATGACGCCCAGAACATTGATCGCACAAAACAGCGCGACAAGATCAAAGTCGAACAGCGCAACGACGCTCAAGCTAATGAGGAACAGCTCTATCGGGTTGCCGACAAATCCCTTCATGGCGTTGAGCTGGGTTATGTAATGATGCGGCGCATGCGTTAGCCACAAAGGATAGATATCATGCATTGCCCGGTGCATCCAATATTGCCCGAACTCGATCAGAAGGATGACAAGGGCAACTTGCACGACAAACGGCAATTGCGCGATCCATGGTGTGGCAAGACCCAGCTGTGATTTCAGCGCATAAAGCGGCCCGTCAGCGAGCAGTTCAACGGCCCAGCCAACCGCTGTATACATCAGCACCATGTAAAAAAGATCGGTAAGAAATTCGCGCCTGTTTATCCGCCAGCTTTCATGTCGTTCGAAAACCTGTTCAAGACCAAGCAGAAAAAAGCTGGTGGTGAAGGCCGCAATTACGATTGCCCACGGGTTGCTCGAAAGTTCGCGCGGCACCAGCATCCAGATGAGGACGACGCCAAGAAGGGTTGCCGGAGGCAGAAGGTTGATCAGCTTTTGACGGATCGATGGGGGAGTGTCAGCCGTGTTTGACGGCAATGGAACCGCAGCGGGGACGGTTGTACCCCCATCATTGCGGGATACATTCCGTTGCGTATTGCGGTCCATAGACAATCTCCACTTTCAGCCGAAACCCGGCATCAAACTGCAGATCCTCTTCCCCTAAGTGGTGCCGCTCTCATTGACGGCTGATTGCAAGCCTACAGATATTACGGAATGCTTCAAGAGTATTAATTGTGCAGGGCAGCACAAAATTTTCTCTCTGATAATTTCGCGCAATTCCGCGACTTTTTAGCCCATTGTTCACCAGGATCAGCCTTAATACCTCTGGTGAAACTCGCGATGAGTGTAATTGCTTTGCAACAAATATGAGGGATTGCGAGAGACTTGGAGAGAATCGGTATCTCCCCTTATTCTTCGTCCATCGACCACCACGTCAACGTGTGTACGTCATGCGCGCTTGTCCAAACCCCGGTCGGGGTAAAACGTATAGCGCCACTGCCTTCGGCTCGGCCTATCCGGGCAACGATTGCGTTGCTCTGTGCGTCGATGACCACAAAGGTCTGGTCTTCGGTTGTGCGCAGCCACACTTTGCCATCGCCGGTATCGATATCGCCCCATTTGAGAGCATCACCGACTTTAATACGGTCCGTGATCTCTACTGTTTCAGGATCAATCCGCACGACCGTACCGTCGCCTTGTTCCTGAACCCAAACTGCGCCTTCTCCTGCGGTCAGGAAGCCGGGCATATCGCCAAGCTCAAGCGTGTGTGTCACAGTATCGGTTGCTGGATCGATCCGCTGAATCACGCCGCCTTCCCCGCTCACCGCCCACAAGGCATCAAAGCCAAAAGCGAGATAGGAGGTCGCTTTGGTCGCCGCAATAGTGGCGATGATGCTGTTGGTTTCAGGATCAATTCGTGAAATTGCACCGGTAGTCTGGTCAGGCGCCCAGATGCTATCAGCACCGGAAACAACGTTCAGTTCTCCGCTTGGCCCCATGCCGGCAGGGATCGTGGCCACAATTTTGGCTGTCTCGGGATCTATCCGATAAACTTCGCCGCCATCGCAATTGGCCACCCATAATGCGCCAAAGTCCATTGCCATGGTTCCACAGGGCCGCGGCATTGCAACTTCAGCCAGCTTTTCGTTGGTTGACCACTGTTCAACCCGTCCATCATTGGTAGTCCATACAGCGTCACCATCCACCGCCAGAAAATCGGCGAAATCTGGCACTTCGATGATGTTTTCTGTGAAGCTTGGAACCGCATCGCTGCTTTTTGTATCGGCGGGGTCTGTGGGCGTTTCTGACGCGCAGGCAGCGGCGAGAAGAGGAAGCAGGGCAGCGAAACGGTTCATGAAAATCTCCTATGAATAGTGCTGATCAGGCTTTCGCAGCCTTTTTGCATGTGGCCGATTGTATGTTTGCCGTTCACGCGATGACCAATCGAGCATATGGATATTACGGAAAATAACAACGGTAATAAATTTGCGATGGACAACGCCGTGTTTTACGGCAATGCTGCACCTGCGAAAGGAACATATATATGCTGAACGGGATTCGTCGCGCGGGGGCACTCATGGTCATGGCAGGGGCGCTTTTGGTCGCTGCTTGCTCACAAAGTCCGGAGGAGCAGTCCGGCCCTAAAACCGATTTCAAGATCGGTTGGTCTATCTATGCCGGCTGGATGCCTTGGGCCTATGCTGAGCAGGCGGGGATCGTTGATAAGTGGGCCGAAAAGTACGGCATCACCATCGATATTGTACAGGTCAATGACTACGTTGAATCAGTCAATCAGTATACCGCTGGAGCGCTTGACGGCGTAACCGTGGCCAATATGGACGCGCTCACCATTCCTGCCGCTGGGGGCAAGGACACAAGCGCCATTATCATTGGGGATTATTCCAACGGCAATGACGGCGTTTTGCTTAAAGGCACTGATAATCTAGCCGACATTTCCGGTCAGCAGGTCAATCTGGTCGAGCTTTCGGTATCGCACTATTTGTTGGCACGAGCATTGCAGTCAGTTGATCTGGCGATGGTGGACGTTAACACTGTGAATACGGCAGATGCCGACATTGCCGGTGCGTTCACGTCTGACGATGTGACAGCGGCCGTGGCGTGGAACCCGCAATTGCTCACAATGAAAGAGCAAGAAGGAGCCAATTTGGTATTCACTTCGGCCGACATTCCTGGTGAGATCGTCGATCTGCTGGTGGTCGATACCGCTACGTTGGGGACCAATCCTGATTTTGGTAAAGCGCTGGTGGGCATCTGGTATGAAACCATGAACGTGATGCGGCAGGACGATGAAGCAGGCGCCGAGGCGCGCGCTGCCATGGCCCAGCTCGCAGGCACAACGCCAGAGCTTTACGAGGCGCAACTGGCAACAACGTACATGTATTATGATGCTGCCGCGGCTGTTGAAGCTGCACGAGACCCTGCGTTGGTGGAGACTATGACCCGCGTTCGCGATTTCAGTTTTGCACAAGGATTGTTCGGCCAGGGTGCAAGTTCGTCAGATGCGATTGGCATGGCGTTTCCGGGCGGTGCAACGCTTGGGGATGAAGGCAACATCACTTTGCGGTTTGACGACACCTACATGCAAATGGCCGCCGATGGCAGTCTTTGAGCCGGGTTTGGCCGGGCTTGGCATATGACGGATAAGCGTTAGGGGTCGGGACGAGATGCGTTGGATAAACCGCCGGATCTCACGATCCACTGCCCTGTTAATGGGGGCAACGCCGATTGTTGTGCTGCTCATCGTTTATTTGATCATCGCGACAGACCGCAATGCGATCAATCCCAATGAAAAGATTTTGCCCCTGCCAGGTGCAATGTTTGATGTAATGCGGGCATTGGTTTTTGAGCGTGATCCATTGTCGGGCCGGTATTTGTTCTGGTCCGATACCGCGGCCAGTCTGGGGCGGCTTGGCATAGGTGTCGCCATCTCCACAGCAAGCGCGCTTTGCGTTGGGCTTTTGCTGGGTTTGTTACCTCCGGTTCGGGCAACATTTGGCATGCTGGTTACAGGGATCGCGGTGATACCACCTATTGCGCTGCTGCCTGTTTTGTTCATTGTGTTTGGTTTGGGAGAAACGGCCAAGGTCGCGCTGATTGTTATTGGCATCGCACCGTTTATGGTTCGTGATATTGCCGGACATATCGGTGCTTTGCCGCGTGAACAGATTGTCAAAGCGCAAACCCTTGGGGCGAGCACGTGGCAACTGATGTTGCGTGTTGCTTTGCCGCAATCGATGCCGCGCCTTATCCAAGCGACGCGGCTGTCGCTTGGGCCTGCATGGGTGTTCCTTATCTCGGCAGAGGCTATCGCTTCGGATATCGGCCTTGGCTATCGCATTTTTCTTGTCCGGCGGTATCTGGCGATGGATGTGATCATCCCTTACGTGATCTGGATTGCCATACTCGCAGCGGTGATTGATTTTGTGCTCGTTTTGACCAGCAAACGTCTGTTTGGCTGGGCGCATCGCGAAACGTAATGGGTGCTCTTCTCTCCTTTCGCGACGTATGGGTCGAATATGGTGACTTGATCGTGATCGAGCGGCTTTCGCTCGATATCGAGGAAGGTGCCTTCGTTTCTGTTATCGGCCCATCTGGCGCGGGCAAAAGCAGTTTTCTGCGTCTTGTCCTTGGGCAGGATGCGCCATCGCGTGGAAGCATCACTTTGGACGGCGTTGACCTGAAACCGGAATGTGAGCCGGACCGCGGTGTGGTTTTTCAACGCTATTCGGTATTCCCGCATCTCACTGCACTTGGAAATACGATGTTCGGCATCGAATGTGCAAAGGCGCCTTTTGTCGCCAAGCTGTTTGGCGGTGGTCGCCGCGAAGCAATCGCGCAGGCCGAAGAAATGCTCGAGGCGGTTGGCCTTGGCCAAAGCAAGGATTTGTACCCGTCACAGATGTCGGGCGGAATGCAGCAACGCCTTGCTATCGCACAGGCGTTAATCACGCGCCCGCGCATATTGTTGCTGGACGAACCGTTTGGCGCTTTGGACCCCGGCATTCGGTCCGATATGCATGAACTGATCACACGGCTTTGGCGCGATTATGGTCTTACGATCGTCATGGTTACACACGATATTGAAGAAGCTTTTGGCCTTGGAAACAGGGTTTTGACATTGGACAAATGGCGTCTTGATCCCCATGCTCCTCACCGCTTTGGCGCAACCGTCGTTTACGATCTGGCGTTGGGCAGGAAGGACAAAAAACCATCCTTAAAAAGCGAACCCGAAGCAGACGATGCATCAATTGAGCGCACCGTTAGTAATACGATTGACATGAATAGTAATAATTGAGAAGGCCAATGCGATGCCCACAGAACCAGTAAGACTTGCCCGGCTCAGCATGAGTTTACCGTCCGAGCTGTTCCGCCAGCTTGATACTATGGTGGAAGAGCGCGGCCTTCCTTCGCGATCGCAACTGATTTCGGAACTGATCCGCCAGGCGTTGGCTGAGCACGAGGCACAAACCCGTCCTGAGGAGATGCTCGCCGGGACAATTACGCTGGTTTATCGCGGCGACCGTGGTTCCATCAGACAACAACTTGCAAAAACGCAAAGCTATCACTTGAAGGAAGTGATTTCTTCACAGCATGTCTTCCTTGAAGATGATCAATCGATGGAAGTTCTGCTTGTACAAGGGCCTGCTGTGCGGCTTGATTCCCTGTGCGATGCGCTGCGCAGCATTCGCGGGGTCCATCAACTGCAGCTGGTTACCACCACTGCACTGTTGCCGCCGCTGCATGAGCCGGATGAAGGCGAAACCGCCAGTGATGCCGATGATGGAGCTGTGCGCAAAAGCAAAAGTGGAAAGGCTGCTGCTGCATGACCGAGAAGCTGGCAAAGCCAATCGCCGCGCGCGAACATGCCCGGGCCATGGCGGGCTCGGTAGCAGAGGCAATGCCGATCTTGCCGCCTGTGGCAGACGATCTGTCTGATGGCGTTATGCAAGATGACCTTTTGTGGGAGGAGACGATTGCCGCTGGCGGCTACGCCATACGGCGATTTAATCGCGGCGCGCGGCTGCGCTTGATCGACCTGCAGGGTGACGGCTGCGCCTCTTTTCAGATATTCAACGCTGAAATGCCAACCGAGCGGCTGAGTGTCGCGGATACCGTGAAAGTGCAGTGGAACGCTTATCTTGGCGCTGGCAAGCTTCTTCTTTCGGACATGGGCCGTGTGCTGATGAGCTTCCTTGAAGATGATGCCGGAACGCATGACTGCTTTTGCGGTACTTCGAACGAGAAGCGCAGTGCGCAAAAGTATGGCCAAGGTGAACAACCGCCCCGCTATTTTCTCAATGGCCGGGACCGCTTGTTGCTGGGTGTCGGCAAACATGGGCTTGGACGTAAGGATGTGCATCCTTGCGTCAATCTCTTCAAAGGTGCGCGGATCGAGGACGATGGTGCAATCACCCCGCAGATCGGTCCGTTTGAACCGGGGCGCAGGGTAACCTTGCGCGCGGAGATGGACCTGTTGATAGTGATCGCCAATTGTCCGCATGTGCTCGACCCGCGTGACGCATGGACCGTTACACCTCTTCGCGCCACTGCATGGCGTGGCCCGGTTACGCCTGTGGACGATCCTATCCGCAACTCCACACCCGAAAGCTTGAGGGCATACCTCAATGCGGAAGATTATTACCGTCGTTGAAAGGACAGTTGAACGTGAATGCCAAGACTTGTGCGACTGATCCTCATGTCATCGATCTTCCAGGTGAGGTGGTTTATGATGAAGTCGTGCCATCGCGACTGTACTGGCAGCACCTTGTCAAGGCGGGGCAGCAGCTTCGGATTATTGACCTAGAAGGCAATCAGGCCGTCGATTTGCTGATCTATTTTGCCGATGACGATGCCGAGCGATACAGCGCGCAAGATACCATGGCCGCGCAGGGCAATCTGTTTTTGCGCAATGGTGCCGTGCTGCTTTCGAATGAAGGGCGCGCAATGATGACCATTGTGGATACCTCGGTCGCCTATCATGATACCATTGGCGGGGCGTGTTCGGTGGAATCCAATGCACTGCGATATGGACATCACACCAAGGCGCAGCATGCCTGCGTTGAAAATTATCTCAAAGCAAGCCTTCCAGCAGGGCGCAGTAAACGCGACATCGTCTCCAACGTAAATTTTTTCATGAATGTCCCTGTTGAACAGGACGGTGCTCTGGGTATCGTCGATGGTATTTCAGCGCCCGGCCTGAGCGTCGATCTACGGGCTGAAATGGATGTTGTCGTGCTGGTGTCGAACTGCCCCCAGATCAACAATCCCTGCAATGGATTTAACCCAACTCCTGTGCGAATGATTATCTCGGAATGACCAACAAGACGGTACTTGTCGCAAACCGCGGCGCAATTGCCACCCGCATAATCCGGACACTGCGCAAGATGGGCTATCGCTCGGTTGCGGTATATTCCCAGGTTGATGCTGATTCGCTGCATGTGACACAGGCTGATGAGGCCGTGTGTATTGGACCTGCACCTGCTGCCGAAAGCTATCTCAACATCCCGGCAGTGATCGCCGCTGCCAAACAGACAGGCGCAGGCTTTATCCACCCTGGATACGGTTTTCTTGCTGAGAACACGGAATTTGCGCGCGCGTGCGAAGATGCTGGCATTGTCTTTATCGGCCCGAGACCCGAACATATAGAAACTTTCGGCCTCAAACACAGCGCTCGCCGACTGGCTTCAGAGCAAGGCGTACCTTTGGCGCCTGGCACCGGATTGTTAACCGATGTGGATGAAGCGATACGCGCTGCCAATGGTATCGGTTATCCGGTCATCCTGAAGGCTACGGCTGGCGGGGGCGGTATCGGGATGCGCATTTGCCAAAGTGCGTCTGATGTACGCGAAGGCTTCGCCACCGTAGTGCGCCAAGGCGAAGCCAGTTTCGGCGATGCAGGCGTATTCCTTGAACGCTACATCGATACAGCGCGTCATATTGAAGTGCAGATCTTTGGTGATGGGCAGGGCGGCGTCATGCCGCTTGGCGAACGCGATTGTTCTTTGCAACGGCGCAATCAGAAAGTTGTCGAGGAAGCGCCCGCTCCGCGTTTGTTTGCAGCTGTTCGCAAAGATTTGATAGCGGCCGCGGTGCGCCTTGCCCAAGCAGCGCATTACCGATCCGCTGGTACGGTTGAGTTTCTCTTCGATGCCGAGCGGCAAGAATTCTATTTTCTTGAAATGAACACGCGCCTGCAAGTCGAACACGGTGTCACCGAAGAGGTGATGGGTATCGACATTGTCGAATGGATGATCCGCGGGGCTGCAGGGGATTATTCCTTCATGGATCGCTCACCACCAACTCCGCGTGGCCATTCGATCCAGGTGCGCCTTTATGCCGAGGATCCAGCGCTGGATTATCGTCCAACCACAGGTACGCTTTCGGCGCTGGAGTTTCCTGACACCATCCGTGCCGAGACATGGTGCGCACCGGGCAGCACCGTTAGCGCGTGGTATGATCCCATGATCGCAAAACTGATCACCCATGCCGAAACGCGCGAGGAAGCGCTTGTCGCCATGCGCGATGCGCTTGATCAGAGCCGCATTGACGGGGTTGAGACCAATCTGCGCTGGCTGCGTGATGTATTACGAGACGAACGTTTTGCCCAAGGGCAGGTGACCACGCAATTGCTCGATACAATCGGCTATGTCCCGCACAGCGTGCGCGTAATCTCGGGCGGCACGGCAACCACGGTGCAGGACTGGCCGGGACGTGAGCGGCTTTGGGCCGTGGGCGTACCGCCTTCTGGACCGATGGATGACCGATCATTCCGGACCGGAAATTTGCTGCTTGGCAATCCCGAAGGAACGCCGGGGCTGGAAGTCACTTTCACCGGACCAACTTTGCAATTCAACACATCTGCGCGGATCTGCATAACCGGCGCCAATTTCGATGCCAAACTCGATGGCGAGCCATTGGAACGCCATGTGGCCATTGATGTTGCCGCCGGTCAGACCTTGATGCTTGGGCGCGTGTCGGGTGGCGGGATGCGCGGTTATATCCTTTTCGCAGGTGGTCTTGATGTTCCGTCTTACCTGGATAGCCACGCGACGTTTGAACTTGGCCAGTTTGGTGGCCATGCCGGACGCCGGCTTCTGGCTGGCGATACGTTGCACCTTGCAGATCACGCCATTGCGCACGATCCGGGTCCGGTTGCTCAGCAAGGTGAGTTTGGCAATTTGTGGACTTTGCGGGTGATGTATGGCCCCCATGGCGCGCCGGACTTCTTTACCGAGGGGGATATCGCCAAAATACTCGAGGCCGAATGGCAGGTGCATTATAATTCCAACCGAACTGGCGTGCGTCTGGTTGGGCCTAAACCGGAATGGGCACGCAAGGATGGTGGTGAGGCCGGACTGCATCCGTCCAACATTCATGACAATCCTTATGCAATTGGCGCAGTTGATTTCACCGGAGATATGCCGATCATTCTGGGTCCGGATGGCCCCTCGCTTGGCGGATTTGTATGCCCCTTCGTCGTGATCGCAGCGGATCGCTGGAAAATCGGTCAGCTTGCGCCCGGCAACCGCCTGCGGTTTCAGCCTGTAACCATTGAAGCCGCGCAAGCATCCAGCCGAGCGGGAATGACTGCGGCGCCCCATCACACAGATGCCGACTGCGATGTGTCCGAGCTCTCCCCCATTCTTGCCGAAACACCCCAAGAAGGAATGCGTCCGCACACGGTCTACCGCCAGCAGGGTGATCGCAACATTCTGGTCGAGTATGGCCCCATCGTTCTCGACATCGAACTGCGCATCCGTGTCCATGCCTTAATGCAGGTGATGGAAGAAAAGGCCTTGCCAGGCGTTATCGATATTGTGCCTGGTATTCGTTCGTTGCAATTGCATTTTGACGACCGGTTGCTCGATCAGGCAGGAGCGCTTCGAGCACTTATGCGAGCCGAAGGCGAACTGGGCGATCTGGAGGACTTCGTGGTCCCCTCACGCATTGTTCACCTGCCACTGAGCTGGCGTGATCCAGCGACAATCGAAACGATTGAAAAGTACGTGGCAGCGGTTCGCGAAGACGCGCCCTGGTGCCCTGATAATATCGAATTCATTCGCCGTATCAACGGTTTAGATAATGCCGAGGCGGTGCGGGATACTGTCTTTGACGCCAGTTATCTGGTCATGGGACTTGGCGATGTGTATCTGGGTGCGCCTGTGGCAACCCCTGTCGATCCGCGGCACCGTCTGGTCACGACAAAGTATAACCCGGCGCGCACCTGGACCCCGCCCAATGTAGTTGGCATTGGCGGTGCTTATATGTGTATTTATGGCATGGAAGGCCCCGGGGGATATCAGCTGTTTGGCCGCACCATTCAGGTTTGGAATACACACCGGCAAACCGAAGCTTTCAAGGAAGGAAAACCATGGCTGCTGCGCTTTTTCGATCAGATCCGCTTCTTCGAAGTCAGCGCTGAGGAGCTTGAAAGCTGGCGCAAGGATTTCCCCGCTGGTCGCCGTTCCATCGAAGTGGAACACTCGCAATTTCGTTTGGCGGACTATCGCAGCTTCCTCGCAGACAATGCCGCAGAGATTAAAGCGTTTGAAGACGTGCGGCAAAACGCATTCGATGCCGAGCGCGCCGAATGGGAGCGCAATGGCGAGTTTGACCGCGTATCGGAGCTGACTGAAGACATCGCCGGTGGATCGCTCGACGCTCCTGTTGTTGACATTCCCGAAGGCGCTGAAGTGGTTGAAGCACCATTTGGCGGCAATGTTTGGAAGTTGCTGGTCAAAGAAGGGGACACGGTGGAAGCTGGGCAGACAATTGCGTTGATTGAGGCGATGAAGATGGAATGCCCTTTGGAAAGTCCGGGAGCAGGTACGATTTCCGCGCTTTATATCGAAGAACGTCAGGCCATTGAACCAGGCGTTCCTCTTCTCGCGCTGACAGTTGCACAATGACGGCGCCTGATCGCCACAGCGCGGCGGCCATTGCTGCAAAGGTCAATGCCGGTGAGCTGCATGCTGAAGATGTCGCGCGCGCTGCGCTGGCGCGTATCGAGGCATATGATAAGGTGCAGCCGCAAGTCTGGATCAGCAGGGTTAAAGAGGACGACGTTCTCGCAGCTGCACGCGCTGTCTCAGACCGGCTTGCTGCGGGTGAGAACTTGCCTCTTGCCGGCGTGCCCTTCGCGGCGAAAGACAACATTGATGTCGCGGGCATGGAAACAACGGCGGGCTGTCCTGCTTTCGCCTACACAGCTGAGGCGTCGGCCACGGTTACGAAAAAGCTGATTGCTGCAGGTGCGGTGTTCATAGGCAAGACCAATCTTGACCAGTTCGCAACCGGGCTGGTTGGCACGCGCAGCCCTTATGGCATCCCCCGAAATGCTTCAAACCTTGCATATGTAAGTGGAGGCTCAAGCTCAGGCTCCGCCGTTGCGGTGGCGGCGGGGCTGGTGCCCATTGCACTAGGTACTGATACAGCAGGTTCAGGCCGGGTGCCCGCAGCCTTTAACCACCTTATCGGCCTTAAGCCCAGCAAAGGGCGCTGGAGCACCAAAGGTCTTGTACCTGCCTGTCGCTCGCTCGACTGCATCAGCGTTTTTGCCGATAGCCTGGCTGATGCAAAACTGGTGGACGATGTGCTCGCTGGTTTCGATCCGGGTGACCCGTTTTCGAAGCCATTGGCAAACCAAACAATCTCAACGGCACGCATTGGCGTGCCGAAGCCTGATCAGCGGGGTTTCTTTGGCGATGCGCGGTCAGAATATCTGTATGATCGTGCGCTCGAAATATTGGCAGGGCAGGGCGAGATTGTGGAACTCGATATTGCCTTCCTGAATGAAACCGCCAGCCTGCTTTATACCGGCCCCTGGGTCGCAGAGCGAACCGCGGCGCTAAAGACACTTCTGGAGGAAAACCCTGAGGCCATAGAAGAAACGGTGCGCACCATCGTTTCAGGCGGCACGGATATCACTGCAGTCGCGCTGTTTGAGGGCATGTACCGTTTGCGCGAATTGCAAGGCATGGCGCGTGATATGTGGGACGATGTTGACATACTGGCATTCCCCACCACTGGAACGACCTATCGTGTGGCAGAGTTGCTGGCTGCCCCGATTGCTCTCAATTCAAACCTGGGCCTCTACACCAATTTCGTCAATCTGCTCGATATGGCGGCGCTTGCCGTGCCTGCTGGGCAAAGAGACAACGGGACAGGGTTTGGCATCACGCTCATCGGTCCGGCAGATACAGATCAAGCTCTGCTGAAAGCTGCCCAAACCTATGTTGAGGCGGCGGATCTTCCCGCACCTCCCCCACTTGATAAGGATGGAATGATGGAAACTGTAAAACTCGCTGTGGTTGGTGCACATCTTAAGGATATGCCGCTGCATTGGCAGCTGACATCGCGCGATGCAGTGTTTGTTGGCGTAGACAAGACCGCGCCGACGTATCGGCTCTATGCAATAGCCAATAGCACGCCGCCAAAACCTGCTCTGATCCATTCCGAAGATGGCGCAGCTATCGAGGTCGAAGTTTATGAGCTTGATGCAGCTGCCTTCGGTTCCTTCGTAGCAGAAGTGCCTGCGCCGCTTGCGATTGGCACAGTAACTTTGGCGGATGGCAGCAGCGTTAAAGGTTTTGTCGCTGAACCACGGGCGATGATCGATGCCGAAGATATTACCCAATTGGGCGGTTGGCGTGCCTTTATTGCGCGCGGATAGCTGCAAAAACGCCACAAAAATGGCAGATGGGAAGAATTTTGCGTTATTACACTTGACGCGTTAGTTAATATCAATAGCCTGCAAAGAGCGACAAAGAGAAAACTCAACGTTCGTCGGGAGAGATTCTGCAATGCGCCAGGCAGTGTTCTGCTTGGCATAGGGAGTCTGTTCGTGGTCGTATGCATGAAAAACCGTTTGAAGGCCGCGCATTGCGTTCGCGGCTCGCGCGGTTGCGCAAGACCGGCAGGCTTGGCTGACTGAAATTGAGGAGATAGGACGTCATGGCCGGTACACGTGTTGGTAATCGCATCATTGGTGCAGATGCCCCTGTCACCGTTGGATGGGAAAACATCCCAAAAGTTGAAGGCGGGCCGGCAAAGCTGGCTTTCTTCACCTATTTCCAGCCGGTCATGCTCTTCGCATTGGTGGCCTTCTGGTATTACGCTCCCAATTCTATCGCGACAGCAACGACCGCTATCATCATAGCGCTTAGCTTCAGATTTTTCTTGATCTGCCTTGAGATGGTGATGCCGCGCCATAAGAGCTGGCAGCTGACCTGGAAAGAGCTGTGCACTGACCTTTTCTATGTGTCGTTAGGCTACACAATCTTGCGCATTGTTGATGTGTATATCGGCAGCGAGGCCATCATTGAATTCATTCAAAGCTCTTATGACTGGGACAATCTGTCCTGGTTCACAGGGATGCCGCTATTGCTGCAGGCTTTGCTGATTTCTCTGATTTTTGATTTCGGGCAGTATTGGATGCACCGCGGCATGCACAATTGGTATCCGCTTTGGCTGACTCATGCGCCGCATCACTATATTACGCAGCTCAATATCAATAAAGGTGCGGTGGGCAATCCGATTGAGTTGTTCCTGATTGGCCTGGGCATTGGCGGTTTCTTTGACTTCCTGCCACGTGCTGCACTGCTTGCGGCATCTATCGGGCTCGCTATCGGCACCTATCAACACATCAATGTACGCTTTAATACGCCAATGTGGTGGCGCTTCTTGTTCAACACCACTGAACATCACAGCGTGCACCATTCTCAAGATTTTCAGGCAAGCCGGAGCAATTACGGTGCGACCTGGATCATCTTTGATCGCATGTTCGGCACCTGTGTCGATGGCGAGGCGGAGAAGCTTGGCATGGAAGGTGGTCGCCGGATGCAAATCAAAGAAGCGATGTACTTCCCCTTCAGCGATGGGTGGCGCGCCACCCGGGACTGGTTCCGTAGCAAAACTGGCCGCCAAACGGGCGTGCCCGCCGAGTAGTCTTTCATCGACCCGCGCCATCCAAGCAGGTTGACTACCAAGATTGCAATATCCGAGTTTTCGCTAGTCAGCGAAGCCATTCGGGTGCCTGTGTGATTGAGTATTCGGAGCATTATTGTGTCGAAAATGCACTTCATCGACTGGATCTGGAGAGCGCGCGGCTCCGTCGAACTCAACCCGCCGATGAGCCCTGCTCAGGTTTTTGAAAAGCTCGATCCGATTTTGGATGAAGCAGATGTTACCCCTAATGCCGATGAGGGGTCGCTAACTTACAAAAAGCACAATCCGGGCGCGCAGGACAGGCTTGCAACTTTTTCCAGTGGCAAGCTGCTTGTGCAAGAGGAAGAGGGGCAAATGCGCCTTCGTTATGACCTCAAAAGCCCGGCTCTGCGTCTTGTATTCCTTGCACCCCTTTTGTTTCTCGCAATCGCAGTAGGCACCGAAATTCTCAGCGATCACGAAAGACTGAAACAGGAACAGGAAGAAGCCGCAAAAGGCGAAGAGGAAGAGGAAGAAGACGAGGAGGAGGAGCCAAGAAACCCGATTGACGTATTTCTTGGCGCTCCCGAACCGCTCACCCTTGAAGAAAAGAAGCAGCGTGAAGAGGAAAAGAAAGACGAAGACAAGCACTCGGCAAAGCCAGCTTACGTCTTTGCAGGTATCTTCGCGACGCTCTGGCTGCTTGGCCGCTTTCTCGAACCGTGGCTGGTGAGACGAACCTTTCGCCGAACGCTTTTCCCGGATCAATATCCAGAGGAGCCGATGCACATCACAGCACGTCGGACCATAGCTGGATGGTTCAAAAAAAGCACTGTGCACAGATAGTTATTGTAATATCGCTCCAATCCAAATGAAGGTTCATTCATGATTACACTTAAAGTCCGGGACCGCGCAGACGCAGATCATGCCATCGAAACGAGTGCCGATGGCACGTTAATGGAAGCCATTCGCGATGCCGGTATCGCGGATGATTTTGCGCTATGCGGTGGGAACTGTTCGTGCGCGACCTGCCATGTCGTAATCGATCCCGCATTCATGCAAAAACTGGACGCTGCATCATCTGACGAAGAGGAACTGCTGGAAGGTTCAAGCGAACGTCAGAAAAGCTCCAGACTGTCTTGTCAGGTCGCACTGACAGGCGAATTGGATGGTATGCAATTACACATCGCTCAAGCGGACTGATAAGAAATTCAACCATTATGCAAGCCGGGCTTGGCGAGGAATGTTCGGGCGACCTAGCTTGCATTTTTTGGTAAGAGGGACGCCAGTATGGTTTTGAAAAACGCGCGCTTCGCATTGGCAAGTCTTGTTATTTGCGCGATGGGTTCAGCATGCACTTCGCAGGATGCGTCTAGTGTGACCAGTGAAGCGCCGGGCGAGGCGGATAGTTCCGCTGCCCCGGCAGTGGGCGAGCAGACTTACTGGATCCCTGCCGATTTTGACGTGCCTGTTCTTGTAGAAACTGAGGATTTCGTAATCGTCCCGCTCGGCCCTGAATTGGTCGATCTCGATTTTGAAGCCTACATGTCATCCATTGAGCACTTGCAGCAAACTTTCACGCGCAGCACCAGCTGGCCGCGAGAAGGCATCACCGATGCCGATGCAATGTTGGACATGGAAACAGAGGAGGCCCGTTTCAACGCGCGCGAATCCTTTGCTTTTGCCGTTCTCACGCCTGATCGAAAGCGCGAGCGTGGGTGTGTGTATGTTTATCCAAGTGACGTCGAAGGCTATGATGCAGTCATCACGATGTGGGTGACCAAAGCCGAATATGATGCCGGCTTCGATGCTGAATTATACGATTGGGTTACCAACTGGATTGCCGAGGACTGGCCATTTGAAGACCCGGCTTATCCGGGGCGCGCGATTGAATGGGATATTTGGGACGCCCTCACTGCGGCCGATGGCGATGCGGCGGTAAGCGAAGAAACGTAAAGCTTAAACCCGGTTTAGAAAAGCAGCCTTTGAAGAAGGCTGGAGGCAAGCTCAGGCTTCATCGGCGCGATTTTTAGGGGGCAGTTTTGCCCAATCATCCCATGACGGATTGCGTCCAGGATAGGCGACACGCTCAAACGGCCATTCCCGCTCTATCCACGGTAAGATCGCTTGTGCGAGCGCTTTGTCCGCTGCACCGCCAATCTTTGTTTCTCGCGCCCAGAAATAGACCTCGGCATCGTAGTCAGCGCGCTGCGTTGGCTCCACATATACGCAGCCCAAAACCGTCTTCTCATCAAGCGATACAATTGTATAGGCGAAGGAACGGCGCAGCTGGAATTCCTTCTGGTGCCAACCAAGATCAATCAGGTTCTGCTCTATAGTCAACCCTTTGGGCCAGCCGCGCCATGTTGGGAACATGCGCTGTAATAAAGGCGCGCTCTGACACACAGCCTCGAAATCTTTCACAACATCGTTCACACTCAACATCCGCGCGCGAAACATGTCAGTTTCAAAACCGGTAGGGACAACAAATTCTGATGGGACAAACAGGACCATTGTACGACCTTCGATGAGCGGGACTGGATAATATATTCTGGGCGAAGCGCCCATACGTTGATTGTCGGCATGGCCAAGACCTTCAGCGTGTATCGCCGCAACGATCTATGCGATCTATACGATATTTCGAAGGGCGCAAACTGCCAAGGTTCGTGTGAAAGTGTTGTCGGGTGTCATCGACATGGCGCGCGGGATGGAAGCCGCACTATGTGATCAGATGATGGAGAATTTTCGGGATCGAAAAACGGGCAGACTATGTCGCCATTCTAAAGTCCTGCCCCATACGATCAGCCATCAAACTCAAGCAGGTGCGTTATATAAGCCCGCGCTCAAGGTAGTGATCTACAGGTTCGGGCGGCTTGCCGGTGTCTTTCGCAAGTTCATTGAAAGCTCGGTTTTGCGAGAGAAACACTCGGCCATTAAGCTGATCGATAAAGTGGGTGCGTTTCAGGCGGTCCATAACCGGGCCTTTTACCTCGGACAGGTGCAAACCGATGGAGCCGCCGCCCAATCGGTGATTGATTGCTTCAAGGCTTTCCAGACCCGAGGCGTCAACTTCGTTCACCGCACTGCACATCAAGATGACGTGGCGGACCTCTGGCCGATCAGCGACCTGTTCAAGCACATATTCCTCAAGCCAGCGAGCATTGAGATAGGTCAACGCTTCGTCGATGCGTATCGAAATAAGGTGCGGAAGAGTGAAGACCGTGTGCCGGTCAATATTTCGGAAGTGTTCGGTTTCCGGCACACGCCCGACAATCGCAGCGTGAGGACGGCTTGCCCGCCAAAGATAAAGCAGCAACCCAACCGCTACCCCTGCGATTACACCAAGTTCTACGCCCGCCAGAAGCGTGAAACCGATGGTGGCAATATGGGCAGCGAAATCGGCCTTGGAGTAGCGCCACAGCTGTCCAGGCGTTTTCAGGTCAACAAGGCTCAAGACAGCGACGATTATTGTGGCAGCGAGAGCTGCGATCGGCAGCGAGAATAGCAGTGGTGTAAGAAATAAGGTGGCAAGTGCGATGCCCACCGCGGTGTAGGCGCCTGCCGCAGGTGTCTGCGCTCCTGCATCAAAATTCACAGCTGATCGGGCGAAGCCGCCAGTAACAGGGTATCCGCCTGAAAAAGCGCTAGCAATGTTTGCGCTGCCCAGGCCGATCAATTCCTGATCGGGTGCGATACGTTGGCGGCGTTTGGCTGCAAGGGTCTGTGCAACCGAGACGCTTTCGACAAAGCCGATGATAGAAATAAGCAGTGCTGGTACCCACAGCTTGCTGATGAGTGACAGGTCCGTGCTTGGCATGGCGAAAGGCGGCAGACCTTGCGGGATAGCGCCAACCAGATCCACGCCGTGACTATCAAGATCGAGCGCGATAACGGCAAGGATGGTCAACGCAACTGCAACAACCGGCCCGGCTTTCGCCGTCATATCCGCTGCACGCACAGGCATTCCAAGACGCATAAGCGCTGGTTTCGCGCCTTTGCGGACCCAAAACAGGAAAAGCGTGGCTGGAATACCGATGGATAGGGTCCACAGATTGGTATTGCCAATCGAACCAGCGAGCGAAGTTAACATTTCAGGCCAATTGTCGCCGCTCGCCTGAACGCCTAGAATGTGCTTCAATTGGCTGGTTGCAATTAGCAAGCCTGACGCGGTGATAAATCCGCTGATGACCGGATGCGATAACAGATTGGCAAGAAAGCCTGCGCGCAACAACCCCAGGATCGCCAGCATGACGCCTGAAAGCATCGCCAGTGTTATGGCTGCTTCGAGATACGCGGCCGTCCCTTGCGCTGCAACCGCGCCCGCTGCGCTGGCCGTCATCAACGATATGACCGCCACTGGCCCCACCGCAAGGGTGCGGCTCGTCCCGAATATGGCATATAGTATCAAAGGCGCGATCGAGGCATAAAGCCCGACAACCGGGGGTAGGCCTGCCAGCAAAGCATAGGCAAGGCTTTGCGGGATTAGCATGATGGTGACGATTACCGCCGCCATCACATCGTCTGTCAGGACATTGCGGTTATAAGTTCGGCCCCATTCGAGAATCGGGAAATAGCGCGATAGCATGTTGATACAGCCCCCCTCTGATCTGCGCTTATTGCGCGATCAAACCGCCGGGGCCAGCAAGCCACTCTCGGCCTTTGAGCATACCATTCCAGTAAATCCATGGCATCGCATCGGCTTTAAGCATCCAAGACAGCCGAGCGGGTTTGGTGCCATCAATCAGCCACGTCGGAAAGCTTGGAGCCAGCTTGCCGCCATAACCGAATTCAGCGAGGACAATTTTGCCGCGCTCAACCGTGAGCGGACATGAACCATAGCCATCATATCCCGCTCTTGGTCCTTTGCCCTCAAGCTGTTGCAGCAGGTTTACCGCAACGACTGGAGCTTGTTTTCGTGCTGCCGCCATCGTCTTGGCATTCGGCATAGAACCGCCATCCCCAAGGCCAAACACATTGGGATACCGCACATGTTGCAACGTATGTTGATTGACATCGGTAAAGCCGTTTTGGTCTGCCAGCGGGCTATCGGCAAGGAATTGCGGGGCAAGTTGGGGCGGCACGACGTGAAGCATGTCAAACGCGCGGGTAACATCGCCATCTTCGGTTTTGAAAGTTGCCTTTTTACCAGGGCCGTCAACGGCCACCAAAGTGCTGCCGAATTTGAGATCGATGGCATATTTCTCAACATAGCTCATCAAAGCAGGGACATAGTCGGCAACACCAAACAGAACACCGCCTGTATTATCGAACTCTACATCGATCTGGTCGAGCACACCGCTTCGCAGCCAATGGTCGCAAGACAGGTACATCGCCTTTTGCGGCAGAGGCGCTTTCATTCATCCGCATAAAGGACGCTCATGAGCGCCGAGGCGTATAATATGGCTGAGACAATTAGCAGGCCAAGGCCAGCTACGCGGGCGATTTCACCTTCACAGTCGAGCACTGGAATGGCTATCATGACGATAGCCGCAAAAAGCAGGGCGAACTGAAAGCCTCTACGCGAAACACCAATTTTTCGTGCACCGTCATAGACCGATTTCGGTCGAACTTTGGCGGCAATAACGACGTAAATTATCGCCGCAGCAAACAGGCTAAATGTGCGAGGCACACCGACGCGTACATCCGGATTTTGCAGCCATAAGAAAAACACAGGTGCGCCAAGAAGGAGGCAGACAAGGTTCAGAGAAGCCATGCGCGAAGCTGCGTTCATCACGGGCACCTGTCGGGGCTAAGGCTCGGATTGAAAGAAGCGATCTCCTCGCCAACCGTTTCCGCTATCGCATCGCCCAGATCATTGCGCACCGATCTTGGTACTACTGCCGTTATGACCCTTCCACCCGCGACATTTGCGAAGAATCTAGCGCCAATCTCGAGTGTTGGTCGATCAAAGGCTATATCCTGAGCTGCTTGACCAGCAGCGCCGATTAGACCACCGATCCCGGTGATGGCCAAGCCGGGTGCCGCTCCTACGCCTCCTGCAGGGGCTCCGATTGCTGCAATGGCCAAGCCGGAATAGGTTGTGCCGTCCCCTGTGTAGCTGAGCGCTTCGCCAATACGGTATAAGGTGGAGTCGCAAGGGCTCGTCTCCTCCTTTTGCGGCGCGCCTGCACATTTGATTGGCATAGCGGGCTGCGTAAAAATCGCGCGGCCTTGCTTTAGACCTTGCACCAGTTCCCAAGTGTAGGGTGCAAGATCATACCGATAATTCGATGTCACACCGTTTTTGCCAAGGGAAGCTTCCAGACCTTCAATCTTCTCCCAAGCAAGCCGAATGCCCGGTGCAACCACCAAAGCTTCATAAGTAACGGTTGATCCACCTGTCAAAGTGACCTGGTTTTTCTCAGGTTCGAACGACTTTGCTGCTGCCTTGAGCCATTTTACAGCCTTGGGCATCACGCTGGCCATGGTTCGGCGCGTGACATCCGCGGCAAATACCCCGCCGCCAACCATTGTCCAACCGAGCTGATAGGCATGCTGGTCGCTCGGCTCTATTACGGCAATATCGAGATCGGGCCTGCGTTTGAGAAGGGATGCAGCCTTGGCAGTTCCAGCGGATTCACCGCCAACGATGACAACCGAGCGTGCAACAGACATGTCTATCTATTCTCCCGAATTCTCTAGAGGAGCTGACAATCAGACAAGAGTACCACTGATGTCTGTAAGGTCATATCCGGAGGCAGCGGCTTGCTTTAGCCGCTCTGACGCAGTGAGGTCATTGGGATTGGCGAGTGTTTCCAACGTAATGGAACGTGTGCCCGTACGGCAAAAAGCAAGTATAGGCCCTTGTGAACCACGGCGAACGGCACGGAATGCCGCAATCGCAGCATCGGGAAATACCCCGCCTGATACCGGAATATGGTGAAATGCGAGACCAGCTGCCTGGGCAGCTTCGCGCATTTCGTCAATTGTTGGTTGACCGTCCTCCTCGCCATCGGGACGATTGCAGATGAGCCCTGTGAAACCGCGCTGAGCGAGATCGGAAAACTCGCTTGGGTTTGGTTGAGGGGCGACTGCAAATCCGGGTGAGACTTCTCTGATATCCATCACACGCTTCTTTCAACAAGGCTCGTCAAGAACATCCCTGCGATCATCGCGACCACGAAGATCGCCGCGGAAACTGGTTCGATAACCAGCGCGGCGATACCTGGCCCGGGACAAAGGCCGGCCACGCCCCAGCCTATGCCAAACAAAGCGGACCCTCCGATCAATTTCGGCGTCAGATCGCGTCTGGCCGGAAGCGAAAAACCTTCCGCAAAAAGAGGCTGAATAAGTCTTGATTGAAACCACCATGCTACGGCCATGACGAGGACAGCGCCGCCCATCACAAAGGCAAGAGTGGGGTCCCACTCACCAAACAGATTGAGGAAGCCGCGAACACGCGCTGGATCGGTCATTCCGCCCAGAGTTAATCCGGCTCCGAACAGAACGCCTGATACAAGGATCGAAAGCTGGCGAGCGATCATTGCAGCACCTTCAATCCAGCCGCGTTCATTACTGCAACGGTTGCGATGCCGGTTGCCATGAAAGTCGCTGTTGCAACCAAAGAACGCGGTGAAAGACGGCTCATCCCGCAAACGCCATGACCGCTTGTGCAACCACTACCAAGCCGGGTGCCAATGCCAACCACCAAACCTGCTATGGCAAGGAACGCCGGATTGGCGAAGCTTGCATTTACAGGTCCAGAAATCGCCACCACCACCAATGCGCCAAGCGGAAGCCCTATGAGAAACAACCACGCGGATGACAATGGCAAGCTACTTTTGCTGATCCCCGTTGCGCGGGCTGCAATACCAGACACTCCAGCAATACGGCCGACACCAAGCAGCATGATAGTTGCGGCCAATCCGATAAGGACACCACCGCCCAATCCGGCGAGCGGTGTTGCATCAGGAAAACCGGGAAAAGTCATACGGCATTCACCGGGATCTTGATGTAGCTGACGCCATTATCCTCTGGCTCAGGCAAATGGCCGCCGCGAATATTGACCTGTATCGATGGCATGATCAGTTGCGGCATAGACAAACCGGCATCGCGGCTTGTGCGCATTTTTACAAAATCATCCTCGCTCACACCATCTTTGATATGAACATTTTCTTCGCGCTGCTGTTTGACGGTGGTTTCCCACGAAAATTCTTCGCGGCCGGGTGCCTTGTAGTCATGACACAGGAATATGCGCGTCGTATCGGGCAGCGATAGCAATCGCCAGATGGATTGGAACAGTTGCCGGGCATCGCCGCCGGGAAAGTCTGCCCGGGCCGTGCCGTAATCTGGCATGAAGACCGTATCGCCCACAAATGCCGCATCTCCGATGATGAACGCCATATCGGCAGGCGTGTGACCAGGGACATGCAGTGCAATGCCTTCAAGCTCTCCCAAACCGAATGTTTCGCCATCTACAAACAGATGATCGAACTGTGAGCCGTCTCGTTCAAAATCGGTGCCGGCATTGAACAGCTTACCGAACACATCCTGCACGCGAGTGATTTCCCGCCCGATTGCCAGTTTACCGCCTAGTTTCTTTTGAAGGTAGGGCGCAGCAGACAGGTGATCGGCATGTGCATGAGTCTCAATATGCCATGTCACTTTCAAACTATTGGTATTGATGTATTCAACAAGACGGTCCGCCGAGCTATGCGATGTCCGCCCCGATGCAGCTTCATAATCCAGAACCGAATCAATGATGGCCGCTTCTTTAGATGCGGGATCGCTTACGACATAGCTGACGGTATTGGTAGTCTCGTCAAAAAAACTTGCGACTTCGGGGCGCAGGGCCTTATCGTTTTGCGCGCGAGTGATTTGATCGGACGCTGCTCGCAATGCGTTATCAGGCCGGGCCATGAGAATTCTCCGCAACAGTTACACAAATTATGTATATGTATTGTAATTGATTTGTCAAGCGCTATAAGCTGCGTCATGGACACAGATAACACAGATAACATTGCATCCACCGGCTTACGCATCGGCGATACGCCGCCAGATTTCGAAGCGAGAAGCACAATTGGGCCCGTCAAGCTTTCGGCCTATCGGGGCAAATGGCTGATCCTGTTTTCGCATCCTGCTGATTTCACGCCGGTGTGCACCACGGAGTTTGTTGAGCTGTCGAAACAATCAGCTCAGTTTGATCGACGCGACTGCGCGCTTATGGCCTTGTCTGTAGACAGCCTGTTTTCCCATTTTGCATGGCTTAGATTGATCAAAGAACGCTTTGATATCGAGGTGCGTTTTCCAATCGTCGAAGACCCGACTATGGTGATTGGGCGAGCATTCGGAATGGTGGCGCCCAAGGACAATGATAGCGCCGCTGTCCGAACCACTTTTTATATTGACCCGCACGGAACGATCCGAGCAACAACGTGCTATCCAGCCGATGTCGGTCGATCAATCCCCGAGATGTTGCGAACCCTTGATGCGTTGCAGGCCATTGATGCACATGGTGGCCTCGCGCCAGCCAATTGGACCCCGGGATCAAGCCTTTTGCAGCCACCAACCCACGATCTGGACGAAGTCTATAGCGCTTTGGATGAATCAGGATGGTTTTTGCGCGAGATGCCAAAGGAGCGAGGCGAATGAGCAAGGCACCAATTGAAGAGCTGAAAGCCCTCGCTCATCCACTTCGCTTGCGGATACTTGAGGTGCTGCGCGATGGCGAGCGCAATGTAGGCGAAATCGAGGAGGTGTCTGGCATCGGGCAGCCCGCTCTTTCTCAACAGCTGGGCGTGCTCAGAAAAGCTGGCCTTGTGGAAACGCGCAAGGATGCAAAGCTAGTCTTTTACAGTCTAAGCCGCGACGAACTCGGCAAACTTGCAGCGCTGGTGAACGGCCTTGTGCTGGACGAGCTAGAAACAAGCGGCGGGACAAGAGCAGCGTCATCGGGTGCAGCAAACTTTGCGCACCTTACTTAGGCGCTAAAGCTACAAATTCTTTGGTTCAGAACCGTTTGCTCTACCTGCCAGAAGCGGCCGTGAGGCCGACGACATTCCCCATTGGGAGTATCAGCACTTCAGTAAATTGGAGGCGCGAATTTACTTCGCCGAAAGATGTTCAAGCGTTTCCGCTTGTGAAGGTGGGGTAAGAGCTCGCATCAAAAAACGGCTCTCTTGGCCTGTATTGCCGGTCCGATGTAAATTCAGGCGTAGCTTGATCTTCCGAAGCTGCGGCGAAACTTAGTTCGAGCATCACCCCGCTTGGGTCATAGACAAACAATTGCCACAAGCCGATTTCAGCAAGAACATTCTCGCGCCAATCGAGGCCCCATGTCTCGAAGCGTTGCCTGAAGGCTTCATAACCTTGTGCTGTCAACGCAACATGATCGATCACGCCTGCACCAACAGCCATGCTGCCATCGGGTTCCAGTGCGGCATCACCGGCATAAATGTGGATGATAATCTCACCATGCGGGGTGGCGGTTTTTAACCAGATGCCATCAAAATCAAGTGCCGGACGTTGAGCCAGTTCCATCCCGAGAATATCGCGATAAAAAAATGAAGTCGCTTCAAGGTTCGGAGTTTTCAGCGCAATGTGAAACAGGTTGGTAATTGAAGGCATCGCAAGGCTCCCCGTTCAGCTTTGTCCAGGTTCAAGCATTTTGATGGAGATATTGCGGAACATCACCTTCATCGGTTTGCCGGTGTGCAGTTGCAACGCGATCAACCCGCCATCTTCGCCCATGCCGGTCCCTTGATCATCTGCGATCATGAACGTCGTTCCATTGACGATGTGCCTGATATCACCCCCATCAGCGATAACCTCAAGCGTGTTCCAGCTACCAAAATCAACCTGCGAAATCAGATCATCTTCGCTAGCGAATTCAGCAGTCACCAAGGATGTTGGTTTCCCATCGCTCAGCTGCAATTCCACATTCTGGCCACGTCGGGCAAGAATGCCACCTGAACCCGCCTCACCAAAAAGAATGCCAAGCCATTTGCCTGCAATATCAGCTTGATATCCACCAACCCTGTATTGATGACTGTTGGGCAGAAGATGGCTGCGATATTGCACGCCGCTATTGCCGCTTTCGAGGAAGAAGTCGAGCTTGAGGTGGAAGTCGGCAGGCGTTCCGCCTTTCCAAATCAGGAACGTGTTTTTCTCAAGAGGTGCATCCAGGCTTGTTTTACCAACGATTACACCATCGCTGACCCGCCAATAAGCTTGATCGCCATCCCAACCTGACAAGCTTGAGCCATCGAAGATTGACACAAAATCAGCCTCAGCTTCTTCCGTCTCAACCGTCTCACAGGCAGTCAGAGTGAACGCGGCAGCAGCGGCGATGCAAGACTTCACGAGGCGGGTCATTGCTGACCCTCTGGAAACACGATTTCATCGCGATCGCCCGATGCCTCGATAAAGGCAAGCAAGTCAGCAATTTCCTCCGCATTCATGCCATTGATCAAACCTGCAGGCATTGGCGAGACATCGCTTTCCTCGCGGGAGACAATCCTGTTGGTCCGAATGCCTTCACGGCTGCTCAGATCGAACGGATTGTCAGCGATGGTAACCCTCCTGTCATCTTCTTCAACTACGCGCCCGATGACCTGCCTGCCATCATCCAGCGTGATGATGGTGTTGGCATATTGATCAGACAACGCTTCATTGGGATGCACGATCGAACGCAGCAGATATTCTCTGGTGAAACGCGCGCCCGCCCCATTCAAGTCCGGTCCTACAGCGCCGCCTTCGCCGCCAATGCTGTGGCAGGCCAAGCACATGCCCGCCTTGTACATCTGTTTGCCACGCTCAAAATCAGGCGTGCTGGAAACAGAGGCAAGCGATGATACCAAAGCACTGACCGACCATTGCTGACCAGGCCCTTCTGGAATGGGCAAATTCTGCAGATAACCAGCGACCTCATTGTTTTCGACAAGGCTACTGCGCAGTTCGTCTGCCTGATACTCCTCGGGCGTGCATTCCAGAGTTACGCGGCGCATCGCGCGAAGGAACCCATCATAGCTGGCACCACCTTCGGCAGCGATGCCCTCCTTGATCCAGTCAAAATAGCGTCGGTATTCATCGACAGACCAATCACAAGCATAGCTGTGCAGGAGATAGGCATAGAACATGCTTTCAGGTGCCGTTGGATTTTCCAGATAAGCCTGGATGCGGTCACCATAATTGCCGGTTGATGTCCGTTCCAAAAGGTCGCCATCCAGCCCGTCAAAGACCGATGCGTCTGGCGCACTGCCTTGTTCGAGGCGATCAAGCAAAGGCGCACGCATGGCATCCGGGTCAAGATGGACAAGCACCCGCGCAAGCTCACGATCAACCCAGGAATTGCCGCTCGGGAAGTTTGGCCTCAACGCTTCAAACACGCTTTGTTTCGACGCGTCGTCAGCATCCATTCGGATTAAGATCAGAGCGTATGCTCGCATGAGATCAAGTCTTTGATCATCATCCAAAGCTTCCCAATCGAGTGCTGACAGACTGCTCAAACCTTCAGCCCCATCGCTTTTTTGGCCATGCCGCGCGAACGCCGTCATAGCTGCAATTGCTGCACGGGGCCGTGTTTCTGCAAGCGCTCTTTCACGCCAGAAAGAGAAGTCCTGATGTTCAACCGCGACGCGGGCAGCATTGCGAAGGAAATCATCTGAACTGTCAAGATAACGCCACGCCTGATCAACTGCCTGTGCCCCGATGGGCTGGTGCAGTTTTTCAAGCGACTTTCGCGTCGTGAAGGCTTGGGTCTGTTCCATTTCCGCAACAACGGGATCGGTCGCATCGTCGCCTGTGTAGACCACGCGATACAGGCCTGAGGTGATGTCACGCCCGCCGGTCAGGAAATACATGGCTCCATCGCTGGCAACAGCGCCATCGGTAAGGGCCAAGGACTGGCCTGAGAGAAACTCTTCAGCTTCAGCCGAATAGCTTGCCCCATCTGGAGACAGGTGCAGGGCGTAAATCGTCCCAAATGTCCAATCGAAAGTGAACAGGGCCTGCTGATATTTCTCAGGAAAATTGGCACCGGTCCCAAACAGAACGCCGGTCGGCGAACCAGGGCCGATATTTTTGAGTGCTGGAAGAGTATCTTCAAAATATGACGGCCATTTACCAGACCCGGTCCGCCAGCCCATATCGCCGCCGCTTGCCAGATGCAGCACGCGTGTTGGCCGATACCATGGCGTTCCCAAATCCCATTCCATATCGGAATCATATCCAAAAACATCGCCTTGCGGGTTCACGGCGATGTCATAGGTATTGCGCATGCCTACGGCGTGCAGCACCCAGTTTTCACCATCGAGATCCATTTCTGCAACCCAGCCGCCGGGAGCCGTGATATTCGCTGCGTGACCGCGTGGATCGAACAGGTGCGGAGTAAGTTGATCTTCGCCCCAAACTTGTGGGACACGCGAGGTATCGATGAAGTCAGGGATGTCGGTCGAGTTGCCGGCAACCAGAAAAAGAGATTCTTTGTTAGGACCAAACACGATCGCATGTGGACCGTGTTCAGATCCACCAGAAATCAGCGCCAGTTCTTCGATGTTGTCAAAAGTGTCATCGCCATTGGTATCGGTAAGGCGGTAGAGACCTGATTGCGGGGGAGCGAAGTCGGAACGCGCTTTTTCGCTGCCTGACTCAAATGCGTCTTTATCGCGGCCCGATGTATTTGCCACCACATATAGCGCGTCATTTGCGAACAAAAGCCCATGCGCATAGCCCAAATCTACGTCGATTTGCTCGACCACTGTGCCGGAAGGATCAGCGCCAATCGGTGCAGGAGTAATGCGCCATAAATTGCCAGTTTGGTCGCTAGCGATCAAACGGCCCTGATCATCGGCCGCCAACGAAACCCACGACCCTTCGGTATCAAGATCAACCGCATGGACCAGCTCGGCTTCAAATCCGGGCAGCATTTTAAAAGTGGAAGGATCGGTGATCTCCAGTTCCCACGGCACAACCGGCTCCGGCTCTGCACAGGCGGCCACAGCCCAAGGTGCCAAGGCGGCAAGCGCGAAACGCAGCCAGCGCTTGCGAAGCGGACTGGTATTGCCTGTGGGCGATTTGCTATCTGTTATCATTGTTTTCATATCCGAAGCTAAGCCGCAGGCCGCCCCCCAAATTTATCGTTGAACATCGAAAGAGCCGCGGGATTGATCAGATTGATCGGCGGATCTCCCTTGAGAATACGCAAAACTTCTTGAACCGCACCAAGGCCCATGCGCTTCATGCTTTCGTCTGTAATTCCAGCAAGATGGGGCGTGATCATAACATTTGGAAATTGCAGCAACGGATGATCTTTGTCCAGCGGTTGGTGAACAACAACATCAAGCGCTGCGCCTGCAATCTCACCAGCCAAAAGCGCTTGAACCAGATGATCTTCTTCCACAACGGCGCCGCGTGAGACGTTAATCAGGAAAGCACTGTTTTTCATGAGCTTGAAAGAGTGCTGGCCAATCAGGCCGCGTGTTTCATCCGTCAGGGGACAAGCGAGCGCCACGAAATCTGATTTGGACAGCACGTCTTCCAGGCTTACGTGTGTTACCGGTAAATCGGGATTTGATTTTGGAGCGGGGCTGTATCCCAACACCTGCATTCCCAGCGCGTCGGCAAGCTTTGCAATGTGACCGCCCACATTGCCCAACCCGATAACGCCCATGGTGCGACCATCAATCTCGCGGCCTTCTTCTGCAAAAGAACGACCAGCAAGCCAGCCATCACTGCGCAGGCTTTGATCAACGGCGCGAAAGCGGCGCGAAAGGGACAAGGTGCAAAGCATCACATGTTCGGCGACCGAACGCGCATTAACGCCGGGCACATTGGCGACAAGCACCCCTGCTTCTGTGGCTTCTTCCACCGGTATCATATCAAGGCCAGCGCCATGCCGCACAGCGGCGCGCAGTTGCGGACGGTCGTGAAAGATAATTTCAGGTATCGGTGCGCGCACGATAATGGCCGCGGCATCTTGTGCTTCTTTAACAAGAGTATCGGCTGACAAGTCCGAAGCTATGCGAATGTCAGCTGCACTTTCAAGCAGCGCATGTGCATCGCGATGCAAGGGGTGGGTGGTGAAAACGACAGGCATCACGCTTGCCGCGCTTCATCGGCAAACACGGTGTTCCAGGCTTTTTCCGCGCCTGCAAGGTGGCTCGTCATCGCTGCTTCTGCTGCATCGGCATCACCGCGTTTGATCGCGCTGAAAATGCGTTTGTGATCGCGATGAGATCGCGCCTGACGCGCACCGTTGCAGAAATAGAACTGCCGCAGGTTCTCACTCATCGCGTAGAATATCTGCGACAAATTATAAAACACATCATTTTGCGCCGCCCGGATCACGGCAAGGTGAAAAGCGCGGTCGCATTCAGCCATATTGCCGCCGCTTTCGATCAATGTGTTTTCAACGTCGAGCAAATGCGCAAGGCGTTCAATGTCCTCATCGGTTCGGTTAAGCGCGGCCATGCGCACCGCGCCGATTTCATGAATGCGCCGCATTTCGACAGCTTGGCGCACAGCCTTTTCATCGATAGGGACGCCCAGTTTTGCATATAGCACCATGGCTTCAAGGCTTGGGCCACTTGTCGCGATAAAAACACCCGACTTGGATCGGCGTTCAACGATCCTCAACGCTTCAAGATAGCTTAAAGCTTCGCGGATCTGGTTGCGGCTGACATTGAACCGTTCGGCCAGTTCACGCTCGGATGGAACACGATCACCAGGCTGATAGCGCCGCTGTTTGAAGAACGGCACAAGATTGCCGACCAATGCGGGCTGATTGTTCATCATCCAACACCGTGTGAGACGGTGTGCTGCTGCACAAACGCCTCGTTAACGGTAAGACCAAGGCCGGGGCGTTCCGGCAGCGTAATCTGGCCATCTTCGACCAGGATATCTTCTTCAATCATATCTTTGATCAAAGGGTTCGCCCCAAGCGAATACTCGACAATCCAACCGCATGGGCTGCTCGCCAGAACCGCAAGTCCGGCCATAAAGCCGAATGCACCACCCCACATGTGCGGGGCAAGTTGCAGATTATATGCCGAAGCCAATGCAGCGATGCGCATCCCCTCGCTGATACCGCCACAAACCGCCATGTCTGGTTGCACAATATCGACACATCCAGAAGCCATAAGATCGCGGAAATCGAAGCGCGTATATTCGCTTTCACCAGAAGCAATGGGAATGTCTGTGGAGCTTCGCACCATCGCCATGCCGGCATTATCATCGGCTGTGACAGGTTCTTCCAGCCAGCCAATATTGCAATCAGCCACCAACCTGCAAAACCGCTTCGCTTCTGACACAGAGAACGTGCCATGCGCATCACAGAAAATGGATATGTCAGGGCCAAGCGCCTCACGCGCGGCATGAACACGCGCGGCGGAAATTTCGGGGCGGCCGTCCATCACTCCAACGCGCATCTTTACAGCACCAAATCCGCCTGCATCGACATAGGATTGCAGCTGTTCACCGATGCTTTCTGCCGGAGCCCAACCACCCGACGCATAGGCCGGGAAAGTTTCTGCACGCCTGCCGCCAAGCAATTGCCAAACCGGAACGCCAAGGTCCTTACCCAGCAAATCCCACAAGGCGATGTCGATTGCCGACAGCCCGGCAATGGTGATGCCTCGTCGGGATAATTCGGGAAACACCCTGCCGCGCGCCTGCGTGTAATGCGCGCGCACACCATTATATATGGCGTCCCAAATTGCAGCGATATTACGCGAATCGCGCCCAATGAGATCAGGCGCCATGTCGCGATTGATCAAAGCAGCAAGACCAGAATACGAACCCGCACTGCCAGCCGCATTCTTGGCTTCACCCCAGCCGACCAGTCCGCCTTCGGTTTCTATTCGGACAAGAACGGTATCAAAGGTTTTGATACGCCCGAAATCGCTGACATGCTGTTGCTCAACATCGATAGGAACGGAAAGCTCGATAGCTTCTACTGAAGCGATTCTAGCTGCCGCAGTATTTTCGCCTATGTTCAGACGCGAAAGCGTGGCCACTGCGTTTAGCGCCCCTTGCCAATCAAAGGCAGGATCGTCTTCGCGGTTTCTTCTGCCAGCATGGTATAGAATTCTTCGCTCAGCAGGCTGGAGCCGTGATCTTCGATGAATTTGAGCTGGTCTGCTGAGATATCGACAGGATTGGTTTCAACCTGATCGGGCCAGTGACTAACCGGAGTGCGATCTACCGGCGCGACCACTTCAGCGGTCAGAGCGCCATCATATCCCATGTCAGTCAACGTATCCACGATCTCTGCCCAATTGAGCGCACCCATTCCAGGTGGCATCCGATTGTTATCAGCGACGTGAAAATCGAACAGACGCGAACCTGCTGATCGGATTGCGCCCAACATGTCATCTTCTTCGATATTGAGGTGGAAACAATCGAGGCACACTCCGCAATCAGGGCCTACTGCTTCTGCCAGAGCGATCGCTTGTTCGGCGCGGTTGAGGAAATAGGTCTCGAACCGATTGAGCGGTTCAATCGCCAAACGCACTCCGAGCTTCTGGGAAAGCGTATAGACTTCCTGCAAACCTTCGACGACCCATTGCCATTCATTCTCAGGCGTTGAATCGGGGATGACTTTACCGACTGTTGCAGGAACAACGGTTACATTGTGGCCGCCAAGATCGTGCGCATATTGCACGATGCTTTTGACATAATCGACAGAGGCGGCACGCTGCGCTTCGTCCTTCGCTGCCAGGTTACGGTCGCCCAAGGTCAACGTAACGCTGCCCCAGCACTTCATGCCGTATTCTTTTAACGCTGCCCGTACCACCGGAACCGGATATTGCTCCGGCTCACCGCTGATTTCGATGCTTTCAAAACCTAGCTGCGAAATGCGCGCGAGCGTGGTTTCAATAGGCTCAGCGCGCATCCAGTTATGTGTGGAAAGGTGCATAAAATTTCCCCTCTATCAAATCTTTTGGCCAATCTTTTGGCAAGTCTCTTGGCGGACCAATCTGGTTGGACCATATGATGCAAAAAAGATTCTGACAAGCGGCATTCGTTATTGTGGAACCAGTGTTGATCTGGACGCGATCAATCTTGCTTTAAGGGGTATAGAAAGTCGGTGAACCAGGACCTACCGGTATGCCAAACACGAACGCCCAAAGATAAAAGAACACCGACCAAAAGCCCAAGAAGAAAATCGTGTAAGGCAACATCATCGCTATCAATGTGCCTACGCCCAAATTCCGGTCATAGCGGGTTGCCCACGCCAGAATGAGACCAAAATAGCTCATCATCGGGGTGATGATATTCGTTGTGGAATCTCCAATCCGGTATGCGGCCTGAATAACCTCTGGAGAATATCCGATCAGCATCAACATCGGCACAAATATGGGCGCGGTGACCGCCCATTGCGCCGAAGCTGAGCCAAGCGACAGATTGATCACCGCGCAAAGCAGGATGAAAAGGAAGAATATGGCAGGACCGGTAAGTCCTGTATTCAGCAGAAACTGCGACCCGGTTACAGCGGTAATCGCGCCCAAGTTTGTCCAGCCGAAAAAGGCCACGAACTGCGCTGCAAAGAACACCAGCACAATATACAGACCAAGCGATGAAAGCGCAGCTGCCATCGCGTCAATCACATCGCGATCCGTTTTCATCGTGCCTACGACACGGCCATAAACATAACCCAGAACGACAAAGAAAATCAGGATCCACACTACGAACCCTTTGAAGAATGGCGAGTTGATCCTGTCTCCTGTATCAGGATCACGCAGCACGCCCCATTCAGGGATCAAGGTCAGCGCCATGAAACCCAATACGCCGATCAGCGCAATGCCAGCCCAACGCAGGCCCTTGCGTTCCTTGTCGGCGATTGTTTCCATCATGCGATCATCAAGGATGGTGGGATCTGCGCCTTTGGGATCGTATTTGCCAAGCTTTGGTTCAACGATAAAGATCGTCACCAGTGAACCGATTGCTGTGATCAGGAAGGTGGAGGCCACCATAAAATACCAATTGGCAGTGGCCACCACAATATAGGTAGGGTCGATGAGGCGCGCGGCCTCCTGCGTGATCCCGGCGAGCAATGGGTCAATTGTGCCGATCAGCAAATTGGCGCTATACCCACCCGAAACACCGGCAAAGGCCGCGGCCATGCCAGCCAATGGATGGCGCCCCAAAGCATAAAAAATCCCTGCGGCCAGCGGGATAAGGACGACATAACCAACTTCCGATGCGGTGTTGGAAACGATGCCTGCAAAAACGATGGCAACTGTCACCATATGGCGCGGCGCAGAAAGCACCATCGCGCGCACCGCTGCGGATAACAGACCGGATTTTTCCGCAACACCGACACCTATCATCGCCACCAGCACCACGCCCAGCGGGGCAAAGCCTGTAAAGTTGCTGACTAACCCTGTGAAGATGCGCCGGATACCATCACCATCCATCAGGCTGACGGCCCTGATCATGCCATCTTCTGCAACGCCGGGCGCACCGGCTGGACGAGGGTCCTCAACCGCAACGCCCATCCATCCAAAAAGGCCTGAAAGCAGGACAATACCAAGTGCCAAAATAGCAAATAGCGTAACGGGATGAGGCAACAGGTTGCCCAGCCATTCAACGCCATCCAGAAAACGTGTGAAGCCATTGCGCTTGGCAGCGCCTTCTTGATTGTCAGCCTTTGCCATGCCCTATCTCCAATCAGGATTATGGTCTCCAACGTGGATTGTGCGATGGTTGCGCAATCGCTGCGCTCGTTATGACGATAGTGTTGCTCGGGCGCTAGTGAGGCTGTGCGATGGATAAATGCCGATCACCAACGGCAAAAGCCAGCCGGCACACATGGCGCCGACTGACTTCCCCCTTGATCCAGGCAGCCCAGACCAATTTCGTGTTAGAATTTAATGCGGAAACGAACACCGCCCGAGTGAGACTGATAATCAGAGGCAAGGCGACCGCGATATTCAGCGCCGATGGACACATTGCCTTCGCTTACAAAATCCAGTCCCGCGCCAATATCAAACCGCGATTGCGATGCTTCATCAGTGAGCAACTCGAAATTGTCCGCGCCGCCATTGAAAGAGCCATTGATCGCCAATGGATCACTGCTCAGATCATAAGCATAATCCACGCTGACAAACGGGATTACGCCCGTTTTTGCAGCACCTGCGACTTTCAGGCCAACGCGCGCTTCAAAGAACTCGGCACTGTCGCTGCCCAGTGTCAGCCCAAGACCGCCTGTTTCGGTGAAAGTATCACGCGACAATTCTGAATAGCGCAGGCCGCCATTTGGTGTGATGACCACATTGCCGCTTATGATGTCATATCCAGCATTTACACTGCCGTAAAAGCCATCAACATCGCTTTCGCCAAGAATGCGCGAACCCAAAGCATTGCGATTGCTGTCAACCGAGCTGATCGAATAACCAAGCTCTGCATTGATGAAGGCATTGCCCAGATCGTATCCGGCGTATCCGCCCAACTGGAAGGCATCGATTGCGTTTTGAGCAGCGGCAATACCGTTCGCATCGATATCGATATCCGAATAGTTCAAAAGCGCACCGACCGTCGCGTTTTCGCCCAGCTTGGCATCCAGTCCCAGAGTAAAGCTGATCGCATCGCTATCGTATCCCGGAGTGCTGAAGCCTGATGGATCACGCTCTGCCGTTCGGGCAGATGCCTGACCCCAAAGCCCGATTGCATCGCCTGCCAGACGGTTTTGAACAAGCGAACTTGCCAAACGTTGCGATTCGTAGATCTCGCGGGTCACACCATCATTGATTGCCGGGAGCAGCGCCAGAGCAGCCGTCTCGAATTCAGTTGCAGATGTGAAAGTGTTGAGAACGTCAAACACATCGGCTGACAACCGGTTATTGTCGACAGCTGTCGTGATTGCCGCGCCAAAGCTGTTGATATTGGCATCGTTAGAAATCGCAGCAAGATCCGCTGCATCAACCGATACCGACACCGATCCCAGATTGACGTTGAAGTCGATCAGGAAATTATCTTCGAGCACGTTCACTGCGGTGCCGTTGTTGGTGAAGCTTCCAGTTTCGCTCAAAACGTCAAAAGTTGTACCAACACTTGCTGCACTGATTTGCGTTGTTGCAATGTTTATCACGCTGTTTGCGCCAAGTGTTGTATCGCCATCAACCGCCACAGCATCGACACCAAGATCAAATTCAAGCGTGCCGTTGGCGGTAAAGCTGCCTTCGATCGAACGCTGCCCTTGCACGGTTAGAACATTTGCCTGGTCAGTTGTTACGTTGACGTTGCCGATAACATCGCTGTTTAGCGTAAAGGCATCTGCACCAATGTTTAGCGTGTCTGCAAACGCGGATCCGACAAAGTTGCCATTAAGCACACCGCCGTTCTGCACGAAGTTCAGCGCGCTCAAAGCCGCCGATGCATCCACCGCGTTTACAGCGCCAGTGATCGATCCGGAATTCACGACATTGCCGGTAAATCCAACATTCTCAATCAGCAAACCTGCACCAGTTTGTGAAGATATTGCACCGGTGTTGGTGATGTCCCCTGCTGCCGAGACACCTGCGACGCTTGAAAACAAACGAACGCCAGAGCTATCACCGCTTGGCAATGCATCTGCGCGCCCATCGATAGTGCCGCTATTGGTGAGGGTAAATGTCCGCACATCACCGTCGGCAGCGCCCAATTGCAACGATACACCCGATCCAGCAACACCTGCATCGATTGCACCGGAATTGTTGAGAGTAAATGCATTGGCGGTACCGTCTGCATAGACGGTGCCATTGCGCTGCGCCCCTGTTCCCAAAATAGCGCCAGTGTTGTTTACCGTCAGGCCCAACCCATCGATGTTCAATGCCCGGCTGCCGGATGAGATCGTGCCGGAATTGTTCACCACTGCACCAGTAAAATCACCGCCGCCAGCAGGCGTTGCGTTGCCAAAGTAGAGGCCATTTTGAACGCCGGAAATGGTGCCCGAATTGGTGATTGTGCCAGTAAAACTCACACCGTTGACGAAACGGATGCCAGCAGCAGTGCCATTGGCCGCTTCACTGTCGATTGTGCCAGCATTGGTGATGTCACCAGTAAAAAGGCCGTTGCTTGAACCATCGAGCATGCCGGCATTGCGCATGCGTTCAAATCGCAGACCATCGCCAGCAGTGGCCGCACCCGCAGATGCGTTGCCGCGGCCTTGGATGACACCCTGATTGGTTATTGTGAAGGCATTCCCGCCGGTTGCAGCTGAGGCAAGCTCCACAGAAATTCCTGCGCCTTCATTGCCATTCCCTGCATCGATGACGCCGTCCGCCATGTTGTTTAGCGCAAAATTTTGCGCCGTGCTGTCTGCATAGACCGTGCCGTTGCGCTGGTTGCCGGTGCCAAGGATTGCGCCACTGTTGTTGATGACCAATCCTGATCCATCGATGTTGAGCGCGCGGCTGCCGGAACGGATGATACCGCTATTGTTCACCACGCCGCCAGTGTGATCTGCGCCGCCAACAGGGACCGGATTACCAAAATAAAGGCCGTTTTGCGCCCCTTCGATGACCCCGCCTGCCGCATTGGCTAATGTCCCTTGAAAGGACACGCCATTAACAAAGCGGATACCAGCCGCGGTTCCCTGCAAGCTTTCTGAGCTAATCAGTCCAGAGTTTGTAATTTCACCAGTGAACAGGCCGGTTGTTGTGCCATTGAGCATGCCGGCAACACGTGCGCGCTCAAACCGCAATCCATCGCCAGCGCTCGCCGCGCCAGCGCCTGCCTGACCACGCCCTTGAATAGTGCCGCTATTGTTGATTGCAAAAGCATTGCCCATTTCGCTCAATTCAGCAGAGAAGCCCGCGCCTTCATTGCCTGCGCTTGCATCGATCACACCTGTTTGCAGGTTGTTCAGGGTGAAACCCTGTGCGGTGCTGTCGGCATAAACGGTGCCGTTTCGCTGATCGCCTGCGCCGCGGATGGTGCCGGTATTGTTGATAGTGAGGCCAAGCCCATCGATGTTTAGTGCACGGCTATCCGATGTGATCATGCCATCATTATTGACAACCCCGCCGGTGTGATCGGCTTCGCCAAAATACAGCCCGTTTTGCGCGCCAGAGATATTGCCAGCTTGTCCGTTGGTAAGGGTGCCTTGAAAGCCAACCCGGTTGGCAAAGCGAATGCCTGCAACAGTGCCTTGTGTTGATTCAGAATTGATCACGCCAGAATTGGTGATGTCACCTTCGTAAATGTATTTCGGTACCAGACCGGGTCCGAAAAAGCGGATGCCATCGCCAGCTGTGCCGCCCATTGGCGATGCCTGACCACGTCCTTGGATTGTACCTGCATTAACGATTGCACCGCCACGAGCAGCGCCGCCGCCGCCAACTTCGATCGCGATGCCTGCGCCTTCCACGCCAGCATCGATTGAACCGGTCGCAGAGTTGTTGATGGCGATATTGTTTGATGTGCGATTGCCGTAAACCGCGCCATTGCGCTGGCTGCCAGTGCCAAGGATCACACCGTCATTGTCAAGTGCGGCGTCCGCACCATCGAAATTAACGACTCGAGAAGCGCCTTCAAGGCGACCCGATGCAGCATTGTTGATAACAGCGCCTGTGGTGCCCTGATTGGTTTGAACAGTTTGCGTCACGCCTGTCGTTGCAAGAGTACCTGCATTGTTGAGGGTCACGTCATTGTTTTGGACGATTACCACCGGTGCGCTGTCCACTGTGCTGGTGACGCCAGCAGCCGCTGAAATAACGTCGCCATCATCTGCTGACATGACGGTCATATTGTCGCCATCGCTGATGGTTTGTTGTGCTTGAACAGGGCCAGCAATCATAAGTGCTAGCGATGATGAGGTGAGAAGCAGACGGCCAGTTGAGAGTGCCGCCTTGCGGGTTTTGGGATTAGTCATAGTGCTGCCTTTCAGTTCCAAATTGGTTAGAAGACAGACCCGGGGATGATCGGCCTTCGAAGCAGACATTTATGGATCGATTGTGCAGCTGTATAATACATGGTTTGGATGGCCGCGATAAGCTGTGACTATGGCGTAAGCTTTTGATTTAATGTAGGAAAAGCAAGATCAACACAAGCGGCCGACTTGCGTTGGCAAGCCGGCTTATTGGATATAATTTGACGTTGTACTTATGTGTTCGGCAACTACGCCAAAGCGGTTACATCTTGTGGTGGAAACGCGCGGATTTGATCGCACAGAGCCATAAGAATATGCTCTCTTGGACAGCCTTTGCGTGACATAAATCCAATGTCGCGGCCAAAGTTTTGTGCGTCTATATCAACAAAACGAATTCCAGAATTTGCTTGCTGCAGGGATTGCCGCGCAAGCGTTGGCATCAAAGCACAACCAACACGCTGCACCAAAAGGTGTGAGGCGGTGAGAAGGTTGGTCACCAAAGTCTGGTGAGGGATATCAACACCGATGTTCTTGTCTTGACAAAGCGCAATGGTTTCAGCGCGCAAGCAATGCTCTTCAGTCAATAGAAGAAGTTCTTCAACCGGCACGTCGCTTGCGGCAATCGATCCCGCATTTGCCAGCCGGTGCGTTTGGGCGACGGCCAGCACCAATGGCTCCCGAAAAACAGGCGTGAACTTGTAACCAGACAGCCTAATCGGCCCACTCACCAGTGCGACATCAATGGTGCGATCTTCAAGTTCTGCCAGAAGCATTTGCGTTGGTTGCTCCCGATATACGGTAGACAATTCGTCCGAAAGCGCTGTTATCGATGTGCTGATAAACGGGATAATGTACGGCGCCAATGTCGGGATCATGCCAATGCGCAGCGGGGCGGCCAATGGATCACGATATTCAGCCGCGGTGTCAGCGATCCGTTGAGCGGAATGCAATACCTCCTTGGCCGTTGCGACAATGCGCACACCGGCATCTGTGGTGAGCACACCATTATTGGTACGCGCAAACAGCTCAACCCCAAGCCGCTCTTCCAGCTTTTTTACCTGTGCGGAAAGCGCAGGTTGGCTGACGTTGCAAGCTTGCGCAGCCCTGCCAAAATTATGATATCGATCAATGGCCGTGACATATTCCAGATCGCGTATATTCATAAATTTCCTCTTCCTACGCACAAAGGTTCGTCGAGAAAGAGGGTTTTGTTACAAGATAATCAGGAGAGCGTTCAGGCGAGGGCGTTCCGATAATTCTGCGCAATACGATCGCCCATATCGTCGGCTCTCTGAAACAGCGCATAGGTGGATTTGGTGATCATGCAACCACCTTTCCCAGTGACTTTTAGGGCTTTCAAACTCACCCAGTGTCCGCCCGTGCGGTGTTTCAGTTTGTGTGGCCGGCCAATTTTCGCGCTAATCTCTAACGATATGGACCTTGGCCAAATCCATTGAAACTTCGACATCGCTGCCGGGCGGTACGGCCAGACCGGGATCGCAATAGCTGATTGCTCTGCTGCCATCGCTTGCCTCCATCACAATACGGCATCTTGTGCCCAAAAACTGGGACTCGCTAATACGGGCTGATACCTCTGACTGTGACCGCGACAGTTGCATCGCGTATGGCCGGATCAGCGCTGTCACTTTCTCACCGTCGGAAAATCCATCGCATGCGATAGGACCAAACGGCGAGTGTAGCGCGCCATTTTTGATCGTGCCCGCAAAAGCATTGACCTCACCAAGCAGGCTGGCGACCGCAACATTGTGCGGCTGGCAATACACCATCTCTGGCTTGCCCTGCTGCAAAATGCGTCCATGCTCCATAATGATGAGCTCGTCTGCGACCTCCATGGCCTCCTCCGGATCGTGAGAGACGATCAGAGTTGCAACACCGGTCTCGCGAAGAAGTGCAATCGTCTCTCGGCGCAGCTGCGCTCTTAAAGAGGGATCAAGGCTGGAAAAGGCTTCGTCCAGCAGCATGATTTCCGGTTCGGGCGCAAGGGCTCTGGCAAGCGCGACGCGCTGCTGCTCTCCGCCTGAAAGCTCATGTGGGTACGCAGCACCGCGGTGCGACAATCCGGCGCGCTCAAGCCAGCTGATTGCAACTTTGTCCTTATTGCTGCCGGTGAGGCCGAACGCCACGTTTTGTTGGGCAGTGAGGTGGGGAAACAGCGAGAGATCCTGCACGGCAATCCCGGCGCGGCGCATCTCCGGCGGTGTTGTGCGCGCGGCTGAAGAGACTTGTGTGCCACCAAGGTGAATTGCCCCATCAGACAGCGGCACAAAACCGGCAATCGCGCGCAGTACGCTCGATTTACCTGAGCCGGATGGCCCCAGAATGGCTACGATTTTGCCGGGCTGCACATCGAAACTCACGCCATCAACGGCGCGAAATTTGCCGTAATCGATCACCATATCCGCGCAGGACAGAACAGCTTGCTGGTTACTATCGTGAATCATTTTTCTGAAACTCGTAAGACATTGAGCAAGAGAGTTGCCGGGATGGTGATAAGCAGCAGCAGGAGCGATGGCAGAGCCGCCTGCGCCAGCCTTTCATCCGATGCATAATTGTGCGCGGTCACAGCCAAGGTATCCAGATCGAATGGGCGCAAGATCATTGTTGCTGGCAGTTCTTTGCTGACTTCGACAGCCACCAGCAGCGCTGCAACGGCAACACCTGTTCGGATCAAAGGAAAGTGTACTTTTGTAAGAACCTCCCACGGGCGCGCGCCAAGCGATCGCGCGATTTCATCCTGCGATACTCTGATCCGTGTCAGCGCAGTCTCGCATGGCAGGATAGCAACGGCTGCAAACCGAACCTGATAGGCGAACAAAAGCGCAAAAACGCTTCCCCCCGTTAGCAGCACGGGGGCTTGTCCCGGCAGGGCATCGATGGCCCATTGCAAAGCAACCATGCATGCTAGCACAGCTATTCCCGCAACAGCTCCGGGCACCGCGTAGCCCGCTTGCGCAATACGCACGGCACTGCGCGATATGCTCTTCCCGGTTCGCAAGGCATAACCGGCAGAAATGCCGACAATTATCGCAATCGCCGCTGATGCAATTGATAGTTGGAATGTCCCCAAGGCCGGACCCAAAGCTGAACGCGCGGGCGGAACCTCCCACAGCATATATGCAAGATTCCCAAGGGGAATAAACAGCCCAAGCACAAGCGGGGTGACGGCTGCCGAAATCGCCGCTGCCTGCTGCCAACCGGCAAGGCGCTGGCGCGTCCGCTTTCCTTTTTGCACGACGGTTGTGCCAAATTTGCGCCGCCCGCGTGCCGCACGTTCGGCTCCCATCGCCAACAGGCACACAAAAAGCAGGATCACTGCCAATTGCGCAGCAGCGGCTGGATCACCAAAGGATGACCATGCCCTCACGATCCCCACAGTGAATGTCGATACGCCCAGAAAATCAGCAACACCGAAATCGGCGAGGACTTCCATAATTACCAAAGCCGTCCCTGCGGCGATTGCCGGCCACACGGTTGGCAAATCGATCCGCCAAAACAGTTGGGCCGGGCGCGCACCAAGGCTTCGCGCTATCTCACGGTGAGCTTCACCATTTAGCCCGAGCACATTGCGCACGAGAAGATAGATGTAAGGATAAAGCGTAAGCGCAAAGACGAAAGCAGCACCGCTGACGCCTGAGATAGTCGGGAAAAGGCCATCTGTCGTTCGATAGGCATATCCGCCCGGTGCAGTCAGATCGTACCACGAATAAGCAGCGATATATCCCGGCATTGCGAGTGGCATGACAAGGGCCCAGTCGAGCATGTCCCGACCCCAGAAATCATATCTCGAAACAAGCCAGGCACTCCCCAGCCCAAGCATGGCAGCGCCAAACCCTGACATAGCCGCCAAAAGAAACGAGCTGGATGCGAAATCGGCAAGCCTCGTCGATGCGATGTGGCTGAGATATGCTCCATCACCCATCACTGCGAGACCACCAAGCGCGATCAACGGCACGATGAGAATAGCGGCAAGGCCTACGCCCAACCAGCTAGGATCAAAGCCTATCGGGGAACCGGGCCTCACAGATGCCTGTAAATCGCGCATCGGCGAGGCCCTAATTCAAATAGGCAATCAAGGCCATCCAGACCTATCGAAAATCTGCTGAGCCAATCGTTGGTTCGCGCCCAAATCGCTTGCCGGAAGCGGATCGACTGCAAATTCGCCGAGGCCGGACAGCACCGAATTGTCATATTCCAGACCGGCAACGATGGGATATTCGTTTGTCAGTTCAGGGAACAGGCGCTGGGCTTCGTCAGATACGGAGAATTCTAGGAATTGCCGGGCCAGTTCGGGGTTGCGCGCGCTGGCAGAGACGCCGCCTCCCGAAATGTTGACATGTACGCCTTCACCCTGTTCAGGCCAGGCGATTGTCACGCCTGCCACACTGTCGGGTTCTTCTTGCGCCATCCGCGCGAAGTAATAATGGTTCACCAGCGCAATATCGCATTCGCCCGCCGCCACCGCTGCAATCTGATCGCTATCGCCGCCTTGAGGCGCGCGCGCAAAATTGGCAGCCACGCTCGAAGCCCAATCCTGTGCGCGCTCTTCGCCCCAGCGGGTGATCAATGCGGACAGCAAGGAGATGTTGTAGATATTGCCCGATGATCGCGCGCAGATACGCCCTGCAAATTGCGGGTCGGCAAGGCTCTCATACCCTTCCAGATCTTCTGCATTTACGCGCTCCTGCGCATAGACCAGCACGCGCGCGCGGCTGGACATGCCAAACCAGTTTCCATCGGGGTGGCGGAATGCTGCAGGAACTCTTTTGTTCAGAAGTTCGGAATCAACTGGTGCAAAAAGGCTTTCCTCGTTCGCACGCCAAAGCCGCCCAGCATCGACCGTAATGATCACGTCAGGCGGGCTGCTGTCAGCGTCAGCTTTGACCCGTTCGATCAACAAATCGCCATCGGCTTCGACAACATTAACCTCGACGCCGGTGGCTTCCTTGAAGGCGTCATAAAGGGCGTAATCGGAATCATAATGCCGGGATGAGTAGATCGTCAGAGTTTGCGCATCGGTAGCGCCATCTGCTGACGTTCCCGCCTCGCCGCAGGCTGCAAGCCCCAGCGCGAGTGGTAAAACGACCAAAAGGTGTTTGGTGTTCATTCGATTATCCTACCCTTCAATATGCAACATGGATCGTGTGGTCACACGGCCCATAGATCAGGCGCGTAAGCTGCAATTGCCCATTCTAGCGCCTATTTAGCGAATCATTCGCATTATCATTTACGAGCAAAGCGGGTTGCGGTCTAGCAATGCCTAAAGAAACCATGACATGACCGATCCGATAGCGCTTGACGGCTGGATCGCGACACATTTGCGGGCTTGGGTGATGCGCGCAGCGAGAACATTTGCGTAATCACCAAAGCCCGCACTAAGAGTGCAGGTGTGGCGTTAAACTATAATCATCTTCGCTATTTCTGGGCGGTCGCGCGTGAAGGTCATCTTACGCGTGCGGCCGAGCGGTTGAACGTTTCGCAATCTGCGCTTTCGACCCAGATCAAGAAGCTTGAAGAACAGTTGGGGCATCGACTGTTTGAACGCAGCGGCAGGCGCCTTGTCCTTAGCCCTGCTGGCCGTATCGCCTTGTCGCATTGCGAAGTGATCTTCCAAAGCGGCGATGCAATGCGGCGACGGCTGAGTTCTGAGCGAGCAGAAGCCATGCACCCTTTGCGTATCGGTGCTCTGTCGACGCTTTCGCGCAATTTTCAAATGGGTTTTCTCGTGCCGCTTTTGGGCGAGGAGGCGACGCCTTTCGTTGTTCGGTCGGGATCAATCTCTGAACTGCTCCCCGCGCTTGAGGCGCATCTGGTGGATCTCGTTTTGGTCAATCAGGTTCCCTTTCGGGATGCTGCAACCAGTTGGACAGCAAGGATCATCGACACCCAGCCGGTGGGGATAGTGGGTACACCGGAACGGATCGCTGGACGCAGCGATTATGCCGAATTGCTTTCTAGCGAGCCTCTTATCCTGCCAAGCCGTGACAGCGGTTTCCGCAATGGCTTTGACCTCTTAATCGAAGGACTAAGCCAGCCAATCAACATCGCTGCCGAGGTTGACGACATGGCGATGATGCGGCTGCTGGCACGGGCCGATGCCGGGCTTGCGGTCTTGCCGCCAGTGGTTGTTCAAGATGAACTTTCGTCAGGCAAGCTGGTCGAGGCGGCGAGCTTGCCGGGCGTGTCCGAACAATTCGCAGTACTCATCCCCGAACATCATTTCCTTCACCCAGCGGTGCAGCGCCTTGTGGATACGATCTAGCGACCAGCAGACTCATTCGTTTTTTAGAACGAAACCTTCCAAACAATATATTTTACTGATTGAATGAAGGCGCTCTATTGCGCGGAAATATCTTTAGTCCGCCATAGTTGGAGCCAGCCACCGTGGAATCACTCGCCTATTTCGCAGCAAGCTTTGTTACGCAATTACAATCCCCGATGCTTGCATTCCTGTTTGGTGGGTTTGCCTTGGCGGCATCGGGAAGCAAACTTGCGATCCCGGATGCGATTTATCGTTTCATCATCTTCATGTTGCTGATGAGTGTGGGGCTGCACGGGGGGATCGAGATCCGCGATTCCAACTTAAGAGAGCTCGCACTGCCTGCTTTTTTCGCAGCCCTTATAGGGTGCCTGATCGTGTTGATTGGCAACTTTACTTTGGGCCGCCTGCCCAAGGTCAATCGTGACGACGCATTGGCGACCGCGGGCCTGTTCGGCGCAGTCAGTGCATCGACATTGGCAGCGGCAATGGTGGCGTTGGACGAGCGGGGGATCGCGTTTGAAGCATGGGCGCCCGCGCTCTATCCCTTCATGGATATCCCGGCCCTGATCCTCGCGATTGTGCTGGCGAGCATGCACAAGAAGAAGACCGCCAAAGGCGGCGGGGCAACCATCACCGTGCGCAGTATTGTCGTAGATTCCTTGCGTAGCTCGGCCTTGTCGGCGTTGCTGTTGGGGCTTGTCATCGGCTTTCTGGTTCAGCCTCAGGAGCTTTATGAGGGGTTTTATGACCTGCTATTCCGCGGATTTCTCTCGATCCTCATGTTGATCATGGGGATGGAGGCGTGGTCGCGCCTTTCGGAGCTGCGGCAAGTTGCGCAGTGGTTTGTTGCCTATGCGTTGATCTCGCCAATTGTTCATGGACTGCTGGCTTTTGGGCTTGGCTATATCGCTCACGTCATGGTTGGATTTAGCCCCGGCGGCGTGGTCTTGCTGGCCGTGATCGCAGCGTCAAATTCCGATATCTCCGGCCCGCCAACTCTGCGCGCCGGGATACCGGGAGCCAATCCGTCTGCTTTCATTGGTTCGTCCACCAGCGTGGGCACGCCAATCGCTTTGGTGGTGTGCATCCCGCTTTTTATCGCGCTTGCCGAGATAGTCTTTGGCGTGTGATCGCCGCTTAACGCATATATTTGCTTCAGGAGAATGATCATGGCTTTCGCCGCAACAACAGTGACCATCATTGCCGAACGCTTGCTACAAGATCGCATCACCAAATTGTTGGATGAAACAGGCGCCAGCGGTTACACTTTGGTGGAGGGCAGCGGGAAAGGTCATCACCTCACCCGCACCCATGACAGGCCTTCAATCGTTCGCGATTTTGATATCGTCCGGATCGAATTTGTCATGCTCGATGGAGATCATGCCCGCGAAATCGCCCAGCAAATAGCGGACGATTATTTCACCGATTATTCGGGCATTATCTACATTACACCTGCAGAGGTGCTGCGTTCAGAGCGGTTTTGAACCAGGAGCGCGATAACCGTAATCTGGCGCAAATAACGACCGCGAATTGGCGGTTCGTTTGCGTACCATTGCCGCAATAATCATCCGCTTTTGGCTGAGGACTTGATCGCTTTTGTCACTATGATGATCTAACATGTGATCAGATGGCAAACCGGTTCACCTCTCAAGTTCCAGATTTTCTGGACGACGCGATGATTTTGGAACTTCCGGCCAAGGCAACGGTGTTTCAAGCGGGGCAACCTTGCGACAAATTCCTTTTCGTTGTGTCTGGTTTGGTGCGCGTCGATCTGCATTCGCTTAGCGGCAAGTCAGTGATGCTTTATCAGATCGGGCCGGGACAATCCTGTGTCATAACGACCAGCTGCCTGATGGCTGGCCGCGATTATGCCGCCGAAGCGGTAACCGAAAGCGAAACGGTTGCGTGCGCGCTTTCTGTTGATCAATTCAACGCGCGGTTAAATTCCTCCAGCGAATTTCGCGCCTTCGTGTTTGATGTATTCAACCAGCGACTTGGCGACATGATGGCGAAAATAGAACAGGTAGCTTTCAGCCCTCTCGATCAAAGGCTGGCAAAGCGGATCGCACAAATTAGCGGGCAGAATCCCTTGGTGCATATCACTCACGAACAACTCGCCGCTGATCTTGGCAGCTCTCGCGAAGTCGTCTCCCGGCGGTTGGCCAAATGGGAAGATCATGGCCTGATCAAGCGCGGTCATCGTACTGTACTTGTCGTTGATCCTGCCCAAATCGCTCGACTTGCTCAGCTTGGTGACTAAGTCACAGAAGCACCGCTCCCTATCCGCTAAAACCAGTTTCTCAAAAGCAATTGGAGAAGCTAAATGAAATTCGCAAATGTAGGCAGAGCCGACCGTATGATCCGGCTCGTTCTGGGTCTGGTATTCGCAGCCATACCGTTTCTGGTTGGAAGCATTGAACCAGCAAGCGCTCTGGGCATTGCAAGCTTTGTCGCAGCGGCCATCATGTTTGTCACCGCGACGGTTAAATTCTGCCCTGTTTACGGCCTATTTGGAATGCGCACTGCGCCGAAGGAATAGTCGTGGGTTTGCTCAAATTTCTGGGACTTGGCGGGAAAAGCTCTGAGACTTTTCCCGCCATCAACTGTGCGCAAGCGTTTCAGGAGTTGAACGACAACGCACTGGTCTTGATTGATGTTCGCACGCCTGGCGAGTGGGCCGATACCGGGGTTCCTGCCGTAGCGAAATGCAAGACGCTGCAAGATCGCGATTTTGCAGACTATGTGAAGTCTTGTCTCACAAAGGCTAAACACCTGCCAATCGCGTTTTTATGTCTTTCAGGAGCGCGATCTTCCAAAGCGGCTGAACTTGCGCGAAAAGCAGGCGTTGAGAATATTCTAATCGTACGCGGCGGGGTTGAGGCTTGGCGTAGAGCAGGGCTGCCGCTTGAGGACCGCTGATCGTTATACTGTGCGGCGATATGTATCGTTGCGCGCACGACAAACTGTATGAAAGGGAAATACAAATGAAGCCGAACTTCCTTACCGCAACAGCTGTGGCCTTGGCTTTGTCGGCTTGCTCCGCTCAGGGGTCAGCTCAAGGAGCAGACACACAAATGGCTACGGATCCTGCGCTCAGCTCAACTGACATAGTCAATGTCAGCGCGGCTGATGCCGATGAAGTGATTGCCGGTGATGCCTCGCTTGTCGTTCTGGATGTCAGAACGCCTGCTGAATTTGCGCAAGGGCATATCAAGGGCGCAATCAATGTTGATTTCAGGTCAGACGATTTTGCGAATAATCTGGCCAAGCTGGACAAGTCTCAACGCTACCTGCTCCATTGTAGGTCGGGAGCGCGCAGCAGCGGAGCATTGGAGATTATGCAAGCACAAGGCTTTGGAAGTGTTGTCCATATGAATGATGGTTTTGAAGCTTGGAAGGCGGCCGGCAATTTGGTGGCGCAGTAGGTCCAATACGGGGCTGCGCATATCTGTGATTGGATCATTGTGAAACTTCTCATACCTCCGCCGCTTGTCGCTCTCACTTCAGCGTTGCTGATGTGGGCCATTGCGTTTCAATTCGACGCTTTGGAGTTCGCGTTTCCCTTCCAAAAAGCGATAGCTTTTGCGCTGATTGGTTTGGGGGCATCGCTCGATATCGTCTCGCTCGTGGCGTTTCGCAGGGCGAAGACAACCGTCACTCCGCTATCGCCTGAAAAAGCATCAAGTCTGGTGGTGTCCGGCCTTTATAGCGTCACCCGTAACCCGATGTATCTGGGATTGCTGATCATCTTGTGCGGCATCGCGATATTTCTCGGATCGCTTTTCAACGCAGCTATTGTTGTAGCATTTATTGGGTACATTACCGCATTCCAGATCAAGCCAGAAGAAGATCGGCTTGAGGACATTTTTGGAGCGCAATATCTTTCCTACAAGAAGAATGTGCGACGCTGGTTATGACGTTGAGATTGCCGCAAATCTTCATCTGCCCCCTTCAATCCCTCGCCTGAAGTGGCGGACCGATCGTGACGATGCGCATCGGGTCACTGGTGCAATTATCTGAGACCTGTGTCAGCGACCAATATCCAGCATCAGCGAATTGTCCTGTAGCCAAGCTTCAGACACAGGCACCAACATTGCTGCGCACTTGTGGTAGAACTCGGCATGCAGCACCTCTTGACAAGCCATTGGTCACGACGGCGAGATCAGAGAAAGAAGCGCCGCCAATCAATGCAAACAGCACTATGCGGCAAGATATTGTTCAAGCCATAACCGTGCAGCTTCCCAGCGTCGCTTGGCGGTGCTTAGTGATATTGCCTGCACTTGCGCAATTTCACTCATCGTCATTCCGCCAAAGAACCGCATTTCAACCAGCGCAGCGCGGTCAGGATCGATTTCATTTAGACGCGTAAGTGCTGCGTTCACTTCAAGAACATCGACACGTTGATATTCCGGCATTGTGGTCAACAATGTCACGCGTTCGTGATTGCGTTTTTCGGCGGCTTTTCGCCGCGCATGATCAACCAGAGCTTGCCGCGCAATATGCGCTGAATATCCAAGTATCCTTGCTCTATCACTGGGGCTTCCGCCGGCCTTTAATAGGCGAACCATAACCTCATTGACGAGATCCTCAGGTTCGAGCGAGCAATTATACTCAGCACGCAAACGGCGCGCAGCAATGGCGCGCAGCTCCGGTTCAATCTCGCTTGCCATCGCGTCGAAACCGTTGTCATCACTTATGATTTTACCACCTGCGGTCATTACTGACACGCTATTGCGCGTTCGAGGTATCGTCAATCCAACGATTTGGGGCAGGAGGTCGTTTGCTTTAACCGCAAGTGCGGGCAATGCGTTCAGGTAAATCGCCGAAAATTGTTTCGCGAACATATTTCACAAGCGGACCTTCTTGGATCAATTCACGTCTTAGCGCATCTGCCCGGCGGTTCATCGTGCATGCACGCGCCGCGCTACCTGATTTCTCGAATGTTTCGGCTGCCAGTATCTGTATCGTGGCAAGCTGCGTTTTGTGTGACCGGTTTTCAGGCTCGAATTCCAGTTGTTGAGTGAAAATGGAAACCATCTCATTCGCATCAGAAACGCTGGCTGAAGCACGGCCTATATTGGCCAGCATGATCACCTTTTGACTTAGCAGCGTGGCCAGCTGCCGTGGTGCCTCGCGATCTGCTGCGTCCTCTCTTATCGAAATGCGCATCAGGTTCTCCCCGCGGGATATCTGCGCCAGCGCTTCGTTTTCGCGTCGCAAATCTGCGAGGACCAAAGCCTTTTCGTAGATCGAGATGGCGATGTTTCGCCGCGCTGTTTTTGGCCTTAGCCCCAAACGCTCGCTTTCCTCATATTTCGCGATCGCGGCGTCGAATTTGGCCAATGCGCGGTTAGCGGTTGCGGTTTCCCCCGTCTCTTCAAATTCAAATGCCAGCGATTGTCCCAACTGGCCATCAAGTTTTGCGGCCAAAGCCAGCATTTCTATGGTGCGTTCCTCTCGAGAGAACCGCTGATCAAACATAGCGCTGGCGGACTGCAGGAGTTCTGTAGATTTGGCAGCTTGGCCGATCCAAGGCAGAGGGGCAGCACGTTTCATCGCCGCTTCTATGGCGAGCAAAGCCAAATCTGCGTCGACCGGATCGCGCAATGCCAGCTCTTCTGCCTCTTGTGCCGTCTGCAATGCCTGATCAACATCGTCCAATGCCAGATTGGCAAATTCGCTTTGACTGATCAGGGCTTTGACCAGCTCTTTGCGGAAGCGGACTTCATCGGGGTTGTTGGCCGTAAGCTTGCGCAAATCAGCCACCGCGATGCTGCGGCTTTGCTGCGAAAGATCACGCTGGCCCAAACTGCCGCCCAGCGCGTTGCCCTGAATTTGGGAAAGGCGCAAATATGCCACCGCAGTTTCGAAACTTAGTTCAGCATCCAGCGTATCGCTCGAACGCAAACGGTCAAGATACAGACGCGACTTTTCGCTGAGATCGGCAAGAACCTGAGTGCTTCCCGGTTGCCCGATCAATGCATCGTGAACATCGAAAAGCTGGAAGTTGGCCAGATCCCGAACGGCCAAAAACCGTTCATCCGCGAGCTGCCTTGCTTGCCGCTCTTTATCGTAAGCGGTTGCAAGCAGGACGCCGCCTACCAAAAGAAGCGCAACAAAACTGCCAGCAAAGGACACCAGTGCCAGGTTGCGCCGACAAAACTTCTTTAACCGATAGCCGGGCGCGCGGGAATAGGCGGGCACGCCATACCCACCGCGATAACGCTGCACTGCTTCAGCAAGCTGGGCCACCGTTGAGTAACGATCATCAGGATCGGGTTTGTGGGCTTTGGCGGCGATTGCCAGCAGTTCGGGATCCGCGAAATCGCCAAACAAAAAGCTGATAATCTTGCCAAGCGCATAAATGTCGACCGACACATTTGGTTCTGTTTCGCGGTTCAATTCAGGTGCCGTAAAACCGGGCGTGCCACTTCTTCCGGTGCGCAATGTTGATGTGTCGCCAGTGTTATCTTCGGGAAAAGACTGAAAACTGGAAAGACCAAAGTCGATCAGTTTTGCCTTGTCCTCACTAGTCACGATAACGTTCTCGGGTGTTAAGTCCCGGTGGATGATCAGATTGCTATGCGCAAATTGCAGCGCATCCATCAATTGTTCGAGGATTGACAGGCGTTGTTCGCGGTTGGGGTTTGTCTTTTGCACCCACGCGCTCAACGGCTCACCATCGACCAGTTCCATGATCACATAGGGCACGCCATCCGCCGTTTCGCCGCCGTCGAAAAGCTGCGCGATGTTGGGATGATTTAGTTTGGCCAGCGCCTGCCTTTCATACCGAAATCGATCGACCAGCCTTTGCGATAAGGCACCTGTCAGGATCATTTTGATTGCGACGCGGTGTTCAAAATCGCCAGCTTCCCGTTCGGCCAGATAGACCGCTCCCATCCCGCCACGTCCAATCTCGTCGCGAATGGCGTACGCCCCGATCCTTTCTGGAACCGATGTAAGCGGGCCAGAGACATCGGCAGCCCCGGCAGTCTTGACCTTTTGGCGTGTGCTCGATTGCTGGCGTAAAAGCTGTTTTACCCTCTCGGTGACCCGGCTCGACATGTCGGACGCATCAATAAAGGCCGCGCGCTCGGCGTCAGGCAAGTCAAGCACTTGCTCAAGCAGCGCAATAACAAGCCGCTCCTCAGCATTGGACAAGTTGGACATCGCGCTCCTTCCAAATGATTGCTTAGTTATTACAGCGCGGTGAGCAAATGGAACGGTTCAAAATTCTTTGGGCAGACATTTCTCTTGCCAGCCTGCGTTCGCGACACATTGTTCACCCAAACTCACAAAAATTTTGAACCTTTTGCCGTGCGCGCTGCGCAATCCCTTTTGAAGCCTGTGCCATCGAGCATGGGAAAGTCTCCGCTGCAGATCCGCATTGAGAGGCGATTATCACAACGGGGATTGATCATGACCAAGCAGCCATCAAACCGCACTCCTGCATCGCGCGTTCGAGCACATCTTGCATCAGCGAGTATTTTGGCAATGGCTGTTTCAGGGCTGATGGCGCCGGGTGTAAGCGCACAACAGGTGGTGCCGGGCAACGATCCACGGTGCCCTATCGTCAATAACACAGCGACTTGTGAAGGTGACTTGTCCGACGGCATTATTTCGCAGGCGAGCGATGCTTCGTTCGATGTGCTGGTGGTGGAAAATGCAGCAGGCGATATTGCGCCGTCTGGAACAGCGGGCATCACGGTATCGCGCAATAGTGATAATTTTCGCGCCGACATCGCCGATGATATCGTCATTGTAACTCGAGACGATCAGGGCATCGCCGGTGCAGCACACGGAATCTCGCTGAGCACCGCAAATGCGTCGATTGAACTAAACAACGCAGCTGACATCACCTCCGATGGTGTTGATCAGTCGATAGCGGGTTCCCAGGTGGTGGTTTCTGGAAATGGCAATATCGCGATCACCAATCAAGGCGATATTGCGGCACAATCCGATGCGCAGTTCGCCAATGGTATTTACGCATTGGTAGAAGGCGCTGGCGCGGTCACCATAAACAATAGCGGCGCAGTAACCGCCGTTTCCCGCAGCACTGGTGAGCGCGAGATAAACGCTTCGGCTTTGTTTGCAGGCACACAGGCAGGCGGCAACATCACGGTTGAAAACACCGGTCAGCTTTCAGTGCAAGCGACGCCCAATAATATCGATACCGATTTCAACGGCGTTGTGGGCGGGATCGTTACCAGCGCATCGGGCGCATCTGCGACAACACGCATTCGTCATACCGGCAGCGACGCTTCGATTGTGGCATCCGGCATTTTAGGCGATGCAACGCAGGTGAACGGTATCGTCGCAATTCAGTCCAACAATGACGATGGACAAGGCGTGCTGGCCATCGAGACAGGTGCTGATACTCAGATCCTTGCTTCCGGCAATCAGAGCTTTGGCATTCTGGCCCGCGCTCTTGGCAATGATATACTGGTCGATCTGGCCATTGCCGGCGATATCACGACCGATATGGCAAATGGAGCTGGCATCTTCGTCGCCGCGGATGCAGCCGAAAACCGGGTCAGTCTGGTTAACGCAGGAGATCTGACAGACGGACCTGATGCGACCATCAGCACCGGCATTTTTGTATCACCGATCAACGATATCGGAGCTGTTTTCGATATCGATATTACCAATAACGGCCAGATCTCCTATGATGCGGCCACCGCACGCGGCATCGATGTGAGCCTGCCTTCCTCCAGTCGCGCGGATATCGATATCACCAATACGGGCATCATCGAGTTGATTGAGGCGACCGGCGAGAATGGCGCAAGCGCTGGCATCCGTATCTCAACAGGAAGTACAGGCACACAGCGCCAGATCGCCAATGTCAACAATAGCGGCGCAATAGCGGTTGCCGACGGTGTTGGTATTCTGGTGACTGCCCGACAGGCAAATATCATCAATTCCGGTGTAATCACCGCCAATCAAACCGGAATTGTCTTATTAGGGGCTTTGGCGCCTCATACCATAACCAACAGCGGAACGGTTGGTTCGCGCGCAGAATTCGCCGGAATTTTGGTGCAGGCCCCCGGAGGGACGACGATTACCAATAGCGAAGATGGCAACATTGTTGGAGCAAGAGGGATTGTCGAAAGCGCAGCGACGGACGGCGATTTGCGGATTGAAAATGCTGGATTGATCGCTGGGAGCGGCCAAGCAGGCGATGTCGGTGTAGCTATAGAAATTGCCGGCGAAGGCGAACTGCGGCTAACCAACACCGGGCGCATCAGCTCTCAGCAAAGCCCGGATAACACCGATGTGGGTATCGCTGTGCTGGCGACAGACACGACCGGCGATATTGATATCGACAACAGAACAGGAGGTGAAATTCGCGGAGATATCAGAACCGGCGCGGGTGATGATTCCATCTCGCTGCGCAGTGGTTCCATGCTGGTTGGCGATATCGCGACAGGCGCTGGCGACGATAGTGTCGGGGTACTGCTGCTATCATCCACCGCTGATGGTGATGGTCTGGCCACGTTTGGGACGGTCGATCTGGGCTCAGGCGATGATAGATTCGCTTTGGCATCCGCTGACTTCTCCCAGTTTGTTTTGAATGCTGGCGACGGAATGGATACGTTCGCTCTGGGATCGCTTGGGGGAGATAACAATGTCGCGGTTGCGCTTGATTTGAACCCGGATACCTTCACTGGTTTTGAAAGGTTCGTAAATACCTCTGGGGGTCGGTACGTCGTTGCACAAGACGGCTCGCAGTTTCAGTCTGCGCTTTTGCGCAATGGCAGCTATGTTTTCAATGCGGACCTTGCCAGCCTGACGGTAGATTCTCTTGAGATAACCATTGGCGGAACCGGAACGATTGGTGACCTTTCGCTTGATCGGTTTGGATCGCTAAGGCCGGGCGATATCGACGCCGATGGCAATTCCTTGATCGGCACACTGACAACCGGTGACGTGATAATCGATGGACTGGGCAGTGATAATCGCGTGTTTTACGATGTGCAGGTGAACGATCAGGGCCAAAGTGATCGATTGAATGTTACAGGGACGGTAACGCTTGAAAATGTGGGCTTGCGTGTATTTGACAGCGCGGGTGGTGCCTTCAACTCAAATGATCCGTTCACATACCTCATCATCGACAATGATGGCACAGATGCAATTGGCGGAACCTTCACAAGCATTCAAAACGAACTCGCATTCCTGACCCCCACGGTCAGCTATACAGGCGGTGATGGCAACGATGTCATGCTGACTTTACTGCGCAATAATGTTGGCGGTGGTGGTACTGGCGGCGGTAATAGTGGCGGTGATGGCGGTACACTGGGCTGTAGCCCGTCGGCGGCCAATGGCGTTACAGCTATCTGCCGCGGCCTGGTCAGCAATCAGGACGATCCCAACGGATATGGCAACGGCGAAAATAATGTCACACTGACCATCGCTGAAAACGCCACCTTGCAGGGCAGTCAATCTGGTGTCTCGCTTGGCAATGCAGCCATTATCACCGTTGAGCAAAACGCGACTGTCGAAGGCGGCTTTGTTGGCAACGGGTCGCCCAACCTTGCTACACCAAACGGCCACGGCATTCGTTTGCGCGATGGCAGCGTGCGCGTCGATGGCACTGTGATTGCCAGCGCCCTAAACGGTGATGGCATTCGCAGCGATGCCGGTCCGGTTGAAATTCTCATCCCGTTATCAGGGCGGATCGAAACAGCAGGCGATTTTGGCAATGGCATCGAGATCTTTTACGATCAAACCACACAAGCCATTGGTTCAGTGACTGTGGATGGAACAATCCAAACCGTTGGAGAGCAAGCCCATGGTATTCGCGCAATTTACTTAGCGGGCAATGCGGGAAATGCAGGCACGGTCACTGCCAGCGGCACTATCTCGGCTTCAGGAACAAATGCCGATGGTATTCGCGCAGAACTTAGCAACAACACAGGGGTTGTCGTCACACTTCGAGAAGGCGCAAGGGTATTTGCGACGAATGCAAACTCCAGTGGGTGGGGTATCTATCTTGCCAGCTATGAGCCCCAAACTGGCGGCACTGCGACTGCTACAATTAATATCGAGGAAGGTGCCAGCGTCTCTGCCAACACCAAAGCCGCTGTCGCTGAAGGTAGTCAATCCACCAATCCGACGACCATTATCACCGATCTCACACTGGGCGGCGAAGTCACCGTTGGGGCGAGCGACCGAATGGCAATCGCTTTAGACAGCGGTGATGACACGCTGCGCTTGCTGGGTACTTATGCCATTACTGGCATCACCGATCTTGGTATCGGCAATGACACACTTGTGCTTGGTGCAGGATCGCGGGCTGATGAAAGTGTCGCGCGGATCAATTTCGATCAACAAACCTTCCGCAATTTTGAACGTCTGGAAAAGCTCGCCACCAATTCCTGGTTGCTGGAGGGTACCAACCAAGATGCGTTCGATATCGTTGTTGGCGATGGCACTTTACGAATGTTTGCCAATCTGGCCAATTCCGATGCAATGATCACAGGCGGAGAACTGGCAGGTTCGGGCAATCTTGGCGATGTAATAGTCCAAGGAGGCGTGCTGGGCGCGTTTGATCGCGATGATCTTACCGGCACCCTCACGGTCGATAGCTTGACGCTTACCGATCAAGGCACTTTGTCAGTGCTGCTGTTTGATACCGGCGAGGCAAGCCAGATTGTTGCAACACAGGCCGTGACCCTTGGCAATTCCACCGTTTCTATTGAAGCGCGCGGTAATTTTGAAGGGGCTGACCCGTTCAACTATACTATCATCGATAATCAGTCTGACAGCGCCGTAAACGGCGTTTTTGGTACCATCAATCTGCCAAACTTTGCATTTCTTGATCCAAGTTTTGCCTATGATGCAGGCGATGGCAATGATGTGGTTCTTACCCTGCAACGCAACGACATTGTGCAGCCGCCCACCGGGCCGCTTTTCCCCATGGCTGCAAACACTTTCAACCAGCGCAACGCAGCAATGGGGTTGGATAAATTTGATGAAACTGCAGGAACGGACACCGCCGACGTGTTCAACACAATCCTGTTTCTGACCAATGACGAAGCGCCACTTGCCTTTGATGCTACGTCGGGCGAAATTTATGCGTCGCTGCTATCTGGTCAATTCGAACAGGCATCGCTGCGCTCGTCTCGCCTGATTGCTCGTGCGACCGAGCTAGGCGTTGAGGGTTGGTCGATGTGGATCGATGGTGCCATTGGTTCGGGCTCTCTTGATGGAGATGGCAACGCGGCATCGGTTGACGCTGATAGAATTGGTGGCGGTATCGGGATTGATTATCGCGGCGAAGGCAATCGCTGGGCATTGGGTGCGAACGTGAATTACAGCGATCAGGAGCTCACCATTCCAAGCCGCAATTCCTCTGCCACCGGCGAGAGTTGGAGCATTGGCGGCTATGCGCGATTTGGCACAGGCGGGGCAGGGTTCACTGCAATTGGTGCGGTGAGCTACGAAAATGCGGCCAGCGATGTTACACGGGGCATCCAAATCGCTGATCTCAACCGCTCGGTTTTGGGCAATTCAGATTTGGACAGCTTGGCGCTGGAAGCGACCGCGCGATACGGGATAAATCTTGGCGGCGGCTGGTCTGCCGGGCCTATCGCGACTGTTGCGTATAGCGAAGCAAATATTGATCCGCTGTCAGAGCGGGGCGCGCAAAGCCTAAACCTTGTGATTGATAGAGCAAGCGTACATCGCACTAAGGCTGGCGGCGGATTGTTTGCCAATTGGCAAAAGCAAGACAGCACCTTTGATCTGGCCGCGCGGTATCTTGCCGGCTCGGACAGGCTGGCGGAAATCGGATTTGCTTTTGAAGGAAATGCTGACACCGCGTTGCGGGTGCGCGCACCGCGAATGGATGGTTCTGCTCTTGTGATGGATGCAAATGGTTCGATCGGCGTAGGTGGTGGATGGCATCTTGGCGGCGCAATCCAAAGTGCCTTTGGCAAAGATTTGGACTGGGTATCGGCTAATATAACGGTCTCCTTCACGTTCTAATGGGGAAGCCTTGACGTGCGAGCGGAGTATCGGTGACTGTTGGCCAACCGTCCGAGCCTTGGTGAAATCGTTGGAGCCGATATTCGCAGCCGATGTCGGGTGAATAGCGCCAGCATGAAAGGCGTTATGCCAACTGGCGCTTGCAGGGTTGGGACGGGGCACTCCGACAGGGCCTCGCCAATGGTCCGCGGCAGCGCAGTGAGCTTTTCGCGCATACGCAGTTAGGATCCGTAGTCCTCCAGCATTGCAACAAGACCGCGCTCCTCGCGGCTCATATACTTGGTTTTGCGTGGAAGTTGCAGCCCCTTACGCCACGTGTTTTGATCGCCTTTGGTCAAGTCGATCAAGGCGGGGTGAATATAAGATTTTCTCGCAATCGCTGGAGTGTTTCCCAGATGACCGGAAACATGCTCCAGCAAGGCTTTTAGCGTCACATCCTCCTTTGCATCGGCCAGCAGCTCGAAAGCCATGAGCGAGCCAGACCACGTGCGAAAGTGCTTTGCGCTGAAATCGGCGCCCATCGCCTCTTTAATGTATGCGTTGACTTCGGATGATCCGACCGGGCGCGGCTTGTCGTTTTCATCGAGATATTGAAACAATTGCTGGCCAGGGATGTCTTGCAATCGCTTGATCAAAGAGCTCAGGATGCGATCAGTAACATTGACTTCGCGCAATTTACCGGACTTCGCTTTGTAGCTTAACGTCACCTGTTTGCCGGTCAATTTCGCATGGCGTCTGCGCAGCGTGGTAGCTCCAAAACTGCCATTGGTTTTGGCATAACGATCATTGCCCACGCGCAACGCGCAAACGTCAAGCAACCTTACGATTGCTGCTACAATAGCTCGAAAATCAAGCTGTTTTCCCTGTAAATCCTGCGCAACGCGCGCCCGAAGCAAAGGCAGGGATTTGCCAAAACTGACACAATTGGCATATTTTTCCGCCTCCATCTGAGCGCGAAAATCGGGATGATAGCGATATTGCTTGCGGCCTTTGGCGTCATATCCCGTGGCGAGAATATGGCCATTGCTGGCAGGGCAAAACCACGCATCCTGATATGCCGGCGGCAAAGCTATGGCATTAAGCCGTTTGATTTCAGCGGTTTTGTTTATCGGCTCTCCACTGGCGGCGATATAACACCAGTTCTCGCCCTTCTTTTTACGAGTGATACCCGGCAAATCGTCATCGACGAAAATCAGATCGTTGATCTGGCTCTCATCAGTCGTTTTCTGCACCGTGGTCATTGCGAGCGCTCGCTCCTCAGGCTGGCCGACCTGAACAGCTGTTGAGAGAACCTGCACGAGGTGAGTAGGAGGCTAAGTCTTATTATGATCATACAAAGGGTTAATCGAAATAGCGGCCCAAGTGTTCCACGCGGCTCGTAATAGGCGGGTTTGATCAACCTTACACTCCCGGAAAATCAGTCTAATGAGAGCAATTAGAATTCTTGATAAAAAACAAACCTTTGCAAATTGTGTTGGAGAACATATACAGAACTTATGGCAAAGTTACCGATTCTGGAAAAGCTCAAAATTCTGGCGGATGCAGCCAAATATGATGCATCCTGCGCATCATCGGGGACGGCGAAACGGCATTCGAAAAACGGTACTGGGATCGGCTCAACAGAGGGGATGGGCATTTGCCACGCTTATGCCCCTGATGGCCGTTGCATCTCCCTGTTAAAGATCTTGCTGACCAATCACTGCATTTTCGATTGCCATTATTGCATCAACCGCAAAAGCTCCAACGTCCGACGAGCGCGCTTTACCCCACAGGAAGTTGTTGATCTCACTTTGAGCTTTTATCGCCGGAATTATATCGAAGGACTGTTCCTGTCCTCAGGCATCTTGAAAAGCTCAAGCCACACGATGGAACAGATGGTGGAAGTGGCGCGAATATTGCGGGAAGAGCATGATTTTCGCGGCTACATCCACCTCAAATCCATTCCTGAAGCTGATCCTGAACTGGTTTATCGCGCGGGGCTCCATGCAGATCGGGTGTCGATCAATGTGGAATTACCCACGGATAAGGGGCTCACCAGGCTGGCACCAGACAAAGATGCCGGGGTCATAGCGGGCGCGATGGGGGCGGTGAAAACGTCCATCGTAGAAGCCAAAGACTCGCGCAAACGTTTTCGTCATGCCCCGCGCTTTGCCCCGGCCGGGCAATCCACACAAATGATCGTCGGCGCAGATGGCGCCAGCGACGTGCAAATCATTGGCAAAGCAAGCCAGCTCTACGCAAATTTTGGCCTGCGACGTGTATATTATTCAGCGTTCAGCCCTATTCCCGATGCAAGCGCGGTGCTGCCGTTACAGCGCCCGCCGCTGGTTCGCGAACATCGCTTGTATCAATCAGACTGGTTGATGCGGTTTTATGGTTACCGTCAGGATGAAATCGCTCAGGCGGCAGATGCAACGGGAAATCTGCCTTTGGATATTGATCCCAAATTGGCCTGGGCGCTGAAGTTTCGGGGGCTTTTTCCAGTTGATGTGAACCGCGCACCGCGCGAGATGTTGCTGCGGGTTCCAGGGCTTGGTGTACGAGCGGCAGGCCATATCCTCGCTGCCCGCCGCCAACGGTCATTGCGGTTAGAGGATGTCGCTAGAATGACCGTTTCGGTCATCAAGATAAGACCTTTTATTTGCACCGCAGACTGGCAGCCCGCTTCGCTGACTGACCGGGATGATCTGCGCGCAATGCTGGCACCCAAGCAAGAGCAGCTTGAATTGTTCGCCGCATGAGTGCCAAGGCACAAACCACCAATGCGCCGCTGATCGAAGTCGCTTTGCCTGCGTCTGACGACTTTACACATTGGCGCGACATCGCTCGTCTGCTGGTGCAATCCGGCGTGGAGCCCGAATGCGTATTGTGGAATGAGCCAGGAGGAGATGCAGGCCTTTTTGCCAATACGTCGCAACTGCCCGATCCGGCGCCCGGCGCGCCGCCTCCGCGAGCGAACCGTAAATTTATGCAAATGGCGCAAAATGCCATTCTGCACTCAGACCCTTCAAGGTTTGCTCTGCTTTACAGATTGTTATGGCGGCAACAGAGCAATCTGCAGGTTTTGGACGACCATGCTGATGCCGATGTCAGGCTGCTTGAGCAATTTGATCGAACGGTGCGCCGAGACAAGCACAAGATGCGCGCTTTTTTAAGATTTCGCGCTGTCGAGGATAAGGATACCGGTGGTGAGCATTTCGTCGCCTGGTTTGAACCTGATCATCATATCGTGCGTGCCAACGCGTCATTTTTCATTCGCCGCTTTGCCAATATGCGCTGGTCAATCCTGACCCCGCAATTGAGCCTGCACTGGGACGGCACTGTGTTGCGTGAGGGGCCGGCTGCGCAGCGCGAAGATGCGCCATCTGGTGATCCGACCGAAGATCTTTGGCGCAGCTATTACGCAGCCATTTTCAATCCGGCGCGATTGAAAGTCGGTGCGATGTTGAAGGAAATGCCAAAGCGATATTGGAAAAATATGCCCGAGGCGGAACTGATCCCTGAGCTTATTGCAGGAGCACAGCACCGAGAAACACAAATGGTGCTGGAAGGCGAAGACCTTCGCGACCCTGCACCGCTAACTTTAAAAGAAACGCACCGCGCGGTTATAGAATGTCGCCGCTGCGCAATTTGTGAATTGAATACGAATGCGGTCATAGGCGAGGGGCCAGAGGACGCGCCATTGATGATTGTTGGCGAACAGCCGGGAGATCAGGAAGATCGCACCGGGCGACCGTTTGTTGGACCGGCAGGCCAATTGCTCGATCAGCATCTGACACAGGCCGGGATAGAACGGCGGGCCGCTTATGTGACATCAGCGGTCAAGCATTTCAAATACGTTCAGCGCGGAAAGCGAAGACTTCATCAAACCCCGCACGCCAAAGAAATTGATATGTGTCGCTGGTGGCTGGAAGCCGAGCGTAGCATCGTAAAGCCAAAACTCGTATTGGCGCTAGGCGCTAGTGCGGCTCGCAGTCTGCTTGGTAAAACGGTTAGCATCGCTTCGGCTCGTGGACGTCCACAAACTTTGGAAGATGGGAGCGAATTGTGGATCACAGCGCATCCGTCCTACCTTCTGCGATTGGGCGATGATGCGCGGGCGCACCAAGCACATTTATTCGCTCGCGACCTTACCGCTGTGCAACAACGTTTGGAAGAATTAACGTAGGCGATGAGAACAGACGAACACGTTCGTGGGCCCTGAGCTGTATGTCGAATGTTCCCCGATTTTGTCAGGCGAACTTTATAGTGGGGGACTGGATCAAATAGCGTGCGCTAAAAATCAACTGAGCTGGATTGCAAGCTACAGCATACAAAACACCGCCATATAGAGCATGCGCGAAACCAATTTGTGATCGCGTGAAACTAGACACATGGCGTAATGTGATATAACAACATATCAGTATGAAGACGGTCGCAATCACAGCAGCTGCAACATTATCGGCGGTAGCATTCGCTCCTGCTGCAAATGCGTGTGAGTTCGATGGTTTGCCAGGCATGCATCGGTTCAATCCGTTTTTGCATGATGCCAAGAAGAGCTGGCCCAAAGTACCTCCGGTCGCGCCGATTGTGCAACCCCAAAACGCGCAAAATCAGGATGGCGAATTGGTAATCGAGGATGGGGCCAAAACCAAAGTCTCTACGGCCACCAACACGCAGGTTGATACGACGGTTGTGCAAGGCATAGCCAAGGACAAAACCAACGATAAAGAGACTGCGACGTAAGCCATGCAATTGTCCGCCAAAGGGGTTGGAAAGTCGTTTGACGGTCAGCAGGTGCTGTCCAACGTCACTTTTGCATTGGATGATTGCGTTCATGCGCTTTTGCTTGGACCGTCGGGCTCTGGCAAATCGACGCTGTTGAACATCATTTGCGGCCTGCAAACGCCTGATGCTGGCACGGTGCAGATTGGCGATGACATCATTGCTTCGTCCGATCATGCGGCCAATTCCGACGCGATCCGCAAACGATCGATGGGCATCATTTTTCAGACATTGCGCCTTGTTTCCGCTCTTAACGTGCGGGCCAATCTGGCGCTTGCCCAAAAATTGCAGACCGGCGCCGTTGATGCTGCATTGATCGACACAACGCTGGAGAGGCTGGGTATTATGCACCGCGCTACAGCTCGCCCTTTTGAGCTTAGCCAAGGTGAAGCCCAGCGTGCCGCTATTGCGCGTGCCTTGGTGGTAAGGCCGCAGGTTCTGATTGCCGATGAACCAACCTCCGCGCTTGACCACGCCAACACGCGGGCCGTTGCGGAACTGCTGCTAGAAGTGGCGAAAGAGGCTGAGGCGACTTTGCTGGTCGCCACGCATGATGACCGGCTCACGCCATTCTTTGCGCGCACTCTCACGCTAACAAATGGCGCGTTGACTGAAGAAGCTTTGGCAGCATGATCAGCCTTGCCATTGCTTATCTGCGGGACCGTCCTCTGACCACCGCACTCAATGTGCTGTTGCTGGCGATTGCAGTGGCGATGTTAGTGCTGCTTTTGCAATTTGGCAAGCAAGCGAGTGAGCGGTTTGAGCGGGATGCGCGCGGTGTTGATCTGGTGGTCGGGGCCAAGGGATCGCCTTTGCAGCTTATCTTGTCGAGCATCTTTCATGTCGATCAGCCGACCGGCAATATTCCGCTAAGCAGCCTTTCGGTGCTGGAACGCGATCGCGCCGTGGCGCGCGTTGTTCCGCTTGCTTTGGGCGACAATTTCAACAGGTATCGCATTGTTGGCACTGATGAACGTTTCGCCGATCTGTACCAGACCAAAATCGCGAGTGGGCGGACGTTTGATGGGCCAATGGAAGCGGTCATGGGTGCAGCGGTCGCTTCCGAAACAGGGGCCCAGATCGGCCAGAAATTTGTTGGCAGTCACGGGCTGACCGCAGATGTCGATGCCTCGCAAGATCATGTCCATGCCCCGTTTGAAACTGTGGGTATACTCGCCCCGACAGGGACTGTTGCTGACCGGCTTATTCTAACATCGGTGGAGAGTGTCTGGAATGTCCATGGGATCGGCCATGACCGTTCTCATGACCATGATCACGGGGCCGAGGGGCATTCGCATGACCTTCGTGATCATGAGGGGCACAGCCACGATCTGCAGCCAGCCGCAACAACGCAGCGCGGTAGCTCTGTCTTGCAAGCGCAGGGTTCCGGCCTTGAACCTGAGCTCACCGCGCTTCTGGTAACCTATCGCAATGCGTCCGCTGCGATCCGCATTCCTGCAATGATCAACCGACAAACCGAAATGCAGGCCGCAGTGCCGGCAACACAAACCGCACGCTTGCTCAAATTGCTGGGTGCCAGCTTTGATGGCATTCGCATTTTTGCATGGGTTTTGGCGATCACCGGGGGGTTGGCGATCTTTGTCGCTCTGCTCAATATGGCGCGCAATCGGGAAAGTGATCTGGCCTTGCTGCGCGTTATGGGCGCAAGCCGCGTTCAGGTGTTTGCAACAGTGATTATGGAAGGTGTCATCACAGCGGCTTTGGGAGCAGGCGCAGGCTGGATCGCAGCGCATGGCCTGATCACAGTGGCAAGAGCGAATTTTCCGACACTTGCTGATCTGGGCCTTGCGCCTTGGCAACCGGTTGCTGCGGAAGGTGGATTGCTGCTCGCAGTTTTGGGAATTGGCGCAATCGCGGCACTGATACCGGCCTTGCGCGTTTATCGAATTGATCCAGCCCGCACGTTGGCGCGCGGATGATCCGCGTCAAAAAACTCACGGAGACGAACAAGATGACTTGGTGGAAAACGACGTTGACGGCATTCGCTGTTTTGGTCGGAACAGCATTTACGGCAACATCGAGCACCGCGATCCAGATCACCGATATGCAAGCGCCAGAAGATATCTGGCAACCCGCCGATACCCCGCGCGGCGGCGTTTCGTGGGAGGTTTTGGAATCCACAGGCGAAACGACCCGGCTTGATGATGAAGGATTCATCGTTTCCAAGCCGCAATTCACACAGCAGGTCCGCGCTTTGGCTGGTAAGAGAATCAAGGTTGCAGGTTGGATGTTGCCTTTGGAAAATGGAGCCAAGCAAAGCCGTTTCGTCCTGCTCGCCTATCCGCCGGGATGCCCTTTCCATTTTCACGCAGCACCCAATCAATTTATCGAGATATTGGCCGATACACCGTTCCCAACTGATGAAGCCGGCGTGCATGTTGTAAGCGGCGTACTTGAGTTAATCGGGCAAGATGAAAGCGGCATATTCTACCGGTTGAAAGCATCACGCCCGGGTTGATTTCCTCCGTCTCTATTAAAAAGATTATCGCGCCCATGACGACAACACTTGCTTCAATCGCGCAGACCTCGCTCGATGCCGATGTGCTTCATGCTATTCGTGATGATGAGTGCAGCCTTGCCATCTGGCGCCGTCAGCCGCTCCCTCTGGTTGAAGAGCGTCTGGGCGAAGCGATACAAGACATCCGTTTTGAAACGTCACTTGCGACGCTTGGCAATGATGTGCGCGCCGCAATGCTCAAGGCTGGTTATGCAAAGCTTGGCGATTGGAGAAATCTCATCGACGATATTGGCAATCTTGCGACGCGTTATTGCGATATCTTGCGAATGGATCGTTTCGAATTGAGGCTTGAGCTTGTCACCGGCGATGCGTGTCGCAAATTTCACGCCGATTTTGTGACCGCGCGATTGATCACCACCTATCTTGGCGAAGGGACGCAATGGTTGGAAGCTGACGATGCTGCGCGTATGGCACAAGGTTTAGAGCCCAGAACAATTCGCACCCTTTCCGCCGGTGACGTCGGCATTTTCAAAGGCAAGTTGGCCACTAAGCAGCCTGCCATACATCGCTCACCTCCCATTGGTTCGAGCGGATCAAAAAGGCTTCTCCTTGTGCTCAACCCGCTGGACAGCGAGTAGCTCGGAACTACCGAGATTGACGTCTTTGATCTTCAGAACTAGATGGTATGTAACATTATCACATCGAGTCGCTATGTCCTCTATCGCCAACGTTGACCGAGCCGCTGCGGCGTTAAGCTTTGCATGTATCGCGCACTGCATCGCCTTGCCGATTATCGGAATGGCTCTCCCTTTCTTCGGGGCGCTGGCCGAGGCGGAATGGCTTCATTGGGTGTTTACCGTGCTCGCTATCGCCGCATCTGGAACCGTGATAGCATCGGTGCATTCCGCGCGGTCACCGAAATTTCTGGTGCCCGCATTGTTGGGCATTGGCCTTATCACCAGTGCCTTGTTTGCGCAGAGTTTCGGTTTTGATGAGACTATCCCGTCGGTCCTTGGCGGATTGCTGATTGCATCGGCACACCTCTATCGCTTGTTCAAGCACAAGTAGCGCTAGGGTGGCGTATTACGCGTTCCTTCGATCTACGTCTTCAGCGGATCGGAGTGGTCTTGTTCGCGATGGTAGGTGGCCTTCCCTCTTCATCCGCTCTCAAGCCGCGGGTACTCAAGTCCAACAATCGCTCACCTAGAACTGAACCGCAAGGTCGCGGGGGCGTAGGTGCGCGCCCTACGCTTGCCATCGATAGCAGCGAAGTCCGTTAGAACCCGACCGCGCGAGGGACCAAGAAAATCCACGCAAAGGCAGCTAAAGTAGCATGTCAGAATGCGCAAGAACGGGCCGGGCTGGGATAGTTCGATTCTTTCGATCGACCCCGGTTTGAGATCAACAAAAAGTCACAAAATCGATCCGTGTTTAATAGTTAAATACCGAACTACCTACGCCTCGCTCAGGTCCCAGAAATATCCTTTAGTGGTACACAAGAGGGACAGATGAATCACGTAGGCAAAAAGGGTTGTATGATGAACAAAGAAACACCTGGTGAACAAAGCTCATTAGCGTCAGAATTTGAATCGATGGCGGGATCTCGGCGCTCGATGCTGAAAGGTATGGCACTAATGGGCGGCGGCGCTGCGATTATGCAGCCATATGATGTCATGGCCATGGTCGAACAACAGCACAATCAGAAATCTGGCGAGAATGCCGTTATTCAGCAGGTTAGCGAACACGCGCGCGCCGAAGATCTGCCAGAGGGTGCCTTTGATTTGCCGCGGTGGAAGCCATCGCGCACCGGCAATTACAATCTTCAGCGCCCGCTGGACAACCATTATGCCTTTGCCAAGGTTCAAGCCAATCTGGCCGGCGAATATACGTTCATGGCCAAATATGGCATGGTATTCTTGTGCCCTCCAGGAGAGCCCGCCTATCCATGGCTTGGAGTAGTCACGCTTGTGCAAGTTTTTGTGACCGAGGCAGATGATGATTTCGTGCCCGATCGCGGCGAACATGATTATGTAATGTGGGGTACGTTCAGCACGGTTTATTGCAACCCCCGTACTTTTGAACCGCTTGAAACGGCTTACAATCCTTATCTCGATAAGATGATCAACGTAAACAACTTCAACTATGCGGACCGGCTGGCCTATCGTCTGGGCAAGTCCATTATTGTGCCCGGCGTTGACCCAGCTTTTTATGATCAGCCATGGGACCGCGATGGCGGCTACTCGCAGCATCATGTCGATACTGGTCATGAAATCGCCTATGGCGTGTTGGGTTCAGCGCAGCATTCGGGTCCGCATCAACCGCGCATCGATTATGCGTGGTGGGCAGCCAAGACAGACGATGTGATGGATCCAACCAAGCGCGCGATCGATTGTAATCGCAGCTATTCCTCGCTCATGAAGCTTTCTGAGTATCCTTGGATGGGTGCAGAGCAAGGCGATCAGGCGCAGATTTTCCAGCTCGCCAACAGCGTAAAGACGCAAAATCCTGCGCGTTTGCCTGATTTCATCAAGCCGATAATTCTGGATCGTTATCCTGGCCGGTTTGCTCTTTAATGAGATAATTTTGGTTCGGTCATTCCTCTTTTTGTGTGTTTAGCCGCAATGCTTGGCGCCCGTGGGTCGATGACGATCTTTGATCTGTCAAATTTGACTCCGGGCGTTCAAACAGAGCACTGTTCAAAGAGTAAACGCTGTGACGTTTGTCTTTGGAGGGGCGCGTATGCTTGCTGACGCGGAAAAAGAGGATTTGGCTCACGGAGTTCCGATCAGGGCTGCCAGCCGAGCACTTGAAGTCTTAGAGGCTATCAATCGGCTTGGCAGCCCAACGATCATGGAAATCAAGGAAGAGATACAACTTCCTTACCCCACCATCTATCGGATCATCATGACGCTGGTTCATGAAGAGTGGATCGAGCAAGAGCCTGCCCGCAAGCGTTACCGGCCAACACAGCGGGTTTGGTCGCTGGTTAGTGGTTTTCAAACGCAAGATCTTTTGGTTGCATGTGCGCGAAATCCTCTGGTCGAATTGACCAACGAGGTGCTTTGGCCTGCGACACTTACAGCGCGCGTGGGTGACAGGATGATGGTGAAGGATTCCACCCACTCGCTGACCAGTCAGACCTTCGCTGTCTATTATCCCGGCTACACGCTACCACTTCTGGATAGCGCGGCCGGCAAAGCGCATCTCGCTTTTTGCTCAGAGAACGAGCGGCGGATCATCCTCGATTCTGCAAAAGCAAAAGTGGATGAGGAAACAGAATTGCCGCTGCAGATCGTGAATGAAAGCGGCTATCTGGAATCGATAAGAACGGATGGGTTCGCGACACAAGCGCGCCTGCGCCACAATGATAGCCCCGGAAGAACATCTGCCATCGCCGTCCCGGTATTCGTGGCCGGAAAGCTCGAGGCTTGTCTGGGGCTTGTCTATTTCTCGCTGGCTATGAGCGAGGAGGAGGCGATCACCCAATATGTGACCCGGCTGAAGGAAACGGCAGAGCGTATCGGCGCAGCGGCCGCAGCTTAAGCCTCACAGGGTACTATGAGCTACTACGCTCCCGCGCAGCAGCTCATATCTCAGCATTCAGGACAAAGGCAGGGCCGCCGACCTATCACAAGCGCATCGCATGAATAGGCAGCGACCCATGCCTCTAGCTGATCTTAATCTTCACCACGCAATTCGCGACGCTTATATTCGCGCCACATTGGAAGCGTACCATTGCGACGAAGCTCTTTAGCGCGCGCAACCCAGTCAATCGGGCCAACTTCAAGGGCATATTGGAAATGCGCAAGGACACGGTCCCAGCCGCGCAAATTGTATGCGTATGCGTCATGCCAGTCTTTCCCCAGACCGTATCCCACATTAATGAGATCAACCTGTGTCCGGGCACCGTCATCAATGGGTGTGAAGTAAAGGGTGACGAAGGTAGAATTGCCTGTCAGCTCGCTCATGTGCATCGGCGTCATCCAGGTGAATGACAGCATACGCTTTGGCTCGATCGCAATGATTTCACCGTCATTGCCACGCCCAATGGCCGTCTCGGCATTGGTCACGAAGATAACTTGATACGCGCCACCGGCTTCTGGCTCGATATTGGCGTCAAATCCCATGAATTCGAGCATCCTCTTTTCATCCGTCCAAAGAGCCCAGGCCTCGTCCACTGGTGCATTGACGATGATGGAGTTGACAATGGGGGGAGGGGTGACGCGCAGGACTTGCCAGTGATCTGCAACGGTCATCGCATTGCTGTCTGGTGAGGCAATTGAGACCTCCTCCTGCGCCATCGCCGGGGAAGAAGCGGCCATTGCACCAGCTACCGCACACAATACCGAATTTCGAATTAGGTTTGGCATTTTTTTGTCCTTTAAAGATGTTGGTATCTTGACAAACACGGGGGGCAGAACTCGCGTCCCGCCCCCCTATTTCTTTCAGATTGCTTCAGAAACCGATGGTCTGAAACGATCAGTTCCGAGCGTTAGAAGCGCTGGAGGAGGGTAACCCCTACTTGGCGACCATTGCCAGGATAGATGTTTTCCTGACGTACCGAACAACGGCGGCCACAGTTGCCCGCGGTGTTTGCCTCGGTGCTTGAAATCGTAAGCACATTGGCGATCCACGCAGTATCAAACACGTTGTTCACCCAGAAGGCAATTTCTGTCTCTGGTGTTTCGAACGTTAGACGATAGTTGAACAAATTGGTCGCAGGAATAGTCGCTGCACCGATGCTCGTGGTTTTGCGGTTGCCTTCATGCGAGAAATTGAACCGGTTGCGCATGTCGAAATCACCAAAGATCGATGGAACCGTATGCGTAACGGATGCAAAAGCCTGCGTATTGGAAGCTTTGAAAATGCGATTCCCGCTAACATCACCGGTACAGGTGCTGTTTACGAAATCATCCGTTTGCGCGATACAGGCACGATCAAATGCGCCATCAACAAATCCTTCATTATAGGTAGGATCAAGCAATGTTCCCGAGAAGTTGAACATCAGATTGTCGGTAGCGAAAATCGTGGCATCCAGTTCAACACCAAGCGATGTCGCACCAGGACCGTTGAAGACACCGCCGGAACCAATCGTCAGATCACCTGGTGCAGGTGTTTGCAGATTTGTCCAATCGATAAAGTAGAAGGCGGTGTTCAAAATCACATTGCCATCCAGCAGTGTTGACTTTGAACCGATCTCATATGTCCAGTTCGTTTCTGGTTCAAAGGTGAAGAAATCCAGACCTTCGCGACCAGCATTGATACCGCCAGTTTTTACACCGTGTGCGGCATATGCATAGATCAGGTGATCATCGTTCGGACGGAACTCAACTGTACCCCGACCGGCGAAATAATCGAAGCCAACCGATTCTTCGGTGTCGGCGAGGATCAGGTTGAAGAGAATGAAATTCTGGAAAACGTCCAGAGTTTGCTCTTCGTCAGTGTAGCGAAGCTCACCACCAATGGTCAGCTTGTCGTTCAAGTCGATCGACAATGCGCCAAAGAACGATGTGATTTCCTGCTCAAGTGTTTCGCTGAAATCACTGATGACAACAAGGTTGTCGATCTCACCCAGAAGCGCGCCTTGGCTTGCAGTTTGCAGGCTGGAAGACGAATCATAGTAGGTCGCGCCAAGCAACCATTCGATGGGTCCGGCATTATTTGATGCCAGTTGCAGTTCATAAGACTGTTGTTCGGCAGAATCGCCGGCAGTGTCTGTCAAGAAGAAGGAAGACACAGGTCCAGCCAGCACACGGTCAACCGCGGTAATGTCACCAACGTTATCGAAGAAACCGTCAAAGCCTGATTCTGTATGCGACACCATCGCGCTCAAGGTCGCGCCAGCAAAGTCATATTCTGCGCGGGCATAGCCAAGGAACAGGTTACCGGTATTACCAAAGCCGCGATTGTCCAGTGCAACCGAGTCAGGAATTGGCAGCTCGCCGCTCAGCAACGTGAAAAACGTACCGTTGTCGTTTTGATATTGAGCACCAGCATCGTTGTCACGGAAATTTGGCGCGAACAGCGCTGGCTGATCTTCTGCCACGCTGTTGCGTACGCCGAAAACCTTGATCCTGAAGTCAGGCGTAGCTTCCAGAAGAAGCGATGCACCAATAGACTGGCGTTTATCCCAACCGCCAAGGTTCTGGCCGCCACGATCGTTTTCGATTGTGCCATCAAAGGTGCTGATGCCGCCGAATACGCGGATCGCAGCGCTATCGCCCAGAGGAAGGTTCACAGAGCCACGAATTGCTCCGCGCTCATCCGTGCCGCCTTCAACCTGAACATAGCCTTCGACCTCGCCGAGGATCGGTGCGCGCGACACGTAATTGATCGCGCCTGCAAATGAGTCGCGACCGTAAAGTGCGCTTTGCGGGCCTTTGGCGACTTCGATACGCGCCAGATCCATATTGCCGAATTCGAAACCGGAACGGTTGTTGATATACACACCGTCCAGGAAGATGCCGACATTCGTTTGGATGCCGCCACCATCAGTTTGCGCCAGACCACGAATGGTTGGTGCGCCAAGCGCGCGGGTGTTTGTGAACTGGAGGCCTGGCGTAGCTGCTGCGAGATCTTCAAGTCCCTGAATATTCGCTTCGCGCAGCCCGTCATCGTCGAATGCAGAGATTGAAAGTGGAACGTCCTGCAAGCTTTCTTCGCGACGACGCGCGGAAACGAGAATTCTGTTATCCTGCGATCCCTCTGCTGTGTCGGTAGCTTGTTGACTGGTACCTTGTGCGTGCGCTGGTGCCGAAATACCCACTGCAATAACCGCAGCAAGTGATAGACCCGAAATTTTTACGATCCGCCTCATAATGTCACCCCTTTTAAAGTAGCGTACGACGAACCCTAATTCCGCCGTAGTTCTTTTAAGTTGGCACACAGGCCGGTGGATCGCGACGATGACCTTGTTTGTGTTCACTCTTTAAATATTTGTCCGACTCGCGCCCGTTGGGTGCATTGCCCCGTCTTCTTTATCGGTGATTGACCCTGAATTGCAGTGTTCGGGTGCTAGGTGATTTGGAACTGTAGTGCCTATGCGTTGCAGATTGAGGCAAAGTGAATGAGCTGAGCAACATCGCGCCAGAAATGCGTACATTATTCGCGACAGCTGCGGGCGTTGCAGCGTTGCTGTCGAAACTGGCCTGTCTAAACGGCTACGCTGCGCTGCGCGATGTGATAGAACATGCCTGCGAACGTACCGCGGTGTTTATATTGGCCACAGGCGTTGGTGATGCCTTGGTGTAGATGTCGGCTGACATTGCCCTGCGCCTCTGGTCGCTGACCTTGCATTGGCAGCGATTTTCACAGCTTTCGATCAGCCATCCTCTTGTGCGATTGCTTCGCTGATCCGTGCTGAGGTCGCCTGCATTTTCGCGACGTATTTCTCGGCTGCTTCTTCCACTGACATGGTTGATGAAAAGAACACCAGACCCAAAGCGCCCGCTAACAACTCGCCGTCGAAAATGGGGACGCCCAATGACGATGTTCGCCCAGGGTCGCTGGTAAATTTGTTGTAGGCATGTGTCGCAAATCCATCTTTGCGAATACTGTCCAGAAGGTCATCGTCGGAGAGCAGAACTTGCGCCATCTGATTGACTTCGCCCTCTTGCATATCGAGGCTGGAGACCACATTCTTGCGCTCAATTTCCGGGCAGAACGCAAGATACGCTTTACCAACCGAACATTCCAAAAGCGGCAGCGTGTAGCCCGGTGCATAGTTGTGAAAGGTCAACGTTGTCAGCTTGTGAGTTGAATCGCGGATCATCATGTGATTGCCAACGCGTGTGGCAATAGTGATGGGCCAACCGACATCTGAACACAATTCTTCGATGATTTTGCGCGCTTTGGTAACGAGGAACTCATCTTCCTGAAAGCCAACAGAAAGCGTTCTGACCAAGGCGGTTGGACGATAGTTGCGGCTTGAACTGTCCCGCTCGATCATGCCTGCATCTTTGAACGTATCGACGATCCTGCAAACCGTTGGATAAGGCAATCCGGTTGCGTTGCTGATATCCTGCAGGCGGGTAAGCCCGGCGCGATTGATAACTTGCAATACTTCGAGTCCACGTTTGATTGAACGAATAGACTCATTTTCAGCAGCCATAGCCCGCCCCCCTTATTTCACCCCGAACCAATGGATTTCGAGTGTTCGGCAATTGATAACGGCACCCTCAACAGCAAAACATTCGACAGGCGATAATAGCAGACTAACGCATGTGGTTGTCAACGCTGCTTGGAATAGTGATCGTTGACGAGCCGGGGGAAAAGACGCTGGCGCCATTTAATGTTCGGGGAAAGGTGCAAAACGTGAGTGTTTCCAGCAACGTATCGGATATACCGCCAGTTTTGATTTCTGGTGCGGGTCCTGTGGGATCAGTTTGCGCGCTATATCTGGCTCAACAAGGGATCCCTGTGGTCCTGTTTGAGAAAGAGCCGGATTTAACAATGGATCTGCGTGCTTCGACTTTCCACCCGCCCACCCTCGATCAACTCGACGAGTTGGGAGTGACTGAGCGAATCGTACCCAAGGGCTTGATCGTGCGGGAATTTCAGTACCGCGAACGCCACACCGGCACGCGCGCATTGTTTGATCTTGGCAGATTGGGTGAAGAAACACAGCATCCCTATCGCTTGCAATGCGAGCAATACAAGCTGACCAAAACGATCGTCGAGATGCTTGAAGATTACCCACATGCCAGCGTCCAGTTCGGGACCAGCGTGATAGGCTATCAAGAAACAGATGGCGGCGTTGCGGCGCTGGTATTCGATGGCGTTAATGAAACCCGCGTCAAAGGCAGCTTCCTTATCGCCGCAGACGGCGCGAATAGCCGTATTCGGCAAGCTTCGGGCACCTTGTTTGAAGGGCTGACCTATCCAGAGCGCTTTTTAGTTGTTTCAACCCGCTTCCCGTTTGAAAAACACATGGAAGAATTGAGCTGGGTCAATTACGTTTCCGATCCGGAAGAATGGTGCGTGATGCTCAAGACAGTTGATCTTTGGCGTGTTCAATTCCCGGTCTCCGGTGAACAGGACGCAGATGATTTGCTTGAAGAGGAATTTCTGCAGAACCGTTTGCAGCGCTTGCAGCCCAAAGAGGGCCGTTATGATATCGAGCACCGCACGCTTTACAAAGTGCATCAACGCGTCGCTGAAAAATACCGTGTTGGTAGCCGGGTCTTGCTCGCTGGTGATGCTGCTCATGTGAACAACCCGCTTGGCGGGATGGGCATGAACGGGGGCGTCCATGATGCCATCAACCTTTCTGAAAGGCTGGTTGCCATCATCAAGCAAGATGCAGACCTCGATGAGCAGCTTGACCTTTATGATGTGCAGCGCCGCGAAATCTGCGTCGATTTCATTCAGAAGAAGACCAAAGAAAACAAAGTAATGATGGAAACTGAAGATGCGGACTTGCAAGAGAAGCGGCGTCGCCGCTTCTTGGAACTCGCGAGCGATCCAGTTCTGCAAAAGGCCTATCTGATGGAATCATCGATGATAGATTGCCTGCGCGATTCCTATGAAATCGCTGCCTGATTAAGGACCCAGAGATATGAGCGAAGACCTTCTCCTCCTTTCGGGCGCCAATGGGCGTACCGGCCGGGCCATCCTCAAAGCAATGGTTTCACGCGGGATTCGTGTACGCGCGTTTATCCGTGATGCCGGGCAGGCTAGCGAACTGGAAGCGCTGGGCGCGGCGGAGTGCTTTGTCGGCGACATGACCGATGCGCAGTCAATGGAAGCGGCGGTGCAAGGTTGTACCAAGCTGCTCCATATCGGCCCGCCAATGCATCCTGAAGAAATCGAGATCACACAGCGGTTCATTGATGCGGCCAAAAAGGCTGATCTTGATCACTTCATCTATTATTCGGTGATGCACCCGTTGCGGCGCGATGTGCGTCATCATCGCCTCAAACTGGAATGTGAAGAGGCTCTGGTCGAATCCGGTTTGCAGTACACGATCTTGCAGCCAGGCCGTTATATGCAGCATTTCGTTCCGCAATGGCCGAATATTCTGGAAAAGGGTGTGATCACCATGCCTTTCAGTACGCAGCAGGAATTCAGCATCGTAGACCTCGCTGACCTTGCCGAGGCCGCCGCTGTGGTCGCATCATCCAACGAGCATCATTACGCCACGTATGAACTTTCGGGCCCTGAATTGCTCAGCCATGACAACATCGCTGAAATCATGAGTAAGGCCCTTGATAGGCCAGTGCGCGCTGAACAAGTCAGCCTTGATGCAATGGCTGACAAAGCGCGTGCTGCGGGCGCCAACGAGGATCGCATTGGGCAAATGGTCGCGATGAACGGACATTATGACAGGCACGGTTTTCGCGGCAATTCGAACGTTCTGCAAATGCTGCTTGGACGTCCGGCCACGCGTCTGAAAAGCTATGTCCAAGATCTGGCCGACAAAGGCTGATTGCCTTTTTTCCAATAGTCCGGTCGAACGCTTTGTCGTTTTGACGTTCACTTGTTGCCGTCTTTGCCCAATTCTGGAGCTTAATTATGCCGCTTTTCGCAATTATAACACTCGATGCGCCCGGATCAGACGAAGCACGAGCAACCCATCGCGAAGGCCATCTTTCGCATTTTCGCGATAATGCAAAAGACATTGCTGTGGCAGGCCCGATCTTCAATGACGATGGGACCAGCAAGGGATCATTGGTGATTTTGCGTTCAGAAAGCGCAGATGCCGCCCGCGCATGGATTGAGCGTGATCCCTTTTATCCTGCCGGTGTGTGGCAGAACATTGATGTCTCTGCTTTCAAAGCAGCATCGGGTGACTGGGCAGCTTAATCAAGCCCGCGCATAATCATATTGGGCAACGCGCTTAGATCCCATGGGTTTTCTTCCGAAGGCCAGCTGCCTGTGCGCAGAATCACCAGATCCTCTGACTGGCTGATATAGACGGTCTGATTGCTGTTTCCACCAAAGTAAAAGATATCAGCATCATCGAACGGTTCGGCCTGTGGCATCCGCAGGAATTGTCGCGCGACGCTATCTTCGGCAAAGTCTGGCCCTTCGAACGGGCCGGGTACAAAGACGCCCATTCCGCTAAACGGATTTTCGGCAGCTGGCGCGCGCATTGCATCTACATAGCCCTCTGGAAGCAAGCGTTCGCCTTCCCACACGCCGTCCTGCAACAACAAGATGCCAAGTCGCAAATAGCTCTCTGCTGGCAATTGAATGCAGCACCCTGCGTGGACAACACCCTCGGGACGGTTGATCCAGATTGTCCCGCCCTTCGCGCCAAGCGGGGTGAAGACTTCCTGCGTCAGATAATCTTGATAAGCTTCACCGGTGGCGCGTTCAATCAGCACGGCAACCAGCTCGCTATTGGCGTTCGCATATTGGAATTTGGTTCCCGGCTCTGCTGTCAACGGATAGTCGTTGACGATCACATCCTCATGGAAGGGATGCAGATATGCCCGGTTCAAAATATCTTCAGGTTCAGGTGCGCGCGCCTGCTGCAATAGGCCACTGCGCATATCAAGCAGGTGGCGAACCTTGATCTTCGATTTGCCAGGATCCTCTTTCCATTCGGTAATGAAATCTGCGACCGGTTGATCCACCGACGAAATATGCCCACCCATAATTGCACGCCCTACGGCAATCGCCGTCAACGGCTTGGCAAGGGATTTTGCATTAACGAGATAATCGGCATCCGCATCACCGAAATATTCTTCATGAACGATCGCGCCGTTTTGCCAAATCATGAATGCAGATGTGTTGCGTTTGGCGACAAAGTCCTGCGCTGCGGAGAGGGCTTCGCTGTCGATTTGCGCCTCACCTGTTGGCAAAGGTTGATAATCTGCGGTACCCGCAATCTCGATCAAAGGATCATAGCTTGGCAATCCGCCCCCTTGTAGCGCGGCTTCAGACTGTTTTTGAAAACGTGCAAGATAAACCTCTTCGCCTTCTTCGCGGGTCATATCAGCGGTGCCGGAATAAATCGTCGCGTCCGTGAGTGAGCCTTCGGTTACCGTTGCTTCGCATGCCGCCAGAGTAAGTCCGGCAAATGCGGTCGCGGCAAGAAACTGAAATTTCGACAGATTTTTCAAAGGCACGGAATTTCTCCTACAGGGGCCACTTTCGTACGTCTTCCCCGGCTTAGTCAAAATAGATATTGAGGAGACGTCCGCCAGCCGGAGAATGTCAGATAGCGCCGCGTTACCCAATCGTCTGATCGGCGATCTGCAAATGATTGTTGATCGAAGACGTTATCGAGTATTTCGCGATGAATGTTTGATCGCACAGTGCACTGGCTCTCTTCTCCATGGATTGTTGAATAGCAGATGTTAGCCCATCAACATCTCCGACCCCGACTGTTTCCTGCCCGATTTGGGCCAACAATTCTGTAAGCCCGGGTGAACAGTCCGTTGCGATCACTTGGCAACCGCAGGCCATCGCTTCGAGCGGAACGGCAGGCAAACCTTCCCAGCGCGATGATAGGATAAGCGCATCGTGCTGCGCGTAATAAGGAATGGCGCTTTTGACGAAGCCCTCAAACGCAATCTGGTCTGCTATGCGCAAATCGCTCGCCAGTTCTTCCAGTTCAGAGCGTAGCGGACCGTCGCCCAAAATGGTGAGGTGCCAGGAAGGGGTATCAAGTTTCGCAAGCGCTGCGAACATTGTGTGATAATCCTTTTGCACCGCCAGCCTTCCAACCGCCAGAAACCGCATCGGTTCGTCTGGCTTGCGGATTGCGCGGTTCTCTCCGGTTTGTAGCATTTCGTCCGATACATAAGCATTGTATACCGGCCTAAATCGCTCCTTTGCCGACGGCATGCTTTCTGCATAATCGCGCGCATCTGCAGCGCTGAGAGTGAGGCACACGTCGCCAAGCCGGGCGGTCATTGCAAAGCGTAATCTGCGAAAATAAGACAGCCATCTGCCCATGCCGGGGCGTTCAACAGGGTTGGTGATCTTTTGTATGATCTTGGTTGACGGCCGCCGGGCTATCATCCGGCCAAGTGCAAGCGTGAGGTTGCTCTGATTGCCAGCGGAGAAAATCGCGGCTGGACGATGTTCGCGGATCAACTTCGCCAATGCCGGCAATTGCAGAAGTAACCGCAGGCCACGACCACCGATTGGCGGAGTAGGGATTGTTCGAACTGTCACCCTCTCGCTAATCAAGCTGCTGGTGGGACCATCACGATTTGTCAGCCAAAGCTCGGTATCGAAGTTCTGATCAGCCATGCCGTTGGCTAGCAGAATTGCCACACGGTCCAGCCCGCCATCGCCCGGCTCGTAAAGGAAGTGGACAATCTTTTTCACACGCGGCGCGGGATTTCCTGAACGAGGCTCAGTCGGTTGCGGCATATTCAGCAGGTAAGAAAAGTGATGGGATGGCGGGGCCGCAAAAACGCAATTTGTCCAGATTGGCAATAACCCAAATAGCACCTTCGGCCTTCTTTAAAGAGAAGGGATTCATCTGGCTTATTGGCTGAGGTGCAAACCGTTTTTGGAAGAGATGCAAAACCACAATGGCAAAAACCCGTAATGCAGCGGATGGGAAAAGCGGTACAAGCATGTGCCTGTCACCTTGGCGATATTGCGCCGCGAACCAAACTGCAATTCAAACTTTCCGGCTCGGCATATGGCGAGGATAAAGGCGTGAGATTGTAGCCGGGCTATCCGCTTGAATTTGTCTTAGCAGGTTAGCCCGTGCGGCGTTGATCGGTCCTTTGCGCAAACCCACCGGTCAGATTACGAACCGCCCGGGCTGCGCGTCTACCGTCAAGGATTTCACCACATCGGGAATACGCGCCAGTTTTTGTGTTTTTAAACCGCCAAGGTGCATGATGATCTGCGTGGGATCGCCTTTTGGAATATCGTACCAGGAATATTCCGATGCCTTCATCACAGCAGAAATGTCCCGGCGACAATCGATTGAACGCAGCGACGGGTTCATGATGTCAGCGCGTTTCGCTGTCCAATGTGCGGTATCCACGCGCGGCTGCATTGGCCCGGGTGCCTGCGCTGAACCAAGAACGGTATACGCGATGTCATCGTCGGCATCGATGAAATGTTGCGAAAATCCACCATCGCGGTCCCAGGGCTGCTCGTAAAATGCTGGATCAACTCCTGGAACTAAAATCGATTTTTCAAAACGGAAAGCAAGGCGATCGGCATAGTTCATCACCGGCGGCTCCATCATGCGTCCGGTATAGGGGTTCATGATCTTGGAAATCGGATCAAACGTACGGGGATCGGCATAGGTCGTGGTGGCAGTTGCCCATAGTACGTAATCAAGCGGACCGGCATCAGGCACAAGTTCTTCATCCGCTGGAGTGACGAAATACTGCATCAAAGTGATGCTGCCAAGAAACGGGAAAGCTGGCTCACCCGGCGGAGCGAGCAGGACCCAGCCATAATTTGCTAACCAGGAATATTCACCTGCCAGATTGGCTTGTACCTTGGCCCACGCGAAGTGATTATCGTACGGCTGCGATAAGTCGTATGGACCAGTATGATCAGGGATCCAGCGCGGCAGGGAATGCACCTGCGGCGGATGACTGATCGGGCGTGCATGTTCACTCACCGATTGCTGTACCAGACCGTCAGACCCCGCTTCATCTTGCGGTGCGATTGCCATCACATCCTTGGACTTGACCATCGCTCCAAAGCCACCGGTTGCAACAGCCGCACTCATCATGAATTTGCGCCGGTCCAATGCCTTTGGCTCAGCTGGATGAGCCGAATTGCGCGGGAAAAGGTTAAGCTGAACCATAATCTGATCTCTTGCGGCCATGTAGGAAGCAAAATGCTACCCCATTGTGCAAAGCGCACTGAATCTCGGTTTTGACTTACCGGAGTGCGAGAATCCTGGCGCTAGGAGAAACCTGCCGAATGACTATTTGATGCTGTCATAAAGCCGCCTTCTTGTGCGTGTGAGTACATATGATAATTGGCGCATATTATGAGCTCATCCAAACTCCCTATCTGTGTTGTTGCGCTGTACAATTTTGTGCGGTTCGATGACTGTGCTTCCTTGCGCGAACCCTTGGCGCAATTGTGCAAGGATAAAGGTGTAAGAGGCACAGTATTGCTCGCAAAAGAGGGTATAAACGGCACGATCGCCGGCTCTGATCAAAGCATTGCCGCTGTCTTGGAACATATCCGCGCGATGCCTGGATGTGCTCAGATCGAAGTCAAATTTTCCCGCGCCAAAACCATGCCGTTTCACCGCATGAAAGTTCGTCTCAAACGTGAGATCGTCACGATGGGAGAGCCGGATATCGATCCAATTGAAGGGGTGGGCCATTATGTTGAACCGGACCAGTGGAACGCACTTATCAATGATCCGGGCACTATCGTGATCGATACTCGCAACGATTATGAAGTCGCTACCGGCACATTTACCGGTGCCATTAATCCACGCACAGAAACATTTCGCGACTTTCCCGCTTGGTTTCGGGAAAACCGGGAAGCGCTGTTGGGCCAAGAAACGCCGCCAAAGATCGCCATGTTTTGCACAGGCGGAATTCGATGCGAGAAATCGACTGCGTTTCTCAAAGCCGAAGGGATTGAGGATGTCTTTCACCTCAAGGGCGGTATTTTAAAATACCTTGAAACAGTGCCCGCTGAACAAAGCGTGTGGGAAGGCGAATGTTTCGTGTTCGATCAACGCGTAACTGTTGGCCACGGGCTCGTTCCCGGCTCCTATGTGCAATGCCATGCGTGCCGTTTGCCAATAACGCCGGAAGACTGCGCCTCTGCGCTTTATGAAGAGGGGGTGAGCTGTCCGGCCTGTTATCATGAACGAAGCGATGACAATCGCGAACGCTATCGCGAACGCCAGCGACAAGAGATGCTGGCACAGCAAAGAGGCGAGCAGCATTTGGGCGCCGATATGCGTGAACGGATGGAGCAAAATGATGGATAGGCCCATCCTCTACAGCTTTCGGCGCTGTCCTTATGCGATGCGCGCAAGGTTGGCTTTACTTGTCAGCGGCGCGGTTTGTGAACTGCGTGAAGTGAAATTGGCCGATAAGCCCGAAGCGATGCTCGAAGCCTCGCCCAAAGGGACCGTTCCTGTGATGGTGCAAGGCGATGGGATCGTGATTGATGAAAGCCTGGATGTGATGCGCTGGGCTTTGGCCAGATGCGTTCCAGAAGGATGGCTTGACCGGATCGATGATGGTTTGATCGAAGCCAATGATGGCCCGTTCAAACATGCGCTGGACCGGTATAAATATCCCAGCCGCTATGACAGCGATCCGGCAAAGCATCGCGCCGACGGCTTGGCTCTATTGCAAAAGCTTGAAGAGCGTTTGGCCTGCAACCCAAACCTGTCTGGAGAGCGGCCGGGCTTCACTGATGCGGCGATCATGCCGTTTGTGCGTCAGTTTGCTGCAACGGATCGTGATTGGTTTGATGCACAAGACATCCCCAAGCTGCGCGCATGGCTGGACCGCCATCTGCAAAGCGATTTGTTTCGCCGCTGTATGGTAAAGCATAAGCCATGGCGAGATGGCGATGCGGTAATTACATTTGGCGGCGAATAGGCCTGTAGCCACCCACGCTCATCTGCGCTCTACCTTCCAGTAGCTGGCCTTGGCTCTACCTTTAAAGCCCAAGGGCTTGATATTGCGAATATCCAGAACGCGTCACCTACCCCAGATCAACCCAGGCTTTCATCTGGAAACGGCTCAAAGGTTTGTTCTTTGGCCGGTTCCGGTGGATCCCAGGGGATATGCCGATCATCAAGACTGGTGAGGTTGTTCAATTCTACCAGCACCGCTTTTGAGTGATAGCCCAAGAGCTGCTTCACCGGCATATCGCAGTTGCGCACCAGTATTTCTGTTTCCTGCGAACTGAAATCTGTCATACCGCGAGCGCGCTCAAGGCCATTTTCGTCATAAATATGAATGACATCGCCCTTTTTGTAATTGCCTTCGATGGAAATGACATCTTCGCGTTTGATGCCGCATTCATCATTGGCAACAGCTTCCGCAGCTGCGGAACTAACAACAATGCTGCCCGCCACATGCAGCCTTTCAGAAAGCCATGTGGACCAGCTTGTCAAAGGTTCAGAATGGGCAATGCAAATCGTACGCGGGCGTTCGCCATAAAGCGCAGATGAGATCGGGCTTTCCGCTTCGCCATTTGCAATAATCGTGTTGCAACCGCTGTTCTGCGCCATATTGGCGGCTTGCAGCTTTGTCAGCATTCCGCCGCTGCCTAATGCGCTAACCCCATCGGCGACTGACAGATACTCGCTCACATCATGCAGTTCCTCAACCAGCCTCGCACCGGGCTCAGACGGATCGCGATCATACAGGCCATCAACGCTGGTGAGAATGATTAGATGCTCGGCCAAAGCCATCTGCGCTACTTTCGCGGCAAGTCGATCATTATCACCCACGCGGATTTCTTCTGTGGTGATAGTGTCATTTTCATTGATGATCGGGACCACGCCGGCTTTTAACAAACGATGGAGTGTGTTCTTGGTATTGAGGAAGCGCGAATGCACTTCAAAGTCACCCAGTGTCACCAGAATCTGGGCGATGTTGAGATCGTACTCATGCCCGATTTGTTTATACGCGTTGAGCAGAAGTGGCATACCGCAAGCTGCGGCTGCCTGTTTGTCGCGCAGGCCTGCGGTATCGGGTTCGACCCCGATCATCTTCATACCAAGCGCAACGGCTCCCGAAGAACACAGGATAACATCGTAACCCTGTTCACGAAGAAGCGCGAAATCCTCCATGATGCTTTGAATAAAAGCCCACCTTGGAGTAAGTCGTTTTGCATCAGTTAGAAGGCTTGAACCAATTTTTACGACGATCTTTTTTCTTGGCACTAGAAAAACCTACAAAACTGAGAGTTAAAAGAATAGAGGCCTGAGCAAAATGGGCCAATCGTGTCTATATGGTTGGACGATTTGCTCGTCCCTTTTCGGTGCGACGCCCGTACCCGGTTTGGGGCATTATTGGCAAGGCTCCTTGATATAATCTCAGGTTCATCTAGCTGCTGTGAGCAGATCTCAAAGCAACCCGCGGGCCGCTGGGCATTTGCATCACCGCTGCGCTGCCCAATTTCGAAAAATCTGCTTTGAAAAATAGTGGAAATTGCATCAATATGAATTTCGAAACTGGTTTGTCGCTTGGTGCATACTTCGTCCTGATGCTGGGCATTGGGTTATATGCGTGGAAAAAATCCACCAGCACTGTTTCCGAATTCATGTTGGGCGGGCGCCAATTGAGGCCATCTGTTGCGGCTTTATCGGCTGGTGCTTCTGACATGAGTGGTTGGATGTTGATGGGGCTTCCCGGAGCAATTTATATTGCGGGCCTCAATGCGGCATGGATCGCGGTTGGGTTGGTGATCGGTGCCTGGGCCAATTACCTCCTCGTGGCACCGCGTTTGCGGGTCTACACCGAAATCTCAGACGATGCTGTCACCATTCCGGATTATCTGGAAAAGCGTTTTGGCGATACCAGTCGGCAGCTGCGTATCATTGCCTCGCTCGTCATCGTGATATTCTTCACGCTTTACACCTCTGCCGGTCTTGTGGCGGGTGGCAAACTGTTTGAAGCGTCCTTTGGCTTTGAATACACAACGGGCCTTTACGTCACGGCCCTCGTGGTTCTTGCCTATACGCTGTTTGGCGGTTTTCTTGCAGTGAGCCTGACCGATTTTGTCCAAGGCTGTATCATGTTCGCAGCGCTTGTTCTGGTCCCCATTATCACTATCGCCAATCTGGGTGGCTGGGCGCAAACGCAATCCATCGTCTCGTCGGCCAATCCGGATTATTTTGGCTGGCTTTCGGGCGTCACGCTGCTTGGCGTGATGTCCAGCCTTGCATGGGGCTTGGGATATTTTGGCCAGCCTCATATCATCGTGCGCTTTATGGCGGTCCGGTCAGTTGCAGATATGCCTGCTATGCGCAGGATTGGCATGTCATGGATGATAGTGACGGTTGTTGGCGCGGTGCTGTGCGGGGTTTCAGGCCTAGCTTATGTGACTGCGCGGGGCCTTTCGCTTGATGATCCAGAAACGATCTTCATCGTGCTTTCACAAACGCTTTTCCATCCATACATTGCCGGCTTCCTGCTCGCCGCCATACTCGCCGCAATCATGAGCACAATTTCCTCGCAGCTGCTGGTGTCTTCCAGCTCGCTTACGGAGGATTTTTACAAAACCTTCTTCCGCCGCGAAGCAGGGCAAGGGGAGTTGGTGACCATCGGGCGATTGGCCACGCTTGCAGTTGCGATTGTGGCTGTGTTGCTGGCGATGGACAGTTCCAGCAGTATCTTGTCTTTGGTCGGTAATGCCTGGGCCGGATTTGGCGCAGCTTTTGGCCCGGTAATCCTTCTCAGCCTGCATTGGCGCGGGATCACGCGCAATGGTGCGCTGGCTGGCGTTGTTACAGGCGCCGCAACGGTTTTGATCTGGCTCTACGCCCCGTTCACTATTGGCGGTGAGGCACCCTCAGCGGTGATATACGAGATCATTCCAGGCTTCGTGGTGAGCATGGTTGCAGCGATCATCTTTAGTAAATTGGGTGCTGATGTGGCTGATCCCATCGATGCGCGCTTCTCGCAAATGTTGGCAGCGCGCCGGTGATCAGATAACTCGCAATTGACCAGGTGGCGTGGAAATCGAACCGCCCCAAACGAGTTACAATCAGGCTCCATCAGATGCATATGCCCTGACAACGCAGTTGCCCCCGCGTGATCCATTTGCGCGAATTTCGGGACATTCCCAATCCTGTTGCACACTCGCTGCGTCCATTGCGGTGCGAAATCCGACGTGAAAATTGCGAGCTTTAAGTTTCTCTCGCAACCGGACCAGAATCATGGCAAGCGTGATAGCTTGTGGAATCAGGAGCGGCGCATAATGCCATCGGCATATTGGAACAAAGTACTCTCAACACTGGCGTTTGCATTTTTGGGTTTGGCCCTTGCAAGTTGTAGCCCCCGAGAGAGGGAAGCTGATATCGCCGCTGCGCAAGGCATTTTGCTGATCGGCAATGGTTCTGAACCAAAATCGTTAGATCCCCATCTGGTAACCGGCGTTCCGGAAAACGCGATCATCCAATCTCTGATCGAAGGTCTGGTCACGTACCATCCCACCGATGATACACTTGCCGAACCTGCTATGGCGCAAAGCTGGGAGCATAATGACGACTTCACCGTGTGGACTTTCAATCTGCGCGACGATGCCAAATGGACCAATGGCGATCCGGTTGTGGCAAGCGATTTTGTCTATAGCTGGCAGCGCATACTCAGCCCGGCACTTGGCGCAGAATATGCCGAGTCTCTTTACGTCATCGAAAACGCGATGGCTTTCCATCAAGGCGAGATCGAGGATTTTTCACAAGTCGGCGTAAAGGCACTGGATGATCACACGCTCGAAGTCCGCTTGAAGGGTTCAACCCCGCATTTTCTCTTGATGCTCAAGCATTACAGTTTCTACCCGGTGAACCCCAGAGTAGTAGAAGAATTTGGCGGTATGACAGATCGCCAAAGCGGCTGGTCCACGCTTGAGAATTATGTGGGCAACGGCGCGTTCCGGCTGAAGGAATGGGCAACCAATGACTTCCTCGAAGTTGAGCGCAATCCAGATTACTGGGATGCTGAAACCGTGAAGCTTAATGGCGTCCGCTTCTTCCCGATTGAGAACGTAAATACAGAAGCCACAGCATTTCAAGGCGGCAGGCTACACATTACAAATGAAGTGCCTGCCGATCGTATCCCATCCTTGCAGCAAAGCAATTCAGACGCTTTGATGATCGAGCCATATCTGGGTACCTACTTTTATCGTGTGAACACGACGCGCGAGCCATTTGATGATCCTCGTGTTCGCCGTGCACTGGCATTGACTATTGATCGTGAACTTTTGGTAGAGCGCGTGACCCAAGGCGGTCAGGCACCGGCAACAGGGTTCGTGCCGTCTGGCATCACCGGATACACGGTATCCAAAGCGGTGGAGTACGATCCAGAACGTGCTCGTGAGCTGTTGGCCCAAGCCGGGTATCCAGGAGGTGAAGGCTTTCCCGAAGCTGAAATCTTGATCAACACCAGTGAAAATCATCGCCGGATCGCCGAAGCTATTCAGGCCATGTGGCGTGAAAAACTGGGCGTTGAAATCGGCATCTTCAATCAGGAATGGAAAGTCTATCTCGATAGCCAAAGTTCGTTGAATTACGACATTTCGCGGAGCGGCTGGATCGCTGATTATGTGCATCCAATGACGTTCCTTGAAATATTCACATCGGGCAATGGCAATAACGACACTGGCTGGTCGAACGCGCAATACGATCAACTGATCAGTCAGGCCCAGCGCGCAACGACAGAAGAAGCGCGCTTTGCAGCGTTGAACGAGGCAGAAGCGATCATGATGGATGAACTGCCCGTTTTGCCGATCTATTGGTACACGCGGGTTTACATGAAAGATCCCCGGGTCGAAAACTGGAACCCCAAGCTGCTTGATAACCGGTCTTACAAATATATCAGCATTGCTGGCAGCTGATCCAATGACATTGCGATCATCGCGCATCAAGGTCATGCCATGTTGAAATTTATCGCCGCGCGTTTTGGGCAAGGGCTTCTGGTTCTGCTTGCGATTTACGCGCTCACCTTCATGCTGGTTGCCTTGACGCCGGGCAGTCCGTTCAGCACAGAACGCGCGATCCGGCCTGAGATCCTGGCGCAAATTGAAGCGTTTTATGGCTATGACAAGCCGCCGCTTGAACGGTTTTGGACTTCGTTGACCAATGCCTTGCAAGGCGAGTTTGGACCATCTGCAGTTTACGCCAACCGTTCGGTGACCGACATCATTTTAGAGGCTTTCCCGGTATCGCTTACATTGGGAACCATTTCGCTGCTCGTGGCACTGTTCATTGGTATTCCTGCGGGCATTCTGGCGGCGGTAAAGCGCAACACCTGGCTCGATTATTTGCCGATGTCGGCATCCATGGTGGGCATTTGTTTGCCAACTTTTGTGTTGGGACCAATTCTGGTTCTGGTGTTTGGGATCATCTTCCAATTGCTGCCAGTGTCCGGCTGGTTCGGCCCTGATTATATGGTCTTGCCCGCTGCGACTTTGGGTCTTTTTTATGCTGCTTATTTCGCTCGGCTCACGCGCGGCGGCATGCTGGAAATGCTCAATCAGGATTTCATCCGGACTGCCCGTGCGAAAGGCGTGCCGGAATCGACGATCATCTGGAAGCATTGCCTCAAAGGCGGGTTGATCCCTGCCATCACCTATCTTGGCCCTGCATTGGCGGGCATTATCTCCGGCTCCTTTGTGGTGGAAACGATTTTCCAGATTCCCGGACTTGGGCAATGGTTTGTGAAGGGCGCGCTCAACCGCGATGACTTCCTGATCCTTGGCCTGACCGTTCTTTTTGCAGGCTTGATCGTGATCATGAACTTGCTGGTGGATATAATCCAAGTCGCTTTGAACCCGAGGCTCAAATATGATCGATAAGAGCTGGCAGGTGAGCTTCGCGATATGAGCAGAACAGCCGATATCGTATCCGCTACCGAAGAGCGTTTGAGTGCGCCTTTGGCGGTTGAAGAGTTCGAGAAAGGATCGTCCCTGTGGGATGATGCCTGGCACCGGTTAAAACGCAATCGCCTCGCGATGATCAGCCTGTTTTTGTTCATCGCCATCGTGCTGTTTTGCGTCGTTGGCCCTTTGTTATCGCCCTATGATGGTGAGCAGCAGGATTTGTTAAAAGGCGCACAAGGTCCGTCGGGCGAACACTGGTTTGGCACTGATACGCTGGGCCGTGATCTGATGGTTCGCACTATGGAGGGTGGCCGGATTTCGCTGCTCGTTGGCATGGTTGCCACTTTCGTCGCGCTGATGATTGGCGTGGTTTACGGGGCGACGGCTGGATATCTTGGCGGCAAGGTTGATGCGGTGATGATGCGTATTGTCGATACGCTTTATGCGCTGCCTTTCACCATTTTTGTGATCCTTTTGATGGTCGCCTTTGGTCGCTCTTTATGGCTGATATTCGTAGCGATTGGCGCGGTGGAATGGCTCAGCATGGCGCGTATTGTTCGTGCTGGCGTAATTGGCCTCAAAAAACAGGAATTTGTCGAGGCGGCGGTTTCGCTTGGTTATAGCCACACGCGGATTATCCTGCGCCACCTGATCCCCAATGTGCTCGGCCCGGTGATCGTGATCGCGACGCTTACGGTGCCTGCGGTTATGCTGCTTGAGGCGTTTTTGAGCTTCCTTGGTCTTGGTGTTCAGCCGCCCAATGCTTCATGGGGCGTGCTTATCAATGAAGGTCAGCAGAACATGGAGATTTTCCCATGGCTGCTGATGTTCCCGGCCTTCTTCTTTGCTCTTACGCTGTTCTCGCTAAACTTCCTTGGCGATGGCTTGCGCGATGCGCTTGACCCCAAAAGCGCAAAGGATTGAACATGCCGCTTCTTGATGTTCGCAACCTTAGCACCTCGTTCCATTTGCGCAGCGGCATTGTCCGCGCTGCGCAGAATATCAGCCTGACGCTGGAAAAGGGGGAGACGCTGGGCATTGTTGGCGAATCCGGATCTGGCAAATCGGTCACGTGTTATTCGATCCTGCAGCTGATCCCGCAACCTCCCGGCCGCATTGAAAGCGGGGAAGTGTTGTTTGAAGGGCGGGATCTTCTCAAGCTTTCAGAATCGGAAATGCGCTCGATCCGTGGGAAACGAATTTCGATGATCTTTCAGGATCCGATGACGTCGCTAAACCCGTATTTGCGCATCTCAACACAGCTTATTGAGGCGATCCGTGTCCATGACAATATGGATGAGGATGCCGCGCTGAAAAAAGCGATCACTGCGCTTGAAGAAGTCGGCATTCCCGATGCCGCAAGCCGCGTGCGTAGTTACCCGCATGAGTTTTCCGGCGGTATGCGTCAACGTGTGATGATCGCAATGGCGCTGGTCAATGATCCCGATTTGCTGATCGCTGATGAACCGACAACGGCGCTGGATGTGACCGTGCAAGCGCAAGTCCTCGACATCATTAAAGAGCGTCAGCGCCGTTTGGGCACTGCGGTTATCCTTGTAACGCATGATCTGGGCGTTGTGGCTGGCACGTGTGACAAAGTGCAGGTCATGTATGCCGGGCAAGTGGTGGAAAGCGGCACGACGGATCAAGTCTTCTACAATCCGCAGCACGCCTATACCCGCTCTTTGCAGAAGGCGATCCCCTCGCTTCAGGCCAAGAATGAGGCATTGTATACGATTGCGGGCACTCCGCCTGACTTGTCCAAGCCTGTTCTAGGCTGCGCTTTCTATCCGCGATGCCCGTTCCCCAAGGTCAAAGATCAGGATGGTCCTGCACCGGAACTGACTGAGCTGAGTGGCGGGCATTGCGTTCGCGATTGCGGTTATTGCGATCGCACCAAGCCGATAGAGACGGTATTGGCGCAGGACGTGGTGGCGGAGGAAACACCGTGAGCTCTGCGCAAACTGATCTGCGCGAGGACTTCCTTGTTCTCGATAACGTGACCCAGCATTTCGATCTGGGGAGGCACTTGTTTTCGCGAAAGAGCAAAGGCGTGGTGAAAGCAGTCGATGGCATTTCGCTGACGATCAAACAGGGTGAAATCCTTGGCATTGTGGGCGAATCTGGCTGCGGGAAGACAACGCTGAGCCGCACGATCATGCAGCTTTTGCGGCCGACATCAGGCCAGATATTTCTTGAAGGCAAAGAACTCAGCGCGCTTAGCGATGCCGATATTCGGGCTGAGCGAATCAATTTCCAGATGATCTTTCAAGACCCCTATGCCTCGCTCAATCCGCGGCTAACGGTTTTTACAACTTTGAGCGAAGCGATTGGGCGCCGTCATCCTGATTTGCGCGGAGAAGACCTGCGCGCCCGCGTGATTGAGCTGATGCGAACGGTGGGCCTCAACCCTGCGCAAATGAACCGATATCCGCATGAATTTTCCGGCGGGCAGCGTCAGCGTGTGGCGATTGCACGCGCGCTTGCGCCCGAACCCAAACTGGTAATTGCCGATGAGCCTGTTTCAGCGCTCGACGTTTCCATCCAGTCGCAGATCCTGAACCTGCTAAAGCGGTTAAGCTCAGAAATGGGACTGACGATGATTTTCGTGTCTCACGACCTGTCCGTAGTCCGCTATATCGCGGATCGGATTGCCGTTATGTATCGCGGTCAGATTATCGAGATGGGAACGGCAGAGGCAATCGTCGATGACCCGCGGCACATTTACACGCAAGCGTTGATGAGCGCGATCCCGCAGCCAGATCCCAAGCTTGAGCGGGAGCGGGAACGTATTCTGCTGGAGGACGAGCCACCCGGCGCGCGCAAGGCCGAAGATGATTTGGAAGTGGCTGAGCTTGAAGAGGTTGTTCCCGGCCATTTCGTATCGACACGCTCGTTCGATCGCCGTGTCAAAGTGGCTGCGGACGCTTAGTCTAACCAATCGGCATCGTTCTTTTTGGACGAACGTGAACACCGCGCGTGGCAGCCCTTTTGGTGACAGTCTTCAGGCAATTCCGGCGCGCTTTTCTCGATAGGAATAGTGAAAGTGCCGCCATTGCAAAGCTGGGCAACGATTGCCTGATCAGCAGCGGGCAATGGCCCCGCAAGCATGGGGGCAAGTGCGGCAAAAGAAACCCAAAGCTGGGTCATTCTTCGTCCTCCTCGATCAAAATACGATTGGCCGCACCATCAAGATCTTCAAACTGCCCATTGCGCATGGCCCAAAAGAAAATCGTGAGGCCAAAGCCGCCCAGTATCAACGCGATAGGGATGAGAATGGTAAGAGCTGTCATGCCGCAATTACCTTGGCCGCGCGCGCCAAACGCAGCGAATTGAGCACCACGATCATGGAGCTAACTGACATCGCGACGGCGGCGATCAAAGGCGTCACCATCCCCAACAAAGCCAGCGGCACGACAAGCACATTGTACCCGATTGCAAAGGCGAAGTTCTGCCGCACAACCGCCATGGCTTTGCGCGCAACCTTAATGGCCAAGGCCACAGGCAAGAGCTTGTCTCCAATGAACACTGCATCTGCTGCCTGCTGGCTAACATCACTCGCTGTGCCCGGAGCAATGGAGGCGTGAGCCGCGGCAAGGGCAGGGCCATCATTGATCCCGTCCCCTATCATCAAAGGTTTGCGACCTTGTGCAGCAAGTGCTTGCAGCATATCGAGCTTGTCCTTTGGATTGGCGTCGGATTGCGCAAAAATGCCTAGCTCCCGGGCAACCGGCGCAACAGATTGCAATCGGTCTCCTGACAGCATGCGACTTTCCAAATCCATGTCAGTAAGGTGATTGAGCGTAGCTTTGGCATCATCGCGCAGATGATCGGCGAAAGGAATGATCCAGCTTTGCTCGCCAATCCGTAGATTGGAGGCGAGCTCCTGCGTCGTGTCCTGAGGCCGCTCTAGAGCGACTTCGATGCCCTGCCAAATGCCGGTGAGGCCATGTCCTGCATTTTCGCGCAAGCTATCAATCGGCTCTGGCACCACACCTTTTGTGAGCAATGCATTGGCCAGTCCCTTGCTAAGCGGATGCCGACTGGATTGCGCAAGCCCCAACGCGATGGAGCGCGCTACATCATCAAGGCCAGCAAGGTCAGGTTGCGGTGTGCCCATCGTCAACGTGCCGGTTTTGTCGAACAGCGCGATGTCTACCTCGGCCAATCGCTCCAACGCGCTGCCGTCTTTCACCAAAAGCCCGCGCTTAACCAACGCACCCGACGCGACAACTTGCGCTGCTGGAACAGCTAGTCCGATTGCGCAGGGGCAGGTTATGATCAGGACAGCAATCGCGATGACCAAGGATTGATGCCATCCCGCGCCCGCGATCATCCATCCGACAAAAGCGATTGCCGCAAGGCTGTGAACGGCAGGCGCGTAAAGGCGTGATGCTCGATCAGCGATACGCACATATTGGCTTTGCGATTGCCCGGCCTCGTCCATCAGGCGCGCGATTTCCGCGAGAACGGTATTGCTCGCAACCGCGGTTAAGCGCACGCGCAGTGGGCCATGAAGGTTGATTGCGCCAGCGTGCACCGCAGTGCCGGGAGATACCGCTTCAGGTGCGCTTTCCCCGGTCAGCATGGCGTTGTCTACCGCGCCTTGGCCTTCTTCGACAACGCCATCGGCTGCCAGTGCTTCTCCGGCAGCGACAAGGATCAACATGCCCGGTTCAAGATCATCTGCCGCCAATCGGCTGGTCGATCCGTCTGCTTCCAAAACGCTGGCGGTGCGTCCCATGCGGCCAAGCAAAGCACCGATCCCTGCTCTGGTGCGCGTGCGCATTGTGGCATCCAGCGCTCTGCCGCAAAGCAGGAAAAACAGCAGCATCACGGCGCTTTCAAAATAGGCATGCGAGCCGCCCGTTGCGGTTTCATACAGGCTAAGCGCAGTGGCGAGGAGGACACCGATGGAAATCGGCACATCCATATTGGTCCGCCCATATCGCAGCGCCATGAGCGCCGATGAAAAGAACGGCATCCCGGCATAGGCGATAACGGGCAGAGCAATGATCGCAGAAAGCCAGTGGAACAGCTCACGCGTCGCACCGCTCGCGCCCGCCCAGACACTGACTGAAAGCAGCATGATGTTCATCATGCCAAAGCCGGAAACCGCAAGCGCGCGCAGCAGTTTGGTGGCCTCGCCATTGTCCTGCGCCAATGGATCAGTTGCGGCCAAATGTGCGGAAAAGCCGAGGCTTTCTATCGCTTCGCCAAGCTCGTCTTGGGTGAGGCCAGCATCATGCCGGATCGCAACTCTTTTGGCAGAAAAATTGACGCGCGCGCTTTCTATGCCATCGCGCCTGGGCAATTCGCGTTCGATTTTTGCGATGCAGCCAGCACAGCGCATGCCCGGAACGGTGAACCTTGTGTCGATCAGGTCCGGTGCATTGATATCGATAGCGACCGGCGCATTCATCGCAGCGGTACCTCTTCCAGCCATTCCTCACCGCCTGCAGTGATCGCAAGACGTACAGTCCACCGCCCTGCATCAACAGGTGCGGTTGAACGGAATTGGCCTTCTCCCATATCGGCAAAAGCGAGGGTCAATGTTTCTTGCTCGCCAAGAGGGCGGCGCAGGTTTGCTGAAACCGTAGCATCAGCTGGAACGCTGTTCGTTTTCACAAGCAAATAGCCATCTTCACGGGTGATCTGGGCCGTCCAGCCGAGCGCTTTGCTGCGTTCAGCCTCTTCCAGCCAGCCATTGAATTTTTGACTGGCGACATAGGAATTTTCGACGATCACGCCGCCAAATCCGCTGACCGCATAACTGGCCATCAGAAAGTTGACCGCAGCCACAATGCCAAACCCTATCACGAGGATTGCGGCCATGTTTTTGCCAGTAAATTCGCGGTTCATGGGCTCTCTTCCGGTGTGACAAAACGTGTTTCGGACGTGTCGCTTTCGCGCTGCTCGTCAAGCGATGTGAGGGTGAAAGCGAAGCTTTGACCGGCTGTGTCAGAGGGCGCCACGACATAGGCGCGCACTGTGCGGGTTGCATCGGCGGGTACTTCGACAGTCTGACTGCGGGCGGCATTTTCGCGCTGAATACTGCCTGTCCACAACAGGCCACCGGGAAGGCCATCAAGCGCGATTTCCATATCGCGCGGGCGGCTTTCCATATTACGCAGCCGCAGCGTGTAGGCATTGCGTACAGAGCCATCGCGCATCAGCATGAAGGGCGGATTGCGATCCTGGGAAACTGTCAAATCGGTATGAGAGCGAACACCAAGTGAGAACAGCAGCGCTGCACCAATCGCGCCCCAAACGCCAAAATAGACAAAGGTGCGCGGGCGCAGCAAAGTTTGCCAAGGTGGCTTTGGCGCGCCGCCAGCGGCCTCATTCTTGCAGTCTTCAAGCGTGGCATAATCGATTAGGCCGCGCGGCCGCCCGACATCTGCCATCACCTGATCACAGGCATCAATGCAAAGCCCACAGGTGATGCAGCCAATTTGCGCGCCTTCACGGATGTCCACCCCGGTTGGGCACACCGCAACACATTGCAGGCAGTCAACGCAGTCACCGTATTCGCCGGGATTTTTCTCAGCCTTCTTCAGGCTGCCACGCTTTTCACCGCGCCAGTCTTTATATGTCACGATAAGCGATTTTTCGTCGAGCATCGCGGTCTGAATGCGCGGCCAAGGGCACATATAAATGCACACTTGTTCGCGCATAAATCCGCCCAGAACAAAAGTCGTTGCGGTCAAAATACCCACAGTGGCGTAAGCGACGGGGGCAGCTTGTCCGGTGAAGAAATCCTGGAAAAGCGTGGGCGCATCCGCGAAGTAAAGTATCCACGCCCCGCCAGTGACCAAGCTGATCAGCAGGTACACGCTCCATTTGCTGGTGCGACGGGTGATCTTGGACAAGCCCCAAGGCGCTTTATCGAGACGAATGCGGGCATTGCGATCGCCATCGAACAACCGATCAATATGCTGGAACACATCGGTCCATACCGTCTGTGGGCAAGCATATCCGCACCATGCGCGGCCCACAGCACTGGTCACCAGAAACAGGCCAATGCCCGCCATCACCAATAGCCCGGCGATGAAATAGAATTCATGCGGCCAGATCTCGATGCCGAACATATAGAACCGGCGATTGGCAAGATCGATCAGCACCGCTTGATCAGGGGCATAAGGCCCGCGATCCCAACGGATCCAAGGCGTGATGTAATAAATTCCAAGTGTCACCACCATGGCGAGCCATTTGAACCGCCGAAACGGTCCATCGACCCGCTTATTGTGGATCACCTTGTGCTTTTCATAAAGCTCAGGTGGTTGATCAAGAGTGGGGCTAGGGTTGGCCATTGCCCTCCTCCAACACCGCCACTTCAGGAGCGGGCAAGGTTTCGCCGCCACCCAGAGAGTGGACGTAGGCGGCCAGCATCTTGATGGTCACAGGATCAAGGCGATCCTTCCATCCGGGCATCACGCCGTGGTTTGGTACAGCGATTTGCTGACGCACTTCGGCTTCACTGCTGCCATAAAGCCAGATGGCATCATTAAGCGCGGGTGCTCCAAATGTCCGGTTTCCAGATCCGTTCGCCTGATGACAGGCGACGCAATTGATGTCGTAAAGCTCAGCGCCGGTCGCAGAACTTTGCCCGCGATCGGTGAAGGACAAGACGTGTCCGGCAAGCGCGTTGATCTGCCCATCGCTAAACACTTCGCCAAAGCCCGGCATCAGGCTGAAACGCGTTTGCGCAGAGCCTTCCCAGCGAATGCCGTGCTGGAGCGTGAATTCGATAGCTTCAAGGTCACCGCCCCAAATCCAGTCATCATCATTGAGATTGGGATATCCGGGAGAACCGGCAGCACCTGCGCCATGGCATTGCACGCAATTCACCTTGAACGCTGCCGCACCGCCAGCCACCGCTCGCTGCATCAGTTCAGGATTGGCTGGCAGTTTAACGATATCGATCGCTGCGATTTGATCGCGTACACCTTGGCGCGCCATGTCGGCGGTGCTGATCTCTTCTGCCAGCTGACCGCGGCTGGTCCAACCCAGCACGCCTTGTGTGGCGTTGTTCACCAGCGGCCATGCCGGATAGAGAACCACATAGACCACTGCCCACACAATGGTTGCGTAAAAGGTCCACAGCCACCAGCGCGGCAAAGGTGTGTTCAGTTCTTCGATACCGTCCCATTCATGGCCGACAAATTCGGTTCCGGTCGGTTGATCGACGCGTGTTTCGTTGTGCGGATCATTCGCCATCGTCTTGGTCCTTGAAGATCGAGTGCTTGGCTTCTTCGGCATGCTTGCTGGCGCGGGGCAGGAAATGCCAACCGCACAAAAGCAGATAAAGCGCGAAAATCATCACCAGCCCATAGCTGTCGGCAAAGTGGCGCAAAGCGTCATAAAAGCTCATCGTCCAACCTCCTGCGCCAATTCTTGTTGTGCAGCAGCGCTGTTCACATCGACCAGCGTGCCAAGCATTTGCAGGTAAGCGACAAGCGCATCCATTTCGGTCACCCGCCCAGGGTCGCCGTCAAAGTCGCGAACTTGCGCTTTGGGGTAACGCTCGGTCAGATCTTCTGGGCGCACATCGGGATCGGCCTGGGCAACGATATCTGTTGCGGCCATCTCAATATCGCGATCTGTGTAAGGCACGCCAACGCGGCTCAATGCTGTCAGCATTCCAGCGGGATCAGCCACTTTCAGCTGCGTTTCAGCGAGAAAGCTGTATTGCGGCATGATCGATTGCGGCACCACGCTTTGCGGGTCGATCAGGTGCTGGACATGCCATGCATCAGAATACCGACCGCCCACACGCGCCAGATCAGGGCCGGTACGTTTTGATCCCCATTGGAAAGGGTGATCAAACATACTCTCGGCAGCAAGGCTGTACGGGCCATAGCGCTCCACTTCATCACGGAACGGACGGATCATCTGGCTGTGACAGGTGTAGCACCCTTCACGGATATAGATGTCACGTCCGGCCTGTTCGAGCGGGGTATAAGGACGCATCCCTTCCACCTGCTCGATCGTGTTGTCGAGGTAGAACAATGGTGTGATCTGGACGAGGCCGCCAATCGCGACAGTAACCAGCGTTCCCAAAGCCATAAGAGTGATATTGCGCTCCAGCCGTGCGTGGCCTTTGGCGGGTGTATTGGGCTCAGTGCTCATCGATTTGCCCTCCTATTCGGCCGGTACAGCGGTGATGGGACGATCCTTGGCAGGATCATGGGCGGCCTGAGCCATCGGCTCTTCGTCGCGCAGTTTCCCGGCAATCGTCATCCAGACATTGTAGGTCATTACGATGGCGCCAGAGAGGTACAGCAGCCCGCCAAAGGCGCGTGCAGCATACATCGGCTTCAGCGCTTCGACTGTGTCGACAAAGGAATTCACCAAGTATCCATCTGCGCCATATTCACGCCACATCAGGCCCTGCGTTATCCCCGCGACCCACATGCTGGCGGCGTAAAAAACGATACCGAGCGTGGCGAGCCAGAAGTGCCAGTTGATCATGCGCATGGAATACATCCGCTCCCGGTTCCACAGACGCGGGACGAGGAAATACATGCAGGCGAAAGTGATCATCCCGTTCCATCCCAAAGCGCCGGAATGCACATGGCCAATCGTCCAATCGGTGTAGTGCGAGAGCGAGTTTACGGCTTTGATGCTCATCATCGGGCCTTCAAACGTGCTCATCCCATAAAAGGCGAGCGCCATTACCATCATGCGGATGATCGGATCGGTGCGCACCTTGTCCCATGCGCCGTTCAACGTCATCAGACCGTTGATCATCCCGCCCCAGCTGGGCATCCACAACACGATGGAGAACACCATGCCAAGCGTCTGCGCCCAATCGGGCAGGGCGGTGTAATGCAAGTGGTGCGGTCCGGCCCAGATATAGAGGAATATGAGGCTCCAGAAATGGATGATGGAAAGGCGGTAGGAATAAACCGGCCGCTCCGCCTGCTTGGGCACGAAGTAATACATCATCGCCAGGAAGCCTGCGGTCAGGAAAAAGCCGACCGCGTTATGGCCATACCACCATTGCGTCAGCGCATCTTGCACACCGGCAAAAACGCTATAGCTGCGTGATCCGGTGAGGCTGATCGGGACTGCCAGATTGTTGACGATATGCAGCATCGCAACGGTCAAAATGAAAGCGAGATAGAACCAGTTGGCGACATAGATATGCGGCTCATGCCGGCGCACAATCGTGCCCAGAAACACAATGAAATAAGCGACCCAGACAATCGTCAGCCACAAATCGACATACCATTCAGGCTCGGCATATTCCTTGGATTGCGTAATGCCCAAAAGATAGCCGGTTGCCGCAAGCACGATGAACAATTGATACCCCCAGAACACAAATCGCGCGAGGCCGGGGAAAGCCAAAGTGGTGCGGCACGTGCGCTGCACGACATAGAAACTGGTGGCGATAAGCGCATTGCCGCCAAAGGCGAAAATAACGGCGGAGGTGTGTAGCGGGCGCAGTCTTCCAAAATTGAGCCAAGGTTCAATATTCAGCTCTGGCAGCACCATTTGCAGCGCGATGATTAGCCCTGCAAGAAAGCCTGCCATACCCCAAAATACGGTAGCGATAACACCCCAGCGGATGACATCATCATCATAGCGCGATGGCCCCGGCGGCATCTTGAAAATGCTCTGCGCGGCGGTGAGCGGATTGTACCGCATCACGGTGAAGAGAAGTAAGCCTGTAGCGACAATGCCCACGATCACAGCATGTACAGCAAAGCCTGCGTCCTGTGCCCCCAGATAGGCGCCAAGCGCCAATATCAATACAACAAACCACAGGCCAACCCGGCCAAGCACGCCTTCCATAACGATAGTCCCTTATGTTTCGGCTAGAGTGATATTGCAGCGCGGCGATCCGCACCTTGATCCAGATCAAATTTGGCAGTTGATTTGGAAATCATTTTTGGATCGACCGCATTGCCAGCGCGCTCTTCCAGAGCCGCGATGTTGAGCAGCCGGATTTGGGAGCGTCCAATCGTCTCGATCAGGCCAGCATCTTTAAGTAGGCCAAGCTGACGGCTGACGGTTTCGATGGTGAGCCCGAGAGAGTCGCCAATATCGCGGCGGGACATTGGCAGATCGAGGCGACAGCTATTGCCATCCAGCCGGCCAATGCGCTGTGCCATGGCGCACAAGAAGCTGGCCATGCGTTCAGGCGCGTTCTTGCATCCCAAAGCGACGGTTTTGTCCCGGCATCGGTGCAGCGCGGCAGGCAACCGGTCAAACAGAGTGCGCGCCATGGCATTTTCGCTCGATGCGCAGTCGTAAAACTCGCGCGCTGGGAAGACCAGCAACTGCGTGTCGAGAAGTGCGGTGAGGTGATAGGAATGGGTGCCGTCGGCTGGAATGGAGATGATGTCTCCGCCGAAATGAAAGGCCACGATTTGCGATCGCGAGCCAGAGCCTTGAGCGCACAACTTTGTGGCGCCAATGGCGACATAAGCGACTTTGTCCAGCGAACCATCAAGTGCAGCGACTGCGCCGCGTTTTGGATTGAGAGCTACTGATATGTCTTCAAGCTGGCAGCCGACCCTACCACCCGGTTCCACCGCAAATGCTGCGCGCATGAACGTTTCAAAATCTGCGGTGTCGACCATATCATGTCCAAAAATTACGGATTTCTGGACAGGATCACTGGAGCGTATTGCTCGCCAAGTCTTTGATCAGGATCAAACTTGCAAGAAAGCGGTGCGATCCTGATTGACCGCAAAAACAAAAGGGGAGCTGCTCGACGAGCAACTCCCCCAAAGTTTGTTCAGTTGTTTGATCAGCTTAGAAGCTGACGTTCACACCTCCGACGATACGACGGTCAGTGAAGGCTTGCTGACACAGCAGCGCGCCATCATTGATGCAGAACTCATCGCGATTTTCACGCAGCAAGTTGATACCATCAACACCAACAGTAATATTGTCGGTCACAGCATAGCTGAGGCTGGCATTAAGCTGACCACGACTGCCAACCACGCGGGGCAGGCCAAAGCGGTTTGTCTGCTGGATGACGAAGTCAGAACGCCAAGTGTAACGAGCCCGCAGATTGACGCCATATTTGTCATAGAAAAGCGTCGCATTGTACGCATAGTTTGACAGATTTGGCAGTGTCACACGCTGTTGCACCGGATCATCGGCTGCACGGTCCAAAAGCTGTGACAATGCGTTGCCGCTACCTGTACCTGTGAAGAAGTTGCTGACGTTGCCGCCGTCTTCTTGGTAGGTGAAGTTCGCGATCACACCAAAGCCCGAAGCAAAGCCAAGCGTATCTTCGTAGCGCGCCAGATCATACTGAAGAGCAACTTCAACACCAGTTTGCGTCGCCGTGCCTTCAGAGTTGAAGGTCGATGTCAGTGGAACACAGATGCCTACACCTTGGATGGTGGAGAACACGTTACGGTCAGCGAACGGGTTAAAGATACCACCGCCTTCACAAGGCGGAGTGATGTCACGTTCGATCGCTCCATTTTCGCCAGTAGGCTCCAATGGGAAGCTGGTTTCTCTCGCAAACAGATTGGTCCGACGCTTGTGGAAGATGCCAAGGCTCAAAAAGCCGCCATCCGCGAAATAATATTCACCCGATACATCGTAAGACCAAACGGTTTCTGGCTGCAGAGCCGGGTTGCCCAAGGTAACCGCGTTGCCAGCACCGCCACCAAACGCCACCGAAATCGACAGATCGTCGAAATCAGGACGACGTAGATCGCGAGAAATACCAGCGCGCAACAACAGGCCCGCCGCAGGCTCAACAACAGCGCTCCAGCGCGGAAGGAAGAACTCGTACGTCGAGGTTTCGCTAAGAGTGTCCACTACCACGTCGTCCACGACGTTATTACCTATGGAATCGATGGTAGTCTGTACCCAGCGAACACCAATGTTACCCCGAACTGGCGTCCCGAAAAGATTCAGGTCGTAGTTACCCTGAGCATAGAGTGCGTTGGTTTTTTCTCTGATGTCAAAGAACGCGGTCAGCGATTGGTTAGGCATGCCGATAAGCGGAATATCTACACCGTTCTGCTGATTGGAGGTAGTAATCGCACCATTAACCGCAGCAAGAACGGCATCGCTGTTATTGAAGGAGGCGTCTGGGTCGAGGATCAGATAGTTCGGAATGAAAAGTGTCCGACCATCTGCATCGTTAAAGTTATCCGGACCGGCAGACACAAACTCACTGAAGAGAGAAGCTGAAGGGCGGAAGAAGAACGGCTCGCTCGCCGAGGTGAAGTTGTTGGTAGAGGTACTGTCAATATTTTCAGCAGTGCTGACATTGTGCCTCCAACCAAAATCGAAAGACGAAAACAGCGGTATGATACCGTCTGAATCGTAATTCACATCTACCCGGAAAGCGGTTTCGCCATTTTCATTCGTGCTCGCGCCTTGAGAGATCTGGCGCAGGCGATAGTTGGCAGGATCGAGCAATTGCTCGGTCGTCGGAGTTTCGGCCAAGCCTTGTGCGATGCCGAATTGCAACGTGCCACCGCGAATATCAAACTCTGCTGGTACGCCATTATCGCTGCTTTCCCCAAGCACAGGCTGCGGACCATTTGGATTGATGAAGTCGAGCGAGCTGGAAAGGCTTGGGAAAACTGAATTGGATTCCGAACGCGCTACTTCACCCATGATGGTGAGGCGACCAACGCCCCATTCAATACCCGATGCAAGAACCGAGCTATTGGTTACTCGTGAACCTGTGCTAGTTGCTGTACGCAAGTTGGGATCAATCCCACCAGTTCCAGTTACGCCAACTCCAAGAATCCCCGAGGTAACAGCTTGCACTTCACCCAGAACGTCTGGACCATTGACGCCGTCAACAACGCCAAGATCAACGGTTTCGAACGTGTTGTTAATGGTGCCGTCGACCACCGCAGAAGATGTTGTGCCGGAGAAGAGCGCGCGACCACTTTGCTGGATCCGCTCCTGATCGTTGATCGTGGCATCCATATAAAAGCGGAAGTTATCCGCCGGCTTCCATTCGAATGAGCCGTTGAAGTTCTTCGTTTCAAATTCCTGATTGGTAATTTGCTGATCGAGAAACTGAATACGCAGGAACGGAAATGCTTCTGCACTGCCAAAGCCTGAATCAGGCAAAACTGTACGGTCGCGGTCAACGCGCGGGGCAAAGTCGGTGACGTCGAGCTCAGCATAGCTTCCGCTCAAAACGATGCCGATTTCACCAGCAGCTGTATCCCAGCTATTGCCGATGGTTCCGGAGAAGCGAGGTGAGATTGTATCCGACAGATCGCTGTGTTCAGCTTGAGCCCGGAAAGAGAGTACACGCTCGGTCAGATCGAGTGGACGGATGGTGCGAAGGTTAATCGTACCGCCAACAGAACCTTCAATGGTTTTGGCTTCGGACACTTTGATGACCTCAACCGCAGCGATCAACGATGCGGGCAAATCTTCAAAGCTGATGCCCGAACGACCATTCCCTGCACCCACTGTCGAAACACCGTTAATTTCAACACGGTTCGCGCCGGTGCCGCGGATTTGCACAGCAGTACCAACACCTTGCGAACGTATAATCTGGATACCAGTGATATTCTCGAGGACTTCGGCGAGGTTTTGGTCAGGAAGCTTACCGATATCCTCAGCCTGAATGACTTCAACGATATTATCAGATTGGCGCTTTTCCTGCAGCGCTTGTTGGAGGGATGCACGGATACCCTGAACCAAAATGACATCGGTGTCAGAATCTTGCGAAGAAACATCAGTGTCGTTGTTTGCAGACTGTGCCGCAGCCGAGCCGGAACCGACGGCAATTGCCATCAATGCCAACGCCGATACGGACGCTGATGATTTAAGGAATGTCTCGATTTTCATAGGTATCTCTCTCCCAATCTGTTTTTTTCGGGTCAACTCCGCTAGCCTTGCTCCTTCCCAATGACAATGCGTGATTTGAGATTTGAGCGAAATCGATTGATAACTGTTGTTTTCTGGCCATAGTGCGTTCGTGGGTTGGACTGCACATTCACCTTTATGGATTGGTGTGCAGATGAAGGGAAAATCGTGAGGCACTATGTTTGATCGGTAATCAGAGGGGCAGCCTCATGATGACAATCGCAAGCCGATTTGTTCGTGCGGCGGCCTTTTAAATGGTGCCAGCTTGATGCCTGAAATCCCGAGTGCAAAAGATAAACAGCGACACGAGTTCGGGATGAATGTCGCCAAAAAATAGAAGGATGGGGCATGCACGCTGCCGAACGCGAAGAGATCATTCTTGAGGCATTGCGCAAAAAGGGATTTACCACTTACCGGCATCTCGAAACAAAAGTTGACGCGTCACCGGCAACGATCCGCCGAGACCTCGTCCGGTTGGAAAAGCTTGGCAAGATCACGCGATTGCATGGTGGTGCCAGAGCGGTGGAGCCTGAAGATAGCACCAGCCGCGCGCTGCGTAGCCTCGAAGGTACGCCCTTTGAAAAATCCCTCGAAATCAGAATCGGCGCCAAGCGCGCGATTGCAAAGGCGGCTGCGCAATTGTGCCGCAACAGCGAAGGTGTGATCATCGATGGCGGCACAACCACATATCAGATGTGTGAATTTCTTGGTGATACTGAACTGCAGGTGCTCACCAATTCCCTGCATATCGTAACCGCGCTGTTGCAACAGGAAACGACCCAATTGCTCGTTCCATCAGGGCCGATCTTCAGAGAGCAGAACATCATTCTCGCCCCGGCGGGTGAGAAAACCATGCCCAATTTTCATGCAAGCAAGCTGTTTCTGGGCGCAGCAGCGGTAAGCCCGCGCGGCATCTTCCAGACTGATGCGCTGCTCGTCGCCAGCCAAAGGCGCTTTCTTGAACGCACAGATGAGGTCATATTGGTGGTCGATAGCAGCAAACTGGAAACGTCATCGGGTGCTATCGTTTGCGAGCTCGACCAGATTGATCGCATGATCACAGATAGCGGGGCCGACCCGGCATTGATTGCTCAGCTTAAGGAAGCGGGTCTGGAGCAAATCGATATTGTTGATCCTGCAAGCTAAAACGGCAGGGGCAAAACGACTTACTCCGGCGCGACCAGCATATCGCGTGTGATCTGATCAATCGATGTCGCACCTGTCAATGCCATGCCCACCTGCATTTCAGCTTCAATCAGGCTGAGCATATGGGAGATGCCTCTCTCCCCATCTGCGGCAAGCGCATAGGCCCATAATCTGCCCAGCAAAACGCCCTTCGCGCCTAAAGCCAACATGCGAATAACATCCAGCCCGGTGCGAATGCCGCCATCGGCCAGCACTGTGAGTTCATCGCCAACTTCATCTGCGATCGCTGGCAATGCTCGGGTTGTTGAGGGAACGCCATCCAGCTGTCTGCCGCCATGGTTCGAGACCACAATCCCATCTGCGCCAAGCGCTGCCGCCTGGCGAGCATCATCTTTGTCCAGAATGCCTTTGATTATCAGCGGACCGTCCCATTCGGTACGGATGAAGTCCAGATCATCCCACGTTACGGTCGGATCAAAATTGTTGCGCATCCATGCGAAGAAATCTTCGATACCTGAATTTGCACCCAGTACCGGTGCCACATTGCCCAGACTGTGTGGTTTGCCATTGATGCCAACATCCCAGGCCCAATGCGGCTTCATCGCTCCTTGTACAGCACGCCGGATACCGCCTTTAATGCCTGGCGCTCCGGCCAGGCCGCTGCGATAATCGCGATACCGCGTTCCGGGCACTGGCATATCGACTGTGAAAATCAATGCGCTGCACCCGGCTTCTTTGGCGCGGACCATCAAGTCGCGCATAAATTCGCGATCTCGGATCATGTATAGTTGAAACCAGAAAGGTGCGCTCGCAGCCGCATTGACCTCCTCAATGTCACAAGCCGAAACCGTTGAGAGGGAAAAGGGGATGCCTGCTTTGTTGGCAGCGCGCACGGCCTGACATTCGCCGCGCCGCGCATTCATCCCGGCAAGACCAATGGGCGCAAGAGCGCAAGGCAACGCCATCTTCTGGCCAAACAGCGATGTAGACAGATCAATCTGCGAAACATTGTTCAAAACACGTTGGCGCAAGGCGATCTTCTGCAGATCTTTGACATTGCGATGCAGCGTCTCTTCTGCATATGAGCCGCCATCGATATACTCGAAGAGGAAATGCGGCAGGCGGCGGCGAGCAAGCTCGCGATAATCGGTACTACTTGCAGGTTTCATTATTTCACCAACATTTCTTCATGCCAGGCATTGACATAAGGTGTGAGATCTTCGTCAAGCGGAGCAATCTTGCGCAGACTGCCAAGCGGCCGCAAAGTCGGATTGATCAGACGGATTGCACCAAAGCTGACATCATTATGCGCATTGGCGATATAAACCGTCATATCAGGAAGCAAGCTGGCGAGCGCACGCACGAACACTTCCGCTTCGGCAAAGCGCCCTTCGACAAGCAGGCGTTGTTCTGAACCAAGCAGGTTAAGCGATTGGCTGGTGACCAAAGCGGCATACAGGCAGGCAGCGGCGCGGCGTTCAAACCAATCTGCGGGGCGATTGATCCATCCACCCTTTGCATTGGGGAAGGGGCCATTGCCGGGAGCCAACGTGGGCAAGACCATTGCTTTGTATTTCAAAACCGCCGGCACTGCTGCCAGAAGCTTGGGCTGATCAGGTTTGATGTCCACTTGCCGGGTATCGATTTCAATCAAAGTTTCGATCTCGCGGCCGCCCATAAATCGGGCAGAGGGTACAGGTTGGCCGAACGGATCGACATTGGCAAAACAATCGCGGGTCTCCGGCATACCAGCCAAGGATAACGGCGCGCGGGTCAAACGCATCCCAATAAACCACGTCCCTGTCGAAAGAACGGTGGCTTCGTTATTCTCGATTTCGGCAAATCCACGCGCGGCCAATAACGCCGCATTGGAATCGTGCAATCCGACAAGGATTTTCACATCGGGTGACAGCCCCGTTTGCTTGGCAAGCTGCGGACGTAACGTGCCAACTTGATCATGCGCACGCCGAATTGGCGCAAACCGTGCTGCCCATCCGCGTTCTGTAGCAAGCGTTGAATACGTGCCTTCAGCGACATTCCACAAATCAGAATGACAGCCAAGACTGCTGACTTCACTCGATGCTTCACCTGACAGATGCCATGCCCAATATTGCGCCCAAGGCACCAGCGTCGCGTCGCTGACCTTCGGGCCATAGATGTAATCAGCCCACAACAGCTGAATTCCAAAATTCAGGCCAGCGGGCAATATCGGCGACCCAGTTTCGCAAAATGGTGAGCGCATATCGTGGTAGGCGTTCACAACTTCTGCAGGCGGCTCGGCCTCATAATCCAGCGGAGGGTAGGCCAATTCACCATCGCGGATCGCTGCGACGCTGGCGCCATGAGCGACCGGCACGATATATTCAACCGGGTGGTCAGAAAAGTCAGAGAGTGCAGCGTCAACAAAGGATGCAATCGCTGCAACATTGAGGCAAGCGATGCCATTCTCTTTACAAGGAAGGTTCGCGTGGGAACGCTTTTCAAGCATAATGCCTTCGCGAGACCAGAGCGTTACCTTGCTCCTAGTCTTGCCAATATCCACAACAATTGCAAAGCCTTCTTTCACTAAACCCCCTCCAACGAGATACCGTATTTATTCTGATTTGATGATTGTGGATTAGCGAAATTGATTGCTTTTGTCCATCTGGGATGCCGTAGAAGCTGTCTATGAGCGCGCCCGCTTCCGTGGCCCAAAAAGCTCATGGGCTTGCGTGAGATCGCATCGTTTTTGGGCCTACTTTATCCAGTCTATTGCACGGGTTTCACACCAGTTTTTGCTTTACCCGTCACAAAGTGGGTGGTGCGATTGACCAGAGCGCATTACACCGTTCAAGCTAAAAAATGCGGCCGCAAAGCAAAAACGCAAGGCCTTTGAGATCTGGCGCAGGCACTGTCTGAGCCAGCTTGCCTCATAGAAAATTCGGAGAGAGACATGTTTGATCGTACTATTCGCAGCCGTATCCTTGCAGGCGCAGCATTGCCCCTGGCCGCCATTCTTGCAGCATGTGCACCAACCGCTGTCGATCAATCGCCTGCGCCAATTGCTGCGGCCAGCAAGTCTGACAGCGATCCTGCCGCAGTTCGCTATGTCGCCAATAGCGTTGCCAACTGGCAGCTGGCGAACATGACCAATCTGGAGGAGTGGATCGCCTATATCTCTGGTGAGACAGCGAACCCGCGCGGTTGGGTTAAAGGGACCTTCTTCCTTGGCCTTGCGGATTATGGCGTAAAAACAGATCAGCCTGACTACCTCAAAGCGCTTGAAGCCATCGCCGTGCGTGAAGGGTGGCGCATGGGAGATCGTCCTTTTCACGCCGATGATCACCTTGTTGGCCAAGTTTATTTCATGTTGGATCGTGCTGGCATCGCCTCGGCAGATATTGCTCCAACGCGTGCTGGTTTGGACTATATATTGGCGGACCGTCCGACCAATCAGATGATGCATCCGGATAAGCCCGGCGATACGCCTTGCTCCAAGCGCTGGTGCTGGTCTGACGCTTTGTTTATGGCCCCAGCGACATGGTGGGATGCTGCCGAAACCTTTGACAATGACGCCTATGCGCAGTTTGCACATGAGGAGTTCATTGTCGCCACGGATCTCCTTTTCGACCAGGATGAGTCGCTATATTACCGTGACAGCCGCTTTTTTGATCGTCGCGGAGATGATGGCGAAAAGCTGTTCTGGAGCCGCGGAAATGGCTGGGTCTATGGCGGTCTGGTCAATATCCTTCGAGTTATGGATGAAGGTGATCCGCGCCGAGCCTATTACGTCGATCTGTTCGTCAAAATGTCTGATCGGCTGGTCGAATTGCAGACAGATGAGGGCATGTGGCGCGCTTCGCTTTTGGCAACCAGCGAAACTCCGCCCGAAACAAGCGGCACAGGTTTTTTCACCTATGGTCTGACTTGGGGCTTGAATGAAGGCATCCTGCGCGGAACGCAGTACGAGAAAGCTTCAGCTGAAGGCTGGAGCGCGCTTGTGCGCAATGTCGATGACAACGGCAAGCTTGGCTATGTGCAGCAGGTTGGTGACCGTCCCAAAGGGGTTAGCCCTGACCATTCGCAGTTCTACGGCACAGGTGCCTTTCTACTGGCAGCCGGTCAGATGCTGCGCCGCGCCGAATAAGGACTTGGCCGCCTGCCGTATTAGCCGGACACGCGGCGGCGAAGAACTCTCCCGCTTGTACCAATTTAATGGCCGGGCGTATTCATTGTCTGCAAGGTTTAGCCTCTGAAACAAAATTGTCCCCTCCCAAAGTCGGTGGCCTGACGCGTGTTTGGACACTGGTTGCTTATTTGAGACTTGAAATGACTGATCGCATGTCTGGAATCTCGATATTTCCCCGCTATTTGCTGGGCGCATTGTTGCCTGTGGCAATGGTGGCATCGCCTGCTTTGGCGCAAGGCAGTGATGTGTTGCCTGTGTCCAAGCTCAACATTGCAAGCGAGGTTGAAGCGATAGATTTTACCTGGTCGGGACACCGCGTTTATGCGCAAATGATCCAGCGTGGTGAACATCAGTTCATTATTTACTATGACGCCAGCCGCCAGATGACGATCGCACATCGCAAACATCAACGCACCCCCTGGCGGTACCAGAAGGTTGATAGCTTTGTCGGCTGGGACAGCCACAATTATGCGACACTCGATGTAGATGAGCAGGGCTACATTCACGTCTTGGGAAATATGCATAACGACCAGCTGGTCTATTACCGTTCGACAATTCCATGGAATGTTCGCTCGCTTGAAAAGGTTGATTATATGATCAGCCTCGAACGCGAACATAACGTCACCTATCCGCGCTTCTTACATGATGCCAACGGCACGCTTATTGCCATTTATCGCCTCGGCGGAAGTGGTGATGGCCGGTACTATTATCATGGCTATGACGTTGAAACACGCACCTGGCGGCTTTTGCATGATAAGGAATTTTTTAACGGCGAAGGGGAGCGGGGTGCCTATTATGAGGGTCCCCATCTTGGCCCTGATGGCTTGTTTCATATGATCTGGGTGTGGCGTGAGACACCTTCGGCGGCCACCAATAACAACTTGTCTTATGTCCGCAGTCCTGACCTGATAAATTGGGAAGATTCCAACGGTGAGCCGGTTCAGTTACCGCTCATTCGGTCAACCGGTGAAATCGTTGATCCTATTCCAACTTTCGCGGGGCTTTTGAACGGTCAGAAAAAGTTGGGCTTTGATGCTGATGATCTGCCGATGATCTCGTATTACAAGCATGATAGCGCCGGCGATACGCAGATCATGCTGGCGCGCAAGTCTGGTAAAGGGTGGACAACTCACCAGATCAGCGATTGGACAGATAGCAAGCAGGACCTAGACCGTGGCGGCAGCCTTAGCGTTTCCGTTTTGGTCCCTCAAAAGCCATTTATGGCGGAGGATGGAACTATCCGGGTGCGCGTTATGCGTGATGGCAATGCGATAGAATTCACGGTCGATCCGAACAGCAATAAGCGCGTTGAGACCGGTTCATATGAGCCGTTTCCGAGCGCTATTGCCGATTTTCAGGACAATCCGGAGCTGAGGCAATATGTTGTACAAGCTCAAGGCGTTGCCGAAGATGCGTCGCATGATTTCTATTTGAGTTGGGAGGCAAACCCCACCAATCAGGATCAAGCGCGGGGCGATATTCCGGCACCTTCCACGCTGCGTCTGCACAAGGTGCCTCGTTAGACCAGCCCATTTGAGGTGGTGATTTGCTCGCGGGTAAAGGCCCGTTTCATTCAAAGCTGTTGCGCCGGGCACGATTGGCAGGCGCAATTGCTGGAGGAGAAACGCGTCAAACTCTCACGCATGTGAAAATTGCAGGGGCAACAGGTAAGGAAATTTGGTCGCCGGGTCGATATCGACCTGCATAATGGGGGCCATATATTCAGCCCAACTTTGGTTTACCTTATTGTCTGCAAGGAAGGCGGCTGTGGCTTCGAAATCATCTGTCTCGAAATAACCAAACAGCGTTAGGCCATGTTTGAAAATCTGATAATTACGAATTCCCGATTGCCGCAAAGCTTGAGTCATTTCAGGCCAGATTTCATCGTGACGCCGCTTGTATTCTTCCTCGTAGCCTGGCCTGATATGCAAAACCCACGCATGTGACGCCATCGTCAGCCTCCTCTTTCAAAACCCGACCAATTTTTGCATAAGCAGTCGGGAAATCTGAAAATCATTCAATTTTGATCATTAGCAAACCCAGTTTGGAGCCACCAGTGGAACTCAACCGCAAATTCGCCGCCGACCAACACCGTTATCGTACCATGCCAAACGAAGAGTTGCGCGAAAGCTTCGTTGTAAGCGACCTGATGCAACCCGGCGTCTTGACGCTCACGCTATCAGATATTGATCGCGGGATCATCGGCAGCGCGGTTCCTTTGGGGGAAGCTTTGACGATCGGTACTTTTTCAGAACTGGGCGGTGGGCCGTTCCTTGCCCGTCGTGAACTTGGCATCATAAACATCGGCGCGAACGGGCGTGTCAATCTGGGCGGGGAAGAGTTTGCGATGACGCGGCTTGATAGCGTGTATGTCGGGCGCGGCGATCATGAGGTCAGCTTTACCAGCGATGATCCGGCAAACCCGGCACGCTTTTATTTCGTGAGCTATCCCGCGCACAAAGCGTATCCGCACAAACACGTGCCGCAATCCGAAGCGAACCGCATCGATCTGGGCGCACAGGCAACCTGCAATGAACGCACCATTTTCCAGCCAATCCGCCCCGGCATTGTCGATACCTGTCAGTTGGTGATGGGGTTCACCTGTATTGCCGAGGGCAGCGTCTGGAACACTTTTCCGCCGCACACGCATGATCGCCGGTCCGAGTTCTACTTCTACTTCGACCTTGCCGATGACGCGCGCGTTTTCCATCTGATGGGCAAGCCCAATGAGTTGAAAGCTTTGCCGCTTAGCAATGAAGAAACCGCCCTGTCGCCATCATGGTCAATGCATAGCGGCGTTGGCAGCGGCGATTATAGCTTCATCTGGTCCATGGGCGGTGAGAACCAGGAATTTGACGATATGGATCATATCGCGCAGGCCGATCTGGCATAACGCGATACGATTGGCTTGTTGAAGATCAGGAGAGCGGGCTCCGCTTATTTGTAGCGGGCCTGCTCTTCCAGTTCAGCGGCGAAGCGTGCCGCAAAATCGGCTGCAATTTCGGGATATTGTTGGGCAAGATCGTTCGCTTCGCCCGGATCTTGCGCCAGATTATAAAGTTTGATCGGCGAATTGCCATCGAGCCGCATAGCTTTCCAGTCACCAACACGGCCGGCTTGCTGAACTTTTCCTATAACTCCGGAATTGGGATCGCCCAGCTGGCGTGAGAAGGCCCAATATAGCATCCGTTCGGGCAATTCAGCGTCATCGCTGATCAACAGTTCAGCCAGCGAAAATCCGTTTGCGCCCATCGCTTCAGCTGCTCCAGGACGGCCCGCGAGCGCGCCCAGCGTCGGCATAATATCAGCAAACATCACTGGCTCATCTTCAACGCGGCCTGCCTGGATTACGGAGGGCCAATGCGCGATAAAGGGCATGTGGATGCCGCCTTCAGTCAGATCGCGCTTCCCGCCTCGGAACGGCCCGGCTGCGGCGATGCCGATAGGATCACCGCCGCCTTCTGAATGTGGGCCATTGTCGGAGGTAATGAAGATCAGCGTATCGTCGGCCAGACCTTGTTCTTTCAGCTTCGCAACCAGTTCACCCACATAAGAATCCAGCGCAGCAATCATACCTGCCTGAACAGCGTTGGGCTGATCAATTGGCCGCGGATAATATTCGGGGAACTGTCCAGCCGGGGTTGGACCTTCGAGGCCATTATACGGCGTTTCGGGAAATTTGCCCCGATAAGGCGCGACAAACTCTTCGGGTGCTTCCATTTCGGAATGCGGCGAGGTGTAGCTTACGAAAGCAAAAAACGGTTTGTCGCCATCCTGCTCATCCAGAAAACCCAGCGCAGCATCAGTAAACAGCCGCTGGGCATAAGCACCGCGCGCCCCGGCGCGGTTTTCCGGGATAGGGATCATCATGTTGTTCTGGAATAACAAAATTGGGAACTGGCGATGCGCCTCGATATTGTGAAGCAGGCCGGTCCATTGTTGAAAGCCCATCACCATGGGATCTGTTTCACCAAATGTCGTGCCGATGCCGAACTTTCCAAACAGGCCGGTATTGTATCCTGCATCGCTCAACAAATTGGCGACAGTCTTGTCACCCGGACGCAGCGTTATTGAGTTGCCAGCGCTGCTGAGCCGGGAGGTATCTCGTCCTGTCATCAGCGAAATGCGCGAAGGTGAACACACTGTGCTTCCCGCATACCCGTTGGCAAAGATCATACCGTCGCGCGCAAGCTTATCGATATTGGGGGTCTTGATGATCTTGTGGCCAGTAATGCCCAGCTGTCCATACCCCATGTCATCAAACAGAATGAACAGCACGTTGGGCCGTGCAGCGCGCGCCATCTCCACTGCGGACACCGCATGATGTGATGCAGCAGCAACGGCAGCAGCATTGGTTGCTTCGCTTTGTGCCGATGTGAAGGCAGGTACCGTCAGCAAGGTACCGGCAAGAAGCGCTGAAAAAAGTTTGCGCGTCATTGCGCAGCTTCTTCCATGCGCGCCAATTCGCTTTCCAACAAAGCTTCAAATCCGGCGCGATCTGTTACGCCGGACGTGTCCAATTCCCAATCTGCGAGAAAACCATATTCGAATTCTGCGCCGTCAAAAGCCACGAAATGCGTTTGGTTGGCGAGGCCGCCATAGCTTGCCTGATCCGCGCGGTAGAACAAGGCCGTGCCTAGGCCATCCTTATTCTCGCTTTGCACATCGCCATAGGTGGCGATGTAACGCCACGTCGCGCCTTCGGCTTCTTCAGATTGCCAGAATTGCGCGCCTTCATGCATAACAATCCCGGTGGCGAGCGGGAGGCCTTGGGTAGCGGTGACACCAACCTTGGTCATCGGGCTGTCCGCCATAATCGAATAGGCAGCGGTGAAGCCACCGGTATCGCCTGAAGGCGCTTCAATGCCGCCCGCTGAAATCGTAAAGCGGCCAACATCGCCGCCACTTTCAGCAATGCTAGCAGAGAGTTCAGGAACACTGCCAAACTGTGCAGGCTCCCCGTCGCGCATGATGCCAATTCCGCCAATGCCAAGACTTGGACCAACTTTAAGGACGTCCATACCCCACGGTGCCAGATCGTGATAGCTGCCGAACTCGCCAATGGTTGCCAGTGCAGGATCGGTCACTTGCTTGCCGAAGATATCGCTTACCAAACGGCCATCGAGATAGAGGCGATAACCAACCAAGCCATTTTCCCAGCCGATCCCTTCGTATGGGAACATGCCATCGCCAATTTCATGGCTATCAGGCACGGTCACTTCATCAACAGAGCGATACGGTTCTTCAGCATTATCACGCAGACGCAAATCCACCATGACAGGTGCGCTGCCTTCGGAGGTGTTTTGCGTCGTGGCCATATCCTCAGCAGGGGCAGTGCAAGCCGACAACAAAGCGATGGCAGCGACCATGCCGCCCAAAATAACCGTTTTCATAGATCATCACTCCAGTTCTAAATCAGTTGCCAGTCCCCAAAGGCAGCCAAAAGCTTACTGCTCTTGCTTACCTTCACGAAGGACAAGGAAAATTGCGAAGGCAAAGTAGGTCAGCGATGGCCAGATGATCATCGCCTGGAAGCTCGCCAGATCGCCAGAGATATACGCCGAAATGCCCAAACCTACTGCGACAGCCAGAGATAGCGCTGCGCCTCCCAAAAGCAGGCCGTTTCCGCTGCCTTTGAATTTAATCTCTGGCGGATTACGCAGGAATTCCCGCTCAATCGCAATACGCTCAGCTTCGGCGGTTTCGCCCCGAGCAAGCATGTCCATATCAGCTTTTTTCGCGCCCATCGCAGAAGCAATCAGCGGATACAGGATCAATGCCGAGAGCCAGGCAGGGATAAACAGGAAGAAGATTTCCACGCCCAAACCAAAGCTGCAAATAGCAGCCACACCCACACTTGCGATCCAAGTGATAAGTGCTGGCACGTTTAGTGCCGAGCCAGTGGTTGAATGCCAATAGCGCGGCAAACCCATTTTGCGGAACACGAAATGCTCGGCAAAAATCAATCCGCCAATCGGTGCCATGACGAGCGCCATAAGGCCAAGGAAGCCAAGCAGCCCAGTGAACACGAAAGGGAAGCAGGCAATGATGGTGGTAATCACACCAACCACCGCGGTCACCCGTTCGCGAGACCATTTCGGATTGAGTGACTGGAACGCCAGACCCGAGCGATAAATCGTGGGATTGGATGTCGTCCAGCCTGCGACGATAACGGCCAGAATACCCATCGCGCCCAGCGCCTGAAATGCGACTTCACCAGCGTCAAGCGTATTAAGGGGTTGTTGCAAGATCATTGCCGCGCCAGCGCCCATGATGCCCGCCGCCAACCATGCAGCGAAGTGACCGATGAACATGCCCAGCGATGAATACCAGGCATAGCCGGCTTTGCGCGCGTAACGCAGGATCGACATATCACCCAGCCCGCCATGGAAAGCCAGATTGGCACCCCAGGCGAAGGAGGCGACATGCCAGAAGCCGACATCGCCACCTTGTTCGATCCAGATGCTGGTTTCAGCCAGTTCTAGAAAATCGCCATAGCTGTTGATGCTGGTGACCGAGGGCGTGTTTGCCAAAATCAGCGGCAGGGTTGCTGCCCCGCCGATAAAGAACATCGCGATCATCCACGGTGCTGCCACTTCAGAGAAGCGCGCAACGAAGCTGAAACCGCGCATGGCAGCAAAGGATACAACCGCGCCAACCGCCAGAGCGATCAGCACAAATGTTATGCTGGTTGGATACCATTCCACCTGTGGGGGAATTCCGAACAAGATGCGTACTGCGCTTGCGGATACGGTGATCATTGCGCCTGCAAGTACGCAGAACAAAATGCCGTTGATAACGCTGTAAACCTTGATGAAGCCGGGACCGGCTATCTTTTCGAGATAGGCATAAAGCGTCAGCCGGGTATCAGTCGCGATAGGTGCGCAGATCAAGACCCAGCTGAGCACCGCCAGAAGATTCCCGACCAGCAGGCCCGCGATCACTTCACCAGCGCCAACGCCCCATGTAACAAACAGCGCGCCGATAACAAATTCGGTACCAGCGACATGTTCGCCAGCATAGGATCCGGCAAAATACCGTCCCGGTTTCAGCGCCGCCGGTGCTACCGGCTCACGTTCAAATTCCGCCATGCAAGTCCCTCTCTTGTATTTTTGCCGAGACTAGCCTGCTTTTCAATCGACGCAAGAAATTGATTGAAAATGAGCAAAAAGGATCGTCACGATAAACCGCTATCAATACTTTGCGCTTTTTACATCAGGCCAAAAGCACGCGGCAGAGCTTCGGAAAGTGCGGGGAACACCGTGGTCAAAATCAGCACCGCGATCAAAGCGAGATACAAAGGCATAAGCGGTTTGATCATCGAGGCGACCTTGGTCTGACATACCGCAGCACCCACAAACAGAACCGTCCCAACAGGCGGTGTCAGCAATCCGATTGACAGGTTGAACACCATGATCATGCCGAAATGCACAGGCGAAATGCCCAGCGCCACGGCAACCGGAAGCAGGATCGGTGTGAAGATCAAAATCGCAGGAGTGATATCCAGAAACGCGCCCACGATCAGCAGGATGATATTGATCACCAACAGCAGCAGAATTGGGTTCTCTGCAATCGTTAACAAGCCTTCCGCAATCGCGCCGGGCAGACCTGAATATGCAAGCATCCATGCCATGCCGGTTGAAACGGCAATCAGGAACAGCACGATCCCGGTTGTTTCAGCCGACTTGATAATGACACCGGGCAAATCGCTCAGCTTCATTTCGCGGTGCACAGCAAGGCCAAGGATTAGCGAATAGACCACTGCAAAGGCGCTGGCCTCTGTTGCAGTAAAGAAGCCTGCCACAATGCCGCCAACTACGATCGCAAGCATCGCGATGCTGGGCAGCGCCGATACAACCATGCGCATGGATTCGCGCACTGGCAGGCGTTCAGAAACGGGATAGCCGGAGCGTTTTGCAATCACCATCGCTGTGATGATGAGCGCAAGACCCGCGGCAATGCCGGGGCCATACCCTGCCAAGAAAAGCGCGCCGATGGACACGCCGCCAGCTGCAACGGCATAGACAATCATAACGTTGGAGGGCGGGATCAGCAGGCCGATAATGGATGCCGACGTGGTCACCGATGCTGAGAAGGGCGCGTCATAGCCATCCTTCTTCATGGCCGGAACCATGAAAGAGCCGATGGCCGAAGTCGCAGCAACGGCAGAACCTGAAACCGCGCCAAACAGCATGCACGACAAGATGTTCACCACGGCGAGGCCACCGGGCAGCGCGCCGATAAGACCCTTGGCCGCGTTTATCAATCTGGTCGCGACCCCGCCTGCTCCCATTAAATACCCGCTCAAGATAAAGAACGGGATGGCGAGCAATGTGAAGCTGTCGAGCCCTGCGACCATGCGCTGTGCCATGGTGGTGGTTGCTGGATCGATGGGCATGATCGTCGCCAAAGCGGCGAGGGTGGAAACGCCAATCGCAAACCCGATCGGCACATTAAGCGCGACCAGAATGAAGAAGGCGAGGACCAGTACAAGGCCACTAGTCATTCATCGTCTCCTCAGGATTTTCAGCATCTTGCAAGGCACCTTCGCGCAAATAGGCAAGGGCATAGAAGGTCACGATCACGCCGCTTATCGGCAGGACCGTATAAATCGTCCACATCGGCAGCCCGAGCGAGGGCGATGTCTGGCCCAATGTCATGGTGATGTTGACCAAACGTCCGCCGCCATAAACGAGGACAGTCAGCGCAAAGACCGCACAAATCAGCCAGATCAAGCGGGACAGGTTCTTATGCGAGGACGGTGCCATCCTGGCGGTGATCAAGTCCACGCCGACATGCATACGCATGATGAAAGCATAGACCATCGCCAGCATCCCCAACCAGATCAGCAAGAAGCGCGCAATTTCCTCGGTGGCAGAACTTGGTGAGGAGAGCAGGTAACGCCCAACCACCTGCCAACATACGGCCAGAACGGTGGCGGTGAAAATCGCCACCAGCAGACCTGCGACCGTTTTTTCAATCAGGTTTCGCATCAAACCCCTCCCGCAGCAGCTTCGACCCGCGTCGCCAGATCACCCACGCGCGTTCCGTTAAAGGTCGCGCGCAAATCGGCAACAGCTTCGCGGAATGGGGCTTTGTCGGGCCGATTGATCTGAACGCCATTGGCTTCAAGTTCGGTCAGCGCATCATCGGATGCCTTTTGCCACAATTCGCGCTGGTAAACTGCGGAGGCGTCCATCGCCTCTTGCACCCAAACTTGCTCCTGCTCGCTAAGGGAATCCCATTTCCCTTTGCTCATCACCACCACATCGGGCGCGCTGACATGTTCATCGAGGGAGTAAAATTTTGCCACTTCGTAATGGCGCGCGGTGATCATGCTGGGCGGATTGTTCTCCGCGCCATCGACGACGCCTTGCTGCAAAGCTGCGTACAATTCGCCAAATGCGATGGGGGCTGCCGCGCCGCCAAATGTTTCAATCGTCTTCACCAACGCTTCACTGGAAAGCACGCGCACGGTTTTGCCGCGGATATCGTCAGGCGTATTTACCGGGCCATCGGTCATATAAAAACTGCGCGCGCCTGCATCATAATAGCCCATGCCTTTAAGCAGCACGGCGTCCAAAGTTTGAAGCACTTCTCGGCCAACATCACCATCAAGCACGCGGTATTGGTGCTCTGCACTCTCAAACAGATAGGGGATCGAATACACGCCCATATCGGGAGAGAAATTTTCCAGTGACAGGGATGAAACTTTGGTCATCGAGATGGCACCGATTTGTGCCAGTTCCACCAATTCGCGTTCTGTACCAAGCTGACCATTGGGAAAAATCTCGACAGCCAGCGTATTGCTGGAAAGCCGGGTAAGCTCTTCGCGAAAGCGCACCATGGCAAGGTGCACCGGATGATTTTCATCCAGCGTGTGAGCTAGCGTGATGCGGCCCTGACCGCCGATTTGGCCACAGGCCGGCAAAAGCGACAAAGCCCCTGCCGCTGTGAGCATTTTTAAATGGGCACGTCTTGAATGCACAGACAATTCTCTCTCCCGGCTAAGCCGATCCCTTAAGGATTTGTTTCCTGACTAAACGGTTTGTCACCGGTGTCAAAAGACTTGCGTATCTGTTCACGAAATTTGCGCTTGAAGCAAGAAAGTGACAGCAGAAGGTTTGGTAAGATATATTTTGCGCAGAGTTGGGATGAGGGTCTTTGGTAGTGACGGTAAATGGGAACTCTGCGCAAGGGCACGCTGCACCAACTATCAATGACGTCGCCTCGCTTGCCGGAGTGTCCAAGAAAACAGTCAGCCGCTTCATCAACAATTCGCCCATGATGAGTGAGGCAACGCGCGAGAAAGTCTCCGTAGCGATCGACACTTTGGGATATGTTCCCAATCCGCAGGCACGGGCGCTCGCATTGCGGCGAAATTTCATGATCGCGCTGCTGCATGACAATCCCAACGCGAAGACTGTGGTGAATTTTCAAAAAGGGGTCTTGTCCGCGATCCGCGATACCGAACTGGCGCTTGCAGTGCGGCCAGTGGACAGGGAATCACCTGACCTGCTGGCCGATGTTGAATCGTTTCTGACCAAGCAAAGGCCACTTGGTGTGCTGATCCTGCCGCCGATTTCGGAACGCAGCGATCTGGTGGAGCTGTGCCAGCGGTTGGAGGTCAATTATGTACGGATCGGTTCCACACCGCTTGATACCAGCGAGCATTGCGTTGCCTCCAATGACCGGCAGATTGTGTGCAAGATGGTTGGCGCGCTTATCCGTGCAGGCCATCAGCGGATTGGCTTTGTACGCGGGCCGGAAGGCTTTCGCTCTCCTATTGAAAGAGAGGGCGGCTTTATGGATGCGTTGTCTGCGGCGAATATCGAATTTGATCCTGATCTGATTTACAGGGGCAATTACCGGTTTGAATCGGGCGTGCTTGCCGGCCAGCAGCTTTTGAACCGGGAGACCAGACCTACCGCGATATTTGTCAGCAATGATGAGATGGCAGCAGGCGTTCTGCATGTAGCGCATGAATTGGGCATTCGCGTGCCCGGTGATCTGGAACTGCTGGGTTTTGATGATACCGGCACCGCCTCGTATGTGTGGCCTCCTTTGACGACAGTGCATTGGCCGATTGAGGAGATGGGCCGGCTTGCCGCGTTGAAACTCGTGCCCGAATTTGTTGGCGATGGCGCCGAAAATGAAGATTTGAACGCTGTCATCGTCCCATCTCACATTGTTGAGCGCTCCTCCGCCAAACTCAACCTGAAAGACGCAAAGCTACTATAGGGCCTGCGCATTATAGCGTGTCCCTCTTGGTTACAGATGGCGGTACGCAGTTTGGGGCAGAGCTGATTGGCAATGCGGATGACGCGATGAGGAGTTTTTACTGAACGGCTGGAGAGGCTCCAATCGCTGCGGTCGTTCTGCATTACTACAGTCCGTGATGGTGGCGCAGTTCTTGCTCACGTGGCTGCGCTCAGATATGTTCATTGATGATCGTAATTGAATATCCGGGCACTTCCATCGCTTCCACGCCATGCATTGCCTCGATGGTATAAACACGCACAAACGATCTGGCGTTGAGGTGGAGGATTGATGATGAAAAAGGCTTTTCTAACCGGTCCTGTGGCGAAAGTTTTGGCTCTATCGTGCCTTGGCGGTGTAGTGGCCTGCTCACCGGGCGAAAGCGTAGTGGCCAGTGCCAGCCAAAGCATCCCCGAGGTGCAAATGGTCGATTACTTTGCTGACGATGGTCTTGGCAATGCGGTCGCTGTAATTCAGCATCCGGCGGGCGAGCATCTCGATGGGATCACCTATATATCCTACCAAGGGCCTTACGAAGATCCTTACGTTGCCGCCTATAATCATGAGACGGCCGAATGGTCAGGGCCCTATCAGGCTGGCGTTAGCCTTATGGGCAAAGACCCGACGCGCAAAATCGATAACCATGGCAAACCAACGCTGATTATCGACAATGCGGGGTACATCCATATCTTCTTCGGGGGGCATGGAGGTATGCGCGATGTGCATGGTGCAAATCCGCTGGGCAACCATCACTATGGTGAAAACCGGCATGTCGTTTCCAAGCGTCCGCTGGATATTACGGAATGGGAAACGCTTGATACACTCCCGCCATTTGGCACCTATAATCAGGTGGTGAAAATGGATAATGGCGATATCTATCTGTTCTATCGCCACGGGGCGCATCGCAGCGATTGGGTCTATCACAAATCAACCGATAATGGCCGCACCTTCTCCGCGCCTGTTTCCTTCCTGAAGCATAAGCGCCGCACGGATTTGGGCGCGGTAGATAGCTGGTATCCTTATGTGACCAAGGGTAAAGGTGACGAAATCATTGTCAGCTTCGATTATCACCTGTGTTGGGATGGCGCCTCCGCGCCTGATGAACGTGGCCACACCGCCAACCGGCAAGATCTGTTCTACATGGTGTTCGATACCGGCGATGGCTTATGGCGCAATGTGCAGGGCGAGCAATTGCCTATGCCGTTGACCCGCGAAATTGCCGAGGAAAAAGCTTTGGTTGCACGCAGCGGCGATCTGTGGAGCTTCAATGCATCGTCCACGCTTGATCCTAAAGGCCGGCCGCATATCGGCATTACCATGGGTGAGGATATCGGCCATGTCACAGGTGGTCCCAAGCAAATGCGTCATTTCCGCTGGGATGGTGAGGAATGGGTGGGTGGGCACTCCACCGCTCTTCCCATCGGGACAGGTGACATCGATGTGCCAGGCCAGAACCATGTGCGCTTCTTGCTGAAGTCACAAACAGATGATCGCAACGGCATTATCGCTTGGTGGGAGAGCTTTGATGGCGGGCAGACTTTTGCGCAAAGCGAAGTTTTGTTGCGCCGCCCCAATGCTGGCTTTGCGATCAGCTCCACCATCCGTAACGCCCATCGCGACGCGCAGGTTATCGCTGCGGAAATACCGCGCGGCAGCGTGAACCGACGCATGTATCTGATCGGCGATAGCGGTCCGCTTGGTCGCCCAAAAAGCGATGCGACCCTGCTTAACAATTGAACGGCTAACGGACTGCCAATCCGCCTTTAGCGCCAGGCAACAATCATTCCTTGCCCTGACGCTGAAGCAATTGCCAATAGTACAGCGATGGCACGGCCCGCACGGGCTCACCCATCATCTCTGTGTAAGGCGTGGGCTTGTGAAAAAGCTCAAGCGGGCGATTGCCGTGCATTCCGACAATGCGCGCGTCTGGCCCTTCTGAACCGGCATAGATGACAACCGGATCTTCTGGTGCAACGCCGCTATCGACAACCACATTTAAATTCCACGTTGTGTTGTATTTGCCGTGTCCCGGCAGCCAATATGGCGCACCGCCAGCTCTATACAGATCATACAGGTGTTTGCCGTCATCGGTCATGCGATCAGGCGTGATATGTACCGTCAAATTGTCATACAGATTCTGATGGTTTGACCCGGCATGCTGATCCAGCGTCGGGGCATTCCACGCAACAGAATTGGTATATACCGATTTGGTCGAACGCGTATTGATGCTGAAGGTATGCACTGTGGGGTTAAACACTGTGAGCCCTTCGACCAACACGTTGTGCACGCTGCCGATATGAACGCTGTAATGCGCTTTATGCTCACCGTCTGTGATGATGTTGCGGATCGTCAGATTGGCGGCATCATCGGTGAGAATGCCAGTATCGCCGTTGGTCACGCGCACATTATCGATCCAGCCATTGTGCACACCGGTCATATAAATACCGTTGAAGCCGGATTCATTGTGATGGCCGAAATAAGGATTTTCCGGGAAGACGAGCGCGAGATCTTCAATCCCCACATTGGTCAGGTGTTCCCACTGCGCGAAATAGGCGGGCAATTCATCGGAGATCGAATGCAAAAGAGGATCGGCAATCGTCACCATATTGCCCGAAATCGCTTCAATCCGCGTGGCTTGCTGTACCAAAGGACGGTCAGGATATTCCCAATGCCTGCTGCCGATTGCTTCTTCGGTGTCACCATAAAGCGATTTGACCAGCGGTCCTTCAGGCCCCGCGCGGTTGTGCCAGAAAATCTTGAGCACATCGCCAACTTTCAACGCTGATGCGTTGGGCACGGTCAAAGTGCGCTCAAACTGTTCGCCCGATGCGATATCGGCGACCTTTTCGATAGGCCTGTCTTTTTCTTCCAGATAGGCGACTGGACGACCATTGGGGACCTGGGTCCAGATGAATCCAGCTGTCCAGCTATATTCTGAAAACAGCACATCAAGATTAAGCGGTTCAGACCGGGCATATTTGTTCTCAGAAGACAGATATTCGCGAAGTTCATCCAACGCGCCGCCATCATCCACCTGATTGAGAGGGCGCGGCATGTAAATCTGTGTGCCGCCTTCACCCATGCCCATACCGGCCAAAACCACGTTACTGTGTTCGATCCACAAGATTTCGGTCAGTTGATAGCGCCCTTTGCCAAGCTGTACGCGGACCAGGCCCTCATGCTCTCCCGCAGCCGCCACAGCAGCACGCAGGGCGACGCTGTCATCACGGTCATCATCGGCTATGGCGCCATAATCAGCGACATCGATAACCTTGGTTACGACCGGCAAAGCCGCGTTACCAAATTCATATCCGGCGTAAGAAAAGTCTGGCATCGGGTGAGCGGTGATTGTCGCGGGGTCAGATAAGATCGCGGGTACGCCATGGTTACCGCTACTGCTATCACCACCGCTGCCACTGTGGTGTGAAGCACTGACAGGCGATGTCATGAGCGCAAGTGCCGTGGCGCTAAGCGCTGCTAAATGAATTTGCTTTACCTGCATTCCTCGACCCATGTATTCTCGCCTTTGGCTTTGTTTGATGAAGCGAGTATTGACCAAGATTGATACCGGTGTCAAACGAACTGCCGCGACACATTGAACTGCAAGTTTTGACAGGAATGATTTATGGCGACTGCCAGCAAGATTGATAACGATCGGATAACGGAAGTTTCCAAAACGCTGCTGGATGCAAGGCGGCATGCGGGTTCTTTGCCCGGTTTCCCCGGTGAATTGCCGCCAACGCTCGCCGATGCTTATGCCATTCAAGCGTTATCTCGTGCTGATTTTGGTCACCCGGTTTCAGGTTGGAAAGTGGGCGGCATTCCTCCGGCTCAAGCTGAAGTGCTGGGTGCGAATTTCCTCGCAGGCCCGATTTTCGCTCATCAGGTTGTTCACGCCGATGGCGAAGCAATTGTTCATATGCCCGTTTTCGCTGATGGCGGCGCTGCGATAGAGCCTGAATTTGTACTGCGGCTTGGCGAAACGCGGGCTGATGACCGGGTATTTATTGGCGTCGAAATTGCCAGCAGCCCCATTGTCGGGATCAACCAGATAGGCGCGCTGGCGGTGGTATGTGATTTTGGAAACAATCGCGGACTTCTGGTTGGCCCGGAGATTGAAAACTGGGTTGAACGTTTGGCAGAGCCTGTCACGGTCAAATCATATATCGACGGCGAAGAAGTTGGCGCGCGCGAGTTGGATGGTATTGCGCAAATGGCTGGTCCACGCGATTTCCTGATTGAGCACGCAGCGAGCAGCGATATCGATCTGCCCGTCGGAACACTTATTTCAACAGGCGCAATTACCGGTATTCATGATGCTGTGGTCGGCGCGTCCTCAACTCTTGATTTTGGCGAATTTGGCAAACTCAATATCGAATTGGTCGCAGCTGACCCTGAGGCCTGACCTGTTGACCGGCCTGCACCCTTGTTTGAACTTTAATACCGATTACCTGTTTTTCCATCGCGGTCCTGCCGCTTGTCCTATCATTTTATACAGGCTCTTTCAGAGCCACAGAGAGGCACTATGAAAATTGCGCTTATTATCGAGAACAGCCAAGCTGCCAAAAGCAGCGTCATTCAAGATGCGTTGACCAGCGTGGCCGAACCATTTGGCCACGAAGTTCATCATTATGGTATGTATACGCCGGAAGATTCAGCGCAAATGACCTATGTCATGAACGGTTTGCTGGCGGGCATTTTGCTCAATTCCAAAGCGGCTGATTTTGTGATCACCGGTTGCGGCACGGGCATGGGCTCAATGCTGGCATGCAACTCCATGCCTGGCGTGTTCTGCGGCCTGGTCATCGATCCGACGGATGCGTTCTTGTTCAGCCAGATCAATGACGGCAATTGCATGTCGATGCCTTACGCCAAAGGCTTTGGCTGGGCAGCTGAACTTAACCTGCAGGATTGCTATCGCAAGATCTTCGAGAATGAAGGCGGCGCGGGTTATCCTAAAGAGCGTGCCGAAATCATGCGCACCAATCGCAACATCCTCAAGGATCTGAAATCTGCGGCCTGCAATGATATGCTGACCGTGTTGAAGAACGTTGATCAAGATTTGCTGCGTGCAACGATTGCGGGCGAAAAGTTTGCCGAGTATTTTTACGCAAATTCGCAGGATGAGGCGATAAACGCCTATCTCAAGAGCCTGTAATTCGTAAAAAGAGGTAATTTAACAATGGCTTCCAATCCATTCGATCTCACCGGCAAAGTGGCAATCGTCACTGGCGCCAATACCGGCATCGGGCAAGGCATCGCAGTTGCATTGGCGCACGCGGGTGCGGATATTGCGCTTGTCGCGCGCCGCGATCCTGAAGAAACTGTGCAAATGGTCGAAGCAGCCGGTCGCCGTGCACATGTCGTAATGGCGGACCTTTCTTCTATTGAGCCGTGTGAACGCATTGTTTCTGAAACAGTTGCGGCTCTGGGCGGCGCAGATATTCTGGTGAACAATGCCGGGATTATCCGTCGCAATGATGCTTTGGATTTCACCGAGGATGATTGGGATAGCGTTGTCGATACCAACCTCAAAGTGCTGTTCTTTCTTAGCCAAGCTGCGGGCCGACATATGGTGGAACATGGTGGTGGCTCAATCATCAACATCGCTTCCATGCTGACTTTCCAAGGCGGCATTCGCGTGGCGAGCTATACCGCTTCAAAAAGCGGCGTGGGCGGTTTGACCAAGCTGCTCGCGAATGAGTGGGCTTCGAAAGACATCACGGTCAATGCGATTGCACCGGGCTATATCGCCACGAACAACACGGCACAGCTGCAGGCAGATGAAGATCGTAACCGCCAGATTCTTGAGCGTATTCCAGCTGGCCGCTGGGGCGCTCCATCTGATCTTGGCGGGGCCGCGGTCTTCCTGTCCTCGGATGCTGCACGCTATGTTCAAGGCCACATCCTGGCAGTCGATGGCGGTTGGTTGGCGCGCTAAACGCGTAAGTTTCGTCTCGCTCAAAATATGGGGCCGCTACTTGCTTGAAAGTGGCGGCCCCTTTTTTGTGCGCCATAAATCTCCAGTTAGCGGTCGCGCGATGGCGCCATGTGTCCAGGGCGCGGCTCGCTTTACGCAGTGCTGTCTTCATGCTGCGGGGCTGAGTGCGGATCATGCGCGTGCAACCAACACCACCAGACGAGATATGAGCGTCCAGAAACTTCGAGAAACTATCACGTATAGCAAATTGGTAGGACACTTATTCCTGTAAAGGTATAACACTAAGATTGACATAGTTGCATACCACATTACCATTCCGGGCAGATAAACAAGTCAGGGACGGGAAATCATGATGGGCAACCACATCACAAACGCGCCTTTAAAAGGTAGGAAAGCACATATTTTGGCAGGCTTGCTCGGCGGTTCAGCGATTGCGCTGACCCACGGTGCGGCTTTTGCGCAAGATAGCGAATCGCAAGATGCAACTGCGACAGATGGCGACGTCATCACGGTCACAGGCATTCGCGCCACGATCCAAGGTGCCATTGAAGAAAAGCGCAATTCGGTCGAGGTGTTTGACGCGATTTCAGCTGATGAAATCGGTGATCTTCCCGCGCTTTCGATTGGGGAGGCATTGGAAACCCTAACGGGTGCAGGCTCTCACCGTGAACAGGGCGGAGCGACAGAAATTTCCATCCGCGGTCTTGGGCCCTTCTTGGGCTCTACGGTTATCAATGGCCGCGTTGCTACCAATGGCAGCGGTGACCGTTCTGTCAATTTCAGCCAGTTCCCATCCGAACTGTTCAGCAAAGTTGGCATCTATAAAACGCAAGCTGCAAGCTATGTCGAAGGCGGTGTTGCAGGCCAGATCGTTCTCGAAACGGTGAAGCCGCTGGATTATGGCAAGCGCCGTATTCAGGCCGATTTCAAACTTAATTACAACCCAAACAATTTCGACATTGCGTCAGATCAACGCCTGCGCGATCTGGGCTACCGCGCAACTGTCAGCTTTGTTGACCAGTTTGAATTGGGCAGCACCGAACTTGGTATATCGCTTGGCTATGGCCGCAACCGCGCCACCAATCCAGAACAGGAAGCTGCAGCCAGCAATACGATCCGCGCTTGCGTAATCGATCCAACCACGACCAGCGATGGCGTGTTTGACGATGGCAATTGCGACACCAGCAGCTCAACCATAAACGGGCTTCGCGATGGCAGCGTAACTGACGAATTCGTAATTGCGCGCAACAGTTATTTCTTCCGCCAAAACCGGACCGATGATCAGCGCGATTCCTTCTTTGGTGCGCTGCAATGGCGTACTTCGCCCGATGTCGAATTCAATTTGGACTTTCAATATTCCAACCGTGATTTTCAGGAATTGCGCAGCGATCTCATCTTCTCCGAAGGGCGCCGTATTGATGGCCCTGGAGATCCCAATCGGATCGATTCCGGAAATTCGCTCAACTTCCCGCTTATTTTCACAGAGACGGGTGCACTGCGGCAATTCACCAATGAATCTCGCATCGAAACCAACAGCCACGAAGTTGAACGACGCGAGCGGTATTATGGCGGTGGTTTTTCCATCGATGTGCAAGCAAGCGATCGCCTGAAATTGCGTGCTGATCTTTCTTATTCGGAGACCGAGCGCTTTGAAGAGCAGATCGAAATCCGCATGCGGACCCGCGATACGCTGGATATCTTTGGCAACACCGACAGTTTTATCGACGGCGTGGAAAGCGATGGCGGTACTCAAAATGACCGTGTCGAAGCGGCATACCTGATCCGTCAAAACGGCTCGGAGATCGTCAATTTCTTCGTGCAGGATTTTGACGTTACCAATCATGATCTGTTCGCCGGCGATGCACGGGCGCGTTACGATCTTGATCAGAGCCGTTTTAATTCCGTTTGGGGCGTGCGCGGCGATGCTGAGTATGAAATGGATGGCTTTGTCACATCGATCATGGGCGGCGTGCGCTATCAGGAATTGGCGTATCGGGCCGTTCCGGGGGGGGCACGCGGCACCAGCCGATTTGAAGTCACCTTTGACGCGGATGCATTGTCGGCGGCCAATCAGGAATGCCGGATCGCATTTCCGGAAGAAGGCTTCTTGTCCAATGTTTCAGGTGGCAACGCCTTGGTGACCAATGTCGATACCGATGGCAATGTGATTGGGACAACCAATTCCTACGCTGCATTTAATGCAAGGTGCTTGTCTCAAGTGTTGGAGCAGAACGATCCCAGCGGCCTGGAACTTGGCCCTGATGGTGTGCCTTTATTCCCCACCAACAACTTCCAATCCACACGCAATAGCGATGTGCTTGAGGAAAGCTGGGCGGCCTATCTGCAAGCAAATTTTGACGGCGATCTTGGTAGTCTTCCGATCCGTGGCAATTTTGGTCTTCGCGGTGTCAGAACCTCGGTCACCTCGAAGGGCTTCCGCACCACACTGACATCCAGCGTGGATGCCGGCACTGGCGATGTGACGCTTGATGAGAATACTTCAAGCCTCTTTATCGATACTGCGCAAACGTCTTACACTGAATGGCTGCCCAGCTTTAATGTGGTTGCAGAATTGCGGCCAGATGTGTTGGCACGTGTCGGCATTTACCGTGCGCTTTCGCGCCCTGATCCATCGGATTTAAGCTTTGGCCGTCAATTCGGAAATGCCAATGATGCTGACGATGCGCAATCTGTGCAAGAAGCGCTTGGCGTGGTCAGCGCAACGGGCAATCCGTTCACCGATCCTTTGTTGTCATGGAACTTTGATGCGGGCCTTGAATGGTATCCGAACGATGACACAATACTTGCCTTCAACGCGTATTACAAAAGCTTCAATGGCGGGTTTGAAACGGTGGGTCAGCAAGAGACTTTCACCATCGATAGGCAGCCGGAAAATGCCTTTGTCGCAACGGTACAGACAACCGATGAAACCAGCACGATTTACGGTCTTGAAATCACCGCTGCACATACGCTCGCCTGGCTGCCTAAACCGCTCGACGGCCTAGGTTTCAAACTGAGCTATAATTACGCAGATTCCAATTTTGAATTTGAAGATGATGCGCTTGGCGCTGTGACATCGGTTGCACTTGACGGAACCGTGACGAGCAGAGCAGCTTTGATCCCGGCGGCGAACCTGTTCGGCTTCTCCAAGCATGTTCTGTCTGCACAGGCGTATTACTCGATCGGCGATCTGGATTTGCAAGGCGTTTACAAATATCGCAGCAATTATTTCCAGCAATTTATCAGTACGCCGGGCCGCATCCGTTACACAGACGATGTGTCGGTTTTCGAAGCGCGCCTGTCCTACAGCATCACGAGAAATGTGCGCTTCACTGTGGAAGGACTGAACCTGTTCAGCAATCCGCGGACCGACTTCCGCGGGGCGCCTGACGATTTTGGACAGGTTTTGTCCTACGGCCCGCGTTATTTCGCCGGTGTCCGTGTGAAGTTCAACTAAGTCAGCCTTCTTGGCGGCGTCCCCATTAGTTTCCTCCCACAAGGGGGCGCCGCCAAGTTCATGACGACCACTGGTAAACGCGCGAGCAGTCATTTAAGGAGTAAATATCCACGCGTCTTACCAAATGGGGGATTTAGGAGCGGCAATGACCAGCAAGCGTCTATTCCAATCTGTAGCAGAGCAAATCTCAGACTTGATTGATGAAGGTCAGTTCCCTCCGGGAACGCGTTTGCCCGGTGAACGGGAATTGGCCGAAAAGCTGGGGGTAAGCCGGGTAACGATCCGCGAAGCTGAAATCGCCTTACAGGCCATTGGCCGGCTGGAAATTAAAACCGGTTCCGGAGTTTATGTTAGCGAAAAGCAGCCAACTGGCCTCGCGGCGCTTCCCAAAGCAAGCGCGTTCGAAGTGACAGAAGCGCGGTTGTTGCTGGAATCCGAAGCGGCCGCATTGGCGGCGCATAATATCTCCAAAGAAGCAATTGCGACCCTTGCAGAACTGGTCGAACAAATGCGTTCGAACGATGCCGAAATCGCGGACAAAGCTGATCAACTTTTCCATGAAACGATCGCAGAATCGTCCAATAACGCGGCCCTGGTACACACTGTGGCGACCTTGTGGCGCATGCGGGAAGAAATCCCTGAAGTTAAAAAGACATACAATGCGGTTTGCGTCCATGATGCACAAACCCGGTATGAAGAGCACAAGGCCATCTTTGACGCCCTGAAAGCGCATGACCCCGCTGGCGCACGCAATGCCATGCGAGAGCATTTCCAGCGCTTGCTCGAAGCGATGTTGGAGGCGACAGAGCGCCTTGCGATGGAAGCTGTACAGCAGCAAGCGAGCGAAAGTCGTCAACGCTTCCTAGCATCGGCTAAAATTGGTTAGATCAATTGGTATTACACTAATATACTAAAGATCAATCCAGATTGATTGACAATCATTGCGACTCCCCTATTGTCACTCTCACAAAATAAGATGAGAGGGACGATCGTATGTTCACCAGGCTTTGCCTTGGCGTGATTTTGGCGTGGTTGGCCGTGTCACCGGCCCATGCTGAAAATCATTTTGTACGCAACCAGAACGAATATGCGCATGCCTTGGCGCAAATTGAGGCTGGCGATGTCATCATTCTTGCCAATGGCGTATGGCGTGATTTTGAAATGGTGATTACCGGGGAAGGGCGGGCCGATGCCCCGATCACCATCATCTCTGAAGAGCCGGGCAAAGTGTTTCTTACCGGGCAATCCAGTTTGCGCATTGGTGGCAATTATATCTTCGTCACAGGGCTGATCTTCCGCGATGGTTATAGCCCGCGCGGCGAAGTCATCTCCTTTCGCCGGAACAAGCAGGACCTGGCCCGCAATTCGCGTGTGACCGAGGTCGTGATTGATGGTTTCAGCAAGCCGGACCGTTATGAGTCCGATTATTGGGTTGGCCTGTATGGGCAGAGCAATCGTTTTGATCACAACCTTCTGGTGGGCAAAACCAATAAGGGCGTTACCTTGGCGGTGCGTCTCGACAGCGAAGAGAGCCGCGAAAACAATCACCGCATTGATCACAATTATTTCGGCCCGCGCCCTGTTTTGGGCTCCAATGGCGGGGAGACTTTGCGCGTCGGCACCAGCCGGTATTCGATGTTTAATTCCAACACTTTGGTTGAAAACAATATCTTTGATCGGTGTGATGGCGAAGTTGAGATTATCTCATCGAAAGCAGGCGGGAATATATATCGCGGTAATGTGTTCCTGCGTTCTCGCGGCACGCTGACTTTGCGCCATGGCGATGGCAATTTGGTTGAGCGCAATGTCTTTCTTGGCGAGGGCAAGGATTACACAGGCGGCATTCGCGTTATCAATCAGCACCAAACGGTGCGGCACAATTATATGGAAGGCCTTCGCGGCACCGGCTTTTCCAGCGCGCTGACAGTGATGAACGGCGTGCCCAATTCGCCCGTCAATCGCTATGTCCAGGTGCTCAACGCACATATTGCCAACAACACTGTGATCGATAGCCGCCGGATAACGCTTGGCGCGGGCGCGGATGAAGAACGCTCCGCTCCGCCGATTGAAAGCGTTTTTGCCAACAATTTGCTTGGCGGTTTGGAAAGCGGGACTTTCATCGAAGTCGATGCAGATATTTCCGGCATCGCATTTAGCGGCAATCGCATTACCACAGGCAATGTGCATAGCGCTTTGTCAGACATGCCGCGCGCTCCTGTTGCAATGGAGCGGGCCGAGAATGGTCTGCTCTATCCGGCGGATGAGGCATTATCAGCTCTGGGCGCGCCGCGCGATTTGCAGCCTGTCGCACTCGATCAAGTGGGCGTGAATTGGTATGCCAAGCCGTCCAACGATACTCCCTTTGCCACGAGCGGCAATGTGACGGCAGTCGCGGCGCAAGAGAACGCGCTTGTCGCCGCCATTGCGAATGCTGAAACGGGCGATGTGCTTGAGCTTGCACATGGTGAACATGTGATCGATCGCACCATTCAGCTCGGCAAAGCGATCACCATCAAAGGCGCCACCCAAGAAGACGGACAAGGCGCGGTTCTGATGTTCTCGCGCCCGTCACTGTTTGAACTGCGCGAAGGCGGTAATTTGCAGCTGATCAATCTGGTTATTGATGGCGCGCTGGCACCGGATTCGGTGGGCAATGCAGTGATCCGCACGACCACCTATCCCATCAAATCCAATTTCCAGATCGAAATGGACAGCGTGCAGGTTCGCGGACTTGTGGTGAACAAGTCTTTCAACGTGCTCACGCTTGGCAAAAGCACGCTGGCTGACCGGGTTCTGATCCGCAATAGCAGCTTTTCCGACATAACCGGCGCGGTCCTTTCGGCAAGTGCTGAAACTGAGGATTTTGGCCAGTATAATGTCGAATATCTCGATATCATCGACAGCGCTTTTAACAATGTCGGCGGTCCGGTGGCGGATGTGTATCGCGGTGGCCGCGATGAAAGCACCTTTGGGCCGTTTGTCACCTTCACCGGCAATGCGCTTTCCAATGTCGGTTTGGCCACCACCAATGGCTCTGGCGCATCGCTGAACTTGCATGGTGTGCAAACAACTAAGGTCGCCAGAAATGCCTTCTTCAAAGGTGCGCCTCTGCGGATTGTCCATACTGTCGGCACGCCTGTGACCAGCGTTGAAGGCAATGCCTTTACCCAAACCGCCAAGCCCGTTCTTGAAGAGCTGAATTACGAAGGCGAGCCGCGCGTACTGATGGCGGGCAATGTCCTTGATGGGGAGCCTGTCGAATGATCCGTACAGGCTTCCTCGCTGTACTGTTTGCAGCATCTATAACGCAGCCAGCACTGGCGCATGGGCATGAAGCTGTGGCGGCGCAAACAAGCGCTATGATGCCCGCCTTTTTCACTGCCGAGATGGAACGCGCGCAAAGCTTCGTTGCGCAGATGATGGAACAGGGCGTCATTGTCCCTGAACCCAAGGATCCGGGCGGCGGATACACCCACGAACAGCATAAGCGCAATTACCGCGCGATGTATCTTGCCGGGCAATTGTTTCGCATCACCGGTGATCAGGTTTACGCTGATTATGTCCGCGATATGCTGCTCGATTATGCCGCGCTTTATCCCACTTTGGGCGAACATCCGGCCAAAGCCAGCACAAATGTCGGGCGGCTTTTCTGGCAAGGTCTTAATGATGCGGTGTGGCTGGTCCATTCGGTGCAGGGTTATGGCGATATTCGCGATACTTTGTCCGACGCGGACCGTGATCTGATCGACAATCAGGTGTTCCGCCGTGCGGCAAATTTCTTATCGGTGGAATCGCCGCACACCTTTGATCGGATCCATAATCACGCCACATGGTCCACCGCTGGCGTTGGCATGACCGGTTATTTGCTGGGCGATCAGGATATGGTTGATCGCGCTTTGCTAGGCTCTGACAAAAGCGGTGAGACGGGTTTTCTGCGTCAGACCGAATTGCTGTTTTCGCCCGATGGGTATTACACAGAAGGGCCGTATTATCAGCGCTATGCTTTGATGCCGTTCATGGTTTTTGGCGGTGCGATTGCGCGCAATGATCCAGATCGTCGCATTTTTGAACATCGCGATGGCATTCTGCTCAAAGCACTCCAGACGACCATTCAGCTGACCTACGGCGGATATTTCTTCCCTTTCAACGATGCGATCCGCGACAAGAGCCTCAACACAGATGAGCTGTATCACGGCGTGGCGATTGCTTATGCCGAGACGCGGGATCCGGGCCTGTTGGCAATTGCACAATGGCAGGGGCGCACGATCTTAACCGATGATGGTTTGGAGCTGTCCCGCGATCTTGCCGCGGGCAAAGCGCAAGCTTTTGATTTCCGCTCGATGCTTTTGTCAGATGGGCCAGATGGCGATCAAGGAGCGGTAGCGATCCTGCGCGATGGCCAGGAGCATGGTGAAGATCACACAACACTGGTCGCCAAGAACAGCTCGCAAGGGATGGGGCATGGCCATTTCGATAAGCTGGCATGGCAGCTTTACGATAACGGCAATGAGATCGTGCGCGATTATGGCGCGGCGCGTTTTCTCAATATCGTTGCCAAAGCTGGCGGGCGCTATCTTCCTGAGAATGAAAGCTGGGCCAAGCAAACCATCGCGCACAATGCGCTGGTGGTGAATGAGCGCAGCCATTTCGACAAAGATGCCGATGTGGCCGATATGTTTGCGCCCACGCAGCTGTATTTTGCCTCAACGCCAGAACTGCAGATTAGCACAGCGGCGATAAACACTGCCTATCCGCAAGAGCAGGTGACGATGCTGCGCAGCTTGGCGATGATGGAGGTGAAGGGTCTTTCCGCGCCTATCATAGTCGATGTGATGCGTGCGCAAGGGCAAGGCGATCTGCGGTTTGATTTGCCGCTGCATTATTCCGGCCACATCATGGAAATGGGCTTTGACACACAAAGCAATGTGACCACACGGCCAGTGCTTGGCGATAGCAATGGATATGAGCATATCTGGGTCGATGCGACCGGCATGCCAGAAGCGGGTGAGGCTTATCTCACATGGCTGCTGGATGGGCGTTTTTACACCTATCGGTTTGTCCCGCATGGTGAAACGCAGGCGATCCTTGGGGAAAGCGGCGCGAATGATCCTGCGTTTAATTTGCGACGCGAACCGATCATTATTCAGCGCGTCGACAATTCCGACCAAGCCACTTTTGTAAGCGTTCTGGAATCGCACGGTTTGTCAGACGGGGCTGCTGAATTGGTTGTTGGCAGCACCAGCCAAATCGCATCACTGCGCCATGTCGCGATGGGCGGATATGATCTGGTCGTGGTGGAAACGGTTGGCGGCGTGAAGGCGGCTATGGCGCTTTCTTACGATAATGATGCGGCCAAACAGCACGCCATCACGTTCGAAGGCCAAGAGCTGTTCTGGACCGGTTTTGCCGCAAGGATCGAACTTGCCGGGCAAGGCGATTGATATGGCGATGATGATGCAAGCGGGAGCCATGCCATTTGTCTTTGCACGTGATGGCGCGGCTGAAAAACCTGGGGGAGGGGCCTGATAATGATGAAGGGAAATTTGCGCTGGGCGATTGTGATCCTGGTCGCGATTGCGACGATCATCAATTACATTGATCGCGGGGCGCTGGGCTTTTTGTGGCCTGAAATCTCACAGGACCTTGGGCTGACCAAGACCGATTATGCGATCATCCTCAATGTCTTCACTTTCGCTTATGCGTTTGGCCAGGCTCTGTTTGGGAAGATCTTTGACTGGATCGGTGTGCGGCTGGGCTTTGTGCTGTCCATCGTCGTTTGGTCGGCGGCAACCATGGCCCATGCCCTGGCAGTGGGCCTAATGAGCTTCACCATTTTTCGCGCCATCCTTGGTGTATCAGAAGCGGGCAATTGGCCGGGCGCTACCAAGGCGAATGCCGAATGGTTCACGATTAATGAGCGCGCACTTGCGCAAGGTATTTTCAATTCTGGTGCGGCGATTGGCGGGATTGTATCTGCACCGATAATCGCGTTTGCCTTTGTGTTTCTGGGCACGTGGCAGGCGACCTTTATTGCGCTGGGCGCACTGGGCTTCTTGTGGCTGATCCCGTGGCTGATCGTTTACAAATCAGGCCCAGACACACATCCTTGGGTCAGCGAGGAAGAACGCCAGTTTATCCTCACCGGACAGCGCAACAAAGATGTTGGCGAAACGGCTGACTATGCGCCGGGTTCTGCAGAAATCCTGTCCCGCAAGGAAAGCTGGGGCGTGATCATGGCCTCATTTTTCCTCGATCCGATCTGGTGGCTTTTTGTGGGGTGGTTGCCGCTTTATCTGGCCGAAACCTATGGCTTTGGTGTTGTGGAAATCGGCAAATACGCCTGGGTGCCTTATGTCGGCGCGATGTTTGGCGCGTGGTTCGGCGGGTTACTGGCACAAAATCGCATCAAAGTTGGCTGGTCGGTCAACAAGACGCGCAAAAGCGTTATTGCGCTTGGCGGCGTGATCATGTTGATCTCGTTGCTCGCCACGACGCAGGCGGCAACGCCATTGTTCGCCGTTTTGTTGATGGCTGCGATCTTGTTTGGCTTCCAAACCGCGGTGGGCAATATCCAAACATTGCCCAGCGATTTTTACTCAGGTGGTTCGGTCGGCACGCTTGCAGGCTATGCCGGAACGGCGGCAAAACTTGCCGTAGTGGGCCTCAATTTCCTGATCCCGGTAATAACAGTGAATAGCTATGCACCTGCCTTCGCGGTTGGGGCTGCGCTGGCTATTTTAACGGTTCTTTTGGTCTTCATTTTGTGCCCGGACATTAAACCGCTCAAACCCAAATCAACCACTCAAACAATTTCCTAAGGACGGGGCAGAATATGAATCTTGCAGGTAAGGTAGCAATCGTAACTGGCGGCAGCCGCGATATTGGTCGCGCAATTTGTGTCAAACTCGCCAGCCAAGGCGCCAATGTTGCGGTGAATTATCGCAGCAATGAAGCCGAAGCTGATGCAACGCTGGCAGCGATTGCGGCTGCTGGCGGTGGCAAAGGCATCAAAGTTAAAGGCGATGTGACCAAGCCTGCAGATGTTGCAGGCATCGTTGCCCAAACGCGCGAAGCGTTTGGCGATGCGATCCATATCCTTGTGAACAATGCCGGCGGACTGGTCGCGCGCAAAACGCTGGCAGAGATGGATGAGACGTTTTTCAATGATCTCATGCAGCTCAACGTCACCTCAACCTTTTTGGTCACGCAGGCCGTAGCTGCGCATATGAGCGAAGGCGCTTCGATCGTGAATATTGCTTCTATCGCGGGGCGTGATGGTGGTGGCCCGGGCGCAAGCGCTTATGCAACGGCAAAAGGCGCTGTCATCACTTTCACCCGTTCAATGGCGAAGGAGCTGGGTCCCAAAGGCATCCGCGTCAACGCGCTGTGCCCCGGCATGATTGCGACCAAATTCCACGATGAATTCACCGCCGATCAGGCGCGCGCTAATGTGGCAGGAGCAACCCCGCTGCGCCGCGAAGGGCGTGCCGAAGAAATCGGTGATGCGGTGGCGTATCTTGCATCTTGTGAAGCATCTTTTATCAATGGCGCGAATGTCGATATCAATGGCGGACTCGCCTTCTCCTGATCCGGCCGATATCAAGCAACGCCATGACCACCTTTATTTTTGGCGAAGCAATGTTGGAATATCACTGCCAAGGCGGGGCCGGCGCTGGCCTGCGCTTTGGCGGTGATACATTAAACACCGCGATCCATCTTGTGCGGGCCGGGCACCATGTGTGTTATGTGACGGCCGTTGGTACCGACCCGATCAGCGATGCGCTTGTCGCCAAGTGGGAACGCGAGGGAATCGATACGCGCCACGTGCTGCGTCACCCCGATCGCAGCCCCGGCATCTACGCGATCCGCCTTGATCAAGCTGGTGAGCGCAAGTTCCTGTATTGGCGGGATAAAAGCGCGGCGCGCGATATGTTTAATCTGGACGGGATCAACGCAGCGCTCGAAGCGGCGGCCGATGCCAGACTAACCTATTTCAGCCTGATTTCGCTGGCGATCCTTGATAAAGCGGGGCGCGATCGATTGCTGGATTTCTCAGCACAGCGCAAACGTGCTGGGCTGGCGGTCGCCTATGACAGCAATTTTCGCCCCAGCCTGTGGCCGGACTACGCCGCTGCGCAAATAGCATCGCAAAAGGCGATGGAAAGCTGCACCATTGGTTTGCCCACAAATAGCGATGAACATGCCCTGTGGGAGCGCCAAGAGGCCGAGGCACAGATTGTCGCAAGGTGGCTTGATGCAGGGCTTGATACCATCGCGGTGAAAGCAGGTGAGCACGGATGCTTTTTGGCGAGCGCGCAGCAGCAGGGCGCATGTCAGCATAAAGCGACATCGGTCGAGGTGGTGGATAGCAGCGGTGCGGGTGATGCTTTCAATGGCGGTTTCTTAAGCGCCTGGCTGGACAATCAAGCGCCTGAGGCCTGTGTAGAAGCCGCGCAAGCCACTGCGCGGCGCACGCTGGGCCACCAAGGCGCAATCAGCCTCACATAGCGTTGTACAAAGCCGGTTGGAGAGTGGTGCCGCTTAGAGGACTCGAACCTCTGACCCCATCATTACGAATGATGTGCTCTACCACCTGAGCTAAAGCGGCTCTCGCGCCGCCATTAGCGAGCAGTTATGCACGCTGCAACGGTCAAGATATGGAGGCCCGAGCCGGAATCGAACCGGCGTGCAAGGATTTGCAGTCCTCTGCGTAACCACTCCGCCATCGGGCCGGAAGGCGCGCCAAGTAGCGAAAGCAGGCGCGCGACGCAATGCAATTATGCGTCGGCCCGATATGAAGGGCGAGGACGGTCAGCAAAACTGCACCTGATTAGGGCGATTGCAACCATATTTTCCGGCAAAAATTTAGGGGAATTTGCTTATCTGCTGGAAAGCCAATGGGCGGCAAGTGGGGACCTGTCCTGTCCGTTGGGGAGATGCTAAGATGACGACCCCAACTGATGCGCCAGATCGCCAGGATGTGCGTATCCGATGTCGAGCAAAATCTGGCTTAACAGCCGATCTGGCGGTGCGTGATATTACGCTGGGTGGTTGCATGGTAGAATGTGACGATTGGACAGCAGGCATCGGTGAACGTGTCCTGGTTATTCTTCCCGGTCTGGATTGGCAGTCTGCGCATTTGGTATGGCTTGAAGATGGCTATGCCGGCCTTGCTTTTGAGCAGCTGCTTTACGAGCCTCTCGCGATACATTTACAACGCTTGATTGCCGCGCCAGCGCATTAGTTGGCAGCCCTCGTGGCGCGCACTTCAAGGCTCTGGCTGGACCCGTTTGGTTAATGCTGGACTAAGCACAAATTTCCAGAACTGATTATCCAGCAACATGAAGCGTGGGTAAACCTGTGGTGTCTAACAAGGGTGTATCAAGGGGCCAGAAGAGACACACAATCGTGAAATCAACAGACACTGCCGCGCGTACACGGCTTAAAATAAAGTGCCGCGCAAAATCAGGCACCAGCGCAGAGCTGGATGTGCTGGATTTGTCGGAAGGGGGCTGCATGGTCCTGTATCAGGGCTGGGCAGCGCGCGTTGGGGAACGTGTTCTGGCGACCTTGCCCGGACTTGCCGCACAACCAGGTGAATTGGTGTGGATCGAAGATGGCAATGCCGGGATCGCTTTTGAGCAACCGCTTTACGGGCCCGTTTTAAGCCATTTGCGGCAGCTCATGGGTTGATCACCATGCTCTGCTTGCTTTGACGACCAGCCAAGGCCAGCAAGGAAATGATCAAGCGCATCAGCTTCATTCTTTGGCGGTGAATAACGCATCGCGATATCTTCAGCGAGCTGATAACCACCGCCCTCGACAGTACGAATGATCTCATCTGCACCGGCCAGGGCAATTTTTGAGCGCAAACGTGAAATATGCACTTCGACACTATTGGTGTCGGGCTCATGATTGAGCCGCCAAACATCTTTGAGCAATTGTTTGCGCGTCACGCGCGCTCCGGGATTATCGGACAGCCGCCACAAAACGCCAAATTCGCGCGGGTGCAGATTAAGCCAGCTTGACCCATGGCGCGCATCGCGATGAAACAGATCGAGTGTCAGCGGCCCGACATTGCGCCAACGTGGCAACATTCCGAACATATCATCCACCCGTTTTGCGCGCGCTTCCAATTCGCGCAGGCTGGTATCCTGCGTGATCACTTCGGCACAGCCCAGTGAAAGCAGATTGGCGCGCTCTGCCGGTTCTTCAACACCCAGCAAGATAAGCCGCCATGCAGGACGATCCGCTTCGGCCATAGCAATGCGTTGTGCAACGGAAAGCGTGCGCACATCGCAGATAAGGACATGACGGCAATCTGCACGCGTTTCGTGCTCTCCCTGGCACAGATGCCAGCCAGCCTCGCGCAGATCCCACTGCGACGGAGGCTCGCTCGTATCCGCAATCCAACCGAAAACCGCCAAGTAACATGCTCCACCCGCTTACGGGCTATCGCACCAGTTTCTGTCGCGGTGCGCAACTGTGATTTCTTATTCGATACCGAAAGGTGAGGGAGCTCTGCGGTTTCTACTTAGGAATTTGCCGAATTGATGCCCTTGCTTTGCAGGTAGCGTTTGATATTTCGTGCCGCTTGACGCAGGCGCTGTTCGTTTTCAACCAAACCTATACGGACAAAACCTTCACCGTCTTCACCATAACCAACGCCAGGTGCGACGGCGACTTCGGCATGGGCCAGCAGTTCCTTGGCGAATTCCATGCTGCCCATCTCTTTTAATCCAGGTGGCAGCGGCGCCCATGCGAACATGGAGGCAGGCGGCGCGGGAATATCCCAGCCAGCGCGTCCAAACGATTCAACCAGAACATCGCGCCGCTTGTGATAAAGCAGGCGGTTCTTTTCCACGATATCCTGCGGACCATTAAGCGCAGCACATGCAGCGGCCTGTATGGGCGTGAATGCGCCGTAATCGATATAAGACTTCACCCGCATCAAGGCGGAGATCAGTGTGGGATTGCCAACGGCAAAGCCAACACGCCAACCGGCCATCGAATAGGTTTTGGACAGGCTGGTAAATTCGACAGCCACATCCTTGGCACCGGGCACCTGTAAAACCGACGGCGTTGGATTGCCGTCATAATACAGCTCAGAATAAGCAAGGTCGGACAAGATCCAAACCTTGTGAAACTTCGCCCAATCCACCAGCCGCTCATAAAAGGCCAGATCGACGACTTCGGATGTCGGGTTGCTGGGAAAGTTTACCACCAGCACTGTGGGGCGCGGCACGGTAAAGCGCATGGCGCGTTCCAGCTCATCCCAATAATGTTCATCAGGGGTCGTGGGCACAGATTGGATCGATGCGCCTGCAATGATGAAACCGAACTGGTGGATCGGGTAAGATGGGTTTGGCGAAAGGATCGTGTCGCCGGGCGCAGTAATCGCTGTGGCCAGGCTCGCCAGCCCTTCTTTAGAGCCCAGCGTGACAACAACTTCGCTTTCCGGATCAAGATCAACGCCAAAACGGCGCTCATAATAATTGGCTTGCGCGCGGCGCAGGCCGGGAATGCCTTGGGATTGGGAATAGCCATGCGCATCAGGCTTTTGGGCCACTTCGCACAGCTTATCGATCACATGCTGGGGAGGGGGCAAATCCGGATTGCCCATACCCAGATCGATAATGTCACGCCCTTCTTGCCGCGCGGCCGCTCGCATCGCGTTTACTTCGGCGATGACATAAGGCGGTAGTCGCTTGATGCGGTAGAACTGGTCGTCCATGTTTCCTCGGGTGTGTTTGACGCGGGCCACCATGGCGCGCGCAAAAGCTTGTGGCGCAAAGCCAGGTGAAGCGCAACGCGGGCCGTGCGCAAATCGCACATTGCAGTGCAAGGCTCTCCACATTGCGGAGCAGATCGCTATACAGGACCTATGCCAAACAAGACTCCGTCATCCGACAAAGCCGCCGATATTTTCACCGAAATGCTCCAAATCCAAGGCGAGGCCGCTCGTCAGGTGATGCAGTCTTTTGCGCCGGAAGCAGCCGATTCGTTGCCCGGTAATGATGTCTATGCACAAATGGGCAAAGCGATGCTGCAATTGCAGGAAATGTGGCTTGGCCCCCATTTCCCCGGCAATGACAAACCGCCAGCGGCTCCGCTGCTGTCTGATCCCAAAGCGTGGATGGACGCGATGCAGTCATGGTCCAAAACCGTGCCTTTGCTCGATATGGATCAACAACAGCGCATGTGGTCCGAAGGCATGGGTTTGTGGCAGCAGATCCTTGAGCAATATAATCCTGTCGCCTCTGAGCTGCCCGATAATGCCAAAGATGCCGTGCCCAAATTGCCGCGCAAAGATCGCCGCTTTGCCGATCCTGCGTGGAGCGATCAGCCGGTCTTCGCGCTGATCCACCAAACCTATCTGCTATTTGCAGAACGCATTGCCGAGGCGGTCGATACTGCTGATGGTTTGAGCGATGATGAGCGCACCGAATTGCGGTTTGCCACGCAAAGCGTGCTCGACGCGATGAGCCCGGCGAATTATCCGATGATGAACCCGGTGGTGCTGGAACGTACAGTGGAGACGGGCGGCGATAATCTGCTGCGCGGGATGGAACGGCTGCAACACGATCTAGAAAAAGGTCAACTCACCCATACCGATACCAGCAAGTTTACCCTGGGAGAAAATGTCGCGGCGACGCCGGGCAAAGTGATTTACGAAACCGATCTTTACCAGATCATTCATTACACGCCGACCACTGACAAGGTGATTGAAACGCCGCTGTTGATCTTTCCGCCATGGATCAATCGCTATTACATCCTCGATCTAAATCCGAAGAAAAGCTTTGTGCGCTGGGCTGTGGAGCAAGGCTTGTCGGTCCTGCTGGTCAGCTGGCGTTCCGCGGATGAAAGCCTGGGCGAAGTGGATGGTGAGGCGTATATCCGCGCGCAGATGGAAGCCATCGATGTGGTGCGCGAACGGCTTAAAGTGCCATCGGTTCACACTATCGGTTACTGCGTGGCGGGCACCAATCTTGCTGCATCTTTGGCCGTTCTGGCGCAGCGCGGCGAAGCGGACAAGGTCGCCAGCGTCACCTTCCTCACTGCGCAAGTGGATTTCGAACGCGCTGGTGAACTGCGCATGTTTATTGATGATGCGAAGCTGGAAATGGTGCGGCAGGCCAGCAAAGGCGGCTTCTTGGATGGGCGCTATATGGCGGCCACGTTCAACATGCTGCGCGGATCAGATTTGATCTGGAACTATGTCGTCAATCATTATCTTCTGGGCGAAGATTATCCTGCCTTTGACCTGTTGTACTGGAATGGCGACGTCACCAATCTGCCGGCCAAATGGCATGCTTGCTATCTTCAAGATTATTACAAGGACAACAAGCTGGTGCAGCCCGGCGCGCTATCGGTGGACGGCACGCCAATTGATCTGCGCAAGGTGAAGACGCCAGCTTATGTTCAGGCGGGCAAGGAAGATCACATCGCGCCTGCGCAAAGCGTGTTTCGCATTCAAGAGCATCTTTCTGGCCCGATCCGCTTTGTCTTGGCGGGCAGTGGTCATATTGCAGGTGTGGTCAATCCTCCAGCGGCGAACAAATATCAGTATTGGACCTGTGCTAAACCGCAAAAAAGCCTTGAGAGCTTTGTCGCCAAAGCCAAAGAGCATCCCGGAAGCTGGTGGCCCGATTGGTTCAAATGGATTGAAAAGCTGGACAAGACCCGGGTTGCTGCAAAAGGTCGGCGGGTGCCTGGTGGCCGTGGAAACAAAGCACTTGAAGATGCTCCGGGCCGCTATGTACGGATGCGGTAAGATGCCGGCTATGGACGCCTGACCCCGCTCTTCCGCCAATTTCAGTCTATTGTGCACTGCACAAAAATTTCTTGACTTCGCGTGCGTAGGCACCTATTGTGCACTGCAACAAAGTCGCAATGGGGCGACGCGAGAGTGAGGAAATATGGCTGAGTCGAAGACATCAGACAGTGTTGCAAAAACCACCGCCGAAACACCCGCTGTGGTAAAAGCACCGGCCGCGCCTTCTGCAAAGGCTCCGGCGAAAAAAGCATCGGCAACCAAGCCGAGTGTAAATGCGCCTGCGAAAGCGCCGCTGGTTAAAGCAGCAGCCAAGGCGGTTGCTAAGAAAACCGTTGCGGAAAAGCCTGCGGCGAAAAAACCCGCTGCAAAGCCTGTAGCAAAGAAGGCTGTTGCCAAGAAGGCAACCGCTCCCAAGCCCGTAGCGCCCAAAGCTGCTCCGGAAAAGAAACCTGCACCTGCCAAAAAGCCAGTTGCAGCTAAAACAAAACCAGCTCCCAAGCCCAAGGCGACACCCGTCGCTGCGAAAGCTCCGAGCATTCCGGCACTTGCTGCCATCCCAACCATTACCGACCTGAAGGAAACTATTATGGCTACCGATTACACCGCAGACATCACCCAGTCGATGACCGAAGCTGCCAGCGAAATGCAGGGCAAGATCGAAGAAGCTGTTGCAAAGAGCAGCTCTGTCATCACCGAGATGAACGAATTTGCCAAGGGCAATGTTGAAGCTGTCGTCGAAAGCGGCAAAATTTACGCCGCTGGCGTGCAAGATCTGGGTAAGACCTATGCAGAAGAAGCCAAGTCGGCTTACGAAACTGCAACGGCTGACATCAAACAGATGGCCGGGATCAAGAGCCCGACCGAATTGTTCCAGCTTCAAGGTCAAATCATGCGTCGCAATTTCGATGCGATGATCTCGCAGACTTCGAAGTCAACCGACGCCGCTATGAAGCTGGCTAGCGATTCTGTGGCACCGATTTCGGGCCGCGTGAATGTTGCTGCTGAAAAGCTTTCCAACGTCGCAGCCTAAGCGCTGTTAAGCAGATACGGATCTGGCCAGACTTAATCTGGTATATCCAAGCGAAGGCCGGGTAGCGTAAAGCTGCCCGGCTTTCTCGTTTCTGACGCGCTGCTGGGCCAAGAGAGCCGCGCCCTGCGTATTAAGCCCGTGTTGTTTCTGCCGCGTTAGGTGAGAAACTTCGAGAACCGACTTGAAGCTGGCCCCTGCAATACGATATTTCGATCCATGATGATTTCACCAAGCCATCCCACCCATCTCGCCATTCGTGCCCCTGCGCCCGTTTTCTCTACCGGAGAGGGCGATGGAGCCGATGATGGCGTGAAGGAAGGTGAAGGCGAAACGGGCATCGCCACCAAAACACGGACTCAGCCCAAAAAGCCTAGCCAGTATAAAGTGTTGTTGCTCAATGATGATTACACGCCAATGGAATTTGTCGTGATGGTCCTCAAACGGTTTTTCCGCATGGATCTGGAACAGGCAACCCAGGTGATGTTCCATGTTCATCAACGCGGTGTGGGCGTGTGCGGCATCTTCCCCTATGAGGTGGCGGAAACCAAAGTGAACCAGGTGATGGACTTTGCGCGGGAGAACCAGCATCCGCTGCAATGCACGCTGGAAAAGGCCTGAGGACAGCATGAGAAACGCCTGAAACTGCTCCAACGTCATCTATCCATTACAAAGCTGCGATGAAGGCATGGCCCCGCACATGATTTGCCGCTAAGGCTTTTGCCGGCAAACAGCTCAATTCCTTTTGGACGCAACTGGCGAAACCCTTGTCCCGATTTATCACCGCTGCTGACCGCTATATATTTCGGCTCACCATTGTGCCGATGATTGGTGTATTTGTGCTTGCGGCAAGTTTGCTCATCTTGGAAAAGATGCTGCGGCTTTTTGAATTTGTCAGCGCAGAAGGCGGGCCAATTGGCGTTGTGTTCCGCATGCTGCTGAATCTGGTGCCGGAATATGCAGGCCTGGCTATACCATTGGGATTGATGCTGGGCATTCTGTTTGCATTTCGCAAACTGGCAACCTCTTCAGAACTGGATGTGATGCGCGCTGTGGGCTGGTCTTACACGCGGTTGTTGCGCGTGCCATTCCTGATCACGGCAGCGCTCGTCGTGCTTAATTTTGCCATTGTCGGTTTTATTCAACCGCAATCGCGCTTCGCATATGAAGAGCTGCAGTTTGAACTGCGATCTGGCGCGCTGGGCGCTTCGATCAAAGTTGGTGAATTTAACACGATTGATGATCGCATGGCGCTGCGCATTGAAGAAAGCCGCGATGAAGGGCGCCAGCTGATGGGCATTTTCGCGCGGCTGGGCGATGATGAGGGGCAGGTGCTGTCAATCTCTGCGCGGGAAGGGCGTTTTCTTGCCAATCGCGAAGATCGCAACACTATCATCCTGCGCCTTATGGATGGCACTATCGTGCATGATGTGCCCGAAGGTACGCCGCGCGTGCTAAGCTTTAGCCAGCATGATCTGCCGATTGATCTGCCCGCGATTGAAGCGTTTCGTGATCGCGGCGGTGATGATGAGCGCGAATATATCTTGCCAGAATTGCTCCAAATCGGCTGGAGCCAGGACAGCACGGCAGAACAACGCGCTGGAAGCCAAGCCAATTTCAATTATCGCATGGTCGAAGTGGTGATGATGGTGATGTTGCCGTTTTTGGCCGTGGCACTCGCCATTCCGCCCAAACGATCAAGTTCGGCGCTGGGCGTGTTCGTTTCGATTGTGGTGGTGGTGTCTTATCACAAGATCAACCAATATGGCGCTGAACTGGCTGATATTGGCCGGGTCGATCCCTTCCTTGCGCTTTGGGGGCCGTTCGCAGTGCTTTTCGCGCTGATATCATGGATGTATTATCAGGTCGCCTTTGTGCCTGGCGGGCAAGCAATCGGCTTCCTGGAAACCGGCTTTGCCAAATTGCTCAAAGCGTTGAAAAAGATCTTTATTCGCGAACCGCGCTCCAGCCGCAAAGTCACCGCCGAAGAAGCAGAAGGCGTGCCCGATGCTGTTTGATTTTTTTCCCTCGCGCCGCCTCACCATCTATTTGGCCAAGACTTTTGTGGTCCGCATCCTTGCGGTTTTGGCGATGCTGGTGGTAGTGCTTTTGATGCTCGATCTGCTGGGCAAAACAGGCGATATTCTGGCGTTTGAAGGCAATGGACAGCCTGAAGTCCTGCAATATGCCTCCTTACGCATCCCGCAATTGGTCGCGCGTTTTTTACCGTATTCGGTGCTTTTGGCAACGATCATCACGCTCGCTACTCTTAACCAGAACAGCGAAGTGGTGGCGATGAAGGCGGCTGGTTTGTCTGCGCATCAAATCCTTGCGCCACTGTTGCTGACCGCGACCATATTGGCGGTCATATCCTTTGCCTTTAACGAACGGGTGGTAACGCGCGCCAACGCCACGCTCAAAGCATGGGAAGCGGTCGATTATGGCAATGTGCCGATTGACCCTGCCGCGCGCAGCAATGTCTATCTCAATGATGGCAATGACGTGCTGCTCGCGTCAACTCTGACGGGCAAAGGCGAAGATTTTGTGATGACAGGCGTTACCTTCTATTCGCGCGATGATGCAGGAATGATCGCTAGCCAAATCCGCGCTGACAGGGCAACTTACGCAGCGCCGGGTTGGCGTTTGGAAAATGCGCGCAGCTTCAACGTATCGACGGCCCGCGCTCAAACGATCGAAGGCGATCTGGTTGTTGGCGAGGGGGTTACGTTGGGGCAAGTCGAATTGCGCCGGGTCGATCCCAATGCTGAACCGCTGGCCGAATTATCGCGAAGCATCGAAGCATTGAAATCCGCTGGGCGCAGAACTTCGGAACTGGAAGCCAAATGGTGGCACAAGATTTCCGGTCCGCTATCGACGATCCTGATGCCATTGCTGGGCGCGGTGGCCGGTTTTGGGCTCGCGCGTTCGGGACAGCTGTTTGCACGCGCAGTGATCGGCATGGCTTTGGGCTTTGCCTATTTCGTGGTTGATAACGCTGCTTTGGCAATGGGAAGCTTTGGCGGCTACCCACCTTTACTGGCCGCTTGGGCGCCATTTTTCCTGTTTTTGTTTGTTGGTGAGACGGTGCTTGTGCGCACCGAGGAGTAGCGCTTTGTGATTGGTTGTGCCACAATTTGGCCACTTTGCCGGAACGCTGCGATCTGTTTGCGCATTCTGACACACGTAGAGTGAGGAATTTTTATGAAAAAGACAGTTCTGACAAGCATTTCCATCACCGCCCTTCTGGCATTGTCAGCTTGCGGCGATCCTGTGGAATCAGATGATATGGTCGTCGAAGACCCCATCGAAGATGCAACGGTGCTGCCCGAAGAAGGCGCTATGGCTGACGAGGGTGCAGCGATGGAAGATGGTGCGATGGAAGATGGTGCGATGGCCGATGATGCAGACGCTAATGGCGATGCTGAGGCCGCCATGGAAGCCGATGCGGGTGAAGGCGAAGAAAGCGGTAATCGCATTTCGATCAGCCGCGATAGCGTATCCGCCAATGTCGATGGCGTATCGGTCAATGCGGGCGCGGATGGAGATGCCTCATTGACTGTCGAATAGGCGCGACATCACAATTGCGCATTAAAAGGGCCATGGCATTGCGCCAGGGCCCTTTTCTATGCGCGTTCTATATAGAGGCTTTCAGCCTTACTCTGGCCCGCTGCCCATGGTGCTTTTGGCGATACGCCCGACCAGAGGGAAAAGCCCCTTATGGCTCGCTTGCGAAAAGGTGCCTTCATGTCCCAGCTTTGCCGAAATGCGCCGATGCGCTTCGGCCAGTGAGTGATAAGGCATCGAAGGGATCAAGTGGTGCAGCGCGTGGTAGCGCAAACCAACCGGGGCCCAAAAACCCGCCAAGGGCGAAGGTGGCGGCACATTGACCGAGTCCAGATATTGCGCGGTCACTGTCATCGCTTCGCCGTCATTCTCCCACAGATGCGCCACCAGCGTGCGCAATTGGTTGAACACAGCGACGGCAGAAAAGACCAGCACAGCAATGCCAAATTCGCGCCATGCGCCGTAGGTGATGACAAGTACCACAAGCGCAATGGCCCATATGCTTGCGCCCACTTCCTGCCAGAAAAAGCGCTTTGCGGGGCTGCCTTCTGCCGGACGGCGGCGAAATTCAGGGTTGATGGCAAGCGCGCTCAAACGTTCCCAGGCAAACCGGCGCAATGGCGGCATGATCACACCAAGCGGAGCCAACACTGCCCAGCGCAGGATAAGCGCGACCGGCGCCAGCGCGGCGACCAGCACGAAGACCGGCAAGCTCCACGGCTTCATCAATGCAAGCGGCATGTATTCGGGATCTTCGATGGTGCCATAACGCGTGCGGGCATGGTGCAGCGTGTGCACGCCTTCATACATCAAACTTGGCGTAAGCATCGGAATACCCACCAACAGGTTCCACACAGGCCGAAACCCGGGAAGTGCATCGCGGTGCAGATGGCTAATCTCGTGGATAAACAGCAGCGCGCGATAAAGTGGGAAAATCGCTGCAAGTCCGCTTGCCACAGCCAACCAGCCATCCAGCAACATCGCCCCTGCCAGCAGCGCATAACCGCCCAAAGCGGACACCAGCATATCAGGCCAGTAAATCTCCGGGCGCGCGGTGTTGATATCGCGGGTCAGTTCAGCGGCTGCGCGCAGCATCGCCTTGTCATCGGGGATTTGAGCAAGCACACGTTTTTGGCCAGCCTGAAGGCCGGATGCGCTTTTATCGATAGGTGTACTCGCGCTCATTTGCGTGATCCAAATCCTTTGCAGCGGCGCGCATCGCCCAATAATCTTCGGCCTTAAACAGGCCGCGCGCTTGACATCCTGCCTCTGGCACAGTGAGAGCGAACTCCCCATGAACGACATAGCAGGCTTTAATTCGTGGCCGACCAGATAGAGATTACCCCCGTTTCCGACAAGAGGGACCTAAAGGCCTTCATCAATGTCGCGTATCGTATCAATGGCGATGATCCCAATTGGGTGCCGCCTTTGCGCAGCGAAATGGAAGAGCTGCTGACGCCGGGCAAAAATCCGTTTCATGATCATGCAAGAGTGCAATATTTCCTCGCCAAGCGTGGCGGCAGAGTGGTGGGGCGGATTAGCGCGCATATCGATGAGCTTGCGATCAAGCAGCCGCCAGAGCAGGGCATGGGGCCGGGTACTGGCAATTGGGGCCTGTTTGAAGCTGATGATGAGACGGTGGCAAAAGCGCTGATTGCGCGCGCTGAACAATGGCTGCGCGATGAAGGCATGACCCGCGTTCTGGCCCCCATCAGCATGTCAATCTGGGAAGAGCCGGGCCTACTTGTCAAAGGGCATGATCATCCACCAATGTTGATGATGGGCCACAATAAGGCCGAATATGAAAGCTGGGTCGAAGGCGCTGGTTACGGCGTGGAAAAGTCGCTCTTCACCTATGAGCTGGAGGTTCAATCCGGCTTTGGCAGATTGGTCGATCGGATCGTTAAATCAAGCGAGAAAAATGATCGGATCACGATCCGCCCGGTTGTTAAATCCCGTTTCGCTGAGGAAGCGACGATCTGTATCGATATTCTCAACGACGCGTGGTCCAGCAATTGGGGTTTTGTACCCTTTACCGAACGCGAGATTGAATATGGAGCGAAGAAGCTCAAGCCGCTAATATTGGAAAAAGCCAATATGATTGCAGAACTTGATGGCCGCCCGGTCGCCTTCATGCTTTCGCTTCCCGATGTGAACCCGATCCTGAAGAACATGGATGGCAAGCTGCTGCCATTTAACTGGCTGCGTTTGCTGCGCTGGGTAAAAAATCCGTCACCAGCTGATTTTCGCGTGCCTTTGATGGGCGTTCGACGTGAATTTCAAAATACGCGGCTGGCCAGTCAATTGGCCTTCATCATGATTGAGTATATTCGCCGTTATGCTGTTGAACATCACAACACCCAGCGCGCCGAGATTGGCTGGATTTTGGATGATAACAAAGGGATGAAGGCTATTGCGGATGCCATCAATTCCAAGCAGAACCGCGAATATCGTCTTTACACCCGCTTACTTTGAGAACCCGATGAACGTACTGGTCGCCAAGATTGCGAAGATACCCGGCAGGGCGGCCAAAAGGCTGAAGGTTAAGCGAGCCAGTAAAGGGCCCGCGGCCTTGCGGCGGGTGTTGCTGGTTGAAGATGATCCGGTACTCGCGCTCGCGCTGGAAGATGCGCTGCTGCGTGGCGGGGCTTGCGATGTGCAAATTTGTGCAACGATGAAAGCCACGGTTGACGCATTTGAAAAGGGCGTGCGGCCCACAGCGGTTATCCTGGATGTGCATTTGGCGGACCGGGATGATGGGTGGGCGATTGCCGAATTGCTTGGCCTGTTGGGGACAAAGCTGCCCCGCATTGTCTTTTCAACCGGGTCGCCGGAAGACATCCCCAAAGACATTGCAGAAATGGGACCGGTGTTTGTTAAACCCTATGATGCCGATAAGCTTGTCGAGAAGCTGGTTTGCCAGCGCACGGCTGGCATCTTTGCGCGCTTGCGCCGTATCCGTGCCAAGAAAAGCTGACCTTCGCAAATCCATGAAAAAAGGCCTCCGCTACCCTTGTGGGGTGGCGGAGGCCTTCGGGATCGTATCACCGGCCGCTTGGACGGGAGGGGGGTCTCGGCGGGTGATAACAACTAAATGCTTATTCGCCTGACCGGTTCCCATGGTTTCACTCTTTTCAAAACTTTTTATCAGAATATAGGCAACATGGCTAAGACGCAGGGCAGGGGTTGCATGGTTTTGCGAACAAGGCCATGGCGATTGGGATCACCGGTAACCGCTTTTCTTGGCGGTTGAATTTGGGAATAAAAGAGGAATTTACGCATGTCCGTCGGAGCTGAAATCGCTGGCCATCTTCCATTTTTGCGCCGCTATGCCCGCGCTTTGGCAGGATCACAGGCTGCAGGCGATGCGTTTGTGCAGGCCACTTTGGAAGCAGCTTTGTCCGATGACGCATTGGCTGAAAGCCTGCGCGATGGACGCGTCCCCTTATACAGGGCTTTCACGCAAATATGGTCTAGCGCCAATGTTGAAGTTGGCAGCAGTGACAGCGCGGCCGGAACGCATGAAACCGGCGCACAGGAACAATTGGGCCGGATCACTCCGGTCAATCGCCAAGCTTTGTTGCTGACCACGGTTGAAGACTTTTCCACCAGTGATGCAGCCGCGATTATCGGAATCAGCGAAAGCGATGTTTCGGCAATGGTGCGCGAAGCGGTGGAAGAGATTGAACGTGAAAACACTACCAGCGTGCTGATCATTGAAGATGAGCCGTTAATATCGATGCAGCTGGAAGATCTTGTGCGTTCGCTTGGCCATGAAATTTGCGGCACAGCAGCAACCCGCACGCAAGCGCGCGAAGTTGTTGCTCAAGCAACGCCGGGTTTGGTCCTTGCCGATATTCAATTGGCCGACGGATCATCTGGTCTCGATGCAGTCGATGATATTCTGGCAAATGATTCCATGCCGGTGATCTTCATTACCGCATATCCTGAACGTTTGTTGACAGGTGATCGGCCAGAGCCGACATATCTGATTACCAAGCCGTTCAAGGAAGATACGGTCCGTGCTGCGATTTCGCAGGCTTTGTTCTTCGGCTCCAGCCGCCCGCTGGATTAATTCTTGGATTTGGCGAATATCCGCCACGCAATCCCGGCAGCGAGCAAGCCGCCAAGGATGTTGGCAATCAGCTCAGCGCTATATATCGCATCTCCGCCCCAGCTTGGCCGCATAAACCAGGCAAACGGCAGCATCACAAGAAACACGCGGGCCAGCGAAAGTATCAGCGCGCTTGTCGCTTTGTCGATGGCGTTGAGCACGCCATTGATCATGATCAAAACACCAAAGCCGGCAAAGCCCCAGACAGAAATGCGCAAATATCGGGACGTTGCCGCGATAACTTCGGGCTCATCACTGAACAGGCCAGCGAACCACTCGCACGCCATATACAATCCCAACGCCGCGGCAAAACCGTAAGCCAGGCAAAATACGCCAGCCTGCCATATAGCGCGATAGGCGCGGTCGTAATATTGCGCGCCCCAGTTCTGGCCCACAATCGCGCCAATTGATCCTGATAAAGCGAGCAGCGGCACAAGGACCACAGCCTGAATCCGCCCGCCCGCCCCATAGCCTGCAACCGCGGTTTGCCCTTCTGCTGCAAGCAACGCTGTCAGCACCGCAAGGGCGGCAGGACTTATCGAACTGGTGAAGGAGGCAGGGACTGCAACTTTGAGCAATGCACGAAGCCCGATGCCCCATCGTCTTCCGCGCAAAGCGGCTGGATTGAACGGGATATCGCCTTTTTTAAGGAAATAAAACGCCGCGATAACGCCAACGATCCATCCCGCTCCCGACGCATAAGCAGCCCCGGCCACTCCATATCCTGCAAAGCTGCCAATGCCGCCAATCAGGATCGGATCAAGCGCCCAATTGACCACGGAATACGCTATCAAAACTGCCGTGGAGCTTTTTGCCATACCTTGTGCGCGCAGGACGCCATTGATAGCCATCATTGCCAGCAGGATCGGAAATACGATTGAGAAAGGCAGGATGTATTCGTCAATAATGACAAGGATATCTGGCTCTGCCTGCATAAGCGCAAACAGCGGTTGGCGCACAGCATACAAAATACCGCCAAACAACAATCCGGCCGCTATGCCAGCCAGCATACCAAGGTTCGCGCGGCCAATTGCCCGCGCTTCGTCGCCTTCGCCAAGCGCCCGGCTGACCACCGATGCAACGCCGACCATAATGCCCACCCCAAGACTGGAAAGCGCAGTGATGACAGGGAAGATAAAGCTGATAGCAGCAAGCTCATCACCGCCCAACTGGCCGATGAAATACGCATCGATCACACCCACTGACATAATCGCCAGCACGCCCACAATGCCCGGCGCGGTCTGGCTGACCAGATGGCCCGGAATTGATCCGGTGATCAGTTTCGCACTGCCATTGCCAGAGGCCTTGGCAGTATCCCTCGATGCGTCCTTTTCTCCGGTGGTCTTTGAGGTACTGGTCATCAAGGCTCCGCGGTAACCGGCATTCGCGCACTAGCAAAGCACAGATATCCCCCCTTTTGACGCCTTTCACATCAGTCACAAGTGCAAAAGACCGCCCGGTGGTGGCGACAAAGGCTTTGCGCCCGTGCTAGGCATCGTTTCATGCCACGCATGACCGTCAATGACCGTCCCGTTTTGTTTGACATGGATCCTGAAACGCCGCTGCTATGGGCGTTGCGTGATGCAGCCAATTTGACGGGTGCAAAATATGGTTGCGGTGTGGGTGATTGCGGCGCGTGCATGGTGCTGGTCGATGGCGAAGCGTTGCGTTCGTGCCTTGTTACCATTGCAGAGGCGGAAGGGCGCTTTATCACCACCATTGAAGGGTTATCACCAGACCGCGCGCATCCTGTGCAACAAGCGATGGTGGCACAGCAGGCCATTCAGTGCGGCTTTTGTACACCCGGCATCACTATCGCTGCGGCAGCTTTGCTCCGCCGCAATGCCAATCCCAGCGAAGAAGAGATCAAAGCTGCGATAGGCAATCTTTGCCCATGCGGCACGTTTCCCCGCCTTATCGAAGCGATCCAGCGTGCAGGCAGAGTTGTACGCCGGCTTGAAACGATCAGCGCCGCCCCGGCACCCGGAATTAATCCCGAAGATGCCGCAGCCGCTGTTCCGGCGCTGCGCGTTGATGGCGTAGCGCCGGAACAGCCTTAACCGGCCTGGCGCTTAGAAGCGGGCCTGCATGGAAACCCGCGCATTGAGCGGACGGCCGACGGTCACCTGATGGGTCGAATGCGAGTTGGGAAAATACAGCTCATCGGTGATGTTTTCGATATTGACCTGCACGCGCAGATCATCGCTTACATCATAATAGGCGGCGGCATCAAAGCGGGTGTAGCTTGGCAGGAAGGCGCTGTTGCCATTGTTGACGAAGCTTTTGCCTTGATGGGTAACCCCAAAGCCAAGGCCCAGCTGATCGGTGACTTGCAGATCATTCCATAACGAGAACATATGTTCAGGCAGTTCCCGCGGACGAAGGCCGGTGGGACCAGTGCGGTTCACCTGCTCACCATCGAGGTAGCTATAGCCTGCTGTAATCGCCCACATATCGGTGATGTGTCCGGCCAGTTGCAGTTCAAACCCCTGAATTTGGGAATCGATCACATCCAGCGTTTCAGCGTTATTGTCCGATACTTGCGGAGAGCTTTGTTCAATTTCGAACACGGCCGCAGTAAAGCTCATATCGCGGGCGAAATCCCATTTCAGGCCCGCTTCCAGATTGGTGAACGTGTCGGGATCAAGTGCATTGTTATCGCCGTTGATATTGGCAAACTGCTCGCCCGAACGCGGCAGGAAGCTTTCCGAATAGCTCGCATAGACCGAGATATTGTCCTGCGGCTTGAAAATCAGGCCAAGGCGCGGGGAAATTTCCTCATCCTTGCGGGTGCGCGTGTCAGCGGCGGGCACATCGACCACTTCGATATCAAAGCTGTCAAAACGCGCGCCGACAACCACGTTGAGCCAATCGGTCAGCGCAATCTCATCCTGTATATAGGCTGAGAAAACTTCGATTTCGACTTGGGTGAAATCGTTGAGGATGTTGGGGTTGGCGACATCGGCATTGGCAACACTTGTATCGCCAAAACGGTTGATGTTTGGCTCGCCGTCGGCCCGCACGCCAACGCCGCCACGCAATTCGAGCTGGCGCTGTACGATAAAGTTCGTCTGGTCAGTGCGGATCGAGGAGCTTCCCGTCGCCATGATCTCTGCGGCGCGATCGGCGCCTTGCGCGGACCAAAACGGGTTTATACGATCCTGATCCGAAGATGTGGCGATATATTCAACGCCCGCGATGATCGTGTGATCAAGGCTGCCTTGCGAAAACTCGCCTACAAGATTGCCGGTAACAATGGCATTCTCGCGCACAGTCGTATCGACATAGCCATCCAGCGTTACGACACCCGGCGTATTCGCCTGATCATATCCTGAGGCATAGAAGTTGGAATAAACCTTGTCATAATCGCCGTAAAAGGCGCTGATATTGGCCTTCACACTGTCTGAGAAGCTGTGCTGCAAGGCGCCGCGTATGGTGTGCGCTTCCAGATCGTTGAAATTGAGTTCCGGATCGCCGAACACGATGTCTTCAAAAGCAGCAACCGGGCTGCCATCCGATCCTGTGGGGATGCCGCGATCGATAAAACGTTCGTGATCGATAAACTCGTATGACAGATCAAGCACAGTGTCCGGGCTCAGCGCGAATTTGAAAGTTGGATTGATGCCGATGCGTTCGCCGTCGTAAAAATCGCGGTGATTGTTCAGGCTTTCATACATCGCATTGATGCGCAAAGCTGAATTGTCGCTGGTCGCGATATTGGTGTCGATCTGGAAGTCATACGCGCCGAACGTATCAACGCCTGCGCGCACGCCGGTAAAGGTTTCCCCGATGACGCCTTTCTTGGTGACACGATTTAAAACGCCGCCCGCACCGCCTCGGCCAAACAATAAAGCATTGGGGCCGCGCAGGATCTCCACCTGCTCCAGATTATAGAGTGCGCGGTAATATTGCACATCGTCGCGCGTGCCATCGATGAAGAAATCGGCAGTAGAACGGACGCCGCGAAATACGATGGAATCGCGGTGGCCTTCGCCTTGTGAATTGTTCACGCCGGGGGTGTAATCCACGATCTGACCAATGGCAGTGAACCCGCGCCGGGACAGCTCATCCTGCGTTACAATGGTCAGGCTTTGGGGAACGTCCAAGATCGGTGTGGGCGATTTTAGCGCGTTGACTTCATTGGTATAAAGGACATCGCCGCGTACAACGATATCGCCTTCGCCAATATCGCTGCTCATTTGATCGTCTGCCATTGCAGGCGATGCGATGGCCGCACCGACACTTGCCAGCAACACTACCCGAACCGATTTGTAAAATTCCAACATTAAACCCCCTAAGGAACGAGCATCCCGACTCGTTATTGCAAGTGATTTGCAAGAGCGCCTCTATTGCGAATGATTATCAATGGCAACAGAAAATGTGGCCTTGGCGCATATTTATCTACGCGCTAGGGCGCGCCGCAGATCAATTGGAGAGATCAAAAATGAAAGCGACCATTTGGCACAATCCCAAGTGCGGCACTTCGCGCAACACGCTCGCCATCCTGCAAGAGCGTGACGGCGTGGAAGTTGAAGTGATCGAATATCTCAAAACACCGCCCTCCCGCGCCAAGCTCGCGCAGCTTTATACCGAGGCTGGAATGGCGCCGCAAAAGGGGCTGCGGATGCGCGGAACCGATGCCACAGAGCGCGGCCTGCCTGATGCCGATACAGACACCGTGCTTGATGCGATGGTGGCGGAACCGATCCTAATTGAACGGCCTTTGGTCGAAACAGACAAAGGCGTTCGCCTTTGTCGGCCTAAAGAGACGGTTGAAGAAATACTGTAATTCCGCAGGGAGGATTTGCGCAGTACTGCGCGGCGGTGCTTGCATTGCCTCGTTATGTTTGCAAAACCAAAGGCATGGTTGCTTCGGAGCGTATGGGCGTTCGGGTGAAGTCGCTAGGGAGATAGTTTGTGTCGCAAGGCGAATTGGCCCGGCCCCGCAAGTGGGACCGTATTAAGCAGCGAGTGAAGGCTAAACTCGGACCGGCAGGCGTCTTTTTCCGCGGCTTTCTTGAAGAGCCGCGCATGGTTGGCTCTATCATCCCCTCATCACGGTTTTGCATCAATGCCATGCTGGAGCCGGTGGATTGGTCCAATTGCAAATTGTTTGTTGAATATGGCCCTGGTGTCGGCACCTTTTGCCGCCCGGTGTTGGAACGTCTTGCACCCGATGCCGCTTTGATCGTTATCGATACCAACCCGCTTTATATCGATTATCTGCAACGCACGATCCCGGACAGCCGCTTTACCGCAGTGCTTGGCTCTGCTGCCGATGTCGAGGAGATTGTAAAAGCGCATGGCCACGAACAGGTCGATTATGTGCTGTCCGGCTTGCCATTTTCAACACTGCCCGATGGTGTGGGGCAGGCGATTGCTGAGGCGACATCGCGCGTTGTGGCCAAAGGCGGTGCATTTATGACCTATCAATTCAGCGCGACCGCACGCGATTTAACCGCGCGCCATTTTCCGCATGTGGAAACAGGTTTCGCCTTGGCCAACATCCCCCCGTGCCTTTTGGCATGGGGTTGGCAGCGTTAAACGGGCTTAATCGAAAACTTCAGCCGCGCCGCCCGTATCCCCGCTAAGCTGGTAATAGATCGCTGCCAAAACGGTGAGCGAAACGGTTGTCGTGAACATCGAAATCAACCCGTTGCCAAGCGCTATCACGATACCGCCCACACTATCGCCAAGCGCTGCGAAAAGGCTGAACAGCAAGCCAGCGATAAGCGTGATGACAATCAGCACGATCATCAAAAGCAAGAAGAACGCCAGAATCCGAAACGAATTGCCTTTGGTAAGCTGCCAGGAACGCTTGATTGCAGCGAGAGGATTGCGTTCCCGCTCAATCGCGATGACAGGCGTCAACAGGCTCACTTTGATCGAGACATAGAGGAACGCGATCAAAAGCGGCAGAGCTAGTAATGCTCCAACTGCGGGGCTGATTAAAAAGCCGATGGCGAACACGGCTGCAAAGATCCCGTACACGCCGATTTGCGCTGCGAAATAAGGCAGCAAGCCTGCCGCTCCAGCCTGCAAAGCTTCGCCAACGGTTGGACGGGCGCGGTCCGTCAACAAAGTCAGCAGGCCCAAAACTCCGATAGTTTGCACCACACCCAACAGCAGATAAGTCCACCAATAGCTGGAAAAATGTGCGCTCAATTGTTCAGCTGCCTGCGCGTAGACCATCTCGATATCATCGGGGTTGGCGCTGCTGCTTGGTTCGGCGACTTCCGGGATCACCATAGTAAAAATCGCATTGGGCAGGAAAAAGAACACGCCCGCCACCACCAAAATGACGTCCTTATTGGCGGACATTAGCGCCACTGCGCTGTTCCAAGCCGCGCCCAAATCCAGCTTATTTCCCATTTTGCGTATACCTTCTCTCGCTTTCCCCCTTGATAACCGGGGCAGGCCACGCCACGCAATGCCCAGAACCATGTCGACCACCGATTTCCGAGCTGATCCCACTATCGAATGGCGTACCTCATCTGCGCAGGTGCCTTATCGAGAAGCGCTGGCTGCGCAAGAAGCGCGCAATAGCGAGATCCAGCAAAGCACCGCGCGCGAACTGATCTGGCAGTTGGAGCACCCGCCCGTTTATACCGCCGGAACCAGCGCAAAGGCGGATGATCTGGTCGATCCGCGTTTTGATGTGGTGGAAACGGGGCGAGGGGGCAAATACACCTATCACGGCCCTGGACAGCGGGTGACTTATGCGCTGCTCGATCTGCGCAATCGCGGGCGCGATGTACGCCGGTTTGTGCATGGGCTGGAAAGCTGGGTGATTGCCACGCTTGGCGATTTTGGGATTGAGGCGTGGGCGGTTTGTGACCGTGTAGGCATCTGGACCAAAGGTGCTGACGGGCGCGAGGCGAAGATCGGGGCCATCGGTGTGCGTGTGCGGCGCTGGGTCACTATGCATGGCCTTGCCGTCAATCTTGATCCTGATTTGAAGCATTTCTCCGGCATCGTGCCTTGTGGCATTGCCGAATTTGGCGTCACCAGTCTGGCACAGCTTGGCGTGACCCTTGCGCCTGAGGAGTGGGATGCGGCATTACAGAAAAACGGCCATGATTTTCTTGGCGCTTTAACGCAGCAGGCAGAGCAATGATGATCGCAAGGCAATTTGGGCGCAGAACGGCTTTGGCGCTAAGCGCTGCGCTTTTTGTGTCGGCATGTGGTGAGGATGATGTCGTGGTGGAGCCGGAGACCGGCGATGAACGCCTTGCATCAGGAGAAGTGCTGGACAGCACGATTACCGATGCGATGATCCCGCTGGATCAATTGCAATCGCAGGCACCGCCTTTGCGTGTTGCACCCAATGGAAATGGCGCAATTGCAAGCGATGATAGCGATGGCGATGAAGGAGCTGGTGAGGCACCTTCGATTGAAGCCGAACCGGTCATTGAGCCTGCGCCGCCCGCTGATCCGGTATCAATTGCACCAGCGCCTGAGTAATTAAAGAGCCTGCTCGATCACCGCGCGCGCTGCGGAAAGGTGCGGTTGGTCCAACATCATGCCATCAAGCTGGATGGCCTGTGCGCCGGGATGATCCTCAAACGCGCTTACAATCGCATGAGCATAGGCCAGTTCCTGGTGGCCAGGCGTGAAAGCGGCATTGATGATGGGCACTTGATCGGGATGGGTTGCCATCATGCCGGTCCATCCATCGGCATAAGCGGCGCGGGCATATTTTTTGAGGCCATCACTATCGCGCGGATTGCCAAACGGTGCGTCAATCGCGGCAACGCCGCGTGCCTTTGCAGTAAGCAGCGTTTGTGCACGGATCATGCGGAACAAATCTGTCCAATGGCCACCGGTATCGCGTTTACAGGTGGCGCCAATGGCGGCGAACAGATTATCCGCGCTCCAAGTCAGAGCGGTCAGGCGCGGCATGGTTGCATCGCGGCTGGAATAGGCGGCAATAGCGGCGGCAGCTTGCGGCGTATCGCTTACAATCGGAAGGATTTGCGTGGAATTGGAGGCAATACCGCTGCGCTGTTCATGCTCGTAAATTTCGGCTGCAACTGTGCGTAATTGATCTGGGTTCGCCACTTTGGGGACGATTATGCCGTGGGGTTTACAGGCGATCATGGCGGCCAGATCATCACGCCAGTGCGGCGTTCCCACCGGATTGATGCGTATCCAGGCCTGCGCTTCATTGGCCAAAAGCCATTCGCGAGCGGTTTGACGCGCGCCCGCTTTGTTCTGCGGCGTTATCGCGTTTTCCAGATCGATAACAAGGATATCGGCCCCGCTGGCTTGCGCGCTGGAAAGCGTGCTGGCACTATCGCCGGGAATGGATAGCCAGCTGCGCATTTTGGTCATAACAATGCCCTCTTTGTGAGAGCATCATGTAGCGCAGCGATGCTTAAAGGATGGGGGAAGGAAGCTCCCGCAATTTCCCTTAATCAACCCCGACGATCAAACAGGGCCGATCAAACCGGGCCGATCAATCTCCGTCAATTGCTCCCAAATCGCCTTTGCCGACCGTTCCGCCGGCCATTTCCAGCATCTTGTCGAGGCTCTTTTGTGCATCAGCTCTCAGGCTCTCTTCAATCTCGATGCGCGGTTCCATGTCGCGCAGACACAGATACAGCTTCTCCAGATTGTTGAGCGCCATATACGGGCAGATATTGCAATTGCAGTTCCCGTCCGCACCCGGCGCGCCGATAAAGGTCTTTTCCGGCAGCGCCTTTTCCATCTGGTGCATAATATGCGGCTCGGTCGCCACGATCAGCGTGTCGCCGGGGAAATTCTTCGCATAGGTCAGGATCGCGCTGGTTGAGCCGACCATATCGGCATGGTCGATAATGTGCGGCGGGCATTCAGGATGCGCGGCAACGGGCGCTTCTGGATGCTCGGCTTTGAGCTTGAGCAGCTCGGTCTCACTAAACGCTTCGTGCACAATGCACACGCCCGGCCATAACAGCATATCGCGATCAAACTTGCGATTGAGATAGCCGCCAAGGTGGCGATCAGGGCCGAAGATGATCTTCTGATCTTTCGGGATTTGTTGCAGGATCGTCTCCGCGCTGGAGCTGGTGACGATCACATCGGACAGCGCCTTCACTTCGGTCGAGCAATTGATGTAAGTCAGCGCGATGTGATCGGGATGACGTTCGCGAAAAGCCTTGAATTTCTCTGGCGGGCAGCTGTCTTCCAAGGAGCATCCGGCATCCATATCGGGCAGCACAACGATTTTTTCAGGCGAGAGGATTTTCGCCGTTTCTGCCATAAATTTCACACCGCAAAAGGCGATGACGTCAGCATCAGTATCCGCTGCCTTGCGCGATAGCTCCAGCGAGTCACCCACAAAATCGGCCAAATCTTGCAATTCCGGCTTCTGGTAATAATGCGCAAGAATCACGGCATTGCGCTCTTTACGCAGGCGATCAATCTCTTCGCGCAGGTCAATACCGGCGGGGATGGCAGTTTGGTTAGTCATAGAAATTCCCGTGGTGAAACAGTCTTGCCCGTTTCATATAGGCGATGGGCCGCGATTGGCGAGGGGGTTACTGCGTTAAAGATTGCGCAGCAGAAAAGCCTACATTGACTTGCACGTCACCAAACCCGGCGGCTTGCAATGGCAAGGCAAGGTTGCCGCGCACCGCTTCGCGCGCGGCAGAGCGGGCCAGTTCCATCAGCGCGGGTTCTTTTGCCGCGTCCATCGCAAGGTCTTGGGCAAGCTGCGAGTTTTGGCGGGTCAGATCGTCCTGCGCTTCCCGCGTGATCCAGATGCCTTCGCGCAGATATTGCGCCCGCGTCTCATCCAGATTGGGCGCGGAGACGATAAGATCGGGCAGCGTCACACTGAGCGAATTGGTGTCCGCATCCCACGCCATATCCTCTGCGGTAATGCGTGACATATCCAGCGTATATCGCACCGTAGCCGGGATCACAGCGACCTGGCGGCTTTGCACAAGGTCGAAATACCGGCTGTCTTGCGCGGCGACAACGGGTGAGAGTTGCGCGGAAAACACCGTGAGCTCGTTCTGCTTTTCAAAAGCGGCAAGGCTGGTGGCAACCGGATCACCATAACCACGCGGTCCAAACGCTTCCCAGCCAAGCCACACAATCGCGCCCAGCAACACTGCCACCAATGCCCAAGGCGCACCGCGCAACCGCGCGGGCACACGGTTATGCTGGGTATCATCAGGATTGCTCACTAGGTCGACCATATCTCTGCCTCACAGGCCACTTTGCCGCGCCGCTCCAGCTCCAGCATATGCGCCAAAACGCTCTGCGCAGCAGCGGGCCTAAGCTTCTCGTTCAAACCTTTATACATAATCGGGACCAGCGCCGCGATGCTGCGCGCCTCTTCGCCCAAAAGCCGCAAAATCTGCTTCTCGCGCATCCGGCGGTGGCCCATCATACCGCGCACCAATTGCTGCGGCTTTTCCACCGCTGGCCCATGGGCGGGATAATAGATGCGATCATCGCGGTTATAGAGCTTTTCAAGGCTCGCCATATAATCGGCCATATCGCCATCGGGCGGGACGACGACGCTGGTGGACCAGCCCATCACATGATCGCCGGTGAACAGCGCGCCGCTTTCTTCCAGCGCAAAGCACAGATGGTTGGAAGTGTGGCCGGGCGTCGCCACCGCACGCAATGTCCAACCCTTGCCGGACATCGCTTCGCCATCATCCAGCACACGGTTGGGCGCGTACGTCTTGTCAAACGGTGCATCAATGCGCGGATGCGCGCTTTCCAGCACCAGCGGCGCACAGCCAACAATGGGTGCGTTCGTCGCGTGCGCCAAAGGGATGGCGGCGGGTGAGTGATCGCGGTGGGTATGGGTGCACATGATCGCGTTCACCTGCGCATCGCCAATCGCGGCGGTGAGAGCGGCGAGATGCTGTGTCTCATCAGGGCCGGGATCAATCACGGCGAGCGATTGGGTGCTGCCCACCAGATAGGTCTGTGTGCCCGTAAAGGTAAAAGGTGAAGCATTGGGCGCGAGCACGCGGCGAACCAACGGCTCAATATGTTCCGCCGTTCCGGTCGGCCAGGGTTGCGGGGGGAGTGCCATGGTGGGCATATGGAGCGAAAGGAGACAGATTGCCAATGGCCGATAAATTGATCCTGGTTCTGGATGAAGGCACCACCAGCACGCGCGCCATGTTGTTCACGCGCAAAGGCACGCCAATGGGCAGTGCGCAGGAGGAGTTGACGCAGCATTACCCGCAAGATGGCTGGGTTGAACATGATGCAGGCGAGATTTGGGACAAAACACTGCGCGCAGCCCGCGCAATGGTCGAGAAAGCGGGCGGGGCAGACAAAATCGCCGCGATAGGCATCACCAATCAGCGGGAAACCGTGGTAGCCTGGGACCGTGAGACGGGCGAACCTTTGGCGCGCGCGATTGTGTGGCAGGATCGGCGCACGGCGGGCTTTTGCTCTGAATTGAAGAATGCTGGCCATGAGGCGTTGGTGCGCATGAAAACCGGCTTGCTGCTCGATCCGTATTTCTCGGGCACAAAGATGCGCTGGATGCTCGATCATGATGGCGAGGTCGCAGATGCGGCCGGGCGCGGCGCTTTGGCCTTTGGCACCGTTGAAAGCTGGCTGGTGTGGAAGCTGACCGGAGGTGGTGCGCATATTAGCGATGCGAGCAATGCCAGCCGGACTTTGTTGATGGCTTTGGATGGCGCGGAATGGGATGCGAATTTGTGCGCCTTGTTGGGCGTGCCGCAAGACGCTTTGCCGCGCATTGTCGATAATGCCGGGGAGCTGGCACAGACTGCGCCGGAGCTGTTTGGCGGTACAATCCCCATTTGCGGGATGGCGGGCGATCAGCAAGCGGCTACCATCGGACAAGGCTGCCTGTCCCCCGGCGAAACCAAAGCGACTTATGGCACCGGTGCTTTCATCCTGGCGAACTTTGGGGCGGATCTGCCAAAGCCGGAAAATCGCCTGCTCGGCACAGTGCTGCATCAACTGGATGGTCAGCGGCATTATGCGATTGAAGGTGCGGTGTTTGTGGCCGGGAGCTTGATCCAGTATTTGCGCGATACGCTGGGCCTGATTGATGATGCACAAGAGACAGAAGCGCTAGCCCGTTCTATCGATCATAGCGGCGGGGTTGTGATCGTGCCTGCGCTATCTGGCCTTGGCGCGCCGCATTGGTTGCCCGATGCGCGTGCCAGCATTTCGGGCCTCTCTTTTGCTTCGGGCAAAGCGCATATTGTGCGCGCTGCCTTAGAGGCGATGGCGCACCAGACAGCGGACCTTGCGCAAGCTTTTGCCGATGATGACGTGGAGTGGACCCGGCTTAAAATTGATGGCGGGATGACGGCGAATAACTGGATGGCGCAGGATATTGCGGACTTTTTGCAGATCGAAGTGATCAGGCCGCAATTTGTTGAGACAACCGCGCTTGGCGCAGCGATGCTGGCTGCGGTGGGTTGCAGGATTTACGCTGACTTGGATGCGGCGGCACAAGCGATGATTGGCGAGGTGGAAAGCTTCCAACCGGCCATGTCAGATTACGATCGCAACAGGCGCGACGTCCATTGGGCGCGCGCTATCGAAAAGCTTTAACGCTGCATCGCCAACCGCGTGCCGAGCCGTTCGCGCAGGCGATGCACTGCGCTTGGCTCCATCGCAAAGTGATCACGCCAAGCCCGGTCAAGCCGCGCAATGCGTGCATGCAGCGCGCGCGATTTGCGCACAATCTGCTGCAAATCGATCGGCAGCATCAACAATTGTTCTGCGTGTCCTGCTGGTTGGGCAGGGGGCAATCGGCCATGGCGGCGCAATTGAAACTCGCTCATATCGCCAGCCAGATAAGCGCGGTGGTTGAGCAGCCATGCCAGCGAATGCATCAGCAAAGTGGTGGTGCGCAAAGCTTCACATGACAATGCGATGCGTGCGGGCGAGGCATCTTCGGCATAACTTTCCGAAACTGGCGTGTTGTCAAAGCCCAGCCGCGCCTCCTCCGCCAGAAGCAGAGCTTCATCATAGAGCGCGTCAACAATGGCAGAAGTTATGGAAGAAGGCGTAGGCATCAGATCTATGGCGCTAGACCCGCGCACCCGGTGTGACCAGAGCCGCTTAGTTAATTTCCCTCATCAATGTTGCTTTGTCCCGATCAGACACGTGTGCGCCATTGCGGATTGTGCCCCAATGATGGCTGGCAAAGATGCGCAATCAGGCGATGATATCTGGCGTGAGATAATCCTCGATCTGTGAAACCTGATCTTTCAAACGCAGCTTGCGCTTTTTTAATCGGGCGACCTGCAATTGATCCGGCCCACCAGCGTCCGTGAGCGCGGCAATCGCTGCATCAAGATCGCGATGTTCGATCTTTAGCGCTTGAAGGCGTTTGCGCATTTCATCTTCGGTCATGATGGGGCCCGGATCTTCATTGGGGCGTTAATTGCGCGTTTCGCCGTGATTGGCCACCATTATGTCGTGCTACGCAATTGCCGGATTTGGAAAGTTATGTTTTGATGACAATTGCGCGGCGATAGTCGCATTGGCGAGTCGTCGCGGAGCCTAGGATGGGCCGAGCGAACTTGGCCAATGATGATAGGAGCACGCAGATGGAATCTACGCATGAAAGCGCCCTGCAAACCAAGCATGAAGGGCTGGATCGTCGGTTAAAAGCGGAACTGAACCGACCCTCTCCTGACCTCACGAAAATCCAGACACTCAAAAAGATGAAACTGCGCATCAAGGAAGAGTTGCAGCACATTTAATCGCCGCATGGGCGGAGGGAGCCGGATTGGCGTATCCATCGAAATGGCGTCAATCCGGCATTGCCCATGATTTGCAAACATATTCCTGTGCTATAGGCGGTAGCCATGCCGACCGCCGCTAACTCTGCACGTACGATTCTTACCAGCCTGCATGAGGTTATGGCAGCGCGTACTCATGCGCAGGCCAAGCTTAATCAGGTTGTCGAAACGATCGGCGAAGCTCTCGATAGCGAGGTGTGTTCGATTTATTTGCTGCGCGGCGGAATGCTGGAACTGTATGCCACGCGCGGGCTTAATCAGGCCGCTGTGCACGTCACCCGGTTGGGCGTTGGCGAAGGGCTGACAGGCACGATTGCGCAGAATATCGAAACGCTGAACCTTGATGAAGCGGCCAAGCATCCAGAATTCCAGTTCCGCCCGGAAACAGGTGAAGACAAATTCCACAGCTTTGCCGGCGTGCCTATTGTTCGGCGCGAACGTGCAGTGGGCGTTCTTGCGGTGCAGCATGTTGATCCGCGCCGCTATGAAGATGTTGAAATCGAAGCGCTGCAAACCACCGCGATGGTGCTCGCTGAACTGATCCACAATGCCGAATTGGTGGATGCCGAAGAACTTGATCGCCTGCCCGAAGCGCAATCAGGTCAGCTGGTTATTGATGGGATGGAGCTGGTCAAAGGCTTGGCCAGTGGCAATGCGGTTTTCCATCAGCCGCGTATCCAGATCGAACAGACCGTTGCCGAAGATATCGAAGCCGAGCGCCAGCGCGTCTATCTCGCCTTTGACCGGATGCGCGAGCAGATCGATCATATGACCGGGCAAGCCGATTTTGGCGTGGGCGGAGAGCATGAAACCGTGCTCGCAACCTATAAGATGTTTGCTTATGACGAAGGCTGGTCGCGCCGCATCAACGAAGCGATTGATTCAGGCCTTACCGCCGAAGCCGCGATTGAACGTGTGCAACAACATACACGTATGCGCATGCGCGAGATTTCCGATCCGTTATTGCAAGACCGGATGCACGATCTTGAAGATCTGTCCAACCGCCTGATCCGCATCGTTTCTGGCCAATTGGGCACAGCTGCACAAACTGGCCTGCGCGGCGATTCCATTTTGCTGGCGAAAAATCTCGGCCCGGCTGAGCTGCTTGAATATGACAAGCGCCGATTGAAAGGCGTGGTGTTGGAAGAAGGCTCTGCCACCGCGCATGTGGTGATTGTGGCGCGCGCCATGGGTATTCCTGTGGTGGGCCGGGTGCGCAATGTTCGCGGGCTGGTGCGCGAAGGCGATCACATGCTGCTCGATGGCGATGGTGCCAGTGTAACCGTGCGCCCGGCGCAAGGACAAATCAGCGCGTTCGAAGCGCGCTTTGCCCGCAATAAGGAAAAGCAGGCAGGCTATGCCAAGCTGCGCGATGTCGAACCGATCACGCGCGATGGGCAACGCATTGAAGTGATGATGAATGCAGGCCTGCGCGATGATGTTGGCATGGTCAGCGTGACGGGCGCGGATGGCATTGGTTTGTATCGCACCGAATTTCAGTTCCTCGTCTCCGCCGCTTTGCCCGCGCGCGAGCGGCAGATGCGCCTGTATCGCGAAGTGTTGGACGCAGCAGCTGGCAAGAAAGTGATCTTCCGCACGGTCGATATTGGCGGCGACAAATCGCTGCCATATCTCGTGAATGAAACAGGGCGTGAGGATGAAAATCCCGCCATGGGCTGGCGCGCATTGCGCTTGGCGCTGGAACGCGAAGGCTTGTTAAAAGCGCAAGCGCGCGCACTGCTCGAAGGGGCGGCGGGCCGCGAATTGAATGTGATGTTCCCCATGGTGAGCGAACCGTGGGAATTCGATGCGGCGAAAGAGGTGTTCGACAAACAGCTCAAATATCTGCGCCAACGCAAGCATCAATTGCCAACATCGATCCGGTATGGCGTGATGTTGGAAGTGCCATCCTTGGCCGAAACGCTCGATCTGTTGATGGAACGGGTGTCCTTCATCTCCATCGGCACCAATGATCTGACGCAGTTTCTGTTCGCAGCGGACCGCGCCAACCCGATGCTGGCATCGCGCTATGACTGGTTGAGCATATCGATCATGCGGTTCTTATCGCGCGTCACAAAAGGCGTTGAAGGGCATAAGGTTGATCTGGGCGTATGCGGTGAAATGGGCGGACGCCGGTTGGAGGCGCTGGCTTTGATCGGCCTTGGCATCAGGCGCTTGTCCATCACGCCCGCTGCCGTCGCGCCGATCAAGGAGCTGGTGTGCAACGTGGATACCGCTGACATCACCGCCGCAATGGATGGCTGGCTGGCCAATCCGCCGGTAAGTTTGCGCAAAACATTGCAGGAATGGGCGCAAGCACGCGGAATTGAGACTGATTAGGCCAAAGCCCGGCACAAAGCTTTGAGAACCCCTTGACTTGCAGCCTTGGCGCAATGCAACAAGCGGCTACAGGATCGCATGTAGGCTTCGATCTTGTGCCGGAGCAACGATGTCCGAGGAAATTAAAGAGGTCGCAGCAGGCGCGCCCGAACCGGGCGTGGGCGAAATATTGCGTGCGGCCCGTGAGGCAAAGGGCCTCTCTCTCGAACAAGTCGCATCTGAAACACGCATCTCCATGCGGCATTTGCAACAGATCGAAGCGGGGTCTTTTGAAGGCTTGCCGGGGCGCACCTATGCTGTGGGATTCGCCAAGAGCTTTGCCAAGACGGTGGGCCTCAATCAAAATGAGATCGCTGATAAGGTCCGTGCTGAGATGGAGCTGGAGCCGATTTCCACCCCGGTCAGTTCTGATTTTGAACCCGGCGATGCCTCACGCGGGCCAAGCGGGCGGTTGGTGTGGTTCTCGCTGTTTGCTGTCGTGCTGCTTTTGGCGGGATTGTTCTTTGCCGGACAACATGTCTTTGGCGGCGATGTTGAATGGGACCCGATGGTTGAGGATTCGCCCTCCGGTGAAGAGATAATCGCCGCCGATGATGACGCGGATGACGTGGCCATATCGGATGCATCTGGATCAGTTGTGTTCACCGCGCAGGACGCTGTCTGGGTCCGCTTTACTGACGCGGCCGGATTGGTGCTGATGGAAAGCGAAATGGCGGCGGGCGAAAGCTTTGCGGTTCCCAGCGATGCAGATGGGCCGTTGTTGATCACCGGGCGGCCTGATCTGTTGGAAATCACCATTGGCGGACAAAGCGTGCCCAAGCTGTCCAATGAACCTGAAACGATAGTGGATGTGCCGGTAAGCGCGGCGGCATTGCTGGCCCGCGATGCACAAACATTGCCAGAGCAGGTCGAAGTGGACACGGATGCAACGCCGAGTGCACCACGCACAAGCCAACCAACACCCGCCGCTTCGCCAAGTGCAGCCCCTGCGCGATCAACGCGCGATGCTGGCGCGGATGCCGGAGCCAGGGCAGGTGCCCGTGCCGGTGCGGATGCGGGAACTGAAACGCCAGCTGCACGGCCTCAGCCAAGTTTCGTATCGGAGCCGGTTGTGCAGGAATTGGATCCCACGCCGCAGCCTCAACAGCCAGTGCCAGATAGCGATGCAAATTCAGATCAGGAAGCGGCCGAAGAGCCATCGGACGAAGAGACAACCCAAACCCCATAACAATATTATAACGAGCCGGGGATTAGAGGGCTTGTACGGGCTGTCTCTCCAGCGTTAATCGTCTATCTCACTGCGCACTGCCATAAGGGCGGCTTACAAAGTGATGACGGAGGAATTCTGGGAATGAAACGGGCGATCCTATCAGCAGGTCTGGCAGCGATAATGGCAGGGACCATGCCTATGCCCGCACAGGCACAAAGCATTGATGCCCGGCTGGAGCGTATCGAAACGCAGCTGCGCGCTGTCCAAAGGCAGGTGTTCCCTGGCGGCGATCAACGTTTTTTCGAACCGGAAATTACTGCGCAACAACCAGTTGTGGAGCGTCAGACACCCGGCGTGACGGGAAGTGCTTTAACCGATGTGCTCAACCGGCTTTCCGCAATCGAAGGACAATTGGCGCGCCTGACCGCCGCCAGCGAAGTCAGCGAAAACGCCATGATGGGTCTTGAAACCCGTCTGGCGGCGTTGGAAATGGCGGCGCAGGGACCAGCAATTGCCGCCACGGCTGAAACTGTACCAGCACCTGCGCGGCCCACTGGCGTTATTCCGGTGCCCGGCGCGCAGGAAACCGCCGAAATCGCGGTGGAAGAAGAACTCCCACCAGCTGCCAGCGGGCCAACATCTGCGCGCATTGCTGCGGTTGAAGCGATTGCCAAGCCCGCTTCAGGCGATGCGGGCGAGGACGAATATGTCTATGGCTTCCGCTTGTGGGATGCCGGGTTCTATCCCGAAGCGCAGCAACAACTGGCGTTGTTCGTTGATCGCTACTCCAATCACAGCCGCATCAGCCGTGGCCGCAATTTGTTGGGCCGCGCGTTCCTTGACGCAGGCGAACCGCGCGAAGCTGCCACCCATTTCTTCGACAATTACCGCGCCGATCCGCAAGCAGACCGGGCACCTGACAGTCTGCTTTATCTGGCAGAATCGATGCTGGCTCTTGGCGATACCGGCCGCACCTGCCGCGCATTGGCAGAGTTTGGCGATGTCTATCCCGCGCTCGCGGTAGGTCGATTGCAGGGGCAATATGATGGGCTCTTCAGCCGGGTCGACTGCGAGTGATGCAGACCTGATCCAGCGCTTTAAACAGGCGCTGGACCGGGTAAATCCGCACGCGCAGCGCATTGGGCTGGCCGTATCGGGCGGGCCGGATTCGATGGCGATGTTGCTGCTGGCACATGAAGCCATTCCGGGCAGATTTGACGTGGCAAGTGTCGATCATGGTCTCAGACCAGAAGCGCGCGAGGAATGCGGTTTGGTCGAAGCAGCTTGTGCACAGCGGGGAATTTCCTGCGATGTGCTGCGCGTTAAGGTTGGCGCAGGCAATGTGCAGTCCCGTGCGCGATATGCACGGTATAACGCGCTTGGTAGATGGGCGACCGCTCAAAAACTTGGCGCAGTTGCCACTGCGCATCATGCTGATGATCAGGCCGAAACGGTTTTGATGCGCCTTAATCGGGCCAGCGGGATTGATGGGCTTTCAGGTATTCTTGAGCGGATTGAAATGCCCTATGACGGTTTCGGGCCTGGAACCGCTTTTCAAATTGTCAGGCCGTTATTGGGATTTCGCCGTAGTGAGTTGACCGATATCGTTGCTACCAAAGGCGTGCGTGTTGCCCATGATCCATCGAATGATGATGTCTCTTATGACCGCGTTCGTATGCGCAACGCCCTCAAAAAAGCAGATTGGCTGGACCCGGCAGCCATCGCTGCCTCCGCGCAGCATCTCGAAGAAGCCCGCACAGCTTTGAACCACGCCTTTCAGGATTATTATAAGGCCAATATCAGGCGAGCTGAGCACGGTGGCGAAGTGGATGTCTGGTTGAAAATTCCGACAGAAACGCCGCGATATTTTGTGCGAGAGGCGGTTGATCGCGCGGTGCGGAACGTTGGCGGCGATCCGCGAGGCGGGGACGTTGCGCGGCTTGTCGATCTTTTGCAAAACGCAAAAGGGGGCAATATTGCGGGCGTTTTGGCTACAGTTGAAGGCGACGAATGGTGCTTTCGCCGTGAACCTGCACGCAACACCGGTTGATTACGCACCTGTTTCCAGCGAACCGCCAACGCCGGTGCGCACACCGTCAGTGATGATCACCACATCGCCCAGCTTGGCGATATCATACAATTTGCTCACAAATTGATCGGGCACACCAATACAGCCATGGCTGGCATAGCCACGTTCGACGGTTGATCCGCCGTGGATCGCAATGCCATCCCAAGTCAGCCGCAATGTCCAAGGCATGGGAGCATTGTTATATTTTTCAGAAACATTGTGCCGCTCCTTGGTCAGGATCGGGAAAGTGCCGGTAGGCGTGGGGTGTTCCGGCGTGCCCAGCAATGCTGCGGCTGCGCCAATTTCATAGCCGCCGCGAAACACGCTGATCACGCGGGCTTGCAGGTCAACTGTCATCACCAGCGGACCATCTGGCACGCCTTCATCGTCCCAATGCCATTCGCCATAGCGGATCGGACCTTCGATCGGCAAAACGCGGCGGATCACAAACGGATTGTCCGCATCATACGCTGGCACCTCCCGCGCCACAGCGTTGGAAGTCAATTGCTGCCGGTCATCCTCGGACACCGGGTCATTGCCGTAATATTGCTCATCGCCAGCCACTGGCCCGATAGCTACTGGCTCCCCAGTCACTGGATCGCCAGTCACTGGATCGCCAAGTGCAGTCACTTCTGGTTGGGAGAGGGTCACATCATCATCGCTCAACACATCTTCAGCGGTGAGCCAATGGTCCATCATATCCTGCGGTTCTATCCCGCGCGCAGCAAACAAAGTGGTGCCCACGATTGCGAGCACGCCAAGCGTTGCGATGCCAATCCATTTAGTCGCCGGTTCCATATGCGCGTATATGCCGCAAAAGCTGTGACTATTCCAGTAATCACAGCCTCCGCGTCCCTTTGCGAGACGCGAGCAGACGGTAAGTTAACGCCTGCGGTTTTTAGCCATGCGCGCCGAAGATATTGGCAATCGCCGTCGTCACCCGGCGCGATAAATCGTAAGCATCTTCGATCGGATCGACGAAATCGCGGTGGATCGCGTCATACCCCTCATCTGCACCTGCAGTTGGCCAATCGGTAGGCTCGTCCAGTTTAAACCGGTCAATGCGTGGGAAATGCCGTGGGAAAGCGCGGCGCAATTGCGCCAATGCTTCGTCCACGCGCAAAGTGAAGACCATTTCCAACACATCATCCCGGCTCACATCATTTGCGCGGCTAAAGGCCGGCACGGAAACTGCGCGGATAAACATGTGTTGGAACAAAGCGAGGCGGATCGCTTGCAGGATGCCGATCATCCGGCGCTTGTCTTCGCGTCCTTCCACAGGCGCATCTTCGGGAATTAACGCAAGGAGGCGATGCAGTTTGAGCGCATCAACCCGCAAACGGCTGGCCAAACGGCGGAATACGCCGACCCGGTCATCCTTGACCAGATATTCGCCCAAAGCTTCGCACGCGGCGGAAAGGTGCGTTTCTGATCCGCGATACGGGCGGCTGGCCCAGTAAGCGGAATTGAACAGCTCACCATAAGCGGCCACCGTTTTTACGCTTGCCAACGCATTGGCAGAGCGCACCAGACGGACAAGCTGCCGCCCACGTTCAGACCCGCTTAAAAGCGCGGCGACCTCTTCGTAATTGCCTTCCGCTGCATGGCCGACCCCGGCGATTACATTCACCGGGTAGCCCAGCTGTTGCAGGATCGAATTGTGCGGAATGGCACGGATTTGGCGCAGGCTCATTTCGCGGTCAGCGTTGATATCTGATTGGCGGCGCGAAACGCGGCTACCGGTGGAATTGAGCATGCCCAGACCAAACGCAGTAATCGCGCGGGAATAGGTGCGGCTTTCCAGATGCTCGCTTTGGTGATCGCGGATCGCGCGGTAAAAATCGAGGCTGAGATCGGTGCGGCGATAAAACGGATCGGTCGGCGCATCAGGATCGGTTTCGCTTGGGCGCAAACAGGCAATACGTGTCAAAGTCGCACGGGCAAGTTCGGGGGTGGCAAACCACAAATACCCATCACCGCCCTGGAAGCTGACTTCCGGCTCCAGCGTGATATCTGCGCGCACAAAGCGGCGGCGCGTCCACGGGCTAAGTGGCCAGCCAAGGCGATCACCCAGCGATGAAGGATGCGCGCCGCGGCCCATGCTTTCACCGTGAGTGTTAAAAATCAGCGCGGCAATATCGCCAAGGCCATTATCGTCCATCGCCTTGGCAAGGCGGCCCTGCAGCCGCTCAATCGCGAGGCTTGCGGGGATTTGTCCGACAAAACGGCCCGCATCGGAAAAGCCTGTTTGAATGGCCACGCGGCCCCGCTTGCGCGCATAATCGCGGTAAATTTCCTCAGCCAGCAATTCGTCCAGGAAACGGCCGCCATGTTCCAGCGCGGTTTCGGTTTCAAACAGAGGCGAGATATCGACACGGTCTTCAATGCCAAAAAGCTTGGCGAAATACAGCGCGGCGAGGATCGTTGCAGGCTCTTCACATTCGGCAATCAGCATGCGGATCGGCGCATCGGCATCGATATGTGCAAGGATCTGCGCCATTGCCAGGAATTGCCGGATTGCAGTGGATGCTTCGATTGCAAGCGCGCCAAAATTGCTTCGGCGCGGCTCTACATTCTCAATCGCTTTGCGCAGGTGAGACATCGCGCCTTTGCTGCCAAGATCGAGATTGTTTTCGGGATCAACCAGGCGGCGAATGGCGTTGTGCAGCTGTTTCGCGTTCACCCGGAAATGGATCCAGCCCATGCCCAAACCATCGGCACGCATCGCAGACGCCAGCGTTTTCAAGGCGGTGGCGCGCTCACGCTCGCTCGTGGCAGCTTCTTCATCGAGCTTTTCGATATAGTTTGCCAAGGACAAAAGCTTACGCGGATCACGTGCGGTCAGCCGGTTTGCAGCAACGGACAACGCATCAGGCTCGCTCAAATCAGCGGCGAAATCAGCTGCGCGTTCGGCGGCATAAACAGCAGCAGGCTTCAATTCGGCCAGCAGCTTATGCTTGGGATCAATCGCCGCCAATTGCTCAACATAGCGGGCCAGTCGCACTGCCTTTTCAGACAGGCGAAAACCGATGGAGTTGGACCATTTGATGTCCGTGCGGCCATCCATGTCATAGCCAACCCAACTGGCAAAACGAAACGGCAGGGGTTTGAGATCAAGCCAATCCTGACCCCAATTGTCTTTTGCATGGCCAAGCAATTGCGACACGATTGTATCGCGCGCATCCTGGGCATGGGCAATCGCGCGCATCGCGCATTCATGTTCGTAAGCCAGTGTGACAGACGGGCGTTCGCCGCCAACGCAATCCTTGGTGATATCCCCTTCGCCCGAAGCAGCAGCGGCGACGGCATCCGATTGGGCAGGCGTCATCAAGAAAGTCGGGTGCGCGGTGAACACGGCGTGCAATTGCGGGCGTTCCCAGCGCGCACGGAAGGATGCGAAATCGGGTTCATCCAATGCGTCTTCAAGCGCGGCGGCGTTATCTGACGGGGCAATCGGGGCAGCAAGACGCGCCAGCCGTTCAGAGCGCTGATTAAGTGCAGCGACTTCCAGTTCGGCAATCATCCCCTCGCAATCGGCCAGCGTCAATTCGCCATTTTCCAATTGCCGCGAGAGATCAAGCGAGAGCTGAAACACCGGATTAAATAGCGGTGTTTCCACAGTATTGCGGTGCAATTCCTGCAAACGGGTGGTCAGCGCATCAACAGTCTTCATCATGCAGGGTTCACAACATCAGGACGCATTAGAGGGAATCTCCGTGTTCTTGCTGGAATGCTGCCGCGGCCCCAAACAGGCCTGGCTCGTCTTGTATTATCAGTTTTACCGGTATTTTGGACATCAATGTTTCGTACCGGCCTTTGAAACGAAACCTTTCGCCAAAAGCGGATGTTTTGAGATGTTCGCGGATGCGAAAGCCCAAGCCGCCTGCCATTACAACCGCATGGGCACCGTGTACCAAAGCATAATCGCCCGCCGCACTGCCCAATGTCATGCAAAAATGCTGCATGGCGGCGCGCGCCATCGTATCGCTGCCCGCCAAAGCCGCTTCCCAGATGGCGCGATCCCCATTGAGCGTTTGATCGCGGCCCTCCAACTCGCACAAAGCGCGATAGATCGGCACGATGCCGGGGCCAGAATTCACCCGCTCTGTTGAGACGCGGCGATGATCTTTGCGCAATTGGGCAAGGATCGCATCATCCACCGCGTCCACCGGTGCAAAATCAATATGACCGCCTTCTGTGGGCGTAACGTGATATCCGCCGGAAAAGCGATGAAAGTGCGCAACACCAAGGCCGGTGCCGGGGCCTACAACGCTAACCGTGCCGATATCGGGCAGGGGGCTTTGGGGGCCGGTAAGATGCAGGAAATTATCGGCAGGCGCCTGCGCCGCAGCATGGGCAACAGCGGCAAAATCATTGCACACGGTCACGCGATCAAGGCCAAGCTGTTCATCCAGCGCCCCTGTTTGCAAGACCCAGCTATTGTTGGTCATGCGCACGGTTTCACCCGTTACAGGCCCGGCAATGGCAATCCCGGCAGCGCGCGGCACATCGCTATCCACTTGCGCTTCGAAAGCTTCCCATGCCGTTTGCAAGGAAACATGATCGCTGGTTTTCAGAGTAATCGTTTCACCCAGCGAAATCGTGTGATCATCGTGCAGCGTCGCAATACAAAAGCGGGCATGGGTTCCGCCAATATCCGCTGCAACAAGCTGCATCACAGGCCCGCCGCGGCCAGAACGGGGGACGCGCCTTTTTCCGCTTCATCGGCGAATTTGCGGAACATGGCAAAAGCTTCGCGGCCCGTGCCATCTTCGGGCGCGGGATCGGCGCAAGCTTCACGCGTAACAAGATCGGCATCGGTTGAAAGCGAGCCCGTCTTTGCACACAGGCGGATCATGTCGCCATCGCGGATCTTGGCCAATGGGCCACCGCCCAATGCTTCGGGTGTGCAATGAATCGCGCTGGGCACTTTGCCCGAAGCACCAGACATACGGCCATCGGTGATCAATGCCACGCGGTATCCGCGATCTTGCAACACGCCTAATGCTGGCGTCAGCTTGTGCAATTCGGGCATGCCATTGGCGCGCGGCCCTTGAAAACGCACAACAACCACAACATCGCGGTCGAGCTCTCCAGCTTTGAAGGCATCGGCCACTGCGGCTTGGGTGGAGAATACGCGCGCGGGTGCTTCGATGGTCCAGCGTTTTTCGTCAACCGCGCTGGATTTAAAGCAGGCGCGGCCAAGATTGCCGGTGACAAGGCGCATGCCGCCATCGGCTTGAAAAGGTTGCGCGGCAGGCCGCAGCATCGTGTCATCGCCGCTTTCGCCCACATCGCGCCAGGCGACTTCTTCGCCATCGAGCCAAGGCTCTTTGCCATATTCGCCCATGCCGCCGTTTGCGACGCTGAGCACATCGCCATGCGCAAGCCCTGCGCCCAGCAATTCCTTGATGACATAGCCCATGCCGCCAGCATCCTGAAAATGGTTCACATCGCCAGAGCCATTGGGATAAACGCGCGACAATAGCGGCACGACGGACGACAATTCGGACAAATCATCCCAATCGATAATAACACCCGCAGCCCGCGCGAACGCCGGGATATGGATCGCATGATTGGTCGATCCGCCTGTGGCCAGCAGGCCCACAGCGGCGTTCACAATCGCTTTTTCATCAACGCATTTGCCAAGCGGGCGATAATCATTGCCGCCATGACCGATGGCCGACACACGGTGCACAGCTTCGCGGTCCATCGCCTGGCGCAATTTTGTGCCGGGCTGAATAAAGGCAGCGCCGGGCATGTGCAGCCCCATCATCTCCATCATCATCTGATTGGAATTGGCGGTGCCATAAAAGGTGCAAGTGCCGGGCGAATGGTATGAACCAAGCTCGCTATCGAGCAATTCCTGACGCGTTGCTTTGCCTTCTGCATAAAGCTGGCGGGTGCGCTGTTTTTCCTTGTTGGAAATGCCAGAAGGCATGGGGCCAGACGGCACGAAAATCGCCGGCAAATGCCCAAAACGCAGCGCGCCCATCAACAATCCGGGCACGATTTTATCACAAATGCCCAGCAGCAGCGATCCATCGAACATCGCATGGCTGAGCCCAACAATAGTGGATTGGGCAATGACATCGCGGCTGAACAGTGACAGCTCCATGCCTGCCTCACCTTGCGTTACGCCATCACACATTGCCGGTGTTGCCCCGGCCACCTGCGCGGTCGCCCCCACTTCGCGGGCGTAAATCTTCAAGCGTTCGGGATAGCGGCCATATGGCTGATGCGCGCTGAGCATATCGTTATAGCTGGTGATGATCCCGATATTGGGGCCAGCATTGGTCTTGAGAGCTTCCTGATCTTCCAACGCGCCAGCAAAAGCATGCGCGAGATTGGAGCAGGAAACCTGTTCGCGATCGATCTGCTTGTCCGCTTCACGCGCAATCATATCGAGATAGGCATCGCGTGATGGCTTGGATTTTTCAATGATGCGCTGGGTTACGCGCTCCAGTGTGGAATTCAGATTACTCATGCCAGGTCACCCCATCTCTTTCCGCCAGCGCGATTGCTGCACTGGGGCCCCAACTGCCAGCATTGTATGTCTTTGGTGTGAGGCCTTCTTTTTCCCATGTCGCACGGATGCCATCGACCCAGTTCCATTGCGCCTCGACCTCATCACGACGCACGAACAACGTCTGATCGCCAGCCACCAGATCGAGCAGCAACCGTTCATAAGCGATACGCTTGTGCTTGCCGGTAAAAGCATCGGGCATGGCAATATTGAGCGGCACTTCGCGCAGCGTCATGCCGTCCTGCTCAATACCGGGCACTTTGGTCATGAGGGACAAGGTGATGTCCTCTTCGGGCTGAATGCCGATCACCAGCTTGTTGGGCACAACTTTCGCGCCGGGGAAGATCGAGTGCGGAATACAGCGGAAATGCACCACGATCTCGCTCACGCGTTCATGCAGCCGTTTGCCGGTGCGCATGTAAAACGGAACGCCTTTCCAGCGCCAATTGTCGAGGTGGGCTTTGATTGCCACGAAAGTTTCGGTGTCGCTATCCTTGCCCAATTCCTCATCATAGCCGGGCACGATTTCACCACCCGATGCGCCGCTGCGATATTGGCCCGTGACCGTTTCTTTCGCATCGATAGCGCGCAACGAGCGGAGCACTTTTACCTTCTCATCACGCACCGCGGTGGGGTTGAAATCAGTGGGCGGTTCCATCGCGAACAAGGCGAGCAATTGCAGCATATGGTTTTGCACCATGTCGCGCAGCGCGCCTGCATCGTCATAAAAGCTGACACGGCTTTCAAGGCCGACTGTTTCAGCAACGGTAATCTGCACATGTTCAATATGCTGCGCGTTCCACAGCGGTTCGAACAGGATATTGGCAAAACGCAGCGCGATCAGGTTTTGCACCGTTTCTTTGCCCAGATAATGATCGATGCGGAAGATCCGGTCTTCGGAAAAAGCGGAAGCGACCGCATCATTGATCGCGCAAGAGCTTTCCAAATCCGTGCCGAGCGGCTTTTCCAGACAGATGCGCGAATTTTCATCCGCCAGGCCATTGCTGGCAAGGCCTTTGATGGTGGGTTGAAACAGGCTCGGCGCGGTGGAGAGGAAAATCGCCACCTGTTTATCGGCGCCAACTTTTTCGGCCAGTTCTGCATAGCCTTCCGGTTTGGTCACATCGAGTGTCTGGTAGCTTAGCCGATTCAGGAAATCGGCCATGCCGCCACGGCGATGATCGGGCAGATGCTTTTCAATTGCGGCGCGGGCAAAGTTGCGAAACTCCTGCACTTCCATCGCTGAACGCGCTGTGCCGATAATGCGCAGGTCAGGGTGCAGCAGTTCGTCTGCGTCAAGCGCGCATAGCGAAGGGAGCAACATGCGCTGTGCCAAATCGCCAGTTGCACCAAAAAGAATAAGGGTGTCCGCTTTGCCAATCATTTATACCCGCCCATAGTCAAAAAACCTGCACCAAACCGCAATCATGAATGCCCTGCATGGTAACGCAAACGCAAGGCCTAACGGGCGCGGGCGCGCAGTATTTTCATGGGTTGGTTGGCATATGTTGCATCGCAGCATCGACACATGGCTATAATATTTCGGGCAAGCTTACCAGTGCGCAGTTCTATAAGCTGCGCTTTTGCAGCAATCAGGCAGAAATTTCGCGTGCTCTTACGCTTGTCTCATCAAAGCGAGCCGCCCCAAAAACGGTGAGGAAACTGACGTCGGCGGCATCGCGCCCGACGCCTATTTTCACCGTTCGCGCAGGGTCTGCCATTCGGGTTGCATCGACCAAGTGCCATGCGCCGCCTGTTTGCGATGTTGGATCGGCCAGAAATACTTCGGCCACCGCGTGGAAATCCTGCGGGGTTACACCGGGGGCATAACAGCTGACATAACGCGCCGGGATTGCCACCGCCCGGGCAAAGCTGATCAAGACATGCGCAAAATCGCGGCAGATCCCGCGTTGTTGGTGAAAGCTGTCTATTGCTGTTGTATCGGCATTGGAAGCGCCGGGGGCATATTGAAAGTTTTGATACACCCAGTCTTGCATCGCGGCGATCTTTGCCCCGCCAGATACGTGGCCAAAGGTTTCGCCAACAAAGTTCTGGAATGTCTGACCGCGGCAATAACGCGAATCGAACAGGTATTGTGTCGCCTCGCTGGGCAAATTGCGCAATTCCACACTGTCCAAGCTGGAAAGATCGGCAAGTATGCGGGCAGGTTCTACTTCCGCTTCATATTCAACGATATAATCGCCCTGCGCGCGCACCCAGATCCGCTCACCAATATCATCCTGGGCGCTGATCCGGGCCGTTTCAAACGCTTTGGGCACTCGGGTATGCGCTGAGATGATCTTTTGTTCAGGAATGGTCGCGGCCTCAAACTGCAACAGCAGATCGGTAGGTTCCGGCAGATTGAAAGCGAGCTTGGTGGAAATGGCGATGGTCATGATGCAGATGAAGTGTGGCTGACGACCGGCTTTGGCAAGGGGTATGCAAAATATAGGTGTTTCGAGATACAAATGTTATGCTGGCGCGGCTCGCAACGCATCGCCAATATCGCAAAAGTCGCGGCGGATGGTGCGTACAGTCGGGCCATCAAAAGCCGCCATGCATCGCGCTAAAGAGCCATGCGCTGATCCGATCAGCTTGTGAAACGCATCTGCCATGGGGTGTTCGCTGGCCAGCGCGCTGCGCAATGCGGCCAGCGCATCTGCGGCACGGGCCAGGAAACGGCGCGCAGCGACCATATCGCCACTTTCGCCATGGCGCAGCGCTGCGCCCAGCGCATTGTCGAGCGCTTCAAAACACAGCCGCGCAAGCCCGCGTGCATCTGCACCTTTGGCAGCGGCGTCAAGCGCGACTTTGCGATAAGCGCGCGCGGCATCGCCGGGTGTCCTAACCACGCGAATTGCTCAAAATGGAAACCTGATCCTGCAAGAAGCTGAGCGTGGATTGCGATGAGGTGACCAGCCGTTCACTGCGTGAAAGCTGTGCCACCAATTGGCTGCGCAACTGGTCTTGCTGGGCAGTGATGTCTTCAAGCTGTTCGCTGATTTGAGAAGCTTGCGCAGTGTAGCGCTCCACCGATCCTGCCAGTGTGCCCGGATCGCTGCTTGTCCCCATAGCGCGCGCCAGATTGTCCATCGTTGCAAACACGCCAAATAGGCCGGTGGTGAACATGGCCGCGGCGCCCTGAGGAGAAGCGGCGAGCGTTTCTGACAGCCGATCATTATCCAGCGTAAAGGTGCCATCGCGGTTGGTGGTGAGGCCCAATTCGCCCAGCCTTGAGGGTTCACCAGCCGCAGCGTTGGGCATGATCACTTCGCTGGCAAGCTGCGCCAATTCGCGTTTAAGCCGCCTTGCGCCAGGATCGCTCCCCAATTCCCCTGTCAACGGGTCAGCGCTTTGCTGGACCAATGCAGCCACGTCATTCAAAGCCTCGACAAAGTCATCCATCACCGTGTTGATCGATGTGGTGGAGCTGGCAAATTCGATCGTGGTGGGCGTGCCTTGGTTGGTGCCGTTCAATGTCAGCGTCAGCCCGCCGGGCAGGCCAGATAGTGTATTGCTGGCTGAACTAAGTGCCACGGTATCAAGCGCATAGAGCGCATCGACCGCGGTTTCGCGCAATTGTCCGGCATCGCTGGCGGGCGTCCAATTGAGAAAATCAATATTGCCCGCAGCCGCGCTGCCGCCAGATGCGCTGGTGCCTGTGCCAGTAAGGGTGTAGCCATTGGCCGCGCCGTCATCGCCTTTGATCACGATCTGCGCGCCGTCCGTGCCGTTCGCGACATAGGCGGTCAAACCCGCGCCAGCGCCATTGATCGCATCGGCCACATCGCTGAGCGTATCGGTGGCAGAAACCGTGATATTCAACGGATCGCGGTCCCCATCCGCTGTGAATGCGCCGCCCGAAACTGTACCAAAATCGATGGTCAGCGTGCCTTCGCCAACCAGCTCAGCTGCTGAGAGATAGGCGGGCGAAACCAGTGTTTGCGAGGCGGCCAATTGCTCGACCTCCAGCGTGTAGCTGCCACTGGGAACTGCGCCTGTCACAACGCCGGGCACAGCAACGCTGCTGTTTGCGATGGTTACTTTTGCGGCAAGATCGCCGGTACGAATCCGGTCACCCAGCGCATCGGCCAGACTGCTTAACTGGCTGCGCAATGTGGCAGCGGCAGAAATGCGCGTTTCCAGCAATTCGCTGCGGTTTTCCAACCGTGAAATCCGCTGGGCAAAGCGCGCATCGGCCAGATCACGCGCCAATTGCGCGGTATTGATCCCGCTGCCCGCGCCAAGCGCTGTGATAATCGAGGAGGTTGTGTTTTCCATCGGATATTAGGACGGCGCGTTGCCGCCTGCCTTAAGTGCGGTTTGCAGCTCACCTTGCGCATCAAAATGCAGATCAGGCGGCAAAGCGATGCTGGGCCTGCGGCGATGTTCACCGCGCTTCAATGACAGGACAAAGGACAAGACACTGGCAATCGCGCCATAAAGCTCCGCGCGGATCACCTGATTTTCACGCGTGGTGAAATAGACAGAGCGGGCAAGGGCGGGAAATTCCAGTACGGGAATGTCCAGATCGCGCGCCAATTCGCGCATCGCAAGCGCTTTTTCCCCGCGCCCTTTGGCCAGCACAATCGGCGCATCGGCCAGCGCTGCATCATATGTCATCGCGACAGAAAAATGCGTTGGGTTGGTGAGGACGAATTGCGCTTTTTGCATCGCTTTGTTGATCCCGCCCATCGCAATTTGGCGCTGTTTGTTGCGGATCGCCATGCGCTTTTCAGGAGAGCCTTCCTTCTCCTTATTCTCCTCACGCACATCTTGATGCGACATTTTGAGGCGATTGTTGCGGCGCAGAAACTGGATCGGCCAATCGATCATCGCGATAATGCCAAGGCCCAGCGCCATCAGCACCATCAGCTCAATGACGGTCACCCAAGCGACACCAAGTTGCCCGTTGAGATCGCCGCGACCCAAAGCGATCACCTCGTCAAAAGCATCGAGGCCCCACCAGATCGCCATGCCGCCAAGCAGCACGATCTTGAGCACGCTCTTGCCCAATTCGATAAGCCCTTGCGGCCCGAATATGCGGCCAAACCCTTTGATCGGATCAAGCCGCGATCCTTTGGGTTTGACATTGTCGGAAACGAATTTGCCTTCGCCAAACAGCAATTGCGAAGCGACGGTGAGAAACATGACCAACAAGCCCAGCGTCGCAATCGGTATAATAACGCCGCCGACCGCTTCGATCATCACTGCGCCGGGATCAAAGTGCGTGATTGTGTCGCGATCAAAACCCCATCCGCGCCGCGCCACTTCTTTGACGCTATCCATCAACCAACCGCCCAGCAGATAAAGCCACGCGGTCCCCGCCAACACGGCAACAGCTGTGCCCAATTCCTTGGAACGCAAGACATCGCCACGCTTGGCTGCATCGTCCTTTTTCTTTTGCGATGGTGCAAATTGCTTTTCGCCAGTCGTCTCACTCATGATCGCACCACATCGCCGGCATGGGTGATCATCGTTTCAGAAAGCGTGACGAACTGTTCAGAGGTAAATGGAGCGGCCGCAATCAATGCCGCAAGGCCGCCCAACACACCGGCTGGCAGGCCAAGCGCGAACAGGTTGAGCGAAGGGGCAGAACGGCTGAGCACACCTGTCACCACCTGCACCAAAAACAATACCAGCATGATCGGCAACGCAATCGCGACAGCGGTCGCAAACATCTCTGCGGCAAAGCCTGCCACGGCATAAGCGCGCTTCCCATCGCCCAGCCAATTGGTGCCCGGTGGAAAGATCAAATAGCTTTCAATCACCAATCGCAACCACAGCAAATGGCCACCAATCGCAAGGAAGGTAAGAGTAAGGATGATTGTGAAGTATTGGCCCAAAGCCCCTGATTGCATTCCAGTATTGGGATCAATCGCTGTGGCAATGGCCATGCCCATACCGCCTGCAATCTGCTCTGCCGCAATCACCGGTGCCGCAAAGCTTAATTGCAAAACAAAGCCCAAAGAAAGCCCGATGACCACTTCGCCAAGCAGCGCAATAATAGTGGCAAAGCTAAACACATCGCCGGGCACTTGTACTGGCGTCCACAGCATGATGAAGACGCCCATCGCACCTGCAATAATGATGCGCACCTGCACCGGAATTGTGCGTGCGCCAAAGATCGGTGCGACCAGCAAAGCGGTGCCCACACGCGTCATCAGGAACATCAGCGTCCACAGTTCAGCTTCCAGCTGACCAAGGCCAAGGACCGGCCCTGTCACCCTTTAATCCCGGCGATGAGATCAAAGATATCGCGCGCAAAATCGCTCACCAACCCCATCATGCCAGCGCCAAAAAGCACCAGCACCAGCGCAATGGTGGCAAGCTTTGGCACGAAGGTCAGCGTTTGTTCGTTCACCGATGTCGCGGCCTGAATAATGCCGACCAGCAAACCCACACCAAGCGCCGCCAACAAAACCGGCGCTGCCACCAATGCGGTGACCCAAAGCGCCCTGTCAGCCAGCGCCAGCAGCTCAATCGAGATATCGCCCATCGCTCCGCTACCCAAAGCTCATCGCGAGTGAGCCCATCAGAAGCACCCACCCATCGACCAGCACAAACAAAAGCAGCTTAAACGGCAGCGAGATGATGGTGGGGGAAAGCATCATCATGCCCAATGACATCAGCACGCTGGCCACCACCAGATCGATCACCAGAAATGGCAGGAACAGCATAAAGCCGATCTGAAATGCGGTCTTCAGCTCGCTGGTGACAAAAGCGGGCAGCAGAATGGAGAAGGGCACATCTTCAGGGCTATCAAATGCTGGCACATCCGCAATGTCGGCAAACATCATCAGATCGGTTTCGCGCGTCTGGCGCATCATAAAGCTGTGAAATTCACCGCCTGCCTCGGCAATGGCCTGTGTCGCTTCGATTTCTCCGGCGGCATAAGGTTCGATCGCGGAGGTATTTACCGCGTTGATTGTGGGGGCCATGATGAACATGGTGAGGAACAGCGACAGGCCGATCAGCACTTGATTAGGCGGCGATTGTTGCAGGCCCAGCGCTTGGCGCAAGATCGCCAGAACGATGATGATGCGCGTAAAACTTGTCATCATCAACAGCATTGCTGGCAGAACTGTGAGCAGCCCCATCACCAGCAGGATTTGCAGACTTAGCGATAAAGGCGCGTCTTCACCGCCCGGTGTTTCACCCAAGGCCCGGTCCAGCGCCAACGACACTGCATCCTGCGCCAGAGCAGGTTCGGCAAAGCCCAGCAGGATCAGGCAAGGCAGCAATTTTAGAGCGACTTTAACCATCACCGGTCTCGCTTTCAGGCACTCTGGCCTCGGCAAGGCGGACCAGGCCATGACGCGATGCACCCACTAAGATTTCCCGTCCGCGAAATTCCACCACGGCAAGCCGCATTCCGGGCGCCAGCATGGTGCTTTCCACCAGCTTTGCTGCGCGTTCGCGCTGAGGATTGGCCAGCCGGGAATTGAGCCGCCTTGTAAGCCACAAGCTCCCCCAGATCATCCCTGCCAAAAGCGGCAGCAGCGCCGCCAGCTTGATCAAATACCACGTCACGATGCAGCCTCTTCGCCATCATCGCCTGACACCATTTCCACAATGCGCAGCGCAAATTTGCCTTCTTGCGCAACCACTTCGCCGCGCGCGATCAGCTTGCCATTGACGAACACCTCAAGCAGTTCATCGGTTTGGCGATCCAGCGGCACGATGGCATCTGCGCCCAAAGCCAAGACCTTGCGCAGCGGCAAATTTGCACGGCCAAGCTCAACTGAAAGGTTCACATCGATATTGCGCAGCATATCCAGCCCAAGGCCGAATTTGCCGCTCACATTTTCGGGATCGGAAGTCATTGCAGGTGTCCTTTTGCAGACGAAATCTGTGTAAGTTTGAGAGCCAGGTAATCGTCCATCGAACCGATCGTACCGCGCGCCAATTCATGGTCCGCAGCCAGCAAAGGCACTTCGCGGCGCAGGCTGATCGGCAGCACATCGCCTTTGGAAAGCGTGGAGATCTGCGCGACCGGCACCCGCATTTCAGCCAGCACAGCGCGCAAGCTTAACGGGATGCCGCAAAAAGGTTCATCCTGCGGTCCAGTAGGGGCTTTGCGATTGCTGCCGGAAGCATCAGGCTTATCGAGCGAGGCAAGGAATGCGCCAAAACCTGTGGCAAGGCCCATCAGGCCAATTTCCCATCCCTCACACTCTTCTTCTGCGATCGACAGAGTGAGCGAGAGCGTTTGCGCCTGACAGCCAAATGTTGCCAGCCGTTCCAGATTGGTTCCGCGCCCGGTAACCTGAACGGCATCGCCTGCACCAGATACTGCGCCCAATGCAGCGGCCAGCGTATCGCCCAGCCGCGCTATTGTCAGATCGGCGGAAAAGGGCATTTCAGCATCCGGCGTTTCGTGATCGAACACCGCGCCATTGCCGCCAAATGCGCGGTCACACATGGCCAGCGCGTGTTGGCGTGTTAGGCTGATGATCATGCTGGGCAGGACGGGCAGGCCGGTGACAATAAAGTGCGCGGCGGGCGGTTTGTAATGGCTAAAGACAAGGCGCGCTGCGGCGCGTTCGGCATCTTTGCACGTGATCGCCAGATGCGCGCCGCCCAGCAATGCTGACAGCGGATCGCGCAATGCTTTGCCAAGCATGGTGCCAAATTGCTGCGCGTTGGCGGCCATATCGGGTTTGGCCTCGCGCGGCTTGATCAGCTCATCGGCATGCTGCGCCAATGGGCGCTCTGCCACGATGTCGGATTGCGGCTTCATTGGACCAGAAACTCGCGGAAATGGACCTCTTCCACGCCGCCAAAGCCTTCTTTCGCGGTCAGCTCTTCATTGATGGCGTGGGCCAAGCGGGTTTGCAGGTTTTTGCGGCCATCGGGGGTGTAAACATCATCTTCGGGGGTATTGGCCAGCTCCACCAGGATGCGACTGCGAAGTGCCAGATCATGCTTGGCCAGCCATCGCACAACGCGGCCATCATAATGGGTGGAGGCGGCCATGCTGACCTGGATCAAAGCAGGCGATTGCAGAAGGTTAGAGGTAAAGCTGTCCTCAAATTCATAGTAAGCGGTGCGATAATCGCTACCGCCTTCTCCGGGGATTTCTGCCGAAGCGTCCCCATCGCCTTCGGGGGCATAAGGGTCTTCTTCGCCTTTAAGCACTTTTTTGGGCAAATCAGGCTTTGGCTCACCTGCTTCCTGGCCAAACAAGCCCATTGCATACGCGCCATAAGCACCTCCGCCCGCTGCTGCGAGCAAGGCCACAAGCAATACCAATATCTTGAGAAAGCCGCCTTTTTTGGGTGCAGGCGTGTGAATATCGTCTTTGTCTTCAGCCATGCTGATAGTCTCCGATGCAAAGCTTAGATGTAGAGGCCGCGCGATGGCGGATTGTCGGTTTGGGCAGGCGTATTGCTGTCGGCTGCATTGCGGTTGGACTGGCCATTTGCCGCGAGCTCTTGATCAAAGGTCGCGCGGTTAGAGGGGTCTTGATGCGAGCTGGAATTGTGCTGCATTTGCGCCTGAGATTGGGCTGATTGGCCCTGTTGGCCAGACTGTTGACCAGATTGCTCACCACGGTTTTGGCCAAGCTCGCTGCGCACCGTTTCCCCCGCCGCGATCACGCGTTCAGCCAGAGCCGTGCGGGCGGTTGCGGCGAAATCGGGATCGGCATTTGTCATGGACACCGATAGGCCGCTCGCCCCAGTTTCGAAACGCAGCGCGACGGTTCCAAAATCGCTATTCGCGACAGAGAGGCGCGCGCTGCCCGGCTGTGCGGTTTCGCGGGCCTGCACAAGGCGTTCGACCAAAGTCTCAATCGCTTGCGGAGCAGGCGCGATGGCTTGCGCTGGCGCAGATGCGGAGGGTGCGGTGATCGCAGGGGCAGGGGCAGGGGCAGAGGCGGCCTGAACTGGCGCCGGCGCGGTTGCGGGTTTCGCGGCGCTCTCACCATAGAGGTTGAGCAAGCTTTCAGGACCAGATTTTGAGCCAGTTTTTGAGGCCGGCTGCGAATCTTCCTTAGAAGTGTTGGCTAGGGGTTCGGAAAAGCCGGCACCTTTGGTGACCACCATTTGCACATCGCCCGGCCTAATCGCGTTTTCACTTGCTGGCTTGGTAGCCTGAGGCGGAGTGGGGGCCTGCGCAGGCTGCGGTGGCAGTTCGGCATTTAATGCCTTTGCTAAAAGCGGCGCTGGTGCATCGCTTGGCGTCGCTTGAGCTGGGGCAGTATTTTGTGAAGGCGCTTTGGGCGGGAGGATGGCAATGTCGCGATAGTTGGGCAATTCGGGCAATGGTTTTAACGCGGCGAACCCTTGGACCCCTTGTTTCGCATCAGCAGCAGGAGCATTTGCAGCCGCAGCCAATGGCGCATCGAGCGGCGCTTCACCATCCGGCAATTCCTTGCCGCTTTCTGGCAAAACCTTGCCGTCCACGGCGGCCAGAGGCGCATCTATATCCACCGCGATTGCGGCGATACCAGCGGTCAGCAAGTCCCCTTCGAGATCTTGCTGGGCCAGCATAACATCTGCAAAGTTCCCTGCTTTATCAGCAGTTTCTGGCGTTGATTTGACAGCTTCTCCAGAATTTGCGCGCTGGGTTTTGCCCGATACTGCCTGCAAGATGGATTGTTCAATCATGCGCCATGCCTTTCTTGCCGATGAGGGGCGTTTGCGTTGCCCCCCTCACTCTTCAAGCTTCGTGCCAAAGCGGGACTGGCTTCGAGTTTCGGGCGATTTGCAGCGCGCTGCGCCTGCGCCAATTTGTCCTGCACAAGATCGCGTTCGCGGCTGCGCTTGGTCAGCGTGGATTGCGCGGCATTGGCGGCATCGCGGGCCATGCCGGCGGAACGCTGTGCTTCGTCGCGCAGATTTGTAAGGGCGGCGGCGAAAGTGAGATCGTCGCGCAATTCTTCGCCGGAAAGTGCCGCGTTAACAGGGTGCGTCAATGCCGCGCTGCGCCGTGCGACCGCTTCGGCGCGGGCAAGATCACCCAGCGCGCCTGCGGCATCGCGGATGGCCTGAACGCGGGCAATATCGCGCAAACGTTGCAGCCGTTCGAGGCGGCGCATTGTGGCAGGAACAGCGCGGGTCATGCCAGCACTTCGCCAAGTTCAGCGATGGATTGTGGCAGAGTGACAGCGTCGCCCGCCTCTTGTGCCAGAAACGCCATAATTGCAGGTTGCATCGCAATCGCGCGGTCCAGCGCCGGGTCTGCCCCTTCGCGGTATGCTCCCATCAAAACAAGATCGCGATTGGCGGCATAATCGGCCACCAATTTGCGCACGATGCGCGCGGCGTGCTGATGTTCAGGCGAGGCCACCTGGTTCATCACCCGGCTTAACGATGCAGGCACGTCAATCGCAGGATAATGGCCTTGCTGCGCCAGATCGCGGGACAGGACGATATGTCCGTCCAAAATCGCGCGGGCGGTATCGACGACGGGATCATCATGATCATCGCCATCGGCCAAAACGGTATAAATGCCGGTGATCGCACCGCCGCTGGTGGCGGAGTTTCCGGCGCGTTCCACCAGCTTGGTTATCGTTGCCAGAGCGGATGGGGGATAGCCGCGCGCGGCGCCCGGTTCGCCCAGCAACAGCGCAATTTCGCGGCCCGCATGAGCGATGCGCGTCAAGCTATCCATGATCAAAACGGTGCGTTTGCCCTGGCTGCGGAAATACTCGGCCAAAGCAGTGGCGAACTGGGCTGCGCGCAGGCGCAGATTGGCGGCGTGATCGGCAGGGACGGCGACAATCACCATGCGTTGCCGCATCGGCCCTGTCATATGGCGGGCAACAAAGTCAGAGACTTCGCGTGCGCGCTCTCCGATCAAGGCGACAATGGCAATATCAGCTTCGCAGCCATGGGTAATCATATCGAGCAGCACGGATTTGCCGACGCCCGATCCCGCCACAACGCCCAGCCTTTGCCCCACACCCATTGTGGCAACCGCATTGATTGCGCGCACGCCGCAATCAAAGCTTTCCGCCACGCTGGCGCGCTCCAGCGCATGATCGCGGCGGCCAGCCAAAGGCCAGCGGGCTGGGCTGCGAATAGGTGCGCCGCCATCGATGGGAGTGCCAGTGGCATCAACCGCGCGGCCCAAAAACTCCTCGCCCACGCGCACCATGCCCGGTTCGCCCAAAGCTCTGACCCGTGCGCCGGGTTGCAACAAAACGGTATCGCCCAGCAGCATTGCGAGGCTGAAGCGGTCACGAAAGCCGATGATTTCGGCCAATGGTCCAGCATTCTCGCCCGTTTCGCGGCCAATTCGGCAAATTGTTCCGATTGCCACAGGAAGTCCGGAAATCTCCACCAGGCCGCCATCGCAGGCATGGACCCGGCCCATGCGTTGCGGCGCGAAGGGGACCGGCGCATTTTGCAAAGCGTCCAGCGTTTGCGCGGCGAGGTTCAGCATATCTCAAGCGCCTCTGCCAAAGCGCGCGCCCATTCTTGCGGGCCATCAAGCACCGCGCCATCGCGCCCTTCAACACGCAATTCGCCTTGCGGCAAATCGGGATCGGGAGCGATGGTCCAGCTGTCTGCAAATTCGGGATCGATCCGCGCGATATCATCTGGATTGAGACGCAATGTGATCGCGTCCTGCGCTTCGTCAAGCATGGTGGCGGCGCGCACGCAGCGGCTTTGCAAAAGCTCTTTATCCAAAGCGATGGGGGCAAAACTGGCGGAGCAAAGCGCTTTTACCGTTTCAGCCAGCATCGCGGCGAATTGATCGCGCATCTCTTGTTCCAATGTGCGCAAAGCGATGCCCAGCTTGCGCCGTTCACCCACTTCGGCCTCAGCCTGTGCAGCGCTTTCGGCGCGCCCTTGGGCAAGGCCGCGCTCAAACGCTTCGGTCAGGCGCAAATGTTCATTATCCACCGGCGGATTGGGAGCAGCTTGAGGCGCAGCGCCAAAGCGCGGATCGGCCAAAAAAGTACCAGCGGTGCCGCTCTCTCCTTCGAGCAGCGCCAGCCAGCCCGATGCGCCGCTTTGCGCCGAACCAAAGTCTGCCGCTTTGAAAAAGCTGGGGTCAGACAAATTCGTCGCCCCCGCCTTCGCCGCCACCTGCGCCGAATTCAATCTCGCCACCATCGGCCAGTTTGCGCGCGGTTTCGATGATGGATTCCTGCGCGATGGAGACCGCAGAGCGTTTCACTTTGCCGCGCAGTTCCAGTTCTTCTTTCAAGCCATCGGCGGCGCGGCGCGACATAGCCTCGTAGAAGACATTGCGCTCCTGCTCCTCAATGCCTTTGAGCGCATCGATCAGCGTTTCATTATCCAGATCGCGCAGCAGGCGGCCAATATCCTTGGCATCCAAAGCCAGCACCATGGAGAAGCGGAACATCTCTGCTTCGATCAGCGAGGCAAGCTCAGCATTGCGTTCATTAAGAGCGGGCATGACGGTTTGTTCAACCGTACCGGCTTCATTGATAAGATCAGCCGCTTCGCGCGGGCCGCCCATCGCTAGCGCGGCTTTGCCATAATGACGCGCAATACCTTGTTCGAGCATGGTGTTGAGCATCTCAACCGCATGAGGCGAAACGGGGCCACAACGTGCCACGCGCTCCACAATTTCAGGCTGCATGGACGGCGGCAGGCCTGCAAGAACGTGTGCAGCTTGCACCGGATCAAGCAGCATCAGCAGCACCGCCACGGCTTGAGGATGTTCGCTGGAAAGGAGTTTGATAAGCACCGGAGGCGCAAGCCAGCGGGCCATTTCAATACTGCGTCCGGCAGAAGGCGGGGTGATCTGTTCCATCAACCCATCCGCTTTCATATCGCCAACCGCGCGCGCCATCACATCGCGGAATTTTTGCGGCCGATTGCGGGCGGGCAATTCTTTCACATTGGCATGGGAAACAAAGCCACCGATGGCATTGGCAATCCGGTCCGGCCCGATATCGGACATCGCGCACATGGTCTTGCCGATGACTTGCAATTCTTCGGGTTCAAGCCGTGCAAGAATGGTCGCAGCCTCTTCATCGCCCAGCAGCATGAGGATGACGCTCGCACGCTCTGGCTCGGTCAAGTTCTCCAGCTCAGACACAGCTTTACGCCTCGGCTCCATTGGCCAGCATCCGGCGCAGGGCAGCGGTGGCGCGGTCGGGCTGTTTGGCGGCGAAATCCCGGGTCAGGCCGATTTGTTCGCGCAGTTCTGCTTCATCCAGCGATCCGGTGCCTTCCCCTTCTGCAGCAGGGTAAGCGATGGCGGATTGTGCGGGTTTCTTGGCGGTTTTCGCCTCGCTTGATGGTTTGTCGGAGGCAGAGGCGGATGTGGGCGGATTAAGCCGCGCGGTAATTGCTTTGAGCAGCGGACGCACAATCATGAAGAATGCCAGGATCACTGCGATCAGCGCGACCGTGTGGCGCACAACCATCGCGAACCAGCCGGTTTCATAAAATGGAGGCTGGGCCAATTCAGTGACTTCAAACGTACCCGGCATCACGGTCACTTCATCGCCGCGTTCAGGCACTGCGCCCACAGCGCTGGCGATCAAAGCTTGCAATTGTTCTTCATCAGCAGGCGCAATTTGGGTGAGCGCTTCGGAGCTGACGGCGACGGCGACACTCAGACGTTTGATCGCGCCGGGCGTGCTGGTGGACACGGCCACTTCGCGGCCCAGCTCATAGGTGCGCTGCGCGCTGCTTTCCCCATTGGTGATGGTTTGCGCTTCGGGCGCGCCAAGTGCTGTTTCGTTGGCGGGGACCAGTGTTGCATCGGGCGGCGGAGTGTTGGCTAAGACGCCCGGCACACCGCCAACACCGCCAGCAATGCCATTGTCACCGCGCGTGCTTTCGCGCCGCGTTTCTGCGCGGATTACGCCTTGTGGGTCATAGCTTTCGCGCGCGCTGGTCACCTCATCCATATTGAGTTCGACCTGCACTTCGCTGGAGAAGCTGCCACCGCCCAGCATGGGGATGAGCAGCGCCGCGATTTGCGCGCGCAATTTGTCTTCATATTCGCGTTGCAGCGTCAGGCCTTCGCCGCCCGCGCTTTGCCGTTCGGACAACAATTGCCCGCGTTGGTTGGCAACGCGCACCATTTCCGGCAGCATTCCAGGAACAGATCCGGCCACCAGATTGACGATCGCTCTGACCTGATCATCGGACAAAGACCGTCCGCGTGCCAGCCGCACCATAACCGAGGCCGACGGCGGTGCATTTTCGCGAATGAACACGGAGCGCTCGGCCTGGGCGAGATGCACGCGCACCGCTTCCACACCGTCAATTTCCATAATTGTGCGCGTCAGTTCCTGCTCTCGCACATTGCGCAGGCGTTCGCCTTCCAGCGTGCGGCTGGCCCCGATGGGCAGACTGTCAAGCATTTGGGCGGAGCTTTCCGGACTGGCGAGGGCGCCATCGCTGGCGACCAGCATCCGCGCACGGTACAGATCTTCTTCCGCCACGGTGAGCGATCCGGTGCCGGTGTCGATACGGTAAGCAATGCTGCCTTGATCGAGCGCTTGTGCAACAGCAGCGCGTTCTCCATCAGAAAGGCTGGCATACAAAATGCGCTGCGGCCCGGTGGCGAGCGAGATATACAAGATCACCGCCAGCGCCAGCGCGCCCAAGCCAACAAGCATCGGGATCGCTTTTCGTAAAGCAGGCTGTCCAAAGGCGCCGCGCAGCGCATTGGCTGCTCCGTTTTCAAGGGACACAGGAGGCGCAGCAGGAGCGGTGGAGGCAGGCAGCGTATCGGCCATCTATCAAATGCCCATCCGCATGACGTCTTGATAGGCAGTCAGCAGCTTGTTGCGCACTTGCAAGGTCGCTTCAAAGGCAATGCCTGCCTCTTCACGCGCCAGCATCACTTGCGCCACATCGGCCACTTCGCCGCGCTGATACGCCTCGCCTATCTGACTTGAACGTGATTGCGCATCGTTGACTGATGACAGCGCTTGGGAGAGCGTATCGGCGAAACTGCCCGCAGCGCCGCCAGCAGGGTCAATGGCGGGCTTGGCAGCGCCGCCAGTGGGCGGTTGCAGGCCTTTGAGCGCTTCGGATTGGTCGATCAGCTGGCGGCGCAGGGCAATGATTTCCTGCACACTGCCCGCGCTGCCGCCACCCGGAGGAATGGCGGTGCTCATGCGTGGCCTCCAACGGCTTTCGTGCTGTCAAAGGCCATGCCGGCTTCGCGCATTTCGGCAAGGCGATAGCGCAAGGTACGCTCCGATATGCCAAGCAGGCTTGCGGTATCGGCACGGTGACCATCGCACCGGTCAAGCGCATCAAGGATGGCTTGCGCTTCGCTATCGCGGACAACATTGGCAAGGCTGCGCGGGGTTGTGGCAGGGTGCAGCGCAACAACCGTTCCGCCTTGCTCCGTGGGTTCATCGCGCACGCTATCAAAGATGATGTGCTGGGCAGCGATCACATCCGTACCTTCGGCCAGAACCATCGCGCGGCGCATCACATTTTCCAGCTCACGCACATTGCCGGGCCATTTATGCGCGCCCAATCGCGCCATTGCATCGCAGCTGATCCAGGGGACGCGGCCAACAGGGGGCGAATGGCGCAGCAGCATTGCAAAGGCGAGCGGAGCAATATCAGCAGGACGCTGCGATAGCGGGCCAAGGCTGATGGGAAAAACATTAAGGCGGTAATACAGGTCAGCGCGCAATCGCCCTTCGGCGACCTCTACGGGGAGATCGCGATTGGCGCAGGCGATAATGCGCACATTCACAGGCACAGGCCGCGTCGCGCCAACAGGCACAACTTCGCGTTCCTGCAATGCGCGCAGCAATTTGGCTTGCAGGCCCACTGGCATTTCGGCAATTTCGTCAAGCAGCAAAGTGCCGCCATCAGCTGCGCGGAAAAACCCTTCGCCTGATGCAGAAGCGCCGGTGTAAGCGCCTTTTACGTGGCCAAACAGCATCGCCTCCAGCATGGTTTCTGGCATGGCGGCGCAGTTGATCGCGATAAAAGGCTGATCAGCGCGGGGGGATGCTTGATGGACAAACCGGGCGAGGACTTCTTTGCCGGTGCCCGTTGGCCCTTCGATCAAAACCGGCACATCGCTGAATGCAACACGTTGCGCCAATGACAGCATCGCAAGGCTAGAAGGATCAGCGCATATTGGCGCGCCCGGCATCGATCCCGCCGCTATAGTAGCAGCGATAGCGCTGGGCTCTTCACAAGGCGTATAGCTTAACGAAAGGCGTGTTTCACCGAGGCGATCAAGACGGCATTCGTTGGCCTTGGTCAGCAAAACAGCGCTTTCATTGCAACGCCGCGCCGGGATGGGAGCTGCTGCATCACACAGGACCACGCTGCCCGTTTCAGGCAAAAGTTCAAAAGCTGCGCGCGCCAAACTGGCGACAGGTGCGTGATCTTTTTCTACCTGTTTTGTCAGCGTTACCGCAGTCATTTCCCGGCCCCTTGTTAACCTTGAATTACGGATGCTTTCTGGGCGCAAACGACGAATGGGTGGGAAATTAAACCCACTGTAAAACCACCTACGCATTTTGGCCGGTTGGGGCTGTCACCGGCCACCCGTGGCCCTTAAAGTTGGCGCTTGCCGGTCGCTCTTATTGGGGACAGTCACGAACCAATCAGGCTGTGGCTTTCACAATGAAGAGGGAAAGAACAATGGTTGTAATCAATTCAAATATCAGTGCCTTGCGCGCCGCCAATGCGAGCATGCAGGCCGACAAAATGATGGGTGTAGCAATGGAGCGCCTGTCTACAGGCCGCCGGATCAATGGCGCGAAGGACGACGCTGCCGGCCTTGCTATTGCGACCCAGCAAACCGCCGATATCCGCGCGATCAATCAGGGCATTCGTAACGCGAATGACGGCATCGCTTTGGCGCAAACCGCTGAAGGCGCACTGGATGAAGTTTCCAACATGCTCCAACGTGTTCGCGAACTGGCAGTGCAATCCAGCACAGGGACATATTCCGATACCGAACGGGCTTACATGAACACCGAAGTGACCGAGCTGCAATCGCAGATTGATGACATTCTCACCAACACAACGTTCAACGATGTGACCTTGTTCTCGACCACATCTGGCACCGATGTCGATTTCTCGATTGCGATTGATGCTACGCAAACTGTGACGCTGACAAGCGCTGGCGTGGATGGCACGACTGTGTCCAGTTCAGCGCTTGATGTCTCCGGGGCCACGGCTGCCGGGACGACGATTACCAATGTCGATAGCGCGCTCGACAGCATCGCTTCAACCAGAGCCACTTTGGGCGCCGGGCAGAACCGTCTGGAATCAGCGATTTCGAACCTGACGACGCAATCAACCAACCTTGCCGATGCACGGTCGCGGATCATGGATGCCGACTATTCGGCTGAGACGACCGCTCTTGCCAAGGCGCAAATCCTTGCTCAGGCATCCACCGCGATGCTGGCGCAGGCGAATTTGAGCCAACAAAATGTCCTGTCGCTGCTGCGGTAACCCTCGCCGGAGCGATAACGGGAAAGCCCGGAGCGTTGTCCACGCTCCGGGCTTTCTTTTGTTTTGGCTTTTGTTTTGGCTTTTGTTTTGGCTTTTGTTTTGGCTTTTGTTTTGGCTTTTGTTTTGGCTTTTGTTTTGGCACCGAAGTTTTGTCAGGCAGCTTGCACATGTCGGGGCGCGATTTCAGCGGCCACTTCTTGGCGCAGCGCCGTCGGGCGGAAAGTGACCGCGACCAGCATCGGCTCATCCACTTGCTGACCATCCGGCTCAATCACCAGCATCGCTTCTGGGCCATCGCATTGCAAAAGGCCCGGCGCAATTTCATCCATACCATCCAGCACCGGCTCCACCCGGCTGTGCAGGGTAGTATCGGCCTTCTCGCCTTTAAGGAAATGAGCGACCGGCATGGTCTCCACGCTGGCAAGCTCAATATGCGAATACATCCGGCCCACCGGCAGCGCGACTGTCATGGCGTTGGCACCGATCGGCAGCGCTGCGACATAAAATCCATCATGGGTTGGGCGCGCTTCGATGACGCTTTGCGATGTTTCCTCCCCATCCAGGAATATGGCGGGCAAAGGCAGGCACTCCTCAGCAAAATCGGTATAGGTGAAGTCGAGCCCAAAGCGGCGCTGCGCAAACAGCGACAGGCGAACGGACATATCCGTTTGCGATAGCTCGGCGGGCAGATACATCCGCTCTGACCCTTTCATGTAGAACAGCCCGCGCGTGCGCAGACCTGCCTGCGCAACCCTGTGATCGAAAAGCGGCACAGTGCGCTCACTGCCCAAATTCACATCATGCTCAAAATCGGCGATCACGCTGAGTTCGTCGGGCATGGGCAAGAACATCAGCCGCAGCAAAGCAGCGCTGGCCGCATCACGCCATTGCGGCAAATTATCGCGCGCACTCCCGCGTTTGGTCAGCGGGCCGCAAGCGGTGCGCACAAAATCGAGCGCGCCGGCCTGCACCCCATCGCGCACCACGCTTTGGCGTTCTTTAATATCGTTGGCGCGGCGAATGGGCGTGCCATCCTCTTCATAATCCACGACAGAACCCATGCTGGCGGTACAAAGCTGTTCAAGCACCGCAACATTGGCGCACATCGCTTCGAGCAATTGCGGATCATGGGTTTGCGTTGAAAACAGGCCGGTCTTGTCGAGGCCGGGACAGTCCTTTTCACGCAACAAAAGATAACGCCCCGCCACATGAACGCCGAGCCGATCTTGCAACAAGCCATCGATGCGGTTTTGCACCGTGCCGTTATAGCCCAGATCGACCAGCATCAAGACGTCGCCTGTTTGGGGATCACACAGCTTTTTGACATGCGCGATCAACCGGTCGGCAAAGGCACCCGCACGGCGCGCGAGTTGTTTCTGCCGTGTCCCGTGGCGGATATCAGACAACAGCGCATGGCTGGCCGTTTCCGGGCCATCCTCTTCCATCTTCAGCCGGGCGATTTCTTCTTGTGTAAACAAGACCTGCCGAGCCAAAGTTGGCGGGTTGAGGCCAAATTCGCGCTCCACATGGCGTTTGATCGCGCCGGGTTTGGCAAGGGCCGCAGCGGTGGCGGTGTATCGGCTGATTTCAGCGGCATGGCTGCTTTCCAGATCGCCACCGGACATGTGGTGCACTTCGCGCGGCAAATGGCCATCGCGCATCAGAAACAGCCAATGAACTTTGCCGGCATGCTGCGTGGCCAAAGCCTTCGCCTCCTCTTGCAGCCAAAGCTCATAGGCATGAAATAGCGGGCCCAGCGTTGTCAGCCCAAGCGCGTGGGCAGCATCGGCGCACTGCGGCTCTGCCACGGCCAAAGCGGCGCGGTGCGGCTGTGCGCCGTGCACCGTTTCAGCATGCGGGCCGCGCACCATGGCGGCCATGCTGGCCTCCAGACGAAGGCGTTTTTTGGCAGGCTTGGTGAATTGTTCCAGATGCAGAGCGGTGATCCCGGCGCGTGTCGCGCCATCATAATCCGCCACCGGGTTATCGCCGATATGCAGGATGCTGTCAGGCGCCACTTTGAGCTTTTTGAGAACATCATCAAACATCCCTTCGGCTTTGGATCGGCCGATTTGGGAAGAGCAATAAACCCGGTCAATCAACCCTGCGACGTCGATCCCGGCAGCGCGCATGATGAGGCCGCGCAATTGATCAACAGAGCAATAGGTGTCCGAGACGATCACCACCTGCAATCCGGCCGCTTTCGCAGCGCGCATCAGCTCCACCGTGGGCGCGAAGGCAAAGCAGTGTTCTGCTTCCAAGGCCAATTCCGCCGCAATCGCTTCCTCGCGCTCGCTTGGGGCGGCATTGGGCAGCAATTCGGCATAGATTTCTGTGAGGCAAACTTCGCCCCTTCCATGCCGATTGCGCGCAATCAAGCGCGCTTCGCCTTCGGCCTGAACGCGTTGTTGTAAAGTGCATAGTGGCAGCTGCGTAAAGACATGAACGGGCGCATGGGTATCGCGCCATAACAGCGTATCAAAGCAATCCAGCGATAGGGTGGTGAGGCCCTCAAACCCCTCCAAAGCGCGCGGTAATTCGGCCGGTGTGATGGTGCGTGGCATAGCAGCGGTACCCTTTATAAAATGATGGGCGCTGGAATATGCAGCTATGGTCAATAGGCACTGAGCATAAGGATAAGGGTTGGCGCGTAGAATGGCGCGCGGTCCTGTTAACGGAGCGCTTCGCCTGCGGGATTAAGCGTGATCGACATACGGCGATTGCGCGGATCTTCGGGATTGTCTGCGATCAAAGGTTCACGGTCAGCCACGCCTTCGATGCGGTGAATGCGGTCCACCGGAATGGAGTGACGCATCAATTCCTGCCGGGTGGCTTCTGCACGGCCCGCCGATAGCGACCAATTGTTTGCCACAACGCCGGGGCGCCAGGGCAAGGCATCGGTATGGCCGCGAATGGTGATTTCTTCATCGCCTTCCTCAATCACTTCGCTAACCAGTTCTAGCAGATCGCGCGCATCGGCTTGCAACACCGTAGTGCCCAGCGAAAACATTGAGAAATCAGCATCATCGATCAAATCAATGCGCACGCCGCGCGTGGTGTTCATCACCCGCACCTGACGCGCAAGGCGATGCAGGCTGCGCGATTGTGCGAGCTTTTCGTCAATGCGCTGTTTTAGCTCTTCAGCGCGCCGGGTTTTGGTTGAAGCCACTGTGCCCTCGCGCGGACCGCCTGTTGCATCGCGTGGAATGGTAATAGACTTTGTACCGGTTTGGCCTGCAGCATTGGGGTAATTATCCACATCGGTTATCGATGATCCGCCCAGCAATCCATCAGCGCCCGCACTGCCTGCGCGCATTTTGACCAGCGTTGGGGTGAAGTGATCGGCAATGCCTTTGCGCTGATCCTCTGTGGTTGCGCCCAGCAGCCATAGCATCAGGAAGAACGCCATCATCGCAGTCACAAAGTCGGCATAGGCCACTTTCCACGCGCCGCCATGATGCCCGTCGCCGCCCGACACGATGACTTTCTTGACGATGATCGGGCGCGGCTGTTCCTCGACCAGATCATCATCGCGCGCTTGCGCGGAGCTGGCCACGTTACTTGCCTTTCAAATCGTCAAGCAGCTGGATCAAAGGTGGACGGATCGTATGCGGCAGGCCCGAACGCGCGCTTTCCACGGCCAGCGCATGGGGATAGCCATGCAGGCTGGCGATCAGCACTTGTTTGACCGAATGAAAGATCTTGGCGTCCTCCTCATTGATCTGTTTGAGCCGTCCGGCCAGCGGACCCACCGCGCCATAAGCCAGCAGCACGCCCAAAAACGTCCCCACCAAAGCCGCACCGATCATTTTGCCCAGAACCTCAGGCGGTTCATCGATTGAACCCATCGTTTTCACAATGCCCAAAACGGCCGCCACAATGCCCAATGCAGGCAACGCATCGGCAAGGTTCTGGATCGCATGTGCGGGCTCTTCCATCTCGTGCAGATTGGATTTGATGGCGTTATCCATGATTTCCTCGATCGCATGCGTTTCCAGCGAACCGGATGAGACGACCATCAAAGTCAGCGTGTCGCAGATAAGCGAGGTGACCTCGTGGCTTTTGAGGATGCCGGGATATTCGGCAAAAACAGCTGAACCATTGGGGTCCATCACATGCATTTCCAGCGCCACGGGGCCTTCTGTTTTGAGGATGCGCATCAGTTTCCCGACCAGGGCAATCGCGGCCACATGATCATCGGCTGAATAGCGTGGTCCTTTAAAAATACGCGCAAATCCGCCGCCAAGCGCTTTAAGGTGATGGGGCGAATTGCCTGCCACCAGTGACGCGATGGCGGCCCCGCCAATAATCATCATTTCGATAGGCATGGCCGCAAAAACCGGCCCCAACGCGCCGCCAGATAGCGCAAAGCCCCCGAATACGAGGACGAATAGAAGCACAAGACCGATTGCGGGAAACATGGACTGGCAATTCCTCGTAAATGGGACGACCGGGGTGGCCGCGCTGGGAGACTGGATCGCGTTGAAGTCAGATCGCGTTGAATAGGGTCAGGCCGCTCATGCGAGCAAAAGCGGCTTGGCTCGCTTCCAGAACGACCAAAGTTTCCTGCAATTCAGCGATGGTGGCCGCAAAATCGACACCGCCAGTGGCAAATTGTTCTTCTGCGCGCGCTTCGCTGGTGGTGATCTGGCGATCTTGTACCGTCTCCACCCACGCAACGCGCACGCCGATTGTGGTTTGCGCACGGGTGAGGCTGTCAAGCGCATCGCCAAAGCCTTCCAGAGCGCCGCGTGCAGCAACGGCAGGATCGCCAGCGCCGCCTTGCAAAGCTTCGCCCAAGGTTTTGACGTAAGCTATCAAATTGGTGGATGCGCCATTGGCGGTGAAATTAAAGACTTCGGGCCCGGTGACGCCGCGCCCGATTTCTACGCCATCACCCAGATCAACTTGCGCGGGTGCGCTGGTGCCAGCATAAATGGGCGCGCCGCTCGCATCCAGGATGTAGGCAGGCCCTTCACTATCACCTGCAAAAAGCGGGCGTCCGGCATTGTCCGTGCTGTTGGCGGCGGTTAGCAGATTGTTCGCAATCGCTTCCAACTCCGCGCCTATTAAAGCGCGATCATCATCGGCCAGCGTATCATTTGCCGCCTGCACGGTAAGTTCGCGCGCGCGGCCTATCTGCGTGGCTAGAGTGGAGAGGATGTCATCGGCAAATTGCAGCGATTGGCGGGTGTCCTCGGCAGTCGCCTGATCCACTTGCGCCAGCCGATCTGCACGGCTCAGCGCGCGAAGGCGGGCGGCTGCAACAGGATCATCGGATGAGGCAGAGAGCCGTTCCCCGCTGGCGATTTGCTGTTGCAATCCTTCGGCCTGACGGCGCAAATCGCCCATCTGCTCGGTTGCCCGGCGAAAGAATGTTGCGGTGCCTGCGCCAATCTCTGTCATGATCAGATGCGCAATATCGTATCAAAGATGGTGCGCGCGGTTTCAATGACGCGGCTCGATGCCTGAAACGCTTGTTGAAAACGGATGAGGTCGGCGGCTTCTTGATCAAGATCGATGGCGGTTTCCTGAGCCAATGCGGCCGCTGCGCTATCGGCAATGGTGTTGAGTGCTTGGCTGGTTAAATCGCGTCCGCTGATCTCGCTCGACAGGCTGAAAAGCAGATTGTCGATCCGTTTTCCCGGCCCTTCGCTATCGGCCAAAGCATCGCGCAAAGCGCCCAGATTGCCGATATTGCGGCTGTTGGCGGGGCTGCCTGCGGGCGCTGTGGCAAGGCCTGCGCCATTGGCGAGGGCAAGGGCGATATTGCTGGCATTGCTGCCGGAAAACAACGCGCTGCCGGTGGTGCCCGATGGCGTCACGCCAGCACTTTGCGCATCATTGGCAAGGGTGATGAGACGCGCGGCAGCAGCATCAAGTTCGGCGGTGCGGTTCGCGATGCCATCTGCCGCCAAAGCAGCGCCCGAAAGCCTGCCTGATTGCGGAGAAATCGCGCCGCCATCAAGGGTGAAGCTGATGCGGCCATCGGCATCGGTATTGGCGGCCAATGACCCGGCACCCTCGCCTGATACGAGCAGCGGCCCCGCACCATCGCCAATACGCACTTCGGCGCGGCCAAATTGGTCAAGGCTTGTGGCGATACCCAGCGTGCCGGACAATTCGTTGATCAACACATCACGTTGATCAAGCAGCGCAATACGCGCCGAGCTGCCATCGCGGGTTCGCGCCAGATTGGTGTTGGTGCGCGCAAGTTCTGCGGCCAAAGTGTTGGCGCGATCAATATCGGCATTGGTTTCAAACTGGATCGCTTGTGTAGCGCCGTTCAGCCTGCGTGCGGCAAGGTTGAAGCTTTCAGCAGCAATACGCCCGCTTTCAATCACTTGCCCGCGCAAAGGCGGTGACAAAGGATCATTGGCAAGTTGTGCCAGGCTGGCTTCGAATTCGGTAAGAGCAGGGAACAGGCCGGAGCTTTCAATCCCGCGCTCTGCCACACGCAATCCATCGATCTGAGTTGTTGCGCGGGAGGCATCGCTGCTTGTGCGCCGCGCCTCGTTTAGCAGGAAGGCGTTTTCTGAACGCGATATGCCATCGATCAAAACGCCGCCCAGCCGGATGGAGGATGTGCGCGCGATGGCGCCATTGCCCGATAGCTCGCGCACTTCAAGCGAGCGGCGCGAATACCCCTCAGTATTGGCATTGGCGATGTTTTGCGATGTAAGATCAAGCGCAGCTTTGGCCGCGCGCACACCGCTGGAACCGATAGTAAAAAGATCAGTCGCCATCGTTTAGCGCTCCGGTCTTTTCGGTCAGCGTGATTTGCGCAGCGAGATGCGCTTCGATCAGTTTTGCAAAGCCGAACGTTCCGCTTTCGGAAGCCAGCTGCGCGATATGTTCATCATGCATCTTTTCAAACTGTTCCAGCCCCGGTCCGCCAAACACATCGTCGCCGCCAAAATCAGTGGCGCGGGCGGCTGAGAGCATCTGGCGCAGGAAAATCGCTTCAAATGCCTGCGCAGCTTTGGTGAGATCACCATTGGCGGCGGGCACAGCTGCGTCCTTCCCGGCCAGATTGGCAAGGGCAAAGGCATCTGGGGCACCATGGGCATGGATGGTCATATCACCACCATCTCTGCCTGAAGCGCGCCTGCTTGTTTGAGCGCATCGAGGATCACAACAAGATCCGCTGCACCAACGCCAAGCAAGTTTAACGCATCGACAATCTGCGACAGGTTCGCCCCGCCTTGCATTAGCGTGACGCGGTTGCCTTGTTCTTCGACATCAATCTGCGTGTCCACTTCCAGCGCGGTTTCGCCATTGGCGAAGGGATCAGGCTGAACGATGCGCTCTGTTTCAGAAATGCGCACGACCAGCTTGCCGTGGCTGATCGCGGCAGGGGCAAGGCGCACCGCGCGGTTGATCACCACGGTGCCAGTGCGGCTGTTCACAATGACGCGCGCGGGCGTTTCTGCCGGGGTTACCTCGACCATTTCGATAGCGGCCATCATGGCGCTGCGCCGGTCTGCACCAAAGGGCAGGACAAGCGCCAAAGTGACGCCATCGACAATCGAAGCGGTGCCGGGAAATTGCGCGTTGATGCCATCGCGAATACGCTGGGCAGTCAAGAAATCGGCATCATGCAGGTGGAAGTTGAGCGTGCCTTCATCGGTAAACCCGGTGGAGACCGCGCGCTCAACCGAAGCCCCGCCAGCAATGCGGCCAACGGTGGGCACATTGACGGAAAGCTGCGATCCATCGCGGCCCGATACGCCCAGTCCGCCCACGGCCAGAGAACCTTGAGCCATCGCGTAAATCTCGCCATCTGCACCTTGCAAAGGCGTAAGGATCAGCGCGCCTCCGCGCAGGCTGGTGGCTCTGCCAATGGTGGAGACGGTCACGTCAATGCGCTGTCCCGGCTTTGCAAAAGCGGGCAGTTCGGCGGTGATAATGACAGCGGCGGCGTTTTTCAGGCCGGGGCTGACGCCGGGCGGCAAGTTCAGGCCCAACCGGCCCGAAACACCGCGCATGGCTTGGGTGAGATAAGCAAGATTGTCATCTCCTGTACCTGCAAGACCGACAACAATGCCATATCCTGTCAGCTGGTTAGGGCGCACACCTTGAAATTCGCCCAGATCGCGCACGCGTTCTGCCTGTGCAGAAGTGGCGGATAATGTCAGGGCCAGCGCGAATGTAAGCGCGGCGAAGAAGCGTTTGAAAATCGTCATCACACCTCTCCTTCAAAATGGGCTTAGAATAGCGAAAAAGCGCGATAGCCAGCCCGGGCGGCTGGCGCGTTGGATCGCGCCATCGCCGGAATATATGATCTGCGCATCGGCCACTTGAGTGGAGAGGATCGCATTGTTCTCATCCACATCGGCCAGACGCACGATACCAGCAAACTGGATCCATTCACGGCCCTGGCTTAGCGACATCTGCTTTTCTCCAACGACAAGCGCGGTCCCGTTGGGGCGCACTTCAGCAATGGTGACGGCCAGCGCAGTGTTGAGGCTGCTGGATTGGTCGGCAATGCCTGTTCCATTGAACGACCCGGATGAGGATGCGTTAAGCGCGTTCGGGTTGAGAATACTTAACGGCCCGGCGGTTGGCGGGGTGATCGAGGCAGAGCCAGCGCGGTTGGTGGTGGCGGTTGCGCGCTTGCTGCTTTGTACGGTTTCCACCAGCAGCACGGTCATCACATCGCCCACGGCGCGTGCGCGATTGCCTTCGTGCAATCCAGCATAGCCATTGGCAATCTGGACGATCGCGCCATCGCGGGTTTCGGGCGCAAAACCGGGCAATGGGGCAGGCGGCATCGCGGCACGAAAACCAGCCTGCGGGCCGGTGCCACACGCAGCAAGCATCAGCGCAGTTGCCGCGACAAAAAGGGCGCGTTTGATGGAGAAGGGCATTTGGGTTCTCACGCAATTGGGCCTCACAGGATCAGGCCTCACAGGATCAGGCCTCACAGGATCAGGCCTCACAGGATCAGGCCTCATAAGGTCTGGCTTCACAGGGTCTGGTTCGCATTGCGCAGCATGTCATCGACTGCGCTGATCATTTTGGAATTGATCTCGTAAGAACGCTGCGCCTCGATCATTTCGACCAGCTCTTCCACCACATTCACATTGGAGGCTTCCAGCATTCCCTGACGGATATTGCCGCGCCCGTTTTCGCCCGCTGGCCCTGTTTCAGCAGCACCGCTGGCGGCGGTTTCGGTAAGGAAGTTGTCCGATGCTGCGCGCAAACCTGCTGGATTGACGAAGCTGGCAATGGTCAGCTGGCCCAGATTGGCAGGCTCAGCTTCGCCCGGAAGCACGGCGGAAACGGTGCCATCAGGCGCAACGCTAACCGAAGTCGCGCCTTGTGGAACGCTGATCTGGGGCTGCACGCTATATCCTTGCGCGGTGACCAGATTGCCTTCGCTATCAAGCTTGAAATTGCCCGCTCTGGTATAGCCCAATTGCCCGCCGGGAAGCTGGACTTCGAAAAAGCCATCGCCATCCAACGCCATATCCAGCGCATTGCCGGTATTGTTAAGCGTGCCTTGCGTGCCGATGCGGCTGGTGCCCATCAACGATACACCGGTGCCCAGATTAAGGCCGATGGCATATTGCGTCTCGCCAGTGGATTGCTGTCCGGCAATGCGCGCATCCTGATAAGCCAGCGTCGCAAAATCGGCGCGATCACGTTTGAAACCTGTCGTCCCGATATTCGCCAGATTGTTGGCGATAACGCGCATCCGGGCATCTTGTGCCTCCAGCCCTGTACGGGCAACTTGCAGTGCGGAAGTGGGCATATCTGTATTCCTTTCAGAGGATTAACGCAGGCTCATGAGGCGCGCGCCTGTCTCATCAATGCTGGCAGCGGTGGTCAAAAGCTTGGCACGCATTTCAAAGCTGCGCTGTGCCTCGATCATATCGGAAAGCACCTGAGTGGTGTTCACATTGCTTTGTTCCAATGATCCGCTGGTGATGCGCGCGGTTTCATCGGCGGGCAAAATGCCGCCGCCTTGGACGCGCATAAATCCATCCAGATCCTTGGCGATAGCGCTGCCTTCGACGCTGGCGAGTTTGATGCGTCCCACCACTTGCGGGGGTGCCTCTGGTGTTTGCGGATCGGCGGCCAGCACGCTGCCATCTTCGGCGAAGCTAATCGCTTGGCCAATGGGCACAGTGATTGGGCCGGTATTGCCCATCACCGGGCGGCCATCGCCGTTCTCCAGCACACCTGCTGGCCCCACGGACATATCGCCGCGGCGCGAATACACCTCGCTGCCATCGGGCGCTTGCAATGCGATCATCGCGTCGCCTTGCACCGCGATATCCAGCCTGGAGCCGGTGGCGATAAAGCTTCCTGCGGAAAGATCCGCGCCATACACCGCGCCGCGCCCCATGGCGCGCGCTTCCAACGCCTCGCCATCCAGCGCAACAGCCTGTGCCGCAAAGGTTTCTGCACGAAAGCCCGGTGTGTTCACATTGGCCATATTGCTGGCGACAACGCGCTGCCGGTTCATCGCCGATTCCATCCCGGCAAAAGCGGTGTAAATGACGCGGTCCATCGCTGTTAGGTCCGCAGGTTAATGATGGTCTGCGAGATTTGCGTCGCAGTATCGATGGCCTTGGCATTTGCCTGGAAATTGCGCTGTGCGGAAATCAGGCCGACCATTTCCTCTGCCAGATCGACATTGGAACGTTCAATCGTGCCTGCCAGAAGATTGCCAAAGCTTCCTGCACCCGGCTCACCAAGGCTGGCATTGCCCGAAAGACCCGTCTGTTCCCAGCTTGACGAACCCGTTTGGCGAAGGCCTGTAGGGGCTTGAAACAAGGCAAGGGCCACCTGCCCGATATCGTCATTGCTGCCATCGGTATAGGCAGCCGTTACGGTGCCATCGAAATTGACCGTAACCCCGGCCAGTTCCGCGCCTGCGCCATTGGTGGGCGGGGCAAAGGCATCAACGGTTGCAGTGGTGCTGACCGGATCGCCATTGGTATCCAGTTCAAACATTTGCAGGCGATTGCCAAGACCATCCTGCAAGAAGTTTGTCCCATCAAGAGAGAACGCGCCATCGCGGGTATATAACGTGCGTCCAGTGTCTTCATCGCGGGTAATGAAAAAGCCATCGCCGTTAATCGAAAGGTCGGTCGCATTGCCGGTTTGCTCAATCGCGCCCAGCTCAAAATCCTGACGCACTTCGGTAACAACCGCGCCAATGCCGCGCACGCTGCGCGGGTTGGAGGTTGTGCCATTGGCGACCAGATCGGCAAATTCGACGTTTGACCGTTTGAAGCCATTGGTTTCAACATTGGCGATATTGTGCGCAATCGCGCCAAGCTCTGTCTGCGCGTTGCGCATACCGGAAAGGGAGGTGTAAAAAGACATCGGGGTTTACTCCTGTGGGGTGAGGGGGCGGGTAATTTCGGTATCGCTGTACGCGTGAGGCGCTGCTTCTTCAGCAGCCGGTTCGGCAGCAGGATCAGCAGCAGGATCAGCAGCGGGATCAGCAGCGGGGGGAGGCGGTGCTGCGGGCGCGGGTGTTTGCGCATCGATCAGCGTATCAAGACGGCGCACGATCTGTTCCAGCGTGGCGTTGCCTTCGGTGGACCCTGCCAGCGATGAGAACTGCGCCATCTGTGCCAGCATGTCCTTATTATCGACCGGCTCAAACGGATCTTGTTGCTGCAATTGGGTGATCAGCAATTTAAGGAAATCGCCTTGGTCAAGGCTGTTCAACCCGCCTGTTTGAGCGCGCGGGATTATCGCAGGAGCGCCGGCATTGGCAGTTATGCCAGTATTGGCGCCCGGTTGGGTGATTGCGGTGGTTTCCATTATTTGCTCCTCAGTGTTTCGAGCATCAATTGCTTGGCGGTTTGCATCGCTTCGACGAGGTTTTGGTAGTGCCGCGCACTTTCCATGATCTCGACCATTTCGGCGGTTTCGTTGACCGGGCTGATCCACACATCGCCATTTTCATCGGCAAGCGGGTGGCCGGGATCGTGCAGCTTGGTGGCAGCGGTGTCTTCGCGCTGCATCTGCGTGACGCGCACGCTGGAAAGGCCGGTCTGCTGGTCCAGCTCCTGTGCAAATACGGCGCGCAAAGGGCGGTATGCCTCAGCATCGCTGCTGGCGACCGAGCCGGCATTGGAAAGGTTGGAAGCGGCCGCGTTCATCCGCACCAATTGTGCCGACATGCCGCGCTGGGCGAGGGCAAAGATGCTCATAGGTTGATCGGTCATCTTATTGGCCTTTCAACGCGCGGCTCAGCGTGTCGCTGCGGCCCTTGATGAAAGACAAAGTGGCGGAATAGCCCACGGCATTTTCGGCAAAGGCCATCTGTTCGGTGGACAGCTCGACCGTATTGCCATCCATACTGGGCATGACGGGAACGCGGTACAAAGTGGCGTTATCAATCGCACCCTGGCGCGAGGAGCCGTTTTCGCGGGCGGCAAGCGCGCTGGCGAAATCGATGTCCTTGGCTTTGTATCCCGGCGTTGCGGCATTGGCGATGTTGGATGCGATCAGGCCCATGCGCTGAGAACGCAGTTCAAGCGCGCTGGCGTGGATGCCAAAAATGCTGTCGCTCATGATCTTGGGTCCTTTGCATCGATCGGTTCGCCCACCAGTTCAGCAAGCGCCGTGCCAATTTGCCGCTCCCAAGGCGGGCTAGGTATTCATACAGATGGGCAGCAGACGGAACGGCAGCGCGCGGCAGGAGCGGGCGGCAGGGGCAGGCGGCAGCGACTTGCCGGTGCGGCAGGCATTTGCCGGGGTGAAAGCAGCGCGCGTCGCGCCGTTCTATGGCCTGAGGAAAGGCAGCTGGCATGGAATGGACATATCTGTGGGATACGACAAGCGCGTGCGTGGTGCTGGGCGGAACGCTTCTGGCGACAGTGCTGCGTAGCGGGGTGAGCGATCTGGGGCAGACGCTGGCGGCGCTGGCATCACTGGCGCACCCCCCTTTCGATATGCTCAAAGCGCGCAGCGAAATCGCAGGGCAGGTGCGCGCTATTCGCCGCGATGGCATTCGGCTGGCAGAACCTGCTCACCCCAGCGATGCCGAGATGGCGGAGACGGCCGATGCGCTGGCCTATCGCGGATCGTTAGCTGCCGCGATGGAGGCGCATGATCGCCATGCAAGCAAGCGCGATCGACGCCGTGTCGCGGCGTTGGCGACTTTGATGCAGATGGGCGAGCTGGCTCCGGTGTTCGGGCTGGCCGGAACGCTGCTGGCGCTGGCCCAATTGCCGGGCGGCGAGGTGATGGCGCGCGATTTGCTCGGCGCGGTTTCGATTGCTGTGCTCAGCACGCTTTACGGATTGCTGCTGGCGCATCTTGTCATCATGCCATTGGCGCGCAAAATTGAACGGCGCGGAGAAGCCGAAGAACGCGCGCGCGAAGAATTGCTGCAATGGCTGCATGATCAATTGCACCGCGATGGCCCGCGCGGCAAAGGCTCCAAACTGCATTCGGTTGGTCCGGAAGCAGCGGCATGATCACGCGCGCTGCGCCCACATGGCAATTGCTGTTGGCAGACCTTTCCCTGATTTTGTTTATCGCCACCGCAGGCGCGCTAGCCCATGCCGAAGAGGCAGCGCAGGAGCCTTCCCTGAATGGCGCACTGACTCATGGCGGATTGGCCAGCGGTTCTCCCTTGGCCGTATTGCGCGGGGAAGGGAGTGCGCGCGATGCAGCGCTGCTGGGCCAGTGGCTGCGCGATTATCAACCCGATCCGCGTGAGCAATTGACGCTCACCTTGCGCTATCGCCCGCAGGATTTCGCGTCGGCACAGTCCCGCGCACAGGCACTAAGAGACCGCGCGCGAGAGGCCGGGCAGGTGCCGCGTATTGTGCTGGAAGAAGGCGCGACTTCTGCACTCCATGCCAGCTTCGCCTTTGATCACGCACCCGAAATGGCACGGTAATTGCTACCCCATCAGATGACCCAGCGTGGCCGCGCCACCTGCCAATAGGAGTGTCTTGATGCCGATGTCCCGCCAATGTTCCCTCCTCGCGCTGTGCGTTTGCGCAGCGTTGAGCTTTACTGTGGCCAGCCCTGCCAAAGCAGAGCCAGCCTTTGCCGATCACGCGGCCATTGATACCGCCGTCCAAGCTTTTACCGGCGCGCCTGTGGGCGCAATTGGCGGCGCGCGCGCAGGCGTTGATCGGCGTTTGCGTCTTGCCCCATGCAGCGGTGATCTGGTGCTGGGCTTTCATGGCAACCGTGTCGACATGCTCACCGTTGCCTGTCCAGATCCAGGCAGTTGGCGCATCTTTGTGGCGTTGAACACGGCCACGGGCACTGCCCCGCGCCAAGCGCGCGCTGAGCAGTCTATCGATATCGTTGCACGCGGCGATATGGTCAGCATCATTGTCGAAGGCCCCGGCTTTAGCGTTCAGCAATCTGGCGAAGCGATGGAAGCAGGCGCGCAAGGCGAATGGATCCGCGTGCGGCCCAGCGGCACGCGTGACACGCTGCGCGCCCACATCGAACAGCCCGGCCGCGTGGTTATTTCAAGGAATTAGCGCATGGCCCTTAAACCATCTGCAACCATGCCGTTCTGCTAAGCGAACCAATGTAAGGAATGAGCGATGTCTCCTACTGATATCTCCCGTATCCAAGGCGTAGCCGGTGTCCGGCAGGATAACGCAGCGCAAATACGCTTTGATGTCCCCGCAGCTGCCACGCCGGCGCCCGCCACCTCTGATGCAGCGGCAAGCACTGCCGCGCCCGAAGTGAAAGTTGACGCTGCACCCTCGACCGATCTGCGCACCGCGCCCGTTGATACTGACCGCGTGAGGGAAATTCGCGCAGCAATTGAAAGCGGGAATTATCCGCTGATGCCGGCGCAGATTGCCGATGCGATGATTGCCGCGCCGTTGTTGTTGAGCGCTGAGGCATGAGCGAGCGTACACAATTGGCCACCATGTTGCGGCAAATGATTGCCGTTCTGGAAAATGAGCGGCAGGCGCTTGCCGGTTTGGACCTCGATGCCTTGATTGCCAGCGCTTCGAACAAGCAATCCTTGTGCGATCAGCTTGATGCGGCGAACGATGATGCCACGGGTGATGGGGCCGCGCGCGATCTGGATGAAGAATGTCGCACGCTTACCATTCAGGCGCGGCAATTGAACGAGGTAAACCGGCAGGTGCGCAACCTTTTGGCGCGCAATGTCGCCGCGCGGCTTGATGCGTTGACCGGCGCGTCCCCCACATACAGCGCAAAAGCGCGCACATCGCAAAACGCAGCGTCGCTTTAACTGTAATTGGCACGGCTCTTGCTCAACTGATCTTCGTCCATTCGCGATGGAGACAAAAGAGTGAGTATTGCCGTTTTCTCAGAGCAGGTTTCGCCACTGGCCGCGTCCACCGTGGCCGCGCCGCCGCAAATCCGCACCGCGATTGCCAATGCCGCGCAGCGCGAAAATGTCAGCTTTGATTATCTGTTGGCACAGGCCCGGCTGGAAAGCGGGCTGGATCCATCTGCCCGGGCGAAGACATCATCTGCAGCGGGCCTTTTCCAATTCATCGAAAGCACATGGCTGACCACGATGGATCGCCATGGCGGCGCGCGCGATGGGGTGCAGCGCCAGGATGTGCTCGCCATGCGTTATGATCCTGCCACCGCGTCACAAATGGCGGCGGCTTTGGCAGGCGAGAACCGCACAGGCCTCAAGACAAGTCTGGGCCGAGAGCCTGATCATGCCGAACTGTATCTGGCGCATTTTTTGGGGCTGGGCGGTGCGCGCACTATGCTGTCCGCTGATCCTGCGACATCGGCTGCGGCGCTTTTGCCCGAAGCTGCCAAAGCCAATCGCGCGATCTTTTATGACAATGGCTCTGCGCGCAATGTGGGCGAGGTGATCGGTGTGATCCGCGATCGGATGGACGCGGCCAAAGCGCAAGGCGCTGCCGCCCCGCCGCCTATATCATCCAGCCAGCGCGCTTTTGCCGCTCACACTGCCGACGCTTTACCAAACGCGCCAAACCCGCGCCGGGCGAGCATGGCAGAAACCTTGCGCAGCGCCTTTGCCGGAAGCGAGCACACGCTGCCGCCTGCCGCGCATGACCGGGTAAACCGCGCCTATTCGCGCCTTGCGGGATTGGGATTGTAAGCCATGGATATTGCGCGCCTGCCTTTCCGTATGCCGCCTGCCACACTGGCTTTGCCAGCGGGCATTTTGATGATCATCGTATTGTTGGTGCTGCCAATCCACACCGCGATGCTTGATGCGCTCTTTGTCCTCAATATCGCGCTGTCGGTGGCGATTTTGATGGTGGCGATGAATGCGCAAAAGCCACTGGATTTCAGCTCTTTCCCCTCGGTTTTGCTGTTTGCGACATTGCTGCGGCTGGCGCTGAACGTTGCCTCCACGCGCATTGTTCTGGTGAACGGCCACCAAGGCGAAGGGTCTGCGGGCAAAGTTATTGAAAGCTTTGGCCGGTTTCTGATCGAAGGCAATTTTGCCGTTGGCCTATTCGTCTTTGTGATCTTGCTGATCATCAATATGGTCGTGATCACCAAGGGTGCAGGGCGCGTGTCCGAAGTGTCCGCGCGCTTCACTCTTGATGCTTTGCCCGGCAAACAGATGGCCATCGATAGCGATATTGCAGCAGGCCTGATGACCAGTGAAGAGGCGAAAGCCCGCCGCGCGGAAATCGGCACAGAAGCGGATTTTTACGGGGCAATGGACGGTGCCTCCAAATTCGTCAAAGGCGATGCGATTGCCGCTTTGTTGATCCTGGGTGTGAACATTATTGGCGGGCTGACGCTGGGCATGATCACGCATGACCTGGGCTGGGGCGATGCGGCAGAGCGGTATATCACGCTGTCGGTTGGCGATGCCTTGGTGGCGCAGGTGCCAGCTTTGCTGTTGTCTATTGCCGCAGCTGTCATCGTGACGCGTGTGACTGACAAATCGGACCTTTCCGGACATATTGCAGGCCAGTTTTCCGATCCGCGCAGCTGGTTGCCCGTGGCCTTTGTGCTGGGCGCTTTGGGAATGATCCCCGCCATGCCGCAAACGGTATTTCTGCCTGCGGCTGCGGGCGCGGCAGGCCTGTGGTGGAGCTTGACCAAGCTGAAACGCGAACAGGCAAGGGTAGAGGCTTTGGCGCAAGAAGAACCGCCTGCCTCGCCAGACAAAATCGCTATTGAAGATGTGTCCGATCATACGCTGGTGACGCTGGAGCTGGGTTATTCGCTGGTCCATCTGGTGGACGAGGCGCGCGATGCGCCGCTGGTAGGCCGGATTGCCGGTGTACGGCGGCAATTGTCTGAAGAAATGGGCTTTGTCGTGCCGCAATTGCGCGTGCGCGATAGCTTGGACATCGTGCCTGATGCTTACCGTGTGATGATGGGCGGGGTGAGCATTGCCAGCGTGGCGATCAAGCCGCAAAAACTGCTCGCCATCGATGTGGGGGAAAGCAATCCCACCCATCGCCTGCGCGGTGAAGCGACCACTGATCCCACGTTCCAATGCCCCGCTTTGTGGATTGAGAAAGCCGCGCGCGAAGAAGCTGTGGCCGAGGGTTTCCTTGTCGTGGATGCCGCCACCATTATTGCCACCCATCTGGGCCAATTGCTGACCAATCACGCTGCCGAAATGCTCGGCCCTGAAGAAGTGCGCGCGGCGATGGATGCGCTGGCAGAGCGGCGTCCGGGGCTGGTCGAGGCGGTTACGCCTGATCCGCTGTCACTGGCCGCTCTGACGCGCGTTTTGCGGATGCTTTTGTCGGACGGGATTACCTTGGCACACCCTGTGCCTTTGCTCGCCAGCCTTGCCAGCGCTTTGCAACAAACACAGGATGCCGAGCAATTGGTGGACCGGGTGCGCGCGGATTTGGGCGCGATGCTGGTCGCGCGCGCCTGTCCCGCCGCAGAGCGGCTGCCTGTCATTACGCTGGCCGCACCATTGGAAAGCGCTATCCTGCAAGGGCTGCGCGATCCGGCCACAGGACAAGTGATAGTTGACCCTGAACTTGCCGCACGCATTGCGGGCGAGGTTGGCGATCTGGTGGCCAGCGTTCCTGGCCCGGCGAGCCCTGCATTGATCGTACAGCCGCCAGCGCGCCGTCCACTGGCCGCCATGTTGAAACAGCGCGTGCCCGGCGCGCATGTCCTGTCCATCGCGGAATTGCCTGCCAGCCAGGCCATCGAAGTGCTCGCCGTGATCGGTGAAGCTGACGAGGCCGCTCCCGCTCCCGCTCCCGCTCCCGCAGCTCAGCCTGCATCCCAACCCATCTCCCATGCCGAGGCGATAGCTGCATGAAACATGATCCTTCCGCTTTTGCCGCCAAGCAAGCGGCCCGCACCGCCTATGCCGATCCGCAAACCGTGGCGCGCCGTGTGCGCGATTTTCTGCCCATGGTGCACAAGGCCGCGTGGCACATCTTTGGTGCTGGCCGTGATGGGTTGGAGGTGGAAGATCTGGTGCAAATCGGCCTGATGACATTGACCCAATGCGCGCGGCGCCATGATCGCCCGACCGAGGACGGCTTTGCAGCCTATGCCAAAATGCGGGTGCGCGGCGCGATGTTTGATCATTTGCGCAAAATGGCGCTCGACACCCGCTCCGCCATCCGCCGCCAGCGCGAGGTAGAAGCGGCAAGGCAAGCTTTTCACGCAGAACATGGCCGCGCGCCCGATGATGGCGAACTTGCCACAGCGCTTGACGTTAGTGCCGAGGAACTGCTCGCCTACACCGCGCACCAATTGCGCGAAGTGGGCTTGGATGACAGCTATGACGAGCATCAAAGCGCCTTTGCCGATCCGGGCGAAGATGCTTTGGAGCAATTGCTGGAGGCAGAAGACAATGCGCTGCTTGCGCAAAAGCTGGGCGATCTGCCAGAGCGGTTGCAGATGGTTTTGCAGCTTTATTTCGTTGAAGAAATGAACCTGTCAGAAATCGCCGCAACGCTGGAAGTCAGCGTGCCGCGTGTGCACCAGTTAAAAGCGCAAGCCCTGGGCAAATTGCGCAGCGCGTTAGAAGCGGCGCGTTAGAAGAGGTGGGCACCGATTAATCGCCCATCACATGCGCCACAATCTGGCGTTGATGCGGCGCGGCGCGATGTTCGATCAGATAAATGCCCTGCCACGTGCCGAGCGCCATTCGGCCATTCACCACCGGAATGCTGAGCGAGACGCCGGTTAGCATCGCACGGATATGGGCCGGCATATCATCGGGGCCTTCATCGTCATGCGCATAATGCGGGCCTTCGGGCACCGCCTTTTCCATCCATGCCAGCAAATCGCGCTGCACCGCAGGAGCGGCATTTTCATTGATCAGCAAGCTGGCCGATGTGTGGCGGCAAAACAGGGTGATGAGACCAGTGGTGATGCGCTGCGCAGCCAGCCAGTCTGCGACATCGGCGGTGCATTCATACAAGCCCTTGCCCGAGGTGGAGATCGTGAGGCTTTTGTGATGTTGCTGCATATCAATTTACCCAAAATTATCGGAAATGTTTGCAATTTGTCGTTTTTTTAGAGATGATTGCTGCAAGTGCAAAATCAAATTCGGGGGCTCGCGATTTGACTGACAATACTGCATCTCTCGGCATCGTTGTCGAACTTGAGAATATCGAAGATTCTGGTGAAGATCGCGCGCTCACCAATTTGCGCGAATTGCAAAGACAAATCAATGCTTTGCCTGATAAACCGCGTGGGCCAATCCAGTTTTTCGTGGTCTATGATTCGGCCATCTTCTCCGCCGCCGATGCGCAACGTTTCATCGATGAAACGGGCATCGGTGCTAATACGCTTTTCGTGGCAGAATCGGTTGGGGCGCACGGCATCCACTATTATGACCACAAAAATGTCGGTCTGGCGCGCTGTGAAACCGATAACGTGCTTTTTATGGATAGCGATATTCTGATTGAGGATGGCTGGCTGGCAAGCATGTTGTCATCGTTGGACGATGCAAATGTCGATTATGTAAGCGGCAATACAACTATTGAAACGCCGCGTTTGTTTGACAAAATCTATGCGCTGACGGTTCCCGGTTTCCCTTTGCAAACGCAAAATCGCAAAGGTCTTCTCGAAACAGATCTGATCATGGCCAATTCGTTTTTGTTGCGGCGGAGCAAGGCACCTGATCCCTTGTTTCCGCGCATCAATGCCTATCGCGGCCATTGCGGAATTGCTTCGCAAAAGCTCATCAGATCGGGCGTAAAGCTGTATAAGCAATATGACGCCATTGCCGAACATCCCTCGCAGGAAGGTTATAGCGATTATCTCGCCAGAGCATATGCCGAAGGATGCGATGCGATTGCCCTGTCGCGTTACAACAATCGCCAAACAACGCGTGGCAAAATCAATCGCAGCTTTCTGGGTTCCGGCATAAGGCTGGTGCGCGGAATTACAGGACTGGTAAGGCGGACGCTGACCAAACGTCACGCGGTGGACTTGCCTTTATGGGGTGTTCCTTTGGCAATCGCCGTTGGGCTGACCTATTTTGCTGTGCGGTTTGTTGGGGAGACAGCAATGCTGATCAATACCAAACTGGCGCTGCGCTTCTCAATCGCCAAGCAGGTGGTTGAAAGCTAACCTACTATTTTTCCAAGGTGTTTTATCCATCACAGGTCGTGTGCGGCTGTGTTGGATCGGTGATCAGTGATGTTTGCGCCGCGATGAGATAACGGTGCTTATGGCCGTTTTTGGTGAGAGCATTACGGCACCTGTCAACGCGACCGTCAAAGACCATGGGGCTGCCATCGCTTTGCGACATAGCAGTTTGCCAAAGAAAAACTGTTGCATGGCAGGTGCAGGGATATGTCCGCGCATCTGACGAAACCAGACAAGCGAATTGCGCACAGCTTTTGGCATGCTTGAAATGCGGCCAGCATCATTATGCAGGCGATAATGCGAAAGGCATTCATCCAGATAGACGATTTGCGCCCCGGCCAATTGCAAGCGGATGGCAAAGTCCCAGTCTTGATGGCGGGGCAGATCGGGCTTGAAACGCACCGCCTTTGCCAATTGCGCCGGGAGCAGCAAAGTGGATGTTTGCAAGGCACAATGTTCTTCAAGGAAATAGCGCCAAAGCGGGCGATGATTGCTGGGCCGCATATGATTGGCAGGACGACGCAAATCGCCGCTTTCAAGCAGGCAATTGCTGGCACAAAAGCTGAGCGGAGATATTTGGCCGGAACCAAAATCAAGCAAGGCGCGGATTTGTTTGGCCAGTTTTTCAGGCAGCCACACATCATCGGCATCCAGCAAAGCAATGAGATCGCCTTTGGCTTCATCGATACCGGTATTGCGGGCAGCCGATCCGCCACGATTGTGCGTGTGCCGGATCAGGCGGACATCATCGTATTGATCGGCAACATTTTTCGCCGCGGAAGGGTCTGATGAGGCATCATCAACGACCAAAATCTCGCAGATATTGGCATCTTGCGCGATGACGCTTTCAATCGCTTCGGCCAACATGGCAGGAGCAGTGTTAAAGCACGGTATCACCACCGACACACTAGGGGGTCGAGAGTCGGGAGGTGGAAAATCAGAGGGTCGAGAATCTGGCATGGTCTGAATGGTTTTGGCCGCCCATACAGGCGCCGCAAATTTCCCCTTGGAACATCCGTTCGAACTCCCCCAGATTCGACCGGTGATACCGTGTATCCTTAACACATGAGCAAGTATACTTAAACAGCGAAACACGTATGTGAGCGTCCCATTTACAGACAAACGGTGCTTTCCTACTTTGTGTAGCAACATGCAGGCATCGCGCCATGCAAAACCCCGATCCTCACCTGCTGTTTTCACGCGAGATTTGCCATGCAAAAAGGAGGTGCAAAGTTTCGCCCTAAGACTGTGTCCAATGTGTCCATTTTGTAGGATTTGTGCGCACTGCGCACGGCGTATCGCCCGGCGCATCACCCGGCGTTTTGCCGATGGTTTGCCAGCGGATGATGGGAGATTGGGGGAGTTGGACGGTCGGCTTAGGTGATGACGCCAAACAGGTCATGCGCATCGGCATCTTCGACTTCGACCTGCACGATGTCGCCCGCGATCAGATCCGCTGGCACATTGCGCAGGAACACCGCGCCATCGATCTCAGGCGCATCGGCCTGCGATCTGCCGGTTGCGCCGATATCGCCGTCCTCGTCAGGCTCACCCACCTCGTCAATGATGACAGGCACGGTGTGGCCCACTTTGGCGGCGAGTTTGGCGGCACTGATCCGCTCGGTCACGGCCATGAGGCGGGCATATCGCTCTTCCTTGAGCGCTTCGGGCACGGGATCGGGCAAGGCATTGGCTCTGGCCCCTTCGACAGGTTCAAAGCGGAATGCGCCCACGCGGTCCAGCTGTGCCTCTTCGAGCCAGTCGAGGAGGTATTGGAAGTCCTCCTCGGTCTCTCCGGGGAAGCCAACCACAAAGCTGGAGCGGATTGTCAACTCAGGGCAGATGGCGCGCCATTCCTTGAGGCGTTCGAGCACTTTGGCCTCATTCGCAGGCCGCCGCATCGCGCGCAATACAGACGGGCTGGCATGTTGAAACGGAATATCGAGATAGGGGGTGAGCAGCCCTTGCGCCATCAAAGGGATGACATCGGAGACATGCGGATAGGGATAGACATAGTGCATCCGCACCCACGGCGCGGTGCCTTCTGCGGTGCGCAACTGGCCCAGCTCACGGGCAAGGTCGGTCATATGCGCACGCGGATTGCGGCCTTTCCACTCGCGCGTTTCATGCCGGGTATCCACGCCATAGGCGGAGGTGTCTTGCGATATCACCAGCAGCTCTTTGGTGCCTGCTGCGACCAGCTTCTCCGCTTCGCGCAGCACGGCATCGATACGGCGACTGGCCAGCTTTCCGCGCAATTGCGGGATGATGCAGAACGCGCAAGAGTGATTGCAGCCTTCGGAGATCTTGAGATAGCTGTAATGGCGCGGGGTCAGCTTGATCATGTTGTCTGCGCTATCGCTTCGCTGTGTGAGCGCGTTGTCTGCGCTATCGCTTCGCTGTGTGAGCGCGTTGTCTGCGCTATCGCTGCGCTGCTTGAGCGCGCCAGGTTGCGGGATCAGATCGACAAACGGCCCTTGGCTGGGCGGGGCATGGGTGTGCACCGCGTCAACCACCTGCTCATACTGATGCGCACCTGTTACTGCGAGCACTTGGGGATGCGCAGCGCGGATCGCATCGGCTTCCTCGCCCATACATCCCGTCACGATCACCCGGCCATTTTCAGCGATCGCCTCGCCAATTGCAGCCAGGCTCTCCTCTTTCGCGCTGTCGAGGAAGCCGCAAGTGTTGACCAGCACCACATCGGCCCCGGCGTAATCCGGGCTCATCGCATAGCCATCGGCGCGCAGGCGCGTGAGGATGCGTTCAGAATCGACCAGCGCTTTGGGACAGCCAAGGCTGACCATGCCAACGCGTTTTGCGGGGGGAAGAGAAGTGGTGCTCATGATATGGCAAGCGCCTCTACACTGCGATCGCAAGTTGCGCTACACCTGCGCATAGGGACTTTGGGTTTGAGGGAGAGTTTCCATGGGCGAGATCGACATTTTGACGGTGTTTCTGGGGGCAGCCGCGTTTTTCGCGGTTGGCTTCATCTGGTATGGCGTGATCTTTGGCAAAGCATGGCAGAAAGCTGCGGGCCTTTCCGATGAGTTTGTGCAAAGCGGCAATATGCCGGTGATCTTCGGGCTGTGTTTCGCGTTCCAATTGCTGATCTCTGTCATGTTGGCGCACCTATATGCGATGAGCAATCCATCGGATGTGAACATGATGATGATCGCGATGGGCGTTGGAGCGACTTTCATGGTGCCAGCGATCGGGATCAATTACCTGTACTTACGCAAAACGGCCGCGCACTTCTTCATCGATGCCGCACACTTCATTATCGGCATGGGCGCGATGGGCGCGGTTTACGTGGCTATGCGGTAAACTCGTTTTCGCTTTCTCCATTGGGGAGGATTTCGACCACCACATCGCCGGCCTGCATGCAAGCAGCCTCATGCTCCCAAAAGCCGCAGGCGCTACCATTGCGATATATGCGCAAGCCTCTCCCGCCGCTCGCCAGCTCGGAGAGGGGTTTGCCGATCTCTTCGGGCAGTACTTTGCGTTCGACCAGATGGACGCGGCCTGTGACAGAGGCGAGGTCTGAGAGATATTCCGCAATATGCTCACCTTGCGCGCTGCCTGCCAGCAAATGGCCGGTAAAGCGCACCGGATTGATCACATTGTCCGCGCCTGCCTGCCGCGCAAGGATCTCGTTATCAGCAGCGCGCACGACCACGCTGATCGGCACATTGGGCGCAAGGCGGCGCAATGTGAGGATGATCAGGATCGAGCTGTCATCGCGTCCGGCGGAAACCAGAATGGCGCGCGCCTCACCCACCCGCACGGAGAGCAGGTTCTCATCGCGCGTTGCATCCGCTTCAATGACATTGCAGCCTTTCGCTTCGGCTTGTTCGAGGCGTTCGGCATCCGGGTCCATCACGACGATTTCGGCAGGGTCGGTCCCGCGTTCAATCAATTCGCTCACGGCTTCGGAACCGGAGACGCCAAATCCCAAGACCACGACATGGTCAGATAGCTGTTCCTGAATGCGTGTCATGCGAAACTTCTCCCAGCTGCGCTTAATGATGAAATTGTAGGCGGTGCCCACGAAGATGAACAGGACGGCGAACCGCACCGGCGTAACGATCAGCGCTTCGACAAGGCGGGCATCGTCTGAGACAGGCGCAATATCGCCAAAACCCGTCGTAGTGATGGAGATCATCGTAAAATAGACCACATCGAGGAAACTGACATGTCCGTCATGGTGATCAATCAGCCCTTCACGGTCCCACCAATGGATCATGATGACCAGAAAGATGAGCGAAAACGCAGCGCCCAGCCGGATACCCAGATCGCCCCAGACGGGGAGCTTCACCGCACGGCGCAAAGGTGCATAGCGCGGTTTACGGCGCTTTGCCCGCGAAGGATTGATCCGGTCAGCCATGATCACCTGCGCCCTATCACGAAGCAAAGCGTCCGGCGATATCATCAATGGCGGGGTAATTGGTGAGATCAAGCTGCAACGGCGTGATCGCGATATAGCCATCGGACACCGCTTCAAGATCGGTACCGTGATCGGCGGTGTGTTCCATATCGTGCAGGCCAAACCAGAAATACGGTTTGCCGCGCGGGTCTTCCCCTTCAATCAAGGATCCGCGCGCGTAATCATGAAACCCCTGGCGCACAACACGAATGCCTTGCACCTGATCTGCCGCGCAGGAGGGGAAGTTCACATTGATCAGCGTGCGTTTGGCCATCGGCGTATCGATCAGCGGAGCGAGCACTTTTGCGCCCCATTCCTGCGTCGCGGCAAAGCTGGCTTCGGCATCGCGCATGGCTTGGCTCAACGCTATGGCTGGAATGCCTGCCAGTGCTGCTTCCATGGCGGCAGAAACGGTGCCGGAATAGGTGATGTCATCGCCCAGATTCTCCCCGCGATTGACGCCGGAAATCACCAAATCGGGCTGTTTCCCATCAGCAAACAGCTTGCGCATGGCAAGGTTTACCGAATCCGTGGGTGTACCCGTTACCGAAAAGCGCCGCTCATCATGCTGGTGCAGGCGCACCGGGTGATTAAGGGTAAGCGAATGGCCAGCGCCCGATTGCTCTTCAGCAGGAGCGCAAATCCACAGATCATCGGTCAGGCCGCGCGCGATCTCTTCCAGCACGGCAAGGCCGGGGGCGTGAATGCCATCATCATTGGAGAGAAGTATGCGCATGATATCCTGATGTTAGCTGGCAGGGATCACCTTGGTAACCCCGCCCATATAAGGTGCCAAAGCCTCAGGTACGAGGACGCTGCCATCCTCCTGCTGATAATTCTCGATCACCGCCACCAAGGTGCGGCCCACAGCAAGGCCAGAGCCGTTGAGCGTGTGCACAAAAGCGGTCTTTTTCTCGCCGTCTGGCCGGTACCGCGTGTTCATCCGCCGCGCTTGGAAATCGCCAGTGTTGGAGCAGGAACTGATCTCCCGGTATGCGCTTTGTCCCGGCAGCCACACTTCCAGATCATAGGTCTTGCGCGCGCCAAATCCCATATCGCCAGTGCACAGCAGCATCTTGCGATATGGCAGGTCCAGCGCTTGCAATATGCCTTCTGCCGCGGCGGTCATCCGCTCATGCTCGGCATGGCTGTCTTCAGGCCGCACGATGGAGACAAGCTCACACTTTTCAAACTGATGCTGACGAATAAAGCCGCGCGTATCTTTGCCAGCAGAGCCAGCTTCGGAGCGGAAACATTGCGTCAATGCGGTAAGGCGCATGGGCAGGGCGCTATCATCGAGAATATCGCCCATGACAGAGCTGGTGAGCGAGACCTCGGCCGTAGGGATCAGCCAGTGGCCATTGGTGGTGCGAAAGCTATCCTCGGCAAATTTGGGCAGCTTGTCCGTGCCGAACATCGCCTCATCCTTCACCAGAACGGGCGGATTGCATTCGGTATAGCCGTTTTCGCGCGTTTGCTGGTCCAGCATAAATTGGCCCAGCGCGCGGTGCAGGCGGGCCATATCACCGCGAAGGAAGGTAAAGCGTGCGCCGCTCATCCTGGTGGCTGTTTCAAAGTCCATGCCAAGCGCGGGGCCGATATCGGCGTGTTCTAGCGCTTCAAACGCAAAATCGCGCGGGCTTCCCCAGCGGCTGATTTCTACATTGTCGCTTTCATCTGCACCTTCGGGTACATCGTCAAACGGCAGGTTGGGAATGGTCGCCAGTGTCATTTCCAGCTTGGCGGCAAGCTCGCGGTCACGCTCTTCCAGAGCGGGCATATCGGCTTTGATTTGGGCCACTTCGGCTTTGAGCGCTTCGGCTTTGTCGGTATCGCCTTGGCCCATCGCTTGGCCGATGGCTTTGCTGGCATCCTTGCGGCGGGCTTGCGCGTTTTGCAGCTGCGTGGTGACTGCGCGGCGTTCCTGATCCAGCGTCAGGATATCGCCGGAAGCAGGCTCCACCGCGCGGCGGGCGAGGGCGGCGTCAAAGGCTTGCGGGTTTTCGCGGATCGATTTTAGGTCATGCATGGTGGCTGCGCCTATGCCGTGTGCGCCATGGACTTGTCCAGCGCGGGTTTGCGCGTGTAACGGCTATGGGGCGCAAGGTTTTGAAAGGATTGCACTTGATCGCCACACCCAGCACCCGGCCTGCGCGCCGCACCCGCTTTGTTGATGCGGTGAAACTGGCGGTGAAGCTGGGCATGAAAGCAGGCTTGATGGCGCCCCCATCGCTGGAGCGGGAGGTATTGTTTGCCCGTGCGATAGCCAAAGCGGGCTCCGATAATTTTGGTGATCGCTGGTTTGAACAGCCATTGGCTGCGTTAAAAAACGCGATTGAAAGCGAAGCGCGCTTGCATGAGGCGGGGCAGATGCTGGCCGCGATGCAATTTGAAAAGGTGCTGGTGGATCGCCTTTGGGCGCAGCAATATTTCGCCGCTCATCCCGAAATTCTCGCGCGGCCATTGCCCTATCCTGTGTTTATTGTTGGCCCCATGCGCTCTGGCACAACGCGGCTGCACCGTTTGTTGTCAGCCGATCATCGTTTTAGCCATATGCGCAGCTTTGAAACGCTGTGCCCGGTGCCTTATCCCGGCTTTACACCGGGCAGCGATGACGTGCGACCGCGCCTTGCCAAGCGGGTTCGGCGGATCGCTTTGCTGGCCAACCCCAACACGTTGACCATCCATCCCACAGGGCCATTTGAACCGGAGGAAGAGCTGGGGCTGCTGGTCAATTCGATGTGGGGCATGAAGCACGAGGCGCAATGGTTCATCCCCAGCTATGGCCGGTGGTGCGAGAGGCAAGATGCAACGCCTGCTTATCGGCAAATGGCGCGACTTCTCAAGCTGATTGGATGGTCCCAGCAGGTCAGTTCCTTGCGGCCATTTGTGCTCAAGACCCCGCAACACATGCTCGATCTGCCGGCATTGTTGCAGGTTTTTCCCGATGCGCGCTTTATCTTCACCCATCGCGATCCACAGGCTGTGGTAGGCAGTTCAGCCTCGCTTGCATGGAACCAGACCTGCATACATTCCGATCATGCAGATCCGGTGCAAATCGGGGAGGAGTGGCTGCGCAAAACGCGCGTTCAGATCGAACGGATGCAGGCCGCGCGCGATCAGATTGCGCCATCGCGGATGATCGATATCGCCTATGATGATGTGGAGCGCGATTGGCGCGGTGCGATGGCGCGGATTTACCAGTTCCTCGATCTCGAAGTGGCGCCGGCGATGCCAGCGATGGAGACATATTCGCACAAGGCAAAACGGCTGAAACGCCATCCTCATCACTACGCTCTGGCCCAATATGGCCTTTCGCCAGGCCGCGTGATGGAGGAGTTGGGCGATTACGTCCAACGCTATGACATCGCGGCGGAATGGGCGGAAGCCGAGCGTGGATAGTGGAAGTTACATAGCCTGTGTGTCGCGGCGCATTGACCCATTTTGGCTACGGCAATTGCATGAATGCGCAGCCACAAAAGATTGTCTCTACCCTGAGAGGGCGACGTGGCCGTTCGCGTCTTCGGACAAGCTTGCCTGCGCAAATCACCTCGCTGCTTGGCACATATAATGTCGTGCTTGAAGATATCTCCTTAACCGGCGCACGGGTTTGCATTGTGGATCGGCGCGGCAACACAGAAACCCCGCGCGCCAAGGCCTTATTGGTATTGGAGTGGTTCGGCTTTGACGCTTTTGGCGAAGTCACCTGGCGCATGGGGGACCGGCTGGGTATCGCGTTTGAACAGATCATTGCGCCCGCCGTTTTGATCAAGACGCGCGACATGGAAGACGAACAGCTTGGCTCACGCAAAGCGCGTGAGGAAATGCGCAGCTATATGGAAAACTGGTCTAGCGGTAAGGTCCGCTAAATGGCTTTAGGCCGCGCAGCTGTGCGCTTTCTGCAAACCGGTTTCACACAATTGGCACGAACATGTCGAGCCGCAAGCTTAGCTTTGCCCCAGAGCAATGTGTCATCTGGCCTCGTTGGCTTCCATTGATCGGATGACATGCCGGGCGCTACTCACCGTGTATAGTCCACCCTCGCAATGTTCCTCGCGTCAGTTGCTGATGCGTTGCGCCAATTGCCAGTCATACAAGGACGGGACAGCGACCACCCGTTCATCCAAACGCTCAATATAAGGATTGGGCGGATAATCGATCTTTAGCGGTCGATTGCCATGCAGGCCTACAATACGGGGAGCAGCGCCACCTTCACGCATTGATCTTATGGTCACGTGCTGATCCAGAGGCACGCCGGTTTGCAATATGACCTGCGTGTTCCAATGCGTATTGAATTGGCCATGTCCAGGATGCCAGGCGGCCCCGCCTCCGCGGTTATAGATATCAATCATCGGCGAACCATCGCGAGCCTTACGAACAGGGTCGGCGTAAACCGTCACATTATCCACCAGGTTTTGATGATTTGCGCCCCCATGTTGATCAATCGAAGGGTTGGTCCAAACAATACTGTCCTTGAACACAGAGCCTGTTGTCAAAGTGTTGAAACTCAAAGAGTGATGCGTGTCGTTGAAGACTTGCGCGCCGTCCACCAACACATTGTGTGAGCGCGACACGGTCACACCGTAATGCCCCTTGTGGTCGCCTTTTATCACGATGTTGCGGATCGTCACATTGGCCAGATCGTCCGACATGATGGCACTATCCGCTTGTTCGACGCGGATGTTGCGCAGCCAGCCATTGTGCACGCCGGTCATATAGATAGCATTGTATCCAGCTTCGTTATGGTGACCAAAATAGGGGTTCTGAGGAAAAATAAACGCGATATCTTCAACCCCGACATTGGCAAGGTGGCTCCAGGGGGAGAAGTTTGCAGGGAGTTTTTCGTTGATCGGATGAAGCAGCGGATTGGCTATTGTTACCGTGTTGCCCGAAACTGCTTCGATACGGGTAGGCTGAAAAACGACCGGTATTGTGCTGGAAGACCAGTGACGTGAGCCTATCACAAGGTCCGCATCCCCATAGAGGGACTCGATCAAAGGGCCGTTTTCGCCAGCGCGGTTATACCATAAGATTTTGAGGACCTGCCCTGGCCGTAGGTTTGAGGCGTCTGCAACTTCGATGGTTTGTGAAAATTGCTCACCTTCGACAATATCAGTCGTAACTTGCAAAGGCGTGCCAAGCTCATCGGTATAGTATGCAGGCTTCCCTTCAGGAGCGCGTGTCCAGATGAAACCGCCGCTCCAGCTATATTCTGAAAACAAGGTTCTCAGATTAAGGTTCTTGTTCACCTCATACCGGCTTTCATTAAACTTGCGGACATCGTCCAACGCACCGCCGTCATCGATCTGATTGAGCGGCCGCGGCATGAAAATTTCCGTTCCGCCTTGTCCCATACCCGTGCCGGAGAGGACAATATTGCTTCTCTCGATCCACACGATCTCGGTCAACTGATAGCGGCCTGCGTCAAACTGAATGCGAACAGGGCCGTCATGTTTTTTGGCTGTTTCCAATGCTCCAAGGATAGCAGCGCTGTCGTCCTTGCCATCATCGGGAACAGCGCCATGATCGGCCACGGAAATGACATGCGAGAAATTTGGAATTTCGCCCAGACCATACTCATAACCGGCATGCGAAAAATCAGGCAAAGGATGATCCGCCATAACCGCTTCGTCTGAAAGGATGAGCGGCATATCATTGCGCACCTGACCAATGGCCCAGGCTGGTATGCAGGCAAGCGCTGCAGTGCAAACCACATGCAGGCCTGCTTCGGCCAAGAAAGACAGTTTACGGTGTGACACTGGCATTACCCCTCATGAGATCTGCAAATTTGCCATCGGCATTTGCTTGGCTTCAACGTCTAAGACTTTCGCCAAGGCGCGCAAGGCCAATCATCCCAGAGATTTGAAAGCTACGGATAATGTCAAAAGTCTGACCATCGCAATACCGGCCCTTTCGCACGGCAACGCAATGGTAGGACGAAATCACTTGCTTACAAGTTGCGGCTGGATCGCAGAAGCTTTCTGGCGCAGTTTACTGGCCAAGCTTACTGCGTATAAAGAAGCTCAAGGTGCAGCGATTATGGCACCGCACATTGAAGGTTGAGGATTGCTACAATGATCGGACGTCGCCATTTCCTCGCCAGTACGGCGGGCCTGCTTACTGCGTCATGCACCATGGGTGCACTTGGAAATGCCGGCGGGGGCAAAGACCAACCCAACATCGTAATGATCGCAATTGACGATCTTAATGACTGGATCGGAGCGCTGGGCGGTCATCCCGGCGCCCTTACGCCAAATATTGATCGGCTTGCTGCGCGCGGTGCGTTATTTACCAATGCACATGCAAATGCCCCGATCTGCGGTCCATCGCGTGCCAGCTTGATGACGGGCATGCTACCATCGACCACCGGCATTTACGGCCATATTGAAGATAACGATATTCGCGACCTCACCCCTGCGCTGGAGGGAGTTGAATTTCTACCGGAATACCTCCGACGCGCGGGTTACCATACTATGGGAATAGGCAAGCTGTTCCACAAAGGCGCTCCGACAGATGTATTCGACGAATTTGGCGGACGGTATGCCGGTTTTGGGCCCAAACCTGAAAAAGCCTTCCATTACAGTGCGGAAGGCACCAGCACTGATTGGGGGCCGTTCCCTTCCAGCGATGAAGAAATGCCGGATACCGCCTCGGCGAAGTGGGCCGCTGAACGCCTGGAGCGATCCTATGACCGCCCGTTCCTGCTCGCGACCGGATTTTTGCGGCCGCATGTTCCCTGGTATGTTCCACAGCACTGGTTCGATCTGCACCCCATCGAAGACATTGTTCTGCCGCCTTATCTAGAAGACGATATCACCGACGTGCCACAGCGCGGACGAGCGATCACCAATTTGCCAGCCATGCCAACAATGCAATGGATGATGGAAAAAGGGCAATGGCGCGAAGCAATACGCGGTTATCTTGCCTGTATCAGTTTTGTCGATCATTGCGTCGGTACGGTGCTCAACGCGCTCGACGCGAGCCCGCATCGTGACAATACAGTTGTGGTCCTGTTTTCTGACCATGGATACCATCTGGGTGAAAAGGATCTGTTCCAAAAATTCACATTGTGGGAGCGTTCAACCCGGATACCTTTGATTTTCGCAGGGGCCGGGATCAAACCGGGCACCCAGATCGATTGGCCAGCAAGCCTGCTGGATGTGTATCCAACTCTTGCATCATTCACAAAACTACCCGCGCCACAAAATGCTCAAGGCACCAATCTGGCCCCATTATTGAAGGGCCGCGATAGCGGTGAAAACCATCTGGCAATCACCACATACGGCATCGGCAATCATTCGGTGCGTGACCGCCGCTATCGTTTGATCCGGTATGCTGATGGCTCACTTGAGCTATACGATCACGCCTCTGATCCCAACGAATGGCATAACGTTGCAGATGACCCGGCTTATCGGGCTATTGTTGAAAAGCTATCGAAAGAGCTGCCGCAACAAAACGCGCCGTGGGATCCCAAAACCGAGATTAACCTCAGCCCATATTTCGAACAATCGTCAAACCGCGTGCTGCCCGGTTCTCGATGATCACGCCGGGCTAACCGATATTGCGCGATGACCCGTTGTTTGGCGGTCCGCATTCTGGCCCCAGCCCTATTTGACGGCAAAAGGGCGATCATTTTCCCGACACTGCTTTTTGGCAGGGATATGGTGGGCGCGGCAAGGATTGAACTTGCGACCCCACCCGTGTGAAGGGTGTGCTCTACCACTGAGCTACGCGCCCGCTGATCCTTTGTGTCAGGGCAGCGAAGGGCGCGCCTTTACGATGGGCGCGCGCCTTTGACAAGCTTGAGCGATGGGCCGTGGCATTAATTCAACAAGGTGAGCAGCCGGGCCAGCGTATCGGCGCGCGGTTCTGCTTTGGGCGGTACGCCTTCGATCGGGCCACAAACCAGGCACCGCGCCATCACGCCTTCGCTGGCCAGCAATGTTTCGATGTCATCTGCAACGCGCGTCAAACGCGCTCTTTCTGATCGCGCAAAGCTGGAAGCGAGATCGCGCGGGGCGCTGTGCGCTGTGCCCGCGCTACCAGATAGCATCCCGGCCAAAAGCGGGCCGAACACATCGGTGTCGGCTTCGGTGAGGTGGCGCACGGCGTAATCATCCTGGGCCAATTCGGCCTGTGCTGCGGCCCAGCTGATCGCATCATCCAAACCGCCAAACTGATCGATCAGCCCAAGCTGCCGCGCGGTGCCACCAGCATAAATACGTCCACCGCCAAGCTCATCTGCTTGGGCAATAGAGATCCCGCGCGCATCGGAAACCAAAGTCAGGAAGTTGGTGTAGGTATTGTCGACAGAGGCCCTGAGCACGCTTTCCATTTCCGGAGTGAAACCGCCGAGAAAGTCTGGCTGGCCTGAAAGGCCAGTTGTGCGAATACCGTCAGATTGAATGCCATAATCGGCTAGAATGTCTTCAAAAGTCGGCACAATTACGATCACCCCAATGGAGCCGGTGACGGTTTCTGGTTCGGCAAAAATGCGCTGTGCTGGCGTTGCCACGTAATAGCCGCCGCTGGTCGCGATATTGGCCATGGAAACAGCGATGGGGATGCCCTTGTCACTATGGCGTTGAATGGCGCGGCGGATCGTTTCGGAACCTGTCACGGTGCCGCCGGGTGAATTCACGCGGACTACCAAAGCGGACAAATCAGCGCTGAGAGCATTGTCCAAAATCCGTTCAATTCGTGCTGCGCCCCCTGTGCCCGGGCCTGTATCGGCATCGGTGATCTGGCCGGAAATGGTGATAACGCCCACAGTGCCTGAATCGCCCAGCAGCGATGTGTCCTCTAACTGCGCGAGGAAGGGATCATATTGGGTGGTGGCAAAAGCACCGGGCATTTTGGACCATTCATCCTCGCCGGCAATTTGTGCAACACGGGCGCTCCATTCATCGCGGGTGCCGACTGTATCGACCAATCCGGCGGCTTTGGCAGCTTGAGCCAGATCATTGTTCGCGGCAGATAGCCACGCGGCCGGATCGCCAGTGGCAAGATCGAAATTGACGGCGGGGCGCGCTTTTTTGATCTTTGCGCGATATTCTTCCCACAAGCTTTCATAGACAGGCGCCAGATCTGCGCGCGCTTCATCAGACATGCGGTTTTCGGTGTAGGGTTCGCCCGCGCTTTTAAACGCGCCAGTACGATATACGCGGGCATTGATGTTAAACCGGTCCAGCGCATCGCCAAAATACAGCGTTTCGCCGCCCGGCCCGGCAATGGCGACGCCGCCCATGGGATCAAGCCACACTTCGCTGGCATGTGCGGCCAACATCATCGCATCATCGCTATAGGCGATGCCATAGGCGATGATCGGTTTTTCGCTGGCACGGAAACGGCCAATCGCAGCGCCGACATCTTGCATATGCACATGTCCGCCGCCCAAAAATCCGCTGAGATCCAAAGCGATGGCTTTGATACGCGGATCTTGGGCCGCGCCGTCAATCGCGCGGATCAGATCGCGCGCGGCATATTCGCGGATGGGAATGGTTTGCGACAAAAGCGCTTCAAATGGGTCGATGGTCGATACCTCTTCAACCACCACGCCATTCAATTCGAGCAGCAAGGCGCCATCACGCACCGTTCCGGGATTGGGCCGCGCAGTCAGTGCGCCAAACAGCACGATGAAGAACAACAGCATGAAGATGAGCACCAGCCCATCCTTGATCCCGACCAGAAGACGCCAGACCTTGCCAGCAAAACTCATCGCATATTCCCGTTAATTGCGCCGATTGGGCCAATATGTAGGGTGCAACACATCACTGTGCCAGTTGAAACCGCCTTTGCCGTCAAGTTCGCTCGACCAACAGGTTAATCCAATGCAAAATGGGGTGAATATCACCGTTGCACTTTGCACCGGTGAGCCTTATTGGCTTGGCTTTAATGACATCGTCGCTTGATCCTATCGCCAGTGGCCGCTTCCCTGCGGGCGCGTTGGCCTTTCCGCACCGTGACCTCATCGCCATCAGCGCGCTGGAACGGCACGAGATACTCTATCTGTTGCAAGAGGCGGAGCGCTGGGTCACTTTCAACCGGCAACCGGCCAAACATACAGACACGTTGAGCGGCCTTACGATCATCAACGCGTTCTTTGAAAACTCCACGCGCACGCTGGTCAGCTTTGAAATTGCGGGCAAGCGGCTGGGTGCTGATGTGGTCAATATGCATGCGGCGACAAGCTCTGTGAAAAAGGGCGAAACGCTGATTGATACGGCGATGACGCTGAACGCCATGCGCCCGGATGCGATTGTTATCAGGCACGGGGCAAGCGGGGCGGTGCGGTTATTGGCTGGCAAGGTGGATTGCCCGGTGCTCAATGCTGGTGACGGGCAGCATGAACATCCTACGCAAGCGCTGCTTGATGCGCTGGCGCTGCGTCACAAGCTGCGCGAACGCGGGGAGGGGGCAGAGGATTTTACCGGCCTCACGATCACCATTTGCGGCGATATCCTGCACAGCCGGGTGGCGCGCTCCAACATCTTGTGCCTGCAAGCCATGGGGGCAAGTGTGCGCGTATGTGCGCCGCCATCGCTTATGCCAGAAGGGATCGAAGCAATGGGCGCGCAGCCTTTTCATGATTTTGATGCAGCCTTGCGGGGTGCGGATGTGGTCATGATGCTGCGTTTGCAGAATGAGCGGATGGATGGGCAATTCATTCCCTCCCCGCGTGAATTTCGATATTTGTTCGGCCTGACGCAGGAACGGCTGGCATTGGCGGTGGATGATGCGATTGTAATGCATCCCGGCCCGATGAACCGCGGCGTTGAGATCGATAGCAATGTGGCAGATTTGCCCGAACGCTCGATCATTACGGCGCAGGTGGAAATGGGCGTGGCGATCCGCATGGCGTGCCTTGATGTGTTGACCCGGCGGCTGCGCGGTGTGCCCGGATGGGCACCCAATTCTCCGGCAGGAGATATGGTATGAAACAGCGCACTCTGACGATTACGGGCGGAAAACTGGTTACGGGGGAGGGCGTAGCACCGGGGGCGGTACGCTGTGTTGACGGGCTGATCGATGCGGTTGGCGATATCGCTGCGCAGGATGGCGACGAGATTTTTGATGCAGGCGGCAAATTGGTTGCGCCCGGCCTTGTTGATTTGGGCGTTTTTGCCATCGACAAGCCTGCGTTTCATTTTGGCGGGATTACGCGCGCTGGTTTGATGCCGGATGCCGATCCGCCGCTTGATCACCCCGCGCGGGTGCGATTTGCCGCGCAAAGCGGAAAGCCTGATTTCTGGGTCCATCCGCTCGCAGCTGCCACTGCTGGCTTGGCTGGCGAAAGCCTGTCCGAGATTGCCCTGATGCGCGAAGCCGGGGCCAAAGCGATTGCAACGGGGCGCAAATGGATTGCCGATAGCGGCGTGATGCTGCGCCTGATGCAATATGCCGCCATGCTCGATATGGTGGTGATCGCCCATGCCGAAGATAGCGCCATTGCTGGCAATGCGGCGGCAACGGCGGGCGAAATGGCCACCCGGCTTGGCATTCCCAGCGCTCCCAAGCAGGCCGAAACATTGGCGCTTGCCCGTGATATTGCGCTGGCTGAAATGACCGGCGCGCGCCTGCATGTGCGCCAAATCACGACAGCGCAGGGTTTGGCACTTGTGCGCGAGGCAAAAGCGCGCGGCGTTGGCATAACAGCTGGCGTGACACCGGCGCATTTCATGCTGTCTGATCTCGCAATGGCAGAATTTCGCACCTTTGCGCGGCTTTCCCCGCCGCTGCGGTCCGAAGAGGATCGGCAGGCTGTTATCGCCGCGCTTGGTGATGGGACGATTGATGTTGTTTCATCTGGCCATGATCCGCGCGGGCCGGAAGACAAGAACCTGCCTTTTGCCGATGCGGCCAGCGGTATGGCGGGGGCAGAAACACTGCTCGCCATGGTGCTGACATTGGTGCGGGACGAAGTGATTGATATGCCGCGCGCCTTTGCCCTGATGGCGCAAAACCCGGCGCAGCTTCTGGGTGTTGAGGCAGGGGCGCTGGATATGGGCGCGGAGGCGGACATCGCGATCATCGATGCCGAGGCACCTTGGGTGGTGGATTCGCGCAAAATGGCGGCCTCGGCAGGCAATACGCCGTTCGATCGGCAACCCGTGCAGGGCCGTGTTACAGCTTTGTGGAAAGGCGGAGCGGCTATCGCGCTTTAGCGACCCGGCTTATCGGCGGGACGGCTTACCGACTGGCTGATTTAACGACGTGCGAGACGAACGCCTTTATCAATTGCGCCTGACAAAGGTTGCGCCGCAGCCCAGCTAATGCAGCCATCGCCGCTTTTGCTTTTCACCCGGTTGCACATATTGCGGCTTGCAACGCGGTCAAATCCGCTGGCGGAGACGCGATAATGCCGCTTGCCGTTCACCATCGCCTGCGTGATCACCCGTTGATGATCGGCCAGTTCAGGAAAACGCGACTGGTAAATATCCCAAGCACGCAATGCCGCGCGCTCAGTGCGAAAGCTGCCCAATTGGATCAGATGCGTGCCATCTTGCGTATCGGTGACAGCAGAGCTTTTGGGTGAGTGAGGTGTTTGGTCGCGTTGAGGCGAAGATTGGACCACCGGCTCGCTAATAAAGCGGGCCGTGTCAGTTGTTACACCGGTCAGTGTTTCGCGAACAGGATCGCTGGGCGCAAAGGCAGCCGCGAATTGCGCATCGAAAGTGTCGCGTTTGATCGCTTGTTCTTCGACTGTAACAGCGCTTGCTTGCGGCACGTTGGCATATCGCTCAGCTGGCTCAGCAACAGGCTGGAAGCCAACGTTTTCAGTTTGCGCAGCGGGCGTTTCGACAGCAGCCAGTTCAGTCTGCGGATCAGGGGTGTCATGAACGGCAAGCTGCATATCGCCTGGTTCGTTCACTAGCGCCAGATGCATCGGGCGACCCGGATCATTTACGGTCACCGGCACTTGCAGCAAGCTGGCGACGCGATATTGATAAGCTTCGGCAGTGGCCAAACTGGCCCATTCCGCCATCCGATCACCCACTTCGCCAGCAGGAACGTCCTGCGACACCATAACCCGTGCATCGCGCCAGCGGCCATCGACCGCGTAAGCATAAGCAAGGTTCTGGCGCAACTTGGAAGTGTTCTCACCAGCGCGGATCGCGTTGGACATGATATGGATGCCGCGTTCGGGCTGACCAGCAAGAGCATAGGCCAGGCCTATATCAGCATGCGCAATCATACCTTCCCAAGCGTCCAGTAACGCGCCAGCTTGGGCGTATTTCGCCTGACCAGCAAGCGACAAGGCAAGGCTGAGCGCCACGCGCGGGCTGTTTTCGCCCAGTGTCATCGCTTCATCAAAAGCGGCCTCGGCAGAAGCAAAACGGCCCGCATCCAGATAGGCATTGCCCAGCGCCACGCGGTGCGCGCCATTTTGCGGATCGGCTGCAACAGCGGTTTCGGCATTAAGAACAGCTACATGCCGCTCACCAGAGGCAAGCGCAGAAGATGACGCATTGGACGCCGAAGCATCTGCAAGCGTAGCAGGACCGCCCGCACACCCTGTAAGCAAGACAGCGGCGAGCGCCGTTGAGACGCCAAGTTTGGCAATCTTCGTGGTCTTATCGATCGAGCTGGGGTGCTTGAAATGCATCGGATCTGGCCCTCCTTTAGGCCTTGTTCTTCTTGCGCGAAATCTGCTCTGCGAGACCGTCGATTTCGGCCATCTCGTCCAGAAGTCTATCGAGCGCTTCGGTCACGAGAACCTGCGCGCTGCAATTGCGGATAGTGCTGGCGAGGCGCAATTTGAGGTGGCGCTCTTCATCCAGACGCAACGTAAAGGCTGCGCGGCGGGAGGCCGTTGCTGCCTTTGCGGATTTGGTCTTTTTGGATTTCGTGTTTGGTTGTGACGCCGTGTAACGGCTGGCCAACTTGTCTTGCAGACGGTGGGGCTGATTGCGCGCGCCCTCAAAGGTCAACACATTGTCTGCATCGCCCATATCGTTCCAGCCAAGATCGGCTTGGCCTTGAGCCAATTCTTCCAGATCATCGCTAAGTTCAGTGGTGCGATCATCAGTGCCCAATTGCGCGCGCATGGCAGGTTTCGCCGTACCCTTGCGGGCCAGCAGCACCGGATCGAGCGATGCAAAGGATTTGTTCTCGCTCATGGCCGCCCTCCTTTCAGATTACTGCGCGACGCGGCGGCCAAAGCCACCTTGCGCGCGCTGACCATTGCTGGACTGAGGTGCTTTGCCCGGAGTGGAGAAAACGGTGCGGCGGAAATTCTTTTCAAGGCGATCGGCCACATAATGCCAAAGCGCGGTCACTTCTTGCGCGCTGCGCCCTTCGGGATCGACTTCCATAACGGTGCGGCCATCAATCATTGAGGCGGCAAAATCGGTGCGGTGATGAACGGTGACAGGGGCAACCGTGCCGTGCTGTGACAAGGCAACAGCAACTTCGGAAGTGATCTTGGCTTTGGGTGTTGCCGCGTTGACGACAAAGATAAGCGGCTTTCCGGCCCGCTCACAAAGGTCAACAGTTGCACCCACTGCGCGCAGATCATGCGGGCTGGGCCGTGTTGGCACCACCATCAGTTCGGCAACCGATATCACCGATTGAATAGCCATTGTTATGGCAGGCGGTGTATCGATTACGGCAAGTTTAAAGCCCTGCTGGCGCAAAATCGCCAGATCATTAGCAAGCCGGGCCACAGTTGTTTGCGCGAATGCGGGATATTCGGCCTCACGTTCGTTCCACCAATCGGCGAGCGAACCTTGTGGGTCGATATCAATAAGGACGACCGGGCCAGCGCCAGCGCGTTGCGCTTGCACGGCGAGGTGTCCTGACAAGGTTGTCTTGCCAGAGCCGCCCTTCTGCGATGCCAAAGCCAATACTCGCAAGGTGAAAACCCCCTAAAAGCTGACCGGTGGAAAGATAAAAATCCGGTCTTCGAACCTTGGCTTCGCAGATCACCCTTTATTTTGAGTTAACATGACACCAGTTTGTGGCGCGCTTTTTGGCAGAGGTCGCGGGCATCACGACAAATCACGGTACACGCCTCGCGCAGTTTCTATGTGGTTCATCGAAGCTGCATAAACGAAATTCTAACGTGTGATTTACTATGGGGTATAGCTGCAAACGGGCGGTATGCGGCAAAAGAGAGATGACATGGCACGTTCAAAATCGTGGTTTTCGGGAATTTGCGCATTGGCTCTGCTGGCCACAGCCGCACCTTCATTGGCCAGCGTTCGCGACGGCGTGGATGCGTGGAGCGATGGCGATTATCAGACTGCCGTATCGATTTGGTCAGGGCCTGCAACTGCCGGTGATCCCGATGCCTTGTTCAATTTGGGGCAAGCCTATCGCCTTGGTCGCGGCGTTGCGCGTGATATGGCGCAGGCACAGGAATTGTACCGCCGAGCAGCCGAGGCTGGCCATATCCGCGCCGGTGATACCTATGGCCTGATGCTGTTCCAATCGGGCCGCTATGAAGAGGCGCTGCCTTATATCACGCCAGCGGCCCGGCGCGGTGATCCGCGTGCGCAATATTTGATGGGGGTTGCACATTTCAATGGCCGACTGGTCGAACGCGACTGGGAAAAGGCGTATGCCTATCTGACGCTCGCCAATTCAGCGGGCTTGCCACAAGCCGCCAGCGCGATAACGCGCATGGATACGCATATCCCGCTGGCGCAGCGGCAAAACGCGGCGCTGTTGGCCGTCAAAATGCAAGCTGAGGCCGAGCAGGTGAGTGCTGCGCAATTTGCCTCTGAAGGTTTGGGTGTATCGGAAATGAGCGGCCCGGCGCCGAACGCTGTCACCCCGCGTGTCGCAGGGCAAACCGCGCCCAGCCGTGCTGTGCCACAGCCAATTGAAACAGCTACGCTTGCTCCGTCCACAATCGCCTCCAGCACAGCGCTGCGTGAAGCGCGCAACACCAACGGCACAGCAAGCCCCGCTGATGCCGGCGCAAGTTACACGCAGCCAAACCAACCAGTCGGCACGCCTGTTCAAGTAGCCATAGCGCCAGCGCCGCGAGTACAGGCTCCTGCCCCTCAAACAGCACCCGGTATTGCGCCCGCATCGCGATATGCCGGTGTTTGGCGTGTGCAACTTGGCGCGTTTGGCGTTGCTGGCAATGCGGATCGCCTTTGGTCGCAGCTCTCATCACGGCCAGAACTTCGCGGCAGTACAAAACTGCTCGTCCCATCTGGCCGGGTCACAAAATTGCAGGCAGGTGGATTTACCACGCGCGCTGATGCACGAGCGGCTTGCAATGCGCTTAAAGCCAGCGGGCAGGATTGCCTCGTGACACGATAAACCGCAGGCAAGTTTCCGCTTTCCCTCCTCTTGCGCTTTGCTAACAGCGATGTGGGACATGTGAGGGAATGTATGGCCAACGAAGCGTCACGCAAAGTACCGGTCGAAGCATCAACGCCGGATAGCCAAAGCACGCCGACCAAAAGCGGTGAGCGCATCGGTGCGCTGGATTTGGTGCGCGGCATTGCTGTGCTGGGTATTCTGGCAGCCAATATCGTCGCGTTTGGACAGCCGTTTTCGGCCTATATGTACCCTGATAGCTTTCTGACAGAGCATGATCAGACGTCTGATTGGCTGTGGATCGCACAGCTTGTGTTGATCGATGGCAAAATGCGCGGGCTGTTTACGGTGTTGTTTGGCCTTGGCCTTGCATTGTTTGCTGAACGTGCATGGGCGCGCGGGCAAACGCGATGGCTGCAGGCAAGGCGGCTTGGCTGGTTACTGGTCTTTGGCCTGATCCATTTCTACTTCATTTGGCGCGGAGACATTCTTGTTCTTTATGCTGTGGTCGGAACCATTGCGGTTTTGGCGCTGCGCTGGCCCCGGGCGCGAATGCTGGGCATCGGGATTGCTGGATATATCGCCGGGGCGCTGTTCTTCATGATTTCATTCGGGCCGAGCCATTTTATCACCGAGACCGAATTGCGCGATACGCCCGCTTTTGCCGAGGCGGCAACCGCGTTTGATCTGACCAAGCAAGAAACCTTGGCCGATGATGCGCGCGAAACCGTCTTTATGACCAAAGGCAATTATGGCGATTTCGTCAGTCACAATTTTACAGCGCACGCACTCGATCCCTTGTTCAATTTGCTGCTGTTTGTTTTTGAAACGCTGCCACTGATGTTGATCGGTATGGCGATCTATCACTTTGGGTGGTTTAGCGGTGCAGTGAGCCGTGCAAAAATGCTGGGATGGGGCTGGGCGGGGGTAATTGTCGGATCGGTTTTGACAGTGCCTGTTGGATTGTGGGTGATGTCGACCGGCTTTGCCTTTTGGTCCACGATGAGCGCGATTATGGCTTTCACCTTTATTCAGCGCGTGCTGGTGACGTTGGGGTTGCTCGCACTGCTTTGCACTTATGGTGCAGGCGCCAAAGGCTATCTGGCGGAGCGGCTTTCTGCCGCAGGGCGCATGGCGTTCAGCAATTATATCGGCACATCGGTTTTGATGATGCTGATCTTCCACCCCTGGGCCGGAGGGCTTTGGGGAGAACTGACGCGGCCAGAGCTTTATCTGGTCGTGGCATTGGGCTGGGCGGTCATGCTGGCTTGGTCGCGCCCCTGGCTTGCGCGCTTCCGCTATGGCCCGCTGGAATGGCTGTGGCGCTGCCTCACATATTGGCAGCTATTCCCATTCAAAAGATGATGTGCAAAGAAAGTTGCGAATGTTTCGCAAAAAGACTTGCTAATGCAATCGACTCGCATTAACCCCTGTTTCACAAGGAGACGTGAGGCGCATTATGTACACCTGCATTTGCAACGCCATTAAAGAATGTGACCTGCGCAAGGCTGCGCGGCAACATTGCGGCGATGCTCAAAGTGTATATGCCAAGCTTGGCAAACGGCCCAATTGCGGTACCTGCCTTGATGATGCGACCACGATTATCGACGAAGAACGCGAGATGGCGATTGAACCTGCCGTCGCGGCCTGAAGTACACCTGATTTACCCCTGAAAATACGCCCGTCCTGATTCGCATTCGCAAGAGTGCGCTTTTCTGCAATTTTTCGCCTGTTTTTCATGCGCTTTGCCTTGCCAAAGTGCCATGAGAAGGGCCACCTGATTGCATTCACCTATAGCGGAAGGAAGGCTATGCAAGGCGACGACAAAGTCATCGACTATCTCAATCAGGCTCTCACCAATGAGCTGACGGCGATCAACCAATATTGGTTGCATTACCGCGTGCTCGACAATTGGGGCGTGACCAAACTTGCAGAATATGAACGGCACGAATCCATCGATGAGATGAAACATGCCGATGAATTGGCGGACCGGGTGCTGTTCCTTGAAGGGCTGCCCAATTTTCAGGCAATTCATAAATTGAAAGTCGGCGAAAGCGTTGAGGAGATCCTCAAGGCCGATCTCGCATTGGAAAACGAAGCGATACCTTTGCTCAAGGATGCCGCTGAATATTGCAATTCTGTCAAGGATTTCACTTCAGGCCAACTGTTCGAGAGCATTCTCGCTAGCGAGGAAGAGCATGTCGATTTTCTTGAAAAGCAGTTCGATATGATCGAACGCATGGGCATCGAAAACTACGTCCAACTGCAGAGCAAATCTGCCGGTGAGGGCGAGGGCTGAGACAGCTCTAATTCTTGATCAATGTTTGGTGCGCGATGCGCTGTATATGACGGATATACGTGTCCTGAGACCAGCCGCATTCGCGCACCAACATTTCCCAATTGCGCACTGATTGCAGGCTCCATAGCCAATCCGTCGCGCTATTAACGTCCCACTCCGCCGATAAATCGCCATCGCGCGCCAATGCCTTTACAGTCGCCGCGCTTCCTTGGCGTACGGCCTGCATGCGATCGTGCCAGGCATCGCGGGCGGCCTCATCATTATCCATCATGCGCATGAGTGCGCGGCCAACACCGTAAATCTCAGGGATGTAATTTCCCCATGCGGCGGTCCATTTGGCCAGCCTTTCCTGCCCACCATCGGCCTCTCGGCTATCTTCCAGCAGCGCATCGACATCCCTGACATCATCAAGATGTCGCGCGGTAGCGATGAGCAGATCGCTACGGCTTGGGAAGTGGAGATAGAGCGCTTGTCGGGTGATGCCAGATGCCTTGGCAATATCACTCATCCGGCTTTTGGCAGGATCATCTCCTTCAAGAATACGCCATGCAGCATCCAGAATACGCTTTCGCGTGGCTTCACCTTTTTCACTTGACATCGTGTAAAGATAGCAGCATTTGACACCACGTCAACTTTACACCGTGTCAAGAAAAGGAGAATCGCTATGTCTAATCGTGTTTTTGTATGGGTTGCACATCCTGGCTCTGGATCATTTAATGCCGCTTTGGCCTCTGCCTATGCGCACGGTGCCCGTGATGGCGGTGCAAAGGTCCGGGTGCAGGCATTGGCCGAAATGGAGTTTGATACCCAGTTTCGCGGTTACCACGATGCCCCAGCGCTCGAACCGGATTTGCTGGCATGGCAGGACAACATCGCTTGGAGCGATCATCTCTTTACAGTCCATCCATTATGGTGGGGGGCGATGCCTGCCCTGGCCAAAACGGTGCTTGATCGCGCGCTCACTTCTGGCTTTGCCTACAAATACAAAGCGCGCGGAGTGAAGTGGGACAAGTTGCTGGCAGGCCGGCGCGGGGATGCGATCATCACTGCAGATACACCCGCATGGATCGATCGCTACATCTATCGCGGACCTGCGCGTAAAGTGCTTTCGGCCCAGTTTTACGATTTTTGCGGCGTCAAACCGGGTACCGTCCGGCAGATTGGCTCCATCAAAACATCGGACGAAGCCAAGCGCGCCTCATGGCTGGAGGATGCTTACACATTGGGCCTCAAAGCTGCCCGAGCGAAACCGCTCGCGCCTGAACTCAACGCGCCTGAAACTCAGCCCGCAATGGCTTTGTCTTAAGGAGGCGATGATGGACAACGAAACTCTTGCAATAAGCGCGCAAGCTCTCGCGCTATCTGCTGCGATGACAGGCGGCGTCTTCCAATCCTTTTCAGACTTCGTGATGCGGGGTCTGGAGGAGGAGGGTGTTGCCGGTGCGAAAGGCATGCAGGGCTTGAACCGCACGGTTTTGCGCTCTGTCTTCGTCGTGATGCTATTTGCAATCGCACCTTTGGCGCTGGGATTGGCATGGTTTGTTGGTGCGGGTGCATCCCCCCAAGTGGCAAACCAGCTGTGGGCGGGTGCATGGGTTTATACGCTGGGCGTGCCGCTTGTTACGATGCTGGGCAATGTGCCGATGAATGAACGATTGGCGCGGTTTGATGTGTCGAGCGTTCAGGGGCTTGCTTACTGGCGAACCTATCAGAAGGGGTGGACCCGGTGGAACACGTTGCGCACGCTTGCTAGCTATGGCGCGGCGCTGCTTTTTGCAGCGGCAGCGTTGCAAGCTTAATCGCGCCCTTGGCCGCCGCTGAATTTGCCGCCACCGCCGCGATTGGAATCATACGGGTTTTTCGGTGACTTCAATGTCAGGCGCACAGGCACTGCGCCAAAATCCAATTGCTTGCGGATGCCGTTCAGCAAATACCGCTCATAACTAACCGGCAGATCGTCTAGCCGCGTTCCGAACACCACGAAGCGCGGCGGTCGTGTGCCCACTTGCGTGATGTAGCGCAGCTTGATCCGTCGCCCGCCGGGAGCTGGCGGCGGATTGTTGGCCAAAGCATGATCGAACCAGCGATTAAGCGCAGCGGTTGATACCCGCCGGCTCCAAGCCTCGCGCAGTTCAAACGCAGCGCTGAGCAATGTATCGAGCCCTTTGCCCGTAATCGCGCTGACCGATAGGAGCGGCACGCCGCGCAATTGCGCAAGGCCTTCGTCCAGCGCACCTTTGATGCCATTGAACAGCGCGCTTGGTTCTTCTGCGACATCCCACTTGTTGATCGCAACCATCAAAGCGCGCCCTTCTTCGAGCACTTTGTTCGCGATTTTGAGATCCTGCACTTCCAGCCCGCGCGTCGCATCAAGCAGCAGCACAACAACCTCGGCATAATCGACAGCGCGCAGGCCATCAGCCACTGAAAGCTTTTCCAGCTTATCGGTCACCTTGGCGCGTTTGCGCATTCCGGCGGTATCGATCAGCTTGATAATGCGGGTTTCGCCCGATTTGGGTTCAGTCCATTCCCAATCCACCGAAATTGAATCGCGCGTAATCCCGGCTTCTGGTCCGGTGAGCAAGCGGTCTTCATCCAGCAGCTTGTTGATCAGCGTGGATTTGCCCGCATTGGGGCGGCCCACAATCGCCAGCGAAAGCGGGGCGGTGGGATCATGCTCCTCAAGCTCACCAGCATCGGCGGCAATGGCAGCAGCGGCCTGTGCATCGATTTCCATCTGCTCGACCTTTTCGCCGATCAGCGGGACGAGCGCGCTGTACAGATCGGCAATACCTTCGCCATGTTCTGCGCTGACAGGGACAGGTTCGCCAAGGCCCAGAGAATAGCTTTCAAGAATACCGCTTTCGCCCGAATTTCCTTCCGCCTTATTGGCGATGACGACAACGGGCACTTCTTGTTGGCGCAGCCAGCGGCCAATCTCTTCATCAAGCGGGGTTAAGCCCGCACGCGCATCAATTACGAACAGCGCCGCATCTGCGCCTTTGAGCGAGACCTGTGTTTGCACCCGCATACGGCCCGGCAGCGAGGCATCGTCTTCATCTTCCCAACCTGCGGTATCGACAGCTTCAAATGTCAGGCCCGCAAGACCTGCTTCACCAGAGCGGCGATCACGGGTGACGCCGGGCTGATCATCAACCAGCGCAAGACGCTTGCCAACAAGCCGATTGAACAGCGTTGATTTGCCCACATTGGGCCGTCCAATAATAACGACCTGAGGAATGGTGCGCGTTTGCATGGGGCGCAATTGGGGGTGTTGGGGGTGTTTGGCAACCCAAAACCCCTCTCAATAAAGCAATAGTCCGGCGCGACTTACCAGCTGCCGGTGTTTTCCATGCTCGCCCATGGCTCTTGCGAGGGCAGATCATCGCCTTCTTGCAGCAGCTCCAAGCTTATACCATCTGGTGTTTTGACAAAGGCCATATGGCCATCGCGCGGTGGGCGCAGGATGGTGACACCGGCATCGGCAAGGCGCCGACACGTCTCATAAATATTGTCGACACGGTAAGCGAGATGGCCAAAATTGCGACCATCGCCATAGGTATCAGGCGCGCTGCCATCTTCCGGTGGCCAATTGTAGGTTAGCTCAACCTCGGCCACACCTTCCTGACCAGGCGCGGCAAGAAAAACGAGCGTGAAGCGCCCCTTTTCAAAGTCACGGCGGCGCACGACTTTCACGCCAATCATATCGAAAAAGGCAATTGTCGCATCAAGGTCGGTGACGCGGATCATGGTGTGGAGATATTTCGTCATTCGGTCACCTTCAATTCATCGCTATTCAAGCACAGTTCACCGCTAGCACATTAGGGCACAATCCAACATCACGATCAGATCCAGCGGAGAAAACGTATGCTAGAGGATAGCCAATCAGACACCGCCCACGCCACCACTTTCTGGCGGCGGCCTGATAATAAAGCGCTTATCATTGCAGCAGGCGTGATGTCAGCAGGCCTTATCGCGGGTGGGTATTTGCTTGGTGACGGCTTGTTGCGCGCCAAAATGGCGGATCGCGCGGTCACTGTGCGCGGGTTGGCGGAGCGGGATGTGATGGCTGATTTGGCCACTTGGACGATCTCCTATTCCGCCACCACAACCAATCTGGCCAGCGCGCAGCAAAGCGTGGATCAGGATACAGAAGCGTTGGTGAGCTGGTTTGGTGAGTTGGGCTTTCCCGCTGAAGCTTTGCAGCCTGTCTCTGTCAATGTGTCGAGTTATAACAACAATGGCGTCCCGCAATTCACCGTGCGTCAGCGGATGAGCCTGCGCACCACGGATATTGACCGGGCACAAGATGCGGTGAAGCGGCAATTTGAGCTGGTGCGGCGCGGGGTGTTGTTGGAGGAAGGCTCCGGCATCGGTTTCACGTTTACGCAGCTCAACCAGATCAAACCTGAAATGGTGGCCGAGGCGACTCGCGATGCGCGCGCAGCGGCACAGCAATTTGCGCAGGATTCAGGCTCTGACGTGGGTTCGATCCGCAATGCGACGCAGGGATATTTCAGCATCTCTGCGCGCGATGGCAATAGCGGGGGGTGGGGCGTGGCCGATACCCCGTTCAAGAAAGTGCGCGTGGTTACAACGGTTGATTTCCTGCTCGATTAACCGCGCGATGATCGGGTGCAACACATGCAAAAAAAGGGTCCGTGTCGATATTTCGACACGGACCCTTTTGTCATCGCTGCAATAGCGAATGCGTAAGGCTTAGAAGCTTGCGCCAAGCGTTACGACGATTGTGTCGTCAACGAAGTCATATGCGCCGGGAGCGATGTCACCTTCGGCACCGATGTAAGCAACGCCAACTGAGACGATTTCGCCCAAGGCAACGTCCGCGCCAACAGACCAGTCAAAGGCCTTGCTGTCATTGGTGAAGGTCAGGAAACCATCGGTGTAACCAAGGTGAGCTGACAATGAAATCGGAGTGTCGGGGATGCCAACGCCTACATCTGAGTAGAGGTAGAAGTTGTCAGTGCTGCCGAGTGAATCTTGCTTGGGTGCATAAGCAACACCAACAGAAACTTCTGCAGGGCCGACACCAGCGCCAACCGAGCCGTAGAACTCGACATAGTCGAAATCGCCGGGACCAGCATTGGGGTAAAGATAAGCAAGAACACCAACGTCATAAGAGAAGGTATCGCCAATCGAACCACCATAGCCGCCATAAATGTCGAGCTCGGTGTGGCCGTAACCAACGGTATCTTCGTCAAGCGAAGAACCCCAGGTGCCGACGTAGAAACCGCCGATCGAAGCGTCGACACCGCCCTGAACAGCGATATCGCCGCCAGAAAGATCAACACCGCGGAAGCGATATTCGCTGACAATGGCAGAGTTGCCGGACAGTTCAATGTCCTGAGCAACAGCCGGAGCCGCTACGAAAGAAGAAGTTGCGAGAATAGTAGCAGCCATGAGGCTGCGGACGGACATAAGCATGGGCAATTTCCTTAAATTGCTGTGGTGAATTTCGTGCCTCATCCCACCTGCGTAAACTGGCCTCGGCTATTTATAGATGCCGATGTTCCATGTTTGCGCAATGAAAATGCCGTTCTGTGCTGCGGTGCACAAGGTAAATTGCTGGATTGGCATTTTTGTCGCACCAGGTGTGGGTTTTTGGCATCACTTTCGGTATCCAGAGATGCTACTGACAAGTTGCTAACAATCTGATGTTTATCCGAATTGCAGTGATTAAGCTCCGACTCTAGAGAGGCTTGAACGAATTATGCTGCAATGGCTCAAATCTCTTTTCGCTGCTGATGCAGCCGATCCGGCCCCTGATCCAGCGGTGCCTGATGGCATGCGCGTCTATGCCATTGGCGATATTCATGGCCGGCTCGACCTGTTTGAAGTTCTGGCGCGGGCTATCGAATCAGATGATGCGGCGTTGCCCGCCGCGCAAACCGTGATAATTCTGCTTGGTGATTTGGTTGATCGCGGGCCTGACAGCGCAGGCGTGTTGGCCAAAGCGCGCAGCTGGCAGCGCGAACGCAAGGTCCGTATTTTGAGCGGCAATCACGAAGAGATGTTCCTTAAAAGCTTCGACAACCCTGATATGCTGCGCCATTTTCTGCGCCATGGCGGTCGCGAAACCTTGCTCAGCTATGGCATCGCCAAAAAGGCATATATGAACGCGACGCTGGAAGAAGTGATGAACCTGATGGCAGAGCATATTCCGCCAGAAGAGCGCGCCTTTATCGAAGCGTTTGAAGACAGCATAACTATGGGCGATTATTTCTTCGCCCATGCCGGTGTTGATCCAGCCACCGCGCTTGATGAGCAAAAAGTGCATGAGCTGCGCTGGATCCGCGAACCTTTCCTCAGCCATCATCAGCCGTTGGAAAAAACCATCGTACATGGTCATACGATCATTGAGGCACCAGTTGATAATGGCGTGCGGATCGGGATTGATACCGGCGCCTATTCAAGCGGCATTTTGACAGCACTGGTGCTTGAAGGAACAGATCGCCGGTATATCGCTGCGACCGTGGATGAAGATGGCGAGATTACCGTGCGTCATAATCCGGCAGCACCTTAAGGCGCCGGGCCAACACAAAAATCGGCATGGAAATGCCGACAGCATAAAACAAATTACCGGGAGGCCTGTAAGCCGGGTTCTGTCCTGTCAGCGGTTTCCCCCTGAATTCAATCAAGCGGACCAGCCCAACAGGGGCAACCATTCATCTGGGCGAGCCATTGCTGACTGCGCTCTAGCGACCAACCCGGGCCTGCTCGGAGCGAAACACTCCTGCCTTCCGAAGAAGGCGCGCGACCCCTATGCGGTCTTGCTCCGGGTGGGGTTTGCCATGCGGGCCGCGTTGCCGAGGCCCCGGTGCGCTTTTACCGCACCCTTTCACCCTTGCCTGTGCCCTTTAGGGGTCATCGGCGGTATACTCTCTGTGGCACTGTCCCTGAGCTTGGCCCTTGGTTTAACCCAACAGCCTCACCCGGCGGGCGTTACCCGCCACCCTTGTTTCGTGGAGCCCGGACTTTCCTCGCTTGTCTTGCGACTTACGCGGTTGCCCGGCCTCCCGGTGATGGGGCGTATAAGGGTGGCGGCGCGGTTTGGGAAGCGCGTCGGCGTTCTTCAATTGCCCAGAATTTCTTTCCAACCCAATATTTAGGATCATGATGTTGCGCCGGGGCTATGGCATTTGGCCGACGCGTGTGAGCCAGAGCGCTTGGACCAATTGGTTTAGACATTGAGCTTGGAGATCCGCGTTACCGCGCCAATCCGCGGTCCCGGTCCAGCAGCAATTGGAACAAGATAGCGCCCAGCTCTCCATCGATTTCACCATCGATGCGTTCAGGCCGCCAGCGACGTTGGAAAGCTTCGACCGTTTTGCGCCCTTCGGCAATGTCATAGCCAAACCGTTCAAGCGCCAGATAAAAAGCGCCGTCATTGTCAAACGGATCGCCCAGATTGAGCTTTTTGGGCCGTTCCAGGCATAATCCGTGCTCTGCCAAGCGATCCCATGGGAAAAGTTCACCCGGATCCAATTTGCGCGCAGGAGCTATATCGGAATGCGCCACAACATTGGCGCGCGGGATATCGTGGGCCTTCACAATGCGGGCCAAAAGCGGGATCAGCGCATCGATCTGTGCATCGCTAAATTCGCGGTAGCCAAAGGCATGGCCCGGGTGATCCAGTTCGATGCCGATACTGGCCGAATTGACATCGCGAACGCCGCGCCAGCATGATCGGCCTGCATGCCAGGCGCGCTTGTCTTCGGGCACCATCAAAGTGACTTCGCCAGCTTCGCTGATCAGATAATGCGCGGAAACTTCTGCCGCTGGATCGCACAGGCGCGAAATGGCCGCATCTGCGCTTTGCATTTCGGTATAATGCAGCACTGCCATGCTGACAGGGCATTGCCGCTCATTCCAATTGGGCGAGAGGCGTTGGTGATGAACCAGTTCGTCCATTAAAGCGCCTCTCTTCCCATTATCCGATCATGCCATCTTCATCAGGCAATGCCGCACCCAAAATAAGCGCGTCAGCCGTTAACGCCGACTGGATCGTTCCGTCTTTTTCCTGGGCAAGCATATACAGCATATGAGCAGGAGCAGTCCGGCCTGAAAGGTCCGACATATCCAATTGCCCGGCAAGCGCGAGGCCGATATTGTCGTCAAACGCGATCTTTGGCCCTTCGGCGCGGATTACAATTTCGGTTTTGCCGCCATTGCGTTCTGCCCCGATGGACAAAGTGCCGCCACGCACCAGCGCATCGATGCCGATCGCAGCCAGATTGAGCAACGTCTTGATCGCAGGTTTGGCCAAGCTGGCTTCTGCAACCGCCCAGTCCAGTTCCAACCGCTCATTCGCGCTGGTGAGAGAGGCGATCAGTTCATGCGCTTCGGCCACTTCCACCTGTTCACCAAATCCGCCAGCGGCCCCGAAAGCGAGGCGGAAGAATTTGAGCTTGTTCGCACTCACGCGGGCGCTTTGTTCAAGCAGTTCAATACACCGCGCGCGCATCACCGGATCATCTTCCCCGGCCAGCAATTCAAGCCCATTGTTGAGCGCGCCAACAGGGCTAAGCATATCGTGGCACAATCGAGAGCACATCAGGGCGGCGAGATCGGTAGAAGAGGTCATGGGGCTGTTTGGTGATCCTTATTTGATCCAACACATACTTCAGGTGCGTGGCACAAACAATCTGCGCAGATACTCTGGCCTACTCAAGTCGTCCGGCAAATCGTTCGCTTCCCGCCACAGCGGCACAGGGCGCGCCTTTAGGATAGGACTTGTGTGTAAGAAAGGGGAATGAACGCTTCCTTGCCATCGTGCCAGAAAGTGCATTCATCATTGGCAATGATGCACCAGATGCTGCCATCGCCTGCCGCGCCTTGGCGGTCTGTTGCAGAAGGTTGCGGTTGGCCATTGGGATGCGAGTGGTAATAACCGATAATCTGCGGCCCGCCGGAGCGCGCTTCGCGATGCGCGTTGATCAGGGTTTGCGGATCAATTTCGAAATGGGTTTGCGGGGCAGGGTGGACGTTATGCGCTGGCACGACGCTGGTAATCGTCGCGCCATCACCGATGAGCAATCCGCAGCACTCGTGTGGATGCGCATTACGGGCCTCGCTTTTCAGCGAACCAAGCACCTGACTTGTCACTTCGATGATCATCGCGCATGGCCTCTATCATGAGCGATGGCAAAGTCATCACAGGAACGGTTCCCATGACCGCCCGCCTTGATAAGGCGCTGGCGAATGCAACCGATCTCTCAAGAGAACGCATTAAAGCTCTGATTGCGCAGGGTATGGTGAAAGTAGACGGGCGCACCGCCACCAGCCCCTCTAACAAAGCTCAACAAGGCTTAAGCTTTGTTATCACCTTGCCACCCCCAGAAAACCCACAGGCTTATCCACAGGACATCCCGATCACCGTCGTTTTTGAGGATGCCGATCTCATCGTGGTCGATAAGCCTGCTGGCATGGTGGTGCACCCGGCTGCGGGCAATCGCGATGGCACGCTGGTCAATGCTTTATTGCACCATTGCCGCGGCGAGCTTTCGGGCATTGGCGGGGTGGCTCGTCCCGGCATTGTGCACCGGATCGATAAGGACACATCGGGCCTTCTGGTGGTCGCCAAATCGGATAAGGCGCATGAAGGGCTCGCCGCGCAATTTGCCGATCATTCACTCGAGCGCGCTTATCTGGCCGTATGCGGTGGCCATCCCAACCCACCCAAAGGCACGATTGCTGAACGCATTGGGCGCTCCGATACCAATCGCAAGAAAATGGCGGTGTTGGACGCCGCTTCATCGCGCGGGAAACATGCCGTGACACATTATAGAACGGTGCGCCGCCTCAGCCATTGCGCCTTGATCGAATGCCGGTTGGAAACGGGACGTACACATCAGGTCCGGGTTCACCTTGCGTCAATCGGAAATGCGCTATTAGGGGATCCAGCATATGGGCGCACACCCGCCCCGCTACGGTCTGTTTTGAAAGAGCTGAAATTTGATCGACAGGCACTTCATGCGGCGACTCTGGGGTTTATCCACCCTGTCAGTGGTAACGCATTAACGTTTTCGAGCGAAATACCTGCAGATATGCGGGAACTTATCGACGAAACCGGTCATTGATATCGATGAAATGCACCCTAAAATCAGTTTAGGTGCGCTATGATGATTAGACCCACTAAGTGACCGCTAAGTTCAAGCGCCCAGCAGGGGCTTGAGACAGGCGGTTGACGCAAGAGAAAGGTTTGGGACTGAAATGAGCAATGCACGACCCTCCGTACCGGCCCTTGGCGGTGAGCAAAGCCTCAACCGTTATCTGTCGGAAATCAAGAAATTCCCCGTTCTGACGCCAGAGCAGGAATTCATGCTGGCCACGCGCTATAAAGAGCATGAAGATTCCGATGCCGCCGCGCAGCTGGTAACTTCGCATCTGCGCCTCGTGGCGAAGATCGCGATGGGCTATCGCGGCTATGGCTTGCCTGTTTCGGACCTTATTTCCGAAGGCAATGTCGGCCTGATGCAAGGCGTTAAGAAGTTTGAGCCCGATCGCGGCTTCCGCCTTGCGACCTATGCGATGTGGTGGATCAAAGCGAGCATGCAGGAATTTATCCTGCGCTCCTGGTCGCTCGTCAAAATGGGTACAACGGCAGCGCAGAAAAAACTGTTCTTCAACCTTCGCCGGATGAAGAAACAGCTTGAAGCCTATGAAGATAGCGACCTGCATCCCGACGATGTGACCAAGATCGCCACCGATCTTGGCGTGCCGGAGCAGGAAGTCATCAATATGAACCGCCGGATGATGATGGGCGGCGATGGCTCGCTCAACACGCCGATGCGCAATGGCGAAGAAGGTTCTGGCGAATGGCAGGACTGGTTGACCGATGATCGTCCCTTGCAAGACACCATCGTTGCCGATGCCGAGGAAGCCGATGTGCGCCGCGAAATGCTGGTTGAGGCGATGGACGCCTTGAATGAGCGTGAGCAACACATCCTGACCGAACGCCGCCTGACCGAAGACCCGCAAACGCTCGAAGAGCTATCGCAGGTTTATGACGTGTCGCGCGAACGCATCCGCCAGATTGAAGTGCGCGCTTTTGAAAAGCTGCAAAAAGCGATGCAACGTATTGCTGGCGAACGGTTGATGCCTGCAATGGCATGACGGTTGCATAAATTGCGATATCAAAAACCCCCGTATCCCGATAAGGATGCGGGGGTTTTTCGTTACGGGAGCGCATAATGTGGAAGGTATTTTTCAACTCTCGCAGGCGTTTGCTCGCTGGCATGGTCGCAGTAGGTTTTGCAGGGCCAGCAGCCTTGGCGCAGTCTGCCAGCCCGAGCTTGCGCGATTGCGAAACCATAACACGCGGCAGCCGCGATGCAGGCACATTGGGCGAAAGGCATGTAGCACGCATTTATGTCAATGAGTTCTCGGTCAAAGCGTTTGTGCCATACAAAAATAATGTGCGTGTTCCCGGCTTTTCAGTCGGACGGTTCTCCCTTAAACTCTCTGCAGAAACCCAGAACGGCCAAGCTTATTTGCTCGGGCTGGAACTCATGGGTATTCCGGAAGCCAGCGCGGAGACGGTCAAAAAGACGCGGTTCTCGGTAACCGTCGAAGGGCGCCAAATACCCAGCTATCCAACGCCGTCTACACTTGGCGATTTCGTGTTGTTTTTTAATACGCGCAACGTCCTCCCGCCCAGTTTTGAAAGATTGACACAGGACATCCTCGTCTCGGTCTATCTACCCGGGACAGATACGCAGGGAGAGCCCGACTATGTACTGGCTTATGACAAGGACCGGATTGCGCATAATACGCGGGAAGGCTTGATCGCATTGGAGCAGCTGAAGGAACGGGAACGTCGCGCGCAGTGCAAAGCTTTGCCGACACCTGGGCCATGCTTTCTTACGACAGCTGCGGTCGAGATGATGGGTCTGCCCGATGATTGCTGGGAGCTGGCGACTTTGCGCGATTTTCGCGATCACTGGCTGGCACGGCAACCGGGCGGGGCAGAGCAGATTGCGCAATATTACGCCCGCGCGCCGGGTATCGCCGCGCAGCTTGCCGCCGATCCGCAACGCCTCGCGCGGCTTTATTGGAGCGACATCCTGCCATCAGCGCTCGCCGCGCGGCTTGGTCTGAAGTGGGCGGCGCGCGCGCTTTACGTAAGGATGATGCACAAGGTCGGCGATCTGGGATGACCCGCCCCCAAGCGCTCCCGCTTGTGGGAAGGGGAGCGAGACTTGGCGAGCCAAAGGCGAGGCTAGTCGCGGCGGGGAGGGTGCGATAGAACCACTTTATGCTTACTCGCATCACTCTTATTGTCGTCAAAACGATCCTCTGGTTCGTCGTCATTAGCGTCGCGCTGGTGGTGGTGTTGCGGTTTGTGCCGGTCACCTACACCGCGACCATGCTGATGGACGAAAATTCCGTTTCCCGCGATTGGGAGCCGCTTTCGCGCATCGACCGCAATATGGTGAGCGCAGTAATCGCGGCAGAGGATAGCAAATTCTGTTCCCACGATGGCTTTGATGTAGAGGCCATTGAGCAGGCATTGGAAGAACGCGCCGAAGGCAAGCGAGAGCGCGGCGCCTCGACCATATCGCAGCAAACCGCCAAAAACGTCTTTTTGTGGCAGGGCGGAGGCTTCTTTCGCAAAGGGCTGGAGGCGTATTTCACTTTCCTCATCGAAAACCTGTGGTCCAAGCGGCGGATTATGGAAGTTTATCTCAATGTCGCAGAAACGGGCATTGGCACTTATGGTGTGGCCGCTGGAGCGCAGCGTTATTTCAACCACTCCGCCGCGCGCCTCACCCGCGATGAAGCCAGCCGCATCGCTGCCGTTCTGCCCAGCCCGAAAAAGCGCGGTGCGGTGAACCCGACAGGCTGGACCGCGCGCTATGGCAATATGATCGAAGCGCGCATGGGCGTTGTAAGGCGTGACGCGCTGGACGCTTGCGTCTATGAGTAACAGCCATGGGGCTTGGTCACTCGCATAATCATCACGGGCATAGTCGCGGCCATAGTCACGGCCACCATCATGGCGGTGGTGGCCATTTCCATGAGCACCACGCGGGCGGTGGCCCTGATTATGGGCGCGCCTTTGCGATCGGCATCATCCTCAATGGCGGCTTTGTTATTGTTGAAGCGGTGGCTGGGTTTCTTTCTGGCTCCATGGCGCTGGTGGCGGATGCCGGGCACAATTTGTCCGATGTGTTGGGACTGATCATCGCATGGGTGGCGGCAACTGTCGCCAAACGGCCTGCTTCCACACGCTATACTTATGGCATGAAAAGCTCCGGCATGTTGGCCGCTTTTGCCAATGGAATGCTGCTTTTGATCGCGATCGGCGCGATTGGGTATGAGACTGTGCACCGCGTAATTTCCCCGGCGCAGCCCGATGCGCAGGTGATGATTTGGGTGGCGGGCATAGGCGTTGCCATCAATGTGTTCACCGCACTTTTGTTTATGCGCGGCAGCAAATCCGACATCAATATTCGCGGCGCTTATATCCATATGGCCGCCGATGCGCTGGTATCTGTGGGCGTGGTGATTGGCGGGATCGCAATCCTGTTTAGCGGCGCTTACTGGATCGATCCGCTGATCAGCGCGCTGATCCTTGCCGTGATCGCGTGGGGCACTTGGGGCCTGTTGCGCGATAGCATCAAAATGGGCCTGCTCGCAGTGCCCGAGGGGATCGACTGCGATGCGGTGCGCGAAACGCTTTCCGCTATGCCGGGGGTCCAGCGGGTGGATGACCTGCATATCTGGCCCATGTCTTCCTCCGAAACAGCCCTGACCGCGCATCTGCTTATGCCCGAAGGCTGCCCCGATGATGCATTCCTGCACAACGCGGCCCAGCGTTTAAAGGACGACCACGCGATCGGCCATACGACTTTGCAAGTGGTCACCGGCGAGGTTGAAGGCGGGACGGGGTGCGGATGAGGGCGCGGATGGGGAGGCTGGTTGAAGAATGCTACGGTTTGGGTTGTGTCCTGGTTGTTGGCGTTGCCCGATTGTCGCGCCCAAGGATACAGATAGCCAATGAGTAATCGCTCAGACTTTGATTTTCGCGTCGATGGAGCGCAGATTTTTACTGGCGCCCTGAAGCCCTGCATTGCAGAATTGGAGGCCGCGCTAATAAGGCTTCCCCGCAATGACGCGGGCACTCGCATTTATCAGTTGGATGCGATTAAGCCCTTGCTAGCCAAAGATGGTGATATTGGAGCGATTGCTGCCTCAGTTCTGGGTGCGCAATCGAGGCCGGTCCGGGCAATCCTCTTCAACAAGTCTCCACAAAACAATTGGTCTCTTGCATGGCATCAGGACCGAACAATCTGCGTGAAAGAAAAGCGGGAGGTGTCTGGCTTTGGACCATGGACGGTCAAAGGTGGCATGCATCATGTCGCGCCTCCATTCGGGTTGCTGGCGCGTATGGTCACTTTACGAGCGCATCTTGACGATGTGCCTGCGACCAATGCCCCTCTGCTTATCGCATCAGGCTCGCATACACGTGGACGCATACCTATTAAGGATATCGAGGCAATTGTCGGATGCTGCGTTACACGAACCTGTTTGGCAAAGGCGGGAGACATATGGCTCTACTCTACGCCCATCCTTCATGCATCGGATGCTGCGGTAAGACCGAGTAGCAGACGAGTTCTCCAAATTGATTATGCCGCCGACGACCTACCTGGCGCCCTAGAGTGGCTGGGAGTTTGACGTCCGCTTTTCACCCAATCTTAGACGTGCGCGCTCATTGCCTTTCAGGAATGGACGCCTAGTCGCGATTGAGAGCGCCTAAACAAACGGCCCCAAGCGCCCCGGATGGTGCGCGCCGGGCATTTGAAGGTCTAACGAATTAAGCGGCTTCTTCGCTCTTTTTGTCGTCATCGTTGGAGACCACGCGGACAGGTTCCTTGCGGCCCGCAACCACTTCGCCATCAACTACGACTTCGGACACACCGTCCATGCTGGGCAGATCGAACATCGTATCGAGCAGCAGCCCTTCTACAATGGAACGCAGGCCACGCGCACCCGTTTTGCGGGCAATCGCCTTCTTCGCGATGGCTTCAAGCGCATCATCGGTGAAGGTCAGCGCGACTTCTTCTAACTCAAACAGTTTGGCATATTGCTTCACCAGAGCGTTTTTCGGCTCCTGCAAAATGGTGATCAGCGCGTCCGCATCCAGATCATGCAAAGTCGCAATTACCGGCAAACGGCCCACAAATTCAGGGATCAGCCCGAATTTGAGCAGATCTTCCGGCTCACACTTTTCTAGCATTTCGCCGATTTTCGCTTTAGTGGGATCATCCACATTGGCGCCAAAACCGATGGAGCGTTTTTGCAGACGGTCCGCGATGATTTTTTCAAGGCCAGCAAATGCGCCGCCACAGATGAACAGGATGTTCGTGGTGTCGACTTGCAGGAATTCTTGCTGCGGATGTTTACGGCCACCTTGCGGCGGAACACTGGCAGTGGTGCCTTCCATCAGCTTGAGCAGTGCTTGTTGCACACCTTCGCCAGAGACATCGCGGGTAATGGACGGATTTTCCGCTTTGCGCGTGATTTTGTCGATTTCATCGATGTAGACGATACCTTGCTGCGCTTTCTCGACATTATAGTCGGACGATTGCAGCAATTTCAGGATGATATTTTCAACATCTTCCCCGACATAACCCGCTTCGGTCAATGTCGTGGCATCGGCCATAGTGAAAGGCACATCGAACGTGCGCGCCAGCGTTTGTGCAAGCAGCGTTTTGCCTGAACCGGTTGGACCAACCAGCAAGATGTTCGATTTCGCCAATTCCACATCGTCCGATTTGGCCGAGTGTTTGAGGCGTTTGTAATGGTTATGCACTGCGACAGACAGGACGCGCTTGGCCCGATCTTGCCCGATCACATAATCATTGAGCGTATGGCAAATCTCATGCGGCGTGGCGATTTCGCCATCTTTCTTGCCCGCAATGCCGGATTTGGCTTCTTCGCGGATGATATCATTGCACAATTCCACGCATTCATCACAGATGAACACGGTGGGCCCGGCAATCAGCTTGCGCACTTCATGCTGCGATTTGCCGCAGAAGCTGCAATATAGAGTGCTCTTGCTGTCAGATCCGCTCAATTTTGTCATAACCTTTTCCATTACGCGCCTTTGCCAAAGGTGCAAGGGCGCTCGGAATCATTCCGACCAATCTAGGCCGCTATCCCGCATTATCAAACAGGCAAAGCTTACTTCCCCCACCTTGATCCAGCGTGAAGGGGAAGGGTTGCCAAAGTGCTACAGTTTTTGCCGCCCGGTTAATGGACGTAAAAATCACTCTGGCGCGCCGCCTGTTCCCTTAATCTCGCCGGCCGGATCGGATTTGGGGCGATGTGCGAACACTTCATCCACCAGACCAAACTTCTTGGCTTCTTCCGCTTCGAGGAAGGTGTCGCGGTCCATCGCCTTTTCGATATCCTCAAGGCTTTGGCCGGTATATTCGACGTAAAGATCGTTCATCCGCGCTTTGATACGCAGGATTTCCTTGGCTTGAATCTCGATATCAGAAGCCATGCCGCGCGCTCCGCCAGAAGGCTGGTGGATCATGATGCGAGCATTGGGCAGTGCCACGCGCATACCCGGCTCCCCTGCGGCAAGCAGGAACGAACCCATCGATGCAGCCTGTCCGATACACACGGTGCGCACTTTGGGTTTGATGTATTGCATCGTGTCATGGATCGCCATGCCTGCTGTCACCACGCCGCCGGGTGAGTTGATATACATCGAGATATCCTGGCTGTTCTCACTTTCAAGGAACAGCAGCTGGGCAACGATCAGCGACGCCATATTGTCTTCCACACCGCCGGTGACGAAAACGATCCGTTCGCGCAGCAGGCGGCTGAAAATATCGAAGCTGCGTTCACCGCGGCTGGTCGATTCGACCACCATGGGCACCAATGCGCCAGTGGCGGGATCGGTCATAAACTGGTCTTTGCTGTCACCGAACAGGTCGAACATGGATTTCCTCTCGTCATCAGGGACCCTTTTCAAAAGGGCGAAGCCGCTATGTCGCGTCTCCCTCTCATATGTTCAAGGGGATTAACCCTTTGTCTTGTGTAAGAGGCAGATTGTGCGCATCACTGACAGTATGAATAGATTGAAAAAAACGCTCGCTTCGCTTGTTTTGCTAACTTGTGCCGCCCCTGCGGTGGCGCAGGAGGAGCGCGCGCCGGTGCCCGCGCCGCAGATGCTGGAGGATGCGGTTCGGGCGCAAACCACAACCGCGCTCAATGCAGTTATTGTCAGGCTGGATGAGGCAGAAACAGCTGATGCTGAAGCGCGCGGTGCTATGACGAGCGCTATCACGGGCATCCTGTCAGGGCTGGATATCTTGATCAAAGACAATATTGAAACCCGCGAATGGGCGACAACCGCAGGCTCGCTCGCCCTCGTTGACAACGCAACGGGCCGCGATGCACCGCTCATCGCCAATATCCGCGCCAATGGCGGTGTCATTGCTGGCAAAACCAACCTCTCCGAATGGGCCAACTTTCGCAGCACCAGCTCCTCCTCCGGCTGGAGCGCGGTGGGTGGACAGACCCCCAATGCTCATGCCACTGATCGCAGCCCATGCGGGTCCTCTTCCGGCAGCGCGGTTGCGGTGGCAGCGGGTATGAGCTGGGCGGCCATCGGCACTGAGACGGATGGCTCGATCACATGTCCTGCCGCCGTCAACGGCATTGTCGGTTTCAAACCCACCGTCGGCATGGTTAGCCGCACGCATATTGTCCCGCTCAGCGTGTCGCAGGATACCGCCGGGCCGATGACCACGAGCGTCCATGATGCTGCTTTGTTGCTCACCGCGATGGCCGGAAGCGATCCGCTTGATCCCGTCACCGCCGAAGCGGATGCGCGCAAGGGCGATTTCACCGCCGGTCTTGCCGATGCAACCCTTGAAGGTGTGCGCATTGGTGTGATGCGCGAATGGGCTGGCGATAATGCTCAGCTCACCGCGATATTCGATGCAGCTTTGGCCGATATGGAGCGCGCCGGTGCCACTTTGGTTGACGTGGAATTTGAGGCCGACGGCACCATGTGGCGCGATGAATATACCGTGCTGCTGTACGAATTTCGCGAAGGGTTGGACGCCTATCTCGCCAGCTCACCTGCTGATATCCCGGTGCGTTCACTCGCCGATGTGATCGCGTGGAATGAAGCGAATGCAGATACCGAGCTGCGCTGGTTTGGTCAGGATATTTTTGAGCAAGCGCTACAAACCACCGACACCCAAGCATATGAGGCGGCGCGCGCCAATTCGTTCCGCCTTGCAGGCCCCGAGGGCATCGATAAGATTTTGGCGCAAAATGATGTGCAGTTCCTCGTCGCGCCAACACTGGGTCCGGCTTGGAAGATTGATCTGATATTGGGTGATCGGCCCGGTGATGGGATTGGTGCCGGCTCGCTCGCGGCAATCGCTGGATATCCGCATATCACCGTGCCGATGGGCGCGGTTGAGGATCTGCCTGTCGGGCTCTCTATCATGGGCGCGAAATGGCATGATCACGCCGTGCTTAAAGCCGGGGCAGCTTATGAAAGTGTGCGCAGCGCTAAGCTCGCCACGGCGGAATGATGGACTTGCACGCTTTTTGCCAGCGAAGGTTGCGCAGTTCGCCGCTATTGCTTTGCGTCTCAATGCGTTAACGACTGTCTTCATGCGAACGGCTTCCCTATTTCGATATCCCCTTTGGGGCGCACTTGCATGCGCGCTTTGTGCTCAGGTGGCCTACGCTCAGGCCGTCCAAGCCCAGACCGCCCACGCCCGGACGTCGCCTAATGGCAGCGGGCCGGATGGGCGCGAAATTGACAGCCGAGCTGCGCCGCAAACCAGTGGTTCGGCCGGCCGCCAGGTCTTTTTGCCCGCTGATTTTGCGCGCTTTGTCCCGCGCAATGCACTTGATATGATTGAGCAAGTTCCCGGTTTTGCCATCGATGATGGCGGCGATGCGCGCGGTTTGGGGCAAGCTTCGGGCAATCTGCTGATCAATGGCGACCGCATTACGAGCAAGTCCACCAGCATCAGCGATCGGCTATCGCGCATTCCTGCAGAAAATGTCGTGCGCATCGAAATTGTCGATGGGGCAACGCTGGATATTCCGGGGCTGACGGGCCGGGTCGCCAACATCATTGCCAAGACCGGCGCGCTGAGCGGCCAGTTCTTATGGCGACCGCGCTATACCACCATCGGCACGTTGGGTCTGCGTGAAGGCGAAATATCGATTGCCGGTTCAGCAGGCCCGGTGGACTACGTCGTCGCGTTTGAAAACGATCAGTCGCTGTTTGAAACGGTTGGTCCCAACATCTTTTCCTTCGCCAATGGCATGGTCGATAACAGGACTATCCGCACATCACGCGAGGATGATCAGCCAGAAATCAATGCGACATTCGATATCGCTATCGCACCGCAAGTGGAGCTTACCCTCAACACGGCAGGGTTTGTCTCTGATTTCGATTCGTTTGAAAATGATGTAAGCGATCCGGGCGGAGCGTTGCCGCCTGTCGCTGAATTTACGCAGGCCTTGGACGATGACTGGGGTTATGAGCTGGGCGGTGATCTGACCTTTCCGGTGGGTCCGGGGCGGCTCAAGCTGATCGTTCTCGAAGCGTATGAATCCGCTGATTTTTTCACGCAACAGCGGCTTACCGAAGGCGATTTGCCGGAAGTCGGTACGCGTTTTGACCGTTTGACACAAACGGGCGAACGCATTGCCCGTGCGGAATATAGCTGGCCATTATGGGGCGCAGATTGGCAGATCTCCGGCGAAGCGGCGTTTAACCGGCTCGATCAAGAATCGCGCCTGTTCCAGCTCGATGCCGACAATGATGAATTTGTCGAAGTGCCTTTCCCTAGCGGGCAGGGCGGAGTGCGCGAAGACCGGTATGAGGCGCTGCTCAGTTATGGTAGGCGCTTGACGCAACGCCTTTCCTTGCAAGTCATTGCCGGCGGCGAATATTCGCAAATCGCGCAAACTGGCGCAGCGGCGTTATCTCGCAGTTTTCAGCGACCCAAAGGCTCTGTCGGCCTCGCTTGGGTGGTGTCAGACGGTCTCGACATCAATGTCGAACTCGCGCGGCGTGTGGGTCAACTCAACTTTGGTGACTTCCTGGCGGATGTTGATTTGGCCGGTGATGCACAAGATGCTGGTAATAGCAGCCTGCGCCCGCAGCAAAGCTGGGAAATGGAGATAGAATTCGCGAAGAAACTGGGCCCTTGGGGACAGACCACCATCGAATTGTTTCACCGCGAAATCAGCGATTTTGTTGCGATCGTTCCGCTGGCTAATGGTGGGCAAAGTGCGGGCAATATTGATACAGCGCGGCAGACGGGAATGGCGCTGGATGCCACGTTAAATTTCGCGCCCGTTGGCGTTAGCGGTGCTCAGCTTGATATCAATCTGGAAATTCGCGATTCCAATCTGATCGACCCGGTTACCAATACCGGTCGCCGGTTTGATGATGAAGATCCGATCCTTCTGAACGCCAATTTCCGCCACGACATCCCAGATACAGATTGGGCTTATGGCGGCCAGGTTAGAGCGTTCACCCCGCGCCCATCGTTCAGAGTGTCCGAGCTTATCACTGCCAATGGCGCGAATCCGCGCATTGAGCTGTTCATTGAGCATAAGGATGTGCTCGGGATGACGTTTAATCTGGAAGTCGACAACCTGACCAACGGCGGGCTTGATCGGCGGCGCACGGTTTTTGCAGGTCCGCGCGGTGACAGTCCCGTTCTGCTTACCGAAGACCGGCAGCGTTTTTTTGGTCGATCAATACGGTTGTCGGTGTCGGGCAGCTTTTAAAACTGCCCGACATCTAACGGCAACCTTGCAGCAGCTTACTTGCTGGCAGCAGGCTTTTTAGCAGGTGTTTTTTTCGCAGCGGGCTTTTTGGCAGGCGCTTTCTTTGCGGCTGGCTTGGCCTCGGCGGCTGGCTTGGCCTCTGCATCAGCTTTGGCAGCGCTCTTCTTGGCAGGCGCCTTCTTGGCCGGAGCCTTTTTAGCAGCAGGCTTTTTGGCCGCGGCCTTTTTCGCCGGAGCTTTCTTGGCCGCTGGCTTCTTTTTGACGGCTTTGGCGGCTTCTTCCTCTTCCGCTTCGATAGCAGCTTCAAGCTCTTCGCGCGTTACTTCGCGTTCTGTCACGTCAGCTTTATCGAACAGGAAATCGACGACCTTGTCTTCATACAATGGCGCGCGCAGCTGTGCCTGAGCCATGGGTTCGTTGCGGATATATTCCACGAAACGATCACGATCTTCAGGGCGATATTGCTGTGCTGCCTGCTGGATCAGCATCTGCATTTCTTGTTGGCTGATTTCCACATCATTGGCTTGGCCAATTTCAGAAAGCAGCAGACCCAAACGCACGCGGCGTTCGGCAATGCGCTTGTAATCGTCTTTCTCGTCTTCGATTTCTTTCAACGCTGCTTCGGCATCATCTTCCTTGGCGGCTTCTTGTTGCAGCTGCTGCCAGATCTGTTCGAATTCAGCTTCGACCATGGTAGGAGGCACATCGAAATCGTGGTCTGACGCCAGCTTGTCGAGCAATTGACGCTTCATCTGCGTGCGGGTGAGGCCAGCAGATTCCTGCTCAATCTGACCTTTCATGAGTTCTTTCAGCTTATCGAGGCTTTCAAGGCCCAGCTGTTTGGCGAAATCTTCATCGATCTTGCTTTCCGCTTCGACTTTGACAGCTTTCACGGTCACATCGAATTCAGCTTCTTTGCCTTTGAGGTTTTCAGCCGGGTAATCTTCGGGGAAGGTGACCGTGATGGTCTTTTCTTCACCGGTTTTTGTACCCGTCAGCTGTTCTTCAAAGCCGGGGATGAATTGGCCTGAACCGATCACCAAAGGCGCGTCTTCAGCTTTGCCGCCTTCAAATTCTTCGCCATCCACGCGGCCAACGAAATCGATGATCAATTGATCACCATCGGCGGCCTTTTTGGTTTTGGCAGCATCCTTGTAACTTTTCTGGCCTTCAGCCAGCTTGCCGAGCGCTTCATCAAGCTGCTCATCACTGACCGGCACACTCAGCTTTTCAAGCTTGAGGCCATCAATTGAAGGCGTTTCAATTTCGGGAAGCACTTCGACTTCGACGGTCAGTTCAGCATCTTTGCCTTGTTCATAACCTTCGCCCATTTCGATCTTGGGCTGGAGGGCAGGGCGCAGCTTGTTGTCTTTGATCAGCGTATCCACCGATTCGCGCACCGTGGTGTTCAGCACATCGGAATGGATTGCATCATTGTGCATTTTACGCACGAGATTGGCAGGCACTTTGCCGGGCCGGAAGCCAGGCATTTTCACCTGCGGGGCGACCTTCTTTACCTCAGCATCAATTTTTGCGTCGATATCCTTGGCCGCGATCGTAACGGTATATCCGCGTTTCAGGCCTTCATTGGTGGTCTCAACGATTTGCATTCAACGTGCCTTTTCTCATATCTCTTTATTACCAACTCGCACTCTAACGCGATTGCGCGAAAGAGCTTCTAGCGAGCCAGAACTCTGGTGCGGGCGAAGGGACTCGAACCCCCACATCTTACGATACTGGTACCTAAAACCAGCGCGTCTACCAATTCCGCCACGCCCGCGGCCCGACGTCTGGCGCCAAGGCGATTGCTCGCCCCCGCGCTAAATGAAGCGGTGCCCTTATAAGGGCCGCGCCAAAAGGGCAAGCGGACACATTGCAATTTGCGCTTATGCAGTTAGTGGGCATGACCATGACAGACCAAACAGCAGATACTGCGCCCGCAAATGATGTCCCGCCAGATAAGCTCGCGATTGATCCGCGCAGCGCCGATTTTGATGGGGACGCATTGCAACGCGGCATTGGCATCCGCTTCAAAGACCGGGTGCGCAACGATATCGAAGCTTATTGTATTTCAGAAGGCTGGGTCCGCGTGCAGGCTGGCAAATCGGTTGACCGCAAAGGCCGCCCGCTAACGATCAAACTGAACGGCCCGGTCGAGGCATGGTTTGAAGATCTGGGCGAAAACCCGCCAGTGGCGAAATGATTTTTTGATGCGGTCAACGCATCCGCGTTGACCTCGGGCTGGTGCCGCAAGGGTTAGGCGGATGCCTGACCCGCTTTAGACAACCGGACTCTTTGGATCGTCATATTCTGGATGCGATGTGGTGAAGCGCAGGATTGTGTAACCCAGCACTGCCGAGATCAGCGAGCCTGTGAGAATGCCGATCTTGGCTTCATCGCGCAGGAAGCGTGATGACTCGTCAGAGCCGACAAAAGCGAGCTCGCCGATAAACAAGCTCATCGTGAAGCCGATCCCGCACAGCACGGAAACGCCCCATATCTCGGCCCACGAACATGCCGGTGGCTTGGCTACAATGCGCAGCTTCACAGCCGCCCACACCATCGAGAAAATGCCCACCTGCTTGCCCAGCACAAGGCCCATCGCGACAGCCAGTGGCAATGGATCAAGCAGCGCATCAAAACCAATGCCAGAAAGGTTCACACCTGCATTGGCAAAGCCGAACAGCGGCACAACGATATAAGCGTTCCAAGGCACCAGCGCGTGTTCCATATTTTCAACCATGGAATTGCCGTCATCGCGGTGCATCGGGATCATGAAAGCGGCAAGCACACCGGCAATCGTTGCATGAACGCCGGAATACAGCACGAAATACCACAGCACGAGCGTGGCCAGAATAAAAGGCAGCTGCGAGGTGATCCGCATCCGGTTCATAATGTACATGATCGCAAGCACTGCTGCGGCAAGGCCAAGATACATCATCTTGATCTTGGCGGTATAAAACACCGCGATAATCGCCACCGCGCCAATATCATCCACAATCGCCACGGTGAGCAGAAACAGCCGCAAAGGCGCAGGTACGCGTGTGCCCAACAGACCCACAACACCCATTGCAAAAGCAATGTCGGTTGCTGCAGGAATGGCCCAGCCACGCGACAAGCCCGGCTCTCCTCCGGCAACCAGCATATACACCGCAGCAGGCGCCGCCATTCCGGCAATTGCCGCAAGGATCGGAAGATTGCGCGCTTTGGGATCGGACAAATTTCCGCTGATCAGTTCGCGCTTCACTTCGAGGCCAACCACGAAGAAGAAAATCACCATCAAGCCATCATTGATCCACAGGTGCAGCGTGTTCAGATAGAACACGTCCTTGTCCCACAAATATCCGTTGAACAAATCGAAATAGGCGCCAGCAACACCGGAATTGGCCACGATCAGCGCAGCAATCGCGACCGCAATCAGCAAGATGCCTTCAAATGCATCAGCTTTGAACAATGCCTTGAAAGGGCGCGCGACAACTTGGGTTAGAAATTTGGGATCAGCCATGGTGCGTCCCTCTTTCGCAAAACGCGCCAGGATGCAAGCCTGCCAGCGTATTTCCCCTCGCTTCAGAACAACCGTAGTTAATTTCGTATGTTACTGTACGGTATTAGCGCTTTGCAATATCGGTAACACGCTCTAGCCTATGCAGAGTTGCGTAGTAAGGGGTTGCAACGCATGGAGAATGGAGCATTCGCCGCTCTTGAGTGGCTGGCTCTGATCGAACAGGAATTGCTCCTGTTCGCCGGGGTATTCTTTTTGATTGGCGCACTCGATGAGTTTGCGGTTGATCTTATGTGGCTGTGGTATCGCCTGACTGGGCGTACGCAGACTGTATCCATGCCTGTCGAGAATTTGCCGCATCGCCAATTAAGCGGCCAGGCAGCCATATTCATCCCGCTATGGCGCGAAGACAGCGTCATTGAGCATACTATCGGCCATGCGCTGAAAGTGTGGAAACATGCCGATCTGCGTGTCTATGTCGGGTGTTATCGCAATGATCCCGCTACGATGGAGGCGGTTTTGCGCGCTGCGGGTACTGATCCGCGGGTTCGCATCGTCATTAATGACCGCGATGGTCCGACAACCAAGGCAGATTGCCTGAACCGGTTATATTCAGCGTTGGAACATGACGAACGTCGCACTGGAATTCAAACCCGCATGGTGTTGCTGCATGATGCCGAAGACATGGTTGATCCCGCCGCGCTTGCTTTGCTGGACAAAGCGATTGAGCGGGCCGAATTTGTTCAATTGCCTGTCCTTCCCATTCCGCAAGAACGCTCACGCTGGATTGGCAGCCATTATTGCGAAGAGTTTGCCGAGGCCCATGCCAAGGCGCTTGTTGTGCGCACGGCCTTAGCCAAAAGCTTGCCCGCTGCTGGCGTGGGCTGTGCGTTTTCGCGTGATTCCTTGGCCAAGCTGGCCGATCAAGCGGGCGGCAATCGCCCCTTCTCAGAAGAATCGCTGACAGAAGATTATGAGCTGGGCTTGCGCATTGCTGCGATGGGTGGCCGCTCGCGCTTTCTCAGAGTACGCGGGGAAGATGGCCAATTGGTCGCGACACGAGCGTATTTCCCTGACACTTTGAGCGGTTCTGTGCGGCAAAAGGCGCGCTGGATTCACGGCATTGCCTTGCAGGGTTGGGACCGGCTTGGCTGGACCGGATCTTTTGGTGAAAGCTGGATGCGCCTGCGCGATCGGCGCGGACCGTTAAGCGCAGTGGTGCTGGCATGCGGCTATTTGTTGTTGCTGGTGGCAACTTTGTCCTTTGTGATTACGCAGCTGGGTTATGAGCGGGTGTGGGAGCCCACTCCCTTCATGCTGTTCCTCATCTATGCCAATCTGGCGAGTTTTATCTGGCGTGGTGCTGTGCGCTTTGCCTTTACCGCGCGCGAATACGGCTGGGACGAAGGCCTGCGCGCGGTCCTGCGCATCCCGTGCGCCAATGTGATTTCAATCATGGCCGCACGACGCGCATTGGTTGCTTATATCAAGACGTTGGGAGGCGGTACGCCGCAATGGGATAAAACAACCCACACCGCGCATCCTGCCAAACCTGTGCAGCTTGAACTGGAGAATGTGCGATGATCCCGGGAGCTGACATTACGCGCGGCCGTCCAGTCTTTGTGCTGGCTGTAATCCTGACCGCATGGGTTGGCGGCCGCGTCGCTATGTGGGAACCGTTTGAGAACATTTTGCCGATGGCGCTGGTGCAATCGTCTTCGCTAACAGTGGAGAAAACCACACCACGCGCCAGCCTGGCAAAGCCAACGACACAAAGCGATGCCGATTTTATCAGCGATGGGCTGGGCCACGGCGATAGTGTTATGAAGCCTTCGCCATGGGCGGATACACCTATTCGTTCAGCACCTGTTGAAATGCCAACGCCCCGCTATGGCGGCACAGTTTTCGATAGCAGCGAAGCGGTTTCGACAAGCCATATTGTCGGACACGCTATGCTGTTTTCGGTGGGACGGCAAAATGCCAGCTTGCGCACCCGGCTTGGTCTGAGCGGTGAAGAGCTGCCCGCCGCGCGCCCACGTCCCGCCTTTGTGCCGCGCGCTGCGCAGCGCTTTATGGGAGAAGATCCACAAGGCCGCTGGTCAGGTGATGCGTGGGGGCTTTGGCGTGATGGTACAGATGCTTCCATCGCAGCTGGCGCGCCATCTTATGGCCGAAGCCAGGTTGGTGCGATTTTGCGCTATGCTCTGTCGACGAGTAGCCCTCATGCACCCGAAGCCTTTTTACGTGCCAGTGCGGCGGTTGATGGCGCGCGCGAGTATGACGCTGCTGCGGGCCTTTCTGCCCGCCCTATCGCCAAAGTGCCGGTGCGCGCTGCAATCGAAGCGCGCATTACCGATACCGCCAACGGCACGCAGCTTCGCGCCGGAGCCTATGCGATCAGCGAGTTTGCGCCTGTCGATTTGCCCGGCGGAACCACTGGTGAGGTCTATCTGCAAGCAGGCTACGTCACCGGTGACAACGCCACAGCCTTTATCGATGGACATGCCCGCGTGACGCGCGAAGTGGCAGAACTCAACAATTTCCGCCTCAGCGCAGGCGGCGGTGTTTGGGGCGGGGCGCAAGAAGGTGCATCGCGCCTCGATGTGGGCCCAACGGCCAGCGTCTCCTTCCCGGTCGGCGATGGGTATGCCAGCGTTTCGGCGGATTACCGCCTCCGCGTGGCCGGTGATGCAGAGCCTGACAGTGGCCCTGCGCTCACACTCGCGACAGGTTTTTAGGGCAAAGCACGCCAACCACCTTCTATCCAGCGCCGCACTAGTTTAGCGCAGGCGGCATGGATGTTTATCTGCCTATTGCCAATCTTGCGGTTGATGGCCTTGTCATCGTTGCGCTTGGCCTTGCAACAGGCATCCTCTCGGGCATTTTCGGCGTTGGCGGAGGGTTTCTGACCACGCCTTTGCTGATTTTCTATGGCATTCCGCCAACCGTTGCCGCAGCTTCTGCCGCCACTCAGGTGACAGGGGCCAGCGTCTCGGGCGTGATCGCGCACAGCAAAAACAATGGCGTGGATTATCAAATGGGCGCGGTCACCGTGGCAGGCGGCATGGCGGGCGCGTTGATCGGCGCAGGTTTGTTTGCTTTGCTGCAAGCTGTGGGTCAGATCGATGTGGTGATTAACCTGCTTTATGTCATTTTGCTGGGCACGATTGGCGCTTTGATGGCGCGTGAAAGCATCGTAGCAATTCGGCCCAGCCTGCAAGGCAGCAAGCCGCGCACAGCCAAAAGGCGTCATCACCCGATGATCGCGGCTTTGCCTTATCGCTGGCGGTTTTATCGTTCGGGCTTGTATATCTCTCCGCTTGGTCCGTTGATCCTTGGTGTGATTGTAGGCGTTTTGACCATGTTGATGGGCGTTGGCGGCGGCTTCATCATGGTGCCGGCCATGCTCTATATTCTTGGTATGAGCGCTAAAGTTGTGGTGGGCACCAGCCTGTTCAACATCCTTTTCATCACGGTGCTGGTGACGATGGTTCATGCAATGACAACGCGCGCGGTTGATATCGTGCTGGCGGCCTTGCTGCTGCTTGGTTCGGTGATCGGGGCGCAATTGGGCACACGCATCGCTGCGGTGGTCCGGCCAGAAATCCTGCGTTTGATGTTGGCGGTGATTGTCATCGTGATTGCGCTGCGCATGGCGTTTGGTCTGGGTGTGCAGCCCGATGAGATATATACGGTGGTCATCTTATGATCCGCGCTTGCATAGTCTTTGCTGCGGCGCTGGCCGCGATGATCGCGCAACCTGCCACCGCGCAATCGCGTGATCCCGTTTTGGTGCCCGAAGTTTCGCAACATGATATCGTGTTGCGCCAAGGTTTTACTGGCACAGAATTGTTGCTCTATGGCGCGGTTTTTGATCCGCGAAGACGCACAAATAGCGACAACCCTTACGATATCGTCGTGGTCCTCAAAGGCCCCTCGCGCCCGATCCAGCTGCGTGAGAAAGAGCAGATTTTCGGCATGTGGGTGAACGCCAACGCCATGTCTTATCGCTCTGTTCCGTCCTTTTATGCGCTGTCCAGTTCGCGCCCGGTTGCCGACATTGTCGATACCCGCACAGCTGCCATTTATGAGCTGGGGCTGGAATATCTGCAACTTTCGCCCAGCGGCGCGATTGACCCTGAAGAACAGGATCGCTTTTCCGCAGGACTTGTCGATTTGCTGATCCGTAACGGGCTGTATGCGCAGTTCGATGGCGCCGTCACTATCAATGAAAGCGTCCTGTATACCGCGCGCCTTCCGATCCCATCCAATGTGATCCCGGGCCGCTATGTCGCGGAAACCTTTGCCATAAGTGATGGCCGCGTCGTCGCATCGGCCACTTCCGTAGTGCAGGTGCGCAAAGAGGGTTTCGAAGAGGCGGTCGAGCAAGGCGCGGCCAATTACGCCTTGTTCTATGGGTTTCTGGCGGTCGCCTTTTCGCTGATGATGGGTTGGCTTGCTGGAAGGCTGTTTGCTTTGGTGTGATCCTTGCAATTGACGCGATATTAACTGCATCCGCGATAAGTCTACGCATAGGATTATGCCAACATTGGACAATCGATGATGAATGACATGCCGCGACAGCAATTTCAGACCTTTGACCCTGCCAAAGAGCCGGGAGCCCAAAGCGCTGACGCAGAGATGCCGCCTGTGACCAATGATCAGGCTGCGCCCGCCGATGAGAGCGATTGCGCGCGTGAACCGCTTGGCGTGGTGCTGGAAATTGCTGGATCTGGTTCGCGCATTGCGCTCGATATGCAGCGGCTCAATGAATGTATGGATCACGATGATCCCTCGATCGCGCTGGCTGGCCAAGTGGGCAGTCAGATCAAGATCAAGACCAGCGATGGCTGGCTGCTCGCCTCTGTTCGCAATCAAAAGCAGGATCAGCGCAGCCAAAGCAATGCCGTCATCGCCAATATCGATTTCCTTGGCGAAGGCGTTGAAGAGAAGTTGACGGGCCGCATCCATGGCTTCCGCCGCGGTGTCACCCGCTATCCTATTCCCGGCGCGCTGGTTTATCCCGCAACCACTGACGATCTGCGCCAGATCTACGCCTCTGATGGGCGCAGCGCGATCCAGATCGGCACTGTCTATCCGACCAAGGATATCCGCGCTGGCATGTATATCGATTCGATGCTGGGCAAGCACTTTGCGCTACTCGGCTCGACTGGTACCGGTAAATCGACGAGTGCCGCGCTGATCTTGCACCGTATCTGTCAGGCCGCGCCTGAAGGTCACATCGTGATGATTGACCCGCACGGCGAATACTCGGCCGCTTTCCGCAATACCGGCATGATCTTTGACGTGTCGAACCTGCAAATGCCCTATTGGCTGATGAACTTTGAAGAGCATTGCGAAGTCTTGTTGAAGTCTGAAGGCAATGATCTGCAGGATGACCGCGATATCCTTGCCAAATGTCTGCTCGCCGCGCGTTCCAAGAACCGCTTGGCCGAGCAATTGGGCAAGATCACCGTGGATTCGCCTATTCCCTACATGCTTTCTGATCTGACCAAATATGTGCAGGATGAGATGGGTAAGCTCGACAAAGCCACCACCACCGCGCCTTATATGCGCATCAAAACCAAGATTGAGGAATTGAAGGCCGATCCGCGATATCAGTTCATGTTCTCCGGCATGTTGGTTGGCGATACGATGGGTGAGTGGATTTCCAAGATCTTCCGCATGCCTTCTGACGGCAAACCGATTGCCATTATCGATGTGTCGGGCGTTCCGTCTGACATCACCTCGACCGTTGTTGCGGTGATGAGCCGGATGGTCTTCGACTTTGCCATTTGGGGGCGCGGTGAGAAGACCAGCCCGATCCTGCTGGTTTGCGAAGAAGCGCACCGATACGTGCCCAATGAGAAGAACTCCGACGGCAATTCTGTCGGCGTGATCTTGTCCCGCATCGCCAAAGAAGGCCGTAAATACGGCATCTCGCTAGGCCTCATCACACAGCGACCATCCGATTTGGCCGAGGGCGTCTTGTCACAATGCGGCACGATCATCTCCATGCGATTGAACAATGATCGTGACCAAGAGTTCGTGCGCGCCGCCATGCCCGAAGGCGCCCGCGGTTTCCTTGATTCCATTCCTGCCCTGCGTAACCGCGAATGCATCATTTGCGGTGAAGGTGTGTCTATTCCGATCCGTGTCTCCTTCGATACATTGGAAGAGAACAAGCGTCCTGCGTCCGAAGACCCCAGCTTTACCGACCTATGGAACGAGAGCGGCGGCGAGGAAGAGGTGGTTTACCGCACCGTGCAACGTTGGCGCGCGCAAGGAAGCTAGTTTGTGTTTCGCTCCCACATCCGTGGGAGCGTCCTCGCTTTGCGTGCAGGCAAGCTGCCCCGCTGCGGGCGGGCGGTCGCCCTTGCGGCCTTGGCGGCCGAACAGTCCAGTTGCCCGTTGGTCGCGCTGATCTCGGTGCCGTGAAGGCACTGACAGCCTGCGACCGCAGGCCGGCCGGTAGGCCGAAGCCAAGCGGGCACCGATAGCCCGCGCCCGGCGCTTGAGGGGCCAAACCAATCACGTCCCCCGCGTATCGCCGAACAGGTGGATATGCATCCGGTCTGACAGGCGAAAGCCGTGTTCCAAGGCGATGGGCACCAGCCATTCCATGCGCGCTCGCAAGGCCGCGCTTGTCGTGCCTTCGGGCATTACGAAGATGCGTTTTGCCGGGATGGCGTGCGCTGCGGCAAGGTCGAGCACTTCGTCCACATCGCCCGGCTCTGCAATCACGAATTTGAGCCAAGCACGCTCATCAGTGGCCCAGCGATCCAGCATTTCAGGCCTTAGCGCGATCTCCGCCGCATTGCCCGAATGCGCCAGCTTGGGGCTGACATTGTACTGATCCACACGCGCATCCAGCCGGCCGGGCGTGGGCACCGATCCATTGGTCTCAATTTCCACCTGCATATCGGGCAGCAGCGCCAGCATATCGGCCAGCGCATTGGCCTGCATCAACGGCTCTCCGCCTGTGATCACCAGCCTGGTTTGCCCCAAAGCCGCGATCCGCTCTGCCACATCTGCAACACTCAACTTCACCTGATTGGCAGTGCGCGCAAAGGTCACACCATCGCGGTGCGGGCGTGGTGGGTTTTGGGCATCACCCTCGAAACGCCAAGTATAGGCGGTGTCGCACCACACACAGGCCAGATTGCACCGCGATAGCCGCACAAACGCCACCGGCATCCCAGCCGATGGGCCTTCACCTTGCACAGAGGCGAAGATCTCCGCCGCGTTGGGAGCTTGGGTGGCAAGGGTCAGCATGTCGGGGTCAACACAGGTGAAATCCTACAAAATGGACACGTTGGACACAGTCCTAGGACTGAAAACTCCGCCCATTTCGCACCCATGCCTGACAGGGCGAAAATGGCGCGCAAAATGGCGCGTAAAGGGAGGGGCGGCGAAGATCATCGCGTGACCCATGGCACGAAAACCCAAAGTAGGAAAATCTTGAAGCGGTGTTGGCGCACCGAACCAGTGCCCAAACCCAATTCTCAGAACCAACGCTCAGGCCCATTGCGCAGGGTCAAGCGCCAGCAACTGCGACAGCTGCGCATAAAGCGCAGGCTCCTCGCGCTGCAAAGCCTGCGGCTTTTCGAAAAAGGCAACAATCGCTTCGGCAAAGAACTCCTCATGATTGGTCGCGCCATAAGGATCGATCAGCGAACCTTGCCCGCGCTCCACCCGTTCCACATGATCATGATAGGCATCCAGCATAGCCTTTTCCCAGCCATCATAGCGCTGGCCTTTGCGCAATATGGGGATGCCGTCCGTATGCCCTGTCAAACCGTCCAACTGGTGCGCGAATTCATGGATCACGACATTGTGGCCGTCTTCATGATCAAGCCCGCCTTGCAGCGCATGGTCCCACGACAAAACAACCGGCCCGCGCGCCCAACTCTCGCCCAGCATAGCGGGATTGTCGTCATGGATCACAAAGCCATCATGCGTCCCGCGATGCGTGACGAAAGCCGACGGGTACACCAGCACATTTTTGAGCGTGGTGAACCAAACTGGACTGTTGACGACCAGCAAACAGGCCTGCGCCGCGATGGACAGGCGCATCGCATCGGTAATCTCCAAACCATTATTGCCCCGGAAGGTGACCTGATGGAGGAACAGATTGATCTTGCCTTCCAGTTGGGGCCGCAAGGATTGCGGCAATCGCCGCAAAATCGGCACCAACCGCGCCACCACCTCGCGCTGCTGCGGCGTCAGCGGCGTCGCCAAAAGCCGCTTACGCTTCTGGTGCGAGGATATCCGGCGGTACAAAAGAACCGCGATAATAAGCACAGGAAGCAGGAGAAGCGGCGGAAAGCTCATTGCCCCAATATAGCATGCGTTAGGCCGAGTATAAGGGCGAGGATCGGCGCTCGGCTTGTGGGTGTGGAGGGGGTGGTTGTCTGGAACGCGCAACGGGCCGTTCGGATGGCGACCTATTGGCAGATATTTAGCTGAGTTAGTCCGTCTGTTTAGCTATGACGGCAGGCAACAGCTCAGCACGTTTTCCTTTCCGCCTGCCTTTGCGGTAACGGCTTTGGTAATCCCGACGTTGTCTAGTCACCTCATACAATACAATCCCAGAGGATGTTCCGAGGTTAAGGCTTTCGATCATTCCAAACATCGGTATGGCGATGCAGGCATCGCTACGTTCAACTGCGCAGTCGCTAATCCCGCGCTTCTCATTTCCAAACCATACGGCCAGCTTCGTGTGTTTGGTAAAGTTTGCTTCGTGAAGCCAGTGGTTTTCCTGGCCCTTTACGTGAGGGGAAGTCACGACTGAGTGAAAGTTGTTCTTCTCCAAATGATCGAAGCAATCATCGGTGCTGTCGAACCTCTTCACAAAGCTCCATTTCACCGCTGAAACAGAGGTTCGTGCCAATGACTTTCGTTCACGCATCTCTTGCCAATCGTCAGGCAGAGCCTTTCTAGGGTCGACGACATAAACCTTCTCGACCCCCAGCGCATTCACGTTGCGAATTACTGTACCGATATTTCGAATATCTGCGGGACTTTCGATTACAGCGATCAGATTTTTGCAAATGAACGGCTTGATTTCTTCAGCCCGTTTGCGAACGGTCGCCTTAGACTTTTTCGGTTCTACAGTTTCCATTCAACTTAGCTATCATGTTGAGGCCCATTTTCAATGCAGAGACAGGAGCTTTGCATGAAACCGCTCCTAAATCCTGCCATCTACCGCCAAGCCTACCCCAACCGCGCCAAAGCCGCTTCTAACCGGGCCGCTTCCGCTTCATGCCGCGCATGATCGGCGCGCGCTTTCTCGACCGCTTCGGGCTTCGCGTTTTCGACGAATTTGGCATTGCCAAGGCGGCCGCTGAGCGACTTTGCTTCTTTTTGCGAAGCGCCAAGGGCCTTTTCCAGACGCGCTTTTTCCGCAGCGATGTCCACCACGCCTTCCAAGGGCACGACAAACACGTCCTCACCCGCCACGATCTGCATAGCTGCACCAGACGGCGGCTCGGCAAATTCAACCGGGGTCAGGCGCGCAAGGCGTTCGATGGCGGCGCTGCTGCGCTCCACCACGCCTTTCGCCAGATCGCTTGGGGCAGGGCAGTATGCGGCCAGTTTTTCACCCGGCGAGATGCCCAATTCGTTGCGCGCGCTGCGTGTCGCGGTGGTCAGGTCAATCACCCAGTCAATCGCATCGGTCGCCTGTTTGGAGACTTCAGCGCGCGGATTGGGCCATTGCGCGGTGACAAGCTCGTATGACCGTTCGCCTTGTGCGTGCCACAGCTCTTCGGTGATGAAAGGCATGAAGGGGTGCAGCATGACGAGGATCTGATCGAGCGCCCACCCGGCAACTTCGCGCGTTTCGGCAGCGGGATCGAAATCCCCCTCGCGCTTACGGGAGGGGTCAGGGGTGGGCGCGGCCTGGTCGGTGGGTTCTGGCCCACCCCCGGCCCCTCCCGTAAGCGGGAGGGGAGACAAGACCGGCTTGATCAGCTCCAGATACCAATCGCAAAACCGGTCCCACACAAAGTGATAGATCGTGTTTGCCGCTGCATCAAAGCGCAGATCGGCCATCGCGGCCTCCAACGCTTCAACCGTTTGCTGCACTTCGCCAATGATCCATTGGTTCGCGGCAAGGCGGGCTTGCGGTGCTTTGATAGAAGTGCTGGCACCAATGCCATTGCCTTGGCAAAAACGCGTGGCATTCCAGAGCTTTGTCGCGAAATTGCGATAGCCTTTGACCCGCTCATCATCCATCTTGATGTCGCGGCCCTGGCTTTCCATTGCGGCCATGAAGAAGCGCAAAGCATCCGCGCCATATTCATCAATCAGGCCGAGCGGATCGACCACATTGCCTTTGGATTTGGACATTTTCTGCCCATCGGCGGCGCGCACAAGGCCATGCAGATAGAGCTTTGGCCACGGAGCCTCGCCCATATTGTAATACCCGGCCATCATCATGCGGGCATCCCAGAAGAACAGGATGTCAAAGCCGGAGATCAGCAGGTTGTTGGGGTAGTGCTTGGCGAGCAGGCTCCCGGTGCCCACCCCGCCGCGACTAGGCTCGCCTTCGGCTCCCCAAGTCTCACTCCCCTCCCGCAGACGGGAGGGGTTGGGGGTGGGTGCGTCTTCGGGCCAACCCAGCGTGGCAAAAGGCCACAGCGCGGAGGAGAACCATGTGTCGAGGACGTCTGGGTCGCGCCAAATTGTCGGACAAACTGGTAGCTTGTCAGCGGAGGATTGAAGCAACTCATGAAGCATAGCATCTTGATTTTGACCTAGCCTGACCTCGACGCCGTAATATGCTGACGCAAGCTGACAGGCTTCTTCCTCATTGTGAGCGACAAAGACCTTGTGTTCACCCTCCATAGAAAGGCTGACGGTCGTGGCATCCTTCTTCACCGGCCCATACCAAGCCGGGATCCGATGTCCCCACCACAATTGGCGCGACACACACCAAGGCTGGATATTTTCCATCCAGTTGAAAAAGGTTTTTTCCCACGTTTTGGGGACAATTTCGATTTCGCCGGACTTTACCGCTGCAATGGGTTTTTTCGCCAATTCCTCAGCATTGACATACCATTGGTCGGTCAACCACGGTTCGATCACCACGCCGCCGCGATCACCAAAAGGCGTGGCGATGGTGCGCGGTTCGGCGTCTAACTCAATCTCTTCGCCTTTTTTGGTTTTGGTGAGATGCGGGATCAGGTGGCCGCTTTGTTTGAGGCGCTGGATCACCAATTCGCGCGCGCCATCTTTGCCGTCTTGCTTAAAGCGGTGCAGGCCGATGAACTCCTCGGGCACCAGGCCATCCGCAGTCTGGCAAACATTCGCTTCGGTATCGAGCATATTGAACATATCGGCAGGGGCAATCCCTGCGCGCTTGCCCACATCGAAATCGTTGAAATCGTGGCCCGGCGTGATTTTTACAGCGCCTGATCCAAGCTCAGGATCGGCATGTTCGTCCGCCACAATGGGAACGCGCCGCCCGGTGATGGGCAGCTCGACAAATTTGCCCACAACACTGGCATAGCGTTCATCCGATGGGTGCACCGCCACTGCCATATCAGCCAGCATCGTTTCAGGACGCGTGGTCGCAACTTCAATGTAATCGCGGCCATTATCGAGCGTCACGGCGTTTCCGTTTTCATCGGCGGCGAGCGGATATTTGAAATGCCAGAAATGCCCGGCGATATTTTGCGTCTCAACTTCCAGATCGGAAATCGCGGTTTTCAGCTTTGGATCCCAGTTCACCAGCCGCTTGTCGCGGTAAATCAGGCCATCGTTGTGAAGGTCCACAAACACCTTGAGCACGGCTTTGGTGAAGTGCTCGTCCATGGTGAATTGTTCGCGGCTCCAGTCCATCGAACAGCCCAAGCGGCGCAGTTGCCGCGTGATTGTGCCGCCGCTTTCCTCTTTCCATTCCCAGACTTTTTTAACGAAGTCTTCGCGGCTGTAATTGGTGCGCTTGTCTTGCCGTTCTTCCAGCTGGCGTTCGACCACCATCTGCGTCGCAATGCCTGCGTGATCGGTGCCCACCACCCACAAAGCATCCTTGCCGCGCAGCCGTTCATACCGGATTACGATGTCCTGCAGGGTGTTGTCCAACGCATGGCCGATATGCAGCGATCCGGTGACGTTGGGCGGCGGGTTCACGATGGTGAAGGGTTCCGCATCGGGCCGTTCGGGCCGGAAACAGCCATTCTCTTCCCAATGGGCATACCATTTTGTTTCAATGGCGGCAGGATCAAACTTGGTAGGCAATTCTTGGGGCATAATTTTCGTATTCGCTCACGCTTATGGCGGTGCCAGCCCGACTCCCCCTCCCAACCACCCGACACCTTACGGGAACATATCGGGTGGTTGGGAGGGGGAGTCGGGCAGGCACCGCAAACTCAACTAAAACTCCATGCCAGCGACCATCCACAAGGGCAATGCTTCTCACGCGATACAAGCGCTTGCCGCGCCGCCAATTTGGTCGCATACCGCCGATCAATATGAAGGAATGGGCACAAATACGTCTTGAAGAGGCGGGCGAGGTGACGCGGGCGGTCATTACCGGACCCTTGCTTGTCTCCACAGCTGGCGCGCTTGATCCTCATCTGCGTGATGCCTCTGGCGATATTGACGAAGTGGATATCAGCGAAGCCGGGCCGTTCGACACGGTTGGCGCGTGGTTGGTCTTCCGCTTTGCCCGTGCACGCAATGCCAAAATCGTCGGGGCGAGCGAGCAGGCCGAAATCCTGATTGGTGCAGTTGAGCAATGCGAAAGTACCGCTGATATCGCACCTCCACGAGAAGCAAGCTTGCGCCGTGTTGCCGAAGGTGTTGGCGTCAAAACTATCGAAATCGCACAGGGGTTTGGCCGCAATATCGGGTTTCTTGGCCTGTTGCTAGTCGCACTGGCTGGCACGGTGCGCCATCCTTCGCGATTGCGCGGTAAAGCGCTGGTGCGACAGATGGAGCTGGTGGGGATTTCCTCACTGCCGATCATCGGCTTGATGAGCTTTCTCATCGGCATCGTTATCGCTCAACAAGGCGCGGTACAGTTGCAGCAGTTTGGTGCTGAGACGCTAACGGTCAATCTGGTGGGCCGGATCACTTTGCGCGAGCTTGGCGTTTTGATGACCGCGATCATGGTCGCAGGGCGTTCCGGCAGCGCGTTTGCTGCGCAGATCGGCACCATGAAACTGACCGAGGAAATCGATGCGATGCGCACTATCGGCGTTTCTCCGGTGGAGGCTTTGGTCATCCCGCGCATTCTTGCCGCAGTGTTGATGATGCCGTTGCTGGGCTTTTTCGCATCGATCATGGCGATTATCGGCGGCGCGGTGATAGGAGACGTGATGCTGGGCATCCCGTTCCTTTCATTCCTGGCGCGTATTCAAGAAGTTGTGCCAACGTACGACTTTTATGTCGGCATGGTTAAAGCGCCTGTATTCGGCCTGATTGTGGCGCTTTCGGGTTGTTACCAGGGGATGCAGGTGAGAGGCAATGCCGAAGAAGTGGGCCTGCGCACGACCAAAGCTGTGGTGCAGGCGATTTTTGCGGTGATCGTGCTTGATGCGTTTTTCGCGGTATTTTTCACCAAAATCGGCTGGGCGTAAGGGGGAGGCTGCATGAACGAGACTGAACCCCAAGCTGACAAGGTCGATGCGGCGCCTCAAGAGGTCCCAGAAGAGATCGCGCAAGCAACCAACGAATATTCGCCAGAGCCATATTCAGGCGAATTTCCCATTGTGATTTCCGGCCTGCGCAACGCGTTTGGTGATTTCGTGGTGCATGAAAACCTCGATCTTAAAGTGCGGCGCGGCGAAGTGATCGGTATTGTCGGTGGATCTGGTACGGGCAAATCGGTGTTGATGCGATCAATCATCGGGCTGCAATTTCCTTCCGAAGGCACTATCGAAGTTTTCGGACAGGACATCACTGCAGCCGAACCCGATGAAGTGATCGGCGTGCGTGATCGCTGGGGCGTATTGTTTCAAGGCGGAGCGCTGTTTTCCACATTGACGGTGGCAGAAAATGTCGAAGTCCCGCTAAAGCAATATTATCCTGAGCTTTCCAAGCAATTGCTGGACGAAATCGCGCGGTACAAGGTGGTTCTAACTGGCCTGCCTGAAAGCGCGACGAGCAAATATCCAAGCGAGTTATCAGGCGGTATGAAAAAGCGCGCTGGCCTTGCCCGCGCTCTCGCGCTGGATCCTGAACTGTTGTTTCTGGATGAGCCGACGGCCGGCCTTGATCCAATCGGTGCGGCCAAATTCGATGATCTGACGCGCGAGCTGGCCAATACGCTGGGTCTTACTGTCTTTCTCATCACCCATGATCTCGATACGCTCTATGCAATTTGTGACCGGGTGGCGGTGCTGGCAGATAAAAAGGTGATTGCGGTGGGTACGATCCCGGAATTGCTGGAAACGCAGCATCCCTGGATTGAGGAATATTTCAACGGTCCGCGCGCGCGCGCTGCTACGGCAACGCATAACCGGGCCAAAGGCATAGACAACAACACCGGCGGGGGTTCATAGGGAAGCGGCATGGAAACACGCGCAAATCATGTCTGGGTCGGGGCGGTCACGCTGCTTTTATTGGCGGCGGCGGCGGTCTTTTTCGTTTGGCTCGCGCGGCTGGACGATGGGGATAATCAGGAATACGACATCCTGTTTCAGCAATCGGTTGGCGGTGTCAGCAATGGCAGCGCGGTCACTTATTCCGGGGTGCCGGTGGGTCAGGTCGTCGATATCGTGCTGTGGGACAAAGACCCTGAATATGTTCGCGTGAGGATAAGGGTCGAAGACAAAGTGCCTATCCTGATCGGCACGACCGCAACCGTTTCTGCAAGCTTTACAGGCGTTTCCACGATCAGCCTTGATGGCGGGCGGCGCGGGCAACCTGAAATCAGCTGTGACACAACGGCTTGCCCTGAAGGTGTGCCGGTGATCCCGCCAGCGCCCGGTGCAATTGGCGAAATTCTCGCCAGCGCACCTTTGTTGCTGCAACGCCTTGCAACGTTGACCGATCGGCTTAGCAATGTGCTGGACGATGAAAATCAGGACAGCATCGCAGGCATTTTACGCAATACAGACCGGTTGAGCGGAGAGCTGGCACGCACATCACCGCAAATTGATGCAACGCTGATCGAATTGCAGGCGACGTTGCAGCAATCCACAAAGACACTGGCTGCATTTGAAGGCACACTTACCGCAGCGGACAATCTGATGGAGGGCGAGGGTGAGCAATTGGCAACGCAATTGCGCTCTACCTTGCGCGATGCAAGCTCTGCCGCCACGGCTTTGGAAACAACGCTCAACGATATCGGCCCTGTGACACAGCAGCTTTCGCGTGACACTTTGCCAGCGGCCAACGCCACTTTGCGCGATATCCGGCAAACTTCGGAAACGCTGCGCAATGTGACTGAACGGCTGGAAACCGAAGGCGCAGGCGCGCTTGTTGGCGGAACGCAATTGCCGGATTACGAACCATGAGCGTGAAGGGAACCCACGCAATGCGCATTCTTCGCAAGGCCACCTTTGCTGCCCCGCTGGCGCTGCTTGCAGGCTGCGTTAGTATCGGCAGCGAGCCGCCTGAACAATTGTTTACTCTTACGCCCAAAGCCAGCATCGCTGCTGGTGTATCAAGCCAAGGGGAAGTGGGCGATGCTTTGGCCGTGCAAGTGCCCGCCGTGCCGCAAAGCCTTAATGTAAACCGCATCCCGGTGACCAAATCAGATAGCGAGCTGGCGTATCTGGCCGATGCGTTCTGGGTGGAAAAGCCTGCGCAATTGTTCCGCAATGTGGTGGCCAAAACGATCCGTTCGCGCGGGGGGCAAATGGTGCTGGATGGCGGAGAGCTGGCCTATGCCGCGCGCACGCAATTGTCCGGACAACTCGTCGCGATGGGCTATGACGCGACCAGTTCACAGGTTGTGATCGTCTATGATGCGATCCTTGCTATGCCCGATGGCCAGATCAAAACGCGCCGATTTGAACACCGCGTGGATAATGTCGAACCCGTAGCGACACAGGTTGGCGCAGCATTGAACGATGCAGCCAACACTATTGCCGAAGAAGTGGCTGATTGGGTGGGTTAGTCCGCCCGCGCCAAAGCCACATAATCTGCCGCCAGTTTGAAAGCTTCCAGCCGTGCTGCACGGCTTTTCTGCGCCTCGGCATCCCAGCCCCATAGCTGCGCCTGCCAATCCTCCTCAGCATTGGCGGCGGCGAACAGGCTTTGCGCATCGGCGCCATCTTCCAGCGCGGCAAGCGCAGTGATCAAGGATGCAGCCAGGCTTGCCATGGTGAGCGTTGCGGCAAGGATAAAGTGATCCTCGCGCTCCAATCGCTGCTCCAATTTGGTGAGCGTTGTATCGGATTGCGCTTTGTGCACGATGCCGCTGACCCGTTGAAAGGTCACGCCTTCGCGCGCTTCGCAAGCGGTCACAATCGGCTCCCACAAATCGCGTTGCTGGCGGAAAGCTGGCTCATCAGGATCAGCGCGGTAACACAGTGTATCGGTCTGCGCGAAAGACAGCAGTTTGGCGATGGTGGCGGCGCGGTTTGCCTGCACCTGATCCAGCGCGAAATCGGTCAGATCGCGGCGCGGCAGGCTTTGCGGATCGATGTCCTCGCCCTGTTCGCGCCATTCATCGGCCAGCCTTTGCGCCAACGCATTGGTCGGCACGATTTGCTGCGCGCCGCCTTGGGTGCGGATTTTGCGACCATCCAGCGTCACTTGAAACCCGCCTTCAACTTCGCTTACATCAACTTGTTTGTAAAACCGTTTCATCGCCGTGAATTGGTGCTCCATGCGCGCGACAGCAAGATGGGAAGGGCAAACACTCCCACCATGCCGATAATCACCACCCCATAGGCCACGATATCGGGCACTTGGAATGGCAGCGCATCATTGGCCATCGCCAGCCCGCCAAGGATGAAGACAACACCGCTTAACCGGACAAGATTGATCATCATAAACCGGCGACGGGCCAGCGCGTCGTCAGGCGATTGCATATCATCCGGCATGCGCGCCACTTTCCAAAAGCGTTTCCAGTTCAGCCATGCTGCGCGCAACGCCGATGGCGCCCGCCTCGCTCAATTCAGCAGAGGCGTGATAGCCCCAATCGACGCCAATCGCGCGGCATCCGGCGGCTTTCGCCATATGGATATCGTATACAGTGTCCCCGATCATCACGGTATTGGCTGCGCTTGCGCCCACATCGGCCATAGCGGCATCGATCATCGATGGATCAGGCTTTGACGGATGGCGATCGGCGGTGTGCAACGTGCTGAAAAGATGGGTGAGATCGTTTGCGGCCAATGTCGCATTCAGCCCGCGATCCGATTTGCCCGTGGCAACGCCAAGCGTCCAGCCATTATCATGCAGGCGGTGCAGCAGATCGACGATCCCTTCGTAAAGCGGTTCATGCACCCGGCCCGAAAGGCGCGCATCGCGAAAGGCGGATTTGTAAGCATGGACAATCTCGCCATGTTGGTCAGCTGTCGCGTTTTCGGCCAGCTTGCGCACGGCCTGCGGCAGGCTAAGCCCCACGATCCGGCGCACTTGATGGCGATCAGGCGCGGTAAGGCCCACTTCGCCAAATGCCGCTTCCATCGCTTCACACACTGCGGCTTGCCCATCGGTCAACGTGCCATCGCAATCAAAGACGGCGAGGCGGATGCTCACTTGGTTGAACCTTTGCCTTTGGTCGGGCCTTTGCCCTTTGCCGGACGTTTGCTCGTAGCTTTGCCCGTAGCTTTGCCAGTTGCCTTACCAGAGGGGCGTTCCTTACCACCCGGCCTGCTGCCGCGCGCACGGCGTTCACCGCGGCGCGCTTTGCGATATTGCTTGGCATGTTGGCGCGCGGCCTGCTTCTTTTCGGCTTTGCTGCGTTCTGGCGGGGGTTCCATCACCGGGCCTGCTTCGCTCAACCCCAGATCAAAGCCGAGGTGATCCATGCTCTCGGCAAAATGTGTTGGCAGATCGGCGGTCACATCGAGTTTTTCACCTTTGGGACCATCGATAATCAGACGGCGCGCATGAAGGTGCATCTTGCGGCTGACAGAGCCGGTGAGGAAGGCATCCTGCCCGCCATACTTGCCATCGCCCACAATCGGGTGCCCAATGGCTTCCATATGTACGCGCAATTGGTGGGTGCGCCCGGTAAAGGGCTGTAACTCAACCCAGGCGGCCGCATTGCCGGCGCGTTCAACCACGCGGTAAATGGTCTTGGCTGGCTGGCCATTTTCCATATCCACATGCATTTTCTCACCGCCAGAGCCGGGCTGTTTCGACAATGGCGCTTCAATAGTGCCTTCGGACACTTCGGGCACGCCCACGACCAGCGCCCAGTAAATCTTTTTGGCGCTGCGCCCGGAAAAACGCTTGGAATAAAACGCAGCGCTGCTGGCTGATCGCGCTACCAGCAATACGCCGGAGGTATCTTTGTCCAACCGGTGCACAAGGCGCGGGCGGGCTTCATCCTCGTCAGCATAGGCATCGAGCAAGCCATCGACATGGCGCGTGGTTTTGGTGCCGCCTTGCGTGGCGAGGCCGGGGGGCTTGTTGATTACGAGCGCGCTTTTGCTGCGCAGGATCAGCATTTCTTCGGCTTGCGCTTTATCTTCGGCGGTCAGTTCGCGACGTTCGCGCGTTTTGCGGGTGCTTTCTTCGCCGCCGGGCGGAACACGCAGCACCTGGCCCTCGCTTACCCGATCTTCAGGCCGCGCGCGCTTACCATCAACGCGCAATTGCCCCGTCCGCGCCCAGCGGGACACGGTGCCAAAGCCGATCTTGGGCAAATGCCGTTTGAACCAACGATCCAGCCGCACGCCTTCATCATCAGCATCGACGGTAAATTGCCGCACGCCTTGAGGTTCAGCTTGGGGGGTTTTGGGCGCGCTCATCCGTGAAACAGCTTCATAACGATCAAACCAATATACAAAGCGGCAAGACCCGCCATCACCGAGACAGAGCCATAGATAAAGGCCGATGTGTGATCGCCCCTGTTCATCAGCATCATCATTTCCAGGCTAAACGCGCTAAACGTCGTAAAGCCGCCCAGAATGCCCACGCCGAACACCAGCCGCATCTGTTCCGACCCTTGCCCGCCGCTTGCCAGCCATCCTGCCAGCAATCCCATGCCCAGCGATCCCACGACATTCACCAGCAAGGTTGCCCAAGGGAAATTCATCATCGCTGCCGGACCAAGCACATAGGTCAGGCCGCGCCCGGCCTGATATCGCAGCAGCGCGCCAATGCCGCCGCCAAGGGCGACCAGCAATGAGGCATATAATTGGGGAGGGGCAGAAGACATGGCGCACCCTCTAGCGTGCCCGGCGTGCTTCGTCATCCCACACTTCTTGTACATTGGCCGCTTTACAGGCGCAGTGGGCGTTTTTTGCCCTGTGATGCCTTGCTTTTTCCAACAGTGTCGCATATCTGCGCGCCTATCGAGCCGGTCCGGTAACGGATTCGGCACAAATTTCGTTCGTTTTGAACGCAATCGTTTATTTGAACACAAGGTGCATCCCGCTCCATCGCAATGCGGGCTCTCACCGATATTTTGTAAGGTGGCTGGTTTTTATGCAGATCATGGTTCGCGATAACAATGTCGAGCAGGCTTTGCGCGCTCTTAAAAAGAAGCTGCAGCGCGAAGGTGTCTATCGCGAGATGAAGCTGCGTCGCCATTACGAAAAGCCCAGCGAAAAGCGCGCCCGTGACAAGGCTGCTGCTATACGCCGCGCTCGCAAGCTTGAACGCAAGCGTATGGAACGTGACGGTATCAAGTAAACTTGAAACCGTAGCTTAGCTAAGCCAAGAGGGCGGGGAAGCAATTCCGCGCCCTTTTGTTTTGCGCGATTCAATTATTGAGGAAATGACCTGATGGCCGAAGTCACCCGCGTTCCCCTGCAGCCGATTGCCAAAGGCTCACTGTTAAAGCTGTGGCTTGGCGTGCTTGTCGCTGTGCTGCTGGCCGCCGGCATCGCCTGGGCAGCACAGCCCAAAGGGCTGATCGTAACCGAGCTGACCGCTGGTGCAGGCGACGGGGATACGCCCGAACTCACCGATGTGATCTTTATCGACTATGTTGGAAAAACTACCGATGGCACCGAATTTGACCGTTCGCAGCCCGTCCCGCCACCACCACCGGAAATTGCCGCAGCGATTGGCGACTTGATCCCTGATGGCCAGATGATGGAACTGGCCAGCACAGTGCCCGGTTTTCAACAGGCGCTGGTGCAGATGGAACGCGGGGGCAGCTATGAGGTGACCATCCCCGCACGGCTCGCATATGGTGACAACCCGCCTCCCGGGTCGCCGATTGAGCCTAATGCCGATCTGGTTTTTGAAATCACCCTGCATGAATTCATGAATGAAGCCGAATTGCAGGCGCGCTCATCACAGATCGAAGCGGCGTTGCGTCAGGCCATGCCCGAGGCGATGGCCCCCCAAGGCGGACCGCCGCCTGCGCAATAATCCATGAGCGATCCCCGATCATTGGCTGAAGGCGCGCCTCAAACGGGCGCTGTTGCGCTGGATGAGGAGGAGCTGATCGAGGATTGGCCGCTAAGGCCCTGGGTGCTGGCAGCATTGCTGGGTGTGGGCGGTTTGCTGATCCACTTGCTCACCGATATTGATGACCTATGGGACGAGCCCGCCTGGCGTGCTGCCGGCACTAGCTTTGTGTGGTTCGGTTTTCTGGCGCTCGCGTTTTCGCTTAATCGCAAACGTGCAATCGAAGCAGGGCTGTTTGCTCTGGTCATAGGCCTGATTATGGGCGGCATCGCGTGGCATATGGTCTCCGCCGATGATCAGCACGCGGCGACAGAGTTGTCCTTTGCCTCAGGTGTGTTTTTCTCGCTGCTTGCTCTGCCGCTGTTTCAGGCTGGTTTTCACAAGACGCGATTTGCTACTGATTACCGTGCGACCCATTTCCATGTCTGGTCCGATGCGATCAGCGGGGCAGGCGCGCTCGCTTTTGTTGGGATATCGTGGCTGTTGCTGCATCTCCTCGATGCGCTGTTTCAGCTTGTCGGGATTGAGCTCATCCGTGATCTGACGCGGGAATCGTGGTTCGGCTGGATATGGTCGGGCGCGGTTGGCGGTGCGGCGCTGGGTGTGCTGCGCAACAATTTGAAGATTATCGGCGCGCTGCAACGCGTGGTGATGCTGGTTTTTGCGCTGCTGGCGGTGCCGTTTGCAGCCGCAATTGTGATCTTTCTGGCCGTGCTTATCGCTTCGGGCGGACAGGCGCTGTGGGCCGCGACCGATGATGCAACGCCGATCCTGCTTAGTTGCGCAGCGGCGTGTTTTATCTTCTTCAACACCATTATTCGCGACACCGATGAAGAGCGCAGCAAAAGCCGCATCATGCAAATCGCCGCCGCTGTGCTGGCCGCCTGCATCCTGCCGCTCACCGTGTTTTCAGCGGTTTCGATGGGCATTCGCATTGATCAATATGGCCTTGCGCCTGAACGCATCTGGGCATTGATCGCGATTGCTATTGCGACCGCTTATGGCTTGGCCAGCTTTGTGGCGCTGGTGCGCGGCAGGCTGGCGGGGTGGAGCCAGCAATTGCGGCAGGTGTGTTTTAATATGGCGGTGGTGGCCTGCGGCATCGCATTTTTGCTGGCATTGCCGCTGGTTGATTTTGGCGGTGTATCTGCGCGCAATCAGGTGGACCGGCTGAACGCTGGCAAAGTGACGGCGGAACAGTTCGACTTTGCGGCACTGCGCTTTGATTTTGGCGCATCGGGTGAAGCTGTACTCGCGGAATTGGCCGAGGGTGAGGGCGAAGTGGCGACGCTCGCCGCCGAAGCGCAGGAAATGGATGAGCGGCCTTACGAACGCTTTGGGAAGCAGCGGAATGAAGCGGATCTGGATTTCCGCCTCATCACCGATAATCCGCAATTGCGCCCGCTGGTGGTCGAATTCCTCCTGTTAGAAAGCTATGTCTGCCGCGAGCAGTGCGTCATTCTTGATTTAGGCCAAAACCGGCGCGGACAGCGGCAAATAGCTGTGCTGACCCAGCATCGATATAGCCCGCAGCCCGGCTATGACACCTATGCGATTAGCAAACCGACCGATGGTTGCGAAACGGATTGCTGGCAGGACCGGCCCAAGATCGAGCTTTCAGACGAATCAAAAGTCGCCATCGAAAAATTCGAGCGCAGCTACATTACCGTTGATGGTGAACCGATTGGCCAACCGCTAAGCGAGGATGCCGTGGACGGCCTGTCGGCCCAAATCCCGCAAATAACCCAAGCAAACACCGAATAGCTTGAAGCTCCTCGCACGTCCCGCTAACGCTTCGCCCCATGTCAGTCACCCGAGAAGATGTTGCCAAGATAGCCTCTTTGGCACGTATCAAAATGGACGAGAGCGATCTCGACACCCTTGTCCCTGAATTCAACGCCATCCTGGGCTTTGTCGAACAGCTTGGCGAGGTGGATACCGCCGATGTTGAGCCGATGACAGCTGTCATCCCGCAAGCCTTGCGCCTACGCGATGATGTGGTCGATGCCGATCCGCTGACAGGCGGTGGCAAGCGCGATGATGTGCTCGCCAATGCGCCTGTGGCAGAGCATGGATTTTTCGCCGTTCCCAAGGTGATCGAATAATGGCTGAGCTAACCAACCTTACCCTTAAAGCGATCCGCGATGGCGTTGCTGGCGGTGATTTCACCGCGCGCGAAGTGGCACAAGGTTTCAACGCGCAAATCGCGGCTGCGGATAAGCTCAACGCTTTCATCACGCCGACGCCCGATCATGCGCTGGCTGCGGCCGATGCGGTTGATGCCAAACGCGCTGCCGGGGAAGAGCTGGGCGCGCTTGCCGGTGTGCCCATTGGCATGAAAGATCTGTTCGCCACCAATGGCGTGCAGACCAGCGCAGCTAGCCACATGCTCGAAGGCTTCACCCCGCATTATGAAAGCACCGTATCCCAGAAATTGTGGGATGCAGGCGCTGGGATGCTGGGCAAGCTCAACCTTGATCAATTCGCGATGGGTAGCTCGAATGAGACAAGCCACTTTGGCAATGTGGTAAACCCGTGGAAGAGCGCTGGCAGCAATGAAGCGCTGGCGCCGGGTGGGTCTTCGGGTGGTTCTTCCGCTGCGGTTGCAGCACGGTTATGCCCTGCGGCAACTGGCACTGATACTGGCGGATCAATCCGTCAGCCTGCCGCTTTCACCGGTATTGCCGGGATTAAGCCGACCTATGGCCGCTGTTCGCGCTGGGGCATTGTTGCCTTTGCCAGCTCGCTTGATCAGGCAGGCTCTATGGCCCGCACAGTTGAAGATTGCGCGATTATGCTGGGCGCGATGGCCGGTTTTGATCCCAAGGATTCGACCAGTATTGATGCGCCTGTGCCCGATTGGGCAGGCGCGCTTTCGGGTGATCTTACAGGCAAGAAAGTCGGCATTCCCAAGGAATACCGCGTCGATGGCATGGATGCCGAGATTGACGCATCATGGGAAGAAGGCAAAGCATGGCTGCGCGATGCTGGGGCCAAGATCGTCGATATCTCATTGCCGCACACCAAATATGCGCTGCCAGCCTATTACATTGTCGCCCCGGCTGAAGCCTCATCCAATCTCGCGCGCTATGATGGCGTGCGGTATGGCCTGCGCGATCTGCCAGAGGGTTCCGGCCTGCAGGATATGTATGCCGCCACGCGTGCTGCGGGCTTTGGTGATGAGGTCAAGCGCCGCATTTTGATCGGCACCTATGTTCTGTCAGCGGGCTATTACGATGCGTATTATACCCAAGCGATGAAAGTGCGCACGCTGATCCAGCGCGATTTTGATGCCGCCTTTGCGCAATGCGATGTGATCCTTGCGCCCACCACGCCCACGGCAGCGTTTGCCTTGGGTGATAAAGCGGATGATCCGCTGGCGATGTATCTCAACGATGTCTTTGCAGTGCCTGCCTCCATGGCCGGATTGCCCGCAATGAGCGTGCCCGCCCGCCTTAACAGCGCCGGCCTGCCACTGGGCCTGCAGATCATCGGCAAAGCGATGGATGAACAAGGCGTGCTAAACGCTGGCCTCGCTTTGGAGGAGCGCGCCAATTATGTTGCAGTGCCGAAGAGATGGTGGTAAAAATGTGCTTCCGAGCGGAACATGTTCAGTTACTTATTTGGACATTAAAGGCTTTGGTTTAAGCAACTCTACAGTATGAGCTTATCTGCGAGATAGCCTCTGTAGTCTCTCCAGAACGGGTTCTAGCAAGGCCGATTATGTATTCCGTTTCTCTGCTCAGGAACTGCAATCCAGCAAGTTTGCGCCGGTATCTGGGTCTATCAGGGGTGGTTCGCGCGCTTGATCCTGCCTACGATCCGGCCAAAGCGAAATACTCGCTTGAACCTTTTATCCGCACGCGCAGCATCTTTGTCCATATCCCCAAAGCAGCAGGCGTATCGGTGGCGCGTGGGTTATATGGCAATATGGCGTTTGGTCACAGAAAGCTATGCGATTACAAGCGCATCTTTCGTCCAGCCATCTTCGATGCGATGTACAAATTCACCATTGTGCGCAATCCCTTCGACAGGCTGCATTCTGCCTACAGTTTCCTCAAAACCGGAGGAATGAGCGCGGCAGATCAAGAGTTCAGTGACCTGGTGCTAAGTGCCTACCCTGATTTTCGGGCATTTGTTCTGGATGGATTGCATGAACAGCGCGTGCAGGAATATTTCCATTTCATCCCCCAACATGATTTTCTGGTCAATCAGGATGGCAATCTTGCGGATATCGATTTTGTCGGCCGGTTTGAAACGTTATCGCAGGATTTTGCGCTGATAAGCGAACAGGTGAACCCGGCCGCTCAGCTCAAGCATGAAAACAAATCAACCGGCCGAGAGCGCGGAGATTACCGGCGGCATTATACGCCGGAGATGGTTGATCGCGTAAGCGCCGTTTATGGCAAGTGCATGCAGCTGCTTGATTACGGATTTGATCCGGTTAGTAAGGAGGCTGCATCCTGATGGAGGCGATGACTTCCCAATTTCCCGTCTATGTGATCAATCTGCCATCATCGACCGATCGGTTGGAGCGGATTGAGCGGTTGCTCACATCGCTTGGCACCGGGTTCGAAGTCGTGCCCGCAATTTTCGGCGCAGACCTGCCTGAAAGCGAATTGCGCAAATTTGACAATTTTGACCAGATGGATCTGGGGCCGGGCGAATATGGCTGTTTGCTCAGCCATGTGACAGCGTGGAAAAGGTTGATCGCATCGGGTGAGGATTACGCCTTTGTCCTCGAAGATGATTTGCACTTTGCGCAAACCCTTGATCCGAAATGGTTGCAAGCTTTGCCAGCCGATAATCCGTGGGTTCTCAAACTGGAGACTTTCGGCCATCCGATCACAATTCGGCGTGAAGCGGTTGCAAGCTTCGGCAAGCGCGGCATTTATGAACTTCTTTCCGACCACGGCGGAACCGGTAGCTATGCGATTTCCCGTGCTGGGGCACAATTTCTGCTCGCACGATACAGACAGATGCAGCGCGCTATCGATACAGAAATGTTCTCGCCCAATAGGCGCACGATCGATGTCACGGGTATGGCGATTTATCAGATGGTGCCCGCCCCCTGCTTGCAGGACATGTTTCTCCCTCCCAATGAGCGCGATCTTGCAGTCGCCAGTACGATCGGTGCTGACCGCGCAGACAACCGGGAACTCAAACGCCAAGCGCTGGGCAAACGGTTAATGCGTCAGGCACGCAAATTGATCGGCCCCATCTATCGCAAAGCGTATTCTCTGGCGCTCATGCCGCAAGGGCTGGCCAGAGTGAATGCGAAGTTTCGTTAGACAGCTTTGTGCAGTATCGCAGGTGACACACAGCAGCGGCTCGTTTACCTGATTGCGCCATGGTCACGCAGCCTGATGCAAGTTCTGAGTTGCCTTCTTCTTTAAAGGCAGAGCGATTGCAGCAATCGCCTTTGATACCATGTCTTGTTTATCTGCCGCATTCTTATTCCGGTAAGGGTCCGGCAGAAAGCTGCGTCCAAATCATCCGATATTTTGAAGAGGAAGGCATTGCGCCTGCCCTTTATGTGGGACGAAGCAAAAGCAGCGTTGCTCCTTCCATTGCATTGCGTACTGCCATGCGCGGGCTGGCAGGTGCGCTCCCCTGGCGGTTGATCAACAGACGCGCCAAGGACAAGCTGGATGCGCAATTTCGCAAAGCGCTGACGCAGAAAGCTCGCAAAGGCATTGCTTACTTTTGGCCGGGCGATGATGGGGCGCTGGTGCAAGATGCCAAGGCTCATGGCTGGATCACCGTGCGCGAGATGACCAACAGGACTTTGGCCGCCGCAAAAAGCAGCCTGGACAAAGGGTTCGCGCGTGTCGGGGAGGAGCGTCCCCATCACATCACGCAGCAACTGGTTGATCAGGAAAATGCGCTGTTGAAGCAGTATGATCTGATTTTCTCAAGCAATGCGCAAGTTGATCAATCGCTTTTGGATGCAGGCGTTGCGCCAGAACGGATCCTGCCCACCACATTTGGCTGGAACGCCGATAGATTTGCAGGGACACAGCCGCGCGCCAAACCGGAGGCAGGCAGGCCGATCATTATTGGCAATCTTGGCACGTTGTCGATTGGCAAAGGCATTTGCGACCTGCTCGATGCGTGGAGCAAGGTTTCCACCAATGCTGAACTGCACCTCGCCGGTCCTGTCGATTGGAGCGTAGAGCAACGGCTCAAAGATGCCGCCGCCGCCGATCCAAGGATCAAGCCTGTTGGTTATATCGACAATATCGAACGCTTTTTCAGCCAATGCGATATTGTTGTCCTGCCCACTCTGGATGAGGGAGGGCCGCAGGTCACTTATGAAGCCTGCGCGGCGAATACGGCGATTGTGGCGACGGATATGGCGGCTGCACGCGTGCTTAAGGATGATAGCAATGCCCTGATTGTGCCACCGCATTCACCCGCTGCTTTGGCCAAAGCGATCAACCTTTTGGCAACAGATGCGCCCCGCCGCGATAGGTTGGCCGCGCAAGCGCGCGAAGATGTGAACGCATTTGCCTATAGCCGCGTTGGTGCGCGCCGCGCGCGACAATTGCGTGAAGCGCTCAAAACATTGCAAGGTGCTGCGCGCTGATCATCGCGATTTTGTGTGTTCGATGATGGGAATTTGACCCAAATCCCCCTTTCCCTTGCGCAAGCTTCATCCTATCGCTGCTTTCCATGAGCAATTATCGCATCCAAGGCGCAACTGGTGAATGGGAGGTCGTGATCGGCCTTGAAGTTCACGCGCAGATCACCACCAAAGCCAAACTGTTTTCTGGCGCCTCCACCGAATTTGGCGCAGAGCCTAACGCGCAGGTCAGCCTGGTTGACGCGGCCATGCCCGGCATGTTGCCTGTGCTCAACCGTGAATGCGTGCGCCAAGCGGTGCGCACCGGCATGGCAATCGAAGCGCAGATCAACAAATGGTCCCGCTTTGACCGCAAGAATTATTTCTATGCCGATCTTCCCCAAGGCTATCAGATCAGCCAGCTGTATCACCCGATTGTGGGTGAAGGCGAGCTGACGATTGATGCCGATGACAAGGCGGGCATTCCCGAAGATAAAGTCATCGGGATTGAACGCATTCATATCGAACAAGACGCCGGGAAACTGATGCATGATCAGCATCCCACCATGTCTTATGTCGATTTGAACCGCACCGGCGTCGCCTTGATGGAAATCGTTTCGCGCCCGGATATGACCTCTCCGGCAGAGGCGGGGGCGTATATTCGCAAATTGCGCGCGATCCTGCGTTATGTGGGCAGCTGCGATGGCAATATGGAAGAAGGCTCGATGCGCGCCGATGTTAATGTCTCGGTGCGCAAAGTGGGCGATACGCAGCTTGGCACGCGAACTGAAACCAAGAATGTGAACTCAGTGCGCTTTGTGATGCAGGCGATTGAGCATGAAGTGCAGCGCCAGATTGATGTGATCGAAGATGGCGGCAAAATCGTGCAGGAAACGCGCCTGTTCGATCCGGGCACAGGCTCCACACGCAGCATGCGCAGCAAAGAAGACGCGCATGATTATCGCTACTTCCCCGATCCCGATTTGCTGCCGCTGGAATTGGACGATGGCTTTGTCGAAGAATGCCGCGCCAGCCTGCCCGAACTGCCCGATGCCAAGCGCAAGCGATATGAAAGTGATCTGGGCCTAACGCCTTATAATGCCCGCGAATTGACCGCCGAGGTGGAGACCTTTGCACGCTTTGAAACGCTGCTGAGTGTCGCGGCCAAAGTGATGGGCAAAAGCGAGGCCAAGGTGGCAACGCAAGTGGCCAATTGGTCGCTTTCTGTCGCGCCCGGTGTGATCAAATCGCTGGGTGACGAAGCTGATCTGTCCAACGCCACGCCCGAACGCCAATCCGCCATTCTGGCAATGCAGGATAGAAGCGAGATTTCCGGCCGACAGGCCAAGGAAATCTACGAAATCGTCCTGAAAACGGGGCGCGAGCCGGATGAAATTGCTGACACAGAAGGCTTGAAACAAGTTAGCGATACCGGCGCGATTGAGGCCGCGATCGATGATATTCTTGCCAACAATCAAGACAAGGTCGAACAATATCGCGGCGGCAAAGACAAACTGTACGGCTTCTTTGTTGGGCAAACAATGAAAGCGATGCAAGGCAAAGCAAACCCGCAAGTCGTGAACCAGATTTTGAAGAGCAAATTGGGGTGAGGAACTCGCAGTACTGGCTTGCGCCAGGTTAAGTCTGTTTATAGCATATGGCTTCTAGATCTCGTGGGGGGAATTATGAAGTCTTTTGCCATTGGCGCCGCACTGCTTTGCGCGCCTCTTACTGCGTTGGCTCAGGAAGCGCCGCAAACTGATGCCGAATGGATGCGCGTTGTGCCGGAAGAGAGCACTATCGCGATGCCCGATCTCGCCTTTGAGGAAGATCAGAGCGACATCGACGATTACGAGAAGTATTATTATTTTCACCGCGACGACACAGATTTTCCATCGGCACTGACGGATTTGCGTGAATGTGATGCGCATTCCAGAGGTTTATTTCGTGGAAATTACGGAGCCGATCCTTCCATGATGGCCTTATACGGTGTTGGCGGGGTGATTGGGGGGGTGATCGGCAGCGCTATTTCAAATGCGATTTACGGTTCTGCAGAAGAGCGGCTGAAACGTCGGATCAACATGCGCCGCTGTATGTTTTTCAAAGGGTATTCGCGTTACGGGCTGAATAAGGGTGTTTGGCAGGAGTTCAATTTTGAAGAAGGCAATAGCAATCATGCCGAAGAGTATCGCCAAACCCGTTTGATGATGCAGGCACGGGTGGCCTCCGGGCCTAAACCAGAAGCGGGGGAGTTGGGCCTGTGAGACAAGCTATACTGGGCATTTCAGCCGCATTTTTCGCCTCAATCGTCACGTTTCCCGTGTTCGCACAGCAACTTGAACCTTTGCAGGCTGCACGCATCAAAGACAAAGATGATGTCGTTCTCGATCCTAACAAAGCCTATCTGTTGGTCGAAAGCGATCAGCCGATAACAAGCAACTTCATCCGCTTGCCCACTGATGCTGAGCGAGAAAACTGGGAATTACAACGCACCTCAGCGCTGCAAGAAGCGATTGAGGAATATCCCGATAAATTTGCCAAATATCAGCGCAAGTTAGAGAACATCCGCAAGAATGGATCGCGGGTTAGCCCTCCGACACCGCCGCTTGACCCGGAAACTTCCTTCGGTTGGCCCGAAATCGAACAATACCGCACGCTTTCGATGGGGCCTCTGCATCGCTTTGCCAAACAAAAGAACCAATCGCTTTATCTGTATGAAGTGGAGGCAGGACAGTATGCTTTTTACGGCACCGGTTTTTTCGGCTTTAACGATTGCATGTGCATGGGCACGGTTAGCTTTCCGGTTGCCGCTGGCGCTGTAACGACATTGCGCGTGCATATGCAAAAGCTGGATGCGGCAGGAAATGTGATTGAAAGCTTTCCAGAAGGATTGAGCTCAACCGACCAAATGACGCGTGTCGGGATTGCGCTGATGCCGCCGACGGAATTTGGATATGATCCGCGTATCCCGCGCGAAATGATCAAAGCGGCTGAATTTCAGGTCGTGGGCCGTCTTGGCAACTGGTTTGGCGGCCGGGTTCACCGATTGGCCCCTGTCGATGGCATTCTCGCCTATGACAAGGATCGCATAGTGGATGTTCGTGCAGAGGAAGAAGCGCGGATGCTGGCCGAAACAAAAGCGCAAGCTGTTGAAGAAGCGCGCGTTGCGGCCCAAGCAACTGTCCAAGCAGCCATGGATGAAGCAGGCCAAAGCGCCCCAAAGGAAGAGCTAGCGGACGACACACCGGCAATGTAGCTGGAAGGCGGGGCTGGCTCTGGCTATATCCCGGCAATGCCCCGCCTCACCATAGCCCTCGTTCATCCTGAGATCCCCAACAATACCGGGGCCATAGGGCGCACTTGTGTGGCGCTGGATGCGGATTTGGCGTTGATCAGGCCGTATGGGTTCACCATCACGGATCAGAAGTTAAAGCGCGCCGGGCTTGATTATTGGAAGCATGTGCGGCTGCACGAATATGACAATTGGGATGCGTTTTTGGCTGACCGTAAGCCGCGCGATGATCAGATGTTCTTGTTCGAAGACGATGCACCGCGCAGCTTTTATGAGCCGGATTATCCTGAGGATGCGATTTTGGTGTTTGGCTGTGAAACCAAAGGCTTGCCGCTCGATATCTGTGCACAGCACGCATCGCGCATGGTGCATCTGCCGATGCGATCAGAGCATATCCGCTCCCTCAACCTTGCCAATACTGCAACGGCTGCCGCCTATCAGGCGTTGCGCGGGAAGTGGTGATCCTTCGCGTTAAAGCTCTTCGGGGGTGAGGTAGGTCACATCCATGTCCAACGTCGCGATCTGGGCATCAATGACCCGGCGATCACCCACCACCACAATCGTGAAATCCCGTGCGTGGAGATAATCGCGCGCCGCGGCATTCAAGGCGTCAATATCCATCGCGCGATACACATCGGGCAATTGCAATTGATAACGCAAATCGCGGCCCAATTCGCGATTGGTCAGCAATGCGGAAAGCACCTGCGAATTGGTTTGGAAGCGGTTGGGCAAGCCGCGAATATTGCCCCGCGTCGCGCGTTGGAACTCCACCTCGTCAACCGGCCTTGTGGCGGGGAAGGCTTCAACCTGATCGAGGATCACGCGGATTGAATCGGCGGTCCGGTCCGCTTGCACCTGCGTATTGATCACAAGGGCGCGTTGACCCACCGCGCCGGTAAACCCGGAACTGATGGTATAGGTCCACCCCTTCGTTTCACGCAGATCGCCCATCAAACGTGACAGAAAGCCGCTGCCAAGCACTTCATTGGCGGTACGGATCACTTCGATACCATCGGCATGACCGATAAGCGGCGTCAAGCGGCTTAGCGCAAGCGTTGTCGACGGCGAATTGGGGCGGTCAACCACGATCAGGCGCGCAGCAGGTTCTGGTGATGGCATCAGGACGTTTTTGGTCGGTGCAGGCGTTGCGGGGGCCTGCCAATCGCCAAATGTCGCTTCGAGCTGGCGCACCAGCACATCCATCGAAACATCGCCAACCGCAGTGATCGTGGCCAGATCAGGGCGCAACCATTCACGGTGTTCGGCAGCCATCGCTGCTGGTGTGATCGCTTCAATCGCATCTTTATCACCTGAAGTTGAGGCATCGGCATAGGGGTGATCTTCGCCATAAATAATGGGCCGCATCGCCCGCAACGCCAATCCGCCCGGCGAAGACAGCTCTTGATCGATTTGTGTGCGCCGCTGTTCCTTTACCCGCGCGACATCGCCTGGCGCAAAAGCGGGATTGCGCACCATATCGGCCATCAATTCCAGCGATGGAGTGAGCTTTGTCGTCAAGGTGTTGAGAAAGACTGTCGAACTGTCCACCCCGGCCCCTGCGCTGATCGAGGAGCCAAGTCGCTCTTGCTCTATCGCAATATCAAGCGCGCTGCGCGTGGAGGTGCCTTCGGTAAGCAGGTCCATCATCGTTTCGTGCACGCCTTTTTCACCCGTCGGATCAACGGCAGAGCCTGCATCAAAGGTCATCGCGAGCGAGACTTTGGGGATCGAATTGCGCTGTGCCAGCACCACTTCAATGCCATTGGACAAGGTGGCGGTTTGCACGTCGGGGAAGGTCAGATCGCCCACCGGCCGCACTGGCGGAGCGGTGCGCGGCGGCCCTGTGCGCGGATAGGGTCGCGCATCGCCAGCATCGGGAGCTGGGGGAGGGTTAATATCCTCATCGCCCCAACCGCCCATCGGCCCGCCATCGAGCGTGCGCTCTCCAGGCAGAACGGTGAGGTTATAGGCAGGGCGCGAAAGCCAGCGATCCATTGCCGCACGCACGCTTTTAGGTGTCAGCGTGACCATCTGGTCCAGCTTCTGCCGATAGAAATCAGCGCTGTCTGCATAGAGCAGACCTTCGGCAAGGATCATGCCCTTGCCGCCAAATCCGCCCACGCTTTCCAGCCCGCCAATCGTATCTGTGATCAATTGTGTGCGTGCGCGGTCCAGCTCATCTTGCGATGGGCCTTGCGCAATCAATTGCGCGATTTCGGCTTCCAGCATGGCTTGTGCCTGTGTGCGATCAATGCCGGGTTTCACAAAAGCGGAGGCTTGAAGAAAGCTGAGATGTTCATGGGTTTGTGCAGAAGCTGACACGCTCACCGCGATCTCCGCTCCGCGCACCATTGCATTGTCCAGCCGCGAGGATGCCAGCCCGCCAAGGATGTGCATTCCCACCTGCAAGGGCACTGCATCGGGATGCTCCAGCCCCGGACCTGTCCAATTGCGAAAGATTGACGCGACAGGCACCTGATCGGTAATTTCTTGATTGATTGGAGCGGCCAGCGTCACCGGCTCAGCGGGCTTTTCGGCAATCTGGGGGCCGGGCGCAATATCGCCAAACCAGCGCTCCACCATAGGCTGCGCGGTTGCCACATCGATATCGCCGGCCAGCGCGAGGACCACATTGTTTGGCCCATATTTGTCCTTGAACCACTGATGCACATCACCCAGCGATGCCGCTTCCAAATCGGCCATCGAACCGATTGTGGCATGGCGATAGGGATGACCCACAGGAAGCAGGTTTTCCGCGATAAGATAATAGATCAGCCCGTAAGGCTGGCTATCGCCCTGCCGTTTTTCATTCTGGACAACGCCGCGCTGTGTATCAAGCTCCTCCTGTGTGACCGCGCCAAGCAGATAGCCCATGCGATCCGCCTCTGCGAACAAGGTTACTTCCAACGCGCCGGTGGGCACGGTTTGCACATAATTTGTGCGATCATACCAGGTGGAGCCATTGGTCGGCGTGGAGCCTGCGCCTTCGAGCAGGACATCGAAATTCTCAACGTTTTCGCTACCGCCAAACATGATGTGTTCAAACAGATGGGCAAAGCCGGTTTGGCCGCGCGGTTCATGGCGGGAGCCGACGCGGTAATACACCGTCACGCCAACAACGGGCGCTTTGCGATCGGTGTGGACGATGGTGGTAAGGCCATTATCCAGCGTGAATGTCTGATAAGGAACTGAGACTTTCTCAACCAAGGTAGCAAGGTCGTTACCGGCCGCTTGCGGCGCGGCATCGACAGCCATTGCAGGCGTGGCCGCAACGGGCGCAGACGTGTCAGCAACGCTGGTGCATCCAGCAAGCGCAAAGGCAGTAGCAATAGGGAGGCAATAGCGAGCTTTGGAAACAAGTTTCATTTGCACCCAATAGCATGCGCACCGCTAATGAAAAGAGGCGAATATACCGTAGTCGCGCCAAATCAACGCTTTGCCAAAGATGCACGGCGAGATGCGAAGCGTGCTATTGGACAAACCGCCAAATTTCCTCGCCAAAAACCCTTGTGTTGCGAATATACAACACCATGTCTGATGGGAGAATGTAACCAAAATTAGCGGTAAGGGGGTTATATGAACCTGGAAAAATTCACTGAGCGCGCGCGCGGCTTTTTGCAGAGCGCGCAGACTGTTGCCATTCGCAATTCGCACCAACGGATCAGCCCTGAACATATTCTCAAGGCGCTGTTGGAAGATGAAGAGGGCATGGCTGCGGGCCTTGTGCAACGTGCAGGCGGCGACCCGGCGATTGCCGTGCGCGAAGTTGATGCGTTGTTGGACAAGGTACCATCGGTTTCAGGTTCAGGCGCACAGCAAACGCCGGGGCTTGATAATGATGCTGTGCGCATCCTTGATGGGGCAGAGCAGGTCGCCGAGAAATCTGGCGATTCCTATGTGACGGTAGAGCGGCTTTTGCTCGCCATCGCTTTGGCGAAAGATAGCAAAGCGGGCAAAGCGCTGGCCGCAGCCAAGGTGATGCCTGAAGCTTTGAACAGCGCGATCAATGATCTGCGCGGCGGGCGCACGGCCGATACCGCCAATGCCGAAAGCGCATATGATGCGATGAAGAAATACGCCCGCGATCTGACGCAGGCGGCCAAGGACGGCAAGCTTGATCCCGTGATCGGGCGCGATGAGGAAATCCGCCGCACGGTGCAAATTCTCGCCCGGCGCACAAAGAACAATCCGGTGCTGATCGGTGAACCGGGCGTCGGCAAAACCGCCATTGCCGAAGGGCTGGCGCTGCGCATTGCCAATGGCGATGTGCCTGACAGCTTGAAAGACCGCACTTTAATGAGCCTTGATATGGGTTCGCTCATCGCAGGCGCGAAATATCGCGGCGAATTTGAAGAACGTTTGAAAGCCGTTTTGGACGAGGTGAAAGGCGCAGATGGTCAGATCATCTTGTTCATTGATGAGATGCACACGCTGATCGGTGCGGGCGCTTCGGAAGGCTCAATGGATGCCTCCAACTTGCTGAAGCCCGCATTGTCGCGCGGGGAATTGCACACGATTGGTGCAACCACGCTGGATGAATATCAAAAATATGTTGAGAAGGACGCAGCTTTGCAGCGGCGCTTCCAACCGGTGATGGTGAATGAGCCGAGTGTGGAGGATACCGTTTCGATCCTGCGCGGGTTGAAAGAGAAGTATGAACTGCATCACGGCGTGCGCATCACCGATGGCGCGATTGTGGCAGCGGCGCAGCTTTCCGAACGGTACATTGCGGATCGCTTCCTGCCTGACAAAGCCATTGATTTGATGGACGAGGCCGCCAGCCGCATCCGTATGGAAGTGGAAAGCAAGCCGGAAGAGATCGAGACGCTTGATCGCCGCATTATCCAGCTGAAGATCGAAGAATCCGCGCTGGAGAAGGAAAGCGACACTGCGTCGCAAGATCGCCTTAATACCCTGCGCGAAGAACTGGCCAATTTAGAGCAGCAATCATCTGAGCTGACGACGCGTTGGCAGAACGAACGCGACAAAATCGATGCCGAAGCGCGCATCAAGGAAGATCTCGATCATGCCCGGCTGGAGCTGGAACAAGCTCAGCGCGCAGGTGATCTCGCAAAGGCGGGAGAGCTGTCATATGGCCGCATTCCCGACCTTGAAAAAGCGCTGGCCGAAGCGGAAGACCTGACCGAAAACGCGCTGCTGCGCGAAGAGGTGACCGAGGACGATATCGCCTCTGTCGTCAGCCGCTGGACCGGTGTGCCGATTGAAAAGATGATGCAGGGTGAGCGCGAAAAACTCCTCAATATGGAGGAGGTTATCGGGCAGCGTGTGATCGGTCAGGAAAAGGCGGTTGTCGCTGTATCCAAGGCGGTGCGGCGTGCGAGAGCTGGCCTGCAAGATCCTGGCCGTCCGCTGGGTTCCTTCCTGTTCCTTGGCCCCACAGGTGTGGGCAAGACCGAACTGACCAAGGCGCTAGCTGCGTTCCTGTTCGATGATGATAGCGCGATGGTCCGCATCGATATGAGCGAATTTATGGAGAAGCACAGCGTCGCCCGGTTGATCGGAGCGCCTCCGGGCTATGTCGGCTATGACGAAGGCGGCGTGCTCACCGAAGCTGTGCGCCGGCGGCCTTATCAGGTGGTCCTGTTTGACGAGGTGGAAAAAGCGCATGGCGACGTTTTCAACGTGTTGTTGCAGGTGTTGGATGATGGCCGTTTGACCGATGGGCAGGGCAGAGTGGTCGATTTCTCGAACACGCTGATTATTCTGACGTCCAACCTTGGCAGCCAGTTCCTGTCACAATTGGAAGACGGCCAAAAAGTCGATGATGTTGAGCCGCAGGTGATGGATACCGTGCGCGGTCATTTCCGCCCCGAATTCCTGAACCGGCTGGACGAGATCATCCTGTTCCACCGCTTGGCGATGGAGCACATGGCGCCGATCGTCAAAATTCAGGTTTCACGGGTGCAAAAGCTCTTGAATGATCGCAAGATCACGCTTGATCTTACCGGAGCTGCGCTGCGCTGGCTGGGCCGGGTTGGCTATGATCCGGTCTATGGCGCAAGGCCATTGAAGCGCGCTGTGCAACGTTACTTGCAAGATCCGCTGGCTGAAAAGCTGCTGGCTGGCGAAGTGCCGGACGGTGTGACGGTCCAGGTCGATGAAGGCGATGGCGAGTTGAACATCACCGTCGCTGCATAAGACCGCGTTTGGCTCAAAAAAAAAAGGGCGGGAATAATTCCCGCCCTTCTTTTTGTTTGGTCTGCTGGTTTTACCGGAAACGGAAACCGTCAAACCGAGCGGATGCACCTAGGAAGAGATAACGTCCATATGGGTTTACCGGATACGCAAAGTTACCGGGGAATGGCAGTTCTTCAGTGAGGTTGTTGACCCCGCCAAAGACTGTGAATTCATCGGTTACATCATAGCTGACGGAAACGTCATGGACCCATGTCGCATCAAGGAAAGCGGCATCGCCAGCCTGTGCACGAGCCGTTTCGATATTCAGACCGCGCAGCACTTGACTGCCGACATATTGCACGCCGTAACGAACGGAGAACCTGTCATAGCCGATGCTGAGCGAACCCGTACCGGCCCATTCAGGCAGCTGCTCTTCACGCAGGCCAGGATCAACATTGGTCGGGTCAGTTGGATCGAAAAACCGATCAATATTGTCGACCCAGTTGACTGCACCGCGCGCCGCGATGTCAAAATCACCTACGGCAAAGCCATAGGACACGCTGCCTTCGATACCAGATGTTTCCACCCGGCCAAAGTTCAGCTGAGATTGTGACAGGAAATTGAAGCCGAGGAAAGTTTGGCTCCCGCTGTCGTCAATGCGCGAGAACTGTCCACAGAACTGGTTCGGAAACGCTGTTGAATCGTAGCAAGTGTCCACAATATCCTGCGAGGCCACAGCTGCAATCGCATCCTCGATCTCAATATTGTAATAGTCCACCGTGATCGTCAGGTTCGGGATCCAGCGCGGCGTGACCACTGCACCAAAGGTGTACGTGGTGGCCGTTTCTTCGGTCAGGTTCGGATTACCCCCCGTCGTACCTGAGAAACGTGCCGTCAACGGATCGGCATAGTCGTAAACGCCGTTGTCATCCTGATAATCGGCAGCGTTTGCGCCCAGGCTCTGGAAGTCAGCTATACAATTGGCCTGTCGGTTTGCAGCATCGGCTGCGTCAAGCACGGCAATCTGGGCAACGTCGCACGGATCAGCCGGGCGGAAAGTCGTGCCCTGCTGCGGATTGAACAACTCAGAGATATTCGGCGCACGCACGGCAACCGAATAGGTGCCACGGAAAGTGATATCTTCCACTGGTGACCAACGTCCGTTGACATTCCAGGTGAAGGTATCGCCAACTGTTGAGTATTCCGAAAAACGGGCAGCGCCGCTAACTTCGAGAATTTCAAAGAAAGGCGTATCGGCCAGTAAAGGAATGCTGATTTCGCCGAAGACCTCCTTCACATCGAATTCACCGCCAGAGTTGAACACAGCCGTCGTACCATCGAAAACCAGCTGCTGACTGAAGGTGACATCACCAATAAACTGACCGGCTTGGATATCAGGCGTAGTGATCGGGGCAATACCGCGGTCCAAAGCATCAAGCTCGGTGGCGCTTCTTTCCTCACGATATTCAGCACCAAGGGCAAAGGCCACAGGTCCACCGGGAAGTTCAAAGAAGCTTCCGGTATCGCCAACCAGCGAGCCGCCGAAAACGAGTTGTTCCAGCATAACCCTGTCAGTCGTGCGCGTGGTGATAAAATCAACAGCCGCAGCATTTATTGACTGCTCACCGTTGAACAACGAAGACGCTACGCACTGGCCATCGCCGGGGTTGAAGGTGAAAATACCAGGTGCGATAACCGGGAAGGTTGTACTGCCCGGATGACGCGCATCAGGATCAACATCGGACCGGCAAACAATGTTGCCATCAGGCGTTCCGGTGAAAAATTCACCTCTATCCACCGCATCGATCGATGCGAACAGACGATCAGTCAGAACCGCATTTTCTTGGCGCAAACGGCTTTCCGTGCGGCCATAATTGCCGAATACTTCCCAGCTGAATTCGGATTCGCCACCAAATTCACCACGCAAACCACCGACCAAACGATAGGTATCACGGCTTGCGGTAGAAACATTCAACCCAAGATCGGTGAAGTCACGCGATACGCGCAAACCGCCGGCATCATTGGCATCGGCTTGCAAGGCATCGGGAATGAAAGGGTTGTCGGGGAAGATGACCAGCGTATCGTAGAAGGTGTTGTATGGGTTCTGCGATTTTGTTTCGGTGCGCACATATTTCGCATCGAAGAAAACCTCGACTGCATCACTGATTTCATAAGAGCCAAGCGCATTAAGGAAAATACGCTCGCTTTCCGGGATCAAGGTTGTGCCATTAGGCTGTTCAGGGGCGCCGTCGCCACCAAACTGGTTGCTTGAGCTGGATACGATCCCGTCTTCAAAGACGCGCACGGTGCCATCGGGATTGCTGGTATAACAACCGCCGCCACCAAAGCCGGTGAGGCCGATGAAGCTGTCCAGGCAATCTTGAACGCCATTATTGTTCAGATCGAGATCGTAAAAGCCAAAGTCATTGCGGAAGATCAGGCCTGAGTTAGACGAGATCGCAAATCTTGGATCGGCCTGGAACGACAATGCTGGCGCATCAGCGGCCTGGCTGATCAAAGCGAGTTCAGCTGCTGTGAGGGTGGGGGTTGAACCAAATTCGTCTTCGAATGACGTGATGAAATTTTCCGCTGTCGGGATCGAGAAACCGATCGGGGTGCGGAACTGGTCAGTATTGAAGAACTGCGCGAAATTGGGTGTATCGGATCCGATATCACCGCGCTGGAACCGGCGCAGCGGGCTGGCATAGGTGGTGCCGTTGTTAAAGCGGCGGTTATCGCGCGAGAACGGGCGATCATCGACCAGCAGTTCTTCGGCATAGTTATAGCCTGCAGACAATGTCAGATTGCCACGGCCATCATCGAAATTGGTGCCAAAGGTCAGATCAGCCGATCCTGTAAAGCCGTCACCATCGTCAGAAAGACCGCCAAGGATGTTGAAAGCCAGGCCTTCGAAATCGTCAACCAGCACATAGTTCACAACACCGGTCACAGCGTCCGCACCATAAACAGCCGAAGCGCCGCCGGTGAGAACTTCGACATTCTGGATCAAAGCGGGCGGAATGGTGGCAACATCAACAACCTGCGAACCGCCAATACCGGACACATGCCGTTTGCCATTGACCAGTACCAATGTGCGAACAGAACCAAGACCACGCAGGTTCAGCGTGGCCTGACCAATGCCGCCAGCGCCATTATCAATCGAGTCGGCAACCGTGCCAGAACCAGAAAGGGCAGGAATTTCACGCAGGGCATCGGTGATATCAACAACACCAGTTTCGCGAATATCTTCAATTGAAATCGATGTAACCGGTGAAGGTGCGGTTTCATTGGCATCACGCGCAATACGCGAGCCTGTCACAAGAATAACGCCGTCCGCTTCCGCGATAGATACAGCATCATCACCAGCGTCTTGCGCCAGAACTGGATGCGCTGCGAGAGCGACGGACATGGCGATCGGAGCTGATGCGCCTTTTAGTATATTACGAATTTTCACGAGATTAGTCCCCTGAGGCGGCCGGTCCAAAATTGGCCAGTTACATTGGAAGTGCCCATCTGCCTGTTCGACTTCCCTTCGAGCAGAAAGAGTGCGCAACGCTGTTATTGACGTGCTTGAAGGTTAAACTAGTTTCAATTCCAATTAGACGAAATTCACATATTGCTTTGTTCGTGTTGCAGATTGACCACAACCAATTTGCATGTCCTGCCACAGGTGACCTTGCCAAATTGCTAATCCTGATTAGGGCCACGGGACTGTGGCGCTCACACAACACTGTTTGAGGCGCAAAAATGGGCTGATGGTGGAGATAAATATGGCCAAATGGCATATCGGAGTGATCGGCGGATCGGGGCTATATGACCCAGGTGCGTTGGATGACGCGCAGGAAATCGCAGTCAAAAGTGCGTTTGGGGAGCCTTCAGGTCCGGTGGTGTCCGGTACGCTTGGCGGCGTGCGTTTCACTTTCATTGCGCGCCACGGGGCAGGGCACATACTCTCGCCCTCCAACGTGAATTACCGTGCGAATATCGATGTGCTTAAACGCTGCGGTGTCACCGATGTACTGGCAATCTCGGCCATTGGTTCGCTCAAAGAAGAAATGCAGCCGGGTGAATTTGTGGTGGTGGATCAATTCATCGATCGCACAACCGGGCGTGAGCGCAGCTTTTTTGGCGATGGCATTGTGGCACATGTGCCATTGGCCGATCCGGTGTGCCCGCGCATGTCCGATTATGCTGCCAAAGCAGCGACCAAGGCCAAAGCAAACGTTCACAAAGGCGGGACATATGTGGCCATTGAAGGCCCGCAATTTTCAACGCGTGCAGAAAGCCTCATGTATCGCAGCTTTGACGCACAGGTCATTGGCATGACCGCAATGCCCGAAGCGCGCCTCGCGCGGGAGGCTGAGCTTCCTTACGCTTTGATCGGCATGGTCACTGATTATGATTGCTGGCGGGAACACGATTCCGATGTCGATGTGACTGATATTCTCAAAATCATGAAAGCCAATGGCGAATTGGCGCGCGAGACATTGGTGCAATTGGCCAATGTCCTTCCCCAAACGCGCAAAGCCAGTCCGATTGACAGCGTGTTGGACTACGCCATCATCACAGCGCCCCCCAATTGGAACCCATTGTTAAAGGCACGGCTGGACGCGATAGCCAAACGTTTGTTAGATAAAAAATCGGGATAAAGTGCTTTGACACGAAATTTGCTTTTCGGGTCGGCTTGGGGAAAGGGTAGTTGCGAATGCAACCTAACACATCATTATCGCGGTTTTTGCCGTATCAGCTTTCAATAGCGTCCAACGCAGTCAGCGGGCGGATCGCGCAGGAATATCGCTCTCGCTTTGGTTTGAGCATTCCGGAATGGCGAGTGATGGCGATCCTTGGCGATTCGGGCGGGGTGACCCAGCGTGATCTTACGCGGCGCACTTTGATGGACAAAGTGGCTGTAAACCGCGCGTGCAAAGTGCTGGAAGATCGCAAGCTGGCTGAGCGTACTCCCAATGAACATGACGGTCGTTCACATTTGCTGGCGCTGAGCGAAGATGGCAAGAAAATGTTCGATGACATCATGCCGCTCGCCGTTGAGATGGAGCAGCGCCTGTTCGAAGGGTTTAGCGAAGAAGAAATGGGCGTGTTCCGCGATATGCTGGATAAGGTCCAATCCCAGGTCGATGCGATGTCAGATGACAAACCACAAGACAGCGACTTTGGCGTATAGGCACACCGCCGCGTCATATTGAAAAAGCAAAACGCCCCGGTTCTCATCAAGAGAGCCGGGGCGTTTGCTTTTAAATCGCGCGCCTTAAGACGGTCCGGCTGGACCATCGCCTGAGAAGGCATCGGCGATCGAACATGCTGCCGGGCCAAGGATAACGATAAACAGCACAGGCAGAATGAACATGATCAGCGGCACCGTCATAATGGCTGGTAAACGTGCAGCTTTTTCTTCGGCGCGCATCATCCGCTCATTACGGAATTCAGCGGAAAGCACACGCAGCGCAGCGGCCAGCGGCGTACCATAGCGCTCGGTCTGGATCATGGTGGTCACCACGCCGCGCACAGCATCAAGGTCTACGCGGTAAGCAAGGTTCTCAAACGCCTGACGACGCTCTGTCAGAAAAGCCAGCTCAATCGCGGTGAGGGCAAATTCATCACCCAGCTCAGGATATGCGCGGCCCAATTCCTTAGCCACGCGGTTGAACGCGGCATCCACGGTCAGGCCCGCTTCGGCACAAATCACCAACAGATCGAGCGCATCGGGCAGACCTTTTTGGATCATCTTGGTCCGCTTTGATGCGACATTGCCAAGATACAGTTCTGGACCTTTGTAGCCCAGGATAACAAGGCCAGCAAAACCCATGAAGCGCTTCATACTGCCCCATTCAGGGAACATTTCGGTCCAATAAAACAGCACGATACCCAGCAGGCCAAGCGCAACAGGCAAGACCATGCGGGCAAAGATGATGACCACGGCCATCTCTTTGTTACGAAAGCCTGCCTGGGCCAGCTTTTGCTGAACCATTTTGACCTGGCTTTCCTGAAGGACTTTCATGCCCTCCAGCGTATCTTTCATCTTATCGGTTGTGTCTGACCGGCGCACCAGGCTCTGGCGCTTTTTCGCGCCTTGCGCCATCAGGCCGGTTTTCAGCTCTGCCCGGCGATCATTGAGCGATTTAACACGCTTTGACATCGGATCTTTCACCGTGACAGCGGCATAGACCGCAAAGATCACCGCAATGGCGGCAACACCGGCAAGGATCGAGCCGACAAGGACAACGTCCACGCCAAGTAGGGTAGGGCCAGATGAAGGTGTAATCATGGTTCAGCCTTCCTCGCTCAAATCTCGAAACTGACCATTTTGGCCATGATGAACCCGCCAATACTCATCCATACCAAGCCACCAAGGCCGGTGATGATAAGGCGATCATCTTCAAAGAAACCGCCCAGATATTCAGGGTTGAGCCAATAGATCATAATGAACACCAGGAACGGCAGCGCACCAACGATATAGGCCGATGCTTTGGATTCAGAGCTCATCGCTTTGATCTTCAGCTTCATCTGCCCGCGTTTGCGCAGCACTTCTGCCAGATTGGAAAGCGTTTCGGCCAGATTACCACCTGTCTCGCGTTGGATGGCAAGGGTGATCACGAAGAACTGAAATTCAGGCGTGCCGAGTTTATCGGCCGTTTCCTGCAGCGATTCTTCCATCGTTTTACCGATCTTGATCCGCTCCACCACCGCGCGGAATTCTGCGCCTACCGGGCCAGGCACTTCGCCCGCGACCACGGCCAGCGTTTCTGCCACCGGCAAACCGGATCGCAAACCGCGTACCAACAGCTCAATCGCATCGGGAAATTTGGAATTAAAGGCGTTAAGGCGCCGCTTGATCAAAAAGCCGACTACCATATGGGGGATGCCGGCACCAACCATAACGCCTACACCCAGCGACAGCATCACTGCCCCTGATTGCAGATACATAATGGCTGTGATCGCAAGGCCAAGACCGAGGGAGCCGTACATATATTGTACAACGGACCAACCTGTACCCGTACGCGCAAGGCGCAGCCGCAAAGCTTCGGAACGCGACCCTGCACCTGCCGCACGGTGGCGTGCAGGTTTACGTGCCGCGATGGCTTTTTTCAGCTGGCTTTCAACTTTGGTGTTGGTGCTGTCAGAGTGGCGAAAGCGCACGGCCTGCAAACGGCGAACCGCCTCTTTTGCAGGAGAGCCGCCGTTTACTACGGAATAGCCGACGACCATCACGCCAAGCAGACAGCCAGCAAGCATTATTGTTTGCACGATGGTCATGACGTTTCGTCTTTCACTCTCTTATTGTCCGGCTGTCCGCACGCTGTGCGGACAGGTTTCAGATGGCGCAATCCGCGTTGGAATAACCCGCTTAAACGGCTTCTTCTTCGGCAGTTGATTTTTTCACACCAAGCATCGATTTCAGATCGAATTTGCCCAGTAGCGAGGAGCTTTTGCCGCTGGCTTCAAGGCTTGCGCCATCGTCTTCGGCAACGCCCATAATCGCCTTGGCAATGTCATGGATTGGTGCGGTTGTTTTGGACGATTTGTTCGCTTCCACGAAAGTCTGACCAAGCTTGGCAGCGTTGGTTGCAGCTTTCTGGTCATACACGATCTGATAGTTGATCTTGCGTTCGATCGAAGCTTCAAAATCGGCTTTGCTGATTTCCGAAGCGCCGCCTTGCATCTTGTTGCAAACAATCAAAGGATGGGCAGCTGGTGCATTGGCTTTCAACCAGGACAGCAGCCGGATCGTATCACGTGCAGAGGCAAGGGTAAGCTCGGTCACCAAAGTCACAACATTCACTTCGGTCAGCAGATGCGGGAAGTTGATCAGCATGTTGCGCGGCATATCGATAACGGTGTTGGAGAAGGCCTGACGGAACTCCTCTTCCAGCTGTACGAAAGCTGTACCATCGGTCATCATCGGCGAATGAATAGGTGCCTCGGCCGACATGATGGCAAGGTTTTCATGCGCGCGGATCATGGCGCGTTCGATAAACAGGCCATCAATCCGGCTGGGGTTGTCAATCGCATCGGTCAAACCGCGGCCCGGCTCAAGATCGAGCGACAAAGCGCCGGTGCCGAAATGCACATCGAGATCCAGCAATGCGGTCGAACGGTTATGCTCGGTTGCAAACAACCATGCGAGCGATGTCGCAATGGTGGAGGCACCCACACCGCCACGTGTGCCAACAACGGCCGTGGTGATATGTTCGCCTTCATCATCGCCATCTTCAGAACGCGGGGCGCTGAACACAGCCTGGGCACTTGTCAGCGCATCGCGCAGGGCGTTGGCAGATAGCGGTTTGAGCAGATAATCGTGAATACCGCTGGAAAGCAGATCGCGATAAAGCCGCACATCATTGACCTGGCCTACTGCAATCACAACTGTGCCAGGTTCGCAAACCTCAGCCAAGGCGTTGATATCATTGAGCGGATCGCCGCTTTCTGACAGATCGACCATCAAGATGGCAGGGCTTGCCGCGATGGACAAAGACTGGATCGCATTGCGCAATCCGCCTTTGTTACACTTTTCCGGCTGCCAACCCATTTCGATAACAACAGGGCCAAGCACATCAAGCGCTGCTTCGTCACAGATATATGCGGCAAACGGATCGCGATTGCCCATTCCGCCGGATTTGAAAGGAGAATTCATCGTTTAGCCCCCACTGTCTACTTCTGGCAGATCACCGCCGCCGCCGCCTGTAGGCTGGCGTTCACGGAAACTGTCGATTGCTGCATTGGATGTCATAACGGTTGTCTCACCAGTGCCTTTCGCGCCTTCGAGAAGATGCTCAGGATTGGCGACCATGGCCGCAAAATTGCTGTTTACCGCGCAACCAAATCCTTCGGATGTGGTGTTGCCCAGCGTGGTGCCAAACTGGCCCGACCAGTCGGGGCAATCTGGCACATGCGCGCTGGAACGGGTCACAACCACGCGCACATTGCCGGGATCGACAAAGCCTTCGGTGACAGGTGCTGCATCGCTGATCAGGATGCCGTGGCGTCCTGCAATAGAGGCCACATCATCGCGCACTGCGGCATTGGCCAGCGCATCGTCAATTGAAACGCGGTCACCATAACCAAGGTCGAGGGTTTCAAACCAATCGGCCAGACGTTGCTGTTCCGGGACGCTCAAGCCGGTTGTTCCAGCTTGAAAATCATGGGTGTAATTGGTCCGCTCCACCACCGGTTGTTTGACCGAGTAGAGTGTTGGGTTGTGCGGGCCGTCGCCGCCGCAGGCAGCAAGGCCCAGGCCCAGCGAGAGAGCCAGGGCCGAAGCCGTGGCACGTTTGAAGCTGTTAATCATGGCGTTCACCTCTCTCACTTTCACTTCAGGCTAAAACCGGGGCGCGCAGCCTCGGCGTTTTGTTCGTTCGAGCCATCAGGGCTTTCGCCTTGGGCCAATGCGGTATCGTCTTGCTCGCCAAGGCTAACCCGCGGCGCAGCAGAGCTGTTGTTTGCAGCTGTAGGCATGGGGCGGGTTGCGCCTTGTTTGCCTGCACTGTCACGGCCAAGCAGGAATTGCTGCAAGGCATCAGCGGATGCATAACCATCGGTGGGCAAGCGAATATCGCGATCATTTACTGGCCGCACCAGATATGGCGTGACCACGATGACCAATTCGGTTTCCCCGCGTTGGAAATCGGTAGAGCGGAACAAACTGCCAAGGATCGGCAAATCGCCTACACCCGGGGCCTTGTTCACGGTGTTTGATGCGCTGTTTGACAACAGGCCTGCGATCATGAAGCTTTCACCAGAACCCAGTTCCACCGTCGTTTCTGCACGGCGCACAGTCAGAGCTGGAACAGTAAATCCGTTAAGCTGGATTGCGCCTTGATTGGAAAGCTCGGATACTTCGGGCGCCACGCGTATGGAAATGCGGCCATTGGCCAGAACGGTGGGCGTGTAAGCCAGGCTGACCCCGAAATTGCGATATTCGATAGTGGTCGTACCCAAACCCTGACTAAGTGGGATCGGAAATTCGCCACCAGCGAGGAATTCGGCAGTTTCGCCAGAAAGCGCGGTTAGGTTTGGTTGTGACAGCGTGGTCACCAGACCTTCGCGCTCTCCCAGATCGAGTGCGCCCAGAAGGTCCACACCCAACAGATTGCCCACACCAGAGATTGTGGTGCCTGGGGAAACCGGATTAACGGTCGTACCCGTAACAGCAATCACCTCGCCAGGATTGAGCGGATCAGGAGCAAAGCCAAACGGCGTATTACCGACACCCAGCGCATCCAAGCCCGTACCACCGGTGAAAAACCCGGTGCGCCCTTGTCCTACACCAAACTGGAAACCGCCCGAACTGTCGATCGTGTTCAGATTAACACCGATATTGCGGGCCAGTGTGCGGTTCACCTCGGCAAAGCGTACCCGCAGGTTTACTTGCAGTGGCGTTGCCATTTTCAGGCGGGAGATCACGTTCATGTCTTCGCCGGTAAAGGCTGAGACAAGACGTTCCGCTTCGGATGCATCTTCAGGAGCAGCGACAGTGCCGGTCAGAAGCACCGTGTTGGTGCCCATCGTAGCCACGCGGATATCTGCCTCTGGCATCGCCAGATCAAGCAATTGATCAATGCTGTCGATGTTTGAACCAACGCGAACATTGGCCGACCAGATAATATCGCCTGCTGAATTGCTGGCGTAAATCGTTGTCTCACCAGCACCCAGGCCAAAGATATACAGCTGACGCTGCGACTTCACCTGCACATCGGCAATGCCGTCATTGGCGACGAACACATCGGCCATATTGCCAGGAACATTGACCAGCTCACCGCGGCCGATGGAGATGACAACATCTCCAGCCGGGGCGATGGTGCCCTGAGCCTGGGCCATGCCAGTTGGCATTGCGGCCAGCGGTGTAAGCGCAACTGCGGCACTTAGCACGGATTTGAGAAGGCGTTTTTGCATCGTCTTGCCTTTCGGGGAAGCTGCTTTTCCAATGGAATTTGGACCAATGGAATCCGGGCGACTTGTTTTGGAAAATGGTTTGTTCATGATGATCACCGCAGCGTTGACATGCCAAGCGGCACGGTCCGGGCAGCATCGCCCATCGCGCCAGCTTGCTGGTCCAGAATTCTGCCGGTCTTGCCAACAGGCTCGGTGACGGTGTTCTTGCCGCGCGTGACGCGAACCGTTGGGCCTACATGGACGCCGGCAGCGCCAGCTCCGATGCCGCGTCCCGGAGGTGGTGCTACAGCGGCTTGCTGGGGTGCAGGCGCGCCTTGGGCAGGGATCGTGCGACGTTGAAAGCGCGATACATCACCGCCGGTGACATAGGTTGTTGCACCATCACGCGGGCGGGAAACCGCCGTGCGCAGCAGTGCTTCTTCTTCTGCCGATGAAGCAGAGGAGGGCAGTTCAATCTCACCAGCGGCAATGGCGCGTTCAAGTTCGGCCTGATTATCTGCGATTGAACGCAGCGACAGGCTAAGCGTACCGATCGTTTGCGACACAGCAATCTTTTCAGCAATCCGCGGTGTTACTTCGAGCGTAACTGTACGGAAAGCGCGAACTACGGTGCGGCCATCTTCGGTCGTGGTGGTTTCGGTTTGCTGATCGGTTGCCAGAACGCGCAGGTTCATCAAAATGGTTTCGGTTGTTTTGAGGCCGGGGCCATCATTGCCGTCCACAGCCTGCGTCAACATCAAGTCAACACGGTCACCCGGGAAGACAAATCCGCCAACGCCGGTCTGTGCAGAAACAGGCACAGTTACAGCGCGCATACCAGGGCCAAGCGCTGCAGCAAGGAAGCCGCGATCACCTGGGGCTACAAGCGAACCTTGTGTCACAGGTTCACCAGCGGTGACGGGATGACGCACAACCGTGCCCAGCAAAAGCTGCATGTCAGCTTCGCCATCAAGGAAGTAGGCGTCTTGCACCATTTCCTTGGGCCACATCTGATATGCAACCGCATCGGCGGTAACGATTGTGCCCACAGGCAGGCCGCGTTTTGCGACCAGCACTTTAGGGCCTTCAGGCTCGGCTTCGACAGCTTCGGCTTCGGGAGATGCTGAACCGGTCAACAAGGTTCGCGCGGCGAGCGCTGTACCGATGGCGATAACGAGCGCCCCGATTAGCAGAATGAGCTTCTTCTTATCCATGACGCATCGAGCCTCTTAAAATTGTCCGTGCTTTAAGGTTTCCGTCAAATACGGGGCAAATGGTTAAAATCAGGTTCACCCGGCTGCTCCTGCAATCGCGGAAGCGGGCATATAAAAGGTTCCAATGGTCCATAATCCGGCAAGCGAGATGGCCACGCCATAAGGGATACTGAGCTTGTCACGCTGGCGCCGCATGATGTGCCAGAAGCCAAATCCAAGAGTGAGCACACCGCCGAGCAAAGCCATCATCACCAGCAATTGCAGGTAAGCGACCGGCGCAATCCACAAGGCCAGCGCGGCGAGCAATTTTACATCACCGCCGCCCATCGCTTTCATGGCAAACAAAATCGTAAGCAAAAGGAGCACCACGATAGCGAGCGCGAATTGCATCACGATGCTGGTGGGTTCAAAGAAGGTTGCGCCTTGCGGCAGGAACGGCATACCGCTCGACCACCAGAAAACTGGCGCGCTCAAGGCAATGGAACCATTAAGCCAATTGGCTATCTTGCGACTTTTCAGATCGGTGATAGCTGCAATAATCAGCGCGATTGCCAATGCGGCAAGCAAGCCATATTTGATCGGATCGTCTAGCATGAAGCCCCCTGGGATTTCCCTTCGACTTCACTTGCTAGCGTGCATCACTTACCAAAAAGTAACCAAGGGCGGGAGGCTGGTATTAGGCAAAGCGTTCAAGAAATCGACACGCGCCCCGTAGCGCGCTGCATTCCCGCCACGGCTGTAGAGAGCAAGTGGACCGCATCTGATGGCCATTTGATCCGCCGGATTGATTGGCCCAGCCCTGATGAAGTTACGCAGACCCGCGGTAATCTGCTGTTTATGGCTGGTCGCGGCGATGCGTATGAGAAATATCTCGAAACGTTTGAGCATTGGCGTTTGCAAGGCTGGCGCGTGACTGCCTGCGATTGGCGCGGGCAGGGCGGCTCTGGCAGATTGGGCCAAAATAATGCTGGCCACATTGACGATTTTGGCGACTGGGTGGGTGATCTTGCGCTTTTTTGGCATGCTTGGGCGGCAGAACATGATGGGCCCAACGTACTGGTCGGTCATTCGATGGGCGGCCATCTGACGTTGCGCGCGGCAGTGGATAATGTGCTTAAGCCCAAGCCGGATGCCTTGGTGCTGTGTGCCCCCATGCTTGATGTGTTCCCCGAACATTTGCCGCTATTTGTGAAACGCGCCTTTGCCAAGGCCATGATGAAACTGGGCGATCCGGGGCGGCCTGCATGGGGCTCTAAGGAAAAGCCTGTAACACTGATTAAAATGCGGCGGCATTTGCTGACCCATGATGAACAGCGATATGAGGACGAACAATGGTGGCGTGCGCAGCGCCCTGAGCTGGTTTTGGGGCCGGGAAGTTGGGGCTGGGTCAATGGCGCGATGGATTCAATTGCGCGTCTTAATCAGCGCGGCGCTTTGGAAGCGGTTGATATCCCTGTATTTATGCTCGCAACTTCGGCGGATAAACTGGTCAGCCCATCAGCCATTGCCCGCGCCACGCGGCGTCTTGTTGATGTGGAAGCGCTGACCTTTGGCGATGAAGCGCGCCATGAAATCTTGCGCGAAGTGGATGCAGTGCGCGATAAGGCGCTGGCCGCTATCGATGATTTTCTGGAGCGGCGGGTTTCTGTGTGAGCGATCATTTTGACATTGTCGTGATCGGCGCAGGGATGGCCGGGGCCAGCATGGCAGCGGAACTTGCCCATGCCATGCCCGGCCAAGCGCGCATCCTGCTGGCCGAAGCTGAAGCGCATCCCGGCTATCACACGACCGGGCGATCCGCTGCGTTTTGGGAAGAATGCTATGGCGGGCCGGACATTGTCCCGCTCACGCTCGCCTCCGGGGATTACCTCAAGGATGGCGGCTTTTTGCATAGGCGCGGTGCGTTTTATATCGCGCGCGAAGATGCCGGGGCCGAAGTTGAGGCCTTTATGGACCAGTTTGCAGGCACCGGGGTCACGATTGAGAAGCTGGGCCGAGCAGCTATTGAAGGGCAAATTCCCGGCATTCGCGCAGGGTGGACTCACGCGATTAGCGAGCCCAATTGTGCCGATATCGATGTCGCAGGGCTGCATCAGCATTATCTGGCGCGAGCCAAAGGCGGCGGCGTTGCATTGCGGGTTCAGCATCGCTTGTCCGCTGCCGAACGCGAAGGTGGCGGCCAAAGTGGGGGCTGGCGGCTGGATTTTGGCGCTGCGGGCGAAGTGCGCGCCGGGATCATCGTCAATGCCGCAGGCGCCTGGGCGGATCATGTTGCCAAGCTGTGCGGTGCGCGCGCCTTAGGCATTACGCCCTATCGCCGCACTGTCGCGCAATTGCGCACTACGCCGCAGCCCGGCGATCACTTGCCGTTGGTGCTGGACCTTGGCGGTTCGTTTTATTTCAAGCCTGAGAATGGCCGCCTTTGGCTAAGCCCGCATGATGAAACGCCCAGCGCACCATGTGATGCTGCGCCAGAGGAAATAGATATCGCGCTGGCGATCGACCGGTTTGAACAGGTGGTGGATTGGCGCGTGGAAGCGGTTGAGCGCAAATGGGCAGGCTTGCGCAGTTTTGCCTCTGACCGGCGGCCTGTTTATGGCTTTGCGCCTGATTGCGATGGATTTTTCTGGTGTGCTGGCCAAGGCGGCTTTGGCATTCAAACCGCACCTGCCGGTGCGCGTTTCGCCGCGCAATTGCTGACCAATGCACCACGCGATGCGATGACGCATACACTGGATGAAAGCCTGTACGCGCCGGCGCGATTTGCGCAGCCTGCGATCCTCTAGCCAATCTGGCTTCACCTGTTATGGTGCGCCTTGCCTATTCATTATAGAGGATCAAAAATGGCTCATCATTTCCAGATTTATAAGGACAAGGCGGGCGAGTTCCGCGTGCGTTTCAAATATAATGACGAGATCATGTTCTCGACCGAAGGCTACAGCTCCAAAGCGAGCGCCAAAAACGCCATCGCATCGATCCAGAAAAACGGCCCCGATGCCGACACTGTCGACGACAGCTAAACGGCAAAACCTATTCGGCGAAAGTTTCTTCGCCACCTGATTGAGCGCGTTCGGCCGCATCGCTTGCGAGACGGTCAACGCGCTCATTCTCTTCATGGCCTGAATGGCCTTTGACCCATTCCCACGTGATATCGTGCGTTTTGACCGCTTCGATCAGATCGTGCCACAGATCGGCATTGCGCACCGGCTTCTTGCTGGCGTTTTTCCAGCCGTTCTTTTTCCAGCCATGTATCCACTTGGTCATGCCATCAATGACATATTTGCTATCGGTATAAAGTGTAACTTCGCACGGCTCGATCAAGGCATTGAGGCCGCGCAAAACCGCAGTCATTTCCATACGATTGTTGGTTGTATCCGCTTCACTGCCGGACATTTCTTTTTCATGTGGGCCTTTGCGCAGCAAAACGCCCCAGCCGCCCGGGCCAGGATTGCCTTTGCAAGCGCCATCGGTGAAAATCTCTACGCGGTTCATACGCTTACCCCGGGAAATGCTGCGACGCCGCGCTTAGAATAGCAGTGCAATCTGCGGATGAAATCCATCGGGTCCTTTCGTGTTACCAAAGCGTCAGCTGGTGTATCGATCCAGTCAAATGCGCGGCTTGTGACGAAGCGCATTGCAGCGCCCCGGGCAAGCACCGGGAGCGCAGCAATCTCGTTTTCGGAAAGTTGGCGTACACTGCTATATCCGCTGATCAGCGCGGCTGCGATATCTTCGCGAAATGTCCCTCCCGCATCGGCAAAACACCATGCGGCATGGGTGACGGCTAGATCATATGCGAAGGCATCATTGGCCGCGAAATAGAAATCGATCAGGCCAGTAACCTTTTCGCCCAGCATCAAGACATTGTCCGGGAACAGGTCGCAATGGGAAACGCCGGAAGGCAGATCCTGCGGCCAATGCGCGTCCAGATAGTCCAATTCGGCAAACACCGCTGCGCCCAATCCCGGCGAAATTTCATCCATGTGCCCTCGCGTGCAATCCTGCGCTGCGGCCCGCCATCCTGCGGGGCCAAGCGTTTGTGTGCGGTTTTCGGGAAAATCCTGCGCGGCCAGATGAATACCCGCCAGCGCCGCGCCAACGGCATGCGCTTGTGCAGGGGTGGGGTGATCAATTGAAACGCCAGGCAGAAATTCGATTAGCGCTACGGCTTTGTCATCAAGCCAGCGAAAAGCCGCGCCCGATTTATCGTGGATCGTGCGCGGTACAGGGCACCCCTTGGCCGAAAGATGATCGAGCAGGCCGAGGAAAAACGGCAGATCATCCAGCTCAATGCGCCGTTCGTACATGGTGAGGATGTAACGCGCGCCAGTATCGGCTGCGTTGTAATCCTTGCCGCCATTTTTACCACTGGTTTCGATCAGCCAGTTGGAATTGGAGACGCCCTCGGCAATGCCTTTGGCCGAAACAAGTTCGCCCACATCATATTCGCCAATCAAATTGGCCAGCGTTTCAGCGTTGAGATCGGTGTAAACCGCCATATCCGCGTATTAGTCAGTCAGCTCACGAGGGAGCTTGAAGACCATCGTTTCTTCCGTGGTCACAACGCTGCGTTCTTCAACTTCGCGCAATTCGCCCAGCCGCGCCATCACTTCGCGCACCAAAGTCTCTGGCGCGGAGGCACCAGCGGTAATCCCAACGGTGCCGATGCCATCAAGCCATGCCGGATCGATCTCATCTGCACGCTGGATAAGGTGAGCATTCGTTCCGCAACGTTCTGCCACTTCGACCAGCCGCAGCGAATTGGATGAATTGGGCGCACCGATCACCAGCACCAGATCGCTGCCCGGCGCGATTTCCTTCACCGCAGCTTGGCGATTGCTGGTGGCGTAACAAATGTCTTCAGCCTTGGGGGCGACGATTTCGGGGAAGCGATCCTGCAACGCAGCGATAATGGCGGCGGTATCGTCTACCGAAAGAGTAGTTTGCGTGAGAAAAGCCAATCCTTTGCTTTCAGGCACGTCGAGTTTGGCGACATCTTCCTCGGTTTCCACCAAAGTCATCTGGCCTTCAGGCACTTGGCCGAAAGTTCCGATGACTTCGGGATGCCCGGCATGACCGATAAACAGGATATGGCGGCCTTTTTCGATCAGTCGTTCTGCCTGACGGTGCACTTTGGAGACAAGCGGGCAGGTTGCATCGACAAAGATCATTTCGCGCCGTTTGGCTTCGGCGGGCACAGATTTGGGAACGCCATGTGCGCTGAATACGACAGGCGCATCATCGGGCACTTCGTCCAATTCCTCGACGAAAATCGCGCCTTTGGCTTTCAATTCATCCACGACATAGCGGTTGTGAACAATTTCGTGACGCACAAAAACCGGTGCGCCATAGCGTTCAAGCGCGCGCTCCACGATTTCAATCGCGCGGTCCACGCCTGCGCAAAAACCGCGCGGGGCGGCAATCAATACGGTGAGCGGCGGTTTGCCAGCACTATCATCACGAGCAGGAAATGGAGCGTTCATATCGCAGTCTCTAGCGGTTGTCGCAGCGCGGCGAAAGGGTTAGGGCGTGCCGTGTTAAGCGAAAATGGTTGTCGCTGCTGATTTGACAAGGATTGTTCATGACGTCTCGCAAAGCTCTCCTCACCGCTGCTGCTGCTGCGCTCGCGCTGTCGGCTTGCAAGTCTGAGGGTGATCTCGTGATCGAACAAGGGGTTGGGATCACCGCGGTTCGCTCTGTTTGCCCGGCAGTGGGCGTTCCTGAATTTACCGGTGATATAACCTTGTTCAACGCTGAAGGCGCACGCACAGCCGATGCGCTTGATGTGGTGGCCGCGATCACCAATGTGCGCTCTGACTGCAATCAAACGGGCGATCAGGTTTATACCACCGCGACATTCGATGTTTTTGCCAGCCGCCGCGATACCAACGGTGCGCGCACGGTTGAGCTGCCGTATTATTCCACCGTTATGCGCGGTTCCAGTTCGGTTGTGGCCAAACGCCTGGGCACCATCACCATTGCTTTTGCCGATGGGCAGGCACGAGCGCAAGGCTCTGGCACGGCAGGTGCTTACGTTAACAAGGATGAGGCAACTTTGCCCGATGATATCCGCGACCGCATCACCCGGCGACGGCGCGCCGGTGATCAATCGGCGGCCATCGATCCGTTGACCGAACCCGATATTCGCGCCGCTGTTGCAAGGGCAACGTTTGAGCTGCTTATCGGATTTCAACTGTCCGATGATCAGCTCGCTTACAACGCGACGCGCTGATCCTCTCTTGAAATTATAGCTCGTCCCCGCAAAACGTGGAGGACTTGTTACCCGGAGGCTCTCGCAATGGCGGGAGCGCATGTCATGACTGATACCAATACACTTTACACCGTCTTTACTGCAAAAGTGAACGCTGCCCTTGATGCGCTGGAAAGCGCCGGCACGCTGCCCGGCGATACACAGCGCACGAACATTAGTGTGGAGCCTCCGCGCGATGCTGCGCACGGGGATCTGGCCACCAATGCCGCGATGGTGCTGGCCAAACAGGCAAAAACCAATCCGCGCACCTTGGCCACCGCGATTGTGGAGCAGCTGTCTGCCGATCCGCAAATTGCCAATGCTGAAATTGCCGGGCCGGGATTTATCAATCTGCGCCTTGTGGATGATATCTGGCTGACCGAGCTGGCCGCGATTGCTGCGCTGGGCGGGCAATATGGCCGCTCTGCTATGGGAGATGGCACAAGGGTGAATGTGGAATATGTCTCCGCCAACCCAACAGGGCCGATGCATATGGGCCATTGCCGCGGCGCGGTGGTGGGCGATGCGCTGGCAAGCTTGCTGGAATTTGCCGGCCACGATGTGACGCGCGAATATTATGTGAATGATGCAGGCAGCCAGGTCGATACGCTCGCCCGTTCTGCACATCTGCGATATCGCGAAGCGCTGGGCGAGGATATCGGGACGATCCCTGAAGGTCTGTATCCCGGTGATTATCTCAAAACAGTGGGCCAACACCTGGTGTCCGAAGTGGGTGACAAGTATCGCGATGCGCCTGAGGAAGACTGGCTGCTGATTTTCCGTGCCGAAGCGGTGGATGCGATGATGGATATGATTCGTGCTGATCTGGCGCAATTGGGCATCGTGCATGATGAGTTTTCATCCGAAGCCGCATTGCAGGCAGCGAAAAAACCGGAACAGGCCGAGGCGTGGCTGCGCGCGCAAGATCTGGTTTACGATGGCGTTCTCGAAGCGCCAAAAGGCAAGACGCCGCCAGAAGATTGGGAGCCGGTTGAACTGCCGCTGTTTCGCTCTACCAAATTTGGCGATGATCAGGATCGCCCGATTAAAAAGTCCGATGGCAAGTGGACGTATTTTGGCGCTGATCTGGCCTATCATATGCAAAAGGCTGAGGATGCCGATGCGCTGATCGATATCTGGGGCGCGGATCATGCGGGCACTGTGAAACGGATCAAAGCGGCGGTTGCGGCTTTGTCTCAAGGGCAGGGAAAGCCGATCCCGTTTGACGTGAAGCTGGTGCAGATGGTGCAGCTGTTGCGCGATGGCGAGCCTGTTAAAATGTCCAAGCGTTCCGGTAACTTCATCACCATTGCTGATATGGTGGATGAAGTGGGCAAGGACGTGGTGCGCTTCACCATGCTGACCCGCAAACCCGAAGCGCAAATGGATTTTGACTTCGCCAAAGTGGTGGAGACGTCAAAGGACAACCCGGTCTTCTATGTGCAATATGCCCATGCGCGGATTTGCCGGGCCACAGCCAAAGCTGCCGAACAAGGCATTACGCCGTCTGATGACAATTTGGACCTTTTGGGAGCAGATGAGTGGAACGTCATCCGCCAAGCCGCGCAATTTCCGCGCGAAGTGGAAGCCGCGGCCCGCGCACGTGAACCGCACCGGATTGCCTTTTATCTCTATGATCTTGCAGCAGCTTTTCATGCCTATTACAATTTGGGCAATGATTACCCGGAAAAACGCATCATTGTGGAACAGAATGCACCATTAAGCTCAGCAAGGCTTTTCCTTGCCGCACAGATCGGGCAAATCATTCGCAATGGCCTCAACATCCTTGGTGTCGAGGCGGTCGAAGAATTATGAGGCAGTGATGGCCAAACCGGGTGACAAAGATCAAACGGCTGAATTTGAAGAACTCGATCAAGAGATTGAGGACATCAATCAGTCCGAAGCTAACGAAGTGCTTGAGGAAGAGCAGCTGACGTTAGCGGACGATGAAGAGCGCCTGCCGTGGCTGGAATCCGATGACGATGAAGATGATGAAGGCGGCGTCAACACCGGCTTTCTTGCAACAGTCGCGCTGATCGGATTGTTGATGATTGTGTTGGTTCTTGGCCTGATTTGGTGGTTTGGCCGCGATGAAAATGGCGATGGCCCGCCCGCTGACGGCAGCACTATTGCCGCGCCGCAAGATCCTTACAAAACCCGCCCTGATGATCCGGGCGGCACACAAGTCTCCGGCACTGGCGATATGAGCTTCGCGCAAGGCGAAGGCGAAACGCGCGAATCACAGATTGCCTCTGATCCGGCACCTGCACCCGGCTTTAGCGATGCCGAAGATGACGGTGATGATGGCGATGGGGTTTCCGACACAAGCGGCGTTGGTGTGCAAGTTGGCGCATATTCCAACCGCGAACAAGCGCAAGCAGGCTGGAACACGCTGCGCCAACGTTTTGACGCGCTGGAAGGCGTGAACCGCCGCATTCTTGAAGCGCAGGTGGATGGCGCAACCGTTTATCGTTTGCAGGCCGTGGCCAGCGATGCAGAAGCCGCGCGCACTCTATGCAATGCCATCAAAGCTGGTGGCGGGGATTGTCAGGTCAAGAATTAAGCAAAGCTGCATCGCCTGATCCGCTTTGCGCGAAAGCTGGGTGCTTCCCGGTGGCCCACGTTTTCCCCGATAGGGCGCGACATGATGCTTGCCCGCATGGTCAGTTTCGTGCGAATTCTCTTTCATGACGCCGGCGATATTCGGCCTTTCGGGTCCAACACTTTGCGAAAATGAACGCGCCTTTTTTCGCGATTGCGATCCGGCGGGCTACATCCTGTTTGCTCGCAATATCGAAACCCGTGAACAATTGCGCGCGCTGACCGATGATCTGCGGACCATCCATGGCCGTGACAAATTGCTGATCTCCATCGATCAGGAAGGTGGCCGGGTCGCCCGCATGCAGCCGCCGGAATGGGATGCCTTTCCCGCTGGCTCTGCCTTCGCGGCTCTTTACGCCATTGCGCCTGCCAGCGCGATCGAAGCGGCGCGCTGCAATGCGATGATGCTGGCGCATGATCTGGCAGAAGTTGGCATTAGCGTTGATTATCTCCCACTGCTCGATGTGCGGCAGGAGGGGGCCAGCGATGTGATCGGGGACCGCGCCTTGGGCAGCGATCCGATGCAGATTGCCGCGCTCGGCCGTGCGATCCTTGATGGATTGGCGCGCGGCGGCGTTACGGGCTGTGTGAAACATATGCCCGGCCATGGCCGCGCGCTGGTGGATAGCCACAAGGATTTGCCCGTCGTCGATGCGGCAGATGAAGAGCTGGAAACCGATCTTGCACCTTTTAAAGCCTTGCGCGATGCGCCTATCGGGATGTCCGCCCATATCCGCTACACCGCATGGGATACGGATAATCCCGCCACCCTTTCTGGAACTGTGATTGAGCAGATCATCCGCCAGCGGATCGGTTTCGACGGGCTGCTCCTGACCGATGATCTGGACATGGAAGCGCTGGCCGGAACAGTGCCTCAGCGCGCTTCACAAGCAATTGCAGCAGGGTGCGATATCGCTTTGAATTGCTGGGCGAAAATGGATGACATGGTGGGAATTGCCAAAGCGTTGCCATCGCTATGTGACAAAGGTGCGCAGCGTCTGGATGCGGCTTTAACCGCGCCGCAGGACGCACCTAAACTGCCGCCGCGCGAGCAGATGCTGGCGCAGCGCGATAGCTTGCTCGCACTAGCGGGAGAGGTTGCATGAGCGGTGATAGCTTGATGCTGGGCGCTTTCCAAAACGGTACGGGCCAAGATGGTGCTGGCGAAGATGGCGCAAACCCACAGGGCGCTGGAGATGATTGGGACGGCCTTGCTGCGGCCAATCCGACCAATGATGAAAAAGCGCTCTATCTGGAGCTGGATGGTTGGGAAGGCCCGCTTGACCTGTTGCTCGATCTGGCGCGGCGGCAAAAGGTCGATCTCAAAAGCATTTCGATCCTCGCGCTGGTCGATCAATATATCGATTATATTGAGCGAGCAGAGGCGCTCAAATTGGAGATTGCGGCCGATTATCTGGTGATGGCGGCGTGGCTGGCTTACCTCAAATCATCGATGCTTTTGCCCAAGGAAGAGCAGGAGGATCCCAGCCCGGAAGAGCTGGCGCTGCGCCTGCAATTGCGCCTCCAACGCCTTGGCGCGATGCGCGAATCAGCGGCGCGTTTGATGGCGCGCGACAGGTTGGGCCGCGATGTGTTTGCGCGCGGCGCGCCCGAGGGGCTAAAAATCCTCAAGAAGAATGCGTGGCAATGCGAATGGTTCGATGTCGTCAAAGCGTATGGCGAGATTAAGCGCCGCAATGAACCGGTGGTCCATATGGTGCGTGATCGTCCGGTGATGACGCTCGATTCCGCGCTTGATCGCGTATCCTCCATGCTTGGCGTTTCGCTGGATTGGATGGAGATCCGCGCCTTTTTGCCCGGCGATTCAGAACCGCGCCTGCGCCGCTCGGCCTTGGCATCAAGCTTTGTGGCCGCACTGGAATTGGCGCGATTGGGCAAAGCGGAAATCCGGCAGGATGAGATTTTCGGCCCGATGCATATCCGCCGTCCGCAGGCAGCGGCATGAGCGAGGCTCCTGATGAGTTGATTCGCGCGGTTGAGGCGACCTTGTTCGCCGCTGAAGAACCGTTGACCCGCGAACAGATCAGCGCGCATCTCGAAGGCGCCGATGTGCGCGAGGCGCTGACCGCATTGGAAGAGCATTATGAAAAGCGCGGCATTCGCCTGACGCAGCGCGGCAAACGTTACCAATTCCAGACCGCGCCCGATCTGGCGCATTTGCTGCGGCGCGAAAAGGAACAGGTCCGCCGGTTAAGCCGCGCGGCCACAGAAGTGCTGGCGATCATCGCTTATCACGAACCCGTCAGCCGCGCTGAGATTGAGGCCATTCGCGGCGTGCAGACATCGGGCGGGACACTCGATGTGTTGATGGAAGCAGGCTGGGTCCGCGTTGCCGGACGGCGCGAAGTCCCCGGACGACCTGTGATTTATGCCACAACGCCTGACTTCCTCACTCATTTCGGGCTTTCCAGCCGCAGGGATTTGCCTGGTATTGATGAGCTTAAAGCCGCCGGCCTGCTCGATCCGGTGGACGATGCCTATGACGATGAAATGGCCCGCAAATCTATTGCCGAGGAGGCGGAGAAAGCAGCCGAAGAGGCTGAACAGGATGCAGGCGAGGACATCGATGACGCTCAACCTCCCTCGGACAGCGAATTTTCGCCACAACCACCGGAGTGACTGGCGCAACGCACTGATAAGCCCTATATCGATCACATACAGCTAATTAGAGAGACAGATCATGGGTCTTAGTGTCTGGCAGATCGCCATTATCGCCGTTGTTATCCTCGTCCTGTTTGGACGCGGCAAAATTTCTGAAATGATGGGCGATTTTGGCAAAGGGATTTCCAGCTTCAAGAAGGGCATGACCGAGGATGTCGATGTCTCCGATGACAAGCCTTCAGCGCAGATCGAAGCGCCTGCAAAGGACGCCGTGCCCGCTGAAAAGACATCCGATAAGACCGCCAGCTAACCCAAAGAATGTGAGCGCCGCTCCCGATGTTTGATTTTGGCGCCATTGAAATCCTGCTGATCGTGGTGGTCGCCGTGATCGTGATCGGCCCCAAGGATATGCCCATGGCCATGCGCCAGGCGGGCCGCTGGATTGCCCAGATGCGCAAACTTTCCGGCCATTTCCGCTCTGGCCTCGATGCCATGGTGCGCGAAGCTGAGCTGGACGATATGGAAAAGAAGTGGGCAGCCAAGAACGAAAAGATAATGAAAGAGCACCCGCCCGAAAAAGCGGCCGCATCAGCAGAAGCCAAGGCGGCCGATAGTGCCTCTCCTGATGACAATGGTAGTGGCGATGAGCCGCAAATGACCCCGCTTAAAAAGACCGCGGAAGCGCCCAAGCCTGTCGCAAAAGAGAGTGACGCCGACGCGCCGTCCCCCGATACGACCCAAGCGAACAAGGCCTGATCGATGGCGTTGCCGGTAAAAGATCTTGATCAAACGCAGGCTCCGCTGCTCGATCATTTGATTGAGCTGCGCGGGCGCATGATGAAAGCGATCCTTGCGCTGGGGGTTGCTTTTTGCGTGTGCTTTTACTTTGCCGATGTGATCTTCGGTTGGCTGGTGCGCCCGTTGACGCAGGCATTTCCGGCAGGTGAGGGGCGCTTGATCTTTACCAAGCTGCACGAAGCCTTCTTTGTAGAGATCAAAGTGGCGGTGTTTGCTGCCTTTTGTGTCTCCTTCCCGATTATCGCCAATCAGCTTTGGGCCTTTGTTGCACCGGGCCTGTATGCCAAGGAAAAGAAAGCGTTTTTGCCATTCCTTTTGGCAACGCCTATCCTTTTCTCCCTTGGTGCCAGCCTTGCCTATTTTGTGGTGATGCCGCTGGCGTTCACATGGTTTTTGGGGTTTCAGGGCGATGTGGCGGGCATTCCGCAAGAAGCGCTGCCCGCTATGGGCGATTATCTCGATCTGGTGATGCGTTTTATTCTGGCGTTTGGGATCAGCTTTTTGCTGCCCGTACTGCTGTTGTTGCTTAACCGCGCAGGGTTGGTCAGCCGTGATCAGCTGGTGAAGGCCAGGCGCTATGTCATTGTAGGTGTGTTTGCATTGGCCGCAATGATCACGCCGCCCGATGTGATCTCGCAATTGCTTTTGGCGACCCCGCTGCTGATTTTGTTTGAAGGCTCACTTATTCTGATGCGCATGAGTGAAAAGAAGGCAGAAGAAGAAAGCGAGAGCACCGAGCTTACCACTGTTGCTGAAAGTGGCGAAGCCGCAAATGTGGCTGTAAGCCAGAGCACCGATGATGCTCCCGAAACCAAGCCTGCTGAATAAAGTTTACGGCAAGCGGCATAAGCTGAGCATACAACACAAAAGCGAGGCCATTTCTGACCTCGCTTTAGTGCTTTCCACTATATCCCGCGATCACCTTTTGGGTGTTGGCACGGGATGCGACCCGTTATGGGCTGGTTGGTTCATCATCATCATCAATAATAATAATTCCGCCTGCCACTACTGCAACTGCGGCAAGAGCCAGCAATAGCGTAGGAGAAATGCTTTCACTTTCACCAATCGCGGCAGGTGCGCGATCAGCAAGTGCGGCTTGTGCAGCGACAGGCGCTGTCACAAGTGCCACAGCGGCAGCTGCGGCGGTGAGAAGGCGTTTGCGCATAGTAAATGTTCCCTCGATAGTGTTTCGGTTCGCAAATGATATACGCGTTGCAATGCAGCAAAGCTATTCTGGGAGAATGCCTAGATGGCCGGTAACCATCCGAACTCGTTTATAAACTTTTCGTTACTTCACCAATTGGGGCGCCCGATAGACGCGTTGGCCTGCAATCCATGTTTCCAGCACGCGGATATTGCGTATGCCTTGCGCATCGGCGGACAAAGGATCCGCGCTTAGGAAAAGAAAATCTGCCCGCTCCCCTTCGGCAAGGCTACCAAAACGTCCCTCGGCAAAACCGGCGAAGGCAGCGGTGCTGGTGTAAGCGGCAAGCGCGTGTTCGCGCGTGATCGTTTCTTGCTGCATCCAGCCGCCTACAGGCTGACCATCGGCATCCTGGCGGCTGATCGCGACAGCCAGGCCTGCAAGGGGGTTAATCGGCTCCACCGGCGCGTCCGTTCCGAAAGCGAGCGTGCCGCCAGCATCGCGGATGGAGCGCCATGCATACGTGCCTGCAAGCCTGTCTGGTCCAAGGCGCGCCACAGCCATCACGCGGTCCGATGTTTGGTGGACGGGTTGCATGCTGGCGATGATGCCGTGTTGAGAAAGGCGGGCAATGTCTGCTGGATCAACCACTTGCACATGTTCAATGCGCCAGCGCCTGTCTCCGCCATAATCGCCGGCAAGCTCTTCAATCGCGCTCAACGCTTCGGCATTGGCGGCATCGCCAATTGCGTGGATCGCGACTTGGAAATTATCGAGCGCGGCGCGGCTCATCAAATTGCGCAATTGCGTGCCGGAGGTGAGCATCAAACCGCGCTCCCCCGGCGCATCGGCATAAGGCGCTTTTAACAATGCCCCGCGCGATCCAAGCGCGCCATCGAGATACAGTTTGACGCCATTCAAGCGCAGCCGATCATCGTACAGCCACTGCGTTGGCGCAGGTCCACCTATCAACAGCATCGTATCGACACTGTTCGCGTAAGACATAATGCGCATCTGCAATCGGCCCGCATCACCGGCGCGGCGGAAGGCCATCCAGTCTTCAATGCTCGTCCCCATATCGGCAACGGCGGTTACACCCGATGCAAGGAACAATTGCTGCGCATTGTGCAATGCAAGATCGCGATCTTCGGGCAAAGGCGGAGGGATGGCTGCGGCAACGGGCGCCATGGCGGCATCCACCAATACACCAGCAGGCGCGCGCGATCCGGGCAAGCGTTCTATGCGTCCGCCAGCCGGATCTGTGCTGGCCGCGGTGATATTGCCAGCTGCCAAAGCGCGAGAATTGCCCCAGCCGGCATGGCCATCCACGCGCTGCAACCAGACGGGGCGATCATTCACCACCGCATCCAGTTCCGCCGCAGTGGGGAAGCGGTCCAGCCCCCATTTCTCTTGATTCCAACCACTTCCCAGCAGCCATGGCCGCTCTGGATAGGCCGCTGCATAAGCGGCGAGGCGGGCAAGCGCTTCATCCAATGAGCGCGTTTGCGACAGATCGAGCGTCAACGTGCCAAGCCCCACATCCATCACATGCACATGCGCATCGACAAAGCCGGGAGTGACCACGCGCCCTTCGCCATCGACATAATAATCAATCGTGCGCGTGGGCCGATCACCAAAGTCGAGCAGTTCGACAATGCGCCCCCCTTCATCGATCACCATCCCGGCAAACCGATCAATCGCGCCATTTTGGGTGACGGAAATGCCGTCCACATTATCGATATGCGTATCGGCCAGCGCATTTGCGGGCAGAGCAAGAGCGGCGATTGCCGCCAGAAGCTTCTTCACGGTTTCACCTCGGGCAAATGCCGGACAAGCGCGCTGGTATCTTGTCTCGCGCCGCCATCGGCCTGCACTTTGGCATAACACGCATCGACCAATGCGGTGACAGGCATAGGCAGGCCAGCATCGTGTGCTGCTTCCATCGCAATCGCCAAATCCTTGCGCATCCAATCAATGGCAAAGCCGAAATCAAATTCGCCTTCGGCCATTGTTGCCCACCGGTTTTCCATTTGCCAGCTTTGTGCAGCGCCGCCGCCAATCGCGTCCAGCACTTTGGCCATATCCAGCCCCGATGCCTGCGCCAGCCGCACGCCTTCAGAAAGGCCTGCCAGAACGCCAGCTACGGCCACCTGGTTGATCATCTTGCAAGCCTGACCCGCGCCGCTTGCCCCGATATGCACAATGCGCGCGGCATAGCTTTCCATAATTGGCCGCGCCTTATCCATCGCGGCATCATCGCCCCCGCACATGATGGAAAGCTTGCCATTCTTCGCGCCAGCCTGCCCGCCCGATACCGGCGCATCCACAGCGAAAATCTCGCGCTGCGCAGCCTGTGTGGCGATCTGCTTTGCCGTGGCGGGCGAAACCGTGGTGTGATCGATATACAGCGCACCTTGCTCCATCGCCGCCAGCGCGCCTTCATCGCCCAACACAATTTCGGCCAAATCCGCATCATTGCCAACGCAGCTTAGAACCGCATCCTGACCGATTGCGGCTGCAGCAGGCGTATCGGCCAAGGATACCGCGATCCCTTCTGCCGCCATGGCATCGCGCCACGCCTCAGCGCGCAGCTTGGTGCGGTTATAGCCTGTGACGCGGTGCCCGGCGCGGGCAAGATGACCGGCCATTGGCGCGCCCATCACGCCAAGGCCCAGAAAAGCAATTGTACTCATGGCAAAAGCGATGCCGTCTAATCACGCTCAAAGCAATCTTTGCGATGCCTTGGTGATGCCCCTTTCCAATCTTTGTGCAATTGCGTTAGGCGGTTGGCAGCTTGGATTAGGGGTTACGATTGATGAGTGGCGGTTTGACTTTGGATGATGTTCGCGCAGCTGCGGACCGTATTGGCGATGCGGTTGTGCGCACGCCCACCATGTATTCCAAAACCCTGTCGCAGATTACCGGCGCAGATATCTGGCTGAAATTTGAAAACCTGCAATTCACAGCCGCTTATAAAGAGCGCGGCGCGCTTAACGCCTTGCTGCATCTCAACGAAGAGCAGCGCGCGCGCGGCGTGATCGCGGCATCGGCGGGCAATCATTCGCAAGGGTTAAGCTATCACGGCACGCGCCTTAGTGTGCCTGTCACCATTGTCATGCCCAAGCCAACACCCACGGTAAAGATCATGCAGACAGAGGCGGTCGGCGGCAATGTCGTGTTGGAAGGCGAAACATTTGACGAGGCATATGCTCATGCGCGCAAGCTGGAAGCCGAGCTTGGCCTCACATTCGTGCACCCGTTTGATGAGCGCAACGTTGCCGCAGGGCAGGGCACTGTAGCGCTTGAACTGCTGGAAGATGTGCCTGAGATTGAAACGCTGGTTGTGCCGATTGGCGGCGGCGGGTTGATTTCGGGCATGGGCACCGTTGCCAAAGCGATGGAGCAGCGCATCGATGTGGTCGGCGTGCAGGCGCGGCTGTATCCCAGCGCTTATGCCCGGTTTAAAGGCGAAGATCTGCCCAGCGGCGGCGATACTCTGGCAGAAGGGATCGCGGTCAAATCACCCGGCACCTATACCAGCACAATCATCGATAAGGTGGTGGATGATATGGTGCTGGTCGAGGAATCCCATCTTGAAGAAGCGGTGGCTCTTTTGTTGCAGATCGAGAAAACTGTGGTCGAAGGTGCAGGCGCTGCCGGTCTTGCAGCGATCCTGGCACATCCGGCCAAATTTCGCGGTCGCAAGGTTGGGCTGGTATTGTGCGGTGGCAATATCGATACGCGGCTGCTGGCCAATGTGTTGCTGCGCGATTTGGCGCGGTCGGGCCGGATTGCGCGGTTGCGTTTGCATTTGCAGGATCGCCCCGGCGCCTTGTTCAAGATCATGCGGGAATTTAACGCGCATAATGTGAATATCCTGGAGATCTATCATCAGCGCATTTTCACCAACCTGCCTGCAAAAGGCCTTGTGACAGACATAGAATGCGAAGCGCGGGACCGGGCACAGATTGAAAGCCTTGTCTCAACCCTGCGCCAACGCGGTTATTCCGTTAGCGCTGTGGAATTGAACTGACCCGATACGGGGCGGTCCGCCTCCACTTACCGACGAACTGTGCAAATTAACCCTGCCCTTGGCGGCAAAGATGGTTAATACTGTTTGAAAGCGCGAGTCCTCGGGCCATATCAGAGGGCGAGCCACCGTGCCTTTGCGGCACATCAAGCAAACGCCTTTTGAAGAGGACCGCCAACACTGTGACGGCCCCTGTAAGATTTCCGCGATTTTTCGTCACGAGCCCGGCGCCGTGCCCTTATTTGCCTGACCGGACCGAGCGCAAAGTCTTCACAGAGCTTTCCGGCGGTCATGCTGAACAGCTCAATGATGCACTAAGCCGCATAGGTTTTCGCCGCAGCCAGAACGTTGCCTATCGCCCAAGCTGTGCGGATTGCCGGGCATGTGTGTCTGTTCGGGTGGCAGCTGATGCGTTCCGCCCTTCGAGTTCGCAGCGGCGCACTTTGAAGCGCAATGATGATCTGATTGTCACCGAATGCCGCCCTTGGGCAACGGCGGAACAATATCTGTTGCTGCAAAAATATCTCGCCAAACGGCATCCTGGCGGCGGCATGGCGGCGATGGATGAAGTGGATTATGCAGATATGGTGGAACATACCAGCGTGTCCAGCTTTGTCATTGAGTACCGTGAACCAACACCGGATGGCGGGCCTGGGCGATTGGTCGCTGCGTGCCTGACAGATCGGCAAGGTGATGGATTATCAATGATCTATTCATTTTATGATCCAGATCATGAAAGCCGGAGTGGACTTGGGAACTACGTCATTCTTGACCATATTCGCCGCGCGGATCGCGGCAACCTGCCCTTTGTCTATCTCGGTTATTGGGTGGAAGGGTCAGAACGCATGCAATATAAGGTCCGCTTCCGCCCGCTTGAACGGCTTGGCCCGGAAGGCTGGCGGCGCATGTCGGATGAAGAACAAAACGCCCTTGTTCGCCAAGTCACCAGCGGCAATGCCCAAACTTGCGCAGCAACCGGCGGCGGATCGAAAGATGGCACACTGTCAGGTCCCGGCGGTGGTTTGCCAAAGCAATTCGCGTGATGTTGTAAGCAAGCCCGATATCCTAACCAGAACAGTCTTCGCAGGCGGCATGACCGCGCTTTTGACGAGCGCAGCTTTGCTCGCCACCCCTGCGCTTGCGCAAAATTCCGGGTCGCAGCGGCTGGAAGATCTTATTCCCGATAGTGCGGTTGCCAACCCTGAAGACTGGGCGCAGCAAGGCACCGGCAATAGCGCAACTCCAGCCGAGCCTGCACGGGTTCCAGAACTCGCGGCGGACGCTCCGATAACGCCCAATCCGCAGATTGTGATCGATTGGCCAGAACCTGGGAGCCTTCCCGACATTGATCCGGTCCAAGCCCTGGCACAGCCGCTTGAGCTGGCTGATTTTTCCGAACGTTTGGCGCCAATTCCCGAAGGCAGCAAAGAACGCGTTACAGATGAATTGACGATAGTCTTCCCTACAGACACCACGCTCTTTCCCGAGCGCGATGAGTTTCTCGATCGGTTCAAAAGCCTTTCAACAGTGGAGGAACTGGATGACGATGATTCCATTGCTCGCCTTGCCGCGCAATCGCGCGAGGATGAGGAATTGCTGGGCGAATTGCTGCGCACCTATGGATATTTCGATGCACAGGTGATCCGCTCTGTCGGCGCAGAAAATGGCGACGATGATGGTGAGAATACCCGTGAAAATGCGGGTGAGAATGCAGGCGTCCGCTTCGATGTGTTGCCCGGCGTGCAGTACCGTGTTGGTGACGTCGATCTGGGCAATCTTGATGCTGCGGGCGCGGATTATGAAATGCTGCGCCGCGCCTATCAGATCACCAAGGGTGATCCCCTTTCGCTCGATGCCATTGAAAACGAACGTTTTGATCTAGACCGGGCATTGGGTGAACGCGGATATCCGTTTGCCGCGATTGAAGAACCCAAATTGCTGGTCGATCATGCGCGTGAAGAAGGCGATATCACCATGCCGGTGGAGCCGGGCGGCAAATATGTGCTGGGTGATGTGACCAGCAGCCTGCCTGATTTCCTCTCCGGCACTCACCTCACGCGTATTGCGCGCTGGGATGAAGGCGATGTCTATCAGCGCAGTGATGAAGAAGATTTGCGCCGCGCTATTCTGGCTACAGGACTGGTTGGATCAATCACTCTGACACCGGTTGAAGTAACCCCGCCTCAAGGCGATACGCCCGGCATCGTCGATATTGCCGCGGATATTTCCAAAGCTCCGCTGCGCACGCTTGCCGGTAGCATTGGTTTTGGCACTGAGGAAGGTTTCCGGCTTGAAGGACGCTGGGAACATCGCAATCTGTTCCCGCCCGAAGGGTTGCTGCGGCTGCGCGGTATTGCCGGTACGCAGGAGCAGTTGGCGGGCGTTACCTTCCGCAAGAACAACTTCAAAGGGCGCGACCGTATTTTGTCGGTTGATGCCTATGTCAGCACCATCGATTTTGACGCTTATGACGCAGAAACCATCGCGTTGACAGGCACGTTTGAGCGGGTGAGCACGCTGCTGTTCCAAAAACCGTTAAGCTGGTCTGCAGGTGTGGAGCTGATCGCGACGCGGGAAAGTGCGCGCGATGGGGCGGGCAACAATATTGATCCGGAAGAGACATTCTTCGTCGCTGCGCTGCCGCTATATGCGCAGCTTGATCGTTCCAACGATCTGCTTAATCCAACCGATGGCTGGCGTCTGTCGGGCCGCGTGTCACCAGAATTTTCCGAAAGCGATGTTGGTCAGGCGGTGTATGTCCGTAATCAGTTTGATGCTTCTTACTATCAGGCAGTGGCTGAAAACGTGGTGCTGGCCGGACGCGTGAGGCTTGGCAGTATTACAGGCGCAAATATTGAAGAAATCGCTCCCTCGCGCCGTCTTTATGCCGGTGGTGGTGGTTCTGTACGCGGATATGGCTTCCGAGAAATCGGTCCGCTTTCTGGCCTTGGCGATCCGCTAGGTGGCCGGTCTTTGGCTGAATTTTCGCTGGAGGCGCGGGTGCGCACCGGCTTGTTTGATGGCGCGCTGGGCGTTGTGCCATTTGTTGATGCAGGCTCTGTTGGTATTGATAGCGTGCCAGATTTTGACCGTGTGCAATATGGCGCTGGCATCGGTGTGCGCTATCATTCCGGCTTTGGCCCGTTCCGCGTGGATGTTGCATTCCCGCTCAATCCGGGGCCAAACGACAATTGGATCGCGGTCTATGTCGCGCTGGGGCAGGCGTTCTGATGAGCGATACTGCAACACCTGAAACTCCGGCCGAAACCGAAGCTGAAACACCCGAACGCAAAGCGACACTTGGACGGACCCGCACCATTGGCCGATGGCTGGTGCGCGGCGTTGGTGTTGTTGTCGCTCTGCTTGTTTTGGGCATTGCCTATCTGCACACCGCATCTGGCCGGCAAATGATCCTGGACGAGATTTCCAGCTTTGCCCCGGCCTCTGGCTTGTCTGTTGAAGTGGGTGACATCGAAGGTTCGGTCTTATGGAGCGGCACTTTTAAGGATGTGCGTCTGCGCGATGCGGAAGATACGCTGTTTCTTGAAGTGCCCACCGTTGAGCTGAACTGGCGGCCATGGCGTTGGTTTTGGAGTGGGCTGGATGTGCGTCATCTGGTGCTGGCTGATGGTACGCTGTACGCAAGGCCCGTGCTGGTGCCTGGCGATCCTGATGCGCCGGTTCTGCCCAATTTCGATATCCGTGTGGATTATCTCCTGATCGATGATTTGACTGTTGCCGAAGGCATTTTGGGCGAAGAACGGGTGATTGGCCTTAGCGCAAATGTCGATATTCGCGATGGGCATGTCCATGTGCAGGCCGCTGGTGATCTGGGTGATGAGGACAAGCTTGCAATGCTTGTTGATGCGCAGCCTGATGGCGATGTGTTTGACCTGTATCTCGATTGGCAAGCCCCGCAAGGCGGCTTTCTTGCAGCGATGGTGGGCGCAGAAGAAGATTTGGCGATCCGGCTGGAGGGCGATGGCACCTGGACGAATTGGGAAGGCGATCTGGTTGCACGACAAGGCGGTGTGGAACTGCTCGATGTCGATCTGTTCAACGAAGCTGGCACATATCGCGTCGTTGGCAGCATGCGCCCGGCGGCTTATCTTGAAGGAATGCCGGCGCGCGCGCTGGGGGATGTTGTCACCGTTTCCGCCGCTGGGACTTTGGTCGATAGCGTGCTGGATGGTGAACTGAGCTTGCGCGGAAGCGGGGTGAATGTTGATGGACGCGGGGCGATTGACCTTGGCGGCAATCGCTTTGATGATTTTGCGCTTAATGTAGACTTGCTCGACCCCAATCTGTTTGGTTCTGCTCTCGCGCTGCAAAATGCGCGCCTCGAAGCGCGGCTGCGCGGGCCTTTCCGCGATCTCACTGTGCCGCACACCCTGACCATTGGTGAACTGGATGCCGGTGTTACAGCGACCGCGCTTACACAGCAGGGCACGCTGGTTTACGACGGCACGCGTTTTGTCATTCCTCTGGTTGTCAGGATTGGCCGCTTGGAAAGCGGAATTGCACAGATTGATCCGCGCCTGCGAAATGGCACCGTTACGGGCACTTTGGTGTATGCAGGCAATGATCTTTTGTCTGACGATCTGCGCATACGTTTTCCCGGCATGGCCGCACAGCTTGGGTTATCAAGCAATCTGGCAAGCGGCACCACGCGCCTTAATGGGCCGGTCGCGATCGATGATCTGGTGTTGGAAGATTTGGGTGAGCTTGATGCACGTGCGCAGGTCAATGCGCGGTTTGGCGGCAACGCGCCATGGCTGGTCAGCTCTGATCTTTCGGCGACTTTGGCACCGATCCTGAATGGCGCCATCTCGTCATTGGCCGGTGATCAGCTTGCAGTGGCTGGCGGCGTTGTGGTGGGCGGCAATCAACCGTTATTGTTCGATGATATGGCGGTGCGCGGACCCAAGCTTACCGCCGCACTGTCCGGCGATGTAAGCGATGCTGGCACCAGCATCACAGCTAATGGTTCGCAATCCGATTATGGCGAGTTTACGCTGACAGCGCTGCTGTCTGATGATGGGCCAACAGCCGAAGTGGTCCTCGCCTCGCCATTGCCCGCCGCAGGGCTTGAAGATGTGCGCCTTAGCCTTAGCCCCAGCGATGATGGCTTTGCGATTGAAACGCGCGGCAATTCCTTGCTCGGCCCGTTTGATGGTTTGCTCAATTTGCAGCTGCCAGAGGAAGGCACGCCGCGCCTTTCTGTAACCCGTCTCGATATTGCGCAAAGCGAAGTGCGCGGCGATTTGCAATTGGGCGAGGCCGGTATTGTGGGCGATCTGGCCATACGGCGCGGCGGGTTGGACGGCACGGTAACGCTCGCTCCGCGCGGCGGTGGCCAAGGCTTCGCGCTCGACCTTACCGCAGATCAAGCCCGCTTTGGCGGCGATACACTTATCGCGATTGGTCGCGGCACAATCACCGCCGATGGTGTGTTTGCAGATGGTAATACCAATCTCGCTGCGAGCGCGGATCTGCAGGGGCTGACATATGGCACGCTGTTCCTCGGCCGTGTCTCTGCCGATGCCAGCATCGTGAATGGCGAAGGGCGTTTCGATGCCGCGCTTGCCGGGCGGCGCGGGAGCGGATTTGAGCTGGTGTTGGGCGGCACTATTGCCCCCGATCAATTCACTGCGCGAGCCGAAGGCAGCTTTGCCGGACGCGATATTGCGATGCCGCGCCGCGCGATCCTCACCAAAGGCGATGATGGCGTATGGGAACTGGCGCGCACGCAACTGACCTATGGCAATGGCTTTGTCATTGCGAGCGGGCGATTTGGCGGTGATGACACGCAAGGGCGCCTGGCGCTTTCTGATATGCCGCTGCGATTGGTCGATGCACTGGCGGGCGATCTTGGCCTTGGCGGACGCATCTCCGGCATTGTGGAAATGGGCAGCGCGCGCGATGGCCAGCCGACCGGTTCTGCGCGTTTGATGGTCGATGGCTTGACGCGTTCTGGTCAATTGCTGACGTCGCTTCCGCTTGATCTGGCGATGGTGGCAGAACTGTCTTCCAGCGATGTGCAGGCACGCGCAATCATCTCTGACAGCGGCAATGCCGAAGGCCGTGTGCAAGGGCGCATTGGCCTGCTTCCCAACGGCTCTTTGCCAGAACGTATCGCTGGTGGTGATCTGGCTGCACAGCTGCGCTTTGATGGCTCTGCTGCTGCGCTTTGGCGATTGGCCGCGATCAACTTCATCGACCTTTCCGGCCCGCTGACCGTGGCTGCCAATGCGCGCGGTACGCTTACCAATCCGCAGGTACGCGGCACTTTGGAAGGCGAGGATATGCGCCTGCAATCTGCGCTTACAGGAACCGATGTCACCGATGCCAGCGTATCGGGCCGCTTCAATGGCAGTTTGCTCAACCTCACAAGCTTTGCCGGGCGCACGCAGGATGGCGGGCGTGTATCGGGCAGTGGCTCCGTTGACCTTTCCAATATCAGCGCAACGCGCGGCCCCGCCATTGATCTGCGGATCGCCACACGTGAAGCGCAGGTGCTCAACCTGCCCAATATGCGCGCCAAGGTGAGCGGGCCTTTGCGCATTGTCTCCGATGGCGTGGGTGGCACGGTCGCCGGACGGTTGGAGGCAAAGCGCGCCTTCTGGCTGCTGGGCTTTACCGAAGATGTTGCCGCATTGCCCAACATCGCCACGACCGAGATCAATCAACCGCTTGACCGAGCACCGGGCCGCGCGGGCTCTGTCCCCTGGCGATATCTCATTGATGTCCGCGCGCCGGGCGGTTTGGAAGTCGATGGCCTTGGTCTCGATAGCGAATGGCGCGGCAATATCCGCCTGCGCGGAACCACCGAGGATCCGCGTATTGGCGGTCAGGTCCAGATTGTTCCGCGCCAAGGCTTTTACTCGTTTGCCGGTGTACGCTTTGACATCACCAGAGGCCGCATCAACTTTGACGAAAACGCGCCCATCGATCCGCGTATCGATATGGTTGCTGAAACCGATGTCGATGGCTTGAACGTTGCGGTGAACATCGAAGGCAGCGCCAGCCAGCCGGAAATCGCGTTCTCCTCCAGTCCTGCTTTGCCTGAAGAAGAGCTGTTGGCGCGCCTCTTGTTTGGTGGTTCTATCACTGACCTTTCTGCAACTGACGCATTGCAATTGGGCTCTGCTGTGGCCAGCCTTCGCGGCGGTACCGGTCTTGGCCCGATCAACCGGCTGCGCGGTGCGATTGGCCTTGATCGTTTGCGCGTGGTGTCAGCAGACCCGGCGCTTGGGCGGGGCACGGCGGTGGCTCTTGGCAAGAACTTTGGACGCCGGGTCTATGTTGAGATTATCACCGATGGCGCAGGCTATAATGCCACTGAAGCTGAATTCCGCGTAACCAGCTGGCTCAACCTGCTGGCCAGTGTCAGCACCATCGGCCGCAATAGCGCTGCTGCGGAATACCGCCGCGATTATTAGAGCCTGGCAGACCCCCGGCGATACAGCGCAGCTTCAGCCTCGCGCCGCCGGGCAAGCCCGCGCATCACGCGCCCGCCGGCATAGCACCACCTGTCAAATTCACGCGCAGCACCTGCGTAATCGCCTGTCACATGCTTGCGGGTGAGAGTGGCTTTGCCGATTGCGCCTGTATTGTAATGGAAGCTGACCAGCGCATCGAATTGTGCCTGGCTTGTCTTAGCATCTGAGATTTTCGCAGCGACCTCTGCGCTATACAGCGCAAGATCAGCTTCGAGGCGCGCATCGCACTGATCCTGCGTCCATGCGGTGCCTTTGCCAATGCCGGGGCCTGTTGCGCCCCAGCCGATTGTCCACGGGTCATCGCCAGTGCCGGGATCAGGATAAGCTTCAACCATCCCGTCACGGCGCATCCGCGCACATCCTTCAAAGCGTTTGATCAGCGCCACACCTTCAGCGCCAATAGTGATGGGCGATCCTCCAGAATGGACACATTGGACACTGTCCAGAGTCAAATTGTCGAGGCCGTCGTCAAGCGCGTCAACTTCGGCTTGCTTAAAGGGACGGCCAAGAATGCGGCGGATGGAATCGAAGAGCGGTTTGCGGGGCATGAACAAAAGCCTTTGTTGCGGTGTTGGAGTCGCAATTGGGGCTAGAGTTGTCGGCTAACTGTAGGAAAGGGCGCGCGCGTTCCTGAAGAAATGTTCAAAAATGGGTGCAGCTATCTAGGCTGAAAAATGGCGTTGCCATAATTGGTAATGCTGCGTCTTTGGCCGCCAAAGCCTGACCACGCTGGCTAGACTGATCTTCAAAAAACCAAAAAAGCCGCCCGGTTTCCCGAGCGGCCTTTTGTCGTGCTGTCGCGAGGCGAGGGGCGCGGATGGCCCCTCGCTCCAACAAATCAGGCGCTGTAGTACATGTCGTATTCAACAGGGCTTGGCGTGGTGTTGGTGCGCATGCAATCTTCACGCTTCTGCTCGATGTAAGCTTCGATCTGATCCTTGGTGAACACATCGCCAGCGAGCAGGAAGTCCATGTCGGCTTCCAGCGCGTCGAGCGCTTCGTCAAGTGAAGCGCAAACGGTTGGAACGTCGGCGAGTTCTGCCGGGGGCAGATCGTACAAGTTCTTGTCCATGGCATCGCCAGGGTGGATCTTGTTCTGGATGCCGTCAATGCCAGCCATAACCAGCGCCGCTGCCGAAAGATATGGGTTGGCAAGCGGATCGGGAAAACGGAATTCCACGCGCTTGGCCTTTTCACCGGCACCATAAGGGATGCGGCATGATGCCGAACGGTTGCGAGCCGAATAGGCAAGCAGCACAGGCGCTTCGAAGCCGGGTACCAAACGCTTATAGCTGTTGGTGGTAGGGTTGGTGAATGCGTTACAGGCCTTGGCGTGCTTGATCACGCCGCCGATGTAATACAGGCACTGCTCGGACAAACCGGCATATGCGCCGCCGGCAAAGGTGTTTTCACCCTCGTTCCAGATCGACATATGTGTGTGCATGCCAGAACCGTTATCTTCCTTGATCGGCTTGGGCATGAAAGTCGCTGTTTTGCCGTAGGCATTGGCGACTTGCTGCACGACATATTTGTAAACCTGCGTACGGTCAGCGGTTTCCACCAGCGTACCGAAAGTCATGCCAAGCTCATGCTGGGCAGCGGCCACTTCGTGGTGCTGCTTGTCCATGGGCAGGCCCATTTCCTTCATGGTGGAGACCATTTCGGCACGAATATCCATGGCGCTATCGACAGGAGCCACGGGGAAGTAACCGCCTTTGGCACGTGGACGGTGGCCAAGGTTGCCGCCTTCCATCTCTGCGCCGGTGTTGGTCGGCAGTTCGATATCGTCAATCTGGAAGCCCGAACCGGCATAGCCGTCTTCAAAGCGCACATCATCGAACATGAAGAATTCCGGCTCGACGCCAACATAGACGGTATCGCCAAGGCCTGTGGATTTAACATAGGCTTCGGCGCGCTTGGCGGTCGAACGCGGATCGCGGCCATATAGCGAGCCATCAGACGGCTCGACGATGTCACACACGATGACCATCATCGGGGTGGCACTGAACGGATCGATATACACAGCGTCCAGATCGGGCTTGAGGATCATGTCGCTTTCATTGATGACTTTCCAGCCTTCGATCGATGATCCATCGAACATAAAGCCTTCTTCCAGCTCATCTTCGCCGACAACGTCGGAGCACATGGAAAGGTGCTGCCATTTGCCCTTGGGATCGGTGAAGCGAACGTCGACCCATTCGATTTCCTCGTCCTTGATCTGTTTTACGATTTCCGATGCAGTAGGCATGATATTCCTTCCTTGTAGAAAATTAGGATATTCGACTGATTGAATGAATTTGGTGCGGCCGGTCTTACAACACTGCTTCTGTTACAGGGCTGCTTCTCTTACAGGGCTGCTTCGTCCTGTTCTCCGGTACGTATCCGGATGGCCGATTGGATGTCAGAGACGAAAATCTTGCCGTCCCCGATCCGGCCTGTTTGTGCCGTATTGGCGATGGCATCGACAACGGCCTGCGCCTGACTATCAGGGACAATGATTTCCAGCTTCATCTTGGGCAGAAAATCGACGACATATTCAGCGCCGCGATACAGTTCTGTGTGGCCTTTTTGCCGGCCAAAACCTTTCGCTTCTGTGACGGTGATACCGGACACGCCCACTTCGTGGAGCGCTTCTTTCACTTCGTCCAGTTTGAACGGTTTGATGATCGCTTCGATTTTCTTCACATTACCCCTGTTGGCCCGTTTACCGGCTTGGTTCCGGCCTGGACCTGTGGCCTTATCTTCATTGATCCTCTTGGCGAGATCGCCAATTGCTTAATAAAGTGTTTCAAGAATCGTGCCAAGGTTGGCATCACAGAAGTAGACAATATTCCGCCGCTGCGAAAGGGCGAAATCGGGCCAATCTATCGCGCAATGGACATAGCGGGGAAGATGCTTGCGCTGGAGACGAATGGGCGTGCCTAAAGCATGTGCAGCCGTGCTTAAATTGTGGGCAAATTTGGTGGACATCGCGCAGCCGCGCGATTCTCCTGGCTGCTATTCCCCTCGGAGCACCTGCAAACGACCAGTCGGCTTTGTGGCCCGGTGGGCCGTTTGGGGCATATCTCGAATTGGGTGTCGAACCGCCGCTTGTTAAAGCCGCAATCCTGCCGTTGGATCGCACCCGGCCATCAGGTTAAGCGATTGTACAGCTGCACCGCTGGCGCCTTTGCCAAGGTTGTCGAGCCGGGCGACAAGCCGCGCGCTGGTGCCTTGCGCATCTTGGAAGACATACAAATCCAGCCGATCACTGGCCGCATCGTTTTTCGCGATCAGCATCTCGCTGTCTTCGCCGCGATGCACGCCAACAATGGGCGAGCCTGCATAATGCTCTTGCAATCCGGCGAGCAGCTCAGCGGGGCCAGCCGCTTTTTTCATGCCCGCAATCGGCAACGGCACTTCGACCAGCATCCCGCGATGCGCAGGCACCACTGCGGGCGCAAAAACGGGTGCATGATCAAGGCCCGCATGACGCTGCATTTCAGGCAAATGTTTGTGCCCCATCGCCAGACCATAGGACCGGAACGCGATCTCAGGCTCATCTTCAAAACGTTTGATCATCGCTTTGCCGCCGCCTGAAAAACCAGACACCGCGTTCACCGTATAAGGCCAATCGCGCGGCAACAGGCCAGCGCGGGTTAAAGGTGCAACAAGGCCCAGAAAACCTGTTGGGTAACATCCCGGATTGCTCACTCTGGTAGCGCTTGCAATGACGCTGGGGCCAACGATTTCAGGAAAGCCATAAGCCCAATTGCCCGCTGTCCGATGCGCAGAAGAGGCATCGATGACCCGCGTTTTGCCATCGGGATCAAGCATCGCCACAGCTTCGATCGCGGCATCATCGGGCAGGCACAAGATCGCGAAATCCGCAGCGTTCAAAGCTGTTCGGCGGCAATCGGGATCCTTGCGTTCTGCATCAGAAAGCTTGAACACATCAAATTCGCCGCGCCCTGCCAGCCGCTCTGCGATTTCAAGCCCGGTTGTTCCTTCCGCGCCGTCGATAAAAACTGTGTTCGTAGCCATCAGCCCATCACCTCCAGCCGATCAATCGCGATATAACCAACCGGTCCTTCAAGACCAAGACAGCCCCAGGCCCAATTGCCAGTAATATCGAGCACTTCAAAGCTATCGCCTTCCATCAAAACGCACAGCTCTTCGGCATCATCCTTGGGATCGGCCCGCAATGGCGCACCGCCCGGCATCACCGCGCGCGGTTGCGGTACGGCGAAATGGGGCACGAAATAAATGCCAGCCAGCCCGATATGCGCCAAATCACCGCGAATGGGCGATGTGCGCGGATCGGGCCGTTCAATCGGTCCGTCCAGCACAAAAGGCCCCTGCGGATGCGAGGGTGAATAGGGGGCAGGGGTAGGGTTTGCGTCCTCGTGGCTCAAGCGCCGATCTTCCGGTTCTTTTTGATTAGCGGATCGCGTTAGACGTGTGCGTGGTTTGGGGCAAGGCCAGCTCAGCCATAACGCGTATTCAGCATCTGAAAGGCTGCGCGCAGGCCCAGCGCTGCACCGCCTTTTGAACGGCCCGATTGCGGGGCAGGACGCCATGCAAATGTATCGAAATGCGCCCATTCAATGCCATCGCCCACAAACTTATCGAGGAAGATCGCTGCCACGCTGGCCCCGGCAAACGGATTGCCTTGCGCGTTGTTCGTATCGGCAATGCTGGATTTGAGATATTCGCCATAAGCAGCGGGCATGGGCAGGCGCCAAACTTCATCCCCGCTAGCTTTACCGCCTGCGATCAGATCATCAGCAGTGCGATCTTCGCGGGTGAACAAAGCTGGCAGATCAGGGCCAAGTGCAACGCGCGCGGCCCCTGTTAGCGTAGCAAAATCGATAATGAGTTCGGCACCTTGCTCGCTCGCCAATGTCAGCGCATCGCCCAACACAAGCCGTCCTTCGGCATCGGTGTTGCCGATCTCAACGGTTAAGCCCTTACGGCTTTGCAACACATCGCCGGGGCGAAACGCATTGCCAGCAACGGCGTTTTCAACAGCTGGCACAAGGCAATGCAATTGCACTTTTAGGCCCGCACCCATGATCAATTTGGCAAGAGCCAGCGCATGGGCCGCGCCGCCCATATCCTTTTTCATCAAGGCCATCCCGGCTGACGATTTGATATCCAGCCCGCCGGAATCAAAGCACACGCCTTTGCCGACAATGGCAATGCGCGGCGCATCGGCATCGCCCCAGATCAGTTCAATCAAACGCGGGGCATGATGGCGTGCAGCTGCGCGGCCAACTGCGTGGATCATGGGAAAGCCGGTTTGCAACGCATCGCCGCGCGTCACTTTAAGCTCGGCATTGAATTGCTTGGCCATGTTTTGGGCCTGAGCTTCCAAAGCGGCGGGGCCCATATCTTCAGCAGGGGTATTCACCAGATCGCGGACCAAAGCTTCGGCCTGCGCTATGGCGCTCGCGCGATCAATTTTGCCTGCTTCGCTGGTGAGCAGGATGCGCGGACCTTCGGCATCGTCATTTTCGCGGTACCGATCAAATGTGTACTGCGCGAGCTGCCAGCCATGCATGGCGGCGCCTGGCGCTGCATCCTGCAAACGATACGTACCTGCTGGGAGCTTGTCTGCCGCATTGGCGAGGCACCAGCTGGCCAGTTCATCAGCATCGCTGACCCCGGCAATGGCGAACCATCCTTCGCCATCAGGCACGATACCAACTGCACCGGCATCGCCGCAAAATTTCTGTCCCGCCAATGATGCGCGCTGCGGCCCGCTCAATGATTTGGCGAGGCTTTCAAAGCCATCTTTGGTAACAAGGTGGATCGGCGTTGCATCCTGCCCGCGGTCCGGCTGGATAAGGTCATTTGCTATAGTCATAAGTTTGCGCTTGCCCAAAGGCGCGGCATTTGGGAAGTCTCAACACCTATGAGAGGCCGTTTTTTCTGGATTGTTGCGCCTTTGGCAGTGGTTTCATGCCGTGAGGAGGCTCCAGCTGAGCCGAATCCGATGCTGCCCGAACCGCCAGAAATCGCACAACCGCCCGAGGCAGAACCGCGCGGCGCGCGCTCTTTCACGGAAGAAACCGATACATTCCTGTTCGAATATTCCTATCCACAAGAGCCAGGCGAAATCCCCGCGCTGGCGGCGTGGTTGGATGACCGGCTGGATGAGGAACGCAATCTGCTCGCCAGAGAAGCAGACCGCGCGCGGCGCAATGCGCGCAATGATGGTTTTCCCTTCAACAAATATTCCAGCCTGACGCATTGGCATCTGGTGGCCGATGTGCCCGATTATCTCAGCCTGTCTGCGCAGCTTTCCACCTATACCGGCGGCGCGCACCCCAATTATGGCTTTGACACGATGGTGTGGGATAAAGAGGCGAAAACCGCGTTGGAGCCAATTGCGTTCTTCATCTCGCCCACCGCCTTGGATGAAGCATTGGGCGATCAGCTTTGCCAAGCGCTTAATGCTGAACGCACAAAACGGCGCGGCATGGAAATCCCCGAAGGATCCGATGATCCCTTTGAAGCTTGCGTAAAGCCGGATGAAACGAACCTGCTTTTAGGATCACTTTCAGGCTTGAAATTTGATCGCGTGGGCGTCCAAATCGCGCCTTATCTGGCCGGGCCTTATGCCGAAGGTTCGTATGAATTTACCTTCGATATCACGCCTGACTTGCTGGAAACGGTAAAACCGGAATATCAAGACGCGTTCACCGCTCGCAATTAAGCGCAAGGCTCGCTACATTACCGCGCATGACCGAATATCAGCATATTACCGCCGACAGCGCGGTTCACCGGGATGGCACGATCAAATTGCACGGGCCTGATGGCTTTGCAGGGATGCGCAAAGCGGGCGCTTTGGCTGCGTCAATCCTTGATGAGCTGACCACGCGGGTCGTTCCCTGTGTCACCACGGGGGAGCTGGATGATTTTGTACGCGGCATGATGCTGGATGGCGGAGCGGTGCCTGCAACTTTGGGCTATCGCGGTTATACGCATAGCTGCTGCACGTCGATCAATCACGTGGTGTGTCACGGTATTCCGGCGGATAAGCGTTTGAAAGACGGTGATATTGTCAATATCGATGTGACCCCGCTGCTTGATGGGTGGCATGGGGATACCAGCCGGATGTATTTTGCCGGGGACCCGCCTTTGAAAGCGAAGAAGCTGGTCGAAGTGACGCATGAATGCCTGATGATTGGCATCGCCCAAGTGCGCGATGGCGCGAGGCTGGGCGATATTGGTGCGGCAATCCAGAAACATGCAGAACAGCACCGCTATGGCGTGGTGCGCGATTTTTGTGGGCATGGTCTGGGCCGCTTGTTTCACGACGCGCCCGAAGTGGTGCATGCCGCACGCGCTGGCACCGGGCCGGAGCTGAAAGCGGGCATGTTTATGACCATCGAACCGATGATCAATCTGGGCCGCGCGCATGTCAAACTGCTTAATGACGGATGGACTGCGGTGACGCGCGACAAATCCCTATCGGCGCAATTTGAACACTCCATCGGCATCACCGAAGATGGCGTGGAGATCTTTACCAAAAGCGCCAAGGGGCTGGATAAGCCGCCCTATTGATTTTGACTGATTTTGCGCATCCGCATCCGCGGATGCGTCCTCGCTAGACGGGCAGCAAGCTGCCCACGCTGCGGGCGGGCAGTCGCCCTTGCGGCCTTGTCGGCCGCTTGAGCCTTATTGAAAATATAGTGCTGAACTCGGTGCCGATCAGGCAACGACAAAGGCCGATCGGCCGACCGCAGGCGCCCCGCAGCAAAGCGAAGGGAATAGCGCCGAGGACGATCCCACGGATGTGGGAGCGAAAGACACAGAATTGATCTAGAACAAAGCTTGCTACCTCTCCTTCTCGTAAACTCCGGACATGGAAGGGGAGTCTATCATGCGTCCAACAATCATATTGCTCACCGCTTTGGCTTTGGCCGGGTGTCAGACAGCGGCCAATGCGCCGCCTGAAACTGAGGAAATGCGCCATGCGCGCGGGTTTACGCAGGCCGCTTGTGGCGGGTGTCACGGGGTGGCTCGTTTTGGTCTATCGGCCAATCCCAACGCGCCGGAATTTCCCACCATCGTCAATCGTTCCGGCGTAACGCGCGCAACTTTGCGTGACTATCTCCTCAATGCGCACAATTATCCTGAGGAAATGGATTTCTATCTCGATGAAGACGAGGTGGACGAGTTGGTCATGTATATGATGACCTTGCGCGATGCGGATTACACATTGCCGCCAAGCTGATCAGGGCGCTTACCCCTCGCGGCTGGCTCTGATTGCAGCGCCGCCTGCAAATGGCGCGATGGCCACCAGCAGCAAGCTTATTGCAGCGGTCAACGCGATGCCGCCTTCGCCGCCTTGGGACAGGGAACCTGCGCCAAATATCAACAGCGGCACAGCCAGCGGAATGACCAGCAAGCCCGCCAAAGCCGCCCCGCCAGAGCGCACGCCCACGGTGACGCTGGCAATGATAATGCCAATCGCAGCAAGGCCCGGCGTGCCCGCCAACAAGCCCAATTCCACGGTCCACAAGGTTTCACCATCAATGCCCAAAAGCGCGCTTGCAGGCAGGGCGGCCAGCATCAAAAACGGCCCAAAGCTGAGCCAATGGGCAATCATGCGCAAAGCCACCACGACCTCTTCCGATATGCCGCGCAAGGCCCATTGGTCGAAAAATCCGTCTTCAATATCGGGCGCAAGCAAGCGGTCGAGCGGGAGGATTGCAGCCAGCAATGCCGCCACCCAAATCACCCCGCCGCCCGTCTGGGCCAGCAAAGGTGCATCCGGCCCCACGGCGAAGGGATACAGCATCGCAACGGCCAGAAAGAACAAGATCGGCAGCAGGCTGGAGCTGCGCTGTGCGCCGGGCAATAACAGCGCCAGATCACGGCGTAGCAAGGTGATGATAGCGCTCACTGCGCCAACTGCGCCAGATTAAGCCGTGCGTTGCCCGGCAATTGCATCGGTTGATGACTGGCGACCAGCGCAATACCGCCGCTTGCACAATGCTGCGCCACCAATCCTTCTGTCAGGGCGACGGCATCGGTATCCAGGCCGTTCAACGGCTCATCCAGCAGCCAGATATCGGCTTGTTGGCCCAGCAATCGCGCCAAAGCTGCGCGTTTCCTTTGCCCTGTGGAAAGATAGCGCACCGGCACATCGAGCAGGCCATCAATGCCCAGCTTTTCCAATGCGGCGTTATGGTCATCCAGCCGGGCCCAAAACGCCAGCGCTTTGCCCAGTTCCAAATGCTCATCCAAGGCAGGGCGTTCATCCAGCAAACCAATGCTGCCACCGCGCTCTACACTGCCTGCAAATGGCCGCGCGAGGCCAGCGAGCAAGCGGATAAGGCTCGACTTGCCAACGCCATTGGGCGCGCGCACTTCCAGCGCCTCTCCCGCTCCAAGCGATAGAGAAAGGCCGCTAAACAGCACCCGGTCACCTCTGCGGCAGGCAAGATCAGTGGCTAAAAGGCGGACCTCTTTCATGGCGCGATGCGTTAGGGCAAGACAGATCGGGCCACAAGCAGGAGCACATGCGATGCAAGTCGAAAAGTTAAGCGCAGATGACGCCGCCGCTGGTATCGCGGCGCTGGATGGTTGGGCGATGGATCGCGAGGGCGATGCGATCACCAAGGAATGGACTTTCGATGATTTCGTCGCTGCCTTTGGCTTTATGACACGCGTGGCGATCTTGGCGGAGAAGGCGGATCACCATCCCGAATGGTCGAATGTTTATAACACGGTGACGATTACTCTCACCACGCATGATGCCGATGGGTTAAGCGCGCGCGATATGGAACTGGCTGCGCAGATAGACGCGCTTTAATCGCGCTCCATCTATCCACGCGCCATTTACCCACGCGCCACCTTATCCACCCATGGGCCGCTTGATCCGCCGCGTTTCCTTGCGCAGGCGTCCCGGTGTCCAGCGCAGACCGAAGGCGAGGCGTTTGGCCGTTTTGCCCACCAAAGTGTGCACCTTATCACCATGCACCGCGCGCCATGCGGCCTCGGCCACATCTGCAACAGGCGTGATCTCAAGCCCCGACCGGGTGACGCGCGCACGGATCATCTCATTCGATGTCGCATTGGGATTGTGATCGAGCAGCGGCGTATCGATAAAGCCGGGGCATAGCGATCGCACCGCAATGCCATCGCCAGCCCACTCGCCATCAAGGCATTCGGTCAAACTGCGCACGCCTGCCTTGGTCGCGGCATAGGTGCTGGTGCCCGGCGTGCCGTAAATTCCCGCAGCGCTGGCGGTGTTGAGCAGGCAGGAGCCGGGCGCTGTTTTCTGCAAATAAGGGTAAGCTGCCTGCGCACCGAAGATCACGCCTTTGAGGTTGATATCAAGGCATCGTTCAATTTCCGCCACGCTATTGGCTTCAATCGTTCCGCCCAGCGGGATCCCGGCATTGTTGGCCAGCACATCAAGGCGGCCAGATTGGGCGGTGAAGGCGGTGAGTGCCTCGTCCCAAGCCGTGCGATCACGCACATCGAGCACATGGGTGGAGCTTGCGCCCTCAGGCAAGAGAGCCGCTGTTTCAGCCATGCCATCCTCGGCAATATCGCCAAGCCCGATAAACCAGCCCTCAGCCGCAAAGCGTTGCGCAATCGCGCGGCCAATGCCCGAACCGCCGCCGGTGATGAAGATGGCCTTTGGACTTTTCACAATTTCTCTCCCGCTCACGAACCGTCAACCTGCGCTTGTTTCAGCGTTTTTCTCGCAGCTTACACCTACGCTCGAAAACGCGGAATGGCTGCCGAAACGCATTTAGCATGACGAAGGCTGGAGCATGGAATTATCCCAAGCCCACATGCTGCGCGCCTGCTGGTATCTCGGCTGTCGAACCATCCATCACATCGCCAACAGCTTCTGCGCGCCCGCCCAGATTTTCCGCGAGGAAATTCTCGGTTACAGCATTAAAAGCAATGTTGTTTTCCGGGCGGTGAAATCCGTGGCCTTCATCGGGGAACAGGACATAGGTGACGGGGATCCCTGCCTTTTCCATCGCGCTCACGATCTGATCGCTTTCCGCCTGTTTGACGCGCGGATCATTGGCGCCTTGGCCAATCAAAAGCGGCTTTACGATGTCGCTTGCACGATAAAGCGGGGAGCAGTCTTTCAAGAATTGCAGGCCTTCTGGCGTTGTGGGATCGCCCATGCGAGTGTGGAATTGTTTTACCACCGGTTCCCAATATGGGGGGATGGTTTCCAGTAAGGTTTCCAGATTGGACGGGCCGACAATATCAATCCCGCAGGCAAAAACTTCGGGCGTATAAGCAAGGCCCACAAGCGTCGCATAACCGCCATAAGAGCCGCCCATAATCGCGACCTTATCGCGTTCAGCAATGCCTGCATCCACGGCCCATTCGACCGCATCAATCAGGTCATCATGCATTTTGCGCGACCATTCCTGATTGCCGGCATTGAGGAAGTCTTTGCCAAATCCGGTGGAGCTGCGGAAGTTGACAGAGAGCACTGCATACCCGCGATTGCTCAGCCATTGGTGCGTGGAATTGTAGCCATAGGTATCACGCGCCCACGGCCCGCCATGCACCACCAAAACCATCGGCACAGGGTTATCGGGCACACCATCACTATTCGTATCGCAGCCAGCTGGCAAAGTGAGATAACTTGGCAATGTCAGCCCATCGCGAGAGGTTATTTCGCGCGGATACATCGGCTGCAGCGGCGCGCCTTCCAGCTCTGGCCTTGTGGTGTAAAATTTGCGCAAAGTCATCGCATCGCGATCAAACACATAGCTGGTGATCGGCGCTGTTAAGGGATCGTTCCAGACCAGCCATTTGCGATCATCATCAGTGCGCGATTGCACGCCATAATCACCTTCAAGGCGTTCGCGAAGCCATGCCAAAGCTGCGCCGATATCTGCATCGATTGGGTGATGTTCTGTGCGCAGATAGGTGGCCGACCACGCTTGGACGACGCCGGTTTTGGTGTCGCGCATGGTGCCGCCAATATCGGCCTTGTCATGCTGCGCGATTAACGTACGCTCACCAGTCGCGGTATCTTCGGCAAACAAAGCGGCGGTGTTGCGGCCACGGCTGTCCAGCCAATAGAGGATTGACCCATCGGTGGTGTAGCCCGCCATGCCGGTGCTCAAAGCATCATCAAGGCCAGTGCTTTCACGCGGTGTCTGCGCCACCACGCCATCGGTGATTTCGAACATATCGGTGCCGCCAGCCGCATTTTGCTGCATCGCCCAGCGCAGCGTTAAGCTGTCATCCGCTTCGAACCCGGCATAGGCGTTGTTTTCGTAAACCAGCTCCAGCTCGCCCGTGCCCAGATCAAGCATATGGACATCATGGAACCGCGCATCGCGATTGTTGAGGCCCACCAGAAGCTTGTCCTTGATCGTGTCCGATCCGCCGATCAACTGTACCCGCGTTTCTTCAAATGGGGTGAGGCATTTTTCTTGGGCACCCTCCAGATCCACTTGATAGAGCAGGAAATTCTCATCGCCCTCTTTATCGCGAACATACAAAATGCTCTGCGCATCAGGGGCCCACAGATAGGATGGGATGGGGCGATCCTTGGCACTGGTCATGCGGCGCACATCGGTTTCATCGCTGGCAGGTGCCATGAAGACATTCATCACGCCTTCCCATGGCGCCATCCAGCTAACCCATTTGCCATCCGGGCTGATCTTCCCGCCAGAGCGCGTGGGATTGCCAAAGATATGGTCACGCGGGATGAGCGGCGTATCCGCAATGCGCTGAGCGGCGGTGGCAGAAGAAGCGGCGGAGTTGGTGGCGGACATGGTATCTCCCGAAAAACTGTTTCAGGAGAGCTAGGTATGCCAAGCGCGAAAAGGAAGGGGCGGATCAATACCGGTTCTTGATGGAGGCGATTTGCGCAGCTAACGCATCCCGCATGCCAACCGACCGCCCCGAAGTTCCCTCCCGCACGCCAGAGCGAATTTGCTTTGCCAGCTGCATCTTTGCTGCGCTGTCTGCATTTGCGCTGCTGATTGCACCCGGTGAAGGCGATGTATCGAGCGCGAGCATGTTGGTATTGTTCGTGCTGGGCAGCCTGATCGGTTCGTTATTCTTGGGTGCAGGGATGCTTTTGCGATCCCGGCGGCTGCGCAAGGAAGCGGAATTAGCGGCCTACAAGGAAAAGCTGGCCCGCGCGCCGATTGACTGGTGACGCTGGCACATTGCTGCACCAGCGCCACCTGACCATTCTTACATTGCGGTATCGACAGCTTTGCTGACGAGGATGTTGACCGACACACGGCGGTTTTGCGCTTTGCCCAGCTCTGTCGTGTTATCGGCTGCTGGATCGGATTCCGCCATGCCCGTCGGGGTCAACATGCGGTAAGGTTTCCAGCTGCATTGTTGCTGCAGATAATTGACCACGCGGCCCGCGCGGCGTTCGCTCAGCACTTGGTTGAATTCCTGGCTGCCGGTGGAATCAGTGTATCCCACAACCAGCAACAGCGCATTGTCCATTGCTTCGGCATCACCAGCCGCGCGGCACAATTCGCGTTCGGCCGATGCAGAAAGGTTCCACTTGCCCGTGTCGAAATACACGTTGGTGGTGCCTTTCACATTGTATTGATCAATATTGGCCACCCTGCCACGCAAAGCTTCGGTGGCAGCAGCGTTTTCTTCAATTGCCGCGCCTTGTTGGGCAAATTGCTGCGCGGTGCCGCCGCGGATCATGGCAGCGGTTTCAAAGTCTGCATTGCTAAAGCGGATTTCGCTGGCGATCAAACCCTCGCCCCATTGCACGGTTTTGGCTTTGACGGGCAGGCCGTTCAGCAGCGATTGTGCGGTCACAACATCGCGCGCCAGGCCAAGGAACCCGCCGCGGCCTTTAATGTCCGTGCTCGCGCTCAAACTAACCACACCGTTAGTGCCATCTTCCTGCGTGATTTGTAGCATATTGCCACGGCGCCCGGTAATGATGCCTTCAATCTCTGGCCCTTCGAGCAGACCGGAAAGATCAGCCGGGACCGATCCCGTCACATTGATCTGCGTATCTGCCATCTGGGCCTGGGAGGAGGTGGGCTGAAGCTCCTGCGCAGAAGCAGCATTGGCCGCTGGCAGTACCATCATGGCACTTGCGAGAAGGGCTGCGGGCTTACTGATGATCTTTTGCATTATAATACTCCTTGAAATCTGGGTAGCCGCGTTGCACCTGTTCTTGCCGGTGCGTTGGGCTGCCATCGCGACTTATCGCCTGCTGTTCATGCTGACCTGTCTGCGCCGTGAACGTTTTGTGCAGCTTCCTCCAGGCAAGGGCCAATTTGCCCGACTCTTGCGGTGAACCGATTGGAGAAGCTGGCGTGCTGCGTCACATTGCGGCCTTATTGTAGATGTGCCAGGCGAAGACTGCGACACATCCACGATGCGGTTTCCACGGCTGCGCCAATGCGCGCGTTGTCTTTTCATCAGGGCGTTCTTCCATGCCCAATATCGCCCCAAGAGATGCCATGATGGCAAGATCACCGGCGGGCCATATATCGGGGCGTCCTTCGGCAAACAGCAGATATATCTCAGCCGACCAGCGGCCAATGCCTTTGATCTTCGTCAGTTCTGCAATAGCATCTTCGTCATTTTCAGGCAGCGCATGCAAATCAAGCTCGCCAGCGCTGACCAGTTCAGCCAGACTGCGGGCATAGCCTTGTTTTTGCCGCGACAGGCCACAAGCGCGCAAGGTATCGAAATCGCGTGCAAGCAATTCGCGCGGTGGGACATCGGGGCCAATTTCAGCTTCCAGCTTGTTCCAAACGCTGGCGGCGGAGGCAACGGATACCTGCTGACCAACAATAGTGCGCAGCAATGTGGCATAACCGCGCGGGCGAATGCGCGGTTCAGGATGACCATGCAAAGCGATTGATCGCGCCAATGCAGGTTCAATAGCCGCCACGTAATCAAGCCCCTGCTTGATCTGATCTGCGCTTAGCCCCATGTCTCACCTCGACTTGTCTTTAAACATCTGATTGCTTAGCAGCTGCAACGCGATCCGCGACAGAGGAAATACCCATACATGCCCAAGCTTCACGTCACCGACCGTTCTGGCGAAGAGAAAACCGTTGAAGTCGAAAACGGCCTTACCGTTATGGAAGCGATCCGCGATAATGGCTTTGATGAGCTGCTAGCGCTGTGTGGTGGCTGCTGTTCTTGTGCCACCTGCCATGTGCATGTGGATGCTGCATTTAAAGACAAGCTGCCCGACATGAGCGAAGATGAAGACGATCTTCTCGACAGCTCTGCTTTCCGGAACGAACATTCGCGCTTGTCGTGTCAGGTGCCTTTCACCGATGAGCTTGATGGTTTGAAAGTTCGCATTGCCGAGGAAGACTGATTTCACCTGTGGCAAGGTGATCTGCGTTGCGCTGCGGCGCTGCGCGTCCTAACTTGGCTGTCATGACGTTGACGACCCATAGCGATACGCTCGATCTGATCGGCAATACGCCGCTTGTGCTTCTCAAAGGCCCAAGCGAGGCGGCGGGCTGTGAGATTTACGGCAAATGCGAATTCGCCAATCCGGGCGCGAGTGTGAAAGACCGTGCGGCCTTGTGGATCATTCGCGATGCCATGGCGCGCGGCGAATTGAAGCCGGGCGGCACTGTGGTCGAAGGGACGGCAGGCAATACCGGGATCGGCATTGCGCTGGTCGCCAATGCGCTGGGTTATAAGACGGTCATCGTAATGCCGGACAACCAATCGCGCGAAAAGATGGATACGTTGCGCGCTTTGGGGGCTGAGCTGGTGCTTGTCCCGCCAACAAAATTCGCCAATCCGGGGCATTTTGTGCACACATCGCGGCGCATTGCCGAAGAAACGCAAAACGCGGTGTGGGCCAATCAGTTTGATAATGTCGCCAATCGCCGCGCCCATATCGAAGGGACTGCGCCGGAATTGTGGGCGCAGCTGGAAGGCCGGATGGACGGCTTTACCTGTGCTGCGGGCACGGGTGGTACGATTGCCGGTGTTGGCCTTGGGCTGAAAGCTGAAGATGAGAATATCCGCATCGCGCTGACCGATCCGCATGGCGCCGCGCTGTATAATTATTTCGCCAATGGTGAATTGAAGGCAGAAGGGTCTTCAGTTGCAGAAGGCATCGGCCAAGGGCGCATCACCGCCAATCTGGAAGGCGCACCGATCGATACGCAGTTTCGCATTTCCGACAAGGAAGGCATGGAATGGGTGGCCAAGCTGCTGCGTGAAGAGGGGCTTTGCCTTGGCCTTTCCTCCGGCATCAATGTTGCAGGCGCGATTGCGCTGGGCCAACAATTGCTTGCTGAGAGACGCGAAAATCCGCGCATTGCCACGATTTTGTGCGATACCGGATTTCGCTATCTCTCCACGCTGTACAATGCCGATTGGCTGCGTGAAAAAGACTTGCCCGTTTTTGACTGGCTAGGTTCAGCTTCTTCAGACTAAGATAGCCGGTATGGCCATCGATCCACGCAATTTGTTTCCTGGCGCGCGCGCGGTTGCTGCCGCGGCGGCGGCTGAGGAAGAGCGCGCTGCGCCATTGGATGGCACGCGTGCAGAACGTGTGCAGCGGGTGCAAATCGGAGTGTTCGGGCTTGTCGCGATGCTGCTGCTGGTGGGGCTGGCCGATATTGTGATCACCAGAGCGCAGGAAACGCAGGCTGCATCCGTGCCCGAAGCTGCGCCAACAACCGCTCCGATTGAAACGCCAGCGCCGCGCGATCCATTGGCCGATGCAGGCGTTGTGCCTGAATTGCCGCCAGAGCCCGAAGCAAGCGCTTCGCCCAATCCGCAACCTAATGTGACAGATGATGTTCCGCTTCCCCGTGATCTCACCCAAGAATAAAGCCGCCGTGTGGTTGAGCGTGGCGCTGGCTTTTGGCCATGTGTCCATGGCTACGCCTGTATCGGCGCAGGAAGTTACTGCGCCACAGCGGGCAGAACTGGCGCTGATGGGTACAATCCAAATTTACTGGGGCGAAGCGCATGGCGGGCTTGATGCGATTATTGCAGGCGATACCGATATACATTGGGCGCGCGCGCAGTTGGAGCGCGACTTTGCCTTGCGTCCGCTCGATTATCTTACTGCTGAGGGGCTGGAGGCTCACGCATACCTGCTGATGGCACAGCCGCGCGGATTAACGCCTGAAGAGAATGTTGCGCTCGATGATTGGGTTCAGGCAGGCGGGCGATTGCTGCTGCTGGCCGATCCGGTAATGACGGGGCATTCGCATTACGGCCTTGGTGATCGCCGCCGCCCGCAAGACACAGCTTTGCTTTCTCCCATCCTTGCGCATTGGGGTTTGGAGCTGTTGTTCGATGCCGATCAGGCCGAAGGATTGCAGATGCGGGAATTCGTGGGCGGGGTTGTGGGTAAAGGCGACTCGGTTACCATTCCGGTGAATCTGCCCGGACATTTGAAAACGCGCGATTCGGGAAGCGATTGCACCCTCAACCCCGCAGAAATCCTTGCCTTTTGTCGTATTGGGGCAGGGCAGGTGACGGTTTTGGCGGATGCTGCCTTGCTTGACCTCAACGGCCCTTGGCCGGGTGCTGAGGCGGCATTTTTGGCCTTGCGGGAAAGCGCTTTTGGCCTTTTGCGGGAAAATGTGGGGCAGGACGTCGAAGAGGGTTTCCATTCCGGCCAAACCATTGAAAATACGTTAGAAGTGGACAAAGTTGATCTGGCTCAGATCAATGCGTCAGACCCACCAAAACATCCTCCTGACCCATAAAGTGGGGAGTTTTCCCCATTCCAACCCATACTTTCCCCTTTTCTCCCGGACCTGTTCGCGTTACAGAATAGGTCCATCGGCACAATTGTCCGTTTCGCACCCCGCATCTGTTGGGGTGAGCGAGCCGCGTATGCGCGCGGTTCGCAGCGGGGAAGTTGTGGCTGATTGGGTTTGGGTTGAGATATTGGGGACTGACGCGTGTCACAGCGTCTTGCAGGATACAGAGGACAAGGCTTTTCGCTTCGCGGCGAAAAGGATCGCTTCGTCCTGCCTCCTGCATTCCGCAAAGTTTTTGCCGATCTTGGCGATGACAAACTCTGCCTCATCAAGCATGAGAAATATCCCTGCCTGTATGGCTTTGGCCTATCGCGCACCGATGATTTCGAAGCTGTTCTCGATAAAGAAGAAGAGAACGCGGTGCGCCGCGATGTGGATTTTGACCGCGATCTGCGCTCCATGCAGCTATGGGGTTTTGATGAGGTGTCGTTCGACAAATCGGGCCGCTTTACCTTGCGCGATCATGTCGCGGCACTGGGCGGACTGAGCGACGAGATCTATTTCCAGGGCGGCGGCCAGTTCCTTACCTTGTGGAACCCGGAAAGCCTTTATTCGATGGGCGCAGGCTTTGATGGCGCGAAGGCAACATGCCGCGCGCTGCAAAGCGAAGCTGCAGCGAAAGCGAAGCGCAAATGACGCAAGCTGCTCCGCATATTCCCGTTTTGCTGGACGAAGTGCTCGAAGCGCTCGCGCCCAAGCCCGGCGATGTCATCATCGATGCGACTTTTGGCGCAGGCGGTTACACCCGCGCACTGCTGGACACAGGCGCGCAAGTCCATGCGTTTGACCGCGATCCCGATGCGATTGCGACGGGGCAGCAATGGCCTGAGACACGCGCAAACTCTGCGGGCGATGATCCGCATCTGATCCTGCATCCGCGCCGCTTTTCAGAAATGCTCGCCAGCATGAGCGATCACGGCATCGCGCAGGTCGATGGCGTGGTGATGGATATTGGCGTCTCTTCCATGCAGCTTGATCAGGCAGAGCGCGGCTTTGCCTTTTCCTCCGATGGCCCGCTCGATATGACAATGGAGCGCACAAGGCCCAACGCTGCCGATTTCGTGAACGAAGCGGGCGAGGGCGAAATCGCTGACGTTCTGTATCAATATGGTGAGGAACGCCAATCGCGCCGCGTGGCCCGCGCGATTGTGGCCGCACGTCCGCTGACCACGACGGGCGAGCTAGCTAAGGTGGTGCGCAAGGCTTTGGGCTATCGCCCGCATTCCAACAAAGGCGCTGCTCCAAAAGATCCCGCCACGCGCAGTTTTCAAGCGATCCGCATTCACGTAAATGGTGAGCTGGACGAATTGCGGGCCGGGCTTGGCGATGCCGAAGCCTTGCTGCGCGAAGGCGGCCGGCTGGCGGTTGTCAGCTTTCACAGCCTTGAAGATCGCATCGTCAAAAAATTCTTGCGCGAAGCTGCGAACGAGACCCCCCGCAGCTCGCGCCATTTGCCCGAAGTTGCAGCGGCTCGGTCTGCTGCGCGCTTCGCGCTTTTGTCCAAAGCGATCCGCCCGTCCACACATGAGCTGGACCGCAATCCGCGTGCGCGCTCGGCCACTTTGCGGACCGCCACGCGCACTGATGCCCCGCCCCGCAACTCTGAAATGGAGGCCGCATGACCCCGCAGACCCGCATCCGCCGTATGGGCTGGCTCGCCGTCCTGTTTTTGTGCGCGACGTTGTACGCGCTGCTGCATCTCAAAGTGACGGCGGTGCAAAGCGAAGTGGTGCGTGCGGAACGTGAGATTGTGCGGCTGGAAAATCAAAACCTGCTGCTGGAAACAGAATTCCTCACCCGCTCCAATCAAGTGCGCCTGGCCGCATGGAACCGGGTGGACTTCGGCTTTGTTGCACCCACCGCTCAACAGTATATCGAGCATGAGCGCGAGCTTGCCGAATTTGGCTCACCGCGTGCACAAAATGCGCCAGCGCCATTAATGCTTGCCGGGATGAGCGGCGATGAAGAATTGCCCGAATTTCCCAAGCTCGTTTCTCCTTTGACGGGGGAGCCGGTGGATGAGCGCTTGCTGGCTGACGAACCGCATGAAGATAACCGTGTTGCCGATGGGCATCTGGCCATCGCCGTCGCGCAAGCGCCTTTGCGCATTTCTCTTGCTGCCACTGCTGCGGACATCACGGAATGACCAGCCTGACTGCTCCGCGCCGCATCACGATCAAGCCTACCCGGCTGCTTGATGAGCGGCGCCGGGCATTGCTGCTGGCGCAATTGCGGGTGTTGTTTATTGCCGCTGGCTTTCTGCTGCTGGCGCTGATTGCGATTTTGCGCATTGGTTGGGTAGGCAGTGTGGAAGCAGCGCCCAGTGTGCGCTCGCTCCACGCAGCTTTGTTGCCTGCGCGCGGCGAAATTACGGATCGCAATGGCTTGCCACTGGCGCGCGCTTTTCCAGCCTATGCTCTGTGGTACAATCCGCGCGCGATGGATGATGGTGGACCGCCTTTGGTGCGCCCTGCGCAAGATGTTGCGGACGAGCTCACCACCATTTTCCCCGACCTTGATCCGTATGAGGTCACCAGCAAGCTTTCTTCGGGAAGCGCCGGGTATTTGCGGCGGCGCATTTTGCCCGAGGAAGCCAATGCGGTAAACGCGATTGGTGAACTCGCGCTGGAATTGCCGCGCGAAACCGATCGCCATTATCCGCAAGGCTCGCTCGGCGCGCATGTGCTGGGATATCGCGATGGGGACGGCGTTTATAAGTTGGGTATGGAAGCGGTGCTCAATGACCATTTGAGCAATCCGGCAACGCGCGATCAGTCTGTTGCGCTTAGCATTGATACCCGCGTGCAGGGCGCGCTGGAAGATGAACTGCATCGCGGCATGTTGGCGGTAAACGCCAAAGGTGCAGCTGGCATCGTTCTCGATGTGGATACAGGCGAAGTCATGGCCATGGCCAGCCTGCCTGATTTCGATCCCAATGCGATCCGCAATGAAGATCGCGCGGTGTCTGAGGAAGCTGCGCTCAATGGCGAAGTACCGCGCACGTTCAACCGCGTGACCAATCAGGTTTATGAGCTTGGCTCTATCTTTAAACCTTTAAGCGTTGCAGCTGCAATTGATGCAGGCACCATTACCGACCTTTCGCGCCGGTATAAGGCTGATGAGCCGATCAAGATCGGTGGCCATTTGATCCGCGACAGTCATCCCATCGGGGCAAGCTTGAACGCGCCGCAATCGCTGATCCATTCCTCCAATATCGTAACCGCGCGCATTGCTGAGGAATTGGGGCCAGAGCGGTTGCAAGCCTATATGCGCGATCTTGGCATGAGCGAGCGGCCGTATATTGAGCTGCCTGCGCGTGGCCATCCGATCTGGCCGGAAGGCGATTGGAAAATGGTCCGCGCAATGACGGTCAGCTATGGTCACGGCATCGCGGTTACCCCGCTGCATCTGGCAAGCGCGTATGCAGCGATGGTGAATGGCGGGATCTGGCGTCCGGCAACATTGCACAAGCTTGAACCCGGCGCTGCGCCGCGCGGTCGCCGTGTTTTCAAGCAAAGCACCAGCGCGCGCATGAACCAGCTTATGCGCATGATCGCGGTCTACGGCACGGGGCGCAATGCCGATGCGCCCGGCTTTCGCGTCGGCGGCAAAACTGGCAGCGCTGAGAAACCCAAAAGAGGCGGCGGTTATGCGCGCACGTCTTTGATTTCGACTTTTGCGGCGGCTTTTCCGATGGACCGGCCGCGCTATGTCATTGTGGCGATGCTGGATGAACCCAAAGGCACTGTTGCCAGCTCTTTCCAGCGCACAGCGGCCTGGAATGCCGCGCCTATCGTGGGCCGTCTTGTGCCGCGCATCGGGCCGCAACTTGGCATCTATCCTGATGCGAACCGCGATATCGATCTTACCGATCTTGAGCCTTTGGTAGGGGGCAAACACTGATGCAGCTTTGTGATATTGCACCGGATGTAGATGAAGGCGCGGGGGTGCAGGTCTCCGGGTTCGCGATTGATCATCGCAAGGTCGCGCCCGGCAATGTGTTTGGCGCGTTTCAAGGCGCGGTGGTGAACGGTGAAGATTTTATCCCAGCCGCGATTGCCAGCGGAGCGGTTGCGATCGTTGCGCGCGCTGAAGCGGTGGTTGATGGCGCGCATCACATCGCCTCTGACACACCGCGCAAGACTTTTGCCACTCTGGCGGCGCGATATTACCAGCCTACGCCGCCCAATGTCGTTGCGGTCACCGGCACCAATGGCAAGACATCATGTGTCGAGATGACCCGCCAAATCTGGCGCATGTGCGGAGAGCGCGCGGCATCGATTGGCACTTTGGGTGTAACCACACCTGATGAAAGCGTCTCCACCGGCCTCACCACACCTGATATCGTTACATTTTTAAGCAATATGAATGGGTTGGCGCGCGAAGGAGTGAGCCATGTGGCGTATGAAGCGTCAAGCCACGGCCTATCGCAATTTCGCAATGAAGGGCTGGCTGTGGCAGCGGGCGGTTTCACCAATCTATCGCGCGATCACCTTGATTATCATGCCGATATGGAGGATTATTTCGCCGCCAAGATGCGGCTGTTTACCGAAGTGGTGGATGACAATGGCACGGCGGTAATCTGGGCCGATGATGAATGGTCAGAGCGCGCGATGGATATCGCCAAAGGGCGCGGCCTTACCATCTTTACTGTCGGAGAAGCGGGCGAGGATATTCGCCTGATCGAGCGCACGGCAACGCCGCTGGGGCAGGAATTGACAGTTCACTATGGCGAACAAAGCCATGCCATCCGCTTGCCGCTGATCGGCGCTTATCAAGTGGCCAATGCTTTGACAGCGGCAGGGCTGGCGTTGGCAACGGGCAGTGATCCGGCACAGGTGTTCGATGCGGTTGCGCGGTTGCAGCCGGTCCGTGGCCGATTGGAACGTGCGGTAATCACCGCTGCTGGCGCGCCTGTTTATGTTGATTATGCGCACACACCCGATGCGTTGACTGCAGCGATTGAGGCATTGCGCCCGCATGTAACCCAGCGACTTATCTGCGTATTTGGCGCAGGCGGAGACCGGGATGCTGGCAAGCGTACGCCAATGGGCAAGGCCGCTGCCGCCGCTGCCGATCTGGTGATAATTACCGATGATAATCCGCGCGGTGAAGATGCCGCTGCAATCCGTGCTGCCGTCATGCAAGGTGCGCCCCAAGCGCGCAATATCGGCGACCGGCGCGAAGCTATTTCAACAGCGATCAGCGAGGCTGCTTCAGGCGACATCGTGCTGATCGCTGGCAAGGGACATGAACAAGGCCAGATTATCGGTCGAGGGGACGCAATGCAGATTTTGCCGTTTGACGATGTAAATGTTGCGCGCGAATGCGCCGCAGCTTTGGCCGGAGATACCGCATGAGCGCTGCATTAAAGGTCCTACGCTGGCCGCGCGAGACGGCTGATCGCGGAACGCTGATCTTGTGGAGCGCGGCGGAAATTGCCGCTGCAACAGGTGGTAAAGCGTCCGGCGAATTTACCGTTTCGGGTATTGAAATGGATTCGCGCGATGTGCGCGTAGGTGATCTGTTCGTGGCGCTCAAAGGCGAAGCAATGGACGGCCACCGCTTTTTGCCCGCAGCTTTTGGCAATGGAGCCGCAGGCGCGCTGGTGGATCGCCCGATTGATGAACCCCACGTGCTTGTCAGCGATACAGGCGATGCGATGCGGGCTTTGGCCAAAGTCGCGCGTGAACGTACGCAGGCGCAGATTATCGGGGTGACCGGCTCTGTTGGCAAAACGGGTGTGAAAGAGGCGATTTTTACTGCGCTTGAACGCTCCAGCAAAGGCGATGCCCATCGCTCTGTGCGCAGTTATAACAATCATGTCGGCGTCCCGCTCAGTCTGTCGCGCATGCCGCGTCGCAGCGCGTATGGCGTGTTTGAAATGGGTATGAACCACGCTGGCGAGATTTCCGGGCTAACCGCGCAGGTGCGCCCGCATATCGCCGTGATCACCACCATCGCGCCTGCTCATATCGAAAACTTGGGCAGCATGGAGGCGATTGCCGATGCCAAGGCCGAGATTTTCGAAGGGCTGGAGGATGGCGGCACCGCCATCATCCCCGCCGATAGCGAACATTGCGATCAATTGCGCAAGGCCGCCGAGGCCAAGGGTGCAAAGATCATCGCCTTTGGCCGCGCAGATGATGCCGATTTCCGCCTGTTGGAAGCTTTGCCCGATGCCAGTGGCGGCACGCTTGTCACCGCGATGATTGGCGACACCCGGCTATGTTATACGGTGGCGGAGCCGGGCGAGCATTGGATTGCGAACTCGTTATGTGTGCTGGCCGCTGTTCATGCAGCTGGCGGCGATTTGGGCGCTGCGGGATTGGCGCTTGCGGAAATGGGCGGGCTGAAAGGTCGCGGAGCAAGGGCGCGGGTCAAAGTGCCCGGCGGCCATGCATTGCTGATCGATGAAAGTTATAATGCCAACCCTGCATCAATGCGGGCAACGTTGGCGCAATTGGGCCAAACGCCTGCCACAAGGCGCATCGCAGTGCTGGGCGCGATGAAGGAATTGGGCGATTTTGCTCCGTCTTTCCACGCGCAATTGAGTGAGCCATTGGCCGATGCGCAAGTCGATTTTGCGGTTCTGGTTGGTGAAGAGATGACTGCGCTCGCGCGGGAACTGGGGAAAGCAGGTGCCCATCCGCTTGGCAATCCGGCCACCTTTGCCCATTGCGAGAACGCGGGCGAAGCCATCGCCGCACTCGAGGAATTTGGCCTTGCAGGCGGAGATGCCGTGCTGGTCAAAGGCTCCAATTCGGTCGGATTGGCGCGTCTCGTGGAACACTTTGCCGCCCGGGAAGGCTGATCGCTCGCGCCCATGTTCTATTTTCTTGCCGAAATGCTCGGATTTGAGGGGATTTTCAACCTCGTCCGCTATCAGACCTTCCGCGCAGGGGCAGCGATGATGACAGCGCTGTTTATCGGCCTTGTGATTGGTCCGCGTTTTATCAATATGTTGCGCGTACGCCAGGGCAGGGGGCAGCCAATCCGCGAAGATGGGCCGGCCTCGCATAAAACAAAGGTCGGCACGCCGACAATGGGCGGCCTGATGATCCTTACCGCCTTGACCATTTCGATGCTGCTCTGGATGAATCTGGCCAGCCAATTTGTGTGGGCCTGCCTCGCCGTTACAATCGGGTTTGGTTTGATTGGCTTTCTCGATGATTATGACAAAGTCACCAAGCGCAGCCATAAAGGCGTTTCTGCGCGGGTGCGGTTGTTGGCGGAATTTGCCGTTGCCGGCATCGCGTCCTATCTTATCGTTAGCGAGATCAACACGAATTTGTATGTGCCGTTTGTATCCAACGCATCGATCCCGCTGGGGTGGTTCTATTATGTGTTTGCTGCTGTGGTGATTGTGGGCGCAGGTAATGCGGTGAATTTAACCGACGGGCTTGATGGCCTGGCAACAATGCCGGTGGTGATTGCCGCAGGCGCGTTCTTGATCATCTGTTATCTTGTGGGGCGCGTGGATTTCTCTGAATATCTGGGCATCCCGCATGTGCCGGGCGCGGGCGAACTGGCGATTATGTGTGCTGCGATAATGGGGGCAGGGCTGGCATTTTTGTGGTTCAACGCGCCGCCTGCTGCGGTGTTTATGGGCGATACAGGTTCGCTGGCTCTTGGCGGTGCGCTGGGCGCGATTGCGGTGGCGGCTCATCATGAGATTGTGCTGGCGATTGTGGGCGGATTGTTCGTCCTCGAAGCGGCCTCTGTCATCATTCAGGTTTTCTGGTTCAAACGCACGGGCAAGCGGATTTTTCGCATGGCACCGATCCATCACCATTTTGAACAGCTTGGCTGGAAGGAATCAACGGTAGTGATCCGGTTCTGGATCATTGCTATTGTGCTAGCCGTGATTGGGCTGGCCACGTTGAAGCTTCGGTGATTACGGCAAAGGTCTTCTCCGGCAAAAGCTATTGCGTCCTTGGGCTGGCACGCTCGGGGATGGCAACGGCGGCAGCTTTGCTGGAAAGCGGCGCGCATGTGACGGCGTGGGACCGCCGCAAGGAACCGCGCGAAGCTTTGGCAGAACGTGCGACCATCGCTGATCCGCTGGAGATAGATCTGGCGGGTTTTGATGCGATTGTGGTGTCCCCCGGCGTCCCGCTCAACACCCATCCGCTGGCCGCCAAAGCCAAAGATGCCGATGTCCCGATTATCGGTGACATCGAACTGTTCGCGCTCGCTCGCCGGGAATTGCCGCCGCACAAAGTGGTGGGGATCACTGGCACAAATGGCAAATCCACCACCACGGCGCTGACCACGCATTTGCTGGAGAAGGCGGGTATCCCTGCACATATGGGTGGCAATATCGGCCTTCCTATCCTGGCGCAGGACCCGTTGGCAATTGGCGGCGTGTATGTATTGGAGTTATCGAGCTATCAGATTGACCTGACGTATTCGCTGGCTTGCGATGCGGCTGCTTTGCTCAATATCACGCCCGATCATTTGGACCGGTATGACAGTTTCGAAGCTTATGCCGCAGCGAAAGCGCGGTTGTTTGCCATGCAGGGCGCAGAAGGTTTCGCGGTGTTTGGCTGTAGTGACCAACCGACTTGCGATGTGCACCAGACAGAAGCTGCGCGCCGGGCAGAAAGCCGCGCTGTGTGCATGGACAGTGAAAAGCTTGCTCATGCGCAGGAATACTGGCCCAGCCTGCAAGGCCCGCACAATCTGCAAAATGCCGCTATCGCGGTCGCTTTGGTGGCAGAGCTTGGCATCGCGCCTGAACGCATCTTGCCAGGTCTGCGCAGCTTTCACGGGCTGGTCCATCGGATGGAGCGGATCGGGCCTTTTGGCGATATCTTGTTCGTCAATGATAGCAAGGCAACCAATCCGGCCTCCACTGCGCCCGCGCTGGCCGCTTATGAAAATATCCACTGGATCTGTGGCGGTCTGCCCAAAGAAGACAGCCTGGCCGAATGCGAACCGCATCTGGGCAATGTGAAACGCGCTTACACTATCGGAGAAGCCGCGCCGTTATTTGCAAAGCTGCTCGATGGCAAAGTGCCTGCGGAAAATTGCGAGCTGTTAAGCGAAGCGGTGCGCAGCGCATTGGATCACGCGCAGCCCGGCGATGTCATTATGCTGAGCCCGGCATGTGCCAGCTTTGATCAATTCCGCGATTTCGAACAGCGCGGCGAAGCATTCCGCGATTTGGTGCTCGAACTTACAGACGAGGAAGGTGGCATCGTATGAACACTATGCGCCCTTATCTCCCCAATCGCGGATCTGGCAAAGCCACCCTGCATGATTTTGGCGCTTTGGATTACAAGCGCGAACTGCGCATTTGGTGGCGCGAGATTGACCGCGTGCTGTTGTTTATGGTGCTAATCTTGATGGCGATGGGTGCGCTGGCTGTTGCCGCAGCATCGCCTGCATCGGCGCGGCGCCTGTCAACCGCTGTGACACAGCTGCATGATCTGCATTTCTTCTGGCTCCATGCGCGCTGGCAGTTGATGGCTCTTGCGGTATTGATTGTGACCAGCATGATGCCGCGCGATCTCTTGCGCCAAGGCACGGTGTTGCTGGCCGCAATTATGCTTTTTGCGCTGGTGCTCGTCCCGCTGATCGGGAGTGAAGTGAACGGAGCGCGGCGCTGGCTGAATTTCGGATTGAGCTTGCAGCCGAGTGAATTTTTAAAACCCGCTTTTGCCGTTACGCTGGCTTGGGTGCTTTCATGGAAATTGCGTGATCCAACGCTGCCCGTCATTGGTGTGTCGGCGGCATTGTTAGGGCCGATATTGCTGCTGCTTATGCTGCAACCCAATCTGGGTGAGGCGGTTTTGTTCGTTGGTACGTGGTTTGTGATGGTGCTGCTTGCAGGCCTGCCGTTGCAGCGTGTTGCGTTGTTATCGGGCGGCGGCTTTGCACTGATGGTGGCGGCGTATCTGTTTTATGGCAATGCGCGCAGCCGTATCGATGCCTTCCTTGGTGGCGGGTCGGCGTTTGATCATGTTGATCTTGCCAATCGCACATTAACAGGCGGTGGATGGACAGGCAGCGGATTGTGGCTTGGCACCAACAAAATGCGTCTGCCCGAAGCGCACACCGATTACATTTTTTCCGTGGTTGGTGAGGAATTTGGCCTTGCCACCTGTATCATTTTGATCGGTCTTTACCTGGCCATTGTGCTGCGGGTGTTGACGCGGCTGGCCAGCGAAGATCGCTTATTCATCATTCTGGCTGCAACCGGCCTTACCGCGCTGTTTGGTGGGCAGGCTTTTATCAATATCCTCGTCAATCTGCAGCTTTTCCCCAGTAAGGGCATGACGCTGCCCTTGGTCAGTTATGGCGGGTCGTCCACTGTTGCGCAGTGCTTTACCCTGGGATTGCTGCTCGCAGTGACGCGGCGCAATCCCTATCTTGATCGTGAGGGAGTGCCCGATGCGCCCTCGCGCACAGGGGCACAGTCAGGGAAGGTCCGGGGATGACATCGATTTCGCACCATTTTGTGCTCGCCGCTGGTGGGACAGGTGGCCATCTGACGCCCGCCTTCGCGCTCGCCCACGCGTTGGAACGGCGTGGCCATCACGTCGCGCTGATCACGGATGAGCGCGGCGCGGCCATTCCGGGAAAGCCCGATTTCCTCACCACCCATGTGCTGCCCGCGGGTCGCTTTGGCAAAAACCCGCTGGGCTGGTTCAAAGGCATCAGGGCGGTTCTGAAAGGCCGCGCGATGGCGAAGCGGCTTTATGCCAGCTTTCAACCCGGCGCAGTTGTGGGCTTTGGCGGCTATCCTGCATTGCCCGCTTTGCTGGCGGCCAAATCTGCCGGTGTGCCGACCGTCATCCACGAACAAAACGCCGTGCTGGGCCGGGTCAATCGCCTGTTGTCCGGCCGTGTTGATGCGATTGCGACGAGCTATCCCGATGTAGAACGCTTGGCTAACAAGCTTGCGGCCAAAGTGCATTTGGTAGGCAATCCGGTGCGCCCTGGCGTCTTGTCCTTGCGCGATGAACCGTTCCCCGCATTTACGGAGGAAGGCTTGTTCCGCGTTCTGGTAACCGGCGGCAGTCAGGGGGCGAGCGTGCTTTCTGATATTGTGCCCGATGGTCTGTCCATGCTGGCCCCCGCTTTGCGCAGCCGTTTGCAGGTGACGCAGCAATGTCGGCCCGAAGATCTGGAAGCCGTGCGCAAGCGCTATGCCGAGCATGACATTCCCGCTGAACTGGGCACCTATTTTGAAGATATGGCCGCGCGGCTGGCTGATGCGCATTTGTTCATCGGGCGCGCGGGCGCGTCTACTATTGCCGAACTGACAGCGGTGGGGCGGCCAGCCATTCTGGTGCCACTGCCGATTGCGACTGACGATCATCAGGCTGCGAACACACGCGAAGTTGTGAAGGCGGGCGGGGCGCGCTCTATCCGTCAAACCAAATTCACCGGCAAAGAACTGGCCAAGCAGATCAACGCGATGGCGCAGCATCCTGAAACACTCGCCACAGCGGCCCATGCGGCATGGAATTGTGGACGGCCCAAAGCCGCCGATGATCTTGCCGATCTGGTGGAAAGCTTTGGCGGAGCAGGTATTCAGGATGTCATCCGCGTGGGCTCTCTCAAACCTGCCCAAACCGTGCGCCAAGGCACCGCAGCTGGCAGCAATGCAAATAAGGATCAGCCTCAATGAAAGCGGTCGGTACCGATATTGGGGTGATACACTTTGTTGGGATTGGCGGTATCGGCATGTCCGGTATTGCTGAGGTAATGGCCAATCTGGGTTACACAGTGCAAGGCAGCGATCTGGCCGCCAGCGCACGGGTAGAGGCACTGCGCGAAAGTGGCATAACTGTGCATATCGGGCATGATGCGGCCAATCTTGGGGCAGCGGCGGTGGTGGTTACCAGCACTGCGGTCAAACGCACCAATCCCGAAGTTGCCGCCGCGCTTGAGGCCCGTATTCCGGTGGTTCGCCGCGCGGAGATGCTGGCCGAATTGATGCGGTTGAAAAGCACCGTTGCAGTGGCGGGCACGCATGGCAAAACCACCACCACCAGCATGGTCGCTGCACTTCTTGACGCAGGCGGCGTTGATCCAACGGTAATCAATGGCGGCATCATTGAAAGCTATGGCTCCAACGCGCGGCTTGGTGCGAGCGATTGGATGGTGGTAGAAGCGGATGAAAGCGATGGCTCTTTCCTGAAGCTAGATGGCACAATCGCAGTTGTCACCAATATCGATCCGGAGCATCTTGATCATTATGGCAGCTTTGATGCTGTGAAAGAGGCGTTCGTCCAGTTCATCGAAAATGTGCCTTTTTATGGCGCGGCAGTGCTGTGCGTTGATCATCCCGAGGTGCAGAATGTTATCGCAAAAGTGCGTGATCGCCGGGTGATCACCTATGGCTTTTCTGCCCACGCCGATGTGCGTGCCGAAAATATCACGCCCGAAGGCGGTGCGTCGCGCTTTGATGCGGTACAACAGCTGCGTGATGGCGGGGAACGCCGCATTGCCGATATCGTCCTGCCCATGCCGGGTAAGCACAATGTGCAGAATGCGCTGGCCGCGATTGCGGTGGCTTTGGAAATGGGCTGTGAAGAGGAAACCATTCGCGAAGGCTTTGCCCGTTTTGGCGGAGTGCGGCGGCGTTTTTCCCATGTTGGCGATATCGCGTTGGCGGGTGGACAACATGTCGCGGTGATTGATGATTACGCGCATCATCCGGTGGAAATTCGCGCAGTTTTGTCCGCTGCGCGCGATGCAGCGAAAGGCCGCGTTATTGCCGTCCACCAACCGCACCGCTTTACGCGGCTGCGCGATTTGATGGAAGATTTCCAAAACGCTTTTTCCGATGCGGATGTGGTCTATGCAACGCCGGTCTATGCCGCCGGGGAAGATCCGATTGCGGGCGCGGATTCGGCTGCGCTCGTGACTGGCTTGAAAGCGCGCGGACATCGTCACGCGGATATCGTCGATGGGCCAGAGGCGCTGGCCAAAGCAATTGGCGAAGATCTGCGCGCCGATGACCTGGTGGTGTGCATGGGCGCAGGCGACATCACCAAATGGGCGGCAAACCTTGCCGATGATGTCACGCGGTTCAGCTCTCAGCCGGGAGCGGCCTGATATGCCCCGTCACAATATGCAAGCTGGCGAAGACGAATATGGCGAAAACGCCCCCGGATCAGAAGATGATCTGGCCCATACCGGCAAGGTGCCGCGTGAAGTGCGTGGGTCTTTGAAACACAATGCCGCGCTTGCCAAATTGGTCTGGTTCAAAAGCGGGGGCGCTGCTGACTGGCTGTTTGAACCAGCTGACCTTGAAGATTTGATGACGTTTCTTGGCGGGGTTGAACGCGGCACGCCTGTTATGCCGCTGGGCCTTGGGTCCAATTTGATTATCCGCGACGGCGGTGTGCCGGGCGTTGTTGTCCGGCTGGGCAAGGCGTTTTCCAGCGTTGAGGTTAAGCGCGATTGCGTGATCGAATGTGGCGGCGGTGCGCCGGGTATTCTGGTGGCCAGCACGGCGCGCGATGCCGGGATTGCGGGGCTTGAGTTCTTGCGCGGTATTCCCGGCACCGTCGGCGGTTTTGTGCGTATGAATGGCGGCGCTTATGGCCGCGAAGTGGCAGATATTCTGGTGGATTGCGACGTCGTGACGCCCGATGGCGCGTGCATCAATTTGCCCGTCGCGGATCTGGAATACACCTATCGCCATTCACGCCTGCCCGAAGGCGCAATTGTGACCGGCGCGCGGTTCAAAGGCGTGCCCGGCGATCCTACCGCAATTGGCGCAGAGATGGACCGGATCGGTGACGAACGCGAAAAGTCACAGCCGCTGCGTACCAAAACAGGCGGTTCTACTTTCAAAAATCCTGAAGGCGGGAAAGCCTGGCAATTGGTCGATGAAGCGGGTTGCCGCGGCTTTACGATGGGCGGTGCGCAAGTCTCTGAGAAACACACCAATTTCCTGATCAACACAGGCAATGCGACCAGTTCCGATATCGAAGGGCTAGGCGAAGAAGTGCGCCGCCGCGTTGCCGAGAAAACCGGCGTAACGCTGGAATGGGAAATTGAGCGGGTGGGCCGGCCGTGACGATTCCTGCTGGCACACACATCCTTGTCCTGATGGGCGGTTGGGCGAATGAGCGGGATGTCTCGCTGTCTTCTGGCAAAGGCATTGCCGATGCCTTGGAGAGCAAGGGGCACCGCGTCACACGCCTTGATATGGACCGCGATGTCGCCAGCAAAATCGCTGCGGCCAAGCCGGATGTGGTTTTCAATGCGCTCCATGGTGTGCCCGGTGAAGATGGCACGGTGCAAGGCATGCTCGATCTGATGGGCATCGCTTATACGCATTCAGGCTTGGCGACATCGGTTGTGGCGATTGATAAACAGCTGACCAAGCAAGCGCTGATCCCGCATGGCATTCCGATGCCGGGTGGACGCATTGTGAAAAGCGCAGATTTGTTTGCAGGCGATCCTGTCGCGCGGCCCTATGTGCTTAAACCTGTCAATGAAGGGTCCAGCGTAGGCGTTGCGATTGTCACCGATGAAAGCGATTGCGGCAATCCGATCAATGCCGATGCGAAAGGCCCTTGGCAGCAATTTTCGCAGCTTTTGGCAGAACCATTCATCCGTGGGCGTGAGCTGACGACCGCCGTGATTGACGAGGCAGCGGCCCCGCGCGCTTTGGGCGTGACGGAGCTGATCGTGGAAAATGGTTTCTACGATTATGAGAACAAATATACCGACGGCAAAACCACCCATATCTTCCCCGCCAAAATCCCCGACGAAATCGCATCCTTGTGCGAAGAATTTGCGATCCGCGCGCACAAAGTGCTGGGCTGTCACGGTACCAGCCGCACCGATTTTCGTTGGGACGATGAGCGTGGGACAGATGGGTTGTTCGTGCTTGAAACCAATACGCAGCCCGGCATGACCCCGCTCAGCCTTGTGCCTGAACAGGCGCGCTATTGCGGCATTGCTTACCCAGACTTGTGTGAAATGCTGGTGGCAGATGCCTTGTCGCGCGCGGCGGAAGGGGCCAGCTGATGGCGCAGAAACTTTCTCGCAACACCAAAGGCGTGCGCCGCCAACAACGCGCCGCTGGCAACAGCCGCAAGGTCCGTAAAGCGACATCGACGGGCCGCTCTTTCCTCGGGCGGATGCTGGGCGCGCTGCCGTTTAGTGATGAACAATTGCACCGCGCTTTTACGCTGCTGATCCTTGCCGGAGTGGTTGCTTTTGTATGGTTCTTGGCGAGCATCTCAGGTGCAACGGTGGTGGCATCAGAACGTTTTGCCCAAGTGGCAACCAATGCAGGTTATTCTGTACGCCATGTTGAAGTGCGCGGCGTTGCCCGGATGAACGAAATGCGCGTTTATGAACGCGCTTTGGGCAGCCGCGATCTGGCGATGACGCAGGTGGAACTTGATACGCTGCGCGAGGATTTGCTCACTTTGCCTTGGGTGAAAGATGCGCGCGTTGCACGGCAGTTGCCTGATACTTTGGTGATTGATGTCGTGGAGCGTGAACCGCACGCAGTCTTGGCGCGGGCCGACCGATTGATGTTGATCGATTCCACAGGAATTGAACTGGAGCCTGTAACGCGTGAGGCGGCAGAAGGGCGTTTGCTGATCGAAGGGCCCGGCGCGCAGGGGCAAATCGAAGCGCTTTCGCACCTGCTCGATGCAGCGCCTGCTTTGCGCCGCCAGGTGACGGGAGCTGAATGGATTGGCAATCGCCGCTGGGATCTGACTTTCCGCACCGATCAAAAGCTTGCTTTGCCAGAAGGCGGGCCGCGCGCAGCAGCCGCGCTGATCAGTTTTGCCAAAGCAGACGGTGTGCACCAGCTGATCGGCGGCGATGTAGCCAGCTTTGATCTGCGCAATGCACCGCGCATGTATATGAGCAAACCCGGCTCTGCCGAGGCGCGCGAAATGGATATGAGGGAGCAAAGCTGATGGCCAGCCAGCCGCGCATCGCTCGCCTTGTCGGGGCGATCAATATCGGGTCTTTCCGCATCTCCGCCATCATTGTCGGGATCACCGAGGAAGGCGAATTGCAAGTTCTGGGGAGCGGCAATCGGCAATCCAACGGGATCAAACGCGGCTATGTCACCGATATGGATGCGGCGACATATGCTGTGCGCGATGCGCTTGAAAAAGCAGAGAAAATGGCCGGGGCGAGTGTTGAGAAAGTCTGGATCGGGTGTTCCGGCGCAGGGCTTTCCAGCGAAATTCGCCCGATTGAAATCCCCATTGGCGGGCGCCGCATTGAAGAGGCAGATGTCGAGCAATTGCTGCTGGCAGCGCAAGGCAGTTTGCAGCCCGATGGCCGCACTGTGCTGCATGCACAGCCTGCGTGTTATTTCCTCGATGGCGCGGACGGTGTCGCCAATCCCAAAGGGCTTCACGCAGAACGGCTGGGCGTGGATATTCACGTGATGCTGGCCGACAGCGCACCTATTCGCAATCTCACAGAAGCGGTGCAACGCGCGCATTTGCAAGTCGAAGGCGTTGTCGCAGCCCCTTTGGCGGCGGGCTATTCCTGCCTCAGCGCCGAGGAACGCGATTTGGGCGTTGCGCTGATTGAGATGGGCGGCGAAGTGACCAATGTTGCGGTTTATGCTGGCGGAATGCTCGTCGGGCTAACTGCGATTGAACGCGGTTCGAGCAATGTTTCGGATGCCATAGCCTCCTCTTTCGGGATCAAGCGATTTCAGGCTGAGCGCCTCAAATGCAAACACGGCTCTGCTATTGCCAGCCGCACAGATCATCGCGAAATGATCGGCATATTGGGACCGGGCGAAGAACAGGTCGGCCCGGTGGCGCGCGGAACCGATGATCGCGGGCAAGTGCCACGCGCAGAGCTGATCTCGGTGATCACGGGTGAATTGGATGAATTGATGGGCGAAGTAGGCCGTAGCCTTGATGCGATGGGCTTTGCCGCCAGCAAAGGCGCGCGTTCGCGGCAGGTTGTGGTTACAGGCGGCGGGGCGGAATTGCCCGGCCTTGCCGATTACGCGCAAAGCGTTTTGGGCACGCCTGTACGCGTTGGTCGCCCGCCTGCATTGAAGGGTTTGCCCGAAGCGCACTCTATCCCCGGTTTCACCACGCTAACTGGTCTGGCGATGTATGCTGCCGATGATCCGATCGATATCCGTCATATCGGCCCCGGCTACACCACGACGACGCGCCCCGGCCCAATTGCCAATATCTTGCGCGTTTGGCGCGCCGCGCGAGAGTATTTTTAAGCCCGTGCAAGAATGATGAAGACATCGCCACAGTTGTGGAAAGTGCGGCGCTACCGATAACGCGCCGATTCGCTTTGTGGCACAAGGAGAAGTCGGAGACTGTGAAAGTCTCTTGAGGAGTATTTGCAATGAGCATCAATATCGGCCCGCCTGCAGTAGAAGAATTGCGCCCCCGTATTACCGTAATCGGTGTGGGCGGCGCAGGCGGAAACGCTATCGCCAACATGATCGAAGCGGACATTGAAGGCGTGGACTTCATTGTCGCGAACACCGATGCGCAGGCATTGAACAATGCCGTGGCCGAACATCGCATTCAGCTTGGCCCAGAAATCACGCAAGGTTTGGGCGCGGGGTCGCGTCCCGAAGTTGGCCGCGCTGCTGCGGAAGAAACCGTTGCCGAAATTGAACGGACGCTGGAAGGCGTCAACATGGTCTTCATCGCGGCCGGTATGGGCGGCGGCACAGGCACAGGCGCTGCGCCCGTCATCGCGGAAACCGCGCGCAAGATGGGCATCCTCACCGTTGGCGTGGTGACCAAGCCGTTCCTGTTCGAAGGCACACGCCGGATGCGCTCTGCCGATAGCGGTATTGAAGAGCTGCAAAAGCATGTCGATACGCTGATCGTTATTCCCAACCAGAACCTGTTTCTGGTGGCGAAGAAAGATACGACTTTCAAAGAAGCCTTCCAGCTGGCCGATGAAGTGCTGCAACAAGGTGTGCGCTCGATCACCGATCTGATGGTGATGCCCGGCCTTATCAATCTCGATTTTGCCGATGTGCGCTCCGTTATGGGTGAAATGGGCAAAGCGATGATGGGCACAGGCGAAGGCGAGGGCGAGAACCGCGCGCTCGAAGCTGCCGAACGCGCGATTGCCAATCCGTTGCTGGATGGTGTGTCAATGCACGGCGCGAAAGGCGTGATCATCTCGATCATTGGCGGCGAAGATATGAAGCTGCTCGAAGTGGACGAGGCAGCCAATCACATCCGCGAAATGGTGGATGCCGAAGCGAATATCATCTGGGGCTCGGCGTTTAATCCTGATCTTGATGGCAAGATCCGCGTCAGCGTTGTGGCCACAGGCATCGATCAATCTGTGCAAGGCGCGCAGTCTGCAGCAACCCCGCGCCCAACCGAATTCGGTGCAAAGCGTGGTCCGAAAAAGCCTGCTTTGCCTTTCGCTGATCCGCAAGCTTTGACAGATGAAGATGATGACGGCGTCGATGAAGCGGGGGGCGCGCTTGATGCGTTGGACTTGTCCGGCATGGAGAGTGCGGTTGAGCCCGAGGGCGAGACGGATCAAAGCGATGATGCCGAATTGCCCGGGCCAGCGGATGATTCCGCATTTGGCACAAGCTCACAGCCCGGCTTTGGCGGCGCTGATGACGCGCAGGAAACCACTAAAGCGGATGACGCGGACGATGCGCTTGATCTGAACTTGCAAGCTCCAGACGCAATTGATGACAGCGCTGATGATGACAGTGACGATAAGGCCAGTGATGAAAGCTCGCCTGAAGAGCCTCCGCAAGATGAGCTACTGCTCGATGCCTCACGCCTTGCCGAAGCGGATGAGCCGGTGCAGGCCAATGAAGGCCGCAGACGCCGCATCATTGGCGGCGGCGAAGCTGCTGGAGAAGGAGCAGGTGAGGCCCGATCTTCATCTTCAGGTGGTGGGTCTTCAGGTGGCGGGTCTTCAGGTGGCAAACCCGCTGGTGGCAGTACGCTGTTTGAGCGTATGGCCAATCTATCGCGCAATGCCGATACGGACAAAACCAGTGATGATGACGGGGAAGATGATGACGATGACACATCCGCCATGCGCATCCCGCGGTTCCTCGGCCGACAAAACAATCAGTAGACCGCGTGAGGCAGCCTGGTTCTTGTGCCGTTAATGCGCCATCATTTTAGGTAGGCGGATATGGTCCAAACCTTTGCAAAATCGACTTTCGGCATGGCGGTGGCCGTGTGCTTGATCGCACCTCCATTATCCGGGCTATTGTCCGCAAAATTGTTTGCGCAGGAAGTCGTGCAGCGACTGCCCGATCCTGCCGCGCAAGAACTCACCCAAGCCTTGCAGCGATTGTCGCGCAATCCATCCAGCGTTCCTGCTTTGGTGCGGGCGGGGCGCGCATCTTTGCGGTTGAACGATGTAGATGCAGCGCTTGGCTTTTTCAGCCGGGCCCAAGCGGTCGCGCCCAATAATGGCAGCGTTCTTGCCGGTCTTGCGCTGATCGCCTTGCGGCGCGGCGATGCGGTGACTGCGCTGGAATTTTTTGCCGATGCGGATGCTGCGGGGCATTCGCTATCGCCATATGCAGCAGAGCGCGGTCTGGCATTTGATCTGGTGGGGCGCAATTCAGATGCGCAGCGATTGTATCGACAATCGCTGGAGCGCAATGCCAATGCAGCGGTCACACGGCGTTTGGCATTGAGCTATGCGATATCGGGCGATGCGACGCGTTCGGAACGCACATTGCTCCCCCTGTTGCAGCGCGGTGACAATACGGCATACCGCACACGGGCATTTGCCTTGGCGATATTAGGACGGGGCGAGGAAGCGTCCTCTATTGCAGAAACGATGCTGCCTGCACGCCTCTCCAGCAGGTTGGAGCCGTATTTGCGCTACATGCCGCGCTTAACGCGCGCGCAACAGGCGGCGGCCGCCAATTTGGGCCGTTTCCCCGCAGCAGCGCAGATCGGCCAAGATACGCCGCAAATCGCGCAGGCCGCCGCCGGAGATCAGCGGCTCGTCCCGCAAGGTGAACCGCTGGGAAGCGCACCCACTATTGCGCAGGCCAAACCGCTATCCTTGCTGCCCGAACCTATCACTTTGCCGCCTGAGCCGGAAGAAACGGTCAGCCTGGCAGAGGCGTTTTCAGACTTCACTTTGCCGGGCGACAGCAATGCCGCGATCGCGCCGCGTACAGGCGCGGTGGATATCACTGCAATAGAACCCGCGAGCGAATCCGCCGCGCCGCTGGCCCAGCCGCCCACTCCTGAACATCCCAGCCGCCATTGGGTTCAGGTCGCAACCGGGCAAAACGCCGCCGCATTCCGATTCGATTGGCGCAGGCTTGTGCGGCTTTCTGATGGTTTATTGGATGGCCGCGATGCCTATCACGCCAATTGGGGACAGACCAACCGGCTTGTAACAGGCCCATTTGCAACCACACGTGAGGCGCAGCAATTTGTGACACAGTTGGGGCAAGCTGACATCGGCGCGTTCCGCTGGACCAGCGAATCTGGTCAGGAAGTTGCAAAGATTCAGTAGCTTGTAATAAAAGCTTAAGGACCAGTCTCGAAGCTTTCCCACAATCTACCAACAACCCAGATGAGTTTTGCCCCAGTGTTTCGCGCGTGCCGATTGCGCCGATCACGATTGCCACGCCATTAAGTATCTTATGATACACAAGCAAAGCTCAAGCTTATGAACGAAGTCACACAGCGCATTGCCGAAGCTGAAGATGCAGCCGCGATTGATATGCTGGGCGCGCTGTTCGATGCGCATGGCTGGACCCATGAATTCCTTGGCGACGATGAGATTCACGCAGAGGTACCGGGCAGCTGGACCACCTATTCCCTGCGCGGCATATGGCGAGCAGAAGATGGCGTCCTACAATTGTTATGCCTACCCGAAGTGCGCGTGGCGAAGGAGAAGCTGCCGGCTGCTTATGAGCTTTTGACGCTCATTAATGAACAAATGTGGCTGGGGCATTTCGATATATGGTCGCAAGGTGAAGTGTTGCTTTACCGACATGGTTTAATGCTCGGAGGCGATGGCACGCTTGGCATCGATATGGCGCAGCTTGCAGTGGAATCAGCGCTTTCGGAATGTGATCGCTTTTATCCAGCGTTTCAATTCGTGCTCTGGGGCGATCGCGAACCGCAAGCCGCGCTTGATGCAGCAATGGTGGAAGCAGTCGGCGAGGCATAATCGCTTCGCATGATGGATAAGCCGCGCTAAGGGGCGCTCATGATCATTTCAAAGATACTTCTTGTCGGTTGCGGCAATATGGCTGGCGCCATGCTTGAGGGCTGGCTTGCCGGTGGTATGGCAGGTGACAGCTTCACTATCGTTGATCCGATGCGCGAAAATGCGCCGGGCGGATTGCCGGTTTTGCGTGAACTTCCAAAGTCTGGCGAATTTGATGGCGTTCTGCTTGGTGTGAAGCCGCAAATGCTTGACGATGTTGGCCCGCAGGTGGAGCCTTTGGTAGGTGAGGGCACGGTGATGCTCTCCCTCCTTGCCGGAGTTGAGGTAGATAGCCTGCGCCGTCATTTCCCGCGCGCGGCCGGCCATATCCGGGTTATGCCCAATTTGTCCGTCGCCTTGGGTAAAGCGCCCATCGCGCTGGCCGGTCCTGCTGATTTGGATGCTGCACTCGCCACGCATATTGATGTGCTGATGGTGCCGCTTGGCACAGCGCAATGGATTGGTGAGGAGCGCATGGATCTCGTCACGGCGCTGGTCGGTTCAGGTCCGGCGTTTGTGTACCGGTTTATCGATGCGCTCAAAGTGGCTGCGGTTCGGCTTGGGCTGGATGAGGCGCAAGCAGGCGAATTGGCGTTGGCGATGGTGGGCGGCGCAGCGACGCTGGCTGCGCAATCTGAGCACGATCCGCGCAAGCTTGCAGACATGGTGGCCAGCAAAGGCGGTGTAACGCGAGAGGGTCTCAATGTGCTCGATGCCGATGAAGCTTTGGTCACCCTTCTTACACAAACCTTGCGTTCCGCGCGGGATCGCAGCGCTGAAATGGCCAAAAAAGCCCGCAATTAAGCCATTTTTGCGATGAATCGATATTAACCCGTTTTCGTCCGGTTTCACTTGAAAATCATGTGCAAAATGACGATATTGGTCCTGATCCGGCCCGAATAGGGTGGCCGGGCAAAGGAGATTATTTCAATGGCAAATTGGAACGACAACCAATCAACCCGGTCGGGGTTCGGGGTGTCGCCGAGCCAGACGGGTGACCTTGCTGGCCGCGAGACGTTCGACGCTGGCCTGCGCAAGCACATGCTCTCGATTTACAATTACATGGCCTCAGGCATCTTGCTGACAGGTATCGTGGCGATGCTAACCGCGAGCAGCGGCCTGGCATACACTTTCGCTTCTGGCCCGATGATGTGGCTAGTGGCGCTGTCGCCGTTGGCAATTGTGTTCGCGATGAGCTTTGGCCGGAACAAGTTTTCAACCGGCACTTTGCAATTGCTGTTTTGGGGCTTTGCGGTCCTGATGGGGCTGTCGCTCTCGACGATTTTCCTCGTCTATACCGGCGCATCCATCGCTTTGACCTTCTTTGCAACAGCAGCGGCTTTTGCTGGACTTAGCCTGTTTGGCTACACCACGAAGAAAGACATTTCGGGCTGGGGAAGCTTCCTCATCATGGGCGTGGTCGGCTTGATCGTTGCCTCGGTGATTAACATCTTTGTAGGCTCATCTGTCATGCAAATGGCGATCAGCTTCATCGGTGTTCTGATCTTCGCTGGTCTGACGGCATACGATACGCAGCGTTTGAAGAACGAATATCTCTCGGTGCAGCATCTTAAGATGAGCAATCCGGGCGTTGCCGCAGCATATCCTGCTGGCAAGATGGTGATCATGGGCGCGCTCTCGCTCTATCTGGACTTCATCAACATGTTCATGTTCATGCTCCAGTTCCTGGGCAGCCGCGAATAATCGCGTACAGCAGAATTTGAACTTTCGGGAATGCCCGGCGTGTATAGTTACTCGCCGGGCATTTTCTTTGCCTGCCAAATTGGCTAGCAATCTCAGCTTAATACGCGCGCAGGCAAACTGGCGTGATTGCTCAAAAGGTGAAAATTCGATGTCGCACGCACCGCTAACGATCCGTGTAATTGCCGCTGCTACTGGTGTGGCGCTTTTGGCTGCATGTGCAACGCCGCCACCGCCGCCGCCACCGCCACCGCCGCCGCCACCTCCACCGCCAGTGGTCGAAGCTGTACCGTATCGCCCTTTGCCGCCGCCACTTGCGCCGTATCGCATGGCGATCCCGCGCAAAGGTGTCGATGGTCAGCGCATCACGATCAATTCTGACCTCGACACCAATGAAGCGATCTGGCATTTTCGTTCTGGTTGGAATGTTGCGGCCCTGAATTGCGCGCGCGACGGGGAAGAGCCTATCACCACCGCCTATGGCACAATGCTGCGCGCGCAGAGCCGCACCTTGTCTAAAGCCAATGACAGGCTTGAAAGCGAATTCCGCGATCTGGCCGCCAATCAGCGGCGCGAAGCAGGTGAGCGGCGCAACCGGACACAGGAACGCCGCGCCGCGATCCGATTGCGTGAGGCACATTCGACAGCCGTCTACAACTATTTCAGCTCACCACCTGCGCGTCGTGCATTCTGCCGTTCTGCGTTGCAAATCGCCAATAGCTATCTGGCCGCGCCACCTGAAGATTTCGCGCAATTCGCAGTAGCAGGTCTTGCCCAATACGAAGCGGCGTTTGAAAGCTTCTTTACTGCCTACGAAACGTATGAGCGCACTTCGGCTTCATGGGATGCTGAATATGGCGCGCAATATGGCCAGTCTCAGCCCGGTTGGGTGGCGCTTTATGGCGATCCTGTGTTGGCCGTCGATGACGCTGTGCCCGAAGCGGTTGATGAAGTGGTTGATCCCGTGACAGGCGCTGCTGTACCCGTCATCCCGGTGGATGAAGATGTATCAAGCACGCCTGTAGTGCAGCCTGTACCAACAGTTAGCGACACCGCCACGCAGTAAGCACGTGTTACTATCCCTCTTCCAAGCGGGCAGGGTTCGGGCTAAGGCGCGGGCTTTCCTACGCTGATATGTCTCACTTGCAGGTGCATCTGGTGAAAAGGTTCTCTAAGGCTGCGCTATGCATTTTCTCGATCAGGCCAAAATTTATGTGAAATCCGGCGGGGGCGGACCCGGTGCGGTTTCCTTTCGGCGTGAGAAATATATCGAATATGGCGGCCCTGATGGCGGCAATGGGGGACGCGGTGGCGATATCATTTTGCGCGCGGTGCCCGGCCTCAATACGCTTATTGATTTCCGTTATGCCCAACATTTTAAAGCAGACCGCGGCGGGCACGGCATGGGTAAAGACCGCACCGGTGCCTCGGCCAAGGATCTGGTGATTGATGTACCTTTGGGCACCCAGGTGCTCGACGAAGATCGTGAAACGGTGCTGATTGATTTCACCGAGGAAGGCCAGCGCGTCGTCCTGCTCGAAGGGGGCATGGGCGGTCGCGGCAATGCATCTTATAAAAGCTCCACCAATCGCGCCCCGCGCCAACATCAACCCGGCGTCGCTGGGGAAGAAATGTGGGTGTGGTTACGCCTCAAATTGCTGGCCGATGTGGGGCTGTTGGGGCTTCCCAATGCTGGCAAATCGACCTTCATCAACGCTGTATCCAATGCACGCGCGAAGGTGGGCGATTATGCGTTTACGACGCTGGTGCCCAAACTTGGCGTGGTGCGCCATAAAGCGCGTGAATTCGTGCTGGCCGATATTCCCGGCCTGATCGAAGGGGCCGCAGATGGTGCCGGGATCGGTGACCGTTTCCTTGGTCATATCGAACGGTGCCGTGTGTTGATCCACCTGATTGACATCAATGGCGCCGATCCTGCGCAAGCCATGCAGGTGGTGGAGCGGGAATTGGAAGCGTATGGCGCAGGCCTTGAAGATAAGCCGCGTCTTGTCGCGCTCAATAAGGTCGATCTGGCCGATGCCGAGCTTGCGGCTGCTTTTTCTGAAGAGCTGCGCCAGGTTGGGGCAGACAAAGTCTTCCCCATATCAGGCGCAACGGGCGCTGGCATTGATGAGCTGCTTGACGAAGTGCTGGGCTATCTCCCCGAACAGACCGCGACGGAAACACCGGGCAAAGCGGTGCTGCGCGAAGACGATGAAGAGCCGCTGGATGAGAAACCGTGGTCACCGCTCGATTGAGGCGCTATTGCGGCGAGCATGACCATAGCTGCGCTCGCTGATCTAACAGATACTGCCAAGGCACCTGTGCTGGTGCTCAAGGTTGGCTCTGCTTTGCTGGTCGGCCGCGATGGCGCGCCGCGCCGTGCATGGCTCACCGCTTTGGTGGGTGAAATTGCCGAAGCGCGTGCGCGCGGGCAGCAGGTGATCGTGGTGAGTTCAGGGGCAATTGCCTTGGGTGCAGCCAAGCTGGGGCTGGAGCGCGGCGGGCGTGCGAACCTGTCCGATGCACAGGCGGCGGCGGCGATTGGGCAGATTGCGCTGGGCGGCTTGTGGGCGCAATTGCTGGAAAGCGCTGGGCTGACAGCGGCGCAATTGCTGTTGACGCTGGAGGATCTTGAGGATCGGCGGCGCTATCTCAATGCAGCTGCCACGCTCTCCACTTTGCTGAAAGCGGGCGTTGTCCCGGTAATCAATGAAAACGATTCTGTTGCGACCGAAGAAATCCGCTTTGGCGATAATGACCGGCTGGCCGCACGTGTAGCGCAGGCCGCGCGGGCTGATCTGGTGGCGCTGTTGTCAGACGTCGATGGTCTGTTTGATCGTGATCCCACGGACCCTGAGGCAAAGCGGATCAATGTGGTCGATGGCGTGACGCAGGCTGTCCACGCGATGGCGAGCGCTAGCTCCAAATCGGGCATGGGATCGGGCGGCATGACGTCCAAACTCTTGGCCGCCGAAATTGCAGAGCGGGCAGGCATCGCTTTGGCGATTATCAATGGCACACACGAGCGGCCTATTGCGCGCGCGGTGGATGCTGGATGCGGCACGTTGTTCCTTGCGCGGCGCGAAGATAGCGCGCGCAAAGCATGGCTTGGCGGGCGTCAAAGAATGGCAGGTGCTCTGGTGGTGGATGCCGGATGCGCGCAGGCTTTGCACGATGGTTCAAGCTTGCTGGCAACGGGCATTCTGGCGGTGGATGGCGCTTTTGGCAGAGGTGATCCGGTGGGCATTCGTGATGAGCAGGGAAAGCCTATTGCACAAGGGCTTGCTGAATATACTTCACACGAAATCGAACAGATTAAAGGGCTGCGCAGCGATGCGCTGGAAGCGATCCTTGGTTATGCACCGCGCGCCGCTGTGATCCATCGTGATCATATGGTGGTCTTATGATCCTTGCCGTCACCGGCGCGACCGGTTTTGTCGGGCAAGCCGTTGTGGATGAAGCGGCACGGCGCGGGTTGGCCGTGCGCGCTTTGACGCGGCGCGATCAAAACCCGCGCGATGGCGTGACATGGGTTCGCGGCGATCTTGCCGATTATGCAGCTTTGGCTGAGTTGGCGGATGGAGCGGACGGGGTGCTGCATATCGCAGGCGTGGTGAACGCAGCGGACAAAGCGGGGTTTGACGCAGGCAATGTTGCCGGGACAAAGGCTGTGCTCGATGCAGCGATGGCGGCTTCTGTTGCGCGTTTCGTGTGCGTCTCATCGCTCGCCGCGCGTGAGCCTTCGCTTTCGCTTTATGGGCAATCCAAGCGCGATGCTGAGGAATTGGTCAAAGCCAGCGCACTTGATTGGACAGTGATCCGCCCGCCCGCGATTTATGGCCCGCGCGATACTGAGATGCTGGAACTGTTCAAAGCCGCGCGGTGGCATGTCATGCCGATGCCGCCAAAAGGGCGCGCCTCGATTATCCATGTCGCTGATTTGGCGCGCCTGCTGCTCGATTGCGTGCCGGGCAGCGCGGATGTTTCGCGCAAAGTGTTTGAGCCTGATGATGGGCAGCCCGCTGGTATGGCCCATGCTGAGTTGGCCGCCGCGATTGGTGATGCGGTGGAGCGCAAGGTTTGGGCACCGTCATTGCCCAAGGGGTTTTTGATGGCAGCGGCGCGCGTTGACCGGATGATTCGCGGCGAAAGAGCCAAGCTCACGCCCGATCGTGCAAGCTATATGAGCCATCCAGATTGGATTAGCGCGCCGGACAAGGCTGTTCCAGCAAGCCTCTGGCAGCCGCAGATCCCTATAAATGACGGCCTTGCCGCTACAGCGAAGTGGTATCGCCAAAAAGGCTGGCTCTAGACCAAAAAAAGGCCCGGTTGTTGCCAACCGGGCCAATAAAGTTTGGGAGAGGATGCCTGAAAGGCCCGTCCCTTATGGCCATGTTGCGCTGCACCATCAAACGACAAAACTGCACCAGGTGTTGCATTCCTTGCAACTGTAATGGCATTTCCACAGCCGGATATTCATGACAAGTACACTCAGTACCGCCAACCAAACTCACTCAGCATGGCGAAACTGTGCAAGGTGTTGTCGAACGTTAGTGATACAGCTCTTGCCTTGTGCAAGAACGCGGTTTTCGCGCACACACGCCGGCCAATATCGACATCAAATCGCTGGACGACACCCTCAGCGTGCACAGTTGCGTTTAGAATGCAGGCTCAAATCCTGGTGGCAGATCATCTTCATCGCGGCCAGTTTCCGGAGCGCCCGGGGCATGGATACCGCATTCGGTCTTATCCCAACCACGCCAGCGCCCAGCGCGCGGATCTTCACCCGGCTTCACCTTGCTGGTGCAGGGCGCACAGCCAACCGAGAGATAGCCTTGCGATTCAAGCGGATGCCGGGGCAAATCATGCTCTGCAAAATATGCTTCGAGATCATCTTTGACCCAATCGCCCAGCGGATTGATTTTGAGCCGGCCTTCTTCCACTTCAAAACGTGGCAGATTGGCCCGGGTCACGCTTTGAAAGGCTTTGCGGCCAGAAATCCACGCGTCCAAGCCGTTCTTTGCGCGGGCCAACGGCTCAACTTTGCGAATATCGCAGCAACCATCGGGATCGTAAGACCAACGAAGGCCTGTATCATCTTTATCGGCGACAACTTCCGGCTTGGGACGGATAATCTCAGAATTGCGAATGCCCAGCACTTTGGTCAACGTATCGCGATATGCCAGCGTTTCGGGAAACATCTTGAGCGTATCGACAAAGACTACCGGAATATTGGGATCAGCCTTAGCCACAAGATGCAGCAGCACCGCGCTTTCCGTGCCGAAGCTAGAAACAACCGCGATTTTGCCCAGTGCATCTTCTGCAAACAGTGCGCGCAGCATGGTCGCTGCGTCCACGCCGGAAAAGCGCAAGTTCAAAGCATCGGCATCGGCCTGCGTGTAGGCAGGGCCAGTATCGATCCGGTCAATGTTACGGGCGGCTTCAGCCATGGCGCAAATTCCATATGGGCACAGCATCGTCAGCTGCAGCCTGATAATCATATGGCCAAGTGGCAAGCGCGGTTTCAACGTCAGCTGCATCAAGCGGCGTGTCGGGCGCAAAGGCATCAAAGCCGCAGCGCCGCATAATTGCCAATTGATCGACCAACACATCGCCCACGGCGCGCAATTCGCCAGCAAAGCCTGCTTCGCGCAAAATACGCGCCGCCGAATAGCCGCGACCATCGCCAAAGACAGGGAAGTTCACCTCGACCAAAGCAATCTGATCCAAATGCGGGATCAGCGCGCGGGCATCTTCGCCCGGTTCAATCCGCACTGCATTGGCGTTGGATTGTTCGGCAAAGTCTTCCATGCTGACAACGGCATGATCAACCAGATCATCATCGCGGAACCGGATTTGCACGGCAGCGCCTTGTGTTCCCAAATCAGCCATAAAGCGCCTCCTTAAACGGTGCCATGCCGATGCGGCGATAGGTGTCGAGGAAGCGTTCCCCATCCTGACGCTCGGCAATGTAGAGATCGGTGACGGTTTCAACGGCATCGACAATGCCCGGCTCATCAAAGCCTGGGCCGGTAATCTTGGCGAGGCTGACATCTTCCGCCTCACTTCCGCCCAGCAGAAGCTGATAATTCTCAGTGCCTTTCTTATCGACACCCAGAATGCCTATATGGCCGGCATGGTGATGACCGCAGGCATTGATGCAGCCTGAAATCTTCAATTTCAGCTGCCCCAATTCATGCGTGCGACCGCGCGCGGCAAATCGTTCTGAAATCTGCTGTGACACAGGGATCGAACGGGCATTGGCAAGGCTGCAATAATCAAGGCCGGGGCAGGCAATAATGTCCTCAATCGTATCAAGATTGGGCGCGGCCAAACCAGCATCCGCCAGCTTGCGCCAAAGCGCAGGCAAATCAGCGATTTTCACATGCGGCAGGACGATGTTTTGCGTGTGCATCACACGGCATTCATCAAAGCTGTATTCCTTGGCGAGCTGCGCCATCAGGTGCATTTGTTCAGCCGTGGCATCACCCGGAATGCCGCCGACAGGCTTTAGGCTGATCACCGCAGAGGTGTAACCAGGGGCCTTGTGCGGATTGGTGTTGTTATGCGCCCAAGTGATAAAATCGGGATCGCTTTCATCGGCCTGCGTCGGTAAGCCTGCTTCAAAAGCGGGATCGGCAAAATACGGCTTGATCCGCTCCAGCTCAGCCAAAGGCGGTTCTATGCCTTGATCCAGCAGATGCGCGAATTCTTCTTCGACCTGGCGGGCATATTCTTCCGCGCCCAATTCATGGACGAGGATCTTGATGCGCGCTTTGTATTTGTTATCGCGGCGACCATAGCGGTTATAAACCCGCAGACAGGCCTCCGAATATGTCACCAGTTGATCAAGCGGCACGAATTCGCGGATCAGCGGTGCGATCATCGGAGTACGGCCCATGCCGCCACCTACATAAAACGCAGCGCCAATCTCGCCTGCATCATTCTTGACGATGTTAATGCCGATATCGTGCAAGCGCATGGCCGCACGATCGGTATCGCTGGAGATCACCGCGATCTTGAACTTGCGTGGCAAGTACATGAATTCAGGGTGGAAGCTCGACCATTGGCGCAGCAATTCAGCATAGGGCCGCGGATCGACCAGCTCATCCGCAGAAGCGCCAGCAAAGTGGTCTGAACTGATATTGCGGATGCAATTGCCGCTGGTTTGAATGGCGTGCATTTCCACCTTGGCAAGATCGGCGAGGATGTCCGCTGCATCTTCCAGCTTGATCCAGTTATATTGGATGTTCTGCCGGGTGGTGAAGTGCCCATAGCCGCGATCATATTTGGTTGCGATATCGGCCAGCGCGTGCATTTGCGCACTGCTGAGCGTGCCATAAGGCACCGCAACGCGCAGCATATAGGCGTGCAATTGCAGATACAGACCGTTCATCAACCGGAGCGGTTTGAACTGATCTTCGGTCAGCTTGCCATCAAGACGGCGCTGCGCCTGTTCACGAAATTCGGCAACGCGGGCATCGACCATTGCTTGGTCATATTTGTCATATTGGTACATGTTAGATCACTTGCTCCGCTGCGCCGGGATCATTGGGCTTGAGGGTCAAATCCATGCGCACTGTTGGGCCAAGCGCGCGGACGCGGTCTTTAATGTGGGCAGGGCGCGGGCCGTCATCGGTTTGTGTGGCCTCGATAGCGTACGGCACGTTGACGCGGCGGGCGGCTTCTTCGCGCGCGGCGATGGCGTCTGCCTCGTCACCCACGTCCACAGCGTTTTCAACATGTAGCGACCAATTTTGGCCGTCCCACCAGACGACAACGCCTGTTTTCAAATCATTGCCGGTAAGGATGATCACGCTTGAAGCTCCTGTAGGATTGCGCTGATGGCGGAATTTTTGGCGGTATTGTTGGAGGCGGCACCGCGCGCCGTCACATCGCCGATAATGATAAGGGCAGGGCTGATAACCTGTTCACGTTCAACCAGATCGGCTAGCCCTGCGAGCGGCCCTCGCAGCACGCGCATTTGCGGGCGCGCGGCATTTTCGATCACGGCCAAGGGAACTTCGGGCGCAAGGCCATCTTCCATCAGCTTTTCCGCAATTTGCGGCGCGGTTTTCACGCCCATGTAAATCACCAGCGTACGGCCACTGCCTGCAAGGCCAGCCCAGTTCTGTTCAGCCAAGCCTTTGCATTGGCCCGCAACAAAACTGACAATGCTGGCGCTATCGCGGTGGGTGAGGGGGATGCGGGCCGCCGCCGCCGCGCCATTGGCAGCGGAAATACCGGGCACGATTTCAACGCGCACTCCGGCAGCGTCGGCATCTTCCATCTCTTCACCGCCGCGCCCGAACACAAACGGATCGCCGCCCTTGAGGCGCACCACATCGCGGCCCGCCAGAGCTTCGCGCACCAGCAGAGCGTTGATGTCTTCTTGCGGCAAGGTGTGGCGAGCGCGCTTTTTGGCAACCGAGATCAGCCGCGCATCGCTGTGCGCCATGGAAAGGATCGCGGGATCAACCAGCCCATCATGCACGATGAGCGAGGCGCCCTTGATCAAACGCGCAGCACGCAGCGTCAACAGATCGGGATCACCCGGCCCTGCGCCTACAAGAAAAATGGTGCCTGTCTTAGCCATGAGAGGCAAATGGCGATTTCGCCCACGCATCGCCAGCGAGAATGGATTGATGTGCAAGAAGCAAAGCTTTTGCAGCTGCGAAGGTCTGCTTTAACGTGATCAGGATGTCCCAGCTGTTTCGCGATCAACCATCGCTGCAATCAAACGATCAAATTGTTCATTGGTGCGCAAATTGAGATCACGCTGCGGGAACGGAATTTCGATGCCGTGTTCTTGAAAAAGCTGCCAGACCTGCATGTAAACATCAGACCGGATATTCGCGAGGCCTTCTTCAGGATCATCGATCCAGAAACGCAGTTCAAAATCGACGGAACTATCACCAAAGCCCATGATATTGACGCGTGGGGGCGGTGTTTTGAGCACACGCGGGGTATCGTCCGAAGCTTGATACAGCAGCTTTGTCACCAGCTCTAAATCGCTGCCATAAGCAACACCAATAGGCGCTTTCACACGCACATCGCGTGAAGAGTAGGACCAGTTAACCACCTGATTGATCATCAAATTTTCGTTGGGAATAAGATGCTCTGTCCGGTCACGGGTGACGACAGAAATGGCGCGAATTCCGATTTTGCGAATTTGTCCGACACTTTCATTGCCGACCTGATCGGACACGGAAATCACGTCGCCGGGTTTAATCGATTTGTCGAGCAACAAAAGGATACCTGAAATCAGATTACCAAACGTTTTCTGCAGGCCGAAACCGATGGCCAGGCCAAACGCGCCTGAGAAAATTGCCAGCGCGGTAAGATCGATGCCGAGAATATCGATGCACATGAAAAACGCCGCGACCCAGATGATGATCGTGGAAATTTTCTGCACCAGCAATTGCTGTGTCTGATCAAGCCTGGTCGCGCGTTTGAGAATGCCTGCAACAAGCCGGGTGATGAGCCATGCACCCACTATCACCAGCAGGACCACACTGCTGGCGACCAGGGCATCCCAAACCGATACGCGGGTGCCCCCGATAGTCAGCGCCCAGGCATCCAGCGTGTCGACCAGCGAAGCGGCAGTTTCACTTTGTGAGGCAACCGCTTCACGCAGGCCTTCGGCAGCTTCCACTGCATTGGATGGCGGCGCTTCGGGCGACGGTGAGGGGGTTGGCGGGGGCGTAGTCGCAGCTTCACCACCAGCGTCGGTTGCAGGTGAGGCGGAGCTTTCAGTGGTGTCACCAATCGGCGTTGCGGCAGTTGTCATGCGCTTCTCATAGCAGCAAAGCCACCTTCAATGTCACGGATCAAATCTTCCGTGCCTTCCAGCCCGATAGATACGCGAACGCCAACCGCGCCATCACTGTTGGTACCTTGCGGCCAGGTGCGCAGCTTGCGGCCATGCTCAGGGTCGATAGGGATCGCAAGGCTTTCATACCCGCCCCAGCTATAGCCGATGCCGAAATGTTCCAAAGCATCGATAAAGCGTGCGCGATCCGCTTTGTCACCTTTCAACAGGAAGGAAAAAAGCCCGCATCCCCCTGTGAAATCACGTTTATACATCGCATGTCCGGGGCCTTCCGGAATGAGCGGGCACAGCACGGATGTGACTTCGGGGCGGTGTTGCAGCCAGCTTGCGATTTCTGTCGCGCTGCGCGTGGAATGCTCCAGCCTCACCCCCATTGTGCGAAGCCCTCTCATGACAAGAGCTGCATCGTCAGGCGAGACAACTTGACCCATAAATTGCGTCATCAAACGCACTTTTTTCATCATCTCTTTGCCAGCTGAAATGGATCCCATCATAACATCGGAATGCCCCGATGCGTGTTTGGTCAGCGCCATCACAGACATATCGCAGCCGCGCTCCAACGCAGGAAAGCCAATGCCTGTCGCCCATGTGTTATCGATGATGGAAATAGCGCCTGCATCGCGCGCGATGCTTGCCAGCGCCGGAATATCGCAGATCTCCATCGTCAAGCTGCCGGGGCTTTCCAGCATAACCGCTTTGGTCTTGTCGCTGATCATGGCAGCAAAGCTTTCCAGATCAAGCGGATCAAACGGTTTTGCCGTTACGCCAAATTGGCTGAGCATGCTGAGCGCGATCCAGTTAGTGGGGCCATAGGCGTTGTCGGTCACTAACACTTCATCGCCGGGGCGCAGGACACAAAGCATCGCAATGCTCAAAGCGGCAACGCCGCTGGGATAAAGCTCGGTTGAATGTGCGCCGGGTTCCAATTGGGTCAACGCATCGGCCAAGGCCCATTGCGTTGGCCCTCCTGCTCGTCCGTAACGGAAATGTCCGTGTTCATCAGGCCGACCGCTTGCCAGATCAGCACAGTCTTCAAAAAGGTGCGTACTTGCACGCCAAACAGGCGGATTGACGACGCTGCCTTTTTGACCCTCAACGCCGAGCCATTTGCGCCGCCGACCAGCGCTGACCAGCTTGGTTGCTGCGGTGACTTTATGATTTTCAGAATCGCTCAAGCGACTGCTCCCTTGCTCATTGGCAGTGATCCATCTGCGCCCCATTCGGCCCAACTGCCATCATAAAAGGCTGTGTCTTTCTTGCCCAATAAGTGCAGCGCAAACAGCAGGACCGATGCGGTAACGCCGCTGCCGCATGTGGCGATAATTGGTCGGTCCAAATCAATTCCTGCGCTGAGAAAGGCTGCGCGCAGGTCATCGCGCGATTTATACGTGCCATCATCGTTGAAAAGCTGCGTGAAAGGCAAATTGCGCGATCCCGGTATGTGACCCGGGCGCATGCCTTCGCGCGGTTCAGGCGCATCCCCTGCAAAACGCGCGGCACCGCGCGCATCGACGACCTGCTCAGCCTTGCTATCGATATTGGCAAGCATCTGCGCTTTGGAGCGGACCATGCTATCGCTGGCTCTCCTATTGGCCACGAACGGAGTTGCCTTAACGCTATGCGTTCCGCTTTCCACTCGGCGTTTTTCTGCGCGCCACTTACCCAGCCCGCCATCAAGGATCGCGATATTGCGCATCCCATGCATCTGGCACATGAACCAAGCCCGTGCGGCAGAGCGAATATCGCTATCATCATACAGCACAATGCGCGCAGTTTCGCTGACCCCAAGCTGCGCCATATGGCTGGCAAATTGCATTGCTGTGGGCAGCGCTGAAGGGACCTCGCTGCCGTGATCGATGATCGATTTTAAGGCCATATATCGCGCGGCGGGAATGTGTGCCGAGGCAAATTCGGCTGCCGCATTGCGGGGCGATCCGGGCAGGTGCGCGCTGGCATCAAGTATAACAAGTCCGCTTTCGCCAATGTGATCGGCGAGCCATAGTGTTGAGACCAAATCCTGCATGCCTTGTTGATTAGACCTATACCGGCGGAACTGTAAACGGCGCTGCATGAGCCAGTGATTGACAACCTGTTATAGTGGACTTTTGTCAGGCGGTTTTCGCTTCTGTTACACCCAGATTGGTCAGCGCTTCGGGCACATTTGTGATCGGCACAAGTTTGCTGCCATTGTGCAGATGTCCGATAAGGAAGAACTGCGATTTGGGTGTCACATTGGCTCCGATAATCCGCACGCGGGCCAGCAGGTATGGGCCGGTGCGCGCTGTGGAGCTGACAGTGATATTCGCTGCGGAATTCGCTTTCGTATTCATAGCTTCCAGCAGACCTTCCGGCAGCTTCCAATCGCCCTCGATCAAAATCCGTTCACCTTGTTCGAGACGTGCCAGCGTGTCTTGTCGCATTGTTGGCGCGCATGGGCGCACGCCTTGTTCTTGCTTCGCATCGTAGATCACCAGATCGCTGATCACACGGATAGTCACCAAGGTCGTATCGCCCGGATTGAGCAAAGCCATGGTGAATTCCAGCCTTGGCCGTATATCATCGATCACCAATGTCTCTGGTCGGACACCGAATTCAACTTCGGCCAATTGTGATGCGTTGGAATTAATTGAAGCATCAGTTGGTGATGTATCAGCTTGATGCGCGGCTTCTTGAAGCTTTTGGTTTTCCGCCTTGATCGGCTCTGTCTCGGCGTTTTCTACCCCGTCATTATCGGCCACCTGGTCAAAGCTCAGCTGGCTCAACTCCAGAACGCCGTCATCTTTGCTATTCGCTGTAGAGCTGAGGCTAGCGCTATCCAGCCGCCGCAGGAGCGCAAGGCATAAGATCATCGCAATCGCTATGCACAGGCCAAATCCGATCAAAGTGAATGTCGATGCGCTCATGCGTGATCCCATATCGCTTAAGTGGCTTAACGAAAACTGCTGACTTGTGTCAGGGCTCGGCTTGGGACATCACACTGGCATGACAGACACACATGACAGTCCGCAGCCGCTTCATCTGGGCCAGACCAGCACTTTGCCAGCATCGCCTGACGAAGCAGTGCTCGATTATGTACCCAATCCGCAGCAAGATGCGTTGTATCTGGTGCGCTTTGCCGCGCCTGAATTCACCTCGCTTTGCCCGGTTACCGGGCAGCCCGATTTCGCGCATCTTGTGATTGATTATGCGCCGGGTGAAACGATTGTGGAATCCAAAAGCTTGAAGCTGTTTCTGGGCGCTTTTCGCAATCACGCTGGTTTTCATGAAGCGGTGACGGTTGGCATTGGCAAGCGTTTGGTGACCGAAATGTCACCCAGATGGCTGAGAATTGGCGGCTATTGGTATCCTCGTGGTGGCTTGCCGATTGATGTGTTTTGGCAAAGCGGGCCTGTGCCTGATGGCCTGTGGTTGCCCGATCAAGGTGTCGCGCCGTATCGCGGGCGGGGCTAAGCTGGGGGGCGCAAACTTGCCAGCTAGCGGCTCGCCGCCTAGATGCGCCCTCAAATCGCGCCGTATTCGTGGCGCTCGCGCTCTGCAAGAAGGATTGAATTGATGCGTATCGTGATGATCGGCACCGGCTATGTCGGCCTAGTCTCGGGCGCTTGCTTTGCTGATTTTGGCCATGACGTCGTGTGCGTCGATAAGGATGCAAGCAAAGTCGATGCGTTGCTTGATGGACGTATCCCGATTTTTGAACCGGGTCTTGAAGCTTTGGTGGCTAAGAATGTCGAAGCCGGACGGCTGGCCTTTACGCTTGATCTTGCCACCGCTTTGCCGGAAGCGGACGCGGTGTTTATCGCGGTGGGCACCCCATCGCGGCGCGGCGATGGCCATGCGGATTTGTCCTTCGTTCATGCCGCAGCGCGCGAAATGGCATCGCATCTGCGCGAAGGCACAGTTGTTGTCACCAAATCCACCGTTCCCGTGGGCACAGGCGATGATGTGCAACGCATTATCGCAGAGGAATGCCCCGCACTTGATTTCCACGTCGCTTCCAATCCAGAATTTCTGCGCGAAGGGGCTGCAATTGCGGATTTCAAAAGGCCAGATCGCGTTGTTGTTGGCGTTGATAGCGAAGAGGCAGAGCGTGTCCTTCAGGAAATATACCGTCCGCTAACCCGCAATGATTCGCCGCTGATCATTATGAGCAGGCGCGGTGCGGAGCTTACCAAATATGCCGCCAACGCTTTCCTGGCGACCAAGATCAGCTTCATCAATGAAATCGCTGACCTGTGCGAAAAAGTGGGCGCAGATGTGCGCGATGTGGCCAAAGGCATTGGTCTGGATGAACGCATTGGCCCACGCTTTTTGCAACCCGGCCCCGGCTATGGCGGTTCGTGCTTTCCCAAAGATACGCTGGCGCTGCTCAAGACCGGGCATGATTACGAAGCGCCTTTGCGTATCGTGGAATCGGTGGTGGCCAGCAATGATCTTCGCAAACGCGCGATGGGGCGAAAAGTTGTTCAGGCGCTTGGCGGTGATACGCATGGCAAAACGGTTGGCGTGCTTGGGCTCACGTTCAAGGCGAATACCGATGACATGCGCGATAGCCCCGCGATCAGCGTGGTGCAGGCGTTGCAGGATGCCGGTATCACAGTGCGCGCGCACGATCCTGAAGGCATGGATCAAGCCAAGGCCGTGCTGAGCAACGTGACCTATTGCAGCGATCCTTATGAAGCGCTGGACGGCGCAGATGCGGCTGTGATCGTGACCGAATGGGACGCGTTTCGCGCGCTCGATATCGAACGGGTGAAATCGCTTTTGTCCAAGCCGATAATGGTGGACCTGCGCAATCTGTACAGCCGCGGCGATATGGAGCGCGCTGGCTTCAGCTATGTCGGAGTGGGGCGGTAACACATCCTATGCGGCTGGCCGCAAAGCCAGCGCATATTTCACCCAGCGGTTTGAAACGCGATGACAATGGTGCCGGCTAGAGGATTCGAACCCCTGGCCCCCTGATTACAAATCAGGTGCTCTACCAACTGAGCTAAGCCGGCGCGCCATATTTGCCCTATCGCTTCACTGCGTGAAGGCAAGTTGCGCAGCCCTTTGTCCTAGATTGCGCCGAAGGTCCAGCCCTCTGTTTGCGCAATTTGCGATGTGAGGCCCTTTGGTGCCCAAAGTTCGCGCTTGTGCGCCACGTTGCGCAGCCAGGCCGCAGTGATCAAAGCATCGCTCGTGTGGTCGTCCATCGCGCCTGTGCCTTGGACGGGCGGGCTGCCCAAATTGCGCAGCGCCTCGTTCAGCGCCTCATAGCTGCGCAGCTTGCTGGTAGACGCAGTGCGGCCAGCAGCAATCGCGGCCAACGCCGTGTATATCTCAACCACAACACAGCCGCGTTCCGGCAGCGGATCAATCGGCCATACCGGCAAAGTGCCACGCAACCGATGCAGCATTCGCATCCCGGTGAGCGAGGATTTCCCAACCTGCGCCGCGCCCACCAGATTGAAATTTGAATACGGCTTGCACCCTTGTGCCTCCTGCGCGCGTTCGGTTACACGCAGTCGCCCGCGTCCGCCTCCAAACAATGCGCCTTCGCGCCCGCCATGCCGCCGGAAATATGGCGCAAAATCAGGATGATCGACAAAGCTTGTCGCGCCGAGGTGATCGTCGTTTGCGCAAACCTTATCGATCAACTGCCACAGATCAGGCGCGGTGCGGGGGCTTTGTGGATGGCCGGGCAGGTAAGCGCCTTCATCGCAGAACGGCAGAGCGATCCCCAGATCAAGACCGACCAGCGTATCGCGCGGCAAAGCATCGCGCAGTACCGTTAGAACGTCATCGCGCGCCCAGCCACGTTCTTGCTTGATAAGCACTGGCGGACCACCCGCAGCATCGGCAATCGCCATCGCAATCGTCTTATGCCGCGCACCTTTTGCACCCGACCAGTCAATCGCGATGTAGTGTGAAAAGCGCCTGCTCAATCGCACATACCTTGGCGGATGTTCCACCCTTCGTTCTCAGCGAAAGCGAACGTCAGCTGGTCGCTACCGAGGGCGTTTTCTGGATGTGTGTTCGACGGCGTCGCAGTCACTTCGAAACAGCTCTCCCCGACCCAGCGCGAGAATTGCCAACGGCCTGCTTCAATCCAATATTCCTCTGGAAGGTCGCCTTTGTCATCGGCAACGTTCAGGAAAATCGGTTCAATGGGCGTTTTGGTCGTATCCCAAATGCCCACGCCTTCAAGTCCGCCCCAGCCCACCTCGGAGATTTGAATGGCAGCCATGCGCTCCCTCGCGGGCGAAAATACCGGAGCTGCGCCGGTATCAAACATCACCCCGTCACCGCGCCGGTCAAAGAAGAAGTAACCAAAAGCCTCGTACCCGTCCCAGTCGATGCCGAGGAAACGATCGTCTTCTATGTAGCCGATTGCTCGGATTTTGCTGACCCAGACGCGATCCACGCAGATTGTGCTGCCACTTTCGGTCAACACGGCAAGGCTGGTCTCGCTGACCTCCGCAATAGAAGTAAACGGCTCAGCGATTTCCAGTTCTGCAGAGCCTTCAGGTTCCCATTCCTGCGCTTGTCGAGTGTCATCGCACATCGCCACGTCGGGTTTGGCATTGCTTACGATTGGCACACCAAAATCGAGTTCCTGAGGTTCCTCGACTGCCGGAGCGTTGCAGCCTGATATGAAGAATGCGGCAAGGGAAGTAGCAGCAAAGGAAGGTCTCATGATTGCCGCTCCGTCCGCAGCTTATCCCAATAAGCGATGCGTTCGCGTACTTTGCGTTCAAAGCCGCGCTCTACCGGCTCGTAAAACGTTTGCGGTTCCATTTCTGCAGGCCAGTAATTGTCGCCGGAAAAGCCACCTTGTGCATCGTGATCATAGGTGTAGCCTTCGCCGTAACCGACATCTTTCATCAGTTTGGTCGGCGCGTTGACGATGTTCATGGGCGGCATCAAACTGCCTGTTTCCTTCGCGCTATTCCACGCGGCCTTTTGCGCTTTGTAAGCGGCGTTCGATTTGGGCGCGGTGGCGAGATAGAGGCAGGCCTGGGCAAGGGCAAGTTCGCCTTCGGGGGAGCCCAAAAACTGATACGCATCCTTCGCTGCCAGGCATTGTTGCAAAGCTTGCGGATCGGCCAGCCCTATGTCCTCAACCGCCATACGCACCAATCTGCGGGCAAGGAAAAGTGGCTCTTCCCCGGCTGTGATCATGCGTGCGAGATAATAAAGCGCGGCTTGCGGATCAGACCCGCGCACCGCTTTATGTAAGGCGGAAATGAGGTTGTAATGGCCTTCACGATCCTTGTCGTAAACGGCCACGCGGCGCTGCAAAAATTGGCCCAGGCTTGCCGGATCAAGCGGCGCATCGATTTTAGCGGCATATAGCGTTTCGGCTTGATTGAGCAGAAACCGCCCATCGCCATCCGCGCTTGCGATCAAGGCTGAACGCGCAGCATCGGTGAGAGGCAGGGGGCCTTCAAGCGCCTCTGCACGGGTGAGCAATTCGCCAAGCGCGCGCGCATCAAGCCGGTGCAAGATCAGCACCTGTGCACGGCTGAGCAGGGCAGCGTTGAGTTCGAAGCTGGGGTTCTCAGTCGTCGCGCCGACAAGGGTCACTGTGCCACGCTCAACAAAAGGCAAAAAGCCATCCTGCTGCGCGCGGTTGAAACGGTGTATCTCGTCTACGAAAAGCAGCGTGCGCTGCCCCGCTTTGCGCGCCGTTTCAGCAGCGGCGAAGGCTTTTTTGAGGTCGGCGACGCCGGTGAATACCGCGCTTACCGCTTCATATCGCATCCCCACACTATCGGCGAGCAGGCGCGCCATGCTGGTTTTTCCCGTCCCCGGTGGCCCCCACAAGATGATGCTGGACAGCTTGCCTGCAGCAACCATTCGCCCGATTGCGCCATCTTCTCCGGTGAGGTGATCCTGCCCGATAATCTCGCCCAGCGATTGCGGCCGCAAACGATCAGCAAGCGGCGCATCTTCACTTGGCGCAGCGTCACCTTTTGAAGACGGGGGAGGGTCATCGGCGAAGAGGTCAGCCATTTGGCTTATCTAGCAAAGCGTGCCGGCATTGCCACGGCGATTTGGGTGATCACGCTGGAGCTATTTTTCTACGCCCGAGCAATGCGCCAGTGCGCCAGTTTGCGCAGAAGAGCGGGCTGCCAATAGGCGCAAATATGCGTCAGCCACCGCGCCATTGATCGCATCCCAGCTATATTCACGGCTGCGCAATTCGCCCGCTTGCCCGTGGGCGGTGCGCAAATCTGGATTGTGAATGTAGCTTTCGATGACATCAGCAAAAGCCTGCGCTTGGCCAGGTTCCACCAAACGCCCTGTTTCGCCATCGCGCACCAGGCTGGTACTGCCCGTCGCGCGCGCGGCGATGACGGGCAGGCCGCAAGCCATGGCCTCCAGCGTTACATTGCCAAACGTTTCGGTCACGCTGGGATTTAGCAGCATATCCATGCTGGCGACTGCGCGGCCCAGATCGGGACCTTTTTGAAAGCCTACAAAGATCGCTTCGGGCACTTGCTCGGTAAAGAAGTCCTTGGCTGGCCCTTCGCCGATCACCAACACTTTGAAAGGCACCCCGCGTTCGCGCAAATTGGTGACCGTTTCAGCAAAAACATCGATCCCTTTTTCAAGGACCAAGCGCCCGAGAAAACCGATTGCGACTTCATCATCGCCAATGCCAAGTTCGCGCCGCCAAGCCAGATCGCGGCGTGATGGATCGAAAATGTCGCGGTCCACACCGCGTGCCCAAATGCTGATATCATCGCCCATGCCTTGTTCGCGAAGGACCGCCGCCATGCTTTCTGACGGGGCAACCAAGGCATCGCAGCGATTGTAAAAGCGGCGCAAAATCGCTTCGGCAACAGGCTCCAAAAACGCCATATTGTAATAGCGCGGATATGTTTCGAACCGGGTATGGACAGAGGCAAGGATCGGCAGTTTGCGATCAAGTGCCCAGCTGACCGCGCGGTGCCCGGAAACATCGGGCGAGGCGACGTGGACGATATTGGGATTAAACTCTTCCAGATCGCGCTTCACTTCCCCAAAAAGGCCAAGCGGGAAGCGATATTCCCCGCGTCCGGGAAATGGCATGCTGGGCAGGCCGATCAGTTCGCCAGCAGGAGCGAAGGCGGGCGGTTCAACCTTTGGCGAATACACACGCACATTCGCGCCCTGCCGCAGCAGGTAATCAACCAGCCGGTTCAGCGCCTGATTGGCCCCGTCTCGAACGTAGTTGTAATTGCCACTGAACAGGGCAACGCGAAGGTCGGTTAGATTCATGGCAAAGCGCTTTAGGCTAGTGACACGCAATTGGCGAGGGGATCGCGTTGGTTGATGGAATGCGTGCCCAGAAATAGCTGTGAATAATTTTTCGCAGACGTCCCGCAGTATGGAGCGGCGTGAGGGTTTGGCACGGCTTGATACGGCTTGTGTAACCATTGCCGGGCTATTGGCGAAAACCATGATACTCGCTCAATATTTGGGAAGCTCAATAATTATGAAAAATATCAAATCTCTCATTCTCGCCATCGTTGCGCTGTTTGCAGTTCTCCCCATGGCCGCATCTGCTGCGGTTGGCTGGAGCAATTATTCCGCCTCCAGTTTCTCCGCTGCGCAAGAACAGGGCAAAACCATCATCGTTGATGTCTATGCCGATTGGTGCCCCACATGCCGCGCGCAAGCTCCTATCCTTGATGAGCTGCGCAAGGATGAACGCCTCGCTGATGCCGTGTTTATTCGCGTGAATTATGATGATGATAAAGCATTTCTTCGCGCACACCGTATCCCGCGCCAATCCACCATTCTGGTGTTTGAAGGCGGCGAAGAAAAAGCCCGCTCTATCGCGGAAACCAACCGTGATCGGTTGCGCACGATGATCATCGGCGCGCTTTAAGCGAACCGCATTTCGCATTTGTTCCAAAGCTTGCAATGAAAGCCTAATCCCATGCTCTCCAGCATCGCTCTTGCTTTCGTTGCAGGCCTTGTGACGATCCTGAACCCCTGCGTCCTGCCGTTGGTGCCGATCATTATCACCACCGCTTTGAACAAAAGCCGGTGGGGACCGATGGCGCTGGCGGCGGGATTGGTATTGTCCTTCTCCATCTTTGGTCTGCTGGTGCTCGCCTTTGGCTTTTCTGTCGGCATTGATGGCGGTCTGGTCAGGCAAATCGCTGGCGGATTGCTGGTGCTTGCTGGATTTGTCCTGCTGGTGCCGCGCGCACAAATGGCGTTAAGCGGGTTTGCCGCGCCTTTGACCAGTCGCGGGCAGCAATTGCTGGGCAAGACGAGCGGTGATGGCGTGGTTGGTCAGTTTCTGGTCGGCGCTTTGCTTGGCCTTGTTTGGGCGCCGTGTGTTGGCCCGACTTTGGGCGTCGCGATTGCGGCTGCTGCGCAGGGTGAGAGTTTGCTCTCATCATTCCTGATTTTCTTGGTTTTTGGGCTTGGCGTTGCCGCATCCATCCTTGGCTTTGCTTATGGCTCACGCAAGGCGCTGGGCAATAAAGCCAAGGCATTGGCGCGCATTGCCAGCATCGCCAAGCCGATGTTTGGTATAGCGGTGCTGCTGGTGGGCGTGATGGTACTAACCGGCTTTGACAAGGTGATCGAAATCGCCCTGCTCAACGTCATGCCGCAAAGTCTGATCGAGTTTACTACGCGCTTTTAACGATAGAGGGCGCTTTTAATGACAAGGGCGGGGCTTTCGTCCCGCCCTCTATCGTTATCAGGCCGTTTATAACTATCAGGCCCCTTATTGTAACTAGGCCTTGCGCTTGTGGCGCTTGCGCTCATGCGGATCGAGATAGGATTTGCGCAGGCGGATATTTTCCGGCGTCACTTCGACCATTTCATCATCATCGATATACGCGATGGCCTGTTCCAACGTCATCGCGCGTGGCGGCGTCAAACGGATGGCGTCATCTTTGCCAGAGCTGCGGAAGTTGGTGAGCTGTTTGGACTTCATCGGGTTGACTTCAAGATCATCGGGTTTGGCGTTTTCACCAATGATCATACCTTGATAAAGCTTTGTGCCTGAAGTGATGAAAAGCTCGCCACGGTCTTCAAGCATGTTGAGCGCGTAAGCGACGGCATCGCCGTTCTCCATTGAGATAAGCACGCCGTTCTGACGGCCCTCAATCTTGCCTTTGTACACGTCGTATTTTTCAAACAGACGGTTCATAATGCCAGTGCCGCGCGTGTCAGACAGGAATTCCCCATGATACCCGATCAGGCCACGTGACGGGGCGGAGAAGGTGATACGGGTCTTGCCTTGGCCAGACGGGCGCATTTCGGTCAGCTCGCCTTTGCGGCGCTGCATCTTTTCAACAACGGTGCCCGAATGTTCATCATCCACATCGATGACGACGGTTTCATACGGCTCCTGCCGGACGCCATTTTCTTCGCGATACAGAACGCGCGGGCGCGAAATGCCAAGCTCAAACCCTTCGCGGCGCATTGTTTCAATCAACACGCCAAGCTGCAATTCGCCCCGGCCTGCAACTTCAAAACTGTCCTTGTCATCGCTTTCGGTAATGCGAATGGCGACGTTCGTTTCTGCTTCACGGAACAAGCGATCGCGGATCATGCGGCTGGTAACCTTGTCCCCTTCGCGGCCCGCCAATGGGCTGTCATTCACGCTAAATCGCATGGCGAGGGTGGGGGGATCGATGGGCTGTGCGGCAATCGGCTCGCTCACAGCGGGATCTGCAACGGTGTTGGAAACGGTGGCCTTTTCCAGACCGGCGAGCGCAATGATATCGCCAGCGCGCGCGTTTTCCACCGGCACACGGTCCAGCCCGTCAAAGCTGAGCAGCTTGGTTGCGCGGCCCACTTCAACCACATTGCCTTCTGAATCGAGAGCATGGATCGGATCGTTCACTTTTACAGTGCCTGATTGCACGCGGCCTGTAAGCACGCGGCCCATAAAGTTATCGCGGTCCAGCAAGGTGGCGAGGAACGAGAACGGACCGCTTGCATCAAGGCCCGGCTCTGGCACGTGATTTACAATCAATTCAAACAACGGATCGAGCGTGCCTTCGCGGGTGTTTTCATCTTCGCTGGCATAACCATCGCGGCCTGATGCCCATAGAGATGGAAAATCGAGCTGTTCATCGGTTGCATCGAGGCTGGCGAACAGGTCAAACACTTCATCGAGCACTTCTTGCGGGCGGGCATCGGGGCGATCGATTTTGTTGACCACGACAATGGGGCGCAGGCCAAGAGCGAGCGCTTTGCCGGTAACAAATTTGGTTTGCGGCATCGGCCCTTCGGCAGAATCGACCAGCAGGATAACGCCATCGACCATCGACAAGATGCGTTCCACCTCGGCACCGAAATCGGCGTGACCGGGAGTATCGACGATATTAATGCGCGTATCGCCCCATTCAACGCTGGTGCACTTTGCCAGAATGGTAATCCCACGCTCTTTTTCCAAATCGCCAGAATCCATCGCGCGCTCTTCAATGCGCTGATTTTCGCGAAAAGTTCCTGATTGGCGGAATAATTGATCCACCAGAGTGGTTTTACCATGATCAACGTGGGCGATAATCGCCACGTTGCGAAGAGGGGCTGACATAACTGAGTTCCTGCAATCTTGAGAAGGCGGGTTTGAGAAGGCGAGGCAAGGGCAATGCTGCACCTGCGAAAAATTTGTGCCGCCTCTAGCGAAGTGACGTGACACCTGCAAGCGGCAACGCAGCGTATGCGCGCCCGCGCGCTTTTGGCCGGCACTTGGCAAGCAATTTTCAAGCAGTTCGCAAGAGCGATTGACTTCCCTTTACGTAAAGGTTAGGGGGTTAACTGTTGCGATAAAGCTACAGGTTCAGTTTCATTTGCAACCGGGCCATGACTTCCGATTGTGCGAAGTGGTTTGCAGCTTTATTTAATACAGGCCCTAGAGAGGTCGCCCTGCTCTGACGAATAATCGCGCCAAAAGCGGTGTTTTCAGAGAGTACCAGGGGGAGAGAGATGGAGAATTCAATGCAAAAGCTTAACGTCGGCACGGCCGGCTTTTCGCGGACTCTGCTGTGCAGTGCCGCCGCCTTCGCACTTTTTGCCCCTGTTGCGGTTCAGGCTCAGGCGGATCCCGATACAGATGGTTTCCAAGGTGAGCAGGACTTTAACGCAGGCAACGCGATTGTTGTGACCGCAACCAAGCGCGAACAAACCTTGCAGGAAATCCCGGTAGCTGTGTCGGTGACAAGCGCAGAAACGCTTGATCGCGAACAGATCCGTGACCTTAAAGATTTGCAAACCGTGGTGCCTTCACTGCGCGTGACCCAGCTGCAAAGTGCCTCCAACACCAATTTCATCATTCGCGGATTTGGCAATGGGGCGAACAATGCCGGCATTGAACCGTCTGTAGGTGTGTTCATCGATGGCGTGTATCGCAGCCGCTCTGCCTCGCAGATCAGCGACATCCCCAATGTGAGCCGCGTTGAAGTCTTGCGCGGTCCGCAATCGACCTTGTTCGGCAAAAATGCTTCCGCCGGTATTATCTCGATGGTCACTTCTGAACCCTCTTTCACCCCCGGTGGCACGGCAGAGCTGTCTTACGGCAATTACGACGCCATTGTCGCCAGGGCCTATGTCACAGGCCCTGTCAGCGACAGTCTGGCGCTTAGCGGTGCAGTCGGCATCAATAAGCGCGATGGCTATAACGTTGATCTTGGAAATGATTCGCGCACGAATGAGCGTGATCGCTGGTTCGCTCGTGGTCAGGCGCTGTTTGACAATGGCGAGAATGTGAAATTTCGTCTAATTGCCGATTACGATAAGATTGATGAAAATTGCTGTGGTGTTGTAAACGTTCAACCCTCCAGCTTCACACAGGCTATTCAGGCTGTTGGCGGTATGGTGAACTCGCCTGACAATGCCTTTGCTGACAATGTTTTCAATAACTTCCCGTCACGCAATGCGGTCGAGAATTATGGTATTTCGGGCCAGCTTGATTACGAGATCAACGATGTCTTCACGCTGACTTCGATCACCGCCTATCGTGAAACGAAGGGCGATTTTGGGCAGGATGTGGATTTCACCTCTGGTGCTCTGCTTGAACGGTTTAATCAGCAAAAGCTGGAAACGTTCACACAGGAACTGCGCTTTACCGCGGATTGGGACAGAATTAGCGCGCTTGCTGGTGTGTTCTATTTTGATGAAAGCGTCGTGGAAGATCAGCAGGTCTTTTATGGCAATGATTTCCGTCCCTTTGCCAATGTGTTGACCACGCAATTGCTGGGATCTTCACTGCTTGAAGCAGAAGGGTTGATCGGGACGCTTTCGGGTGATCCGGGGCAGTTCATCAACACCTTCTTTAGCGCTGGTCAAGTCGAGGGAGGCCGGTTCACATTGGACAACCAGGCGCTGTCCTTCTTTGCGCAGTTCGATGTTGAGCTTACCGATCGTCTGACTTTGACGCTTGGCGGCAATTACACGCAGGATGAAAAGGTTGGTACGACAGATTATCAATCCTTTGGCACCTTCTCCAACATCGATCTTGTCTCTGTTGGCAACACAGCCATCGTGGCGCAGGGTATTGCCGATCAAGTGGGCGCGGCTTTGATGCTGGGCCGTGCTGCATCGCAGGCCGAAATTCAGGCATTTGCCACCGGGACAAGCCCGGCTGGTGCTGCAGGTGCGATGGCATTCCCGACGATCCAAGCCGGAGTGCAGGCCTTTGCCAACGCCAATGATACCAACCCGGCGGTAAACCCGCTGCTTCAGGCGCAGGCGCTGCAAAACTTCCCGCGCTTTGTAAACATTCCCAATGGGATTGAGCAGAGCGAGACTGATGATTCAGACTTCGCTTATACCGTGCGCCTTGCTTATGATTTGACGCCTGACGTCAACATCTATGCCAGCTACGCAACGGGATTTAAGGCCAGCTCCTTCTCGTTAAGCCGTGATAGCCGCCCGACGGCCGCCGATCTGCCAGCGGTGCAGGCTGCTAATCCCGGCTTTAACAATCTCACCTCAGGCAGCCGTTTTGCCGGTCCTGAAGAATCCGAGGTTATCGAGTTTGGGCTGAAAGGAAATTGGGGCGATTACAGCGCCAATCTCACAGGCTTTCGTCAGGATATTAACGGCTTCCAATCGAACGTGTTTACCGGGCAGGGCTTTATCCTTGCCAATGCCGGTAAACAGCGCACCTATGGTGTGGAATTGGAAAGCACGGCCAATCCCATTGATCCCTTGACGATCAATTTTGCGGTGACGTGGCTTGATCCTGAATATGTCAGCTTCCCGCTATCGTCTGTAGGCGATCTGTCGGGCTTGACCCCTGCCGGTATCCCGGAATGGACCGTGATTATCGGCGGCCAATGGGAACAGCCTTTGGGCAATGGCGATACGCTGATTGCGCGCTCAACCTATGCTTATGAAAGTGAGAGCGAGATCGTCGATGGCCTTCCCGGCTTCCTTGATCCCACGCTGCCTGATGGCGGGCGTGCGCAAGCGGTTGCAGCGTCTGCGCAGTTCACCCGACAGGTTGATGAGCTGTCAGCTTCGCTAACCTATGTGTTCGAAGACGCTGGTGTGGATTTCAGCATCTGGGGCCGCAATCTGCTCAATGACCGGTACTTCCTGTCATTGTTCGATTCTCCAGCGCAGCCGGGATCAATCTCTGCCTATCCCAACCAGCCACGCACTTATGGCGCGACTGCAAAGGTTCGCTTCTGATAGAAGTTATACACAAACACTAAAGGAACAGGGGGCCCATTGCGGCCCCCTTTTTCTTGCCTGTTGTCTACAATTGTGATTGTTTGGAGTTATTGTTGGCTATCGAAGTGGGCTTTTAATGGACTGGATGTTGTTGCCGTTTAAGCGGTATGCGGAGTTTTCTGGCCGTTCGCGCCGGATGGAATTCTGGATGTTCGCGCTGTTGAATACGATCGTGAGCATTGTGTTGGCCGTTGTTGTTTTTGGGATGTCGGGCGGAGCTGCTCTGACTGAAGTCAATCCTGATGATACATTGGCCCTTTATGGCGCCATGTTCAGCGGAGTTGGCCTGCTTTTTGTGGTTTGGTGGCTGGCTATCTTGATCCCCAGCATCGCCGTTTCGGTAAGGCGGCTGCATGATCGCGATATGTCGGGTTGGTGGTATCTTGGCTTTATTCTCGTCAGTTTGATCCCGTTTGTCGGGGTTCTCGCCTCAATTGGCTTTATCGTCATTATGGCGCTGCCGGGCACTGTGGGACCAAATCGGTTTGGCGAAGATCCAAAGGGACGCGCTGATCCATCGGTATTTGAATAAGTTCGATTTGAGCTGAGAGCGGGCGGCGTGATTTTCAAATTAGGCGCCGCCCCTCCGAACTGGGTGCGCATTCTTGGCGAAGTTTCTCGTGCGGCTGCCATCTGCGCGACAATCAAAAAGGGGTCATCATGGAATTTAGCGTAGGCAATGTCTTTTCGCGCACACTCTCGGTAATAAATGAACGGATGGGGCCGTTGATTGGCCTTTGGGCGCTTTATCTTGGTCTTACGATTGCCGCGGTGATGGTCATCGGCATTATGTTTGCTGTTGTTGGCATTGCCAGTGCTGGCGCGATGACCACGTTCGATGAAAATGCAGGCCTTGGCGGCCTTGCCGGATTGGGCGCCGGGATGATCATTGTGATGATCTTGCTTTATGGTGGGTTGCTGTACCTTACCGCAGCGCAATCCTGCTCTTTCGCGGCGATGGGTGCGCCGTATGAACGCCCTTTGTTCGGGGAAGCCATGAGCCGTGGTTTCAAGGCAGGTATTCCCATGTTGGGCGTGGCTGTACTCCTGCTGATTTGCTATCTTGTTGTCGCGTTGATTTTTGGGCTTCTGACCACAGCATTGGGCAGTGCCAGCGAGATTCTTGGCATTATTGCTATTGTGCTTTTTCTTCCGGCATTGATCTATATTGGGTGCCGTTTGAGCATCATGGTGCCAGTGGCCACGAATGAGCAGATCCGCAATCCGATAAAGATCATCACGCGCAGTTGGGAATTGTCGCAGGGCCATGTGCTGCAAATCTTCGGCATCATGCTCTTGTACCTTTTGGGGGTTAGCGTAGCGGGTTTGTTGTTGTTCGGCCCGATTTTCGCCTTGGCTGATATTGGCGGTACCGAGCCTGGCGTTTTTGTGATCCTGTACTTGTTGGTCGCGTATTTTGTTTTCTTGATCCTTCTAACCGTCTCCCAAGGCGTCATCGTCTCTGTCATCCACGGGCTTTTGTCCGGCAATACCGGCGAAGATCTCGGAGATGTCTTCGAATAATCGCTTAAAGCGAGCGTAGCGTTTGTGCCGGCCTTGCTCTTAATAAGGGGAGCGAGCCCCCCAGCGCGAAGATCAGCACCAGCGCCAATCCGCCGCCCAGCACGGCGAGGATCTGCGGCCAGTTTGGCAGCCAGTCAAATTCAAAAAGCTGCGTAATTACCAGCCATGCCAGCCCCGTGCCCATGGCCAGCGCGACCCCTGCCAGCACCAGGGCGAGCAAACCAAATTCGGCCAATTGCAAGGCCAGCAATTGCTTCCGGCTCGCGCCCAATACGCGCAAGATCACTGTGTCATAGATACGCGCAGCCCGCGCCGCTGCTATCGCGCCCAGCAGAACGGCAATGCCCGCCAAAACCGCCACTGATGCAGCGGCAAGGATAGCCAGCGCCACCTGATCAAGGATTGCGCGCGCTTCTGTCAAAATCGGGCCGACTTCAATCACGCTGGAGCTGGGAAATGCGGTCACCAGATTGCGCAACAAACCGCCTGTAGCAGAGCCTTCGGGCAGATCGATCGTCGCAGCCAGATTGTGCGGTGCATCTTCCAAAGTGTTGGGTGAAAAGACGAAGACATTGTTGAAGCCCAGGCTTTCCCAATCAATGCGCCGCAAATTGGCAATGCGCGCCGATCGCTCAACGCCCAGAAGGCTGATGGTGATCATATCGCCCACGTTCAAATCTGCCGCTTCGGCCAGTTCTTCATCAATAGAGACCAGCGGCTCGCCAGCGTAATCCGCGCTCCACCATTCGCCTTGCACCACGATATTGCCGTCCGGCACTTCATCGGAATAGGTAATCCCGCGTTCGCCGCGCAGCGCCCATGCGCCATCGGGCAATTCTTCCAGCTCGGCAACGATCTGCATGTCGTCTTCAGGGCCATAAGCGAGCACAGCGGCGCGCATGGTCGGCACAGCCGTAATCTGCGCATCTTGCGATACTTCGCTCACGATGCTGCGGAACTCTTCCAAGCCGTCCTTTGGCACATCCAGCACGAAGAAATCGGGCGCGCGTTCGGGCACGGAGCGCTGGATATTGCCATTGAGGCTGGTCTGAATGGCGGCCAGCAGCACAAAGGCAGCCAGCCCAAAACCAAGCGCTGTGACCAAAGCGCCCGTCGCCGCGCCGGGGCGGTGCATATTGGCCAAAGCTGCACGCACAATCGGGTTTGCCGGGCGCGGGGCATTGGCCGCCACTTTGCGAATGGCAATGCCCAACAAAGCGAGCACGCCAAGCAGCGCTACCGCGCCGCCAAGGAATGCAGCCGAGAGCAGCGGATCAGGCGATCCGATCAGGGCGAGGGCGGCGATGCCAACAAGTCCTGCGACCACCGGCAATCCGGCCATGCGCCATCCGCGCTTTAAAGGTGCAACGCCTGAACGCATCAATGCCATCGCCGGAAATTCGCGCGCCCGTGCCAAAGGCGGCGCGGCAAAGATCAACGCGACCAGCAAGCCAAACGCCATTGCGCGCAGCAATGCCAAAGGATCAACCACCAGCGCGGTATTCACAGGCAAAAGCTCACCCAAACTGCGCGCCAGGATCGGCGTGACAGAAACACCCGCCAACAATCCAAGCCCCGCGCCCGCAAGCGCTGCAATGCCAATCTGCAAGGTATAAATTCGCGCAATATCGCCCGATGTCGCGCCAAGGATTTTCAAAGTCGCAATCGATTTGCGCCGCGCTTCGAGGTAGGAATTGACCCCGCCGCCAATGCCAATGCCAGCGATGACCAAAGCGGCCAGCCCCACCAGTGTGAGAAATTCACCCATCCGCCCGACAAAGCGTTCCGCCCCCGGCGATGCGCGATCTCTGGTGCGAAAATCATAGCCGGAGCCGGGAAACGCCTCTTCCATCGCATCGCGCACATCGCGCGGATTGTCATCGCTGGTAAAAGCCACGCGGGTTTTGCTTTGGAACATGGAGCCCGGTGCGATCAGACCTGCTGCCCGCGGCACATCAAGCGAAACCATCACCGTTTGACCAAGCGCAAATCCTTCGGACAAGCGGTCCGGCTCGTTCTCAATAATGCCTGCGACGTTGAGCGTCACGTTGCCCAGCGTGAAACTATCTCCCAGCCCGATATCCAGCCGCTCTGCAGCTCCCGGCGCCAGGTAAGCGTCACCTGGTTGCGGCGCGCCGGCGCTGGTAATCGTGCTGGTGCCGTTATCAAGCAGCAGCTCCCCATACATTGGGTAATTTTCATCAACCGCTTTTAACTCAACCGGAACGGCGATGTCTGGTGTTGTGGCCATGGCTTGCAAGCGATAGCCGGGTGAAATCGTCCCATATTCGGCAAGAAAATCGCGCTCATCTTCATTCAGCGCGCGTTGCCACACTTCGACTTCGAGATCTCCGCCCAGCAAGGCCTGGCCCTGCAAGTCCAGCTCTCCGCGAATGGCCGAGGTGAGCGAGCCGATCGCCGCCAATGCGCCAACGCCCAGAAACAGGCACACCAAAAGCAGGCGCAGCCCGCGGAAGCGTCCGTTGAGATCGCGCCGCGCAATTCGCCATGCTGTTGCCCAGCGCATCAACCTGCCTTGCGGTCGCTGACAATCACGCCGTCGCCCAGCGTTACGATCCTGTCGCAACGTTCAGCCAACGCTTCGTCATGGGTTATAATGATTAGCGTCGCGCCTGTTTGTGCGCGGCGTTTGAACAGCACTTCGACAATACTTTCACCGGTTGAGTGATCAAGATTGCCCGTTGGCTCATCTGCAAAGATCAGTGGCGGGCGCGGCGCAATCGCGCGGGCAATGGCTACGCGTTGTTGCTCACCACCAGAAAGCTGTGTGGGGTAATGCGTCAAGCGATGGCCAAGGCCAACCGCTTCCAATTCCGCTGCAGAACGCTCCCACGCATCGTTTTCGCCCGACAATTCCATTGGCGTGGCGACGTTCTCCTGCGCGGTCATGGTGGGCAGCAGATGGAAGGCCTGCAAAACAATCCCGATGCGTCCGCGCCGCGCCTTCGCCAGCGCATCTTCACCCAGCGCAGTGAAATCCTCACCCGCTACGCTCAGCGCGCCAGAGCTGGCTTGCTCTAACCCTGAAAGCACCGACATCAGCGAGCTTTTCCCGCTACCTGATGGGCCCAGCAAAGCCAGCGTTTCGCCTTGTGGCACTTGAAGATCAATGCCGCGCAAGATCTCCACCGCAGCCGCGCCATCACCCAGTGTGAGACGCAGGTTTTTTGCAGTAATTACGGGTGTATTTTCAGATGGACTTGTCACAGCCGCGCGATGGCATAGCTAAGGGGCAAGAGCAAGGCAGTCAAAAGGCGGTGAGCGATGGGAATTCGAGGTTTGTCGATAGGCGCAGCGGCGCTGTTTTTGGCCGCTTGCAACAGCGAGGCACCGGTAGTTGAAGAGGTGGACGCGCAATTGGAAGAAGCGCTGCCTGTGATGGGTCCAGAACAAACCATCCTCGCCTTTGGCGACAGCCTGTTTGCCGGATATCAGGTGGAGCAGGATGAGGGCTATCCCGAACGCTTGGAAGCGGTGTTGCGCGGGCGCGGGATCAATGCGCAGGTGATGGACGCGGGCGTTTCTGGCGATACCACGGCAGAAGGCTTGGCGCGGATCGCCTTTGTGCTCGACAATGCCGCTGTGACCCCTGATCTGGCGATTGTGGAGCTGGGCGGCAATGATCTGCTGCGCGGTATTTCGCCGGATCAAACACGCGCCAATCTGGAAGGCATTTTGAAAGAGCTGGCCAATCGCGAGATCCCTACTTTGCTGATGGGAATGCGCGCGCCGCCCAATTATGGGCCGGAATTTCAAACCGCCTTTGATGAGCTGTATCCCGACTTGGCGCAGCAATTCGATACTGCGCTGGTGCCGTTCTTCCTTGAATCGATTTATGAGCGGCGTGAGCTGATTATGGACGATCAAATCCATCCAACCGCCGAAGGGATTGAAGTGCTTGTCGCAGCGACGGTGGATGATGTGGTGGCCGCTTTGCCTGAAGCAGAAGAAGCACAAGGCGAGGGCAGTTAAAGCTGCTCCACCGCGCCGCCTGCAACCTTCCAGCAAGCCGCTTCCTGGGTAATCGCTGCAAAAGGTGCAGTTTCCGTGCCGGTCAGCCAGGTTTGTGTGCCGCTTTCACGCAAGCGTTCGAACAAGGCTTCCCGCCGCACGGGATCAAGATGCGCGGCGACTTCATCCAGCAAGAGGAGACTTGGCCTGCCACGCGCTGCCAACGCTGCATGGGCTAGTGTAATCGCGATCAGCATCGCCTTTTGCTCTCCGGTGGAACATTGCGCCGCTGCCGCCTGTTTGCCCGCCATCGTGACTTTCAACTCATCGCGGTGAGGCCCGGTCAAGGTGCGCGATGCAGCGCGATCACGCGGGCGCTCTCTCCCCCAAACGGCTGTCATCCGCTCCTGTTCCAAAGGCCCACCAGCGATGTGATCAAGCAGGGGGCGGGCAAAAGGGTGTTCGGGCAGGTTCGCTAGTTCTTCTGACAAGCGAGCGATTAAATGCGCGCGCCCTTGCGCCAACATCGCGCCATGCTGCGCCATCTGGGCTTCGATGGAATCGAGCCACTGCGGGTCCGGCTCTGGTGTATCGGACAGCAAGCGATTGCGTTCTCGCAAGGCGTTTTCATAGCGCGAGGCATAGCGGGCATGCGATGGGTCCAGCGCCACCGCCAGCCGATCCATATAGCGCCGCCGCGTGCCTGCGCTTTCCATAAACAAACGGTCCATTGCCGGGGTGAGCCAGCTTATCGCGAGCCATTCGCCTAGGCTGATCGCGGAAGCTTCCGCACCGTTTACCTGTACCAAACGGCGTCCGGGCCGATCAGCTTGTACGCCTGTGCCCAATTGCACGGGCGATTGCACGGGCACTGTGCCATCATCGCTCACCAAACGCGCGCTGACCGCAAAGCCGTGTGTGCCATCACCGCCTGCCATATCGGCCAGCGGGGCACGGCGCAGACCGCGACCCGGCGAAAAAAGCGAGAGCGCTTCGAGGGCATTGGTTTTTCCCGCGCCATTTTCTCCCACAAGCAGGTTTAGTTGCGCTGTGCCCCTAAGCTGGGTCGCAGCGTGATTGCGGAACGTGGTAAGGGCAATGTGATCAAGCGCCATGGAGACCATGACAGGTAAGCGAGAGCGGCGAGCAAGGCCACTCGAATTTCACGATCCTGAAAATTGGCGTAAAATACCAATTACCGGTTTTCGATATCACCCAACCTTTCGCCAAAATGAACAAAAACCGCAGAATTCTGACATTTTTTCAGAACTGGCACGGGGCCTGCAATGTGTTGGGTATCGGATGGAACGACCATCCGAGAAACAAACAGGGGAATTATTATGACCGACACGACGAAAACTTCCGACCGGATCTTCGCTGCCTTTGCTGCATTTGCGACCACCTTCACGATGCTGATCGTCAGCTTCACGCCTACCGCTTCCAGCGTTTCTGGAGTGATTGCATGAGCCAGCTACAATCCAATGGCTCGGGAACTCCCGGCAAGTTCCGCCTCGATCAATCGGGCGGTAAACTTGCCGGGGTCTGCTCCGGCCTTGCAAACTGGATGGGGATTGACCCGCTGATCATGCGCATCGTCTTTGTGGCGGGCACATTGTTTGGCTTTGGCAGCTTCATCATCATCTATCTCTTGATCTGGCTGCTGGCGGATTAATCCCGCCGGCAGTTAGCCTTTTTCGGCCTCAGCCTTATCGCCGCCAAAAGGTGAGAAGTCTGTCGCTTCATCAAACACCTCAACGCCTTCGCGCAGTTTCAGATAATTGACCACCATATAGGTGACCGGAGTAAGCGCAGCCTCCCACACAGTTTTGATGATCCATTGCGAGATCACTACCTGCACCAGCGTTTCTGGCGGCCAACCGGTCAGCCCCCAAAAGGCCAACGGATAAAAGATCATGCTATCAAGGCCTTGTCCGACCACGGTTGAACCGATGGTGCGCGACCACAAATGTTTGCCTTTGGTCCAGACTTTCATCTTTGCCATCACAAACGCATTGGCAAATTCGCCCACCCAAAAGGCGGTGATGGAAGCAATGACAATGCGCCAGCCATTGCCAAAGACGTTTTCATAATCCTCTTGAAACGGCCAACCTTCGGCAGGCGGCAGCGCTACCACGACCCATGCCATCACCGCATAAAAGGCTAGCGCTGCAAAGCCTGTCCAGATCACCCGGCGCGCATTGGCATAGCCATAGACCTCGGTAAGCACGTCACCGATGATATAGCTGATGGGGAAGAACAAAACGCCCGCCCCAAAAATCCACGCTTCCCCGCCCGGCAGCGTGATGAAGCTGGGTTTGGAAGCGCCGACAATGTTGGATAGCAGCAGGATCGCGACAAACGCCGCCATTACATAGGGAAAAAAGCGGAAATTGGCCGATGCCAGCTCTTGGCCGGTAATCCGTTTGGTGGAAGAAGTCATATTCTCTGACTAACCGCGATTGGCGTGCCGCGTAAACCTCGCTATCGGGGCAGGGTGCGCGCCCGTAGCTCATCTGGATAGAGCGCGAGACTTCTAATCTTGAGGCAGCAGGTTCGAGTCCTGCCGGGCGCGCCATTTTGTTTTGTCCTCAGGCGCCGGGCGGCCACATGCGTGGCCTTGGCTTCCCTTGCATTAGCTCGGGCGGCCGGTCGGCCTTGCTAACCCAAGAGGGTTCGAGCGTGCTTCTAAGGAACGTGCAGAGCCGTCTCAGCCAGCCTTCAAAATGCTGGCATCGCGTTCGAGCGCGTCGAACGTCACTGAATCGTCGAGGAAAATATCAGAACCGCGCGCGATTATACATGAACCGCGCTGCTGTTTCTTTGCGACATACAAAACCGTGTCAGCGGCGGAAAGCAGGTGCGTTAAGGTCAGCGCTTCTTGTTCGACATAGGCCATGCCTACAGTTGCGCTGATTTCGATAGTCCCGCTGCGCAGTTCAACCGGCTTGGCTAAACTTTCCAGCAATCGCTCACTGATTGGTTCAAGATCGGCCAGCAGGTGCGCATCGCGGATCATCAACACAAATTCATCACCTCCCAGGCGCGCGGCAAAGGAATTGGACAGCCATGCCTCTTGCAACCGTCCGGCAATGTCTTTCAGAACCTCATCGCCAGCAAGGTGGCCATGCTTATCGTTGATCGCTTTGAAGTGATCGAGATCAATCATAGCCAGCGCATAATTCACTTGGCGGCTCGATGCCTTTTCCAGCCGCAAATCCTGGAAAAACTGGTTGAGGTGACGGCGATTGGGAAGACCGGTCAAATCATCCATCATCGCCGCTGCGCGCAATTTGCGTTCCGCTTCATGGCGGATTGTCACGTCCTGAAACACGCCGACAAGCGCAGTGATGCGTCCGTCAGTCTGCTCAGACTGACCGATGGCGCGCACGCGCTTTTTCTTGCCGCGCGCGCTGATGAAGTCGAGTTCAAGATCCCAACCTGTCCCGTAAACTGCAGCTTTGTTCAATGCAGCTTCCATGATGGGTCGATGATTGGGAGGATAGAAGCACAGCGCGTTGTCAATCGCGACGCTTTCTGTCGGATTGAGATCATGGATCGAGAAGACACCGGGTGACCAATACACTTCCGCTGCTTCCAGATCATAACGCCAGAAGCCCAGATCAGCCATTTCTTCGGCCCGCTGTACCAATTCCAGAATCGGAACCTGGCTATAAAGGCCAGGCATAATCGAAGGGCTCTTGGCCTCTAAAGAGCCAGAGCGCTTTGATGCCCAGGGCATAATGGTTGCAGTCAATAATTTGTGCACGATGCCGGTATGGCAGCAAATCGTTTACAATCGCTCACCATTGCAATCGTGGGCCTGCGTATTGACGCCCCGGTTCGCGCCAAAAACTGACATGTGTCGGATATTTTAACAGGGGTGCAGGGGCTTAACTTTTGGGAAACCATCGTCTGGCGCACCAAAGCGTCGATCCGCAAAACTGGCACGGCCCATGCAATGGTATTGGCATATTCGACGGTTCTTCGAATGAGGCGGAGCCAACCCTGGTCCCCAACCATTGTCTCCATGGTTCCGCCTCCCCCGAAGCTGCGAAACTCTGCCAAAAGTCAGACTAAGTGTATCAGCGCGCAAACCACGGCGTATCAGTGCGCGTGATGGAGATGTCATGCGTGTAGGGCTGGCACAGAGCATGCGCGCTTTGCGGATCGCCGGTGAGCCAAATGTCCCAGCTTTCTGGCGGCAGGATGACAGGCATTCGGTTATGGATCCCGGCAACAGCCGCGTTCGCATCGGTCATCACCATGGAATAGGCCGCATCCCATTCTTGCGTGTCACGCCAGATGCCCGCAATCGCCATTGGATCGCTATCAGGCAAGCAGAACCATGTGCGCGTCTTGGCGCCTTTGTCACCTTCAGGTTCGGCAAAAGCGGAAACAGGGATCAAACAGCGCCGCTCACGAAAGCTGGCAGACCAGAACGGGCTGGAGAGCTTATCAGAGCGGGCATTGTTCACAGGTTTGGGCTTGAGCGGCTGCCCCTTAGCCCCGGTGCGTTGCAGGGGGAAGCCCCACACCATTTGCGTCAGCGCTTGGGCAGTAAGCACCATTCCGGGATAGCCGGGATAGATTATGTCGGGCGCATTGCCCGCTGGCTGAACCGCAAATTGCACAGCAACATCGCGAAAGTAGTCAGCAACTTCATCCCGGCTTTTGGACATGCGATAAAGATTGCACATTGCCCGGCCTTTATAAGCCGCCCCTTATCGGCCGCTCCAAATCAGTCGCCCCTTATTAACTGATGCGCTTATTCAGCTTTGGCGACCTGCTTTTCGGTCATCAATTGCTGCAATTCGCCAGCTTCATACATTTCCATCATGATGTCGCTGCCGCCGACGAATTCGCCTTTGACATAAAGCTGCGGAATGGTCGGCCAGTCGGAGAAGGTTTTGATGCCCTGACGCACGTCCATATCCTGCAACACGTCCACGCTTTCGAACGCGACCTGGCAATGATCGAGGATCGCCACAGCTTTGCTGGAAAAACCGCATTGCGGGAAGAGCGGGGTGCCCTTCATAAAAAGGACAACATCGCTGTCGCCCACGATTATGGAAATGCGTTCACTGGTATCGGCCATTGGTCCCACCATCAGGTAATTTCTATGTAAAGGTCAGGTGGGAACAGATGTCTTGAGTTGCAAGGCATGCAGTTCACCACCCATGCGCCCGCCAAGCGCTTCATACACCATCTTGTGCTGCACAACGCGTGATTTGCCCACAAATTCAGCACTGCTGACATGGGCAAGGTAATGATCGCCATCATCCACCAATGCCTCAATCGTTACCGCTGCATCGGGCAGGGCAGCTTTGATCAAAGCTTCAATGTCCGCTGCTGGCATAGGCATGGCGTCAGGACTCGCTCATCAACTGACGCTTGGCTTCGATAGCTTTTTCTATCAGCTTTGCGCGCACGGTGGCTTCATCGATATTGGTGTCTGCTTGCGTGAGATCACCCAGCACTTTGCGGATCACATCTTCATCGCCAGCTTCTTCGAAATCGGCCTGTACGACCTCTTTCTTATATGCCTCGGTTTCTTCCGGGGTTAGCTTCATTTCACCCGCTGCCCATTCGCCAAGGAGCCGATTGCGGCGCGCTGCGACGCGGAAAGCGGTTTCCTCATCCATCGCGAACTTGGCTTCTTCGGCTTTTTCGCGATCTTTGAAATCGGTCATGGGGCGAATCCTTTGAACGTTAAATTGGGCTTGAGTGCGGCGATAAGCGCGGTTGGCTTAGGCCGCAATGCCGTTTCCATGCGCCATCCAAGGTCTGTCGTTGGCCATCTTGCTTTCATAACCTGCAATTTGCTCATCGCGCATCAAGGTGAGGCCCACTTCATCCAGCCCATTGAGCAGGCAGTGCCGACGAAATTCGTCCAGTTCAAACGTGAAGCGATCTTGAAATGGCGTGGTGACCGTTTGCGTTTCCAGATCAATGGAGATCGGATCGGTTTGCGCCACTTCCATCAAACGGTCGATTACATCCTGCGGTACGGCCACCGTCAGAATACCGTTTTTAAACGCGTTGCCGGAAAAAATGTCGGAAAAGCTGGGTGCGATCACCGCACGAATGCCCAGATCAAGCAAGGCCCATGCAGCATGTTCACGGCTGGAGCCGCACCCAAAATTATCGCCCGCGATCAAGATGGGAGAACCGGAGAACGCTTCGCTATCGAAGATATTCTCAGGGTCTTTGCGCAAAGCTTCAAACGCACCTGCGCCAAGGCCTTCACGTGTGATCGTTTTCAACCAATGGCCAGGAATAATCACATCGGTATCGATGTTTTTGCGGCCAAAGGGGATTGCACGCCCTTCAACCTTGGAAAGGGCTTCCATCAATCAGACTCCGGTTTCTCGCCGCCGGGAATATAAGGCAGCTGGGTGGGTTTGTTCGCCTTGTTACGGCGTTTGTTGGCGAAGATCAGTGCAGCAGCGATGGCCGCTGAACCAATAGCAGCGCCTGCGATTGTCGCTTTGCCACCGGGGATGCGTTTCTTGTTCGTTTCATCAGTCATGATAGTGCAATGCGCATCGCTTCGGCTTGTTTCAAAAAAATCGTAATGTAATTGTGGACTGCCTAAGCCGGCTCATCCACCAATTCGCGCACATCGGCCAATCGTCCGGTCACAGCAGCGGCTGCAGCCATGGCAGGGGAGACAAGATGCGTGCGGGCGCCGGGACCCTGACGGCCAACGAAATTGCGGTTGGAAGTGGATGCGGAACGCTCTCCCGGGGGTACCTTATCAGGGTTCATACCAAGACAGGCCGAGCAACCCGGCTCCCGCCATTCAAGCCCTGCTTCTGTAAAGATCTTGTCCAGCCCTTCAGCCTCTGCCTGCATCTTCACAAGGCCAGAGCCGGGCACAATGATGCCCCATTTGATGTTAGGGTGCACTTTGCGGCCTTTCAAAACCTCGGCAGCAGCGCGCAAATCTTCGATGCGACTATTGGTGCATGAACCGATAAAGATGTTTTGCACCTCAATGCTGTCAATCTTCTGGCCCGGCTCCAGACCCATATATTCAAGGCTTGCTCGGGCTGCTTCCTGCTTGGAGCGATCGGCAAAACTTTCCGGATGCGGAACAACGCCGCCAATCGCCACGGTGTCCTCCGGGCTGGTGCCCCATGTCACCGTAGGCTCGATCTCAGAAGCATCGATGACGACCGATTTATCAAACACCGCGCCATCATCGGTTTTGAGCGTGCGCCAATAGACGACAGCTGCTTCCCAATCGGCACCTTTGGGCGCCATCGGGCGACCTTTGATATAAGCAAAGGTGGTTTCATCAGGCGCAATCAGACCAGCCCGCGCGCCTGCCTCGATGCTCATATTGCACACGGTCAGACGTGCCTCGATGCTCATCTCTTCGAACACTTTTCCGCGATATTCGATCACATGGCCGGTGCCGCCTGCAGTGCCGATTGTACCGATAATGTGGAGGATCAAATCTTTTGCGGTAACGCCGGGGCCAAGGTCGCCTTCGACGCGCACTTCCATCGATTTGGACTGGCGCAGCATCAGCGTTTGCGTGGCGAGGACATGTTCTGTCTCACTCGACCCGATGCCAAAGGCAAGGGCGCCCAGGCCGCCATGCGCGGCCGTATGCGAATCGCCGCAGACAATTGTTGCACCTGGCAAAGAGAAGCCCTGTTCCGGCCCGACCACATGCACAATGCCTTGTTCCGGCGCGGTCGCATCAAAATAAGGAATGCCAAAATCAGCGACATTCTTTTCCAAAGCGGCCAATTGTGCAGCGCTTTGTGCATCTTCGATAGGCAGGCGATGGCCATCGGCATCAACGCGCGGCGTGGTGGGCAGATTGTGGTCTGGCACGGCCAGCGTAAGATCTGGCCGTCGCACTTTGCGCCCCGCCATACGCAGCGATTCAAACGCCTGCGGAGAGGTGACTTCATGCGTCAGATGCCGGTCAATAAAGATGAGGCAGGTACCATCATCTTTTTGTTCAACGATGTGCGCGTTCCAGATTTTTTCGTAGAGAGTTTTTGCCATAATGGCCGCCCGATAGCGTGCCTGACGGTATTCGCCAACATTGGTAGTGATTTCCTCACCTGTCGACTTCACCTTTATGGCAATCGATGCTAATTAACACATATGTAAACAAAGAGTATGGCTGTCCCATGAGTACCGATTCCCTCCAAAGCCAGAAACCGGCCTTCACCCAGAAACCGGCTTTCACCATGCCTATTCGCATTCTTGCTGAAGATATTGATTTCATGGGGCATGTGAACAATGCCCGTTATTTGGGATGGGTGCAGGATGTGGTGCTGGCCCATTGGCAAAAACTCGCCCCCGCAGAAGAGGTGGCGAGCAAAGCCTGGGTCGCGCTCAAACATGAGATCACCTATCGCAAGCCTGCCTTTCTGGATGACGAGGTAATTGCCGAAACCATGCTGGAGAAGGTCAAAGGCGCGCGTTCGTTTTACAATACCGTGATCCGCCGCGGTGAAGAAGTGCTCGCCGAGGTGCAAAGCATGTGGTGCTGCATCGACAGCGATACGCTACGCCCGGCCCGCATCAGCTTGGATGTGGCGGAAAAGTATTTTGGTTTGACAGGCAAAGGGGCGGGTGAACCACCCCTGACCAAATAGAGGCCTTTGCGCGGCATGGGATGAGCGGCTATATACCTCTAACAATGACTGACATCCTCATCCCTCTTCTGATTATCGTCGCTACTATCCTCGCGATGGAGTTTGTCGCGTGGTCCAGCCACAAATACATCATGCATGGATTTGGCTGGGCATGGCATCGCGATCATCATGAGCCGCATAATAACATGCTGGAAAAGAACGATCTTTATGGCGTGGTGGGCGCTGTGATGAGTATGTCGATGTTTGCGCTTGGCTCATCGGTTGTCTTGGGCGATGCGGCATGGCCTCCGGCCACATGGATCGGTTTTGGCATTTTGGGATATGGCATCATTTACACACTGATCCACGATGGGCTGGTGCATCAACGCTATTTCCGCTGGGTTCCGAAAAGTGGCTATACCAAGCGGCTGGTGCAGGCGCACAAGCTGCATCATGCCACTGTTGGTAAAGAAGGCGGGGTAAGCTTTGGGTTCATCTTCGCCGAAGATCCCGCCAAGTTGAAAGCGGAACTCAAACGGCAGCGCGAAGCAGGCATTGCCGTTGTTCGCGATAGTGCGGGCGCCTAGTCGCCGCCATCCGCCTCTTTGTCGAGCAAGCGCACTTTCAATGCGCGAATGACCAGCCAGATAACGATTACAGTCGGCAAGGCGATAACCGCCAGGATGATATCAGCGTCGACGCTGGGCCAGATTTCTTGCGCGCCTTTCAACCCATAAGCCACCAGGCCAAGCAGATAATAACTCAGCGCGACGACAGATAAGCCTTCGACCAGTTGCTGTAATCGCAATTGCATCCGCGCGCTTTCATCCATCGATCGCAGCAACCGCGCGTTCTGGTTCTCGATTCGAGTGTTGATGCGAGCGCGCAGCAAGCTGGCCAGCCGTTCAGCCCGCGCCGATTGGTTCGCAACACGCTCTGTCACCGAAGCGCATGTGCGGATGGCGGGGAGAAAACGGCGCTCGGTAAAGTCAGCCAGCGACATAAACCCATCAATCGGCTTCACATTGAGCTTTTCCAACCGTTCACGCACCAATTGCGCATAGGCGGCTGTCGCGCTCATGCGATAATCTATTTCGCTATCGATGGCGCTCAATTCCATGCTGAGCGATGAAAGCTCTTCCAGTAGCGCATCATCTGTTGTGGCATTGCCTGCAACACGCTGCGACAGTTGCGAAACGCGCACTCCCACCGCATCGAGCCGCGGCCATGCCGCTTGCGCCACTGGCAGGCCGATCAGCGCGCGATTGCGATAATTGCCCAGCTCTTGCAGACGTTGCACATACCGCGTCAAATCGCGCATATCAGTACCATTGGCTGCGACCAGAAGCTTGCCATAACCATCCGCGCGCAAACGAAAATCTCCCCACATCCGCACCTTGTCGCCAAAGTGGCAGGAAATGAGTTCAGAACGTGTGAAATCGAGTTTTGGCAGAAGCTTTTGTGCCGCTTTGTCATCACGCACCATTTGAATGCGTGTGGCGCGTTGAACGTGACCTGGAAGCCCTTGCGCCCATGCGACCATTTTTTCGACAATTTCGGGCTGAGTTGCGACATTGATCCCGTCAGCGTCCAACCCATCGAAAAACAAGGCGACCGAGCTGCCTTCGCTATGGCGTTCCCATGCAATTTGAACGCCGGGAGCGATTTCACCAGAGCGATGACGTGTGCCTATACTAAGGCCTTGGGACGTGGGCAATTCAGCGAGCTTGCGACCTTCTTCCTCGCGTTCTTCCGGCTCCAGGCTAAGCACCCATTGGATGATCAGCGAAGGGACGCTAAGCACCGGCCAGCGGCGCAAATGCATCTCGGATACGACCTGACGGCGCAGTTCATGTTCTTGCATCACGGCTCCTCAAAGCCGACCCGCATTAAGCTATGTCAGGTGCGTTGCGCGTCTGCAATACCGTGATCGCCGCACTCAACGGGCATAGTTTACATACAAGCCATGGATGAGGCCGGGAACAAACAGAATCAGCGTCAAGATCAGATTGATGAGGAAGGTGCCGCCAATCCCGTGCTTAAGCGCTACGCCAAGCGGCGGAAGCAGAACGGTGGCGATTAAGGTAATGATACTCATAATAAATTTGGTCCTGTAAAAGGCTATCTAATTTACACAACCAATGCGCCGCAGGACATTACGGTTCCAAGATCATCACAGCATGGCGACTTAAGAGGCGTTGATCCGGGCCGCGTGATCTTTAACCAAACCGATCATATTGGGCACACCTTGCGTCCGGTTGGAGCTGAGCTGATTGGACAGATCGAAAGGCGCGAGCGTCTGGGCAATATCCAATGTGGCCACGTCAGCTGCAGGTTGATCCTGCACCGCTGCGATCACCAGTGCGACAATGCCTTTGGTAATTGCTGCATTGCTATCTGCCAAAAAGTGCAGTTTTTCGCCATCCCCTGTGGGATAGACCCAAACTTGCGCGGAACACCCGCGCACCAATGTCGCATCGGTTTTTAACGCATCAGGCATCGGTTCAAGCTCTCGCCCAAGCTCGATCAGCAGGCGATAACGTTCATCGCCTTCGAGGAATTCGTATTCATCCTGGATGTCTTCAAGTGTGCGCATGACAGCGTATCTAGGGATTGCAGGCTAAAGGTCCACCCCATTGGCAATCGCTTCAAGCTTGCGGATGCGTTCTTTAAGGTCTGCAATTTCAATTCGTGCAGCGCCTTCGCGCGATCCGCCTTCGATTTCGCGGGCACCCAAATGGCCGTTGCCAAGCCGCATTTCCAGCTCACGGTTTTTCAGTGCCAACCAGCCTTGCCATGCCTGCAAAGTGGCCGCCGCCAAAATTGCGAGGCCAAGAAGCGCGCTCGCGGCGAGTATCAATTCGATGGACATCACAATAGGCCTCCTTCCTTGGTAAAATGCTTAGTTACAGTGCGTTAGTCTTTGCGCAGCTCGTCTATTTCGCGCGATATGCGCTTGGCTTCACGATCTTCGGTGGCGATCTTTTCCAGAACCGCGATCCGTTCGCGCATCTGTTCAACTTCGTTTTCCAACTCGGCTTCGCGCGGACTTGGGCCTGCGGGGCCAACAGGGTTGCCATCGGCATCGGTGGCATGGCCGCTCATCGCATTATAGCGGGAGCGCAGCACTCCGCCGCCAATCACCAGCATAACAATCAAAACAATCGCAATCGGCCAGCTCATGAAGGGTTCTCCCGTCTATCGGCCAGCGTATCGATATCCGGCACGATTTTGGCGATCTCAACATCGGGGCTGACACAAATCATAATGCGCGCTCTTTGCTCTGCATATTCAGTGGAACGCCGCTGTCCTGTTCTTCGCTTTTGTCCTGGAGTTCAACGCTGCGAGTATCGCGCAATGCCTCAATCTGCGTGGCAACATCATATCCGCGATCGGTGACAATGCGTTCCAGCACGCGGACACGGTCTTCCAGCTCTTGCACATGTGCCGAATATTGCGCGGCTTTTTCTGCCGTTGCATGGGCGGTGGTCTTGATCTGCATTTCGGCAATCTTCTGCCTGTGCTTTGACCAAATGGCCATAATCGGGATCGACAAGGCCATTACGGGAACGACAAATCCTATCATCCAAGGTTCCATAACTTCCCCCTTTTTATACTTACGCTCGATCAGCGCAGACGGTCGATCTCTGCCGAAAGGCGCGGATTGCTGTTCACATAATAGGTTTCGACATCGGACAGGCGCCGGTCGACATCTTTCATCCGGGCGCGGATTTCTCGCGCCGTACGCTTGGGGCTTTGGCGAACGCCTTGCCAATATTGCGTTTCTTCCTTGTCAGCCGAGTAGAGGTGTGGCGGCTTTTTGTTGAGCAGAAAGCCCATTACGAGATAGACGAGAAACACACCGCCTGATGTGAGAAACAATGCGCCGATCGTTAGCAAACGTACCCACAGGACATTCACGCCTGTATAGTCAGCAATACCCGAGCACACGCCCATAATTTTTGCGTTTTGCTTGTCGCGATAAAGTGTGGTGCGCGGCGTGTTCATTTTGCTTCCCTCTTTTTCTCGGCGAGCAATTCTTCCAGCTCGCGCAGCGGTACATTGTCGATGGCCCGATCGTGTTGAATGCGAGCGGTTTTGAAGTCGGGATTATCAGCGGAAACAAGCCGCTCGACAGTATCCATCCGCTCGTCCAGCCGCTTGGCGAGGCCATACAGCTCTTCCAGCAGATGCTCATCATCGGGCGTCATCGTGGCAGCGGTTTTCCACTTGGTGATATAGTGGAGGATCAACCACGGCAGTCCGATGAATATCGATGGTATGATGATCATTTCAGCTTCCACAATTATTCCCCCTCGTTTTTGGCACTTGCCGTTCTAGGTGCCGCGCTCTTGCCCAGCGCGCGTTTCATTTCTTCGAGTTCCTCATCAACCTTGTCGCCGCCTTCCAGTTCGGCAAATTCATCGGCGAGGCTCTTGGGACCATCTTGCGCAATGCTCAGCGCATCGGCGCGGCCTTCGGCGTAATCCACCCGCCGTTCGAGCTGGTCGAACCGGGCGAGCGCATCGTCAACACGCTCATTGGTCATCAAATTGCGCAGCTTTACGCGGTTTTCCGCGCTTTCCAGCCGGGCTGCGATTTGCGTTTGGCGACTGCGGGCCTCGCGCAGGCGATTTTGCAGCTTTTGAATGTCTTTTTCATAAGCGCGCAGCGCATCATCCAGCACCGCAATTTCCGCCTTGAGCTGCGTGCCCATATCGCCCGCTTTGCGCTTTTCCAGAAGGGCAGCACGGGCCAGATCTTCGCGATCTTTGCTCAGCGCCAATTGCGCCTTCTCGCTCCAATCGGCTTCGAGCTTGTCCAATTTTACAGTGTGGCGGTGCATTTCCTTTTGATCGGCAATGGTACGCGCGGCGCTGGCCCGGACTTCGACAAGCGTTTCTTCCATTTCCAGAATGATCATGCGGATCATCTTTGACGGATCGTCAGCCTGATCGAGCAGCTCGTTAAAGTTTGCTGCAATAATGTCCCGGGTACGCGAGAAAATTCCCATCAAGGGTGCTCCAATATCTAGTGCCTTAGCGGTTGGTGTAGGGCTGGTGCGCAGGCGCTCAATCTCAGTATCGAGACGCGAACTGACGCGCACATTGCTATCACCGATTGGCGTTAGGGGATTGCGGTCTTCGTTGCTCATGCCAGGTCCATTCCGGCCATTCCCACAAGCATGACGTCAGCAGGCGCTGCGCCTTGCATAGTGGTGAGAAGAGCAAATGTGATCATCGCCGCGATGCTGACAAGGGCGGCGTGGCCGAGCTTGCTGGCGAAAAAGCGTTGATCGTACATTGTTTTGTCTCCTGGTCCCTATACACAAGATGAATTGCAAAGGGTGTGCCAGAATTAGCAAGGCCCTGAATTACAACAGGTTTGTGATTTTCTGCGTCTTCGGCAGTGGTGTAGGTTGCCAAGTCTTGGTAAAAATCGCTATATATTGGCTATGGAGCGCGAAAATCAGTTTGTCGGACAGTCCGGCGCCTTTCTCGATGCGGTTGAGCGGGCCAGCCGTGCAGCGCCTATGGCGCGTCCTGTGCTGGTTATCGGAGAACGCGGAACCGGCAAAGAACTGATCGCTGAACGACTTCACCGCCTGTCCGACCGCTGGGAAGAGCCGTTGGTCACTATGAATTGCGCAGCTTTGCCCGAGACACTGATCGAGGCAGAGCTGTTCGGTCATGAAGCGGGCGCGTTCACCGGCGCGACCAAAGCGCGGGTGGGCCGGTTCGAGGAAGCGGACCGGGGCACGCTATTCCTTGATGAGCTGGGCACATTATCGATGGGCGCGCAGGAACGGTTGCTGCGCGCGGTGGAATATGGCGAGGTTACGCGCATTGGCGCGAGCCGTCCGACACGCGTGGATGTGCGCATCGTGGCGGCGACCAATGAGGATTTGCCGCGCCTTGCTGGGGAAGGGCGCTTTCGTCCCGACCTGCTCGACCGGCTTAGCTTTGAAGTGATTACTTTGCCACCGCTTAGAGTGCGCGAGGGCGATATTCCGGTGCTGGCAGATTATTTCGGGCGACGCATGGCGGCGGAATTGGGCTGGGAAGAATGGCCCGGCTTTGCCTCGCATATTGCCGAAGCGATGGAGAACCATCCGTGGCCCGGCAATGTGCGTGAACTGCGCAATGTAGTGGAGCGTGCGATTTATCGTTGGGACAATTGGGATCAGCCGATTGGCGATGTGGTGTTTGATCCGTTTGATTCGCCGTGGAAGCCAGCGGGGATGCCGACGCCGCCCGGCAATGTTGCGGCGCAGCCCGCGGCATCAATGCAGTCGCAATCGGCACCCGCGCCTGCGCTAGACAATATCGATGATCTGCGCGGCGCAGTGGAATCGCATGAACGCGCGATTATCGAACATGCGCTGGGCAAACATCGTTGGAACCAACGCCAAACGGCCAGCGCGCTTGGGCTGACCTATGATCAGCTGCGCCACGCCATCCGTAAGCACGGCCTCGATAAGAACGCGTGAGTACTGAGCAGTGGTATGCCCGCGCAATAATGTAAAAACGGTGCGATTGGTAAACACAGTCCAAATGGTAAACATCGTCCAAATGGTAAATACAGTGCAAATACGCGGTTAACGGACCGCAAAGAGGTTCTGGCTAAGGGTTTCTCCAGAGACAGGGGAAAACATCATGTTCACAGTCGCGCGTTTTATCGTTCAACACAAAGTCGGCGCCGTTGCCATCATGGCCATTGGCGTATTCTTCCTAACACCCAGCGGTGATGAAGAGGCTGAAAAATCCAGCAATCCTTGGTCCGCCCAAGCACAGGCATCTGCCTCATCCAACCGTGTTGTGATGTCGTCTGATGAAGGCGGTTTTATTGATGATATGGTCGATGAAGCAGCCAGCATGCTTGACGAAGCTGGCCTGAACCCAGTTGCCAAGGCTGACGAGACTGTTGGTCAATTTGAAAGCGCTGCCGACTCGCTTGGCGACGCAAACAAGTAAACCCTTTCAGGCATCGATCGCTGTTGGGGGGGGGTGATCGATGCCTGCGCTATTTGATGAGAACCCATGTCTGATCAATCCACCAGCCGCATCCGCCGCACACCGCCCGGCACGCGTGGTTCTTTGTCAGGCTTAGCCAATCCCCATGCCAAGCCGATTGAGCCTTGGGAAATGGCGGTCAGCTCGCTTACTTTCGTCGCAGCTTTGTTCACACTTGGTTACTTTGCGATTACCAACTGGTCGAACGGGGTGGAAACCTATCGCAGTGTAACCGCGCCAGCGCCCCTTTCGCAAAAGGAACAAACCGCGCGCGATCTTGATGACAAGGTGGCTATCGCCGCCAGCACGTCCACGCTCGATACGTTCTATGATGGAGAGTTTGGCGATGCGGGCGATCCTTTCGCCTCGCATTTTGGACCCAAAAGGTCTGAAGATGGCGTTGGCTATGCTCCCGTTATAAATGCTTACGGCACGCCATCCTTACAGCTGTTTGCGATGGAAAGCGGCGGTTGGGCTGTGCCCTACGCGCGCCTGCAGCCAGATGCGCAATCGAGCCCGCAAGCAAGAGAGTAATCGGGCTTGCAATAAAGCGACGCCGGGCCTATCTGGCTTTTCTATTCCGATAATGTCGTGACATCTTTGGAAGCTGGCGCCGCAAGGGGCCGGCCACTAAGGCCTTTGTCACGATACCATGCCGATGGAGCATAAGTGGCTGATATTGCGCGTCTGATTGAAGTGATCGAACCCGAAGCTGCCGCTTTGGGATTTGAACTGGTGCGCGTGAAGATGACCGGCTCTGGCGATGAACGCACTTTGCAGATCATGGCCGAAGAACCCGCAACGGGTCAGCTGGTTGTAGAACAATGTATGGAGCTATCGCGCCGTATCTCCGACACGATCGATACGGTTGAAGAAGATGGCGAAGAACTGGTTGCCGGGGCTTATCACCTTGAAGTCAGCTCACCGGGCATTGATCGCCCGCTAACCCGAGCCAAAGATTTCGTGAACTGGGCCGGGCATGAAGCGAAGATCGCTTTGTCTGAGAAAGTTGATGGCCATCGCAAATTGCGCGGTGCGTTAATTGGCGCAGAAGATGATGCCGCCATTATTGAAGATACCAAAGCGGGGCGCGTAACTGTCCCCCTCAATATGATACATTCGGCGCAATTGGTCTTGACCGATAAGCTGATTGCCGCCACCCGCCCGCTCGATATGAGCGGCGTTGAAGATATCGATGAAACGCTAGAGGAAGAAGAGGTCAACGACTGATGGCCAGTCCCATTTCCGCCAATAAGGCAGAACTGCTTGCAATCGCGAATGCGGTCGCCAGCGAAAAGATGATCGACAAGTCGATCGTTATCGAAGCGCTGGAAGAAGCGTATCAGAAAAGTGCGCGCAACCGTTTTGGCCAGGAAAACGATATCCGTGCCAAGCTTGATCCGCAAACAGGCGATTTGCGCTTGTGGCGGGTTGTTGAAGTGGTTGAAGAGGTCGAAGACAACTTCAAACAGGTCAATGTCGCCCAAGCGCAAAAGCTGCAAGAAGGCGCGGTTGTTGGTGACTATATCGTCGATCCGCTGCCGCAGGTTGATCTGGGCCGCATCGATGCACAATCTGCCAAGCAGGTGATCTTCCAGAAGGTCCGCGATGCAGAGCGTGAGCGTCAGTTCGAAGAATTTAAAGACCGCGCAGGCGAAGTCATCACCGGCGTGATCAAATCGGTTGAGTTTGGCCATGTGATCGTCAACCTTGGCCGTGCCGAAGGCGTGATCCGCCGTGATCAGCAAATTCCGCGTGAAGCTGCCCGTGTGGGTGAGCGTGTACGTGCGCTGATTTCCAAAGTGGAACGCAACAATCGCGGGCCGCAGATTTTTCTCAGCCGCGCGAATCCCGATTTCATGCGCAAGCTGTTCGCACAAGAAGTGCCCGAGATTTACGACGGCATTATCGAGATCAAAGCTGCTGCGCGCGATCCGGGCAGCCGTGCCAAGATCGGCGTGATCAGCCATGATAGCTCGATCGATCCGGTTGGCGCATGTGTCGGCATGAAGGGTAGCCGCGTGCAGGCCGTCGTGCAGGAATTGCAGGGCGAAAAGATCGATATTATTCCGTGGTCAGAAGACACCGCAACCTTCATCGTAAACGCACTGCAACCCGCCACCGTCAGCCGCGTTGTGCTGGACGAGGACGAAGCGCGCATCGAAGTGGTTGTGCCTGATGATCAGCTTTCGCTGGCCATTGGTCGCCGCGGACAAAATGTGCGCCTCGCCAGTCAGCTTACCGAAAGCCAGATCGACATCATGACCGAGGAAGAAGCCTCGGAAAAACGCAGCAAGGAATTTGCTGAGCGTTCCAAGATGTTCGAAGAAGAGCTCGACGTTGATGAAACGCTCTCCCAATTGCTGGTTGCCGAAGGCTTCGCAGAATTGGAAGAGGTCGCTTATGTTGAGTTGTCCGAACTGGCCATGATCGAAGGCTTTGACGAAGAACTCGCCGGAGAGCTGCAAAGCCGCGCTCTGGAAGCGATTGAACGTCAGGAAGAAGCTTACCGGGTAACACGCCGTGAATTGGGCGTGGAAGATGACCTTGCCGAAATCCCGCATCTGACTGAGCAAATGCTCGTTGTGCTGGGTCGAGGCGGGATCAAAACGCTGGATGATTTGGCCGACCTTGCCACCGATGAACTGATTGCGAAGAAGCGCGAAGCGCCGCGTCGCCGCCAGAATGCTGATGGTCCGCCTGCGCGCCGGCCGCAGCGTGTTGAAGATAAAGGCGGTATCCTTGGTGTCTTTGGCCTGTCGGAAGAGCAGGGCAATGAAATCATCATGGCCGCACGTGCCCATTGGTTTGAGGATGAGGATGACGCAGCGCCAGCTGCCGAAGCCGAGCCCGTAGCAGAGGAGGCCGCCGATGCGGAATCCTCCAAATGACCCATTAGGTTCACCTGAATCTCAAGGTGCTGCCTCCCCGGAAACGGGGAGCGAGCGGCGCTGTGTGCTAACCGGGAACAGCTCGGCGCGCGATATTCTCGTGCGGCTGGCGGTTTCTCCGGATGGCGATGTGCTGCCCGATGCTTTGGCCAAAGCGCCCGGTCGCGGCGCGTGGATCAGCGTTAATCGCACAGCGCTTGTCGAGGCGCAGAGCAATGGCAAATTGCGCGGCGCTTTGGCGCGGGCGTTCAAAACCGGCCAGCTCAACATTCCCGATGATCTGGCCGATCGCACTGAGGCGGCGTTGCGCCGTGCGCTGCGCGACAGGTTGGGACTGGAACTGCGCGCGGGCCGCCTTATCTTGGGGTCTGATAAAATCGCTGCTGCGGCCCGAATGGGCGGTGTTGCAGCGCTTTATCATGCCAGAGATTCCAGCATGGATGGCGCGCATAAGCTTGATAAAGCCTGGCGTGTTGGATTGGACGAAGAAGGTTCGGGCAGAACGGGCGAACGACTACCACTGGACCGCGATGCCCTGTCTGTGGCATTGGGCCGCGAGAATGTCGTCCACCTGGCACTGGCCGATGCGCAATCGGCACATCGGGTCGCACTTGTGCTGGGACGTTTGCAGTCTTTTATCGGAGCCGGCGATGCGGTTGTCGAAAGGCCCGCCGGGGATGTGGATCGCATGCCTAGTGCGCCTGCATGACATTTTGATTTTGAAGGAAGTTTGAGAGTTTATGAGCGAAGAAAACGACACTCCGAAGCGCACCCGCAAACCGCTTGGTCTCAAGCGGGCGGTCGATGCTGGAGAAGTCAAACAGACCTTCAGCCACGGCCGCACCAATAAGGTTGCTGTTGAAGTCAAAAAACGGCGCAAGCTGGTCAAGCCGGGTGAAACACCTGCGCCTGCCGCTGCGCCTGAACCAGCGCCAGAACCCGCTCCCGCGCCAGCTCCGGTCGCTAAGAAAGCGCCTGTCAAAAAAGCGCCGCCCAAGAAGGATCCCGCTGGCGAAACCCCGCAGGAACGCGTCGCTCGTTTGCAGCGCGAAGCGGAAGAAGATCGCCTGCGCGTTTCGCAGGAATCGCGCAAACGCGAAGATCAGGCAGCCAAGAAGGCAGCTGATGCAGAAAAGCAGCGCGCAGAAGACAATCGCAAAGCTGAAGAAGATGCAGAAAAGCAGCGTGTAGCTGATGAAAAAGAGGCCAAAGCCGCCGCCGAAGCAGAAGCAGCAGCGCCAGAGCCTGCAGCCGCTGAAGAAGCGCCTGCCGAAACCAAGAAAACCACAGCTGCACCGCGCAAGTTCACCCCGGTCGCCCGGCCTGAACCCAAGCGTCCTGAAAAGAAGAAGGAAGATAAGAAGAGCCGTAGCAATGATCGCGGTGGCAGCAGCGCTGACAAACGTCGCTCTGGCAAGCTGACCGTTAACAAAGCGCTGAACGAGGACGAAGGCCGCCGTGCCCGTTCGCTCGCCGCGCTCAAACGCGCCCGTGAAAAAGAACGCCGTGCACAAGGTGGCGGTTCATCCGCCCCGCGTGAAAAGCAGGTGCGCGATGTTATCGTGCCCGAGGCGATCACCGTACATGAACTGGGCGTGCGCATGGCCGAGAAGGGCGCTGACCTTGTCAAAGCGCTGTTCAATATGGGCATGATGGTGACGGTCAATCAAACGATTGATGCTGATACTGCGGAATTGCTAGTCGAAGAATTTGGCCACAACATTCAACGCGTATCCGAAGCCGACATTGATATTCAGGTGGCCGAGGATGATGATCCAGAAGACACGCTTGAGCCGCGTCCTCCGGTGGTCACGATCATGGGCCATGTCGATCACGGCAAGACCTCGCTGCTCGATGCCCTGCGCGGCACCGATGTGGTGAAAGGTGAAGCTGGCGGCATTACGCAGCATATCGGCGCTTATCAGATTACTACGAAGAAGAAGGACAAGATCACCTTCCTCGATACGCCGGGCCACGCGGCATTTACCGAAATGCGTCAGCGCGGTGCCAATGTCACCGATATCGTGATCCTCGTGGTGGCAGGCGATGATGGCATTATGCCGCAAACGATTGAGGCGATTAATCACACCAAGGCTGCTGGCGTCCCGATGATCGTTGCGATAACCAAATCGGATCGCCCGGAATATAACGCCCAGAAAATCCGTGAACGCTTGCTTGAACATGAAGTGATCGTTGAAGCGATGTCAGGCGAAGTGCAGGATGTCGAAGTCTCCGCCACCAAAGGTGACGGGATGGATGAGCTGGTCGAGAAGATCCTTTTACAAGCTGAATTGCTCGAATTGAAAGCGCGCCCGGATCGCAATGCCGATGCCACCGTGGTGGAAGCGCAGCTGGATAAGGGCCGCGGCCCTGTTGCCACAGTGCTGGTGACGCGCGGCACATTGAAGCGCGGCGATACCTTTGTGGTTGGCACCAAAAGCGGGCGTGTGCGCGCGGTGGTGGATGACAAAGGCAAGCAGATCAAAGAAGCTGGCCCATCGATGGCGGTCGAAGTGCTTGGCCTTGGCGGTGTGCCGTCGGCTGGTGATCAACTCACCGTTGTTGAAAATGAACAACGTGCCCGCGAAGTTGCTGAATATCGTCAGGAAAAAGCGACCGAGGCACGCACTGCTCTTGCTCCGACCAGCTTTGATACGATGTTCAACACCTCCAATGTGGTCGAATGGCCGGTGGTGGTGAAAGCCGATGTGCAAGGTTCGGTCGAAGCGATCAATTCAGCGCTGCACAACCTTTCCAATGACGATATTAAAGTCCGCATTCTGCATGCCGGCGTTGGTGCCATCACGGAAAGCGATGTGACACTGGCGGCGGCTTCCAAAGCACCGATCATCGGCTTTAACGTGCGTCCCAATGCCAAAGCGCGCGATCTGGTGAAACGTGATGGCGTGCGCATGATGTATCACGATGTGATTTATCATGTGACCGACGAAATCACGAAAGAGCTGCTTGGTGAGCTGGGGCCACTCAAGGTGGAAAACGTTGTTGGCCGCGCCGAAGTCAAGCAGGTCTTCAAATCTGGCAAGCGCGACAAAGCCGCTGGTCTGCTGGTCGAGGAAGGCGTCATCCGCAAGGGTCTGCACGCCCGCCTCACCCGCGAGGACGTTATCGTTTCAGCCACCACCATCGCCTCGCTGCGACGCTTCAAGGACGATGTGGACGAAGTGCGCGCTGGCCTCGAATGCGGTGTGGTTCTGGAAGACACGAACGACATCCAGGCAGGCGATCAGCTCGAAGTGTTCGAGGTGAATGAGGAAGAACGGGTTCTGTGATCTTTGCGCCCCTCCCTTACGCGGGAGGGGCCGCTTTGACGCAGATAAGCGACAATGGCTGAGCAACCGACCTTCGGCTTTTTTCCAAAGGGCCAATCCGCCGCTGATCTGTCACCTGCCAGCGCTTTTCTTGGTGTGGATTTTCGCGGCTGGGATGCTGCCACACAAACTGCGACAATGTCGTTCACTGCGCCGCCTTCTTTCGGGAATGCGCGCGGCGGGGTGCAGGGCGGCTTGATTGCGGGCTTTCTGGATGAGGTGATGGGCGCGGCGCTTTACTGCCATGCTGGCGGCGAAGCGCTGCCCACCACGCTGGACATCAATATGACTTTGATTCGTCCTGTTCCCATCGGACCGCTGGTGGGCAAGGGCAGGGCGATCAAAATCGGGCGGCGTGTCGCCTATCTTGAAGGTGAGCTGTTCGATGCCGATGGCACATTGCTGGCCCGTTCAACCTGCACCGCCATCCCCACGCCCATTGCTGGAACTGAATAATGAAGCGCCATTCCTCCCCTGATGATCCCTCAATCCGTATCCTAAAAGTGGGTGAGCGGGTGCGCCATATCCTCTCCGAATTGCTGGCCCGCGGAGAAGCACACGATGATGTGCTGTCGGCGGCCAACATCGCGGTGACCGAAGTGCGCATGTCACCCGATCTGCGCAATGCGAAGGTTTATGTGAAGCCATTGCTGGGCGAAGAAGAGGCGGTGATCCTTAAAGCCTTGCAGGTCAACACTGCCTTTTTCCAGCGCGAAGTGGCCAAGCGGCTGGGCCTGAAATTTGCACCCAAACTGCAATTCCGCGCCGATGAAAGCTTCGATGAAGCAAGCCGGATCGATCAATTGCTCGATGATCCCAAAGTAAAGCGCGATTTGGAAGAGGAATAGTTTTCCCCAGATATTGACACAGCGGAAATGTAAATTTATGAGCAAAGCTCATAAATTGTACCAAAAATTATATCGCTGTATTTCAATGACTTGAACTTTAAAATTATTATCGATTATCAATAAAGTAGGATATTTCCTACACCCGCTCCGTTGCGCAATGCTATTCTTGGTCCGATGAGAGTTGTGTCCGCGCTCGGTGGCAGGAGTGGCAACGCGTCTGACTTGAAAATCAGTGCCCTATGGGCTGGAGGGTTCGACTCCCTCTCGGGTGCGGACATATCTCATCGGAAGAGGAGTGAGCGCCACGCTCGCGCCCTGACCCGCCGCTAACAAATCACGCCAATGCCAAACGGCTTCCCAACCGGTTCTGCAACCTTGGTAACACCGTGCCGGACGCGGCACCACTTTGCTCGCTGGTAAGACAGATTACTGCGCAGCCACGCCAGTGGGGATGTCCATAAAGACTTGCGCGCCCGGTCCAAGCGGCAGATCTAGCACAACCCAGCCAATCGTCATCGCAAGGCCTGCAATCATCAAGCCGACCGAATAAGGCAGCATGGTCGCAGTGAGTGATCCTAGCCCAAAATCCTTTTGCCAACGTTGGCAGAATATCAGGATCAGCGGGAAATAGACCATAAGCGGGGTGATGATATTGGTCGCGCTATCGCCCACACGGTATGCCGCCGTCGCCATTTCGGGCGAAATGCCCAGCAGCATCAGCATTGGCACCAGCACAGGTGCAAGCAGTGCCCATTTCGCGCTGGCAGAGCCGACAAAGATGTTAAGAATACCCGCCACAACCACAATCGCAGCAAGCAAAGCCCATGCAGGCAGGCCCAAACCACCAAGGAAGTTCGCGCCGTTTACCGCAAGGATCAGGCCAAGGTTTGACCAAGCAAACATCGCCACAAAATGCGCCGCTGCAAAAGCGAGCACGAGGTAATAGGCCATGTCCTCCATCGAACCGGTCATCATTTTGACCAGATCCTTGTGGTTCTTGATCACGCCAGAGGCCGCGCCATAAGCCCAGCCAGCCAATAAGAAGAGCAGGAAAAACGCCCCAACAAGGCTTTGATAAAACGGATTAAGCTGCGCCTCAGTGCTGGCGGTCTCATCAATTAACGGAGTGCCCGGGCCAAAGGTGAAGAACAGCCACATGGCCACCACGCCCAACACCGCAAGCCCAGCCCAGCGCAGACCCTTCTTCTCCGCATCGGTCAAAGCGCGGTCCCCATCGCCAACTTCGCTCAGATCATCTTGCGCGTCAGAGGTGGCGTCCCCCATCATGGTAGGGTTCCACTTGCCCAAGCGCGGCTCAATCATCTTATCCGTGACGAACCAGATGACAGGCAGGAAGACAAAAGTCATGGCGGCGATAAAATACCAATTGCCAACAATATTGGCGGTGAAATCGCCGAACACCGTTTCAACACTCGCCTCGGTTATGCCGAACAACAATGCGTCCAATTGGCCGGGCAGCAAATTGGCGGAAAAGCCGCCCGAAACACCGGCAAAGCTGGCCGCGATGCCTGCCACCGGATGGCGTCCAGCCGCATGGAAGATAATGCCCGCCAACGGGATCAACACGACATAGGCTGCATCAGCTGCAAGATTGCCCAACATTCCCACCAGCACGACAATCGGGGTGAGCAAAGCGGTTGGCGCGTTGCGCACGCCTGCGCGCATCGCTGTGCCGAACAGGCCGGCACGCTCTGCAACGCCTGCGCCCAGCATCACAACCAGCACATATCCCAGCGGGTGAAAGTGCGTGAAAGTGGCGGGCATATCGACCCACAAGCGCTGAATATTCTCCGGCGCCAATAGCGACAGCGCGGATATGACAACCGGCTGCCCGGTCGCTTCATCAATTTCGGTGGGGTGCAGCGCGGAAAGGCCAGTAAGACCCGCGATAACAGAGATACCAATAAGGATCGCAATCAGCCAGAAGAACAGGAACACCGGATCGGGCAATTTGTTGCCCGTTCGCTCAACCCAGCCCAAAAAACCCTTTTGCGTTGCCGCTTCGTTCATTGCTTAATCTGCCTTGGTGTTTGCAATCCAAGCTGGCGGGCTAGCATGCAAAGCTGCGCGGGTCTTCCGGAATTGCTGGCCAATCCCCAAATCTGCGCTACCCAGACAAACATGACTGATACGCTTATATACGTCGCGATGCTTGTACCCTGTCTGATCATCGCCATCGTGTTTCACGAAGTGGCGCATGGCGCAGTTGCGCTGATGTTGGGGGATCGCACGGCCCATGATCTGGGACGTCTTAGCCTCAATCCCATTCGCCATGTCGATCCGATGGGCACCTTGATCGTGCCGGGGCTGCTTGCTTTGGTGAGCGGGCCGATATTTGGCTGGGCCAAGCCGGTGCCTGTAAAGCCAAGCCGGTTGAACAATCCGCGCTATGGCATGATGCTGGTGGCAGCGGCCGGTCCGGCCAGCAATTTGCTGATGGCGATGATCGCGGCAATTGTGCTGGGCGTGATTGTCGGAATTGCCGGGCCCGATAGCGCATTGCCACAATGGCTGTTTCAGCTGATGATCTTGTTCATCATGGTCAACACGTTTCTCGCGCTGTTTAATCTGCTGCCAATTCCGCCATTTGATGGCTCCCATATTGTGGGCGGCCTGCTCCCGCGCCGAATGGTGCCGCGGTGGCAGCAAATGCAGCAGGTTGGCATTGTCTTTATCGTGATCCTGATTGCGATCACATGGGCCTTTCCCGGATCGGGCATTATTGAACGTGTCGTGCTGCCGCCGGTGCAGTGGATGCAGGAGTATTATCTTGGTCTGGCACAGCGTGTTGCTGCGTTGTTTGGTTAAGGTGTTGAGGCCAGCTCGGCAGGCATAGGTCTGGCACATTGCGGCTTGCCAAATTGCGCAAGGGCTTCGCGATGGCTCTCGGCATAGCGGGTGGAGACAATCGCGCCGTATGTTTCCACCATATCCAGCCCGTTTTCCAATGCGCCAAGAAAGCCGGGGAGCACCGCCTCCTGCGCGGTTTCATCGGGGATCGCCTCGGCCACCCGTTCAACATAGCCGCGAATAATGGCTTCGCGACCGGGCCGGGCATTGCGCGCCTCTTCTGCGGGCATAGTGGTGAGCGCATCTATTACGCCTAAAGGCGCCAGCATTCCGGCACCGGGGAAAGGCACAGGCGCAGCAAAATCATGCGCGATGACAGTGCCTGTTACCCGCGTTGCCAGGCGCGCCAGATCGCGGGCGTGATCAAAACTATAATACCAGTATGGCGTCCCTCCACCGGGCATGGGAGCCGCCACATGCACAAAACCACGGCGCATCGCGTCATAAAGCATCGCGAAGGCATCGGCATAAATGTGATGCTGGAGCTGTGCGAACAGGCTGGCAAAGGCAGCGCCGGGCTCGCGCAAGACCACATGCCATTCCACCTGATCAATCCCGGCGAAGCTGGCCGCCATTTCCACCGCCGATATCGGGCGATCATCATAAAGCGCACCCTCCAAGTCCTCCGAGGAAAGGATGAGCGTATCGCAACCGGCAGCCTCAGCCGCTCCAATCATTGCGAAAAGCGGTGCCGAATTGCCGTTGAGAATATGCCAAGCGGCTTCGTGATGGGCGGGATAGCCGTCTTGGCGTTGATAATAGACGCCGCGTTCGCGCAAGGCCTCGGCATTGTCGTTGAGAACATGCTGCAAATAGGTGGAGCCGGTTTTGTGCAGACCAAGATGGACGAGTAAACGCATGGGGCTTTGCAGTGCCGCATCGCTTTCAATATCGGATTGCGGAGTGCCTTGGGGCAATTACCTAACCCGCCGGGTCGACGATGACGCGGCTTGGCTCTAAGGCGCGCAGCATGGACGGCTGGATCATCCTTGATAAACCGCGCGAGCTTGGCTCGACACAGGCGGTGGGCGCGGTGAAGCGCAATCTGCGCGAAGGCGGCTATGCCAAAACCAAAGTGGGGCATGGGGGAACGCTTGATCCGCTGGCCGAAGGTGTTTTGCCGATTGCCTTGGGCGAAGCGACGAAACTGGCAGGCAGAATGCTTGATGCCAGCAAGATCTATGACTTCACGATCAAATTTGGAGAGGAAACCGAAACGCTTGATAGCGAAGGGGAGGTGATCGCTCGCTCAGACCGTCGCCCGCCAATGGCTGCAGTGGCCGCGATTTGCGAACATTTCACCGGGCCGATTGAACAGATCCCGCCCAAATATTCCGCGCTTAAAGTGAATGGGAAGCGCGCTTACGATCTTGCGCGGGCGGGTGAGGATGTGGAGCTGAAAACGCGCAATGTGACCATTCACGCGCTCGGCCTGACCAACGAAATCTCCTGTGCCCCCATTGATTCCGCTTTTCTAACCTCTGCCGGCCGCCCAGACCCTTATGATGCGCAAATCCCGCTGGAACTGGCGGAGAGTGTCACGCTGACCGCACATGTTTCCAAAGGCACCTATATCCGCTCTTTAGCGCGCGATATTGCCCATGCCCTTGGAACTTGCGGCCATGTTACTTATCTACGCCGCACGAAGGCTGGCCCGTTCCACGAATCCCAAGCGATTTCGCTGGACTTGTTGAATGAAATCGGCAAAGGGGCGCGGCTTGAAGATCATCTCCTGCCATTAGAGGCAGGGCTGGACGGCATCCCGGCTCTATCTCTTGATCCTGATAATGCGCAGGCGGTCCGACAGGGCCGGATCGTTTCGGGATTGCCCCATTCCGATGGGCTGTATTTTGCAAAGCTGGGCGATGTCCCGGTTGCGTTGATCCAGCTAACGGATGGCACGGTGAAGATCGTGCGGGGATTTAATTGTACATGATGCTGCGAAAGGTCTGAATATATGTCAGTTACGGCTGAAGAAAAACAAGAACTCATCAAAGACAATGCACGCGGTAAGCAAGATACCGGCAGTCCAGAAGTCCAGGTCGCGATCCTCACGCAGCGTATCCGCAACCTGACCGATCACTTCAAAGCAAACCACAAAGACAACCATTCACGTCGTGGCCTGCTGAAGATGGTCAATAAGCGTCGCTCGCTCCTCGCCTATTTGAAGGCCAAGGATCTTGAGCGCTACAATACGCTGATCAAGAAGCTTGGTCTTCGTAAGTAAGAATTTTTCGCAGGGGCGGCTCAGTGGGCCGCCCCTTCGTCTATCCGGGAGCATCGCGGGAAAAGTGGAGACTGGTTTTTCATTCGCGGTATGGCCCAAAAGTATCGGCATCCTTCACATGCGGTGAAGGGGCCAGGGGCAAACCAAGGCCCCACACCGGACCGGGACGGTATCCCCGGCAATGTAGATCCCGCCAAGCAATAGGGCTGGCGGGCCGAAGGAATATATATGTTCGACAAGAAAACCGTATCGATTGAGTGGGGCGGAAAGACCCTCACCCTCGAAACAGGCCAGATCGCCCGTCAAGCAGACGGCGCTGTGCTGGCCACTTATGGCGAAACCGTGGTGCTGTGCGCCGTGACCGCCGCCAAGAGTGTACGCGAAGGGCAGGACTTTTTCCCGCTCACCGTCCACTATCAGGAAAAATTCTCCGCTGCGGGTCGTATCCCCGGCGGCTTCTTCAAGCGCGAAGGCCGCGCCACGGAGAAAGAAACACTAACCTCGCGCCTCATTGACCGTCCCGTACGGCCGCTCTTCCCCGAAGGTTTCTACAACGAAATCAACGTGATCGCACAGGTCCTTTCCTATGATGGTGAGACTGAGCCTGATATCGTTGCGATGGTTGCAGCTTCTGCTGCGTTGACCATTTCCGGCCTGCCTTTCATGGGCCCCATCGGTGCTGCGCGCGTTGGTTATGTTGATGGCGAATATGTCCTCAACCCATCTGTGAACACAATCTTTGACGAAGGTGAACTCGACCTTGTTGTTGCTGCGACGAATGACGCGGTGATGATGGTGGAATCCGAAGCCAAAGAACTGCCCGAAGATGTGATGCTGGGCGCTGTGATGTTCGCGCATGAAGAAAGCCGCAAGGTAATCGGCGCGATTGTCGATCTGGCTGAACAAGCTGCCAAGGATCCTTGGGAAGTTGATCTTTCCGACGATACCTCTGACATCAAAGAGAACCTTCGCGGTATCGTGGGCGATGACATTGCCGCAGCCTACAAGCTGACCGACAAGTCGCAGCGTTCTGATGCGCTCAACCTGGCACGTGCCAAGGCCAAAGAAGCTTATGCCGATGCCGAAGGGCAAACGCAGATGAACGCCAACAAAGCGGTCAAGAAGCTCGAAGCTGAAATCGTGCGCGGTGCCATCCTTAAGGACGGTCAACGTATTGATGGTCGCAAGACCAATGAAGTGCGCCCGATCGAAGCGATGGTTGGCCTATTGCCCCGTACCCACGGTTCGGCGCTGTTTACGCGCGGTGAGACGCAGGCCATCTGCACCACCACGCTGGGCACCAAAGATGCTGAGCAGATGATCGATGGGCTTGAAGGCCTGTCATACAACCACTTCATGCTGCACTACAACTTCCCGCCATATTCGGTTGGCGAAGTGGGTCGGTTTGGCTTTACCAGCCGCCGCGAAACGGGCCATGGTAAGCTGGCATGGCGTGCGCTGCACCCTGTGCTGCCTGACCATGAAGATTTCCCGTACACGATCCGTATTCTGTCTGACATCACCGAGTCCAATGGCTCGTCCTCGATGGCGACGGTTTGCGGTGGTTGCTTGTCGATGATGGATGCTGGAGTTCCGATCGAATATCCTGTGTCCGGCATCGCGATGGGCCTGATCCTTGAAGGCGAAGACTTCACCGTCTTGTCAGACATCCTGGGTGATGAAGATCACCTTGGCGACATGGACTTCAAAGTTGCCGGTTCTGAGCGCGGTATCACTTCGCTGCAGATGGACATCAAAGTCGCTGGCATCACCAAGGAAATCATGCAAACCGCGCTTGCACAAGCGAGCGAAGGCCGCGCGCACATCCTTGGCGAAATGAGCAAGGCTTTGAGCACGCCGCGCACCGGCGTTTCCAAGCATGCTCCGCGCATCGAAACGATGCAGATCGACAAATCGAAGATCCGCGACATCATCGGTACAGGCGGCAAGGTTATCCGTGAAATCGTTGCGGAAACCGGCGCCAAGGTCGACATCGATGATGAAGGCGTGATCAAGATCTCGTCTAGCGATGGCGATCAGATCGAAGCTGCGAAAAAGTGGATCGAAGGCATCGTTGAAGAAGCCGAAGTCGGCAAAATCTACAACGGCAAAGTCGTCAACATCGTTGATTTCGGCGCATTCGTGAACTTTATGGGTGGCAAGGACGGCCTCGTCCACGTGTCCGAAATGAAGAATGAGCGCGTTGAGAAGGTCACCGACGTCGTATCCGAAGGCCAAGAAGTCAAAGTCAAGGTTCTCGAAATCGATCAGCGCGGCAAAGTCCGTTTGTCGATGCGCGTTGTTGATCAGGAAACTGGCGAAGAGCTGGAAGATACCCGCCCACCCAGAGAACCGCGCGGTGACAAGCGCGAAGGTGGCGGCGGTGATCGTCGTGGCCCTCGCGGAAATCGCAGCCGTGGCAACGACCGTAGTGGTCGCCGTGGTGGCGGCGGTCGCGGCGAAGGCGGCGGCAAGGATAGCGGCGGCGATGGTGGCGGCGATCCCGGCCACATCCCTGACTTCCTGAAGGACTAAGCCTCCTATCACAGCAAACAAAAAGGGCCGCGAGGAACAATCCTCGCGGCCCTTTTTTTATCTGAACCCAAGAGCTTATCCCTTGGCGGAGCTTAGCCCTGCGCGCCAATTATCCTTTCGCCCGATACGCCCCCACATAATCCATCTTGCCAACTTTAATCCCTGCATGGCGCATTATCGCATAAGCGGTGGTGACATGGAAAAAGAAGTTGGGCTGGCTAAAGCTCAAGAGAAAATCGCTGACGGTGAATTCCTTGCGGAACTTGTCGCCAATGCTGAAGACCACATCCTTGTCAGCCATCGCTTCCAATTGCGCTTCGTCAAGCGCGGCAAGGCCAGTTTGTGCCTGTTCCACCTTATCGCGCAAGCCCGCAAAGCTATCAGGCCAAGGATCACGATAGGGGGCAAATTGACCTTCCGCGCAGCTGGCGATCGCATGGGCGCTATGCACCCAGCAGCTTTGCACCTGATAACCGAACGGGAGCATATCGTCTGCCAATCGTGCATCGATCAGCTGCGCTGCATCGCATTCCTGATCGCCGCACCAGCTTTCCGCCTTGTCGATCAAACCGGAAACAGCGCCCAGCATTTGCTGATAGGTCGGGACGAGGGCGGCGTGCAGGGTAAGTGGCAATTTTGCTCTCCTTAGAACGGTATGGCCTTAGAACGGTGAGGCCTTAAAACAACAAGGCCCGGCAGCTTTGTCAGCGGCCGAGCCTTGGAAATTGGTTTATTAGCGAACCCGCGGGCCGCCAAATGGAAGCGGTGGAGGGGGGCGGCGCGCACCCCGGGGCAGCTGTGCTTGATAAGCCCGGCCACAATGTTCCACACAATATGGGAAGCCTGGGTTCACCTTCTCCCCGCAGAAATGGAAGTCCGGCTCACCCGGGTGACCCATCGGCCAGCGGCATACGCGGTCAGACAGGTCGAGCAGGCTGGTCTTGTCAGCAATTTCAGGGCTGGGCTTGGCCGGAACCAAGCGGCGTGGCGGTGCAGGAGGGATGGGCGGCTGTTGATCGCCCGGCCCCTGACGCAAAAAGCCACCCGGACCATAAGAAACGATCTTGGGCAGGCCATCCTGACGATTGGGCATCGGCTGGCTTGGCGTCGCATTCGCGCCGGCTGGTTTCGCTTCGGCAGGTTTGGGCGGTTCGGCCTTTGGCTCGACTTTGGCGGGTGCTTTTTTGGCCTTCACCTTTGCCTGCGCTTCATCCTTTGTTGGCGCAGCCGCCTTTTTCTTGGTCGCAGCTTTCTTTTTCTTGTCGCTCGCCTTTACCGGGCTAGGGCGCGCTTTCAGCCCCAGGCGGTGCGCTTTACCGATCACGGCATTGCGTGACACGCCGCCCAGTTCTTCCGCAATCTGGCTGGCGGTCGATCCGCCTTCCCACATCTTGGTCAAAACACCGATGCGATCTTCAGTCCAACTCATAAAGGATCATTTCCAAATTATCGCCCGCTTTGCGCTTTGCCTGATGGCTTACTGCACAATGCGGGCCTTAGTGTGTCTTGCCAGTCCAGCGCTTGACCGATAATCGCAAGCTCCATGTCTGACACCGTAAAAAATGCCGAACCATCCTTCGCCAGAAATGCTGGCGCTGCAAGGAAATTCCCGAAACCGGGGGAGCCTCAGATCACCGGGATCAACCGGATTGGACTGTGGAGTCTCTATATTAAGGAGATCCGCCGTTTTCTCAAGGTGCAGATGCAGACAGTTTGGGCACCGGCGGTAACAACCTTGCTGTTTCTAGTGATCTTTACAGTAGCCTTGGGGCGCGGCGGGCGTGAAGTGATGGGCGTGCAGTTCGGATCATTTGTTGCACCGGGCCTCATCATGATGGCCATGATGCAAAATGCCTTTGCCAATGCCAGCCACGGATTGTTGTCTGGCAAGATGATGGGCACGATCATCGATATTCTCATGCCTCCCCTTAGCGATGCTGAGATTTTGATCGGCATTGTCGCGGCCGCCATGACGCGCGCATTTATGGTGGGCGCGACTGTTGCGGTTGCGATGTGGATCTACCCCGGCGTTCAGCTCACCGCAGCGCATCCGTGGGCGATTATCTGGTTTGGCATAATGGGCTCTGCCATGTTGTCCTTCATGGGCTTTTTATCGAGCATGTGGGCAGAGAAGTTCGATCACAATTCCGCGGTGACCAATTTCGTGATCGCGCCGCTCACATTGTTGTCTGGCACCTTCTATGTGATCAGCAATCTTTCTGATGTGTTTCAGACGATTAGCCGGGCAAACCCGTTCTTCTACGTTATCTCAGGCTTCCGCTACGGCTTTTTGGGGCGCAGCGATATCGGCAATACCGATGCCGCTGTGATGAGCGCGGCAATCGGCATTCTGGTGCTCAATATCGTTCTGGGATTTGTCACATACCGTGTGTTGAAAAGCGGCTGGAAGATCAAAAGTTAATGCGAGGCACGTTTAGTGCGTCAGGCTTAGTGCGTCAAACGTCGGCGCATTTGATACCGGCCATCGCGAAACTGTTCGAACAATTGCGGCACGGTGGGGTGATCAATCGGCCCGCCGCTATCATCCATCAACAGGTTCTGTTGACTGACATAGGCGACATAGGACGAATCGTCGTTTTCAGCGAGCAGATGATAGAACGGCTGATCCTTGCGTGGACGCATATCTTCGGGGATCTGTTCGTACCATTCCTCGCTATTGGCAAAGACGGGATCGACATCAAAGATAACGCCGCGAAAATCATACAGCCGGTGCCGCACCACATCGCCAATGGAAAAGCGCGTGAGAGCGCGCAGCGGGGCATGAATCGTGCGACCGGCCTGCTCTGAATAGAATTCGGCATTTTCCATGTAACTACGTATACGCTTTGTGCAGATGCGAACAAGGCGGGGGAGGGCACTTTCCACCGTGATATTCGGGCGGCGCAACGCAAGGCCTTGGCAAGCCGCCTTCGTTTGGCTATCCGCCGCGCTTCCCAGACGATCGCTATTTGTAATAAGCGACGCTTCTTGTGCGGAGAGGTGCCGGAGTGGTCGAACGGGGCAGTCTCGAAAACTGTTGAGCTCTTTCAGGGTTCCGAGGGTTCGAATCCCTCCCTCTCCGCCACCTTCCACAATCACTTCGACGCCCAACAACACCTCGTCAATCGTCAGACCTATAAAGCCGCTCGCTCAGCCGCTCTGGCTGACTGGCAGAACCTTGCGGCCTGAGTAGAACTTGGGCTGGGGTGAATTTCGTTAATCGGAGACGAGTTGCCGTTAGACTGACAGCGCCCAACCCGGCAATATTATAAACCTTTATCGAGAATACGAGAATTTTTGGAGCTCTAGGCTTCGTGGACAAAGGGTATCCAGAGTTTGATTGAGGCGAGTGCGACAAAGCCGAGGTAGGACTCTTTGGTCT
>CANMNF010000004.1 GCA_947499255.1 uncultured Sphingomonadaceae bacterium
GCTACGCCTCACGCGCTGCAGAGAAGCTGCGCCGCTTTGATATGCGGGCCTGCGCGATGCAGGTTTTCATGCGCACCAATGCGCATAATGATGATCCGAAATATTCGAACGGCGTGAGCTTTGCGCTTGAGGCAACACTTGATAGCCGCGATCTGGTGGCTGCGGCAAACAACGCTGCGCACGCACTATGGCGCGAGGGCTATCGCTACGCGAAAGCCGGCGTGATCCTGATCGATCTCTATCGCCCTGAGGATTTGCCAGTTGCAGATATGTTTGCCACCCGCGAGCCGTCGCAATCCGAAGCGTTGATGGCGACGATCGATAAGCTGAACACTCGCTTTGGGCGCGATACGGTGTCAGCGGGAGGGGTTGTGAAGCGCAAAGCTTGGTCAATGCGCCGCTCGAATCTTTCACCCAGCTACACTACGCGAATTGATGATGTGATGCAGGTGCGCGTTTTATAAGTCGGTGATTTGCGCTTGGATTGGAGATAGGGGGCAGGGCAGTATCGATGCAAATGTGTGGGCCTTATCAAGAGCTTAAATAGGCGATAAATCCAGTACCGGCGTTAGTGACTTTTGATCGCAGAAATTCAAACTGGTATAAAATCAATCCGTGTGGAAACAAGTAGCTCTCAACAAAGGGGGTTTACATGAAAATTATTGTTTCTGCAGTCATAGCGGCATGTTTACTGAGCGGCTGTGCGACCACCAAAATAGGGGCGCGTTCATACTATGATGCCAACCGCGACAACGGCATACAAACGCCAGGAAGCCGAGTGTTTATATGGGATTCGGATTATTCGGCGGGAATTGGCAACTCGCGCGGTCAATGTGCGCAGGGAGCGCTAACAGCCACGGCGACATCACTAGGTGCAGCGATTGATGTAATTGGAAAGGCCAAGGCGGGATTGGATGTAGCTCAAAGCATCGAGACAGTTAATGTTTCGAGTGTCGAAACGGCCTATGCCAATCTAGGTTATTTCTATTTGTGCCAGATCCTTCTCAACGAAAACGGGAACATACCAGCAGCCGCTTTGGTGAACGCTGAAACGTCTGAGGTCGGCCAACGGCCACGGCTTACGGGGGCGCAAATCCAAAGTATGTTCAACAATGTCGGCTTAACTGCAACTTCACTGCGCGGTCAGACTGGTGAAGTAAGAACCGTGCTCTCGCCAAAACTAACAGCTGCCCTGAAAAAGCTCTATGAGACGTTCCCCAATCCTACCGAGGATCAGATCAAGAATGTGCTTGAGGGTGGCGATCCTGCGGCTGCGCCAGCTACGGATGCGGTACCAGCAGAAGTTGAAACGCCTGCTGCAACAGGGAGCTAATATCCATTGGAATGTGCAGCGCCTTTCAATGGCGCTGCACATTTTTGCTGATCGAGGAAGGCAAAGCTTCGCGCTGAACCGTGCAAATCACCAGAGGATAATTCGTTAACCATCTTGCCAAACTCCACAAAGTGGCAGATTTACAAAAAAGTAATGTCTTTTTTTGTAAAATCTCGCAGGGCCGCTGCAGGAGCAAGATAATTCAATCGAACCTCATCCCGATTAATCATGGGCTTGCCAATCATAAGCTGACCCGATTGCGCGACCAAAGAACCCGGCCAAGCCGTTTCAGGCGGATCGTGCAACAGTTGAGCCTCATCCTGTGCGCGAAGATGACTGAGGATTTGGACGTCAGTGAAACCCGAGTGATTACGCCCGATGGCCAAGAGGCCGATGGTGTTATCCGTGACCAAGGCAGCATAGTGATTTTACCGGTACTGCGCGCGGGCTTGGTTATGGCCGAAAAATTCAGTGAGCTTATGCCAATGGCACGCATGGCTCATATTGGTGTTTACGGAGATGAGCACGAAGACCGGCATTGTTATATGCTGTCTCTCCCGACCATTGACGATGAAACAAAGTTCATCATTCTGGATGTTACAATGTCTACCGGCAAAACTATGCTGGAAGCGGTTAAATATCTGGATGGGTTGGATATCGAGCCGGAACGAATTCGCGTTGGTTGCATCTTAACTTGCAAGCCAGGCGTTAAAGAGTTTCATGCAGTCCACCCCAATATCGAGCTGTTTTATATTGGCATGGATGAAGCTCTGGATGAACGCGGACACATTGACCCTGGACTAGGAAACCCAAGTGCCCGATTGTTTAGAACTGAAGATGATGAAGAGATGTTTGAATGACAATCAACAAATTATTAGGACATGAACAATCCCAAAATCATGTTGATAAAGAAACAACGGTATCGATAGGGAAGCACGCTGAAGAAGTCGTTCGCAAACTACTGAGTAATAAACTTGACACTTCAAAAGCAAAAGATGTAGAAAAACGTCGTACTATTGACGTAACCCCTAGAAGTGCTGATGGATTGGGAGAAATTGCTGAAATAATGAATAATGCCGGAATACCCGAAAGTCGTGAAGCCGAGTTTCGTGAGGGTGTTATTTCGCTTGCGCAGGATTTCAGTAAAGCAGTCGCCAGTGAGCGACTGAACGATCCTCCTAAGCGCGAGATGCGCAAGGGTGAGGATGTGATCGCCTACATCAAGGCTGAGGATGGCCTAAAACCTTGGTTGGATGCAGGTGTTTTAGATCGACCCACCCTGCGCAAGTTATGTCCGCGCGCGCACAACTCGCTCAGATACTGGCTGCAAAAACCAGGCAACGATTTGAAAAATGAGGGCTTAAAGATCCCAACGAAAAATGAGACCCTCCGAGATGAACTTACTCCCGAAGCAGTACGGGAGGCTCGCAGAATTATGATGTCCCATCATAGATTATCCAAAGCGGGCGGTCTACAGACGCAACCCTCTTAATTTTACAAAATGTAACTTATTTTTTGACAATTCGATAAACCGTCGCTACGCCTTCAGTATGAGCTGAGGGGACCCGAAAGCTCGCGCCCCTCGGCATGAAGGCCGAAGCGCCCCCGCATTGGCCGCCCAGACAGGGGACCAATGATGATACAATCGATGAAGAATGGTCGTGATGACTTCCCGTACGCCGATGGTCGCGCTGAAGACCAATCCAAGCTGAGTTGGGTAGAGCGCTTCTTGAGCCGCCTTACCGGCAATCACACAGATCTCCCTGACGCTGACCATCAAGCAAATGAAGCCGAGGGTCACAACGCCAGCAATGACGTTGACGACCTCACCCAGGCACTAAATGATCTTGGCGCTGCGGCTTTGGCCGGTGGACGCTTGAAAGCGCATTTTCAAAAGGCGTGGTGGTTGCTCGCGGCGAGATATGACGCGTTTGAGCGAACAATCGAAGATCGCCGGAAAACACAAGCCATTGAGGCGCGCAGGTTCGACGCTTGGCTTGATTCACATCATCCAAGACCTGAACCTGATCCGCCAGAGCACATTCCCAATCTCCTCGAATTTGGTCAAAGTCGGAGGTTTTCAGCATGAGCGATGTAACACCGATACGCACTGGCAGTGATCTATCACGCGCGGACGTAAAGGCGATCCTGTCAGAGGAAAAAGAAAGCGAGCGGGCAGAGCGTTTCGAAAGAGCGATGCTGTCAGAAGCAGAAGGCGAAAAGAGCCTGACCAGCCTTTATCTGGCAGGGGCCGGTGGCCTTGGCATGGCTGCCATTGCGTTTGGTGTGGAGATCGCGAACCTCAATTTTGCCATTGATATCATGGTTCAAGATATCGCCGGCAAGAGCTTTGAGGACGTGCGCAATGCGTCAAAAACAGCGATCTTTGCGATCATGCCGGTTGCACATTTCGCACTTTCCAAAGCGACAAGCGAGTTCGGGAAGTGGCTGGATCGGATGATTGTGGCCGGTGGGTTGGTAGGCACTGTTTTCGTTGTCTACCAAACTACTGGCTTGAGCGGTGAGGCGATCATTTCTGAGATCAGCCAAGCGGCTGTCGCGGCTGCCAATGGCGGAACTCTCATCGACAAATTGGCAGCTTTGGAAAATGTGATCGGCCCACTGTTTCCGCTCGCCGTAGCAGCGGCACATATGGGCCTACGTCAGTTTTCTGACGCGAGGTACGCGATTGAAAAAGTGAAAACGCGCATACGACTGCAACGTGATTGGCAGGCTTATCAGGCGGATCGCTCAGAAACCGAAAGCGATGCAGATGACTTGGCAGACTTGCGCGCGGATGCCGCGCCTAAGCTTGCGGCACGGATTGCTCTCACAATCGCGAATGTTGCCAATTATTTCACGGGGATCGCCATGAGCGATGCGAATGCGGATCGCGATATCAGCTTGAGAAACATGACAGACGATCAGCTGCGGGGGCGTGCTCAGAGTCTTGAAAAATACGACTCCGATTACATCGAGGCACACTTCCCAAAGACCGGAGACACCGCATGAAGCTCAGGCCTTTAAACCTCGCCGGCGCAATGGGCGCCATAGTTGCGCTAAGCGCGTGCGGCGCAACATCAGAACCGGTCATTATTGCCCCCGAAGAGCTGAACGTCTTTTCGGATATCTCGACCAGTGGGGCATCTGATGATCCTCGCGCGCTCAGCCGATTGACCGGCGCGATCACAGAAGAAATGGGCCAGATGATGACCGGCGATACGGTCAGATTGCATCTGATTGGCGATGCCAGCTTGGGCAATATTCTGGACGCTCGGACTCTCCCAACTGGCGTTGATCGACCGATGGAGAACATGGGCAATATGGCAGTGCAGGAGTTGGAGAGGCTTGTCGAAGCAAGCACTTCGGACGGCAGCGACACATCCACGAGCATCCTGCAGGCGTTGAATAGAGCCGCCCCCGAGTGCGGAACGCGTGGCGGCTTGTTGATCTACAGTGACGGGTTGGAGGTAAGCGCCGAGGCCAATTTCGAAAGCGCTCTGGCGCTTGGGCAGAAATTGTCATTGCCAGCCCTTGAGGCCGACTCTTTGCGTGGCTGTCGCATCCGATGGCTTGGCTTGGGTGAGGTGCGCACGAACCCCGCAACCCAACGCGAGGAAATTCTTTCGATGGCACAGCTAAGACAGCTCAAACAGGTGTGGCAAGCCACTCTTGAGGGGGCTGGAGTTGCCCCTGAAGACATAACGTTTGAATAGCTGGGAGACACACAGATGAATTATGATACAGCTTCAATCTTCGCCCCCGTTGTGTTTGCCCTTTCCTACATTCTCGGCCCGTTTTTGACTGTGGTTGGAAGCTGTTTTGCCTATGCGATCAGTTTGGATGGCAAATGCCCATTATGGCTCAAAGGCTTCGGGTGGGTGCCAGGACCAATCATCGCGATTTTTGTCGCGGGTCTCTTGATGCCCCTACTGTTCCCAAACCTCGTTGATTCCGTATTCAGTTTCGTCGGTATCGTTTTTTTGTTCGGGTATGGATGGGTGGCTGTCTGGTTGGCAATTGCTCATCTCTCGGCAAATGCCAAAAGCGGCCAATCTCATCGACACAGTATGAACGGGAGAAAGCAGCCGCCAGCTATTGAGCATTCGCCAAGATCTAGAGCGCCTCGGTCAACCAGCTCCCGTATCAGCAAGGAGAAGCTGCGGAAGTTGGACTGGTGAGTTTTATCAAGGCCGCGCGCGCGCTGTCCGAAAGGACGCGCCAACGTAAAATCCGGCAGGCCGAGGAAGCCGAAGCCGAGATGTATAGAGACGAGTACGACGGTGATGCCACATCAGGCAAATACGACACGGGCGGTATTGCCAACCTAGACGATTATGACCGCGCCGACATGACGGGCGATGGTCAGCTTTTCATTGGAATTGATCCGGCGAGCGGTGAATATCTTTTCGACAATGGCGATTATTCCATACAAGTTTTTGGGCTTCCTGGGTTTGGAAAAGGCAGCACTCTCGTCCAAACAAACCTCGCTCATATAGCGAGCGATGTTAGCGTGGTGTGTGTCGGGTTGGCGGGCGAAAATTACAGAGTAGCCGCTGAATACCGGCGTGAGCAATTGGGACAACCGGTTGTCTGCGACAACGCTGACAATCTTCCTGGCATCGAACCAGAGCACTGTATCGCGCTTGATCCAATTGGGCATATTCGAGCAACAGCAAACCGCACTGATATCAGCGAGAAACAGAGGTTGCGGGATATCGAAAATCAGTCGGATGAGTTCGCCCCAGTGGCTGTCCCGAAGCGCCCCGAGGATAAGGGACAAGCGGGCTTCATCGGTGAAGAGGCCAAGACCTTGGTAAGTTCGTTGCTGACGTTTGCGGCTATCGACATGCCGCACTTGCTCAGCCTTCCGGCGCTGTACGACCTGATTGGCGAGCCAGCCTCAAATGTCATCGATCTAGTCTTAGAACACACAAGCGTAAACTCGGTGCGCCAGGCCTTTGAGGGTTTCAGGGAGGAATATAAGAGCGGCAGTGACCGCCAAGTTGTTTGGTATTTTGGTCGGCTGCGCAGAGAACTTAGAATTTACAGGCGTGAGGCGGCACGCGGTGAGGCTCTCCTTGGACCAACATTCGATGTCGCTCAGATGCGCAAACGGCCATCGACGCTGTTCATTGAAATATCGGAGCGGAGTCTGGATCGTGATGCGGCACATATGAGCCGCATTCTAACCTGCATTACAAGCCAGCTCGCAGAAGCAGAGGGAGACGTGCCGGTCGTCTTTTTGCTGGATGAACTTTCTCAGCTTCCGCCTTGGCCATACGCGCGGCGGATTCGTACCGATAGGAAGCATGGGTGTCGCTATGTAGGCTTTTGGCAATCACGCAGCAGCGGTGAAACCGTTTATGGAACCGGAGAATTCAGCGATATTATGCAGTCGTCTGGAAAGCGACTGTACTTGTCTGTTTCCGACGAAAGGGAGGCGCGTATCCTTTCGGTTAGAGCCGGCGACAAGACCACCTATAGCCGCTCAGCCAACGTCAGCCAGGGCGGGTACGGGGCTAGTGAGAATATGAGTGAGCGCGGGACACCGAGGTTGCCGGTATCTGACGTTCTAAATATGCCGAAACATGGCTTGATTATTGACCGCAACGGCCTTCCCCTCGGAAAGGCGGTCCGTCAACCGTGGTGGGAATTGGAACCCTATAAGCACCGCATCAAACATTTTTCCCAGATGTAGTTCCCACGCCCCCTTTCCATCTAATTTGATCGGAGACACAATGTGCCAATTGATAACATCAGTGATGTCGGCAAGCTGTCCGATGCCTTCAATGAAGTAGCGAGCGAAAGGCCCGATAAGACCAAAACAGTCGATACCAACGACAATCCCAGATTTGAGCCGGACCACGCACGGCGGCCTGATCTGGCCCCTGGCGGTCATGTTGGAACCGCAGACGCACATGATGCCATTGACCCTGATATTGCCGAGCAAAAGCGCGCTACTGAACTGGAAGGCCGCGCCAGGGCATTTGAGGAAATGCGGAATAAATTGCGTGACCCTGACCACAAGCGAACCCACAATCTCCTGAGGGACGATTTTGATCGGGTTCGCTAAATCGACGAGTTTGCAATTAAATGTTTAAGAATGATATGCTTGAGGATGTATTACGATAAATTATTGAATGCGCAAGATTTTCTAGAGCTGGACGAGAAGGTCGAAAGCCTCCTCAAATATGAGACAAAATTCCGACATGTGGACGGTGAGAAGAAATATCTGACCATGTCAGCCTTTGCATGGGAGCGCTTCGACTATATGATTGAACGACATATTATACGGCTTTCAGAAGTCGAAAATGTCGCTGATGTCGGTATGAAGGTTTTTCCGCTGCGAGGATATCCCGCGAACTTTGGAGCCGCCGTCCGCCTGTTCTACGAACACCGCGTCCTTGGCAAGAATTGGCCTCACCAAGGCAGCGGCGAATGAGCAACTATTTGCTGTCGATCTCGTAGACGAAGATAACGCCTTCGCGGCGCGTAAGCTCAATGGGTATGATATCGAGCTTTAAAACTGAGCCTTTGCCGTTCTGACACGGCCAGATTGCACCTATTTCCTTGCCATAGGCCAGTTGGTCGTTGCCTTGCTCATCTTTGCCGGTGAACCGTGCGAATGAGACGCGGTGAGTGGGTTTGTTTTTCATTGGGTCTTCCTTTCATCGTTAGCGGAGGGATTTCCGCTTCATGACAAAAGAGAGGCCGAGAGGTATCGAGGGTGGCTGTCATAGATCGCAACCACGTCCGTCTTGATTGCAGCCCGCCTTTCGGCAGATTTGGCAATGGAGAGAAATTCATCTGCCAGTGGAAGGCAATCCGAGCAAAACCCTCTTTCCCTCTTTTGAGGGTTCAACGCATGGGCTGTTATGACCACATCTTACCGGCAATATCGCGTTCTTCTCGGCCGATGGCATTGGCATAGATTGCCGTTGTAGAAATATCGGCATGGCCCATCCATTTCTGCAGCATATTCAAGGGCACCTCGTTAACGATCGCATTCACACCGTAGCTGTGGCGCAACCCTTTGACCGTGCGGTGCGGCCCATCTGTTATGCCAGCTTCAACCATCACCCGCTTGACGATCTGCCACACGCGTTGACGTGATAGATCGAAGATTGGCACGTTTGCGGTTTTCTTCACCTTCTGCGCTTCACGGATGCCATGAGCGGTATTCATCGTATCGAGATAATCTGGGGGGACGGGAACCTGCCGATAGATGCTGGTTGCTGTCTCCCCTGCCCGCTTACGCTTTTTCAGGGTGCGCAGCGTGAGCGTGCCTCCAGCCAGGTCAATTCGAGCTGGTGTAATTTCGATCAACTCGCTCTCCCTGCAACCGGTAAAGTGAAGGGTTTCGCAAATGGTGCGATCACGCGCATTCTGATTGCGGGCGGCGGCGAGAAACACCGAGCGTTCATCTCCGTTTAGATAGAGCCGATGTCCGTCGGAATCGAAAAGACGCATTTCTGCGGTGTTGAGAGGAGCGTTTTGCATTACATTTAACAGTTTGCACGAAGAGTGTTAAATTCTGCAAGCCTGATTTCGACCAATTGAGGAAACTATCCTCCATCTCGCATCATCGGTCTTTACACTATTGCCAATAGTGTAAAATCATTGAGGTTTGTCGCGATCAGCGATGTTTTGGATCGGTTCCTGCTTTTCTTGATTCTCGGCCATCAATTTTTCCAACCCAGGATCAACTGGGCCGTATTCAACGTTTTCGAGAGCCTCAACCAATTCGGGTGGAAGCTCGCGGATAAGATATGCCTTTCGCGTATCGCTCATATCAGCCTCAAGCCTACATTCCGAGAGAAGGTTGATTGTCCTGTTTCTGCCAGCTCTCAATGTCGAACACAGGTAACTTTGAAATGGCCTTGCCGCTTTCGCTCTCTGCTATGCGCAGTTCATACTGCTTTTGCAGGTTCAGCCAAAAGTCGGGTGACGTGTCAAAGAAGCGGCCCAAACGAAGAGCAGTGTCGCCAGTGACAGCGCGTGTCCCCTTCAAGATAGTCGTTATGCGATTAGCCGGCACATCAATCTGCCGCGCCAGTTCTGCACCGCTCATATCGAGGGCTTCAAGGTCGTCACGCAGGATTTCGCCTGGGTGTATTGGTGTTCTTGCCATTTGATCCTCCATGATCTTACAAGGTTTCATCAATGATAATCGACGATCTCAACGTCCTGCGGGCCGTTCGAATCTGCTGGCCAGGTAAAGCAGGCACGCCACTGTTTATTGACCCGAATGCTCCATTGGCCTTTCCGATCGCCTTTCAGAGCTTCGAGGTTGTTGGCAGGCCGTGCTAGGTCGCCAATGACTGTTGCCGCATCCAATTGAGCGAGTGCCTTATCTGCTGCCCGCTCAAACCCGCTGAAGGCTTTTACAAATTCGCTATTATAGAAAGCGCGGGTCTTTTTGTCGCGAAAACTGACTATCATTGTTTTCAGTATAAGGTGAAATACGCGATACGTCAAGCGTATTATTAAGGAGATTAACCCCCTGTGCCTACCCCCGTTGCATCGGGGTAGTAAGTCCACGCACGATCCGAAGCGCGGAACCTGGAAAGATTGGGGATGGATTGGCTGCAGATTCACTCCAAGCGTGAGCCCCCTGCCCCATCCCTGATATAATAAACCTATGACAGAGCAGGAGCGCATAAAACTGACACGAACCATTCTCGATGCTCTGAAATCAGAGCGCGAACGCACAGGCATAAATTTCGCAAAGCTGCTTCGACGAGCGGATCACGTGCCTGAGGGACTATCGAGTCAAAAGATATTCAACTGGCTGAAAGGCGTGAAATCAGCACAACGCGACCATTTGGAGTTCGTCATGGAAACTTATGCTGCGCATCCGACCTTGCCCGTGGCTGAAAGCGTTGAGTTCGGGCAAGATTTGAGATCGGAGAGACAACGCCGATTGGAGCGGCGCGTAAAAGTGGAGCACCCTTTGTCTCCATATCGACCGATTACCAAAGCGCAACTCAGTGCGATCAAGAGCGAGCTGGCACGAACCGGCATTCGTTACACCACATTGATAACGATGATCCCTCCGAAGTTTTCAAGCCTTTCATCACAAATGATCATCAACTGGCTTAGCGGACGAATTAAGACCGCGAGACCGGAATATATAAGATGCGTCATCGACACCCTGAGAAAGATACCAGACCCACACCCCATGCCCCGCAAGGAGGCACAGAATGTATCTCAGCAGACCGTCCAACTGGCTTCCAACAAGCTGGGTTCAAAAAAGTCACAATCTTCATTGAAATCCGACGCTGTAAAAAGCAGGCAGAAAGGTCTGGATGCTTCAATCGATGCGCGAGTGAAACAGCGACCTGCTCCAGCACAGCCGAAGAAACCTGCGACGGTCATCGAACCCGAACCAATTGTGAAGGACCGTAAACTCGTTCTTGCCGATCCTAACATTGTGATGCCACGCAAAAGCGATCTTCAAGGACGAAAAGTCTTCCCAAACCTCAGCGATGAGCGATTACCGCACAAACCCGACTGGAAACCGTTTCCGGCCGCCTCCGCCCAAGTGCTTGGATATCCCGATATGTATCGAGTGATCGACGAAGATACCTTTGATCGGCTACACGCAGAAGTCCGGCGAACACGCGTTTCACCTGCACTTCTTGTCAAAAGTTTCAAAAGCACCCCACCCTCATTACCCGCCCGTAGGATTGGCGAATGGATGCGACTGGTCACCAGATCAGGCGAAATCAAACTAATCAACTGGGTGCTTAAGGCTTATGCGCTGTTACCGGATGCAAAGTAGCCGCATGTTAAGAGAATAGGTCAGAGTGCGATCCCATTCGCACGTATTCGATTAAACCTTCATCTTCATTCATTTTGTAAATCAGAAGCCAATCCGGCTCTATATGGCATTCGCGAAAGCCTGACCAATTACCCGACAAGTTGTGGTCACGGTTGCTGGGCGGCAGCGTTTCACCTGCAATAAGGAGAAGATGGATCGCCTTGAACTTTTCCATCTCCTTGTTTTGCTTCTGGCATTTTTTGACATCTCGCCGGAAGCGCGTTGTGCGGGTGAATTCATACATTCCTAAATGCCAAGCCTAAATGCCAAGATCGTCAAAAAGTTCATCGCTATCGGCAAACCGTTTGGCATTACCGCTCTTGACTTCGTTCATCGCGGCAATCGTGTCCGCATTGGGGATTTTGACATCGAAAGGCAGCCCGCCGCGCAGGGCAACTTGGCGCAAAAACAGGTTTATAGCCTGCGTTGGCTTTAAGCCGACCTTCTCAAAGATCGCATAGGCCTCTTTCTTTGCGTCGGCATCCAGTCTGATGCTGGTGGATTCTGTGGTCATAATCGCTCCTTACATATACCACAATTGTATTACAAATGAGGTATTATTGCAAGCTTAGGGATCCATATATGATTGCCGGATACGCCAAGCCGCCCACGCCTAACACCGGAAAATCACGTTTGAGGACCGATTGGCGGCGCCACTCCAGGCTCATGCAATCCTCCCTGACGACCGCTGACCATAGCTTTCAGCGATAGATACAATTTGAGACAAATTGGTGGGTAATTTTCATAATAACCTAATGATTTTAATATAGAATATTTTCTACGTGAGCGTTTCAACGAGTTTGCCACAAGAGCAAACCGAGAAACAAAAAAGACATAGGGGAGCAGGGCCAATGGCTCATACAGAACAACACCATTATGATGCTGCGGCGGCGATGGATCGCGGCGCGCTCAGCGCAACATTCAGCCAAGCACTTACACGCAGCTCTAAAATAGCGTTGTTCGAGGAGAACGCGCAACTTCTCGCGGGCGATAGCGGCGCGATTGCAGGTAAGATCGAACGCGGCAAGGCCGTGAGCGCAAAAGCAATACAGGGCGCAAAAGGCAAGGAAGCCGAAAGAGCGAAGCGCTCATTTGATACCGTGCTCTATCTCGATCTGCTAGACAATCACATAGCCGATCTTGAACGCCGCATGGGAAAATTAGAAACTCAACTTATTGATCGATTTGGCGAAGATTGGAGCCAGCAAGTGGCCTTAGAAGTCCTTGATCCTGACGACATGCCACAACGCCGCGATGGCGAATCCATGACGGATTATAAGGAGCGGGTTGAACGCGCATTCGTTGAGGAAATGTTGGACGATAACGGTAACGTTAAGGCGGAATACAAAGATCACTCAAGATATGGTCAAGCAGCTCAATGGGCAAAGTATAGACATGACTCAGAATCGGCAACGAGTCTTCGAAAGAAGCTTTCTGATCCAGATCTTACTGTGACTGAGGCCGAGGCGATTGTTGAAAGCACCCCGAGTGCTCCAACGATAGATCAACTGGAAAAAGCAAAAGATGGACTCGCTTCGGATAGCGGCGGTAGACAGGCATTATTCAATGAAGTGGATAACCAGTTTGATGTTGAAGTTGGTTCGAAGCCTGTGCACGGTGAAGATTCGGCATTTCTGTCTAACTCTATGGGTTAAAAACTACCGCCATCGCAGGGTTAGACTGCTGGAATAGATATTGTTTAGCGGATTTGACAGCCGCCTCACGCGCCTCACCAAGACTAAACGGCCCATCCGTATTACCGGCAAATGAATACGCCACGCCAGTTCCCGCAACATCGTTTTGCTCGTAGAAGAATACCACGTCGCTAACTCCAACGTTTTGGATCTCACGAGTAAGGATTTGTTCAATCTGTTGAGGGGTAACACTGGATTCAGTGCCAAGCTTTACGGCAACAGCAATACCACGGTTTAGCTTGGACCATTGATACGCTGCGTGCGGAGCATCTTGCGTCAAAGCGACATTAGTTGTGGCTGCCACCTGCGTAAATTCGGCACGTTGCTGAGGTTGCGCATCTTGTGCGGTTGCGCCTGCGATGGGCGAAAGCGCCAAACTTGCGCCTGCTGCGGCGGCAAGGGTGTTTTTGAATTTTGATTTCAGGTCCAATATAGCCATAATCTTGATCCTAACTTATCCAGTAAAATTGGGATCGCGGGCAAGGCTACTGATATGATTGATTTATTTTCTGGTTATGGCCATTACGGATTCAAAACGTATCGTTGCAAAATGCTTGCAAAACGTAAGATTATGGCGTAAAACTAACAAAACTGGATAAGTTAGCATTGCGAATATGATGCAAAAGCTAACGACAGCATTACAATCTATCATTGGCGTGATGAACGGGTGTGGCTTGGAAAGGCCCGCTCATGCTGCGCATAAAGAACCCTAATCACCCCAAAAAGGGATCGTCGATAAAGGCCGATCCGATCCGCGATCCGGCGGCCATTGCCCGCATCAAAGCAATGCTGCGCCCGCATCCGCGTGATCATCTCCTGTTCGTGATGGGAGTAAACACAGCCTACCGCATCAATGAGCTGCTTTCGTTGCAGGTGCGCCATGTCATCTACGGTGTGCCAGGGCACATCATTGACCTGAAACAGAGCAAGCAAGATCGTTATCGCGCGGTGATGGTGAATGAGGCGGTATGCGAAGCCATTGCCTTATGGCTCGACATTCATCCCGATCTACACGCAACCGCTCCGTTGTTCTGGTCAGGCAAGACAGGCGATGCCCTCACGGTGCCGACCTGTAGTCGCATGGTCAAACACTGGTGCCTCGGCGCGGGGTTATCGGGTCAGTTTAGCGCGCACTCGCTGCGCAAGACGTGGGGCTACACGCAGCGTGTGCGATACTGCCAACCCATCGATCTGATCATGAAGGCGCTCGGACATTCAAGCGAACGCGAAACGCTGCTCTATCTCGGCATCCTGCCGAGCGAAGTGCTGGAGCTTTATCGAAACGTGGTTTGATCGGGGCAGACACTCGCAGGCCTTGCCGAAGCTGCCAAGCGCGCGCGGTTTCCTGGACGGCCGCGAAAGCTCGCGGCTTAGTCAGTCGCGGTATCCAATGATTCTGGGCACGGTCTAGGTCGCTATGCGCAGCCAATGCGACACAATCAATCTTGATTTCAATCTGAAATGAATGCTTCAAACATAGCTTTAAAATGCTCAATGGTGGGATGATGATCCCCTTGCATGGCCGCTGCACCGGCCTGTGCGTATTGTGAACCGTCCGGCCTAGGCCGCAACCGAACAAAGGGTGGTAAGCCATAGCGCATCGCAATTACATTCGCCCATATTCTCGCAATACGCCCATTCCCATTGACAAAGGGATGGATGCGTACCCACTCCGCATGAACCCAGGCACAAGCTGTGAGGACGGCCTCGATTTTCTTATCGTTCAGCTCGGCCCCTACAGGCATATTCTCGTCAAGACGCGCAATGAGGGTCGCAAGAGTGCCTTCAAAGTCGCGCAGCTCAATGGCCACCTTCTCTACCGGTGTGCCCCAGTTTGGTCCTACACGAACATTATAGGGCAAACCTGCATCACCACGATAGCCGCCGGCCATTTCGGGTTTTTCGAAGGTCAGCCCCTCCATTATGGCGCGGTGCCAATGCCGTGCGCCTTCAATGGTCAGTTCTTCGCGATGTCGCGCACTATCTCGCAGTGCGCACAAAAGCCTTGCGAGATTATCTGTCAGTTGTGGGGAGTTCTCATCCCAATCAGGCATTTTCTAGCAGGTCGCCGACCTCATCGAGGATCGAGACATCTGCGGGGACGATTTTGCCTTCGAGAGGATCTTTGTGCTGTCCTTCCGCCTTTGCAAAGGCATCGATAGCTTTGTCGTGATTGGGGTCATGCTTGGCATACTGCCTAAGCTTTTCAGAAAGTGATTCCATGTCGTCTGCCAGTTTTGTGCTCTGTGTTTCAATAAGCATTCTGACAGCGTTGACGATGAGTTGATTTTTGCTCGTTTTCAATAGCTTGCTGATAATACCGAGAGCGGTATCATCATGTTCATCGAAACGGACTGTCAGTGCTTTTTTACTCATAACAACCTTATGGTATCAAAAATACCCCCGTGGTGTCAAATATGCTAATTGCTACCAAATCATTGAATGCTTGTTAACGCGGTCTTATTCCAAGCCCAGTCGCCGTTGGAAAAGATATTGCCGCGCTGCTTCGACAGCAGCCGGACGAGCCTCCGCAAGATTGAACGGACCATCAACATCGCCATCATATGCATACGCGACGCCCGTTCCAGGAACATCATTTTGCTCGAAGAAAAACGCAACGTGACCAACACCTGCATTGTTGATCTCGCGGGTCAGGATTTCTTGAATCTGAGCAGGCGTTACACGTGATTCCGTGCCGAGCAATATAGCAACGGAAACACCTTGGTTGCGCATAGACCACTGACCAGCATCGTATGTTGCATCGTCAGTCATCTCAACGCCCCAATAGCCTTCCGGATCAGCAAGGCGATCGTCCTGGGCCTGGACGGGTGTTGCAACAAGAAACGCCGCGCTACACACAGCCGTGAGTTTAAGAGAGAGTTTCATGTCCCCTGCCCTACTCGGCTCTGAGCTGCTTTACGCGCTTCGCGATCAAGCCTTCAATATCGTCTTTGATCTTGAGCTGGTGCTGCGCGCAAAGGACTTTGTATTCGTGCTTGAGCGATTCCGGCAATTCAACGGATAGCTTTTTCAAAGGTTCGCTTTGCTCAGGCTGCTCTGCGGGCGGCGCATTCGCGGCAGGTGGCGCAGACTGAACCTTCGTTTCGTCCTTGCCTGGTCCTGTCTCTACAAAGCTGTCTATCGCCTTATCAAGCTGCGGATTGCTTGGCTTTGGCGCTGTCTTGAACGACTTTTTTGCCATGGTAGCTCACCATCTCTTTCATAAATTTATTGAACTCGGCCACCGCCTCCCCTGCCCCGTCATATTCAAACAAGGATTGTCCCAATGTCAGCGCTTCGGCGTAAGCGACGCGCTGCTGGATCGATGACTTGAAAATATGCATACCGTGGCCTGCGGCCAGCTCGCGGATTTCGCGGCCAATGACGGTTTTGCCAATGACGCGGGAGATGACAAAAGCGCTTTTCGCGCTGTCATTCATCGCCTGCCATTCATTGAGCTGAGACACGGTTGTGGATGCTGCCCAATTGGAAGCACCTGACGGCTCTATCGGCACGATTACAAGGTCAGAGGCTGCGATAACGGCGCGAGAGAGTGTTTCTGCGCGTGGTGGGCCGTCTATGACCACATGATCATAGTCTGCGCTCATGGCGATGATCTCTTTGGCCATGTTATCGCGTGTGAGTGCAATCGTTTGGAATTCGGGTTTCGCATCTTCATCACGAAAGCCTGCCCAAGTGGAAGCTGTTGCTTGCGGATCGGCATCGATAAGCAAGGTTTTGCCCTTCTTGGCGAGCCAAGCTGCGGTGTTTGTGGCGAGTGTGGTTTTACCGACCCCGCCTTTCTGGTTGAGATATGCGACAATCATGAAAACCACTTTACCTGATTCGAGGCAAGCTGGGAACCCTCATTTCTTGCAAGCCTCAAGACTGCATAGCCAGCAACCCTCTTTACCGTTTCCCCGTTTTACCACTTGCGCAGCTTAGAGGCTTACTGGTTTCCCGCAAAACCATAAACCTGCTTTACTGGTTAGCCGCAATCCCTCACATCTGTGAATGAGGGAACCCTCTTTTGAGGGAATGAGGTAAGTAGGCTTTATGGGTTGATCGACTATCTTGCATTGTGTTTGAAATTCATACCATACTCGAAAGTCAGCTCCAAAAAGTGCTCGGCAAGGTGAAGTCGAAAAATGTTCGCTGTTTGTTCTCTTACTGTCGACTTCATTCTTTTGGAAGACAAAAAGTTGACATTCTTTCGGAGCCGACACCTCCAGAACATCGGCACGCGCAACGGCAGTCACCCCGCAGGGTCGGAGCGTAGCGGAGAACCGCGAAGCGGTTGACAGAGTGAGCATGACGATATGATTCGTCGGTCGTATCCGAAAACGAGAGCATTGGCCGTGAGGCCAATTCATTTTGAGGTGAGCGAAGCGAGCCGATTTAGTAGTGTTAATATGTGTTAGATTCAGTGTTACGGGGTGTCTGAGGGCCTTCAAAGCCTTGATTTCTAGTGAGTCGCAAAAACGCGCGGTGGGTGATAACACGATAAGGGGTGTGTAATAACACGATAGTTGGTGGGTGATAACACGATGCTTTCCACAGCGACTCGGTGGGTGAAAGCACGAAAATGCTTGCAAGGTGGGTGATAACACGAAAGACTGCCTTGGGTGGGTGATAACACGATTCGCGAAAGGCCAGTGCCGGTGGGTGATAACACGAATGTATTGAGCGATAGTCGATCGCCTTTGCTTCCTGATCGTAGGGAGCAGAGCGATTTCTTCGTGTGCGATATATTCGATGCCGCGCCCAAGGCCGACATGGCATCTATGGAACACCCGATATTCAGCGTATCAACAAAGCCGGACCTGAAAGAGCGGCGATACGAGAACGGTCAGCACTGGGTCGCGATCAAGCCAAGCAGCGAAGGATTAGCGACCGTCCATGACCGCGATATTCTGATTTATTGCATTTCGCAGATCATGGCTGCGATCAATGACGGCCGAGAAGTCTCGCAAGTGGTGCGCTTCAAAGCCTATGATCTGCTCCAGGCCACCAATCGTGGCACAGACGGGAGAGGCTACCAGCAAATTCGCGCTGCGCTATCTCGGCTACATGGGACACGGATTGAGACAAACATCACCACGAACGACCTAGAAGTTCTTGATAGTTTTAGCCTGATCGATAGATTCAGAATTGTTCAGGTAACGCGAGAGGGCCGGATGCTCGACTTAGAGGTCAAGCTATCCGATTGGGTTTTTAATGCGATCCGCGCTAACGAAGTGCTTACAATCAATCGAGATTATTTCAGGCTTAGAAAGCCTCTGGAGCGCCGCATATATGAAATTGCGCGCAAACATTGTGGGTCGCAAAAGAGCTGGCGCATTGGTCTAGAGAAACTGCAGAACAAGGTCGGCTCATCCTCTACGCTCAAAGAGTTCCGCAGGCTGATCCGCAATATCGTCGAGCAAGATCAGATGTATGAGCATCTGCCTGACTATGCGATCCGCCTCGAAGATGAAAAAGACATGGTGCAATTTACGCGTCGCGGAGATTTGGGGAAGGGCAAAGGCCAAGGGGTGTTGCCACTGAATGGCATGGCGAGCGTTCCCCAGCTCAAGGGCGATACGATGCAAGAGGCGAGGGGGGTCGCCCCTGGATGGGACGTTTATTTCCTCGAACAAGAATGGCGCTCGTGGATCAAAGAGCCGCCGAAATTCCCTGACAAGGCCTTCCTTGGATTTTGTCGCCAATGGTTTGCAAAGAAGGGGCGGCCATAGTGTTTAGAAACGACTTGCGGACAGCATCATACAAGATAGCGGCTGTGTTCCTGGCATCATCCGCAGCCGCACTCTCAACCGCTTTACCCGCATCGGCAACCGAGCAATCGCCCTCATCAGTAGCACAGGATGAAACGAGCCTAGATGTTGGGTATCGCCATATTGAAGATCGTAGACACGCTCAATTGATGGCTGCTAGGTTGTCAGGCGTGCCTGATGATGCGGGGTATGGAGGGATTGTCGTGATACTCTACGGTACAAATTCCCAGATAAGGGATGCAATCCGAACCGGCGCTATGCAAGCACGTGACGACAACGGTGAACGCGTTCCTGTTCGTGGGGTCGTCACGACCACCGGCAATACAAACCAATTTGAAGTCTATGGGGATGGCGGGCCGATTTCGCGCCTTTTGGGTCCTGACAATGCTCGGGTTTTAGCCAAGAGCGCCATCGAGCAAGTGCACCGTGACTACATCATGACACGCTTTTTTGATCAAGAATCAAGCCCTTCACGATAGCTGTGATATGGTATTCTAAGCGTCGTCACTCGCAAACAGATCACCTTGGCGTTCAAGTCCTGCAACGAATGTGATTTCTGGCCCGCACATCACCATGATTTCGCCGCGATGGGTGACTTTCATACCGTGATAAAAACCCTCTTTGCTGCGCCGCCCTCGATTCCCGTCCGCCACACGCTCGCCATATGTGAAGGTTTCTCCGTCGAAGAGGGAAGGGTGGACAAGCCGATAGGCGCGCGCTGATGCTCCGCACGTCCCTCCAGCCACCCAAAGCGCACCCGCATGGCTAAACGGCTTCCTGATGGGCATTTCGCTACCGATACGATCTGCCGAATAGCTGGCGGCAATATCGCCTTCTCCAATCGTTCTATTGCGCTTGTGGCACCATGTGCCGTGTTCAAGTCGCGAAGGGCTTACCTCGATTGCGTTTTCAACTGTCTTTTCCATTTTGGCCTCTTCCTTTTTGAAAGATGGATTTTTCGAATTCGAAAATCCTGCTTCCGGACGAGGATGGGTGTGCAAATGGAGGCAAAAATCGACGGCGGGCGCAAGCTAAGCTGAGCCTCGGGAGACGTCTATTTTTGTCGAAATGCGCTGAGGGCAAAGCCCTACGCCTTGCATCAGGGATGGAAGCCCGGAGGGCCGAAACTGCCGCAGGCCGGTTCGGTGAACGACAGCCCGCCCGGATGCTACAACCCTAAAACGCCTGCTCTTCGATCTGCGGAGCGATATGCTCTTTCCACTGAGACAAGAGAGGCATCACGGTTATCTGGTAGATCAACCAGCACGCATAAACCGCATCGTAGCCATAGCTTTGATGATCGGTCATCTTTCCGTGCGCGGCTTGGTGACGCATGGCAGGGCCAGGGCGGAAATTGAACAGCAAGTCGATTTCATGCACGAGGTCACTGCCGAAAATCTGCTCCATCTCATCGCGCATATTCTCAAGAAGGCTGCTCAAAGAGCGATCATCCTGCGTGAGGTCATTCATCATCTTTGCACTGAGAACATTGGAGTTCTTCAAAACGTAGCGGATGGAGTTTTCAAGCTGCGGAATAAGCAACGCTGCTGCCGAGATAAAATCACCTTGCCAGAACCGTGCAAAGCCGAGCGAGAATGTATGGTGATAGCCATTTTCAACAAAGGGACTGTTATAGACGATTGGCATAAAATGCCGCTGCTCTAACGGGAAATTTGCCATCACGGTCCGCCGTGCCGGCTCTATCTGACCTGCCACGACGCTTTGCCGGTGCAGCTCCGAGGCCATGAGCGATTGGGCCTTATACCATTCGGCCTTTTCTTCATCACCGTCAGGCTTTGCTCCAGTCTGAGCATAAACTTTGCCATCGCGGTCGGCGTAGCTACCCGCAAAGAGCGAACCCATGATGAATTTCTCGGAAGATTCATCCGCGTCTTTTTCGAGTTTCTCCTTCGATTGTGGCTTATTCAGCAGTGCGAATTGCACCAAAATGTCGGGTAGGGTGAGCTTCTCGAAAACCTCGATCGTGCCGCTGACCAGCTCGGAAAGATCCATCTGATATGGGATGCCCGCAAAATCATCGAGCGATGCCTCTTCCAGATCACGCAGCTCTTTTCGCAGCTCAGCAATGCGCTCTTTGTTGCCGCCAAACTGGCGCAGGTTGTCAATCGCGGTGCGCACCCAATGGGCTTCGGCTGAGGCTTGATTGACCTGACCTCGCATCTTCAAGTCTTGCTCGACTATGCGGTCCTGCGCGCGTTTTTGATTTTCCGAATCTCCAAGCTTTTTGTAACCGCGCTCTGCAAGCTCACACACGCCTTGCACAGCCATTGGATAGTTTTGGCCTTCGGTGTCGCTCAGGATGGCTTCTGATCCTGCCAGAACCTTTTCCCATTCAAATATCCCGAAGTTGAGGGCGATTTCGGACACATGGCAAAAAGCGACGTAAGAACGCGCATCAACGCAGGCTTGAAACAGCTCTTCGATCACTTCGGATAGAAACGGGGGCAGGGCGCTCTTTTTATAGACGCGCCCAGCAACCACCATCATGCGCGTGGCCGTGTCTGCGCAATCGAGAAGGTGGGTGTTATCGCCGTGCGTGCGATGAAGCTCTCCTGCGATCCGTTGCCGAATAATTTCGGCATAAGCTTCAACCGCCATTTTGCCGGCAGCACCGCGTTTCCGCTCATTGTACCAGGCTATGTCCGCCAAACGCGCCTTGAGAACGGGATGCTCGATCTCGGCAGCGAAGGCCGCTAAGATGTCGCTCTGCTGATTGCAAAAATCACTCGCGGTGCAAGTCCGGCCTTCCGCAGATTGGAACATGGGGCCAAACGGCTCAGCACGATCATCCACTTTCAGATGGATGTTGAGGAGGTCGTGCAACAGGCCAAGGGCCTTGCGGCGCGGCTCGTCGCCATCTTCTTCGGCTTTCGCCCGCGCTTCGCGCAAAGGTTTGGTCAGAGCGAAAGTGTCGCTGCCATCGTTACCCGCGAGAAGCGCGTTCGCATCAAGCGCTTGGAGCGCATCAAGCGGTATGATTTCTAGAGAGTCATTCTTTTCGGATTCATCTGCCATCAAAATAATATGGCGCGGAGATGTGGCGGGGCAAGATTAGCGCTCACGATCATCATCACGATCACGCTTGTTGTCCTGCTCACGTGTTGGCCCTTGCTGAGCTTTGTTGAACTCGCGCAATCTGGCCCGTGTGCGTTCAAATGCCTCCGCCTTAGCATCTTGCCCAATCGGAGCGGCAGAATTGAAATCGTCTCTAGCAAGATCCTTTTTGCGGGCGATTTTTGCGGCTTCGGTAATGGCCTGCGATCGGGCTTGATTTCGATCAGCCCATGCCTGGCGCAGATCTTGAACATCGACGGCCTGAGTTGCGCGTAGCTCGGCCTGTTTATCCACATAGACCTGTCGTGCAGCTTCGATCTTGGCACGGTGCTGTTCGGTTGCCTCACGCTTAGCTGCCAATGTCCTGTCAGTTTGTTCTTTTCGCAAGGCATCTCGCGCACGCTTTTGTCCGCGTTCGAAATACTCCTGGCGTTTGGCGGCATTGGTGAGGATCGCAAATGTGCGCTTGATGAGATTGCTTTCTCGGTCCCTGACATCTTCAGCCGAGACCTTCATTGTTTTGATCGCATTGTTGGCACGGCCAAAGAATGATTGTTCAAGCGCTTCGAATGTCTGCCGCTCCAGGCCTTGCTTGCGGCGTAAAGCGATGTGATCAGGTCGCATCGCCTTGATGATCGCCGTTCGTGACTGTTCAACAGTGCGCTGTCTAGCGCGGGCGAGGGCGTCCTTGCGCGCACGATGTTCTTCATCGAGCCTTTGCAACGCAACACGATGCATCCTGGCCTGATTGCGCCCTTTGAGCGCAAGGGCAGCGTCCTTGGCCTTCTGCGCCGCTCTGACAGGCTTTAAATCGATGTTATCGTTTGCAACGGCACGCGCCTGTTCTTCGTAAAGGTGGCGCGCCTGGTCCTTGTCGCCGCGCACATATTCGCCGGCACCGCGCATCTCATTGTTGAGAATACGGTTCTCGCAATAGATCCCGGTGCGCTCTTCATACTCCTGCGCCCATTTCGAGAGGTTGAGCTTTTCCTTCGAGCTGGACAGATGACGGCCATCCTCAGGCGAAACGCGGTTCAACAGGATATGGATGTGAGAGTGCGCTTCATCATTGTGCGCCACGATTAAAGCCTGGTGCTTAGATGCGCCCAATGCATCAATAGCACCATCGGCGGCGAGGAGCATTTCATCTCGATCAGGAGTTTGATCAGGATGCCAGGACAGGGAAAAATGCAGCGCGCACTTGTTGGATTTGCGCCCCGTATTCTTGATGCCGGCCTGCTCTTTGAGGCGGTCCTGATCCAATGCCGTTGCAGCCATGATCTTCCATGCGGTTTCAGGATTATGCACGGCGAGATTGCGGGTTTCGGTCCATTCAACCCGATCATCTGTATCGGCTCTATCTTTATCATGTAGCAAATAGGCGGCTGCACCCTTAAAGCTCGAGCCTTTGGGGTGCAGCTTAGGAACCATGTTGTTCGGCCACCTGAACCAGAACGCGTGCCAGCTCTTGGCCCAGCTCGTCCCATTGGCCCGACATATCGCGGCCCCGATTGACGGCGCGCGCGAGCTGATTGAGATTCACGCCAATGCGATTAAGCTCAGAAATTAGAGCAGGGGAGGGGCTGGCGACATTGGCGGCTCTGATAGGTTGGGAAAGCGCACGACGGCGGATGAAGTCGGTAGGGCTTATGCCGGCGCGCGAAGCTTGCGTGCGGATGTGCTCCAGCTCGGCAAGCGTATAACGCTGCTCGGCTCGCTCATCGCGCCTTTCCTCAACTGTCTTGCGTGGCCGTGCCATCTGCGTTCCTCGTAACGGTCCAGGGCGTTTCCTCTGGTCGCACTCCAATGTCGAAACATTGGCGCGCATCGAACCCGCGCAGGGTTCGCCCATGTTTTTTAAGAGCACGGGCAGGCTCTTGAATTGCTTCGGGGCAACCCCCCGATTGTGATCTTACGCCAATGCGTAAGGCCAAGGTTCGTTGTCAGTGGAGAGGGCAATCTCCAAGTCTGACGCAGGTTTTGAAAGGGGCCGCGCCCCTTCACCAGACCGCAAGATTATCCCTATCTGGGATTATCGTAGCGGGTTTTTGTACGGCAAAAACACATCTGGCTATCCTTCTTTCGGTCATATAGCTCAGTTTCCCATAAAATTGCAAGGAATTCAGTTACGCATACAGCCGTACGTTTTCTGCGGCTTTGCGAAGGCGTTCAGATTCTGCTTCCATTGTCAATTTTGTTCGTGATATGTTCTCATGATGTCGCAAGCGTATGAAGGAGATTCCACCACCGGCTTTCAAAGCCCTGCACAAGATTACATCGAACCGGTGATCGATCTTGCGGGCCTGCTCGATCTGCGTGCACCAGGTCTTTATCCTGTGCGCGTAGTGGGGCACGAGCTTGCGGGGCGTGGCATTCTTTCCGGCGATATTCTAGTTGCGAACGCTGCGGCAGAGCCGACAAGCGGCAAGGTTTGCGTCGCGTTTTTGCATGGCGAAGTGATCCTCGCCTCGCTGCACCGCAAGGACAATGCTTGGGTTCTAAAGCCCGCCAAAGGACAGCCGGTGCCGGTCGATCACGACGTTGAAGTGTGGGCAATCATCACCGGCCTTGTCCGACTGAAGGTGTGAGCGATGACGATCTTTGCTCTTGTCGATGGGAATAGCTTTTACTGCTCGTGTGAACGCGCCTTTGATCCAACGCTAATTGGTAAACCTGTGGTGGTGCTGTCGAACAATGACGGGTGTGCAATTGCGCGCACGGATGAGGCAAAAGCGTGCGGTGTGAAAATGGGTGATCCATGGCATTTGGTCAAAGATAAGGACGAGTGCCAGGGGGTCATTTGGAAGTCATCAAATTATGAACTGTACGGCGATATGAGCCGGCGAATGCATCGCGTGCTGCAAGATCATGCGCCGCGTGTTGAGCCTTATTCAATCGATGAAATGTTCCTCGATCTTACCGGCTTGCCAGGTGATCTGACACAGCGCGCGCAAGCAATTCGGCGCGCAGTGCGCCAAGTGGCTAAGATTCCAACCTGTGTAGGTATCGGCCCAACTAAAACGATCGCGAAGCTCGCGAATAAATGCGCAAAAGCTGCGCGCGCGAATACCGGCGTATGCGATATGAGCGCACCGGACGTGCGAGCATCACTCTATCCTGAGATTGGTCTCGATGATGTTTGGGGCCTGGGGCGCGCATCGCAGGCAAAGCTCAAAGCGCTTGGCGTTGGGAATGTCGCTGATTTCGTCGCGCTCGAACCCGTGACGGTTCGCGATATGCTGACCGTCACTGGCCTGCGCACCCATAGCGAGCTTCGCGGCATTTCCTGCCATCCGTTTTCTGAGCTGCCGGCCACGCGCAAGACGATTGCCTGCACAAGGTCGTTTGGCCGTGCCATTACACAATGGCCGGAAATGCGTGAGGCGATTGCCAGCTACGCCTCACGCGCTGCAGAGAAGCTGCGCCGCTTTGATATGCGGGCCTGCGCGATGCAGGTTTTCATGCGCACC
>CANMNF010000005.1 GCA_947499255.1 uncultured Sphingomonadaceae bacterium
CTAGGCTTCGTGGACAAAGGGTATCCAGAGTTTGATTGAGGCGAGTGCGACAAAGCCGAGGTAGGACTCTTTGGTCTTGTCGTATCGAGTGGCTACCCTGCGCCAGTTCTTCAGTTTGTTGAACAGCCGCTCGACCAGGTTCCGCCAGCGGTATTTTACACGGTCGTGCGGAGCGGGCGTGCGTCGGTTGGCCTTGGCAGGGATGACCGCTTCGACGCCGGCAGCGGCGATCTCTTCGCGGATGGCATCGGCATCATAGCCGCGATCGGCGAGGAACGCTTCGATCCGATCGCTGATCATCCGGAACAGCGGCGCAAAGCCTTGAACGTCGTGCGCCTGGCCGGGCGTCAGCACGAAGCCGAGTGGGAGGCCTCTGGCGTCGCATCTGGCGTGGAGCTTGGTGGTGAACCCGCCTCGCGATCGGCCGAGCGCCTC
>CANMNF010000006.1 GCA_947499255.1 uncultured Sphingomonadaceae bacterium
CCGAGTGGGAGGCCTCTGGCGTCGCATCTGGCGTGGAGCTTGGTGGTGAACCCGCCTCGCGATCGGCCGAGCGCCTCGGTTTGCTGAGTCCCCTTTTTATGCCGACTGCACAATGATGTGCCCGGACCACAGTGCTATCGATCATGTCGGAGGCTGTGTTGCGTCCCGCCAGCTCGGCCAGCGTCTCGAGCATGGCATCGAACACGCC